>NZ_FVZB01000001.1 GCF_900166655.1 Halobacillus hunanensis | reverse complement strand
CAGCGTTCGTCCTGAGCCAGGATCAAACTCTCCATAAAAGTAAAGTTTGCTTGTGCATGGATGCACTGACTTCAACGTTGCAACAGGACGTTGCGAACTTAGTTGAAGTTCCTTAACTCTTTGCACATCGAATGTGCTTGTTTGAATTCCCTCTATAGAATAGAAAGAATATGTTGACGTACTGGTTGGTTCGTTCAGTTTTCAAAGATCAAAATGGTGGAGCCTAGCGGGATCGAACCGCTGACCTCCTGCGTGCAAAGCAGGCGCTCTCCCAGCTGAGCTAAGGCCCCATTAAATTGGTTAGAGATGGTCGGGAAGACAGGATTCGAACCTGCGACCCCTTGGTCCCAAACCAAGTGCTCTACCAAGCTGAGCTACTTCCCGTATAAAAAAATGGCGCGCCCGAGAGGAGTCGAACCCCTAACCTTCTGATCCGTAGTCAGACGCTCTATCCAATTGAGCTACGGGCGCATATAATATTATGGTGCCGAGGGCCGGACTCGAACCGGCACGGTAGTAACCTACCGCAGGATTTTAAGTCCTGTGCGTCTGCCAATTCCGCCACCCCGGCTTGACAAGCTTTCTAGGTCTCTAAATTCTTATTTAAGTATAATGGAGCGGAAGACGGGATTCGAACCCGCGACCCCCACCTTGGCAAGGTGGTGTTCTACCACTGAACTACTTCCGCATGTAATGCGGGTGGAGGGACTTGAACCCCCACGCCGTGAAGCACTAGATCCTAAATCTAGCGTGTCTGCCAATTCCACCACACCCGCTAAAAACTGGTGAGCCATGGAGGGCTCGAACCTCCGACCCTCTGATTAAAAGTCAGATGCTCTACCAACTGAGCTAATGGCTCTTCATCAAAAATGTTTCTTTTGAATTTATGTGATTACTCATCGTGTTTCCACACAATCAATGGTGCCGGCCAGAGGACTTGAACCCCCAACCTACTGATTACAAATCAGTTGCTCTGCCAGTTGAGCTAGGCCGGCGATAAATGGTGGAGGATGCAGGGCTCGAACCTGCGACCCCTTGCTTGTA
>NZ_FVZB01000007.1 GCF_900166655.1 Halobacillus hunanensis | reverse complement strand
TTATAAAATGATGTGGTGGCGACAGCGAAGAGGTCACACCTGTTCCCATGCCGAACACAGCAGTTAAGCTCTTCAGCGCCGATGGTAGTCGGGTCGATCCCCGTGAGAGTAGGACGCGGCCACGTCAATCTAAAAGTCTTGGAAAACTCCAAGGCTTTTTTTGTATGTTTTTGTTCGCCCCCTACCTTATTGGTTGGAATAAATATGGGGGTCTATTTTAATGTATCTTGACTCAGGAGAAAACAAAAAAGCACTCAATTCTCTTTTTGAAGCCAAAAGTTGCCACACCTAAGGAAAAAGAAAAAGAACGAGTGCACAGTCATTTTATCAAAGAATGGTTTGGGGGAAATACAAGAACATGAAAGTATGGGAAGCCTGGACATACGCTGGTATAACTGTATACGTTAAAGGGAAGGTAGACCTCCCTTTCCTGTAAAAACAGTATGAATCGCGCTTACAGTTCATAACTAAAAGGATTTAGAGCCAATGTTATCACAACAGGTTGTTGAGCTCACTTTAATGAAAGCTAAGGTATTCTGAGCTTATTTCCACCACCACATTTGATAGGAAGCAGATTTTGGTGTATGCCACAGGGAAGTTCTTATTTATTCAGAACGATTGTCTTCTTTTGTATCCGTCGACCAGTCTTTCTGATCATTTGATTCTAAGATACCTATAGTAGCATCGACAATACTTTCGTCCTGTAACACTTTTTCTTCTACTTGTGACTTAATGTCATCTGCTTCAGCTAAAGTCATTCCTTTCCTTAATTCAATATAACTTTCCACATGGTAGTCTCTTCCTTCCTGAAGGATACGAAGTTTGTTAATATCTACCACGTTTTCATCATTTAAAATAACTTTAGCTACCCTTTCCTCCACAATTTTAGGCGCTGCGAGACCAATAAGACCGAGGGTGTTTTCATACCCAATTTTTAATGCAATGCCAACGAGTAATATGCCGATAATTAATGTACCTAATCCATCAAGAAAGTAAAGACCAGTAAAGTAAGAGAGTACCACAAAAATTAGAGCGATAGCTGACCCTAGTGTTGCTACAATATCCTCATAGAAAACGAGGCGTGTCGGTGGTGCTGCCAGGCTGACGTTTTTAAATGCATTTGTAAAGATATTACCACCCTCTGACTCAGAACGGCTTTCTTTACCAATTTCCTTCATTACCTTAATAAGAATATAACCATCTACTACAATAGCGATAAATAGTATTCCGACATTTAACCAAATGTTGGAGGAAGGGTGTGGTTCTTGGATCAACTTCCACCCTTTTAAGATGGTTTCATAAGCCATGATCGTAATTATGGTTACAGCAACGAGCACGAAAAGGTTAACAACTCGTCCGAAGCCAGTTGGAAAACGTTTAGTTGGTTCTTTTTCAGCTAACGCACTTCCGAAAAATACGAATCCTTGGTTGGTCGCATCTGCGGCAGAATGAATAGCGGTTGCGAACATAGCTCCACTCCCGCTAACTGCAGCAGCTATCCCCTTGATGATTGCCAACAGTGTATTACCTAGGGCCGCGATACCTGATGATTTATTTCCCTTCTTGAGCAATTTAAAAAAGGCCATAAAAATTTTCACCCTCACAAATTTAATAAGTACCTTCTTATTTTGCTTTAAAAGAGTAATTTTAAACTGAGATTTGCAATAACTTAAAACTTTTTGCACTTGGAGGTATTGAATTACTTAATTGCGAATAAGAAATGATGGTGAGATTTAAGGAGTGACATTGAGACATAAAAAATTCCGGGGGAGTTGGGTTAAACTCTCCCGGAATTTTGGTGATTAAATCAAATTTCGTGTATTAAATGCTCATTGCTTCGTAGGCAGCATGAATACCAGCAACTCGTCCTGTAACCATAGCCGCTGTAATGTTATACCCTCCAGTATACCCGTGGATGTCGAGGATTTCTCCACAAAAATATAGCCGATCCATTAGTTTCGATTGCATCGTATTTGGGACGATCTCTTTTATGGAGACTCCGCCTCCTGTCACAAAAGCTTTTTCGATAGGCTGTGAATCATGTATGGATACTTGAAAGTGCTTTAGCTCGTTTACAAATTCACGTAACTGTTGATTTGAGATGTTTCCTGCTTTGTCCTCCGAATTTACACCAATATGCTGTAGAAGATAATCAAGTAACCGTTCAGGCACTACCCCTTTAACAATATTGCGAAATGACTTCCTGGATTGTTCATTCATTTGCTTGTGAAGCTCATCTATAATAGAGTGTTCATGTCGGTCGGGTAAGCAGTCGATTTCGATAGTTACGGGTTTATGACCTTTCATAAATTCTTTTACTACATATTGCGAACATCTTAAAATAGCCGGACCTGATAATCCGAAATGTGTAAACAGCATGTCCATACGATGAGATATCAACGGTTTATTCTTTTTATTTAATACGGAAACGTTAACATCTCGTAAGGATAGTCCTTGCAGTTCCCTACTTTGAATAAACGAATCTTTTGAGATCAAAGGGACTTCAGTTGGAAATAATTCAGTGATCGTGTGTCCTGCCTTTTTAGCCCACGCATACCCGTCCCCTGTACTTCCTGTATGAGGCACAGCTTTGCCGCCAACGGCTAATACGACAGAACATGTAGCGATTTTCTCCTCGGACTGCAGGATGATTTGGTGTTGTTGATCTTGTCCAAAATGAATTGCTTCAACGGGCGTTTTGGTGCGTAATTCTACATTTAGTTCATCAAGTCGAGCGAGAAGGGCATTGACGACATCCTTTGCTTTATTACTGACTGGAAACATTCGTCCATGGTCCTCTTCTTTTAAATCGACACCAAGTGCTTCAAAAAATTCGATGATGTCATAGTTATTGAAAACAGAAAAAGGGCTGTACAAAAATTTTCCGTTTCCAGGGATATGTCTGATTACCTCGTCTTCAGGCAGTCGATTCGTGACATTACAGCGCCCACCACCTGAGATGGCAAGTTTAGTGCCGAGTTTCTTTCCTTTATCGAGTAGTAATGTTTTCATGCCTTGTTCGGCAGCAGCGATTGCAGCCATTAAGCCTGAGGGACCTCCACCGATGACCGTTACTTGGTAACTCATGTTGTTCTTCCTTTCTTTTAACAGTTAAAACAGTTGTTAACTTGAATTTTATGATAAAATAGATGCGTTCGACTCTACAACAATTGAAGGTGAATAGAATATTATGTCGAAGATTTTAAAAGGTACAATGATTTTGACAGGTGCAACCTTTCTGTCAAAATTTTTAGGTATGATCTATACAATTCCATTTGAACAGATGGTAGGTGCAGAAGGGATAGCGCTTTATTTCTATGCTTATACACCATACAACATTTTATTGAGTTTATCTACACTAGGGGTTCCGATGGCTGTATCCAAGTTCGTTTCCAAATATAATTCGTTGGAAGATTACCAAACGGGACGGGATATGTTTAAATCAGGCATGCAGCTGATGGCTGTTACTGGTATCGTAGCATTTTTGTTCTTATTTTTAAGTGCCGAACAAATTGCCATTCACAGTTTATCAATGGATGAGGGTTCGGCTGCTAAAGTTGCAGACGTAACAATGGTCATCAAAATGGTTAGTTTTGCTTTATTGATTATTCCATGTATGAGTATTATCAGGGGTTTCTTTCAAGGAAATGAATCTATGGCCCCGACCGGAATTTCACAAGTTATCGAGCAAATAGTCCGGATTATATTTTTGCTTATTTCAGTTTATGTCGTGCTATATATAGTAGAGGGCTCTCGTGCAACAGCTATAGGTTTTTCTACTTTCGCAGCTTTTATAGGAGCAGTGGCTTCGTTGCTCGTACTGGCTATATTTTGGAAAAAGCGTAAACCTCATTTAGATAAGCTGGTAGAACAGCAAGAGTACACCTACGATTTATCTAAAAAATCAATGCTTAAGGAGTTACTGGGTTACGCTGGTCCCTTTGTGTTAGTTGGGATCGCTACCCCTTTATATCAGGTCATCGATCAATTTACATTTAACCAGGCGATGTCAGAGGCTGGACTTGGAGAAATTTCCGACTCTTCATTATCAGCTATCCATGTGCTTAGCCATAAACTAGTGATCATCCCTGTAACGTTAGGGATCGGATTATCGCTTGCAATGCTTCCTGCTATTACGAGATCATTTACGAAAGAATATATGACACAGCTAAACCAACAAATTAACCAGGCCCTGCAAATCATTGCACTTCTCATATTGCCTGCTGTGGTTGGACTATCTGTGCTCGCCTATGAGGCTTACGGTTCGTTTTATGGGACATATAAAGTAGATTATTTCGGTACTTTATTAAGATGGTATGCTCCCGTTGGTTTATTTTTTGCATTATACACTGTAACGTCATCAATCTTACAAGGGATTAATCGTCAAAATTTCGCAGTAGTCAGTCTCGGTTCAGGACTCCTTATTAAGATACTTACAAACTCTTGGTTTATCGTTGAGTTTGGAGCCAAAGGTTCAATTATTTCCACAGGATTAGCTGTTCTTGTCGCTGTGTCATTGAACCTATGGCGTATTCATAGAGCGATCGACTTTTCCTTTAAACAAGTGTACAAGAGGACATTGCTCATTGCGATTATCTCGACGATCATGGCAGCCGTTGTCTTTGTCGTTCAATGGTCTATCGGTCTATTGTGGAATCCAATGGAAAGCAGACTGGCTGCATTCTTTATATTAGTATTAGGCGTAGGTTTCGGAGGCATCCTTTATATGTGGATGGCCTATAAAACAACCTTGCTTGAGCGAATTCTAGGCGGCCGTGTCCGGTTCCTCGATAAGTTCTTGCGGCGCAGTCAAAGGGGGTAAGTTATGAGAATCGATAAGTTATTAGCAAATATGGGTTATGGAACACGAAAAGAAGTAAAAGGGTTACTCAGAAGTGGTAATGTAAGAGTCAATGGGCAACCCGAAAAAAATGGGAAGACACATGTGAACCCAGAAGATGATTCAGTAACCGTTATGAATGAGGAGGTCAATTATCGGGAGCATATTTATTTAATGCTTAATAAACCGGGGGATCTGATTTCAGCCACAGAAGATGCTCATGATATGACCGTGATTGATATTTTGCAGCCAGAGGACCAAGTCTTTTCGCCATTTCCTGTTGGCAGATTAGATAAAGATACGGAAGGTTTACTTTTAATTACTAACGATGGCCAACTGGCTCATCGTTTAACCACACCAAAGAAAGATATTGGTAAAACTTATTATGCTGTCATTGAAGGTGTTGTAACAGAGGAAGATGTTACAAAGTTTAAACAGGGAGTCACTCTTGATGATAGCTACGTTACAAAATCAGCTGACCTGAACATTCTTCAGTCGGATCATGTCTCTGAAATTGAATTGACGATTACTGAAGGTAAATTCCATCAAGTGAAGCGGATGTTTGAAGCGGTTAACAAAGAAGTTACGTATTTGAAGCGAATGCAAATGGGTAGTCTGAAGCTTGACCCAGAACTTGAGCTTGGGGAGTATAGAGAACTCACTGATGAGGAAATTGAATATTTAATGACCATTACCAAAATGGATTAGCAAAAAAACACCCGGATCTATTCCGGGTGTTCTATCTATTCGTCATGAAATTTTAACTTTTTTCTCTGTTGTTGTCCACTTTCCACGGTGCGGACTTGAAACAAGTCCGTTGTATTCCAAAATGCTTAAGTCCCTTTGCATTGTTCGGTCAGTGATACCGAACTCCTCAGACAACTGCTGGGTCGTAACCGTTCCTTGTTCATTAATGTACAAGTAAACAGCCTTGATTCGATTTAGCATACGGGATGATGGATGATTCAAAAAACCACTCCTTATTGTCATTCATTGGAATTCTCGCGGTGCTAGTGAATGTATGAAGTTATCTCTATATTACAACAATCAAACCCAAACGGCTAGAAAAACCAATTAAATTTACAGACTTTTCGTCAAATTTAACAATAAGTTAAAGATAGAGAGCGGGTATAGGATGTTTTTATTAGAAAAACTTCTGTAAACCTGACTAAGCATAATTGTATGTCGTATGTAATCACCCTGCTTACCAAAGAATATGAAAAAGGGAGGATTTGTATGAACTTTAATTCCTTGAGCCATCAATATAAATCAGAATTTATCGAAAAGACTATGGAACTAATCCGTATTCCCAGCGTTTATAGAATTAGCGAAGAATATCCTTATGGTAAAGACATTGATCAAGCTTTGCAAACTATGTTGAAGATAGCTGAGGAGGACGGTTTTAGAACAAAGAATATGGAAAGTCATGCTGGACATATTGAATTTGGCCAAGGGGAAGAAATTCTTGGTATTCTTGGTCATCTGGATGTTGTCCCTGCTGGAGAGGGATGGGAGACAGATCCATTTTCACCTGTTTTAAAAGATGGGAACCTTTATGGAAGAGGGGCTCAAGATGATAAAGGTCCAGTAATGGCGGCTTATATTGCCATGAAACTCTTAAAGCAACAGGGGTTTCAGCCAAATAAACGCGTGCGTCTTATCCTTGGTACGGATGAAGAAAGGGACTGGCAGGGCATTGAGCATTATTTTAAGCACGAGTCCATGCCTGAATTCGGTTTTTCTCCGGATGCTTCTTTTCCAGTTATTAATGCAGAAAAAGGTTTACTAGACACATATGTAAAGATCCCTTTACCAGAGAAGACGGAGAATGATTTTGAACTAGTAACACTAGATAGTGGAGACCGTCTTAATATGGTTCCGTCCCGGGCTAAGGCGAGTATCAAAACAATTGATAGCTTAGACGATTCGTTCCATTCCTTTCTGAGGAATAAAGCAATAATAGGGGAGATAAGTAAGCAGGATGGGGAAGTAATCTTGACTATGGAAGGTGTTTCTGCTCATGGAAGCAGTCCGGATAAAGGAAGAAGTGCTGCCCTTCTTATGGTGGAGTATCTGCAGCAACTTCCTTTCTCATCAGAGCAGCGAATCATTCTTACCCATCTTTATGACAGATTACATGATTATTCTGGCGAAAAGATAGGGTTAAAGTGTGCTGATTCTTCTGGTGATTTAACACTTAACGTAGGTTTCATTAGCTGGATTAAAGGACAAGAATGTCAGGTGGGAATCAATACCCGTTATCCTGTTTCAGTCGATGGGGACACAGTTATAACCAAATTATCACAGTTTGCTAAGGAAGCAGGAGGAACGTTGGAAACATATGATCATTTGCCTGCTCTTTATGTAGAAGCAGACCACCCTTACGTCCAAACATTACTAGCTATTTATAACAACGCTGCAATGGAAGAAGAGAATGTACAATCAATTGGCGGTGCAACTTATGCCAGATCACTTTCTTTCGGGGTAGCTTTTGGAGCTTTATTTAAAGACAGTCCTGATACAGCCCATCAGGAAAATGAGCATGTCCGAATTAAAGATATGGTGAAGGCGATCGCTATTTATGCTGAATCGATTTATCAGTTAACCAAATAATCCTTACTTTTATCTGTCGTCAGTACGGTTGATAGAATCATCTAAAAAGGAGTGTATTTTGATGGGAGATCATCATTATTTTATTGGGATTCCACTTTCAAATGCAATGCGAGATGAATTCACAGCTCTACAACAACTGCTCAAGCAAGACATGTCTTATAAGAACTGGACCCATCCAGAAGATTTTCATATTACGGTAAAGTTTTTGGGGGCCTGTGCAAATCCGGTTCTTGAGACTATTAAACAGCAATTGATGGGTTATTTGTGGCCGCAGCCATTTGAATTAAGTCTTGGACCTGCCGATACTTTTGGTAAGCATGAACATCCAAGAGTGTTTCATATTTCAGTGGAATCTTCTTCGGCTCTAATGATGATCCATGAAGGCGTAGAACAAATTTGTGAACAGACAGGTTTCGTAAGGGAAAAGAGAAAGTTTTCGCCTCATGTAACCTTAGCGAAGAAGTGGATTGACGGTCTGTCTCCGTTGGCGGCTGAGGAAGTCGATTCCAGGTTTATGAGGCGTTACTTAATGGACATCGACCGCTTTTGTCTTTACCGAGTACACCCTCAACAGTCTCCAAAGTATGAAGTGGTATATGAAGTTAGGCTGCCCCGTGGAGGTGGAGTTGGTGGCACAGTTAATTAAATTGTATGATTATATTTCGCGCTATGAAACCAATATGTATCAATATTCCAGCCAATACATCCGTTTGAAGCTGGAAAACTGGAAAAAGATAAAGCATCGTTGGGAGCAGGGAGAACTTCATCCTAACGAAGAGGATGGAGAATCTCTCTATGAGAGAGAAGGCCGTGACAAAACGTGGCTTCGTTTTTTCAGAAAAGAAAAGGCAGAATACGATGTGGGGACACCCGAAGAACCCTGGACCCCAGCGACAATGATGGAACTTAAGCAATATTTTCTAGACGGGGTCCTCCCCTTCCAAGTTAAATGGGCTTCGACAACTATACAAAAGAAATCGTTCATAGAAAAAACAATTTATAAAGATCAAATGCTAAAAATGCTGCTCCAACGTCTGCCTGACACATTTCTAGTAATGTATTACCCTGTGGTGGAAATTAAGTCTGTACCGGTTGAAGCGGAAATTTTGATCATTGGTCCTCACGAAGTTGAAATTATTTCAGTTATGGAAGTTCCTGATGTGACCATGATCTATCCATCCAGTGAGTCAAGCTGGCAAGTAGAGAAAATGGGAGAACATGCGAAAGTATTTAGTCCAATGCATGGTTTAAAGAGAACAGAAACCTTTGTGAGAAGTGTCCTTCATACGTATGCGCTTGATTTTTCCTTTCATAAAGTCGTACTGGCACCTTCGCACACTTTTGATGGAGCGAAACCCCCTTTTCTGACTTCCTACATTGATTCAACAAACTTTTCTGATTGGCTTGATAAGAAAAGAAAATTAAATGCTCCGCTGAAACATAAACAGTTAAAAGCAGCTAATTTACTTATGCGCCATACTAAGACAATAGCCTTTAAGCGACCAGAATGGGAAACTGATGAAACGAGCGAAAAATAGCGCTAAGTAGTCTTGTGCAGCCATTTCATACATAAATAGGAGAAATGTGAATGTATATTATTATTGTGAATCCAGCGGCAGGAAATGGCAAGGCGAAACGAGTGTTTAATAGGATCCAGAAAGAACCGTTATATAAACAGAAAAACTGCCGATCGTTTCATACGAATAGAAGCGGTCATGCTGAACGGCTGGCAGAGCAGATTTCCGCGATTCATTATGAAAGTATTGAGGCTGTTATGGTTATTGGAGGAGACGGAACGCTTCATGAAGTGTTAAATGGCTTGGCGAAATATCCAGAGCTGCCTATTGCTATGATTCCAGCAGGGTCTGGCAATGACTTTGCAAGAGGAATTGCATTTAAATTATCTGGTGTTGAACTTTTTAAAAAGGTTGTTACGAATCCGAAACGGGTCGTGATAAGTCCAGGAACTTATCTTCTAAATGAAAAGCACGAACATCAGAAGCGATTTTTTATTAACAGTGTAGGGATTGGATTAGATGGGAAAGTTGTAGCCCTTGCTAATCGACCGACCTATAGAAAAGTGATGAAGCGACTGCATCTACACTCGCTAAGTTACATTGTGTCATTGCTGTGGAACGTTATTAAACTAGAACCAGAACATTTGGAAGTAGAAATTGATCACCGTAAAGTTGTATTCCCACAGGCGATAATGCTTACTGTGCCGAATCACTCTTATTTCGGAAAAGGGATGAGAATCTCTCCTCAAGCTGATATTCATCAGCCAACATTTCATACTATATTTATTGAGCCATTGCCTAAATGGAAAGTGATGACTTTATTTATGTTCGTATTTATAGGGCAGCACACCCGGTTAAAAAAAGTGCACGAAATAAAGGGAGCATATATAAGAATTACTGCTAGAAAAAGTTTGCACATGCAAGTGGACGGAGAACAGGAAGTTTGTAATCAGTGTATAATACAACAAGCTGATCAAGAACGAATCTTGTATGGAGGATAAGTTTTCGCTTGAATGTAGGTGGCCTTTTGCGTTAGTCTATTAGAAGGTGTCTTAAAATATACAGTTGTGAGATGGACTATAGATTTTTTACTAGATACGGTATACTGATTGAAGATAATAATGTGATGCCATCACAGAGAGATTTGAGGAATTGAAGGTGAATTGGTTGGAGCACATATTAGGAAGCAACTGGAAAATAACGCCCGCTGGAGGTTCCACGGGTGAAGCATACTATGCTCAAAACGGGGGAAAGCGTTTATTCTTAAAACGTAACTCTTCACCTTTTCTTGCCGTTCTTTCTGCTGAAGGAATCGTGCCGAAGCTTATGTGGACGAAAAGATTAGAAAACGGGGATGTTATCACAGCTCAGGACTGGCTCGAGGGACATGAGTTAAGTGCTGAAGAAATGAAACATCCCAGAGTAGCTGCGTTACTAAGTAAAATTCACCATTCTTCTGAACTATTAGACATGCTCATGAGATTGGGGAAACACCCTTTAACCCCACATGAAGTACTAACAGATTTAAAGGAAAATCAAAAGATACTAGGTCAGGTGGAGCCGCGTATTGAAATCCATCAAGCGATTCATTACTTAGAAAACCATGTACAAGAAGTAGAATTTGCCCGTCATGTGGTATGCCATTGCGATACAAACCATAATAATTGGCTGCTTTCCTCAAGAGATCAGTTGTATTTAATCGATTGGGATAATGCTATGGTGGCTGACCCAGCATTGGACCTGGGAATGCTTCTTTACTCTTATATCCCTCAGCAAGACTGGGATCGGTGGCTGAATCAATATGGTGTAGAACCGAATGCTCATTTGTTTAAAAGAATGACATGGTATGCAGTCTCTCAATCACTAGCATTCATTCAATGGCACATGATGCGGGGCGAATATAAAGAAGCTTCAAATAGAATGATTAAATTAGGGGAAATGATGATTCATCACGAAATCATCTAACATAAAAAAACTTGCGTTAGAATTTCTAACGCAAGTTTTTTTATGGTTTACTGGGAGATAGCTGAATACTTCAGTTTCTTTTCACGTACTTCCGAACTCATTTTTTCGTTTAACTTTTCAAAAGGGTATATAAGTAAAGCGTAGCCTGCAAATAGTACAGAGAAAACCGCAAGTACAGTCAATTCGATCATTCCGATAATTAAATTCATTCGTTTACACTCACTCCTGTTTTGATTGTAGTTGACTAGCTTTGTTCTGACTTCCCTATGTTCCGGACCGTTCATAATTGATATAACGATTTCAATCATATATCAGGAAGCGCTTACAACCCAATAGGTAATTTTTGCGAAATAGCGGGTTGTAACGGTATGGCACATCTTGATACGGATATAACTGTCACATGATTACTAATTTAACTGTATAAGCGTACATACATCTTTTTTCTTCACATTTATAAAAAACTTTAACAAATTCCATAATTCGTGATAAGCTTTTAACGGATAAAAGGAGGAATTTCAACCAATGCGTTTAAGACATAAACCCTGGGCAGACGATTATATGGATGATAACAGTCATATTGTAATCCGCAGCCCTTTTGAATGGAAAGACAGATGGAATGAAGCGTTTGATAAGGATCAACCGCTTCATTTAGAAATAGGGTCAGGTAAAGGGCAATTTATCGCTGGTATGGGGAAGCAGCATCCTGACATAAACTTCATTGGTATTGAGCGTGTAAAAAGTGTTATTGTAGGAGCTTTAAAGAAGGTACTAGACGCGGAAACGGAGAACGTTCGCCTGATTAATGAAGATGCTCAAGACTTGCGTGACCTTTTTGCACCGAATGAAGTCGACCATATTTATTTGAATTTCTCAGATCCTTGGCCAAAAAGCCGCCACGAAAAAAGAAGACTTACCTTCCACACATTTCTAGAGCAGTATGAGGATGTATTAAAGCCTGGTGGCGAGTTGACGCTTAAAACCGATAACCGTGGATTATTCGAGTACTCTCTGGCCAGTTTTTCACAATTTGGAATGGTCCTTGAAGAAGTTTCTTTGGACCTTCATGAACTTGAGGATTCCCTGAATGTTCCTACAGAATATGAAGAGAAGTTTTCAGCTAAAGGTCAGCCGATCTATCGATGTAAGGCCCGCTTTAAAGATTGATAACGTTTTCAAAATATTTCTCTCCTATGGTAGAATAGCTTCATAACAGAGTAGAGGAGGAGAAAGTGTTGGAAACAATGAAAATAGGCAGGGCCACATTAACGTGGTTAAATGGCGGAGTAACCCATTTGGATGGTGGAGCTATGTTTGGGGTCGTTCCTAAACCGCTTTGGAGTCGTAAATACCCTGTAAATGAGAAAAATCAAATTGAATTACGCACTGACCCAATATTATTACAAGTAGATGGTAAGAATATGATCATTGATTCGGGGATTGGCAAGGACAAGCTGACAGATAAAGAGAAGCGTAATTTCGGGGTGTTAGAAGAATCAGGTATTGAGCAAAGCTTAGAAGAAGCAGGTTTAACAAAAGAAGATATTGATTTCGTATTGATGACACATTTACATTTTGATCATGCCTGCGGATTGACGTCCTGGGATAAGGGACAACTCGTGCCAACCTATCCAAATGCAAAAATCTTCACGAGTGAAACGGAATGGAACGAAATGAGAAATCCAAATATGCGCTCAAAAAATACGTATTGGGAATCAAATTGGAAGCCTGTTGAATCACTTGTACATACGTTTGTAAATTCCTTTGAGGTTTTACCGGGCTTACGCATGGTTCATACAAGCGGTCATAGCGATGGTCATTCCATTATCATCTTTGAAGATGCCGGTGAGACATTTATTCACATGGCAGACATCATGCCGACTCACGCTCATCAGAATGTGCTTTGGGCTTTGGCTTATGATGATTTCCCTGTAACCTCTGTACACGAAAAGAAGAAGTGGATGGATTTCGGTTATGGCAAGGAAGCCTGGTACGTTTTTTACCATGATGCTCAATACCGCGCGATAAAGTTTGATCAAAACGGTGAAGTGATGGAACATTTGAAACGAGTGGTACATGCATATGAATAAAAGAACCCCCCGCACTGAATAATAATCAGGCGGGGAGATTCTTATATTTGAAATCGTATTTAGTTAGGCTGTTGCTTCTTCTACATCAACAATTGTGCCTGTTTCTGAATCAATGAAGAACTCATATTGAGAGGTTTCGCCATCCTGGTTTTTAGAAATTCCACCACGATATACTTCATAGTTGATTCCATTTTTGTTTAACTCTTCTGGCTTCATGTAAATCCATGAACCGCTGATAGGTCCTTGCTTTTTAAATGCTTCTTTAGCAATTTTTAAAGCTTTTTCAGGAGTGACACCTTGTTTGTTTGCCACTTGTTCTTTTACAACATAACCAGCAAGTGCTCCAACACCAGCAGCTATTGCAACCTTTTTCCAATTCATAGTTCACTCACCTCAAATCTATATTCTATTTTTAGTATACTAGAATTTCCTTCTAAAAGGAAATCATAAAGATAAAAAACTGATTTGTAGAAACGTTCTTACTTTTTCGTTAAACTATAATATAGAAATTAAAAAGGAGAGTACATATCATGAATCAAGAGACTCAGGATCTTTTTAAAACACTTACAGAACTACCGGGTGCACCTGGAAATGAACATCATGTGCGAAAATTTATGAAAAGAGAATTGGAACATTATTCAGATGAAATTATCCAGGATCGTTTAGGCGGTGTGTTTGGCGTCCGTCACGGCAAAGGGCCAAAGGTAATGGTTGCTGGTCACATGGATGAAGTAGGATTTATGGTTACTCAAATTACCAAGAATGGGATGCTTCGTTTTCAGCCTTTAGGCGGCTGGTGGAATCAAGTGTTACTGGCACAGCGTGTCCAAGTGCTGACAGACAAGGGGCCTGTTGTTGGAGTGATCGGTTCGATTCCCCCTCATAATTTAACACCTGAGCAGCGTAAAAAACCGATGGAAATGAAACACATGCTGATTGATATCGGTGCGGATGATAAAGATGATGCAGCGGCCATCGGCATCAAACCTGGTCAATCCATTTTGCCTATTTGTCCGTTCACACCTATGGCAAATGACAAGAAGATATTAGCTAAAGCGTGGGATAACCGTTATGGATGCGGCTTGGCGATAGAATTGTTAAAAGAATTACAAGGGGAGAAGCTAGCCAATCAACTTTATTCAGGAGCGACTGTGCAGGAGGAAGTTGGATTGAGAGGGGCTCAAGCAGCTTCACAAATGATTAAGCCAGATATTTTTTATGCCCTGGATGCTTCTCCGGCTAATGATATGAGTGGAGAGGATAAAGAATTCGGTCAACTGGGTAAAGGGGCTCTCCTGCGTATTCTTGATAAGTCGATGGTGACTCACCGCGGCATGAGAGAATTCGTTTTGGATACAGCGGAAACGAACGATATCCCTTACCAATATTTTGTCTCTCAAGGGGGGACAGATGCAGGACGCGTTCACGTAACAAACAATGGTGTTCCTTCAGCTGTTGTTGGAATTTGTTCGAGATATATCCATACTTCTTCATCGATCATTCATATCGATGACTATGAGGCCGCTAAAGAACTGATCACAGCACTTGTGAAATCTACTGATCAAAATACAGTTGATGCTATTAGATCAAATGTATAGCCTGTAAATGAGTAAAGCCGTAAGGCCGCACCCTGTTTCATACTTTACATGGTGCGGCTTTGTGCTATGCTAGAAACTGAAATTTTTTAATGAGGAAGGTGTCGACACCTGTGAAAATTTATATAGGTTCACTTAACCCGACCAAGATTGATTCGGTTAAGCAAATCTTTGCAGAGGATGAAGTTATTGGGGTGGAAGCACAATCAAAAGTAGCCGCCCAGCCTTTTTCAGACGAAGAAACGTTAGAAGGAGCAATTAATCGTGCGCGTGAGTGTGCAGCTCTCAAGAAAAGTGACATCGGAGTTGGATTAGAAGGTGGTGTTATGGAAATAGAGGACGAATGGTACCTTTGTAATTGGGGAGCGCTTGTAGATCAAAAAGAAAACGTGTATAAAGCTAGCGGGGCGCGAATACCACTGCCTGAGGAAATTAAAAAGGGACTTCAGACAGGAAGAGAGCTTGGAGAGTTAATTGATGTGTACACAGAGAAGACAGACGTACGAAAATGTGAAGGGACGATTGGCGTCTTCACAAACGGTTTGGTGCAACGCGAAGAAATGTTTGGACACGTAGTCAAACTTTTGAGAGGCCAATGGTTATACGACCAATAGTTAGAAAGACATCCTTTAGTAAGGGGTGTTCTTTTTTTAATTCATCAATTTCGCGTAATGAGACAGACTACAGAATAAGGAGGTTATGGTAAATGAAAAATAAATCTAAAAACAAAAGTAAAGAAGAGCTGAATGCTTTATCAAAACCTTTGGCCAGAGCTAATAAAAAGGATGAGAAAAAAATAAGAACCGGTCCTGATCATCCATCCACTTACTAAAATTTTAGAAGAGCCTGCCGAAGTAATTGGGCAGGCTCTGATCATGGAAAGGGTTATTCGTAAACATACGCTAGTACTTTTAATGCTTGTTCAATCGTTTCAACTGTAACCGTGGCTTGATTGGACAATTCTTTTAATGGATGAATCAGGGACTTTGGTCTGATTAAGATTAGTGGTTTGTTTGACTGAAGAGCAAGGCCTGCATCCATCGCGGTATTCCACTGTTTGTACTCTTCTCCAAATAAGGCGATGACAGCATCTGCCTTGGAAAGTAACAGTTGAGTTCGGAAATTATTGATACTTGAAGCGGCATCATCCCGATATTCCTTTCCTGGCTGCTGACCTAAGATGTCTTCTCCAATACTGTCAGAACGTTCATGGTTCACCTGTGGACCTACAAATTGAATGGACATATTCTTCCTCTTAGCCCTATCCTTCAGTTCATTGCGCCAATCGTCATGAATTTGACCAGCTAAATAAATAGTGAGTTCCATACAATCCCCCTCCTTAAACATTGAATCTACTTCTAGTATGTTGTTCAATACAGCCTGTTGTCCAGAAATTCAGCTTCGATTGGATAAATTTAACCCTTGTTAAATTAAATCGACATAGTATGATAAAGTTAGACAAAACAGATACAAGGAGAGATATTGACGATGTATTTGATGAAGGGGATGCTTTTCATAGTAATGGCAATGCTCCTTGGTGGATGCAGTTTCATGCTTTCTGAAAAAGAAGCAATTAGTCAGACAAAAGAAGCCTCTTTGAAAGCGTTCGAACAAGAAAATATGAAGCCAAACTATGATGGACAAGCGTTATCTATGTATTTGCCTGACTCAATGGAAGTTAAACAGCAGGCTAATAATAATATAGTTATAAAAGAAGGTAGTGATCAAACATACATTCTTTTTTATAATGCAATGGAAACACAGGCCAGTCGTTTGAATTATAAAACGGCTTCAACCATAGATGAAAATTTATTGTTACAGTCTTATAAGGATAAAGATCGGTTTAGCTACGTACGTGTTTTGCCTCTGAACGAGAAGGAAGAATATGAGCTTCAAGTCAGTGTAGGCGGTGTGAAAATTACAACCTACACTGAAAAAGGTCAGCTTGCTTCAGACTCAGAGAAAATGATGAAAATTGCCAACTCTGTGCAATATTCTGGCAACCTTGTCAGAGAATAATAATAAGCCCGCTCCTTAGAGCGGGCTTATTATTATGAGGATTTTCTTTCGTCATTGTATAATTCTTCTTCCTTTATTTTTAAATCATTTTCTTCTTCTAGTTGTAATAGGGTTTGTTCTTGATCGGTTTCGATATTCTCTTCCTCGGTTTTTTCCACAAGACTATCGTCAACGCTGACCACCTCATCCAATAAATCCTCGTCTATGTCCCTATTTTCAAGGATGGTAAATTGGCTGACCTCTGATGATAATTCTTGTGAGAGCGCTTGTAAAACTGTTGCCGCCTGATGGACTTGTTCTATGGAAGTAAGTTGATTCTCACTTGAAGCTGCTACCTCTTCAGCGGTTGCTACGGCTTCTTCTGAGATAATACTAATATCGTGAAGTTTACGTATTACATCTTCATTTACAGTTTCAGCACCATTCACAGCCGTATTAACCTGATTAATCTGATGATTCATATCTTGAACGTACGAAGAGATACGTGTGAATGCTTCTTTAGTTTGAAGCACCGCCTTATTTTGTGATGTTTGATAGTTATCAAATTGATCGGCGTCCGTAGAGAGTCTGTTCATTTGCTTAGACATATTTAAGACAAGCTCGTGAATCCTTCCTGCTTCCTGTTTGGATCGCTCCGACAGTTTTCTTACCTCATCTGCTACTACTGCAAACCCTCTTCCAGCTTCACCTGCACGTGCTGATTCAATAGCTGCATTAAGGGCTAATAAATCAGTACTATCTGCAATATCCTCTATCGTTGCGACAATTTTCTTTACTTCTTCCGACTGTTTAGATGCAGATTGAACTTTGCTGGACATATGTGAAGCAAGTTCAATAAAGGAATTAGAGGTCTGTTCTAGTTGTATGACTGTTTGTAATCCATCTTTTCCTTCTTTGTCTGCTTCTTGTAAGCGGTGGGTTATATCTTCCGTAGCCAGCTGTGTATCTTTGATTGCTTCTGAAACATGCTCGATCAGCTTCGTTGTTTCTTCAATTTTCTGAGCTTGATCCTGAGAACCTACAGCTACTTGATTAATAGCATCATTAACCTCATGTGCCTGTGTGGCAGATTGGTCAGATACTAGAGTCAAATGATCGGAAGAAGTATTAAGTACACCTGAAGCTCCTAACACTTTCTGAACAGAGCCCTCCATTTTTTTAGCCATAATATTGAGTTGGTTCGCGATGTCAGCCATTTCATCCTTAGAATCTAACTGGATGCGATGAGAAAGGTCCCCATCTCCAATGATCCTTGTGCTTTTTTTTAGTGTACTGACTGATTTTGTTATAGAGTGAATTAAGATATAGCCCGTACTTAAGGTTACGAGTAAAGCAATACCACCTAGTACGAATAAGAAAATCATAATAAAGTTCTTCATTGAGCTTTGTTTTGTTAAGATTTGTTCATTGATGGCTTCTGCAGAAACAATAGCCTGATTCACTAGGTTCGATATATTGACTGAGGTCTCTTCGAAAGAAGCTCTTACCTTAGCAGCCTGATTATAGGTGCTATGTACGGTATTTAAGGATTGTTCATA
Source organism: Halobacillus hunanensis (assembly GCF_900166655.1). Taxonomy (GTDB): domain Bacteria; phylum Bacillota; class Bacilli; order Bacillales; family Halobacillaceae; genus Halobacillus_A; species Halobacillus_A hunanensis. The sequence continues at coordinate 1,453,673 of NZ_FVZB01000007.1, read as the reverse complement.
TTTAAGTAAAGTTCGATTTAAATCGGTGGCTTGTTCATCAGGCATACTTATTGACTCCGCAACTTGTTCAAATGACTGTGAGCTTTTTTTAAAATTTGATAAATGTTCTTCTGTTGGCTGGTTTAGAAAGGTCTGTTCTTTGAGTTTCATTTGTAATAAAGCTGATTCAAGTTCTGGTTCATTGATGGTTGTGACTAGATCGTTAAAAGATTGATAGGATTCATTGATAAATTTATACATTCCTTCTGTTTCCGTGAACCCAAGTAATTTAAATGCATTGATCAGTGTTTCAAGTTCCTGCTGATATTGTTTGGCGCGATCAGCAATGGAAGAGAATTCCTTTGATACATCTCCATATGAATTGTAGCGGTCGGCGTAGGTTTGGGCATTTTCCCTGACTAGTGATATAGACCCTGTAATGGCTTCAGCCGTTTCCTTGCTTGGATTTGTAAAGAAATCTTGTTGTGCCTTGGCAGTGTCCGTCATTAAATACTTAATTTCTGTACTTGCGGTTAATGCACTCTGGATTTGTCTGCTCTCGTCAGCTATCTCTGTCTGTTTCGTAAAGAAGTATGTAGAAAATCCTATCAGAACTAGTAAGCTGATTAAAGCCAATACAACGATAAATCGAACTCGGCTTCTTAATGTTTTCATAATTTCCCCCCTTCTGTATGTATCGGAAGTTTTTTCATAATTTCAACTAAATAGGACTAAATAATTACGAAGGGTACCTAAACTAGTGAAAGGTTAATAAATGAGCGTGTGTATTTACACGTGTTTTATTATAATGTAAAATGTATGCGTTATAGAAAGAGGGGACTTTATGAAAAATTTCTTAGAGAGAAAAGGCGTACATATATCGGTGCACTCTTATTTAATAACGGCTTTAAGCTATATGGCCTTAGGTTTGTTTTCATCATTAATTATTGGATTGATTATTAAAACAATTGGACAGCAGATTCCTTTCTTTGCTTCATTCATAGAGTTGGGCAACTTCGCTATGGATACAAAAATTTGGGGCGGGGCGATAGGAGTAGCAATCGCCTATGGATTGAAAGCACCTCCTCTTGTTATTTTTGCAGCCTTGTTTAGCGGGGCCTTTGGGGCTGATTTAGGTGGTCCAGCGGGAAGTTATATTTCTGCTTTATTTGCGACTGAAGTTGGAAAGTTAATTAGTAAAGAGACGAGAGTGGACATCATCTTAACGCCGTTCGTAACGTTAACAGTAGGGTTCTTTACCGGGAAGTTCATCGGTCCGCCCATTGACCAATTTATGACAGGATTTGGGGAAATCATTAACTGGGCTACCGCTCAACAACCTTTTATAATGGGAATCATTGTGGCTGTGCTGATGGGGCTTGCTTTAACAGCACCGATCTCAAGTTTAGCTATTGCGATTATGTTATCGATTGATGGACTGGCAGCTGGTGCGGCTACCATTGGTTGTGCGGCACAAATGATCGGGTTTGCCACGATAAGTTATCGGGACAATGGATTAGGAGGGTTCATAGCTCAAGGGATTGGCACATCGATGCTTCAGGTTGCAAACATTGTTAAAAAGCCGGTCATACTTCTGCCTCCTACCGTTGCCGGTGCTTTGCTTGCCCCCGTTGCGACGGTTTGGTTGGAATTGGAAAACAATGCTTCGGGTGCAGGAATGGGGACAAGTGGATTAGTTGGGCAAATTATGACCTTTCAGACTATGGGGTTTTCATGGGAGATGGCTGGTATCGTCCTGATTCTTCATTTCATTGCCCCTGCCGTCATTAGTTACTTGATTGCGATCTGGCTTAGGGGAAGAGGGCTGATCCAGGATGGTGACATGTTAATTGAATATGAATAGGCGTGTGCTAAAATAAGCGTTGGAGGTGTAAGAATGATTACTTTAGAATCAGATGGTCAGTTAAAAGAACTAATAAACGAGAATCAAACTATTTTGTTATTTTCTGCTGACTGGTGTCCGGACTGTCGTGTAATTGAGCCTGTTCTTCCAGATATTGAAGAACGTTTCAAAGAGTGGACGTTTGTCTACGTTGACCGTGACCAGTTCATTCATGTTTGTGGTGAGCATGATGTCTTTGGGATTCCAAGCTTTGTAGCTTTTCAAAAGGGAGAAGAGGTAGGCCGCTTTGTCAGCAAGGATCGGAAAACACAGGAGGAAATCGAATCATTTATTTCCAATATCAAATCGTAGAGGCTGGGACAAAGGCGGCTGTTGAGCCTCCTCGTGCTAGCGCACTGCGGCGGCTCACCTAGGCCTTTCCTCCCGCAGGAGTCTCCGTATATTTTCTCCGCTAAAGCAGCACATTGTTCGCCTTCTCACTTAAGAAGTGTAGTTATGTCCCAGCCTCTTCTTTTTTGGCAGCACCTGAGTGTATTAGCTGCATCGTATATGCTAAAATGGATTGCGGAATCATTCTTCCATTATAGAAGGAGGAAGAGAATATGAAAATGACCAGTATTAAGATGAAGAATATTCTCCAAGAACGATTGCAGCGTGACGAATGGAAAACGGTGTACAATCGTGATAAAGATACGTTCAGAGTAGAATGGAAAGATTCAGGAAAAGGAATTACAATCACCCTTCCCAATGTGGTTTCAAAATACGAAAATCGTGGTGAACAAGCTGTTGATGAACTAGAGGTTCATGTTCAAGAGGCATTAAGAGTCATGAATGAAACCCATGAACTTTCGGGAAAGGAACAGCATATTTATCCTGTTATACGTGCGGCTTCTTTTCCAACCGAGACAGAGACCGGCAAGAAATTAGTGGTAGATGAACATACAGCTGAAACAAGGATATATTATGCATTGGATCTCGGTAAATCCTATCAACTTATTGATAAAGATATGTTGGAGAGAGAGCATTGGACAGAAGAACGCATGAAAGAAATTGCCAGCTTTAATGTTCGCTCCCTGTCTGTTGACTTGAAAAAAGATACAGTATACGGTAACGACTTTTACTTTCAATCAGCACAGGATGGATACGATGCGAGCAGAATATTAAATGAAGTTCTTCTAGAGAAGTTAAAAGTTGAATTTGAGGGCGAACTAGCGATTAGTATTCCTCATCAGGATGTCATTATTTTTGCAGACATTAAGAATCCGGAGGGCTATGATATTCTGGCTCAAATGGCGATGAAGTTTTTCGCGGAAGGACTTGTTCCTGTAACTTCATTATCATTCTTGTACGAAGATAAACAACTTGAACCAATTTTTATACTTGCTCAAAAAAGACCTAAGCAAAATAGAAAGGGCGATGAATGAATGGATGTGTTTTATAACCCGAAAGGAATAGGGGACGTTTTGCTCGTTCCAGTTAAAGATGGGGACCGCTTGACGACTCGTTCAAAGACTCATGGTGATATTGTAAAGATTACGAATAACCAGGATGGATCTCTCCTTGGTTACAATATCTTTAATGCTTCTAATCATTTGTCTATAAAAGGGGAAGGGAAGCTGCGACTGACAGAAGAGCTTCTTGATCAATTGCGAACATTGTTTAAACAGGAGCAGTTAGATGATTCGCTTGATTTTGATTTGTCACCAAAGTTTGTAGTTGGTTATGTGGTAGAGAAAGGCCCTCATGAGAACGCAGACAAACTTAGTGTCTGCCAGGTCGATGTAGGCAGTGAAACCTTGCAAATTGTATGTGGAGCTCCTAATATTGAACAAGGTCAGAACGTCGTCGTTGCAAAAGTTGGGGCAGTAATGCCTGGCGGTATGAAAATTAAAGATGCTGCATTGCGTGGAGTACCCTCTAGCGGAATGATTTGCTCAGCAAGAGAACTGGAACTCGAAAATGCACCGCAGGAAAAAGGCATCTTAGTATTAGAGGAAGACTATGAGACCGGACAACCATTTGAATTTTAAGATAAATTTGGAAGCAAAGGGAACTTATGAACTAAGCCCTTTGCTTCTTTTTCTGCAATTGGTTCATATTTTAAACATATTGTAAACCAAAATCGGTCTAAAACCTGTTAGAATGAATATACCCTCTATCCATTATGTACATAAAGAGAGTGTGATAAATATGTGGAACGAATTTAAGAATAAATTTAAGGGATTGTTTGATTCTGATGAGGAACGGACACAAAGACCGAAATCACAAGATCAAAAAAGAAACCATCATGAGTCAAATGCTAACACAAAAATGACCTATAAATACCCTAAATCAGGGAACTTTCGTTTCCCTGTAATACCTGATGCTTCACAACAAAGTAATCATGAGAAACCAGCTTATAAAACACGTTCAAAAAAGCGAGAGCAAGATAAAAAGCGAGAAAGTAATTACGAAAGTTTTACTAAGGAAAATAAGGAAGCTAAGAAAGAAAGAGAAGGTACGTACAGAAGATCACCTGAAAAGTCCAGGCAGCCCAAACCTAAACCTAAGCTGCCGGAAACATCTTCCCAGCCATTTACACCGAGTGATGTTCCTTCACCTATTTATGGGTACCAGCCCCGGGCAAACCCGGTAGGTAATGAAATGGAGACAGAATATAAAAAGCATGAGCCAAGCAACTCCTCTCAATCTTTAAGTATGGAGCAAGCCAGGAGTGATGAAGCACAGTGGCAGGCAATTCGTCAAAGAATGCGCGGAAAGATAGATGAAGGTAAAAAGCGTGAAAAACGCCCTGTATCGCTGCATAGGCAAGCGGCTAAACCTGAAGTAAGCGATCCGCCAATTCAGGAGTCTGATCAATATAGTGACAAGACTGAGAAAAATGAATCACCTATGAATGAGTTGCCAAATGAAAAGAAGGCGATAAATAACACCCTGGACACCATTTCTACAGAAGAGGAAACTACAACCAATGTAAGTGAAGAAACTAAAGCAACTACAAGCAGTGAGTCTATAACAAAGCAAGACAATGAGCCCAGTTCGTCAAAGGAGACTGTCGAATCTCTTCCCAAGTCAAAACCTGTAAAAGCGCCTGATCGTTCTGCAAAGCAAGGTTCACGTGTGCCATTTAATGTAGTGATGACACCTCGTGATAAACGAAGCAGAGATCAGCAAAAAAAAACTCTATTAATGGAAAACGATGAGCAGCCTATCGCAGTTGAAGAAGACAGTGATAATGTAGAAGAGCACCATCCTGAAGCAGGTGCGAGACTGGAATATTCCACGCCGCTCCATTTGTTAAATGATCCCGTAAAGAAATCTTCGGATGATCAAACGTGGATCCATGAACAGATGGAATTGCTGGAGACAACCTTGCGTCAATTTCATGTAAAGGCTAAGGTAGTACATGCTATGAAAGGGCCAGCAGTAACTAGGTTTGAAGTTCAGCCTGAGCCAGGTGTAAAGGTAAGTAAGATTACAAATCTAGCAGATGATATCAAGCTGAGTATGGCTGCCAGGGACATCCGAATTGAAGCGCCTATACCAGGGAAACAGGCGGTAGGTATAGAGGTGCCTAATCAACAGGCAGAAATGGTTGGTTTACAGAAGATTTTTGAATCCGAAGCATTTAGAAATGACTCATCTCCTCTATCTGTTGCCTTAGGTTTGGATATTGGTGGCGACTCAGTTGTGACAAACCTGAAGAAAATGCCGCATGGACTCATTGCAGGGGCCACAGGTTCAGGGAAGAGTGTGTGCATAAATACCATCTTAATCAGCCTGCTATACAAGGCACACCATGAAGATGTGAAGTTCCTTTTGATTGATCCAAAAATGGTAGAACTTGCTCCATATAATAATCTTCCTCATCTCGTTTCTCCGGTAATTACAGATGTAAAAGCAGCCACGACTGCTTTGAAATGGGCGGTCAAAGAGATGGAAGAGCGTTATGAAAAGTTTGTAGCTGAAGGGGCAAGGGATGTTGAGCGGTATAATGAAAAGATGATCCAGCAGGGCAGAAGGTCCGAGAAGCTGCCTTATCTCGTTATTGTCATAGACGAACTGGCTGATCTAATGATGGTTTCACCGCAGGATGTGGAGGACTCTATTTGTAGAATTGCCCAAAAGGCCAGGGCATGCGGAATTCACTTATTAGTAGCAACGCAGCGGCCATCTGTAGATGTAATCACGGGATTAATTAAAGCTAATATCCCGACTCGAATTGCTTTCAGCGTTTCTTCACAAGTAGATTCCAGAACGATTATCGATACAGGCGGGGCGGAAAAGCTGCTTGGTAAAGGAGATATGTTGTTCATAGAAAATGGTTCTGGGCGTTCTGTCCGGATCCAGGGTGCCTTCGTTTCAGACGATGAAATTGAACGGATTACCGGATATGTGAAGAAAATAGCACCGCCAAATTACTTATTTGAGCAGGAAGAGCTGATCAAGCAGATTTCGAACGAAGAGGAGACAGATGCTTTGTTTGAAGAAGCTGTACATTTTGTAATTGATCACAATGGAGCAAGTGCCTCCTTGCTGCAACGGCGCTTTAAAGTTGGATATAACCGTGCTGCCCGGTTGATTGATCAAATGGAGGATTATGGGATCATCTCCGAACAAAAGGGCAGCAAGCCGAGGGATATTCTCTTAAATAAGCAGCAAGTAACCGAGGTGATGGGGAATATGACCTAAAATCCTCTGTTCCAAACTGTGAAAGCTCTTGTTAAAAATGTATCAATTCTATATCATTATACAAAGAATGAAGGTTTAACAGATCCTAACTTTTTAAGGAGTAAAATGATGAAAGAAATTGAAAGTAAATTAAATGGCGAGATTTCTCGTTTGACGAATAAAACATTTAAATTTGATGAGCGTGTAGCTGAAGGATGGTTTTCAGCTGTATATTTTTTAAAAACGAAAGAAATTATTGAAGAACATTTAGCAGATAACGTGGTAACGATGCAATTTTTCCAAAAAGAGCATAACGCTGTGTTATGCGGAACGGATGAAGCGATAGCTCTGATCCATACGTTTTCAGATCATCCTGAGGAGCTTGAAATACGATCCTTAAAAGATGGCGATAAGATCAGCCCTTATGAAACAGTTTTGACAATCACAGGTCCTTACCAGTACTTTGGCTTTTTAGAAGGTATTCTCGATGGGATCTTGGCACGACGCACATCCGTGGCTACGAATGTGTACAACGTGGTAAAAGCTGGTCGAACCTCTGGTAAGCAAAAACCGGTTATTTTCATGGGGGATAGAGACGACCATTTTACACAGCAGGCGGGAGATGGGTATTCTGCCTTTATTGGTGGTTCCACAGCCCAGGCTACTCATGCTATGAATGAGTGGTGGGGGAAAGAAGGAATGGGCACGATGCCCCATGCTTTGATCCAAATGTTCAGAGGCGACGTTGTTGCAGCCAGCAAAGCCTATCAAAGTCAATTTCCTGAAGACAAGCTTATGGCACTAGTAGACTATAATAATGATGTCATTACGGATTCCCTGCGAGTTGCTCGTGAATTTGGCGATGACCTTGTAAGTGTGAGGCTGGATACCTCCCGAAATTTAGTTGATAAATATTTCCTGAGAAATCAGCACTTGATGGGGACCTTTGATCCTAGAGGGGTTAATCCGGAGCTGGTTTTCGCTCTACGTAAAGCTCTTGATCAAGAAGGGTTTGAACACGTGAAAATTGTTGTTACAGGTGGATTTACCGAAGATCGAATTCGTTCGTTTGAAGAATTAAACGTACCTGTAGATATGTACGGCGTAGGCGGAAGCCTTTTGAAAATAGGAATCGGATTTACAGGGGATAACGTTAAAGTTAATGGCAGCCAAGAGGCGAAAGAAGGCAGACGTTATAAACCTAATCCTCGCCTTGAACTTGTTGATTTTATTGGAAATGAATAAGGGGTAAAGCCTGTTTCATATGAAAGCCGTTGCTGAAGCTTGCTCTTTCAAGGAGTAAGCTTCATAAGGTTAGACGCTTTTTTACAAGGAATTGACGTGATAGAATAAGGAGTATTCTTTTGCGGAGCCAGTATGAGGCGAGCAAAATATTCGCAAGCTAACTTGTAATTACATACACTATACAATAGTGATTTTCTTTATTTTGGAGGTTCTTGTTTATGACAACTTACCATTTTATTGGTATTAAAGGAACAGGAATGAGTGCACTGGCACAGATTTTACATGATTCCGGAAAAGATGTTCAAGGCTCTGATGTGGAAAAAAGATTTTTCACACAGGAAGTTCTTGAAGACAGAGAGATCCCTATTCTTCCTTTTACTAAAGATAATATAAAAGAAGGACTAATCATTATTGCAGGGAATGCATTTAATGACGATCATCAAGAAGTTAGAGCAGCTAAAGAACTGGGGCTACCTTTTTATTGGTATCATGAATTTCTGGGTGACTGGCTGCAGAGGTACACTAGTATTGCGGTAACGGGGGCCCATGGCAAAACTTCGACTACAGGGCTGCTGGCTCATGTCCTTTCTGAAAATTATCCCACTTCTTACTTGATTGGGGACGGAACTGGAAAAGGTCATGAGGAAAGTCAGTTTTTTGCTTTTGAAGCATGTGAATATCGCAGGCATTTCTTAGAGTATGAACCTGATTACGCGATTATGACCAATATTGATTTCGACCATCCTGATTATTTCACAAGCATTGAGGATGTATTCCAGGCTTTTCAGCAAATGGCAAAGCAGGTGAAAAAAGGTATCATAGCGTGTGGTGATGATGAACATCTTCAGCACATTCAGGCAAATGTTCCTGTGTTGTATTACGGATTAGCAGATACAAATGATTTCCAGGCTCAAAACATTCATGAAGACGAGCAGGGAACGACCTTTGATGTGTTTGTACGCAATACGTTTTATGAATCCTTTTTCATTCCGCAATTTGGCACACATACTGTTTTAAATGCCCTGAGTGTCATAGCTATATGTCACTATGAAGGAATGACAGCCGAACAGATTAGTAAGTTGTCTACGTTCTCTGGGGTAAAACGGAGATTTACTGAAAAGGAATGGAAGGATCAAATTTTAGTGGATGATTATGCCCACCACCCGATTGAAATTACAGCTACAATTGATTCTGCGAGGAAGAAATATTCAGATAGATCGGTTGTAGCCATTTTTCAGCCTCATACGTACACTCGAACCAAAACATTTTTAAATGAATTTGCAGAGAGCTTAAAATTGGCTGACGCTGTATATTTATGTGATATATTTGGATCTGCAAGAGAAAACAGTGGAAAACTTACCATCGAACATTTGCAAAATCTTATACCTGAAGCCCATGTTCTTAATCTTGATGATACAAATCAATTATCGCAATATGAGGAAGGAATTTTGTTATTTATGGGTGCAGGTGATATTCAGAAGTTTCAAAAGGCTTATGAAGAAAGCAGTGTATAAAATATATAGACGTGCGGACATCGCATTATAGTTCGCACGTTATTATTTTATGAAAATTTCGTCAAATTTAGAGGGTTTTACAAAATGTTTCTAGAATATATCCATTAACAGCAATACACGTTTATAAATTTGTTGTAATGGGTAATTACTAAAATGTAAATACATACGAAGAAGGAGTGTGCTTAGGGGCAATGATTATTATGTTATATATTGCTGCACTGATTGCAGCAATCGCATTTGCAGTTCTGGTCATTTATGTAGCTCGAACACTAATCGCCGTACGCCGAACCATGAACAATGTAGCCGATACATTAGAAGGCGTTGAGAAACAAATGGAAGGCATTACGCTAGAAACGACCGCATTATTAAATAAAACCAATAAATTGGCAGAAGATGTGGGTGAAAAATCTCAGAAGCTAAATACTTTGGTGGATGGGGTTAAAGGAATCGGCGATTCTGTGCAGGATTTCAATCAGTCTCTAAGAACTTTTTCAAAAGGTCTGACGACATCGGCGAATAACAACACAGATTCAGCAGCTCAGGCGATGAAATGGGGACAAGTAGCCATTAATCTGTGGAAGAAATCAAAAATTGAAGATAAAAAATAATTAGGAGGAATGCAATGATGAGTAACCAAAACAACCAGCAAAATGATAAGGCTAATGGGAATGGAAGAGACTTTGTACTTGGATCACTTATTGGGGGACTAGTAGGTGCAGTTGTTGCTTTATTGTTTGCCCCTAAATCAGGTAAAGAGTTGCGTACAAATATTAGTGAAGGTTCAAGTGATTGGAGAGAACGGGCTGGCGAGTGGAAAGATGTGGCCTATGAAAAAGGCGGCGAATGGAAAGATCGCGCTGTGGAATCTTCTTCACAATTTTCAAAAACAGTCTCAGAAAAATCTCAGGAATTAGGTTCAAAAGTGAAAGATTCTACAAAATCTCTTCAAGACAAAGTAAATAGCGCTAGAAATAATGACGATGAGGAAGCTGAGAAAGCTGCCCAGGAAGTTGCAGAAGCAATAGAGGAAGCAGCACAGGAGCTTGAGAAACAACAAGATTCAACAACTTCTTCAAACGTATAATTACAATTTGAGCAGGGGCGGAGGCCCCTGCTTTTTTAACCTTATATAAAGGAGATGTCTTTTATGACTATTAAGCATCTAACAACAGAGCAGGAACTTCATGAGCTAATTACGAAAAATGAGTTATTTTTTCTATTAAAGCATAGCCTTACTTGTCCAATTAGTGCTTCGGCGAAGGAAGAATACGAAGTTTATAACAAAGAGTCTGATATACCCTGTTTTATTCTTTATGTACAGGAAGATAAAGAGCTTAGCAACAAGGTCGCTAGAGATTACAACATAAAGCATGAATCTCCTCAGGTGTTGTTATTTAATGACAAGGCAGTTCTTTGGCATAACAGCCATCATAATATCACAGTCGCCTCCTTAACAAATGCTGCAAATCATTCATAAGCAATAGGAAGAACGAAGACTTTGTTTGCGCCTGTTTTTATTAAATTTATATGTTATATGACAGAAATTGAATAACTTTTTAAACAATTTTTAATGAAAGCCCTTACTATGGGTGACAACTTTCGTAAAATTAGCTATAATTGTTCCTAATTATCTTTGCATGATTTTTTTATCGAAAACAATAATAGACATAGGAGGACTAGTTATGAGCAACCAGCAGTTAGACCAGTTGCGTAATCAACTGGAAGAGGTCAATTTGCAGCTTTTGAATTTAATCAATAAACGCGGTGAATTGGTAAAGGATATTGGTCAAATAAAAGAAAAACAGGGCATGAATCGTTTCGACCCAGTACGAGAAAGAGTCATGTTTGACCAAATTTCCGAACATAATGATGGTCCTTTTGAGGATTCAACGGTTATTCACTTATTTAAAGAGATATTCAAGGCAAGTCTTGAGCTTCAAGAGGATGACCATAGAAAAGCATTATTAGTCTCTAGGAAGAAGAAGCCTGAAGATACGGTCATTGACATTAAAGGTGAGAAAATCGGTGACGGGGAACAACACTTTATCATGGGACCTTGTGCAGTAGAAAGTTATGAACAAGTATCTACAGTGGCCGAAGCTGTAAAAAAACAAGGATTGAAATTATTGCGAGGCGGGGCCTTTAAACCAAGAACCTCTCCTTATGATTTTCAGGGTCTTGGAATCGAGGGATTGAAAATATTAAAGAAAGCAGCTGATGAACACGATTTAGCTGTCGTAAGTGAAATTGTTAATCCAGCTGATATTGAAAAAGCTGTTGAATATCTTGACGTCATTCAAATTGGTGCACGAAACATGCAAAACTTTGAATTGTTGAAAGCAGCAGGATCTGTAAATAAACCTGTTCTATTAAAACGTGGAATGTCGGCAACAATTTCCGAGTTCATAAACGCAGCGGAATATATAATTTCTCGTGGAAACGGTAATATAATTCTTTGCGAACGTGGAATTCGAACATACGAGAAGGCCACTAGAAATACACTGGATATCTCAAGTGTTCCAATTCTGAAGCAGGAAACACATCTGCCTGTAATGGTCGATGTTACACACTCCACGGGGCGAAGAGATCTGCTTCTGCCTGCAGCTAAAGCAGCCCTTGCTATTGGTGCAGATGGAGTGATGGCCGAAGTACATCCAGACCCTGCTGTGGCCCTTTCAGATTCAGCACAACAGATGGATATCCCAACTTTCGATACATTTATGAAAGAATTAAATAACTTTAATGTAAATGCACTAGCTAGACAATGAGCTGAACAATTTTTTGAACAAATTATGTCATATAAATAAGTCAGGCTGAATTTTCAGCCTGACTTATTTTTTGTTCTCATGTTATTCGTTATAATAGTTAGGGTATCCTAGAACTAACAAACGATTTAAGAAACATTGCGGAGAATATCTAATTATCGTATGATGATATTTATAATATGTCGGAATTGATGGAAACGACGGAGGAGGAAACAGGATGAATGTAACAATTTATGATGTAGCGAGAGAAGCAAGTGTATCAATGGCCACGGTGTCGAGAGTTGTAAATGGCAACCCGAACGTAAAACCAGCAACAAGAAAAAAGGTGAATGATGCCATCGAGCGGCTTGGTTATCGGCCGAACGCTGTAGCAAGGGGGCTGGCTAGCAAGAAAACTACCACAGTCGGAGTTATTATTCCCGACATTTCAAGTATTTTTTTCGCGGAGTTGGCTCGTGGGATCGAAGATATAGCAACGATGTACAATTACAATATTATTCTTAGTAACTCTGATCAAAACAAAGACAAGGAACTACACTTAATTAATGCTATGCTCGGAAAACAAGTAGACGGGCTTGTGTTTATGGGGGGAACAATCACTGACGAACACGTCCATGAATTCAAAAATGCTTCCGTACCTGTTGCGCTTGCAGCGACCGTAGATGAGACGAAGGAAACTCCTTCAGTAAATATTAATTATGAACAGGCAGCTTTTGAAGCTGTAGAGCTATTAGTTTCTCACAATAATGAGCGAATTGCCTATGTGTCAGGTGCTGAAAATACTGAAATAAACAATCAGAAACTTGAAGGATACAAGCGCGCCTTGCGTGACCATAATTTAAACATAAATGATAACTTGATTATTACAGGAGACTATTCCTACGATTCAGGAATTGAAGCATTTGAACAGCTTTGGGAGTTGGATGAAAAGCCTAGCGCTATTTTTGTGGCAGCAGATGAAATGGCCTTAGGTGTTATTCATGGTGCGCAAGACAAAGGACTCTCTGTACCTGATGATGTAGAAGTGTTTGGATTCGACAACACCCGTCTGGCTACGATGGTTCGACCGACTTTATCAACAGTAGTTCAACCGATGTATGATATTGGGGCAGTGGCTATGCGGTTACTCACGAAGTTCATGAACAAAGAAGAAGTCGAAGAGCAAAATGTTACTTTGCCCCACAGAATTATCGAAAGAAACTCAACTCAATCGAAGTAATGCCGATATAAATACTAAATGTATTTATGAATCGGGGAGAGACGAATGAACAAGCGGGACGTATTGACTCCAATCGGAATCACTTTAGGTATCGCGATGGTTATGTTTGGAATCATTTCGAGTGCAGGCATAAAGGGAGCAGCTTCCTTTGCTGATGCGGCTTCGATTTTAATTGTGATTGGCGGACTTTTCGCGGCTTTGATGGTGAATTTTAACTTAACAGAAATGAAAGTAACCTTTCGCGTGCTCCAGGAATCATGTAAGAAGAATGATATGAGCTTACGTGAATTGGTACAGTTGTTCGTTCGGTTCTCCGACAAAGCTCGCAGGGAAGGGCTGCTTTCACTAGAGAGTGAGCTTGATGAAATAGAAGACCCTTTTATTAAGAAAGGCATTCTTCTGGCAGTGGATGGAGCAGAACCTGATGTGATTAACGATATTATGACTGCAGAGATTGTTGCAATTGAAGAACGTCATCAGCGAGGCAGAACAATTATTGAAAAAGCAGGAGAGTATGCTCCAGCCTGGGGGATGATCGGGACGTTAATCGGGCTTGTGCTGATGCTGCAGACATTAAGCAGCCCTGAGACCTTAGGGCCGAAGATGGCTGTAGCGCTTCTAACAACACTATATGGTACTTTATTGGCTAACTTAGTTTTTAATCCTATGGCTGGAAAACTTGCCAATAAAACAGATCAGGAAGTTTTTATAAAACAAGTGATCATTCAGGGTGTTATTGGAATACAATCCGGCCAGAACCCTAGACTTCTCGAAGAAAAGCTTAGTGCTTTTCTTTATAAGGAAGATATAAAAGTACCGAAAGAGAAAGCACAATATGGAAGATCTGAGGTAAAGGGAACAGCAAATGAAGTTTGAGCGTCGCAAAAAAACAGAACAAAAAGGCTCGCCAAAATGGATGACTACATATGCAGATATGATCACATTGATTCTAGTATTCTTCATTCTTTTGTTTTCGATGTCGCAAGTCAACTTAGTGAAGTTTGATGCAATAGCCCAATCCTTTCAAAACAGAATGATTTTAGAATTTTACCCGTCTCCTGTTGAGGATGACCATCCGAAAGATTTGACTGACCCTGAACATACAGCAGATCAATCTTCTAGTTTGGATGAGCTGCTTAAGGAAGTAAACCAATATCTCGAAAGTCATCAGCTGAAAGACACGATCTCAGCTAGCAGAACAGACGAGGGAATTGTATTAGTGCTACAGGAACAGCTGCTGTTTAGCAGTGGTGAGGCTGCAATCCTGGAATCGGGTAAGCCCTTTCTAAATAAAATGGGGACATTGCTTGCTGCTATACCGAATGATGTAAAAGTAGAAGGACATACGGATAATCGTCCGATTTCTACCTTTAAATACCCCTCAAATTGGGAATTGTCAGGTGCCAGGGCGGGGAGTGTTATTAGATACTTACTTTCAAATACAGAAGACATAAAACAAAGCCGGTTCACTGCTGCGGCCTATGCTGATACGCGCCCAATGGTACCAAACAACTCGGTAGAGAATTGGAGTAAAAATCGCAGGGTTGAGATTGTTATTTTAGATTCTGATTATCCTTCATAAAAAAAGACCTGATAACAGGTCTTTTTTTATGGGTTAAATTTTTTCTGGTTCAGTATGAACTGCATGGATTTTTCCAATATCTTTTGGTTTTTTTCAGATATTTCCTGCTTTCTCGGGATTTCCTTGTAAGCTCCTGGCGGGTCATCCCAGCACAAAGGCAATTCTACTGGGGATTTGGATTGCCAATGGTCTCTCCATAAAGTTGGTAAAGGACCTGTAAAAGGGGTTCCAGTTGACATGATCTTCCAAAGCTGTGCCCATGCCCTTGGGACCACTCGCCAAATATCATAACCTCCACCTCCCAGTGCGATCCACCTTCCTTCACAATACTCATGGGCAAGCTGATGAGCAAGCACTGGAATTTTTTCATATAATTTCATAGTTCCACATAAATGGGTAAGCGGGTCCAGGAAATGAGCGTCTGCACCGTTTTGGGTAATAATAATGTCTGGTTTGAAATAGTCTACAATTTGCCTGAAAGCGTATTCATACAATTGTATAAACGATTCGTCTTCAGTAAAGGCATCTATAGGCAAATTAAACGAGTAGCCATACCCTTCTTTGAGGCCGCGTTCATTAACATTGCCGGTCCCGGGAAAAAGATAGCGTCCTGTTTCATGAATAGAGAAGGTACAAACATTCGGGTCGTCATAAAAGGCCCATTGCACCCCATCACCATGATGGGCGTCTGTATCCACATAGAGCACTTTGTAATCGGTATGTTGCCGGATATATTTTATACCAACAGCTCCATCGTTATAAATACAAAATCCAGACGCTTTTCGCTCAAATCCGTGGTGAAGTCCACCGCCTAGATTGATCGAATGTTTTGCCTTCCCTTGAAGAACGGAATCGATAGCGGCAAGTGTACTGCCAACGAGGAGGGAAGAAGCTTCATGCATACCTGAAAATATTGGCGTATCCTCTGTCCCAATTCCATATTCCAGCCCTTCACTTTCTGTCAGCAGTCCTTCACCACCCCGTTTTACAGCATTAATGTATTTAGGATGATGGACGAGTTTTAGTTCTTGTTCCGTAGCCACGCGGGGTGGGATAATCTGAGTATCAGTAAGGGCGTGCTCTTTTTCAAGTAAATCCTTTGCCATTATTACTCGTTGCTGATTAAAAGGATGATCTTCCCGGAAGCGATAGCGAGTAAACTCTTCTGAAAAAACGAAACTTGATGAACAGGTCATGATGTCATCCCCGGTAAATTCGGCCAAAGGACTTCATAACCCTCAACTTTTAAGTCATTGATGGTTGGAAGTGGGTTCATCGTTTGTATTCGAACAACTATAATTTTATAATTTTGATCAGGCTTGTATGGATAGATGAGGACAGAACTGATGTTTACTTTTCGCTTTCCGAAAACCTGTGTGACCTGTGGGAGAATCCCAGGTTTGTTGATCACTTTTATTTCGATTTGAGAGCTTTGCACATTCGTTCCAGTCAGCTGGATGAGTGTGTGCAGCATATCCTTTTCTGTAATGATTCCGATAAGTTCATCATTTCGTGTAACGGGGACACAGGCAATTTCCTGTTCATAAAAAATGCCTGCTACTTCTTCAACAAAATCAAGTGGGTGGACGGTTGTAACCGGTGTTGTCATGATCGATTGAATCGGGTGGTTTAGTTGGTCAGAATGTTCAGGATCGTCAAAAATGGACGGACTTGCGTCACGGACATCCCGGTCGGAGACTATTCCGATCACACAGTTTTGCTGATCAACTATAGGAATGTGCCGAATTCTATGTGCGTTTAATAGCTTTAACGCTGTTTCAATGCAATCTTCAGGAGACATAGTGATGACATCTTTATTCATAATTTCTTCGACTAACATACTCATTCGCCCCTTGCTTTACGATATTGATGGCGGGTGAGAAACCGTAAATGATCAAATTGTTCAACAGATTCCTGTGGGACATTTTTCCCGATTCTTACCATTAAGCAATTTGCTGGATGGGATATAATTTCAGGGTCATCTGTTGGTGCCGGTGTCAGCCCGCCGGCAGCCATCATCTTTTCCATAACTTTTCGATAATCCCAAATGGAAAGGCGTGTTCCTTTAAGGTCCCAATGCCAATAGTACTCATTAGAAATAATGATGTAGTTTTCCATGTATTCGTCTTGCATAGATATTTGAAGCAAGCGTGAACCTACACGAAAGCCGCGAAACTTAGGAACTACCTCTATGGCTCCCAGTTCAATGAGATCTTCCATATTACCTTCCGACCAACGTTCTAATGGATCAGGGTGAAGATACGTAACATAACCAATAATATTTTCTTGATTGCGAGCGATAATAATTCGTCCTTCTTCAAAAGCAGCAATACTCTGAAGTGCTTCAAACTGCTTAGCCGGAGGGCGGAAGGCATTTAATCCTTCGTCAAATGTATAACGAGATAGTTGATCTGGCAGGAGCGGTCCTTCTACTATAATGGGTCCATATTTACTATCAAAGGTTTCTGAGTATTGGGTTTTTGTATGTTCCATTGCATCACCACCTAGCTCTGAGGGTTTTCTGTCTACTCTTCACATTATACATGATTGATTGCTATTTTAAATCATCTGCATAAGAAAACTCCAGTCCTAGCACAGGACTGGAGTATAGTAAGAATTGATTGACCTATTCTGCCGGTTCATCTTGATTTTGATTGTTGGTATTGGAAGAGTTTTCACCTTCGGCTGCTTCTTGCTCAGAGGAGGTTTCTTCATTGGAATTATTCTCCTCTTCTGATTCATTAGTGTTTCCAGATTCTTCATCTGATGAAGTCTGCTCGTCAGTTTCGGACTGCTCTGATTGTGATTCAGACTCTTGATCTGGGCTAGGTTCTTGTTTTTCCTTTTTCTTTGGTTTCGATGCTGGTTTTCCAGGATCACCGACTTTGACAGTAGATGAGTTTCCTGAAGATTGACCGAAATAGTCCACGGCTCTGACTGCATAAATACCATCTCCGCCAGAGAAGTTAAAGGAAGTCTCAGTTGTACTTCCTATTACTGAGAATGATCCTCCGGGTTCAGGAGCCTTATATATCCTGTAGCCAACAACATCATTACTTGATGAGGCGGACCAGGAAATGGTGGAAGAGCTTACTGAAACAGAGGCCGGGGCTGCAGGACTCTTCCCATCATTTTCGATAGATGATGACGTTGATAACGAACCAGAGGAAGGAAGGGCAACATTCTCCCAGGCACCTCTATTCGGAATCAGATATTTTAACGTCGATTGCGAATCATAGTTATTCTCTTTAATGAACTCTGGACTTAGCGTGACGCCGCCTTCGTCTATCACAAATTCACTTGGAGTATTACCTCCGGCAGCCACTAGTTTGTCTTTCACTCTAACAAAATTACCACTAATTAAGCTGTCATCCACTTTTGTTGGAGCATATTTAGCGATATAGAGGTCACTTTTAGCTAATCCTACTGAAGAACATAGCTCAGAAGCTAATAAGCCTGATGTCGCACAATAAGAACGTGACACGATCCCGTTAGGACGCTGGAATCCACTGTCTGGAACCATCAGTTCTGGTCGGACCTCTGAGAGTGCATTAACAACATCAGCCCATAATGCTGTATTTCTTCCGCTATAGTTTGACACATCTTGTAAGTTTTCTTTTTGGTCATACCCCATCCACATGCTGACCGTAACATTTGGATTTGTGGCCACAAACCATGTATCTTTTTTGCCTTGAGAGGTTCCTGTTTTTCCAGCCCAGTCTACACCTGGATTTGTAAGCTGCCCCTTTAATCCTGCTGCTGTACCGTATTGCAAGACATCGCGCATTATATCAATCGTCAGGTAAGCTGCTTGGGGACTGAAGACCTCTGTGGGTTTTGCTTCATGCTGATAGAAAACTTCTCCATCTTTCGTTACAATCTTGTCTATCATATAGGCATCTACAAATTTTCCCATGTTTCCAAAAGTAGCATAAGCATTCGTGTTTTCCGCGTTTATAATGGGCGCCGAGCCTAAGGCCAGGGAAGGGTTCGTGTAAAGGTCTCCACTCAATGTTGTAATACCCATTTTTTCTAAATAATGTTTAGCAGGGTTTTCGTCAACAATTTTCATATAGGCTTTAACTGCGGGCACGTTATAGGATTTGGCTAATGCATATCTTGCTGATACGAGTCCGTGATATCCCATGCCGTAGTTAGTTACATCATCAGTCGTACCAGGGTATTGATAAGGTACATCCGCAAGCACTGACCCAGGCTGAAGCCGTCCCATATCGAAGGCAGGTCCATAAACAGCCAATGGTTTCATCGTACTGCCATTTGATCGTACAGTTTGGGTTGCATGGTTCACTTGTTGTTGTTCGAAATCGCGACCAGCTATAAAACCTTTAATTTTACCGGTTGAATTTTCAATAACTGTACTTGCAACTTGAGCAGGGATTACTTTTTGGACTGGATCTCCCGTTTCAGGATCTGTCACCGTGATCGTTTTATTGCGAGGATACCGTTCATAATTATTTTTAACTTTTTGAAGCACATCATAAATCTCTTGATCTATCGTTGTGTGAATCTTGAAGCCGCCTGTACTCAATTTGCGTTCTGCCAAAATATTGTATTCCTCTGCCAGCTCGTCATTGTCAGCCAGGTCTTCCATTGTATCACCGTTCTTCTTAACTAACTGTTTGATCACAATATCTTTCGCACGTCTATGAATTTCATCGGTTAAGAATGGGTACTTCTCATACGATGAATTTGTAGGTTCTGCTAGATTTTCGACTAGATTAAAGTCCAGTGCTTTCTTGTATTGTTCCTTCGTAATGGAATCTGTTTCATACATCCTCTGTAATACTTCTTTCATACGATTAATTCCTGGCTGAAGCGCTTCTTCACTCTTTACTTCACCATTATTTTTAAATGGCGTATACGCAAAGGGACTTTGTGGAAGTCCTGCGATAAAAGCAGCTTGAGGGATGGATAAATCCTTCGCACTTACACCAAATATTCCTTCAGCAGCAGATTGAACGCCAGCTATGTTTTGACCGTTTGCATTACGGCCGAAGGGAACAATATTTAAGTAGGCTTCTAGAATTTCTTCTTTCTCAAAAAAACGCTCGACCCTAAGGGCGATTAGCATTTCTTTTGCTTTTCGTTCAAAAGATACTTCATTTGTTAAGATTTGGTTTTTTACAAGCTGCTGTGTTAGTGTACTACCACCCGTTTTAACTGCTGCGTTCGTTACCTCCTGCATTACGGCACGCATGACAGCTTTAGGGACAACTCCGTTATGTGTTTTAAAATAGGCATCCTCTGTTGCAATGACTGCATTTCTAAGATGCTTACTCATTTGATCTAATGGAACTTCCTCACGATATATATCTGATTGAATTTTTCCTAAGTAATTTTCATCGTCAAAATAAATTTCCGATGTTTCTTCATAGTTATATATACTCTCGCGCATCTCTGCCTCACTTCTCATCGGCTCGTCCTTTACGAGAGAGGCAAAATATCCAGCTCCAACTCCTCCGGCGAAGAATAAACCGACTACTCCAAGAATGATAAAAAACAATATAATATTCCAGGCCACATCGTAGCTGATGCGAGTATTCTTCTGAATGATCCCTCTCTCCCAAAGAGACTTAAGAGACTGAAAATCAAACTTTTTATTGTTCCCCATATATAAAAACCCTCCTAAATTCCACACTATATTATAACATATCAGTCGTTATAAGACACCGTTCGTCAAGAATTTACTGTTGCCTTTTTAATCAAGTTATGATAATAATGGAATACAGTTTAATTATTCGTGCGATGAATGACTGAAGTAAAGAGTGAATCCCTTTTTCAGAGAGCTGACGGTTGCTGAAAGTCAGTATATACTTACTCTTGAATTACGGTCTGGAGCAGTCTTCTGGCATGGTCAGAAGACGGTTGATTGTTCAACCGTTATCAATGGAGTGGCATGCTATGTGCAACAAGGGTGGTACCGCGAAAAGACCTCGTCCCTTTTATTAGGGAGGAGGTCTTTTTTGTTTTCAAAAATTCAAAAAATAGAGGTGTTGGAAGATTGGATATCTTAACGGATTTGGAGAAACGAGGGTTAGTTAATCAGGTAACTGATGAAGAAGGATTACGTAAACATTTAAATGAAAATCAGGTAACGTTGTACTGTGGGTTTGACCCAACAGGCGACAGTCTTCATATTGGACACTTGGTCCCGGCCTTGTTATTGAAACGTTTTCAGGAGGCTGGGCATAGGCCGATTGCTTTAGTTGGCGGCGGCACGGGAATGATAGGCGATCCCAGTGGGCGTTCTTCAGAGCGTCAATTAAATTCGGCTGAGGTTGTGCTTGGATATAGTGAAAAACTGAGCCAGCAGCTTGCTAAACTGCTTGATTTTGATAAAGAAGAGAACGCAGCTGTTGCTAGAAATAACCATGAATGGCTTTCGCAAATGACTATAATTGATTTCCTTCGTGATACGGGAAAACATTTTGGCATCAATTACATGCTGGCGAAAGATTCTGTTGAATCTCGTATTGAAAGCGGCATAAGCTTCACAGAATTCAGTTACATGATTCTGCAAGCTCTTGACTTTCAACAATTAAATGAAAAAGAAAATTGCACACTTCAAATTGGCGGCAGCGACCAGTGGGGCAACATAACCGCAGGACTTGAATACATTCGCAGATCGGCGGCCGGGGAAAAAGAAACAGAAGCTTTTGGATTGACGATGCCTTTAATTTCGAAAGCGGATGGTTCTAAATTTGGTAAAACAGCTGGCGGAGCAATTTGGCTGGATCCTGAGAAAACAACTCCATACGAGTTTTATCAGTTTTGGATAAATGCTGATGATCGTGATGTAGTGAAGTTTTTGAAGTATTTCACATTCTTGGGTCATGATGAAATCGCTGAACTTGAAAAAGAAGTAGAGACACAACCTGAGAAACGGGTAGCTCAGAGACGTCTTGCCGAAGAGATGACTCGTCTTGTGCATGATGAGGAAGCCTTGAAACAAGCGGAACGCATTAGTGAAGCTTTGTTTAGTGGAGATGTAAAATCTCTTTCCGGGTCTGAGATAGAGCAGGGCTTTAAAGATGTACCTGCCTACCACTCTAAAGATAAAGAGCCGGCAATGGTTGAATTGTTAGTGGCAGCTGGAATTTCTTCTTCCAAGCGGCAGGCACGAGAGGATATTAAAAATGGAGCCGTTTATATTAATGGGGAACGAAATCAAGAACTATCGCACACTATTAACAATACTGACCGGATTGAAGACCGGTTTACGATCATTCGCAGAGGAAAGAAAAAATACTACTTAATTCGATATGTATAAAGAAAGAGGAGTCTCCAATTGTAAAGGGAGGCTCCCTTTAGTTATGAATATCAATTACTATACTTTACCACCTCAGGTCATCCATTTTTTGGATGACCTGAGGTGGTAAAATTTTCTGGTTCATACATAAAAGAAAACCACCCTGGGATGGGGTGGTTTTCATAAAATAGCTATTAACGAGAGTAGAACTCAACGATAAGAGCTTCGTTAATTTCAGCTGGAAGTTCAGAACGCTCAGGGTAACGAGAGTATGATCCTTCTGCCTTATCAGCATCAAATGAAAGATACTCTGGTACAAAGTTGTTCACTTCAACAGCTTCCTGTACAATGTTTAGGTTCTGTGATTTCTCACGAAGACCAATTACTTGGCCGGGAGCAACGCGGTAAGATGGGATATCTACGCGGCCGCCATCCACAGTTACGTGTCCGTGGTTAACTAGCTGACGAGCCTGTGGGCGAGTACGAGCTAGACCTAGACGGTACACAAGATTATCTAAACGAGATTCAAGGAGAATCATGAAGTTCTCACCGTGAATTCCTTTCATGTTACCAGCTTCTTCGAACATGCGACGGAATTGACGCTCAGTTAAGCCGTACATGAAACGTAGCTTCTGCTTCTCTTGAAGCTGAAGTCCGTATTCAGATTGTTTTCTGCGTTGATTTGGACCATGCTGTCCAGGAGCGTAAGGACGCTTTTCTAGTTCCTTACCAGTTCCGCTTAAAGAAATGCCATAACGACGTGATTTTTTCCAGGTTGATCCTGTATAACGTGCCATTGGTATTTCCTCCTCTTTTATTTTATTTTGCATAAAATAAAAACAGTGTGTTCCTTGTAACGCTGTACATTTTGTTTTCATGCACCATCGCTCCAGCAGCAGAGAGTTACGCGATGCACCTCTTTAATGAGGAACAAAATGAAGACAGTCGCCGGATTCACATAGGCTGCCATTTATTTTACACAAAGGCTATTATAGAATTTTTATAGATATAAGTCAAGAAAGAATCGTGTCAGTCTTTTAGCTACTTTCAAATGTTCTCAAATGAGAAATAGAAAACCGCTCCTATATACAGAGCGGTTTAATAGTTGCCAAAAGGATAAAATATACGATTAAAGATGTTTTTCAAGGGTTTTAACGAATAATGATAGACATTCTTCATCTGTCCCATCAAATCTGCCTACAGATGGGCTGTCAATGTCGAGGACGCCGTATATGGCACCGTCTTTGAAGATGGGGACGACAACTTCGGATTGACTGGCTGCGTCACAGGCAATATGTCCTGGAAAAGCATTTACATCATGAACTCGTTGAGAGGTACCTTCAGAAACAGCTGTTCCACAAACCCCTTTTCCGGCAGGGATCCGCACACATGCAGGGAGCCCCTGGAATGGTCCTAAAACCAGCTCATTCTCCCGCCACACATAAAAGCCGACCCAGTTCACATTTTCAAGAAATTGGTTAAGCAATGAAGATGCATTTGCCAGGTTGGCAATTTGATCAGGTTCTCCTTCGAGCAGAGCGTCCAGTTGCTTGATTAGCAGTTGATATTGTTCTTGTTTTGTACCTCTATATTGTGCGGTCTGAAACATGATAAAACCTCCTATAAAATATTTGTTCGACAGAATTCCTGCTGGATTGTCGGGAATTGATGTACGATTCTTAAAGGATTTTAAGTGATAATGGGGAACTCCTCTAGTAAGGAGGAATTCAATGATGAACCGTCAAAATACAACAAGACAAAAGGTGTTAGATGTCGCCAGCCAACTTTTCTATAGCCAGGGGTTTAACGGAACATCTGTCCGGGATATTGCTAACCGTGCACAGGTTAACGTGTCATTGATTCATTACTACTTTAAAAGTAAGCAAGGGTTGTTCGAATCCTTAGCTGTGCATTACTTTGAACCATATCTTGAGATGATTGAGAACGAAGCAAATGCAAATTTGGAGCAAAATTTAGAATCATTAGTGAAAAGAATTTTACAATATAAGCAGGAACATTATCAACTCTCCTGTTTGGTAAATCGTGAATTGACGTTAAATACTGTTTTTGCCAGAGAAATGCTAGTCACCTATTTAGCTAAAGAGAATCACTTACTTACACAACTTTTATTTAATAAATCGAGCAAACTAGAGATTACTTATAAAGAAAAACTATGCCTGGTCCAACTAAAAGGATTGTTAAATGCTCCATTTGTAATGCCGCTTGAATTTCAGGAGTCTCTTTTAACGGAATCTTCCGTTGCTCACTTTATCGATGTGTACAGTTCCCTTATGATGGAGCGAAAAGCGTTGAAGTCAAAGCGAGTCTTTAGCGTATAAGAGAAGCATCAATAGCTGAATAGCCTTGCTTTAATGAAGAACTGTTGTGTGCATCCGAACCATATATAAGCGAAATCCCTTTTGCTGAAGCCTTTCGAGCTATGTTCAGTGGCGGATAGGCTTCTTTGCAATGTTCTTTTTTTATACCTGCACCATTATAATCAAGGGTTACCGCTCTGTCTTTAATAAATTCAAGAAAGGATTCTGCGATCTGTTCCCATCCAGCAGGCGGCTCATGTAACAGCTGGAACTTTCTAACAAGCGTCATATGGCCGATTCTGTTCGGTTTGAAGGCGCCTAAATCAGCCAGAACTGATTCGCGAAGCATATCAAAGTACAACTGATAGAGTTGATACAGACCACCAACCGCCATTAAAGCACTTTTAAACATGTCCGGACTATAATCTATGCAGTACCATTTATTATAAATAGGGAGAAAATGGACAGATAAGATGCTGTCGTCAAGGGAAGGACCGTATTCATTTAACAATTCCTCGGTTTCTTTTTCAAATCCTCTTATAAAATCAACTTCGAGCCCTGCCTGCACATTGATATCAGAAGCATAAGCTTTCTTCACTTCTTCTATATCCTTAATATACGATTCTAGTAAACGTGGATTCATCCCACTGTCTTTTAACGGAACAGGATCAGTGAAGGAAGGCGGTAATGGGGCATGTTCTGTAAAAGTCAGTGAAGTATACCCAAGTTCAATGGCCTTTTCCACGTATGAATCAAGAGAATCTGAAGTTCCGTGCGGACAATAAGGAGAGTGTACGTGGCCGTCAATCATAATTTTGCACCTGCTTCCCTTGCATTAATTGTCAATATGTTAATAAATTTGAAATATTTTAGCCAAAATGACTACTAACATGGTATCATAAGAAGTATCTAAATTTTATTATTATGATCGTATGATCTATGAACGTGTATTTTGTAAGGAGGCTGTTTATGAGGTACTTCATTGGGGGCATTTTAGTACTGATCGCACTGATCATCATTGGGTTGATCTGGCGAAAAAAAGTGTATGATGAAGTCGACCGTTTAGAGGGATGGAAGATGGATATCATGAATCGGAATGTGACAGAGGAACTATCCCGTGTGAAATCGCTGAATCTCTCGGGGCAAACTCAGGAGCGGTTCGAGACGTGGCGTAACCGTTGGGATCAAATTCTTACTAGAGAGCTTCCTGATTTAGAGGAACATTTGTTTGATGCGGAAGAGGCTGCTGACCGTTACCGATTTAAGCGAGTTAGAAAAGCCTTAAGCCACACTGAGAATGAATTGCAATCGGTGGAACGCGATATTGAAGAAATGTTTAATGAATTGGAAATGCTACTCGATTCGGAGGAAAGCAGCCGTCTCGAACTTGAATCTCTGGCTCCTGACCTGAAGGAACTAAAGAAGAAACTGATACATAACCGTTATCAATACGGTAAAGCAGTGGAAGTTTTTGAATCAAGAATAGAAGAACTTGAGACTGAATTAAAGCAGTACGAAGAGGAAATCGAGCAAGGGAACTATTTAGAGGCAAATGATCTTGTGCACTTGATTCATGAGAAGCTTAGCCTTTTATCTGAGGAAGCGGATGTGTTCCCTGACCGATTGAAGAAGAGTCAAACGGAATTGCCGGAACAGTTGACTGAGCTCTTAGCCGGGGTTAAGGATATGGAAGAAGATGGGTATCGTGTCGCTCACCTAAGTTTAGAACCAGAAGTGCAAAATTATCAAGAACAATTAAAAAAAGCAGTGGACCGTTTAGAAAAGGGAGATCAAGAAGACGTACAAGCTCTTATCGATGAGATTGAAGTTCGAATACAGGAAATTTATCAGACATTGGAACAAGAGGCACTTGCCCATTCATTTGTAGGGCAGCACCACCCTTCTTTTCAGATCTCTCTTGAGAAATTAGAATCCATACTCGAAGAGACAAAACAGGAATTAGCCGGGTTACAAATAACTTATCAAATGGAAATGGATGACGTTGAGTCACACAGAACCATTGAACAATCTATGACCTTATTAAAGAAGAGGTATTTGAACTTTGAGAAAAAACTTGAAGATGGAAAAACATCTTTTACAGAGCTGCGCCAAGAACTTGAAGAAGCACAGGAACAGCTCGAAGAATTGAAAGAGAAACATAGTACTTTCAATGAGCAAATTCAAACGCTCCGAAAAGATGAAATGGAGGCTAAGAACCGACTGGCTGAAATGGAGCAGCGGATTCTCGACACCCATCGCAGACTGAAAAGAAGTAATCTTCCAGGCATTCCGGTCTATTTCTTTGAAGGAATGCAGAGGGCCAGCGAGGATATAGATGAGGTATTCCGAAGTTTGGAGACTCAGCCGCTTGATATGGCAGAAGTAAATCAAAAACTTGAAAAAGCTATTGAGGAGACGGAAGCGATAAATAAAGAATCAGAGGTTGTCATTACACAAGCTCAACTTGTGGAACGATTAATTCAGTATGGAAATCGGTATCGCAGTCAATATCCGCTGCTCGCAGCAGAATTACTTGAAGCGGAAAATGAGTTCAGATCCTATCGTTATGAGGAAGCGCTGGATAGGGCTAGCTCGGCCTTAAATAAAGTGGATCCGCAGGCACTTAGCCGGATCAAAGAAGGAGATCAAGTACCTGTTTAAAATAAAATAGGAATGTGAGTGGAGCTAGCATCCTTTAAAGGATGCTAGCTTTTAACTTTGAGTATAAATATTTAATTTGCCTGCTTGTTATGGTACGATAATGTACTGCGAAATAGGAGAGAGGTGTTTCCTTTTGATATATTTAGATAATAGTGCAACAACTAAGCCTTTACCAGAAGTTCTTGAAAGCTTTAGGAAATCTGCTGAAACCTTTTATGCTAACCCATCTTCCGTTCATCAGTTAGGTAGTGATGCTGAAAGGCTGCTTACAAAGTCCCGGACACTTATAGCTGATCTGATAGGGATTGAGGCCAATGAAGTGTTGTTTACTTCAGGAGGGACAGAGTCCAACAATTTGGCTATAAAAGGAATTGCTTTCAAACACCAATACAGAGGGAAACACATGGTAACGACTACGATAGAGCATCCATCGGTTCTGGAAGCTTTTCGCTCATTAGAATCAATCGGTTTTGAGGTCACGTATGTGAATGTAGATGAAACCGGGCGTGTGGATCCGGATGAAATTGATAACGCTATTCGTAAGGATACGATCTTAGTCAGTGTTATGTCTGTAAACAATGAAATCGGAACGGTTCAGCCGATCGAAGCTATCGGGAGGATTACTAAAAAGTATCCCAAGTTGTTCTTCCATGTCGACCATGTACAAGGCTTAGGGAAAATTCCCCTTCATATAAAGAGTTCGAATATTGATTTGTGTTCAGTATCAGGTCATAAAATCCATGGTTTAAAAGGAACAGGAGCCCTTTTTGTTCGAAAAAATGTATCCTTGTTTCCGTTATTACATGGTGGAAATCAAGAACAAAAGATGAGGGCTGGTACAGAGAACCTTCCGGGTATCGTGGCATTAGCTAAAGCTATAAGGTTAATCAAGCTGAAGGAGAAGAATCAGTTGCAGGAGTTAATAGCGTTGCAAAGTGATTTAAGACACCAGCTCCTTCAAATAGATGGTCTGGTGATAAATTCTCCTGAAAACAGTGCACCGCATATCATTAACATTTCGCTGCCTGGCTTTAAACCGGAAGTACTCATTCATAAACTAGCCGATAGCGAAATTTATATTTCTACTAAATCAGCTTGTTCTTCTAAGCAGTCAGATATTAGTGCTGTGTTAGAGGCGTGTCAGTTAACAACTGACCGAACTACGTCTTCTCTGAGAATAAGCCTATCTTATCAAAATACAAAAACTGAAATCGATCAGTTTGTTCAAGCATTAAAAAGTGCAATCGTTCATTTAACGAGATCGATGAGGAGGTAACTATGGAATTTGACCATATATTAATTCGCTATGGTGAAATGTTTATAAAAGGGAAAAACAGGAAAAAATTCGAAAGTAAACTGCAAAGTAACCTTATTAAAAAATTAAGAGAGTTTCCGGATGTTCGGGTTTCTAAAAAAAGAGAACGAATGTATGTGCTGTTGAATGGAGCAGACCCTCACTCTGTTATGAAAAAGTGTCAGCAGGTATTCGGTATTCACACGTTAAGCTTTGCTGTTAAAGTTAATATGAGTGAGGAAGAAATTAAACAGGCTGCATTATTCGCCCTAAGCGATTCACCTGAAGCACGGACCTTTAAAGTTTCATCTAAACGAGCGGACAAGAATTTCCCAATTCGTTCACAAGAACTGAATCATGTAATTGGGGGTTATGTGCTTTCAAATACAGAAGGGATCACGGTGGATGTCCATAATCCAGATGTTGAGTTAAAAGTAGAATTGAGGAATGGAGCCGCTTATATTACTGCAAAGGATTACCCAGGGGCTGGCGGACTCCCTGTTGGAACATCAGGCAAGTCTCTCTTGCTTCTATCAGGAGGCATAGATAGTCCGGTGGCAGGTTATTTAACGATGAAGCGAGGGGTTGAACTGGAGGCGATTCATTTTCATTCCCCTCCTTATACGAGTGAGCGAGCTAAACAAAAGGTCCTGGACCTCGCCGCTGAACTTTCCAATTATGGCAAAAAGGTAAAAGTGCATATCGTTCCCTTTACGAAGATCCAACAAAAGATACACCGGGAAATGCCGGAAGGATACAGTATGACGATCATGAGGCGAATGATGATGAGGATTAGTGAACAACTAGCGAATCGGGAAGAAATTCTATCCCTAACTACTGGGGAAAGTCTCGGCCAAGTTGCCAGCCAGACAATGGAAAGCATGCATACGATTAATGAAGTAACCAACTTGCCAATCATTCGCCCGCTGGCTGCGATGGATAAGCTTGAAATTATCGATATATCTAGAAAGATCGGCACTTATGAAGTATCCGTGCTGCCATATGAAGACTGCTGTACCATATTTGTACCGAAAGCTCCCAAAACGAAGCCAAAGAGAGAAAAAGCGAACTATTATGAATCAAAAGTTGATTTCAGCCAGGATATTGCAGAGGCGATTGACAAGTCCGTCGTGGTTGAAATGGACCAGAATCAAAAAGAACTGGATAAGTTTGATGAATTGCTTTAAGAAAAGGAAACAGCTCACTATGCACTTAGCATGGTGAGCTTTCTTTGGTTACGACGGTCTAGTTGATAAGGTTCTGCAGGCAGAAATTGCTTTGCTCCTTTTAATTTACAATTTGAAGGGAATTCTGTATGGTGAATATAAAAATAGCTGGGAAGGGGCAAACAAATGAAGTTATGGTATGGCGGGAAAATATATACGATGAAAAAAGAAGGCGACTGGGTAGAGGCTGTTATTTCTGATAAAGGGACGATTGTGGCGACAGGGCACACCCAGGATCTTTACACGGCGTACCAAGAGGCGATAACAGAAGAAATCGATTTAAAAGGTGCTGTAATGTACCCTGGATTTACGGATAGCCACCTTCATATCATTGGCCATGGTGAACGATTAATGCGTCTTGATTTGTCTTTCATGAAATCAGCAGAGGAAGTCAAACAAGCCTTAAGTCTTCATGCTGAACAGCTTGAAAAAGGGAAATGGATTATTGGGGAAGGCTGGAATGAGAATCAGTGGGAAGATAAGCGGATTATACATAAAAAGGAGTTAGATGAACTCACTAAGGACCATCCCATGATGCTTACGCGAGTCTGCCGTCATGCCTTACTAGCTAATTCAAAAGCAATGGAGCTTGCGGGTGTTACAGAGCGGACACCAGATCCTCAGGGCGGAGTGATTGTGCGTGATGAACACCTTGAACCAACAGGGTATTTTCATGACCAGGCACAGGATTTAATTAAAAAGGCAACACCTGAGGTAACTCCACAGTATTTAAGAAAAGCAACAGAGCTTGCCGTCAATGACATGCATGCACACGGACTGGTGGGCGGTCATAGTGAGGATCTGAATTATTATGGAGGGTTTAAGAAGACGTTTGGTGCCTTTACCGATGTGATTAACGGGCAAGATGTGAAATTCAGGGCACATTTGCTCGTGCATCATGGAGTGATTGAAGATATGGATGCTGAGGGCTTAGGTTTTAAAAAAGGTACGGACTTTGTCGAACTTGGCGCTATGAAAATATTCGCGGATGGAGCGCTTGGAGGACGGACTGCCTGGCTCACGAAGGATTACGCCGACGATGCGGGGAATCAAGGTGTGGCTATTTATACGCATGAACAAATGAAAGAGCTAGTTTTAAAAGCACGGCAAAGACAAATGCCTGTTGCTGTGCATGCAATCGGAGATGCTGCAGTAGAGGCGATAGTTGATGTGATTAAAGAACACCCTCTTCAAACGGGAGAAAGAGACCGGATTATTCATGCGCAAATTTTAAGCCCAGCTCTTATAAACAAACTTCAACAGCTTAATGTCATTCTTGATATTCAGCCGACCTTCGTTGCTTCAGACTTTCCATGGGTGATGGATCGACTCGGTCTAGTTCGACTAAAAACCTCTTACTCCTGGAAAACTTTGCTGGATGAAGGGATTGTTTGTGCGGGTGGCTCTGATGCACCTATTGAAGAGATCGATCCATTGCTTGGAATTAGGGCTGCAGTTGATCGCAGGTCTACCTATGACAATGAAGTCTATCAGGTCGAGGAGCGCTTGACGGTTTATGAAGCTGTTTCTTTATATACGAAGGGGAGTGCCTATGCGATGGGCAAAGAAGATTCTCATGGCCTTCTTGAAAAGAATTATGTCGCCGATTTTACCGTTTTAGATCGCGACTTATTTGCTCTTAAGCCACATGAATTAACGGATGCCACGGTTATGATGACCGTGGTAGATGGTGAAATTATGTATCAGCGCGTCTAAGTATAGAGGCTGGGACATGAGTAAATATCTAAAGTAAAAAAACGAACGAAGTGCTGTTTAAGCGAAGTATATTTTCGTAGCGGTTATATGCACCAATTACAGTTTTACTTAAGTTCGGATTTTCAATTGATAAAAATACTTTTGTCCCAACCTCTTTTTCAATGATTCGGTTTATAAAAAGGTGCGTTGTACTCGTTCCCAATAAGAGTTATTTTTCAATTTGACTGTTTTAATAACTTTATCACTTAATTTCACAGTGATATCTTGAATATTTCTGATCGAAAAAGCTTCATTATCCATGCCGATGATCGGGTAATCATTGCCGTCTTGCCGAACGCTCAATCGGAGAGAACGTTCAGAACTTAAAATAAATGATGATCCAAGAGTTCGGTAACGATTATTATTTAATGAGGCAAGTTCACTGACCTGGAAGCACGGAAGTTTAGGATCCACTACTGCCCCTTTGGTTGATTTATTATAGCCAGTACTGCCTGTTGGAGTGGCTACAATCAGGCCATCGCCTCTAAAAGTCTCGAAATAAATCTCATCAATATAAACATCGATAACGATTGATTTAATCAATGTAGAACGGACGCTGCATTCATTTAGACAAAGGTAGCTTGACTCCTCATTCACTGTAGATTCGACAACAGGGAAACGTCTGACTTCAAGTTCGGCATGCAGCATAGAATGAACCATTTCATTATAATTATCAAGGTTGAAATCACAATACAGCCCGGCTTCATCTTTCGTTCTAACGCCAACGTACAAACAATCCTGTCGAAAACCGGTTTTTCTTACTGCCTGGAGGAAAGTACCGTCTCCACCCACCGCTACTATGATATTTGCATCTTGTGCTTTG
Organism: Halobacillus hunanensis; assembly: GCF_900166655.1. Lineage (GTDB taxonomy): Bacteria > Bacillota > Bacilli > Bacillales > Halobacillaceae > Halobacillus_A > Halobacillus_A hunanensis. The sequence goes on along the minus strand of NZ_FVZB01000007.1, from coordinate 1,421,487 downwards.
TCCACTATCGTAAAACCATTTTCATTGGCCAGCTGGTATAATGGTGTCAGTTTTTCTTCCAGCTCAGGGTCTGGATGGTAATAAAAATAGAGATTTCTGCGTTGATTATCCATGTGAGAAAGCCTCCTTCATATCGTCTATCATGTATTTTACCATTTTGGCAAATAAATGGACAGATACTCTGTTCACATGACCTGGTGAAATCATGTAATAGAGAGGGACTGATGTTGAAGTACGTGCTTATTTCCGTTATGGTTAGAAATAGAATTAAGCACGTTTGAGGAACGCATAATTTGCGGAGCGCAATGCGTTCCTTTCGTATGAAATTAGTTTTGAAGGAAGCAGAGGGATCATAATGAAACAAGAAAAGGTAGAGAGTTTATATGTTTGGATCGATGAGACAGCAACAATCATTGAAATGGATTTGAATGTAACGTATTTAGAAGCAGTTGCCGAAACATTGGATACGTTGTTTAATGGACAGCCTTTTGAGGATATAGATGATCAGCTCTCGACTAAGCTAACGAATCAGCTGGTGAAAATTAAGAGTGATGAGTATAGTAAAGAGGAAATACGTAAAGCTGTTCAACTTGCTATATTAAAAGGAATGAAAGATGCTACACAACAGCAGCATCTTATTACACCTGACTCCGTTGCTATGTTCATGGGGTATATAGCTTCTAAGTTATTTGAAGGTGAAGAGCAGTTGAAAGTTTTTGATCCTGCGGCCGGGACAGGAAACTTATTGACAGCTGTACTCAATCAACTTGACATGGAGATTACAGCTTACGGTAGTGAAGTAGACCAGACCCTGATTCAGCTGGCTTTAGCTAATGCCAACTTGCAACAAAATCATGTCGAGTTTTTCCATCAAGATAGTCTGCGGCCATTCTTAATGGAACCGGTAGATTTTGTTTTTGCAGATCTTCCTGTCGGCTATTATCCAGATGATGCCCAGGCTAAGCAGTATCAACTTAAGGCGGAAGAGGACCATTCGTATGCACATCATTTATTTATTGAACAAGGGTTAAACTATACAAAAGACGGCGGTTATTTAATGTTTATCGTTCCGAACTTTCTCTTTGATAGTGATCAATCTAAGCTGCTAAACGAGTTTCTTAGAGAAGAGGCTCATATCGTGGGGATGCTGCAGCTATCAGACTCTCTTTTTAAAGATGAGAAGCACGGGAAAAGCATCTTAATTTTGCAAAAGAAGGGTGAGAGCACAACTCCGCCTAAGCAAGCTTTGCTCGTAAAACTTCCGTCCTTTAAAAACCCGGATGCAATGGCGGATATTCTGGCTCAAATGAATCAGTGGTTTCAAGATTATAAAACGATGGAAAAGTGAGAAAATAAGAAATATATCAAGTAAACGTTATCATATTCCTTAGTCCTTGAAAACGAGTCTGGCTGGTGGTTAAATGGTAGTGGCAGAAAGATACGAACCTATATTTAAGGGGATGAACAACGTTGAATAATATTCTTGCGATCAATGCGGGCAGTTCTTCTTTAAAGTTTCAATTGATTGAAATGCCTGATGAAACTGTCGTGACAAAGGGACTTATAGAGCGAATCGGGCTAGATGACGCTGTTTTTACAATAGAGTATAATGGTGAGAAAGATAAAACCGTAACAGAAATTCCTGACCACAGTAAGGCAGTGTCTTTACTTTTAGCTAAGTTGACAGGGTTCGGGATCATCCAATCACTTGATGAGATTGATGGGGTAGGACACCGAGTCGTACATGGTGGCGAGCGGTTTAGTGATTCTGTCTTGATCACGGATGAAGTCATTCGGGAAATTGAAGATGTATCTGATCTCGCTCCGTTGCACAATCCTGCTAACCTAACCGGAATTCAAGCATTCAAGGAAATTATGCCGAATGTTCCTCACGTAGCTGTATTTGATACAGCGTTTCATCAGACGATGCCGGAACAATCGTACTTGTATAGCTTGCCTTATGAATATTATGAGCAGTATGGAATTCGTAAGTATGGCTTTCATGGTACATCGCATAAGTATGTTTCTGAGCGTGCAGCGGAAATGCTGGGACGCCCTGTAGAGCAGCTTCGCCTGCTTTCCTGTCACCTTGGAAATGGAGCGAGTATTGCAGCGATTGAAGGCGGCAAATCCATTGATACTTCCATGGGGTTTACTCCGCTTGCCGGCGTAACGATGGGAACTCGTTCAGGAAATATTGACCCAGCTTTAATTCCATTTATTATGGATAAAACGGGGAAATCAGCAAACGAAGTCATGAATGTATTAAATAAAGAGAGCGGAATGCTTGCTTTATCCGGATTCTCAAGTGATTTACGTGACATTGAGGAAAAGGCTTCAGCAGGTGATGAGCGTGCTGAACTTGCGCTGGAGGTTTTTGCTAACCGTATTCATAAGTACATCGGTTCATACGCCTCTCGTATGCATGGGATCGATGGAATTATTTTCACAGCAGGTGTGGGGGAAAATAGTACATCCATTCGTGAACGCGTTCTACGAGGTCTCGAGTTTATGGGTGTGTATTGGGATCCTTCTCTTAACCAGGTGCGTGGGAAAGAAGCGTTTGTCAATTATCCGCATTCTCCTGTTAAAGTAATGATTATTCCAACGAATGAGGAAGTTATGATTGCTCGAGATACAGTTGAAAAAGGGTTATAAATTGAGAAAGTTGAGATGTAAAAAACTTCCTCTCTAATTTTGGAAAACACTATTAAAAAGAAAGCTGGCGAGGCTTTTTCGACAGCTTGTGAGTTAGGCATCCTGTGTCTAACTCTTTTTTTGTGTAAACAACCCCTTCCAAATCATTTTCTTTTTCTTCCATTCGAGCTACAATTAAGCTAATGAAAGGTTTTGAAGGAGTGGTGTTTTTGACAAAGCAACGGGTGTTAAAAGGTATTGAGACATGGCGAGAGCACCAATCAAGTTATCAAGCCAATGACTTTGAGATGATGTATGATGATTGGATCCGTGAATCTTTTAGCCGCATCAATCCAGATATAAAACAAAAGTTCTTTTCAAAACTGGATGGCTGGTTATTCCATACCCACGCTTTCCTTCAGGGTTCTGCCTTCCAAAACGATGCACGAGAACGCATATTAACGGTCGGACGGATTTTTCAATCCGATATTACTCACATTGAAGATATGAAGCAGCTGGACGTCAATAAGTTAACGTACATAGCAGATCAGCAGGTAGCGAGAGGCCGTTTGTATTCTTTTGCCCAAGGCGGGTTAACTGGCACGGGAGGCTGGCTGCTGCTCGGGATAGACTTCCCGCTGATGACCATATTGAACTTGCGGGCTGTTCAGTTAATTGGTTTAACATTTGGCCATGAAATGAATCATCCTTATGAGATGATGATTTCGTTTAAAGTATTTCATGCATCTATGCTTCCTAAGCGACTTCAGGCGGCTGCATGGGATCAGTTAATAGAGGAAGTTAAGCTGACTCAGCACCCCTATGTGTATGAAGGTGATGACAAACTTACGGACGAAACGTGGTTTGAACAGCCGATGAAGCAGGCGTTCAAGTCATTGTTTATCCTCATGTTCAAAAGAAAACTAACCCAGGGCATCCCTCTTATTAGTGTAGCGGTGGGGGCTTATTCTAACTACCAATTGACGAAGCAAATGACCGAATTTGCTATGAAATTTTACCAATATCGGCATTTATTAAGTGAAAAGGAGGTATAAAGAATGGGTGTGGAGCAGCACAAACAAAACGCCCCTCATACAGTTCGCTGCATGGTCCTTACCATTAGTGATACGAGAACGATGAATACGGATAAGAGCGGACGATTAATGATAGAAAAACTCGAAGCTGAGGACCACCAAATACATGATTATCGAATAGTAAAAGATGAGATAAACGCTATAAGGAGTGCAGTGCAACAGGGGGTGACGGATGAAGAAATTGATGTCGTGTTAACGAATGGGGGCACGGGAATAGCGAAGAGAGATGTCACGATTGAAACTGTGACGTCCATGTTTGATAAAGAAATTCCTGGCTTCGGTGAGTTATTTCGTATGCTCAGCTATACTGAGGACATCGGTTCGGCCGCCCTTTTATCCCGAGCAGCGGCCGGAGTAACTCATAGAACAGCTGTTTTTTCCACTCCCGGTTCGAGCGGTGCAGTAAAACTAGCTATGGATCGTCTGATTTTACCTGAAATTACTCATGTGGTAAGGGAAGTCCAGAAAGATAACTGAACAAAGATCAACGTATTCCCAGAAAGAACAGAGGATGATCGACTAAAAAACGAACATCCTCTGTTCAGTGAGACCTATAAAAAGCTGAAATCAGTGATTTTCTAATTAGTTCTCATCTGGGTCATCTTCACGTACAACGAGTACATCGCAGCTTGCATATCTTATTATATGTTCGGATACACTGCCGATAAAGAAGCGCTCCATGACGTTTAAGCCGGTAGCCCCACAAATGATTAAATCGGCTTGATGCTTAGGAGCGACATCTTTTGCAATTTTCACCTTAGGGGAGCCGTAATCAATATCAATCACTACATTGGTTACACCTGCGGCTTCTGCCTTGCTTCGGTAATCTTCAAGTAACTCCGTAGCGTATTTCTCGGCACGAATAGCAAGCGAACGGTCGTAGGCCTCTACAGTTGAAAACGCACGGGTGTCAACAATGTGGGCAAGAATTATCTTTGATTGATTCCGATTAGCGATATCGATGGCCTTATTAAAGGCTACCTCTGCAGTTTCAGACCCGTCAACGGCAACGACGATATCTTTGTACTCAAATGTCATCATGAACTCTCCCTTCCTTTAATTACCTTTATTATAACATGACAAAAGTTGTGGTAGTGCTTACTTATGAAAGCGTTTAATAATTTTTTTACATATTAGGAAAATTCCCAAAATATACATATAGAGGCATTTTAGCTGAATGATCATCTTTGTTTATAGTACAGTATATGTATAAACAGTCAGAATTCACAACTAGGACAACATCAGATTTGAGTTTCTCATACGAAGCCTATCATCATCAAAAATTGACCATAATTACCCGACAAATGAAGGGAGAATACATATGCGCCACGCAATCATTACTGCAGGGACGAAGGGGTTGGGGAAGAAAGTAACCGAGCAATTTCTCAAAGCAGGACATTCGGTTACCGTTACCTATCGAACCGATGAAAGAAAAGCTAAAGATCTTTTGGAACAATATAGCAAGATAACAGATAGGATCCAATTGGTCCAAGTAGATGTTACCTCTCAATCTGATCTACAACAACTAGTTAATTCAACAGTAAGCCGCTTTGGACGGATAGATTTTCTAATCAATAATGCAGGACCTTATATTTTTGAAAGGAAAAAATTGGCCGATTATAGTGATGACGAATGGAACGCTATGATCAGGGGGAATCTGGACGCTGCGTTTTATTTGCTGAAACAGATTATTCCGATTATGAGGACACAATCGTTTGGACGAATTATAAACTATGGTTTTCAAGGAGCGGGATCATCGTCAGGATGGATCTATCGCTCGGCCTTTGCTGCTGCCAAAGTTGGTTTAGTGTCTTTAACGAAAACGATCGCCTTTGAAGAAGCTGAAAATGGCATTACATCGAACATGGTGTGTCCAGGCAATATTACCGGGGACATGAAAGAAGCGTCTATCGAACAAGGCAAGAAAATGAGGGATGATAAAACACCGATCGGTAGACCTGGAACCGGTGAGGATATAGCTCGGACTATCGGTTTCCTATGTGAAGAGCAGTCCGATATGATAACAGGGACCATCTATGAAGTCACGGGTGGATTAGATGTCATTAATCGATATCGCTGAAAGAAATACTTCACTTTATTGATAATGACTATAGTTTCTTCTGCGTATTTGATACAATGAAAGGGCTTACAGAATAGTCTTCTGTTCACTTGTAAAAAATGAAGTTATAGCTGAATTCGACAGGAAGGATGCTCCTGGATCGAATCGAAGTAGGAGGTCGAGTATTCGTGAAAATAGGTGTACCCAGAGAAGTGAAAAACAACGAAAACCGTGTCGCCATGACACCAGCTGGAGTGGTCACTTTATTAAATTCAGGCCACCAGGTTTTTGTGGAAACCAATGCAGGCGTTGGTTCGAGTTTTACAGATGAACAATACAAAGAAGCTGGTGCTACAATCGTATCAACTGCAAAAGAGGCATGGGGACAGGAAATGGTTATGAAAGTGAAAGAACCGCTTCCTGAAGAATATGATTTCTTTTATGAAGGACTTATCTTATTTACTTATTTACACTTAGCTCCTGAACCTGAATTAACAAAAGCTTTGATCGATCGTAAAGTAGTCGCTATTGCTTACGAAACGGTACAGCTAGCCAATGGTTCACTTCCTTTGCTCACGCCGATGAGTGAAGTGGCAGGACGAATGGCTTCCCAAATCGGAGCACAATTTTTAGAGAAGTCTCACGGCGGCAGAGGTGTCCTTCTCGGGGGGATTCCTGGAGTGAGAAGAGGAAGAGTAACCATAATAGGCGGCGGTGTAGTAGGAACAAATGCAGCCAAAATTGCAATGGGACTTGGGGCTGATGTTACGATCATCGATCTGAACCCTGAACGTTTGCGTCAGCTTGATGATATTTTCGGTTCAGACATTAATACTTTGATGTCCAATCCATTAAATATACAAGAAGCACTGGAAGAGTCTGATTTAGTTGTCGGGGCTGTTCTTATTCCGGGAGCGAAGGCGCCGAAGCTTGTAACAGAAGATATGGTGAAATCGATACCGGAAGGTTCAGTCATTGTGGATGTTGCCATTGATCAGGGGGGGATTTTTGAAACAACTGATCGAATTACCACCCACGATGACCCAACATATCAAAAACATGGTGTCTTACATTATGCTGTAGCCAATATGCCGGGAGCAGTTCCGCGAACATCAACGATCGGTTTGACAAACGTGACGGTTCCGTACGCTCTGCAGCTTGCCAACAAAGGATATAAACAGGCTTGTAAGGACAATGAAGCACTTATTAAAGGAATAAATACTCTCGATGGCTATGTAACCTACCAGGCAGTAGCTGAAGCCCATAGCCTTGATTATGCTAGTGCGAATGAATTATTAAAAGCATAACTTGACAAACAGTAGGACTTCCCTTCGTTCTACTGTTTTTTTATAAAAAGTTATAATAAAATGAAACCAAGTACGGGTTCATCCCGTACATACAGGTACGAGGTCTTAGTTGAAGAGAGGTGAGCACTTGGGGTTATTTTCAAGATTGTTTTCCAATAAAAAAACAGAAACTCCTGAAGTGAAGGAAAGAACTGTTCTTACTATTCAGGTAGGAGATATCATTACGTTTGACCTTGTGGATTATGAAGTGGTTGGCAAAATTACCTACCGTGATGGGTCTTATGAATGGTATTCCTATCAGCTGCTGGAAGGTACTAACATAAAGTGGCTTTCTGCTGAGATGGATGATGAACTGGAACTTGGTATATATGAGACAATTAAGCTTCCTCAGGATTCCTTTCCGAAGCAAATTGAATATGAAGGCACCATTTACCATAAAGATGAGGAAGGTGAAGCCTATGTGACGGGGGAAGGCCGGAGTAAGAATATAAATGGCCGGACTACTCGTTATGCTGAGTACATTTCTGAGGATGAGGAAACATACCTGTCTTTAGAATCGTGGGGCAGTGAAGTTGAAGTTAGCTATGGATATGATATCGAAGCCTATGAAATAAAAATCATAGCTGGTTCTAAATAATAAGGAGGAAATGAAATGTTTAAACTTTTTAGTCGTGTCAAAACAGTTGTTGGTGCTGAGCTAAATTCTATGTTAGATAAAGCTGAAGATCCAGTCAAAATGCTGGAACAGTTCATGAGAGATATGGAAAGTGATATCCGTGAGGCTGAAAGTGCAGTGGCAAAGCAAATCGCTAATGAAAAAATGTTAAAACGTAAGTATGATGACTCACAGGCATTAAGTGATAAACGTATGAAGCAAGCTGAGAAAGCTATTGAAGCAGGTAACGAAGATCTAGCCCGCCGAGCACTTGAAGATAAAAATAATCATCAGGAACAGGCTGACCAATTTAAAGCTTCCCATGAACGTGCTGAGCAGGATTCTAATAATCTTCGTAAAAAACTTGATGAAATGAAGAAAGAATATCAGGAAATGAAGTTGAAAAAGGATTCGCTTAAAGCAAGAGCGGAATCAGCCAAAACACGTACAAAGATGAATCGGACCATGTCAGGCATTGGCGGCGATGAGTCACGTCAAGGGTTTGAGAGAATGGAAGAGAAAGTCATGCAGTATGAAGCAGAAGCTGAGACCAGTGAGGATCTTTCCAAATCTAATCGTTCCCTCGATGATGAATTTGATGCTTTAGATGATAAGAATAGTGTAGACGATGAATTAGCTGCCCTTAAAAAGAAAATGAATAAAGAGTAAATGGCAGGAAGTTGAATCGTGCCTGACTTTACGTCGGGCACGTGTATTTTTTTGATGAAGGGAGGGGTTGCACGTGAGAAGTTTTGGCGGGGTCATAATTGTAGTGATCATTGCAGTGGTATTAGGTATGAACATGTTTGGAAATAATGGTGGTTCTAGAGGGATTTCCGGCTCTTTTACAGAAGATACATACGAAGAGCTGCCTGACGAACCATCCCGTAGTGAAATTATTGATAAAATCAATAACTCTAATTCATCATCCATTGAAGAATTAATCAGACAGGGTTTTCCTTTACTTGATACAGTCAAGACGGATAGAGGAATTTCTGAAATTTATATGACACAGGAGCTTACGATGCAAAAAGTCGCTGAACTCCTTCAAAAGAATATTCCACCTGAAGAAGTGAGCAAACGAAACAATGGGAAACAAGTACTTGTTTATCCTGAAAACTTTGTGATTTTACAGGAAAGTGATGCGGAACCTGGTCTTGTCATAATTGAATTATCCAGCGATGAATTTGTGCGACACCATTATTCGCCGAGCTTTTTCCAAGGGTTATTAGCATATTCTTTATTGAATCGAATGCTCGATTCTGATGATTGGGCAAGGAAACGTGCAACAACCTGTAAGTCTACAGGTAATTGTTACGGTGGTTATAGCATGTACGGAGGATACAACTCAGGAACACCCGGATCATTTCGCGGCTCTTCAAACCGCGGGGGCGGACCTGGTGCAGGAAAATAAGGAGGGAAAAGAATGGGACCATTTATAGCTACATTAGGATATTTTGCTCTAGGCGTTGTGGTTGTTGTGATTGGATTATTTTTATTTGAGTGGCTTACGAGACAATATAAGGATTGGGATGAAATAAGTAACGGAAATCAAGCTGTCGCTATGTCGATTTCAGGGAAAGTTATCGGAATTTGTATTATTTTATCTTTTGCCATTTATCACAGCTTTACGCTATGGGATACCTTGATTTGGGGAGCTGTGGGTGTCGTATTGCAAATGGTTACTTATTTATTATTTGAACTATTCATGAGGAAGTTTTCTGTAGAAACCAAACTTAAGGAAAATAATACAGCTGTTGGAATTGTTTCTATGGGTGTATCCATCGGGCTGGCTTTTGTAATTGGTGCCTCCATTACATAAGCAGCACAAGCGTAACTTTTTTAACCAAAAAAGAATGTTTATTAAGCCGCTATGGAGTACTGATTCATAGTGGCTTTTTAAAGGTGATTGTTTGATGTAGGAGTGAAAAACAATGAATAATGAAGCCGTAAGAAAGAGCAGGGTAATTTATTGGGCTTCTGGAATTGTCTCGATCTGTGGCATTATTTTTGAAGTGCTGTTCGGAGCGTTGGGGTCATACATACTTGGAGATGGTGTAAAACAGTATACGTTGACAATAAGTTTATTTTTAACTGGTATGGGAATTGGGGCCAGTCTTAGTGAAAAAGTGATGAAACGATTGATCATCACATTTGTATGGATCGAATTTATGGTTGCCTTAATCGGTGGGTTTTCAAGCTTTATGATGTTTGGCATGACTGCATTTGCTCCTGCAGGTTCGGATGCCTTATTTTTATATTTAATCACCTTCACGGTCGGTGCACTTACCGGAGTAGAATTGCCGATTTTAATTCGAAAAGCCAATGAAATCGGTGTGGAATTAAGCAGGAGTACGGCACGAGTTCTATTCTCAGATTATGCGGGAGGCTTAATTGGCGGATTGTTGTTCGCTTTTTATTTGCGGCCGCAAATGGGGATGGTGAAGAGTGCTTTCTTCGTCGCTTGCATTAATCTTGGAGTGGCTGTTATTGTCCTGTACCTGTTTCGCTATGAAATAAAGAAAATGGCTATCCATGTCACAGCGGCTGTGGTGATAGGGGTATTATTAGTCGGAGGGTTATTTTTCGGAGAAGAAATGGCTTTTTCCTTCGAACAAAAACTTTACCAAGACCCGATTATTTATATGGAAGAAAGTTCCTACCAAAAGATCGTTCTAACTAAAGAACAGGGTGATACCCGACTATATTTAAATGGGTCGCTTCAGTTTAGTTCTTCTGATGAACACCGTTATCACGAAACGCTCGTTCATCTTCCGATGGCACAAGCGGAAAGCCATAAAGAGGTGCTCGTTCTTGGAGGAGGTGATGGATTAGCCGCCCGCGAGCTGTTAGAGTATTCGGATGTAGAAGAGATTACCCTCGTGGATCTCGATCCTGCTGTTACAAATCTGGCCAAGACAAATCACCATTTACTTAAATTAAATGAGGGGTCACTTCTCGATGAGAGAGTTTCTGTTCATAATAAAGATGCGTTTCAGTTTCTTGAACAAGCAGATCAGTTTTATAATGTGATTATTATTGATTTACCCGATCCAAACAACGAAAGTCTCAATAAGCTATATACAAGAGAATTCTATTCACTAGTTAGAAATCACTTAAAACCGGGTGGAGCAACCATGATTCAAGCAACGAGCCCCGTGTTTGCCACAGAAGTTTATTGGACAATTAGTGAGACAGTAGCTGCTACGGGACTGCATATTGAAAACTTTCATGTAGGGATTCCTAGTTTCGGGGATTGGGGATTTGTGATGGCAAGTCGTGAACCTATTGATGTAAGTCAGCTTGAGATAACGAAAGAAACAGAATTTCTAACAAGTGACTTACTAAAATCCCTGACCGTGTTTGGAAAGGATGAAGATCGGGAAATTGTAAACAAGGACGGGGAAATCGTCTCATTAGAACCTAATACATTAATTGATCCTAACCTCATTCAGAAATATGAGCATGCATGGCAATACTATTGATGAGGGTAAAAGGTAAAAAGGAGTGTAAGTGTGAAAGTATCTTATCATGGACATTCTGTTGTAAAAGTTGAAACTCATGGGAAAACAATCTTGTTTGATCCCCATATTTCTGACAATGGCAATACGGATTTAAATGCTGAGGATGTACAAGCCGATGTCATTTTATTAACACATGGTCACAATGATCACGTGGGGGACACTTTCTCGATTGCAAATCGCTGTGAGGCACAAATCATTGCACCGTTTGAGTTAGCCTCCTATTTAGGGAGTAAAGGGCTAAATGCTCATCCAATGTATATAGGAGGCAGTAAGCAATTTGACTTTGGGGAAGTGAAATTCACCCAGGCATTCCATGGTTCCTCTTATACTGAAGAGGACGGCACGATTATTTACACAGGAATGCCCACCGGAATTTTATTAACCATTGATGGAAAAACGATTTTCCATGCGGGGGATACCGGATTGTTTACAGATATGAAGATGATTGGCGAACGAAATGATATTGATCTGGCATTCCTTCCAATTGGAGATAACTTTACAATGGGACCTGATGATGCATTAACTGCTGCAGAGTGGCTCAATGCGAAACAGGTAGTTCCGATTCACTACAACACCTTCGATTTAATTAATCAGGACGGAGAAGCTTTTGCTTCGAAAGTGAAACCGGGTAAAGGAAAAGCTTTACAGCCAGGCGATACAATTGAGGTTTAAAGGATAGGAGGGCCCGCGGAGATTCCGCGGGTCTTTTTGTGGGTTTTCAGCTAATAAATGCAGACGATTTTCCCAATTAGCTACTGTGATTTTTCTATAAAAGTATGGTTGAGAAGGTATTCCCTGTTTATGTTGTAAAATTGCGGTTAAACTGTATCACTAGTATAATAACAATCAGCAATTAATTTACTAGTACAGTTAGAAAGATTGGTGAGGAAAAATGGCTACCAAACATGAGCAGATTCTGGACCATATAGACTCCCTCTCAGTTGGGAGTAAAATCTCAGTGAGGGGAATTGCAAAAGCTCTAAATGTAAGTGAAGGAACTGCATACCGTGCGATTAAGGAAGCAGAAAATCAGGATCTTGTCAGTACGATTGAACGCGTAGGGACGATCCGGATTGAGAAAAAGAAAAGAGAAAACATTGAAAGATTAACCTTTGCTGAAATCATTAACATAGTAGACGGTCAAGTGCTTGGAGGGAGGGAAGGGTTATACAAAACGTTAAGTAAATTTGTCATCGGAGCCATGAAGCTGGATGCCATGATGCGCTACACGGAAGCCGGCTCGCTACTGATTGTTGGGAACCGGACGAATGCCCATGAGCTCGCAGTAAAAGAAGGAGCGGCGGTGTTGGTTACTGGCGGTTTTGATACCACAGATGCCGTTAAACGGCTTGCAGATGAAAAGAAACTGCCTGTAATTTCAACGAGTTATGATACATTTACGGTTGCTGCCATGATCAATCGTGCCATTTATGACCAGCTTATTAAAAAAGAAATTGTGCTAGTCAATGACATCTACACACCCTTCGATGAAGCCAAATTTTTAACAACGAAAGATTGTGTGCAAGACTGGCATCGGTTGAATGAAGAAACATTGCACAGCCGATACCCTGTAGTGGATTTAAAGAATCGGGTTGTGGGGATGATTACGTCTAAGGACGTGATTGGAAAGGAAAAGCAGATTAGAATAGATAAGGTCATGACGAAGAATCCGATGATCGTTCATACGAAGACGTCTTTAGCTAATGCAGCCCATATGATGGTCTGGGAAGGGATTGAACTTATGCCTGTCGTTGACCCGGCACATAAGCTTCAAGGAATCATCTCAAGACAGGATGTATTAAAAGCCCTGCAGCAAATTCAGCGCCAGCCTCAAGTGGGAGAAACCATTGACGATCTCATCACAAGCCAGCTTGAGTTAGGGGAAGCGGAAAATGGGGAGTACTCGTTAAAAACAAAAGTGACTCCACAAATGACCAATCAGCTTGGGACTATGTCCTACGGGGTGTTTACCTCGCTCATTACCGAATCTACCAGTAGGTTGCTGACTAAGCATAAAAAAGGAGATTTGGTAGTTGAAAACATATCTGTCTTTTTCATAAAGCCCGTCCAATTAGAAAGTGAAATTGAGATCAAACCTGAGATATTAGAAGTGGGCAGGAAGTTTGCCAAAGTGGATGTAGAGGTGCACCATGATCAGTCTATCGTCGGTAAAGCATTATTAATGGCTCAGCTTATAGATAGATAAAACAGCTGGCTCAAAACGGATCGCCATCCGTATCTATGTGGCCAGCTGTTTCTCGACAAGATTAGTAAAGTTAGGTTGAAACACGGTGTTTTCTATATTCATTCCGGTAATGGCGAGTCATTTTCACGCCAAGGCGAAATTGGAAACCACCTATTACAAGGAATAGAATACCAATAAATAACGAAAGTTGAGTTTCATAATAAAGGTATTGGTTGATCCCGAAGAAAAAAACAAAGATTCCAAGGAATACCTTCGCTTTACTGTTCATATAAGATTGTTCTAAACGATCGCGAGACTTTACAAGCATCACTTTATAGTAAATATAAAGCACAAATGAGATAAGGATAATAATTGGGAAAATGATCAATCTAAATCGACTCCTGATGATAAATAGTTACTCATTAATTGTAGCTTGTTTCTCATGGTTTTGCTACCTATCACACTTACTTTTGTGTTTTAATTAAAACAGGGATAATAGAGAGAGGGTTGAAATGATGTTAATAAGAGAGATTGCTGAAGCTATACTGAATTATGAAACAATTATCATACATCGCCACGTGCGTCCTGATCCGGATGCAATTGGTTCTCAGGCGGGACTGGCAGAAATGATTCAGCATAGTTTTCCTTCGAAGAAAGTGATGATCACAGGTGAGAGTGAGCCTTCCCTTCAGTTTTTAGCGGAAATGGATGAGGTCTCAGATGAGGACTATGAGGGAGCGCTTGTGATTGTTTGTGATACTGCGAACCAAGCACGCATTGATGATCAGAGGTATAAGAAAGGCGATAAACTAATTAAAATTGATCATCACCCGGTCGTCGATGATTATGGTGACAGGAGTTGGGTCAACACAGATTCCAGCTCAACATCTGAAATGATTTACACGTTTTATAAGGAGACATCCGATTTAGGATTTACATTTAATGATCAAGCTGCGAGGTTAGTGTATGCCGGGATAGTCGGTGATACTGGACGTTTTCTTTTCCCTAGTACAACGAACCATACGTTAACATCAGCTGCTGAGCTTGTTAACTATACGTTTGATCGACCTGAGTTGTATAACAATATGTACAAAACCTCTATAAATGTGGCTAAATTGAAAGGATATGTACTTCAAAACTTTACCTTAAACGAATCAGGGTATAGTACAGTGCGTCTCCCAAGGGAAATACTTGAAAGGCACAACGTGACGCCAACAGAAACAAGTGCTCTCGTAGGGCTGCTTGGTGATATTGAAGGAATTCTCGCTTGGGCATTTTTTGTGGAGGAAGAAGACGTAATTCGAGTGCGGCTGCGTTCCAAAGGACCTGTTGTGAATACAATTGCCGCCAATCATAATGGAGGCGGTCACCCGATGGCGGCAGGAGCTTCCGCATACTCGTGGGAGGAAACAGACGAAATCGCAAAAGAATTAGAGGCTGTGTGTAGGGCGTTTCGTTCATCATAAAAGGTCAGCAGGAGCCATTTAGCCTGCTGACACTTTAATGTTCGATCGCAATGGATAAGCTGATCAGCAGCTCATTTGCAATAACTAGTTGTTCAACGGTTAAGTGGTAGATGAAATCGTCGACCTTGAACTGCTTGTTTTCTATCGCTGAGATTACTATTTCTCTTTGTCG
This sequence comes from Halobacillus hunanensis, assembly GCF_900166655.1. GTDB lineage: Bacteria > Bacillota > Bacilli > Bacillales > Halobacillaceae > Halobacillus_A > Halobacillus_A hunanensis. Next base: position 1,406,388 of record NZ_FVZB01000007.1, on the reverse strand, counting down.
GGAAACTTCTTCAATTTTGCTGCCCGTGACAGATGTTAATTGATCTTTCACCATAGAGGAGAGCTGGTGCTGTGTGAGTTTATCCACTTCCAACTCCTTGGCATTCTGAAATTCAACAGTAATTTCCTGTATGGTCAGTCCTTCTTTATGTTCTTCCTCCTCCTCTTCTTCGGCGTTAAGCAGATTTTCATATTTAGCTTCTGCATCCTTAAGCTTCGTGGATAGTTCAATATTTTCTTCCACCAATTGTTCCTGTAACTGACCATTGATAAACACGAACAGTAAATATCCGATAATGATCCCAAATACCATACCAGCGTAGAAGCGTCGCCACTCGGTGCTTCTAACCTGTGGAGGAATGTACATTAAGTAACCTCCTCGCCAAGCAAAAATTCGAATAGTAGAAGGGCAGCTTGGACTCCTCCCATCGCTGAGACGATAATCATTACTTGTTTAAACAAGTCAAACGTGGAACCGTCAAAAATACCTCTTTCAAAATTGCTGATGGCATCAAAAGTTCCTCCAATTGCAGCTACTATTGCCCAGATCCTTAGTGCTTTTGCAATTCTATACATCGAAGTCAGAGGAGCTTCGCCGGTGAGGAAACTGCCGATACTGCCGATTAATGTTCCGCCCATTATCACACCAAAAGCAATAAAAAAGCATTGGATCATTGATACGATAAGCCTTTCCTCTTCCATCTTGTCCCTCTTTCTTATAAAAATTTATTTTCGTAATTTCAAATTCATAATGGCTCCTTGACAAAATAAAGACTGATAAATCACTTTCTATTCCTATTGCTCCATAATCACCGGTTAAGACCAGTATCTTGAAAAACTTGATTCCGAATGTCTGAATGGAGAAGGAGAGGTGGGGAAGAGGTCGCTTTCCGTGGGAGTACGGTGAGCTCCCTTAGGCTGCCGCCTTGCGGGATCTCACCCTGTACTTTAGTCCCACAGGAGTCTCCCCCTTCCCCACCCCCATTCTCCTATTTAAAATAAGACCTAAAACATGCTAGGTAAGAACCCATTTTTAACCTTTTCGAAGAGAGTATTATATTCTGTCAGGCTATGGCGTTTTAAAAACAGCAGGAGTGAAATTGGTTCTCGTAAGTAAAGATCTACTTATTACTCAAAATATTCTTTGCTTTAGGGAATTATGCAGGAGGCTTTCTTAGGTGGACTAACTTCCATATAATATAAGATAGAAAGAAGGTGGCCCTGATGTCATTTACACACTTACATGTACATAGCGGATACAGCCTAATGAACAGCACGATCCAAATCCCTTCCCTTGTAAAAAAAGCGAAAGAACTCGGGTTCACTTCCCTTGCGCTCACGGATGACAATGTAATGAGTGGTGCCATTGCTTTTTACAAGGCTTGTCTTGAAGCTGGGATAAAGCCAATATTAGGAATGAGAATCCATCTACTGTATAAGGGAGAACTCTTCCCTGTCGTATTACTTGCGAAAAGTAAACAGGGTTATCAAGAGCTGCTGTCTATAAGTTCACTGAAGCAAAAGTCTGAAGAGGTATCCTTGGAGGATATATCGTTGTCTCCCGCGCATCTTATTGCAATTATTGCTGTTTCTGAAACTTCTTGGGGATCTGCAATACTAAATGGCATGACTAACAGCGTTAAGGATGACTTGACAAACTGGCAGTTGTGCTTTGATGAAGTATTTATTGGTGTAAAAGATTATGGAGTTCACATAGAAAGGCAGCTTCATCAGCCATTGAAAGAGTTGTCAAATGAAAGTGGTATTCCTGTGACAGCGATGAATGAAGTACGGTATCTTGATAGAGATGACGCTGAGGCATACGAATGTTTGCGAGCCATTGATCGTGATAAAATATTTACGCCTGATGAGTTCAGCAGTCCCCATCAATACTTAAAACCTTCCGAAGAAGTAGAAAATTATTATAAAGATTGGTGGCCAGAAGTTCTGGAAGCGAACCAGGCTATTGTAGAGTCCTGTAACGTCCAAATTGAACTTGACCAGCAGCTTATCCCTTCATTCCCTGTACCGGACGAGAAATCCTCTGCTCAATATTTGCGCTTTCTTTGTGAAAGTGAATTAGATAATAAGTATCCGGAGAACCAACAGAATGCCAAAAAGAGATTGGAGCACGAGCTGGAAGTTATAACGTCTATGAATTTCAGTGATTATTTTCTAATTGTTTGGGATTTTATCGACTATGCAAGGAAGGCTGGGATGGAAGCGGGCCCAGGGAGAGGCTCAGCTGCTGGGTCGATCGTTAGTTATTTGTTAGGCATAACACAGGTTGACCCCTTGGAATATCAACTTTTTTTTGAACGGTTTTTAAACCCCGAGCGGTTGAGTATGCCTGATATCGATATTGATTTTCCAGATGACAGACGTGATGAAGTAATTGAATACGTAGCAAATAAATATGGCAGGGAGCATGTCGCTCAAATTTGTACGTTTGGTACATTTGCTTCAAGGAGTGTATTGCGAGAACTGTTTAAAACGATGAATGTAGATCACAGAGATGCTTCTTTTATCTTGAATCATATTAAAGGAGGTTCTTCCAGTAAATTAAGGCAGCAAGTACAGAAATCTGCTGCTCTGAAGGAATACATTCGCTCGTCTCCTCATTTACAAAAGGTGTTCCAGTTAGCGAGTAAGCTGGAAGGACTGCCTCGCCATGTTTCAACCCATGCGGCGGGGGTGGTGATCAGTGAGCAGCCGCTTGTACGTTATACTGCACTGATGCAAGGGCAAAGCAATGTTCAGCTTACTCAATTTGCTATGGGGGAGATCGAAGCTGTCGGCCTGTTAAAAATGGACTTCCTTGGACTTCGAAACCTCACGCTGATGAGAAAAATTGAAAGTAAAATTCAGCATTACAGAGATGCGGATTTTTCCATTAAAGATATCCCGCTCGATGATAATGAAACGTTTGAACTGCTACAGCACGGAAAAACAAATGGCGTGTTCCAGCTGGAGTCTCAAGGGATGAAGGATGTCCTTCGTCGATTAAAACCAAGTCATTTTGAAGATGTTGTTGCCGTTAACGCTCTTTATCGCCCTGGTCCAATGGAATATATCCCAGTGTATATCAATAGAAAGCATGGAGTAGAGCGAGTTGATTATCCTCACCCAGATTTGCGGCCCATTTTACAGTCCACTTTTGGAGTGCTTGTATACCAAGAGCAAATTATGCAAGTCGCTAAGAAAATGGCAGGGTACTCACTAGGAGAAGCTGATCTATTAAGGCGGGCAGTAAGTAAGAAACAACGTGAGGTTCTTGTAAGGCAGCGGGAGCAATTCGTCGCGAGAGCGGTAGACATAGGTTATGCCGAGTATGTGGCGAATGAGTTGTTTGACTGGATTGTCAAGTTTTCAAATTACGGCTTTAATCGCAGTCATGCTGTGGCCTATAGTAAGATTTCTTATCAGCTGGCTTTCCTGAAAGCACATTACCCTTCTCATTTTTTAGCGGAACTCATTAATTCAACAATAGGGGACCGGGATAAGTTATCGATATACTTGCGAGAGGCAAAAGAATTAGGGGCGTCATTAAAAGGCCCATCCATCAACAAAAGTCACATCTATGCTCGTGATGAGCATGGATCAATCCGGTTAGGCTTTTTATCTATTAAAGGAGTTGGGTTTCAGGCATCTCAGGCAATCTTAAATGCCAGAAAAGCTGCCCCGTTTAAAGATTTAAATGACTTTTGTCTAAGAGTGCGGAATAAAGAAGTTACAAGGTCTGTGATTGAATCCTTGATCATGGCAGGCGCGTTTGATGCCTTACAGCAAAACCGAGCAAGTCTGCTCGCCAGTATTGATCAAGCTTTAGAGCAAGGGGAGTTGTTTAAAGAGTTTCAAGACCAGGCCGGAATGTTTAGTTCAGATTTGGATCTGGGGAGGCAAATGTTGAAAGTCGACCCTTTTCCTGTGTTGCAGCAGCTTTCAATGGAGAAAGAAGTATTAGGCACCTATTTATCCGAACATCCGCTTGAAGTTCACCGTCAGCAGCTTACTCACCAGAACATTAGTTTATTGAAAGAGGTTCTTCGCAAAAAAGATGCAAAATCTGTTAAATCAGCTGTCGTCATTGAACAGCTTAAGGAGATTAGAACGAAGCGCGGGGACCCAATGTCGTTCTTAACAATTAGTGATGAAACGACAGAAATGGACGCTGTGCTTTTTCCGGAGCTCTATCGAAGCGCGAAACAATGGGTCTCGGAACAAATGTTAGTCGTCATAGAAGGGAAGGTCGAAGAACGAAACGGGCGAAAACAATGGGTGATTACTTCAATTTCTCGCTTAGGTGGTGAGGAGGAAACGGATCGTTCCGGGCAACGATTGTTTATAAAAACGAGCCTATCTGAAGAAAAACAGACATTGGCAAGATTAAATAAATTATCGACCTACTTTCCAGGAGAAACACCAGTACTGCTCTTTCGGTCTGAGGATCGCAAAACGTATCAGTTAAGTGAATCTTATTCTTTAACTGTTTCTGAAGAATGCTTACGAAAACTACATGAGTTTTTCGGGCCATCTTCCGTTGCCTTACGATAATAAGCAATAAGGTCTTTTTTATACCCATGTAAAAATTAGTTAATCCCTTATTATAGCCCTGTTCAGCAAAGAAAAGCTTTAGTGCATATTCTTTACAGCCCATATCGATCTGTTATAATGGAGAGGTTAATAGTGGTCTGACCACCAAAATCGGCTTTATTCTATCTGTTATAAAGGAGCGTGTACTCGTGTCAAATTTGCGTGATGAAGCACTGCACATACATCGTGCTAATAAAGGAAAACTAGAAACTAATTCAAAGGTTCCTGTTAGAAATTCAAAAGATTTGAGCCTTGCCTATTCTCCCGGCGTTGCCGAACCATGTAAAGAGATTTATGATCATAAAGAATCAGTATATGACTATACAATGAAAGGGAACATGGTGGCAGTCGTTAGTGATGGATCTGCCGTGTTAGGTTTAGGAAATATTGGGCCTGAAGCCTCCCTGCCTGTAATGGAAGGGAAAGCAGCCCTCTTTAAAAGTTTTGCCGGTGTAGATGCGTTTCCGATTTGCTTAAATACTAGAGACATAGATGAGATTGTTCAAACAGTTAAACTGATGGAGCCTACTTTTGGCGGCGTAAACCTTGAAGATATTGCGGCCCCTAATTGTTTTATCATTGAAGACCGATTGAAAAAGGAAACAAATATTCCGATTTTTCATGACGACCAGCATGGGACAGCGATCGTAACGTTAGCTGGATTAGTGAATGCATTGAAAATTACCGGGAAGTCTTTCTCTGAAATCAAAGTAGTGGCTAACGGAGCAGGAGCAGCTGGAATTGCCATTATTAAATTGCTTTACCATTTTGGCGCTCGCGACATTATAATGTGTGACTCAAAGGGGGCAATTTATGAAGGCCGCCCGAACGGAATGAATGATGTAAAAGATGAAGTAGCAAAAATTACGAATAAGGATAAATTAAGTGGTAGTTTAGAAGAAGTAATGGAAGATGCAGACGTCTTCATTGGAGTTTCGGTTGGAGGGCTCCTTTCTAAAGAAATGGTTTCTAAAATGAATGAAGATTCCATTATCTTTGCCATGGCGAACCCTGAACCAGAAATTATGCCTGAGGATGCGAAAGAATCTGGCGCACGCGTGATTGGGACAGGCCGCTCTGATTTCCCTAATCAGGTGAACAACGTGCTGGCGTTCCCGGGAATTTTCCGTGGTGCTCTTGACGTACGAGCAACACGGATTAACGAAAAGATGAAGATTGCTGCAGTGGAAGCCATAGCTTCTTTAGTGAGTGACGAGGAACTTCATGAGGATTATGTGATTCCAGCACCGTTTGATCCAAGAGTAGCCCCTGCTGTAGCAGCCAGTGTAGCACAGGCTGCTATGGAATCAGGTGTAGCTAGACATCACGTAGATCCTGAAGAAGTTGCGGAGAAAACCAGACAACTTACTCTTATTGATGAAGAGTGAAGGTTACACCAGAGAAAAGCCCTCCAGCTTTTCTCTGGTGGTTTTTGAAATGATATGCTTGGCGCGTCTCCCAGGGCGCTTGCGCTTTTGTTCTTACATATGAATGTGTGAAGGAGGGGGCTTTAGGTGTGTCCCGATCTTTAAATGAAAAAGTGTATGAAGGGGTCCTGGAACAAATAAAGTCATATATTGAAGCTAACGAGGTAAAACCTGGTGATAAACTCCCTTCTGAACGAGAATTGAGCGAACGACTTAAAGTGGGAAGATCTTCCATTCGTGAGGCTTTACGAGCACTGGAATTATTAGGGTTGATTGAGACTCGTCGTGGTGAGGGAACATATATGAGAACTTATCGTCCTTATCACATGGTGGAATTATTATCAAAATTTTTACTTAATAACTCACGAACCAGGGAAGAACTGCTAACAGCGAAGCAGATGCTAGAGAAGGAGATATTATTTCTGTCAGTTGGAAGGTTATCAAAACAACAGACGGAATTTATTTCCTCTTTGCTGCAAGAAGAACATTCCTGCGAGAGGCACCAGCGTCTTTTTTACTATTTATTTGAACAAAGCGATCATCCTCTGCTATTATCAATGTGGCAATTTATAACTGGATTCACTCATACAGTCCATGATATCACTTATCATGCCTCATGGTATGATGAATTAGATTCGGTGATCAGAAAAGGCTCTGTTACACGGGTCACCACATTGTTCAACTTTGAGTAATTCTGACGACTTACGTCTCGACATATTAAGTGATATTATCTGAGCGCATTAATGTATAGTAATAGTAGAAACCTTTGTCCTAAAGGAGGGATCAGCTTGCTTAGAGATTTTTTCAGCAAGAAAAAAAGGTATGCATCCATTCCTAGTCAGGAAGCAAAGCAGGATGTACCTGAGGGTCTGATGCAAAAGTGCCCAAATTGTCAAAAGATATTTTATAGAAAAGAATTAAATAGAAACCAAAATGTGTGCCCGCATTGTGGTCATCATCACAGGCTAAATGCTTATGAAAGAATAGAGCATTTGTTTGATGGTGACTCTTTTGAAGAATGGGACAAGTACATGATTTCAAATAATCCGCTGGAGTTTCCGGATTATGAAGAAAAACTGGAGAAAGATCGTAAGAAATCCGACTTAAATGAAGCTGTTGTGACTGGAAAAGCAGCATTGAATGGTATCCCTGCAGCATTAGCTGTTATGGATGCTCGTTTTCGTATGGGTAGTATGGGGTCGGTTGTAGGAGAGAAAATTACTAATGCCATCGAACAGGCCAGAAAGGAAAAAATTCCGTTTATTATCTTTACGGCCTCCGGCGGGGCTCGGATGCAAGAAGGTGTGCTAAGTCTCATGCAAATGGGGAAAACATCTATTGCCCTGCAGCGTCTGCACCAGGAACAAGGGTTGTTTATTTCGATCATGACTCATCCAACAACGGGAGGCGTTTCAGCTAGTTTTGCTTCTTTAGGGGATTATAACTTTGCAGAGCCTGGTGCTTTAATTGGTTTTGCAGGGCGAAGGATTATAGAACAGACGATACGAGAGAAACTTCCAGATGACTTCCAAACCGCTGAGTTCTTGCTCGAACACGGTCAATTGGACCGAGTCATCCACCGTCATGACATGAAAGCAACACTGACTACGGTGCTCGAGCTGCATCAGACGGGAGGCGAAGTCACATGAAGCATGTATTAGAGTTTGAAAAACCAGTAGTAGAACTTCGGGAGAAAATAGCTGAACTAAAACGTTTAACAGAAGAGAGCGAAATGGACTTAAGTGATGAAATCGTCACTTTAGAAAATCGATTGGAGAAGCTTGAGAAAGATGTGTACGATCGAATGAAACCTTGGGATAGAGTCCAAATGGCACGACACCCTGAGCGTCCTACGACTCTTGATTACATTGAGGAACTATTTACAGATTTTCTAGAACTCCACGGTGATCGTTTGTACGGCGATGATGAAGCTATTGTATCAGGTATTGCGAAGTTTGAGGAACGTCCGATAACTGTAATAGGTCACCAACGTGGAAAAGATACGAAAGAAAATATTAAGCGGAACTTCGGTATGCCTCACCCGGAAGGTTACCGAAAAGCGTTACGCCTAATGAAACAGGCTGAGAAGTTTAAACGCCCTATTGTCACGTTTATTGATACTAAGGGTGCTTATCCGGGCCGAGCAGCAGAAGAACGCGGGCAAAGTGAAGCCATTGCCAGGAATTTAATGGAAATGGCTGGGCTTACTGTTCCAATTGTTTGTATTGTAATTGGTGAAGGAGGAAGCGGAGGTGCTTTAGGTCTAGGGATTGGAGATCGCATTTTTATGCTCGAGAATTCGACCTATTCCGTTATTTCACCGGAAGGGGCTGCGTCGATCTTGTGGAAGGATTCAGGTTTAGCTCAGCAAGCGGCTGAATCGATGAAGATTACGGCCCATGATTTAAAAGCTCTTCATGTTATTGATGAAGTCATTCCAGAAATTCGAGGCGGAGCTCATCGTGATATTAAAGCTCAATCAGACAAAATAAGAGATCTGCTAGACGGGGCTTTGAAAGAATTGGATTTGAACAGTGAGTCTGATCTATTAGAAAATCGATTTAATAAATATAAAAAAATTGGTGATTACACACAGCTTGATATATAATGGTAGGGTAAAAATACAGCTTAAATTGGGAAGTCGCACATGATCCAGGTGCGACTTTTGTCATCTTTACAGAATGGTAACGCTATCATTAAGGTTTAGAGCTAGTATTCTTACTCTAGTTTATGTCTATAAATAAGAATGAAATAGTTAAAGCTTTGGCTGATAGTTGATATAGTCGAGGTTTCACATTACATTTGAATGGGGAGACAGATTAATACGTATAACTTTTTGAGGTGATTGAGGATGAAAAAAATAGGTGTATTAACAAGTGGTGGAGATGCTCCGGGCATGAATGCTGCTATACGCGCAGTTGTTCGAAAAGCAATTTACCATGACATTGAGGTTTATGGAATCCAGCACGGTTACCAGGGACTGATTGACGGTGCCATTGAAAAACTGGAGTTGGGTTCAGTAGGAGATATCATTCAACGTGGAGGTACGAAGCTTTATTCAGCACGCTGTGAAGAATTCAAAACAGCGGAAGGTCAGCAGAAAGGAATTGACCAACTACAAAAGAATGGCATCGAAGGGTTAATTGTTATCGGTGGAGATGGAACATTTATGGGAGCTAAGAAACTAACCGAGCAGGGCTACCCATGTATTGGGGTGCCTGGAACCATTGATAATGACATTCCTGGTACTGATTTTACCATTGGATTTGACACGGCTTTAAATACAATTATTGACGCCATCGATAAAATTCGTGATACTGCCACGTCCCATGAACGGACGTATGTAATTGAAGTAATGGGTAGGGATGCTGGAGATTTAGCCCTCTGGGCAGGTCTTGCCGATGGAGCAGAAAGTATTCTGATTCCTGAAGTAAAAGATGACTTTGATGATGTGATCGACCGTCTTAAGCGGGGACACGATCGTGGAAAGAAACATAGTATTATCATTCTGGCAGAAGGAATGGGAAGCGGGTTTGAATTTAGTAAGAAAATTAAAGAAGCGACCGATTTGGAAACACGTGTAACGGTTTTAGGACATACCCAGCGTGGTGGTTCGCCATCAGCTGCTGACCGCGTTTTAGCAAGTCGACTTGGAGCCTATGCTGTTGACTTGCTTATCGCAGGGAAGGCAGGGCGTATGGTCGGTATAGAAAAAAATGAACTGGTTGACCATGATATACTGGAAATCCTAAATGCCAAACATTCAGTAGACTTAGGTCTCTATCGTCTGTCAAAAGAGTTATCGATCTAAATCATTGAATAGATGTTTTGAGGAGGAAATAACATGATTAGAAAAACTAAAATCGTAAGTACCATAGGACCAGCATCCGAATCTGTAGAGATGTTAACTAAGTTAATAGAAGCAGGAATGAACGTCACTCGTTTGAATTTTTCACATGGTGACTTTGAAGAACATGGAGCACGTATTAAAAATATTCGTCAAGCGGCGGAAGCAACAGGAAAAACAGTTGCCGTCCTATTGGATACAAAAGGACCTGAAATCAGGACAGGTACACTTAAAGGTGGAGAAGCTCAGCTGGAAAAAGGGTCTACTGTCTATGTATCCATGGACGAAATTGAAGGCGATGCAGAGCGTTTCTCCATAACTTATCCTGGATTAATTAACGATGTTCATAAAGGTTCAAAAATTCTACTCGATGACGGTTTGGTCGAGCTTCTGGTAGAAGAAATTCTCCCAGAACAAAATGAAATTAAAACAACCGTTTTGAACAATGGTTTACTAAAAAATAAAAAAGGCGTGAACGTTCCAAATGTCAGTGTGAATCTTCCTGGGATTACGGATAAGGATGCAAAAGATATTGAGTTTGGCATTGAGCAGGATGTTGATTTTATTGCTGCTTCTTTCGTGCGCCGAGCTTCAGATGTACTTGAAATTAAAGAGCTTCTAGAAAAACATGATGCGACACACATTCAAATCATTCCGAAGATTGAAAACCAGGAAGGTGTCGACAATATTGAGGAAATTTTAGAAGTAAGTGATGGACTTATGGTAGCTCGAGGTGACTTGGGTGTTGAAATTCCTGCTGAAGATGTTCCGCTTGTACAAAAGGAATTAATTCGCAAATGTAATAAAGCTGGGAAACCTGTTATTACAGCTACACAAATGCTTGATTCCATGCAGCGCAATCCTCGTCCAACAAGGGCAGAAGCTTCCGATGTGGCCAATGCTATTTTTGACGGAACAGATGCGATCATGCTTTCAGGGGAAACAGCTGCAGGAGACTATCCTGAAGAAGCGGTTCGCACCATGCATAATATTGCAAGGAAAACAGAAACGGGATTAAATTATAAAGCGATTCTAAATGAGCGTTCTAAACACAGTGATATGACGATTACGGATGGCATCAGTCAATCTGTTACCCATACCGCCATTAACCTTGCAGTCAATGCGGTCATCACACCAACAGAAAGTGGTCACACAGCAAGGATGATTTCTAAATATCGTCCATTTGCGCCAATCGTTGCTATCACTTCAAGTGAACGGGTAAATCGTAAGCTGTCCCTTGTATGGGGTGTACATGCTGTGATGGGTCCACATGCACATTCTACAGATGATATGCTGGATGTTGCAGTCGATCGCGGACTGGCATCAGGAGTGGTGACACGCGGGGATCGCGTCATTATTACAGCAGGTGTCCCTGTAGGTGAAAGTGGTACGACAAACTTAATGAAGGTTCATGTCATTGGGGATGTCCTCGTAAAAGGACAAGGAGTAGGACGTAAAAGTGCCTATGGTCGTGTTGTAGTGGCTAAAGATGCAAAAGATGCGATGAACAGAGTCGACGATGGGGACATTCTTGTCACATATGGTACTGATCGTGACATGATGCCAGCTATTGAAAAAGCTGCTGGATTAATTACACAGGAAGGCGGATTAACTTCACATGCAGCAGTTGTAGGATTGAGCCTTGGGATTCCAGTCATTGTAGGTGTAGAAGGTGCGCTTTCCAAAATCACTGATGGATCAGATATCACGATGGATAGTTCTCGTGGGGATATTTATGAAGGGCATGCAAGTGTTCTTTAATAAACATTATAAGGCAGAGTCAATACAGGCTCTGCCTTTTCCTTTGGTAGGAATCTGATTCTGTCATATAATAAAGGAAAAGGATCAGAAAGGACGATCTTAATGTTTCGCTGGTTATTTCTACTCATTCTTATTGTACCGGCATTAGAAATTGCTCTGTTTATTTGGGCAGGCCAAATAATCGGAGCATGGTGGGTGATCTTGCTGATTATATCCACAGGGGTCATTGGGGCATGGCTAGCTAAACAGCAAGGGCTGGAAACAATTCGCAAGGTACAGTCCTCTGTCGGAGTTGGTCAGGAACCAGCGGACGCTTTACTGGACGGTGCTTGTATTTTAATAGGTGGTACTTTACTGTTGACTCCAGGCTTTATCACAGATGCTACCGGACTCCTTTTACTGCTTCCTGTGACTAGACCCCCGATTAAATCGTTTATTCGAAGGGTTATTATGAAACTGGTGGACCGGAATACTATTACGATTTATCGGAGATAACTAGCAGCTGTTCCTTGTTGACAGAAGGAACAGCTGCTTATTCATGGCCTTTAATGAAGTGCCATGCTTGCAATGTGACACCTGTCGTATGAAGAGTCTTGATAAAAGCTATAATAATCGGGCTCACAATGACAGCATACATACCGACCAGTTGAAAACCTACAAACAGACCTGTCAAAAGAATAAGCGGGTGGACACCGAAGTGAGAAGCTAAGATTTTAGGTTCCAGCAGTTGCCTTGTAATGATGATCAACATGTAGAGAACAGCCAGCCCGATTGTCATTTCAAACTGCCCCATTAAAAATTGATAGATGATCCAGGGAATAAAAATAATACCTGTTCCAATGTAAGGGATAAAATCCACAGCTCCTGATATAAGGGCAATGGTCAAGGCGTTAGGTATGTCCAAGATAACCAGGCCTGCGTAAATCATTGCAACAGAGATGCTCATCAAAATAATTTGTGCCCTTATAATACCGCTGACGGTGTGTTTAAAATCTGAAAACACAGCTGATGTATGGTGTTGGAGAGAAAGAGCCATTCTTTTTGTAAGATAATCATGAATCTTGTCCCAATCTTTACTAATGAAAAAGGTAGAAAGAATACCGACGACTAAAGTCATTGTAAATTCAGGGACTCCCGCTAGCCCGCTGCTGAGAAATTGTAAAATATTGTTCATCCATTCCATCCCGGTTACACTTAGCTTTTCACGAAACATATCTGCTGAATGATAAATGGACTGCTGCCAGGAAGAATCGATCATCCCCAGCCAGCGATCAATATAATTAAGCGGGGGCTGAATCATTTGCAGAAGCTGATCGTGTAAAGTGTTAATGATTTGTAAGTAGTGTTGGGCACCGCCTGACAATAATCCTTGCATCTGGTCAATAAGTTCAGCGACGATTAAGGTTAACAAACCAAGCGTCAATACAGCAATTGATAGGAGTAAAAGTAGAATGGAAAGCGTTCTCGGTAAACGAAGCCGCTTTTCAAAAATCCTTATAAAAGGCTGTAACGCCCACGAAATGATAAAGGCAACAATAAATGGATACAAATATTCCCACAATGTAAGGGAAAGAATAATACAGGTCACCGTGCCAGCGCAAACGATAAAAAAACGAATAATTTGCTGAGTGCGAAACTTATTCATGCTTGTCCCACCTAACATTGTAAACTCGTGTAAGCAGACCTACAGGGATTTCAATTTTTGCAAAAATCGTCAACAGTCTATAAAATATCGTAAATTAAACGGTTTCAATTCACATTCAACTCAGAATCCTTTATAATTAGCCGTGGGGATGAATTTCAAATCCATTTATAGGTCGATTATCAAGTGTGTATCTCACCGATAATGAAACAATGGAACATATTAAAAAGGAGAGATTGTATGGCATCAACAAAAGGCTTAGAAGGAATTACAGCTACAGAATCAACGATCAGTTCAATTATCAATGACAAATTAACCTATGTTGGATATGATATCGATGATTTAGCAAACAACTCTAGTTTTGAAGAAGTTGTTTATTTGCTCTGGAATCAAAAACTTCCGACTTTGGACGAATTGAATCAGTTTAAAACCGAGCTTATTTCGAATATGGATATTCCAAGTGAAGTAGTGGATCACTTGAAGTCGTATGATCTTTCTACTGTTCACCCAATGGCTGCACTGCGAACAGCGGTGTCCATGCTTGGTCTTTTCGATCCAGAATCAGATGTTATGGAAGAAGAAGCAAATAAACGTAAAGCACTTCGTTTACAAGCAAAAATACCGACAGTCGTTACAGCTTTTGCCCGCATTCGTAATGGCAAAGACCCTGTAGAACCTAAGAGAGATCTTAGCTTTGCAGCGAACTTCTTATACATGATGAACGGGAAGGATCCGGAAGATATCGAAGTAGAAGCTTTTAACAAGGCATTAGTACTTCATGCGGACCACGAATTAAATGCATCAACATTTACTGCACGAGTTTGTGTAGCTACACTTTCTGATGTTTATTCAGGTGTAACCGCTGCGATCAGTGCACTTAAAGGGCCGCTTCACGGTGGTGCGAACGAACGAGTTATGAAGATGCTTACAGAAATTGGTTCGGTAGATCAGGCAATTCCAGCAATTGAGAAAAAACTTGAAAACAAAGAGAAAATTATGGGGATGGGCCACCGTGTATATCGCAATGGAGATCCGCGTGCCAAGCACTTGCGTGAAATGTCCCGCGAACTAACAGAACTTACCGGGCATTCTAAATACTATGATATGTCTATTAAAATTGAAGATTTCATTAAAGAAAATAAAGGCTTGCCTGCCAATGTAGATTTTTATTCTGCATCCGTTTATCACAGCCTTGGAATCGATCACGATATCTTTACGCCGATCTTTGCGGTAAGCCGTGTTTCTGGCTGGCTTGCACATATATTAGAGCAGTATGCAGATAATCGTTTGATTCGTCCAAGAGCTGAGTACGTAGGACCTAAAGGGCAAACGTATAAGCCGATCGATGAGCGCTAAAATAGAGCATTATTTAAATGAAAAGCACAACTTGTTGATGGGCGATCGCGAGATTCTTCTAGAGATGATCGAACGCTCCATCTTTCAAAGAAAATCTGAATAGATACCAGGGTTATGGTGTTTTAATGGTTAGCTTTTATCACTGGACTTTTTATTCGGGTTATTTTAACGTATGATTGAAAAGGATGCTTTATCCCAGATACTAATTTTCAGGAGGGTTTATTTTGACACAATCACAGAAAATCTCAGTAGAACAGAATGGTAATTTGAACGTACCAGACCGTCCGGTTATCCCGTTCATCGAAGGTGACGGAATTGGACCAGATATTTGGGCAGCAGCCAGCAAGGTTATCGAAGCTGCTGTTGATAAAGCTTATAACGGTAAGAAATCTATCGAGTGGAAAGAAGTACTTGCTGGTCAAAAGGCGTATGACCAAACAGGTGAATGGCTCCCAAGTGAAACACTTGATACCATTCGCGATTATAAAATTGCGATTAAAGGACCTCTAACTACTCCAATCGGTGGCGGAATTCGTTCATTAAATGTGGCACTTAGACAAGAGCTTGACTTGTTTACTTGTCTTCGTCCTGTACGTTACTTTGAAGGTGTGCCATCTCCAGTTAAACGTCCGGAAGACACAGATATGGCTATTTTCCGTGAAAATACAGAAGATATTTATGCAGGAATCGAATGGCAGGAAGGTTCACCTGAAGTGAAGAAGGTCATTGATTTCCTTCAAAACGAAATGGGTGTACATAATATACGTTTTCCTGAAACTTCAGGTATTGGTGTTAAGCCTGTTTCTAAAGAAGGTACAAAACGTCTTGTACGCGCGGCTATCGACTATGCATTTAATGAAGGACGTAAAAATGTCACTCTTGTCCATAAAGGCAACATTATGAAGTTCACAGAAGGTTCTTTCAAAAATTGGGGCTACGAAGTGGCAGAAGAAGAATATGGTGATAAAGTATTCACATGGGCTGAGTATGATCGCATCGTAGAAAAAGAAGGCAAAGATGCTGCCAATGCAGCACAAGATAAAGCAGAAGCTGAAGGGAAAATGATTGTTAAAGATGCAATTGCAGATATCTTCTTACAGCAAATCCTGACTCGTCCAAAAGAATTTGACGTTGTGGCGACAATGAATTTGAATGGGGATTATATTTCTGATGCACTTGCTGCACAAGTTGGTGGAATTGGTATCGCACCGGGAGCCAACATCAACTTTGAAACAGGACATGCTATTTTCGAAGCTACACACGGCACAGCACCTAAATATGCAGGAATGGATAAAGTAAACCCATCTTCTGTTATTCTTTCCGGTGTTCTTATGCTTGACCATTTAGGTTGGAGAGAAGCAGGAGAGCTTATTTCTAAAGCTATGGACAAAACAATCGGAAGCAAAGTTGTGACGTATGACTTTGCACGGATGATGGACGGTGCTACTGAAGTGAAATGTTCTGAGTTTGGTGACGCTTTAATTAAAAACATGGACTAAGGAAGGGGATCATAATGGCAATTCGTAGAAATAAAATTTCTGTAATTGGCAGCGGCTTTACTGGTGCTACAACTGCACTAATGGCAGCTCAGAAAGAACTAGGCGATGTTGTATTAGTAGATATTCCCGATATGGAAGATCCGACAAAAGGAAAAGCCTTAGACATGCTTGAAGCAAGTCCTGTACAAGGATTCGATGCAAACATAAAAGGCACATCAAACTATGAGGATACAAAAGACTCTGACCTAGTAATTATTACAGCAGGTATTGCCCGAAAGCCAGGAATGAGCCGTGACGACCTCGTCAGTACAAACTCCAAGATTATGAAAAGCGTAACAAAAGAAATTGTTAAGTATTCACCTGACTGCTATATAATTGTGTTAACCAATCCGGTTGACGCGATGACTTATTCTGTGTTCCAAGAAGCTGGTCTTCCCAAGAACCGGGTAATTGGACAGTCTGGTGTACTGGATACTTCTCGTTTTCGCACATTTGTTGCAGAAGAGCTCAACGTATCCATTAAAGATGTTACTGGCTTCGTATTAGGCGGACATGGGGATGACATGGTTCCACTAGTACGATACTCATTTGCTGGCGGCATCCCATTAGAAAAACTTATTTCCAAAGAGCGTCTGGATGAGATCGTGGAGCGAACACGTAAAGGTGGGGGAGAAATTGTAGGTCTACTTGGAAATGGAAGTGCCTACTATGCTCCAGCCGCTTCATTAGTACAAATGGCTGAAGCGATTCTTAAAGATCAGAGAAGAATCCTTCCAGCGATTGCCTACCTTGAAGGTGAATATGGTTATGATGGCATTTACCTCGGGGTACCTACAATTTTAGGTGGCAACGGAATTGAAGAAGTGATACAGCTTGAACTAACAGAAGAAGAGAAACAACAATTAGATCAGTCTGCTGATTCTGTTAAAAACGTTCTCAGTGTACTAAACTAAAAGAAAAAGGTTCGGGGGCATGCCTCGAACCTTTTTCAAAAATATTAAGAAAACGCTTTCAAAAGAGGTGCAAGTATGCTTGGTAAAAAAAGAAAACTGGGTAAAAAAATCAATGACTTAAAAGTCGGGGAAACGTTTAAGACAACTTCTACCATAGAAGATCGAGAATTGCTAATGTATCTTGGTTTAACTGACGATGCTAACCCATTATACATTCAGCATGACTATGCATCCGGGACACCATTTAAACGTCCTGTTGTCCCTACCGTTATGGTATTTGGAATGATATCATCTATGGTTTCCATGCATTTACCCGGTCCAGGAAGTCATATTACAAGACAACAACTCTCCTATCCAAAGCCTGTTTATCATTATAGTGAAGTCCGTCTAAGGCTTGAAGTGAAATCCATCCATAAAGAAGAACACATTGCTGACATGGAAGTTGTCGGATATGACGAAGAAGGAGATGTTGTTGTGGAAGGGACGTTAGCTGTCCAGCCTCCATTCGAACCCAAATCTATGAACGCGAGTTCTTTGGAAAACTTTTCTTAGGGTTCAAAGAAAGCCGGCAGAAGCTGGCTTTTTTTCGTGGACACCTTTATTGATTAGAATGTGATCACTTCAGCAGCTGTCAGAAATGTAAAGTTTAAGTAAAAGTTGTAAAGATACGTGTTCACCGTGTAAACTTCATTGTATGATGAACATGAACGTATCTTGTAGATTGAGGTGATTGAAGTGTCGCAAAGAATACTCATAGTTGATGATGAAGAATCTATAGTTATGTTGTTAAAATACAATATCGATCAGGCGGGGTATGAGACTGATGTCGCTTATACCGGCACAGAAGCTCTTGAGAAAGCACTAGCCACGACTTATGACATGATTGTACTAGACGTCATGCTCCCAGGAATGGATGGTATGGAAGTATGTAAACGGCTCCGTCAGAATCAAGTGGAAACCCCTATTCTAATGCTTACAGCTAAAGATGATGAGTTCGACAAAGTATTAGGGTTGGAATTAGGGGCGGACGACTATTTAACCAAACCTTTCAGCCCGCGTGAAGTAGTAGCCCGCATTAAGGCAATTTTACGTAGAATGATACGTGAGCCGATGGCACATGATTCACGGTTCATTGAAATAGCTGATTTAATCATTTATCCAGAACAGTATGAAGCGACAATTAAAGGGGATTCATTATTATTTACTCCGAAGGAATTCGAACTGCTTCATTATCTGGCTCAAAATATTGGACGGGTTTTATCCAGGGATCAATTGCTAAGCGCTGTGTGGAATTATGACTTCGTTGGAGATACTAGAATTGTTGATGTTCACGTCAGCCATTTGCGTGAAAAGATAGAACCAGACACCAAAAAGCCTGTCTATATTAAAACGATTCGTGGATTGGGCTATAAGATGGAGGAGCCAAAGTAAATGAAAATCAATAAAAGACCGCTTCTGACCTATATGATTGTTGTCATTATCGTCATGGTCGGATTAGGAATTTTATTAGTTCAGCTTACAAGAAGTTACTTTATTGATGTCTTTGAAGAGCGCATTTCCGTGGAAAGTGAATACGTTACCAGTTATCTTAAGGAACTTTCAGGAAATGGTCAGCTTACTACTGATTCTCTTAATGATTTTAGCAGACAGCTAAATACGGGAATCTTATTGGTCTCCAGTCAAGGTGAGGTAATTATAGATACACTTGAGACACTGCCGATGATTCCAAGTGATTCAAAGCAAACAATTATAACAAATATCCAAATGAACCAGTTTCCTATGAGTGCGGGTCAAGTAGGAGAGGCTGTTTTCTACTATCCAGTTCAAATGAACTTAGAAGGTGTTACTGGCACACTCGTCGTATTCTCGCCAGTTCAGTCATTAGCAGATATTACGAAAAACATTTGGCTGCTCATTGGGTTTACTTTGCTGCTTGGGATTATTGCTATTTTTTTAGTCGTATTTAATATCTTTTCTAAGTACATTCGGCCAATTCGTTCTGCTTCAAAGGCGGCTACAGAGTTAGCTGAAGGAAACTACAATGCTCGTACCTATGAGGGTCATTTTGGTGAAGCGGGTCAATTGAGTCGATCTATTAATGTTCTTGCCAGGAACCTTCAGGATATGATGAGTACCAAGGGAATGCAGGAAACTCAGTTAGAGGCAGTTATTAATAATATGGGAAATGGTCTGATATTAATAGATGAAAAGGGCTATATTCTTCTTGTGAATAAAGCCTTTCTTGAAAGTTTTGGCGGCATTCAAAAAAAATACATAGGTTACCTTTACCATGATGCTATCCCTTATCCAGCCATTCATGAAACAGTACAGACGATCTTTATGTTTGAAGAAACAATTAGTGAAAAATTTGCTCTCCCGGTCCATATTGACCGGAGGCATTTTGAAGTGACGGGGGCGCCTATTTTTAGCAGTAACAATAAATGGAAAGGGATTGTCCTTGTTTTTCATGACATTACTGAGATGAAAAAGCTTGAACAAATGCGTAAAGACTTCGTAGCCAATGTATCACATGAACTGAAAACACCTATTACTTCAATCAGAGGATTTTCAGAGACGCTGCTGGACGGCGCGATGAAAGACGAAGCAATGATGGAGCAGTTTATGCAGATTATCCTGAAGGAGAGTGGACGTCTACAATCGCTTATTGAAGATTTGCTGGAGCTCTCAAAGGTAGAAAGAGATGATTTTAAATTATTTCTTGAAGAGATCGAACTGCGGAACCTTCTAAAAGAGCTGTTCCCGTTAATCGAACATCAGGCAGATCAAAAATCCATTCGTCTTGAAACGTCCATTGACGTGGAAGCTAAAATTCAAGGGGATGTAAGCAGGTTAAAGCAAGTGTTTCTTAACTTGCTTACAAATGCTGTTAACTATACAGGGGAAACAGGGTTGGTGCAAGTATCTCTGCAAGATCATGGAGATTCCGTAACAATTTCCATCAATGACAATGGGGTAGGAATTCCTGAAGAAGAAATCTCCAGGATATTTGAGAGATTTTACAGAGTGGACAAGGCGCGAAGTCGTAATTCAGGGGGCACTGGGCTCGGTCTTGCGATTGTAAAGCACATTGTTGAAGCTCACCATGGATCTATAAAGGTTGAAAGTGAAGTGAACGAAGGTACAACCTTTGCTATTACTTTGCCGAAGAAATTTACAAATGATTAATATTTTTTTAAAGTATCCTTTATAAAGTTTTGGTACGATTACCAATGAAACCCTTTCATCCAAGGTGTTTTCTCTTATTGGGCAGAAGCGATCCGTGCTTCTGCTCTTTTTTTACGTTCTTAACCGAACTTCCGCTGTCGTGTCTGCTTACGCTTTTGTTTTTTTATTCCTGACAGTAAACGTGGTAGAATAGAGCAAAGACGTACATATACTTGAGGAGTTGAGCGAATGGCGGAAAAGGTCGTACTAATAGATGGAAACAGTATAGCGTATCGAGCATTTTTTGCGCTGCCTCTATTGAATAACGATAAGGGAGTTTATACGAACGCAGTTTATGGTTTTACGACAATGCTGCTAAGAATCTTAGAAGAGGATAAGCCCGATCGTTTATTGGTCGCATTTGATGCTGGTAAAACTACATTTCGTCACAAGACGTATTCGGATTATAAAGGCGGCAGGCAAAAGACGCCTTCTGAACTGTCTGAACAGTTTCCAGTTATCAAAGAACTATTAGACGCGTTTGCTATTCCATATTACCAGCTTGAAAATTATGAGGCTGATGACATCATCGGAACACTAGCCACTCAAGCTGGCGAAGGCAACCTTGAAGTGAAAGTTATTTCAGGAGACAAGGATTTATTGCAGCTTGTTTCAGATCGTATTCAAGTTAGCCTGACTAAGAAAGGGATTACAACTGTTGATGCTTATGATCCCGCTTTTATGCAAGAAAAAATGGGGGTTCGTCCAGATCAAATCATCGACCTAAAGGCGCTGATGGGAGACAGTTCAGATAATATCCCAGGTGTTCCGGGCGTGGGCGAGAAGACTGCTGTGAAACTTCTAAATCAGTTCGATAAACTTGAGAATGTGTATGACAACTTGGGAGAAGTTAGCGGGAAAAAGTTGAAAGAAAAGCTGGAGCTTAATAAGGAAGAAGCGTTTATGAGTAAACAGCTTGTTACCATTGAGAGAAACGCCCCTATTGAAATCAGTCTTGAAGACATCCGTTATGGGGGATATGAAAGTAACAATGTAAGTGCTTTGTTCCGCAACCTCGGCTTTCAGTCGCTTATGGATCGTGTAGCTTCACCTGAGGGAACTTCTACACCGATCGAACAAAATGAAGACTGGCCGGAAATAAAGGTTACGGTCATAACAGAAGTTGACGAGGAATTGTTATCTGGACAAGAAGCTTTAATTGTCGAAATGCTTTCGGATAACTATCACCAAGCTCCGGTTGAAGGGATTGCTTTTGTTAATGAGCACAATCATTACTTTATTTCGATGGATGATGCTGAAAAGTCCGCAGGTTTTAAAGCATGGATGATGGATGAAACGAAAGAAAAATGGGTCTTTGATGCAAAGCAAACAGTAGTGGCTTTAAAACGCCACGGAATTGAAGTGAAAGGTATTAGTTTTGATTTACTGCTCGCCTCTTATTTACTTAATCCTTCGGAGAATAATCATGATATCCCATCAATTAGTCATCGAATGAATGAAAATGCAGTGCAGTATGATGAGGAAGTTTATGGAAAGGGAGCTAAAGTGAAACTCCCGGATTCTGAGGAGGTTTTCCATAAGCATCTTGTCCGTAAAGCAACTATGTTATATAAACTTAAAGATCTTATGGAAGATAAATTAGAACAAAACGAACAGGTGGACTTATATAAAAACCTAGAGATGCCATTAGCTTTGATTTTAGCAGAAATGGAGCATCAGGGGGTAAAGGTTGATGTGGAACGCCTTCAGCAGATGAGAGGTGAGCTTGAAGAAAGGCTTGAAACACTCAAAGCAGAAATCTATGAATTGGCAGGGAAATCGTTTAATTTGAATTCCCCTAAACAACTTGGACCAGTGCTGTTTGAAGATCTTCAACTACCAGTCATTAAAAAGACAAAAACAGGTTATTCAACGTCAGCAGACATCCTGGAACAACTTGAAGATCAGCATCCGATCATTCCAAAGATTCTGTTGTACAGGCAGTTGAGTAAGCTTCAATCTACTTATCTCGAAGGATTACTGAAGGTCGTGGATGGCTCGACTAATATGATTCATACGCGTTTTAATCAGGCACTTGCTCAAACAGGGCGTTTAAGTTCCATTGAGCCTAACTTGCAAAACATACCTATTCGTCTAGAAGAGGGAAGAAAGATCAGACAGGCTTTTGTACCGTCTGAAGAAGGTTGGCTTATGTTTTCAAGTGATTATTCTCAAATCGAACTGCGAGTTTTAGCTCATATTGCTCAAGATGAAAAGTTAATCACGGCTTTTAGGGAAGGAAAAGATATTCATACTCAGACAGCCAGTGAAGTATTTGATGTGCCCGGTAATGAAGTTACAAGCGAAATGAGACGTCAAGCTAAGGCGGTCAATTTCGGGATCGTGTATGGCATTAGTGATTACGGTTTATCTCAGAGTTTAGGGATCTCCCGTAAAGAAGCAAAGACCTTTATTGAGAAATATTTAAATAGTTATCCTGGCGTAAAAGAATACATGGACGAGTCTGTTCGAGAAGCGAAACAGTTAGGCTATGTGACGACATTTATGCAACGTCGAAGATACTTGCCTGATATAACGAGCCGTAACTTTAATAAGCGAAGTTTTGCTGAACGTACAGCTATGAACACACCTATTCAAGGAAGCGCAGCAGATATTATTAAAAAGGCAATGATCGATTTATTTAATCGTTTGAAGACAGATGGTTACAAGGCCCGAATGTTACTTCAAGTACACGATGAACTGATCTTAGAAGTACCAGAAGACGAAATCGAAAAATTAAAAGATGTTGTAGCAGAGGTCATGGAGAATACAGTGCAATTAGAAGTGCCTCTAGAGGTGGATTATTCTTATGGACCAACTTGGTATGACGCGAAGTAAGTGAGGGGAACAACATGCCGGAACTACCTGAAGTGGAAACGGCCAGACAAACATTAAAGCAGCTCGTTTTAAATAAGAAAATTGAAGACGTTTCAATATATTGGGGAAATATTATTAAACGCCCGCAAGATCCAAATGATTTTAAGCAATGGTTGCAGTTTCAAACGATTCGTGATATTGAAAGAAAAGGGAAGTTCCTCATTTTCAAAATGGATGATATTTCAATGGTCTCCCACTTGCGAATGGAAGGAAAGTTTGGTATGTACGATGCTTCGGTCGAGAAGCCGAAACATACCCATGTCATTTTTCACTTTACTGATGGAACTGAACTCCGGTATAACGATGTTCGAAAATTTGGCACGATGCATTTGTTTGAAAAAGGAACAGAATGGGATCAGAAGCCGCTTAATCAATTGGGTCCTGATCCATTCGATCCCGCTTTTACAATCGAATATTTTTACGAAAGAATTAATAAAACAATGCGAAATATGAAAGCTGTGCTGCTGGACCAGACGATCGTAGCAGGATTAGGCAATATTTATGTAGATGAGGCACTTTATCGCAGCGGTATTCATCCCGAACGATTAGCGAACCAGCTTTCTAAAGAGGAAGCTGCACGGGTGAGGCAGGCAAGTATTGAGACCATCACAGAAGCAGTAGAACAGGGAGGCACGACCATACGGTCTTACCTGAACAGTCAGGGACAGATGGGGATGTTTCAGCAGAAATTACGAGTTTACGGAAAGCAGGATACGGATTGCCTGCGCTGTGGTTCTCCAATTGTGAAGTTAAAAGTAAGTGGTCGAGGCACCCATGTCTGCCCAGCTTGTCAGAAGTAACAGGTCGTAATGAGAGTCCATATACTATGTCACACATTTGATGTTTAAGAGGTGAACCGTATTGGGCATCGTTCTATTCACTTTTCTTTTCGGCCTGGCTGTTACCGTGGATAGCTTTGGGATCGGCTGTATGATTGGTTTAAAAAGAATTGGTATTTCGAAAAAAGGAATTTGTGCCATTGCCTTATTATCAGGATGCTGCTATCTGTTGTCTGCCTCCTTAGGGGAGTGGATCAAACCGTTCATGGATCAAGCTTACGCTGAAAGACTTGGGGCCATAGCACTGATCGTAATTGGGCTGTTTTTTCTTTTCCATTGTTTAAGAAAGCCTGAGAAACCAAATCAAGAGGTTAATGTCTGGGCACAGCCCGCAAAGGTTTTACAATCACCTGAAGCTGCCGATCTAGACAGGTCAGGTCAAATAAAAGGCAGGGAGCTTTTGCTTCTTAGTCTTGCCCTCTCATTAGATACTTTTGCAGCAGGGTTCAGTGGTTCATTCATAGGAATAAATCCTATCTTAACGGCATGCTTGATCGTTATCATGACGATCTTTATGTTGTTAGCAGGTGTGAAGAGTGGAGCGAAACTTAGCAAGAAGATCAACAATATTTCAATGCTTCCAGGAATGCTGCTCATCATTATTGGACTGATTAAGCTTGTGTGAGGAGGGGTACTATATGACAGTTGTAATTGGATTAACTGGAAGTATAGCCAGTGGTAAAAGTACAATTTCTGAAATGTTTCATAACTTCAAGATCCCTGTAGTAGATGCAGATATCATTTCCAGAGAAGTAGTTGATCCTGGAGAGTCTGCTTATCAAAAAATTATTGATGCTTTTGGGAATGAAGTATTGCATGAAGATAAGACGATCAATCGAAAACGATTGGGGAAAATAGTGTTTGAAAGCAAAGAAAAACGTGACATATTGAATCAAATTGTGCATCCTGAAGTCCGAAAAGAGATGCTCCGACAAAGAGATCATTATAAAAAAGACAAACATTCCGCCGTTGTGCTTGATATTCCGTTATTATTCGAAAGTAAACTGGCCCATTACGCCGATCGGACGCTTGTCGTATACGTAGATGAGGACACGCAATTACAAAGGCTGGTGGAGCGTGATGGGTCAAGCGTGGAAGATGCCAAGCAACGAATGAGTTCTCAAATCCCCGTCGCTGAAAAAGCAGAGATAGCTGACGCTGTAGTTGATAATTCTGGAAGCGTCGAAGAAAGTTTTAAGCAATTAAAAATCATACTTGAGAATTGGAATATCATAAACTAACCTGACAAGAATTCTTTCTTGATCAGGTTAGTTTTTTTCAAAAAAAAAATGATGATATTTCTGCAAAACCGCTTTCAATGTGCTATACTAATTTTGTGAAAATGATTAAAAGTATATCATATATAGGGGGCTTGCTTTATGGGGAAAACACGAATCGCAATAAATGGGTTAGGCAGAATAGGTCGTATGGTCTTTCGAAAGGCTGTGTTAGACGACACGATTGAATTAGTTGCTGTTAATGCGAGTTATCCTGCTGAAACAATTGCACACATGGTGAAATATGATAGTGTTCATGGACGTTTTGAGGGGAGCATTAAAGCGATAGATCATGGGATTGTTGTTAATGGAAAAAAAATAAGACTCTGTGCAACTCGAAATCCTTTAGAATTGCCGTGGGATGAATTAGATGTAGATATTGTGATTGAAGCGACAGGTAAGTTTAAAACACAAGAAGAAGCATCGCTGCATATCCAGTCTGGAGCAAAGAAAGTTATCATTACAGCCCCAGGTAAAGAAGTGGATGCGACAATTGTGATGGGAGTAAATGAGGAAGCGTATGAACCAGGACAGCACGACGTAATTTCAAACGCTTCTTGCACGACTAATTGTTTAGCCCCAGTCGTTAAAGTGTTAGAAGATCAATTTGGCATTGAAAATGGACTGATGACGACGGTTCATGCCTTTACCAACGACCAGAAGAACCTGGATAATCCGCATAAGGATCTTCGTCGTGCGCGAGGATGCACACAATCTATTATTCCAACATCCACGGGTGCTGCTAAGGCTCTTGGTGAGGTTATCCCATCCATGCAAGGGAAATTAAATGGTATGGCCTTAAGGGTCCCTACACCAAATGTTTCTTTAGTTGATTTAGTAGTTGACCTTAAAGTAGATGTAACAGAAGAACAAATAAATGCTGCTTTTTCAAAAGTGGCTGATGACAAAATGAAGGGGATTCTTGAATATAGTGATGAACCACTTGTCTCCGTTGATTATACAACTTCAGATTCCTCAGCTATAATTGACGGCTTGTCTACACAAGTTATCGAGGATCGTAAGGTTAAAGTGTTAGCTTGGTACGATAATGAGTGGGGTTACTCTTGCCGAGTTGTAGATTTAGCTAAATATGTCGGCAGCTTTTTAAGCCAGGATAAAAAGGTTAGAGTATCTTAATTAGTGGAATTAACATGTCTTTGTATCTATAATGGGAACCACCCCGTGAGAGAATAGAAAATGTGTCTTGCATTAATGCAGGAAACCATATATACTTTTTTTGAACTTCTGAATATTATTTGACCTCATGTCTGCTCAAAGGGTTAGGACCTCTCAGGACTAACTTTCCCCCGTGGTAGAGCATGTTGGACATTTGGAAGTGAATTTGCTAGTGATCAAAAGGGGGATCCTAAAATGGATACAATGGGAAGACATGTTATTGCCGAATTATGGGATTGTAATGAAGATAAATTAAACGATATGTCATATATCGAACAAACTTTTGTAGATGCAGCACTTAAAGCAGGAGCGGAAGTGAGGGAGGTTGCCTTTCATAAATTTGCTCCACACGGGGTCAGCGGGGTTGTTATTATTTCAGAGTCACACTTAACGATCCATAGCTTTCCAGAGCATGGATATGCAAGTATTGATGTGTATACTTGTGGTGATCGTATCGACCCTAATGTTGCAGCAGAATTTATTATCAAAGCGTTAGAGGCTGGCCGCAATGAAACAGTGGAAGTTCCAAGAGGAATGGGGCCTGTTGAAGTGCAGCAGTCTCGTGCTCTATAGGGATTTTGAAGTCGTACAGTTTATACTGTGCGGCTTTTTTGTTGGTTGAATTGGTCATGATTACACCTTTTAAGTTCCGTGCCTTCCTCGGTAACCTTCACTTTTCTTTTTACTAAAACGTGTTAAAATATAATCAGATGATGTCGAATTTGTTTTGAAGGAGTAAGGTATGTGAAATCATTTATTTCCAGGTATTTAAGTAATCATGCAGAAACAGGGGAAGATCCTTATGATAAGAGACTCAAGACAAACTATTATAAAGCCAAGAAGGATGATGTGTTCAGAGCGGTAATAGATTTATTTCCTGCTCCATCCGAGAAAGCAGCTGTTTCAAATGAACGTGGTGAGATTACTGTGAACTATAAGGGAAGCAGAAAAGCTTTTATCGTAGCAACCATTATTATGGTGCGCCCATTTCAAACCTCTGTTGATTTTTCTGTGACGAGTGATTCAGGCGGCCCGGTAGACTTTGGATTCAGCGACAGATTAATTCTCCAGCTTTATGAACAGCTTGATCGTCAGTTTCCTTCCCTGAAATCGCCGGAAAGATGAGAATGAATCGAAGAACATGTGGAGTTGATTGTATTGAAATGCCCAAATTGCCACTATAAAAGTACGAAGGTGCTGGATTCGAGGCCAATCGAGGAAGGACATTCGATCAGGCGGAGAAGGGAATGCGAACAGTGTGATTTTCGTTTTACGACCTTTGAAAGGATTGAGGAAGTTCCCTTAATCGTCGTAAAAAAAGAAGGAACTAGAGAAGAATTCAGCCGTGAGAAACTTATGCGTGGACTAATACGTGCTTGTGAAAAAAGACCGGTTGCTGTTGAGGAATTGGAAGCTGTGACTCTTGATATTGAGAAGGAATTGAGAAATCGCGGAGTCTCAGAAGTACAAAGCAAAGATATTGGTGAAATGATTATGGGGCGCCTTTCAGGAATTGATGAGGTTGCTTATGTTCGTTTTGCCTCAGTATATCGTCAATTTAAAGATATTAATGTTTTTATAGATGAACTGAAAGAATTAATTAAACATGAAGATAAAGGATGAGCCGGACTGTGGCTCATTTTCTTTTTCAGATAAAGGGGGGATCTTACCCATGGATCGATATATAGGAAAGCTTTTACCAATAGACGGATTTACAATCATTCAAACAGGTTCAGCTCCTCAATCCGCTCAATCGTCGTTAACCCATTTATATCAACCTCTAATAGGAAAGCTTGCTATTTCCTTATATCAATTTTTAGTAAATGAAGAGGAAACGTGCGACCAGGGGCTTGTCCAATCCCACCATGCAGTCATGGCATTTCTGTCGACCCCTTTAGATCAAATCTATAAGGCCAGGCAAAAGCTCGAGGCGTTAGGTCTATTGCGAACATATTTATCTAAAAAGGAATCAACAACTGTTTACCTATATGAAATCAGATCCCCATTTTCCCCGGAGGAATTTTTTAATGATGATATGCTTTCCTTGTTGTTGAGACATGAGATGGGTGAAGATAAATTTAATTCATTGCGCAGTCGTTTTTCTAAGCCCTCTATTTCTTTGGAAGATTATGAAGAAGTAACGGAGACATTTGATCGTGTATTTCATGGAGTCTATCCCTCTTCAGCTTTACTGGATCAACAAAAACAATTCGCGCAGCGCAGAGAGGGTACTGGGACTCGCGGTCCAGCCATTTTGGACAGCCGTGTAGATTTCAATTGGCTGCACCATGCCTTAAAGCAGAGAATGTATCCGAGTGAAAAAATTCTTACGGGGGATCACCGCCGGATTATTTCACAGCTTGTAGCGTTATATAACTTAACGTCCAGTGAAATTGAGCGGGCAATTATCTGGGCGATTAATGAGGAGAATGAATTGATTGTCGAGGAACTTAAAGCTGCCTGTCATGATTTTATAAAAGATCGCCCCGCTGGAGACAATGGAAGTATAGACGAGCGTGAGAAAGTTCCTGGCTCCAGCAAGGAATCCGAGAGTAAGGAAGAACAATTCATTCAATTACTTGAGGAAATTTCACCAAGAGAACTGTTAGAGGATTTATCTAGCGGTAATCAAGCCTCTGAGCAGGAGATGAAAATAATCCGCGATATTATGACGGAACAAGGCCTCAAGCCCGGGGTTATGAATGTACTGATTCACTATGTGTTGTTAAAAACGGATATGAAATTATCGAAACCTTATCTTGAAAAGATCGCCAGTCATTGGGCACGTAAGAATGTATCTACTGTAAGACAGGCAATGAACCTGGCCAAGGCTGAACATCAGAAGTATCAGCAATGGGGAAAACAAAAGAACACATATCGGAAAAAGAATCAGGAAGTCATCCCGGATTGGTTTAACAAGCGCGGGGAGCCTAAAGAGAAACAGCCTGCGGTTCAGATCAACAAGCAGGATATTGCTGAGCGGATACGTAAGCTGTCGAATAAAGGAAATGGATCGTGAGGTGTAGTAATTCGTGGAACCCATTCAACAATCTTTACAAAAGTGGATGCGAAATCATAAACAATTTCAACAACGTTTAAGCCATATGAAGCGGGAAGTTCTGAATTCAACAGAGATAAAACAGCTGGTCAGGGACCATCCTTCCCTAACTGAAGACGTGCTGGAAAAACAGCTCATTAAACTATATGAGTACCAAACACAGTCAAAGGACTGTGAAAAGTGTCCTTCTCGCGAAGCATGTATCAATATTCTACCAGGCCACGTTCCTCAGTTAGAGGTGACAGGTACAGAGATCAAGCTTGTCTATAATAAATGTTGTAGAGAACTGCAACAAGAACAACAACGGCATCAGCGCTCTTTAATAAGCAGCCTTCATATTCCAAAGGAAATTTTGGAAGCTAATCTTGAGCGGTTAGACTTTAATGATGATGCTCGCGGCCAGGCTATCCAAAATACCGTGCAGTACCTTGAAAAAATAGATGAGCAGCTTCCGAGCAAGGGGTTGTATTTTCACGGCCCGTTTGGGGTGGGAAAGACTTTTTTCCTAGGTGTCATTGCAAACGAGTTAATGAAAAAAAATATTGCTTCGATGGTCATCTATATGCCTGAATTTGTTCGGGAGATGAAAGCCTCCATAAAAGATGATTCTATGAATAACAAGATTGATGCCTTTAAAAAAACACCTGTGCTCATGCTGGATGATATAGGGGCAGAATCTCAATCTGCCTGGTTTCGAGACGAAATTCTGGGGTCCATATTACAATATCGAATGATGGAACGCCTCCCGGTATTTTTCACTTCTAATTATTCGCTTAATGAACTGGAGAAAGTTTTAATGACGAGCAATAGAGGAGAAATTGACCAGGTTAAAGCCCAGAGAATCACAGAACGTGTACGGCAGTTAAGTGATAGTGTCCCTGTTGAGGGACAGAATCGAAGAGGTCAATAGGCATGTTTCATTCCTTCTTATCATATGTATAAGACGTAATAGTCTAATAAATGCTCACTGAAGGTGGGGATGTTTTTGTGATGAGGGGGAAGTGTGTTGGTATGTATACAGTTTTCCAGTCGAAAAGTGGCTTTTTATTTCCATCAGGTGATAACAGAACTTCAAATAGATTACTCCTGCCCCTGGATGGTTAAGGATATCTCACATAACAAGTTATTAATAGAAACCGAGCTGATGTTGAGTGAGGTTATTAATGACTTTGTTCAAAGTGTGACAAGAGTAATTACAGATCAAAAGCTGTCACCATGGACAGAGGGTGTACTCAAGCATGTATTTCACTATAAAGAAAAGCAGGAGATCAAACGGATTATAGAGTTAAGCAATGAGCTCAGGCTGGAACCTCCAGCAGGAATTATAATCCCTGATTTAGAAAAGGCCATCGAAACATGTGTAAGTAAAAAGCTGCCTGGCCGTTTCTATGTTGACTTTGACTGGTTAAGTGCTTTTTGTCTGGAAGAAATATATGAAGAATTAGTGGATTTTACAGGGAAAGTATTGGATGAGTACAAGCTGGAAGAGGCTCATCAACTAATGGTTGATTCATGGAGACGCGGGGTCAATAATAGAGACACGGGAGTTCAGGTATTACATGTATTCCATGACGATACGCTTCATTACTTTCATAATGAGGGAAATAAGGTAAGTCGAGATGAACTCATTCTTTATTTAAAGCAATATCCAGATCCGTTTCTAACACAATTACCAATTAATTTTGGAATTACCCCAGCTCTTATTTTTGCACCGGAC
The DNA here is from genome assembly GCF_900166655.1 of Halobacillus hunanensis. Lineage (GTDB taxonomy): Bacteria > Bacillota > Bacilli > Bacillales > Halobacillaceae > Halobacillus_A > Halobacillus_A hunanensis. The sequence continues at coordinate 1,375,142 of NZ_FVZB01000007.1, read as the reverse complement.
GAGCTTATTATTTATTCTGACCACTTGGAAGATTCAAAGCTTGATTTGCTAACAAATTTGTTTGAGGAAAAAGCGTCCTGTAAGCCCCATTCGGAATTTCCTTTCGATTGGGCTTGATTTCGTTCTTGTTTACCGCTATAATACCTACATATATTTAACTGCACTGATGAGGACAAGAACTCTAATGGACGCTTGAATAGAGAGAAGAGTCATCGGCTGAAAACTCTTCCTTGACGAATTAGCTGTTTACCACCTCTGAGCTCTGTTTATGAAAAGAAATGAGTAGTAAACAGCGTATGGTCCGCGTTAAGGGTGAATGAAGCCACAAAGTGCACTTTGTGGGAAATGGGTGGAACCGCGAGTAACACGCTCGCCCCTTTTGCTGATAAAGCAAAAGGGGCGAGCGTTTTTTTAATTTTATGAAAAAAGGAGTGGCAACATGGCAGAAGCAATTCACATTACATTTCCAGACGGTAATAAAAAGGAATTTCCTCTAGGAACAACTGGAGAAGAGATTGCCCAGTCGATTTCGCCGGGGCTGAAAAAACAGTCATTAGCTATTAAATTAGACGGGCAAGATTACGATTTGAGACGTCCCATTGAACAGGATGGTGCAGTTGAGATTCTAACTTACAAAAATCTGGAGGGAATTGATATCCTGCGTCATTCTACAGCCCATTTAATGGCACAAGCCATTAAACGTCTGTATGGCGAGGTCAAGCTTGGAGTCGGCCCTGTGATTGAAAATGGGTTTTACTACGATATCGATCTTGATGTTTCCTTAACACCTGAGGATTTGCCGAAAATTGAGAAAGAAATGCAGCGAATTGTTGATGAGAACCTGGAGATTGAGCGAATTGAACTGACTCGTGAAGAAGCGATAGAAAAATATAAAGAGCTTGGTGATGATTTAAAACTTGAGCTTATTCAGGATATTCCAGAAGGTGAGACGCTTACCATCTATAAGCAAGGGGAGTTTTTTGACCTTTGCCGTGGCGTTCATGTTCCTCAAACGAGTAAAATTAAAATATTTAAATTATTGAACATCTCTGGAGCTTATTGGCGTGGGGACAGTGATAATAAGATGCTTCAGCGAATTTATGGAACAGCATTTGAGAAAAAAGCACAGCTCGAGGAGTATCTTCACCTTCTGGAGGAAGCAAAAGAACGAGATCATCGTAAATTAGGTAAGGAGCTAGGTCTCTTTACAGTTAATCAAAAAGTCGGGCAAGGTTTGCCGCTCTGGTTACCGAAAGGTGCGACAATCCGACGTAATATCGAGCGCTATATAGTGGATACAGAAGAACGTTTAGGTTATGACCATGTATACACACCTGTACTGGGTAGTGTTGATCTTTATAAAACAAGTGGGCACTGGGACCACTATCAGGAGGATATGTTCCCGACATTAGAAATGGATAATGAAGACTTAGTTCTGCGCCCGATGAACTGCCCGCATCATATGATGGTGTATAAAAATGAATTTTATAGTTATCGTAATCTCCCTGTCCGTATTGCTGAATTGGGAACAATGCACCGGCATGAGATGTCAGGAGCTCTTGCTGGCTTACAGCGTGTCCGCGCCATGACCCTAAACGATGCTCATATCTTTGCACGGCCGGATCAGCTGAAGGATGAATTTAAACGTGTTGTTCGTCTCGTGCAAGAGGTTTACCGTGATTTCGGTATCAATGATTACCGTTTCCGCCTTTCTTATCGTGATCCCGAGGATAAAGAAAAGTATGTAGATAATGATGAAATGTGGAACAAAGCTCAGGCTATGTTAAAGGAAACAATGGAAGACATGGAGCTTGAATATGTGGAAGCCGAAGGGGAAGCAGCGTTTTATGGTCCGAAACTTGATGTTCAAGTAAAAACAGCACTAGGAAAAGAAGAAACACTGTCCACTGTTCAATTGGACTTCCACCTTCCTGAACGATTTGATCTGACATATGTTGGCGAGGATGGGAAGGACCACCGCCCGGTTGTTATTCACCGCGGTGTTGTTTCAACGATGGAGCGATTCGTGGCGTTCTTAATCGAGGAGTATAAAGGAGCTTTTCCAACCTGGCTCGCCCCAGTTCAGGCCAAAATTATACCTGTTTCGGCTGAAGTTCACCTTGACTATGCAAAACAGCTTGAAGATGAACTCCGGGAAGCAGGAGTAAGAGTTGAAGTGGATGAGCGTAATGAAAAAATAGGGTATAAGATTCGCGAAGCCCAAACTCAAAAAATTCCATTCCAGCTTGTCGTTGGGGATAAAGAGATTGAAGATCATGCTGTAAATGTCCGCCGTTACGGTGAACAAAAGTCAGAAACGAAGACTGTGTCTACCTTTAAGGATGAAATTCGTAATGAGATTGATTTAAAGCTTTTAAATAAATAGTGGTGTGAAAAGTATTGCCAGTTGAGCTTTTTAGTAAAACTTTTACCCGAACAACGTGGTAGATTTTCACTTCGGGCAGTCGCTTTCCGCGGGCAACGCTTCAGCTTCCTCGGAAGCAAAAACCGCTTCCTGTGGGATCTTCAGCTGTTGCTTTTCCCGCAGGAGTCGACTGCCCTACGCTTCAATCAACCGACATACCAGCTAATCTCCTGCAGGAAAGCGAAAACGATGATTTCCCGTAGTGAGCGTTCTTTGCAAGCGAGGAAGCTGTATAAACAAGGAAGTTCGGTAAAAACCGGCACGTCAAGTTCCAATACCGAACTACCCCGCGTCCTACGGGATATGTGCCCACATCGAGCGAACTTACCTCTTGTGATGCCGCGGAAAGCGTAGTGTATTCCCGGAGCCGTACTTTCAGACGCAGTTTTGTGTCTTGAAGCAACAAAATTTACGAAAAGAGCCTTTCGGAAAAACTTCATACGATTTAACGATGGAAAGCAAAACAATAGCTGTTGACATATAGTAAACAGCGTGCTACTATTATTTAGGTAACTGAATGAACGGATCTGAGACAAGAAGAAGCACCCGCTTCTCACCTGATCGACGCATACATGTGCAGTTGGCAGGTTATTTATCCTTTGTATTCTATAAGGGAAACGTGTGGGTGCAGTCTGTGTGCCGACACTTTTTTTATGGATTCAAAACCACTTGTCGATGACGGATCTTATATAAGTTTCAAAATTATGTTGGAGGTGGCTGACTATTAGCAAGGATAACATGAATGTTAATGAGAAAATTCGCGCACGTGAAGTAAGACTCATTGATGTAAACGGTGAGCAACTCGGAGTTAAGTCCCGTAATGAAGCACTTGACATTGCGGCAAATGCGAACCTTGACCTTGTCATGGTGGCTCCGAATGCGAAGCCTCCGGTTTGCCGAATCATGGATTACGGTAAGTACCGTTATGAGCAGCAGAAGAAAGAAAAAGAAGCTCGTAAAAATCAAACGATTATCAAGCTTAAAGAAGTGCGTTTAAGCCCAGGGATTGAAGAGCATGACTTTAATACGAAGCTTCGTAATGCTCGTAAATTCTTAACAAAAGGCGATAAGGTGAAAGCATCTGTTCGTTTCCGCGGACGTGCGATTACTCACAAAGAACTTGGACAGAAAGTTCTTGAACGTCTGGCTGATGAATGCCAGGACGTCGCTACTATTGAGACCAAACCAAAAATGGAAGGTCGAAATATGTTTATGATGCTTGCTCCTCTTGCGGAGAAGTAAGCTGAATCAGTTAAAGGAGGAAATTGTCAATGCCTAAGATGAAAACCCATAAAGGTTCTCAGAAACGTTTCAAAAAAACTGGTAGTGGAAAGGTGAAACGCTCTCATGCGTTCACAAGCCACTTATTTGCCAATAAATCTACGAAGCAAAAGCGCAAATTGCGTAAGGCAACATTGGTATCTGCCGGAGACTTCCGTCGTATCAAGCATATGCTTCCGAAAAAATAATTAAAGAATGCAGATTCATATAGGAGGGAATTCCAATGCCACGAGTTAAAGGTGGAACAGTGACACGTAAACGTCGTAATCGTGTCCTTAAACTAGCAAAAGGTTATTATGGTTCAAAGCACGCTCTATTCAAAACAGCAAAACAACAAGTAATGAAGTCAGGTCAGTATGCATACCGTGACCGTCGTCAGAAAAAACGCGACTTTCGCAAACTTTGGATTGCGCGTATTAATGCAGCAGCTCGTATGAATGACATTTCCTACAGCCGCTTGATGCATGGACTTAAGCTTGCTGGTGTTGAAGTGAACCGCAAAATGCTTGCGGAACTTGCTGTCCAGGACGAAAAAGGATTCGCAAGTTTAGCTGAGCAAGCAAAATCGGCACTTAAATAAAGAAAATTATTAAATACAAGGAGCCATTTCCGTTCGCCTGGAAATGGCTTTTTTCGTGATGGACGGAGGAATAATAATGGTCGTATTTTACTGGGTTCTGTTTGTTTTTATTCTATCTAGCACTGCGTTGTTTATCTTAATGGGGTATGACAAAAGCAAAGCAAGAAAGAGACAGTGGCGAGTGTCTGAAAAGCGTTTGTGGTTTCTAGCTTTAACAGGGGGAGCATGTGGCGGAGCAGTCGGCATAAAAGTATTTCGACATAAGGCGAATTATTCCCGTTTCAGTATCGGGTGGCCCATAATCGCAGTGATCCAGCTGTTAGGTCTCTTCACGTTGATGTGGTTCTATTTTCCATAATACTGTCATAATCTGTAGGCAGGGAGGCGAAGTGGATGGCCGAAACATCAATTGCCGTTCTGGCATGGGTAGAACATCAAGGAGCATGGGCACCACTATTATTTATTGGGATCCATTTGTTACGACCTTTATTATTTTTGCCGGTCATGCTCGTTTGTATCACAGGTGGTATGTTATTCGGTCCAGTTGCCGGAACTGCTTATTCAGTAATTGGAACCTTGCTTTCCAGTGTCATATTTTATCGTATGATTCGACTCGTTCCCTTTGGGCTAAAGAAGATGCAGGCTATGTATCAAAAGTGGAATAAACGAAAAGCTCACTTAACGGTCAGACAGATTGCTATTCTCCGTTTAATTCCATTCATTCATTTTCATTTATTGTCTTATTGTTTAATTGAAATGAGTAAAGATTTTAAGGATTATACTAAATCATCGCTGGTGGCCAACTTTCCTTTGGCTGTTGTATACACTTCAGTAGGACAATGGATTACCCTCTTATCCATCCCTATGCTGTTTTTATTCTCTGGATTTATGGCCCTTGCATGTTACTTGTTAAGGAAGAAATATGAAGTATTGATTTGGCAGGATTTCTTTCAAACTAGTTAATAAAACAAGGTCAGTACCAACTGTTTAGGGTACTGACCTTATTTTTATAAGCTGTCATTCTAAGGGAATATAAGCTGTTCATGCATTATTGGTCATCATGAATAGGGCGTATATTTAATCGGTTTATCGGATATTTCCATTCAATTCTTGCATAGGGATACCTCATTAAAACTTGCTCTTCAAGGAAGTATAGATCATTCCTCTCTAACCCTTGCAGCTTTTCCGGGTGTTGAGTGAAAATATTAATGGTGACAACTTCAAAGGCTTCTTCGGTAGTTCCGAGGTACTTTTCCCCTTCAAACACCAGCCCTTTATAGGTGATTAAGAAATTCTGCTTCGTATTTTCGGGGGCATCGTGAAAGTAAAACTCATTTTTTTGTTGAGCATGATCGAGCTTTCTTCTTGGGTTTATCATGAATTTGTAGACTGTGTAAATAATAAACAGTATGGCTATAATTAATAGGATTCGAAAGAGTATAATTATCATAGATACCTTCTCCCTGAGATTGATTATTAGCACATGTACGTGTAACGGTCCCCTTTTGTTTCAAAAAGTGATACATTTGTGGTGAAGAATTTTTTTAGGGGGATCATTATGAAGTGGGAATCTTTTTATCACATGCAGCAAAAACTTGATGATTACATTACGCATACACATGATTTGCAAGAGGTTAATGTTGTAGATCATAAAATACTTGCCCTGTTAGTTGAAATCGGTGAGTTAGCGAACGAAACCCGTTGTTTTAAATTCTGGAGTAATAAGCCAGCGAGTCCAAAAGAAGTTGTGCTGGAAGAGTACGTGGATGGGTTACATTTCATCCTTTCGCTGGGATTAGACCTCGGCTTTCGTTATCAGGGCACTGCACTTAATGAGAAGAGGAATCAAACGGAAGCTTTTCTTTCTATTTTCACTGCTATCGAGAATTTCAAACTGCAAAAAGATAAGACAAGCTATGTTGAGTTGTTTGAAGCCTTTCTATCACTGGGAAAAACGCTTGGCTTTCAAGCCGAGGAATTACAGAAGGCGTATATCGACAAAAATGAAGTGAACTTTGAGCGGCAGGATCAAGGATATTAGACGTAATTTTTTGTGAATTCATAATAAAAACTATATAATAGGGAATAGTGAGACAAAAGGAGGAATTATACATATGGCTAAAAAAGATGAAACACTAACAATGCTCAAAGATTTAACGGATGCGAATGGAATTCCAGGGCACGAACGCGAAGCCCGGGATGTCATGACTAAGTATATCACCCCTTATGCAGATGAGGTATATACAGATAATCTCGGCAGCCTGGTAGCTAAAAAGGTTGGAAATAAAAAAGGCCCGAAAGTCATGGTTGCAGGTCATTTGGATGAAGTAGGCTTCATGGTGACCCGTATCGATGACAAAGGCTACATTTACTTTCAGCCCGTCGGTGGATGGTGGAGTCAGGTGATGCTTGCTCAACGCGTAACCATCATGACGCGTGAAGGGAATCTAACTGGAATTATCGGTTCTAAACCGCCACATATTCTACCTGCTGATCAGCGTAAGAAAGCTGTCGAAATTAAAGACATGTTTATTGATATCGGGGCTTCTAGTAAAGAGGAAGCAAAAGAATTTGGCGTAGTACCGGGAGATTCTATCGTTCCATATTTTGAATTCACACAAATGAAAAATGAAAAAATGCTGCTTGCCAAAGCTTGGGACAACCGAATCGGCTGTGCTATTGCGATCGAAGTACTTAAACGTCTGAAGTCTGAGAAACATCCGAACATTGTATATGGTGTCGGGACGGTACAAGAAGAAGTTGGCCTAAGAGGTGCCCGTACGTCCGCTCATCTAATTAATCCGGATATCGCATTTGGCGTGGATGTAGGTATTGCAGGAGATACGCCAGGTGTTTCTGAGCGGGATGCTCAAAGTAAAATGGGAGATGGTCCGCAAATTATTCTTTATGATGCCTCTATGGTATCTCATAAAGGACTAAGAGATTTTGTAGTCGACACAGCGGATGAAAATGCTATCCCGTATCAATTTGATTCCATGGCTGGAGGCGGCACAGATTCAGGAGCTATTCATTTAACCCATGATGGGGTGCCTGCTCTATCCATAACCATTGCTACACGTTATATACATTCACATGCGGCTATGCTTCATCGGGATGACTTCGAGAATGCCGTTCAATTAATTGTAGAAGTCATTAAACAACTAGACGATAAGAAAGTAAAAGAAATTACGTTTGATTAAAACAAAAAAAGCCATCCCCAAAGGGGTGGCTTTTATGCTTGCTTTTGCAGACTTTGTTCTAAGGTTTCAAGCATTTCCTGTTTATCACCTTCGTTAGCTTCTTTCCAAATCATTTCAAATAGAACGCCAAGACCAGGGAGCATCTTTTCTTCGCCGTTTTGTACAGCGTCGACAATCGTAGCTTCAAGCTGCTCCGTATTGTGTCCTGAAACGTTAGAAAGGATTGCTTTTCTTAAGTTTAAGTCCATTTATTGTCTACCTCCACTTTTGAATTATGTTTAGTTTGACCAAATGAGAATAAGCTATGTATGATTAAAGAAAACTTCAATTTAAACGAGGGAAACCAAAATATGTTAACATCTGTTAGTAATTCAAAAGTGAAAGAATGGAAAAAGTTACATAAGCGCAAGTTTAGAGAGAGAACCGGAACATTTCTAGTCGAAGGCCGCCATTTGGTAGAGGAGGCACAAAAAAGTGACTGGAAAGTAGTAGAACTAATAAGGAGAGAAGGGGAATCTTTTGTTCCGGGCTCAGAATTGCCAGTTACTGATGTAAGCGAGCAAGTGTTTCAGGCTATCTCGCAAACGCAAACTCCGCAAGGAATCGCAGCGGTAGTTGAGCGAAAAGTTGAATCCTTCCAGTCTCAAGCTTTGACATTGATCATTGATGCTGTGCAAGACCCGGGGAACCTCGGCACGTTAATTCGCACGGCTGATGCGGCTGGTTTTAATCATGTCGTGATTGGAGAAGGATGCGTGGATCCTCTTAATGAAAAGACGATCCGCTCAACGCAAGGGTCGTTATTTCATATCCCGATTTATCAAGGAGAATTACAAGAAGTTATACGAGATCTGAAGGCTGCCGGTGTTACAGTTTGGGCCTCGGCTCTTCAGGATGCTGAGCCTTATAAAAAGGTACCGCAGCCTGAGAAAGCTGCTCTAATTGTCGGTAATGAGGGGCAGGGTGTTCGAGATGAATTGTTATCTTATGCTAGTGAGAGAGTCTATATCCCGATTTATGGCAGGGCAGAGTCATTAAATGTGGCAATCGCTGCTGGCATTTTAATGTATCATTTAAAAGGATAGGCTTGCATAACTCATTGTCTTTCTCTATAATTAATGAACAGTTATATAGTAAATAGTGAAGAAGGAGCCAAGTAAATAAGGGCAGCATCGATTGAGGGAAGAAATGCCTTAGACTGAAAGCATTTCTATCGTGGCCATTATTGAAATTTCAACTCTGGAGCTGGCACCTGTGACAGGTGTACCGGATTCAAATCCGTTATCTAAGAACTTGAGTGGGCACAACGGATGTGTCAACAAGGGTGGTACCGCGAAACGATTGAATAAGTCTCGTCCCTTTTTATTTTTTATAAGGGACGAGGCTTTTTTTATTTTGATATTGAAGGAGGAGCAATCCATGAAGGAACGTTTACAGGAATTGAAGCAAGAAGCATTAAGTAAAGTCCAACATTCCGAAGAAGTGCAAGCCCTTAAAGATATTCGTGTAGAATACTTAGGCAAGAAAGGCCCAATTACAGAAGTATTGCGAGGGATGGGGAAGCTCTCTAAAGAGGAGCGCCCGATTATCGGTCAGCTTGCAAATGATGTTCGAGAAGAGATAGCCCATGCAATCGAATCTAAGCAAACCCGCCTTGAAGACGAGGCACTTGAGAAACAACTAGAGGCGGAAAGTATTGATGTGACATTGCCGGGACGTCCTATCCAAGTTGGCGGGCCTCATTTGTTAACTTCAATTGTAGAGGAAATTGAAGATTTGTTTATCGGAATGGGTTTTGAAATTAAAGAGGGACCTGAAGTGGAAACAGATTATTACAATTTTGAAGCACTGAATCTGCCTAAGGGTCACCCGGCTCGCGATATGCAAGATTCGTTTTACATTACTGAGGAACTTTTACTTAGAACCCACACGTCTCCCGTACAGGCGAGAACGATGGGGCAGAAAAATGGATCAGAACCTGTACGTATGATTTGCCCAGGAAAAGTGTATCGCCGAGATACAGATGACGCGACCCACTCCCATCAGTTTACTCAAATAGAAGGATTGCTAGTTGATAAACATGTACGAATGAGCGATTTAAAAGGAGTGCTGGATGCATTTGCTAAGCAAATGTTTGGAGCCGAGCGGGAAATCAGGCTGCGCCCTAGTTTCTTCCCGTTTACTGAACCTTCAGTAGAGATGGATATTTCCTGTAAAATGTGCGGGGGAAGCGGATGTTCTGTTTGTAAAGGAACAGGATGGATCGAAATTCTGGGGGCTGGCATGGTGCACCCTAATGTACTTGAAATGGCGGGGTACGATCCAGATGAATACTCCGGCTTTGCCTTTGGAATGGGACCAGAACGAATTGCAATGCTGAAGTATGGCGTGGATGATATTCGTCATTTCTATACAAACGATCAACGATTTTTAAAACAATACCATAAAGCGTAGGGAGGTTAAGGAAATGTTAGTATCCTTAAATTGGCTAAATGAATATATTGATGTTCGCGATTATCAGCCGGAAGACCTTGCTGAAATTATAACGAAAACAGGCATAGAAGTAGAGAGTGTAGAACCTGTTGCGGAAGAAGTTAAAGGGGTTGTTGTCGGCTATGTTACTTCATGTGAGCAACACCCAAATGCAGATAAATTGTCACTATGTCAAATTGACGTAGGAACAGAAACATTACAGATTGTTTGTGGTGCTCCTAATATAGCACAAGGTCAGTATGTTCCGGTTGCTGTTCCAGGAGCAGTACTGCCGGGCAATTTTAAAATAAAGAAAACCAACCTTCGTGGCGAAGAATCAAACGGGATGGTTTGTTCCTTACAAGAATTAGGTGTAGATGAAAAGGATGTTCCCAAAGAATACCAGAATGGGATATTTGTTTTTCCTGAGGATGTGCAAGCAGGTGAAAATGCTGTATCATTGCTGAATCTGGATGATATGATCATCGAACTTGGGCTAACGCCAAACAGGGCAGACTGTCTAAGTATGGCTGGGGTAGCTTATGAAGTGGCAGCTGCTCTGGATCGTGAGTATAAATTGGCTGGAGAAGAAGTCCATCCTGTTTCAGAGAAAGCATCAGAGTATCTTTCTGTGTCAGTTCAAGATCAAGAGGCCAATCCTTATTATGGTGCTTTCATAATCAAAGATGTAAATGTAGGGAAGTCTCCGTTATGGATGCAAAATAAGTTAACAGCCGCTGGCATCCGCCCAATCAATAATGTAGTGGACATCACAAACTATGTGCTGCTTGAATATGGACAGCCGCTTCACGCCTTTGACTACGACCGTTTCGGGTCCAAAGAAATCGTGACTCGTAAAGCAGAAGATGGTGAAACAATTGTGACATTAGATGATCAGGAAAGGACATTAACAACTGATCATTTAGTCATTACAAACGGAACGAAACCTCAGGCTATTGCAGGAGTAATGGGAGGGGCCGAATCCGAAGTTAACGAGAACACGACAACGATTTTGCTTGAAGCTGCTTATTTTGACCCTGCTGTTGTGAGGCAGTCTTCTAAGGATCACGGCCTGCGTAGTGAATCAAGCACCCGTTTTGAGAAAGGTGTGGATCCAAATCGGGTAGAACGAGCCGGCAAACGAGCCTGTGAACTTTTAGAAAGATACACAGGAGCCAGTGTTCTTTCTGGAGTAGTTAGCTTTGATCAACTAGATCGGACTGAGCGAGAAGTCACCGTGCAGTCACAGCGCATAAATGAACGGTTAGGAACAGATATTTCTAATCAAGAGATTGCCGATATCCTAAAGCGTCTTCAGTTTACATTTACTAACTCCGGGGATAATTTTGATATTTCTGTACCGACGAGACGGGGAGACGTGACCCAGTTTGAAGATATGCTTGAAGAGATAGCTCGTATCTACGGGTATGATCATCTGCCGTACACTCTCCCGCAAGGTGCTTCACAAGCAGGCGGGCTATCGCGAATTCAAAAGTTAAAGCGTGACATCAAGACATACTTTGAAGGAGCAGGTTTAAATGAGGCTATTACGTATTCACTTACTAGTGAATCAAGAGCCGCCATGCTTGTAAGCGAGGAAATTGCTAATCAGGCCAATCATCCTGTCAAATTGGCTATGCCCATGAGTGAAGACCATAGTCATCTTCGATTAAGCTTACTCCCTGAAATGCTTCAATCTCTAGCCTATAATACTGCACGTAAACAAAATAACCTGGGCTATTATGAGATTGGGAAAGTTTTCATCAACGAAGAAGAACGTGTTACAAAACAGCCTGTTGAAACACTGCGAGCATCAGGAGCATTAACAGGTGAATGGGTAAGTCATCTATGGCAGCAAGAGAAGAAGCCAGTTGATTTTTTCGTCGTTAAAGGAATTGTAGAGGGGCTGGCTGCTAAGCTGGATCTGTCTGTTTCATTTGAAAAAGGAAAAATTGAGCATATGCATCCCGGAAGGACAGCTATCATTAAATCTGGGGAGAGAACGCTTGGATTCCTGGGGCAAGTTCATCCGAAACTCCAGAAGGAAATGGGGTTAAAAGAGACGTATGTGTTTGATCTGAATGTTGAGGAGCTCTTCAACATGTACACGAAAGTTGAAGGTTTCCGACCGATACCTAAATACCCAGAAGTGAGTCGTGACATCGCCTTAGTTGTTGAAGAATCTATTCCTGCGGCTGAAATTGAAAAGACGATTGTCGAAGCAGGAGATCCACTCATTCAAATTGTGCAAGTCTTTGACGTTTACCAGGGCGACCATCTTGACGATGGAAAGAAATCATTGGCCTTTAATTTAGTGTATTTAAATCCTGAACGAACATTAAAGGATAAAGAAGTGGAAGAAGCTCATAATCAAATTCTTGATGCTGTTAAGCAAACTCATCGTGCTGAACTGCGTGGTTAGTTCGTAAGTAGTAGAGCGTAACAAAGAGGGTGGGACAAAACCCAGTCTCCTAAACGAAGAGTAGCCCGCCGAACAAAGTTTTTGTTCGGCGGGCTACTCTTTTATTTTAATCTAAATAAATTCTATTTTGAAAACAAAATAAGGACACACTCTGATAAAATTATAGTTACCACACAATAACCATCGGAGGTGTCCTTATGTTTAAACAGTATAACATGAATCAAGTGATTTTGCCCCTGGATTTAGAAATGAAACTCCAAGAAAATGATATCGCCTATGCCGTCCACGATCTAGTCGAACAGATTCCAAACGAAGCCTTCGCTGCTTTCTTACGGAAGACGGGCTGTCCGGCTTACCATCCCCGAATGATGATGAAAATCATTGTATGCGCCTACACGCAATCGGTTTTCTCCGGAAGGAAAATCGAAGCGCTTCTCCAAGATAGTGTCCGCATGATGTGGTTAGCTCAAGGTTATGAACCGAGCTATCGAACCATTAATCGATTCCGTGTCCACCCCGACGTGCAAGCCCTCCTCCGTGAGTGCTTTGTCCAGTTCCGTTGCCAACTTGTTCAGGAAGAGTTGATTGATGACGAAGCGATTTTCATCGATGGAACCAAGATTGAAGCCAATGCCAATAAGTTTACATTTGTCTGGCGTAAGGCTGTGGAAAATTACAACGCCAATCTGATCGAAAAGTCCAACCGCATGTATGATGAATTGGTTGAAAAGGAAATCATCCCAGAAATCGTACGGGAAAATCCGGAAGAATTATCGGTCAAAGAGCTTACAGATATAGCTGAAAGGTTGGAAGAAAAGGTCGAAGAATGGAGCCAGAAAATCGAAGAGAGCGAAGAAGTGAGCGAACGGAAACAACTTCGTTCCGAGCGCAAAGAGCCAAAGCAATCCCATAAACAGTTTCAGGATTTTGCGGCGCGCAAGCAGAAATACGAAAGCGACACGGAAATCTTTGGAGAACGAAACAGTTATTCCAAGACCGACCATGACGCCACGTTTATGCGAATGAAAGATGATTATATGAAGAACGGGCAACTGAAAGCCGGTTATAATATACAGGTGGCGACCGAAGGCCAATATGCGCTCGCTTATGATGTTTTTCCGAACCCAACGGATACGCGCACGTTCCTTCCTTTCCTGGATCACATCGAACAACACTTCTTTGAACTACCCGATCATCTTGTCGCCGATAGTGGGTATGGAAGCGAAGAAAATTATGAAGAAGTCCAGGAGAATCGCAAGCGCACGCCATTGATCACGTACAATACGTACCGCAAAGAGAAGAAGAAAAGTTTTAAAAAGAAGGCATTTCATTCAGCCAATTGGGAGTACAGCGAAGAAGATGATGCATTCATTTGTCCGAACGGAAAACAACTGACGTTCCGGTATTTTTCCCACAAGACTGATCGTTATGGCTTTGTCCGGAAGTTTAAGGTGTACGAGTGTGAAGACTGTTCCGGTTGCCCTCTCCGTAGTCAATGTACCAAGGCTAAAGAAGGCAACAATCGCAAGATCTATTACAATGAAAAATGGGAAGAACAAAAACATATGGTCAGAGAACTGCTTTCAGAAGAGAAAATGGGCGAACTTTATGGTAAACGTAAAGTCGATGTAGAACCATTTTTTGGATTTCTGAAGGCTAATTTGCGTTTCACTCGAATGTCCGTAAGGGGTCAGGAGAGTGTGAAGAATGAATTAGGATTTGCCTTCATGGCGGTGAACTTGAGAAAGTACACCGCTCAAAGGCAGCAGAGTAAGGCCAATAACTTTCCTCATTCAATAAAAAAAGGTTCCGATCATCAAAAACCGATGATCGGAACCTTTTTTATTATTTCAGGCTAGTTATGTCCCAGCCCCTTTTGTTTGTTGTTACGTTAATTTTCGGGCTTTCTCTAAAGTAGCAAAATGTATCTTGGCAATTTCGCGTAGTTTATCTTCTCCGTAAATGGTTATAATCTTTGCTGCAGCTTTGTCGACGGCTCCTGATGCCCCTTTAGGGACAGGTAGCCCCGTGTCCATCTCAATTTGATTCATCGCTTTAACGAAGCTCGATCTGGCAATGATTGAAGCAACAGCAACAGATGTGGAATAGCTTTCCGCTTTGGTCATAAAAAATATGTCCTTCTGGAGCTGTTTGCGTTCAGAGTTTAAGTGTTTTGCATAAACGTCTGGCTGAGAGAATTGGTCAACAAGAATAGCCGGCTGCTCGGGTGCTACTTTTACAAGTAAGCTTTCTAGTGCTTTATGGTGAAGCATTGTCTTCATTTTACCTTGTGTCCAGCCCTTTTCCTGCCATTGATTATATTTCAAATTATCTAAGCGCAAAAGGCTGTATGGAATATTCATTTCTACGATTTGTTTAGCGATGTGCGTGATTTGTTTGTCACTGAGATGTTTTGAATCTTTTACCCCGATTGCTTTCAATTGGCCAATTTGATGCTCTTTTACATACGCTGCTGCAACGGTTATTGGACCGAAGAAGTCTCCCGTTCCGGCTTCATCTGACCCGATATGAGATTGTGTAAACAACGCTTTATCAGGATGAAATCGATGAGTGGGTTTTGGTGCTGACTTTTCAGAAGAGTTTTGAGCGGTAGAATTCCCCCATTTATTGGATTCCTGTTGCGGAGCTTTTCCCTGGAAGAGCACTTTTCCAGAATTGTAAGCTGTGATTGTACAATTTGGTGTTTTCGCTGCAAAGGCAGCATTCTGTGGTGTGGCTTTTAGACTTTGTTTATAATAACTTTGCATTTCCTGAAGTTTTTCTTTAGGTAAGGTTAGAACAACTTGTGACATAGTTAAGTCCCTTCTATTGAAAAAGTATAAAATTAGTATAGCAAATTAGAAACATGAACAGAACAGAGTTAATAATACTTTTTGGTTTCCCAAATGTTCAGCTTCATGTTACTATTATGCTTAGGACTTGAGAATCAAGGGGGTATGGATGTGTCCCAATCAGATAAAAATAGAAGAAGAATCACCGTTGAGATTAACAATCGCTCGTACACTATTGTTGGACATGAAGAGCCGCACCATATCCGCATGGTATCTAGTCTTGTGGATCAGAAAATGCGTGAAATACATGAGGCTAATCCAAGTTTAGATACATCTAAACTTGCAGTCCTGACAGCGGTTAATACAATGAATGAATATATTAAACTTAAAGAAGAGTGTACGGAATTAATGAATTATATTGACAAGATAGAGAAAGAGGACGACGACTAACATGATTGATATATTGCTTTTGATTATTTTATTCTTTGGCGTTATGGTAGGCATTCGAAGGGGGTTTATCCTTCAGTTATTTCATCTGATAGGATTTATAGCCGCTTTTATCGTCGCTGTAATGTATTACGACAATCTAGCACCTAAACTTATTTTGTGGGTTCCTTACCCAGAACTCCCTGAGGGAACCACCTGGGCAGTATTTGCGGAAAACCTGCCTTTAGAACAAGCGTTTTATAATGCTGCAGCCTTCGCTATTTTATTTTTTGGGGTTAAAATTATCTTGCAGATTATTGCCTCTATGCTGGACTTTGTTGCAGAACTACCCGTCCTCAGTTCCATAAATAGCCTGTTAGGCGGCATTTTAGGGTTTGTAGAAAGATACTTTCTCTTGTTTATTCTATTATACATAGCGGCATTAGTACCTTTAAGTGTTGTCCAGAACGCTTTGGACGGTTCGTTTTTAGCCCAGTTTATTATTGAGAGTACTCCCATCCTATCCAGTCAAATCAAAACGATGTGGGTGGATCATATGATAAGCTTGCTGCAGTAGTACGAATTGTTACTCCATGGTTTACATGTGAGTGATTCGAAGTTGAAGGGAAGATCAGTTAAGTTTGATGTGGCTGCTCACCTATTAATTGCTAGTTATGAAAAGGTCGCTGTGAAAATTTCATAGCGGCCTTTTCTTTGTATCGTCAACTGTTTAAATGTGAAAGGTGGACAAGGAGATGACAATTGATAAAAAGAAAGTGATTCAATTACTTGAAACCATTGCAGTTTATCTTGAATTGAAAGGTGAAAATTCGTTTAAAGTATCAGCTTACCGGAAAGCTGCTCAGGCATTAGAAAGAAACGACCATTCGTTGAATGAAATCAACGACTTTACTAAGATCAAAGGCATTGGTAAAGGCACTGCATCGGTCATTCAAGAGTACGTTGATGAAGGTGAATCTGAAACGTTAAAACAATTGCAGGCAGAGGTACCGGCGGGCTTAGTTCCCCTGCTTGATATACAGGGCTTAGGTGGAAAGAAACTTGCCAAGCTTTATCAACAATTAGGAGTAACCGATGCTGAATCTCTGAAGGAAGCCCTTGAGGAAGGAAGAGTAGAACAGCTTGAAGGCTTTGGAAAGAAATCTGCAGAGAAAATATTGAAAACGCTAGAGGAGTATGGTTCAAGGCCTGAAAGACTTCCAATTTCTTTTATGCTGCCGATTGCAGAGAAAATTGAAGCCTTCTTGAATCAATGTGAAACGATAAGAACCTTTTCTATAGCAGGAAGCTTAAGGAGAAAGCGAGAAACGATTAAAGATCTCGATTTTATTATTGCTTCAAAACATCCTGAACAAACGAAAGAAGAATTACTGGCCTACTCGGGATTAAAAGAAATCATTTCCTCCGGTGATACAAAAGTTTCGATTATAGTCGATGAAGGATATGATATAGGCGTGGATTTTCGCATTGTCGAGCCTAAACAGTTTGCTTCTACCTTGCACCATTTTACCGGATCAAAGGAACACAATGTAGCCATGAGACAGCTGGCCAAGCAAAAGCAAGAAAAAATAAGTGAATATGGAGTAGAAAACGCAGAGACAGGTGAAGTGGTGACCTTTGAAACAGAAGAACAGTTCTTTCATCATTTTGGACTCCACTACATCCCTCCTGAAGTACGTGAAAATAAAGGAGAAGTTGAAGCATTCCAAGAATCTGTCCCCTTTGTTGAATCAAATGATATTCGCGGCGACCTTCATATGCACTCAACTTGGAGTGATGGGGCTCAATCAATTAGAGAAATGGCAGAACGAAGCAAAAATATGGGATATGATTACATCGCTATAACAGATCATTCCAAGTATTTAAGGATTGCTAACGGGTTAAACGAAGAGCGTTTGCGAATGCAAAGGCAGGAGATTGATAAAATTAATAATGAAATGGAAGGCTTCCATATTTTTGCCGGAGTTGAAATGGATATCCTTCCAGATGGCTCATTAGACTTCGAAGACGCTTTTCTAAAAGACATGGACTTTGTTATTGCTTCTATCCATTCCAGCTTTAATCAATCTGAAGATCAGATTATGCATCGGCTTAACACAGCGCTTCAAAATCCGCATGTTGATATGATCGCTCATCCAACTGGACGATTAATTGGTCGCAGATCTGGTTATCAAGTACAATTAGAGAAGTTAATTGAAGGGGCTCGGCAGACGGGAACTATTTTGGAACTTAATGCGAACCCTAATCGTCTGGACTTAAGCTGGGAATGGTTAATGAAAGCACAGGATGCTGGTGTAACGATTGCCATTAATACGGATGCCCATAGCTATCCAATGCTTGACCATATGGAAATTGGCGTAGGCTCCGCCAGAAAAGGGTGGCTGCGTAAGGAATCCGTTCTAAACACAATGACGACAAAGCAGCTGATGAAACGACTTGGCAGGGATTAGTTATGAATAAAGGAGAATTATTAACATGAACAAACGAATCCTTCATGTTTTAGAATATAAAAAAATTATTGAACAATTAGCAGAACAGGCAGCTTCCTCACTTGGTAAGGAACGTGCGCTTGCATTGAAACCCTCAACTGAACTTGCGGAAGTCACACAGTGGCAAAAAGAGACAGATGAAGCGGCCCAGGTCATCCGTCTAAAAGGATACATTCCGTTGGGCGGAATTTTCGATATTAAACCGAGCATTCAGCGCACAACTATTGGAGGCGTGCTTAGTGCCATCGAATGTCTTGACATTGCCAGCACGATAAACGGGGGAAAGCAGCTGAAACGATTTGTTGAAGAGCTGGATGAACATGATATGCCTATTTTGAGAGACCTTGTCGAAGGGATCGTTCCTCTCACAGAACTAGAAAGGAAAATTAGAACCTGTATTGATGAGCACGGGGGAGTGATGGATGGTGCTTCTGATAAACTGAGAACGATCCGCTCGAAAATTAGAACCTCAGAAAGTCGTGTCCGTGATAAGATGGAGACTTTCACAAGGTCGAAAACGAATATGTTATCAGATGCCATCGTAACGATTAGAAATGAACGCTATGTATTACCTGTAAAACAAGAATATCGAGGTTCCATAGGTGGGATTGTTCACGATCAATCTGCATCAGGAGCAACCTTATTCATCGAACCACAAGTGGTAGTAGATTTAAATAATCAGTTACAAGAATCAAAAGTACAAGAGCGCCAGGAAGTCGAGCGTATATTAACAGATTTGTCTACTGCTATATCTGAAGAGCAATCCTTCCTCTATTCCAATGTTGAGATACTTGCATATGTTGACTTTATGTTTGCCCGGGCAAAACTAGGCAGTGAAATGAAAGGCGCTATGCCAACTATGAACGATGAAGGCCGCATTCGTCTTAAACAGGCAAGACATCCCCTTATAGATCCGGAGGAAGTTGTCCCTAATGATATTGAATTGGGAGTTGATTTTACTTCAATTGTCATTACTGGGCCAAACACTGGAGGTAAAACAGTTACCTTGAAGCTGCTAGGCTTATTTACACTAATGGCCCAGTCTGGTCTCCAGGTACCTGCAATGGATGGGTGCGAATTGGCTGTGTTCGAACAGGTTTATGCAGATATTGGGGACGAGCAGTCCATCGAACAAAGCTTATCAACCTTTTCCTCTCATATGACTAATATTGTGGAAATATTGAAGCATGTCAATGAACGCACCTTAGTTTTATTCGATGAGTTAGGGGCAGGGACAGACCCACAGGAAGGTGCTGCCTTAGCCATGTCCATTTTGGATGAGGTTGTTGGTCGCAGGGCTCGGGTGGTTGCAACGACCCACTATCCAGAACTCAAAGCGTATGGCTACAACAGGGAGGGAGTTACAAACGCTTCCGTAGAGTTTGATATCCAGACACTAAAACCGACCTATCGCCTCCTTATCGGAGTTCCGGGCCGCAGTAACGCGTTTGAGATCTCAAGAAGGCTTGGCTTAGATGAAACGATTATAGAAACCGCTAAGCAGCAAGTCGGAATTGATTCGCAAAGCGTGGAGAATATGATTGCTTCACTGGAAGAATCAACGAGAAATGCGGAAAGAGACTACAATGAAGCGGAAGAAACGTTAACAAAAGCAGAAGAATTGTATCGTGATTTGCAAACGCAGTGGAAACAATTTGAGGAGAAACGAGAACGGTTATATACTAAGGCTGAAACAAAAGCTGAGAAAGCAGTCGAAAAAGCCAGGCAAGAATCCGAAGAGATTGTTCATCAGCTTCGACAAATGAAGCACCAAGCTGAGATTAAAGACCACGAATTGATTGAAGCTAGAAAAGCATTGGATGAAACCACGCCAAACCTGGCAAATAAGAAAAACACCAGTAAGAAATCAGTATCTAAACAGGAAAATAAAGAGTTAAAGGCTGGTGACGAAGTGAAATTACTTACGTTAAATCAGCAAGGGGTTATACTGGAGCAAACCAACAGCAATGAATACCAGGTCCAGGTGGGCATGATGAAGGTAAAGGCAAAACGAAACGAATTAGAGTTTGTAAAAGCTCAACAACCATATAAGGAAAAACCGATGGCTACTGTGAAAGGGAAAGGCTACCATGTTAAAACAGAACTTGATCTAAGAGGGGAACGTTACGAAGAGGCTTTAAATCAGTTGGAAAAATATATTGATGACGCATTATTGGCGAATTATCCGCGTGTTTCCATCATCCATGGGAAAGGAACAGGCGCATTGAGAACAGCTGTCCAAAATTATGCGAAAAATCATCGCCAGATTGACTCATACCGAGCTGGCGGGATGAATGAAGGCGGCAGCGGGGTTACCGTGCTTGAATTAAAGTAAATTCGTACAAGGGGAGAGCTTGTTATGACAGGATTCTGGGAACATGCCTTAATTGAAACCGCAGCAAGCTATAGTGTTGTAGTTCTGTGTGTTGTTGTATTTATGGCTGTATTTGAATTAGTAACCACGTATAATAATTGGAGAGAAATTCAGAATGGTAATTTAGCAGTAGCTATGGCGACCGGAGGAAAAATATTTGGCATTGCCAATATTTTTCGATTTTCCATTCAAGAGAATGACTCCCTTCTCCAAACTATGGGGTGGGGGTTGTTCGGATTTATTCTTTTGTTAATCGGATACTTCATATTTGAATTTCTTACTCCTTCCTTCAGAATTGATGACGAGATTGCTGAAGATAACCGGGCTGTTGGTTTTATTTCATTTATTATTTCAGTAGGATTGTCATATGTCATCGGGGCTAACATCATATGAAGGGTGGAAAAGTATGGAGACTTTAGCAAAAGTATTGATCGTAATTGCTTCACTTTTTATTGTGATTGGGATTGTATATGTTTTGTTATAAGCATGTTCTTTTTGAAAGGACTTGCTTTTTTAAGTAAATATTTGCAAAATTTTAATTATATATTTTTAATTTTAAGTCGATAACGGTATAATAAAAGTATTACAAAGAGGGAGGTTTTCTTATGGAGAGTGGTCGACGTCCCTGGCTCAAAAATTATCCGCCTGAAATTCCTGCATCAGTAGACTATGATAAGCGTCCGCTTCACAGCTTCTTGGAGGAAAGCGCAACGCTATACGGCAAAAAGAAAGCGCTTTATTTCATGGGAAAGGAAATGACCTTTCAGGAGATTTTTGACGAGACCCGAAGCTTTGCGAGTTACTTACAGAAGTTAGGGTTAGAAAAAGGCGATCGTGTATCCGTAATGCTGCCTAACTGTCCTCAGTCGGTGATCGCTTATTATGCGATCTTAATGGCTGGCGGTATTGTAGTTCAGACCAACCCATTGTATATGGAGCGAGAACTTGAATACCAATTGAAGGATTCTGATGCAAAGATGATTGTCTGTCTGGATATTTTATATCCGAAGGCGGCAAATGTTAAACCGAACACCTCTCTGGAACATATTATCGTTACCGGTGTGAAGGATTACCTCCCTTTTCCGAAAAACAAACTATACCCTTTCGTGCAAAAGCGGCAGCACCAGGTCCTCGTTAAACCTGAGCAATCATCCGACACTCATTTGTGGAAACATATTTTGGATAATAGCAGTGGGCAAGTATCTCCAGTGGAAGTTGATCCGGTTGAGGATATAGCCCTGTTACAATACACAGGCGGTACAACGGGGTCTCCAAAAGGGGTAATGTTAAGTCACTATAATTTAGTTGTAAACACACAGATGGCAATGACATGGATGTATAAGTGTGAAAAGGGGAAAGAAGTAGTGCTTGCCGTCTTACCATTCTTTCATGTTTATGGGATGACCTCTGTCATGAATCTGTCTGTTATGATGGGGTCAAAAATGATCTTAGTGCCTAAATTTGAACCAGGAAATGTACTAAAAACGATTGAAAAGCAAAGGCCTTCCCTATTTCCGGGTGCCCCAACTATTTATATTGCCCTCTTAAATCATCCTGACTTGAAAAAGTATGATCTTTCGTCAATCGAGGCTTGTATTAGCGGATCAGCACCGCTTCCCGTTGAAGTGCAGGAGGATTTTGAGAGCGTTACCGGAGGGAGACTGGTAGAGGGGTATGGCTTAACAGAAACATCTCCTGTAACACATTCAAATTTTATTTGGGGAAATCGTATAAGCGGAAGTATTGGAGTACCATGGCCTAATACCGAGGCTAAGATTGTCAGTATGGAAGCGGGCGAAGAAGTTCCGATAGGGGAGATAGGAGAAATCGTCGTAAAAGGTCCGCAAGTCATGAAAGGGTATTGGAACCGAAAAGAGGACACGGATCAAGTACTCAATGAAGAAGGGTGGTTCCGTACTGGTGATATGGGGCGAATGGATGAAGATGGCTATTTCTTTGTTGTTGACCGGAAGAAAGACATGATTATTGCTGGAGGCTACAATATTTACCCTCGTGAAGTAGAAGAAACCCTCTACGAGCATGAATCAGTCCAGGAAGCAGTTATAATCGGAGTGCCGGACGCCTATCGAGGGGAAACCGTTAAAGCATTTATAGTGAGAAAGAAGAACCATAACGTAACAGAGGAAGAATTGAATGAGTTCTGCCGTAAACATATGGCAGCCTTTAAAGTTCCGCGTATTTATGAATTTCGTGATGAACTGCCTAAAACAGCAGTGGGTAAAATCCTGCGCCGGACACTTGTTGACGAAGAGAATAGGAAGCTGAAAGAAAATAATCTGCAAAACTCATAGTTTCATAGATTGTTGACAGAATGAATACAAATATGTAATATGAGGTATGAATGACCATTCATTCATTTTCACAATAAAGGCAGGGAAATTTATGAAAAAAGACAAACCAAAATATAAACAGATTATCGACGCAGCAGTTGTCGTTATTGCTGAAAATGGGTACCACTCTTCGCAAGTTTCAAAAATCGCCAAAAAAGCGGGGGTGGCTGATGGGACCATTTACCTCTATTTTAAAAATAAAGAGGATATTTTAATCTCTTTATTTCAGGATAAGATGGGACAGTTCATTGAAAGAATTGAGCAAGAAACAACTTCGAGGCAGACAGCTGAAGAGAAACTGCTTACCCTGGTGGAAACTCATTTCGAGCAGCTGGCTGCCGATCATCACTTAGCAATTGTTACACAGCTTGAACTTCGCCAATCCAATAAAGAATTACGATCCAAGATTAATCAGGTGTTAAAGAAATATTTAGCTGTGATTGATCAAATATTGGAAGAAGGAATAAAAGAGGGGTTGTTTCGTGATGATTTAAACCGGAAACTCGTTCGTCAGCTTATCTTTGGCATGATGGATGAAGCGGTAACCAATTGGGTTATGAAGGACCTTCGTTATGACATAGGAGATCAAGCAAAAGAAGTCCATAGTTTTATTATCAACGGACTGGCACTGCATAAATCGTAAAAGGAGTGATACTAGTGTCTACCGTCTATTTACAGAAAGAAAACCACCTTGCACGAATTACGATTCAAAGCCCTCCAGCTAATGCTTTATCTAGTACACTATTAAATGACTTATCTAAAGTACTTGATGAAGTAGAGATAGATAACAGCATTAAAGCTATCCTTATAAAAGGAAAGGATAAGTTCTTCTCAGCAGGTGCGGATATTAAGGAATTCACATCGTTACAGGGTGCCTCTGATTTTGAGCAGCTCTCAAGGAAAGGCCAACAGTTGTTTAACCGTATGGAAAACTTTCACATCCCCATCATAGCTGCTATTCATGGCGCAGCACTTGGAGGAGGTCTAGAGCTTGCAATGGCTTGTCACATACGCTACGTAGCAGAGGATGCAAAATTAGGGTTACCAGAGCTTAACTTAGGAATTCTGCCTGGTTTTGCAGGCTCACAGCGCCTGCCTCGATATGTTGGTACTGCGAAGGCTTATGAAATGATCCTTTCAGGCGTTCCTATCAGTGGCAAAGAAGCAGTTGATGCCGGACTTGCTAATCAGAGCTTTTCCGTGGAAGAGTTATTTGAAGCAGCGGAGAAACTCGCTGCACAGGTCTCTGCCAAAAGCGGTCCTGCTATTCATCAAATAATGAAATTAATTCCATATGCTCACACTGGTCAGTTTTCGGATGGTAACAAAGCTGAAGCAGCAGCGTTTGGTGAAGTCTTTGGCAACGAAGATGCTAAAGAAGGCATACAGGCATTTATTGAGAAAAGGAAACCAGTATTTAAAGACCAATAGATTAGGAGGAATCATAATGAACATTTACGTATTACTAAAACGTACTTTTGACACTGAAGAAAAAATTTCGATTAATAGCGGGCGTATTGAAGAGGATGGCGCAGAATTTATTATTAACCCTTACGACGAATACGCTGTCGAGGAAGCGATTAATCTTAGGGATGAACACGGTGGGGAAGTTACCGTTGTAACAATTGGAGAAGAGGAATCTGAGAAACAACTGCGTACTGCCCTTGCAATGGGAGCAGATAAGGCGGTCTTAATAAATACGGAAGATGATTTAGAAGACGGAGACCAGTTCTCAACAGTCAAAATTTTAGAAGCATTTTTTGCTGATCGAGAGATAGATATTATTTTAGGAGGAAATGTAGCCATCGATGAGGCAAGCGGGCAAGTGGGTCCTCGATTGGCTGAACGTTTGGATATCCCTTGTGTTACTACAATTACTAGTATTTCGGTTGATGGTGAAACCGTTAACATCGAACGTGATGTGGAGGGGGACGTAGAGAAGGTAGAAACTTCATTGCCACTTCTAGTAACTTGTCAACAAGGTCTAAATGAACCTCGCTATCCTTCATTACCGGGGATTATGAAAGCTAAAAAGAAACCGCTAGAAGAGTTAGAGATTGATGACCTAGATCTAGATGAAGATGATGTTGAACCAAAAACAAAAACGACAGAAATCTTCCTACCACCTGAAAAACAAGCAGGCAAGGTGTTGGAAGGTGAAACAGAAGATCAGGTAAAAGAGCTTGTATCCTTATTGAAAACTGAAGCGAAAGTACTTTAAATAATCGAGACAGGAAGGAGATTTGTTATGGGTAAAAAGGTATTAGTAATCGGTGAAATACGTGAAGGGTCACTTAGAAATGTCACCTTCGAGGCTATTGCTGCAGCAAGGACTGTTAGTGATGGAGGAGAAGTAGTTGGTGTTCTAAGCGGTGCAGGAGATTTGAATGAGATGGGTGAGGAAATGGTGTACTATGGTGCTGACCGAGTTGTAACGGTTTCACATGATAATTTGAAAACATCTGAAGGTCATGCGCAAGCAATTTACCCTGTAATTGAGGAAGAGTCACCAGAAGGAATTATTATGGGACATACTTCACAAGGAAAGGATTTAACACCAAAACTTGCAAGCAAACTTGAATCCGGGCTGATTTCCGATGCTACGGAAGTTGCGGCTGAAGACGGGACCATTGTATTCACTAGACCGATTTATTCAGGTAAAGCCTTTGAGAAGAAAGAAATCACCGATGGTTTGGTCTTTGCAACAATCCGTCCGAATAACATCCCATCCCTCGAAAAGAATGAAGCTTTAGAGGGAGAAGTAACGGCAAAGGATGTTGATATTAAGGATATTCGTACCATTATTAAAGATATCATTCGTAAATCATCTGATGGAGTCGATCTCTCCGAAGCGAAAGTTATTGTGGCTGGTGGACGTGGTGTGAAAAGTGAGGAAGGCTTCGAACCACTTGAAGAGCTTGCTCAAGTTCTCGGTGGGACTGTAGGCGCTTCAAGAGGCGCATGTGATGCGGGCTATTGTGACTATTCACTACAAATTGGCCAGACTGGTAAAGTGGTAACACCAGATTTATATATTGCATGCGGAATATCGGGGGCAATTCAGCATTTAGCTGGTATGTCCAACTCAAAAGTGATAGTCGCAATCAACAAAGATCCAGAAGCTAACATCTTTAACGTTGCCGATTACGGAATTGTCGGGGATCTCTTTGATGTCGTACCAAAACTTGTTGAAGAAGTGAAACAATTGAAAGTAAATGCATAATTATAAAGAATAAGCCAAAGCTAAGCCTTGCTTGCTTTGGCTTTTTTAAATTCTCATTCATGTTAACCGAGCAAGGTCGGCCTCCATTATTAAAAACATATTGTTAGTCACGTAAAATAGAAAATGATATACTCTTAACAGAATACATGATCGAGGAGGAATTTACGATGGCAATTGTAAAAGGAACAGATCAAAACTTTACCGAAGAAACAAACGAAGGTCTTGTAATAGCAGATTTCTGGGCACCTTGGTGTGGTCCTTGTAAAATGATCGCTCCAGTGCTTGAAGAACTAGATGAAGAAATGAGCGATCAAGTGAAAATCGTAAAATTGGATGTTGATGAAAACCAGGAAACAGCAAGTAAGTTCGGTGTTATGAGTATTCCAACACTACTTCTCTTTAAAGATGGCAAAGTCGTTGATCAAGTAATCGGCTTTCAACCTAAAGAAGCATTAGCTGAATTAGTTACTAAACATTCTTAGTTAAAGTAGAAGTGTCAGTAGCCGCGTTGCCCTGCAGCGTGGCTTTTTTTCGAAGGAATTTATTCATAACTCCCCTTTTGGACTAAAAGTGTGATGGATTGGCTATAGGCATGTCTAATAAGTTGGAGTGAAGTGATAATGAACACAACTATTAAAGAAAAGTTAGCGGTTTTGCCTGATCAGCCAGGGTGTTATCTTATGAAAGATAAGAATGACACCATTATTTATGTAGGTAAATCTAAGGTGCTCAAAAACCGGGTCCGTTCTTATTTTACCGGAGCTCATGATGGGAAAACCCAACGGCTTGTAAGAGAAATTAATGATTTTGAATATATCGTAACAACTTCAGATATGGAAGCTCTCATTCTAGAAATGAATTTAATAAAAAAGCATGATCCTAAATACAATGTACTCTTAAAAGATGATAAATCTTACCCTTATTTAAAAGTTACGGCTGAAAGGCATCCTAGGTTAATTGTTACGAGAAAAGTTAAAAAAGATAAAGGGAAATATTACGGTCCTTACCCTAATGTGATTGCGGCTAGGGAAACTAAAAAGCTGCTCGATCGATTATATCCACTAAGAAAGTGTAACACGATGCCCGATCGTGTTTGTCTTTATTATCATATGCATCAATGTCTGGGCCCTTGTGAGTTTCCCGTGTCTGAAGAAACAAATCAGGAAATTGTACAGAATATTACGTCCTTTTTAAACGGAGGCCATAAAGAAATTAAGAAAGATTTGCAACGGCAAATGTATGTGGCTTCTGAAGAGCTAGATTTTGAAAGAGCAAAAGAATTACGAGATCAAATTGAACATATTGAATCAGTCATGGAGCAGCAGAAAATGACTTTAAATGATGAGGTAGACCGTGATGTATTCGGCTATTCTTATGATAAAGGCTGGATGTGTGTCCAGGTATTTTTTATAAGACAAGGTAAATTGATTGAGCGCGATGTAGCTTTATTTCCATTCTTTGATGATCCAGAAGAGACGTTTCTAAGTTACATTGGACGATTCTATTTGCATCAGAATCACCCTTACCCGAAACAAATCCTCGTGCCTGTAGGGACGAACAGAGAAGTATTAGAAGGAGCAATCGATACGAAGGTTCTCATTCCTATGAGAGGGAGAAAGAAAGAGTTAGTGGAGTTAGCTAAGAAGAATGCAAGTATTGCTCTTGAAGAAAAATTTGCTCTAATTGAACGAGATGAGGAGCGGACTATTAAAGCTGTGGAGTCGCTCGGGAATCATTTGAATATAGAAACTCCTCACCGTATTGAAGCCTTTGACAATTCAAATATCCAAGGGACCGATCCTGTTTCGGCTATGATTACATTTATTGATGGAAAACCAAGCAAAAAGGACTATCGAAAATATAAAGTTCGTGATGTCAAGGGTCCTGATGATTATGACACAATGCGGGAAGTTATCCGCAGAAGGTATACTCGTGTACTAAAAGAAGGTCTCGCCTTACCCGACCTTATTGTTGTAGATGGAGGGAAAGGGCAGATGAGTGCAGCTATGGACATTCTCGAAAATGAGCTTGGGCTGGATATCCCCTTATGTGGATTGGCAAAAGATGATCAGCATAAGACGAGTGAGCTTTTGTATGGAGTCCCACCTGTGTTGGTTAATTTAGATAGAAATTCACAAGAATTTTATTTAGTGCAGCGAATTCAGGACGAAGTGCACCGCTTTGCCATTTCTTTTCATAGACAACTGCGTGGTAAAGGTGCTATACAATCCGAGCTTGATGACATTCCTGGTGTGGGGCAAAAACGCAGAAGACTGCTGTTACGTCATTTCAAATCTGTCAAAGAGATTAAAGAGGCAGCACCTATGGACTTAACTCGCTTAGGAATACCAGAACCGGTAGCCGATCAAATATTAAGTCATCTAAATGAAGAGAAGCCAGCTGAGTAATCAGGTGGCTTCTATCCTTTAATTGCGGTTATTTCAACCGTATTTTCTTTCTTATTTATTTGTTCAAAGCATTCATATGTATCACTGGTAATAACTTGGATTATCTGAGCTAAAAATCCACACTCTAATCGAAAATCAACGTTGTATAGTTTCTGTGTCAAACGCTTTTCAATGATGTGACCTGATAAATGAAATATAAATTCTTTTTTCTTTTCTTTGATCAGCTGGAGTTCGCCCCATCCCATATATTGAAAAAATTCGTAAAGGTCATCCCATGTCTCAAGGGTTGTTTCGCGAGCGATGTTTTTCCCCATAAAATATAAGAGGTAAGGGGCATCTTTTCCAAGAAAATCGGGCAACGTATAGTAACGCAGCAAATCAAACCCTGCGCCAGTAGACACTAGCGATGAGATGTTTAGGGTGGATAGCTTAGCTGTTTCTCTCATGACGCTCATTCCTTTCTACACAATTATTATCGCTTGAATTTAAAAAAGTAGCAACAGTAATCTTAGATTTTATCAATTAGAAAAAATGTGTATTTTTAAGTAAATTATAGTTCGTTTTCTTGACGCTATGAAATGATAGAAGTACAATAAACGTGTCACAAATTGTACATTTGGCAGTTTTTATCGAGGAGAAGGGGTTTTCCTATATTTTAAATGCGTTTTTAAAGCGCTTTACTATCTGAAAAATGTACATATACTAATCGTTATCATCTCGAGGGGGGTAAACATGGCAGGAACACGCGGATATGTTAACAGGAGATTACATTCATTATTAGGAGTACTCCCGATCGGGATATTTCTGATCCAGCACTTAACTGTGAACTTTTTTGCAACTCGTGGACCAGAGGCGTTTAACTCAGCAGCTCATGTTATGGAGAGCTTGCCTTATCGTTACGTACTGGAGATATTTGTTATCTTTTTACCACTATTATTCCATGCAATTTACGGAGTATATATTGCATTCACAGCGAAGAGTAATTTGTCGAACTTTGGGTTTTTTAGAAACTGGATGTTCATGTTACAACGTTTTACTGGGATCATTACGCTTATTTTTATTGCGTGGCATGTATGGGAGACTCGAATTGCCATCGGACTCGGCTGGGCAGACCTTAACTATCAGTTGATGGAAGGCATTCTTAGTGAGCCATTCTTTTTCTGGTTCTACATAGTAGGGGTCATTTCAACTACATTCCACTTCTCTAATGGGCTTTGGTCATTCTTTGTCAGCTGGGGTATTACAGTTTCCCCGCGTTCACAGCGTATTATGACTTATGCGAGCATTATCATTTTCGTAGCGATTTCCTACGTAGGTGTTCGTACGTTAATTCAGTTCGCTTATGGTATTTAAAGCATTTAATTTACTTGAACGTTGATCTATTGAAAGTTAAGGGAGTGAGGTTCAATCATGTCGAATAAAAATATTGTTATAGTTGGTGGAGGTCTTGCGGGACTTATGGCAGCTATTAAGGCAGCAGAGCAGGGTGTACATGTCGATATGCTGTCACTAGTGCCGGTAAAGCGTTCTCACTCTGTTTGTGCTCAAGGCGGTATTAACGGCGCTGTTAATACAAAAGGTGAGGGTGATTCACCTTGGGAACACTTTGATGATACAGTTTATGGTGGCGACTTTTTAGCTAACCAGCCGCCTGTTAAGGCTATGTGCGATGCAGCACCAAGTATCATTCATCTATTGGACCGTATGGGTGTTATGTTTAACCGTACGCCTGAAGGTTTGCTTGATTTCCGACGCTTTGGCGGAACACAGCATCACCGTACTGCATTTGCCGGAGCTACAACTGGACAACAATTGTTGTACGCTCTTGATGAGCAAGTTCGCCGTCATGAAGTTAATGGTCTCGTGACTAAATACGAGAACTGGGAATTCCTTTCTGCTATTATTGATGAAGATGGAATTGGCCGTGGAGTCGTTGGACAAAACCTTAAAGATCATGAAATCAAAGCATTCCCGGCAGACGCTGTTATCATGGCGTCAGGAGGACCTGGAATTATATTTGGTAAATCAACGAACTCTGTAATCAATACTGGTTCTGCAGCGGGTTCGCTTTATCAGCAGGGGGTAAAATATGCGAATGGTGAATTCATTCAGATTCATCCAACTGCTATTCCTGGTGACGATAAGCTGCGCCTAATGAGTGAGTCAGCTCGTGGTGAAGGTGGACGAATCTGGACTTATAAAGATGGTGAGCCGTGGTATTTCTTAGAGGAGAAGTACCCAGCATATGGTAACTTAGTTCCTCGTGATATTGCTACACGGGAAATTTTTGATGTGTGTGTAAATCAGAAGCTCGGTATCAATGGTGAAAACATGGTTTATCTTGATCTGTCTCATAAAGATCCTAAAGAATTGGATGTTAAGCTAGGCGGAATTATTGAGATTTACGAGAAATTTGTAGGAGACGATCCTAAAAAAGTACCGATGAAAATTTTCCCTGCCGTGCACTATTCTATGGGCGGCATGTGGGTAGATTTTGATCAAATGACAAATATTCCTGGTATCTTTGCAGCCGGAGAGTGTGATTTTAGTCAACACGGTGGAAACCGCCTGGGAGCTAATTCTTTGCTGTCTGCAATCTATGGCGGAATGGTAGCTGGACCTAATGCAGTTAAATATACGGAAGGCCTTGAAACTATATCTGATGATATGACTTCAGCTCTATTTGATGAAAAAGTGAAGGAAGAGCAAGAGAAATTTGAAAAGATTATGAGCATGGACGGGGATGAAAATGCCTACCAGATCCATAAAGAGCTTGGTGAATGGATGACAGACAACGTGACTGTTGTTCGCGAAAATGACAAGCTGCTTAAAACAGATGAAAAAATCGTTGAACTGATGGAACGTTATGAGCGAATCAATATTAATGATACTTCACGCTGGAGCAACCAGGGTGCAATGTTTACACGCCAGCTATGGAACATGCTTCAATTAGCTCGTGTGATTACTCAGGGCGCCTACAATCGTAACGAGAGCCGAGGGGCTCACTACAAACCAGAATACCCTGAACGTAATGACGAAGAATTTCTGAAAACAACAATAGCAAGTTACGATAGAGAAAATAATAAACCTGTAATTAGCTATGAGAAAGTAGACACATCCTTACTCGAGCCGCGTAAACGCGATTACTCGAAAAGTAAATAAAGGAGGACAATGATCATGAGCGAAAATAAAACGGTTACGTTTGTCATTACGCGCCAAGACGATCCCGAATCTAGTCCTTACGAAGAAACATTTAACATTCCCTATCGTCAAAATATGAACGTTATTTCCGCATTAATGGAGATCCGTAGAAATCCAGTGAATGCTGATGGAAAAGAAACAACGCCGGTATTTTGGGAGATGGGATGTCTGGAGGAAGTTTGCGGCGCATGTTCTATGGTTATAAATGGAACGCCTAGACAATCCTGTACAGCACTTGTGGATCAGTTAGAGCAGCCAATCAAATTAGCTCCGATGACAACATTTCCGGTAAACCGTGACTTAGCTGTAGATAGAAGCCGTATGTTTGACTCCTTGAAAAAGGTAAAAGCCTGGGTGCCAATCGATGGGACTTACGATCTTGGGCCTGGACCAAAAATGCCGGAAAGCAAGCGTCAGTGGGCATATGAACTATCTAAATGTATGACATGTGGGGTCTGCTTAGAAGCTTGTCCCAATGTAAATAGTAAGTCTGATTTTATTGGACCAGCATCACTTTCTCAGGTTCGCCTGAAAAACGCTCACCCAACAGGGGCAATGAATAAGAGTGAAAGATTGCAAACGATCATGGACGAGGAAGGTCTGATGGGATGCGGAAACGCGCAGAACTGTGTGGAATCATGTCCTAAAGGAATTCCTTTGACAACTTCAATTGCTGCACTTAATCGTGATACAGCCATTGAATCGTTCAAGAGCTTCTTTGGAAGTGATGAACGAGTTTAATTAGCGAAATGTACAGAAGTGCCCTAGTCTAACTACAATGTTAGGCTAGGGCACTTCTTTGTTTAAAGAATTGAAATGTCATAGTATAATAGATAGGATTGAATTCATGCAGAGGTGAAAATGAGCATGTCAAATTGGAAACAAACTGCACTTGTATCATTCATATTACTATCAGCTTGTTATATTATCCTAATATCTCTGTCTCAGCCCTTAATTGGAGTTGATTTAGAAAGAAATCATAATGGAGATCTGGTCATTTCTGAAATTAAAGAAGGCTCTTGGGCCGATGAAAATGGGATAGAAGTTGGAGCTGTATTAACCGCAGTTGAAGGGAAATCACCTGAGGACTATTATACGGTCCGGATGTTCCATGAATTGGAAAACACTGAATCGTTTACCGTTGAAAAATCAAACAAACAAGTGACTTATTCTTCTATTAATGAATCTACCTTGCTGCATTGGACTTTATTTATTCTTTTGCCTATATTATTTTTAATTGCAGCATTTTGGATCTCAAGGATTGTGCAGAAAAAAGTGGAAAAGCGTTTTTCAGCTAATCAATTAATACTCTATTTTTTGCTCATTGCTTTAGGATACTTAAGTAATAGTGGAGCAGTTCGGGATGATTTATACAGTATTTTTCTTAATTCTATTCTCTTTATTCTATCACCCGTAGTACTCATTCAATTTCTTTATAATTACTTTGCCGAGTTGAAAGTATATTGGTTCTCAAAGAAAATTTATCAAATTTTGTATGTTATTGTCAGTTTGGTAACAGTACTGGAAAGTTACTTTCTTATAACGACTAATTACCCTAGTTTTTTTTACAATGTGCCCCCCTTTTCACTGCTAGGCCTTTACATCATATTATTTTTCATTATTTATAAAGGGTTGCATAGTTACAAGGATACTTCTGTTGGAACTATTTTTAAGTACATGAGTGTAGGGATGTCGGTAGCTTTCTTTCCATACATTTTTCTATATTTAACTCCTGCGCTGACGATTAAGGAGAAAATTATTCCCCTGGAAATAGCTGCTTTATTTTTGATCGCCTTACCCATTACATTTATGTATTTAGTGACGAGAGAAAGGTTAATTGACATCACCTTTGTCATAGGTCGTATTCGCTATTATGCCTTGTTATCTGCACTTCCAAGTGTATTAATACCTTGCATTCTCTCTATTTATATAGAGGGAGAATTTGCAATGATTGATTATTTGCAAATCTATCTGGCTGCACATGTTCTGCTCATTTTATTGTTATCGGTCAAAGAAGGACTGGACTTCCGTTTGCAAAAGTTCTTGTTCGTGGCTAAATACAGTTATCAAGAGAGTATGCATAGAATGTCCAAAGATATGAAAGAACAGTCAAATGCCGTTGACTTAATGAAAGTAATGCGAAAGGAAATAGGAAATGTTTTAAAAGTACGGGAGATGTATATATATTCTATTCATAATCATCGAAAAATGTATTGTGTGTATGATCCTATCCCTACTGATATACTTGATCATTTTGACGATTACTTTCCGAACCGGCAATATGATATTGGCTCAATTTTGGAAACAGATAAGGGATTTGGCGTAATAGTAGGTTTTACTTTAGATAAAGTAACCATGCTTTGGTGCAGAGGGAAGAAAGACTATACGAATTTAAACCGAGATGAAAAAACGTATTTACAGACTATTTCTCATAATGCCAATATTGCCATTGAGAATATGAACTTAATTGAGGATTTGGTAAAAGAGTTACGAACATTACGAAGCGATCAAACTCATAAATCTCCTACCTGGCTCTCAAGATTGTTATTTACGATTGCAGAGAATCAGAGAAAACAGTTGTCGATTGA
Organism: Halobacillus hunanensis; assembly: GCF_900166655.1. GTDB lineage: Bacteria > Bacillota > Bacilli > Bacillales > Halobacillaceae > Halobacillus_A > Halobacillus_A hunanensis. The sequence goes on along the minus strand of NZ_FVZB01000007.1, from coordinate 1,340,889 downwards.
TCTTCATGACACAGTCTTACAAGAACAGTTATATTTATACAGAAGGATGGATGATTTAATTAACAAAAGGCCAGGGTTACCGAAGACCTTGGAAGCAGAGCTTTCTATTTATAAAGAATCACTTTTAGACAGTATTCATCTCATACGTGAAACATGTAATGAATTACGGCCGGCTTTTATTGAAGAGATGGGTTTGGTTCATTCTCTAGAGAACTTAATAGAACAATATCAATTACGTTCAAACTTTACGGTCTATTTTACTAGTGACGGGTTTGACGCCAAGCTTGATCAGGAGTATGTACTAGCTATTTTTCGGGTGGTCCAGGAACTGCTAACCAATGCAGCTAAACATTCAAATGCAAAAATTGTAAAGCTAAGTTTATCCAACAATCCACATCAAATCATGCTGTTATATTCTGATGATGGCCAAGGAATGGATTACTCCCTCCAGAGAGACCTATTTTCTCACATCGGTCTATCAGGCATTGAACAGCGGGTAAACGGATTAAATGGTCACCTTGAAATAGAAACAGCACCAGGAGAAGGTTTTAAATCAATCATTACCTTTCCTTATGAATTATCAAAGGAGGTAGGAATATGACCCGTATATTGATTGTCGATGACCATCCGGCTGTAGGAGCCGGGACAAAAGCGATGCTTGAACAAGAAAAAGATATGAAAGTCGATGTCACAGACCAGGCGAGCGAAGTAGAAAAGCTAATAAAGAATCATTCATACGATATTATGCTGCTTGACTTATATATGCCTGGGATTAGCGGAGTAGATCTTGCGAAGAAACTGAAGAGGTCTTCTCCGGATCTAACCATTCTGATTTATACTGGCTTTGATCTGAACACCCACTTTAATATGATGGTTGAAGCTAATATTAATGGATTTGTCAGTAAAACAGCTACAAGTGAACAACTGATCACAGCCATTCGATGTGCACTTCGAGATGAAGTGGTGATCCCTCTTCATCTGTTTAAACAGTTGAGAAGGTCAGAAGCGAGCATTAGTCACTCTGTCAATAAGAATGAAGGAGCAGGGCCATCTCTTAATGAAAAAGAGCAGTCTATCCTTAAGGAAGTGGCCTCAGGATTAACAAATCGTGAAATTGCTCAGTCACTGCATATGTCTCAGCGGAGTGTCGAGTACACGTTAACAGGAATTTTTAACAAGTTGACGGTCAAATCGCGGACTGAGGCCTTATTTAAAGCTCAAGAACTTGGACTGGTATCTAAATCGTAAACGGCCGACACGAGGCCATGTTTTTGCACATAAGATATGATGACTAAATAATTCCCCTCAAAATAATAGCTAGACAACAAGGGAGGGGTACGCTTGTGAAGGAAGACGGCTACAGGCCAACACAAATTCTAACCAAGCGAGAGCGAGAAGTTTTCGAGCTTCTAGTGCAAGACAAAACTACGAAAGAAATTGCTAATGAACTGTTTATTTCTGAGAAAACAGTTCGGAATCACATTTCGAATGCTATGCAGAAGCTTGGGGTTAAAGGAAGATCCCAAGCCGTAGTCGAGTTATTACGGATGGGGGAACTTGAACTCTAAAGGTAGATGTGTTGGTATGAGGAATGGGTAGGGCCTTTCAGGTAATGGATGAAAATTTCACTCCATACCTGAAAGGGTTTTTAACAAGAAAAGACAATTTTCTGACGTTTTTTAGACAATTCGATAAAAATTCTTGAATTTCTCAAAATAAAACGGCAGTATTAGGAATACATTTTATTGTGTGGGGAGTGCTGATCGTGACAGAATCGCATGCAGCATCATCAATTGCTGATGTTGAAAAAGAATTACGGTACATATCAGGTATCATAAAGCATCAAGGGCGTGAAATCTTAAATCATTACCCGATTACCACTCCGCAGTTTGTAGCTTTACAGTGGCTGCTTGATAAAGGAGATTTGACAATAGGCGAGCTTTCAAGGCATCTTCATTTAGCGTGCAGCACTACCACGGACCTTGTCGATCGTCTCGAAAAAAATGAGTTAGTGGAGAGGGTCCGCGATTCTAGGGATCGTCGGGTTGTCCGTACACATCTCTTAGAAAAAGGTACACACATTATTCATGAGGTAATAGAAAAACGCCAACACTATTTACAAGAAGTTCTCAAGGATGTTTCAGAAGATGAAATGAACCAATTAATCCGTTTATTACATGTACTTCATGAAAATATGCGAGAAACATCTAAGGAAAAACAGAAATGAGGGATTTCATGGGACAGCCGATAGGTGTGATTGATTCCGGAGTTGGAGGATTGACCGTTGCCCGCGAATTGATGCGTCAACTCCCTAAAGAAAAATTTATATACTTGGGTGACACGTTGAGGTGCCCTTATGGACCACGGCCTAAAGATCAGGTGAAGGAATTTACCTGGCAGATGGTACATTATCTAATGCGACGTGACATTAAAATGCTTATTATTGCTTGCAATACAGCGACCGCGTACACATTAAATGAACTTCAGTCCTCCTTGTCGATTCCGGTAATTGGTGTGATTGAACCGGGAGCTCGGGCCGCAATTAAAGGCAGCAGAAATAAACGGGTAGGTGTAATCGGGACAGAAGGTACGATAAAAAGCCAAGCATACCCAGAAGCTCTCAAGGCAATTGATCAATCTATACGAGTAAATGGTCTTGCCTGTCCTCCATTTGTCCCTATGGTGGAGAATGGAATCTTAGAAGGGCCGAAAGCGGAAGGGACCGTAAGATCGACTTTATTACCTTTAAAAGAGATGAACCATATTGATACATTAATTCTCGGATGCACCCATTATCCACTCATTAAGGATTTAGTACAGAAGGAAATGGGAAGCCACATTAATGTAATTAGCTCTGGTGAAGAAACCGCCAGCGAAACTAGTTTAATCCTGGCATACCACAACCTTTTAGAACAGGAAGATAAACTCCCTGTTCATGAGTTTTATACGACAGGGGACATGGAAAAATTCAGGCTAGTGGCTAATAGGTGGTTTGAGGAGCCGATCCGAGTACTAAAGCTTATTGAACTTGAACAATTCGAGAAGACGGCAAAGTAATCTGGAAGTTTTGCAATGACTTGTGATCATAGTTAATTTTTCTGAAGGATTGATTAATAAATAGACAAGCTGTTGATCTCATACCTTTTTTTTGTAACCTGAAGCAGCTTACTCTAAGTACATCTTCATTAAGAATAAAAGTTTAACCTTCAAGTTTTGCTCAAAGCTTGAAGGTTATTTACGTCCTTCAGAACTCGTTAGTCTATTAAGTACCCTTACGATAACACTAATTCTCTTAAAATTCTTGCCCTGCAACATAAAATCAGTGGTCTAAACTTCATTATGGCTCGTATATATGGTAGTACAAACTATCATGGGAGGGAATAGCATGAAAACATGCGGAATTAAGCCCTTATCGATTGCCGTACTATTAAGTACAGGATTGCTGTCGGGTTGCTTATTTGAAGGGGAGCAAGCACTAGAGGAGATGGATGCTCCTCCAGAAGAGGAGACGGCAGCAACTCCTGAAACGAATACAAAGGAGTCACCGCCAGAAAAAGGCAGTGGTGAAGCAAGTGTTGAAGAAGAAGGGCAGGAAGAAGCTGCAGAAACAGTGGCAAGAGAATTATTCTTAATTGATTCTAATGGAATGGTTGTTCCTCAGACTGTAGAACTTCCAGCGTCTAAGGAGGTAGCTACCCAAGCACTAGAATACTTAGTTAAAGACGGACCAATCTCAAGTTTATTGCCAACAGGCTTTAAGGCAGTATTGCCTGCTGGAACGGAAATTTTAGGGCTGAACTTAAAGGATAATGGCACGATGGTGGTCGACGTCTCCAAAGAATTTAAAAATTATCAGGCTGGTGAGGAACAAAAGATTTTGCAAGCTATGACGTATACAGTTACCCAGTTTGATAATGTGGACCGAATGAAGCTGTGGATTAATGGACATGAACTTAAGGAAATGCCTGTGAACGGGACTCCGATTAATGGAGGAGTTTCCCGTTCAGACGGGATTAACGTCCATGTTGGCGACCAAACTGACGTGGTGGGAAGTAAAGCCGTAACGGTGTACTTCCCATCACAACAGGGTGACGGAGAAGTATATCAAGTACCGGTAACAACGAGAGTAAACACAGAGGGTGATTTGTATACTTCTTTGGTACAAACACTCCTCGATGGACCAGCACTTGGAACATCCCTGCTTCAACCTTTCAGTGAAGGAGCGCAAGTGACAAGTGCTAAACTCAATGAAGGTGTGTTGAGTGTAACCTTCAATGAGGCTCTGTTAAATGGACAAGAATCTAAAGCTGTGTCTAAACAAGCTCTTGCCAGCCTTGTTATGAGTTTAACAAATATGAATGATGTGGAAGCGGTTGAAGTAAAAGTTGAGGGGGTTGAACAAGTCTTAAATGAAGCAGGGAAGCCACTGGCTGAACCTGTAACACGCTCAGATATCAATGGAGCGAATGAACCTGGAAGCTTATAAAAAAGAAAACCACGGGCCACTATAATGACGTAGTGGTCCATTTTTTACATAAGACCTCAAAGAGTGCCGCCTGTCTATAGACCTTTATTTATGTTAAGATGGGCTAGGTATAGTTGGAAAGAACGAAAGGGAGGACATACCGATGAGAAGCGGACGCGCAGTCAATGAATTAAGGAATATTACAATAGAAACAGATTATGTTAAACACCCAGAAGGGTCTGTATTAATAAGTTTCGGGGACACTAAAGTGATCTGTAATGCAAGCGTAGAGGATCGAGTTCCTCCATTTCTACGCGGACAGGGAAAAGGCTGGATTACAGCAGAATATGCTATGCTGCCGCGTGCTACAGAACAGCGAAATATTCGAGAATCTTCAAAAGGAAAGGTTTCCGGAAGAACGATGGAGATTCAGCGTCTTATTGGTCGCGCCTTACGAGCAGTCGTTGACTTGGACAGTATAGGCGAACGTACCTTATGGGTGGATTGTGATGTAATTCAGGCAGACGGTGGAACAAGAACGGCCTCCATTACTGGTGCTTTCGTTGCAGTTGTACTGGCATTTGGCAAGTTAGTTGAAAAAGGCGTATTGAAAAAACTTCCGATTAATGACTTTTTAACAGCTATTTCAGTTGGAGTCCTTCCTGATGGAGAAGAAATTTTGGATCTTTGTTATGAAGAAGACAGCAAAGCCCACGTGGATATGAATATTGTCATGACAGGTCAGGGAGAATTTGTAGAGCTTCAAGGAACTGGAGAAGAAGCCACATTTTCCATGAAACAGCTACAGACAATGATATCATTGGCCCAAGAAGGCGTAACAGAGCTCACTCAGCTGCAAAAAGATGCAATTGGAAAATGGGCTGATATTATTGAAAAGTCATCAGCCGTTACGGAGAAATAACCCTATGAAGGAATTAGTTATTGCTACAAAGAATAAAGGAAAAGTTGATGAGTTTAAGGAAATGTTTGCGAAATATCATATCACAGTAAAATCATTGATGGATTTTGATCAGAAGGTCGCTGATATCATCGAAGATGGCGATACTTTCGAAGAAAATGCAATCATCAAAGCTGAGACAATTGCAGAGCAATTCCAAATTCCTGTCGTTGCAGACGATTCTGGTCTTGAAATTGATGCTCTAAACGGTGCCCCTGGTATTTACTCCGCTCGTTATGCGGGTGAAAAAAAGGATGACTTCAAGAACGTAGAAAAAGTTATGAATGAATTGAGTAATGTTCCCGAACAAGATCGGACGGCTCGTTTCGTTTGTGCAGTTGCTGTTGCTCGTCCTGGACAGAAAACTTTTGTGGAAAGAGGCACCTGTGAAGGGCGGATTTCGATGGCACCAGCAGGCGATAATGGTTTCGGATATGACCCTATATTTATTCCAAGTGGTTCTGATCGAACAATGGCAGAGTATACTTCTGATGAAAAAAATTCAATTAGTCACCGAAAGCATGCTATCCTAAAAATAGAGCAATGGTTACAGGATTTATCATAAAAGAGGTGTTTATGATGCCGAAAGTATTAATTATTAGTGATACTCACGGATTAACTAATGAAGTAATGGAGATTAAACAGCGCCACCAGCAAGAAGTGGATGAACTCATTCATTGTGGTGATTCGGAACTTAGTTCCCAGTCTGAAGAGTTAGAGGGTTTTCATTATGCCAAGGGGAATTGTGATTTCGACACCCACATGGAGAATGAACAAATTGTTAAAATTGGAGACGTGTCTATTCTGGTTGTACATGGCCATTTACATCAAATTAAGTCAACTTTAATGCCCCTATCCTACCGGGCAGATGAACTTGGAGCTCAAGTAGCTTGTTTTGGACATTCGCATATGGCAGGAGCGGAAAAAGTGAATGGCAAACTGTTCATTAATCCAGGGAGTGCCAGACTGCCGAGGGATCGAGAAGAACCGACTTACGCAATTCTGGAATGGGAAACACTTGATAATATTGAACTTCAATATTATCAAGTGACTGGGAAGCCTATGCCAGCGTTGAGAATGGAAACATCTCTAGCAGCAAAGAATTAACTCTTTGCTGCAGAGTTGTTGACAAATACAAAGTGTTTTACTATAATTATCTTTGTCGGAAAAACAATTCGTTCATAACTTTATTGTTTTGCGGGTGTAGTTTAGTGGTAAAACCTCAGCCTTCCAAGCTGATGATGAGGGTTCGATTCCCTTCACCCGCTCCAATCCAAGCTTACATAATATTAAAATCTAGTACTTGTCCCAGTAGCTCAGCTGGATAGAGCAACAGCCTTCTAAGCTGTGGGTCGCAGGTTCGAATCCTGCCTGGGACGCTAACCAAAAAACGCTTAATCTCTTTTGAATAAAGAGGTTAAGCGTTTTATGTTGTCTTTAAGCCTCGTTATCAGGTAAGTTCATCGATAGCTGACTCTTTCACTAATCATTTTAAATGATGTTAAATCACTAGTAGATATCCAGAATTAAAGCGGAATCAGTTGATCGGAAAACTTAGTTCGTTATAACAGAAAATAATAAATGTTATTAATTTTCCCATAGTCTATTGACATTTTTTCTAAACGTGGATAGTATATATACCAATAATTCAATAACAAATTTTCACATTCTTATCGTGAGAGGTGGAGGGACTGGCCCTTTGAAGCCTCGGCAACGGATCTGGTGAATTACCATCAGAAAACTGTGCCAATTCCAGCAGATGCTTTTTTAGGCATTTGAAAGATAAGAAGATGGGTAGTTAAATGTATGTGTTAAAGCCTCTCTTCTTATTGTTGATAAGAAGAGAGGTTTTTTTAGTGTGACAAAACTAAAAGTTAGGTGGGATGTAAAAGGAAAGGGTTGAAATCCAGAAAGTGAATCCAAGGATATGAGAAAAAGTGCGGCATGATTTCCAACTAATTATCTGGGATTACTATGAATTAAATGATCAAGATACCAATTTGATTGAATAAGAAGACTATTGTTGTAAAGCCAAATCTGGTGGCTTTTCGTTACAGGAATTTATTGGGTTACATGTTGAGAGGTATGGCCGCCAGTCATTTAGGAATGTGGTTGGAACTCGAACAAGGAAAGAGGGGGGACTCATGAACAAAGTTTATATCGTTGGTGCTGGGCCGGGTGATCCTGAATTAATTACAGTGAAGGGCTTGAAGAGAATTCAACAAGCAGATGTCATTTTATATGATCGGTTGATTAACCCGGACTTACTGGAGGAAGCGAGAGTTGAAGCAGAACTGATTTATTGCGGTAAACGTCCTGACCATCATTCGTTAGACCAAGCTGCCATTAACGAACTTCTTTGCAGCTATGCTCAACAGGGTAAATCGGTGACGCGTTTAAAGGGCGGTGATCCCTTTGTTTTCGGAAGAGGTGGAGAGGAAGCGGAAGTGTTAGCAAAAAATAAGGTTCCTTATGAAATCGTTCCCGGAATTTCCTCTGGGGTAGCGGCACCGGCTTATGCAGGTATTCCAGTTACACATCGTAACTATAGCTCGTCTGTAGCCTTTCTGTCAGGGGTTAGCAAACTTGGCTGTGATCAGGAAGAATATTGGGAGCACGTTGTAAAAAGTATGGACACCTTGTGTATTTATATGGGTGTTAAAAAGCTTCCCGAAATTTGTGAAAGGCTAATTCGTCATGGTCGTGATCCTGAAACACCGATAGCTTTGGTGGAGTGGGGCACTACAGAACATCAGCGTACTGTTACAGGCAGCCTCAAGAATATTGAGGGAAGAGCTAGTGAACTCAAGAATCCTTCGATGATTATTGTGGGAGAGGTCGTGAAGCTTCGGGATCAGCTGCAATGGTTTGAACAGCTTAAAAATGATGCTGAACTACTTGTTCCCTCAATTGTGGGGTAAAAGGAAGGAGCCATTTGCATGGAAACTGTTTTATATGTAAGTCATGGGAGCCGAGTCGAGAAGGCACGTAAAGAAGCTGTTTCCTTTATTCAATCCGTCCAATACAGGGTTGACATTCCATTACAAGAAATATGCTTCTTAGAACTTGCAAAACCCGATATGGGGCAAGGGATCGAGAATCTCATCGAACGTGGTGCGACAAAGATTGCTGTTATCCCTGTCTTATTGTTGAGTGCTGGTCATTACTACAAGGATATACCGAAAGAGATCAGTCATGCGCAACTTCGTTATCCCCACGTTGATTTTGTGTACGGTCAAACGATAGGGGTTCAGGATCGAGTGGTTGATGTTCTTGTTCAGCGTACACGCGAAACAAAGGTGGTTCCTCATGTTGATGCTAATATCCTGCTGGTAGGAAGAGGCAGCCGTCATCAAGAGACTAAAGAATCGATCGAACAAATCGCTTGGAAATTACAGAGGAAAATGAACGCAGCTAAAATATCAGTCAGTTATTTAGCAGCCTGTTCACCCTCATTTGAAGAAGGACTGCAAGCATCGTTAAGAGAAGGATGGTCCCAAACCTTCGTCGTACCTTATCTCTGGTTCACCGGAGTGCTTATCCGTTCAATGCAAGAAAAAATTAATGAGATAGAACAGACAGATCGGCAGGTCGTGCTGTGTCAATACCTTGGCAGCCATAGGGCAATGGTGGACGCTTTGACTGATCGAGTTTATGAAACCTTGCATAATGAAAGCAGTTTGAGCAAATAGAGTAGGATACAAAGAACTGAATGTATAAGCCAGCACTGCAATAAACGGAGCTTTCGTGAAAAGGAAGGGTGGCCCATGAATGGATTAACAGGAAAGGTTATTGGAGTAGCGGCTGATCGAAGTGCAACTTCACTCAGTAGCTTGATCCAGAAAAAAGGTGGCACACCAGCAGTCTATTCGATTCAAGGGAAGCAAATTTTAAATGAACAAACCAGTCAAGATAATATTGAAGATTTTCTTTCTAAATCTTTTGATTGGGCAATTTTCACAACAGGAATAGGCGCTCAAACGTTGGAGGACACCTCCATAAAATCGGAACTCTATAGGGCTTTTATTGAAAAATTAAACAATACGCGAGTGGCAATTCGCGGGAAAAAGACATTGAATTGGTGCCAGAAAAACGGTGTTAGAGCAAGCATAATATCTGAAGATGGAACAATGGAACATCTCGTAAAGACTTTTTCAGAAGAACAAATAGATCGCAATTTCCAACGTGTTTTTCTGCAAGCTTATAGTCATAATGATGCAAAGCTGAAAAAGGAATTAAAGAAAGCTGGCTGTCAGGTTTATCTGTCTCAGCCCTACTCCTATGAAGAACCAGATACTCAGGTGCTGGACAATCTGGGAAAAGCTATTAAGACTCAACTACTGCATGCTGTTGTCTTTACAAGTAAAACACAGGTCAAAAATTTAGTTAAGAATCAACGTGACAACCATGAAATCATTCAGGCTTTCAATAACCATGTGTTGGCTGTGGCTGTTGGAAAAGTTACGGCAAACGAGTTAAAGGAGAACGGGATATTATACGTTCTTCAGCCTGATCAACCTAAAATGGGACCAATGGTGCAAACTCTTGAACGTTACTACCAAAAAATGAACACGCACAACTATTGATTGGATTCGAGGGTGGACGTTCATGTTAGAACGTGAGCGCTAGATTAAAGGTTAAAAAATATACGGATAAATAGTGAGGTGGGTATTTTTGCAGTTCCAGGTAATGAATAGTCCTTTTAAACAAGAACAGGCAGACTTGTTAAATCAGGTCCTACCGTCAATGACAGAGAATCAAAAAATTTGGCTAAGCGGGTATTTAGCTAATTCTCAGGTATCGTCGACTACAGCAACAGCCGATCCAGTTATAGAAAATGTTTTGCAGACCGAAGCATCAACTCAAGCTGGCGTTCAAAATGCAACAAGAGAAGTGACAATCCTTTTCGGCTCGCACACGGGAAATTGTGAAGCGCTGGCTGGGGAAATCTCTGAAAAGCTGAAACAGCAAGATTACAAAGTCACACTATCGGTGATGGACGACTTTAAACCAAAGGCCATAAAAAAGGTTCAGGATTTACTTATCTTGACGAGCACCCACGGTGATGGAGATCCACCAGACAATGCGATGGCTTTTTATGACTTTATACATAGCAAAAGGGCACCAGCTTTAGATGATCTCAGATACTCCGTCCTTTCATTGGGTGATAGCTCTTATGAGTTCTTTTGTCAAACGGGTAAGGAGTTTGATGAAAGACTGGAGGAATTAGGAGGAAAAAGGATCTACCCTCGTATAGACTGTGACCTGGACTTTGAGGAGCCAGCAGAAGAATGGTTTGACGGAGTCCTAGCTACATTAAATAATGCAAAACAGGTGAGTGTTGAGGGGAGAAATGACGTTCAGCAAGATCAAACAGATAAGGTCATGAATAAACCGATGTATTCCAGAACAAATCCTTTTAAGGCAGAAATATTGGAGAACTTGAATTTAAATGGACGGGGCTCAAACAAAGAGAATCGCCACCTTGAATTAGATTTAGAAGGAGCGAATCTAGAGTTTGAACCGGGAGACAGTCTTGGGATTTTTCCGGAAAATGATCCTTCTCTAGTAGCTAAACTAATCGAAGAAATGGAATGGAATCCAGAAGAGCATGTTCCTGTAAATAAGCAGGGGGAATTGCGGCCATTGCGCGATGCCTTAACTTCAATCTTCGATATTACCGGATTAACGAAACCGTTGCTGGAAAAAGCAGCACAGCTTACTGCTAATAAAGAACTGAATAAGCTGATCATCTCAGAGCAACAGGAAGAACTGAAAGCCTACTTATACGGGCGGGATTTAATTGACTTAGTTCAGGATTTTGGTCCATGGAATGTTACAGCAGAAGAATTTACGGGGATCTTACGCAAAATTCCACCTCGTCTTTATTCAATTGCTAGCAGCTTAAAGGCTAATCCCGATGAAGTTCACCTTACGATCGGTGCATTAAGGTATGATGCACATGGACGTAAACGAACGGGGGTCTGTTCTGGTCAGTGTGCTGAACGATCACAGCCTGGAGACGCACTGCCGGTTTTTATTCAGCACAATTCAAACTTTAAGCTTCCTGAAAACCCAGATACTCCTGTCATTATGATCGGGGCTGGCACAGGGATTGCTCCTTATCGTGCTTTTCTGGAAGAACGAGAGGAGACGGGTGCAGGAGGGGAAGCATGGTTATTCTTTGGGGATCAGCACTTTGTTACCGATTTCCTTTATCAAGTTGAATGGCAAAAGTGGCTCAGTGAAGGTGTCCTAACCAGAATGGATGTTGCCTTTTCTCGTGATACTTCTGAGAAGGTGTACGTACAGCATCGTATGCGGGAGAAGAGCCACGACTTGTATCAATGGCTGCAAGCTGGAGCTGTTATTTATGTATGTGGGGATGAAAAATATATGGCTAAAGACGTAGAAGCTGTTTTGTTAACCATTTTGCAGCAAGAAGGGAATATGAATAAAGAGGAAGCCGAAACATATCTCACCGAACTGCGTAAGCAGAAACGTTACCAGCGTGACGTATACTAACCAGCTCATAGGCATCGAATATCATTCAGCGGCTTTGTTCAGCCGTGAACCAGTAGAATTGCAGTTTCATAGGGAAGGAGTTAATTATGACAAACAAAGCACATACCCACCTGCACGGACCACCGAGTGACATGGAGAAGATCAAGGATGAGAGTAATTATCTGCGTGGTTCCATTGCAGAAAACTTTGCAGATCGTATTACGGCAGGAATTCCAGATGAAGACACTAAGTTATTAAAGTTCCACGGAAGCTATCAGCAAGATGACAGAGACCTGCGAAATGAGCGAAAGCAGCAAAAGCTAGAACCAGCGTATCAATATATGGTTCGTGTTCGTTTACCAGGAGGGGTAGCGACACCTGATCAGTGGCTGACAATGGATAATCTAGCCAATAATTACGGGAACGGTACATTAAAACTGACTACCCGCCAGACGTTCCAACTGCACGGCGTATTAAAATGGAACATGAAAAAAAGTATGCAGAAAATCAATGCAGCTCTGTTAGATACTATTGCTGCTTGTGGGGATGTGAACAGAAATGTAATGTGCAATGTTAATCCAGATCAATCAGACTTCCACGCTGAAGTCTATGGGTGGGCACAAAAATTGAGTGAAGAACTTTTACCAAAAACCAAAGCCTACCATGAAATTTGGCTTGATGAAGAGAAAGTGCTGGACAGCCGCGACTCAGAAGGTGATAGAGAGCCAATGTATGGACCTTTATATTTGCCGAGAAAATTCAAAATCGGTATTGCTGTGCCTCCTTCCAATGATGTGGATATTTTCTCTCATGATCTCGGTTTCATTGCGATCATGGAGGAGGGTAAGTTAATAGGGTTCAATGTTGCTGTAGGAGGAGGCATGGGGATGACTCATGGGGATACCAATACCTATCCTCAATTGTCTCGAGTAATTGGCTTCTGTTCAGTTGATCAAATTGTTGAGGTAGCAGAGAAGGTCATCACGATTCAACGTGATTATGGCAACCGCTCAGACCGAAAAAACGCACGCTTCAAGTATACAATTGATAGATATGGGGTCGAGTGGTTTTTGCAAGAACTGCAAGCTAGACTGGGCTGGGATCTTGGTGAAGCAAAACCATACCACTTTGAGAATAATGGCGACCGCTATGGCTGGATCAAAGGCAGTGGAAAATGGCATTTGAATCTATTTATCCAGAATGGACGCATTAAAGATTCTGAAGATTATCCATTAATGACTGGAATAAGGGAGATTGCTAAAATTCATACTGGAGATTTCAGGCTCACACCGAATCAAAATCTAATCATTGCCAATGTCACGGAAGAAATGAAGCCTGCGATCGTGGAATTAGTCACCAAGTATGGACTAACAGATGGCAAACAAAATTCAGCCTTACGAAGAAATTCTATGGCTTGTGTCGCCTTTCCAACTTGTGGGCTGGCAATGGCTGAATCAGAGCGTTATCTTCCGGAACTTTTAGACAAGATTGAGAACATCCTTGATGAGGCAGGAATCAGAGATGAGGATATTATCATTCGGATGTCAGGGTGCCCTAATGGTTGTTCACGCCCGGGCCTAGGCGAAATTGCTTTTATCGGCAAAGCTCCTGGAAAATACAATATGTATTTGGGTGCTGGATTCACCGGAGATCGACTAAACAAGCTATATCGAGAAAATATTGGAGAAGAAGAGATTTTAGAAACGTTGAAGCCTATCCTTTTGCAATATGGAAAAAGACGCCAAGAAAATGAACACTTTGGAGACTATGTTGTTCGAGCTGGTTATGTGGAAGAAGTCACTTCCGGCCTTAACTTTCATTCATAATTTGATATCAAGCTGCAAATTTAAGCAATTCGATTAATTACAGGGAGGTTCGATTATGACAACAACTCAAACAGAACACACTACCATTTCGCCTCACGGAGGTGAACTGGTTATACGGGAATTGACTGGTTCACAACGTGAAGGTTACTTAAACAAAGCAGATTCATTGAAATCTTTAACCTTAAATGCTTGGAGCCTTTCAGATTTAGAACTTATTGCTATCGGAGGATTCAGTCCGTTAAGCGGTTTTATGGGGAAAGCGGACTACAATCGAGTTGTTGAGGAGATGCGACTTAAAGACGGAACAGTTTGGAGTATTCCGATTACCTTACACGTCACTCAGGAGCAAGCGGATGAATATGAAATTGGTTCTGAAATTGCCCTAGTGGGGGACGATGATGTTGTTTATGGTGTACTGGAATTGGAAGAAAAGTACACCTATGATAAAGAAAAAGAGGCACGTCATGTTTATGGGACGACGGATGAAGCTCATCCTGGCGTGAAAAATGTATTTAATAAAGGTGAAGTTCATCTTGCAGGCCCGATTTACCTAATAAATCGTCCCAGTCATGGTGAATTTGAGGATTTTTATTTTGATCCCTCGCAAACACGGAAGATATTTTCCGATCTAGGCTGGAATACAGTTGTCGGATTTCAGACACGTAATCCAGTTCATCGTGCCCATGAATATATTCAAAAATGTGCCCTCGAAGCTGTGGATGGATTGTTATTAAATCCACTGGTTGGTGAGACCAAATCAGATGATATACCAGCAGACATCCGTATGGAAAGTTATCAAGTCATCTTAAACCATTACTACCCGGCAGATCGTACGCGTCTTGTAATCTATCCTGCAGCGATGCGGTACGCGGGACCTAAAGAAGCTATTTTACATGCAATTGTCCGCAAAAATTATGGTTGTACACACTTTATTGTAGGTCGTGATCACGCAGGTGTAGGGGACTATTATGGAACATACGAAGCTCAAGATTTCATTGCTAAATTTGAAAGAGAATTGGGCATCCAAGTATTCAAGTTTGAGCATGCGTTTTATTGTACGAAATGTGAAAACATGGGAACGGCCAAAACGTGTCCGCACCAAAAAGAAGATCATGTGCACCTTAGTGGTACGAAGGTACGTGAAAAACTTCGTAATGGGGAAAAACCACCGAAAGAATTCTCGCGCCCCGAAGTTGCAGAGGTTCTTATTAAAGGGATGAGAAAAAAATAATGTTTACTTAGGAGGGTGAAGATGACTGAATCAACAAACATCGTATGGCATGATTCAGAAGTAACCAAGCTGGACCGGCGAAAGTTGAACAATCATAAGAGTGCTGCCTTATGGTTCACGGGCTTATCCGGATCAGGGAAATCTACGGTATCAACAGCATTAGAAAAAGAACTGCATGAATTGGGAATCCACACCTATCGCTTGGATGGAGATAACGTTCGCCATGGTTTAAATAAGAATTTAGGTTTTAGTCCCGAAGATCGGCAAGAGAATATTCGCCGTATTGGAGAAGTAGCTCATCTGATGGTTGATGCAGGACTAGTAACCTTGACGGCGTTTATTTCTCCATATCGTGAGGATCGAGATAGTGTTAGAGAATTGTTAGGTGAAAAAGAGTTTATCGAAGTATATGTGAAATGCCGTGTAGAAGAATGCGAAGAACGTGATCCTAAAGGTTTATATAAGAAAGCGCGTACTGGTGAAATTAAAGGTTTTACCGGAATTGATGCACCGTATGAAGAACCTATTAACCCCGAGATCACTATAGAAACAGATCATCAAACACTAGAAGAATCTGTGCAAGTGATCGTTAACTATTTGAAACAAAAAAGATATCTTTCATAAAAGCCACTGTATAAGTGGAATAGTATTATCGCAGCTGCCCCTTCTTTTAATGATATTATTGTTTTTATTATGGGATGGATATCCAAATTGACTACTTAACTTGTATGAATAGCGAAATTTTAAAAAGCTGTTAGAAGAACGCTGACACCCTCTTGTATTAAAGAGGGCAGCGTTTTTTCTAGATTTGTTTCCTTTCATTAACACTAAAGACAGCTAGAAACCATGAATTAATCAGAAAGGTGTTAGAATGGGATTATTAGCTAAAATTATGAAACGAAGGGAATTGGTAATATGTACAAAGGTATTCATCACGTATCGTTGCTCGTAACAGACATAGAGAGGGCAAAGAGGTTTTATGGAGAGGTGCTTGGATTTCAGGAAAGTAATGAACGTCCTGATTTTGGTTTTCCCGGGGCATGGTATCAAGTCGGGGAAACACAAATTCACCTTATTGTACATAAAGAGGGGAAAACTTTAAGAGGCGTGACCTCTATTGACTCAAGAGACGGCCACTTTGCCATCCGTGTGCAGGATATGGAGGGTTTTATTAAAAGAATGCACAGTCACCAGGTTGAGATATTGGATAAACCTAATAATCAAACGGAATGGCATCAAGTATTCGTGAGCGACCCAGATGGTAATGTAATCGAATTTAACATTTAAATAAGAAGTGATGCCCCGGCAGCCCTGATCAGAGAATGGAGGAAGATAAATGTGAAACTGAGTATACTGGATCAATCACCTGTATCATCGGGGACAACAGCTCATCAGGCGCTTATAGAATCCATGAAACTTGCAAAAACAGGTGAGAACTTAGGGTATAGTCGCTATTGGATTGCGGAGCACCATGATATTGCGGGATTATCTTGTCCGGCTCCTGAAGTCATGTTAGGTTACATTGGAGCCCATACAGAATCCATTCGAATTGGGGCCGGAGCAGTCTTGCTCCCTCATTACAAACCATACAGAATCGCTGAAACTTATAATTTACTAGCCACTATGTTCCCAGAGCGTATTGATATTGGAATTGGGAGAGCTCCGGGTGGCTCGGCCGAAGCAACAATGGCTCTGTCCGATAACTTTTTGGATCAAGTCAGAAGGATGCCTGAATCCTTTGATGATCTGCTTCATTTCCTGCAAAGTGATTTCCCCTCAGATCATTTGTTTTCTAAAGTATCTGCATCACCCCAACCCGAAGTTTTACCAGAGGTTTGGATGTTGGGGACGAGTGAAAAAAGTGCTTTACTCGCAGCACAAAAAGGAACAGCCTATGCATTTGGACACTTCATGAGTAATAACAATGACCCTGAGATTGTGCACACTTATAAACGAAATTTCAGTCGAACTGGTTTAGTGCAGCAGCCTCAGTTTATTCTCGCGGTAACTGTTGTGTGTGCGGAAACAACCGAACGAGCAGAGGAAATAGCTTTAAGTAGTATATTGTGGAGTATCCAGCGAAGTACAGGAGAAGGAGAAAAAGGCGTTCCTTCTGTGGAGGAAGCCAAACGATATACTTTCAGTGTAGAAGATCAACAAAAGGTTGAGAAGATGAGAAAGAAAATGATAATTGGTAATCCTAAGGCAGTAAAACAAAAACTAATAGACATACAAAGATTATATTACGCAGATGAAATAATCATCGTTACGATTACGCACCATTATGAAGAACGCATACAATCCTACAAGCTTATAGCAGAAGAACTGCTTTCTCATTAGATCCAAGACCTTATACCGTCGTCTAAAAATTATGGTGGTATAGGGTCTTTAGTTTACAAAACCTTGTTAGATTATCTTACAGCTTTATTGTTAGAATATTTCGATACTGGTACATTAATACTTAACAGATTATGTTAGTAAACTTTACACAAAGGGGATAAGTATTAATGGATGCTATTTTTCTAATGAATAATGTTTGGATTGTTGTCTGCACCGTACTCGTTTTATTCATGCAAGCTGGTTTTATTTTGCTGGAGGCTGGTTCAACTAGAATGAAGAATGCTGGACACATTGCTGGTAAGACAGTGTTTACAATCGGCATTGTATCACTTGTTTTTTGGATTGCAGGATATGGATTAATTTATGGAGAAGGGAATACTTTTATCGGTTTTTCAAATTTCTTTTATAGTGATGCATTCGCTATGGGAGAAGCATTGGCAGGGTCTGTAGACTTCTTTTTTCAACTGGCATTTGCTGCGATTGCTATGACGATTGCCTTCGGCGGGTTTGCTGAGCGGGCAAAATTATCAGCATATGTAATTTTTGCGGTATTATTTTCAGTTATGGTGTATCCTGTTATAGCTCACTGGATTTGGGGAGGGGGCTGGTTAGCAGAACATGGAAAGCAAGACTTTGCCGGTTCAACTGTGGTTCATTTAACAGGAGCGATGGCTGCCTTAGCTGCTACGATTATTTTAAAGCCGCGTATCGGTAAATATAATAAAGATGGAACATCCAATGATATTGCTGGACATAATCAAGTATTTACTGCATTAGGTGTACTCATCCTCTGGGTAGGCTGGTTTGGATTTAACGCGGGAAGTACATTTGGGGTAGCTGATGCCTTCTTTGGTTATGTAGCACTAAACACTCAATTAGCTGCAGGTGCAGGGGCGGTAGGAGCCATGCTTGTCGTCTGGGCAACTACAGGTAAAGCGGATGTACCGACAACCTTGAACGGAGCTTTAGCGGGACTTGTTGCCATTACAGCTTCTTGTGCATTTGTTGAACCATGGGCAGCGGTCTTTATTGGTCTGATTGGAGGAATTATTGTTTTCTTCAGTATGAGGTTCTTTGATAAAAAGAAAATAGATGACCCGATTTTCGCATTATCAGTTCATGGTACAGTTGGCGTATGGGGGACCCTTTCTAATGGATTATTTGCAACGCCTGAATTAGCGACTGTGGGGCAGGCAGGTTTATTTTATGGTGGTGGCTTTGAACAGCTTGGTGTTCAACTGTTAGGTGTTGTTACTTGTGGTCTTTATGCATTTGTTGTAGCTTTTATTATTTTGAAGCTAATGGAAAAAGTTATGGGGGGGATACGTGTCACGGAAGAAGAAGAAATCATGGGACTTGACTTGAGTGAACATGGTGGTTACGGATATCCAGAATATTTGTCAACTCCAACTACGAAGACAGGGGCATAGACCATCGCCTCGATTATAAGGAAGAAATGAATATGATAGTTTTAAAGTTTTATTAAAAATTAATCAAAATTGAAGTATTAAACTTTTGTTTAAGACTGACGGAGCATAAGGGAGAGGTGGGGGGCGCTTTGACCGATGACTATAAGAGTAAAAAGGTAATTTCTATAGGGGTGGTTAAGGAATTAACTGGCCTCTCTGAACGGCAAATAAGATACAATGAAGAGCGAAAGCTTATTTTCCCAGAGCGAACCGAAAATGGGACTCGTAAATATTCATTTTCAGATGTGGAAACATTGGTAAAGATAGCTGAAAAACGAGAAGAAGGAGTTCAGTCATATGAAATAAGCCAAGGTATGAAAAAGGAAAGAACTAAGAGAGAGGGAGAGCCCCAAATGCGCAGGAAGATGATCCGTGGTCAATTAAATGCGCATTTTCGTACGAAATCATAAAGGTGAAGTTTCAAGGTCAGGTGTTTAAAGCATAAGAAATTATTGTATCAATCATTTCGAAGTTTTATGGTGCTCCATGCAATAGAGCATATCTTTTTGTTTTTGTGTATCTAAGTAAGTATTTGAAAGAACTTCACGTAAACAGTTGTTTTTTTCTTCTGAAGAGAAATTAGTTTTCTTAAGCAAGTGTCTAATATCAAATAAAAAATCCAGGTATTGTTCATACTTTTCATCATATTGACAAGATAATTCTTTTTTTACTTTTTTTGCAAACAAAGGACTTGCACCTGCTGTTGAAATGGCAATGGTCAACCTTCCGCGTGAGAAATGGGCGGGAAAACTGATATTCCCGTCCTGAACTTTGGAAGCTGCATTGAGTAAACGACCGTCCGGGGCAGCCTTGATGACGTCATGATTGACGGATTCACTATTGGTAGCTGCGACAATCAGGAATGCCTCTTCTATATCAGCGGGCGTGAAATTCTTTTGCTTCCATTCTATTCTCCCAGTTTCATAGTAGGAGTTGAGCTCATCGGTCAGTTTTGGACTGACGACTGTAAGCTGAGCTTTGCTCATGAGAAGACTATCGATTTTTCTTTTCGCCACTTTCCCTCCGCCTACTACAACTACTTTTTTTCCTTTTAAACTTAACATGATCGGGATGAGCGACATAGGTAACGACTCCTTAGTTCTAATTTCTGTTATTCTTCAGCAGGTCACGTATCATCAATATAATTGTAGAAGTGGTAAACAAAATGAGTGTAATCAGAGTGATTGTACTGGGAAATGATTGATAAATACCAATAGAAAAACCGGTGAACATGATGAGTAAGAACGTTACTTTTCTTAATTTCATAATAGCTAGCTAGTCAGATAACTGGTCCAGCTTTTTTTACACCTCGCTTAGATAACGAATTTATACATTTTTAAAAGAGTCTGCTTATATGATAGGTCCATACGATTCATGACATGTATGTATTGTTATTGTCCTGACTATACTAAGTAAATAACAGCCAGTCATATTGTGCAAGAAGGAGTAGAATGCTGACATGGTAATGGTTAGGCACTAAAATACAAAGGAGTGGATGGTTTGGACAGAGTTACACTGCATGAAGAAGTACTCTCCTTGAAAGGAAAAATCTGTTCGGGTCAGTTAAAGTTTAAATGTAGAGATGATTATATTATTCAGCAGCTTGATAAGGTAAAGGAAGAGGATGATGGCCTGATAGATGTTAGTACAGTTTCTCCTTCCCTGCTTATATTATTGGATGCTACAAATGGAACAGAACGAACAATTTAGGAAACCCTCTTTTACTCATAAAAGGGGGCTTTGTTTTGTTTAATCATGTTTCTTTATTACTGATATATCCTCTGTGTTTTACTCTTCCCAGACAGTAATAGCTACAATCTGCTGATCTTCGATTTCCACCACTTTTAAATGATAAGGATTATGAGATAATTGAGACACTTTCTGTACATCAATTAATTCGTTGGACACCCAACCGGAGATCGTATCCACATCTTCACTTTCAAGTTCAATCTTAAAAAATTCATTAACATCTTGAATGGAAATTCAAATAGTAAAGAAGAATCTCCACCATATATTGTAGTTCAATCTAACTTATAATACTAGTTAAAGGGGTGATCGGAGAAAAGTGGTTTTCCCAATTATGGGTTGCAATATTAATGAAGGAACTAGGTGAAAAACGATGAGCGAGAATCGAGATGGGGTAAATAAGCGTTTCATTGTGATATAATTTTATTATTGTTTCATATATATACATATAGTTTCGCTATACTGCGTTGGATGTGACATGAAAAGAGACGTCCCTTGGACGTCTCTCTTCTATATTTTATTAAGGGGAGGTACATCCACAAGTTTCGTTTATCCTTTAAAGCTTTAGGGTGTTCCTGAATAATTTTTTTAGAAAGCAGCAAATAGTCCATTTAAATGTGTAGGTTTATTTTCGACTGAAAAAGGTAAAAATAGACGGGTAATAAAAATAAAAAGAGGAAGGGTGTCCTATGGAAAAACGAACAGGGGATATCGTAATGTTCCCAAAGTGGAAAACAATGTTAGAGAGTAAAGGTCTCAAAGCGGTCGAAGAGAAAAACTATCAAGAGGCTGTAGAATTTCTTCTACCCCTCGTGAATTATGAGGTTGCCTCTCATGAAGTCACTACGGGATTGCTCATGAGCTGGATTGAACTTGGAAACTTCAGCCAAGCGGAAGATTTATGCCAAGAGCAGATGAAGACTGATGAAGATCATTATTATCATTACTTACATATCTACATAACCATTCTTTTTCAAGATAATCGCTACCAGGAACTTATTGATTTATTAGACGAAGTTTTTGAGACTGAATCTATTCCTCATCAAAGTCGTACGCAATTATGGCAAATATACGAAGTCAGTAACAAACTGCTTCAGGACACTCATAAGAAAGACGAGGAGAAATATTTTCAATCTTTTTTCGCCGCTATCGATAGTCAAGATTTACATAATCAATGGAAATCTATCCAACAGTTAAATAAGCAACCCGTTTCAGCAGATACAACACCGTTTGAAAACCTGTTAACTGAAACGTCAACTCACCCAATCATTAAAACAGCAATAATCCAGTGGTTTAGAGATAACAAAGTTGACCACACGGTTCATGTCCGTAAATTTTCGAATGATATGTTCATCATTCCTTCAGAGTTAAATACATTTGAGTCTGAATACATTATTCAGCAAATTCAGCTAAGGCTTGGGGCAGTTGAGCAAAGCAATCCAACCATGTATGAGATGATCAACCGTCTATTGAAACATTATTGTTATGTACGCTATCCCTTTTACCCTGGTGAGGAGGAAGTCGGTCATATCGTTGAAGCCTTAAAACAGCTTGGCCACGATTATTTGCAAATTCCTTATCAGTCACAGTCCGGCAATGATGAGAAAATACAGCAATATAAAGAGGAAATTGAATTAAGTGAACAGCACTATGTATTACTGGTGGGGGAGTAATTGATGTTTACCCTATTTTAGGCATGAACAATTTCAAATGTTGAAAGCGTATATGTTTGTGTTATAATGTAGGGGTTGCAAATGAGATTCGTGTGTATATAGAATCATAGAATCGCCTAATGGTCGTCTTTGGACGAAAAAAGGAATTTATAGATGTTGGAGGGAATTTTATGTCAGCAAAATGGGAAAAGCAAGAAGGGAATCAGGGGACACTTACAGTTGAAGTACCTGTAGAGGATTTCAACAAGGCTCTTGATGAAGCTTTTAAAAAAGTAGCAAAACAGGTACAGGTTCCTGGATTCCGTAAAGGGAAAGTACCACGTAAACTGTTCGAACAACGCTTCGGAGTAGAATCACTTTATCAAGATGCTCTCGACATTGTTCTTCCGAAGGCATACTCAGATGCTGTGGAAGAAACAGGAATTGAGCCAGTTGATCGTCCAGAAGTTGACGTGAAACAAATCGAGAAGAATGAACCATTAGTTTTCTCTGCAGAAGTTACAGTTAAGCCTGAAGTTAAACTAGGTGACTATAAAGGTCTTGAAGTTGAAGAGCTTAGCACAGAAGTAACGGATGAAGATGTTGAGAATGAACTGAAACAACTTCAGGAGAAACAAGCTGAACTAGTTGTGAAAGAAGACGGTGAAGTAGAGGACGGAGATACTGTCGTGATGGACTTTGAAGGCTTTGTTGATGGAGAAGCTTTTGAAGGAGGACAAGCTGATAACTATTCACTGGAAATCGGCTCCGGTTCCTTTATTCCAGGCTTCGAAGAACAGCTTTCAGGTAAGAAATCTGGAGAAGAGACAGAAGTTGAAGTCACGTTCCCAGAGGAATATCATGCTGAAGAGCTAGCTGGGAAAGAGGCTACTTTCAAAGTGAAAATTCATGAAGTAAAAGGAAAAGAACTTCCTGAACTTGATGATGAATTAGCGAAAGATGTCGATGAAGAAGTAGAATCCTTAGAAGAACTTAAGAAGAAAACACGTGAGCGTCTTGAGGAGCAAAAGAAAACAGAAGCTGACAATCACAAGCGTGATACACTTGTACAAAAAGCCAGTGAAAATGCAGAAGTTGAAATTCCTCAAGCCATGGTTGATACTGAACTCGATCGCATGGTTAGCGAATTTGAACAGCGTCTGCAAATGCAGGGCATGACTAAAGACATGTACTTCCAGTTCACAGGTCAAGATGAAGATGCACTACGTGAGCAAATGGCAGAAGATGCCGGCAAACGCGTGAAAACAAACCTTACTCTAGAAGCTATTGCTATCGAAGAGAATGTGGAAGCTTCTGAAGAAGACGTGAAGTCAGAGCTTGAAAACATGGCTTCTATGTATCAGACTGATGTAGAACAACTCACTCAAATGCTTGGTGGAAACACTGACATGATCAAAGAAGATCTTAAGGTACGTAAAGCGATTGAGGTTTTAGTTGATAACAGTAAATCTGAATAGTAAGCTGGGAAGACAAGGGGCAGATTGTTCCTTGTCTTCTCATATATTCCTGTTACATAAAGGAATAAAAAATTAGTTAAAACATGAATGAATCACCTGTTTTTTTACATATAATAGTAGAGCGGCTAATGTTTGACTTATTGATTACAAATCTACATAATGAGGATGATGCATCGGGATTTGCACACCTCTGAAAAGGTATTGCTTTTTTGTTTTACATGAATCTGGTATGATGAGCAAAAGAAACTGATGCTCGAATGCCTAGGATAATTACCAGGCGCATATTGCGTCATTTTACTAAGGGGTGAATGAAATGTTTAAATTTAATGAAGAAAAAGGTCAGCTTAAATGCTCTTTCTGCGGTAAGAGTCAGGAACAAGTCCGTAAGCTTGTAGCCGGGCCTGGTGTTTATATATGTGATGAATGTATTGAACTTTGTACAGAAATCGTTGAGGAAGAACTGGGTAATGAAGAGGAAGTGGAGTTTAAAGAAGTTCCTAAACCTCAAGAAATTCGCGGCATTCTTAATGATTATGTGATCGGGCAGGACCAGGCTAAAAAGAATTTGTCTGTAGCCGTCTATAACCATTACAAGAGAATTAATGCCGGGGTTAAGAACGATGAAGTTGAGCTGGCAAAAAGTAACATACTTATGCTTGGCCCGACGGGAAGCGGTAAGACTTTACTTGCTCAGACACTTGCACGGATCTTGAATGTACCATTTGCCATTGCTGACGCCACATCATTAACAGAAGCTGGTTACGTTGGGGAGGATGTTGAGAACATTTTACTCAAACTAATTCAGGCAGCTGACTATGATGTTGAGAAAGCCGAAAAAGGAATTATATATATCGATGAAATAGACAAAGTGGCCCGTAAGTCTGAAAATCCATCTATTACAAGGGATGTTTCAGGGGAAGGTGTACAGCAAGCCTTGCTTAAAATTTTGGAAGGTACACAGGCAAGCGTGCCTCCTCAAGGCGGAAGAAAGCATCCTCATCAAGAATTTATTCAAATTGATACGACTAACGTATTGTTTGTTGTGGGTGGAGCATTTGACGGAATTGAACAAATCATTAAACGCCGCTTAGGAAAGAAAGTTATCGGTTTTGGTTCAGGTCAGGTGGAAGTTGATGATGAGAAGAGTGAATTATTGACTAAAGTTCTTCCAGAAGATCTGTTAAGTTACGGTCTTATTCCTGAATTCATTGGCCGTTTGCCGGTAATTGGAAGTCTTGAGCAACTCGATGAGGACGCGTTAGTAGAAATTTTAACAAAACCAAAAAATGCTCTCGTCAAACAATATCAGAAGCTTCTGCAAATTGATCATGTTGAACTTGAATTTGAAGAAGAAGCTCTTCGTGAAATTGCCAAGTTGGCAATCGAGCGGAAAACCGGAGCCCGTGGACTTCGTTCAATTATTGAAGGGATCATGCTGGATGTCATGTATGATTTGCCTTCTCGAGATGATATTGAAAAATGTATTATTACAAAAGATACGGTAACAGCTGAAAAAAGTCATCCTAAATTGATTTTGACAGATGGTTCAGTTGAGGATGAGAATAAGGAAACACCGAAAGAAAGTGCCTAAACTTTAAACATCATCTCTTCTTAGCTAGAAGCCGCGCTACGTTTTGCATGTAGCGCGGCTTCTATATTACAGAAGAGGTATTCGTACATACAGGCATGATTTGCAAGTTGTTGGCTCATAATAGGCATAGAATAAGTGTTAAAAACACGTTTGTCTAAGGGCTTTTTCCCTAAGGCTAACGTTTTACATTCTAATTAGATTTCTATATGATAAATATACGAATTCGCATTAATCGGAGGTGCAAGCTTTGACAGAACAAATGAGAACGCAAATTCCCCTCCTACCTTTAAGAGGATTACTGGTGTACCCATCGATGGTATTGCACCTTGACGTAGGCAGAGATAAATCTGTTCAAGCTCTAGAACAGGCAATGATGGATGACAATGAAGTGTTTCTTGTTTCACAAAAAGAAATGAATATTGATGAACCAACTGCTGAAGATCTTTATAACGTAGGCACGGTAGCCACTGTGAAACAAATGGTGAAACTTCCTAACGGTACCAACCGCGTATTGGTGGAAGGGTTGTATCGGGCTTCCATAGAACATATTACTGAAGGGGAAGAGCTTTATAAGGCAGATATTATAAAACTGAATGACGTTCATGAAGATGCTAATGAAGAAGAAGCATTAATGAGAACATTACTTAGTCAGTTTGAACAATATGTAAAAGTTTCTAAAAAAGTCAGCCAGGAAACCTATAACACAGTTTCTGATATTGATGACTCCAGCCATTTAGCAGATCTAATCTCCTCACACTTGCCTATTAAGATTAAAGACAAGCAAAGTGTTTTAGAAATCGAAAATGTGAAAGCACGTTTAAAACATTTAATTGAGATCATCGGAAATGAACGTGATGTTCTTCAGATTGAACAAAAAATTGGCCAGCATGTTAAAAAGTCAATGGAGAAAACACAAAAAGAATATTACTTACGGGAACAAATGAAAGCCATTCAGAGTGAGCTGGGCGACAAGGACGGTAAAACCGGAGAAGTAGCTCAGCTTCGTGAAAAGATTGAAGAAGCTCAAATGCCGGAAAGAGTAGAAGCGATTGCGGAAAAGGAATTAGGAAGGTATGAAAAGGTTCCGCAAAGTTCTGCGGAAAGTTCAGTCATTCGAAATTATATCGAATGGCTAGTAGCCCTGCCTTGGACTGAGGAGACGGAGGATAACCTCGATGTGACTCATGCTGAGAAGATTCTCGATGAAGACCATTATGGATTGGAGAAAGTTAAAGAACGTGTTTTGGAGTACTTGGCTGTTCAACAGCTTACACAATCCATTAAGGGCCCGATCCTTTGTTTAGTAGGGCCGCCGGGAGTCGGCAAAACGTCCCTGGCCAAGTCCATTAGTCGTGCGATTAACCGCCATTTTGTCAGAATATCTTTAGGCGGCATCCGTGATGAAGCTGAAATCCGCGGTCATAGAAGAACCTATATTGGAGCGATGCCGGGACGAATTATCCAGGGGATGAAGCGTGCTGAAACGGTTAATCCCGTGTTCCTGTTAGATGAAATTGATAAAATGGCCAGTGACTTTCGAGGAGATCCTTCCTCAGCTATGCTAGAAGTACTGGATCCAGAACAAAACAGCACCTTTAGTGATCACTTTATCGAGGAGCATTATGATTTATCGAAAGTGATGTTTGTGGCGACTGCAAATACGATGACCTCTATTCCAGGGCCATTGCTTGACCGCATGGAAGTTATTTCGATTGCTGGTTATACTGAAGTTGAAAAGCTCCACATCGCTAAAGAACATTTGCTTCCTAAACAAGTAAAAGAAAATGGACTGACTAAAAGTCAGATTCAATTTAAGGAACAAGCCATCTTAAAGCTGATCCGGAGATATACGCGTGAGGCAGGTGTCCGTAATCTTGAAAGACAACTGGCTAGTGTCTGCCGAAAGGCTGCTAAGATTATTGTGGCCAAAGAGAAAAAACGTGTAATTGTTACGGAGAATCAACTTGAAGAACTTCTTGGCCGTCCTCCATTTCGTTATGGACAAGCTGAATTGGAAGACCAAGTTGGCGCAGCAACAGGTTTAGCCTACACTACAGCGGGTGGAGATACATTATCCATTGAAGTATCCATTTATCCTGGTAAAGGAAACTTGACGCTAACAGGTAAACTTGGGGATGTTATGAAAGAGTCAGCACAAGCTGCTTTTAGCTATATTCGCTCCAGGGCAGATGACCTGCATATTGATCCCGAGTTTGTAGAGAAGAATGATATTCATATTCATGTCCCTGAAGGAGCAACTCCGAAAGATGGCCCTTCTGCGGGGATAACGATGGCTACTGCCCTCGTTTCGGCTCTTACAGGTCGTCCCGTTCGAAAAGAAGTAGGAATGACTGGGGAAATAACACTAAGAGGTCGAGTTCTGCCTATAGGTGGACTAAAACAAAAATCCTTAAGTGCCCATCGTGCAGGGCTCTCAACTATAATTATCCCTTCTGAAAATGAGAAAGACCTGGAGGATATCCCTGAGAGTGTAAGAGAAGGGTTGACCTTTATTCCTGTGAAGCATTTAGATGAAGTCCTTGATGAGGCATTGGCGGCTGAAAATCATGAAAGTTAATCAAGCTGAAATAATAATTAGTGCGGCGAGCAAGAAGCAATATCCAAAAGAACCTATACCAGAGATTGCATTAGCAGGCCGCTCTAACGTGGGGAAATCCTCTTTTATTAATAAGATGATACAAAGAAAGAACCTGGCAAGAACCTCTTCCAAGCCAGGAAAAACGCAAACATTAAATTTCTATAGAATTAATGAAAAATTTCATTTTGTAGATGTCCCAGGCTATGGGTATGCTAAAGTATCAAAAAAAGAGCGTGCCAAATGGGGCAAAATGATGGAGGAGTACTTTGCCGAAAGAGATCAGCTTCGTGCCGCTGCTCTTGTAATTGATAGCCGGCACAAACCTACTGAAGACGATTGCCTAATGTATGATTATTTGAAGCATTTTGAGCTTCCGGTTATGGTCATCGCAACTAAACTGGATAAAATAAAAAAGGGACAGCGTAATAAACAATTAAAAATAATAAACGAAACGCTTGAGATGGAATCGGACGATGTTCTTATTCCCTTCTCTTCTGAAACAGGAGAAGGGAAGGACTTGGCCTGGACAACAATGCTTGAATATTTAAATAGCAATAATTAATCGATAACTGGGATCACCTTGTAGGTGATTCCTTTTTTATTTTCCCAGTGAGTGCAGTTATTATAGTTTCTACTTGGTTCGGATTTTCATTTGGTGAAAATGCTTTTGTCCCAGCCTCTGCAAGCCTTTGTATTTATGGAAGAATCTATTATGAGATTAACTCAAACTTGTTATTTTAAGGATACAGCGGGATTTAGGAGGATTGTCCAGGTATTGGAAAAGAACCTATGTATTTTTTCTCATTATAAAGGATTTTAGTATAATTCAAATTTTGTGAAAAATCAGAATTTAGTATATACTATAAAGGTGTCGCAATAAAAATGGGGGGAGATTTTAGAACTTATGAAAAAATTATTATTTACTATTTTGCTTGGAAGTCTAATGATCTTCACACTTGCTGCTTGCGGTAGTAATGGTGAAGAAGAAGCAGCTTCTAGTTCAGATGGTTCAGGTGAATCTTCTTCTGGGTATGATCTTGTGGAAGAGGGGAAATTAACTTTTGCTGCCTCTGGAGAATTTCGTCCATTTAGCATGACCACTGGAGGAGAGATGACAGGTTTTGACATTGATGTCGGAAATGCAGTAGCAAAAGAACTGGGATTAGAGCCTGCCCAAGAGAAGTCTAAATTTGCTGCTATTGTTGAAGGGGTTAAAACGGGCCGATATGACATTGCGGTGGCCAGTCATACAATAACAGAAGAACGTGCCAAAGAAGTGAATTTTTCAACTCCATATTATTATTCGGGGGCTCAAATCTTTACGAGGCCAGGTAGTGATTATGAAACACTAAAAGATTTGGAAGGTCTCGAAATAGCCGTATCAAAAGGTTCGACTTACGTTAAGTTTGCAGAAGACGTAACGAAAAATGTAAAAGTTTATGATAGTGATGTTGTAGCATTACAAGCTTTAGCTAAAGGCAGACATGATGCTGTGATCACTGATTTCTTAACAGGGAAGGAAGCTATAGGCCAGGGACTCGAAATTGAGGGTAAAAAGATTATTGAACGCAGTGACCAGGCAATTGCTGTTGCCAAAGGTAAGGATAAGCTACTTGAGGACATCAATGCTGCCTTAGACACCCTACGCGAAAATGGTACGTTAAAAGAGATTAGCGAAAAATACTTTAATGACGATATTACAACTGTGCCTGAGTGAACTATTTAATTATGGATAAGACCTGAATAAAGAGTGCGCTTTGCGTACTCTTTTTTCACTTGAAAGGGAGTGGAGTTATGGAATATAGTGGTTTCTTCGGAGCGTTGGTAGAAAGTCGTGGAATTTTTATCGAAGCTGCTTTTATGACGTTAAAGCTGACAGCAGTCTCCATTTTTTTAGCTGTCTTTATTGGATTACTTTTTGCCCTATTAAAGATTTCAGCAATTAGACCCTTAGTGTGGGTAGCAAATATATATATTTACATTGTTCGAGGTACTCCGCTTATTGTGCAAATCTTTGTTTTCTACTACGGTCTTACTGAAATTTGGATGATGAGTGGTTTCTGGGCTGTATCTCTAGGACTTGCGTTTCACAATGGGGCCTATATTGCGGAAATATTTCGAGGTTCTATTCAATCGATTGGCAAGGGACAAACTGAGGCTGGTCGTTCACTTGGAATGAGTCGTTCATTAACGATGCGTCGAATTATTTTACCACAGGCCTTTAGACGCGCATTGCCTCCGCTTGGAAACCAGTTTATTATTGGCTTAAAGGACTCCTCCTTAGCTGCGTTTGTGGGTGTTGCGGAAATTTTCGCTGTCGCTACAACTCAGGGAGCTAATACATTTGATTATATGACATGGCTGCTTGTTAGTGCTGTATATTATTTAATTCTTGTATTCTTGCTTACGATTTTAGTAAGCTTAATCGAGAAGAAGTTAGCAGTAAGTGATTAATGGGGAGGTTGAGTATTTTGCTTAAAACTAAAGAAATGATTCGTGTAGAGCAATTAAATAAATATTTTGGTGATTTACATGTTCTTAAAGACATTGACTTTAATGTAAATGAAAGTGAAGTGGTTGTTTTAATTGGAGCTAGCGGCTCTGGGAAAAGTACCATGCTTCGCTGTCTGAATTTCCTTGAAATGAAGAACAGCGGTGAAGTTATTATCAGGGGAGAAGATGTAGACCCAAAGAAAGATAATTTAAATGAAGTCAGGCAAAAAGTAGGTATGGTATTTCAGCATTTTAATTTGTTTCCTCATAAAACAGTGTTGGAAAACGTTATCGAAGCACCGATCCAGGTTAAGAGTATTCCGAAAGCTAAGGCAGTGGAAGAAGGTAAAGAATTGCTTCTCAAGGTAGGTCTGGAAGATAAAGCAAATGACTACCCATCCCGCTTGTCTGGAGGCCAAAAGCAACGAGTTGCGATCGCACGGGCTCTTGCTATGAAACCAGAAATTATGTTGTTTGATGAGCCCACCTCCGCTCTGGACCCGGAGCTTGTGGGTGAAGTGTTACAAACAATGAAAGACTTAGCTCGGGAAGGGATGACGATGGTTGTGGTGACACACGAGATGGGGTTTGCCCGTGAGGTGGCAGATCGCGTCGTCTACATGCACGATGGAAGAATTGTTGAAGCAGGCCAGCCAAATGAAATTTTTGATAATCCTAAGGAAAAACGAACTCAGGCTTTTTTAAGTTCTATTTTATAATGTCAAATCCCCGCTTGCGGAAGCGGGGATTTTTAAGTAGCTTCCAGCCGGTAAGTATGTCAATAGCTACCTCTTTTTATAAATTAAATAAGCACCAAATCCGATCAATACTATAGGCCAGAAGCTTTCAATCCAATCAAACAGTATGTTAATAACACGAAACCAAATGGGGTTGGAAGTGGTGACTAACGCAAAGATCGCTATCGCCATTAAAATAAGACCTGGCAAAAGACCTGATTTAGTTTTAAAAGATCTTAGCAGTAAAGCGATTCCTATAATAAAGGGATACACACCCCAGTGGTCAATCCAAAAAGAGTAGTGAGCCTGGCCGTGAAAATGCACGCCTAAACCGAGGAGCAGAACTCCTGTGAAGATATTCGCAAAATCATGCGCTATGTAACTATGTAAAAGAAAGGCAACTCCAATGATCATAAGTATTGTGGGCCATGAGTAAAAAGGGTTTAAAAAGGGTATATTAAACTGTCGAAGAAGAAAGTACAGTCCGAGCCCGATTAGTAAAAAACCGGCAAAGGAGTCAGTGTTTTTCAAATGATTACACCTCCAAAGATACTTAGTTCTAGAATTTAACTATAGCAATTAGGTTTGAAAAACATAGTATTTCAAGTCCAGTGAGCTTTTATAAAATTGATTTCTTGCGATTACCTGTGCGTTCTGGTATATTACAGACGAGTTATTAATTTAGAGTGTTTCTAATCTAAGAACCTGACGTGATCAATGGACCTAAATGTATCCTATCACAAGGGATTCAAAATCTGTTCATATTTTCACAAAAAAATTATTAGGTTTCATGTTATAATCAATTTATATGAGATAGTTTTGAACGTTATATGGGGGTAGATGAAATGCACATTTTAGCAGTAGGTCTTAATTATAAAACAGCCCCTGTGGAAATACGAGAAAATCTTACATTTTCAGATGAGCATTTAACGGAAGCGATGCAAAAGCTTAATTCACAAAAAAGCGTACTCGAAAATGTAATCATTTCTACATGCAATCGAACAGAGATTTTTGCTGTTGTGGATCAACTCCATACTGGACGCTATTATGTTAAACAGTTTTTGGCTGACTGGTTTAATATTGATAAGGAAGAATTTTCTTCATTTCTTTCTATTTATGAAGCGGATGGAGCTATGGACCATTTAATGCGTGTGACGTCTGGACTTGATTCAATGGTGCTGGGTGAAACGCAAATCCTGGGTCAAGTCAAGCAGGTCTTCATGAAAGCTCAAGAGGCAAATACCACAGGGACTATTTTTAATCAACTATTTAAGCAAGCCGTGACTATGGCGAAGAAAGCTCACAAAGACACAAGTATTGGGGATAATGCTGTGTCTGTTAGTTATGCAGCCGTAGAATTGGCGCGTAAAATCTTTGGTGATCTAGTTCATAAACACATCGTGATTATCGGGGCAGGGAAAATGGGAGAACTGGCTGCCAAGAACCTCCACGGTTTCGGTGTCAGAAAGGTCACGGTGCTTAACCGGACGTTGTCCAAGGCTAAAGTAGTGGCTGAACAGTTTAATGGACAAGCTTCCACAATTGATGATTTAGAATCTGTGTTAATGGATGCTGATATCGTGATCAGTTCTACCGGCTCAACTGAATATGTACTTACACATGAACAGGTAGAACCAATTCTCCGTACCAGAAAAGGCAAACCGCTTTTCTTTGTGGATATAGCTGTTCCAAGGGATCTTGATCCGCGTTTAGAAGAACTTGAGAGCGTCTTTCTTTATGATATTGATGACTTACAAGGAATCGTAGATGCGAACTTAGCTGTACGGAAACAAGCTGCGGAAAAAATCGAACTTATGATTGAAGCTGAAATTGTAGAATTTAAAGAATGGCTTCAAACAATTGGAGTTATCCCTGTGATTTCTGCACTACGTGCTAAAGCATTGGGGATCCAGTCAGAAACTATGAGCAGTATTGAAAGAAAAATGCCTGAGTTAACAGAACGGGAAAAGAAAGTATTGCGAAAGCATACAAAGAGTATTATCAACCAGATGCTTAAAGATCCCATACTTCAGGCAAAAGAACTCGCTGCACAGCCAGATGCTGAAGCATCTCTGCGTCTCTTTACTCAAATCTTCGGGATTCAAGAAGAGGTTGAGGAGGAAGTGAAGGAACAGGAGAAGAAAAGTAAAAAGTCAGTAAATGATTCTGATGATCCTATTTCCTTCCCCACACTTACTCAGACTGTAAATTCTTAATGGTGGAGGTTTACTATGTTCGAGTTTAAGTGGGTCTATGAGTTAATTCTCTTCCTGTATGGTTGCAGCTTAATTGGATATTTTATTGATTTCATTCAAAATAACCGGAAGGCTAATAGAGCAGCCTTCTGGTTACTTAGTATGGTTTGGGGGCTTCAAACCCTTTTTTTGTTAAGGCAGATTTTTGTAGAAGAAAATTTTCCAGTTATGACTGTTTATGATGGTCTTTACTTTTATGCCTGGATCTTAGTAACCTTTTCTTTAATTATTAATCGGTTATTTCGTGTGGATTTCCTTGTGTTTTTTACAAATGTTGTAGGGTTTCTCGTGATGTTGCTCCATATCTCGACGAGAGCCCAAAGTGTGCTTGATGACCAGGGGATTGAATTAGTTCATGAAATGCTTGTAGCTCATATAACACTGGCCATCATTTCGTATGGCTTTTTCACATTCTCGTTTATTTTTTCTCTCATGTACCTGTTTCAGTACCGATTACTTAAACAGAAGAAATGGAATACTAAGCTGCTTCGGCTCGGTGATTTAACCAAGCTGGACCATTTTTCATATATTTCGGTGATTCTTGGGGTGCCATTGCTTCTAATTGCGGTAATTCTTGGGGTAACATGGGGGTATGTTTCAGAAGATGTGTTTTACTGGTACGATTCAAAAACTCTCGGATCATTCATTGTTCTCCTTGTATATATCATCTATTTATTTTTACGGGTGGTAAAAGGATATCAAGGTCGGGCAATTTCGTTGTTTAATACAGCGTCATTTCTGATTCTTTTAATAAATTTCTTTTTATTCGGCTCGTTGTCGAATTTCCATTTCTAAAATTCTTCTAGGAGGGTGACTGTGAGAAAAATAGTAATAGGGTCTCGAAAGAGTAATTTAGCAATTACGCAAACAGAATGGGTCATTGATCAGTTAAAAAAAATAGATCCTTCTTATGAATTTGAAATTAAAAGGATATCTACGAAGGGTGATCGTGTTTTAGACGTTACTCTAAATAAAGTAGGCGGGAAAGGCTTGTTTATTAAAGAAATTGAACAAGCCATGTATGATAAGGAAATTGATATAGCTGTTCACAGTATGAAAGATATGCCTGCCGTTGTAGCTGAAGGGTTAACGGTTGCTTCGGTGCCGGTACGTGAAGACCACCGTGATGCATTTGTGTCGAATGGACACGTAGCTTTAAAGGATCTGCAAGAAGGTGCTATTGTTGGCACAAGCAGTTTACGACGCGGCTCACAGATTAAAGCGGTCCGACCTGACCTGGAAATTAAATGGATTCGCGGAAATATCGATACACGTCTTCAAAAGCTTAATGATGGGGAGTATGATGCCATCGTACTGGCAGCAGCGGGTCTGAAGCGAATGGGCTGGAGTGAAGATCTTGTTACCGAGTTTTTAGAGCCTGATATTTGCGTTCCTGCTGTGGGACAAGGTGCACTGGCTATCCAATGTCGTGAAGATGACAAGGAATTATTGGATTTCTTGCAGAAAATTAATCATCAAACTACTGAAACTACCGTCGCTGCAGAGCGGAAATTTCTCCACGACTTAAATGGCGGTTGTCAGGTGCCTATCGGGGGATACGCCAATCTTGATGGAGAAACGATAACATTGACAGCGCTGGTAGGTAAACCCGATGGTACAACAATTCTTCACGAAACAGTATCAGGCACAGATCCTATTGCTGTAGGAACAGAAGCGGCTCAACGTTTGAAGAGTCAAGGAGCTCAGGAAATTGTTGATGATGCCATCGAGGAGTATGACAAGTAATGTTACCGCTAGCGGGGAAGAATATCCTAGTAACAAGGGCGTCTTCTCAATCCTCATCTATAACAAGAGAAGTTGAACGATTAGGAGGAAAGGTGCTTCATGCACCTCTCCTTCAGTTTAAGTTGAATGATTCTTTAGACAATCAACACATTCTATCCAAACTTCACGATTTCAGCTGGGTTTTTCTTACAAGCTCTAATGGCGTGAAGTTTTTTTTCGAGTTGATTAATCGATATAAGATTAAGATCCCTGAACATTGTAAGTGGGCTGTGGTTGGTGATAAAACTGCTCATATGCTTGAAATGTACGGTGTAACACCAGATTTTATCCCGTCTGATTATCAAGCGTCATCTATGATCAAGCAATTTTTTGAGCAGGTAGAGAAACCCGGAAAGATTCTATTTGTACGGGGGAATCGGTCTCGAGAAGTATTGCCTCGTGCCTTCAGAAAGCAAGGGGTGTTTTTCAAAACAGTTACCGTATATGATACGCTATTAGTAAAGGAAAATGATTTACTGGCTGCTCAGCTAGAGAAGCTGGATGCGTTGAGTTTTACAAGTCCATCTACTGTAGAAGCATTTATGCAGCTGACAAAGGACCAGAAGGAACGTACTTTGCATATCCCCTGCTTTTGCATTGGGCCTACTACCGGGGATGCTGCAAAATCCTCTGGTTTTAAGACGGTGTATGTTCCCGAAACCTACACAATTAAATCTATGGTCGATAATATGGCAGACCATTTTGCTAAGAAAGGATAATACTTAATGAATCAATTACAATTTAAACGTCATCGCAGGCTAAGAAAAACAGAATCCATGCGCTCCCTTGTTAGAGAAACATATCTTCATAAAGAAGACTTAATTTATCCGATCTTTGTGGTAGAAGGGGATAGGATTAAAAATGCCGTTGCTTCTATGCCTGGAGTACATCAAGTCTCTCTTGATTACTTAGGAGAGGAAATGACGGAACTGGAGCAACTGGGTGTGCGATCAGTGATCGTCTTTGGAGTCCCGAACGAGAAGGATGCGGTTGGGACACAGGCTTATCACCATGAAGGAATTGTGCAACAAGCGATTCGTTATATTAAAAAAGAACATACCTCGCTAACTGTTATTGCTGACACTTGTTTATGTCAGTATACGGACCATGGTCACTGTGGTGTTATTAGAAATGGTGACATTGCTAATGATGAATCACTTGAATTGATAACGAGGACTGCTGTAAGCCAGGCGGAGGCAGGTGCGGATGTGATCGCACCATCAAATATGATGGATGGCTTCGTTGCTGCTATTCGCAAGGGATTAGATGAAGCCGGTTACAGCCAGATTCCTGTCATGTCTTATGCTGTTAAATATGCTTCAGCATTCTACGGACCATTCCGTGATGCAGCTCATAGTTCTCCGCAATTTGGCGACCGCCGCTCCTATCAGATGGATCCGGCCAATCGCTTAGAGGCCCTGCGTGAAGCAGAATCAGATATTGAGGAAGGTGCTGACTTTTTAATTGTGAAGCCAGCTTTGTCTTACCTGGATATTATGAGAGAATTGAAAGACCGATATCATTTACCATTGGTGGCTTACAACGTAAGCGGGGAGTATTCCATGATAAAAGCTGCAGCTCAAAATGGCTGGGTGAACGAACAAGAAATCGTGCTTGAGAAACTGACCTCCATGAAGAGAGCAGGAGCCGATTTAATTGTGACTTATTTTGCAAAAGATGTTGCTCGCTATTTAGATCAATAATTTTGTTGGAAGGAAAGGGTGTTGAGGATGAACTTTGATCGATCTACAGATGCGTATAAAGAGGCAGTTGATTTAATGCCGGGAGGGGTAAACTCCCCCGTCCGTGCCTTTAAATCAGTAAATATGAATCCAATTTTTATGGAGCGAGGAAAAGGGTCTAAAATCAATGACATCGACGGGCAAGAGTATATTGATTATGTATTAAGCTGGGGCCCCTTAATTCTTGGTCATGCGGATGACCGGGTTGTAGAGTCGCTTAAGAAAGCGACAGAGCTTGGGACAAGCTTTGGTACACCAACTTTAATTGAGAATAAGTTAGCGCAGCTTGTGATTGACCGAGTGCCATCGATCGAAATGCTCCGGATGGTGAACTCAGGAACAGAGGCTACGATGAGTGCATTGCGGGTGGCAAGAGGTTATACCGGTCGTAACAAAATACTTAAGTTTGAAGGAAATTACCATGGACACGGTGATTCCTTGTTGATTAAGGCAGGTTCTGGTGTGGCTACGCTAGGGCTGCCGGATTCACCTGGTGTACCGGAATCGATTGCTAAAAATACGATTACTGTCCCTTATAATGACCTGGAAAGTGTACGTTATGTATTTGAACAGTACGGTGATGACTTGGCAGCTGTCATTGTGGAGCCCGTCTCAGGTAATATGGGTGTTGTGCCCCCTACTGAAGAGTTTCTAACAGGCTTGCGGTCAATAACACAAGAGCATGAAACTGTACTTATTTTTGACGAAGTCATGACAGGATTTCGCGTAGGTTACAATAGTGCCCAGGGACATTTTGGCGTTACTCCTGATATGACTTGTCTAGGTAAGGTGATCGGCGGGGGGCTACCTGTAGGTGCTTACGGCGGAAAGCGTGCAATCATGGAAAGTGTAGCACCTGTTGGAGAGATTTATCAGGCTGGGACTCTATCGGGGAACCCATTAGCTATGACAGCTGGGTACGAGACCTTGAAGGCAATGGACGAGGAAGCATACGAGCAAATCAGTAAAAAAGTGGATCGTCTAATTGAAGGGTTCACTGCCGCAGCAACAGAGCATCAGGTTCCTTTAACTGTGAATCGTGCAGGCTCTATGGTTGGATTCTTTTTTACAAATCAACCAGTCACGAATTTTGAAAGTGCTAATGCATCAGATTTGGAAATGTTCTCTACCTACTATCGTGGCATGATTGAAGAAGGAATCTTTCTGCCACCATCTCAATTCGAAGGGATTTTCTTATCGGCTGCTCATACAGAGGAAGATATTGAATATACAATTAAAGCGGCTGAGAAAGTTTTCGCCTCATTATAGAGTTGCTCAAAAGGGACATCATCGTAAAAGATGGTGTTCTTTTTTTGTGCAACGAAAATGCTGTTCTCTCGCTAAATGATGTATATAAGACAGAGTTGTGCATATGGTGTATTAAACAACTATGTTGATTTTAAATAGGGAGGGGACGATAGAGTGGGTAATCAAGAAGAACAGGTCTTTTCATTTTATTTAAATGAATCCTTACAATTTAAGGGAGGACAGGGTGTTCGTGAACTGCTCGGCATATCTTTAGAACCGGAAATCACGCTTGAAGATTTAGGGGATGAAGTTCGGTTAAAAGGAACCGTCATTCTGGCAGGTGAATATATGCCAGGGCAAGAAGAGGATAAGTATGCAGATACGGCTCCGATTCAATCAGGTCGGGTAGTAGATTTAGTAGAGAGGGGGGAGGAAGGGGTTTACGAGTTTTCTCATTCCTTTCCGGTTGAAGTGACCATTCCTGCAGATAGGGTAGACGACGCGGACGATGTTCATATTAACATTGAAAGCTTTGACTATGAAATTCCTGCTGAACACCATCTTAGACTAGAAGCCCAACTTAATATAAATGGTTTGAGACAAGAGCAGGCCTCGCCAGCTCCTGAGCAAGAAGTATTTGATGAATCATTGACGGTTGGGCCAATGGACTTTAACCAAGAAGAACCCGAGAGGCCTGATACCCCGGTTTTTGATATTCAGGAACATCGCAAGTTACAGGAACCTGAGCAATTAGAGGATGTAGAAGAGCAGGAGAATGAAGAGGGAAGATGGACTTATAAGAAGTCACAAAGTTTATCGGATTATTTTAAAGAAAATAAAATCGAGCATATTCAGGAGATTTCCTCTGAAAGCACTAGTGAATGGGAAGGGACCACAAATCATGTACATGCGAGTGAAGCCCCTCCCCATTCCAATTTCACTTCATATCAAGAAGGGGAAGAAAATGAAAACGGGGAAGAAACCTCCCCCTCAGCTGGTGTGAACGGGATTAAACAAATTTTTAAACATCTCTTTCCTAACCGAGAAGATTCCTATACGAAAATGAAAATGTATATCGCACAAGATAATGAAACTGTTGAAATGATTGCGGAAAGATATGAAGTTCCTGTTAAACAAATCGAGAAGATTAATAACCTCGAAGAAGATGTAAGCCCAGGACAAATCGTTTATATTCCGCATTAAATCCATTTTAAATGGAAAGCTATATATAAACCGATGAAAATACCTGTTAAGAAGACATCAAGTGTAGTTGGCCAAAATATGGTTCGAAACAGCTGATAAATCATAATGGGCAGAATAGCTCTTTCAATAATAAACAGCCAATGTCTGCACCATGGCGGGAGCCGGTAGCGATAAAATCGACTCATGAGAGTTCCTCCTTAGTCAAAATTAAACGTTCATGAATTTGCATAGCACCAGTTATTTAAATCACAGGTTTGCTGATCAAACAAAGAATAAAGCCTAAAAGAATAAAAAAAGTTGACTTTATCAGTGAATTCTATATACAATATGAAAAAGAATACCTATATGTGAAATGCCGTGATAGGGAAGAGTACATGAATAAGCGCTTCAGAGAGGGAAACATATGCTGGAAGTTTCCTAGTCAGTTTATTGATGGAAGGTCGCCCTGGATGCAGTTTCTTTGAATGTTAAGTAGAAGAAGCCGGTTCAAAGCCGTTAAGAATTTATGAAGTGTGCAGGGAATTCCCTGTGAATAAAGGTGGTACCACGGATAGTAATCTCTTTCGTCCTTTTTGAGGATGAAGGGGATTTTTTTATTTCACGAAAGTATTAAAGGAGGAACAGATTCATGGAGCAAAATGATGTAACCATGCCAACAAAATATGATCCGGCTGCAGTCGAAAAGGATCGCTACCAATACTGGGTAGACGGCAAATTTTTTGAAGCGACAGGTGATAAAAATAAAGAACCTTATACTATTGTTATTCCGCCGCCGAATGTTACCGGTAAACTGCACTTAGGTCATGCCTGGGATACGACATTACAAGATATTTTGACACGCGTTAAACGCATGCAAGGATATGACGTGCTTTGGCTCCCTGGGATGGATCATGCCGGCATTGCTACACAGGCAAAGGTGGAAGCGAAACTTAAAGAACAGGGCACCACTCGCTATGATCTTGGGCGAGAGGACTTTCTAGAGAAGTCATGGGAATGGAAGAAGGAATACGCCCAATTTATTCGAACCCAATGGGAAAAATTGGGTCTAGGGCTCGATTACTCACGTGAGCGCTTTACACTTGATGATGGATTATCAGATGCTGTTAAGGAAGTGTTTGTAAAACTTTATGAAAAAGATTTGATTTACCGTGGAGAATATATAATCAACTGGGACCCAGCGACAAAAACAGCACTCTCAGATATAGAGGTGGAATACAAGGATGTCCAGGGTGCTTTTTATCACATGCGCTATCCTTTAAAGGATGGAGAAGGTACGATAGAGATTGCTACAACCCGTCCGGAGACAATGCTTGGAGATACCGCAATTGCTGTTCACCCTGAGGATGATCGATACAAACACCTCATTGGTAAGAAAGCAATTCTGCCAATCATTGGGCGGGAACTGGAAATCGTGGCGGATGACTATGTGGAAATGGAATTTGGATCGGGAGCGGTTAAAATTACCCCAGCGCATGATCCTAATGATTTTGAAATTGGTAACCGCCATAATTTGAAACGTGTCCTGGTTATGAATGAAGATGGGACGATGAATGATCAGGCTGCGCAATATCAGGGTATGGATCGATTTGAGTGTCGTAAACAAATTGTCAAGGACTTGCAAGCAGAAGGCGTTCTTTTTGAAATTGAAGACCATCTGCACTCTGTTGGTCATTCTGAGCGAAGTGGAGCTGTGGTGGAACCGTATTTATCCACACAATGGTTTGTTAATATGGAGCCGCTCGCAAAACAAGCCATAAACTTACAAAACAGTAATGATAAAGTTCATTTCGTCCCGGACCGTTTTGAGAAAACATACTTGCGCTGGATGGAGAACATTCGTGATTGGTGTATTTCCCGTCAGCTTTGGTGGGGACATAGAATTCCTGCCTGGTACCATAAAGAAACTGGCGAAATTTATGTGGGAAAGAAAGCTCCTGCGGATCCTGAGAATTGGAAACAGGATGAAGATGTACTTGATACTTGGTTTTCGTCCGCTTTATGGCCGTTCTCTACGATGGGGTGGCCTGCAGAAGATAATGCAGATTTCCAGCGATACTTCCCTACCAATGCGCTTGTTACAGGGTACGATATTATATTCTTCTGGGTCAGCCGGATGATTTTTCAGTCGATTGAATTTACTGACCGTCGTCCATTTGAAGATGTGCTCATTCATGGACTCGTTCGTGATGCAGAAGGTCGCAAGATGAGTAAGTCGCTTGGTAACGGAGTAGACCCAATGGATGTAATCGAGAAATACGGGGCTGATTCATTGCGTTACTTCCTTTCCACCGGCTCCGCTCCAGGTCAGGACCTGCGCTTCCAGTGGGAGAAAGTTGAGTCCACGTGGAATTTTGCTAATAAGATTTGGAATGCTTCACGGTTTGCTTTAATGAATATGGGTGATTTAACCTATGAAGACATTGATTTATCCGGTGAAAAATCAGTGGCTGATGATTGGATTCTCACTCGTTTAAATGAAACAATTGATCAGGTAACGCGCAATATCGACAAATATGAATTTGGAGAAGCAGGCCGTCACTTATACAACTTCATATGGGATGAGTTTTGTGACTGGTATATCGAAATGGCCAAACTTCCACTCTACGGGGAAGATGAAGCCCGCATTCATACAACACGTTCGATCTTAGCATACACCTTAGATCAAATTATGCGTATGCTCCATCCGTTTATGCCGTTTATTACGGAAGAAATCTGGCAGCACTTGCCTCATAAAGGAGAATCGATCACGCAGGCTGCCTGGCCGCAGGTGAAAAAGGAACATCACAACAAAACGGCCGTTGCGGAAATGGAACGTTTAGTAGCGATCATTCGTTCTGTCCGTAATATCCGAGCTGAAGTTGATACACCAATGTCCAAGGAAATTCAATTGTTGATTCAGGCCAAAGACGAGACTGTGGCTGAAGAACTCGAGAAAAACCGAAGCTATTTGGAGCGTTTCTGTAACCCTAGTGAACTTACTATTGGTACTGATCTTAAAGCGCCTGGAAAAGCAATGTCTGCGGTAATAACAGGTGCGGAACTTTACCTTCCTCTTGCTGGCTTAATTAATATTGATGACGAAATTAAACGCTTAGAAAACGAATGGCACAAGTGGGATAAAGAAGTAGATCGTGTTCAGAAAAAACTTTCAAATGAAGGATTTGTGAATAAAGCTCCTGAGCACGTTGTCGAAGAAGAACGTAAGAAAGAACAGGATTACCTGGATAAACGTGGTAAAGTAGAAGCTCGAATCAAAGAACTTAAAGCATAAAGTTATTGGAGGGTATTCAAGCGAATGCTCTCCTCTTTTTTGAAGGAAGGTTGTATAGATGAATTATTATGAAGCCCTACAATGGATTCATTCACGTGAAAAATTTAAAGTTAAGCCTGGTTTAAACCGAATGAAATGGATGATGGAGAGGTTGGGCCATCCGGAGAAAAAGATAACTTCTATCCATATTGCAGGAACGAATGGAAAAGGTTCAACATTGACATTTTTACGGAATCTGTTACAGAAACAAGGGTATGCTGTGGGGAGTTTTACGTCACCTTATATCACGCGTTTTAATGAGAGGATTAGCATCAATGGAATTCAGATTGATGATGAAGAACTCGCGGAACTTGTCCTCGATATTAAACCACTTGCAGAACAATTAGCTGATACAGTTTGGGGAGAGCCTACAGAGTTTGAAGTGATCACAGCAATGGCTATTCTATACTTCTCACGTCATTCTTTAGATTTTGCTCTGTTTGAAGCAGGACTTGGAGGAAGATTAGATTCAACGAATATCATTCAGCCCGTTTTATCCATTATTACGAATATAGGGTTAGATCATATGGGGATCCTGGGCGACAGCTATGAACAGATAGCTTATGAAAAGGCCGGGATTATAAAAGAGGAAACTCCTGTTATTACTGGAGCAGAAAGAGACGATGTGATGCAGGTTATAAATCAGAAGGCAGCGAAACAGCAAGCTCCTGTATTTATGTTTGGTAAAAGCTTTACGAGCACTCATCTAAAAAGTGTGCAAAATGGAGAGTGTTTTTCATTTACCACCTCTGATTACGAAGTATCTACTCTCTTTTCACGGTTAAAGGGAGAACATCAAATTAAAAATGCCTCCTTAGCTCTTTATGCTATGGAATTGCTTAAAGCTGCAGATTTTATAATGGATCGCGACTATTATGAAACGGGCATTGAGTCGACCTTTTGGCCAGCTCGTTTTGAGAAAGTTTCTGAGCAGCCTCAAATTATTCTGGATGGAGCTCACAATCAGGAAGGAACAACAGCATTAATAAAGACCATGATGAAACATTATAATGATAACAGGATTATCATTATGTATGCTGCTTTAAGAGATAAGCCAGTAGAGGAGATGTTAACACAGCTAAAGGGAATAGCCGATGAGTTATGGGTGACCCAATTTGATTTTCCTAAAGCAATGAAGGCGGAAGAAATCTCCCAACTTATCTCACATAATCGACTGTACGTTCGTATGAATTATAAACGAGCCCTGGAGGAAATCAGGCAAACGATGAATGAATCAGACGTCCTGCTTATCACGGGATCTTTGTACTTTATTTCCGAAATAAGGAAAAATTTTG
This sequence comes from Halobacillus hunanensis, assembly GCF_900166655.1. Lineage (GTDB taxonomy): Bacteria > Bacillota > Bacilli > Bacillales > Halobacillaceae > Halobacillus_A > Halobacillus_A hunanensis. The sequence continues at coordinate 1,296,962 of NZ_FVZB01000007.1, read as the reverse complement.
AATAATAAGGCCTTGTGTGGTACTATATTAATGATCTGAAAAGTTACATATAGGAAAAAGGACTTACGGAGGGTGGGGGATGAATGGTTTCTTCTAGTAAAAAGCTTTCGATCATCATAATTTGGTTTATGACATGGCCGATAGGGATGTACACGCTCTACACAAATTCTTCCTTCACCTACTCTGGTTATGAATTGGATATTATTTCTTTTATTGTACTTGCTTCCATTATTGCATTATTTCCTCTGCTAATTGGAGATCACCCTGTATTTTTCACTCACGGAATCAGTTTTGCTGTGTTTTTATATTTTGGATTATTTGTAGAAGTGCTCGTAACTCAAATAGCCTTAATTATCTTAATGATTAAGGTAAGAGTCGGGTTAGCTGGATTGTATCGTGTTCCGCTTAACCAACTTCTGTTCTTCGTTGTGTCTGTTTGTTCAGCATTGATTTATTACATACTCGGTGGGGATCATGGCAGAGAAGCATTGAATTCATTTTCAGATATTATACCTATTCTTGCTTATCCGATTGTTCAAATTATTATCAATCAATTGCTTATTAGTTCAGTAAGCAGACATGTACACGGAAAAGAGACAAAATGGTTCGATCAAGGTGTTATTTGGGAGTTGCTTACAACTATGCTTGTTGCCCCAGTAGGCCTTATGCTCTACATTCTTTATGCTCAAATTGGCGCTGCAGCAATTTATGTTATTGGCTTACCTTTTATTTTCATTTCTATCATGCTTCTGTTGTATCACAACAGTAAACGAGTCAATGAGTACTTACAAAAAACAGGAGACATTGGGCATGAGTTAACAGGCAATTATAGCGTCAAAGAAATATTAGACATATTCATCGATAGAGTGAGCAGTATGCTTCCTTTGGACTATATTTACGTGTTTGATGTAGTTCCTGGACGCTGTATTAAATTAATTAGATTCTATGACCGTTCAGGACGTATGAATTTCCCCAATATTGAGCTGGGTCCTGGTGAAAGCATTAGCGGAGATACATGGGCAATGGAGAAAGGCAGACATTACCATGCTAAAAAGGACTGGAAGCATCTACAGAGTGAGTACACCCCTGAAGGTGGAGAATCAGTGCTTTCTATACCTATTTCACGGAACAGTGAGATCGTAAGCATTATAACTTTATATTCTAATAAAAAACGAGCATTTATGAAGTATCAGTATATGATTCTAACTATACTTGGAAGTTATCTGACTGTAGCTATAGAGAATGCACGTCATCATGAAAAAGCAAAATCCGAAAACGAACGCTGTCCTCTAACTGGACTCTACAACTATCGTTTTTTTGAAAAATATGTTGCAGAAATGTCTAATCAATTTGCGGAGGCTCAAATCAAAGAACCGGCTTCAATGATCTTACTTGATATTGATCATTTTAAATCCGTCAATGATACATATGGGCATGAAAGCGGCAATGAAATTCTTTGTCAGTTAGGCGAGCGATTAATAAACGCAGTTAGCTCTCAAGGCATCGTGGCCCGTTATGGCGGAGAAGAGTTTGTTATATTGCTTCCTCAGTGCTCCACAGAGAGAGCGCTTCGTCTTGCTGAGAAAATTCGTCAGGCTATCAGTGGAGAATCTTTTCTTTCTTACGCTCATATGTTGAGCGGACAAACTCCAAAGAAAATACATATTACTGCAAGTATAGGAGTAGCGACATATCCGGATCACTGTGAGGAACTTATTGAAATAACGAGATTGGCAGACAGGGCAATGTATGTTGGAGCAAAACAGAGCGGTCGTAATCGTGTGGCTGGCTATGAAAACATGAGACAGACGGTTGAATAACATTGTTCAACCGTTTGTACTTCTAATAAAAATTAAATAGAAAAAGGTGTAAGCATAATGACTATTGTTTTTAGCTTTTACTTTTTATTACTTGGCCTATTGTTTGGTTCTTTTTTCAATGTTGTCGGTTTGCGTGTTCCGAAAAGAGAATTTCTCAAACGAAAGCGCTCGTATTGTCCAAAGTGTCTTCACTCATTGTCCTGGTTCGATCTCATTCCCCTCATTTCTTACCTCCTCCTTGGCGCCCGCTGCCGTTACTGTAAACAGAAAATTCCTCTTCTTTATCCGCTAATGGAATGTACCAGCGGAATATCATTTATGTTTAGTTTTATACTGTTAGGATTTCAACCAAGGTTAGTTTTAGCTCTATTACTGCTCTCGTTGCTTCATATCATTATTGTGAGTGACTTAAATTATATGATTATCCCGGATAACATCCTTGTGTTTTTTTTCGTATTGCTCATGATTTATCGAATATTCGTACCATCAGGTTTATGGTGGGGTTTTCTATTGGGCGCTTCAGTTGGTCTATTTGGTACTGCTATGATTATCATGTTAAGCCGCGGAGGGATGGGAGGCGGAGATATGAAACTGCTCGGCTTAGTTGGATTCGCTTTAGGAACAAAGCTGTTACTCGTCGCTTTCTTTTCAGCCATTGTAATGGGCGCAATTGTTTGCTCCGTTCTTCTTCGCTCTGGTTTGATATCCAGACATCAGCCCTTTCCTTTCGGCCCTTTTATCGCTGCCGGCACGATTATTTCATTTTTCTACGGTACAAAAATGACGGAATGGTATATAAATCGATTCTTTCTCTAACAGGGGAACTTGTCGAAAGACACATGACAAAATTCAGCTAGTTTTTTATAATCCCTGTGATAGGGTTGGTAGAAACCCTAGCAGGAGTGATATAGAATGAGCCGAAATAATAAAATCTCTATTTCGTTACGAAAAAAGGAAGATCCAATTAAACAGGAAATTGTTCAAGCTAAAAAAGAACAGGCAGCTTCCACCAATGCCAAAGACTCCTATGATTATTGGGGAGAACCGACGCAGATGCATGTACATGAAATGCCGTATAAGGGAAAGAAATCCAGCGGTCCGCCGTTTATGAAAAATATAGGACTATCTATTGTTACAGCATTAGTGATTAGTTTAGCGCTTGGTTTTTTATTATTGCGAATGTTTGTATCTGTTACAGATGATACAAGTACAACTAGCGGAGCGGCCAATGCAGATACAAAGGCTGTGCAACCCGCACCTGCAGACACCGTCCCTGTTGATTTTCCTGAATTAGATAAACTAATTGTCCAAGCTGGTGTTTTTTCAACTGAAGGTAAAGCCAATGAGTGGCAAGCAAATTTAACAGAACAATCTTTGCCGTCTGTTATATGGGAACGCGATTCACAATTTTATTTACTTGCAGGGAGTGGAGCGAATCAAGCAGAAGTTGAACTGATTGCAGCCGAACTTTCAGCTGATGACATCCCAACATACACGAAAACATGGTCCATTTCAGCGGGAAGTGTGGAAGTTTCTGAGGCGCAGTCTTCGGTGGTGAATACGATCGTACAACATCTGGAAGGAAAGTCTTTTGCTGATGTGCCTGTGGAGGAAAGGGAGCAGCTCCTGACGGCGTGGCAAGAAACAGAACATGCAGATGGAGATTTCTCTAATGCTTTAAAAGCGTGGGCAAATGAAGGAGAAAATGGGGTTGTCTGGCTTAGGTTTGCACAGGCCCTTGAGCAAATGAAAAAATAGTAATAATCAAAACAGTGATTCCTTTAGCTGTTTAAAAAATCAACCTTCACCTATGAAATTGACTATTTCTCCTTAGATATGAGCTGTCATAAATTGAAAGCAGGCTATCTTATGAAGACTTGTTTTTGTGTAAACTATGAGTACCTCAAAAGAAAGGATGTGCCTCTTTGCCTAACCTTATATTAGGCTCGGCTTCACCTCGAAGGAAAGACCTTATGTTACAAGCTGGTTTTTCTTTTGAAGTTCGCTCAAGTTCAGTAAATGAAGTGATTTCAGAAGATTTGAAGCCAGAAGATGTTGTACAGAACCTTGCAGAACAGAAGAATGAAGCCATTTCACGATCGCCAAACGAAGTGGTGGTGACGGCCGACACAATTGTTTATATGGGTGGCCAATTGATGGGCAAACCTATGAACGAAGATGAGGCCTATTCTATGTTGAAGCAATTGAGTGGGAAATGTCATAAAGTCTATACAGGTGTTTCGATTAGGGACAGCCGTCTCTGGGTTTCCTTCGTAGCGAGTACAAACGTATATTTTTGGACATTGTCGTATGATCAGATTGAGTGGTATTTAAGCAAGCAGGAATCGTTGGACAAAGCCGGAGGATATGGTATTCAAGGTTCAGGAGCACTTCTAGTAGAAAAAATTGAAGGAGATTATTTTAATATTGTCGGGTTACCACTTTCCAGATTAACGAGGGAGGTGGCCGCCTTTAAGATCACGCCTGGCTGAGCACCTTTCTTTTGAGGAATGGATAAGAAGGGGTGCGAAGTATCAATGGCTGAAACGAGTATCATGATTAAGGATATACCCAGAGAGGATCGGCCGAGAGAAAGATTAATAGAACTTGGAGCAGGTCAGTTATCGAACCAAGAACTGCTGGCTATTTTACTAGGAAGTGGTACGAAACAAGAATCCGTCACCTCACTTGCTCAGAGGCTGTTGATTCATTTCGAAGGAGTCATACTCTTAAAGGATGCGACCATTGAAGAATTAACGGCTATTCGAGGGATTGGAGCCGCTAAGGCAGTTCTTATTCTTTCGGCAATTGAGCTTGGCCGAAGGATTCAGCAGATGAAACCTGTGCAAAGGTATATGATTCGCAGTCCAGAAGATGGGGCCGATTTTGTAATGGAAGAAATGCGTGAATTAAAGCAGGAACATTTTATTGTTTTATTTTTGAACACGAAAAACCAGGTTCTCCACCGTCAGACGATTTTCATCGGAAGTTTAAACGCCTCGATCGTACACCCGCGTGAAGTCTTTAAGGAAGCAGTCAAACGTTCGGCTGCTTCAATTATTTGCGCTCATAACCATCCTTCCGGCGACCCTACCCCATCCCAGGAAGACATTCAAGTTACCAGGAGATTACAGGAATGTGGTAAGATGATTGGGATAGAATTATTAGATCATCTTGTCATTGGTGACAGAAAGTTCATTTCATTAAAAGAAAAAGGATACTTGTAACACTATCTATTTTCTATGATTTTTCGTATAATTAAATTGATGAACTATATGAGCGCCATTTATAAGGATAAACTTATAATTGGCGCTTCTTCTCATAAAAAATAGATGTTCTTCCTGTTTGGTAAAACGGGTTTTAGAAAGGAAGATAAGATTGGGTTTATTTGGATTTTCTCAAGATCTAGGAATTGACCTGGGAACTGCAAATACATTAGTTTTTTTAAAAAATAAAGGTATTATTTTACGAGAACCTTCTGTAGTGGCGAAGAATGCTCATACAGGAGATATTGAAGCGGTAGGAAATGACGCAAGAAATATGATTGGGCGCACACCCGGATACATATCTGTCGTTCGACCAATGAAAGACGGGGTTATTGCCGACTATGAAACAACAGCTCAAATGATGAAGCATTATATTAAGCAGGCTTTAAAAACACGTTCTACGTTTGCCAGTAAGCCAAATGTAATGGTCTGTGTACCCTCTGGCATTACTATGGTAGAAGAACGAGCTGTTATTGATGCAACAAAGCAAGCAGGTGCAAAAGATGCTTTTCCCATTGCGGAGCCATTTGCTGCAGCAATTGGAGCAGGCATGCCTGTATGGGAGCCAACGGGTAGTATGGTCGTCGATATCGGGGGAGGTACGACTGAAGTAGCCATCATTTCTTTAGGTGGAATTGTAACGAGCCAATCCATCCGGGTGGCTGGTGATGAAATGGATGATGCGATTATTCAGTATGTCCGTAAAACGTATAACCTCATGATTGGAGAAAGAACGGCGGAAGAAGTAAAAATGGAAATTGGCGGTGCAGGTAATTTTAAGAGTTATGAAGAAATGGATATTCGCGGGCGTGATCTGTTAAGTGGTTTACCGAAAACGATTACCGTTAAATCTGAGGAAATCGTTGTCGCTCTTCAGGATACAGTAGAATCCATTGTGGAAACTGTGAAGAATACCCTGGAGAAAACACCACCAGAGCTGGCTTCAGATATTATGGAGCGTGGAATCGTCCTGACGGGCGGCGGGGCTCTGCTAAATAACATGGACTCTATTATTAGCGAGGAAACGAATATGCCTGTCTTCATAGCGGATGAGCCCCTAGACTGTGTAGCAATAGGTACAGGGAAATCTCTGGAATACATTCAGCATTTTAGATCTCAACCTAATGTAGCGTCTCGCCCGAAACCGGAATAAGGAGACGCTTTTATGCCTTCTTTTATTCGCAAAAAAAGACTAATGACCGTATTAATCGGTTTCGTCATCTTAGTAGTACTTATAGGTTTTTCAATGAGAGATCGTACTGAATTAACTGTTCCGGAAAAGTTTATCCAGGATACGGTGGGCTGGGCTCAATCTATTTTTCACTCGCCGATCCAATTAGTAACAAATACCACAAACAATATTCAAGATATGTTCCATGTTTATGAACAAAATGAAGTTCTGAAATCGCGTCTTGCTGAATATAAGGGACTTATTCAAAAAAATCAGCAGTTGAAAAAAGAAAATGAAGAATTAAGAGCAACAATTGATAAAACAGAATCATTAAGTGGTTACACCCCTATTCAAGCTACTGTCATCGCCCGCAGTTCTGAGCGATGGTTTGAACAAATGACTATCAATAGAGGAGAAGAACACGGAGTGGCTAAAGATATGGCTGTCATTACGAGTGAGGGCATGGTAGGTAAAATCAAGTCTGTAGGTGCTTTCCACTCCACTGTCCAGCTGTTAAGTGGTTTTGACCGTTCGAACAAAATTTCTTCATGGGTTGTTCGAGAAGGTGAAGATAATGTGTTTGGTTTAATTGAAGGATATGACAGGGAAAGCGGGCGTCTTCTCTTAGAGGGGATTAAACAGGATGTTGAGCTTAAAAAAGGTGATGTAGTGATATCCTCTGGCCTTGGCGGTGTTTTTCCTGAAAATCTTAGAATCGGTAAGATCGATGAAGTAGTCAACGATCAATTTGGTTTAACTAAAACTGCATATGTTGAACCTTTTGCAGACTTGTTTGATATCAATCACGTCATGGTCGTTGATCGGGACATGCAAACTATTATGGAGGAAGAACAAGGTGGGGGAGAACAACAATGAGGCGTTATATAATCCCTGCAGTACTGTTCATCCTCCTCGCTATACAGGGGATGGCCATGAGTTTATTACCAGCCAATATTGTATATTCAGATTTACTTGTTACTCCTCACTGGGTACTGTGCTTCATTGTCATCATTGCTATTTTCTACGATAAAGATCATACATATCATGCCATTTGGTATGGAATGATCTTTGGCCTGTTAATTGACGTTGTATATACAGGAGTGCTTGGAGTTTATATGGCGACATATGCGATGACAGCCTATGTTTTGCATGGGCTAAAGGAATTAGTTCATGCGAATTTTATCGTGGCTTCATTGTTAGCGATACTTAGCGTGGCTCTAGCTGACACAATGCTGTACATGATCTATTCTTTCGTACAAGTCACGACGATTTCATGGGGGAATTACGCGACATCGCGTCTGCTTCCGACAGTGGCGGGTAATATGATATTTTTCATCATTTTATATCCATGTGTGAAAAATCGTTTAGAGCAATGGTCAGAAGAGTTAACCAGTGCGTAGAAAAGAGAAAGAGAATTGTTTAAGACTTTGAGGTGAGGGCTTGTGGCAGTGAACGGTCAAATAGTAACGATAAAAGGGACAAGAGATGGATTAATTCTTAACTTAAATGATCAATGTTCATTTGAGTCAATTATACATGAACTAGAACAGAAGCTTTCCGTTAACGGAGTGGATCATGATGAACCCATGATCCGTGTTACGATCCGGCTGGGTAAACGGTATTTAAGTACGCAGCAACAGGAAACTTTAAAAGAAATTGTTCGTGAGAAACAGAGGCTGGTTGTAGAAGCTATCGAATCGGAAGTTATGACAAAAAAAGAAGCGCTGGCATGGAAAGAAAATACCGAAGTCACTCCTATTTTGAAAACGATTCGCTCAGGTCAAGTCGTTGAAGTCCGTGGCGACATGTTATTAATCGGGGATGTAAATCCTGGAGGACAAGTGATGGCTACAGGTAATATCTTTATTATGGGGCGTTTAAGAGGGGTGGCTCATGCTGGGACTGAAGGTGATGAAGAGGCGATTATTGCAGCGTCCTACATGAAGCCTAATCAGCTTCGGATCGCGGATCAATTATCTCGCGCCCCTGATTATGAGTCAGAGGGAGTTTACATGGAGTGCGGCTTTATTGATGAAGTGAAAGGCTGCATTCGAATCGACTCCCTCCAGGAAGTTACGAGAAGAAGACCGGACTTGGCTAGTTTTGAAAGGAGAATGCTTAATGGGTGAGGCTATTGTAATTACTTCTGGAAAGGGTGGAGTTGGTAAAACGACAACTACGGCTAACTTGGGAACCGCTCTGGCTCTTCAGAATAAGAAAGTATGCCTTGTGGACACCGACATTGGGCTTAGAAACTTAGATGTAGTGATGGGGCTTGAGAATCGCATCATTTACGATATTGTAGATGTAGTAGAGGAACGCTGTAAAACGAAACAAGCTTTAATTACCGATAAACGTTTTGACTGTCTTCATCTATTGCCGGCCGCTCAGACATCCGACAAATCCGCAGTTACGCCAGAAGGTATCAAAGCCATTGTTGATGAATTAAAACAAGATTATGACTATGTGATTATCGATTGTCCTGCTGGAATCGAACAGGGGTACAAAAACGCGGTATCTGGTGCAGATCGTGCCATCGTCATTTCAACGCCTGAGAAGTCTAGTGTGCGCGATGCCGATCGTATCATTGGGTTATTGGAGCAGGAGGATATTGAACCTCCAAAGCTCGTAATCAATCGAATTCGAAATCATTTAATGAAGAATGGCGATATGCTGGATGTAGATGAAATTGTCAATATTCTTTCTATTGACTTATTAGGTATTGTGATCGATGATGATGCGGTCATAACAGGCTCCAATAAAGGGGAACCTGTCGCGCTCCAGCCTAATACAAAATCCTCGCTTGCTTATCGAAATATTGCGAGACGAATCTTAGGGGAATCTGTCCCGCTGCTAAGCCTAGAGGAAGATTTAACTCTTATGGCCAAAGTTAAACGCTTCTTCGGTTTACGGGCTTAGCATCAGTTACATTAACGGCTTTCCAGCAATGTGTTGGAAAGCCGTTTTTTTAAGAGAATTTATAGTACCCCTTGACCTTCCTGAAAGAAATTATACGTTTGTTGAAATCAAACGACTCATATTCACGATTTCCTCCCCATAGAATGATAGAAAAGATGGAAGAGAGAAGGGGTTAGAGTGAATCGAAACATTGACTATGTACGTAAAAGTATAGCTCAACGCAAAAAACATAAAGTGAAGTCAGCGGGGCATGACCCAACCAGCAGAAGAATTGCACCTCCACAAGATGAAGAGATGCATGGATTCCCTCCCATCGTAACGGGAGGGTTTAGAGGAAAGACTCCTAGTAAAAAACGCTCTTCTTATTTAGGTGTACAAGTTATGTGTTCAGTTTTGTTATTTACAGGGATGTTCGTTAGTCAAAAAACGAATTTGGCCATTACCGCAGCACCTGAAACATGGGTGGTAAATCAGCTTGAAGAGGAGTTCCCATTTGCGAGTGTAACTGCTTGGTATAACGAACGGTTCGGCGATCCATTGCAACTAGTTCAGTCTAAAGATGGAAACCAGAGCAAGGAGTTAGCTTTACCAGTGAATGGAACAGTTACAAAACCCTTTCAAAATCATGGTCGAGGAATTGTCATGACAACAGATGGCGGGTCAGCTGTAAAGGCAGTTAAGTCAGGAACTGTCATATTTGCTGGGAATGATGACCAAACAAATAAAACCATTATTGTCCAGCACAAAGATGGAACAAACACGATTTATGGGTTTTTATCTTCCATCAATGTTCACTTATACGAGCATATAGAAGCACAAGAGGCAATTGCGCAGTTAGACCCGGCAGAAGGGGAAACCAAAGAGTTTTTCTTTGCGGTTAAAAGGGACGAGCAATATCTAGATCCGATTCAAGCCATGAAAGTGGATGAAGGGTCTGACTAATCATAAATAGAGTGCGCATTCATCCTTTATTCTTCCTTCTGGCCTTTTCTGCCTTTCTTACTGGTGCGTTTTATGAGTTCATCGTCTTATTTTCGATCGTCGCCCTTCATGAATGGGGGCATTTTACCGCAGCGCGTTACTATGGCTGGCGCGTTTCCCATATTGAGTTCTGGCTGTTTGGCGGTGCCGTGGTAAGCGAAGAACATTCAGCCAAACCATTTAAGGAGCAGGTTCATGTTATCTTGGCAGGTCCATTTCAACACGTATGGATAGCCGTTCTGCTTTTCGTACTCCAATCTTTCATCGGCCCTCACCCACTCATAGAAACCGCTGTCCATTATAATCGGATCATCTTATTATTAAATTTATTACCTATTTGGCCCCTTGATGGGGGCAAGTTATTGTTTTATGTACTAACACAATTGATCTCCTTCCAAAGAAGCATAAAGGTAACCTTATGGATCTCTTTTTCCTGTATCCTATCCGCCATTGGCATCCTGCTGATAGAAGAAAGGATGACTCTTGCCGGAATGCTATTAGCCGTTTTTTTACTTGTAGAAAACAGCTTGGAATGGAAGAGGCGAACATTTACATTCATGAGATTTCTAATGTACAGTGTTCAAAGAGACCCAGAGAAATTAAAGATTGAGTACCTGTCCATTGACCCAAATACCCCTATCCGCAGGGTTTTAAAAAATGTTCATGCGAATCGCAGGCATCTTTATATATTGAAACGAAAACCAGGTTTATATATAGTAGATGAACAAGAATGTCTTCGAATGTTTATGGATCAGAAGAAGACAAGCCTCCGAATGGGGGATCTTCCGAAAATTTTACACTAAAAGAGGGGTCAGATGAGGACAATTGCCGTACAAACACAGACGAGCGAGCAAGTAGGTATTGTGATCGAAAATAACGAGATCATTGAATATATATCAACTCACCCGAAGGTTAAAATACTTTCGGGTTCGATTTATTTAGGAAAAGTCGGTCAAGTCAACAAAGATCTGCAAGCAGCATTTATTGATATCGGGGAAGAACGAAAGGGGTTCTTAAGAAGGGAGTCTATTCCATGGGCACATGCCCCGATCGAAAGTACGTTAACTGAGGGACAATCACTAATCGTACAAGTGACTAAAGAACCCATTGGGGTGAAAGGTGCTCAGCTAAGTGCCGATATCACTGTTCCCGGAATGTTAGTCATTTATCAGCCTTTTGGAAAAAGAATATCAGTATCAAAGAAAATGGATTCAGTGCAGGCAGGAAAGTTAACGTCACTGGTCAATGAACAGCTTCGGTCAGAAGAAGGAGTGATCGTACGTACGGCCGCTGCGAACGTATCAGACACGATCATTTTGAATGAAATCAATCAGTTGAGAAGTCAATGGGAGTCACTTATGCTTCGGGAGTCCACTGCTAAAATAAGAAAAATGGTTGACGATCCAATATTACCTGATCAACTGATTCGCAAGCACCCGCTATCCAAGGTGAAAGAAATTGTTGTGGATAATAGTCAATTAAGTCAGTCGATTAAAAATCGTTATCCATTGCTTGCAGAAAAAGTGAAGTGGGTTAAAACTGTTTCTAGTTATACTGGAAAATCAATTAATGAAGTACAGTCTCAACTTATTCAGCCTGTTGTTCGGACTGAACAGGGCATGGAATTGATTATTGAACATACAGAAGCCATGACTGTTATAGATGTTAACAGCTCCAAATATAAACAGAAATCACTGTCTTCTTTTCAAAAGCTGGAAATGAATAAGGAAGCAGCGAAAGAAGTGGCTAAGCAAATTCAATTGCGGAATATTTCAGGTATGATTTTAATTGACTTTATCTCTATGCGGGAAACAAAACATGAGAAAGAACTGCTTCGTTACATGAAAACGGTTGTCAAAAAAGATCCTGTAGTTGTGACGGTTTTAGGGATGACAAAACTTGGATTAATGGAAATGACCAGAAAACGCACGTGGACGAACATAATTGGTGAATTAAGGGCTTCGCAGAGTCCTTCTTTTTCAGAGGATACACTTCTCTTTCGTTTAGAACGTGAGCTGATCGAGAATATACAGAGCGAAGCTGTGCTTATAGCCATTTCCCCTAGTCTTTACGAACGGAAAAAACAATTGCTTTCTAACGATATTTCTAGTAAAATTCCACAGGAGCTATTTGTTAGAAAGGCATCTGAGGTGCCGGGATGGCAAATAGAGCTTGAAGGGTCATTAACTATGATACGCGAAGCCATCAAACGGCGCGGGTATTATGTTGACAACTTGTTTTGATCTGTGGTAACATCGATATGTTATTTAAGTAGCACTTCATGCTACAACCGCACAGAACAGGTTTTGAAACCGTATAGCGGTACCTGAATGGCGAGTCTGAGTGAATTTAAGGAGGTGCAAGTATGTACGCAATTATTGAAACTGGTGGTAAGCAAATCAAAGTTCAGGAAGGCCAGGAAATCTACGTTGAGAAAGTAAACGGAGAAGCTGGTGAAACTGTTACTTTTGATAAAGTTCTTTTCGTAGGCGGTGACGACACAAAAGTCGGAGCTCCTTTCGTAGATGGTGCTTCTGTAACGGCGAAAGTTGAAAAACAAGGTCGTCAGAAGAAATTGACTGTCTTTAAATACAAGCCGAAAAAGAACTACAAACGCAAACAAGGTCACCGTCAACCGTACACGAAACTTGTTGTTGAGAGCATCAAGGCGTAAGGGACACTGACGATGATTAATGTATCTATGTTTCGCACTCATGGAGACATCACAGGTTTTGAAATTACCGGACATGCGGAGAGCGGACCTTATGGCCATGACTTAGTGTGTGCTGCAGTTTCTGCTGTAACCTTTGGTGCAGTGAATGCCATTGAAAGTCTTTGTGAAATTGATCCTGATGTTACACAGGGCGGGGAAGGCGGTTATTTAAAAATAACTTTGCCGGGAAATTTGGATGGAGTTGCCCATTCCAAGGCCCAGACCTTACTTGAAGGCATGCAGGTTTCACTTGAAACGATAGAATATGAATACAGCCAATATATTAAAATCACACAAATGTAAGGAGGTGCAAAGCCATGCTACGTCTAGATTTGCAGTTTTTTGCCTCTAAAAAAGGTGTAAGTAGTACAAAAAACGGCCGTGACTCTGAGTCTAAACGTCTTGGAGCGAAACGTGCTGACGGACAATCTGTAACGGGTGGATCCATTCTTTACCGTCAACGTGGAACAAAGGTATATCCTGGTGAAAACGTTGGACGCGGAGGAGATGACACACTCTTCGCAAAAGTGGACGGTGTTGTTAAGTTCGAACGTTACGGACGTAACCGCAAGAAAGTCAGCGTTTATCCTGTAGCACAGGAAGCTTAATTCGATATAGTATGGTTTCATACGTCATGTAAGTCGCGCCTATGCCTATTGCATAAGCGCGGCTTTTTCTTGTAATTTGTGAAAAATATGGCAGTTCCACCGAAAGAGTGGCTTTTCATTGTTAATAATCATTCAGTTTCTCGTCGAACTTTGCTATACTTTTTAATAATATGCAGGGTAGAGGGGCTGTTTTATTTGAGTAAAGAAGAGATAATTGCCATACTAAGGCATAAGCGTCATGACTGGATGAATCAAATCCAATTAATCCAAGGATATGCTTCTATGGGAAAGATGGATAAGCTCCAAATGCAACTCAATAGGATCTCCCAGGAGTCGGAACAGGAACGCAGACTGTTAAATAGTGGGGCTTATGAATTCTCTGTTTGGCTGCTTACATTTAATTGGAATCAAGAGCAATACCGTTTAGTATATTCGATCCATGAAAATGTTGATTTACCCCGTCATGACCAAAAGGTGACGGCTTATGCGAAACGTTTACTTACTTTGTTGGATGAATTCAGTATAAAAGATGAACTTTATGAAGGTAGTGTACAAGTTTATCAGGGGATAAATAGTGGTCAGTTTGGTATAAGCTGGGAATGGAAGGGAACCTTTTCAGATCCCGAACGATTAAATAGAAAACTGGAAGAGGAAGGTTTTATCGCTTATTGCGAAGAGGATGAACTTTCCGTTGAAATGAAGATAGAATAAGAGGTGATCACTATGTTTGTAGATCAGGTCAAGGTATTTGTTAAAGGCGGCGATGGTGGAAATGGGTTAGTTGCCTATCGTCGTGAAAAATATGTTCCGATGGGCGGTCCTGCCGGAGGTGATGGGGGGAACGGAGGCGACGTCGTTTTTGAAGTGGATGAAGGCTTAAACACGCTCATGGACTTTCGTTATCAACATCATTTTAAAGCCAAACGCGGGGAAAATGGAATGAATCAGAAGCAGCATGGAAAAAATGCTCAACCCTTGGTGGTCAGTGTTCCACCCGGCACTACAGTAAAGGATGTTGAGACTGAAAGAGTAATCGCAGATTTAACAGAGCATAAACAGACAGCTGTTATAGCTAAAGGCGGTCGAGGAGGGCGCGGAAATGCCCGGTTTGCAACGCCGAGGAACCCTGCGCCTGAAATAGCAGAAAACGGGGAACCTGGAGAAGCGTTGGACGTACAAGTTGAACTGAAGCTGCTCGCTGATGTTGGGCTTGTAGGTTTTCCAAGTGTTGGTAAATCAACGTTTCTATCGGTCGTCACAGCAGCCAAGCCAAAGATTGCTGATTACCATTTCACTACTCTAGCTCCAAATTTAGGGGTAGTTGAAAGTCAGGATCACCGTAGTTTCGTGTTAGCGGATTTACCAGGGTTGATCGAAGGGGCCCATGAAGGGGTTGGTCTGGGACATCAGTTTTTAAGACATATTGAGAGGACGCGTTTAATCTTACACATCATCGATATGGCATCACTTGAAGGACGTGATCCTTATGAGGACTACGTGACGATTAATCATGAATTATCCTCCTATGATCAACGGTTAGCCAAGCGCCCTCAAATCATTATTGCTAATAAAATGGATATCCCTGAAGCGGAAGAAAATTTAGCATCCTTCAAGGAAAAAGTCGGCGATGTACCTATTTTCCCGATTTCTACAGTGACAGGAGATGGGTTGGATGAACTCTTGTATGCGGTAGCTGATCGTCTTGAGGAAATTCCAAAGTATGAAGAACAGCCCATTGAAGAAGTAGACGAACGAGTTGTTTATAAATTTGAAAAAGAAGAAGCCCCATTTAAAGTTACTCGTGCCGATGATGGAGCCTACGTGCTTTATGGTGAGAAAATTGAGTCTGTGTTCAGGCGTACTGATTTTTCTCGAGATCAGTCCATAAATAGATTTGCCAGACAGATGCGCGGCATGGGTGTGGATGAAGAACTTAGAAAACGAGGAGCTAAAGATGGAGATACGGTTAGACTTCTTGATTATGAATTCGAATTTGTTGATTAAGGGGGTAGTGTAATGGCGGATTACAATGAGCAATTTTATTTAGTCCGTAGTGATATTCTCCCTGATGCTATGAGGAAAACGATCGAAGCAAAAGAATTACTGGAACGCAGCAAAGCGGAATCCATTTTTGAAGCTGTTCAACATGTCGGTCTTTCCCGCAGTGCTTTTTATAAGTATAGGGATGCTGTTTTTCCGTTCCAAGCGATGGTAAAGGAACAGATGATTACATTATTCTTTCATTTAGAAGATCGTACCGGAACACTTTCAAACCTATTATTAACGGTTGCAGATTCAGGATGTAATATCTTGACCATTCATCAAACAATTCCATTGCAAGGGAAAGCGAATGTAACGTTGTCTTTAAACACAACGGGTATGACTTATACTATCGAGAAATTATTACAAAAGCTTCATAAATTGGACTTCGTAGATCGAGTGGAGATTTTAAGTTCAGGAGCTTAAGGTGAGGAGAAGTGAAGGCTTTATGCAACGAGTAGGATACCTTGGACCAAAAGGGACATTCACTAAAATGGCTGTTGACGCCTTCTTTGAAGAAGGACCATTTATTGGCTATGAAAGCATTCCAGCATGCCTGGAAGCGGTTGAGCGCGGGGATGTGGACTTAGGGGTCGTACCAATTGAGAACTCTATCGAAGGTTCGGTGCATTTAACGATTGATTATTTGATTCATGAAGTGAACCAAGCTGTAGTTACGGAGTTAACCGTACCAATCCGCCAGCATTTCCTAGTTCATCCGGATTATAATGGCGAAGAACTAACACACATTTATTCACACAACCAGGCGATTGCTCAATGTCAACAATTTCTTTATAGAAATTATCCTGAAGCTGAAATAGCCTATACGGCCTCCACAGCTAAAGCCGCCGAGGTGGTTGTAGAACAGGGAGTCCATTCGGCTGCAATTGGAAATCATTTAGCTGCAGAGCAAAACGGTTTGAACATTTTAACCCATAATATTCATGATTACGATAATAATCATACACGGTTTGCTGTGGTTCAGAATACACCCCTGCCGCTTGAGACGAGAGCCCATCAACCGATAAAACAGAAAACTACCGTTATGATTACGTTGCCTAAGGATTATGTAGGGGCCCTTCATCAAGTGCTTTCAGCATTTTCCTGGCGAAAGATGAACCTATCTAAAATTGAATCCAGACCAATGAAAACAGGGCTTGGCAACTATTTCTTCTTAATAGACGTCGATCAACCCTATGATGAAGTATTGTTTCCTGGAGTAAAAGCTGAGCTTGAGATGTTAGGATGTACGTTTAAACTGCTTGGAACCTACCCTAGCTATTTATTAGAAATGGATTCAGTGGCGAATTAATAACAGATAACCCGCATTATTCTCTTTAAAGAGGAATGTGGGTTTTTTTGTATAGGAAAAAGGGGACGCCTACGCTTTTGTTTTGAATCTCCAAAAATAAATATAGGCAATTTCATCAACCTTTCCTGTTTAGTTGCATAGAGTGTTATGAAGCTATTATTGTCTTTTCGATTATAGATCACAGGAAAGGAGTTGCAACTGTGAGAATTCACATTGTACAAAAAGGTGATACACTTTGGAAAATATCAAAAAAGTATGGAGTTAATTTTGAACAGCTCAAAGCTTTAAATTCTCAACTTTCTAATCCTGATATGATTATGCCAGGAATGAAGATCAAGGTTCCCCAAGGGACAAAGTCGGTGAAGAAGGAAGCGCCAAAGAAGGAAGCTCAAAAGAAAGAAGCACCAAAGAAGGAAGCTCAAAAGAAAGAAGCACCAAAAAAAGAGGCCCAGAAGAAGAAAGAAGCTCCAGCGAAGAAAGAAAACGCTGCCAAACACCCTTACAAGGATCAATCTCCTAAACCAATTCCTGTTATAAAAGAAGATGAAAAAATGCCTAAGTCTAAGCCTAAATACGAGCCTAAATCTCAGCCAATTAAGGAAAAGCCCATGATGCCGATGAATATGCCTATCCAGGAGAAGCCAATGCATAATTACTATACAACATTCCACTTACCACAGATGCCTGCACCTAACGCACCTGATCAAAAACCGGCATCAAAAGATTTTCAGAAGAAGCCTGAATCAAAAGCACCTATGCCGAATGAACCTCAACAACAGCCAGCATCTATGCCGAATGCACCCCAGCAAAAACCAGCAGCAAAGGCTAATGAACAAGAAAATGGGATGAATTCACCGGACCAAGAAGAATATTATATGCCGATGCAGCAAATGCCGACATACCCTATGATGCCTGAGGGTCAAATGATGCCTCAAGGTCAGTTGGTTTACAGTGATTGTTATTGCTGTCCGCCCCATCCAATGATGCAGCAGCCTTACCATCCGCAGCAAATGATGCCCTGGCAGGGAAATGAAATGGGATTCCCTCCGCAGCCTCATATGAACATGCCTGCACAACATATGCCGGATCCGGGGTGTGGTTGTAGTGAACACAACGATCCGATGATGCATGGATATCCTCAGCCACACATGAATGGTGGTTACCCGGATCCATTTATGAATCCGCAAGTGGGTGGTTGGTCACACCAGCCGATGTTTGCTGATCCGCAAATGGGAGGATGGCCACATCAACCTTGTCATGAAAATCCGCAAGTAGGGGGATGGCATCAGCCGCCAATGAATCCGAATAATATGGGGGGAGCTCCATTTTCTGGTGGTCCTATGGAAAATTGGAATGAAAACCAGTCATGGCGAGATGATGATGAAGATGACGAGTAGAGATAGAAAGGGCGATTCTTTTACGGATCGCCTTTTTAATTGGCTTTATACGGTCGCAGCGATGAATGTTTCCTATCATTCAACGATTAAACCTAAAATATATAAAGCTTATTATAATGGGAAACCAGTCCTTATTAAGGGCTATCGACGATCGAGAGTACTAACTCAACAAATCCGGTTTTTCAACAGCTGGTATGATGCTGAAGAGATGGCTGCTATACCTGTTCCTTTTCCAGATGGAAGCTATACGAAAAACAATTTCGGCTGGGAGTGGGGAATATTTAAATGGATTGAAGGAAGACATGCAGATTTTAAATTGGAGGAAGATCGGCATAAAACATACTCTATAATGAGACAATTTCATAGAAGCACACAAGGAATTTCCATGGTGTCTATTCCTAGAGACCCTTTATATATCAAGTGGGGCCATCGCTTAAAACAATTTGAAGACACGAAAGATGTGTTTATGACCCACCGCAAAAAAACATTGTATGATGAAATTCATATTACAATGACAAAACAACTTGCTCGTTTTACCGATCATCCCTGGGGGGAACTGGAAGAAAGGTCATGGAGGAAACATTTATGGCTCCATGGTGATGTCGCTCATCATAATTTTATAATAGATGCTCATTATAATATTAAAATTATTGATTTTGACCTCTTATACAATGGCCCAAAGATCTATGATGATATCCAATTAGCCCAAAGGTTTCTTCCCCATATGGAAGCGTGTAAATCCGACTTTTTAAAACTTTTCAAGAAAGTGGAATACCCTCGTTTGTGGTTACAAGGCGTATTAGTTCCTGCCGATTTATTGAGAGAATGGCTTTATGGATATCGGAAGTGTCTGGAAGAAGGGACTTCTGTATCTGCCCACATAAACAAATTAGATCATGCATGGCAGAGACGTAAGAAGTTTGTTCGTTACACTGAATATATGCTAAAATAAAGCATTATTAGAGGATATTCAATAAGTTACTAAATGATAAAAGGCGAATTTCTTCGTTGCTCGGTTTTTCCGGTCCTCACGTATTAATGGCATACGCTGTGGTCCTCAAAACTTTCACGCCTCGAACTTCTTGCGACGCACAGGACGTGCTAGTGTCGACTTTGTCACAGAATGTGACGCTTTTTGTCGACGTTCTCATTTGTCAACTTATTGAACATTATTAGTGTGAAAGGATGAACAAACTCGTGCAGGAAAATATAGAACAGCTGGTTAGCTGGTTACGCAAAAAGGTTAAAGAAGCAAATGTCGATGGCTTACTTGTAGGGATTAGCGGAGGAATTGATTCGGCAGTTGTTGCTCACTTAATCAAACAAGCTTGTCCCGAGCAGTCTCTAGGAGTCATCATGCCTTGTAAAAGCCGGTCCAGTGATCAAGAGCATGCTCATAAAGTTATTGAGTCGTGCGGTATATCTTCGCTCACCATTGATCTAACAGAAACACACGGTGTGCTGTTTCCCTCTATCCAGCAACAGATAAGGGACTCGGGTACATTACATGAAGTCCAGCAACAGCTGGCTGATGCAAATTTACGTGCGCGTCTCAGAATGAGCACCCTTTACACAATTGCGACAAATTACCGTTACCTTGTTGTGGGAACCGATAATGCTGCCGAATGGCATACAGGCTACTTCACCAAATTTGGTGATGGCGGTGTAGATCTTGTTCCGCTTGTTCATTTCACTAAAGGCGAGGTAAAAGAAATGGCTAAACACTTAGGGGTCCCTGATGAAGTAATTCATAAACAGCCAAGTGCCGGACTGTGGGAAGGGCAAACGGATGAGAATGAGATGGGAACAAGTTATGAAATGATTGATAAATACTTAAAAGGCGAACAAATCCCTAAGAAAGATCAGGACATTATTGACCGCCTGCATAAACGCTCGGAGCATAAACGACAGCTTCCGGCTGCACCGTCTCCAACAATTACCTAATATTAACTGAGTAAAACATTCTTCTTAGTCCATAGTAATGGAAAAAGGAGAATGTTTTTTATGTGGAAAATAATTGCTGTTTCTCTGTTGAGTAGTATGTTTCTCGTTGCTTGTCAAGCTGATGAACCTGCTGAGACAGGCAATGAAAGTTACTTTTACGAACCGGTTGAATATGGAAAAGAAGATGCCCCGAAGCAAGAAGGGAAAATTCCAACAGGTGAGGAAAACTACTTTAAGCGACGGGCAGATGAGGAAATGCGGGATACAAAATATAGCGAAACAAACAGGTCCCACGATAACGATTTCAATAATGAAGATTCCATGGAAATCACCCAGGCCGTTAATGAATTTAGAGAAGTTACTCAAACCCAAACTTTTACAAACGGTGAACGAGTGTATGTAGCGGTTATGATTAACCCACATGATCGCAGGAACGGCAAGGTGATTAGGAAGATACGTCAAAAGGTAGAACCCATGACTGATCTTCCCGTTACGATTTACTCAAACAATAGTCAGTGGGAAGATGTAAAAGACTTGAATGCAAGGTCGAAGGCTCAACAACTGCCAGAGAACCTAAGAGACAAAATCAAACATTTTTTTCAGCAGAACGATTAATCCTGATTGTTTAATATCTGTTTTCAAATGTGATATATTGTTATAGGGAAAACTTGCTCCAAGAGAGGAGAAATACCTATGGCTGGACATTCAAAATGGAACAATATTAAACGTCGAAAAGGGGCGCAGGATGCCAAGCGTGGTAAGCTGTTTATGAAGCTCGCTCGTGAAATCTTCATGGCTGCTAAAGAAGGCGGCGGAGATCAGGAAATGAATTCAAACCTTCGTTTAGCGGTAGAAAAAGCGAAATCCAACAATATGCCGAACGATAATATAGACCGGGCTATTAAAAAAGCTACAGGCGATCTCGATGGCGTAAATTATGAAGAGTTCACATACGAAGGCTATGGACCAGGCGGTGTAGCAGTAATGGTTAAAGTACTCACCGATAATAAAAACAGAACTGCTGCCGATGTTCGTCATGCCTTTAATAAAAATGATGGGAATCTTGGTGAAAATGGCTGTGTCAGCTTCATGTTTGACCGAAAAGGTTATCTAGCCATCGATAGACAATCAACTGATGCAGGTGAAGATGACTTGATGCTGGAAGTAATCGAAGCAGGTGCAGAGGAAATGGAAACTGGTGAAGAGCAGTTTGAAATTTTCACAGCACCTGAAGATTTTACGGAAGTTAAGGCATCCCTTGAAAAAGATGGATATACCTTTCAAACTTCAGAAGTGACGATGTTCCCGAGCACTTATACGCCCCTGGATAAAGAAGGCGTTGAAAAAATGTTGAAGCTGATCGATATGCTTGAAGATCATGATGACGTGCAGGACATCTATCACAATCTAGATGCGGATGATGAAATACTCGAACAGCTCTCGTAAGATGAAATCCTCCTAATAATAGCTTTTGTTTCTGTACATACTAGAAACAGAAGCTATTTTATTTGTGAGGAGGATCAACATGTTCCGATGGATTTATGGAGTTATGCTTATTCTTTCGTTTACTATATGGCAGCTTTCCGGGACCGATGAGACGTTAACAGGGGAGGATGTGCCTAAACAAAGATCGGTAGAGAGAAAAGCAGAAATGGTATCTTCTGCACCTAGTCACAAAGAGCCGGTCACCTTTCATGTTATTACTAAAAAGCACTATATAGACGGGGTTACAGAGATTACTGAGGAACAAGAGGTCATTTGGTCAATGGAAGACTTCTGGGCCAAGTACAGCGACTGGACGATCGAAGAACATGAGCTGGAGAATATGGTTTTTTCTAAACATGTTAATAAAATTTCTCCGATTACAGAACAACAGGGATACTTTGGCGTGACAGAGGATGGAGAATTGGCAGTCTTTCAAGGAACACCTAATGAAGGAAATGTAATGGAGTCATTTAATCCTATTCCACTTAAGCCCCTTGAGGCAAAAAGTAAACTAATATTGGCGGATGGAATCAAAATAACCAGTTCTGAGCATTTTCAGCAAGTCATCAGTCAATATACTGAGGCCGAAGATATGTAACACAATTGATAGATCTACTAAATTTCCGGCCGTGTTGCTGAATAGAAACTATTCATGGCCATGCTATAGACGAAAGGATGTTCAGGAGAGGTTTTCTGAACATCCTTTTTCGTTAAGAATTATTCTCATTTCCCACTTTGCTGTCCGGTTTTTCTTTTATACGAACGTGTGCTTGTGTGTTACAATAAACAGAGTGACGATAATTTAGGTTCAGAAGGGAAATAGATGAATGATTGCTTATGTAAAAGGCCTCCTGACATCAGTAGAGGACGATTCAATTACGGTTGAAACTCAAGGGGTTGGGTATGAAATTCTTTGCGCTAATCCCCTTCATTTTCAAAGCGAAAAGCACCGGGAAGTTAAAATCCATACTTTTCATTATATAAGAGAAGATCAGCAGTTACTGTTTGGCTTTAAAAAGAAAGAAGACAAGCTTTTATTTGCAAAGCTTCTGAATGTTTCTGGAATCGGTCCAAAGGGTGCACTCGCCATATTGGGATCCGTAAGTGTACCAGAATTTGTCTCGGCTATTGAACAAGAAGATGAAAAATACTTAACCCGTTTTCCCGGGGTAGGCAAGAAGACAGCCCGACAGATGATTTTGGATTTGAAAGGTAAACTGATTGTCTGGCTTCCAGAAGAAGAAAATGAAGACTCGCTTTTCTATCAGGAAGATCCTGCTGTGAAGGATAAACGAGTACATATAGAAGAAGCGCTTGAAGCTTTGAAGGCACTGGGTTATTCTGATCGCGAGCTTAAAACGGTTCACAGTGAACTGCTCAAGTCAAAACAGGGACAGGTTGATGATCTGGTTAGAAAAGGACTTCAGATGCTCATGAAATCATAGAGGGAAGGAGGTAAATCTATGGAAGAACGCATGATATCAGGAGAATTACAAGGAGAAGAACGGCAAATTGAGCTAAGCCTCCGTCCAGAAAGTCTCAATCAATATATTGGCCAAGAGAAAACAAAGGAGAACCTGCGTATTTTTATCGAAGCTGCAAAGATGCGTCATGAACCACTTGATCACGTTCTGTTGTATGGTCCTCCTGGCCTTGGTAAAACAACACTTGCTTCAATTATTGCAAATGAAATGGAAGGTCAATTTCGCTCCACATCTGGTCCGGCTATTGAACGTGCTGGGGATTTAGCAGCCATCTTATCCTCATTAGAAGCTGGGGATATTTTATTTATTGATGAAATTCATCGGCTGCCCCGTTCTGTAGAAGAAATTCTTTATCCCGCTATGGAGGACTTCTGTCTAGATATCGTTGTCGGGAGTGGTCCTAGCGCCAGGTCCGTTCGGCTGGACCTTCCGCCATTCACCCTTGTTGGTGCTACGACGCGAGCAGGCTTATTGTCAGCCCCGTTGCGTGACCGGTTTGGCGTGCATAGCCGCCTTGATTTTTATGACCCAGGTGCGTTATGTGACATCGTGGAACGGACAGCAGACATCTTTCACGTAGGGATCGCAAGAGATGCTGCTGTCGAAGTTGCGCGCAGATCCCGGGGGACGCCGCGAATTGCAAACCGCTTATTGAAGCGGGTACGTGATATTGCTCAAGTAAAAGGGGAAGATATGATCAATGAGGAAACGACTAAGACCGCGTTGAAAATGCTGCAAGTCGACGGAGAGGGACTTGACCATATTGACCATAAATTGTTAACGGCTATTATGGACAGCTTCAAAGGAGGACCTGTAGGATTAGATACGATTGCGGCTACGATTGGGGAGGAATCGCAAACGATTGAAGATGTCTACGAACCATTTTTATTACAAATGGGCTTTATTCAGCGGACACCAAGAGGCAGAATGGTGACGACGAAAGCGTACAACCATTTTAATAAAGAGGTGCCAGAAGCTTGACTGGGTTTGGAAAAATCTTTATTGTAATAGGGATTGTGTTTATCGTTATCGGAATAATTTGGAGCCTGATTGGTAAACTGCCAGGTGATATTAGTTTTAAAAAAGGCAATGTCACTTTCTATTTTCCAATTATGACTTCAATCGTAGTCAGTATAGTGTTATCACTCATTTTTTATATCATCGGCAAAATTCGTTAAGATTAGAATAGGGGATTTACATGGACGTTAAGCAATATGATTTTAATTTACCGGAAGAACTCATAGCGCAAGTACCACTATTAGATCGGTCAGCTTCTAGATTAATGGTTCTGAATCGGGACAAACATGAAATCAGCCATCATCATTTTTCTGATATTAAACAGTTTTTACAGCCTGGAGATTGCCTTGTGTTGAATGATACCCGGGTGCTGCCCGCCCGCCTCTATGGTTCGAAAGAGGATACGGGCGGTAAGGTAGAGGTCCTGCTTTTACACCAGGATCATGAAGATGAATGGGAGGTTCTAGTTAAGCCTGCAAAAAAGGTTAAACTGGGGACGAAAATTGTTTTTGGTGATGGTAAACTTGTAGCAGAGTGTATTGGACTTCAGGAACATGGGGGGAGAAAAGTACGATTCAGTTATGAAGGGATATTCCTTGAAGTACTTGAATCGCTAGGAGAGATGCCCCTTCCTCCATATATCAAGGAACAGCTTCCGGACCAGGAGCGTTATCAAACCGTGTACGCGAGAGAAGAAGGATCAGCAGCTGCCCCAACAGCGGGGTTGCATTTTACAAAGGAGCTGCTTGAAGAAATTGAGCAGAGCGGTGTTGAGATTGCCTATTTAACGCTGCACGTAGGGTTAGGGACGTTTCGTCCTGTCAGCGTTGAAAATGTTGAAGAACATGAAATGCATGCCGAATTTTATCAACTCAGTCATGAAACTGCTGAACAGCTTCAACGTGTAAAGGAGACAGGCGGAAGGATAATCTCAGTGGGGACGACTTCAACCCGCACATTGGAAACCATTATACGTGACCATGAAAGTTTTAAAGAGGCAAGCGGCTGGACGAATATTTTTATTTATCCACCTTATCAGTTAAAAGCCGTCGACGGCCTGATCACAAACTTTCATTTACCGCAATCTACACTTATTATGCTCGTCAGTGCCTTAGCAGGAAGGGACTTTATTTTAGAAGCTTATCATAAAGCGGTGGAAGAAAAATATCGGTTCTTTAGCTTTGGCGATGCCATGCTCATTTTATAAGTCGAGGAAGGAAAGGAACGAAATCATGGCAATTAGATATGAATTACTTAAAACATGTAAACAAACAGGGGCGAGACTTGGTCGTGTACACACACCGCATGGTTCGTTTGAAACGCCTATGTTTATGCCAGTAGGAACACTTGCTACGGTAAAAACGATGAGTCCTGAGGAACTGGAGAGAATGGGGGCATCGATCATTCTCTCCAATACGTATCATCTATGGCTTAGACCTGGAGAAGATATCGTTGAGGAAGCAGGCGGGCTGCATAAATTTATGAATTGGAATGGTTCCATCCTTACTGATTCTGGCGGCTTTCAAGTCTTTAGTTTAAGTGACTTGCGCCAAATAGAAGAAGAAGGAGTTCATTTCCGAAATCATATTAGCGGTGAGAAATTATTCTTATCTCCTGAAAAAGCGATGCACATTCAAAACTCTCTCGGGGCCGATATTATGATGGCTTTTGATGAATGTCCTCCCTATCCTGCTGAGCATGATTATATGAAAAAGTCAGTAGAGCGTACAAGCCGATGGGCAGAACGTTGTTTAGAAGGTCATCAAAAACCTGACACCCAGGGCTTGTTTGGCATTGTACAAGGAGGGGAATATGAGGACTTGCGTCAACAAAGTGCAAAAGACCTTACCTCCCTTGATTTCCCCGGTTATGCCATTGGGGGATTATCTGTTGGTGAACCAAAGGATGTTATGAACAAGGTGCTTGATTTCACCACACCGCTCTTACCTGATCATAAACCACGTTATCTTATGGGAGTAGGCTCTCCAGATTCTCTTATTGATGGCTCTATTCGGGGTATTGATATGTTTGACTGTGTACTTCCTACACGAATTGCAAGGAATGGCACCTGTATGACTTCACAGGGGCGTCTTGTTGTAAGAAACGCAAAGTTTGCCCGAGATTTTCGTCCAATTGATGAACAATGTGATTGCCATACATGCAGGAATTATAGCCGTGCCTACATCCGTCATCTTGTGAAAGCAAATGAAACGTTTGGCTTCAGGCTTACTACTTATCATAATCTGTATTTTTTGTTAAAATTAATGAGGCAAGTTCGTGAGGCCATTAGAGAAGATCGACTCGGTGACTTTAGAGAAGAATTCTTTGAACAGTATGGTTTCAACAAACCAAATGCAAAGAACTTTTAGAAAGGGGGAATATGAATGGATACATTAGTTGGGTTATTGCCGATTATTCTGATGTTTGTTATATTTTATTTCCTGTTAATCCGTCCACAACAGAAGAAGCAAAAGAAAGTGCAGCAAATGCAGACGGAACTTCAAAAGGGAGATAGAATCATTACCATTGGAGGTCTACATGGGACAATCCATGCATTGGACGAAGCTACATTAATTATTAGTTCACAGGATGGTACACAAATGAAGTTTGACCGTTCCTCTGTACGTGAAAAGCTTAATCAAGATTAATGGAAAAATCCCGCAAACAGCGGGATTTTTTTTAGTATTTTCAAGGAAATTAGTAATCACTTCACTAGCCACTAGCTATTTTTTCTCGGTTGTTCTTCTTGGCATATTGACCCCGATCATCCCTCCTAATAATGCAGCAATTACCAGTCCTCCAAAATAGCTCAACTGTGTGAGAGAAACCCACGAATTCTCAAATATTAATTGAAATCCAATCATAGCTAATGCGAAAATCAGTCCTGTTAAAATACCAGACAACCATCCTTTCTGTTCAGCTTTATAGGCGGCAATAAGGCCGCCAAAGGCCAGGATGGTTAAGCCGGCTACTAATGAAATTTGATTGAGGGTATCGATATCAATAGTTGTAAAACGCAGTAGGATAGCTAGAACAGCAGCAACCACTACCATCAATAACAGTATCGAACCTATGCCATAGCCAAGAACACCTTGCAGGAGTTTCTTCAAGAACATCATCCCCTTTTATTAGCTTGTCTTCTAAACTATATGCATAAATCCCCTATAGATAGAAGTAGATATTTTACTGACCTTTTGAATAGGTATAAGAAAAGTACCGTTTAAAAGGAGTATGTGTATGACAACAATACTTGCTTTATTGATCTTTGTGATTAGCTATTGCTTAATTATGACGGAGAAGTGGAATAGGGCACTTATAGCTTTAGCTGGGGGAGTGTTGCTCCTTATTACTCAAGTATTGGATTGGGAAGAGGCGCTAGGCTTTATTGACTGGGAAACCGTCGCTCTCCTGTTCTCCATG
This sequence comes from Halobacillus hunanensis, assembly GCF_900166655.1. Lineage (GTDB taxonomy): Bacteria > Bacillota > Bacilli > Bacillales > Halobacillaceae > Halobacillus_A > Halobacillus_A hunanensis. The sequence continues at coordinate 1,269,385 of NZ_FVZB01000007.1, read as the reverse complement.
ATGGTACTTGTTTCGATTACAAAAAAGACTGGGATTTTTACATTTGCCGCTATAAAACTGGCCCAGGCAGTTCAAGGAAAACCTATTCCTTTACTTGTCGTTACTGCAATGTTTACAGCAATTGGTTCCGCCTTTTTAGATAATGTGACGACAGTGATGCTATTTGTTCCAGTGCTGTTAACCTTAATCGAACGCCTTCATCTGCCAGCGTTTCCTTATTTGCTGACAACGATTCTTTGCTCTAATATAGGAGGCACTGCCACACTGATTGGCGACCCGCCCAATATTATGATCGGACAGGCGGTGGAGCATTTTTCCTTCCTTTCCTTCCTTTATCATCTTGGGCCTGTCGTCCTGATTATTTTTGTAGTTGTATTAGGACTCGTCCTGTTTCTTTTTAAAAACCAACTGGCTTATAACCAACGACTTGCAAACCAATTACTTGATATGAATGCCCGAGAGCATGTAGTCGTGGATAAATTGCTGTTTCATTCTGTCCTTGTGATGATACTGACAATTGCAGGTTTTATGCTTCATCCTTTTATCCATATGGACATTACGACCATAGCTGTAAGTGGTGCTCTTCTATTATTATTTTTATCAGACAAGCAGCTTGCAGCGGAACGCGTTTTCCAAGAAGTTGAATGGGTTACTCTGTTTTTCTTTATCGGCTTATTTATATTAGTGGGTGGACTTGAAAAGGTGGGTATTATAGATGAAATTGCCCGGGGTATGATGGTCGTTTCCGGCGGTGATATGCCCGTCACCTCACTTATGATGCTTTGGGCATCTGGTTTGTTATCGGGGATCGTCGATAATATCCCTTTTGTGGCAGCCATGATCCCTGTTGTTCAAGAACTTCAAGGTTATGGAATGATGAATGTCGATCCGGTGTGGTGGTCTCTTGCTTTAGGGGCCTGCTTAGGAGGTAACGCTACCCTCATAGGGGCTTCAGCGAATGTTGTAGTGGCTGGCATAGCGGCGAGTCATAAACATCCTATTTCTTTCGTGAAATTTGCGCTTTATGGTATTCCTGTTATGCTGCTTTCGCTAGTGATTTGCACGGTTTATGTGGTCTTACGTTATTTGGTCCCTTTTTTATCATAAATATGCTTATTTTAGGTCATGTTATAAGAAGCAGGTGATATTGAAGGGTTGATGGTGGTATGTTTCTAAGTGCGATGATTATTCGGACCGTATTTACGTACGTTATCATTCTGGTTGTCTTTCGTTTGATGGGGAAGCGCGAAATTGGCGAGTTGAGTGTTATGGATCTAGTTGTCTTTATCATGCTTGCAGAAATTGCAGTTTCTCTAATTGAAAAGCCGGAAGCCTCTGTAATGCAAGCATTAGTTCCTATGCTGATTCTTTTATTAATTCAGTGGGGAAGCGCCTTTTTTTCTTTAAAAAGCCAGCGCTTTAGAACGTGGTTTGATGGTAAGCCATCTATGCTAATAAAGCATGGAAGAATTGATGAAAGGGAAATGAGAAAGCAGCGGTACAATTTCTCGGATTTACTTCTGCAGCTCCGTGAACAAGGAATACAACAAATTGACAGGGTGGCCTATGCCATTCTTGAACCATCTGGTAAATTATCAGTTTTTGAGAGAGAAAAAGATGGAAATTCGGGGTATGCCGTCATCTTGATTGCAGATGGTAAAGTCCAGTATAGTGGTTTAAAACAAACTAGAAAAAACAAAGCATGGTTAATGAATGAAGTGAAAAAACAAGGATACACATCGTTCGAAGACATTTCGTTATGTTCGATTAATGACCAAGGTGAAATCTGGATTGATGAGAAAGACGAATATACTTAAAAAAGTAACCCGCAAAGCACTTATGCGGGTTACTTTTGTTTGAATATTCTCCCCCAGGGGATAAGTTTCCATTCACTTACATAGAGCATTCTGCAGACAAATAAAAGAATGAGATAAACAATGGTTAATACGATCCCCATCGCCATGAGCTGCGTTAAAGGCTGACTAGCGGCCAGCCAGTGTGCCTTAAGCTGGTAACCAATCCAGCCTGTCGCAATAATCACAGTAGAGAAACGAAGTACTAATAAAGGAGGCAACCTGAAATTTGCATGGCGAATTAAGACCGATAAATGCAGAATTGTAACTACAACTACACCTACCACCATGGCTATGGCTACACCGTGAATACCAAATTCAGGTTTAGACGCTAAGCCCACGAGCACTACGAATTTTATCAATGCACCAATCAGGGTATTCCACATGGCGGACTTTGCCAGATCGAGCGCTTGCAAGCTTGCCTGCAATGGTGTTTGAATGTAATGAAGTAAAAAGAACGGGGCCATAAACTGCAGCAGGAATGCTGCATTGCTTGTACCGTAAATCGTCATTAAAATAATAGATGGAAATATCATGAAAATAATAGTGACGAGCCCACCAGAAGCTAGAGAGAGACGAATCGATTGTAAAATCCGATATTGAATGGTATTCCCTTTACTCATAGCAGCTGCTTCACTAATGGAAGGAACTAATGCAGCAGAAAGAGCATGCGTTAAAAATGTCGGCAGGAAGAGTAATGGCAAAATATATCCCGTAAGCTCCCCGTATTGTTTTGTTGATTCAATGGCTGTTAACCCTGCAAAAGCAAGACTTTGAGCGACTAAGATAGGTTCAAAGAAGTGTGTGATGGAACCGATGAAGCGGCTTCCGGTAGTTGGTAATGCAATTGTCATGAGCTGATTCAGTGTGTTTTTACCTTCTTGGACATGCTTTTTCCACGTTTTACGTAATTTGAATTTTTTATGAATGTTAAATCGTCTCGTCATATAAATCAGTGAAACAAATTCACCTAAGATGACGGCAATCATAGCTCCGGCTGCTGCATACTCAATTCCATATGGGTAGAAAAGTTTTGTTAAAATAAAAACAGCTGAAATTCGGACGACTTGTTCAATAACTTGTGATATAGCTTGCGGCTTCATGTTTTGCCGCCCCTGAAAGTAGCCTCTTAATACAGATGAAATCGCAACAATCGGAAGAATCGGAGTAATAGCGAGCAGTGGAGCTAGTGCTCTTTCATCGGTTAAAAAGTAGTTAGCTACAAGCGGTGAGAGCATGAATAGTCCGACTGTGAATACAATGCTTAATGTTCCAGTTATTGTAAGAGACACCGCTAAAATACGTTTAATCTGACGTTCGTTTCCAACAGCCTCTGCTTCAGAAACCCTTTTAGCTATGGCCACGGGAAGACCAAATTGTGTGATCGTATAGGCTAAAAATAATGTAGGAAGAGCCATCATGTAAAGCCCAACGCCTTCTTCTCCCATTACACGGGCGAGAACGATACGATTGATAAACCCGAGCAAACGAGTGACAAGTCCTGCAACTACTAGAATCAGTGCTCCGTGTAGAAAGGTTTGTTTAGACATAATAGATCCGCCTTCTCAAAGAATTGAAATTCAGCTACAATGAAGTATATGCGATAAGATGGACAAGGCATGACAATAGATTTTGTCTAGATAACTTATAGGTGGTGGTATCTAAAAATGGAAGAGACAAAACATATTCGTGAATGGAAAGATGAAGTAAAGCCAGTTCTAATTAGTAAAAAAGAAGAATTTATAAGTATGGGTTACGCTGAAGCAACAACAGAAGATATATGGAAATGCTTGGAGAAAAAAATATGGAAGAAGGATGTCGAGAAAAGGTTACATGAAGTTGTTCAGGACATCTTTCATTTAAGTACCAACAAATATGTCAGCTACCTTACAGTCGAAGCTTATCAGGAAGATGACTTGGCGGCGTCTATTCAAGCACTGTCTAATGAAAGTAACTCAGATTGACATCTTTTGGCTAAGTATTATAATGAGTCTATTGTTGTTAGCTGTTGAATGATGGTAATAACGGAATGTGAGAGGCTTATAGAAGGATATAAATGGCATCTTGATGCTTTTTCTATTACATAAGCTAGAAGCGTGAAATGAAGGGGGCAAAAGCGTTATGGTCAAACGGGGTCGAATTGTTGCCTTTTTTCTAGTAGTGATCTTAGTAGCTGCTACAATTGGCACAACCATAACTGGTGTGACAAAAGATATTAATTTAGGGTTGGACCTGCAAGGCGGTTTTGAAATTCTTTACGATGTTGAGCCGTTGAATGAAGGTCAGGAAATAAATCGAACAGCCCTGGAAGCGACCGTTGAGTCATTAACTCGACGTGTGAACACTTTAGGAATTAGTGAAGCGAACATTTCTATCGAAGATGAATCAAAAATTCGTGTTCAATTAGCTGGAGTTGAGAATCAAGAAGAAGCAAGGGAGCTTTTATCCACTACGGCTGAATTATCGTTCAGAGGTGTAGAAGGAAAAGAATATATGGATGGCTCGGACATAGTAGAGGGAAGCGCTCAGCAGACGTATGACCAGATGAATAATCCAGCTGTCTCCTTAGAAGTGAAGAGTGCATCTCAATTCTATGAAGTATCTAAAGATATTGTAAATAAGGAACAGGATCCAAGCACGCCTTATCGTGATGATTTATTGGTCATCTGGCTGGATTATGATGAAGATACTTCCTTTGCAGAAGAATATGGATCTGAGGATCCAGCATATTTATCTGCACCTGCTTTTTCAGATGGACCAGTTAGAAGTGATACGGTTCAAATAACCGGTGACTTTACAGTAGAGTCGGCCAAGCAGCTGGCGGATCTTATTAATGCAGGTTCCCTTCCTGTCGAACTGGAGGAAACCTATTCTACATCTGTTGGAGCTCAATTTGGTGAACAGGCGATGAACAAAACAGTCATAGCCGGTTTGATTGGGATCGCGTTAATTTTCATTTATATGATTGTTTACTATCGATTCCCTGGTGTCATATCTGTTGTTACCCTTTCTGCCTATATTTATTTAGTACTTCTCGTATTTGAACTGTTGCAAGGGATTCTTACATTACCAGGAATTGCCGCGATTATTTTAGGTGTAGGTATGGCGGTTGATGCCAATATTATTACCTACGAGCGGATTAAGGAAGAACTGAAGGCCGGCAAGTCTGTGAAGTCTGCATTTAAAGCCGGTAATAAACGATCATTGACGACCATTTTAGATGCGAACATTACAACCTTAATCGCAGCTGCTGTTCTTTTTACTTTTGGTACAAGTTCTGTCAAAGGGTTTGCTACCATGCTGATTATAAGCATTTTGGTCAGTTTCATTACATCCGTTTATGCCAGCCGCCTCTTCTTGGGTCTATGGGTGAATAGCCGGTTCTTAAACAAGCGCCCGAGATGGTTCGGAGTTAAACCGGATGAAGTTCATTCCCTTAAGGATGGTGAGGAGCCTGAAGCCACATTCCTTAATCGTAAGTTTGATTTAGTTGGGGCACGAAAACGTTTCTTTTCCTTATCTATCTTATTAATTGTAGTAGGGGGAATCGTGTTAGGTGTATTCGGGCTAAATTTGGGTATTGACTTTACAAGTGGTTCACGCGTTTCAATTCTATCCAACGAAAAGATTGAAGCGGAACAAGTCGAAGAAACCTTTGAAAGCGAATTTGGATTAGATCCGAAACAAGTTGTCATCTCTGGTGACCAAAGCCGAATCGCTGTAGCACGTTTCGAAACAGAATTAAGTAAGGCAAAGGTAGCTGAAGTACAAAATTATTTCAAAGAAGAGTATGGAAGCACGCCTAATATTAGTACTGTTTCGCCTATAGTCGGACAGCAATTAGCAAAAAATGCAGCTCTATCCGTCTTATATGCCGCTATAGGAATCATTATTTATGTGGCGATAAGGTTTGAATTATTCTTTGCCGTGACGGCTATTTTAGCCCTGCTGCACGATGCCTTTTTCATGATTGTGTTATTTAGTGTCACTCAATTAGAATTTGATGTGACCATCATCGCAGCCATTTTGACGATAGTCGGGTATTCGATAAATGATACGATTGTGACATTTGACCGTATCCGGGAAAATGTCAGGATGAAGAAGAAAGTCAAATCATTTAAAGAGCTGGCTAAAATCGTAAACGATAGTTTACTTCAGACGATGGCTCGAAGTCTTAATACAGTTCTTACTGTAGTCTTTGCAGCGGTTATGTTGTTTGTGTTCGGTGCTTCTTCGATTACGAACTTTGCATTTGCTCTTGTAGTCGGATTAATTGCCGGTACGTATTCATCTCTTTTCATCGCAGCCCAGCTGTGGCTCGTATGGCGAGGTAAGAACATCAAAGAAAAACCAATTGAATTTAGTAAGAAGAAAAATACGGGTGGTCCCCAAGTATAATTCGAACCAAAAAAGCGATTGTCCTTTCAAAGGGCAGTCGTTTTTTCTACTCTTTAGATGAGTATGATCGGATTATTTCTTCGCTGATCAGGGTATAAAGGTATATGAAATGATGGATAGATAGGATGGAAGAGGGGGAAAATGAAAGGACAGACCTATATCATTCTTGCGCTCATATTTGCTTTAGTAATTGCTGTGTTCGCTGTTATTAATGTAGACCCTGTTCAAGTTAATTATTTATTTGGGACAGGGGAAGCACCATTGATATTAATCATTATCATCTCTGTTCTAATGGGGGTGCTTGTAACAGCATTAGCAGGAGCGGTCCGATTGTTTAAGCTGCAGCGTGAAAACCGTTCACTCAAGCATCAGCTTAAGAAGTCTACAAGTATTGATATGCAGACAGAAGAATTTGATCAATCCCATACAGATGCAAGTCTTGGTAAAGAGGTTCAGTCTGAGGATTCAGATTCGAAAGAAAAATAAGTGTAGTTTGCTCCCCCTGATTCCCTCTTGTATAATAAATGGGTCAGGGGTGAATTCATGTTACAAAGTAAAATGAAATGGAAGTTTACATATAATGACCAACAACACTCTTCCGATGCTGTTTCTATCAAGGGAATGTCAGATATGAAGAGACGTCTCCTTGAAAAAAGGAACTTGACTGAACCAGAAGCTATTGACCGTTTTCTTCATCCTTCGTTGGATGATCTCCATGGTCCTTTTTTGATGGAAGATATGGAACGAGCCATCGAAAGAGTCCAGACAGCGATCAGAAACGGTGAACCAATTCTCGTTTTTGGGGATTACGATGCTGATGGAGTAAGCTCGACAACAGTTATGATGGAAGCGTTGACTGAAGCGGGGGCGGATTGCGAGTTCTACATCCCGAACCGGTTTACAGAGGGCTATGGTCCGAACGAGGCGGCTTTTAGACAAGCTGCGGAAAATGGCTTTTCTCTAATCATTACGGTGGATACAGGGATTGCAGCTATCCCAGAAGCTGATATAGCCAAAGAGCTTGGCATAGACTTGATTATTACAGATCACCATGAAGTGCAAGAGGTGCTGCCGGAAGCTTTTGCGATCATTCATCCCAAAACTTCTGAAAGCTATCCATTTAATGAACTCGCTGGTGTTGGAGTAGCTTTCAAGTTTGCTGCCGCATTGTTAGGCAGGTTACCAAATCATTTGCTAGATATGGTGGCCATTGGAACGGTGGCTGATCTCGTTCCCTTGCAAGATGAAAATCGTGTGCTTGTTACATACGGTTTAAAAGCAATTGCCCGATCGAATAGGTTGGGAATTAGAGCGTTAATAAAGGTAGCGGGTATAGAGGGTGAAGTGGATGAAGAAACGATTGGATTTACCATTGGTCCACGCGTAAACGCTGTTGGACGCTTGCAGGATGCGAATCCCGCTGTGGAGTTGTTTTTAACAGAGGATCCCGAGGAAGCAGACCGTTTAGCTGTATTTATTAATCAACTCAATCAGGAACGTCAAAAAATTGTTGCTGACACAGCAAAGGAAGCAGAACGAATGCTCACGAGCGGGGAGCAGGAGCTTAGTGAAGTGATCGTAGTAGCTAAGGAAGGCTGGAATCCGGGGGTTCTAGGGATTGTCGCTTCAAAGCTAGTTCGGACGTTTGAGCGACCGGCCATTGTATTGGCGATTGACCCGGAAACACAACAAGCAAAAGGTTCAGCGCGCAGTATTGAAGCTTTTGACCTTTTTGCGAATTGTATGGAAGTAAGGGAGACGTTCCTTCATTTTGGCGGCCACGCCCAGGCTGCCGGGATGACGCTTAGTGTGGAGAATATTGATGAACTAAGACAACAGTTAAGCCACTTAGCACAACAGAAACTTGCGGCAGATGATTACCAGCAGGTTCTTGATATCGAAATGTCTATTGAAATAGGGGACGTTTCTTTGCAGCAGATTGAGGAAGTGAATAAACTCCGGCCATTTGGCATGGGGAATCCGAAACCATTATTTCACTTAAAGCACTCCCCGAAAGAACTTAGACTAATCGGAAGCCGTAAAAACCACCTTAAAGTGCTCTTTCAGGAGGAGGCTGCAAAGTTAGACGGGATTGCTTTTGGTATGGGGGATATGTATCCGCACATTTCTCCACATGCCGAGCTTGAAGTAGTTGGCGAATTAGGAATTAATGAATGGAATGGAAAGAAAAATCCTCAAATTATGGTGAAAGATTTACAGATCCAGTCGTGGCAGCTGTTTGACTTGAGAGGTTCAAAACATCTTGACAAACAAATCACTCTTTCTGAACAGGAAACGTATGCTGCTGTAAGTTTTCGGCAATCTTCGTCCACCTCTATTCCATTTCAACTTCCCGTCTATACCCCGTCAGATTTGGCTGCCCTTTCGGAGGTTGATAGTCTATTGCTTATTGATTTACCTGAAAGGCTCACCGATTTATCTGATTTGATACGGGAAATTAAGCCGGGTAAAGTGTACGCATGTTATCAAGTTGAAGACAGTGCTTTTTTAAAAACATGGCCTAGCCGCGACCATTTTAAATGGTTTTATGGTATGCTAGTAAAGCGTGAATCGTTCCATTTGAAACAAGACCGCGACAAATTAGCTGCCCGAAAAGGGTGGGACCGTTCCATGGTTGATTTTATTTCTCAGGTGTTTTCTGAGCTAGGTTTTGTTAAAATGGAAGATGAATTTTTAACGATTAATTCAACCCCTTCACATAGAGATTTAACGGAGTCTATTCTATATCAGGAAAGAAAAAATCAATTATATGTAGAACAATCCTTATATTATTCGACTTATAAAGAGTTGAAGAGTTGGTTTGATGAGCAGAGAAACAGCCTCAGGGAGGAAGTAGTAAATGGATTATAAAGAACACATCGCAATTGTACAGGACTGGCCAAAAGAAGGAATTACATTTAAAGATATAACCCCACTTATGGATAATGGAAAAGTTTTTAAATCTGCAGTTGACGAAATTGTAGACTACTCAAAGGATAAAGAAATTGATTTAGTAGTCGGCCCGGAAGCTCGCGGTTTTATCGTAGGATGCCCAGTGTCCTATGCTCTGGAGGTCGGTTTCGCTCCAGTAAGAAAAGAAGGGAAGCTTCCGAGGGAAACCATTAAAGTGGATTATGGTCTTGAATACGGTAAGGATGTACTTACCATTCATAAAGATGCGATTAAACCGGGTCAAAGAGTCCTGATTGTAGACGATTTATTAGCAACAGGAGGAACAATTGAAGCAACAATTGCATTAGTAGAACAACTCGGAGGAGTAGTAGCAGGCTGTGCCTTTCTCGTTGAACTGACTTACTTAGACGGTCGTGAAAAGCTTAACGGGTATGATGTACTTACATTAATGCAATATTAAAAGAACGAGAGTGTCCTTTTCAGGGCGCTCTTTGTTTTACACGTGAGGGAGTTCGGTTAATGGTTGTGCTGAGTTGCTGCCCCTAACCGAGCTTCTTAATCTCTGTACGTGCAAATACGAAATGTGTAAAGGATGAATAAGTAAATCACGTTTTTTAGACGTTTTTCCTTTACAATTGACAAGCTTTTTTTGATAATGGTAAGCAAACCACAAATTTTGTGAAGAAGCATACAGAAATCAGGGTGATGATATGGCTAAAGATAACATACTTACAGCTGAAGAAGTAATAGAGCAGGCGGGACGCTATATGAATAAAGATGACCTTGCATTTATTCGCAAGGCTTTTGAGTTTGCCAATGAGGCTCACAGCGAGCAATTCCGAAAGTCTGGAGAGCCGTACATTATCCACCCGATTCAAGTTGCTGGAATTCTGGTTAACCTTGAGATGGATCCTGAAACGATTGCAGGCGGTTTTCTTCACGATGTGGTAGAAGATACGGAGATAAAATTAGAAGAGATTGAGGAAACATTTAATACTGAAGTTTCCATGCTAGTTGATGGTGTAACTAAATTAGGGAAAATTAAATATAAATCAAAAGAAGCACAGCAAGCTGAGAACCATCGTAAAATGTTTGTAGCGATGGCTAAAGATATGCGGGTAATTTTAATAAAACTGGCTGATCGATTGCACAATATGCGAACATTAAAGCATCTTCCTCCAGAGAAACAGCGGAGAATTTCAAATGAAACTTTAGAAATCTTCGCACCGTTGGCTCACCGTCTTGGAATTTCTACCATTAAGTGGGAACTGGAAGATACTGCGTTACGTTATTTAAATCCACAACAGTATTATAGGATTGTTCATTTAATGAAGCAGAAGCGTAACGAAAGAGAGTCTTATATAGATGAAGTCATTGATGAAATTCGTGAGCAGTTGAAAGATGTAAATATTGAAGCAGATTTGAATGGTCGTCCCAAACATTTATATAGTATTTATCGCAAGATGGTCTTGCAAAACAAACAATTTAACGAAATTTATGATTTACTGGCTGTCAGAATACAAGTTGACAGCATAAAAGACTGTTATGCCGTGTTAGGTATTATCCATACATGCTGGAAACCAATGCCTGGACGATTTAAAGACTATATTGCCATGCCTAAGCCCAACTTATATCAATCGTTGCATACTACCGTTATCGGTCCAAAAGGTGATCCTCTGGAAGTTCAGATTCGAACTCACGATATGCATGAGATCGCCGAATACGGAATTGCTGCTCATTGGGCATACAAAGAAGGTAAACAGACGCCAGCGGTTCAATCTTTTGAAGAAAAACTCACCTGGTTCCGAGAAATTTTGGATTGGCAAAATGAAACACATGATGCAGAAGAATTTATGGAATCATTAAAAGTTGATCTGTTTTCAGATATGGTCTATGTTTTCACACCTAAAGGGGATGTGATTGAACTGCCGTCAGGGTCTGTGCCGATTGATTTTGCCTATCGAATTCATACGGAGGTAGGAAACCAGACCATTGGGGCAAAGGTGAATGGGAAAATGGAGCCGCTTGATTATCAATTGAAGACGGGCGACATCGTTGAAATGATGACCTCCAAGCACTCATATGGGCCTTCCAAGGACTGGATTAAGCTTACCCAAACATCTCAAGCTAAAAATAAAATTAAACAGTTTTTCAAACGGCAGCGAAAAGAGGAAAACGTTACAAAAGGCCGCGAAATGGTGGAACGGGAAATACGGAACTTTGATATTCAGCCGAAAGAAGTTTTCACGGTGGATAATCTTAACCGTGTGGCTGAAAAGTTTAATTTTACTAATGAAGAAGACATGTTTGCGGCTGTCGGCTATCAAGGGATTACAGCTGCCCAAATTGCAACACGGTTAACTGAGAAAATCAGGAAACAAAAGCAAAAAGAGCAGAATTTGGAGGAGACCTTGGCTGATGTCACCACCACCGAAATTAAGAGTTCCTCAAAGAATGGCAAAAGAGACTCAGGCGTTCGAGTAGAGGGAGTGGACAACCTTCTTGTTCGTTTGTCCAAATGCTGCAACCCTGTACCTGGCGACGAGATCGTCGGTTATATAACGAAGGGCAGAGGGGTATCCGTTCACCGGGCGGATTGCCCAAATGTCCATACAGAGGAAGCTAGAGCTAGATTACTACCTGTTCACTGGGAGAAAGGTCCACAGGATACCAAACAATATCATGTTGATTTGGAAATATGGGGCTATGATCGCCGCGGGTTGCTAAATGAGGTGCTGCAGGCCGTCAATGAAACGAAGACGAACATTACGGCTGTATCTGGGAAGTCTGATCGTAACAAGATGGCAACGATCCATATTACCATTCTAATCCAAAATACAGATCACTTACGTAAGATTGTTGAGCGGATCAAACAAATTCACGACGTGTATACAGTTCGTCGTGTCATGCAATAAGTGTAGAGGGAGAAGATGTAGCATGAGAGCTGTAATACAAAGAGCGGTAAACGCCTCTGTTGAAGTTGAAGAGCAGCAAACGGGAGCGATCCATGAAGGACTTGTTGTTATGCTGGGGGTCACGCATGAAGATACGGAAGAAGATGCTCGCTATTTGGCAAATAAAATTCCTCACTTGAGAATTTTTGAAGATGAGGATGGAAAAATGAACCACTCTTTACATGATGTTAAAGGTGGGTTACTTTCCATATCTCAGTTCACCCTATACGGAGATACTCGTAAAGGGAGACGTCCTAATTTTATGGAAGCAGCGAAACCTGATATCGCTAATCAATTATACGAACGCTTCAATGAAATGGTGAAAGGTGAGGGGATAAAGGTTGAAACTGGTGCATTTGGGGCTATGATGAATGTACAGTTAACGAATTCTGGACCTGTAACCCTTATATTGGATAGTAAGAATAGATAAAAAGAAGCCCGCAGCTTAGCTGCGGGCTTCTTTGTTTACCATAAATAATGAAAGAATCTAGTTAGGTTAGTTAAAGTAGTTTTCGAGTCCGTTTTTAATTCCCTGGCTTACTTTTTTCTGATAATTTGTGCTGCTGACAGTTTGTTCTTCCTTGGAGTTAGATAGGAACCCTAGTTCAAGCAGAACCGCCGGTTTATTATTATTCCTCAGAACATGAAAGTCCCCATGCCTAATGCCGCGGTCTCTTAATTCAGTAGCACGACTCATGCCAGATTGAATGGTGCTCGCAAGGGATTTGGCATTGCTATGATAATAGTACGTGCTAAATCCGGTTGCACTCGCTGATTGTGGATAACTATTATAGTGAACACTTATAAACAGGTCTGCTTTCGAAGCATTTGAAACGATGGTTCTCGCTGATAGCGATACATATGAATCATTGGAGCGGGTCATGATGACTTGGGCTCCATTTTGTTCCAGTGTACGCTTCAACTGTTGGGCCGTTTGTAAGGTCAGCGTTTTTTCGTAACTCCCACTTACACCAATAGCTCCGGGGTCAAATCCCCCATGACCCGCGTCGATCACAATAGTTCTACCTTTCAACCCTCCGGAGCCCGGCTTGGATGGTTGTGAAGGGACAGTAGGAGGGGCGTCAGAAGAAGAGGTTTCTTCTTTTACAATCCATCCAGCTACATAGGCTTCTTTTCCTTGGTATTGGATTTTATACCACTGGTTTTCCTTACCCAACACGTTAAATTGTTCTCCCTTATGGCCACTTGCTAGTACTGTTGTGTTCGAAGATGGACCTGTTCTAATATTGGTCCCATTAAATTGAAGGGTTATCTTTGTCACGTCTGTACTAGGTCCGGTGCTGTCTTCAGCATCACTTGTTACGAGCCACCCCGCAACCCAGCCTGTTTTAGTGTCATTAAGTTTAATTTGATACCAGCCATTGCTTTCTGCAATATAGGTGAATGTTTTCCCTTTGCTCACTTGAGCGACGATAGAACTGTTTGTAGACTTTTGGCTTCTTACGTTTAAAACTGCAGCGGTGACGGTTATTTCACCGAGGGATGATGCAGTTTTGGTCTGGCTCTCAGTTGGGCTTACCTGAGAATCATATGTACGTAAATAGTCACTATGGACCCATCCGGATGCTTTAGCACTCTTAATTAACACCCATTCTCCTTGTTCATCCTGCTTTGCTGCCTGTTCATTTTTCATCAGGTATCCACGTACTGTACTGTTTACTCCCGGTTCAGACCGGACGCGTAAGTGATCTACTTTTGAGGTCACGGATTGATCCTGCTTCATTTTCACTAAATATCCTGCGACCCAGCCTTTTTTCTCGTTTCCCTGGATTTGTACCCAATCACTTTTTTGATCAACAACATGATAAGTTTCTTGATTGTGAGCTTTCCCGATAATGGAATGTGACAGACTTGGGCCAGATCTAATATTCAGATGATCTACCTGTATTACGGCTTTGTTAGCATGAACTAAATTAGGCGTTAACCAGATCAAACTGGTCATAATAAATATAAATGATAGCCATTGCTTCATAATTTTGTATCCACCTCCATACTTCGCTGATTTTACACATATTCAAGAAAAGTTTACCATAACCTGCATGATTTTCATAAAAATTTTCAAGCTACGGAAGAGTGTACAGCTGGGTAAAATGGCTGTATAAGTTTTCTTGACTAATTAACTTGACAGAAGAATACATAAAACTATATGATAGTAATCAATTCTAAATGAATCGAATACAACCATTGAGGAAAAGAGTAATCTAATTCTATGTAGACAGAGAAGAAATGTCATCCGGCTGAAAACATTTCTCTATTATGGTTAGATGAAAGACATTTCTTAGGTTTCACATCGAACAATAGTAGGTGTGAACGTTTATACAGGCGTTAACTGTTTATCGAGTGGGGGTGTATTTTACCTCAACCAGGGTGGCAACGCGGGCATTTAACTCCCGTCCCTTTTCTATTTGTATAGAAAGGGACGGGAGTTTTTTGTATGGTAACAAAATTTGATTATGAAATAACGATCTAGGAGGAAAAAATAATGAATATGAGAGCGCCTCGTGGGACCCAGGATATTTTACCTGGTATTTCAGAAAAATGGCAATATGTTGAACAGAAGCTTATTGAATTGAGCCGCTGCTACAATTATAAAGAAATTAGAACACCTATTTTCGAACATACAGAATTATTTCAGCGGAGTGTGGGGGACAGCACAGATATTGTACAGAAAGAAATGTACACATTTACTGACCGCGGTGATCGGAGTATAACACTTCGTCCAGAGGGCACCGCTTCCGTTGTCCGTTCTTTTGTCCAAAATAAACTATTTGGTCAGCCCAGCCAGCCGACAAAATTATTTTATATTGGTCCGATGTTTCGCTATGAAAGGCCTCAGCAGGGAAGAATGAGGCAGTTTGTACAATTTGGGGTAGAAGCGCTTGGGAGCAATGATCCTGCGGTGGACGCTGAGGTGATGGCATTGGCTATGAATGCTTATCGGGGACTTGGTTTGACCTCATTAAAACTAGTTCTGAATAGTCTGGGAGACCGGGAGAGCAGAGAAGCGCACAAAAATGCACTTGTCGAACACTTTAATCCTTACAAAAATGAACTTTGCTCGGATTGTCAATTGCGACTGGAACAAAATCCTTTGCGGGTGCTTGACTGTAAAAAAGATAAAGATCACCCTGCCATGGAATCGGCCCCATCAATCTTGGACTATTTAAATGATGAGTCCGGCAAATACTTTGAAGATGTACAAAAGCACTTGCAAGCGATGGATATCGACTACGTTATTGATGCTAATTTAGTACGCGGACTGGATTACTATAACCATACAGCATTTGAAATTATGAGTGATGCAGAAGGGTTTGGAGCGATTACTACGTTAAGCGGCGGTGGACGCTATAATGGACTTGTCGAAGAAGTGGGAGGTCCAGAGACATCAGGAATCGGCTTTGCAATGAGCCTTGAACGTTTGCTGATGGCGCTTGAGGCGGAAGGCATAGAACTCCCGATTGAGGATTCACTTGATTGTTATGTCGTAGCATTAGGCGAAAAAGCTGAGCAAGAAGCTGTTCGCTTAACGTATAATCTGCGTAATGCAGGTATACAGACGGACAAAGACTACACAGGCAAAAAGATGAAAGGTCAGTTCAAGGCTGCTGACAGATTAAACGCTGAATATGTCATTGTACTTGGTGAGCGGGAGCTCGAACAAAACGCAGCTACTGTTAAAAACATGGCAAGCGGTGATCAGATTGAACTTCCATTAGAAGAGATCACAAAGTATGTAAAACAAGAACTAGGCGGGAGAGAGTAATATGCATCGTACAGAATGTGGAACGATACGAACTTCAAATATAGAAGAACAAGTAACCTTAAAAGGCTGGGTGCAAAAACGCCGTGATCTCGGAGGACTGATTTTCATCGATTTACGGGATCGATCAGGTATTGTCCAGGTTGTTTTTAACCCAGAAGTATCAAAAGAGGCTCTGCAGCTTGCTGAACAAGTTCGTACTGAATATGTACTAGAAGTTACTGGGCAAGTTGTTGAGCGTGAAGCAGCAACAGTTAATAAAAATATGGCAACGGGTGATATCGAAGTACTCGCTCTGCAAGTTAGCGTGCTTAACAAAGCGAAGACACCGCCATTCATGCTTGAAGACCATTCAGAAGTTTCTGAGGACCTTCGTTTAAAGTATCGTTATCTGGATCTTCGCAGAAAAGAAATGCAGGAAACATTTAAGCTGAGGCATCAGGCCACCCAATCTATTCGTACGTTTTTAAATGACGAAGGTTATCTCGAAATGGAAACACCGCTTTTGACAAAAAGTACCCCCGAAGGAGCGCGTGATTATTTAGTGCCAAGCCGGGTACATGAGGGAGAATTTTATGCACTTCCGCAATCACCGCAGTTGTTTAAGCAAATGCTGATGATGTCAGGGTTTGAAAAATATTATCAAATTGCCCGTTGTTTCCGTGATGAGGATTTACGTGCGGATCGTCAGCCTGAATTCACTCAAGTCGATATCGAAACCTCTTTTATGAACAAAGAGGAGATCATGAATATGACGGAGAGAATGATGGCCAAAGTTTTAAAAGATGTCAAGGGGATTGATATTCCAACACCGTTTGAGAAAATGCCATATCATGAAGCGATGGATCGTTTTGGTTCTGATAAACCGGATACACGTTTCGACATGGAACTTGTTAACGTTTCTGAAGTCGTGAAAGACTCTGACTTTAAAGTATTCAGCGGAGCTGTCTCCTCAGGAGGCCGTGTCAGTGCGATTAATGTAAAAGGCCATGCCGACACGTTCTCTAGAAAGGATATTGATAAACTGACAGAGGATGTAAAGGTATATGGTGCTAAGGGCCTTGCTTGGCTGAAAGTGAAGGCCGGGGAATTCAATGGGCCGATTTCCAAATTCTTTTCTGATCAAGATACTTCCCAACTGAGGGAAGCGTTAACTGCAGAGGACGGAGACTTGCTGCTATTTGTAGCCGACAAAACATCTGTAGTATTAGACAGCTTAGGTGCACTAAGGTTGAAGCTTGGAAAAAAGCTTAATTTAATTGACCACACGAAGTTTAATTTCCTCTGGGTGACAGATTGGCCGTTATTTGAATATGACGATGAGGAAGGAAGATACTTCGCGGCCCACCACCCGTTCACGATGCCTGCTGCTGGTAATATAGAAGAATTAAATAATAATCCAGAAGAAGCTATGGCTGAAGCGTACGATATTGTATTGAACGGATATGAGTTAGGCGGCGGTTCGTTACGGATTTATCAAAAAGAGATGCAGGAGCGTATGTTTGAAGTGCTTGGCTTCTCTAAGGAAGAAGCTTCCGAGCAATTTGGGTTCTTATTAGAAGCTTTGGATTATGGGACGCCGCCACATGGCGGGATCGCGCTCGGTTTCGACCGATTTATTATGCTGCTTGCCGGCCGTACTAATTTGCGTGACACGATTTTGTTCCCTAAAACAGCTTCAGCACAGGATCCTCTTACAGAAGCGCCAGGGAGCGTAAGTGAGGCTCAATTAGACGAGTTGCACTTGCAGCTTAAACAGAAAAAACAGGACTAAAGCAGGTGAAAACTTCAAGCATATCACCTTGATTAGCAGAAATATTTGTGCTATGATTTGAATACAATTAAAGAAACCAATCCTGATGTGTACGTTGTTCGAATGTACGTTTTGACCGAACATTTTTGAGACGGGAGCCTGGAGTTTCCGCATGGAATGCAAGCCTCATTACTATAATGAGAGGACGCAAGAAGTGCGGAGCAGGGCACCCACCTGCCTGGAGCGGGTTCAAAACTCATGATACAACGGCACAATTGGGATTGGTCTTTTTTTTATTCTATTTTATTACAATATAGAGGCTGGAACATAATTAAACTTCCTAAGTAAGAAGACGAATGATGTGCAGTTCTAGCGGAGAAAATATACGTAGACCCCTGTGGGAGGAAAGGCCCGGGTGAGACCCCGCTGTGCGCCAGCACAAGGAGGCTCACCAGCCGCCCGTGGAAAGCGAAGTATATTTTCGGAGCGGTTATATGCACTGATCATAGTTTCTACTAGTTCGGATTTTTCAATTGATAAAAATACTTTTGTCACAACCTCTTTAAGTTTAGATCATCGTACAACGTGTTCGAGATTTCCGTTTTTCTCCATCCTGAATTGAGGTTTTTGAGAATAGTCCTGGTCATCGAACATGACCATTTTTCTAGCACGATCCATGATTTGAATCAAGGCTTGATAATCCTCCGTCATGGAGTTCAATTGATTGGTTAATTGTTGATTCATAGATGCAAGTTTTTTATTCTCACTTTCAAGTGTCTGATATTTCTGACTTAAATTTTGCTGGTTGGAAGACTCTTTTTGATAGGCTTTTAACTGCTTAATAATTTGAGATAATGATAAGGTCTTTTCAGGTTGAGGAGATATTTCTTTATCTGTCAACACAGGAACCTCCTGCCTTACTTCATCCACTTCATGCTCGTCTTCTTCTATTGTGTTAACTACAATCGGGTTTGGCATGTTCGCTTCACTGCGTTTCTTCTCTTTACGTTGTTTCTTAGCCAGTTCTACTGCTTGTTCATATTTTTGCCTTACTTCAGCATTCCAACGAAAGCCACAAGCGGCAGATGTACGATTAAGCAAATCTCCAACTTCATCGAAAGCTCTTAATTGGGTACTGCCTTCACGTATGTGTCTTAGTACGGTTTCAGCTAATAATAGATCATCTTCATGAGACCAGGCATCTTGTCTAACCTTAGGCATATTCATCACTCCTGTTTTTCTATTAGAAAAGTAGTTTCTCAGATTTATTTGTAGTGTTTCCAACAGGAGGAAGAATTATACTTCTCTATGATTTTTGTTTATTTATTTTATCGTAAACTTGTTTCAGTGCCTGCTCGAACTTCCCGGTAGCCTTCGGTTCATAATAAGTACGTTCCTTAATGGCGTCCGGGAGATACTGCTGGTCAACCCAGGCATGATCAAAGCTGTGCGGATATTGATATTCCACCCCTCGTCCTAAATGGGCAGCACCTTTATAATGAGAATCTTTCAGATGAATAGGAACATCACCGCTTTTTCCTTTGCGGATATCTGCCAGGGCAGCATCCAATGCCAGGTAAGAACTATTCGACTTAGGCGAAAGGGCAAGTTCGGTCACCGCGGCTGCAAGTGGTATTCGGGCTTCTGGGAAGCCTATCCGCTCAGCGGCTTCTACGGCAGATAAGGTGCGTGGTCCAGCCTGAGGACTGGCAAGGCCTATGTCCTCATAAGCTATAACCACCAACCTTCTGCTAATACTGTCTAAATCACCCGCTTCAATCAAGCGGGCTAAATAATGGAGAGAGGCATTGACATCGCTGCCGCGAATAGACTTTTGAAATGCTGAAAGAACGTCATAATGTGCATCTCCGTCTTTATCGTGGGAAAAGCTTTTCTTTTGCATACACTCTTCAGCTGTTGATAAATCAATGTAAACTACCCCGGATTTATCTTCGGGAGTTGAGAAGGCCGCAAGCTCTAATCCATTAAGAGCCGCACGTAAATCACCGTTAGCGGCAGAGGCAAAATGGGTAAGAGCTTCGTCTGTCAGTTCAATATGCATGTCTCCAAGTCCGTTTTCATCATCTTCAAGGGCTCGGTGGATCGCCTCTATAATATCCTCTTGTTCCAACCGATATAATTCAAATAAATGACATCGGCTTCGAATTGCGGGGTTAATAGAATGATAAGGGTTGCTCGTTGTGCAGCCAATCATTGTCAGGATATTACTTTCAAGGTGAGGGAGAAGGAAATCTTGTTTAGCTTTATCTAACCGATGGACCTCATCAAGAATTAATACCATTTGTCCATGCATTTTGGCCTCTTCAACGGCAACTTCCATATCTTTTTTCTTATCTGTGACTGCATTAAGAGTTTTATATGGCAGATGTAAACTTTTTGCCAGTGCTTGTGCCATGGACGTTTTTCCTGTCCCGGGAGGTCCAAAAAGAATCATAGATGCCAGGCGATTTGCTGTAATCATGCGATGAATGGTTTTACCTTTTTCGACTAAGTGTTTCTGGCCGATAATCTCGTTAATGTCAGAAGGGCGCATGCGAAAAGCTAATGGTTTCGTGCTCATAAGTTTATGCTCCTTTAACGGAATAGTCCAAGCAGCTATATCATGAACGTTCTTTATATTCCTCCGTGTATCCACGATTGACGGTAGGAGATAAGGAGGGTGCAGCAGACATTCGCTCACGAGTTGCTGCAACTGCTTGCATTTTCCTATTATATTGATAATTTTTAGCGTAGGACTAATCTTAACAAAATGCAAGAGACTTGCTATTCATGCTATAATAGCGTTTGGTATCAATCGTGTTACTAAAATTGTTTCATCGTGCTTGGAATTCTAAAAAGGCTGAGTTTACTCTTTCTGTTGAGCTGTTTTTGAGGCATGAGATATAAACTGAGGCTTAACATACGGCTTCGGAAATACACTACGCTTTCCGCTAGCTCGCGCTGAGGCTCCTTGCGCGGTAAAGAACGCTCACTGTGGGCCGAGGAACGCGACTGCCTGAGGTGTAAATCAATCTCGCCGTTAAGGACGAGAGTTTATCAATTTCAAGGGTTAAAGATCAACAAAATATACTATATTATTAAAACCTAAATGTGTTTATATAATAAAGTTTGGCGAGCAATAAGCGATGAGGTTCGCTTATTGAAGGAAGAAGGGTGAATAATATGAAGATCTCTACGAAGGGACGTTACGGACTAACGATTATGATTGAGTTGGCCAGAAAGTTTGGTGAAGGTCCGATCTCCTTAAAACAAATAGCGAGGGATAATAATTTGTCCGAACATTATTTAGAACAATTAATCGCGCCGCTTCGGAACGCAGGGCTTGTGAAGAGCGTCAGAGGTGCATACGGCGGTTATATGTTAACAAAGTCTCCTCACGAAATTACAGCGGGGGATGTCATCAGGATACTGGAAGGTCCAATCACTCCCGTTGAAGGGATTGAGGACGAAGAGCCAGCGAAGCAGGCTCTATGGAAAAGAGTTCGCGATGCGGTGAAGGACGTTTTAGATACAACAACATTAGAGGATCTTAAAGATCATGTAGATGATCAAACACAAGATGCCTATATGTTTTACATTTAGATAGGGAGGTGCTCAGTTTTGAAGCCTATTTATTTAGATCATGCTGCCACAACCCCTGTTCATGACGAGGTCATCAAGGCAATGGTCCCTGTGTACCAAACGATTTATGGAAATCCATCAAGTGTGCATCAATTTGGCCGTAAAGCCAGAAATGTATTGGATCAAGCTCGAAGGACGGCTGCTCGCAGCATAGGTGCTAAAGAAAAAGAGATTGTGTTTACGAGTGGCGGGACGGAGGCTGATAATTTAGCTATTATCGGAACGGCCTTGGCTAACCAAGGGAAAGGCAAGCATGTGATAACCACACAGGTTGAACATCATGCTGCCCTTCATGCTGTACAATATCTGGAACAAAATGGTTTTGAAATCACTTATTTACCTGTATATGAAGATGGGTGTATTCGTATAGAAGATCTGGAAGCTTCACTAAGAGAAGACACGATCTTAGTCTCGATCATGATGGTAAACAACGAGACTGGAGCAGTGCAGCCGATGAAGGCAATTTCGGAATTGCTCGCTTCACACCAGGCTTATTGCCATTCCGATATCGTACAAGCTTATGGATTAATGGACATCAATGTGGCTGAGCTGTCTATTGATTTATTAGCTGTTTCCAGTCACAAAATTAACGGTCCAAAAGGTGTAGGATTTCTTTATATACGAGAAGGAACACCTATGCAGTCACTTGCTCATGGCGGAGAACAGGAGCGAAAACGGCGGGCGGGTACAGAAAATGTGCCAGGAATCGTCGGTTTTCAAAAAGCAATGGAACTGACTGAAACAGACCGTACCGAAAGAAAAGAACGGTACGGTCATTATAAGCAACTATTTTTAGCGGAATTATCGAGGGAATCCGTTGACTTTCAAATAAATGGGATAGAAAGTCAAACCATTGAAACGATCGTTAACATTAGTTTTCCAAACATGAATGTTGAAGCATTGCTGACCAATTTTGATTTATCAGGCATAGCAGCTTCGAGCGGAAGTGCTTGTACAGCGGGGTCAGTTGAACCTTCTCATGTTTTAACAGCGATGTACGGTAATGGTGATGCAAGAACGGTGAACTCTGTTCGGTTTAGCTTTGGGATTGCTAATAATAGGGAAGATGTCAAAGAAGCAGCGCAGCGGATCAGCCAAATTATTAACAGGCTGAAATAGGAAGGTGAATAAAGATGAAAGAAGCAAAAGATACTCGTGTAGTCGTTGGGATGAGTGGGGGAGTCGATTCTTCTGTAGCGGCCCTGCTGCTTAAGCAGCAAGGTTATGATGTGGTTGGTATATTTATGAAAAATTGGGATGACACTGATGAGAACGGAGTATGCACAGCAACAGAGGACTATGACGATGTGATTCGAGTTTGTAACCAATTAGATATCCCATATTATGCGGTGAATTTTGAGAAACAATATTGGGATAAAGTGTTCACGTACTTTCTCGATGAATATAAAGTAGGACGAACTCCTAACCCTGATGTGATGTGTAATAAAGAAATTAAATTCAAGGCATTTCTAGATCATGCCTTAGCGCTTGGGGCCGATTATTTAGCGACAGGACATTATGCTCAAGTACGTGAAGTTAATGGGTCTTACGAAATGCTGAGGGGCATAGACGATAATAAAGATCAAACGTACTTCCTGAATCAGCTCTCCCAGGACGTGCTCGCTAAAGTCATGTTCCCGCTTGGTCATATGGAGAAAAAACAAGTGCGCCAAATCGCTGAAGAAAATGATCTGGCGACTGCTAAGAAGAAAGATTCTACAGGGATATGTTTTATCGGGGAGCGTAATTTTAAAGACTTTCTAAGCGAATATTTACCTGCCCAGCCAGGGACTATGCAAACACTTGAAGGTGACGTGAAAGGTAAACATGATGGGCTCATGTATTACACGTTAGGTCAAAGACAAGGACTCGGAATCGGCGGGCCGGGAGAGCCTTGGTTTGTAGTCGGTAAAAACGTGAAAGATAACGTTTTATATGTCGGGCAAGGTTATCACCATGAAGCATTATATTCAGACGGTCTGATTGCCACCGATGCCAATTGGACAAGTGGTGAAGCACCAGCAGATGGATTTGAATGTACTGCTAAATTCCGTTATAGACAGGGCGACAGTAAAGTGACAGTTACTCCGCTTGGAGATGGAAAATGGAAGGTTGATTTCCATGACCCTGAGCGGGCAGTCACACCGGGGCAGGCCGTTGTTTTTTACGAGGGTGAAGTATGCCTCGGCGGGGCGACGATTGATGAAATTTTGAAAGAGAACAAAACATTGTCTTATGTCGGTTAATGATACGGCCATGTCCGAATGTTAAACGGACATGGCTATTTTTTATAAAAGGGGAATCACGATGGATAAAATGACGAAAGCGATTGAACTCATGCAGAATCATAAGTTAGAAGAAGCGGCTAAATTATTTACGGAAGCCATTGATGAAAACCCGGAAGATCCGATCGGGTATATTAATTTTGGTAATTTGCTTGTTCATTTGAATGAATTCAAACGGGCGGAACGCTTTTTTAACCGAGCCATTGAGCTTGATAGCGAGGCAGGTACTGCCTATTATGGTTTAGGGAATGTGTATTATGAACAAGAATCCTATACGAAAGCACAGAAGCAATATTTAGTGGCGATAGAAAAAGGTTTAGACGAAGCTGATGTTCATTTTATGATGGGAATGACGTTCGTTCATCAGGAGTATGTCAAACTGGCACTGCCCTACTTATTGCGGGCGGCAGAGTTGAATCCTGAGGATGTAGATATTCAGTTTCAATATGGTCTCTGTTTAGCCCAAAATGGACAAATTGAGTCCGCTGAACAGACGATGAATCGTGTGCTACAATTAGACCATCAACACAGTGATGCGTACTATAATTTAGGAGTCGCTGCCTTACATAAGGAAGATGCTGAAACAGCACTTGACTACTTCAATAAAGCGCTCGACATTAATAAGGAGCACACGCTGGCTTCACATGCTAAGGCACAAGTTGAACAAGCACTGGAAGAAGATTAAGTAAAAGGAGAAACAACATGGCTGAACGAACGCTATTTTCGGAGACAAGTGAAGAACGCCCTTATATTAAAGGGGAACTGGGTCGGATGATTTTTCATAAGGAGTCGGAGCATTTTTCCATAGCTTCTATCATAGTGACGGATACGAACGAAGACTTCGATGAAAAAAGCGTAGTGATTAAAGGCCATTTTCCTCCACTCGAAATCGGAGAGACGTATGTTTTTCATGGTGTTTTTCAGGAGCATAAAAAGTTCGGACGCCAATATCAAGTTGAATTTTATAAACGGGTACTCCCTGAGACTAAGGATGGGTTAGTTGTCTATTTATCGAGTGATCTATTTCACGGGATTGGCAAGAAAACGGCCGAACGAGTGGTAGAGCAGCTAGGTGAGCAGGCTCTTTCAGCTATTTTAGAAGATCCAGACGTTTTGAAAAAAGTTCCGAAACTTCCGAAAGAAAAACGTGAAACGCTATACAATACGTTAAAGGAACATCAGGGATTTGAGCATGTCATGATTCACCTGAATCAATACGGTTTCGGTCTCAAGCTTTCGCAGAAGATTTATGAAGCATTTAAAGATCAAACTCTAGCGATTATAGAGGAGGATCCTTATCAACTGGTGTTCAAAGTAGAAGGTTTTGGCTTCCACCGTGCAGATGAAATGGCAAAAGTACAAAAACTGCCGTTTGATCATCCTACAAGACTGCGAGCAGCCTGTTTATATATCTTACAGCAGAGCTTGTCAGCTGGACATGTTTATCTACCGACTGCATCCTGTTTATCGCAAGTGGAAACTCTCCTAAATAGCAGCAGTGGTGAGAAATCAATTACCTTTGAGCAATTATCAGAACAAGTTATGCGCCTTGCTGAAGACCGCTATGTTTTTATCGAAGAGGATCGTGTTTACTTACCATCACTCTTTCATGCAGAGAATGGATTCTGCCACCAGCTGGAAAGAATCATGGAGCAAGAACTCGAAACGGAACATACACAGGCGGAGCTGTTGAAGATCGTTGGAGATATGGAGGAAGAAGAGTCTATTAGTTATGGTGAAGATCAGTTTTCGGCGATCGAGAAGGCATTACAATCGAAAGTAATGATCCTGACTGGAGGTCCAGGTACAGGGAAAACCACTGTGATTAAAGGCATTATTAAGGCGCATTCGACGCTTTATGACCTATCTACTGATAAAACAGATTACGATCAAGGTGAACCTTTCCCTTTTATACTTGCTGCCCCGACTGGCCGTGCCGCTAAGCGTATGACTGAGTCAACCGGCCTGCCAGCCAGTACGATTCATCGCTTGCTCGTCTGGGATGGCCATGACAGTTTTGACAAAAATCAAAACAACCAACTTGAAGGCAAACTATTAATTATTGACGAATTCTCTATGGTTGATATGTGGCTTGCCAATCAATTGTTTCGAGCGATTCCCTCTGATATGCAAGTATTGATCGTCGGGGATGAGGATCAATTACCATCCGTCGGTCCAGGTCAAGTGCTAGCAGATATGTTAGCTTCGAATCAGCTGCCTTCTGTACAACTATCAGAGGTGTACAGGCAAAAAGAAGGGTCAAAAATTATTCAGCTGGCCCACGAGATTAAAAATGATCAATGCAACAGGCAGTCACTGACGAAGGAGCATGATTTTAATTTTATCAATGCGCGGGAGCATCAGCTGAAAGATTTAGTAACGAACATCGTTAAAAAGGCGTTAGATAAAGGAATAGAGTCACGTGAAGTGCAAGTTCTCGCTCCGATGTATCGAACGGATGTGGGTATTCATAAATTGAATGAAGAGATTCAGCGAGTCGTGAATCCGAAAAGCAAGCAAAAAAGAGATCTGATGTTTAAAGATGTGATTTACCGGAAAGGCGACAAGGTGATTCAGCTTGTTAATCAGCCGGAAGATGGTGTTTATAATGGTGATATCGGAGAAATAGTGGCTATTTTTCGAGCCGAAGAAAATGTGGATCAAGTAGAACAGGTTGTCGTCGATTATGATGGTAAGGAAGTCGTCTATCCTAAAAAAAATCTTAATAACATTATGCATGCCTATTGCACATCCATTCACAAATCGCAGGGAAGCGAATTTTCGATTGTGATCCTGCCTGTTGTCCGCAGTTATCGCAGGATGCTAAGAAAAAATTTGCTGTACACAGCCATCACGAGATCGAAGCATTCACTGATTATATGCGGAGATACAAATGCCTTTCTAGAAGGCGTACAAACGACTGATACAAACTTAAGATATACTCATTTAGTGGATAAACTACAACAGGAATCGGCCGGAGAGATGGATAAAGGGGAGACGGACGAAGAAGAACTTTCCCCATATGACTTTATGTAAAGGCAGGGTGGCCATATGGTCCATGAATTAGGTTTCTCAGGCAGTACCATTATGTCTAATCCCAATCGATTTCAGCAACTATTTAATTCAAGATTTAAGCATGTAGAAATCGGGGAGTTTCCGAGCTATTCAGATTTTGAATCCTTCCTTAAGCTGGCCAAAAAGAATGGATATCGTTATGGGGTTCATTCGCCGCTTATACGCGGAGAGAGCAAATATGACCTGCTCGACTTTATTTCGTTTGAACCTGAACAGGCAAGACAGCAGTTTGAAAATGAAGTACGAACATTATCAATGTTAGGTGCTGCTTATGTACTCGTTCATTTCCCATTCATAAAAGAAAGCAGCATTCAGGACATAAATGTGAAAGTAGAGGAAGGATTGAGTTTTCTTAACAGATTACAGGAAAGCTACAATATCCCCATTGTTTGTGAGCCTAAACTTGGCCCTTCTATGTCTCCTCATAATATTAAAGTTGTCCATGATTTCCCTAAATATCTATGGGAAACATACAACTTGTCTCTTTGTATTGATATAGGCGACTATTTGCTGGCGGTTGGGGATGAATGGCCCGTTTACCTCAAGAAGTTGGAGCCGTTTATTAGAGTAGTCCACTTACATAATATTTTAATAGATGGAAAAAAGTACATTTGGGTGCCGCCACACCCTGCATACGAGGAATCACAAGAGTATTTCAGCATTAAGCCGATCATTGAATATCTGGCCCATGGGCAGGCTAAATATTTCATATTCGAACATACCCCCCATTCCAGGCCTTCCGATCAGTTTGTAAATGAATCGATTAGCTGGATCGATAGCGTTCTATCATGTATGAAGAGAGATAACTAGGGACATACTACTTGGTAAAAAAAGGAGTATGTTCTATGAAATGTCCAAATTGCCAGGGACGAAACCTTGGACGTATAGGCAATGACCAATATTATTGCTGGACATGTTTTATCGAATTGTCAATTGAGGATGGAAAGGTGAATATTAACCAAATAGAAGAGGATGGAAGTTTAAGTTCCTTAAATGACATTTTCTATCAGTCGGGATCATAAATGAAGGAGAAAGCCAATAAATGGATCAGCCGCAGTGTCATATGCTTTACAGTGTTACTCTTTATGCTTATTTTAGCTTGGCTGTATCCTTATTATGACCATGTAGTGCTTATGATCCTGCGAATTCTTTTACCCTTTATACTCGCGATCGTGTTATCTCTATTACTTCATCCTGTTGTTCAATTTTTGGAGGAGCTTGGCTTATCAAGAGGATTATCGATCTTGCTTATCTTTGCTGTCTTTTTTTCAGTTACTGGATTTTCCCTTTATCGTGGTTATCCCCATCTATTAGAACAGTTGAAAGCATTGAGTGTGCAGCTTCCGCATCTAATGGAATCCTATCAAAACTGGACAAGCGAATTTTATGCCCAAACAGAACGTTTTCCAGATGGAATTCATGAGCAGCTTGATGAGCGTTTTTCTGACTTTGAGGCGTGGCTGAGCGAATGGTTGATGTCAGCAGTAGCTGCATTAAGTGGTGTATTTAACGTGATTGTATTACTGGCTGTAATTCCAGTTATGACGTTCTACTTTTTAAAAGACCATTCGCTAATTTTTCATTCTTTGTTACGCCTCCTTCCGGAAAAATGGCATGGTGAAGCCAAACATGTCAGCGGCAAACTTAGTCATTCACTAGGAGGCTACATTAGAGGACAATTATTGATCAGTTTATTTGTCGGCTTTTTTGCGACGGTAGGTTTTTGGCTGGCCGGACTACCTTATCCACTCTTGTTAGGAGTGGTGGCGGGGATTACTAATATTATCCCTTATTTTGGACCACTGCTTGGGGCAGTTCCAGCTTTAATTGTTGCAGTTACGATTTCAGTAAAAACGCTTATTATAGCACTTATTGCTATTTTTGTGATTCAGATTATGGAAGGGAACTTGTTATCTCCATACATTATGGGGAGAAGTATTCACATTCACCCACTGTTAATTATATTAGCACTACTGGCTGGTGGTGAGCTTGCTGGTGTGGCAGGCATGATCGCTGCTGTCCCGGTTCTTACTTGTTTAAAAGTGGTGGTGGAGGAAATTGGCCATTCACGTCTGCGCGTTGACAGATAGTCAGATGTTATCTATAATAGCGCATATCAATACTATACGAACGATGAACACATTGAAGGAAATCAGTAGGCAGCAGCCCCTTTAGAAGAGAGATACTTCCATAGGCTGAAAGAAGTATAAAAGAAGCTCTGTTGAACGCTATTCCTGAGTGCGGCTAATACCCGCCGGCAAGCGCCCCGTTATGTGCGTGTTGAGGTGATAGACAGAATACCAGTGTCTATAATCAGGGTGGTACCGCGGAATAAGCTCCCGTCCCTGCCATAGTGCAGGAACGGGAGTTTTTCGTTTGTATGGAGATATTAATATTGGAGGATGAAAAATGAAATCATTGACTTCGGCTGAAGTACGACAGATGTTTTTAGACTTTTTTAAAGAAAAAGGCCACAGTGTCGAACCGAGTGCATCACTTGTTCCACATGAAGATCCATCTCTATTATGGATTAATAGTGGTGTAGCTACCTTGAAGAAATACTTTGATGGCCGCGTGATTCCGGAGAACCCGCGAATTGTAAATGCGCAGAAATCGATCCGCACAAATGACATTGAAAATGTAGGTTTCACAGCCCGCCATCATACGTTTTTTGAAATGCTCGGTAACTTCTCAATTGGAGATTATTTTAAAGAAGAAGCTATGGCCTGGGGATGGGAGTTTCTTACAAGTCCGGATTGGATTGGATTTGATGCTGAAAAACTATCGGTCACGGTTCACCCGGAAGATGATGAGGCCTACTCATTATGGAAAGATAAGATTGGGGTAAATGAGGAACGGATTATCCGATTAGAAGAGAACTTCTGGGATATTGGTGAAGGTCCAAGCGGTCCCAACACAGAAGTCTTCTATGACCGTGGTGAAGCATACGGTCAAGATCCAGAAGACCCTGAATTGTATCCGGGCGGAGAGAACGAACGCTATTTGGAAATATGGAACCTTGTTTTTTCTCAATTCAATCACAATCCTGATGATACGTACACACCGCTTCCGAAAAAGAATATTGATACAGGAATGGGGCTAGAGCGGATGGTTAGTGTTATTCAGGACACGCCAACAAACTTCGAAACCGATTTGTTCATGCCGATCATAGAAGCGACTGAAGAGATATCAGGATATAAATATGGAAAAGATATAGCCCTGGATTCGGCTTTTAAAGTCATTGCGGATCATATGCGTACGGTTACATTTGCTGTTAGCGATGGAGCCTTGCCTTCAAACGAAGGACGAGGATATGTACTACGCCGTCTATTACGGAGAGCCGTACGATTTGCAAAACAGATTGGAATTGATCACCCATTCATGTACAGACTTGTTCCTGAAGTAGCAAACATCATGCATGACTTTTATCCAGAAGTGCAACAAAAACAAGAATTTATCCAGAATGTTATTCGTACGGAAGAGGAACGGTTCCATGAAACATTGAACGATGGCCTGGCCATTCTTTCTACAATTATGAAACAGGAAACAGAGAAAGGAAGTAACATATTCCCTGGTTCAGAAGTTTTTCGTCTTTATGACACATATGGATTTCCGAAGGAGCTTACCGAGGAATACATTGCCGAAGCTGGTTTCACGATAGACGAAGAAGGGTACCAAACGGAAATGGCAAAGCAGAGAGAACGGGCTCGTAATGCACGTCAGAAGTCTGATAGTATGCAAGTTCAGGCAGGTGTACTTGGAGATGTTCATGTGGCGAGTGAATTTATAGGCTACGACCGGCTTTCGGCTGAAACAAAGGTGGTTGAGCTAATTAAAGAAGAAGACTTTGCTTCAGAAGCAAGTGAGGGTGACAGAGTCTATTTCTTCCTTGAGAAGACACCTTTTTACGCTGAGAGCGGCGGTCAAATTGCGGATGCAGGCACGATAAAAACAGACGAAGCCGTGCTCGAAGTAACGTCTGTTCAAAAAGCTCCAAACGGACAAAATATGCATGAGGCTATTGTTAAACACGGAACGCTCACCAAGGGGGAGCTCGTTGCAGCAGAGGTGGATCAAGAACAAAGAACCTTTATCGTGAAGAATCATACGGCTACACACCTTCTTCATCAGGCACTTAAAGATGTATTAGGCGAGCACGTCAACCAGGCAGGGTCCCTTGTTGCAACAGATCGCCTTCGTTTTGATTTCTCCCATTTTGGGTCTGTAACGAATGAAGAGATAGAGCAAATTGAAGCCATTGTTAACGAAAGAATATGGCAATCAATTCCTGTCTCTGTTGCTTATACTTCTTTACAAGAAGCGAAGGAAAAAGGAGCAATGGCTTTATTTGGGGAAAAATACGGCTCAGAAGTTCGGGTGGTTGAGATCGGCGAATACAGCCTTGAACTTTGCGGCGGCTGTCATGTTAATAACACAGCTGAGATCGGATTATTTAAAATTGTTAGTGAATCAGGTATTGGTGCAGGAACGAGAAGAATGGAGGCCGTAACAGCTAAAGGGGCCTATCAATATATGAATAGCAAAGAATCCCTTCTCAAAGAGGCAGGTTCTCTACTGAAGACGAAGGTAGAGACGGTTCCTGATCGCATTCAGAATTTACACCAGGAAATTAAGCAGCTTCAACGAGAAAATGAATCACTATCTACTAAGATTTCTAATATAGAAGCTACTTCTATTCTTGATGAGGTCGAAGAAGTGCAAGGTGTGAATGTTTTGGCTAAACAAGTAGACGTTAAGGATATGAATGCTCTCCGTGCGATGGTCGATGATTTAAAACAAAACATTGGTTCAGGTATAATTCTGCTGGCAACACCTAATGGAGAAAAAGTTCAGCTAATTGCAGGAGTTTCCAAGGATTTAGTCGAAAAAGGATATCATGCAGGTCATCTAATTAAACAAGCTGCCACCATTTGCGGTGGCGGAGGAGGCGGCCGTCCTGACATGGCGCAAGCCGGTGGAAAGCATGCTGCTAAGATACCTGAAGCCTTGCAATATGCCAAAGAATACGCAAGCAACAACAACTAGTTTTTACATTCTTATAAATAGGTATATAATGGGGTTAAATACTATGAAGTGCGAGGTGACTGTAAATGAGTTCAATGGACAAAACGATGCGTTTTAATTTCTCGGAGGAGCCATTTGAAGAGGATGTCCGTTCTGTACTATTATCTGTACACAATTCCTTGCAGGAGAAAGGCTATAACCCAATCAATCAAATTGTAGGTTATTTACTTTCGGGCGATCCGGCCTACATTCCACGCCATCAGGATGCAAGAAATTTAATACGCAAAATGGAGCGGGACGAGCTTATCGAAGAATTAGTCAAATTTTATCTGGAAAAGAATAACGGAGATGCTTAATGAAAAAAATTGGATTAGATGTAGGGGAGAAAACGATCGGTGTGGCTATTTCAGATGCACTGGGATGGACAGCACAAGGCCTTACTACATTAAAATGGGATGAGCGAAATTATACAACAGCTAAGGAGCCTCTAAAAAAGTTAATAGATGAGCATACTATTACAGAAGCTGTTGTAGGCCTTCCTAAAAATATGGATGGCACGATCGGCCCCCGAGGCGAAGCCAGCCAGCAATTTGCAAAGTGGCTGGAGAAACATTATAAACTAACCGTTCATCTATGGGATGAACGGTTGACTACCATGGCTGCAGAGCGCGTTTTACTCCAAGCAGATGTCAGCCGGGCAAAAAGGAAAAAAGTCATTGATAAGATGGCTGCAGTGATCATTCTGCAAAGTTATTTAGATGCACAACAATAAAGGAGGCTCATATTAATGGCACTAGAAAAAGAAGAGCGGATTATCATCCCGGATGAAAATGGAGAAGAACATTTATTTGAAGTTTTGTTTACGTTTGACGTAGAGCAAACAGAACAATCTTATATTGCCGTTGTACCGGCAGAGCAGAAAGAAGGAGACGAAGTCGAAGTTTTTGCTTTCCGATATGAAGAGAAAGGAAATGAAGAGGACGATTTAGCTCTTTACCAAATCGAATCGGACGAAGAGTGGGAAATGGTAGAGGAAATGCTTAACACACTCACTGATGAGGATTTAACGTAAGTTATTTTTCATTCATTAAAAACAGCCTATAGCCATAGAGCTATAGGCTGTTTTTAATGGATCCATTCTGATGGCTTGCACAATTCTCAGGTTATCATGTATATTGTGTGAAGATATGGAAAATAGCGCGTTATTTGTAGTATAATGTAGCGGACGGAAGGAGGAACGTTGTTGTCTGATTCAAATTTTAAAAAGAAATATAAAGACCGCATAAAGAAAAGAAGTGAAGAAGCAAGCACGGTTCGTAAAATTGTTGCGATTGTTTTAACAACTATAATTATCGTCCTTCTAGTTGGGGGCGTATCAGGATATTTTTATATCAACAATGCACTCCAGCCTGTAGATCCAGATGATGAAACTCAGAAGAATATTAAAATACCATTGGGGTCTTCAACTTCACAAATTGCTCAAATATTGGAAGAAAATAATGTGATTAATAATGCCCTCATTTTTAGGCTTTACACGAAGTTTAAAAATGAGACAGGCTTTCAAGCAGGAACATATCAATTTACTTCTGCGATGACGATTGATCAAATTATTGAATCATTAAAAACAGGGAAAGTCAGGAAAGACCCTGTATTTAGTGTGACGATTCCAGAAGGTTATACATTGGAGCAAATTGCCGAATCCTATGCTAAAGAGCTGGGCTTCACAAAAGAAGAGTTTATGGCGAAAGTGAACGACCGTGAGTATGTGAATCAACTTATTGAACAACATCCGGCTCTGTTGGATGATGTCATTTTAAAACAGGAAATCCGGTATCCGCTAGAAGGTTATTTGTTTGCTTCAACTTATGCCTTTTATGTGGAGGACCCAAGTATCGAACAAATTGTTGAAAAAATGATCAAACGTACAGAGAAAGTTGTCCTGCCTTATCGCGATGCATTTGCTAAGCGAGATATGACACTTCATGAAGGAATTACGATGGCTTCGTTACTTGAAAATGAGGCTCGAACAGCGGAAAATAGAAAGAAAATTGCAGGTGTTTTCTATAATCGAATTGAGGAAAATATGAAGCTGCAAACAGATCCGACAGTTCTTTATGCACTTGGTGAACATAAGGATCGCGTGCTTTATGAAGATCTTGAAGTAGAATCACCTTATAACACCTATCACGTGAAAAAATTACCGGTAGGACCCATTTCAAGCTTCCATAAAAATGCTATTGAAGCAGCAGCTAACCCGATTGAGTCAGATTACCTGTACTTCCTTGCAGACGATGAAGGCAATATTTATTACTCTAAGACACTTGAAGAACACAACAAATTAAAAGAAGAACATATTTCATAAGCGTAAAAGAGAGGAATGCCGAGAAATACTCGCATTCCTCTCTTTGTTTATGTTAAAATAATAGGGTTGTAAATGGATTTGTCCAAGATGAAAGGGGACAGCATAGTAATGGAACAACATACGTACTTGCAATCTTTACTGCCGGAATCATCTGAGGAAGTAAGACAATTAGAACGTGAGGCACGTAAGCAAGGGGTACCGATTATGGAACCTCTCGGCATTCAATTCTTGATGCAGCTGATCCGTTTGCATAAACCTAATAAACTGCTTGAGATTGGAACAGCGATCGGTTATTCTGCACTTAGAATGCTCGAGGCTGCTCCAACCAGCTCGATTACGACGATAGAAAGAGACGAGGAACGTTTTCATCAAGCTGTTAATAATGTTCAAAAATTTAAGGCGGAAGACCGGATTGAGATTCTTCACGGCGATGCGCTCGACTTAAAAGATAAAGTGAGTCAATCCGCTCCCTTTGATTTTATTTTTATAGATGCTGCCAAAGGTAAATATGAGGAGTTTTTCCACTTATATGCCCCGCTGTTATCGGATAATGGGATGATTGTTACCGATAACGTCCTGTTTAAAGGATATGTAGCAGATGACCGCGAGGCCACTAAACGAATGAAGAAGCTGGCTAAGAAGATTCGGAACTTCAATCAGTGGTTGACCACCCATGAACATTACCATACGTCGATTGTCCCGATTGGTGATGGGGTAGCTATTACAGTTAAGAACCATAATTAAACAAACTAAACCGACTTTTTTGGGATGAAAGGAGAACCCATAAGCATGAGTGATAAACCTGTTGTGATTGGTGTAGCTGGAGGGACAGGCTCTGGCAAAACAAGTGTAACCCGTTCTATTATTCAGCGTTTTGCTGATAAGACAATACTTATGGTTGAACAAGATTATTATTATAAGGATCAGAGTCATCTTCCCCTCGAAGAAAGATTGAAAACAAACTATGACCATCCTTTGGCTTTTGATAATGATTTACTCATTGATCATCTAAAAGATCTGATTCAGGAAAAGCCGGTTTCAAAACCCGTTTATGATTATAAGATGCACACAAGGTCAGACGAAACGATACAAATTGAACCTAAGGAAGTCATTATAGTTGAGGGCATATTAGTGTTAGAGGACGCTCGGCTGCGTGATTTAATGGATATTAAAGTGTTTGTGGATACAGATGCTGACGTTCGAATTATACGAAGAATGATGCGTGATATTAATGAACGGGGAAGGACTTTAGACTCGGTCATTGAGCAATACATCAATGTAGTGCGTCCTATGCACCTCCAGTTTGTGGAGCCTACTAAGCGATATGCTGACTTGATCATTCCAGAGGGTGGTCAGAATCATGTGGCCATTGACTTAATGGCTACGAAGATCCAGACAGTTCTTTATGAAAAAGGACAAAAGCTTAGTAAAGAAAATAGTTGAAAAAAGATAAGATATCTGGCATAGTTCATGATAGAAGTTCTAGAAAACCTATGTCCCAGATACACTATATTAGTTATCAAATGAGCGTACATGTTGTACTGCTCATTTCGCTATATGCCGGGATAACGGTCATTTTTTGTCGGAAAGAGGAGTGTAGTGGAAATGGCACAAGAGAAAAGCTTTTATATGACTGCAGAAGGTAAAGTAAAGCTCCAAGAAGAACTTGAGCATTTAAAAAATGAACGCCGAAAAGAAGTAGTTGAACGAATTAAAGAAGCGAGAGGATTCGGAGATTTATCAGAGAACTCGGAGTATGATGCTGCGAAGGATGAACAAGCTTTTGTAGAAGCGAGAATCCAGACTGTCGAAAATATGATCCGCCATGCGGTTATCATTGAAAATGACAATGACAATCCCGACATGGTGTCCATGGGTAAATCGGTTACCTTTCAAGAGCTTCCAGATGGCGATGAAGAGACTTATACGATCGTAGGAAGCGCAGAAGCTGATCCTTTCGAAGGGAAAATAAGTAACGATTCACCAATGGCTCAAAGTTTAATTGGCCATGAAGTTGGAGATCAAGTAACCGTAGTGACTCCAGGTGGAGAACTTGACGTTAAGATTGTCTCGGTCACAACTAAGTAACTCAGAAAGGCAGGGGCTTCCCTGTCTTTTTCTCTAATGTAATGACTAAATACTGTAACTTAGGTGTAATTCCGGACTCTAAGTTTTTCATGTATAATAGGTGTGTCAGAGGAGGAGGAGAAACTATGAGTGAAAAAGAGTCTTCTTTTTCAAGAGCAAATAGATTTGAGAAAAAAAGAAGAGGTACTAAACTAGTCACATGGCTCGCAGGTGCAGGGGCCTTGTTGGTCGTTGTATTTATAGCTTCCTTTATTATAGGAGGAGAAAGTGATCAGGCAGCTGGTAATAAGCAATCGGGGAATGGCAATTCTTCTAATGATCAAGAATTAAACGTGATAACGGATGAACAAGAAGAACAGAATAGTGAGTCTTCAAAACAAAAAAATAAAGAAGAAGAGAAAGATAAAAAAGAAGAAGATGCAGTTGTTAAAGAAAGTGATAAGGAAAATGTAGAACGTGTGATCACTAAAGAGTGGGAACCGGTTGCGACAGAGCAGCAAACCAATGGCAGTCATACCGTAACCTACGAAAAATCCACCCAAGATTGGCAGGAAATCTTACAAGCTGCAAGTAAGGCTACTTCCATTGAAACGAGCAATATGATTGCCTGGCGAGTAGAAAATGGGGGCGGACCGCAGAAAGTAGAGGCCACAGTCTCAGATAAAGCGCAGCAGCAGACGTATCGTGTTTATATTCATTGGGTAGAAGGTGAAGGTTATAAACCAATTAAAGTGGAAGAATTAGCAAGTAACCCCTATCAATAAGACTTTGGAAATAAAAGAAGGAGAGCAATAGTATGGCCATCGGAATAATTGGAGCAATGGACGAAGAAATAGAATTACTAAAAAGCGAAATGACTATCGATGAAACGATCGAAGCAGCAGACAGTGTGTTTATTAAAGGTGTTCTATGTAACCAGACTGTTGTCTTGCTAAAATCAGGGATCGGAAAAGTAAATGCTGCGATTGCAACAACGATTTTGCATGAGCGTTTTACTATTGACCGCGTTATTAACACAGGTTCAGCCGGAGGATTTGCTAAGGACCTGGAAGTTGGTGACGTAGTGATTTCCACGCTCGTTACTCACCACGATGTGGATGTGACAGCTTTTCAATATGAATACGGTCAAGTACCGGGACTCCCTGCCATGTATCCTGCAGACTCTGTTTTGATGGAAAAAGCTATGGAGGCTGTGGAGTCAACGGATGCGAAGGCAAAAAAAGGGATCATTGCCACAGGTGATTCCTTTATGCAAGAAGAAGCTCGTGTCAACTTTGTACGCGGTAAATTCCCTGAGATGATTGCTGCAGAAATGGAAGCCGCAGCGATCGCCCAAGTATGCTATAAATATAGTACGCCATTCGTTGTGATTCGGGCTCTATCAGACATCGCCGGAAAAGAATCCTCCATTTCATTTGACCAATTCCTTCCAAAAGCGTCAACGAATGCAGCAACAATGATCATGACAATGCTCTCATCACTAGACTAGAAGAAATTACCACTCTTGTTTGGCTATAGATATGTTACTATAGTGTACGTGCAGGAGGTGGCATCATGAAGTCATCCGAATGGATAGAAAATAAAATTACAGATTACAAACGTTTTACGTTAACGTTACTCATATTAAGCAGCTATTTATATATTGGCGTACTGATCAGTATCTATGAATATCACTCTTCGGCTTATCTTTATTTGCTAGTCATGATTGCTGGGTTATTAGGAACCGCATTTATGCTAGTTCTAAAGTTAAAGAAACTGCGCCAGCGTTTACTTGAAGAATAGAAGAGGTTGGGACAAAACTGAACAAAGCATAAAATAATCCGAACATTTCTATTGAAATCAGTTCGGATTATTTGTGTGACAAAAAAGAATTCTACATCGCTTCGTCAAAACACTTCGCTTTCCGTGGGCACGGCCGCAGCTTCCTCGGAAAGCAAAGGGCGCTTTCCTGCGGGATCTTTGGCTCGCGCTGTTCCCACAGGAGTCTACGTATTTTGACTACGCTAATGAACTGCATTTAAAGTATTCATTTTTTCATCGTTCGTTTTTTGGCATTATTGCTTTACTTATGTCCTAGCATCTTTATTTATATTTCCTATTAGATCCTGCAGTTAAGAAGATTTGCCTTGTTTGCTCTGCTTATAAAATTCATGAAAGATTTTCATTAAAGCTCTCTTCTCGATCCGTGAAACATAGCTTCTTGAGATGCCGAGCTCTTTCGCGATCTCCCGCTGTGTTCGCTCATCAGTGTCTCCAAGCCCGTAACGGAAAACAATCACTTCTTTTTCCCGCTCATCTAATACAGTAATAAATTGCTTGATTTGTTCCAGTTCCATATGAAGCTGGATTTCTTCCACAATATCCTCGACATCTGCTTGCAAAATATCGAGCAAATTTAACTCATTTCCTTCTTTGTCATGGCCGATTGGATCTTGCAATGAGATGTCTTTATTCATCTTCTTTGTGGAACGTAAATGCATCAATATTTCATTTTCGATACATCTAGCAGCATAAGTAGCCAACTTGGTTCCCTTGCCTGTAGAGTAGCTTTCTATGCCTTTAATCAAACCTATTGTTCCAATTGATATTAAATCCTCGAAATCCTCCTTTGTATTTTCGAACTTTTTGACGATATGAGCCACGAGTCTTAAATTATGCTCGATTAGAGTGTCTCTTGCTTCGCGGCTGCCTTCCTCCATGAGTTTCAGCTGCCTTGCTTCTTCCTCTTTTGACAATGGATTGGGGAATGCCTGATTCTTGACATAAGACATAAATAGAAGCGATTCTTTGAAAAAATAAAGAATGGAAGCGATTAGACTGCTCACAATGCACAACACCTCCGTAAGTATTAGGCTCGTGCCTATCACAAGTGTATGTGCGGAAGCATGTCCCTGTGCTTGTACAGCAATAAAAAGTAAGATAAAAAAAGAAGCCGGGACATTCGGCTTCTTAGAATAACATGCGGTTTAATGCTCTTTAACTTTATTTACATGCGCTTTATACTCATCTTCAACACTTTTATCGCTTAAAGGAACTCGGCTATAGTAGGCTGACCTCCCGAGAACGTGTCCAGTTACAGGAGCAGATAACAGGATGAACAGGATGCCTAACAGGAGTTTTCCGCTGACAATGCCATGCTCAACATACATAAAGAGGAAAGCACCCGTGAGGATACCTGTGATCCCTAGTGTTGAGCTTTTTGTCGCTGCGTGAAGCCGTGTATAGACATCAGGAAATCTTAACACACCTAAAGCCGTGGACACTATAAAAAATGTCCCCAGGAGCAGTGAAAGAGAAATTAGAATATCAAGTACAGCATTAATCCATATCCCGCTCAATGATAACACCCTTTTCTAGAAATTTCGCCAATCCTACATTTCCAATGAACAACAGGATTCCGATAAGCAAAATGACATCATTCACTTTTGTTGTTACGAGGTGGATGGCGATGAGTCCTGCCAGTGCCATAATGTTAACTCCTATTGTGTCAAGAGCCACAGCGCGATCCGGGTTGGTTGGCCCCTTCACCGTTCGATACAACAGTAAAAGCAAGGAAATGGACACACCAATGACTGAGATAACGACTGAGATATCAATAAGTGATTGAGTAAAAGATAATAGATCATCCATTAGCGTGTCACCTCCATGATAGCTTTCTCAAAAGTTTCCTTAATTTCTGTAATCGATTCTTCTACATCAGTAATATCCATAGCATGGACATAAATAACAGAATAATCATCACTAATGACCAAGGATAAGGTCCCTGGAGTCAAAGTGATCAAATTAGCAAGCAGGGTAATCTCCCAATTGCTTTTTAACTCGGTGGGAAGTGCGAAAATTCCAGGCTGAATATCAAGCTTAGGTCGGTAAACATGTTTGACAATATCAATGTTTGAGAGTACAAGCTCACGAATAAATAATAAAATTAAATTAAATACTTTACCAACTTTCCTCAAATAAAAAGCATCTGGAATGAATCGTTGCAATAGAAAGAGCAGGGCGATTCCTAGTAGATAGCCGACAAG
Source organism: Halobacillus hunanensis (assembly GCF_900166655.1). GTDB lineage: Bacteria > Bacillota > Bacilli > Bacillales > Halobacillaceae > Halobacillus_A > Halobacillus_A hunanensis. The sequence goes on along the minus strand of NZ_FVZB01000007.1, from coordinate 1,229,231 downwards.
GAATGTTTTGAAATTGTAAGTTTCACTTAAAAACATCCACATGACAGCTAAGATCAAATTGATGACGATTTGAAATGGCATAAGCTTTCTACTCCTTTAGGACAGAATCGATATAAATTTGCGGGTTCATTAAATATTCGCCTATCCATTCAACAGAGGGGTAAAACCACTCGGCCCCTACACCGAGCAGTACAGAAATGGATAACAACAATCCAATTGGCCAGGTCATCCTATTGGCAGCCTGTCTTCTTTCAGGGTGAGCAAGCTCTTTTTTCTCTCCCCAAAACCCTTGAATAAAAATGCGGATCATGGAGAACAGGATAAGCAGGCTGGTGATTAAGGCAATAATGACGATCATAATCTCTTCTTGTCCTAATGCTCCCTGAATGAGCAGAAGTTTTCCAATGAATCCGCTAAACGGGGGAATACCAGCCAAAACGAGCGTTGCAATAAAGAAAAACCAGCCAAGAACGGGGTAATGATGAATCAAACCGTTTATTTTTCTTAAATCCGATGTTCCAGCTGCATATGCGATTACTCCTACTAATAAAAAGAGTGCGCCCTTAATTACCATATCATGAATTAAGTAGTAAACCGTCCCACTGATCGACGTTTCTGTAAAAACACCGATTCCCATCATCATAAATCCAACTGCCGGAATAATATTGTAAGCGATGATCAGCTTAATATTATTTGTAGATAAAGCACCGATCACACCAAAAAGCATGGTGAAGGCAGCCAAATAAATAAAGAGTGTATGAGTTAAATCTGCTTCCCAGGCAAAGATCAAAGTGAATACCCTAAGGATCGAGTAAATTCCTACTTTCGTCAATAATGCGCCAAATAAAGCTGAGACAACAGGATTAGGGACACTGTAGGAATGGGGGAGCCAGTAATACAATGGGAAGATGGCGGCCTTCGTAGCAAACACGAAGAACAATAAAATACCAATTGTTGTAAGAATTCCCTGTTGATCTACTTCCTGAACACGCTCAGCAATATGAGCCATGTTCAACGTACCTACCACTGAGTACAGGAATGATACGGTTGTGACAAAAATCATGGAAGAAAACAAGTTAATCAACACATATTTCATGGACTCCCGAAGCTGTGCTCGCCCATTTCCAAGGACAATCAGACCATAAGAAGCCATCAGCAGCACTTCAAAAAACACAAACAGGTTGAAAATATCCCCTGTAATAAATGCGCCACTGACTCCTGTAATCAACAGGAAGAAAAAGCTGTAAAAATAATAGGATTCTTGTTGTTCCGTCAAAGATCTTGATGCGTAAAAGACGCAGGCAACTGCAACAATGTTCGTAGTAAAAGCGAGTGTGATGGATAACATATCCCCAACGAGAATGATGCCATAGGGAGCTGCCCAATCACCGGTCTCAAGGACAATGGGTCCATTTTGGTAGATTTGATACAGAATAAAACCGGTAACAGCCAGGTTAATCAAGGCAAATACTTTTGACATGGTTCGTGCCAGCGGCAGCTTATTTGCAAAAAATGCGACTATAATTCCTGCCAGAAGCGGCAGGATAATGGGAAGTGATATTAAATTACTCATAATCGTTACCTCTCAATTGCTCCATATTATCTGTACCATTGATCTTAGAAGTTCGATAAGCCAGGACAAGTAATAAACTCGTGATTCCAAAGCTGATTACAATGGAAGTGAGAATCAATGCTTGTGGAAGCGGATCTGTATATTGTTCAACCCCTTCCGAAAGAATCGGAGGTGCACCTCTTTTTAATTCTCCCATTGTCAGGATAAATAAATGTGCACCGTGAGAAAGCAGTGCCGTACCTATGATGATACGAAGCATCTGCTTTTGGAGGAGGTTATAAACGGCTGTGGTAAATAAGATACCAGCAAGAACGGCCATGATGATTTCCATGATTTAATCCCCCTTCCTGTTTCCACGTAATCGAATCAGCCCATAAATAGCCATTGCTGCTATTCCAAGAACAGTAATTTCAAATAGTGTATCCAGTCCACGCATGTCGACCAAAATTACATTGACAATATTATCTCCACCGCCTAGTTTATATGAATTTTCAATAAAGTAACTGGCGATCGAGTCGAACATCTTACTGCTATGGGCAGAGATGGCAACCATCGTCATGAGAGCCCCGAAGCCAATAGAGATGATCAAATTAAAAGTTTTAGTTTTCGCAGAATGAGTATGGTTCTCAAACTTAGGCAAGTGATAAAACACTAGCAAAAACAGAGCCAAGGTAACTGTCTCGATAATAAATTGAGTCAAGGCGAGGTCAGGAGCTCGATAGATGACGAACAAGAGAGAGAGCCCATAACCTACTACACCTAAAATAAGAATAGCAGCTATTCGGTTTCTAACTATAATCGTTCCAATGGCAGCAATGACCATCATTATTGCCACAAACACCTCAGTTAGCTTGACTTCGGCTAGGTTTCCAGTCTCCAGATGAAATCCATTTGTTGCTGCCATGATTCCGAAGCTGCCAATAATAATGGCACCTACAATTAATCGGACATACCGGCCGACCGAACCGTTCATATAGCCTTTAGTTAAAGCAGAAGAGTAACTTACTGTTCGATCAACGAGTCCATCATAGAATGTATTAAGGCTGAGAACTCCAGGAATAAACCGGTAAATACCCTTCCATTTAGTCATTGACAGAACAAGAACCGTACCAAAGGCAATAACAGTCAGTGACATAATGAGCGGAAGCTTAATTCCATGCCAGAACTTTATATGATGAACACGAAGTTCAAAACCTTTTACAGCTGAAGCTGCATGATGGATAAATGGTTCATTTATCAATTGGGGAAAGAGTCCAATAATAATAACCCCAGCCACTAAAATCATCGGTGATACGAGCATTCCCATCGGGGCTTCATGTGGTTTCTTTGGGAGCTCATCCACGTTTGCATTTCCTCTAAAAGTTCCGAAAAAGAAGTACATAGAATAGACGAACGTAAAGATACTTCCGAGAACGGCCAAGTACGGGAAGGCTGTTTTAAGAAAAGCGATGAACCCCGTCGTAGTCTGTTCAAAATGAATAGCTGCATCAAAGAATAATTCTTTACTGTAGAACCCGTTTAAGAATGGTAATGGGACACCGGCCATTGAAAAGGAAGCGAATAGAGCTAACGTTGCGGTGATCGGAAGAAATGTCATTAAACCACCAAGCTTACGGATATCACGTGACCCTGTCTCATGGTCAACAATCCCCGCCACCATAAACAAGCTTCCTTTAAAGGTTGCATGATTCAGAATATGGAAAACAGCTGCAAATACGGCAACTTCTGTACCAAACCCAAGCATGGCCATAATCATGCCAAGCTGACTGATAGTAGAGAAGGCCAGGATGGCTTTGAGGTCGGTTTGACGTACTGCCATATATGATCCCCAGCATAACGTAACAATTCCAACACTTGAGACAATGATAAAGAACCAATCAGAGGAGGATAACATAGGTGAAAATCTCGCTACTAAAAAGATCCCTGCTTTAACCATTGTTGCTGAGTGCAAGTACGCACTGACAGGAGTTGGAGCTTCCATTGCGTCAGGCAGCCAAATATGGAATGGGAACTGTGCTGACTTTGTAAAGGCACCTAATAAAATGAAAACAAGGATGAGAGGGAAGAATTCGTGATTCAGAATAAGTTCTTGCTGACGAATAATTTGTTGGATGCTCGTGGACCCTGTAATCACACTCATGAAAATTAAAGCGCCCAATAAGCTAAGTCCGCCGAATATTGTGATTAGCATTGACTTTAAAGCACCATATCTAGAACGTTCTTTATAGTGCCAGTAACCAATAAGCAAGAAGGATGACAACGAGGTAAATTCCCAGAAAGTGTATAGAACAAACACGTTATCAGAAAGGACTACACCTAACATCGATCCCATAAATAATAGAAAATAAACGTAAAAATGTCCTAGCTGCTCTGTTTTATGTAAGTAATAAATCGAATAAAAAGCAACCAGGGCACCGATTCCGCTGATTAGCAGAACAAATAATAAGCTCAAACCGTCTAAATAAAAGGCGATATTCATATTTAAAGATGGTATCCAAGTGTACTCTCTGGACACCGGTTCAAATCCCGACCCTAAGAATCGTGCAAAATAAATAAAAATCACAGCAGGTACAGCGGTTACAATGAAACCTGGATGAATTTTATCTTTCCATTTGCTTAGGAATGGGATAAAAATGGCAATAATAAAAGGCAATAGTACAGCCAATAGCATCTAGTTGTTCCTCCCTCTGGCTAAGTCCGATAGTGAAATAGTTTAGGTAAATGTTGCTCACTCAATTGTAATCAAAAAGTAAAGGAATATTCAACTGAATACTACTTTCGGATGACGAATCCTGGAGTATTTTTGACAATTATTTTAAATAAGAAGAGACACGACAAAATAAGTTAAGAAAAATTAAATAAAAAAACTCGTTTCCTTCTCCGGAAACGAGCGGATAACTCTCAGTATTTGTAGGTGGTTCCATTTTTATCCTACATGATTTAATTTCTTGTTAATTAAATGTGCAATAGAACGTTCGTGTATTTCTTCTTCAATTTGTTTAATAAAATCTTGTGATAGATTTAGTTCAATAGCTTTGTGGTAAGATTGTAGTAACAGGGTATCAGATAATTGCTTCATCTCTCTGTCACTTTTGTGACAGCCACCTCCTGTTTATTAAATAGTATATTTAAGTAATGCAAGTTTACCTTACCATGTTCAAAGTTGGCCTACAATACACCATTTATCTACAGGTAATTGTAGATAAGTGTAACGATAATTTTTAGCACGATAGTAAAGACAAAGGATTTAGGGTGTGGAATATGTGCATAAACTTATCCACAGGGCGATGTTGTCGCGAATTGTCGAACGATTTTTAGCATGAAGGGGAAAGTTTCACTATTGTTTTGAATCCTGTAGAAATTTTGTATATGATGGGTAAGGAGATTTTGTCGTGAAGGATGGAGTGATTGGTGATGTTAAAACATTTTTTACCTAATGAGCATGTGCAAAGCATTCAAGATATAGACCCAGAGAGTTTAAAGGAAAAAGGGATTAAAGGAATTATTACCGACTTAGATAATACGCTGGTTGCATGGGATGAGCCTGATGCGACAGAGGAAATCGTAAGTTGGTTTCGACTCATGAATCATCATGGTATTCAAGTTACGATTGCGTCAAATAATAATGAAAATCGAGTGAAGTTATTTTCAGAACCATTGAACACATCATTTATTCATAGTGCAAGAAAGCCATTATCTAGAGCATTTAAACGAGCCAGGAAGGATATGAATATCCAGACAAACGAAATTGTCGTAGTTGGAGATCAACTTATGACAGATGTTCTTGGAGGAAATGTAGCAGGCCTATATACCATTTTAGTTGTTCCCATTGTTGAAACAGATGGTTTTTGGACTCGCTTCAATAGGAAAATTGAACGTCGGATTTTAAACTGGATGAAGCGAAAAGGTAAAATTACCTGGGAGGAGGGAAACGGACGATGAGCGAAATAATTTGTCAGGGGTGTGGGGCAGAGATCCAAACTACGAATCCAAAACAGGCTGGTTTTGCCCCGCAGTCTGCCCTTGAAAAAGACGATATTATTTGTAAACGGTGTTTTCGACTTAAACATTATAATGAAGTACAGGATGTTCCGTATCAGGATGACGACTTCTTAGAGATGTTAAATCAGATTAGTAAAACTAAAGGTCTCATCGTACAATTAGTGGATATTTTCGACTTTAATGGGAGTTTCATCCCCGGTCTGAAACGACTAACGGGGCAGAATCCGATCATACTAGTTGGTAATAAAATGGACGTTCTGCCTAAATCCGTAAATCACAATAAAGTAAAGCAATGGCTTCGGAACGAAGCAAAAGAGAACGGCCTGGATGTAGAGGCTATATACTTAATATCAGCTGAAAAGCAACAGGGAATTGAAGACCTCTCTAAAGCGATCGACCGTTATAGGGAACACGGTGATGTGTATGTAGTTGGGACAACGAATGTTGGAAAGTCAACCTTTATTAATGCATTGATTAATCGAACATCCGGTGTGAAAAATGCGATTACTACTTCTTATTTTCCAGGGACTACTCTTGGATTTATTGATATTCCCTTGGATGCACAGAGCTCCTTATTTGATACTCCTGGAGTCATTCATCGGCATCAAATGGCCCATTATGTATCTGATCAAGACTTAAAGGTAATTACACCAACTAAAGAGGTGAAGCCCAAAGTTTACCAATTAAATGCACAACAAACTTTATACTTCGGTGGCTTAGCACGATTAGACTTTGAATCAGGTGATCGCAGTTCTTTTATTTGCTACCTTGCTAATGACATGCTAATCCATCGAACTAAGCTTGAGAACGCCGATGAATTATATAAGAATCATTTGGGTGAGTTATTGTCACCACCTGATCAGGAAACGATCAAACTGCTTCCGCCTTTAAAAGGAACAACGTTTAAAGTTGATCGACCGAAAATGGATATTGTATTTTCTGGATTGGGATGGATCACGATCCCGGATGGGGATGTAACTGTAACGGCTTATGCTCCTGAAGGCGTTCGGGTGTCCCTGAGAAGTTCATTAATATAGGAGGTAGATAACATGCAATTAGGGTTGATAGGCTATCCGATCGCTCATTCTCTTTCTCCATGGATTCACAACCGTCTGCTTGACCAGCATGGGTTGAAGGGAGAATACAGGTTGTATGAATGTAACGCTGAGCAGTTCCCTTATCAGATGGAAAAGCTAAAATCCAGCAAAATAAATGGTTTCAATGTCACTGTTCCGTATAAAGAGAAAGTTATTCCCTATCTGGACGAGTTAGATGAAGCAGCTAAGTTTCTAGGTGCTGTTAATACTGTGAAAGTAGATGATGGGCGTTTAATAGGATACAATACAGACGGACAAGGTTATGTGGCATCATTGCTTAATCGATACGAAGATGCTTTGAAATCATGTGACAAAGTACTCATTCTCGGCAGTGGCGGAGCCGCGAGGGGTATTTTTTATGCTTTACTTAATCAGGGGATTAAGAAGGTGGACGTGGCGAACAGGACAGTTGAAAAAGCACAGCAGGTCATTGAAGACTTACAAGTACAATCAACTTCAGAAGCCCTTTCCCTGCAGAAAGCCGAAGAAAATTTGTCTCAATATGATCACATCATCCAAACCACTTCAGTTGGCATGGCCCCGGAGATAAACCGAAAGCTGATTTCCCTTACAGATATCGGTCCTAATACAATCGTCAGTGATATCGTTTACCGCCCGATGAAGACTTCCTTGTTAAAAGAAGCTGAACGACAGGGGGCACGACTGCATTACGGTCATGGAATGTTATTAAACCAGGCGATTCTTGCTTTTGAAATTTGGACTGGGAAATCAACTAATGCCTCTGAGATGTTGAAAGCATTCGAAGAGAAATTGAAAGGAGAATAGTATGATAACAAGTAAACAGAAGAAATATTTACGTGGTCTCTCTCACAAGCTTCAGCCCATCTTTCAAGTGGGCAAAGCCGGCGTTAATGAAAATATGACCACTCAAATATCTGAAGCATTGGAGAAAAGAGAATTAATAAAGGTAAGCATTTTGCAAAATTGCTTTGAAGACAATTCTGAAGTTGCCCACGCGATTGTTGGTGAAACAGACGCAGAGCTTGTTCAACTTATCGGGAATACAATTATTTTGTACAAAGAGTCAAAAAACAATAAACAAATTGATTTACCGTAAGGAGAGCCTGTTATGAAACGGATAGGAATCTTTGGCGGGACATTTGATCCTCCGCACCAGGGACATTTGATAATTGCAGAGCAAGTATGTGAAGCGATGAAATTAGATGAGATTTGGTTTGTTCCTTCGTATCTTCCTCCACATAAAAAAAAGGCGGCTGTTTCATCAGACGAGAGGCTGGATATGGTCAAGAAAGCTATTCAAGGGAATGAACGATTCTATTGTCTTGATCTAGAGATGATCCGGCAAGGTAAATCATATACCTTCGATACAATGGAGCAATTGACGGAAGACTATCCATACGATAAATTTTATTTTATTATTGGCGGAGATATGGTGGCCAGTTTACAGGATTGGCACAGGATTGAAGAATTGAAGAAGCTTGTCACTTTTGTTGGCGTTCAAAGAGAAGGGTCTGGAGGCAGGGCAGCGAAGGATGTGGTCATGATCGATGTCCCTCGTTTTGATCTGTCATCATCTCTTATTCGGGAGCGGTTAATACAAGGCTTAACGGTACGCTACTTAATTCCCGAAGCTGTCCACCACTATATAAAGGAGAATTCGCTGTATGCACTTAAGTTGTGAAGATTTACTTGAATTTGTTCAGCCGCACCTCACTAAAACGAGGTATGAACATACCGTTCGGGTAACTGAAACTGCACTCATTTTAGCTGATCGGTTTGGTTCAAATCCAGAACTTACTGAAAAAGCGGCTATTTTACATGATTATGCAAAGTATAAACCTAAAGAGGATATGGAGCGCTGGATAATAAGCGATCAGCGTTTACCGAAAGATTTGTTGAACCATCATCATGAACTCTGGCATGGACCAGTGGGTGCCGTTATGCTGGAAAAAGAAATTGGTTTGGTGGATCCGGATATCAAATCTGCTATTTCTTGCCATACTTCTGGCAAGAAAAATATGAGTGTTATGGATAAGGTTGTTTTTTTAGCTGATTATATTGAACCTGGAAGAGGGTTTTCAGGTGTGGAAGAAGTGCGAGAGACAGCGGAAGCTAATTTAGATCAAGCTTGTTTGCAAGCATTGTCGAATACCATACAATTTTTAACTAATAAAAGCAGATCCGTTTACCCTGACACTATCCATGCATATAATGATTTATTAGAAATAAAGAAAATTTAAGGGAGGAAAACGATGGGAAGTAAAGAGTTAGTTACATTAACTGCCAAAGCTTGTGATGAAAAACGCGCAAATGACATTGTCGTCCTTGACATGACGGATGTATCATTGATTGCCGACTACTTTTTGATTTGTGAAGGGTCAAATGAACGTCAGGTGCAGGCGATTGCCAGAGAAGTTAAAGCGCAGGCAGAGGAAAACGGAATTGAAGTTAAGCGAATGGAAGGGTTTGATAAAGCACGCTGGATTCTGGTAGATCTTACAGATGTGGTGTGTCATATCTTCCATAAAGATGAGCGGAATTATTACAACCTTGAACGTCTATGGGGTGACGCAGAGACGGTAGCCGTTGAAGGAATTGAAGGATAGATGAGCTATCAGCAAATGGCACAAGTGTATGATGTGCTTATGAAAGATGCTCCTTATGATCAATGGGTGACGTGGACGAAGCAGATAGTGCAGCATTATCACCCTGGTGCACAACGTATATTAGATTTAGGATGCGGTACAGGTGAGATAACGTCACGGTTAGCTGATCACGGCTGGCAGCTAACCGGAGTTGATTTGTCAGAAGACATGTTGACTATGGCAGCCAGCAAAGATCAGACTATACAGTGGTTGAGGCAGGACATAACTGATTTAAAAGGTCTGCATGGTTATGATTGTATTGTCAGCTATTGTGACGTGATGAACTATATTACAGATGAATCATCCCTTGATGCTGTTTTCAAACATGCTTATCAGGCTCTAAGTGAGCAGGGGCTATTTCTCTTTGACGTGCATTCTGTCGATCATATTGTCAATGATTTGTGTGGACAAACCTTCGCAGAAGTATACGATGACCTTTCGTACGTTTGGTTTTGTGATCCTGGTGAGGAAGAATATTCCATGATCCATGACTTAACTTTTTTTGTTCGTTATCACAAGGATTACCAACGTTTTGATGAACAGCACTTACAACAGGGATATCATTTGGAAACATTGCAGAAGGCCATAGAAAAAGCAGGTTTTACCTTGCAGCGTGTCACTGCTGATTTCTCGGTAAACCCTGCTGAGCGTGGCGATCGACTGTTTTTTGTTTGTCAAAAGTAGATAGGACTCTTCGATTTTTTTCGAAGGTCCTTTTTTTTCTTGCAGGAAAATTGAGAGGAATGTCGAATGTTATAAGTGTATCGTTTGTTTATCGTTTTTATGTTTACGATGTGTTGCCTTAAACATTTCAAGAAAGAGATCTCCTACATGGTTCTCAAGTGCTTGAATTCCTTCCCCGGTGACTCCTCCTTTAACAGTAACTTTCTCCATTAATTCCGGTAATGTGTAAGTCCTTTTTTCCAGCAAGGTGCCTAATCCTATCATCATTTCCTCTGTTAGCTGCGTTGCTTGGTCCTTCGACATTCCACCTACCTCTGAAGCTGCCGATATCATATTTTCCAACAGAAAACTTATAAATGCTGGTCCGCATGAGACTATATCTGATGCTGAACGTATGGACTTTTCCTCGATCTCTACAGGTGTTGAAATATGTGAAAAGATTGAATGTAATTCATCCTTATAAAAGTCAGAAACACGATCTCCGTACGTAAATAAGCTGACTCCTGAATACGCCCTATTGGTAATAGATGGAACAATTCTTGCTACTTGACAGGACGTAATATTTTGCAGGTCTTTTACAGATACTGGACTAGTGATTGAAACTAAACACTGTGTGGCATTAAGTGAGCATTGAGTTAAGATATCTTTATAATCATGAGGTTTTACACATATAAAAACCACTTCGCTATTCCTGACGATATCTTGAACAGACTCCGCAATTGTAATTTCCTTAAATTGATTTTTAATCCATTCCGCTTTTTTGCGAGTACGATTGTAAATGGTTACATCATTTGCGTCGACTGCTCCACTCGAAATAAAGGCGTTAATTAGCATACTCCCCATATTTCCCGTCCCGATGATTCCGTAGCGCATGGAGAACCCCTCCTTTTTCGTTTACTTAATAACTTTATTCTTCAAAAATTGAATTATGAAAGGGGACTTTGTTTCTGTGATATTCATAAAAAGATATGCATGGTTATTGTTAATTCCTGTATTATTCATTCTCGTGTTTTACGTGCAGAAAGATGAGGAGCAAATGGTTATTCAGGAAAGTGAGGTACCGCCAATTGGAGAAGACCGTACTGATACCACCACCGCTGAACAAAAAATGGTCGTTGATGTTAAAGGAGAAGTTGCTCGTCCTGGCATTTATAAGTTAGAAACTGGTCTTCGTGTTAACGATGCTATTACAATGGCTGGAGGTATGACAAAAGAAGCTGATCAGACGAGTGTTAATTTAGCTCAAAAAATTGTAGACGAAATGGTCATACTAGTGTCAAGAACTGCTCCGGGGGATACTAATTCTTCCCTGGTTTCTTCTGGGAGTGGGAGTACTGGGAAAGTAAGAATTAATCAAGCAAGTGTGGAAGAAATACAGGCTCTGCCAGGAATAGGACCCTCTAAAGCAGAAGCGATCATTAAACATCGAGAAGAAAATGGTTTATTTAAAAAACCAGAAGATTTATTAGATGTGTCGGGAATTGGAGAAAAAACACTAGAAAATATGCTGGATATGATCCTAGTACCGTGACCTGCTGGGTTTGACTGATTGCTGAATATAGCGGTAAACTTAATTTATTGAAAATGTTAGTAAGGGGAGTTTGAAAACATGGAGCGCATCTCTTGGAATCAATATTTTATTGCCCAAAGTTACCTTTTAAAATCAAGAAGTACTTGTGAACGATTAGCAGTAGGAGCAGTAATTGTAAGAGATAAACGTATGATTGCGGGAGGCTATAATGGAAGTGTCTCCGGGGGTGTCCACTGTGTGGATGACGGTTGTTATGTGATTGATGGGCATTGTGTACGAACCATTCATGCGGAAATGAATGCACTCCTTCAGTGTGCGAAATTTGGCGTTGCTACCGAACAAGCTGAAATATATGTGTCGCATTTTCCTTGTCTCCATTGTACGAAGGCTATTATTCAAGCTGGTATCAAGGCCGTTTATTACAGCGAAGATTATCGTAATCATCCATATGCAATCGAATTACTTACGCAGGCAGGTGTGGAGATCCATAAGGTGGATCGAGATGAAAAATTGATTGATCCACAAAAAATGGAAAAAGAACAGCTAGTAGCGCAGCTTATACATAAGCTTGAACAAGGCGGCCATAACCCAGAAGAATTGGGTGAGCTTAAGCAAAAGGCCGGAGACCTCTTTAAAGTGAATCATAATCAACGTTCATGAAGGGAAACATCCATCTCCTTGTGTTAGCAATAGTCGGGGGAGGGATTTTATCACAAACGGCTCAACCGGTGGCCTATCTCATGTTAGGAATGTTTATCGCGTGGATAGTAACATTGAGAAAGTCCTTGACCTGGATAGTCACCCTTACCGTTTGCTTTATCTTTGGCTTCCTTTACTTTACTCCACAAGTTCCCCCTCATCCTTCGACTCTGACTCCTCCTTTAGAAGGAAAAATTATTTCTCCTTTATCTGAAACGGAAAGCACGATTCGTACTACATTCAAGTTAGCGGAAAGAGAAGATAAGGCGGTGATCGTCTATTTTAAAATAGCAGCTCTGCCAGAAGAAATAACCTATGTTCGTAAACAACTCAAATATGGAGCGTATTGTATCGTAAATGGAGTGGTTGACTGGCCGGAGGGAGCACGAAACCCTGGTCAATTTGATTACCAGGAATACCTGAGAAATCAGCACATTGGCTATCAAATAACTTTGGACTCGCCGTCCCAAATATCCTGCAAGAGCCAATCAATCATCCATAGTGCATTCGAAGCCAGAAAAGCCTTGGTCTCTAAGGTAGAGAAAGCCATGAGCCCACAAGCTTTTGCTTGGACATCTGCACTCGTTTTTGGAGATACTCAATATCTTTCAGAAGAAACTATAGAATGGTTTCGGGACTTCAGCTTATCGCATATATTAGCAATTTCCGGGCTTCATGTAGGACTTTTCTTAGGCGCGGTATTCTTGGTTTTATACCGTTCTGGGTTTACAACGTTGGAACAAGCCAGGGGAGTTGTTTTATTTATTCTTCCTGCATACTGTTTTATTTCAGGGGCGGCACCTCCAGTTCTAAGAGCCTGTCTTATGGCTTTATTCCTTCTGCTCATAACGAAATGGAAGGTTAAAGTAGCTGCCACTGATGTTCTTGCATTAGTCGCTATGTTGTTATTAATATGGAATCCAGCCTATTTCTATAATCTGGGATTTCAGTTTTCATTCATTGTTACATTTAGCTTATTTTTATCATATCCGCTTTTAAGCAATAACAATATATGGACTACCTCCACATTGATCAGCTTCATCAGCCAAGCTGTAATTCTGCCCCTCCAACTGCACCACTTTTATGAATTTAACCCGCTCTCGCTAGCAGCCAATGTATTGCTTGTCCCTTATTTTTCATTTATTATCATTCCGCTTCTATTTCTTCTTGTGTTTGTATCGTTTTTTATGCCAACATGGACCTTTACACTGTCTACATTAATGGTGACTTTGCATGAAGGATTTTTAACCTGGGTTAAAGGTGTTAGTGAGCCGTTTAATATTCAATGGGTTGTCGGGGAAATTCCGTTAGAATGGATTCTTGCTTATTATGCAGTCCTAACGTTAATGATGATCAATTGGGTGCAGAAGCGGTTGAACAAAGCATTTCTATTTGGATTAGGGACGGTCATTATTCTTATGAGTTATTCGATAAAACCTTATATTTCAAATCAAGGCACTGTAACGATGTTAGATGTAGGACAAGGCGATTCGTTCGTCGTGGAGCTGCCGTTTAGGAAAGGAGTAATTTTAATTGATGCAGCTGGGTCACCGGCTTTCAGCAGTAACGCTAACAGAGTTGCAGATCAAGTAATCGAGCCATTTTTAAAATCCAGAGGAATTAAGAAAATTGACGCCCTATTGCTTTCACATATGGACCTTGATCACAGTGGCAGCGCTGACCGCTTACAAAGTTCATTTGAAGTCGACAAGATTTATGTAAGTCCTTATCATCAAATTGATCAGAAAAGTGTAACAGTAGTTCGTCAGGGAGACACCATTGTAATTGGCGGCCATAAGTTTAATGTGCTTCATCCAAGTGTAGATGAGCAAGATACAAATGAGAACTCCGTTGTCATTTATACTAAATTAGGGGGTAAATCATGGTTGTTTACCGGTGATATTACGGACACAATCGAAGAAAAGATTCTCAGTGTTTACCCATCGTTAATGACAAACGTACTCAAAGTGGGTCACCATGGCAGTGATTCGTCAACCTCTGCCAATTGGATAAATAGCCTTGCTCCAAATATAGCGCTAATATCCTCAGGAATAGACAATCGTTATGGACACCCACATGAAGAAGTCGTGGACCGTCTCTTGGAAAAAGGCGTGTTCCTTCTTAGAACAGATCTGCACGGAGCAGTACAGTATAAATTCAGTAAACAATCAGGAACGTTTTCCACGTTTCTTCCGTATAATGAAGAAAATAAGAAAAGACTGCCTTAGCAGGCAGCCTTTTAGCTTTCAGTTTTTAAGTTATCGTCCAATAAATTCGAAAAGTACACCTATGAAGAAGATGACGAAAAAGAAAACAAATGAGAATACGAATCCTAAACCAGAATCAATTACGTCATTCGTCTTAGACTGAATATCCTTTCTAAATTCGTTCATTGTTACCCCTCCTATATCATTTTTTATTATAAGCGAAAGTCTCTAAAAAATCCACATTCTTAGAAAAGGAAAATAAATATCCCTTTTCTAACAATCCTCTGCCTCTTCTAGCAAGACTTGTCACCGATAATTCTGCCCTTAGCGGTCACACTATACACATGAGGGGAACAATATCGTTTACTGTCACAGCATCCGGGGCTGTGGTGGTGACGTTCATATAGATGGTGCGGCGGTGTTTTTGACAGAATTGAAAATGAGCAATAAAATTAATACACGAATATACCCAATTGGGGTCGCCGCTGCACCCCTTTTCTAGGTGGGAAGGGATTAGAGATCATGCCTAAACAGATTTACTTATTATATGGAACGGAAAGCTACCTGATACAAGAACATAAACAAAAAATTATCGAGCAGACATTAAGTCAAAAAGACCGCGACTTTAATATTTCACAATATGATTTAGAAGAAACCCCAGTAGAAGATGTAGTCACGGATGCTGAAACATTTCCTTTTTTAGGGGATAATAAGGTGGTCATCGCCTTCCATCCAACTTTTCTTAAAGCGAAGCCAGACAAACTTCCTTTTGATCATAATGTAGAAGCATTGCTACAGTACATAAACAACCCTGCAGATTATTCAGTTCTGATATTAATCGCTCCTTACGAAAAATTGGATGAGCGTAAAAAAATATTCAAACAGTTTAAAAAAAATGGTGAGGTACTCTCATGCCAGCCCATAAGAGAATGGGATATGGACAAGTGGATACAACAAATAGCAAAGGACTTGCAAATTACAATCCCCGAATCAGTTTTTGAACTTTTCGCGCAGGAAATAGGGACAAACCTGATGGCCCTGCGCAAGGAGATTGAAAAGCTGGCATTGCATGTAGAAAAAGGCGGGGTAGTCAGTCGGGAACTTGCGGAGAATTTACTGTCTCACAGTGCAGAAGCATCAGGTCTTAAATTAGTTGATGCAGTAATGGAGAAAAATTTGGGAAGGGCCATCAGACTTTATAAAGATTTAGTAAAAGCTAATGAAGAACCGATTGCTTTGATCGCATTATTGGCTTCTCAATTTAGAATTATTAGTCAAGTGAAAACGCTGAAGCAAAAGGGTTATGCCCAAAATCAAATGAAAGGCTATGTGAAGGCCCATCCATTTGTGATAAAAATGGCTTTAAAAAGGGAGAGAGCTTTTACCAACGAGGAGCTGAATGAAATAATTCAGCAGCTTGCAGAGACAGATTACATCATGAAACAGGGGCAAATGGATAAAGAGCTGGCGTTTGAAATGTTATTATATCAACTCATAAATATTAAAAACCACGAAATGGTATAAGGAAAGCCTTCAGGAGAAAACCTGAAGGCTTTTATTCGGTCAAATCTCAAAAATAAAAACGATCCTGAATCCAGGATCGCATGTTGGTCATAAAAAACGTTTAGACGATTAGCTAGCGTTAACTAATTTGGACAGACGAGATTTTTTACGGTTACCATTGTTTTTATGAAGGGCACCGCGTTGGACCGCCTTGTCAATTTTCTTAACGGCTGTCGTAAGAGCTTGTTTAGCATTATCCGTATCATTGCTTTCTACAAGCTTCTCAACACGTTTAATCGCTGTACGCATGTCAGATTTGAATGCTGCATTTAATGAACGGGCATCATCATTTACACGTACGCGTTTTTTAGCTGATTTAATATTAGGCATGGTTTCACCTCCCAGGTAAAAACATAAAACTCATTCATATCGAACAAGAGACATTTTACCAAAGCAAGTCCTTGTTTTCAATAGATTTCTAACGGATGATTTGCATAGTATCCATTTATATAGGGGAAAATGGGCAAAAGGAGGTCGTGAAAATGGCTATAGAAGAACGATTTTCAGTACGAACTGACCTGGCTTTAGAGGCCCATGAAATGAATGTGGAATCTGACCCTGCACAAAAAGGTCATGATGGTGTAGATGTTACAGAAGAACAACTTGATGATATTAAGCTGACGCTTGTCCAAGTAGATCCCGAAGGTGCAGAAAGGATCGGCAAAAAGGCAGGGAATTATATTACGATCGAATCACAGGCTATTCGTAAGCAGGACACAAAGATGCAGGTGGAAGTATCCACTTGTTTATCTAAACAAATAAAAAAACTGTTAGCTGACAATGATATTAAAGATACAGACCGCTGCTTGGTTGTCGGTTTAGGCAATCACCGAGTAACACCTGATGCCATTGGTCCTTTCGCAATAGATGAATTGGTCGTGACCAGTCATTTGTTTGAACTGCAGCCTGAAACAGTGGCAGAAGGATACCGCAATGTATCGGCAGTAACCCCTGGAGTCATGGGAATAACAGGCATTGAGACGAGTGATATGATTCATGGAATTATACATGAAACGAATCCTGATTTTGTTATTGCGATCGATGCGCTCGCTTCTCGCTCTATCAATCGGCTTAATGCAACGATTCAGTTATCTGATACAGGGATCCATCCAGGGTCTGGGGTAGGTAATAAACGCAAGGAAATCAGTAAGGAAACATATGGTATCCCGGTTTTTTCCATTGGGGTTCCAACTGTCGTCGATGCTGTTACGATTACGAACGATGCAATAGATTATGTGCTTAAACACTTTGGCAGAGAATGGAGAGAGAAGGATCGTCCATCTAACGCTTTATCTCCTGCCCTCAATCCTTTTGAAAAAAGAAAACAGCTGACAGAAGATGATCTTCCAAGTGAAGAGCAGAGTCAGGTAGTCCTAGGAATGCTTGGAACCTTGAAAGAATCGGAAAAAAGACAGCTTATTAAAGAAGTTTTAACGCCGCTCGGGCACAATTTAATGGTCACTCCAAAAGAAGTCGATTCATTTGTTGAAGATATGGCCCATGTGGTCTCTGCTGGGATAAATGGTGCTTTACATCCGGTAATAGAAGACGGCGATGCCCAATCTTATACTAAATTTTAATATTCATTAGAGATTTCGTTCTATGATTCCTCTCTCTAACATACCATTTACTAGAGTTTAAAATAGGGAGAGGATCAGAGCGATGTCACCGATCAAAAAATATCCAAAAATAGGTCGAAACTACATAAAACGCTGGTCTAAGTGGCTTGTTCTATCGTTAGCCATTTTGTTGCTATTATTTATCGGGATCGGTATTCTTACTGGAGCCAAGACGACGTATCGGCTTTATTCAGAAACCATTCAAAACTTTACTACACAGTTAGAAGGCAGTGCCTTCTTGTACTTATTTGAAATGGAAAATAAAATTTATGCCAATGCTCATCCGCAGGGGGCAGACTTGCCAAGTCTTTCGCATTTATCGTTTCAAATGTTGACGAGCGTAACCCCGAAAGATCCGCGAAGTCTGCTGGGGCGTGAAATACCAGGATTGTCGTCCTACAATAGTGAAATTGTTATTGCTGGGGAAGGAACGAATTACACAAACTTGCCGGTCGAATCAACACCACCGCCCGATGTCGTTCTACGGGATAGAGATGCTGTGGAACCTGAACAAGAAGAGAAGGCTGACCCACCTCCGAAAAAAGAGAATAAACCAAGTACGGGAGAGCGCAATGTCGTGTATATTTACTCCTCCCACAATCGAGAATCCTTTTTACCACATTTGCCTGAAGGTACGAAAGAGGCTTACCACGACGAAGTTAACATTACGAAAGTAGGAGAGCGGCTCGCAAAGGGGCTTGAAGCTAATGGAATTGGTACAAAAGTGAACCAAACAGACATTATGAAAGCGGCGGGTGAGCAAGGAATTGGCTATTATAGTGCTTCAAGAAACATTGTAGAAGCAGCTTTGGCTTCAACTAAGGAGATCAAATACACATTTGATCTTCACCGGGATAGTATGCCGAGAGATGTAACGACAACTACAATTGATGGAGAAACTTATGCTAAGGTCATTTTCGTAGTCGGAGCAGAACACCCAGATTACGAGGATAATTTAAAGGTCGCAACAGAACTTCACAAAAAAATTAAAAAGCAGTATCCAACACTTAGCCGTGGTGTTATTACTAAGAAAGGAAGCGGCGTAAACGGTGTATATAACCAGGATTTATCAGATAAAGCATTGTTAATTGAATTTGGAGGGAAACATAACAGTTTGGATGAGGCTTACCGGACAGCAGATGCAATGGCAGAAGTGTTTAGTGACTACTACTGGCAGCAAGCAGAAAAAGTATCATCAGATTCATAATCAGGGGAGGAACTATATGAAGTGGCTAACGATTTTACTGCTTTGTATGTTATTATTCGCAGCCGGCGCTCTGTTTGGAACGAGTCAATCAGTTTCTAATCCAGCTTCTCATTCAGAAACAACTTTACAGCATGAAAAATCATGCACCCCTGAAATGGATCAGGAAGAGGCTCCATTTATAGTGAATGTAGCGTTAGGGATAGGAGAAGGGGTCGGAGCGGGAGTTGAGCTTGTTCTCATGTTTATGGCAGATTTTGTGAAAACCTGACAAAGAGCCGCCTCTCCGGGCGGTTCTTTATCATTACATTAGAGAAATCAATATTAGAAAGTGTCTAACTAGAAGTAATCATTATACACAGATGAACGACGAACCACCTGATTTGGATTGAATATTCGTTCGCCTATTGCTATAATCAGGCTAGTTGACTGCGTGTGAAATTAGTAGGAGTGATGAAGTTGACAAGTCAATCTAGACAGGAAAGAGTCCGTAACTTCTCGATTATTGCCCATATTGACCATGGGAAATCGACATTGGCTGACCGGATTCTTGAAAAAACAAGAGCTTTAACACAAAGAGAAATGAAAGAACAATTTTTAGATGCAATGGATCTTGAACGTGAACGGGGCATAACTATAAAGCTTAATGCTGTTCAATTGAACTATACATCCAATGATCAGCAGGATTATACGTTTCATTTAATAGATACCCCTGGACATGTCGATTTTACATACGAAGTGTCCCGCAGCCTCGCTGCATGTGAAGGAGCCATATTAGTTGTTGATGCTGCTCAGGGAATTGAAGCCCAGACATTAGCAAACGTATATTTGGCTTTGGAGAATGACTTGGAGATTATCCCGGTTATTAATAAAATCGATCTCCCAGGTGCTGATCCAGAAAGAATTAAGCAGGAAATCGAAGACGTGATCGGTATCGATGCTTCAGATGCCATATTAGCATCTGCTAAAGAAGGAGTAGGGATAGATGAAATTCTAGAGCGAATTGTGACGGATATTCCTGCCCCCGAAGGAAATGGAAAAGATCCTCTTAAAGCCCTTATTTTTGACTCGCTGTACGACTCGTATCGCGGAGTGGTGGCCTACACTTGTGTACGTGAGGGTTCTGTGAAAGTTGGAGATAAAATCAGGATGATGGCAACAGGGAAAGAATTTGAAGTAAATGAAGTCGGTGTTTTCAGACCGACACCAACATCCTTAAATGAACTTCACGTAGGTGATGTAGGCTATTTAACAGCATCTATAAAAAATATTGGTGATTCCCGAGTAGGGGATACGATTACTTTAGCTGATCGACCAGCAGAATCTCCACTGCCGGGTTATAAGAAAATGAACCCGATGGTGTTCTGCGGGCTGTACCCTGTGGATGCTAACAATTATAATGATTTAAGAGACGCGCTTGAGCGCTTGGAGTTAAACGATTCATCACTTCAATATGAAGCAGAAACCTCCCAAGCCCTGGGATTCGGCTTCCGTTGTGGGTTTTTGGGAATGCTTCACATGGAGATTATTCAGGAACGGATTGAGCGTGAATACAAAATTGACCTGATTACGACAGCTCCAAGTGTAATCTACAAAGTCACCTTAACGGATGGAGAAGAAACCGAAGTAGATAATCCGTCTATGATGCCCGATAATCAAAAGCTTGAAGATGTTCAGGAACCGTATGTTAAAGCAACCATAATGGTGCCCAATGATTATGTAGGGCCTGTAATGGAAATTTGCCAGCGTAAACGCGGGAATTTTATGGACATGCAATATCTGGATGATAATCGGGTGAATGTGGTCTACGAAATACCATTGTCTGAAATTGTGTATGATTTCTTTGATTCGTTAAAATCACAGACGAAAGGTTATGCTTCATTTGATTATGAGTTGATTGGTTACCGAACGTCCAACCTTGTAAAAATGGATATCTTGCTAAATGGTGATACCATCGATGCTCTTTCTTTCATCGTTCACCGTGACTTTGCCTATGAACGTGGTAAAATTATTGCTGAAAAGTTAAAAAAACTCATTCCGCGTCAACAATTTGAAGTGCCTGTTCAGGCAGCTATCGGCAATAAAATTGTTGCCCGTACTACAATTAAAGCGATGAGAAAAAATGTATTATCCAAATGTTATGGCGGTGACATCTCTCGTAAACGTAAACTTCTTGAAAAACAAAAAGAAGGGAAAAAACGTATGAAGATGGTCGGTTCTGTAGAAGTACCGCAGGAAGCATTTATGTCTGTATTAGAAATTAATGATGATTAATAAGAGCAGGTAAAGACCGCAGGAGACCACTTCTTGCGGTTTTCCTTATGAAAGGTGGAACACCATGACAATCTCCTCAGCATATATTCACATTCCTTTTTGCCAACAGATCTGTCATTATTGTGATTTTACGAAGTTCTTCTATAATGAACGATTAGCAGATGAGTACTTAGACGCCCTTTACCAGGAGATACACACATACATCCCTGAAGAGAAAGCCAAAGTGAGGACAATTTTTGTTGGTGGAGGAACACCAACCGTGGTTACTCTCAATCAGTTGGAAAAGCTGTTGAGAATGATTGATGAGCACTTTGACATTCCAGCGTGTGAAGAATACACGTTCGAAGCTAATCCTGGAGATTTGGACCTCGAGAAAGTGAAGCTTCTTAAAGCTTTCGGCGTTAACCGAATTTCGTTAGGCGTTCAGGTTTTTGATGATGACATGCTTGAAAAAATCGGCAGGGTACATCGAGTCAAAGATGTGTACACAAATGTTGACCGTCTCATACAAGCAGGCCTTACGAATATTAGTATTGATTTGATGTATGCCTTACCGGGACAAACAGTGGGGGCATTTGAAGAAACAATTGACGAGGCTCTCCAATTCGGACTTCCGCATTATTCTTCTTATTCGCTTCAAATTGAACCTAAGACAGTTTTTTATCAAAGGTATAAGAAAGGAACACTCGTAAAACCTCCTGAAGATGATGAGGCAGAAATGTATGAGTTGCTGCAAAGGAAGCTTGCGAATCAAGGGATTGAGCAGTATGAAATCAGTAATTTTGCTAAGCCCGGTTTTGAGAGTAAGCATAATTTGACATACTGGAATAATGAGCATTACTACGGCATTGGAGCCGGATCTCATGGCTATATCCCTGGCAAACGTACAATAAACATCCGTCCTTTACCGGCATACGTGAAACAAGCGATGGCAAATGGCCGCCCTATTCTTCATGAAGAGCCGGTAGGACTGAAAGAGCAAATGGAAGAAGAGATGTTCCTAGGTTTACGTAAAGTAAGCGGTGTTTCTTTAGAACGTTTTGAGGCTAAATACTCACGCACTGTTGATGACGTATTTAAAGGTGCCGTACCTGCATTAAAACAGCGCGGACTCTTGGCAGAGGGTGATGGCTTCCTTTGGTTAACAGATAAAGGGAAAATTCTAGGAAATGAGGTATTTCAAGAATTTTTGCTGGATTCGTGAAAAATCAAAGGAAATTCGTTGACATCTCAACACCCTTTTGATAATTTATTATTAGATTTAGCACTCACTTAATTCGAGTGCTAACAGAGGTGATCATCGATGTTAACTGATAGACAATTATTAATCTTGCAAGTGATTATTGATGATTTCATCCTGACTGCTCAGCCGGTTGGCTCGCGGTCAATTTCAAAAAAAGATGCTGTAACCTATAGTTCAGCCACCATACGTAATGAAATGGCAGACCTTGAGGAAATGGGTTACCTTGAAAAAACCCATTCCTCATCGGGACGGGTTCCATCAGAGAAAGGTTATCGCTTTTATGTCGATCACCTTTTATCTCCATTGCGATTGTCTAATAGAGAGGTAAAAACGATCAGAGAAGCATTTAAGGACCGTATGATGGAATTCGAACGAGTCGTGCAGAAATCTGCCGGGATCTTATCGGATATGACTAATTATACGTCGATCATTCTCGGTCCCGAAGTATTCGAAACAAAGTTGAAGCAGCTGCAGATTGTACCGCTAAATGAACAGTCTGCGATTGCAATTTTAGTGACGAATACAGGTCATGTGGAACACAGAGCTTTCAATGTTCCTGTTGAAATGAAACCAGCTCAGCTTGAGAAAATGGTCAATATCTTAAATGATCGTTTGCGCGATGTTCCATTAGTTCATTTGCATGAGAAACTCCAACTTGAAGTTCGAGAGTTAGTCAAGGAGCATATGGATGAGCAGGCATTCAGGTATATGCAAGCTGCATTGATGGATGAACAGCCAGCTAAGCTTTATATTGGAGGAAAAACCAATATACTCACACAGCCTGAGTTTAAGGACCTTGAGAAAGTACGTTCGCTCTTTGCTACAATCGAGCAGGAAAATGAAATGGCAGATTTGTTGAGATCAGGCGACCAGGGTCTTCATGTACGCATTGGGCATGAGAATCCTTTTGATGCTATGCAAAACTGCAGCCTGATCACGGCAAGCTATACTCTTGGAAATGAGCAGGTAGGGACGATTGCTTTGCTTGGTCCAACACGTATGGAGTACAATCGGGTGATTTCATTGTTAAGTGTTTTATCCAAGCATATGACAGAAACTTTTAAAGGGTGGTACTGATCTACCTTTATGTTATGTATGGATGATGGGATGAAAGTCTCCCATCGCTTCTTTTTGTCTGTTGCTTTTTTAGGACTGGCAATGGCGGTCATTTGTCTGACAGCACAAAGGATAAAATATAGCCGCCTTTGCTTTTCCTCGGATATTTTTTCATGTTATAGTCAATAACGGTGAATAAGAACCAAGGAGGTGGAAGTCGTGGAAGAGAAAGATCAGCAAGAACAAGAAATTATTGAACCAGAAACTGATGAAGAAGCAGTTAAATTTGATGGGGAACAGTCAGAGACTGAGGAATCTTCTGATGAGCTGGCTCAGATTAAGCAAGAGAAAGAGGAAGCTCAGAACCGTTTGCTCAGGCTTCAGGCTGATTATGATAATTTTCGCCGCCGAACTTTAAAAGAAAGGGAAGCGGACAGAAAGTATAGATCTCAATCAATCGTTGAAGAGCTAATCCCGGTCCTCGATAACTTTGAAAGAGCTTTGCAAGTTGAAGTGACTGGGGATGCAGCCCAGAACTTTGCGAGTGGCATGAAAATGGTGTACGACCAATTTCAAGCAGCTCTTGAAAAAGAAGGTGTGGAAGAAATACCGGCTCAAGGGGAAGAGTTTGACCCAAATTTACATCAAGCAGTGATGCAAGTTGAGGACGACAACTTTGAGTCCAATGTGGTTGTAGAGCAACTGCAAAAAGGCTATCGTTTAAACGATCGGGTTATCCGCCCGGCTATGGTAAAAGTAAATCAATAAATTGTTAAGATAATTTGTTAGAGGAGGATACACTACTATGGGTAAAATTATTGGTATTGACTTAGGTACTACAAACTCTTGTGTGGCAGTAATGGAAGGTGGGGAAGCGAAAGTAATCCCTAACCCGGAAGGAAACCGCACAACGCCATCTGCTGTTGCATTTAAAAATGGTGAACGTCAGGTAGGTGAAGTAGCTAAGCGTCAGGCAATCACCAACCCAAATACAATTCTTTCTGTTAAACGTCATATGGGTACTGATTACAAAGTTGAAGTGGAAGGTAAAGAATACACTCCACAAGAAATCTCTGCTGCTATTCTTCAGTACATTAAAGGTTATGCTGAAGACTACCTTGGTGAAACAGTAGAGAAAGCTGTAGTAACTGTTCCTGCATATTTCAATGACGCAGAGCGTCAAGCCACGAAAGATGCTGGTACAATTGCCGGTCTTGAAGTAGAACGTATTATCAATGAGCCTACAGCAGCTGCACTTGCGTACGGAATTGATAAAGAAGACCAGGATCAAACAATTTTAGTTTATGACCTTGGCGGCGGTACGTTTGACGTATCTATCCTTGACATTGGTGAAGGTACATTTGAAGTTGTAGCTACAGCCGGTGACAACCGCCTTGGTGGGGATGACTTTGACGAAGTGATTATGGACCACATGGTAGCAGAGTTCAAGAAAGAGAATGGAATTGACCTTTCACAAGACAAAATGGCTAAACAGCGCCTGAAAGATGCTGCTGAAAAAGCTAAAAAAGATCTTTCCGGTGTAGCTCAAACACAAATTTCACTGCCATTTATCACAGCTGGCGAAGCTGGACCGCTACACTTAGAAATGAACTTAACTCGTGCAAAATTCGAAGAACTTGCTTCTGGTCTAATTGAACGTTCCATGAAGCCAACTCGCCAGGCAATGAAAGATGCTGGCATGAGCTCAAGCGATATTCATAAAGTAATTCTTGTCGGTGGTTCCACTCGTATCCCAGCTGTACAAGAGGCGATTAAGAAAGAAGTAGGTAAAGAACCTTCCAAAGGGGTTAACCCGGATGAAGTTGTAGCACTTGGTGCATCTATTCAAGGTGGAGTACTGCAAGGAGACGTTAAAGATGTAGTTCTTCTTGATGTAACACCACTGTCACTAGGTATTGAAACAATGGGATCTGTTACAACAAAACTAATTGAACGTAACACAACTATTCCTACTAGTCATTCTCAGGTATTCTCAACTGCGGCTGACAATCAAACAGCTGTTGATATCCATGTCCTGCAAGGTGAACGCGAAATGGCTCAGGACAACAAAACACTTGGACGCTTCCAGCTGACTGATATTCCGCCAGCGCCGCGTGGTGTTCCTCAAATCGAAGTAAGCTTCGATATTGATGCAAACGGTATTGTTAATGTACGTGCCAAAGATATGGGTACGAACAAAGAACAATCCATCACAATCAAATCTTCTTCTGGTCTCTCTGATGAAGAAGTAGAAGAGATGGTACGTCAGGCTGAAGAAAATGCGGAGGAAGATAAGAAGAAACGTGAAGCGATTGAACTTCGTAACGAAGCAGATCAGCTTATTTTCACGACAGACAAAACGATCAAGGATCTTGAAGATAAAGTAAGCGATGAAGAAAAGCAAAATGCCGAAACAGCTAAAGAAGAGCTTCAAACAGCTCTCGAAGGCGAAGATCTTGATCAAATTAAAGAGAAAAAAGAAGCACTGCAAGAGCAGGTTCAAAACTTATCTGTTAAGCTTTATGAACAAGCACAGCAGCAAGCAGAAGCTGCTCAGGGTGAACAGTCAGATGCTGAAGAAGATGTAGTTGACGCTGACTACGAAGAAGTAAACGAAGACGAAAATAAAAAGTAAGCAGCTTGAAAGAAAAAGTCAAAGTCAGGATCTTCTTGACTTTGACTTTTTTCACGTATGACTTAATAATGAGCGATTTGCTTAAAACTGAACGAGAATGTTAATATAAATCTTATGTAATAGCGCCTGGGAGAGTGATCAACAAGTGAGTAAACGTGATTATTATGAAGTGCTAGGTGTATCGAAGGATGCTTCTCAACAGGAAATTAAGAAGGCCTATCGTAAACTAGCACGTAAATATCACCCAGATGTCAGTGAGGAAGAAAATGCATCTGATAAATTTAAAGAAGCCAAAGAGGCATATGAAACTTTGAGTGACCAACAAAAACGTACACAATATGATCAATTTGGTCATGCTGGTCCGCAAGGTCAAGGTTTTGGCGGTTTCGGAGGCGGCGGTGAAGACTTCGGCGGCTTCGGCGATATTTTCGATATGTTCTTCGGCGGAGGGGGACGTCGTCGTGACCCTAACGCTCCACGCAAAGGGGCCGACCTCCAATATTCTATGACGCTTCAGTTCGAGGAAGCCATCTTTGGAAAGAGTACAGATGTTGAGATTCCTGTCGAGGAAACGTGTGACACATGTGAGGGGTCGGGTGCTAAGCCTGGTACTTCTCCTGAAACTTGTTCTCATTGTCAGGGAAGCGGACAAATTAATCAAGAGCAAAACACGCCATTTGGCCGCGTTGTAAACCGGAGAGTGTGTCATCATTGTCAAGGCAGCGGACAAATTGTTAAAGATAAATGTAATACTTGTGGTGGAGATGGCCGTGTAACGAAACGAAACAAAATACACATCGATATTCCTGCAGGTATTGATGAGGGACAGCAAATTCGTGTGCCTGGCAAAGGGGAAGCCGGGGTGAACGGCGGGCCTGCTGGAGATCTGTTTGTCGTGATTCGTGTGCAGCAGCATGAATTTTTTGAGCGCGAACAGGACCATATCTTTTGTGAAATCCCGTTAACGTTTGCCCAAGCTGCCCTAGGTGATGAAATAGAAGTGCCGACTGTTCATGGGAAAGTTAAACTTAAGGTACCGGCTGGAACTCAAACAGGAAAGACCTTCCGTTTGAAAGATAAAGGTTCTCCAAATGTCCATGGCCGCGGACATGGGGACCAGCATGTCAAGATGCGTGTCATTACACCAAAGAATCTGACAGAACGTCAGCGTGAGCTGATTAGAGAATTTAGTGAAATTAGTGGTAATGAAGTAACGGAAGAACAGCATGGCAACTTTTTCGAACGAATGAAACGTGCATTTAAAGGTGAATGAGAATGTTAATGAAAGAGTGTCTGGACGTGGATAAATCGGTAGCTTGTGAATACTACCTGTGCCAAAGTTCCTGGCACTCTTTTTGTACATAATCCAAAAAAAGTGAGTTGATCAATATGAAATGGTCGGAAGTTTGTATTCATACCACCAACGAAGCAATTGAACCCGTTTCGAATATCTTGCATGAATCAGGCGCAAGCGGTGTGGTGATAGAAGACCCCCAGGACATGAATCAACAGGAGACGGGACTTGGTGAAGTCTATGAACTGAATCCAGAAGATTATCCTGAGGAAGGAGTCTATGTTAAGGCCTATCTGCCAGTCAATAGCTTTTTATCCGAAACGGTTGATGCGATTAAACAAACGGTAAATAATTTAAAGATGTTTGACATTGACGTGGGACTTAACGATGTGACCCATACCGAAATTCATGAAGAAGACTGGGCTACAGCCTGGAAGAAATATTATAAACCAGTAAAGATCTCTGAAAGGATTACAATTATCCCGACATGGGAAGACTATACACCTGTACAAAGTGATGAGTTGATTATCGAAATGGATCCTGGGATGGCATTCGGAACAGGGACGCATCCTACCACAGTCTTGAGCTTGCAAGCTCTTGAACAGTATCTAGAGAAAGGTGATATTGTTCTCGATGTAGGGTCAGGCTCAGGGGTGCTGAGCGTAGCTTCTGTATTGCTAGGTGCTGACCATGTCCATGCATTCGATCTCGATGAAGTGGCCGTGAAAAGTACAATGAATAACGCTGAATTAAATCAAGTGGCACATCAGGTAACGTCGACTAAAAATAATCTTTTACAAGGTGTTACTATTGAACCAGCCTTAATTGTATCGAATATACTCGCGGAAATTATTGTCCAATTTGTAGATGAGGCCTACCGTCTGCTGCAGCCAAATGGTTATTTTATCACTTCAGGAATTATTGAGGGAAAGAAGGACATGGTAAAGAATCGGCTTCAGGAGGCAGGGTTTGAGGTAGTTGAGACAAACAGAATGGAAGATTGGATTTCTATTATTGCTAAAAAGCCGAATATAAGGTGATGGACGATGCAGCGTTATTTTATAGATCGAACCAATTGGGAAGGTGACGGCGTTGCCATTACAGGTAATGATGTCCACCATATGACAAGAGTCATGAGAATGCAGGAAGGAGATACTTTTATCTGTGTTCATCCTGATCATGGCCCGGCTCTGTGTGAGATCGATATGATCAAAGCAGGCGAGAAAGTGACCGGCATTGTCAGGGAGTGGCTTGCGGAACATAAAGAACTACCTGTGAAAGTTACAATCGTTCAAAGTCTTGGAAAAGGGGATAAACTTGAACAGGTCGTTCAAAAAGGCACGGAACTCGGTGCTTACGATTTTATTCCATTTGAAGCAGAGCGATCGGTTGCAAAGTGGGATGAAAAAAAAGCGAAGAAGAAGATTTCCAGGCTTGAAAAAATAGCCAAAGAAGCGAGCGAACAGTCTGAACGGTCCAGGATTCCTGAAATATTAAGTGTTATGACTATAACAGAGTTGATCAAAAAGAGCCATAAGTACGACATAAAACTGATCGCTTATGAAAAAGAGGCACGATCTGGAGACCATCACTCATTGGCAGAACAGTTACAGCGAGTAACCAGTGGACAAAGTGTGATTGTTGTATTTGGCCCAGAGGGTGGATTTACATCTGAAGAAGCAGATCAACTCTTGTCAGCAGACTTCTATCCGGTACGATTAGGACCGAGAATACTGCGAATGGAAACCGCTCCGCTATATTTTCTATCCAGTTTATCCTATCAACTAGAAGAACAATAATGGACATTTTATAAAAGCCCTTTCATGCTGCTCGCTTTTTTCAAAGTGACATGCTATTATAAGGTAGATGTACGGACAACTAAAAGAAGGGATGATTTTCTATGGGACAAAATTTAGCAAAAATGATTGATCATACACAACTTAAACCAGATACTTCCAAAGATAAGATTACCGAGATTTGCCATGAAGCAAAAGAACATGGTTTTATGTCGGTTTGTGTAAATCCTTGCTGGGTGGAATATAGTTCACAATTACTAGAGGGTACAGACGTAAGAGTATGTACAGTTATTGGTTTCCCTTTAGGGGCGACAACGACAGAGACAAAAGTGTTTGAAACACGCCAGGCTATTAAGAATGGTGCTACAGAAGTGGATATGGTGATCAATGTTGGCGAACTAAAATCAGGAAATACGAAAGCTGTACAGGCTGATATTGAAGCCGTTGTAAATGAAGCCAAAGGTAAGGCCTTAGTAAAGGTTATTATTGAGACTTCCCTGCTGAATGATGAGGAAAAAGTCACAGCTTCACAGTTAACTAAAGATGGCGGAGCGGATTTTGTTAAAACTTCAACAGGATTCTCAGGCGGTGGCGCAACGGTTGAAGATGTTAGCCTAATGCGTAAAACTGTCGGTCCAGACTTAGGTGTAAAAGCTTCTGGCGGAGTACGTGATTACGAAGGAGCACGAGCTGTCATTGAAGCAGGAGCAACTCGTATTGGAGCAAGCGCAGGCATCGCCATCGTCAACGGAGGTACAGGAACATCTGATTATTAGAGTGGGAAAGCTGGTTGCGATCAAGCAACCAGCTTTTTTTATTAAAAGCTGAAGGCGAAATACTTCATGAAAAGACAGGACCTGCTATTATGAGTCAGGAAATATAAAAAAATTACTTTTAGGTTGTAACAAGTTAAAAATTCCGCTCTGCTTTGAGAAATCGACGATTTGAAATCGACGGATTACCTAAGTTCCAAGAGATTTCAACACATATGATCAATAAAAAAGTTGACCATACATGACCTATATAATATAATTGTCGAAGGTGTGGGAGTTCTCTACACTTTATAGAAACAGTTTTTTTGCTTTGGAGGGAGGGAAATAGCATGTCAAAAACAACTCGCGTCCGTAAAAACGAGTCTCTTGAAGATGCTCTTCGTCGCTTCAAGCGCGATGTATCGAAAAGCGGTGCATTATCAGAATATCGTAAGCGTGAATATTACGATAAGCCTAGCGTACGCCGTAAGAAAAAGTCTGAGGCCGCTAGAAAGCGCAAGTGATTAAAAGAGGGTGTTAAGTAGATGTCAATTCTAGAACGTCTAAACCAGGACATGAAGGCCGCGATGAAAGCAAGGGATAAGAAGACCCTTGGAGTCATTCGTATGGTTAAAGCTTCGATGCAAAACGAGGCTATTAAACTGGGTGAAGATCTATCAGAAGAAGAAGAACTGACTGTTTTATCTCGCGAGGTGAAACAGAGGAAAGATTCCCTCCAAGAGTTTAAAGAAGCTGGACGCGAAGATCTTGTAGAAGGACTTAATGAAGAAATTGAGATTTTACAAGTATACATGCCGAAACAGCTTACAGAAGAAGAACTTGAACAAATCGTTCAAGAAACAATTGAAGAAGTAGGGGCTTCATCTAAGAGCGACATGGGGAAAGTCATGAGTGCTGTGATGCCAAAGGTAAAAGGTAAAACAGAAGGCTCAAAGGTGAATAAACTCGTACTAAAGCAATTATCTTAAAAGATAAAGGTCTCTCTTAATAAAAAGAGGGACCTTTTGTATTTTTTGAAACTTATTACATAGGTATCCCGTATAATTAATAAGCAGTGTGCCAGCGCAAGGAGGTGAATTGTTTGAAGTGGGTTAATCGATCTCTAGTGATGGTGAGCATGCTCCTTATCCTGTGTTTTATTAGTGATCATGTGAAAGCTGAAGGAGAAGGCCAGCTGGTTTATGTGATCCCAGTCGAAAATACAGTTGAAAGCGGCATGGTTTCTTTCCTAGAACGTACAACAAATGAAGCCATTGAAAAAGGAGCAGATCATATCATATTTGAAATTGATACACCTGGAGGAAGGGTGGACGCTGCTGGAGACATTGGCGAGCTGCTTGCCGGCTTAGATATTTCAAATACGGCCTTTGTGGCCAGTCGGGCATATTCGGCAGGATCGTATATTGCCCTTAGTGCTGATCAAATTTATATGAAGCCCCAAGCTACGGTAGGTGCCTCAGGTGTCATTAATTCAGATGGAACGGCAGCTGATAAGAAAGCACAGTCAGCGTGGATTTCTGCAATGGTTTCGGCTGCCGAGGCAAACGGTCGTGACCCTTTATATGCTAGGGCTATGGCAGATAGCAGTGTGAATCTTCCTGAGTATGGAGCAGCTAAAGGAGAATTTTTGACACTAGGCCCTGAGGATGCCGTGGAAGTCGGTTATGCAGAAGGGATTGTGAAGGATCGGACTCAGCTCCTTCATGAAATCGGCATGAGCGATGCCAAGGTAGTTGAAACGAGCCCGACCCTGGCTGAAAATTTTGCGCGCTTTCTTACTCATCCGGTTGTTATACCTATTTTATTATCAATTGCCAGTATTGGTCTTGTTGTTGAGTTATACTCTCCTGGTTTTGGCATTCCTGGGATCATGGGAGCATTGTCCTTAGTGCTTTTCTTTTATGGGCATGTCGTTGCCGGGCTAGCAGGGTATGAAGCTATTGTCTTGCTGATCTTAGGAGTCGGCTTGATTGTAGCTGAACTATTTCTGCCTGGAGGCATAGCTGGAATAGCAGGGATAGCAGCTGTTGTAGCGTCGCTTATGATGTCATCTGCAGATTTAGGTCATATGGCGATGAGCATCGGAATTGCACTGCTTTTAACAATCGGAGTATCGATCATACTTATTAAAACGATCGGCTTTGAGCGAGGTTTTTTCCGGCACGTTATTCTTAATGATTCCACCTCGGCTGAAAAAGGGTATGTTTCAACTGTGAACCGTCTTGAACTGATTGGGCTGAAGGGAGAGACAATTACTCCTTTAAGGCCTTCCGGCACCGCTATCATTGATGAGGAGCGTATGGATGTGGTGTCAGAAGGAAGTTTCATTGCTGCTAATCAGCAGGTTAAAATTGTGAAAATAGAAGGTGCCAGAATTGTTGTTCGTCAAGAAAATTAAAATTGTAAAAGGGGAGTAATAAATGAGCTTACAAGAACTTATGCCAATCATTATCATTGGAATTATCATTATTGTTATAGCCGTGCTATTCACATTCATACCCGTGATGTTATGGATCAGTGCACTGGCTGCAGGAGTAAAGGTTAGTATTTTTACATTAGTGGGTATGCGGTTAAGGAGAGTTATTCCATCCCGAGTCATTAATCCGATGATTAAAGCGCACAAAGCAGGGGTTAATGTAGACACGAACCAATTAGAAAGTCACTATCTAGCAGGTGGTAATGTTGACAGAGTGGTAAATGCTTTGATTGCTGCTCAACGTGCGAATATAGAACTCAGCTTCGAGCGCTGCGCAGCCATAGACCTTGCAGGCCGAGATGTGCTGGAAGCTGTTCAAATGAGCGTTAATCCAAAAGTGATTGAAACTCCATTTATCGCCGGGGTAGCTATTGATGGGATTGAAGTCAAAGCCAAAGCGCGTATTACGGTTCGTGCTAATATCGATCGTCTAGTAGGTGGTGCTGGAGAGGATACCGTTATCGCTCGAGTTGGTGAAGGGATCGTGTCTACCATAGGTTCGAGTGAAAACCATAATAAAGTTCTGGAAAACCCGGACAGGATTTCACAAAATGTATTAGGAAAGGGATTGGACGCGGGAACAGCATTTGAAATTTTATCAATTGATATCGCTGATATCGATATTGGTAAAAACATTGGCGCCATTTTGCAGACAGATCAAGCTGAAGCAGACAAAAATATTGCTCAGGCGAAAGCTGAAGAGCGTCGTGCAATGGCTATTGCCCAAGAACAAGAGATGCGGGCACGTGTGCAGGAGATGCAGGCTAAGGTGGTTGAATCAGAAGCAGAAGTACCTCAGGCGCTGGCAGAAGCCCTGCGTTCAGGTAAAATGGGAGTTATGGATTACATGAATTATCAAAACATAAATGCTGATACAGATATGAGACAAACCTTAGGTGACATGTCTGATCAGGATAATGAGGAACAATAATTTTCCTAATCTTATAAAGGAGAATGGATATGGAAAATATTCTTGAATTAATATTTAGTAATTTTCTCGTCGTGGCGGCTGTGGTTGGGGGGATCATAAGCTTTTTCACTGGTTTAAATAAAAACAAGGAAGGCCAGGGTTCTCCTGTGTCTTCACCCACTACGCCAAGCGAACCTTCAGCATCACCTAAGCCAGCGGCGAAGACACTTGAGGGAACAGGTGGACATCTGCCGAACAGCCAGGAACGTACCAGAGACTACTACGATGAAAAACAAAAACGTCAAGAAGAATTACTGGAATATCAGAAGAATCGGGGCCAGGGTTCAATTTCTTCTACTCAAACTGAATCTGGGTCAATCTATGAACCAAATGGGATACAAGTCGAATATGGTAAGGAAAGAAAAAACGCAATTCGTTATTCCAGGCAATGGAATAAACAAAAATTGGCTGATGGTATCATAATGTCAGAAATACTTGGTGCGCCCAGAGCTTACAAGCCACATCGTTCAAATCCCAGAAAAAGATAAAAAAACGCACGAATTGTAGTGATACAATTCGTGCGTTTTTCGTATGTATAAGAGAAAGGAGGAAATCGAATGGTGAAATGGCAGCAGCAAATTCGTACATGGGTCGGCCGTTATTTCGATTTACCTTCTGACGTTATGCTTGATCTTCCTCGCATAACTACGATTGGGTCGATCCATGCCTACATAGAAAATCATACGGGACTACTGCTTTTCTCAGACCGTGAAGTGCGCTTAAAGTATCGTGATGGACACCTCTCCATAAAAGGGAAAAGCTTACGAATTAAAATGATGTTGAAAGAGGAGTTACTCCTCGAAGGTACGCTTGATTCCATAGAATTTTATCCAGATCCGAAGAAAGGAGGGAAGTAATGGCGAGGAACCAATTAGACTTTTTATATGGACTAGTTACGGTAAGGGTTAAGGGGGTATTAATTGAAGCATTCCTTCAAGCATGTACTAGAGAAGGAGCTTATATTACAAACGTTAAGCAGGTGTCCGACAAAGAAGTACACATGACTATACGACTTAAAGACTGGGTGATTTATCGCAGGCTTCGTAAAAAATACCGCTGTAAAATTCATATCATTGCTCGTCATGGTATTCCATTTCTCATCCATCGGCTCCTTGCTAAAAAAGCAGTACTCGCTGCCTTTCTTTGTGGGATCGGTGCCTTGTTTTTACTTGCCAATACATTATGGTCTGTCCAGATTAAAGGTTTGCCGCCTGAGCTTGAAGCGACCGTCGAAAGTCAGCTTGAATCCTATGGGGTAACAGAAGGGAAATTGACTATCGGGATGAAAGATCCTAATGAGGTACAACGACTTCTCCTGGAAGATGTTCCTGATTTGCTTTGGATTGGTGTGAAGAAGAAAGGGACGAGCTACCAGCTTTATGGGGTTATGAAAACGAGGCAGGATCCTGATGAAACGACAAGACCAGCTGATTTAGTAGCATCAAAAAAGGGCATAATAAAAAAAATGTTTATCACCAAAGGCAGACCCTTAGTCTCCGTTAATCAGTTTGTTAAAAAGGGGACAGTGCTGGCTACAGGTAAATTAAAAGAGGGAACAAGTGAAGCGGCCAAGGATGAATCTGAAGAAGATAGCGGCAAGTATATTGAGGCTGAAGGGGAAGTCATCGCTGAAACATGGTACCGAGCGGAAATTCAAGTTCCTGAAGATCAGCAATTGCAACTTACAGATGGAGAAAAGTCTTCAGCGTATTCCGTTGGGATAGGCTCAATAAATATTCCAATATGGGGATGGTGGAATACGGATGAGGAAAATGTAAGAGTGGAAACCTCTCAAAAGAAGTGGGACTTGTTTGGTTGGGAGTTGCCAATCCGTTTGGAAGTCAAAGATATGTATGCCCAAGAAGATGTTCAACCAGAAAATGATCGTGTTAAACAGGGAATCGTGGCAGCCAAAAGAGACTTAAAGCAGAAGCTCGATGAAGAGGCAAAGGTCATCGGCGAAAAAGTTTTGCACGAGCGTGAGGAGAATGGTAAAGTAAAATTAATCCTTTTATTCAAAGTACACGAGAACATTGCAGTGACCAAGTATGTAACCCAAGGAGATTGAGTATGCAAGGAAACTTAAAAACGATCGATATTCAACTGAATAATCCAACAGAAGCTTTGGCTCTATTCGGTACAGAAGATAGACATTTAAAGCAAATTGAAGAACAATTGAACGTCTCGATCATATCTCGAGGTGAACGAGTTAATGTTTCAGGGGAAGCCGAGCATGTTCGATTGGTAGAAGATATTTTACTGGCTGTACTAGCCATTATCCGCAAAGGGTTATCCATAACAGAACGCGATATTGTATACGCGGTAGAGCTTGCGAAAAAAGGAAAGATCAATCAGTTTGAAGCCCTTTTTGAGGACGAAATTACGAAGAATTCAAAAGGAAAGTCTGTGCGAGTAAAAACCCTCGGACAACGAAAATATGTGTCAGCGATTAAAAATCATGATCTTGTCTTCGGGATTGGGCCCGCAGGTACGGGTAAAACCTACCTCGCTGTTGTGATGGCAGTCAATGCACTGAAAAATGGTGATGTAAAACGAATTATTCTCACCCGGCCGGCGGTTGAAGCGGGAGAAAGCCTGGGATTCCTTCCAGGCGATTTAAAGGAAAAAGTTGACCCCTATTTACGGCCGCTTTATGATTCTTTGCATGATGTATTTGGCGCAGAGCATACCGCAAGATTAATCGACAGAGGAACGATAGAGATTGCTCCTCTGGCATACATGAGGGGGCGGACTCTCGACGATGCTTTTGCTATCTTAGATGAAGCCCAAAATACAACACCTGAACAAATGAAAATGTTTCTGACTCGTCTTGGTTTTGGGTCAAAAATGATTATAACCGGTGATATTACCCAGGTAGACCTTCCGAAAGGGGTTACGTCTGGATTAAAGGTTGCTGAGCAGAAACTCGGAAGTGTGAAAGGATCTGAGTTTATCCACTTGGATCAAACAGATGTGGTGAGGCATCCTCTAGTTCAAAGAATCATTGATGCCTACGAGCACAATCAGTCATAAGGCCCGTCATGCGGGTCTTATTTCATATGTGTGGTTTACATAAAATGTAAAAGGGGTGAGGATAGGGCTGGCAATTTTTTCTTTATTGATCGTAACGATTTTCTTTCATCAGGCTATCCAATTGCTGCAAACAAAACGCTATTCGATGCGACATATAGTGGTGATGCTGTTTGTTTCTGTTCTTATGATTGGTCTCATGAAGGTTTTTAGTTCGTTTACTATGATAAATCAGCCTTTCTATTACATACTTCCTGCAGCAACAGGGTCAATATTGTTAAAACTTCTATGTAATGAACGTGTTGCTATTGCTATGTCCATCGTTTATGGTATGATGGCGAGTCTGCTTTTCAACGGTGATGTAGCTGGTGTGTTAAATGCTCATGTGGCGATATATGTTGTGCTGTCTCAATTTGCAGCTATTTTTCTGCTCGTCCATACTAAGAAAAGGCAGTCGATCGTAAAAGCGGGTGCGGGGGCAGCTGTCATGAATAGTTTAACCGTATTATTTGTTGTATTCATTTCTTTTGAAAAGTATTCATGGTACGATTTATTTTTATATGCTGGCTATGGTGTAGCTGGAGCTCTATTATCCGTAATATTAACGTATGGCCTGCTGCCCTTTATTGATTCTGGTTTAGGGATCTTAACTGATAGCAAACTGTTGACCTTGTCAAACCCTAACCACAAATTGTTACGCAAAATTTTGACGGAAGCGCCTGGGACTTATCATCACAGTATAATGGTAGCTAATTTAAGTGAGTCAGCTTGTGAGGCGATCGGAGCGCGTGGGTTGCTGGCACGAGTCGGTGCTTATTATCATGATCTCGGAAAAACGCTAAATCCGCACTATTTTATCGAAAATCAAATGGGCATGAAAAACCCGCACGATTTTCTAAAACCAGAACAAAGTGCTACGATTATCATTAACCATCCTTATGATGGGGCAGAACTATTAAAAAAAGAAAAACTTCCGAAAGAAATTATTGATATTGCTAAACAGCATCACGGAACAACTTTACTGAAGTATTTCTATTTTCAGGCGAAAGAAGAGGACGAATTCGCAAGTGAAATGAGTTTCAGGTATCCTGGTCCTAAACCACAAACTAAAGAAGCCGCTATTGTCTGTATTTGTGACTCTGTAGAAGCGGCGGTCCGATCCCTGGACCACCCGACTACAGAAGAAATCAAAAGAATTGTTCATGCCATAGTGGAGGATCGCTTACTGGATGGACAATTTGATGAATGCAGTTTGTCGTTCAAAGAGTTAAAAACAATAGAAAATGCAATTTGTGAAACGTTGCAGGGGATATTTCATTCCAGGATTCAGTATCCTGATCAGCATTCAATCATAAAGGAGGCTAAATAATGATACAGATTGATTTTCAAGATGAGACCGATTCAGTTGATGAAGCATTTGTAGATTTAATTCAAAGATTGATTGAGTTCGCTGCGGCAAAAGAACAGGTTACACCTCAATCTGAAGTATCCATTTCATTCGTGGATAACAACTACATTCGGGAATTAAATCGGAATTACAGACAAAAGGACCAGTCTACAGATGTTATTTCTTTTGCTATGCAAGAATTAGGTGAAGGGGAAGTGGAAGTCCAGTCGAGTGAAATACCTGCTATTCTAGGTGACATTGTTATTTCGGTGGATAAAGCAAAAGAACAGTCCGAGGAATTTGGCCATTCATTTGAAAGAGAGTTAGGTTTTCTGGCTCTTCATGGATTTTTGCACCTCCTTGGGTATGATCACATGGAGAACGAAGATGAAAAGACAATGTTCTCCCGTCAAGAGGAAATTCTACATGAGTATGGACTCAAGAGATCGTAAACGAAGCAAGTTGATCGGGCTGCGGTTTGCATTAAATGGGCTTAAAGAAGTCTTTTTAACGGAGAGGAATTTCCGTATTCATCTTCTAGTTGCCAGCCTTGCTTGTTTCCTAGCCGTTTACCTTGGGATCTCATGGACTGAATGGGCTGTTCTAATAACTATAGTTGTTTTAGTATTAACTATGGAAGTTATTAATTCGAGTATTGAACGTGTATTGGATTATTTGGCGCCAGAACAGCATCCATTAGCAGGAATTATTAAAGATATGGCCGCTGCTGCGGTGTTGATAACAGCTGTAGGATCAGTACTCGTGGGAATATGTATATTTTTGCCTAAACTCATGATGATCTTATAAATCAAGCAATGTTTGATGGAGGAAAGTTTATGGAAGAACAATTTAAATCCGGCTTTGTAGCCATTGTGGGCCGCCCGAATGTCGGAAAGTCAACCTTTATGAATCATGTTATTGGCGAAAAAATTGCTATCATGAGCGATAAGCCGCAAACAACAAGAAATAAAATTTCCGGTGTTTTGACGGAGAAAGATGCTCAGGTGATTTTCATTGATACACCTGGTATCCATAAGCCGAAACACAAACTGGGAGATTACATGGTCAATGTAGCGGAAAATACGTTAAATGAAGTGGACGCCGTTATGTTTATGATCAATGCTGAAGAGGGATATGGACGTGGCGATCAGTTTATCCTGGATCGTCTTGAACGGGTAGACAAGCCTGTCTTTCTGGTCATTAATAAAATTGATCAGGTTCATCCTGACCAGCTTCTGCCACTCATTGACCAATATCGAGAGAAATTTGAGTTTGAAGAAATTGTGCCAATTTCTGCCTTAGAAGGTAATAATGTTAACCATTTACTGCAAGTGGTTAAAGCCCACTTGCCGGAAGGACCCCAGTTCTATCCAGAAGATCAAATAACCGATCATCCGGAGCGTTTTATTATCAGTGAGTTTATAAGAGAAAAGGTATTGCACTTGACGCGGGAGGAAATTCCGCATTCAATTGCTGTAGTCATCGAGGGCATAGAGCCAAGAAAGGATACAAATGCTGTGTACGTACAAGCAGCAATCATCGTCGAGCGTAAATCACAAAAGGGGATTATCATTGGTAAACAAGGCAGTATGCTGAAAGAAGTTGGTAAGCGGGCACGGAAAGATATTGAGGCTTTATTAGGAAGTCGCGTTTATTTAGAACTTTGGGTGAAAGTTCAAAAAGATTGGCGGAACCGCCAAGTGCAGCTAAGTGATTTCGGTTATAATGAAGACGAATATTAAATATGGAAAAAATTAAGCCTTATCGTTTTTCTCATATGAAGCAACCTAAGTATGTCATGACATTTCTTTTTTAACGATACTATGAAAGGCGGTGTTTCTTGTGCATAACATGTCTTGGAATGTATTTAGACAGACAGGAAACATAGAAACCTATTTGTTGATGAAGGAACTGGAAA
Source organism: Halobacillus hunanensis (assembly GCF_900166655.1). Classification (GTDB taxonomy): domain Bacteria; phylum Bacillota; class Bacilli; order Bacillales; family Halobacillaceae; genus Halobacillus_A; species Halobacillus_A hunanensis. Next base: position 1,189,573 of record NZ_FVZB01000007.1, on the reverse strand, counting down.
TAAACAATGCATCGTCAGAAGAGCCATTAGTTTCAGCAATGACAGAACAGGGTGAGGAAGATCCGGGCAGTAACTAAAGCAGGTGAATGCTTTGTTAGAAAATGTGGAAGGTATTGTGATACGAACGAGGAATTATGGGGAAACACACAAAATAGTCACCTTGTTGACGAGAGAAAAGGGAAAGATCGGGGTCATGGCTCGAGGAGCTAAAAAGCCCAAAAGCCGAATGGCCTCGGTCACACAACCGTTTATTCACGGTCAATATTTACTCTACGTTGGTTCTGGGTTAGGCTCATTAAGTCAAGGGGAAGTTATGGCTTCACTTCGATCAATACGTGAAGATATTATCTTGACAGGATATGCCTCCTACATGGCTGAACTAACCGATAAGCTTATGGAAGAGAAACGGCCTGATCCCTTTATATTTGAGCAGTTATTACAATCTCTGATGTGGATGGCCGATGGGAAAGATCCGGAGATTCTTTCCATGATGTATGAGATGAAATTGTATAGAAAAGCAGGCTTTGCTCCAAGAGTTGACGGTTGCATGAATTGTGGAAAGGAGCAAAGCCCTTATGCGTTTTCTATAATGGAAGGCGGCTTATTATGCGGCCGCTGCTGGCACATTGATCCGGAGGCTTATCGTTTAACGGAGCCTCTATCACGATTGTTGCGTTTATTTCTACATATGGACGTAAAAAGGTTAGGGGAAATTTCTCTGAAAGAAGAGAATAAGAAAACACTCCGTCAGCTTTTAGACGAATATTATGATCGCTATGGAGGTTACTTTCTAAAGTCACGAAAGTTTCTTAAACAGTTGGATCTCTTTAAGGAATGATGATTGACAAACGATTCAAGATTCAGTATGATTTCATTACTAATAAATTGATGCTATGAAGGAAAGTAGTAATCGATCTTTACACAGTATAAGCGAGCCTGTGGTGGTGAAAGTCAGGTTGTGTAATTCGGTGAAGGCAGTCTGGAGCATGGTCGTTACAAAGCGGCTTGCTGTTTTTGAAGAAACGGCAAGCAAGTAGGGTGGAACCGCGGAAACCCCGTCCCTATGTCGTAAGGCATAGGGACGGGGTTTTTTATGTTCAGTTTTAGGTAACGAGAAGTTTTCTAAAGTTATGAACTATGAAAGAGGAGGTTAATGAATTTGAATATTCAAACGATGATCCAAACTTTGCAAAATCATTGGTCCAGCCAGGGTTGTTTGCTAATGCAAGCATATGATACTGAAAAAGGAGCTGGAACAATGTCGCCTATGACATTACTTAGAAGCCTGGGCCCGGAACCTTGGAATGTAGCCTATGTTGAACCGTCTAGAAGACCAGCGGATGGCAGATATGGCCAAAATCCTAATCGTCTCTATCAGCATCACCAATTTCAAGTCATTATGAAGCCCTCACCTGATCACATTCAGGAGCTATACTTAGATTCGTTGATTGCATTGGGGATAGATCCAGCAAAACATGATATACGTTTTGTGGAGGATAACTGGGAGAACCCGACTTTAGGGGCTGCAGGACTTGGATGGGAGGTATGGTTAGACGGAATGGAAATTACTCAATTTACATATTTCCAGCAAATTGGCGGTTTAGAAGCACGGCCCGTCTCTGCTGAAATCACATATGGAATTGAGCGTTTAGCTTCCTATATTCAGGATAAAGAGAATGTATTTGAATTAGAATGGACAGATGGCGTGACTGTGGGGGACATCTACACTCAGCCTGAATATGAACATTCAGTTTATACATTTGAGCAATCTAATGATGAAATGTTGTTTGAACTCTTTTCTATTTATGAGAAAGAGGCTAAACGTATTATGGAAGCAGGTCTCGTGTTTCCAGCGTACGACTATGTTTTAAAATGCTCTCACACCTTTAACTTGTTAGATGCGAAGGGTGTTATATCAGTTACTGAGCGAACAGGATATATTTCACGGGTAAGGAACTTGGCTCGGAAAATTGCTAAAACCTATGTCGAAGAAAGAGAAAGGCTTGGATTTCCAATGTTAAAGGAGGGGGAAAGTCATGAATAAGACAGTGTTATTTGAGCTCGGACTCGAAGAAATGCCAGCCAGGTTTATTGATGACGCTCTAAAACAGCTTACTGCTCGTACAGAAGACTGGTTTAACGAAAATCGCATACCCTACGGATCAATTCAAAGTTTTGCGACGCCAAGACGTCTTGCTGTTAAAATTTCCGATGTGGCTGAGCAGCAGACTGATATGGATGAAGAAGTGAAAGGTCCTGCAAAAAAGATTGCTCAAGATGAGGAGGGCAACTGGTCAAAAGCTGCTATTGGGTTTTCAAAAGGTCAGGGAAAGACAGTTGATGACATTTATTTCAAGGAAATTAATGGGACGGAATATGTTCATATTAATAAGTTTACTCAAGGTGAGTCTTCCTTCAAGTTATTAGCAGAATTTAGAGAAGTGCTGTTAGGATTAAATTTTCCCAAAAACATGAGATGGGGAAACTCTGACCTTCGTTTCATCCGGCCTATTCGCTGGATCGTTGCTTTATATGGGGATGCCGTCATTCCTTTTCAAATTGGTAAAGTGTCAACTGCTAAACATACGTATGGTCATCGATTTTTAGGAAGCGAAAGTGCAGTCGTTTCGAAAGCTGATGACTATGAATCTGTCATGGAACGAGAGTACGTAATTGCTGATCAAAATAAGCGTAAGCAGCTTATTGTGGAACAGTTATCTAAGCTGGAAGAAACAGAAAACTGGCTGATTATGAAGGACGAGGAGCTGCTGAATGAAGTAACTCACCTTGTTGAATACCCTACCGTATTCAGTGGAGCGTTTAGTGAAGAATTTTTAGAAGTACCCGAGGAAGTCCTCATCACATCAATGAAGGAACATCAGCGCTACTTTCCTGTCAGAGCTGATAATGGTAGCCTTCAGCCATATTTTGTAGCGGTTCGAAATGGAAATGGTGAACATTTAGATACAGTGTCACGTGGAAATGAAAAAGTATTAAAAGCAAGACTTGCTGATGCTCAGTTTTTCTATAGAGAGGATCAAAAAGGGTCGCTTGAACAGAAAGCAGCAAAGTTACAAAAGATGGTGTATCAGGAGGAGTTGGGAACACTTGCTGATAAAGTGGACCGCGTCAAAGCAATAACTGCTGAAATAAGTGCTATGCTTGAATTCTCTGAATCAGAAACGGCAAAAGCCATGCGAGCAGCGGAACTTTGCAAGTTTGACTTGGTTACACATATGGTTGATGAATTTTCTGAACTTCAAGGTATTATGGGCGAGAAGTATGCGCGTCTGTTTGGCGAGGATGAAGACGTTGCAGCAGCCATTAGAGAACATTACATGCCAATACATGCAGGGGGAGAACTTCCTGAAACCATGATTGGTTCAGTAGTCAGCGTAGCTGATAAGCTGGATACCATTATCGGTTCTATTTCAATCGGGAATATTCCAACTGGTTCCCAAGATCCATATGGGTTAAGAAGACAGGCACTTGGCATATTACAGATTCTAAATCAAAACAATTGGTCGATCTCTTTAGAGCAATTGCTTGATATCGTTTATGAACTTTATGATAGAAAACAACTTTCTGAACGAAACAGAGTAGAAGTCAAGCAAGATGTTCAGGAGTTCTTTACTGTTCGTGCCTCATACTTGTTGAAAGATGAAGGAATTGAACCAGATGTCGTTGAAGCTGTACTAGCTCACGGGATACACATTTATCCTGTAATGGTGGAAAAGGCTAAGATACTTGCTGAAAAGCGACAGGACTCAGGGTTTAAGCCCACTCAGGAAGCCTTGGGCCGAGTATTAAACCTTGCGGAGAAAGCTGTATCTATGGAAGTAAATCCAAATTTATTTGAAAATAAATCAGAAACCGATCTTTATGCGACTTATCAGCAAGTGCATGATGATTATCAGCAATTGCTTGCAGACGAAAAACCAGACAAGGCGTTGCATAAGTTAACTGAGCTTACTGAACCGATCCACTCATTTTTCGACAATACGATGGTAATGGCAGAGGATGAAAAGGTGAAACAAAACCGATTGGGATTGTTAAGTTTAATTTCTAATGACATTATGTCCTTTGCAGATTTTAATGCGATCCAATGGAAACAGCAGTTTTAACAGCCTTCAAGTTGCTAATAATGTGCTATAATGGTAATTAGTATGTCACAGTTAGTGATTAGGGTGGTGAAGGAATGGATCTATCCAACCGACAAGAACAAATTATCCAAATTGTAAAAGAAAACGGACCGATTACAGGTGAGAATATAGCGGATCAATTAAGCTTGACTAGAGCCACATTACGGCCAGACTTAGCCATTTTAACAATGGCAGGGTTTTTGGATGCTCGTCCTCGGGTAGGCTACTTTTTTACGGGGAAAACCGGCTCAGAGCTTTTAACTGAAAAGCTGAAAAAGTTTAAAGTACATGAATATCAAGGGCTTCCCATCGTGGTGGAAGAGGATGTTTCCGTTTACGATGCGATTTGCACTATGTTTCTGGAGGACGTAGGGACATTATTCGTTACTAAGGAACAATCCTTGCTCGTAGGAGTGCTTTCGAGGAAAGACTTATTACGGGCCAGTATTGGAAACCAGGATTTAACATCTATTCCCGTTCATATTATTATGACGAGAATGCCTAACATATCTATTTGTGAAAAGGACGACTTGCTATTAGATGCCGCTCAAAAGCTAATTGAAAAGCAGATCGATGGATTACCTGTTGTAAAACCTAATGGTCAGGGATTAGAGGTAGTAGGACGTTTAACGAAAACCAGTATTACTAAAGCTTTAGTGGAGCTTGCAAGAGATCAACACCTATGAGCAACTCCTATGAAATGAGGGATGACTGATGAAGAAACCATGTATTTATATCCTATCTGATTCTGTAGGAGAAACGGCTGAGTTAGTTGTAAAGGCCGCACTCAGCCAATTTGATGATGGTCCTTTTGATGTCCAGAGAATACCTTACGTAGAGGATAAAGGAACCATCAATGAAACAATAGCCCAGGCAAAAGAGCATGAGGCATTGATAGGCTTTACTTTGGTAGCACCAGAATTCAGACAGCATCTTTTAGCGAAAGCCAGACAGGAGAATATTGAATGCATTGACATAATGGGACCCATGATGGATGCTATGCAGCGTTTCCTTAATACCGAACCAAGACTCGAACCAGGACTCGTTCATAAATTGGATGAAGATTACTTTAAGCGTGTGGAAGCGATTGAATTCGCTGTTAAGTACGATGACGGCAGGGATGCTAGAGGGATCTCAAAAGCGGATATAATTCTGATCGGAGTCTCGAGGACATCGAAGACTCCCCTATCTCAGTATCTAGCTCATAAACGGCTGAAGGTAGCGAACGTTCCAATTGTCCCAGAGGTAGATCCGCCAGATGAATTATTTAGAGTGAACCCAAATAAATGTATTGGACTTAAGATTAGCCCTGAGAAATTAAATGATATTCGTAAAGAACGACTGAAATCACTCGGATTAGGTGAGCAGGCAAGTTATGCGAATATGAACCGTATCCATCAGGAAATAGAGCACTTTAATACTGTGGTGGAAAAGATCGGCTGTCATGTAATTGATGTTTCACACAAGGCGGTTGAAGAAACAGCTAATGTTATTGTCAATAAACTAAGAGAAGATTATTTAAAATAATTGCAACAGAATTAAGAGGTCGCGCTTTTAGCAGCGCGGCTTTTGTTGGGAACAAAACATAAAAAACTAGAGCTAGGCTCATTTTTGTGAAAAAATTAGTAATAAAATTATAGATTTTTATGCTCCAATGTATTATAATGGATTTTTGTGAAAAAATGATAGAAGTCTTAATTACTTTCAGAAAAATAAAACATTAAGAAATGGGAAGGATTCTTTGGTTTATTGTAGAATTATTGAATTATGCTAAAACAAAGACAACAAGCTTGGGTAGATGCTCAGGTTTATGTCATTACTCCTAGAGGTACACTAATAGGAGAGGGCAATGCAGACGAGATCATGGCTCAATAATTCAGGCAGCAACGATGAAGCATTGGGGTACGTAGTAATAATCTTTGTAATTTGGTGATAAAAATGGCCGGACACATTCCAGAGGAAAAAGTAGATGAAATTCGGAAAGCTGTAGATATTGTGGACGTTGTGGGCGAACATGTTCAATTAAAGAAGCAGGGTAGAAACTACTTCGGATTATGCCCTTTTCACGGTGAGAATACTCCTTCCTTTTCCGTATCCGCTGATAAACAAATCTTTCATTGTTTTGGATGTGGAAAGGGTGGGAACGTCTATTCTTTTCTAATGGAAATGGAAGGATATACTTTCCTTCAGGCAGTAAAAAAGGTAGCTGATCAGACTGGCCACCCCTTGCCAGAGCAATTCATTGAAACTCAACAGCCAGATCATGACCCGGAATCTCAAAGCAGCTTAGATGCACATGCCTGGTTGACTAAGCTCTATCATCATCTATTACGAAATTCGAAAGAAGGACAAGAAGCATACGAGTATTTACTGCAGCGCGGCTTTACGGAAGACACAATAAATCGACATCAGCTAGGGTACTCTCCAAGTTCGAATGATTTTGTTGTAACCTTTTTAGAGAAGAAAGGTTTTCATCCGCAGCAAATGGTAAAGGCTGGTTTATTGAATACTAATGAACAAGGCGGATATTTTGATCGCTTCAGAGGTAGAATTATGTTTCCTCTCCGCAATCATCTCGGGAAAACCGTAGCTTTCGCAGGAAGGGCGACTGGATCTCAGGAGCCTAAGTATTTAAATAGTCCAGAAACAGACTTGTTTAGAAAGGGCCGCCTTCTATATAATTTTGATTTGGCGCGGGGATCCATCAGAAAACAAAACCAAATCATTTTATTTGAGGGGTATGCTGATGTTATATCCGCCGATCAAGCAGGCATTCAAAATGGGATTGCCACCATGGGAACATCAGTCTCAGATACTCAAGCCCAGCTAATAAAGCGTTACGCCGACAAGGTTATTATTTGCTATGACGGTGATGATGCAGGAATAGAGGCCGCTGTTAAAGCGGCAAAGTTGCTTAAAAAAGCTGGTTGTGAAACGAATGTAGCGCGAGTTCCGAATGGAATGGATCCGGATGAATTTATTAAAAAATTTGGCGGCGAGCGTTTCAGGCGTGAAATATTAGATGCTAGTGATCCATATACATCTTTTATGATCCACTATTTAAGACGGGGCTTTAATCTGCAATTAGAAGGAGATCGGATCACTTTTATCGAAAGGGTATTACAAGAGGTCGCACAGCTGGACCGGGCCATCGAAAGGGAACATTATCTGAACGAAATAGCTGAAGAATTTCAAATGTCCATGAGTACCTTAAAGGAAGAAGTGGAGCAGCTAAGACTGCAGCATCCTAAACTGGATAGCATGGATAAGAGGCGACATACTAATTCTACAAGCTCAAAAAGCGTGCACCATAAACTGCTTCCTGCCTTTCATAATGCTGAAAGAAAGCTGATAGCATATATGTTGAAAAACCCTTTTATTGCTGATAAAGTTCAAGAAGAATTAGGTGGTTCGTTTAATATTACCGAGCATCAGGTCATTGTTACGCATCTTTACGCATATTATGAAGACGGTCATGAATCAGATATTAGTCATTTTGTTGAACGGATTGAAGATCCATCTTTGAGGAACCTTGTTATACACTTAGCTATGTCACCATTGGCTGAGGAGGAAGTGTCGGATAAGGAAATTGATGACTATATTCATCGGATTCGATTAGAAAACAGTGATCGGGTCGATATTAAGAGCTTAGAGGCTGAGCTTAAACGGGCTGAACAGCACAATGAGCCGATAAAAGCAGCAGAAATTGCCATGAAAATCTTGAGACGAAAACAAGAGTTGAAAAACACTCACTAAACTGGTTTTGGATAGTTGGAAGGAGGGGGACTTATGGCGGATAAGCAACAACAGCCATCACGTTCTAAAGAAAATGAAACTGAATTGACCCTGGAGCAAGCAAAGGAGCAATTGCTTGAAATGGGTAAAAAACGAGGGGTTCTAGCCTATGAGGAAGTGGCAGAGAAACTTTCGAGCTTTGAATTAGACTCAGATCAAATGGATGAGTATTACGAGCACTTGAATGAGCAGGGTGTAGAGGTAATCGGTGATTCGGAACAAGATCCTAGCATGCAGCAGCTGAATAAAGAAGAAGAATTTAATTTAAACGATTTAAGCGTGCCTCCAGGTGTTAAAATAAACGATCCTGTTCGGATGTACCTGAAAGAAATAGGAAGAGTTAACCTTTTATCGGCCAAGGACGAAATAAGTTTGGCTCAACGCATCGAAAACGATGACGAAGAAGCGAAGCGCGATCTTGCAGAAGCGAACTTACGTTTAGTTGTCAGCATCGCAAAAAGGTATGTTGGTCGAGGAATGCTCTTTTTAGATTTGATCCAGGAAGGAAATATGGGTCTAATTAAAGCGGTAGAGAAGTTTGATTACCGTAAGGGATACAAATTTAGTACGTATGCTACATGGTGGATAAGACAAGCTATCACCCGTGCTATAGCAGATCAGGCGCGTACAATTCGAATTCCCGTTCACATGGTTGAAACGATTAATAAGTTAATTCGTGTTCAGCGGCAATTACTGCAGGACCTAGGACGTGAACCCACTCCAGAAGAAATTGCTCAGGACATGGAACTTACTCCTGATAAGGTCCGTGAAATCTTAAAAATTGCTCAAGAACCAGTCTCTCTTGAAACTCCTATTGGAGAAGAGGACGATTCACATCTTGGTGATTTCATTGAAGATCAGGAAGCTACTTCCCCATCTGACCATGCTGCTTATGAATTGTTGAAAGAACAGCTAGAAGATGTATTGGATACCCTGACTGATCGTGAAGAGAATGTACTTCGCCTTCGTTTCGGCCTAGATGATGGACGCACTCGTACTCTTGAGGAAGTTGGGAAAGTATTTGGCGTAACAAGAGAGCGAATTCGTCAAATTGAAGCGAAAGCTCTTCGTAAGCTCAGACATCCTAGCAGAAGCAAACGTTTGAAAGATTTTATGGAATAGAATGAGATCCATATCACGAGGGTCCCTTGCTAAAAACCATTTAGTAGGTGGGTCCCTCTTTTTTTACACTTCATACAGGGTGAGCACACAGTAGATCATCCTATGGAGTCCATCACTAAAGTGGTTGTAACTCCAATCATATCTTGTCATTTATTTTACTGAATTGAGCTTCATATTGCAAACAGGGCTTTTGTCGACATTTGTTTGATGCTCATTCCTATATATAATTATTTTGCTCTATTAGATAAAAGCTGCAGGTCATTAGTATTTCTTTCAAAGTTTTATCATTGTTTTATAAGTTTTCATACGTTTTCCCTTTTCTAAATGGAGGTTTTCAAGTAAAATAAGTATAGTCTGTAAGATAGTTGTTACACTAAAAGAGGAATACATAAGGAGGATGCAAGTTATGAAAAGAAACCCTGTGATTCCTTTTGCAATTATTGCTGTTTTAGGAATTTTGGCTATGATTGTTATTTCAGGGATAGGTGTAAACCAAAAAGAAGCAATTCAGAATGAAGAAGAAGGCGGGGGACAAGAGCAGACGGCGGATGCTAGTCCGGAAGAAATGTTTCAGGCTAAATGTGCCAGCTGCCATGGTGGTGACTTAAGTGGAGGAATCGGACCAAATCTGCAACAAGTTGGAAGCCGTTACTCTGCAGAAGAAATTCAGGACATCATTATAAATGGTAAGGGCTCCCAAATGCCTGCCGGTCTTTATACGGGAGAGCAAGCAGCGAAGCTAGCCCAATGGTTGGCCGAAAAAAAATAAACCGATGAGAAAAGCTTTCTGTTCCTTCCAGAAAGCTTTTCTTTTTTGAAAGGAAAGTGATTTATGAAGGTAACACAACTATCCGCCCGTCTGGCAAAGGTGGCAGAATACTTGCCTGAAGGAGCGTGGTTCGCCGATATAGGCTCAGATCACGCCTATCTTCCTTGTTTTGTTTGTCTTCATGATGATAATGCCAGGGCTGTAGCAGGAGAGGTGAATAAAGGCCCTTATCAAAGCGCTGTCCAAGAAGTCTGTTCACATGAGTTAACTGATCGGATAGATGTCAGGCTGGGAGATGGCTTAAAGGTTTTAGAAGCAGATGAAGTACAGCAAATTGTCATTGCAGGTATGGGAGGGCCGCTTATCCGGGATATTTTAGAACAAGGGAAAGATAAATTAGGTCGAGTATCCAGAATTATTGCCCAGCCAAACATTGATGCACGCACGGTCCGTAAATGGTTTTACGATAATCAATTTTGTTTAGTTCAAGAAGCCATTCTTGAAGAGAATGGCCATATTTACGAAGTATTAGTGGCTGAAACAGGAGAGCCGGGAAAAAATTATGACGATGAGATTCTGCAAAAACAAATGTGGCTTGGACCTTTTCTAGTAAAGGAAAACAATTCAGTGTTTAAAAAGAAATGGCAGCAGGAAAAAAATAAGAAAGAAAAAATATTACAGCAGATGAGCGGCTCTAAACAACCTGATCAATTGAAAATGAAACAATTCCAAAAAGAATTGGAGTGGATAAAGGAGGCGCTTGAACCATGACATACACAATTCAGGCAAAGGATGTTGTTCAGCAGCTGGAAAAGGTCTCACCGAAACACTATGCGTTTGACTGGGACAATGTAGGGCTTCAGGTTGGGTCGATAAATAAGCCCGTAAGCAATGTGATGATCACGCTGGATGTGTTGGAAAGTGTGGTAGATGAGGCCGTTGAAAAGAATGTAGATTTAATTATTGCTCATCATCCGTTATTGTTTGTTTCTTTAAAGCAAATCAATACGGACACACCGAAAGGCAGGGTCATTAGCAAGCTGATCCAGCATGATATAGCTGTTTATGCAGCTCACACGAATTTAGATGTGGCAGCTGGAGGAGTAAATGATGTGATGGCAGATCTTTTAGGGCTTGAGAATCTAGTGCCAATGATAGAAACTGGACAGGATGAGTTAGTGAAGCTTGCTGTGTTTGTACCTAAAGACTATGCAGATACACTCCGAAATGCCATAAGTGAAGCTGGTGCAGGTCATATAGGTGCATATAGTCATTGTACTTTCCAGTCAGCAGGTCAAGGAACGTTTATGCCGCTTGATGGTACTAACCCTTTTATCGGACAGCGAGGAGAGTTAGAAAAAGTTGATGAATATCGTATGGAGACCATTATTCCAAAGTCCAAACTATCTTCTGTGCTAGACGCTATGAACCATGCACATCCTTATGAGGAAGCTGCATATGATCTTTATTCAGTACTTAATGAAGGTGAGAAGAGGGGAGTAGGGAGAGTAGGAAATCTCTCAAACGAGATTACCCTGGAGGACTTATGTAATCAGGTAAAACGACAGTACGATATCCCGGCTTTACGGTATGTAGGTGATCCTGATCGATTAGTTAAGACAGTCGCTATCCTAGGAGGAAGTGGAGAGAAGTATATCGATGACGCCAAGAAGGCAGGTGCGGATGTGTATATTACAGGGGATCTTTCCTTTCATTTAGCACAGGATGCAGAGCAAATGGGTCTCGCGTTAATTGATCCAGGTCATCATGTAGAAAAAGTGGTAACACCAAGGCTGCAGCAGCTTTTGCAAGAGCAGTGCGGATCTGAGGTTACATTTGTGGTATCAAGTTCTCTTACAGAACCGTTCCGCTTTATGTAATGGATAACTAACCTTATTGTGCTCGATGAACATCAATCTCCAATAAAAGAGCCAATATTAAAGGTAAAATGCCACCGTTCGCGGTGGCATTTTGTGTTACTTCTTTTTAGCTTTTACCCGAGGAAGAATTTTTTTCTGTTCTACTTTTGATTCAAGGTTCCATTCATCCTCTTTCGTGGAGTCGTATTGTTCAATGAACTTAATGACTTCTTTTGTAATCGGTGTGGGAGTAGACGCACCGGCAGTTACGGCTACTTTTTGTACACCTTCGAGCCACTCCAATTTTAAATCGGATATATCAGCGATTCGGTAGGCTGGTGTACCAGCAACTTCTTGAGAGACCTGAGCCAGCCGATTTGAATTATTACTAATTGGATCACCGACCACAAGGGTTAAATCAGCGTCTTTAGCCTGCTCGGATACAGCCTCCTGACGTACCTGGGTAGCCATACAAATCTCTTGATGTTTCTCGACATGAGGATATTTCTCCCGGACCTTTTCCATTACGTCATAAACATCCCATTGACTCATCGTTGTCTGGTTAGTAATGAGAAGCTTATCGTGGTCTAGGTGCAGGTCTTCCACATCATCTTCTGTTTGAACGAGATGAACTTTGCCTGGCGCAACTCCCATCGCACCTTCTGGTTCAGGGTGGCCTTTTTTACCTACATACACGATTTCGTAGCCCTCTGCCACTCTGTCACGAATTAAATTATGAGTATTCGTAACATCTGGACACGTGGCGTCAAGAGTTGTCAGTCCTTTTGCTTTCGCTCGCTCTTTTACTTCCGGGGAAACGCCATGAGCCGTGAAGATGACTGTACCTTCGTTAATGTCCTCCAGCAGCCCAAGACGATCTTTCCCGTCGACTGTTATAATTCCTTCATTTTCAAATGCATTTGTTACATGTGAGTTGTGCACAATCATACCTAGAATATATATAGGACGTGGCAAATTGGGGTCTTTGGCAGCATTTTGAGCAATGACCATAGCATCTACCACTCCGTAGCAATAACCGCGAGGTGCGATCTTTATGACTTCCATTTGATAAGTCCTCCTCTATAAGCCAAACTATTTCTCGTCTCCACTCTTTATTATAAATGGTAATGGCACAGATGACAAAGAATGTTTACATCCTCGTGCAATTCTCTTTAGTCTCAGGTTATAATAGTAAGGGAACAATTTATTTAAAAGGAGTTAAGGAATGCGCAATCATTCGTTTAAACAATACGCAATTAATAATAATGTAGATCAAATTATAGAACAGTTAGGCTTTAACGAGCCGACACCCATACAGAAAGAAGTCGTCCCGGCGGCGTTACGTGGAGAAAGTCTGATCGGGCAGTCACATACAGGATCTGGAAAAACCCATGCCTACTTATTGCCATTGTTCAATCAGTTGAACGACGATGTCAACCATGTGCAGTTTGTGGTAACGGCGCCAACCAGAGAATTAGCTACACAGATTTATGAAGAAGTAAGAAAAGCAATTCAGTTTGCTGGTAAAAAGGAAGTTTGGAAAGCGAAGCTTGTGATTGGCGGTACAGACAAACAAAAAATGATGGAAAAATTGGCATCCAACCCGCCTCACATTGTTGTAGGGACACCAGGCCGCATTTTAGATATGGTCAAGGAGGAAGCTCTCGATTTGTACCAAGCCAATGCCTTTGTACTAGATGAGGCAGACTTAATGCTTGATCTAGGATTCATCGAAGAGGTAGACCAAATTCTTGTTCGTATGAATGAAGATCTCCAGATGTTAGTGTTTTCGGCTACTATACCAGAACGCCTTCAGCCATTTTTGAAAAAGTACCTTACAAATCCGACTCATATTCAAATTAAAGATCATAAACCTTCTCCTGAATCGATGGAGCATCGGTTAGTTGCATTGCGGCATAAAGAGCCTGCTGATGTGATTATGAATATTACGAAAAGCATTCAACCGTATTTAGCGATTATTTTTACTAATGGGAAAGCTCACGCTGATGAGCTGGCCAATAAATTATTAGATCGGGGGTTGGAAACTGGAATCATTCACGGTGGATTGTCCCCAAGAGAGCGAAAGCGTATGCTGAAAGATATCCAGGGGCTGAAATACCAATATATTGTAGCTACTGACCTTGCTTCAAGAGGAATTGATATTCAGGGAGTCAGCCATGTCATAAACGCACAAATGCCTAAGGAAGAAGAATTTTATATACACCGAGTGGGCCGAACAGCAAGAGCCGGAATGGAAGGTACAGCCATCAACCTCTATTCACAGGATGATTTTCCATTGATTGAGAAATTAGAGAAGCGCGGTCTTACGTTTACTTATTATGAAGTGACGAACGGAGAATGGAAAGAAACCCATTCCTATAAAGAACGGCAAAAACGAACTCGCAGAGAATCAGATATTGAAAAACAAGCCAAACAGATGGTTAGAAAACCGAAAAAAGTGAAGCCTGGATATAAAAAGAAAATGAAACGTAAAGTAGACCAAAATACGAAAAAATTAAAAAGAGACAGTTATCGAGGGAAGCGGAAATAGTTAGAGGAGGGGAAAATATGGTAAAGATTGGTTCACATGTTTCCATGAAAGGGAAGAAAATGCTGTTAGGTGCGAGTGAGGAAGCTAAGTCATATGGTTCATCTACATTTATGATCTATACCGGAGCACCCCAGAATACGAGAAGGCGTCCAATTGAAGAATTAAATATTGAGGCCGGAACTGAACATATGAAAGCAAATGGTATCGATGAATTTGTAGTTCACGCGCCATACATTATAAATATTGGTAATACGACAAAGCCTGAAACCTTTCAACTAGGGGTAGACTTTTTAAAGAATGAAATTGACCGAACAGAAGCATTAGGGGCTAAGCAAATTGTATTGCATCCTGGATCACATGTAGGGCAGGGAGCCGACAAAGGGATTCCCAAAATTATTGAAGGATTGAATGAAGTACTGCACAAAGATCAGAAGGTGCAGATCGCTTTAGAAACAATGGCAGGAAAGGGATCAGAATGCGGACGCAGCTTCGAAGAGCTTGCAGAAATTATCGAAGGTGTGACGTTAAATGAAAAGCTGTCTGTTTGCATGGACACTTGTCATATTCATGATGCTGGCTATAATGTTGTAGAGGATTTTGACGGTGTCCTCAATGAATTCGACCGGATTATCGGAGTGGATCGTATCAAGGTTGTTCATGTGAACGATAGCAAAAACATTCAAGGAGCAAGAAAAGACCGTCATGAGAATATTGGTTTTGGGCATATCGGTTTTGAAGCCCTGCATTATGTCGTCCATCATCCGAGTTTTAAAGATGTCCCGAAAATTTTGGAAACACCATATGTAGGAGAGGATAAGAAAAATAAAAAGCCTCCTTATCGTTTTGAAATTGATATGCTGAAAGCGGGAAATTATGATGTAGAATTAAAGGATAAAATTATGCAGTAATAATTTGAAGGAGAGTGCATTAAGGCACTCTCTTCTTTATTGAAGCCAATGTTCAACGCCGTGTTCCTTAGCAAGTTTAATGAGTATGTGTTGAACTGATTTTGCAGTTTCAGTAGAAGTGATGGCTGCTAAATTTTTCAGCATACGTTTTCTGCCCTCAGGATCGAAAGGGTTTTCCTGGTTTTTCTTAAGAGCGGCAACAATCTGTTTGGCTTCATTTTGAGTTACCTTAATATGATATTTTTGGCTGTAGTGAAGAATATCCTCAACAGTTAATTGCCTTAATTTCTGCATCACAATCTGTTGTGCCACATGTTTCATATATCGATACTCCTCCGTTTCCTTATTCCATACAACGTATGATAGGAGAAGGCAATTGTTCCAAAAATCAGTCCATTTTAAATGATTTATGTACA
Organism: Halobacillus hunanensis; assembly: GCF_900166655.1. Lineage (GTDB taxonomy): Bacteria > Bacillota > Bacilli > Bacillales > Halobacillaceae > Halobacillus_A > Halobacillus_A hunanensis. The sequence goes on along the minus strand of NZ_FVZB01000007.1, from coordinate 1,174,011 downwards.
TCATTAATTCCCATCAACTTCCTTCATTAAAAAGGGAGATCCCTCCACATACTATACTTGATTCTCCAATTAGAAAGTGAGGGTGATCTCATGAATGAACCCAAAGAAAGGGTAGGGAATCATAATACGGAGGAAACTCCGGAAACTGAAGATCAATTAGAGCAAGTAAGCGATGCTGAAGAAAGATCTAATGATCCAGTATACGGAGACAGCTACGAGGAAGAGTTTGCTGAAGAAGCAATGCCGATGAATCAGGCAATGAACTCTGATGAGCGTGAGACCACAATGCAGGATGAAGTGAATACAGGTATGGCATGGATAGGGTTATCCGCAGCTATCCTTTCCTTTTTCTTTGCTCCCCTTTTATTAGGGATAGTGGGGATCGTCTTCGGTATTATTGGTAAACGTCAAGGTGCAGATACACTTGGAAATATGGCACTTATCATTAGTGCTGTATCAATATTGTTCTCCTTATTCTTCGCCTCGGCAGCCAATATATTTTAGCATAGCAAAAAAGGTGGACCGTTTATCGGTCCACCTTTCAGCTTGTAGAGAAACCCCGTGTTTTTCTACAAGCTTTTTTTCTTGCCGCCAGGAGCGAAAGCCCCTTCCCTTTCCGCGGACGAGCGCCCGAGCTTCCTCGCGAAACCCACGCTCGGCGATCTCGGCTCACTCGTTCTTCCGCAGGAGTGGAAGGGGCCTCGCTCCTTGGAATTTCTTTAAGATAGAAAAAGACTCTCCTTCGCCTAGCGCACCCTGGCTAGATGGAGGACAATCTTTTTCATGTTCTGACAGGCAGCCGTCATCAGCGCCTGTTCCTTCACTTTCTCTTTTCCACGCAAGCGGCAATAACGCAGCCCATGCAGTTCTTTTGAATCTGCGAAGCTACGCTCGACTTTCTCTTTTCTCATACGGTAGATCCACTTTCCTTCATTGGAAAGGCGGTTCAACCGAACCTGCTCTTTGTCGTCTTCCCACACATGGCGTGTGATCGTTTTCTGATGCTTTTGATTTTGGGTGCACTGAGCGAGAAGAGGACATTCCTTGCACCGGGCAGGGTCAGATTTGTAATGGCGATATCCATCACGATCTGTGGTGGCATACGTCAGTTCTTCACCTTGTGGGCAAACATACATATCACGATCTTCATCATATTTGTATTTCCATTTAGCTAGAAATCCTTTCCTCTTTTGAAATCGACGGTGGGCAATAACTCCAAATACATCTCTTTGAGCGAGGCCGTGGCAAATGGGATTGGTCAAGTATCCGGCATCTAAACCAACAGCTTCAACATCAAATCCGAATCGTTCGATTTGACGGTCTAAACGTTGTAAATAAGGCTTGGAATCATGAATGTTCCCTGGTGTGACATGGACATCCGTGATGATGTTGTACTTCAGGTCCGTCGTACGATGATCGAGATAAAAGAACCCTTCCGGCTTATTTTCCCGATACAAATATCCACTTTCCGGATCGGTATCACTGATTTTAACTTCTTTGGTTTTCTTTGAGGGGCTTTTTTCCGTGATCCACCCGATCCTCAAGGACAGCTTCATTCAACTCTTCGATATAGTCAGCTGTTTCTACGTGAACTTCTTGTTTGGAGAACTTTTTCTTATTGGCGTTCGCTTTCAAATGAGTCGAATCTGTGAAAAGCACACGCCCTGCCACCATGCGGTGGTTCATGGCCTGAAGCACGATTTCATCAAAGACCTCTTGAAAGATATCGGTCTCTTTAAAACGTGTTCTGCGATTCCAGCTGATCGTCGAATGATGAGGGACAGCGTCCGTTAGGTTCAACCCCAAGAACCACCGGTAAGCCACATTGGTCTGAATTTGTCGTTCTAACTCACGTTCGGAACGTATGCCATAAAAATAACCGATGAACATCATTTTGAATAATACAAGGGGATCCAGAGATGGACGACCATTATCTTCAGAATAGAAGGGACGTACTTTTTCGGGGATAAAGGAGAAATCTATGTATTGGTCAATCTTACGGAGTAAGTGATTTTCCGGGACAAGCTCTTCAATCGTTACGATTTCCATTTCATTTTGTCGTTCTTTTCTTGACTGAAACAAAAGATCACCGCCTAAATAGATTCTTATCAATAGGATAACAAATGAGAGCGGTGAAAAATAAAAGAAATCAGAAAAAATCAGGCTGTCGAGACTTTCTCGACAGCCTGAAAGGTGGACCGTTTATCGGTCCACCTTTTTCTGCAGTTATGCGTTTTGTTTTTCCTTTTCTAAGCGTTCTTTTTCATAATGTTCTTCAGCAAGTTTATCCACTTCTTTTTTCAGTTCATCTACCATGATTTCTTCTGGAACTTTACGAATAATTTCCCCGTGTCTGAACAGAAGCCCTTCACCTCTTGCACCTGCTATACCTATATCGGCTTCACGAGCTTCGCCCGGACCATTCACAGCACAGCCGAGAACAGCTACTTTAATTGGAGCTTTGATCGTTTGAATATATTCTTCGACTTCATTAGCAATCGCAATTAAGTCGATCTCAATCCGTCCGCATGTAGGACAAGAAATTAATGTTGCCGCATTTGATGCGAGCCCAAAGGATTTAAGAAGTTCACGGGCTACTTTTACTTCCTCGACTGGGTCAGCGCTCAAGCTTATTCTTAGTGTGCTTCCAATCCCTTTACTTAGAATAGCTCCAAGCCCTGCTGCACTTTTGACCGTACCGGCAAACAGCGTACCAGATTCAGTAATCCCCAAATGAAGAGGGTAGGAAATAGCTTCGGCCGCTTTTTCGTATGCTTCAATAGCTAACTTAACATCAGAAGCTTTAAGTGAGACGATAATATCATGGAAATCAAGGTCTTCAAGGATTTTAATGTGATGCAGGGCGCTTTCCACCATGCCTTCAGCAGTAGGGTAACCGTATTTTTCTAAAATATGTCGTTCTAATGACCCAGCGTTCACTCCAATACGAATTGGAATTCCTTTAGCTTTGGCAGCTTCCACGACTGCTTCAACTTTTTCTCTTTTACCGATATTACCCGGATTTATTCGAATCTTGTCAGCTCCACCTTCGATAGCCTTTAACGCTTTTTTATAATCGAAATGAATATCTACAACAAGAGGAATGTTAATACGTTTTTTTATTTCAGGAATGGCATCTGCTGCACGATCATCAGGACATGCTACCCGGACAACTTGACAGCCTGCTTCTTCGAGACGTTTAATTTCTGCCACAGTAGCTTCTACATCATGTGTTTTAGTTGTCGTCATGGATTGAATCACAACTTGATCTGCTCCACCAATCGTGAGATCGCCCACCTTTACAGGGCGGGTATCTTTTCTGTGAGTTATTGCCATATAGAATCGCTCCTTTATATATGAAACAAGGTTTTACTTTATAACCATCCTTAATTATAAGGGGTATTCTTGCAAATGAGAAGTCATGCCCCTTGAATAAAGACAATTTGAATGTAAATATTTTGTGTCAGTACTTTTCTTGTGTGAACAGCTTAACAGATTATATCATGGTTTACATAGTTTTAAAATCGATCGATAAACATGAAACATTTTCTAAACATGAATCGTATATATATTATCTTGAAGTGAAGGCGAAAGGGTGTGAACTAGATGGACTTACTTTCTTATAATTGGATTGTGTTACTGATTACGTTATTTGGAACAATGTTTCTAATCGGTGAATTGCTAGTAAATATGCGCGGGCTATTGGGTTTGCTTGGATTAGGTTTTATAACCATATACTTTTCTTCTTATTTAACCTTTGACATGTTTGTGCTGATGATGGTTGTTTATTTGTTTGGATTAGTCTTAATTATAATAGATGGAAAAGTCGTGAATGACGGCACGCTCGCTACAATAGGCGTAGCAGCAATGATTATTGCTGTAAGTCTCACGGCTCCCAATTGGATAGCCGGGATGTATAGTGTGATTGGAGTACTAATTGGAGGAGCAGCTTCGCTGTTATTTCTTAAAGTCTTTAAAAGGCGTGATATGTGGACGAAAATTACGCTCGTTGATCAATTATCTGCAGAAATGGGATATAATTCAATGAAAGAATCGTATGCGGGCTTAGTCGGTCTTACTGGCAAAGCATTAACTGATATGAGACCATCAGGTACGATAAAAATTGGTGAAGAAGAATACAGTGCCTTATCAAATGGAAAATGGATTTATAAAAATGAACAAGTCAAGGTAATGGCTGTCGATGGTACGAAGATTCTCGTGAAGAAACATAATGAATAGTGATTTACATTTAAAACCCCTTTGCAAATTATTGCAAAGGGGTTATTTAGGTCGTTTAGGGAGAAAGCTAAGTGTGTATAGAACATAAGACAGTGAAAAAAGTAAATATAAATAAATCAGCATGGAACCAGACCATATGAAAGATTCCACAGTAACAAGGACCAAAGTGGGGGCGGTAATGGCAAATGCGGAAATGTTCCATAACTGTTTGTAGTCAGCGCGTAAGCCTCTAATTTGTATGTAAGGAATTGCTAACGCTGCGATGATCGATACGAGTACAAATAGACTGAGAGCAATTAAGAAAAAAATGAACGGCAGGAAGATGACCACAAATATACCGCTTGAAATTCCCCGGCTTATTGTACCGTTTAATGTATCTTGACCACTTAAATATGTATAGACTGAACTGGTAAGTACAGGAATAAGGACAACCAAACTTAAATAAAAGAGGTAGCTGATGGCTTTACCTACTGGCTGGATGCGGAAGGCTGCGAGCATTTTGAAATGGTAGAAACTTTTGATTAACTGTTGCGTTTTACTCATGATTATATCCCCTTTATTTTCCGTTTCTATAGTAATCGACAATCCACCATATATGCAAGTAAAACTAAACTATAAAAAAGGAATGTAAATTTAATGTTAAGATTTCAAGATTGCCTTTACAAACTAAATCATGATCGGCAATAATGAGAAAGGTGTTTATAAAGATAAAAATATGTAAAATTATTGGATGAGAAAGGGTGGAGGAAAGTGGATATCAATGTTCAGCAAATGATATTTCAATTCATTGGTGGTCTAGGTATATTCCTTTTTGGTATTAAATATATGGGAGATGGTCTGCAAAAGGTAGCAGGCGACCGTTTGCGTGACCTGCTTGACCGTTTCACAAGGAACCCTTTTTTAGGAGTTCTTTCGGGTGCTTTAGTAACAGCATTAGTCCAGAGTAGTTCCACGACAACAGTGCTGACTGTTGGGCTTGTAAACGCAGGGTTTATGTCGTTGCGACAAGCGATTGGTGTTATCATGGGGGCCAACATCGGAACTACGATGACAGCATTTATTATTGGTGTCGACATTAAAGCATATGGTTTGCCCATTCTAGCTGTTGGTGCATTTTTAATATTCTTCTTCAAAAATAAGCGAGTTACTTATCTTGGACAAACTATATTTGGACTAGGTTCACTTTTCTTCGGTCTTGAACTAATGAGTGGAGGTATGAAACCACTTCGTTCACTAGAAGCCTTTCAGGAACTTACAGTTAGTATGAGTCACAACCCGATCCTCGGAGTAGTTATTGGAACATTATTCACAGTTATTGTACAAAGCTCCAGTGCAACCATCGGTATTTTGCAAGGACTGTTTGGGGAAGGTTTGATCAGCTTGCAAGCTGCTTTGCCTGTACTGTTCGGAGATAACATCGGAACTACCATAACAGCAGTACTTGCTGCTATCGGTGCCAGTGTAGCGGCCAGAAGAGCAGCATTTGTCCATGTTATTTTTAATGTAGTCGGTACCACGGTAGCCTTGATTCTCTTAGTACCTTATACAGCCTATGTCGACTGGCTGAGGGGGGCGCTGAACTTAGAACCTGAAATGACCATTGCATTCGCCCACGGATCATTTAATATTTTAAATACTATTGTACAATTCCCGTTTATAGCTGTTTTAGCATGGATTGTTACTCGCCTTATCCCAGGTGACGATTCAACAATCGAATTTAAACCGCAGCACCTAGACCCAATTTTTATTGAACAATCTCCATCCCTGGCTTTAGACCAAGCTAAGGAAGAAGTCATCCGCATGGGGGAGTATGCTTACAAGGGTTTAGAAGAAACCAGTTTGTATTTAAATAATAAACAGAAAAAGCACTCAGAAATGGCTATGCAAATTGAGGAAGCAATCAATAACTTAGACAGGAAGATAACCGACTATTTGGTTTCTCTTTCGCAAGCTTCATTAACAGATGAGGATAGTCATAAGCATTCGGCTTTGATGGACTCCGTAAGAGATATAGAACGGATTGGGGACCATTTCGAAAACATTATCGAATTAATCGATTATAAGAACTCAAATAAAATAGATTTAACTGAACAGGCATTAAAAGATTTGAATGATATGCTTGATTTAACACTAATGACGGTCCAACAAGCGACCAAGTCACTAGAAAATATGGACAGGGAAGAAGCTTTGGCCGTCGTACAGAAAGAAAATGAGTTGGATCGTATGGAACGCAGCTTCCGTAAAAAACACATTATTCGTATGAATGAAGGGGTATGTTCTGGACAAGCCGGAATTGTTTTCGTGGATATGCTGAGCAACCTTGAACGGATTGGGGACCATGCGGTAAATATTGCAGAAGAAGTTCTAGGAGAGAAAGAAAGCTTATAATGCAAGCCAAACAGAAGGGCATGTTTTGAACACTGTCCTTCTGTTTTTTAATAATAATTTTGTAAAAAGGTATTGAAAGCTCGGTCAGGGCATGCTATATTATTTTTGTCGCGAAATTAACTCGTACATAAATGCTGAAGTTTTTGTTGACAGATTGTTTTTAAACATGGTATATTAATATGCGTCGCTTCATTGTAGCGATCAATATGGCGGTGTAGCTCAGCTGGCTAGAGCGTACGGTTCATACCCGTGAGGTCGGGGGTTCGATCCCCTCCGCCGCTACTAATAACTCGGTCTGATCGTTTAGATGATACTGAATATTAATCATTATTCAGTGAACATTGAGTTAATTTCATACATACAATTCCTTTTAATTATGGCGGTTGTGGCGAAGTGGTTAACGCACCGGATTGTGGTTCCGGCACTCGTGGGTTCGATCCCCATCAACCGCCCCATGTTGGACCCTTAGCTCAGCTGGTTAGAGCTATCGGCTCATAACCGATCGGTCGCAGGTTCGAGTCCTGCAGGGTCCACCATAAAATCACGGAGGAGTACCCAAGTTTGGCTGAAGGGATCGGTCTTGAAAACCGACAGGGGCTTCACGGCCCGCGGGGGTTCGAATCCCTCCTCCTCCGCCATTCTACTATTGATTTAATGGGAATCTAATAACAGGTTCATCCACACTGTCGCGGGGTATAGCAAGACCGAATAGCTTCTTGCTAAAACATCCCTTGTAGGTCTTGCGACGAGCGTAAGCTTCACCGGAGTTACTTGCAACGTGAGGAGCAGTCTTACTAAAAATATTATGGGAGCCGGATTAACGGTTCATCCACATTGTCGCGGGGTAGAGCAGTCTGGTAGCTCGTCGGGCTCATAACCCGGAGGTCGCAGGTTCAAATCCTGCCCCCGCAACCAAAAAGTATGATATAGCGGCTCGGTAGCTCAGTCGGTAGAGCAACGGACTGAAAATCCGTGTGTCGGCGGTTCGATTCCGTCCCGAGCCACCATTTGAACTTTCAACAAGCAATACGAATTGCTTGTTTTTTTGTGTCTTCTTTCTAAAGTTAGCTGCAAATTTAAGCATAATAATGTATTAGTATGTTTGCGAATGATTGGTGCGGGGTATTAGTAGTATCGGATGCAAATTTTAATATGCTAAAAATTTGCAACAAAAAAAACCGTTTGGTATTGTACAATAGAGAGGTTCATTTGAACTAATCAGTTGTACATATTATAAAAGGAGGAGTTTAATCATGGCTAAATTTGAACTACCAGAATTACCGTATGCATACGATGCATTGGAACCAACAATCGACAAGGAGACAATGAACATCCACCATACGAAACACCATAACACCTATGTGACTAAGCTAAATGCTGCGCTTGAAGGAAATACATCTCTTCAAGACAAATCATTGAATGAGCTTCTAGCGAATAATCTTTCTGCTGTACCAGAAGATATTCGTACTGCCGTTCGTCGCAATGGTGGTGGACACGCGAATCATAGCTTGTTCTGGACTGTTCTTTCACCAAATGGCGGCGGTGAGCCAACTGGTGAAGTTGCTACGAAGATTAACGATACTTTCGGTAGCTTTGACGAGTTTAAAGAGAAATTTGAAGCAACCGCAAAAGGCCGTTTTGGTTCAGGTTGGGCTTGGCTTGTTGTAAATAATGGCGAGCTTGAGGTCATTGATACACTTAACCAGGATTCTCCAATCATGGAAGGTAAAACTCCAATCCTTGGTCTTGATGTTTGGGAGCATGCTTACTACCTGAATTATCAAAACCGTCGTCCTGACTATGTTGCAGCATTCTGGAACGTAGTAAACTGGGATGAAGTAGCGAAGCGTTACGAAGCAGCTAAATAATTCAACTTCAAAAAAGAGCGTTACGGTAATTTCCGTGACGCTCTTTTTTTGTATATCTGCTTCTGTTCTGCCAACACTAAGAGCAGAATGTAAAGGAGATATACGACTATGATGAGAATGCTGAAGACTTGGCTGAACCAAGAGAATGTATCAAGGGATCTAATCCTTTTATTGTTAATTGGTGGTCTGTATTCTCTTGGGATTTTCCTATCGAGTACGTTTGTTAATATATACTTGTGGAAACAATCGAACAGTTATTCTGAGATTGCGCTATATAATTTGTGCATATATATTATGCAGCCTTTAACTTTTATTGTGGCTGGAAAATGGACAAAACGGATAGATCGAGTCATCGTTTTGAGAGCGGGAGTAACCGTTCTCTCTTTATTTTTCCTAATGGTTTTAATAATAGGGGAACATGCCGCGTCGTATAATTTGTTTCTGGGCTCACTACTTGGCGTAGGTTATGGATTTTATTGGTTAGCCTTTAACGTATTGACGTTCGAAATCACAGAGCCGGACACCAGAGATTTCTTTAATGGATTTCTAGGGATACTTCAATCATTTGGAGGGATGACAGGGCCGCTTTTTGCTGGATTTGTTATCTCAAGGTTAGATAACTTTACCGGATACACAGTGATTTTTGGTATTTCGTTTACCTTGTTCATCGTTGCGGTTATGGTAAGTTTTGGATTATCGAGGCGAAAGGCGAAGGGAAACTTTTCATTCAGAAGAATCATGGATGAAAGAAAAAATAATGATAGTTGGAACCGCATTTTACAAGCACATGTATCCCAGGGTTTTCGAGAAGGCACGTTCTTATTTGCTGTATCCATTTGGATTTTCCTTTTGACAAAAAGTGAATTTTCGCTCGGTGTCTTTAACTTGGTTTACTCGGGATTTTCATTTTTGTTTTTCTTTTTAGTAGGTAAATGGGTAAGGCCGAGATACAGAAAAAAGGCAATATTTTATGCAGGGTTAGCCTTGTCGCTTTCTGTGTTTTTGCTAATCATTAGTGACAGTCTCGGACTCCTGCTTCTTTATGGCGCTATTGCTGGTATTTTTTTTCCGTTTTTTTACGTTCCGTATGTTTCTTTGACTTACGATGTTATTGGGAAGTCCTGGAACGCAGGGGAAATGCGGATCGAATACATCGTGGTAAGAGAAATATTCCTGGATGGAGGACGGGTTTTATCGATTCTTACTTTTTTACTGGCCATTATGATCATTCCCCCGGAAACTGGAATACCATACATTCTGTTAATTGTAGGTGCCGGCCATTTACTCGTCTATTTCTTTATTAAAGATATCAACTTGAAAAAAATGAAATTTGTCCAGGAATGAAACTTTTTCTTCCGTGCTTCGACTATTCTGGTGCAGGTATAAGTGATATACTATAATATGGAACTTTGTTAGTAAGGGGAGAGGAAAAGAAATATGGGGAAGAAAAAGAAAAAATCACACGTCCCTTTCCGTTTAAATATTATCTTTTTTGTTGTTTTCTTATTATTTGCTACTTTAATACTGCAGCTTGGAGTTGTTCAAATACTAACGGGAGAAGCAGCACAAGAAAAAGTTAACCGCACGGAAAACACAACGACTACGATTCCAGTACCCAGGGGAGAAATGTATGACCGTTTTGGACGGCCAATTGTTGTAAATGAACCGCTCTATTCGATTACATATACACCACCGAAAGGCGTTCAACCTGAAGACAAGCTAAAGCTTGCGAAAAAGCTGGCAAAATACATGGATATGGAATTTGAGGACGTATTGACTACGCGCGATTTAAAAGAGTACTTTTTTCTGGAAAATGAAGAAGAGGTGCGAAAGCGAGTAACGGAAGAAGAGGCAAAAGGTCTTGATAACGGAGAAGTGTATCAACTTCAGTTAGATAGTATAAAAGAAGAAGAAGTGAACTCTTACGATGATCAAACGAAAGAAATCATTGCAATCAAAAAGGAATTGGATAAGGCTTATGCTTTAGCTCCTCATGTTATAAAAAATGAAAATATTTCTCAAAAAGAATATTCGACAGTGGCAGAGCACCTGTCAGAATTACCGGGCATTAATGTGACTTCTGATTGGGAAAGAGAATACCCTTTTGGCAATACATTTAAAAATTATGTAGGGGACATCACCAGTCGTGAACAAGGAGTCCCTCGCGAACGGTTAGAATACTACATGTCACTGGATTATAGTCGAAATGACCGAGTAGGAGTCAGTGGTCTTGAACAACAATATGAAGAAGTGCTTCGCGGCGTAAAAGAAAAGGTACAATATACCACTGACAGCAGTAATAATATTGTTGATTCCAAAGTAGTCAGACAGGGATCCCGCGGGAAAGATCTTGTGTTGACTATTGATATGGAGCTGCAGCGTAAAGTAGATCAGATCGTAAAAGAAGAGCTGATTTCAGCTGTTCAACAGGCTCCATACGAAAATCGATACTTAGAAAATGCCATTGTTGTCATGTCTGACCCGATGACAGGAGAAGTTCTCGCCATTTCCGGCCAGCATTACAACCATGACCGTGAAGCTGGTGAAGAATTGGTATCGGATTGGTCACATATGGCTGTCTATAATGCTTACGCTCCCGGATCAACCGTCAAAGGAGCGACGGTGCTGACTGGTTTTAACGAAGGTGTTATTTCACCTTCCACAACCGTTTATGACCGTCCATTAAAAATTAAGGGAACAGACGAGAAGAGCTCATATTCTACACTTGGACCAGTAAACTATTTATCTGCTTTAAAAGAGTCTTCCAACGTATATATGTTTTTCATTGCGATTTGGATGGGTGGCGCTCACTATGAGAGAAATGCCCCATTAGACTTGCAGGACGATACGTTTCAGCGATTCTTGTATAATTTCCAGCAATTTGGATTGGGTGTAGAAACAGGAATAGACCTTCCGTTTGAAGCGACAGGATTTAAAGGTGATAATCCCGGTCCTGGTAACATTCTTGACTTTGCAATCGGACAGTATAGCACCTATACAGCTATGCAGCTTAACCAGTACGTGTCAACGATCGCAAATGGCGGCAAACGCTTAAAGCCAAGATTAGTCAGTGAAATACACAACCCTAGCCGTGTCGGAGAAGGTTTAGGGGAAATTTATAAAGAATACGATCCTACAGTATTAAATACGCTCGAAATGAACGAGGAAAATATTGAACGGGTCCAGCGGGGGTTTAGAGAAGTATTTCTTCCTGGTGGAACAGCTTATAATCATTTTCGCAACGTTGATTACAATGCAGCCGGTAAATCCGGAACTGCCGAAACGGCAAAATATATTCCCATTAATGGGGGAGAAGATACGAAGGTTGTAAATACAGAAAACTTAGCTCTGGTAGGTTATGCTCCTTACAATGACCCGGAAGTAGCGTTTTCTGTTATAGTTCCATATGTTGGTAATGAAGCGAACACTCCGATCAACTATAAAATTGGACGAAGGATTTTAGATGCCTATTTTGAAATAAAAGAACAGCGGGCTGAAGAGGGAATAGATAAAAACCTTCTTTCACAAGAAAAGAATGAAGAATGATGCACATTTTGTGCATCATTTTTTTATACAATTTTCTTCACTTATTTACAAAACCTTAACATCTATTTCATCTCTTCTTAAATTTTTAGTTCTAGTATACAAAGTGAGAGCTGGCTAAGCTGGCTCCGTATCATTTCAGAACTACTAGGGGGAGAAGAAATGAAAAGAATTAAACAAGCAGCATTGTTAGCAGCATTTGTTTTAGTCATCGGCGTGCTGGCAGCATGTGGATCTGAGGAAAGTGCAAATGGTGAAAGTAGTTCCGGTGAGGGATCATCAGTATCTGGACCGATTACAATCGACGGGTCTTCTACAGTCTTTCCTATTATGGAAGCATTAACGTATCAATACCAAAAGGAGCATCCTGAAACGTCACCAACCGTTAACGCTTCAGGAACCGGTGGAGGATTCAAAAAGGCTACTCGGGGTGAAGTTGATTTAACTAATGCTTCACGAGAGATTAAACCAGAAGAACAAGCAATAGCGGAGGAAAATGGTATCAAACTAGAACCTCTTGAGATAGCTAAAGATGGTATTACGGTAGTTGTTAGTCAACAGAATGATTTTGTGAAAAACCTTACACTAGAGCAATTAAGGAAAATTTTCTTAGAGTCTTCCGAGGCTACAAAGTGGTCAGATATTAATCCGGAATGGCCTGATAAAACAATTAAAATCTTTAGCCCTGGGCATGATTCAGGTACATTTGATTATTTTAACGAAGTTATCCTAGAAGAACAGCCGTTGAAGGAAGGCGAGAATACGACATTATCCGAAGATGATAATGTGCTCGTTCGCGGAATCGCTAATGATCCGTATGCGATTGGATTTTTCGGTTACGCATACTATGCAGAAAATAAAGACAAACTTAAAGCTTTAGGTATTGATAATGGAGAAGGAGACCCTGTTAAACCAACGAATGAAACCATTCAGAGTGGAAAGTACACCCCACTGTCTCGTCCTCTTTACACGTACGTAAATGTAGAGTCTCTTAAGACGAAGCCACAGGTACTTGATTTCGTTACATTCACCCTTAAGAATGCGGGTGAAGCAGCTAAACAGGTAGGATATGTTGCTCTTCCAGAGGAACGTTACAAGGAACAGCTTGAACAAGTGAAGAAGTGGGCTTCTGAAAAGTAGATAGAACAGAAAATTTTCAGTTGAGGTGAGGCGAAACATAATCGTCTCACCTCCGGTTATGGATGAAAGGAGTTTACCGATGGATAAACTTTTGCAGTCTGAGGGAACAGAGCTAAATGTTCAGCAATTAATTGAACAGAAAAGACAGAGAAAAAGTTTTGCAAGCAGGTTTGAGAAAGTCATTCCCGTCTTTTTATTCTTATGTGCATGTGTAAGTATCCTAACAACGGTCGGGATTCTGTTTACGTTAGTAAGAGAATCAATTGGTTTTTTTTCTGAGGTCAATATCGTTCAGTTCTATACGGGTACCAACTGGTCTCCATGGACAGGCGAGTTTGGGGTGGCACCTTTAATTGGAGGCACCTTATTGATCACAGTTATTGCTACAATTGTGGCCGTGCCAATAGGCTTGATGGCGGCTATTTTCTTGAGTGAATATGCCAGTGATCGTGTTAGAAGAACCATTAAACCGATTTTAGAAGTGTTAGCGGGAATTCCTACAGTCGTTTATGGTTTTTTCGCTCTGACTTTCGTAACACCTATTCTTCAATCATTCATTCCGGGCTTGGGTATCTTTAACGCTCTAAGTGCAGGAATTGTTGTCGGAATCATGATCGTTCCAATGGTAGCGTCTTTATCAGAAGATGCTATGAACTCTGTGCCAAATAGTTTACGGGAAGGAGCCTATGGTGTAGGTTCTACTAGGTTTGAGGTAGTCACAAAGGTCGTTCTTCCTGCAGCGCTTTCCGGCATTATTTCCTCGATAGTTTTAGCTGTTTCCCGTGCAATTGGTGAAACGATGATTGTTACGATTGCCGCTGGAGCAACACCTAACCTTACGTTTAATCCGACAGAGTCGATCCAGTCCATGACAGCTTTTATTGTACAGGCAGCTACTGGGGATACAACTTACGGATCAACGATTTACTACAGTTTATATGCTGTCGGGATAACACTGTTTGTTTTCACTCTATTAATGAACTTGTTATCACAATATATTTCACGTAAGTATAGGGAGGAATACTAATGCTTGAGCACAAGGAGCGGCCGATAAATCGAAAGGTAAAGAGAAGATTGTGGCTTAATGCCATAATGAAAACGGGATTCTTCGCAGCTACATTAATTGGACTGATTTTTCTAGCCTTACTTCTCTATAGAGTCTTGAATCAAGGGATTGGATACTTGAGCTGGGATTACATTACTAGTTTCCCAGCTCCGTTCCCTGAAGAGGCAGGGATATGGGCAGGACTAGTTGGATCAATTATGTTAATGGTAATTGTAGCTGCTATTGCCGTCACCATTGGAGTGGCTACAGCGATTTATCTAGAAGAATATGCGCCTAAAAATAAATTCACCGAATTTATAAGGGCAAATATTCAAAATTTAGCTGGGGTTCCTTCCATTGTATTTGGTTTGTTAGGCTTAACATTTTTCGTTTATATGTTCAGTATTGGTTACCGATTATTGGCAGGCGGGTTGACGATGGCCTTATTGATCTTACCCGTTATCGTAGTGGCTTCACAAGAGGCTGTCCGTTCAGTACCAAACGAATTGAGAGAAGCATCTTATGGTATGGGAGCATCGAAGTGGCAAACCATTGCGCGGATTATTCTTCCTGCTGCTCTTCCCGGTATGCTAACAGGTACGATTATCGCACTTTCCAGAGCAATAGGGGAAACAGCTCCTTTAATTATCGTTGGCGCTGCCACGGCTATTTATACGTTACCAGATTCCTTACTTTCAAAGTACACGGTCATGCCGATTCAAATATACAACTGGACAGGCAGACCACAGGAAGAGTGGCAGTATGTGGCAGCAGCTGGGATTATCGTTTTGCTCGTTGTGTTATTGATGATGAACGCTATTGCAGTAGGTATTAGAAATAAATTTCAGAAACGCCTATAAATTTTGATGTGGAGGGTTTCAAATGACAGTTAAATTGGATGAAAGAAAAGACATGAAAACTACTACAAACATCGAAAGCCGAACGAAGGAGGACCATCAAAAGAAAACAGCTGTGGAAGAGAGCGAAGTCTTTCAAGTATCAGACTTAAACTTGTGGTACGGGTCTGATCAGGCGTTATATAAGATCAATATGGCAATTCCGGAAAAAAGGGTTACAGCTATTATTGGCCCTTCCGGCTGTGGTAAATCGACATATTTAAAGGCCTTGAATCGAATGGTGGAAATGATTCCTATTGTCAAAACTTCAGGAACGATTAAATATCGTGATAAGAATATCTATGAGGATAAATTTCATGTAGAAGAGTTACGTGCAAAGGTTGGGATGGTCTTTCAAAAACCTAACCCATTTCCGAAATCCGTTTATGACAACGTGGCCTATGGACCACGAGTGCATGGGATTAAGAAAAAAGCAATACTTGATGAAATTGTGGAGAAGAGCTTAAGAGATGCTGCGATCTGGGATGAGCTGAAAGATCGTTTGGACGAAAATGCCTATGGCTTGTCAGGCGGGCAGCAACAGCGTGTTTGTATTGCTCGTGCTTTAGCAGTAGAGCCCGATGTGATTTTAATGGATGAGCCAACTTCAGCGCTGGATCCGATTTCGACTTTAAAAGTAGAAGAGCTAGTACAAGAACTTAAGAAAAAGTACAGTATTGTTATTGTAACCCACAATATGCAGCAAGCAGCACGTATTTCAGATAAAACAGCCTTTTTCCTAAACGGTGAGTTAATCGAATTTGCTGAAACGGATGAATTGTTTCAGAATCCAAGTGATAAGCGGACGGAAGACTATATTACAGGTCGTTTTGGTTAAAAAACTACAAGAAAGGCAGGGGTTTGAATGCCGATTCGTGCTCAATTTGACGAGGAATTATTAAGCATAAAAGACCAACTTAAACAGCTTTCCCTTGATGTTAAGGAATCGCTGGATACAGCTATCCATGTGCTTTATCAGGGGGATGTCGATAAAGCTAGACAGATTATGGAAGACGATGCCTTTATAGATGCTAAAGAGGAGCAAATTAACGAAGAAGCCATCTTAACCATTGCTAAGCAACAACCTGTAGCGACAGACTTGCGACGATTAATTGTCGCTATCAAAATTTCATCTGATCTGGAAAGAATGGCTGATCATTCTACAAATGTGGCTAAAGCTACAATACATTTAGGGAGTAATCACGGGATCGAGATCAATCCTGACCTGCGAGAGATGGCTGTTCTGGCAATGGATATGGTGGACTTGGCTATCAAAGCGTTCGAGCACGAAGACATTTCACTCGCACAGAAGCTTGCTGAAATGGATGATGAGGTCGATGCCCTTTATGGAAAAATTGTTCGGGAGCTGCTTGAACTTACAGCAGTTAATCCAGAACAAATCCAGCACATTATGCAAATGGCATACACGGCTCGTTATATTGAGAGATTTGCGGATCATATTACTAATATTGGCGAAAGTGTTTTCTATTTAGTAAAAGGAAGAACATACGGCTTAAATTAGAAAGGGCCTGTAACCAATGATAGAACTAAAGGCTGTCTCCTCGGAGACAGCCTTTTATTTTGAGGTAATAATATCAGCAGTTTGTTCTATTGTCATTCCCCTTGGAACTTCATATTCACCAATTTGTATGTATCGACTGAGTTCTTGCTGGCGCATATATTCGTCAAAGCCTTCCACATCATCAATTAATTCTGCATCAGCAAGCATGTGACTTATTTCAGTTGAACTCATGCCAGACTCTATCGCAAAAGTAACTTTTGCAGGTGGTTCTTCCGAAGTTTCTGTTTCTACAGTGGTTTTCGGCACTGCTCCAGGCTGTTTTTTTTCATCTTCGAGCTGTGAGTCAGTGAGAATATGGTATCCATCGCTCTCAAGTTCGGTGATCATATCATCTTCGGAAAGCTGTTGTGCCTTTCCTGTCATTTCCTTAGGTTCCATCCAATAAAAAATACTTAAAATAAGAGTTGCAGCCATTAATCCAATTGAAAATGATCGCACGGACTGTTTCATTTGGAGAGACCCTCATTTTTGAATTGGAGGATAATGGAATGTACGTCATATTCGTTCAGATTAGTTTTTTTAGCAATCTCTGCTGTAGAATATCCTGATTGGTGCAAATTTTGAATGTTAGCAATTAAGGGAGGACTCTGTTTATTAGAGTAAGACTGCTTCAGAATCTCTTCCGTTAAATCACTGGAAAGTAACTCTTCCTCCAGAACATTCAGCTTTTTCTTCATTTGATAACTCTCTTGCATGTACTGTAAAGACAGTTGTTCCACTTGATCTTCAACGTCCCGAAGCCGGTCATTCATGAAAAATGACACAATAAATAATATTAGGGCCACAGAAGCAAGTGTAATGATACTTGGGATCATTCTCTTCACTCCTAACTCTTTTATTTATACCATAGAATGACAAGGATATCTATGATGTATCATAGATTAACAAGAAATATGCACTTGAAAGCTGTATAAACATTTGATATTATTATAAGGTCTGATTATTAGCATAGAATTGAATTGAATCATGTTTGGAGGGATAAATCATGCGTGTAAACATTACACTTGCTTGCACTGAAACTGGTGACCGTAATTATATTACTACAAAAAATAAGCGTACCAATCCTGAGCGTCTGGAGCTAAATAAATACAGCCCGCGACTAGGTAAATATACGCTTCATCGTGAAACAAAATAAACAGCAGGAATTCTTCCTGCTGTTTTTTTGTACCATAGAAAGGGGAACAAATGGATAAAAGTAAATGGCGAACTAAAGGAAAGTCCCTGCTGAGGTCTTATTCCGAAGCTGAAAAAACGAATATAGAAAATGTGATACATAATCAATTGTTTCAATCGTTATTGTGGAAATCGGCTGAAGTTATAGCCGTGACGGTTTCACTTTCTCATGAATGGTCCACGCAGCCGATCATTGAGAAGGCGTGGGAGCAAGGCAAGAGAGTCGTCGTGCCTAAATGTAATCCAGAATTAAATATTCTAACATTTTATGATTTACAGAGTTATGAACAATTGGAAGTTGTTTATTACGGTTTACAGGAACCATCTCCTGCTAAAACAGAAGCTGTTAGGAAGAAAGAGATTGACCTGTTGGTCGTACCGGGATTAATCTTTGATCGGAAAGGTTATCGAATTGGCTTTGGAGGTGGGTTCTACGACCGATTCCTTGCTGATTATAACGGTGTGACGGTATCGCTTGTATCTGAGAAACAAGTAACAAGAGAACTGCCTTCCGAGGGATTTGATATTCCAGTTCAACATATTATAACTGAAGAGCAATGGTTGACGATTTAGTGAGAATTTCAGTATTACTCAGGAATAATGCCACCTCATATGGAGCACAATAATTGTAAATGAAAATGAGGTGAGTGGAAATGACTCGCGTATTGACATGGATAGTTATTGTGTTCTCTTTGGGAACATTGCTTTATCGTTACCGTTATAAGGCATTTGATGTGTTGTCAACTGTGCCTTATTTAAGACACTGGCTTATTCAGCAAACTATGAGTATGCCGTACGTAAGAAGGAAAGTTCTTTCTAACATGTTTAAATAAATCGGACTGTCAGATCAACTGACAGTCCGATTTTTTGTTTATAATATCATTCATGGAACAAGTGCTTCGCTTCATACTAATACTACGTGCTATGATAAGAGTTAGCAAGGAGGGGAGAAAATTTGTATATTAAACAGGAATACTTTTTATGGAAGATCGCACAGGATCTTATCGATAATCAAGATTTCGATGTATTACATGTAAATAATAATAGTGAAATATGGCTTGAAAAAGATATAAAGGGAAAAACACATGTTTTCCGGCTTTACCATGCTCAATTTGATTGGCGTAACCAATTAGTTCGCGACTTGGAAAACATTCATTTACAAATCAAGCAAAACCGGCGTTTGTTCCGCAATAAGAAGATTGTGGTTCATTGTCTCTACATATCTCAATACCCTCCGGTTGACGAATGGGAGAATATTAACAAAGACCAACTTTCTCTTAATTCTAACACCAATATTGTTTATTTAGATGATGATCATAAACGAGAAGGCATTCATAATTTATACGATGGGTTAGGAATGACTCCTCCTAATTGGTCACTAGAATTAAGTGAACATGAAGCAGAGACTCAAGTACATTACTTGAAACACTTTATGGAAGGAAGACAACGCAAAAGAAAGCGTGAAACACAGGACATCTTCACTTTTGGAAAACCTTTGCTGACTTACGTGTTACTGGTTTTAAACGTATTGATGTACTTATTTATAGAGTTTAAAGGCAGCTCTACATCCATTGTCACGCTGATTGAATATGGAGCCAAGTATAATCCGGCAATTGTCAGCGGCGAATGGTGGCGTATTCTCAGTTCGATGTTTCTTCATATTGGGACTCTTCATCTGCTCATGAATATGTTGGCGTTATACTACCTGGGTACAGCTGTAGAACGAATTTATGGAACTCTTCGGTTTACATGGATCTATTTTATGGCTGGTATTTTCGGCGGAATAGCCAGCTTTATGCTAAATCCACAGGTTGCTGCAGGCGCTTCCGGAGCTATTTTTGGCTTGTTCGGCGCCTTGTTATATTTCGGTGTACATTACAAAAAGTTGTTTCTTCGAACAATGGGTTATAACTTATTTATTGTGATCGGAATAAACCTTGCTTTTGGCCTGCTCGTCCCTCAAGTTGATAACGGTGCCCACATGGGAGGTTTCATAGGCGGGTTTATCGCTTCTGCTATATGCAATCTTCCTAAAAAGAAACAATGGTTCCTTCAAACTGTGTCCGCTACAATTTATACGGTCTCGATTGGACTGATGCTCTTTTTTGGGATTCAAAAGGTGGATGATCGATCTTATGCCCTCATTCAAGTTCAACTCTCGCAAAACTTAATTGAGGAGCAAAATTATCGAGAAGTGATAAGGATGACAACAGATGCCCTTAGTAACCCGGGTGATTATCAGGCTGAATTACTCTTTAATAGGTCCTATGCCTACACAAAAACCGAACAGTACGCCAAAGCGATCGAAGATCTAGTCCTAGTCACTGAGCTAGACCCTGAGTTTGCTGAAGCACATTTTAATTTAGCTCTGCTGTATCGACAGGCAGGGAAGCCAGAAAAGGCTGAAACACATGCAGACAAAGCAGCACGACTAAAGCCTGAGCAGGAACAGTTTCAAAATTTGAAAGAAAGTTTTGATCAATAGTATTGGATGAGTTGATGCTTGTTCCCCGCATCATCCTCGTAAAGAACGATTAAATGCTTGCCGTTTTTATCTAGTAGAAGAAGGGGGATATAGCTTTGGATGGGATGCTTTGTTTCAGAATCCTCAATCCCGATCACATAGTTCTTGTATAACCCTTCCCAAAGTTGACCAAGGATTCGGTCAAAGTTTGCTGCCGTCGTACCTGGGAAGGGATGTTCCTCACTATAGTCAGTAAGGCCTGTTAAAGGAACGTGTATATATTTATCTCGCGGAATTTGATAATAACTTAGAAGCTCGTCCCATTGAGCTTCTAACTGCTGTTGAATCGCATGGTCCAAGTTTTTTGCCCATTCTTTTTCTTCGTTTGTTTGCGGCTCTTGAAAAGATTCTTCTTTAGAATGTGGGGAATCAATAAGGTATAAAGTATCGTTTGAGGTGGCTTGTATGCTTTTTATCTCCCCGTTATCTTCATGAATTTCGCCATGGTGAAAGGAAATCGCTTCATACTTTTTACTATCTTCACTTTGAAGAGTTGATTCTTTTTCAAGGTGCTGAGCGTTTTCTTTCCATTTATTCACCACGCCTTTCAATCGTCCATTTACATATAATAGTGAAACATCCTGGCGTAAATACATCGGTTCATTACTGGAGGAAGATATATTCCAGCTAATTTGATCGTTTTTTTCATCATTGGAAGTCGTAATAGTGGTCTGAGCCTCAGTGAAGTAATGGGATTCATCAATGGGAAAGTATTGAATAACTGCCATGTCTTCAGAGCTCATGAATAAATAAGAGAATACAATGGCTAAAAATCCTATAAAGGCAAACATCCATATGTGTTTCATATCAAGCATCTCCTTTATTGAAAAAATAAGTTAGTATTCACATGGTTATAAGCATGACTTGTCCAATAACTGCTATCGGATAATCATTTAGAAAGTCTCCCGGATAGCTCAATCAGTCTACCTTGGACCATTAGTGAGTTAATAATGGGTTGTATAAAACTTATGTGAATGAAGGAATTTACATGCAGGAAAATAGAAACTATATGAATTAAGTAAAGGGTCAGCCTTGGATCCTACAGTAGTGGAGGAGACCGTAAGGCACCATGAAAGTCTTCAGGCAAAAGACTCGTTTCAGCACATAAGAGGTGGTTTTGCATTTTCATTCCTATACTTCACTGATATAATGAAATAGGTGATAATAATGAGAACAATTTATAATATTCAGCAATTTTTAAAACAGTTCGGGACAATTATTTATGTAGGGGACCGCTTGGCGGAACTCCAGCTAATGGAACAAGAAATAAAGGAGTTAAATCAATCGCAGTGTATTACAGGGGAAGATTATAAAATGGCGATTTTGTTACTTCGGACTGAAATCGCTAAAATGCAGGATGACCATAAAGGAGAGGCAAGTAAATGAGCAATGACAAGTATTGTTTTGGGGTTGACATTGGGGGCACAACGATAAAACTTGCTGTGCTTTCAACTGAAGGTGAAATTATTAAAAAGTGGGAAATACCCACTAATAAAAATGAACGAGGAAAATATATTGCAAGCGATATAAATGAAGCAATAGAAGCAGCTCGTTCTGAGTTGAACATACATAAGTCGAACATTCTGGGGATTGGAGTCGGGGCTCCAGGATTCATAAATACAAAAACGGGCTTTATCTATGTCGCTGTGAATATTGGCTGGGAAGATTATGATTTCGGAAACGAGTTGTCCGAGCTTTCGGGATACTCTGTATGGGTAGACAACGATGCTAATTTAGCTGCCCTTGGTGAAAACTGGCTCGGCGCAGGTAATGGAGCTGAGAATGTGATCGCTGTAACACTCGGGACTGGTGTTGGAGGAGGTATCATTGCTAATGGTCAAATTATAAGCGGAGCTAATGGCATGGCTGCTGAAATTGGGCATATGACTGTCATCCCTCATGGAGGTGCTCCTTGTAACTGTGGGAAATCTGGATGTCTTGAGACAGAGGCTTCAGCTACTGCGATCGTTAGGAAGGCCAAAGAAGTGTTGGCAGCTTCCCCGGACTCCTCCTTAAATAAAGCGAAAGACCTGACGGCAAAGGATGTATTCCAGGCGGCAGCAGCTCATGACTCTGCAGCCAATAAAGTCCTTGACTCTGTTACGGATACACTTGGATTAGCGATTGCTAATTTGGCGATTGCCGTGAATCCAAATAAGATCATAATCGGCGGGGGAGTTTCAAAAGCAGGAGCTCAATTGCTAACTCCCCTTAAGGAAACATTTCAATTGTATGCGTTACCTCGTACAATTAAAGCTTGCACCTTTGAAATTGCTGAACTGGGGAATGATGCTGGAGTAATTGGCGGTGCGTATTTAGTTAAAGAAAACCTTTAAGGAAAAGAAGCCATAATTGGGCTTCTTTTCCTTTTCATGTGGGTTTCATTTTTGAAAGGCTTCAAGTAAAATAGATGAGTAAATCTATTGAGAAAAAACATGAAACTTTTTTGGGGGTTTTTTCGTCATATACAAGGAACCAGTTTAATAACTATGATACGTGGAATTTATTAAAGAGAAATAATGCCCAAGTAAATCATATGTAATATTTATGAATGCACTGGATGGAGGAGGAACTTTTGATGCAATGGAACAAGCCGCGAATACCGTTATTCGTTATTGCCTCTTTTCTATTTGGTTTAAAAACCTATTTTGTGTACAGGTTCATGTTTGAACTATCTATAGAAAATGCATTGCAGGAATTTATCTTGTTTTTCAACCCAATAGCTAGTGCTTATTTAATTTTTGCCATTAGTGTTTGGTTGAAACCGAAAAATCAAATGAAATATTTAAGGTGGACCGCTGTAATCGGTTCTTTTATTCTTTATATAAACTTGCTATTTTATAGAAACTTTACGGATTTCATTACCATTCCTGTCTTATTTCAAGGAGACAACGCCGCGGATTTAACGACAAGTATCTTTACACTGATTCATTTAGGGGATTTATTGTTATTTGCTGATTTGGTGATCATTTGGATCCTTACGAGCAAAAAAACAATAGATATGTCTGTGAATTTTTCAAAAAGCGGAAAGATTGCGGCAACAGCTGTTACTTTTTTAATGTTATCTGGAAATGTTGCACTTGCTGAATTAGAACGACCGATGCTGTTTGTACGCGCCTTTGACCGTGAGTATCTAGTGAAGAACATAGGTGTTTATAACTACCATGTTTATGATGCAATGATGCAAACAAAAACTAAGGCACAGCGTGTCTTCGCAGACAGCAGTGAGATCAGTGAAATTAAGAACTATATTCACCAAAATTCTGATACTGATAAAAAATCTGAACTGTTTGGAATTGCTGAAGACAAAAACGTTATTTTTGTAAGTATAGAGTCATTCCAAAACTTTCTATTGGATTCAGAAATCAATGGAAAGGAAACTACCCCTTTTCTTAACGATCTAAAAGAGAGTGAAGAAACGATTTGGTTTAAGAACTTTTATCACCAAACCGCTCAAGGAAAAACGTCAGATTCAGAGTTTATTGTAGAAAATTCGCTATATCCTTTGGGCAGGGGGGCTGTATATTTCACACATGCTCAAAATGAATATCATGCCTTACCTGAGATTCTAAATAGTGAAGGGTACACGACATCCGTGTTTCATGCTAACAATAAGAGTTTCTGGAATCGGGATGTTATGTACGACACGATGGGCTACGATAAGTTCTATGGTGAACAGGCTTATGAAGTAACGCCAGAAAATTCATTCGGCTGGGGGCTTGGTGACAAGGCATTTTTCTCCCAATCGATTGATGAACTGAAGCAGCAGGAAGAACCTTTTTACAGTAAATTTATAACTCTCACCAATCATTTTCCGTTTGAACTGCCGGAAGATGAAGCAAATATTGACAAGTATGATTCAAGTTCAGAGACGCTGAATAGTTATTTCCAAACCGCTCGTTATACCGATGAAGCTCTTGAGCAATTCTTTCAACAACTAAAAGATGCCGGAATTTATAAGGACTCCATTATTATCCTAATGGGAGACCACTATGGCATCAGTGAGTTCCACAATAGTGCAATGGGGGACTTTCTAAATAAGGAAATTACTCCTTATCAGCATATTCAACTGCAACGCGTGCCATTTATGATTCATATACCTGGTTATGAAAATGGAGAGATTCGCGAGGAGGTTGTAGGACAGATTGATGTTAAGCCTACTTTATTAAGCCTGCTTGGTATAGAGGCTGAAAAAGACTTATCATTCGGTACAGACATGTTTCTGAAAGATCAACAAAAGTTCACTGCATTAAGGGATGGAAGCTTCATTACTGAAAAATATGTATATACTGAGGGGACATGTTACGACCGACAAACTGGAAAACCTATTCAATCCGAGAAACAAGTATGTAAGCCAATCAAACAAAAAGTAGAGAAAGAGCTGTCGTATTCGGATAATATTATTTATGGAGATTTGTTTAGGTTTTACGACTTTACAAACAAAGACAGCGAGCAGTAAGCAGAAAGAGTCTTCCTAATTTAACAGGAAGACTCTTTCAATGTTATCGATTGAAATGTAATAAGGCTCTAGAACCATATATATACTCACTAAAAAACCGAACTGTCAAACAGTTCGGTTAGTCATTATCCAAATAAGTTTGCGTAAATTGTCATAACAGAGAACCAGCCGAAGACTAGGGCTGATGCTGCCGCAAATAATACTGCGAAGAAATTCTTTGTTTTAATTTCACGGAAGACCGCGCATACACAAAGGATTGTTACAAGAAAAAGAATAATAGCTGTTACCACAAATAAGCCCCCCTAAATTCCAGATCATTATTATCATACTGCATTTCATAAATGTTATACTGTGTGTAGCTCATTTCATTACTCACTCATTCTATAGTATCTTACATGATTTGTCGAGCCATTCTAAAATTTTTTTAAATCTTTTTATAGAGGTGATGGAAATGCTGAAAATTACGCGGCTGCCACTAGGTCCAATGGCCACAAACGCTTACATTGTTTATGAAAATAAACAAGCATTAGTATTCGATCCAGGTGGAGATTTTGACAAATTGCACAATTTCATTTCTGAACGGGAATTGAATGTAGAGGCGATCTTGTTAACCCATGCCCACTTTGACCATATAGGAGCTGTAGAGGAGGCCAGAGGCGCTTATAATGCCCCTGTATACTTACATGATGCAGAAGCAGATTGGCTTCCAGATCCAGCGCTAAACGGATCTGCCATATTTCAAATAGGAGATATTAAAGCAAGCCGTGCAGATCATTCCTTAGAACCGGGCATGAAAGAAATTGGTCCTTTTACATTTGAAGTACGTCATACCCCTGGACATTCTCCCGGAAGCGTATCATTTGTATTTCGGAAGCAGCGCTTTACGATAGGAGGCGACACGCTTTTTCAACAGGGGATAGGAAGGACAGATCTACCGGGGGGCAATCGCCATGAGTTAACCAGAAGTATACAAGATCAGTTGTTTAGTTTAAGAAATGATATGAAGATATATCCTGGTCATGGCTTGCCTACAACGGTTGGTGATGAGAAAAAGAGTAATCCATTTTTTACTTAAATGTAAATTCTGTGATTTTAATAAAAAGATCCTGTTATCCAACTCAGGGATAACAGGATCTTTTTAGTGACCACCGAAAGACGGTACGAGAATAAATGATGAATAATAAGTAAATCCAATCATAAATACTGTCAAATACGAGAAAAATATGTAAATATACATACGCTCTGACAGTTTAAGGTAGCCAATTGTAAGGAAAAAGGCAGTTTGAACGAGAGATAATAATGCAGCTTCCATCATGTCGCCAGCATAAAACATGACAGTAAATATACCAGTCCAAAACGCCATCACTCGAAACATGCGATCCATGCTTCTTCCCCCTCCTTTTTCATCTTTCATCATTAAACTATCATTCATATTATAAACGACCCTTCAGGGAATGTAAATAAATCTTGTTAGTGAATACCGCTTCTTTGTTGAAATGGATCCTTAGGCCTTAGGTTTAATGTCCGAGCATCCAAGGTCTAAGGTATATGTGTAAGAAGCTACATAGCCCATGAAGTAGAGGTTATATTAGTCTTATGGAGAAAGAGATACATTATACATGAAAGATAAAACACGGCTGCGATAGCACGCAGCCGTGTTTATTAGGGAATAGCACTGCTTAGTTTGTAGAAACGATTAATTTGCTTTGTAGTCCCTGTTAGTAATGTTAATTGCCATTTACAGTCATAACCATAACCATCAGCAGTCTGTGTGCATTCAACTGCAGATTGTCCTAAAGGGAGGGAGAATTGCTCAGAAATCGTTTTAGCATCTTCCGTTTTCTCGTTTATCTTTACTAACAGCTGATCATGACTGTAGTGAAAGAGACTTTGAAGTTGGTAATATTCTTTTACAGAATGGGTGGAAAGAATTTGACTTTTATATTGGGCAGCAGTAAAGACGGTTAGCAGGATAAGGATACTGCCTAAAGTGTACACCCAAGGGAAAATAATCCCTCTTTCATTACTAAGAAGACAAATACAATACTTTTTCATATGACGTTCCATCCTTAAGAACTAAAGATACTATAAGAAGATCCTTTTCTTGAGTGAATGTAAGGTTTCTGATATTTGTAATCAGCAGTTCATGTCCAGTTTGGTTAACTTGTCTTCTAACTACATCATTATACTTTGAAATCGTTACGAGACGTCCATCAGGATCGGTGATGGATAATTTGTTATTTGAGGAAAGCACTTGTGACGAGAGGTTTATTTCTTCCTCAAGAAACGTGAAAAATTGATGTACGGAAAGGTCCTCAGAATAGAGAGGACTATCAATAAGTTTAAGTAACGGAAGGCTTAACGTCAGCAGTATGGAAAGCAAGGTTAAACAAAATAATGATTCGATCAATGTAAATCCTCTGTCATTGCACGCTTGCATACAGGCATATCTCCTTATGATGACGGCGGGTATCCCATGTCGCGCATGCTTCCAGAAGGGGTGGCTGTTTGTTATAAGTTACCGTCATCAAGTCATATTCCTTAGTAAAAGGGTACTTTTCTTGTGGGTTAAATTTGTAGATCAAAAGTTCATTCTGAAGTTGGTTAATGATAGCTCTTTCCTCTGCAAGTTCTTTTTGTGAAAGTCTTACTTCCCCTAAAAAGGGAAGGATAGTTGAAGCTATTATTAACAACAACCCAAAGGCGCAGATGACTTCAACGATTGTGAACCCTTTATTGTTCATGAATCGTTACCCGGCTTTTACCAAATGGAAAGGTTAACTTATAGTCAGCTTTGGGAGTACTTAAGGTCATTGTTCCAGGTTTTTGAATGGTGCCAGAGGTGTTAAACTGAATAGGAACTTCAAGTGTTGATAAACGGATTGACCATTCTCTCGGAAATTTACGGTGCAACACAACTTTTCGGTTAGCATAGTCATAAAGGTAGTATTCGCGTTGTTCAGGACGGATCATAACCCAGTAATGGGGGTGATCCTGCATAGTGAGTTGTTGAGCTAAAAGCAAATCATTCTCTAGCAGCTCTAAATAATGGGCAACTTTAATTGTTGTTACAACTCGATGTTGTAGAGGGACTACAGCTGCCAAAATTGCAGAAAATGCCACGAGAACGATCATTACTTCAGCCAGTGTAAACCCAGATTGACATCGTTTCATGATCAATTAGGGTTTGAAACTACACCGTATGTATAGCCTAGCTCTTTGCCGTTCGGACATGTTATCTGTTTTAAATAGTTTTCATCGACAAGGATTTGCAGGGTAGCGGGTGCCTCCCCTTGATCAATTTTATAGGCTTCTACTTGAGCTTCGGCAGTCAACACGAGTGCTTCACACCCTTTCGAACGGATCGTTTCGTTATTTTTAGCGAGATTTGGTATCGCGATCACGAGCAGTACCGATATGATTAATAGCACGATGAGCATTTCAATAAGAGTAAATCCTTTCTGGTTATTCAATAGATTGCTCCCTTCTATATTTGTTCCATCCACTGGTACATGGGCAGCATAATGGAGGCATAGATCAGAACGACTACACAGGCAATGATCATAAAGAACACGGGCTGTATAAGCTGCATGGTTTGAGTTAAGCGCTCCTTTAACTGATCCATGAGTAACTCGGAATATACTTGTAATTCTTTGCTTAGTGTATCGAGATCATTTGTGTGATGAAAAATAGTTGTGACATCTCCTTTAATTAATGAACAAGGATGAACAGCCTGCCCGAGGAGTATGCCTTCATTGAGCCTGAATAAGATCATCTTTGCATAATGTGACAGAATGTTATATTTAGTTTGTCCAGCGATGATTTCCAAGGCGTGTTTGAGTGATAAGCCAGCTTTGAGCAGTGAACTTAGATGGGTGGCGAAAAGAAAGGTAACAGTAAAGATCTGATACTCCTTGAGGAAGGGAGTTTTCTCGTAGATCGTCAGCTTTTGGTTTATAGTCAGCTTTGGTAAGTACAGTTTAAATAGAAACAAAGCTAAAATAATCACAACGGTCATATAACAAAAACCTGTTATGCCCACATCCACCACGTTTAATACGATCAGGCTTAAAGGTTTGGAAGCCTGATTTTCAAACAGTGATTGAAAACTTGGTATGATTGTACGCTTGATTACACCAAAGGCAATAATTACAAAGATGAGTAAAAACAGGGGATACCTCAATACTTGCTTTAGCTTTCTTGTGTAATCTTCTTGGATGTGTAACAGGTCAGCACATTGTCTAAATATCGAGGGTAGATCTTGATTAATACGGGCAAAAAATAAAAAGGATACTACATTTCGAGAAAAACTGGCTTGTTGGAAAGCTGTATCCATTGGCTGCCCGCTCTTGAGTTGTTCAGTTATCGTATGAGTGATGGGAGCAAGAGACGGATCCCAACTTGTCATTTTAAGAGCCTCCAGTAAGGGAAATCCTCTTTCTAATAAATGACAAATCCTTCGTAAGAATAAAATTTGTTTACGAATGGGAAGTTTTTTAGGTTGATCTGGAGCACGAGAAAAAAGTTTAAATGTAGCCGAGGGCATAAGCTTTTCTCCTTAAAGAATGAAATGTTTGGAAATGGGGCTGCTTATTTGGAGGAGAACCCTTGATGGCTTGTTGGAGGGTGTATCCATCAAGGAGCTCAACGATCGCCGCTCTTCTAGGAAGTGAATCGTTCGTTTTAAGGGGAAGTAGCTGTTGGGCAGCGATGGCAATTAAAGTTTGCTCTAAATCAGAGGATTTAATCTTCATTTCCTCTAAACGTCTTAATGTGCCAAAAGCATCTTTTGCATGAATCGTACTGATTACCAAATGACCGCTTAATGCAGCACGAAATGCAAAGTGTGCTGTTTCCATATCGCGAATTTCTCCAACCATTAGTAAATCCGGGTCATGCCTTAGTGCTGCTTTAAGACCAGCATCATAGGTGATCCCTGCTCGTTCATTAACCTGTACCTGGATAATATTATTTAAATTCTTCTCAATAGGATCCTCTAGTGTGATGGCTTGGAAGGAGTGTTGGTTTAATAACGATTGAAGCAAAGCATACAATGTTGTAGTTTTTCCACTTCCGGTCGCCCCGGTGAAAAGTATCATCCCACTTGAGAAGGTAAGCCACCTTTCAATTTGTTTGAGCTGACTCGGGAAAAGAAACAGTCGTTCAAGCTGGAGCTGGCTGTCGGGGGAGAGAATTCGAATAGCGAGACTTTCGCAGCCAATAATTGGAAGAGTGGATAAACGCATGTTAAAAAGTTCTTGGTTTAGCCTGTGTTCGATGATGCCATTTTGAGGCTTTGTGACTTCGCCAATATCCATTCCAGAAATAAATTTAAAATAGGCAAGTAACTTCTGATAAGAGGGAAATGGCAGCGAGGAATGAAAAATGCGTTGGCCATGAATGCGGAAATGGATATCCGCTTTTTCAATGTAAGGGGAAAAATGAATGTCCGACGCAGTTTGCTGAATGGCAGAAACCAGCAGATCTTGAGCATACTTGGCAATGTGACTCACGGTAATTTATCACCTCATTTCTTCTGTAAATATACTTCGACAAACTATGCGTAAATCCTTCTTTTTTTTGGAAAAATTGCGAATTCTTTTTTAGATGCTTGCAATCTTTAGAGAAAAGGGTGTTGTCTAAAGAACAGCACCCTCGGGCATACTAACGAATAACTAATCGTAAGGAAGGGATCCATAATGAAGAAGAATGAGTATGTTCAGTTTCTTACCGAAGAGATGATGAAGTATATGCATCGGACTAAACAGGAAAAACACGATCGAAAAATTCAAAGAACCTCTAAAGGCAGCTCATCTTATTGGTTTGGTATCATTCCTTTTGCTTTAAAAATGATGAAGAGAAGATGGCAGAGACATAGTTAAAAGAGGCCATGATAGCAGCCTCTTTTACTATTTATGTTTCACGAAACAAACTTTGACTGGTTTGCTGTGACAAGTAGAATAATCCCCCATTTGCAATGTGTATAGACACTCTTGGTTTGTATCTAACTTGCAGTTGGTCAAGTTCCTTCTCGTAATAATCCTCGTCCACGTCATCTGACGTATAAAAGTGATGAAGTAAGTCTTTTTCACTTTCCAGTTGTTTGATGGACTCTATTGCCCACTCATCATTCAATGAAGCAAGTTGATCCTTTACATAGTTTAGGATCCGTTGATATCCACTTTCCACTCTTACAACCGGGGTCATCGGAAAACTAAAATCAGATACGGTTGATCGGAAATCAATCTTCCAAATTTTATCCATCATCCCCGATAGTAAGGCTCCATTTATCAGGTTTAATCCAATCGATAGTATTTCATCACGAGTTTGTTTCCCGCGATATATGATTTTAATATTTAACACCAACCAAGGATGAAGTGGTTGGTTGACTGTGAGTGCAGACAAGTGTTCATAGAGTCTCGTGGAATAGGAGCGGTCAATGGCTAATTGATACATTTGGTGAAGCTTTGGTGTCCCGGCATGAAGGTGTATCCCGTTATCCTCTTCCATAAGCCCATCTGTAAAGGTGAGCTTCATCGCTTCTCCAACTCGGTTCATTTTCTTCATATAATGCCAGTAAAATGGCCGGTTCATTAAGGCTTCATCCATATCATTTGTTAGCTGCACTTCCATGGAACGGTCCGATGTTTCCGTGATGCTGCATCTATGTGTCGAAAAGAAATCTTTAGCAAATTGGAAATAGGTACTTGGTGTCAACTCAGTTCCCTCCTCTCATTTACAGTATGTTCAACGTAGCTCACGAGGTTGTTCAATTTAATATTCATTTCTCCCTGACTTTCAGATTGACTCATAATGGATTGAATCTGATTGTCAAAATTTCCCCCGGGGATGTTCTCTAAAATATGATCTAGATCCCCTACAGCATTTTTAAACATTTCAATCTTTTCATACAATAGGTTTAATATTTGATCTTCAATAGTATTTTCAATCGCAAAATTGTAAATATGAACATCCTTATCCTGACCAAATCGGTGAATTCGGCCAATGCGTTGTTCAAGCCTCATCGGGTTCCAGGGCAAATCATAATTAATCATGTTATTACAAAATTGGAGGTTAATTCCTTCCGAACCTGCTTCTGTAGCAACCATAACTTGTGCTTTTGTCCTGAATAACTGTTTCATCCAGTCGCGTTTACTTTTTTTGAACTTACCATTAAAGGGAACAGAGGTTATCCCGTGCTGCTGCAAATACCACTGTAAATAAAACTGACTAGCCCTGTATTCTGTGAAAATAATAAATTTTTCATCAGAATTTTCCATGATTTCAACGACACGTTTTGCTTTGATGTGGTGAGGGAGTGTCCCCAGGCATTCAATAAAGTCAGCTAACAATGGTGATTCGCTTTCTTGTTTATTTTGCATAGACTGCAGAGACATAAAGCAGGCCTCTCTTGTAGAGCATAGCTCTTTTGCTAATGTCAGCCACGTAAAAGAAGGGGAGTTAGACTTCAAGGCTGCCAACTTCTCGTACATCTCCATTTCTTCATCAGTAAATGTAAGGCGAATATTAGTCACGTGGCGTTTTGAGGAGTCTAATCCGGTATCTTTTCTACGATTTCGAATCATCAGTTTACTTAACAGGGAGTGAATGTGCTGATGAGACTCTGTATGATCAAGTGATGTTTTGCGGTATTTCTTTTTAAATGTAGCTAGATCTCCAAGATAACCCGGCTTAAGAATAGAAACTAAATTGAATAAGTCGCTTAAATTATTTTGGATGGGTGTAGCTGTTAACAGTAAACAATATGTTTTCTTTAATTGTTTAACAAATTGGTAATTCTTTGTCTGGTGATTTTTTAACTTATGGGCCTCATCGATGATAATCATATCGTAGGAGATAGACAGAATTTCGTCCTTATGATTTTCACGTTTTGCCATATCGATAGAGGTAACGGTAATGTCCCAATCTGACCAGGCAGCCATTTTCTTCCTCGGTGTTGCAGCCTGTATATAAAACTTTTCATTCAATTCCTGTACCCACTGATTGACAAGAGAAGCTGGTGTTAAAATCAAGACCTTTTTAGCCATTCCTCTGATCATATATTCTTTCAAAATCAGTCCGGCTTCAAGAGTTTTTCCTAAACCAACCTCATCAGCAAGGATAGCCCTCCCGTTCATTTCATGGATGACCTTCTCACATGCCTGAATCTGATGGTCTAGAAAATCTACATGGGGTAAATGTTTCGTGGAAAGAACACCATTAAATTCAGGAACTGATCGGTAGTGTAAGGCATTGTACCCGAGTTTAAATTCGTCCCATGAACATAAGGAATCTGGTTGTGTTAGGTTGTTGGAAAGCGTTTCTATATAGTCATGATCGTGTAGAATTTCTACCATCTGATCCACCTCCTGTAGGTAACTTTCAAAAGAATTCATATAAATTCGAATTCTGCATTCGCTCTTTTGCAACGCTATGGTATAATGAACGTGAAAATTAAGAGAGTTTGTCGTATTGAACTTTACAGGTTAGTATGCCCAAATTAATCTAATAAAATACTAATTGCGAATGACTGCAGGGGGAGAGACTACTGATGTAGCGCCGAAGGAGCAAGCAATTTATTATTGTGAATCTCTCAGGCAAAAAGACCCCTGTATGACGCAGCTCTGGAGAGTGTTTACATACAGTAAACCACCCAAGAAGCAAGCGACTATGTTTGACGAT
This sequence comes from Halobacillus hunanensis, assembly GCF_900166655.1. Lineage (GTDB taxonomy): Bacteria > Bacillota > Bacilli > Bacillales > Halobacillaceae > Halobacillus_A > Halobacillus_A hunanensis. The sequence goes on along the minus strand of NZ_FVZB01000007.1, from coordinate 1,140,472 downwards.
CATGTCAGGGTAGCGTGAAACTTTCTGGTGAATGGACAGAGACTCCCGTAATAAGCGGTAGAGTCTCTTTTTTTATGCTTAACTAGATCTTGGAGGAGTGATAGGATGACTGAATTGAAACGAACACCACTTTATTCTGAGTATAAGAAATTAGGAGCGAAAACGATCGATTTTGGCGGATGGGATTTACCCGTTCAGTTTACAAGCATTAAAGAAGAGCATGAAGCAACACGAACCAAAGCAGGTTTATTTGATGTGTCTCACATGGGTGAGGTAAAGGTGAAAGGAAAGGATAGCCTGGATTATTTACAGGGCATGTTAACAAATGATGTGTCAAAATTAGAACCAGGTAAAGCTCAGTATACGATTATGTGCTATGAGAACGGTGGTACCGTTGATGATTTGATTGTTTATATGCTTGACGAGGACGATTATCTGCTCGTTATCAATGCAGCAAACCGGGAAAAAGATGTGCAATGGCTTAAGGATCATCAGAAAGGGGAAGTCACGATTGAGGATGTGTCTGATGATTTCGTTCAGCTCGCCCTTCAAGGACCTCGTGCAGAAGAAATACTGCAGCAATTGACGGAGGCCGATCTTTCTTCTATTAAGTTCTTTCGCTTTTTGAAAGATGTTTCCTTTGAAGGTGTTGAGAATAGAGCAATCGTTTCACGCACGGGATATACAGGTGAAGACGGATTTGAGATTTACCTTCCTGCTGCGTCAGGTCCAGCTTTGTGGCAAGCTATTTTAGCAAAAGGGGAAGCCTTTGATGTACAGCCAATTGGTTTGGGAGCTCGTGATACATTGCGCTTCGAGGCGAATCTGGCTTTGTATGGTCAAGAGTTAAGTCCTGAGATTACCCCAATCGAAGCAGGTCTCTCCTTTGCTGTTCGAGTGAAGAAAGATGCTGATTTTATTGGTAAAGAGGTATTGAAAAAGCAGAAAGAAGAAGGAACAGATCGAAAACTAGTCGGTATTGAAATGATCGACAAGGGCATTCCGCGTACAAATTATGAAGTATTAGATGGGGATAAGACAATTGGTTTTGTTACAACGGGTACTCAATCTCCTACATTAGGAAAGAATGTGGGGCTTGCCTTATTGGATCATAACTACAATGAAGAAGGCACGGAAGTCACCGTTCAGGTTCGTAAACGAAAGTTACAGGCAAAAGTTGTCGCTACACCTTTTTATAAACGATAAGACGAGGGGGAAGAGTCATGGAATTCCGTTATTTACCTATGACAGAACGAGATAAACAACAGATGATGGAGACGATCGGCATTACATCGACAGATGAGTTATTTGCTGACATTCCGGAGAATATCCGTTATAAAGGCGAATTGAATATTAAAAAGCCAAAAAATGAATTTGCCTTAATGAAGGAACTTACCCAGCTTGCTGAACAAAATGTCAATGTGAAGTCACACACTTCTTTTTTAGGTGCTGGAGTATATGATCACTATATCCCATCCATCGTAGATCATGTCATTTCAAGGTCCGAGTTCTATACAGCCTATACACCTTATCAACCAGAAATTTCTCAAGGAGAGCTTCAGGCTATATTTGAATTTCAAACGATGATATGTGAGCTTACTGGAATGGATGTAGCCAACTCCTCAATGTATGACGGGGGGACTGCGCTCGCTGAAGCAGTGAACGTTTCTGCCGGTCAAACGAAGAAGAAGAAAGTCCTGGTTTCAAAAGCGATCCATCCCGAATCGTTAGAAGTCATTCACTCTTATGTTAAGGGACCTGGAGTTGAGGTAGTTGAAATCGATCATATTGGTGGTGTGACGGATCTTAAACAAATAGAGAGGGAGCTGGATGAAGACACGGCCAGTGTTGTTATGCAGTACCCTAACTTCTTTGGTCAAATTGAGCCACTCGATCAAGTTCGCTCTCTTGTAGATACCCAGAAGAAAACGATGCTGATTGCTTCCAGTAACCCGCTTGCCCTCGGATATCTCACTCCGCCCGGTGAATTCGGAGCAGATATCGTAGTAGGTGATGCGCAAGTATTTGGTATTCCGGCTCAATTCGGAGGTCCCCACTGTGGTTATTTTGCGACAACGAAGAAACTTATGCGTAAAGTACCAGGTCGTTTAGTAGGACAAACCAAAGATGAAGAAGGCAGACGAGGCTTTGTATTAACATTGCAAGCTCGTGAACAACACATTCGCCGAGATAAGGCAACATCGAACATTTGTTCAAACCAGGCGCTAAATGCTTTGGCATCTTCTGTAGCCATGTCCTCATTAGGAAAACAGGGCTTAAGACGCATGGCCTGGATGAATATTCAGAAAGCTGCTTATATGAAACAGCAATTGGAATCTGCAGGATTTACAATTCCTTATCAAGGTGCCTTTTTCAATGAACTTGTAGTCCATGTTGACAGCGATATTACCGAGGTCAATCAGAAGCTTCTGGAAAAAGGAATGATCGGTGGTTACGATCTAGGAAATGATTTCAATGACCTATCGGGGCATATGCTTATTGCAATTACAGAAATCCGTACGAAAGAAGAAATTGATCTCTTCGTAAAAGAATTGGGGGATATTCATGGCTAATCAAGACTTTCCATTAATTTTTGAATTAAGTCAAGAGAGCCGTACAGGCTTTAGCTTGCCTGAATTAGATGTTCCAGAAACAAATGTGGATGAGCAATTAGGAGAAACGTACATTAGAAAAAACGAACCGGATCTTCCTGAGGTAAGTGAACTGCAAATCATGCGTCATTATACGGCTATGTCTAAACGAAATCACGGGGTTGATTCTGGTTTCTATCCATTAGGGTCCTGTACCATGAAGTACAATCCGAAGATGAACGAAGATGTAGCGAGGCTTACAGGATTCAGTCACATTCACCCTTACCAGGCCCCTGAGACGGTACAAGGAGCACTGGGGTTAATGTATGATTTGCAAACAACATTAGCTGAAATTACTGGTATGGACACAGTCACATTGCAGCCAGCAGCCGGAGCTCATGGAGAATGGACTGGCTTAATGATGATTCGTGCCTTCCATGAAGGGAATGGTGATTACGAGCGGACAAAAGTCATTGTTCCAGATTCAGCTCACGGGACTAACCCGGCCTCAGCTACAGTGGCTGGCTTTGAGGCAGTTACCGTTAAAACCAATGAACGAGGGCTCGTTGACATAGAAGACTTAAAGCGAGTCGTCGATGAAAAGACTGCAGCACTTATGCTTACAAATCCGAACACGCTAGGCTTGTTCGAAGAAGATATTGTAGAAATGGCAGAGATTATCCATGCCGCTGGTGGTAAGCTTTATTATGATGGAGCGAACTTAAATGCGATCATGAGTTATGCGCGACCTGGTGATATGGGATTTGACGTCGTTCATCTTAATCTTCATAAAACATTTACTGGCCCACATGGAGGGGGAGGGCCAGGTTCAGGTCCGGTTGGTGTAACGGCAGAGTTTGAACCTTTCTTGCCTGCACCTATTTTAACGAAGCGGGAAGACTTATTTGTCTTTGATGAAGATCGCCCGCAATCGATTGGACGCGTTAAGCCTTACTATGGAAACTTTGGAATCAATGTTCGTGCCTATACGTATATTCGCACGATGGGGGCAGAAGGTTTGCGAAAGGTTAGTGAGTATGCCGTACTAAATGCGAACTATATGATGAGAAGGCTTCAAGAAGCGTTTGACTTACCGTATGATCATCATTGCAAGCATGAGTTTATCCTTTCCGGCAAACGACAAAAGAAACTCGGGGTACGTACGCTTGATATGGCGAAACGATTGCTTGACTTTGGATATCATCCACCAACTATCTATTTCCCAATTAATGTGGAAGAAGCGATGATGGTTGAACCGACAGAAACGGAGTCTAAGGAAACCTTAGACGAATTTGTTGATGCGATGATCCAAATTGCAAATGAGGCGAAAGAAGATCCAGAACGGGTTCAAAACGCTCCTCATACCACAATCGTAAGTCGTATGGATGAGACGACAGCTGCTAGAAAGCCAGTTCTCCGCTACATTAAAGAAGACTAATAGGTATTAAAAAGGGGAGTATTCCAGGTTTTTCTCTGGAATACCCCCTCTCTTTATTCGTCATCCATTATTTCTGGTTTTGTATTTTAAGTGACACTAAAAAGGACGGCCCTTTTGAATGTGAAGGTGCCGTCCTTTACTTATTTTTTCACTTTGATCTTACCTGTCCATTTTTTAAAGCCGCCTTTAAGTTGATTAAGGTCCTGGTAACCTTTTTTATTTAACATAAGAGCAGCTCTGGATGAGCGTGTGCCATTTTGACAATAGAAATAAACAGGCTTGTCTTTACGGATTTCAACAAGACGATTTCTCATTTGAGATAAAGGAATGTTTCTTGCGCCTAATATATGGCCGCCATCAAATTCCTTCGGTTCCCGAACGTCAATCAGTTGGGCCTTTCTGTATCCTTGGCGGAATTCGTCTTCCGTTAGTGTGGTCAAGACTTTATTTGCTTTGATAAACCGGAATACACCGAATGCAATTATGATGACAAGGCCACCTATTAATATCCAAAGTTCCATTCTCTATATACCCCCTCTTCCCTTCTCTATTATATGGGGGAATGCGCTGGTTTTCAAAGAATTTTTATAGCATATGAATGTAAAATAAAAATTCTTTGAGCATGTTATCGAATTCAAAACGTCTATTTAGGCATTTTTAAAATTTCTGGAGATGCAACAAAGGAAAAAGTTAATGAGCTAGAAAAAAGGGGCTTCTTGCTTTTATTAGCTTTCTTTTTCTTTTATTTTTGCAAAATTATTAGATTGACAAAATCGCTTAAACTTGATTGAAACACAAGATATGGAGAAATATTCTTAATTCGAATACAATATATTGATTAACTTTTTGCAGATGTGGTATGTTACTTATAGACTTATGAAACAAGCCATCTGTAACATGGTGAAAGGGAGATGTGTACATGAAGACAACAACCACAGGGAAAACGCCATCAAGGTTGAATGTCGACCGGTTGAACGCGGATATCCGTCAATTTGATCAAGTCCATGAAATTACACGAGATATGCACTTAACTCACAGCGGAGTGTCACGATTAGTAATGCTTGATCGTTATGCATTTAAGGATACGGAGAAGCTGACATTGTCGGAAGGGGATTTTGTTGTCCTTACCGTTAAAGATGATCCGAAATTCCCTGCGAGAGGCTTTGGATTTATCGAGTCTATCGATTGGGAAAATCATAAGGCAAAAGTAAGAGTTGAGGAAGAGTTCATCAATGTGCTTGATAAAGAAGAGGAGCGGGAATCCGGTTTGATTACGAGAAAACTGGATACCATTGATAAGCCGCTTGAAGTATTCTATGAGCAAATTGCTTTAAGGAACGCAACTGGACTATCAGCCGTGGAAGTTGATGAAGATAAGAAGGAAAAAAGCTTCAACGACTTTTATGATGAGCTCTCGAATCTCAACTTTATTCCAGCGGGACGAGTTCTTTACGGAGCAGGTTCGAATACGGATGTGACGTACTTTAACTGTTACGTGATGCCCTACATTCAGGATTCTCGTGAAGGAATTTCTGACCACCGTAAGCAAGTGATGGAGATTATGTCCCGTGGTGGTGGAGTTGGTACAAATGGTTCTACCCTAAGGCCGCGGAATACACTGGCAAGGGGCGTTAACGGCAAATCTTCAGGGTCAGTGTCCTGGCTGGATGATATTGCAAAGCTGACTCATTTAGTTGAGCAAGGCGGTTCAAGACGTGGAGCGCAAATGATTATGTTATCAGATTGGCATCCTGACATTATTGAATTCATCATTTCAAAAATGCAGAATCCGCGAATTCTGAGATATTTAATTGAAAACACCGAAGACGAACAGATTAAAGCACTTGCTGAAGAAAAGCTTAAATTTACCCCTTTAACGGAAACAGAGAAAGATCTGTATCAAAGCGTGGTTAATTATAAAACTATGCCCGGCCAAGGTGGATTCACTGAGGGGAGCCTTCGTGAAGCACAGGAAAAACTACAGACAGGCGGTACTTATTCTGTCCATAATCCGGAATTCCTGACCGGGGCGAACATTTCTGTATGTATTACGAAAGAATTTATGGAAGCCGTTGAAAATGATCAAGAATATCGCCTGCGTTTTCCGGATGTAGAAAGCTACTCTAAAGAAGACATGGCCACTTACAATGCCAAATGGCAGGAGAGTGGAGACGTTCGAGAGTGGGAAGCAAAAGGATTTGGTGTGAAAACGTATCGTACAGTCAAGGCTGCAGAGCTTTGGAAACTGATTAATATATGTGCAACTTACTCTGCTGAACCAGGTATTTTCTTTATTGATAATGCCAATGAAAAAACAAACGCTAGCGCTTATGGTCAAAAGGTTGTCGCTACCAACCCATGTGGAGAACAACCATTAGCACCTTTCTCTGTCTGTAATTTAGCTGCAGTTAACTTGGCTTCTGTTGCAGACAAAGAAGCGAAACAAGTGGATTTTGACAAATTGAGAAAAACAGTCGCGACTGGTGTTCGCATGCAGGATAACGTCATCGATGCTACACCCTATTTCCTTGAGGAAAATAAGAAGCAGGCTTTAGGAGAGCGTCGGATTGGCTTAGGTGTAATGGGACTTCACGACTTGCTCATTTACTGTGAAACGGAATACGGTTCAAAAGAAGGTAACAAGCTCGTTGACGAAATCTTTGAGGTCATCGCGACCACAGCTTATCGTGAGTCCATAAATCTGGCGAAAGAAAAAGGCAGTTTTCCATTCTTAGAAGGGGAAACAAAAGAGGAGACACAGCAGCTGAGACAGCGATTTGTCGAAACTGGTTACATGCAGGATATGCCTGAGGATATACGAGAAGGCGTCATTAAATACGGAATTCGCAATTCACATTTGCTAACTGTAGCTCCAACAGGAAGTACAGGGACAATGGTCGGTGTAAGTACAGGTCTTGAGCCATACTTCTCGTTCTCATACTATAGAAGCGGCCGTCTTGGTAAATTTATCGAAGTGAAAGCAGATATCGTTCAGGAATATTTGGATAGGCACCCTGACCAGGATCCTGACAACCTTCCTGAATGGTTTATTACCGCGATGACGATGGCACCTGAAGCGCATGCGGATACTCAATGTGTTATTCAGCGTTGGGTGGATAGTTCAATTTCTAAAACGGTCAATGCACCAAGAGGATATACGGTCGAGCAAGTAGAACAAGTTTATCAGCGCTTATATCATGGTGGTGCTAAGGGCGGTACTGTTTATGTGGATGGTAGCCGAGATAGTCAAGTTCTGACTCTCAAAGCTGAGGAAAACGAATTTTCAGGCGAACAGACAGAATTTGAGTTTGAAGAAGAGAAAAAACCTCATGTTGTATTAATGGATACAGTCCATGAACTTGAGAAAACCAACGTGACGATAGGCTCTGAAGTCGGTGATACATGTCCAGTTTGCCGTAAGGGAACTGTTGAAGATATTGGCGGTTGTAATACTTGTACAAACTGTAATGCTCAGCTCAAATGCGGGCTGTAAAGTTCCGGGTTCATCCCCGATAAAAAACTAAAGTTAAAGCAAAAAAGGCGATCAGTATAAAACTGGTCGTCTGTTTGTTTATAAAGGGGAGTCGCTTGTCACGGCAGACAAACTAGTGTATCCTTTTTATGAAGCAAATTACATAAACATCAGCAATATTGGGGGTTTAACATGCCAACACCAAGCATGGAGGATTATATCGAACAAATTTATATCTTAATTGAAGATAAAGGGTATGCACGTGTATCTGACATTGCTGAGAACCTTCAAGTGCATCCGTCATCAGTGACTAAAATGGTTCAGAAATTAGATCGTGATCAATACTTAAAATACGAAAAGTACCGTGGGCTTATCTTAACCCCTAAAGGAAAGAAAGTAGGAAAAAGGCTAGTCTACCGTCATGAACTTCTAGAACAGTTTCTCGAGATCATCGGTGTAACTCAAGATAAAATTTATGATGATGTGGAAGGAATCGAACATCATTTAAGCTGGGATTCCATAGATCGCATTGGAGATTTAGTTCAATATTTTGAAGAAAATAACTCCCGTGTCGAAGAACTGCGAGGAGTTCAGCAGAAGAATGAAGAACAAAATAATGAGGGAAAATCAGACGCATAAAATTGCGTCTTTTTTGTTACGCTTTTGTTCTTTCACAAAATTGTTCTATCCAAACAGTTTCCGTTTATATATGTAATAAGCGGGGTGATCTTATAAATATAGATGGTGTGTTCTCAGGCGGTGGAGTGAAAGCATTAGCTTTCATAGGAGCACTTGAAGTGTTAGATGAGAATGGATATCGTTTCCAAAGAGTCGCTGGAACTTCGGCCGGAGCAATTGTGGCCTGCCTGATTGCTTCTGGTTATCAAGCAAAAGATCTGAAGAAGATACTGTTTGAACTGTCCTTAGATAAATTAATTGATACACCGTTTCCGGAAAGGTTCCTCCCGTTTTACAAGTGGTTGTTGCTTTACTTTCGTATGGGATTATTTAAAGGAAATCGGCTGGAGAATTTGCTTGAGAAGTGGCTTGAACAAAAAGGAGTCCGAACGTTTGCTGACTTGCCGCGTGGAAGCCTTAAAGTGATTTGCTCAGATTTGACTTTAGGTAAAATGGTCGTGATACCAGACGATCTGCACAGGGTGTATGGAATTGACCCCGATACATTCTCTGTGGCTAAGGCAGCTAGGATTAGTGCTGGTTTACCTTATTTTTTCATGCCAGTCAAGCTGCACGGAAAGAAAGGGAAATCACTGTTAGTGGACGGGGGAGTGCTGAGTAACTTTCCCATATGGTTATTTGAAAATGAACAGGGTAAGCGCAGACGTCCTATTTTAGGTATGCAATTAAGTGATCCCCCTGACCAGCTTCCCGAACAAAAAATAAAAAACTCTATCCAAATGTTCCATGCCCTGTTCCGTACAATGAAAAAAGCGCATGATGCCAGATATATTTCAGAGTCAACCAGTCGTGATGTCATATTTATCCCGGTAAAAGGAGTGGAAACGACAGATTTTGCCATGAATGCGGAACAAAAAGAAAAGTTAATGAGTATCGGGCAAGAGAAGGCAAAACAATTTCTTGATCGTTGGAAGAAATAAAAAATCGAGCCGCTTTAAAAGGTGGCTCGATTTTTCCCTTTGCTTTTATTACCCTCGATAACACGTAAGTTTGGGGCATTTTTTCGCTTGGGTTTCTTTTTTCTGGAATTTACTGAAAGTCTAGTGTCTAGCTTTGATTTATTAGGTTTAGTAGGCTGAGCCGATTTATATTTTTGCTTCGATTGTTTAACAGCCTGTTTATATTTCTTCATCTCGTTACTGTTTTTACCGCCGACAGCTCCGACCCGATTACGAAGAAACAAGAAGTAAATAGCACCGAATACTAGTACAGCAATTCCAATCGTCATAATAATTGATGATAGAAAGGACGATGGGTTATTCACCAATTGGAATCCAATGTAAAATATGGCGAGTGAAATCATTGTATACATAACCAGAGCACCCCAGTTTCTTAACATCTTTACAGCTCCCTCCTTCGGTATAAATAATTCCTTTTACTATTGTATATACCCCTAATTCCTAAGTTCTTATCATGATATATTATCTTTTTTTACATCTTTTTGTTAATCTAAGTTTCTTAGATATTGGAATTACCATATACAAGTCTAACTATTTTAGATTCTGTCCCTTCTAGCTGATATTATTCAAGAAATTTTGCATTCTCTGAAAGTAAGGTTCTATACTTTATTTTACCGCAAAGACATGAGATTCACTACCATTAAAAGATAAACTCTTAGCATGAATTATGACTTAATGGAGAAAATAAATGCTGAGGTGATATAAATGGATGGGAATTCAAAAGAACCTAAACAAAACCAGGAACATATAGAACAAAGTACACAGGAACCGCCGCATAGCGTATTATCGAAAACTCTGCTTATTGGGTTTGTAGCAGGAATATTATGGGGGGGACTTGGCGGGCTGTCGTACTATTTTAATTTTTCCCAAGTATCAGCTGCCACATTCATTTTTCGTTCCTTTTGGCAAACAGACTGGACGAGTACATTATTAGCTGAAATTTTGGCGATCGGAATCGTTGCCGTTTTATCTATATTTATGGCTCTCGCTTATTATGTCGTGTTAAAAAGGAAAGATGGAATATGGCCAGGATTTATTTTCGGGGTCGTTTTATTTGGGATTTTATATTATTTATTGAACCCTGTCTTTGAGGCCGTCCCTGACTTTACACAACTTACGATTGATTCTATCGTAACAGCTGTCTGCTTGTTTGTTTTATATGGGGTATTTATAGGGTATTCCATATCATATGAATATCATGAATATAATCAGCCGACACAGACGGCTAAACAGCCAACAGAATGATGATATTCTAAGAGTATGGTAAAATTAGAAAAGTGGAAGTGCACTAGTGGATACAACATAGAAAATTAGGCAGAAAAGTGTTGTAAATGGTCTGCTCACACACAGGCAGCATGTCTATGATGTTTTCAATTAGGACTACTGCCTGCTGTGCCGGGTAGTACGAGAAGATGACATTGGAAGGGAGAAATGAATTATGAATAAACTGGGGAAATTGCGTCAGGCAATGAAAGATCAGCAGTTAGATGGATTGCTAATCACAAGTAGTCAGAACCGCCGGTATCTCACAAACTTTACGGGTTCCTCTGGTGCGGTCTTAATCACAGAACAGGCTGCTGTCTTCATCACTGATTTTAGGTATACGGAACAAGCCGCTGAACAGGCAGAGGGATTTGAAATTATAGAACATAAAGGTCCTATGGCAGAGGAGATTAGTACACAGGTAGAGAACCTGCAGATAAAAAAGCTCGGGTTTGAACAAGATCACGTTACATACAAACAATTTGATGTTTATCGTAACCAATTGAAGGCAGAATTAATTCCAACCTCTGGACTTATTGAGAATTTGCGTTTGATCAAGACAGATGAGGAACTTACGATAATAAAAGAAGCTGTAAAAATTGCTGATGACGCCTTTGAACATATCCTGTCTTATATAAAACCAGGGGCGAAAGAAATCGATGTGTCGAATGAGTTAGAGTTTTTCATGAGAAAGCAAGGAGCTACTTCGTCTAGTTTTGATATTATTGTGGCTTCAGGTAATCGGTCTGCACTTCCGCACGGTGTAGCTTCTCAAAAAGAAATTCAATCAGGTGAACTCGTTACCTTGGATTTTGGAGCACTCTATAAAGGTTACTGCTCTGATATTACACGAACTGTAGCTGTAGGAGAAATTAGTGATGAGTTGAAGGAGATTTATGATACTGTTCTCCAAGCACAGCTCAAAGGAATGGAAGGCATTAAAGCTGGTATTACAGGCAAAGAAGCCGATGCACTTACGCGTGATTATATAGCGGACAAAGGTTATGGAGAATACTTTGGTCATTCCACAGGTCATGGAATTGGCCTTGATGTACATGAAGGACCGGGGTTATCGTTTAGGACGGAGCAAGTGCTAGAAGCAGGGATGGTTGTAACTGTTGAACCGGGGATTTATGTACCGAATGTTGGTGGATGCAGGATAGAAGATGACACCATCGTTACAGATACAGGAAATGAACGTTTAAGCCATGCACCGAAGGAATTAATCATTCTATAAAAAGGCAAGAAAGTATAAAGGAGGATATCAATGATTTCTGTAAATGATTTTCGTACAGGGTTAACAATTGAAGTGGATGGTAACATATGGCAAGTTATGGATTTTCAACATGTAAAGCCTGGTAAAGGAGCCGCTTTCGTGCGCTCGAAACTTCGTAATCTAAGGAATGGTAATATTCAGGAAAAAACATTTCGCGGCGGTGAAAAAGTTGAGCGAGCACATATTGAGAACCGTAAGATGCAATATTTATATGAGTCAGGAGATATGCACGCATTTATGGATACGGAAACATTCGAACAAGTTGAATTACCAACTGCTCAAATTTCCCAACAGCTTAACTATTTAAAAGCAAATATGGAAGTACAGATTCAATCGTACCAGGGAGAAACCATCGGGGTTGAACTTCCAAATAACGTGGAATTAGAAGTAACAGAAACTGAACCTGGAATTAAGGGAGACACAGCAAGCGGCGGAACAAAACCTGCCACTCTTGAAACAGGTCTTATTGTTCAAGTTCCCTTTTTCATAAATGAAGGAGAAACATTAGTAATTAGTACAAATGATGGGAAATATGTATCTCGAGCTTAGTATATAACGTGAATCAGCGGAGTCAGCCTTTTATAGGGCTGGCTCTTTTTTTTGCCCCACACGACGTGGGGTAGTTCGGTGTTGGCACAGGACGTGCCGATCTTAACCGAACTTCCTTTATGCCGAACTTAGTCGAACTTCCTCTGTCTAGGAATTTAACCACAATTCCTCTTGCTTCTTACTTTGTAGATTTTCCGCTGTTCCCAGCTTCATTGAATCCAAACCTTCTCAGGGACGCTTACCCGTATATTTCTTATTAAAAAATAATAGAGGGTTAGCAGATGTTAATTTTTCTACTAGATTTTCAGTATAAAATCACCTCTCAACTGTCATAACTCCCGTGCTCGTACATAGGTATAAGGTAAATCAATAAAAGGAGTTTTGGGTTGAATGAAAGAGATCATTAGATTGTTTCCAGAGCACTATCACCCTCTCCTATTAAAAGAAGTTGAATGGATGAGTGTTCAAGAAATTCGTTTGCGGGTTCATCAACGATTGGAGGTGCTAGATTCAAGAGGTGTTCGAACACTTACTGACATTCGTTTATCATCTGAAGATTTATCCTTCGTATTAAATCAAATCAGTCAATTTTCCCTTTATCGATTGAAAGATGAGATAAAGGAAGGATTTATCACCATAGAAGGTGGACATCGAGTTGGATTAGCGGGAAAGGCCAATACAATTAATCGTGATATCGAGACACTAAAATATATTTCTTTCATGAATATACGAATCGCCCGCTCCACCGTAAGCTTAGCAGAAAAAATTATTCCTCATCTGCTCGTCCGAGGAAGGTGGCAAAACACTCTGATTATTGGACCGCCACATTCAGGGAAGACGACGTTGCTGCGGGAGCTTTCGAAATGTATTGGTTCAGATTCAAGCCTGAAAAAGGCCTCAAAAGTGGCTTTAATAGATGAACGTTCAGAACTGGCAGCTTGTCACCAGGGTATTCCACAACTGGATGTCGGAGTCAGAACTGATGTAATGGACGCATGTCCGAAGGCAGAAGGAATGATGATGATGATTCGTTCCATGTCTCCTGAAGTTATATTGGTCGATGAATTGGGCGGTGAAAGAGATGCTGAAGCTGTTCGTGAAGCTGTATATACCGGCGTTCAAGTCATCTGCAGTATTCACGGCAACAATCTTGAATCTGTGCAGAAGAGGCATGCTGCCAGTAGTTTGATAAGTGAACAAGCATTTGATAGGTACATTGTTCTTGAAAGGCTTTCACCTAATAAACTGGGTTCTTTCCGTATTCTTAATGAAAAAGGGGCAGCAATCACTTCCTATGGAGGGAGAGATAAACATGGCGTGGATCGGCGCCTTAATCGTATTAACCGTTAGTACCTGGGTAGGGTTTGATATAGCGGCGAGGTTTAAGAAAAGGCCTGGACAAATCAGACAATGGAAGAGCGCACTGCAAATGATTGAAGCAGAAATGGTTTATGGACAATCTTCCTTATGGGAGGTCTGTGATAATATTTCAAGGCAATTGCCGCAGCCTTTGTGCGAGTTTTATTCGGATTTGCTGTTGGAAAGCGAGACATGTACGGATTTTGCAGCGTTGTGGCAAGAGGGCCTTAAACAGCATTGGCATAGAAACGCAATGACTAAAACTGATTTAGATATATTGGCCCAATTTGGAAGTACCTTAGGGCAGCATGATCTCCAGCAGCAGCAAAAACAAATTCAGTTAACACTTCATCACCTTGATTTGCAACTTAATGATGCCATTGAATCTTCAGGTAAGCATCAGAAGCTCGCTCGGGGAATGGGGGTCTTAAGTGGTCTGTTCGTGATTATATTACTCATATGATAAGGAGGAAGGGACATTGTGCTTCAAGATGCATCCATCCTGTTTCAAATTGCCGGAGTCGGTATTATCGTAGCAATGATTCACAGTATCTTAAAACAAATGGGCAAAGAGGAAATTGCTCAAGTCGTCACGTTAACAGGTTTTATCATCGTTCTTTTCATAGTTCTCCATCGACTTGCTGAATTGTTTCAACAAATAAAATCTGTCTTTTTATATCAGGGGTAGAGAATATGGGGATTTTACAAATCGTTTCACTTGGATTAGTAGCGACATTATTGATCGTGTTATTAAAAGAGCAAAAGACTTCAATTGCATTTTTACTTCTCTTGATAACGGTGATCATTATCTTTACAACTGTTCTCGATCAAATCAAATATATTTTTTCCTTACTTCAATACATGGCAGATCAAGCAAAAGTAGAGTCCGTGTATTTTAAGACCATTCTCAAGATTATCGGAATTGCTTATATCACAGAGTTCGGAGCACAATTGATCAGGGATGCAGGATTGAATGCTCTCGCTTCTAAAGTCGAACTGGTAGGAAAGTTATTTATTCTAATGCTTGCCATCCCCATAATTACAGCTGTTATCGAAACGATTTTGGACTTTATTCCTGGAGCGGCAGGATGAGAATTGAGTGGTATAAAATGATACGTTTATTATTTATAAGTTGTTTACTGATCGGATCGATTTTTTTTCCAGACTCAGTTTCAGCTTCAACACCACAAGATGCTGTGCCTTCCTTAATGGAACATGTTTCCACTAATGAACTTGAACAGAGTTTGCAACAGCTCAACCAGAAGTATGGAGATTATTTACCCGATATTTCAATAAAAGATTTTCGAAATGTTATGGAAGAAGAGGGGGGCAGTGCCCCAAAAGGATGGGTGTCTGGTGTTTTATCCTTCCTTTTTCACGAATTAATGGCCAATGGAAAATTGCTAGCGTCCTTGTTGTTTCTAACATTGTTCAGCACGCTGCTCCAAGCTATGCAATCTTCTTTCGAGAATACCGTTGTCAGTCGAATCGCCTACATGGTGATCTACCTTGCCCTTATTGCCCTTGCATTAGAAAGTTTTGGACAAGTCATTGATTACACGATCGGCGCCATTAACCAGATGAGTAGTTTTATGATTGGTTTGCTGCCTCTGCTTTTAGGAATTATGGCATCGTTTAGTCATCTCATGTCATTCTCATTTTTTCATCCTATTATCGTTGTTCTCGTTCAATCCAGTGGCTTGTTAGTGAAAGTTCTTCTCATTCCACTTTTTGCATCCTCAGCTCTGTTATTAATTGTTGGAACGTTGAATGATACGTACAAAGTGGATCAGCTTGCTGAATTACTGAGGAAAACAGGAATGGCAATTATGGGAGTATATTTAACGATTTTTCTTGGTGTGATTTCTGTTCAGGGAACAGTAACGGCTGTTCAAGACGGGGTGACGATGAAAACAGCACGATTCATCACGGGAAACTTTGTTCCTGTTGTCGGACGTTTATTTACAGATGCTACGGATACGATTCTCGGCGCATCGCTGTTGTTGAAAAATACATTAGGGCTGGCAGGGGTCATTATTTTATTAGGGATAGCCATCTTCCCGGCTTTGAAAGTGTTTGTAATAGCTTTGATTTATAAGTTGGCTGCAGCTCTTTTACAGCCGTTAGGAGACGGACCTGTTATTACGGCAATGGCAATCGTGAGCCGCCATATTATGTACATTTTTGCAGCATTACTCATGGTCTCAATGATGTTCTTCCTCGTTATTGTGATTATGGTTGCTGCCAGCAATATTACTATGATGGTTCGATGAGGGTGATAACTAATGGCAGCCTTTACTCAATGGATTACTCAAATTGTATTATTTTTACTATTAGCAATGGTCGCGGATGCTCTTCTTCCGTCAGGGTCAATGAGGAAATATGCTCGGTTAGTCATGTCTATCCTGTTAGTGCTCATATTATTAAACCCTTTACTAAAAGTACTTAAAATTGATCCGCAAACTTTAGTCGAATCGGTGGAATATCAATTAGAGAGCCGTTCATCTACTGAACAATTAGCAGAGAAAATCGAGTCAAAGAAAAGTGAAATAATGCAGGGACAAGATGCATATACATTACAACAAGTCACAGAAACCATTTCGAATAAAATGGAACAGCCCCTACAGCAGCAATTCGACCTTTCGCTAAAAAAAGTGGACATGGCCTTTTCAGAAAAACCCCATAATCTGGAGTCGTTGGACAAGCTGATCTTATACGTAGCCTCTACACCAGGTGAGGGAGCTGTAGAAGAGGTGAACATCTCACTTACCGAAGATGACGAGACGATGGACCGTAACCAGGAACAGGAGGTTCAGGATATGGCAGCCGGTTTATTGGGATTGCACAATGATCAAATTGAAATCCGCTGGGAGGAAAACCAATGAGTAAATGGTGGAATAAGCTGTTTAAACCTCTGTCTTCAGGTGACGGACAAAAAATAAAAAAGCCTAAATATTTTATTATTGTTGGTTTAATTGGAGTTTTTTTCATTATCATTAGCAACTGGTTTCAAACACCAACTAATGAGGCACCGCCTCAGCAAAAGACAGTTCAGGAGTCACCGAGCAAGAAAGATGCAAATTCAGCCGTTTCAATTAGCCAGCTGGAAGTGGAGTATGAAAAACAACTAACTCCCCTTCTTGAAAATATAAAAGGGGTAAGTGAAGTGGAGCTGATGATCAATCTGGCTGCTACTAAGGAAAAGGTATTTGATAAAAATTTAATCATCTCAAAACAAACCACAAAGGAGACTGATACGAATGGGGGAGAAAGAGAAATCGAGGATTATTCAAAGGAACAGCAGTTAGTCCTGGTTAGACAGGGGGAGCGGGAAGTACCGCTGCTCGTAAAAACAAAGAAACCCGATGTCAGAGGTGTTTTTGTAACTGCCAAAGGCGTAGATCAAATGAAAGTAAAGGGTTGGGTGGTTGAAGCTGTGTCACGAGTGTTAGATGTGCCTAGTCATAGAGTTTCCGTTTTGCCTAAATCATAGGGAGGGATTATTTTGGTAAAAAAACAGACGGTTTGGTTGTTGACGATGTTAAGCCTTCTAATTGTTTTGAGTGTGTACTACATGACATCACCGGATAGTGGAGAAATGGCCTTCATTCAGGATGCAGAACTAGAGCAAGCTACGGGTAATATGAACGGAGAGGGAACTGAGGAGGACACAGTGGTTTCTCAAATGTCTTCAGATGAGTTGTTTGCATCCATCCGTTTAGAAATGCAAAATAAACGTGATAAGCTGGAAGAGCAGTGGTCGGCAGTCATGGCATCATCTACAGCTACTATCGAAGAAAAAGCTGAGGCTACAGCGAATTTAGACAACTTGCAGGATAAGAGAACGAAAGAAAACATTCTTGAGAAAACGATTAGTGCCAGTGTACCTTATGAAGATGTACTCGTTCGGGCGGAAGATAATGGCGTACACGTGACAGTAAGAGCGAATGAACTATCAGATTCACAAGCACGAGAAATTATGCAAATGGTCTACGATGAATTTGGGGAAGTACCAGTAGATGTCAAATTCCAACCATCGAAATAGCTTTTTTAGACCAGAGTCAACCCTTGATGCAGTACAAGGGTTGACTCTTTTGTGTGTCTTAACATCTTCCTACTAGTTGCAGGTCCTCAACATGTATCGTAAAATATTAAAAGTAATGAATAATTTCAGTGATCAAGTATTCTACATAAGGGAGTGCCGTAATTATGTTAAAGGTGCAAGAAATTCGAGAACTAATTAAACTAATTGATGAATCTCATATTGATGAATTTTGTTATGAGTCAGATGGAACAAAAGTATCGATGAAAAAAAATGGTGAACAAGTAGTTACAGAAATGCCAACTGAGGCAAAACAAGCAACAGTGCCACAGCAACCGCAGCCCGTACAAGAAGAACAGCCGCAGCGTAATGAACCTGCTGTGGAAAAGAAAGAACAGGAACCCCAGCCTGAGGAAGCTACCAACTATGATAAGGAAGTCATTTCACCTATGGTAGGTACGTTCTATCAATCACCTTCTCCAGATCAAGATGCATATGTACAAGTGGGTGATCAAGTGAAACAGGAATCTGTTGTATGTATAGTAGAAGCCATGAAACTATTTAATGAAATTGAAGCGGAAGTTTCAGGAGAAATTGTAGAAATCCTTGTTAATGACGGTGAGCTTGTGGAATATGGTCAGCCGTTGTTCCGCGTGAAAACTGCATAATACGGGGGTTAAATGATGATAAAAAAAGTACTGATTGCCAACCGGGGAGAAATTGCCGTCCGTATTATCCGGGCTTGCAAGGAGATGGATATTGAGACAGTAGCTGTCTACTCGGAAGCAGATAAAGAAGCATTACATGTCCAAATTGCAGATGAGGCCTATTGTGTTGGGCCGACTTTAAGCAAGGATAGTTATTTAAACTATACGAACATTATGAGTGTAGCAACATTAACTGGATCCGATGCTATTCATCCGGGTTATGGATTCTTAGCCGAAAATGCTGAATTTGCAGAGCTTTGTGATGAATGTAATATTACATTCATCGGACCGTCGTCCTATGCGATTCAGAAGATGGGAACGAAAGATGTCGCCAGGGAAACAATGAGGGAAGCAGGTGTACCTATTGTCCCAGGTTCAGAAGGAATTATCGCTGACGTTGAAGAGGGCAAGCAGGTAGCCAATGAAATTGGATATCCAGTCATCATAAAGGCGACTGCTGGCGGTGGCGGTAAAGGAATTCGTGTAGCCAGAACGGAGGAAGACCTTGTAAAGGGGATTAATGTTACCCAACAAGAGGCGGAAACAGCTTTTGGTAATCCGGGAGTTTATCTCGAGAAATTTATCGAAGATTTCCGGCACGTTGAAATTCAAGTTCTTGCTGACAATCACGGCAATGCTGTTCACTTAGGAGAACGGGATTGCTCGATTCAACGTCGCTTGCAGAAGTTGATTGAAGAAACACCATCTCCTGCTGTAACTCCGGAAATTCGCCAAACAATGGGTGATGCGGCGGTTAAAGCTGCATTAGCTGTTGATTACTCCGGGGCGGGTACAGTAGAGTTTATTTTTGATCAGAAAGAAAATAAATTCTACTTCATGGAAATGAACACCCGTATTCAGGTGGAGCATCCCGTCACGGAGATGGTTACGGGGATTGATTTAATTAAAGAACAACTAATGGTTGCAAACGATGAAAAACTTTCCTTTACACAGGAAGAAATCACGTTTGAAGGATGGGCTATTGAATGCCGCATCAATGCAGAAGATCCCTATAAAAACTTCATGCCATCTGCAGGAAGAATTGACATGTATCTAGCACCAGGCGGCTTTGGTGTGCGTGTAGATTCGGCGGCTTATCCAGGGTATATGATTCCCCCATACTATGATTCTATGGTGGCAAAATTAATCACCTATGGTCGTGATCGTAAGGAAGCTGTTCAGAAAATGAGAAGAGCTTTAGATGAGTTCGTCATTGAAGGGGTCCATACAACCATTCCATTCCATAGTCGTATGATGGAACATGAGGTATTCGTCGGCGGTGATTTTAACACAAAATTCCTGGAAAACTATACTGTAATGGAGGATAGCAAAGAAGGGAGTGGTAACGAGTGAGTGAGAAACAATTACTTAACGTTACGGAAGGGTCCACACTTGGCAATGTAGAGATTGCGCCAGAGGTCATTGAAGTGATAGCTGGCATCGCAGTGTCTGAAGTAGCAGGCGTTGCTTCTATGCGTGGAAACTTTGCCTCAGGAGTTGTGGAACGCCTTGGGAAAAAGAACCATGGCAAAGGTGTGAAAGTAGAACTTGCGGAGGACGGCATCTTAATTGATGCTTATGTCGTAATGGATTTTGGGATTTCTATTCCAGATACAGCAAAAAAGATTCAAGACAATACGAGTCAGGCACTCAAAAATATGACGGCCCTTGAGATAAAGGAAATGAACGTTCATATCGTCGGGATTCAGATGGAAGGTAAAGAAGAAGAGCCTGAAACAGAAGAAGTGTAATAAAAAGACCAGTTACGGGTTTCCCCTGCTGGTCTTTTCGCATTGTATGGCTTTTCAGGTGGTAAAATGTTATTATTCTAACGGAAATGACATTAAAGGAGAATGAATATGAAAAGACGTACAGCCAGGGAAAAGGCATTCCAAGCTCTTTTTCAAATAGATTCAAGTGAAATAAACACTGAAGAAGCGATTGAACACGTCATGGACGAGCAAGTTCATGATGCTTTTGTAGACCAGTTGGTCCAAGGTGTTGTCACAAACAGAAACGAGATCGATCAGTGGATTGAAAGCCATTTAGAGAATTGGAACTTTTCACGGTTAGCACGTGTTGAGAAAACACTACTTCGTATGGCAGCCTATGAGATAAAATTTAGTGAAGAGGTTCCGGCTCAAGTAGCCATCAACGAGGCTGTTGAGTTAGCTAAAGTGTTTGGTGAAGATCAATCTGGTAAATTTATAAATGGTGTTTTATCAAAAATGATGTAGTCATTCAGAGGAGGACGATGAGGTGGCAGCTGAAGTTATTTATGGAAAGCAATTAGCAGAAGATTTACGGCTGGAAATGAAAGAGGAAATTGCTGAATTATCGAAAGAAGGCGTTCATCCAAAATTAGTTGTGGTGATAGTCGGAGAAGATCCAGCTTCCAAGTCTTATGTAAAAGGAAAACAGCGTGCATCAGAAAAAATTGGCATGGCTTCTGATCTGATTGAATTATCCGCAGAAACATCAGAAGATGAACTATTACACATTATCAATCAGTTAAATGAGGATAAAGCAGTGCATGGTATTTTGGTACAGTTGCCTTTACCGCAGCAAATTGATGAACAAAATGTGATTGAAGCGATAGATCCTAGTAAGGATGTTGATGGATTTCACCCGATAAATGCCGGTCGGATGTTGACAGGTCAGGAAACGTTTTATCCGTGTACACCATTTGGAATCCTGGTTATGTTGAAGCGAGCTGAGGTTTCAATTGAAGGTAAACATGTAGTGATCATAGGGCGCAGCAACCTGGTCGGAAAGCCAGTTGGCCAGTTGTTATTAAATGAACATGCAACTGTTACCCACTGTCATTCACGAACAAAAAATCTAAGGGAGCATACCAAGCGTGCCGATATCCTGATTGTAGCTGCTGGCAAGGCTGGTTTAATTACAGGGGAAGATATAACAGAAGGTACAGTTGTGATCGATGTCGGTGTAAATCGTGTGGATGGAAAGTTAACTGGAGATGTTGACTTTGAATCAGCAAAAGAGAAGGCTTCCTATATAACCCCTGTGCCTAAGGGTGTTGGTCCTATGACCATTACTATGTTATTGCACAACACGATTAAAGCCGCGAAATGGATAGATCAAAAATAGGGGAGATTTACTTGTGAAGGATCGCTATTTAACGGTAACGGCACTAACTAAATATATAAAAAGAAAAATATCCTCCGACCCTCATCTCAAAGAGGTGTGGCTGAGAGGTGAAATCTCTAACTTTAAGCAGCATACCCGCGGGCATATGTACTTATCGATTAAAGACAAACAAGCACGTATTCAGGCCGTAATGTTTGCAGGAAATAATCGCAGGCTCAAATTTATGCCGGAAAATGGTATGAATGTTCTCATTCGTGGTGAAGTGAATGTTTATGAACCAATGGGACAGTATCAACTGTACATACAAGACATGCAGCCTGATGGAATCGGTGCATTGTACTTGGCGTATGAGCAACTAAAAGAAAAACTCCAAAAAGAAGGACTTTTTGAAGCGGCTAACAAAAAAGTACTTCCTGGATTTCCAGAACATATAGGTGTGATCACATCGCCTACAGGTGCAGCAGTCCGTGACATCTTAACAACCATTAAGCGCCGTTATCCAATTGTGAAGGTTTCTATCCTTCCTGTTCTCGTCCAGGGAGATTCAGCAGCCGCTTCTGTAGAGAAAGCTATACACTATGCAAATGCACATTTGCATTGTGATGTGCTTATAGTAGGGCGAGGAGGTGGCTCCATTGAGGATTTGTGGTGCTTTAATGAAGAAGTAGTTGCCCGTGCTATTCATCATTCTCGAATCCCCGTCATTTCAGCTGTCGGGCATGAAACAGATACTACAATCAGCGATTTTGTGGCCGATATCAGAGCAGCAACACCTACCGGGGCAGCAGAAATTGCTGTGCCTTCTTTGAAAGAACTGAAAGAACAGCTCAGGCTGACCACCCAACGTCTTACCCGGGCTGTGACTCTTAAACGCTACGAGGCTGGAGAACGGCTGATCAGGTTAAAAAAATCTTATGCATTTAAATATCCGGAACAGCTCTTAAAACAAAAAGAGCAGGAACTAGATCGACAATTAGAACAGCTGTCCAAAAATGTAAATGATCTTTATAAGCAGAAAAAAGAACGTTTATCATACTTGGAGAAGCGCTTAATTCAACAGCATCCACAAGAGGAATTTCAAATGAATCGAAAACTCTTGGATAAACAAACAAAGCAATTAACGATAAGCATTAACAGGCAGGTCCGTGCGAAAAAAGATCAATTTCATGCTGTCATAGATAAATTGGGACTATTAAATCCTCTAGACATAATGAAAAGAGGTTATGCCATTCCTTATACAGAAAAAGGAAAGGTACTAAAAAGTGTTCATCAAACAGAGCCCGGCCATTCATTGACGGTAAAGCTTCACAACGGCAGCCTGCATTGTATTGTAAATGATATTGAGGAGGAGCAATCATGACAAATCAAGAAAAAGAACTCACTTTTGAGCAGGCCATGGAACAATTGGAAAAACTTGTTGAAAAGCTCGAGGAAGGTGATGTTCCTCTGGAGGAAGCGATCCAGTATTATCAGGAAGGCATGAAGCTTTCAAAGCTTTGTAATGGAAAGCTTAATCTTGTGGAAGATCAAATGCAGCAAATTTTAAATGAACACGGAGAATTTGAACCTTACGAAGTTCAGGAGGAGGAATAGTGGAGGCATTTCAAGAACATCTGAGGGATTATCAACAAACTATAAATGAAAAATTGTTGGGATACGTCAACAAGCACATTAACCCTGGGCGAGTACGAGATGCTATTGTTCATTCCATTGAGGCTGGAGGAAAGCGTGTTCGACCAATACTACTTCTTTCAACAATGGAGGCGTTTGGGGTTGATTACACTCGCGGATACACAGCAGCATGTGCCTTGGAGATGGTCCATACATACTCTTTAATTCATGATGATCTTCCTGCAATGGATAATGATGACATGAGAAGAGGTCAGCCAACTATTCATAAGGCATATGATGAAGCTACGGCAATTCTTGCGGGGGATGCTCTCCTCACACTAAGCTTTCAAGTGATTTCCGAAGACTCCAATTTGACTAGTGATGAAAAAGTGTTTCTGATCCGCGAGCTTTCCAGGTCAAGTGGCGGGGCTGGAATGGTGGATGGACAAATGCAGGATATGCGAAGTGAAGGGAAACAGGTCTCGATAGATGAATTAAAATCTATTCACATGAATAAAACGGGACAGTTGCTTTCCTTTGCTATTGTGGCGGGTGCTTTTCTTAGTCATACTACTTCTGAAACCTTTCAGAAAATCGAGAACATGGCAAACGTCCTTGGTCTTATATTTCAAATACAGGATGATATTTTAGATGTTTTAGGAGATGCCGATGCTATCGGTAAACCGGTTGGCAGTGACGAAGGAAACGATAAAAGCACCTATCCGCAATTGTTGGGCATTGAAGGAGCGATCAGGGAGATGAACGGGTATATGGATGTGGCCTTACAATCTCTAGAACAAACTGGATTGAATGATACTTTTTTAGCTGCACTGGTTGATTTCTTAAGCACGAGGGATCGATAAAGGTCTAAAGGATATTTATTGAGCAACCTTAAGGAATATGGTATTATTAAAATTACAAAAGGGATGGTGCAGTATTCTAGTCGGTCCTCCGTTCCTGAAGGCGGGCCTAAAAATCCGCCAAAGGGCACATCGATGAAGTTCCTTGTGCCGGCTTGAGGCGCCCAGCCTTGGGTCGGTGCTGGGAGTTAAGGTGGCAGGGCGATCCACAAAGGCATGTGGGCGTTGACCCTTCTTCCGCGGAGGCCCATCTTTGTAAGAGTATCTCCCGCCGGAGATTCTTATGAAATGGGGTATGAACCTGCTTTATATGGTTTAATTTACTGTATGAGCAGCGTAGCCTGCCTTGAGTGGGGTCGAGGGGATTATAGTCATGGGGCAGTCACATCTTCGGATGGCCACTGGAGAATGAAGGCTTGCGCTATATGAAATCGGAACTGCAAAAGAGGCTAAGGAACGGTCAAAGGCTGTCGGGGAAATCCCCTAGACTGTTCTAGGACGGACATGAAAAGGGAATTATAGTACGGACTCAGTGGCAATCTAGTCCAGTTTCCGGAGACGGGGCTGAGTCGGATTTAAAGGGGAACCGCCAGAGTGGTGACACTCGGTATCTGATTGGGAAAACCTACTAGACCTAAGCCGTAATTTTTACCTTTTTCATGACCATTCCTTTCCTACATACGAATGTATTTAAATAATGAGGTTGAAAATGGATAATCAATTTAAAAAATCAGTGAAATTTAGTTTGAGTATTGCCGTTATCACATTTGTGTTAGCGGCTATTTTTTCAGTTATTTCAACATCTGCTTTAAGTGGTGTTATATGGGTAGCTGGGATTTTAATTGTACTGGCTATTGTATTTATAGGGGTTATTTTTGATATGCTAGGAATAGCTGCGACGGCGGCTCAGGAGACCCCATTTCATTCTATGGCTTCTGAGAAAATTAGAGGAGCTAAGGAAGCGATTATCATCGTTAGGAATGCTGATCGATTTGCAAGTTTCTGTAACGATGTAATCGGGGATATATCTGGTATAGTGAGTGGAACAGCTTCGACTGTCGTAGTTCTTCAAATTGTTAATGTTCTGGGACACGACGACGGCTCTACCTTTCAGCTTGTTTTTTCAGTGTTCGTAACGAGTGTGGTGGCGGCTTTAACGGTCGGGGGCAAAGCTCTTGGGAAATACTTTGCCATCCATTCTTCCACTAAAGTCATTTTTACAACTGCCCGCCTCATTGCCTGGGTAGAAGATAAAACAAAAATCAATATTCTTTCTAGCGCATCAAATCATGCTAGAAAATCACGCTAAGGGGGTCCTTTAATGGATCTGTACAAGATTAAAGAACCTTCATTTATGAAGGAAATGTCGATTGGTCAATTAGAAGCACTTTCATTAGATATGCGCAAGTTTCTTATAGAAAATTTGTCAGGTACAGGAGGGCATTTAGGTGCAAACCTCGGTGTCGTAGAGCTTACGTTAGCTTTGCACAAAGTGTTTGAAAGCCCAAAGGATCGTTTGCTGTTTGATGTCGGACATCAGTCTTATATTCATAAAATATTAACAGGACGTGCCGGCCAATTTGATACATTGAGACAATATAAAGGGTTGTGTGGTTTTCCGAAACGAAATGAAAGTGAGCACGATATTTGGGAGACTGGACATAGTTCAACGTCATTGTCAGCAGCCATGGGTATGGCGATTGCCCGCGATTTGAAGAATGAATCGCATTCTATTGTGCCTATTATCGGGGACGGGGCTCTCACTGGAGGTATGGCTCTTGAAGCACTTAATCATATCGGTGATGAGAAAAAGAATGTAACCGTTATCCTAAATGATAACGAAATGTCAATTGCCAGAAATGTTGGTGCTTTACATGGAGCATTAGGACGCATGAGAAGTGCTGGGAAATATAACCGGGCAAAGGACGATTTAGAATGGATTCTTAAGCGTATTCCTGCTGTCGGGGGAAGATTAGCGCAGGCCGCTGAAAGACTGAAAGACAGTATGAAGTATTTTGTGCTGCCTGGAATGTTTTTTGAAGAATTAGGCTTTACCTATTATGGTCCTGTAGATGGTCATGATTATCATGATTTATTTGAGAACTTAAACTATGCTAAGAAGACGAGTGGTCCTGTAATCGTACATGTCATCACCCAAAAGGGAAAGGGTTATCATCCAGCCGAGACAGATAATAAGGACAAATGGCACGGTGTCGGCCCTTATAAAATTGAATCTGGAGAAAAAATTAAACCCGCTGATGCTCCTCCAGCGTGGAGTGAGGTAATAAGCGAAACGCTTAGGAAGGAGGCTCGTATCGATAAAAGAGTTGTAGCGGTTACACCAGCAATGGTATTGGGGTCTAAGCTCGAAAAATTTGGTGAAGAATTTCCGGATCGTTTGTTCGATGTCGGGATCGCTGAGCAGCATGCTACCACCTTATCAGCTGGATTGGCAACTCAAGGAATGAAACCGTTCCTCGCTATTTATTCAACCTTCTTACAACGAGGATATGACCAGGTGATTCACGATGTGGCAAGACAAAATCTAAATGTCGTATTCGGAGTGGACCGAGCAGGATTGGTTGGAGCTGATGGGGAGACTCATCAGGGAGTGTTTGATGTGGCATTTCTCCGCTCTGTTCCAAACATGGTGGTTGCCATGCCGAAGGACGAAGATGAAGGACAGCATCTCGTTCATACAGCTGTCACCTATAATGATGGACCGATTGCTATCCGCTATCCTCGAGGAAATGGATTAGGAGTCAAGATGAGTGATGACCTGAAAACGATACCGATTGGCAGCTGGGATTTACTAAAAGACGGTACAGATGCTGTTATTTTAACATTCGGTACCACCATTCCTATGGCCATGGCTGCAAGCGAACGGCTTAGTAAAGAAGGACTATCCGTACGTGTCGTTAACGCTCGATTCATTAAACCGATGGATGAAGCGATGCTTCATGATATCATGAAGGACAAGCTCCCTATATTAACTGTCGAAGAAGCGGTGCTCCAGGGAGGGTTTGGCTCTAGTGTTCTGGAGTTTAAAGAAGAGCACAACTATCTTTCCTGGGTGAATCGACTTGGTGTACCTGACCGATTTATTGAACACGGCAGCGTCCCTGAACTATGGGACGAAATCGGACTGACGGAAGACAACGTGATAAAGAACATTAAAGAGATTATACCTGAAAAGCAACAGAGGGCCTAAATTATGGGAAGAAAAGTGCGATTGGATTTATTAATGGTTGAACGAGGATTGATTGAGACGAGGGAAAAGGCTAAACGTACCATAATGGCTGGTCTTGTTTTCGAAAGAAATCATCGTCTTGATAAGCCTGGACAAAAAGTTGACGAAACGATCGAACTTACTGTCAAAGGGAGCGCTATTCCTTATGTAAGCAGGGGCGGGTTGAAACTTGAAAAAGCTCTAGACAAGTTCGCGTTGGACCTGAAGGGGAAGACAATGATCGATATTGGCTCATCGACAGGCGGATTTACTGATTGTGCCTTACAAAATGGTGCTCGTCTTAGCTATGCAATCGATGTTGGCTACAACCAGCTGGACTGGAAGCTTAGAAATCATCCTCAAGTAGTTGTTATGGAACGAACAAATTTTCGGTATGTGACGCCAGATGATTTGACAGAAGGAAAGCCACAATTTGCCAGCATTGACGTTTCGTTTATTTCACTGCGTTTGATCCTGCCTGTGTTAACCGAATTGCTGAATGTAAACAGTGATGTAGTGGCCTTAATCAAACCCCAGTTTGAAGCAGGACGGGAACAGGTCGGCAGAAAAGGGATTATTAGAGATGCTGCGATCCACAATTTGGTGATCCGAAGAATTCTCGACTTCGCAAGCCAGTTGGGTTTTTCGGTAAAGAACTTGACTTTTTCACCGATAACCGGAGGCGACGGAAATATCGAATTTCTCGTTCATTTATATTGGACAGGCGAAGAAGCAGGAGATATAGCGGATGATGTCGAAGTGGATAGTGTGGTGGCAGAAGCGCACGAGGCGCATCGAAAATAGGTTATATAGATGACATTCAAGGGCTACTATTTAGCCCTTTTGTTATGGGAGGATCGATATGAATAAAGGACAGCGGCATATTAAGATTCGCGAGTTAATCACGAACGATGATATTGAGACACAGGATGAGTTAGTGAATCGGTTGAAGGCAATGGACTATGATGTCACACAAGCAACAATTTCAAGGGATATAAAAGAATTACATCTTGTAAAAGTTCCTATGCTCGATGGCCGATATAAATACAGTTTACCTGCAGACCAGCGTTTTAACCCATTAGAAAAATTAAAACGTCTTATGATGGATGCTTTCGTTAGTATTGATCAAGCGGGTCACTTTATAATTTTAAAGACATTGCCGGGAAATGCTAATGCAGTAGGGGCCCTTATTGACAACCTTGATTGGGAAGAAATTATGGGAACCATCTGTGGCGATGACACTTGTTTGATAATTTGCAGGAGTAAAGAACAAACCGAAAGCATCAGTGAACAATTGTTAAATATGTTATAGCTGAGGTGATTCGCCATGTTAACTGAATTATCGATAAAGGACTTTGCTATCATTAATCAAGTATCCATCACATTTAAAGAAGGACTTACAGTACTTACAGGAGAGACCGGCGCAGGTAAGTCCATTATCATAGATGCCATACAGCTCTTGTCAGGAGGTCGTGGTTCTGTTGAGTTTGTCCGTCATGGTACTGATAAAGCAGAAATTGAGGGGTTATTTACAGTTGAAGCAACTCATCCAGTATATCAAAAAGGCAGGCAATTCGGGGTTGAAATTAGTGAAGACGGCATGGTTGTCTTGCAAAGAGTGATCACTCGCCAAGGCAAAAGTATTTGCCGGGTAAATGGCAAGCTCGTTACACTGGGAATTTTAAGAGAATTTGGTTCAACCTTAATTGATATTCACAGTCAACATGAAACTCAATCCTTGATGGACCCGGAGCATCATATCGACCTTCTTGACATGTTTATTATAGACGAGCTGACCCCTTCTTTAGAGGAGTATGATCAGTTATATACAAATTATCAAACGGTCAAAAAAAGGTATAATGAACTTAGTGAAAATGAACAGGAAGTGGCGCAGCGATTGGATTTGCTTGAGTTTCAACTGCGAGAGCTTCATGAGGCAGATTTACAACCGTTTGAAGACGAAGAGCTTGAAGAAGAGCGAAAAAAGCTCATGAATTATGAAAAGGTATATCAGGGGATTCATGATGCCTACAACGCGTTATATGGTGAACAAAAAGGTTTAGACTGGCTGAGTTTGGCGATGACCTCTTTAGAGAATACATCAGATTATGACAATCAAATACGGAAGCTCTCAGAAGAAATGTCCAACAGTTATTATGTTATGGAGGAACTGACTTTTCAGTTAAGTACTCAGATGGCTGAACTTGAATTTGATCCAGAACGTTTAAATGATATTGAATCAAGGTTAAGCGAACTAAATCGATTAAAAAAGAAATACGGACAAACCGTAGAGGATATGCTGGAGTATGCTTCGAAAATTGAAGAAGAGATAGACGAGATTAAAAATAAAGATTCCCACCTCAGTAAATTGGAAGAGCAGATTACGGAACTTGGTAAAGATGCCGCTCTTGAGGCAAAGAATATACACGATATTCGAACAAAAGCATCTAAACATTTAGCCAACCTGATTCACGAAGAGTTAACAGATCTATATCTGGAAAAAGCCTCATTTCAGACGAATGTAGAAATAAAAGAGGGCCGACCAGATGACCCTGAATTTGAAGGGAAGCGTGTACGCTTACATTCCCGGGGATTTGATACCGTTACTTTCTTAATTACTACGAATCCCGGTGAGCCGCTGAAGAACCTGCACAAAGTTGCCTCAGGCGGAGAAATGTCTCGAATTATGCTTGCCTTGAAACGTATCTTTTCACGCCATCAAGGGATAACAAGTGTCATTTTTGACGAAGTGGATACAGGTGTCAGCGGTCGTGTAGCCCAGGCTATTGCAGAGAAGATTCAAGGAATTTCAAGTGACTCACAAGTCTTGTGCATATCACATTTGCCACAGGTTGCAGCTATGGCTGATACGCATATTAGAATTGAAAAAGATGTTACAAACGATCGGACATCAACTGTAGTTACCGAGTTATCCGAAAACGATAAAGCTGATGAAATTTCCAGAATGATTTCGGGTGCCGAGCTGACAGATACAACGATCGAACATGCAAAAGAGTTGTTAACCCTGGCCACTAAATATAAACAAAATGCTTAGAATGAAAAAACGTATGGCTTTCCATACGTTTTTTATATGGATACAACTTTCTTGACTATGCTTTATGAATCAGATTTGCTTCAATCTTTACTTCCGTATTCAATCCTGTTACTTTCAGATTGGAGAATGTTTCTTTCTAAGGCAAAGCATCCTATAATTTCTGTGATTATGCTCGTTTAAAAACAGCAGTTGAGGACCACATTATAAGTAAGCCAATTCATTGGCACAGGAGTGAGAGGGAGTGTTTAACAGTGTTCCATTTTAAATTCCGATATATATGTGGCTCCGTTCTCCTGTTGTTGATGCTCGCTTTACCTTTATTTAGCCCATTTCAAGAATATTTATCCATCCCTACAGAACTTCGTATCAGTACTTCCAAACCAATTGAATCTTCTCAAGTTTGGAGTCAAACAGATGAAGCAAGAACAGCTTTTTCTTCTGACAGTGTCGAACCAAACACTAGTGAGGTATTTCATGAATTTGCAGGAATTCCTTTAAAGAAAACGGATGTTAGAAAAATGAAGGATATTCGTTTAGTTCCTGGCGGTCATTCGGTTGGAGTTCAACTCCAAACGAAAGGTGTTCTTGTAGTCGGACATCATCTTGTTAATGAAAATAAAGAAGAGTCGACTTCACCGGGAGAGAAAGCAGACATTCAAGTCGGAGATATTCTTCTCAAAGGAAATGGAGAAGAATTGAACAGTATGGAGGAGCTTTCCGAGATAGTGGATAAGTCTGGAGATCAAAGTGAACCAGTAGAACTAACAGTAAAAAGAGGCGAAGAAACGTTCCAAACGTCACTTACTCCATCGTTAAATAAAAAAGATGACCAATACCAAATTGGTCTCTACGTTCGTGATTCAGCAGCTGGGATAGGGACGATGACTTTTTATCATCCTGACTCCGGTAAATATGGTGCTCTTGGCCATGTCATTGCAGATATGGACACGAAGCAGCCAATTGAAATCAACAAAGGGACTATTGTTGAATCCAATGTAACCTCAATTGAAAAAGGAAGCCAAGGTGTTCCTGGGGAAAAGAGAGCTGAATTTTCTCTGAAAGAAGACCGAATAGGAACGATCACGGAAAATAGTCCGTTCGGTATCTTCGGCAAATTAGACGAAGGAATTATCAATCAGAAGTATCCGGATGGGTTACCTGTTGGTTACTCAGAACAGGTCGAAGAAGGTCCGGCAAAAATTTTAACAGTACTTGAAGGCGAGAAGCTCCAGGAATTCGATGTTGAGATCGTCAGTAATATGCCCAAAGATAAGCCTGTAACAAAGGGAATGATTGTAAAGATAACTGACCCTGAACTGTTGAAGAAAACAGGCGGGATTGTACAAGGTATGAGCGGGAGTCCAATCATTCAAAACGGTAAAATTATTGGTGCTGTTACTCACGTTTTTGTAAACGATCCTACCTCAGGTTATGGGGTTCATATCGAATGGATGCTGAAAGAAGCAGGAATTGATATCTATAAAAGTGAAAAACAAGAATTAAATAAAGCTGGTTAATGAAAAAGGGTGTGTCAAAAGAAACTTTTGAACACCCTTTTTCAATTCGACAAAATTCGACAAACCATGTTGCTTTTTATCGAATTTTAAAGAAAATAAGAGCAATAAGAAGCATTTTAAAGATAATATTAAATATTTCAGATTTATTTGTTATAATAAAAAGGGTTCTTTTTTTAAATGTCGAATAGGTTTAGTGGAAGAATAGGAATATTTTGTGAGGAGGAATTGTAATGGAAAAGGTGCAAGTTTGTTTAGCAGATGATAATCGTGAATTAGTAAAACTTCTTGAGGAGCATTTTTCTGATACCCAGGATATTGAAGTGATTGGTGCAGCATATAATGGCAGGGATTGTTTGGACATGCTAGCTACTAAAAAGCCGGATGTACTGATATTAGACATTATTATGCCGCATGTTGATGGACTTGCTGTCCTGCAGCAAGTTAGAGAATTTGAAAACCCACCAGAAGTTATTATGCTTACTGCTTTTGGTCAAGAAGAAGTTACCAAGAAAGCCGTCGAGCTAGGTGCAGCTTATTTTATGATGAAACCTTTTGATTTGGATCACCTCAGTGAGCAGGTCAGACAAATTAAACACGCAGGCGACCCAATTAATCGTGCAGTTGGCAGCAGCTATACTAAACCGAAAAAACCTGATCTAGATACAAGCATTACACATATTATCCATGAAGTAGGCGTACCAGCCCACATTAAAGGATATTTGTACTTAAGGGAAGCCATCACAATGGTTTATAATGATCTTGAACTCCTAGGATCCATTACAAAAGTTTTATATCCGGATATTGCTACAAAATATAATACCACAGCCTCTCGAGTTGAACGTGCAATTCGCCATGCAATCGAAGTAGCATGGAATCGTGGTAACATTGATGCGATCTCGTCCTTATTTGGATATACAATTTCTTCCACAAAAGCAAAACCGACAAATAGCGAGTTTATCGCG
This sequence comes from Halobacillus hunanensis, assembly GCF_900166655.1. GTDB lineage: Bacteria > Bacillota > Bacilli > Bacillales > Halobacillaceae > Halobacillus_A > Halobacillus_A hunanensis. The sequence continues at coordinate 1,107,772 of NZ_FVZB01000007.1, read as the reverse complement.
ATGGTTGCTGATCGTCTGCGTCTTGAACATAAAGCTAGTTAATTGAAAAGCCATCCCTCACCACTTTTAGGTGAGGGATTTTTAATTTTCAAAAAGGATGTGTTTATGATACAATTCTAAATTATTAATCGAATTGGGGAGTTGTACATAATGAAGGTTGTTAAGTTTGGTGGAAGTTCTGTAGCAGATTCAAATCAAATTAAAAAAGTGACAAATATTATTACTTCAGACCATGATAGAAGAGTAATTGTCGTGTCAGCCCCTGGAAAAAGGCACTCTGATGACACAAAAACGACGGACCTATTAATTACATTAGGAGACTCCATTTATAATGGAGCAAGGGATGAACTAGCCTATGACAGAGTAATTGAGCGCTTTGCGTCTATTGTGAGGGATTTGCAAATCTCAGAAGAAGTTCTTGATACGATTCAGAGCCGTATTAATGAAGCGTGTGAACACACTGAAAAAGATTATAAGTCAGGGATGAATCGTTTAAAGTCTTGTGGTGAAGATGGAACGGCACTGATATTGAGTGCTTATCTACGATCTAGTGGACAGGAATCATCTTATGTAAACCCGAAGGAAGCGGGGATCCTTGTACGTGATGAACTAGGAGGAGCATTAGTTCTCGATGAAAGTTTTGATCATCTATATGAACTTAGAAAAAAGAAGGAGATCCTTGTGATTCCAGGATTCTTTGGGTATACCCCCGAAGGAGAGCTCGTAACGTTTTCGCGCGGTGGTTCGGACATTACAGGATCAATTGTTGCGGCTGGTGTGAAAGCTGATTTATATGAAAACTTTACTGATGTTGATTCTGTTTTCTGTGTAAACCCTACAATTGTCGATAATCCAATGAAGCTGACAACGTTGACATACAAAGAAATGAGAGAACTTTCATATGCTGGATTCTCGGTATTTCATGACGAGGCTTTGATCCCGGCTTTTAAGGAAAAGATTCCAGTCTGTATTAAAAACACGAATAACCCGGATGGAGACGGTACCATGATCGTTTCCGTTAGAGAAGCGGAAGAGGGACATGTAAAAGGGATAGCAAGTGATTCAGGATTTTTAAACTTATATGTAAGTAAATATTTAATGAACCGAGAGCTTGGTTTTGGCCGTAGACTGCTTCAAATATTAGAAGATGAAGGCATATCATTTGAACATGCACCTTCGGGAATTGATGATATGTCTGTCATTATTCGTGAACATCAATTACCAAAAGCAAAAGAAACGATCGTAACCAATCGAATTGCAGAGGAATTAAAGGTTGATACGATAACGGTGGAAAGAGATATGGCGATGATCATGCTTGTTGGGGAAGGCATGAATGAAACAGTTGGGATTGCGAGCCAAGCTGCAACGGCATTTCAACATGCGAATGTTAACATTGAGATGATTAATCAGGGGTCATCAGAAGTGTCCATGATGTTCGGGATTAAATCCAGCGGGTTAGAACCGGCTGTCCGCTCCCTTTATCGTACATTTTTCATGTAACAAAACAAGCGAGAAAGTTTCTACTAAGACTTTCTCGCTTGTTTTGATTGAAGTAACACCTGATGTAATTCATCAAATGTTCGAATATCACGCTTTATAGCATAATCAAGTAACTTACAAAACAGTTCAGACGTCATCATAGCATCATTCAAAGCATGGTGACGTTCTCTTTGTTCGATTTTAAACTGTTTTATAAGCGGATCCAGTTGAGGCTTCAATGAAGGAAATAACCACTCAGCCATTACTTGTGAATCAATGACTGCTGGGTTGAATTCAGGCAATTTCCAGCGTTTAAGCATCGTTTGGAGGAAACGCACATCAAATTTTGCGGGATGGGCTACAAGGACAGATCCTCTGCTGAAATCAAGGAAATGCTTCAAGCTGTTCACAAAAGTTCGTCCATTTGCTAACTGGTCCCGTGTTAAACCGGTTAGATTGAGAGTGGCGGAAGAAACAGGTCTGATCGGTCGGACAATCTGGTGAAAAGTATCGATATGGCATGAATCGAGTCCGTGATTCCGTACAGCACCAATAGAAATAATTTCATGGCCAATTTCTGGGATGAACCCAGTCGTTTCTAAATCAAATATTGTGTAATCCAGGTCAAGCAGGTTAGATTTTCTTATATCAGGGTCATTTTTAAAAGCTTTTAGTTTTTCCTGGAGTTTCTGGTATGTCACCCAATTCATTTGCTGCCGTATTTTAGTATAGTAAATTGGTTTTTCAATAAAGATATACTTTAAAATTTGCAAGTCAGTAGGAAGCATTACATCACCCGATTTCGATTATAACTAAGTTCAAGTACCTGTTGTAATCGTTTCGCAATAAGTAAAGCATCTTTTAAAGAACGTCGCTCAGATTTATTTAACTTATTTAAGGGTAACTCATTTGAGAGAGACTGATCCGTTTGCATCTGGTTCAAGTTTTCTTTTATCCGAAAAAGCATTAGCCGATGGAGAGCAAGTTTGGCATTTTCTACATCCCTTGGGTGAAAACGCTCCTGTTCTGCCAAGGCTTCCAGACGGTTCACTGTATTGATCGCTTCTACCCCATACTTCATACTGTATATTCGAATGGCATTGACGATCTGCATAATGGCTGATTTTTTAATATTTAGGGTGCGTTTTTTCCCTACCCCTGAAATACGGCCAAATGGTTGAACAGGCACTCTGAACCTGAGTGTATCTTTCATGAGCAGCTGATGTAATCCAAGTGATTTCTCAACCCGTTGAGTGACGTACTTTTTTAAATCATATGCCAGTGAAAAATCACCAAAAATCGGGCGGAAGTCTGCAAATATCGTGAAGTCCCTAATTTCTTCAGCATCCATTTTTTCAATCCATGAATTAATACTTTGACGCCATTGACTCGTTTGCTGTCTCCATTTATCTACCTTTGCCATAATATCCCCTTTGCAGTAAGGAAAACCACACTGATCCAGCATGGCATTAATTTTCTCGGAAAAATAGCGAAAATACTGCTCGATGTGCTGCTTATTCTTTGATTGTTCATAGTCGGCGAGAATCATTCCATTGTCCTGGTCTGTAGAAAAGGCCTGTTCTTTTCGTCCTTCACTTCCCATTACGAGAAAGCAATAGTTGATAGGCGGTGTGCCGTAACCTTCAGCGACCATCTCATCTTCAGCGATTTGAATGATTTGTTTGTGAATACGGTCATTATAGTTGGTAATCAATTCCGCAATATCATAAGCAAACATTTGATCTTCAATCAGACTCGCGACAAAGTCTTGAAAACGGCTATTATAAACAGGAGATAGTGTTTGAATTTCCTCAAGATTCGTAGCGTTAGAAATACGGTACGTTAAATCAAAATACACCGAGTTCTTAATTGTAAAAAAGGAGGATTGTCTAAGGATCCCGACAATTTTATCCTTATGGTGTACAGGTATAATTTCTGTTGGATGATGTTTTAAATAGCTTAAAGCATCGTATATGAACTCCTGGTCACTGATGGAATAGGATTCCTCTGACATATGGTTTTTCACCGAATCTTTATGCCTGTTTTCGAAATAAGCTTGCAGTAGATCTCCGTATCCTACCATTCCGAGCAGATTTTTATTATCTTCGCTCACTATTAGAGCCTCGATCTTCTTTTGTTGTAACATTCGAGCTGCTTTCTCAATTGATTCGGCTGGATGGATAAATGCGGGCGGCTCCATGTAGGCTCCCGCTCTTTTTTTATAAAGTTCTCGGTCATCTTGTTCATCGGTTGAACTTTTATATTTAATCTCGTCATATAGGCTTTTCATAAGATGGCTGATTCCATCCATGACGACTTTTGAAAATTGGGTATTGTTCGACATGACTTCAAGAAAAGTAGAACGTTTAAAGCGGAGTGTTTTTACAGGCTCAAGTGCTTGTACAGAGAACCTCATTTCTCCGCTTGTTAAAAGAATCATGACTCCAACTAAATCCCCAGGATAATAAAAGCGAACAGAAAGCTGCTTTCCGTTTGAACGGTGCATGATATTTTTAGCCAAACCTGAAATGAGGAAGTGGATATCTATGCTTTCATCACTCTCGTCTTCATGGATAACAAACTCATTACTGCTGTATTCTTTAACTTCTGCTTTGCTGAAAACTTCATTAAACTCATGATCTGTTAGTAAATCAAATGGATATTGACTTCGGTAAAATTCTACGGGGTCGTTCACTAGCAGCACTCCTTTTACTAAATAGGTGCGATTTTTATCAGTTCTTACATTCTATAAGATTGCCCATTTATGATTAAAAAAAGCAGAGCATCCGGCTCTACTTCTTTTTGAAACGTCCTTTTGTCAAATTTCGCTTTCGGTCTCTGTGAAGTATAAAACCTCCTATAAAAGCTACTCCACCTACGACAAACAGCAATCCTACAATCCCCTGAATCGCAACGTGAAAAAATATGGGATGAAAAACATTAAACAGAGCGTCACGAATTAACTTTATTCCAATCACGGCAATTACCCCGGGGGTAACCAATAATAATAACGCGATGATACGCATAAACCTGTTCTCCTTTATTATTCAATGCTTGTATAGTATATCAAATCAAGTGTGAACTGAAAATAGACTCCTCCCTTGCTAAATTATGCAGAATAGGATACGATGTAAGTGCGCAAAATATTGCAAGGTGTGATGAAATGAAACGTGTACTCATTATCGGAGCAGGTAAAGGCGGAATGGCATTATTACGGTTATTGAAAGAAACCGATCGTATGATGGTTGTTGCTATGACAGACGTGAATCCTAATGCAGAAGGACTAAAACAGGCGTCCTTATGGGGGATCGAGACAGGTGAGGACTGGCGTAATTTTATACATAAAGATATAGACATTGTTATAGAAGCTACAGGCAGTGATCAGGTTTTCCAGCAGGTTCGTGCAGAGCGTTCAAGTCACACAGTATTAATTCCAGGTGACGTAGCTTACATCACATCCGAACTGTTAGAGGAGAAGGAATCTTTACTTACCGAAATAAAGCAGCAAACAGATAACCAAACATTGATATTAAATAGTATTCACGACGGAATGATTGTCATTGATGAAAGTGAACAAGTTTCGTTTATGAACAAAAGTGCAGAACGTATCCTAGGACAGAATAAGAGTGAGGTTGTGGGCAAGTATGTACGGCATATTATTTCAGATTCCAGACTTCCCCAAGTGTTAAAGTCTAAACGTAAAGAAGTAAACCAGAAGCTTAAACTTGAAAGCGGATACAAAGTAATCACCACACGGATCCCGATTATCGGCAAAGACCAGCAAGTGATCGGAGCTTATGCAGTTTTTAAAGATATTACAGAAGTCGTTGATTTAGCAGAAGAGAATACCGATTTAAAAGAAGTTAAAACAATGCTTGAAGCGATTATTCAATCTTCGGATGAAGCGATTTCTGTGGTAGATGAAAATGGAAACGGATTAATGGTTAATCCCGCTTACACCCGCATAACGGGGCTTAAAGAAAAGGAAATTGTCGGCAAGCCCGCAACTGTGGACATTTCCGAAGGTGAAAGTATGCATATGAAAGTACTTAAAACGAGGCGCGCCGTGCGTGGGGTAAGAATGAAGGTAGGGCCAGCTGAGAAAGAGGTCCTCGTCAATGTAGCTCCCGTCATTGTAGATGGAAAGCTAAAGGGAAGTGTTGGGGTTTTACATGATGTATCTGAGATTCAGTCACTGACGAGTGAGTTAAAACGAGCGCGGCAAATTATAAGAAACCTGGAAGCGAAGTACACATTTGATGACATCATTGGAGACTCACAAGAGATGACTTTGGCTCTTGAACAGGCAAAAGTCGGAGCAAGAACACCTGCTACAGTACTGCTGCGCGGTGAATCGGGAACTGGTAAGGAGCTTTTTGCTCATGCAATTCATAATGAAAGTAGGCGGAGACACAATAAATTTATTCGGGTTAATTGTGCAGCCATTGCAGAACCGTTACTTGAGAGCGAACTGTTCGGATATGAAGATGGAACGTTCTCAGGAGCGAAGCGGGATGGCAGGAAGGGATTGTTCGAAGAAGCCAAGCATGGCAGCATTTTTTTGGATGAGATCGGTGAACTCCCACTAACTATGCAAGCCAAACTCCTGCGTGTTTTGCAGGATCAGGAGATTGTGCGGGTTGGAGGGACGAAACCCGTACATGTAGATGTGCGCGTGATTGCAGCAACTCATATTAATTTAGAGAAAGCAATTATGAAAAAAACCTTCCGGGAAGACTTATATTATCGTTTGAATCGATTACCTATTTACATTCCCCCTCTAAGAGAAAGAAAAGAAGATATTATACCTTTGTCGAAGCATCTTATTCAAAAACTGAATGAGGATTATGGAAGAATAGTTGGAACTATCCATAATGAAGCATTAGACAAACTGATGGATTATGATTGGCCTGGAAATGTTCGCGAACTTGAGAACATAATCGGAAGGGCTATGATTTACATGGAGAATTACCAGGATGTAATTGAAAAGAAACATATTCCTTCTCTTGTCAATCACGAATCTGCTTTTTCAGACATCCCTGTAGAAGAGGCAGTATGGCTTGGCGGTACACTACAGGATGCTGTTGATGATTATGAGAAGGACCTATTGGCCGATGCCTTTCGCTCCCACAATTTTAACAAAACAAAAACGGCAAAGGCATTAGGTATTTCGATTAGAAATCTTTATTACAAGCTTGATAAATATAAGCTAGATAAGGAACGAGTTAAATAACCTGCAAAATATTGCATGGTTTATGATTTATGAATTAGAGGTGAACAGATTGAAGACCTTAGATGAGTTGCTTCATAAGATCGATCAGAAAAATCTAAAGGTAGTAGCTGTTGCTCAGGCTGCTGACAAAGAAGTCCTGAGAGCCGTTAAACATGCCTTGCAACTAAACATTGGGCATTTCCTGCTGGTGGGCGATCAGCCTGAAATTAAGAGTCTTGCAGAACAGATAGAACTTGATTTGTCTCAACAAGGGGTTCGACTTAAGCATAGTGAAGCGGGTCTGGCTGCCGAAGAAGCTGTTAAGGCTGTCAGGAACGGGGAAGCACATGTGGTGATGAAGGGACAGATCGACACGAAACAGTTACTGAAAGCCGTGTTGAATAAACAATTCGGATTGCGGACAAATCGCGTCTTGTCGCATGTTGCTTTATTTGAAGTTCCAAATCAGGACCGGCTTATCTTTTTAACAGATGCTGCGATGAATATTACCCCAACTTTGGATGAAAAAGTTCACATTATTAACAATGCTGTAGAAGTGGCAGTCAAGGCAGGATGGAAGATGCCAAAGGTTACCCCGCTAGCAGCTGTTGAGGTCGTTAATTCATCCATGCCAGCTACACAGGACGCAGCTCTTCTGACCCAAATGAATCGTCGCGGTCAAATTAAACATTGCATTGTAGACGGGCCGTTGGCATTTGACAATGCAGTAGACCGACAGGCAGCAGATCAAAAAGGAATTACTTCAGAGGTTGCTGGGGAAGCTGATATTCTCGTTGTGCCTACAATTGAGGTAGCAAACGCTCTATACAAATCATTCATGTATTTTGCCGGCGCAAAAGTGGCGGCAGTCATAAGCGGGGCTAAAGCTCCGATTGTATTAACATCTCGAGCTGATTCTGCTCAGAGTAAAGTATATTCATTAGCACTAGCGTTACAAACAAGCAAATAATTGGAGGAATCAACAATGGAAATTTTTAAGTATATGACTAAATATGATTATGAGCAATTACTTTTTTGTCAAGATGAACAATCAGGTCTAAAGGCGATCATCGCTATCCATGATACGACTCTTGGACCTGCTTTAGGCGGAACGCGAATTTGGCAATATGAAACAGAGGCGGAAGCCATCGAAGATGCGCTTCGTCTTGCTAAGGGAATGACCTATAAAAATGCGGCTGCCGGTCTAAATCTTGGAGGAGGGAAAACTGTTATCATCGGTGATCCTAAAACAGTTAAAAATGAAGGCTTATTCAGAGCGTTTGGACGCTTTATCCAAGGACTCAACGGCCGTTATATTACAGCGGAGGATGTGGGGACGACGGTTCAGGATATGGATCTTATCCATGAAGAGACTGATTATGTTACTGGCATTTCAGAAGCATTTGGTTCTTCCGGAAACCCATCACCTGTAACCGCTTATGGTGTGTATCGTGGTATGAAAGCTGCTGCTAAAGAAGGGTTTGGAACTGATTCATTAGAAGGTAAAACGGTTGCCGTTCAAGGCGTGGGCAACGTAGCGTTCAACCTATGTCGTCATTTACATGAAGAAGGTGCGAATTTAATCGTAACAGATATTAATGAAGAGGCTGTTCAGCGTGCAGTTGATGAATTTGGGGCAAAAGCTGTTGGCACAGATGAAATTTACAGTGTCGATTGTGATATTTATGCACCTTGCGCATTAGGAGCAACCATTAATGATGATACAATTCCGCAAATTAAAGCAAAAGTAATTGCTGGCGCAGCAAATAATCAATTAAAAGAAACGAGACACGGAGATATCCTGCATGAAAAAGGTGTCGTTTATACACCTGACTATGTCATTAATGCTGGCGGAGTTATTAATGTGGCTGACGAACTGAATGGATACAATGAAGAGCGTGCGATGAAGCGTGTAGAGACAATTTACGCTAATGTAGCGGGGGTATTTGAGATCTCCCGACGCGACAATATTCCATCTTATGTAGCTGCAGATCGAATGGCTGAAGAGCGAATTGAACAAATGCGCAAATCTCGCAGCCAGTTTCTGCAAAACGGTCATCACATTTTAAGTAGAAGATAGAATAACGGAGGTCAAAGATTTTGCAATTACACCGAATACTTGTTATTAATCCTGGTTCAACATCAACGAAAATTGGTGTGTTTGACAATAAACAAGTTGTCTTGGAAAAGACGATTCGCCATAAACCAGAAGAGATTAATCAATATAAAAGGATCATCGACCAATATGAATTTCGTAAGCATGTAATTCTAAGTGTGCTTGACGAAGAAGGCATTAACATTAGTAAATTGAGTGCCGTCTGTGGACGTGGCGGGTTGCTTCGTCCAATTGAAGGCGGTACTTATGAAGTGAATGAAGCGATGATTGCCGACTTAAAAGAAGGATACAACGGGGAACATGCCTCTAATTTAGGTGGGATTATCGCATCTGAAATTGCTAAAGGTTTAAATATCGGAGCTTATATTGTTGATCCTGTTGTCGTTGACGAATTACATGATCTGGCTCGTATCTCCGGGGTCCCAGAAATCCCGCGAAAAAGTATTTTTCATGCTCTGAATCAGAAGGCTGTAGCCAGAAGGGCAGCAGCAGACCTTGGACAAACCTATAAAGACTCCCGCTTGTTAGTCACTCATATGGGTGGGGGGATTACAGTGGGAGCTCATATTAACGGCCGGGTTATTGATGTGAACAACGGTCTTCATGGGGACGGGCCTTTTTCTCCAGAACGTGCGGGAACTGTACCTGCTGGAGATCTGGTTTCTCTTTGTTATTCTGGTCAATTTTACCGTGACGAAGTAATGAAAAAGCTTGTTGGACAAGGCGGATTGATGGCATATCTAGATACAAATGATGCAGTCGAAGTAGAAAAGATGGTCGAGCATGGTGATAAAAAAGCAAAGCTAGTTTATGAGGCCATGGCCTATCAAATTGCTAAAGAGATCGGGAGCATGAGTATTGTTCTTGAAGGAAAAGTGGACGCGATCGCTTTAACAGGCGGGCTCGCTTATGGGAAGGCGTTTATAAGTGAAATTTCTAAACGAATTGACTGGATTGCAGATGTTCTCGTCTATCCTGGCGAAAACGAGTTAGAGGCTTTGAACGAAGGGACACTTCGAGTGCTGCAAAACGAGGAAATTCCAAAACAATACCCAAACTTTGTGGAATAGAAGGGAGTAAACAGGTATGGCTGAAGAATATGATTTAGTCGTATTAGGCGGCGGCACTGGCGGATATGTTGCTGCCATACGTGCTTCTAAACTAGGATTGAAGGTTGCGATAGTTGAGAAGCGGGAATTAGGAGGAACGTGCTTGCATCGCGGGTGTATCCCCTCTAAGGCACTTTTACGAAGTGCAGAAGTATTTCGTCAGACAAAAGAAGCAGAGGATTTTGGCGTTACTACATCAGAACCAACTTTAAACTTTACCAAGGTTCAACAACGTAAACAATCTATTGTTGAGACCTTACATAAGGGCGTTCAGGGGTTGATGAAAAAAGGAAAAATTGATGTCATCGAGGGATTTGGCAGGATTTTAGGCCCCTCTATTTTTTCACCAACGGCTGGAACGATATCTGTTGAAATGAACAATGGAGAAGAAAATGAAATGCTGGTACCGAAAAATGTATTAGTTGCTACAGGTTCCAGTCCTAAATCACTGCCAGGCTTAGAAGTCGATGGCGAATTTGTCATGACGTCAGATGAAGCTCTTCATATGGATGAGCTGCCAGCTTCCATTATTATTGTTGGTGGAGGCGTTATTGGAATCGAGTGGGCATCTATGCTAGCTGACTTTGGTGTGAAAGTGACGGTGTTGGAATACTTGCCGCACATTTTACCTACTGAAGACCAGGACATTTCTAAAGAGATGGTAAAACAAATGAAGAAGAAGGGTGTTGAGATCGTCACCGAGGCAAAGGTACTTTCGGAAACTCTTCAAACTGGTGAAGGCGTAACGATCCAGGCAGAATTGAATGGGGAAACGGTAACGTATGAGGCAGAGAAAATGCTTGTCTCTGTCGGACGAAATGCTAATGTTACCAACATAGGATTAGAAAATACTGATATCGAGGTAGAAAATGGTTTTATTAAAACCAATGCGAATTATCAAACGAAAGAAAGTCATATTTATGCGATTGGTGATGTCATAGGCGGTATGCAGCTAGCCCACGTAGCTTCACATGAAGGCATAATTGCTGTCGAGCATATGGCAGATCAACACCCACATCCAATGATTGCAGAACAGGTGCCAACTTGCATTTATTCAAATCCAGAAGTCGCCAGTGTCGGGCTGACTGAACAACAAGCGAAAGAGGAAGGCTTTACGGTGAAAGTCGGGAAGTTTCCGTTTCAAGCTATTGGCAAGGCGCTTGTATTTGGGGAGACGGATGGTTTTGTGAAAATAATTGCTAATAAGGAGAATGATGATTTGCTTGGTGTTCACATGATCGGTCCGCATGTGACGGATATGATTTCAGAAGCCGGGCTTGCTAAAGTACTTGATGCTACTCCGTGGGAAATTGCTGAAAGTATCCATCCGCACCCAACACTTTCAGAAGCGATTGGCGAGGCGGCAATGGCTGTAGACGGCAATCAAATACATGGATAAATATAAAAGGAGGGATTCACGTGGCTGAAAATCGCCATAAATCATTAGGATTATCTGATGAGCAAGTGTTAGACATGTTCCGAACCATGATGTTAGCAAGAAAAATTGACGAACGTATGTGGCTGCTAAACCGAGCTGGAAAGGTCCCTTTTGTCATTTCCTGTCAAGGTCAGGAAGCAGCTCAAGTGGGCGCATCTTATGCACTCGACCGTGAGAAGGATTATGCCCTGCCTTACTATCGTGATATGGGTGTTGTGCTCTCTTTTGGCATGACGGTAAAAGATTTAATGCTTTCCGGGTTTGCTAAAGCGGAGGATCCAAACTCTGGTGGACGTCAAATGCCAGGTCATTTTGGTCAAAAGAAAAACCGCATTGTAACAGGGTCTTCACCAGTTACAACGCAAGTTCCTCACGCTGTAGGCATTGCGTTGGCAGGAAAAATGGAGAAAAAAGATTTTGTTTCCTTCGTTACATTTGGGGAAGGCTCATCAAATCAGGGAGATTTCCATGAAGGTGCGAACTTTGCCGGAGTTCATAAATTACCTGTAATTTTTATGGTGGAAAATAATAAGTATGCTATTTCGGTCCCTGTTCAGAAGCAACTTGCTTGTGAGAAAGTATCTGATCGTGCCGTAGGCTATGGCATGCCTGGCTATACAGTGGATGGAAATGATCCGCTTGCAGTTTATGAAGCAGTTAAAGAAGCAGCAGATCGCGGTCGCAATGGGGATGGCCCAACACTGATTGAAGCGGTTTCCTATCGGTTGACTCCGCACTCAAGTGACGATGATGATCGTACTTACCGAGAACGCGATGAGGTGGATGAGGCAAAGAAAAAAGATTCGATCGTCACCTTTGCGAACTATTTGCGAGAACAAAACATTTTAACAGAAGAAAAAGAAACTGAAATGAACGAAGAGCTGAACAAACTAGTCAATGAAGCAACAGATTATGCTGAAAATGCTGCATATGCTGAAGCTGAATCCGCATTGCACTATGTATATGAAGAGTAAGGAGGGGGAGCGTTAAAAATGGCAGTCATATCTTATATTCAAGCTGTAACCCAAGCATTGAAAGAAGAAATGGAACGTGATGAGAAAGTATTTGTTCTGGGCGAAGACGTCGGTAAGCGTGGCGGCGTGTTCCGTGCTACTGATGGTTTATATGATCAATTTGGAGAAGATCGAGTATTAGATACTCCTCTGGCTGAATCAGCCATTGCAGGGGTAGGGATCGGTGCTGCGATGTACGGCATGCGACCTGTTGCGGAAATGCAATTTGCTGATTTTATAATGCCAGCTGTAAACCAAATTATTTCAGAAGCCGCCAAGACCCGTTATCGTTCAAATAACGACTGGAATGTACCTATGACCATTCGTGCCCCGTATGGCGGCGGAGTACATGGTGCACTTTATCACTCTCAATCTGTAGAAGCGGTGTTTGCGAACCAGCCGGGGCTTAAAATTGTAATGCCTTCTACTCCTTACGATGTAAAAGGCCTGCTTAAAGCCTCTATTCGTGATAATGATCCAGTCCTTTTCTTCGAGCACAAGCGTGCATATCGATTGATCAAAGGTGAGGTGCCTGAAGAGGATTACACTCTTCCCCTTGGCAAAGCTGATGTAAAACGTGAAGGCTCAGATATTACAGTAATTACGTATGGACTTTGTGTGCACTTTGCTTTGCAAGCTGCAGAGAAATTGGCCGAAGAAGGCATTGATGCTCATATTCTCGATTTAAGAACGGTTTATCCACTTGATCAGGAAGCTATTATCGAAGCAGTCTCAAAAACTGGAAAAGTTTTACTTATCACAGAAGACAATAAAGAAGGCGGAATTATTTCTGAAGTGTCCGCTGTGATTAGTGAGAATTGCTTGTTTGATCTGGACGCACCTGTCAAACGTTTAGCTGGTCCTGATGTCCCTTCTATGCCTTATGCTCCAACGATGGAGAAATACTTTATGATGAATCCTGATAAAGTTGAAAAAGCTATGCGGGATTTAGCGGAATTTTAATTAGAGGAGGAGTTCTTTGTGGGATTAGAAAAAATCAACATGCCCCAGCTTGGTGAAAGTGTCACTGAGGGGACGATCAATTCCTGGCTCGTACAGCCAGGAGATCAAATCAACAAATACGATCCAATTGCAGAGGTTATGACAGATAAAGTAAATGCAGAGGTTCCATCCTCTTTTACGGGAACCATCAAAGAGCTTATCGCCCAAGAAGGTGATACGATAGAAGTCGGTGAGTTAATGTGTTACATCGAGGTGGAAGGCGCTGGATCTGCAGAAGCAGGTACAGAAAGTGAAGAAAAGACCGAGGAGCCTTCTAAGGATGAAGCACCTAAGCAAGAAGCTCCAGCATCTAAGGAAAATAAACCACAGCAGGAAAAAGGGAGCAAAAAACGTTTCTCTCCAGCTGTGATGACACTAGCTCAGGAACATGAGATCGACTTGAATCAGGTTGAAGGCTCCGGACGTGGCGGACGAATTACCCGTAAGGATATCGAGAAAATTATTGAAAGCGGAGAGATACCTGCTGCTAAAGAATCAACAGAAGCACCTGACCAGCCGTCAGTTGAATCGACACCGAAACAGCAAAGCACTAAACCTGCTCCGGCTGCACCTAATGTACAAGCTGGTGAAGGAGATGTCGAGATTCCTGTTACGGGTGTGAGAAAAGCAATCGCACAAAATATGGTGAAATCAACTACCGAAATCCCGCACGCCTGGATGATGGTTGAAGTTGATGTCACCAATTTAGTAGAACTTCGAAATTCACTTAAGAAACAATTTAAAGAAAAAGAGGGGTACAGTCTAACTTTCTTCTCTTTCTTTGTTAAAGCAGTAGCTCAGGCGTTGAAAGACTATCCTGAGCTTAACAGCACCTGGGCAGGTGACAAGATCATTCAGCGCAAGGCTATCAACCTGAATATTGCCGTTGCCAAAGATGACGAGCTTTTCGTACCTGTTATTAAAGATGCGGATGAGAAAAGCATTAAGGGAATTGCCCGAGACATTACCGACCTTGCCGGCAAAGCTCGACAAGGCAAATTGACTTCGAAGGATATGGAAGGCGGAACGTTCACAGTGAACAATACCGGTTCCTTCGGTTCTATCCAGTCAATGGGAGTTATTAATCACCCTCAATCAGCTATCTTGCAAGTTGAGTCCATTGTGAAAAAGCCTGTGTATCAGGATGGCATGTTTGGACCACGTGATATGGTAAATCTATGTTTATCTCTGGACCACAGAGTTCTCGACGGTCTCGTAGCTGGAAACTTCCTTGCCCGTGTTAAAGAAATTCTTGAAAACATGTCCAAAGAGCATACCTCTGTTTATTAAGATTAAATGAGAAGCCTCAGTTCAATGCTGGGGCTTCTTTTCTGTCAAAAATGCACTATCATGTTTTATGTGCAATTCTTCAATGTTTTATGCAATTAACACTTTTTGTGTGCAAATCTGCTTGATATGTGCAATTCTATAAAAAATATATGCAATCACAACAAGCAAATTGCAACTTCATTGAAAGACCACGTAAAACTTGGTAAAATGTTGATAATACTTAGAAAAGGAGCCATGTATATGGATTTCAATATTTATATGAATGACGTCGTTACCCAGGCACGTGATGAGATTACCAATGCCGGATATTCAGAGTTAACGACTCCTGACCAAGTGGAAGAGGCATTAGCAAAAGAAGGAACCACGTTAGTGATGATTAATTCGGTTTGCGGCTGTGCTGGTGGAATCGCTCGTCCTGCTGCTTCCCATGCCATCCATTACGACAAGCGTCCAGATCATTTGGTTACGGTTTTTGCCGGACAAGATCGTGAGGCTACAGAAAGAGCTCGTCAGTTTTTCGAAGGATATCCTCCTTCTTCTCCGTCATTTGCTCTTATGAAAGACGGGAAGATTCAAACAATGGTTGAGCGGCATGATATTGAAGGATTTGAACCGATGGAGGTCATCGGTAAGCTGCAGCGCAGTTTTGAGGAATATTGTGAAGAAGTATAATGAATGGGATAAAGGGTCTTTGCTCACGTCAAAGATCCTTTTTTTTACATAGAAATGTATTGCTTGAGGTGACCGTGTCGTGAAAATAGGATACCGTACGATTAAAACAGCTGTAGGAACACCTTTTGCTATATGGATTGCTCAGCTTCTTCATGTCGAAAACTATGCTTCTGCTGGGATTCTTACCATACTGTGCATTCAAATTACGAGGAAACGGTCATTTTTATCGGCTTGGAATCGATTAGCGGCCTGTTTAGTGGCCATGGTTTTTTCTTTTGTTTTCTTTGAATTAATTGGTTATCATCCATTCGCAATCGGATTAATGCTTTTCGTATTTATTCCCACTGCAGTGTGGCTGAAAATTACCCCAGGTATTGTTACCAGTTCTGTAATCATTCTGCACTTATATGGATCGGGTGGAATTACTAGCTCTCTGATTTGGAATGAATTGCTGCTGATGGTCGTCGGGATAGGGACTGCATTGCTGTTAAATGTATACATGCCAAGCCTTGAAGGGAAGCTGGAAGGTTTTCAGCGTCAAATTGAAGATAACTTTGCGATCATACTACAGGAGCTGGCAGGCTTCCTTAGGGATAATAATGAAGGGTGGACAGGTAAAGAGTTAACGGATACAGCTGCCTTATTAGAAAAAGCTAAATCACTGTCATTTCGTGATGTAGAAAATCACTTACTTCGCACACATAGCCCTTATTATCATTATTTCCATATGCGGACAAAACAGTTCGAATTACTGGAGCGAATGCTGCCTCTCGTTACACGAATTTCCGGTCCTAATAAACATGCTCTGAAGATTGGGGAATTTTTCGAGGAATTAGCTGAGGGAATTCATCCAGGAAATACCGCAGTTCTTTATTTGGACCGGTTAAAGGACATGAAAGAAGAATTTCGAAATGATGAACTGCCTGCTACGAGAGAAGAGTTTGAAGAACGGGCAAGTTTATTTCATCTATTAAATGAGATCGAGGACTATCTGATTATAAAAAGGTCTTTTAAGAAGAGTGATGTATAGGGAATTCTGTCAGCGGGGAAACTTAGAAAAAAGGATGACAGGCTATGCAGCTAATTGCAATATTTGTCATGATGATGAGTACATTTCTACCCTCTGCCATAACAGAAGAACCGGTCGTATTTGTCAATAAATCATCCCATGAAATTACAGTGTTCCAGTCCGGAAAAGAAATTTTTCATTCAAAGGTGGCTACAGGCAAAACAAAAGAGCTAACGCCGGAAGGACATTTCACTATACGTGTCAAGGCTAAAGATCCTTATTATCGGAAAAAAGATATCCCAGGAGGAGTCCCTGAAAATCCTCTTGGAAGTAGATGGATAGGGTTTGATGCAAACGGTACTGACGGGCGAATTTTTGGTGTCCATGGAACGAATCAGCCGGAGTCCATAGGCAAAGCTGTCTCAGCTGGGTGCATTCGCTTGACAAATGAGCGAGTCGAGCAGCTCTACCAACTTGTCGAGGAAGGAACAGAAATCATCATCGTTGATGACTCTTCGCTTTCCTTCGTCGACATGTATGAACATTGGGTGAAAGAGAAGCTCTCCCAATATCTAAATTAGTTAAACAATTTTATTATAAGAAAAAGCCGCAAGTTAAGTTTTGTTCACTTAACTTGCGGCTTTGTTATATTACATAAAGAAAGACGCTCCAGCAAGAAGAGAGGAGAGAACCATGGAAAGAATCATCAAGTAGATGACAACTTTCATACGGCGCTCGCGCTTGGATTTCTTTTTCTTAGAATGAGCCAAGGTATATAACCTCCTTTTTACAATCTCCTTTAATTATTTTACATGCAATCCTAGTTTTGGACAAGGAAAGAAAATCATTTACAATATAATTGTGAATTCCAGTAATTTTAAGAAACGTAAGCGCTTTATTTTTGGTATGCTAGAGAGGAAGGTTCTTAAGGAGGAGGAAACGAAAAGTGAAGGATCAAAATAATTTTCAACAGATTAAAGAAAAGTGGAAACAAGATGTGAAAAAGACAGAAAAGCGTTTCCCTGAACGCAAACAAACCTTTACTACAAGTTCAGAAATTGAAATTGATCAATTATATACGCCGACCGAACCGGATATAACATATACGGAGAATCTTGGTTTCCCGGGTCAATTTCCTTATACAAGGGGAATTCAGCCTACCATGTATCGAAGCAGGTATTGGACGATGCGCCAGTACGCGGGGTTCGGTTCTGCTGAGGAAACAAACCAGCGCTTTAGATATTTATTAAACCAAGGGCAAACCGGTTTGTCTGTAGCCTTTGATCTTCCTACACAAATTGGATATGATTCGGATGACCCGATGGCGGAAGGGGAGGTTGGCAAGGTGGGAGTGGCGATTGATTCACTGGCTGACATGGAGCAGCTCTTTGATCAGATTCCGCTCGATCAAGTAAGTACCTCTATGACAATTAATGCCCCCGCGTCTATTCTACTAGCGATGTATATTGCCGTGGGCGAGAAACAAGGAGTTAGTCCAGAAAAGTTAACGGGAACGATTCAAAATGACATATTAAAGGAATATATTGCGCGTGGTACATATATTTACCCACCGAAACCGTCCATGAGACTTATCACTGATATTTTTGGTTACTGCCATGAGCATTTACCTAAATTTAACACCATCAGTATTTCCGGGTATCATATTCGCGAAGCTGGTTCGACAGCCGTTCAAGAGGTAGCTTTTACGATTGCCAATGGGATGGCTTATGTGGATGCAGCGATTGAATCAGGACTCGAGGTAGATCAATTTGCTCCAAGGCTGGCTTTCTTCTTCAATGCTCACAACCAGTTTTTCGAAGAAGCAGCAAAGTTTCGTGCAGCCAGGCGTATTTGGGCAAAAATAATGAAGGATCATTACAAAGCGGAAAATCCGAAAAGCTGGAAACTGCGTTTTCATACACAAACAGGTGGCAGCACATTAACAGCCCAACAGCCTGATAACAATATCGTACGTGTGACAGTTCAAGCTCTATCCGCTGTGATGGGGGGTACACAAAGCTTACATACGAACTCCCGTGATGAAGCGTTAGCTCTGCCAACAGAAGACTCGGCAAGGATTGCTTTAAGAACTCAGCAGATTATCGCTCAGGAAAGTGGTGTAGCCGATACGATTGATCCGCTGGGCGGATCTCATTATGTCGAAGCATTAACCGATGAAATTGAAACCGAAGTCAACAAATATCTTGAGCGAATCAGAGAATTGGGCGGAGCAGTGCAAGCTGTAGAGGAAGGGTTCATGCAAAGAGAAATTCATCAAACAGCTTACGAAGCTCAGAAACGTATTGAATCAAATGAAGATATTGTGGTGGGTTTAAATGAGTATAAGCTGGAAGAAGAGGTGAACCCTGATTTGCTGCGAGTCGATGAAGCGCTTGAGGCCGGTCAGATTAACAAGACCCAGGAAATTCGCCATACTCGTGATGCAGCTGTTGTAGAGCGTTGTCTTGCAGAGCTTCGACAGGCGGCCAAGGCGAATGATAATGTTATGCCACATATCGTTGAAGCTGTGAAGGTGTACGCAACAGTAGGTGAAATAGCTAACGTACTTCGCGAGGAATTTGGAGAGTATACAGGAATGTAGGAAGGATGATGGAAAATGAAACCTATACGCGTACTGATCGCTAAACCAGGACTGGATGGACACGACAGAGGAGCGCTGATTATTGCTCAGGCTTTAAGAGATCATGGAATGGAAGTCATCTATACTGGGTTACGCCAATCCCCAGTGCAAATTGCCCGTGCTGCTGTACAGGAGGATGTGGATGTAATCGGCCTTTCTTCCTTGTCAGGTGCTCACAATTCACTTTTTCCAAAGGTGGTTGCGGCTCTTGAAAAAGAAGGAGCTTCTGACATCCCCGTCATCGGCGGCGGGGTAATTCCTGCTGAGGATATCCCTAATTTGGAGGCGCAGGGTGTTAAGAAAATATTCACAAGCGGGGCTCCAACTGATGCCACGGCCATCTATATTAAGCAGCTAATGAATCGGGAAACAAGATCTGCCCCAGGGAAGGTGTCACATATAGGGATTGCTGTCGAAAATATCGAACAATCCTTAGCTTTTTATCAACATACACTTGGGCTTGAAGTGGAAGCCGTGGAAGAAGTAACTTCAGAGCAGGTCAGAGTTGCTTTTCTTCCTATCGGAGAGACGCGGATCGAATTGCTTGAACCGCTGAGCGATGAATCTCCTATTCGTAAGTTCATTTCAAAAAAAGGCGAAGGAATTCACCACATTGCTTTAGAAGTAAACGACATTTCTAAGCGTCTTCAGCAGTATCAAGAGGAAGGTATCCCGTTGATTAATACGGAACCGAAGCAAGGAGCACACGATAGTCAAATCGCCTTTCTACATCCGAAGGCTTCCGGCGGTGTCCTCTTTGAATTAACAAATCCGAAGGGAGAGCAGTAAAAATGGACATTTATGATAAAATTAACGAACTTTATGATAAACGAAGACAGTCCGAACTTGGCGGCGGTGATGAACGAATCAGTAAACAGCACGACAAAGGGAAATGGACCGCCAGGGAACGAATCGAATATTTAGTAGATGAGGGCAGCTTTATTGAACTTAATCCCTTTATTGAGCATCGTCAAAGTGATTTTGGCATGAATGGGAATGATGCTCCTGGAGAAGGGGTGGTGACCGGCTTTGGAAAAGTAGAAGGACGGGATATTTATTTATTCGCTCAGGACTTTACTGTGTATGGGGGAGCGCTTGGTGAAATGCATGCGAAAAAAATCGCTGCAGTGATGGATCTCGCCGCTAAAAATGGCACCCCTTTCATAGGATTAAATGACTCTGGCGGCGCTCGCATTCAGGAAGGTGTATCTTCACTTGATGGCTATGGACAAGTTTTCTATCGTAACTCGATTTATTCTGGAGTAATTCCGCAAATTTCAGTCATTATGGGTCCTTGTGCAGGTGGAGCTGTGTATTCTCCAGCTATCACTGATTTTGTCATTATGGTAGAAAAAACATCGCAAATGTTCATTACGGGACCAAAAGTGATTGAGACGGTAACCGGTGAACAAATCTCAGCAGAGGATTTGGGTGGAGCCGATGTCCACAACACATTGAGCGGAAATGCTCATATTAAGACAGAGGATGAAGCATCTGCTCTAGATGCTGTTCGAGATTTAGTCCGTTATTTACCAGCCAACAATAAAGAGAAACCAGAACCCATTGAGATAGCTGACGAAGAGGATTATCGTCCGGATTTAACGGATAAAATCCCTTTCGATCCAATCAGGCCTTATGATGTCCGAGTCGTTATCGAAGAGGTAGTCGATAGGGAGTCTTTTTTTGAAATCCACAGTGATTTTGCTAAAAATATCGTTGTAGGTTTTGCCCGGCTGAAGGGGCAGACAATAGGGCTCGTTTGTAACCAACCTAAGTATATGGCAGGCGGTTTGGATATTGATTCGAGTGATAAAGCTGCTCGGTTTATTCGCTTTTGTGATTCCTTTAATATTCCTCTCATTACTTTTGAGGATGTTACTGGATTTTTCCCCGGCATTAAGCAAGAGCATGGGGGAATTATTAGACATGGGGCCAAAATTTTATATGCCTACTCTGAGGCTACGGTACCCAAGTTAACGGTTATCACACGAAAGGCGTATGGCGGAGCTTACGTGGCCTTAAATAGCAAATCAATTGGAGCTGATCTAGTTTATGCTTGGCCAAATGCAGAAATTGCCGTGATGGGTCCAGAAGGAGCGGCTAATATTATTTTTGCGAAAGATATAAAAGACAGCGATAATCCTGAAGAAACTAGACAGAACAAAATCAATGAATATCGAGAGCGTTTTGCAAATCCCTATGTAGCGGCAGGTCTCGGGATGGTTGACGATGTGATAGATCCAAGAGAAACAAGATCAACCCTAATTAAGGCGCTTGACATGCTAAAAAATAAACATGAAGACCGGCCTTATAAAAAACATGGAAATATTCCTCTCTAATTGACACTTTGCCGCAATTTGCGCTAACGTACTAGAGGGAATAAGTTTTTACATAGATACACTGGGAGGTAGAGATGATGGCAGCTGTGAATAAAGATCGTTTAATTGAGGAATTTCTTGAACTCGTTCAAGTTGATTCCGAAACAAAAAATGAAGCAACTATTGCTGGAGTATTGACAAAAAAATTCGAGGACCTTGGTCTTGAGGTGTTCGAAGATGATGCGAAAGATAAGACAGGACATGGGGCCGGAAACTTAATTTGTAATTTAAAAGGAACAAAAGAGGGTGCCGACACGATTTACTTCACCTCTCATATGGATACGGTTGTTCCGGGCAACCAGGTGAAGCCAATTATTGAAGGTGACTATATCGTGACTGATGGAACAACCATTCTCGGGGCAGATGATAAAGCTGGTTTAGCTGCAATATTGGAAGCCATTCGTTTGATCAAAGAACAACATGTTGAGCACGGTGATCTGCAATTTATTATTACAGTCGGAGAGGAAAGCGGACTGGTTGGGGCGAAGGCTCTTGATCCTTCTCACTTAAAGGCAAAGTATGGGTACGCGATCGATAGCAATGGAGAAGTAGGAAATATTATCGTAGCTGCTCCTACCCAGGCGAAAATTAATGCGACTGTCAAAGGGCGTACAGCTCATGCAGGTCTCGCGCCGGAGAAAGGCGTATCGGCTATTACGCTTGCTTCTAAAGCGATAGCTAAAATGCCGCTCGGTCGTATTGATGAAGAAACGACAGCAAATATTGGTCGTTTCGAAGGCGGAAAACAAACCAATATCGTTTGCGACCATGTTGAAATCTTGGCAGAAGCCCGTTCACTTGTGCCGGACAAAATGAATGCGCAAGTAGAAAAAATGAAACAGGCTTTTATTCAAACAGCTGAGGAGATGGGCGGAGAAGTAGAACTTCAAGTTGATATTATGTACCCTGGTTTTAAACAGCAGGAAGGCGATCATGTGGTAGAAGTGGCCCGGACAGCTGCCAAACAAATTGGTCGTGAAAGCAAATTACTAACGAGCGGCGGCGGAAGTGATGCAAACATCATTGCCGGCCACAATATTCCGACGGTTAATTTAGCAGTAGGCTATGAGGAAATTCACACAACCAACGAAAGAATGCCTGTTGGAGAGCTAGTCAAAATTGCTGAGTTTGTAACAGCGATTATTGATGAAGCAGCAAAATAATAAAATGTCAGGAAGTCAGACAGCCATGTAAACCATGGCTGTCTTTTGTTATGGTATACTGTAAGAACAACCGTTCGAAAAGGAAGGATTTTTATGTCAAAGTGGTACCCTAAAAATGGCCGGGTTATTTTTCATGTCGATATGAATAGTTTTTATGCATCGGTTGAAATGGCTTTTGACCCTTCTCTGAAAGGTAGGCCGCTTGCGATTGCTGGGAATCCTGAAGAACGTCGCGGCATTGTCGTTACAAGCAGCTATGAAGCCAGGAAATACGGTGTAAAAACGACCATGCCGGTAGGGGAAGCAAGACGGCTTTGCAAAGACTTAATTGTGATGTCTCCTACATTCGAAAGGTATCGTGCAGCTTCGAAGGAAATGTTTAAGATTCTTGCCGAAGTGACGGATATGATTCAGCCTGTCTCCATTGATGAAGGATATATGGATATTACAGCCTGTCATGAACAGGGAACACCGCCTGAAATTGCGAATCGAATTCAATCAAGGATAAAAGATGAGCTTGATTTACCTTGCAGTATTGGAATTGCGCCCAATAAATTCTTAGCTAAGATGGCTTCAGATATGAAAAAACCGATGGGGATCACCATTTTACGTAAGAGAGACCTTTCTAATAAGCTTTGGCCGCTGCCAATTGAAGAGATGTACGGAGTTGGAGAGAAAACGGCAGGTAAGCTTAGAAAAATGGAAGTGGAGACAATTGGTGATCTTGCCAGTCATCAAGTGATTGAACTGAAAACTGTGCTTGGGATTAATGGAGAGCGGTTACAGAATAGAGCGAATGGGATTGACAATCGCCCAGTAGACCCGGAAGCGGTTCATGAGTTTAAAAGTATTGGCACTTCGACTACACTGCCTCATGACACAACGGACGAAGTTGAAGTGCGACAAGTTCTGAGAAGGCTGGCAGCAAAGGTAGAGGCACGAATGAAGAAAAAGAGTGTGCTGGCTCGAAATGTGCAACTGATGATCCGCTATCACGATCGTAAAACGATAACGAGAAGCCGCCAGCTTCCTGACTTTATAGAAACGGCAGACGAACTTTTTCAAGCAGCTTATCACCAGTTTGATGAGCATTGGAACCAACAGCCTATCAGACTACTTGGTATCACGGCCCAGGATTTAGTGGAGCAAGCTGAGGTCACCCAGCAACTCGACTTATTTAGCTACCAGCAGCATGCTGGCAAGGAAAAGCTGTATCAAGTGATTGATACACTAACAGAGAAGTACGGACATAATCCTTTTCAAAAATTGAAAAATCCATCAGATGCCAGAGTGACGACCAGTTTTCAGAAAGATTTTTTAGATGACTTCAAAAATAAATAATCTGAAGATGCAAACCATTGATTTGCTTTCCTTTCTTTTAACCCGTTTTTGGTATAAAAAGATGAACTTATTGGAATTTTAGAAAGAGAGTTTATAGTTTAGGGGTGTGATTGGACATGGAAAAGCAAAATCAAGACAAAGCAGAATCAGATATTACCACACATGACCACAATCCATATGATATTGTGAAAGGATTAATTCGGGAATCTGTTGAAACACTTGGGTTAGACGATAATGTTTATCATGTACTAAAAAAGCCCTTGAGAGTTCTGGAAGTATCACTTCCGATTCGAATGGATGATGGGACAATTCAAAACTTCACAGGTATTCGCTCCCAGCACATTGATATTCTTGGGCCAACGAAAGGTGGAATCAGGTTCCATCCAAATGTTAACGTAGATGAAGTTAAAGCCCTTTCGATCTGGATGTCTCTAAAAACAGCGATCGTGGATATTCCGTTTGGCGGCGGGAAAGGAGGGGTTATTGTCGACCCCGAAAAACTTTCTGTACAGGAACTGGAAACACTAAGCCGTACGTACATTCGAAAAATTACACCGATCATTGGACCCCAAAAAGATATTCCTGCTCCTGATGTTAATACAAGTCCAGAAGTTATGGGGTGGATGATTGATGAATTTGATCAGCTGCGCGGCTATAATATTCCTGGGATGATTACCGGTAAACCGGTTATTATTGGTGGTTCTCTAGGACGCCTGGAGGCTACAGGGCGGGGTGTAGTTTTTACGATTCGTGAAGCTGCTAAAGTATTAGATCTTGATTTAAGTAAGTCTACAGCTGCTCTTCAAGGTTTCGGTAATGTAGGAAGCATGACCGCAAAATTTTTACATGAATTAGGAGTCAAGATTGTAGCCGTTACAGATGCCCGGGGAGGAATATATAACGAAGAGGGGATCGATATTCCAGCATTACTTGAATTTGTGAAAGACGGTAGCAATTATGCCTCTGATTTTTCCAATGCAGAATCGATCACAAATGAAAAAATGTTCGGTCTTCCGATTGATATCCTTATTCCTGCAGCTATTGAAAATCAAGTTACGAAAAAGACAGCCAAAAATATTCAAGCGAAAATCCTAGCGGAAGCGGCCAATGGTCCAACGACTCCTGATGGAGATAAGATTCTTGAAGAAAAAGGAGTATTCGTGATTCCTGATATCCTTTGTAATGCAGGTGGAGTTACAGTATCGTATTTTGAATGGGTTCAAAATACGATGAACTATTATTGGAAAGAGAAAGAAGTGAACCAAAAGCTGGAGGAACATATGCTGTTTGGTTTTGAGAAAGTACTGGAAATGAAAAATGATAAAAAATGCCGTATGAGGGATGCGGCTTATATGGTGGGGATTAATCACCTCGTCAAGGCGATGGAGGCACGGGGATGGATTAAAGACTCTGACATGGAAGCCAACCATAATGACATGAAATGAGTAACGAAAAAGACTATGACGTTGTTGTCATAGTCTTTTTTCATTCAAGTTAATGCCAATGAATTTTAGTTCTGTCATATCCTCTATAGCATATTTGACGCCTTCACGTCCGATACCACTTTGTTTCACGCCTCCGTATGGGTGATTGTCCTGGCGATACGTTGAAATTTCATTAATCCACACACCGCCCATCTCCAGTTTATCCGCAACGCGGAGAGCACGGTTGATATCCTTTGTAAACACGCCCGCTTGCAAGCCGTAAACGGAATCATTTGAATGCTTAACGACTTCTTCTTCTATTTCAAATGGAATGACTGAAACTATGGGGGCAAAAACCTCATCAGCAATAATTTTCATATCGCTTTTTACGTCAGTCATGATAGTAGGTGCCAACATCGTTTCATTCAGTTCCCCGCCAGTGGCAATTCTTGCTCCATTCGATACAGCATCATCGATCCATGTTTTGGCTCTTTCTGCTGCTTCCTTATTGATCATAGGTCCAAAATCAGTATTTTCATTAAGCGGATCGCCTACCGTCAGTGCTTCAGTTTGCTTAACATATTCCTTTAGGAACGAATCATAAAGGGAATGGTGAACATAGATTCGCTGAGCTGATATACAAACTTGACCGGAAAAAGCAAACGCCCCTTTTACCAGGTCTTCAACTGCTTGCTTCATATCTGCATCATCAAATAGAATATTTGGAGAATTGGAGCCTAGTTCTAAGGTAACTTTCTTAAACCCTGCCTTTTTTCGTATATTCTTCCCTACAGGCAGGCTCCCGGTAAAGGTAACTTTCTGAACTTTGTCATGTTGTACAAGCGCGTCGCCGACGACTTCACCTTTGCCCATAATAAGGTTCAACGCCCCTGTTGGAAGACCGGCCTCATGGAACAGTTGCACAAGCATATAAGCTGAAACAGGCGTTTTTTCAGCTGGCTTAAATATCACTACGTTGCCGGCAGCTATAGCAGGTGCCAGTTTGTGAAGGGATAGATTAAGCGGGAAGTTAAACGGAGTGATCGCCGAGACAACTCCGAGGGGAGTCCGTTTAGTAAATCCTAAGCGGTTTTCCCCTCCAACAGCTGCATCCATAGGAATAACTTCACTATAAATGTGTTTCGCATTTTCTGAAGCAAAACGAAGCACTTGTACAGCACGATCTACTTCACCACGACTGTATTTCAGCGGCTTCCCCGCTTCTTTAGCTATGGTTTCGGCAAAGGATTCCTTTCTGTCTTCAAGCAGGTTTGCGGTTGTGAGTAATATATTCGACCTTTGGTAGGCAGGCATGGTCTTCATTGTGCTATGAAAGGTTTCAAAGCCTTGATCGATTGCTTTATTCACATCTTCGACGCCTGCTAGAGCAATTTCAGCTACTTTTTCTTGATTATAAGGATTGAAGACAGATAATGTTTCACGATGCTCTTCTTTGTATTCTTGGCCGTTTATAATGGAACCAATTTTCATATGATCACCTCTTTAGCATTTAATGTTTTTCAGTTTCTTAGTCAGTTTCATGTTTTCACCATAATCAACCGGACAATCAATCAATACAGGCTTGTTCATTGCTATGGCTTGTTCCAGTGTTAGTTTCAATTCCTTAGTTTTCTCAATCTTCATTGCTTCAAATCCGTACGATTTTGCAAGCTGGACAAAATCAGGATTGCCGAAGCTAATATGGGATGCGCGCTCGAACTTCTTCATTTGATGCCATTCAATCAGTCCATAGCCGTCATCTCTCCACAACAAAATGACGATAGGGAGTTTAAGCCGGACGGCTGTCTCTAATTCTGCCCCGGTCATTTGAAAGGCACCGTCTCCACAGACTGCGACAACATTTCTATCAGGCAGAGCCATCTTTGCACCAATTGCCCCTGGAACGGCTACTCCCATGGAGGCTAGGCCATTCGATATGAGACAAGTGTTTGGTTCAGCTGTGTGATACATTCGTGCCATCCACATCTTATGTGCTCCTACATCCGAAATTGCTATGTCTTGATCACCTAACACATCACGGAGGTCAGCAATAATTTTTTGTGGTTTGATGGGAAAACCATCATCCTGCTTATAATGTTCAAACTCATCTAAGATTTGAGTTCTTATGGTGGAAACCCAATCAAGATCCCTTTCTTTGTGGGACACAACTTTTGATAGTTCTTCAATGTTTTCCTTAATATTTCCAACGACATTTAAGGCTACTGGGTAACAGGAATCAATTTCAGCTTCTTCTGTATCAATGTGTAAGATCTTTGTAGCTCCATCGGGATTCCAATTTCTTGGCGGCGTCTCAGCCATGTCAAATCCGATACAAATAATTAAATCTGAGCGATCAAACCCACATGTAATATAGTCCTTGCCGCTTATCCCTGCGGTCATCAAGCTTAAATTTTCTTTCCATGAAAGAGAGCCTTTTCCCATGAAGGAGTGTACGACAGGAATTTGAGTTTCTTTCACAAATTTGCGGAACAGATCCGTAGCTTGGGCTCGTGTAATACCGTCACCAGCAAGAATAAGTGGATATTTGGCTTCGTTAATGAGAGCAGCTGCTACCTGGATCACTTTTTCGTCTGATTGAGGAATTGCATGACCTGTAATGAGAAGTGGTTCTGCATCTACTTCCATTCCTGCAATATCCTCAGGCAGATCAATATGTGTGGCACCAGGCTTTTCTTGGCCCGCCACTTGGTAGGCTTTTCTCACAACTTCAGGGACAATTTCTGCCGTCTTAATTTGTGCATTCCACTTCGTGACAGGCTCATAAATATCGACAAGGTCGTAATATTGATGGGAAATCTTATGCTGACGATTCATGCCAGCTTGCCCGGTTATCGCAATCAATGGACAATGATCCATATTTGCATTGGCCACACCGGTTAATAAGTTCGTCGCACCAGGACCAAGCGTGGCGAGACAGACGCCCGGTTTTCCTGTTAACTTTCCGTATGTCCCTGCCATAAAGGCAGCACTTGTTTCATGGCGAGTAACAATAAACTCGATCTTTGATCCAAGAAGGGCGTCCATAAGATCGATATTTTCTTCTCCAGGGACCCCGAAAATATATTCTACACCTTCATTTTCGAGACACTTTACAAGTAATTCTGCAACTTTCATGATATACACCCTTTACCGTTATTATTCGTTCCTCGTTATTTTGTGTAAAAGCTTTACTTCTTATGAATTTTTTAAAATATTCTAGTTGGAAGGAAAAGATTATATTTGTTATACGAGCTTAGTAAGATTCAATAGATCAGAAATGAAATATAATACATGAATTATTTCAAAAAATATTTGTAGTGGACGCATTTGTCATGTAAGATAAACATAGAAATGAAATATTTAATAATAAATGTTTCATAATTTAAAGGAGTGAGTGGAATGGGGATCCGAGTACAAGGAGTGGATAAAACGTATAAGAGTGGAGAAGTAACCATATCAGCTCTCCGGGACGCTAATTTTACAATTCCTGACCATAAGGTTGTTACAATAATGGGGCCTTCTGGTTCTGGGAAATCGACTTTACTGAACGTAATAGGGGGAATTGATCGGCATCAATCTGGTGAAGTTGAAATAGATGGACGGCAGCTTGAAACTTTAACGAATAAACAGTTAACTGAATTTCGCAGAAAGTATGCAGGGTTTATTTTTCAACAATATAATTTAATCCCAACATTGACCGTTGAAGAAAATGTAGAAGTGGGGAGAGAGTTAAGTGAGCATCCGCTTGGGCTTAAAGAAATGCTGGAAGAGGTGGGAATGTGGGATAAAAAAGATAAGTTTCCTTATCAGCTCAGCGGAGGGGAACAACAGCGAGTAGCCATTGCCCGAGCGTTAATTAAAAACCCTGACTTCTTGTTATGTGATGAACCAACAGGAGCATTGGATGAAGAGACAGGTAAGATGATTCTAAAATTACTTAAAAGAGCCAATGAACAGTTCGGGACGTCTGTATTAATTATTACTCATAACCAAGGGATAGGGGACATGGCTGATATTACAATCAAAATGAAGAGCGGTGAAATCGTAGAGAAGGTAGAAAATGACAGCCCGATTGATCCGGAGAAGGTGACATGGGCATGATTTTACGAAAATCGATTCCACGCAATCTTAAGCAGCGGAAATGGCAGTATAGTGGTGCGATCCTGTTATTGTTTTTATCTGTTATGCTTTATGTTTCGTTGTCGATGGCGATTTCGACATTAGAAAATAGAAATAAGCAGTTTTCTTCTGAACATAACCAGGAGAGCTTTCATTTTGTTCCTGGTGAGTCATTATCATATGATCTGATCGATAAATGGGAAGAAGAATTTGACGTTGCCTTGGAAACAAGACAGTACCATGATTTTAAAGTAGCAGAATCGACGTTGAGACTATTTGAATCGACAGATCAGATTAACATTCCTTATTATTCTAAAGGGGAACGTCCTGATCAACCTGGAGAAATTGCGATCGCAGATGGATATGCTTCCACACATGGAATTGAAATCGGCGATCAAATTAAAATAGGCTCTAAAGAAGCGACAGTTACTGGATACGTTTTTTTACCTGATTACATTTATATGATAAAACAACAAACAGATATCCTAAGTAATCGTAAGCAATTTGGTGTTGGGGTCACGGCTGAGAATGCCTTACAGCACTTTTCTGAAGCATTGCGAACAGAGGTTTTAGGACTAACTGAGGATGGTAAGGTTCCAGAAAACTTTCGTTCTGCCATAACTAATGATGTATCGCTTTTGCAATTTGTTCCCAGCGGTGAAAATGCTCGCATTCAATTTGTAGAGTCTGAAATTGAGGCAGCGCGTGCGACAGTTACCGCACTTCCTTTATTTATTCTTGGATTGTCAATTATTATGATTCTTATATTAATGAAACGTCTTATGGATATGCAACGCAAAGAAATTGGGACTTTGATGGCCTTAGGGTATAGAAGAAAAGTACTCAGTCTTCATTATATAGGTTACGCATTGTTCGTCAGTTTTACAGGCTCAACTCTTGGCCTGTTGGCAGGCGGAGTACTTTCTATCCCTATTACTGACCTTTATGGAACGTATTTTAATTTACCGGCGATCACCTTATTTGACTGGAATTCAATGGTTCTAGTTATCGGGTTTGTCATCCCTGTTCTGTTATTATTACTAGTTACTTTTGCAGTGGTTAACAGAAGTTTGCAAGTTTCGCCTCTTTCATTATTAGATTCAAAGGGAGTTGCCAGTGGTAAAAAATCCTTGTTTGAACAGCTTCCATTTTTTAAGCGTCTGAGGTTTGTGAATAAATTTCGTCTAAGACTTCTGTTTAGAAGGAAAGCAAGAGTGTTTTACATGTTTCTTGGAGTAATGTTTTCAACGATTTTGCTTTTATTTGGTTTTACTATGGCCCAGGCCATGGATGATTTGGTTGATACAACATATAAAAAGATATTGACCTATGACTATGCAGTCTATTATCAATCCATTCGTACAGGAGAGGTAAGTGGCAATCAAAGTCCATTTCTAGTGTCCGAACTTTCTGTGGAGGGAGAAGAGGTTAATCTGACTGGATTTGGAATGGAAGAACAAACCACACATGTTCAATTATTCAATGGTGAGGAGAAGTTGAACAAACAGCTCTCAGAAGGAGTTATCATTAGTGAGCCTGCAGCATCTGTTCTAGATGTCTCGACAGGTGACAGCATTACATTAACGAATCCATTAAATGACCAGGAACTTCAAGTGAGCATTGCAGGGATAACCGATATTTATATTGGCACTAATGTCTACTTATCAAGAGCCGCAATGGCCGAATTTTTAGGATATCCTGAAGACTCCTACTCTGCTGTCTGGCAAAATGAAAAGCCTGTTAATACTCGCCACATTTATAAAATTGAGAACAAACAAAAGGTGACTGATAGTTTTGAAACGATGTCCAAACCTACACGTTACTCCATTTTTATAATGGCGTTTTTCGCTGTTCTAATCGGTGTTATTGTCTTAACTTTATTGACGAATCTTATCGTAGAGGAGAACACTCCTTCGATTTCATTATTTAAAGTGCTCGGCTATTTCGACGATGAGATAGCGAAACTCGTTTTAAATGTGTACACACCACTTGTGGTCATTTTCTATTTCGTTGCTATTCCTATTGGGATAATGGCGATTAGAGGGATGATGGACTCTCTTGTTGAACAAACAGGCTTTTTAATGCCAGTTGATTTGAACTGGGGCATGACTATTCTCGGGTTTGTTATCATGATGGGTACCTATTGGCTGTCGCTCTATTTTTCTAAACGAAAATTAAAAAATGTGTCACTTCAGGAAGCTCTGAAAAAACAGCAAGACTAAAGAAGAGGCTGGGACAAAAGTGTTTTTATCAGATGAAAATCCGAACTAAGTAGAAATTATGATTGGTGCATTTAAACCGCTACGAAAATATACTTCGCTCCAACTGCATGTCGTTCGTCTTTTCACTTAAAATATTTTGTTATGTCCCAGCCTCTTCGTATATCCATGACGATTTGCAAAAAATTGATTTGCCCGCGCAACATAAGGAGTAAACAGATGGATAAGCACACCACTTATAAAGGTAATGATGATTGTACCTACTCCGATAGCTCCGTTAAACATGGCGGCAAGCAAGACGAGAACTATACTGATAACTGCCCGCGATACAGAAACATTCCAGCCAGTTAAATTTCTGACTACTAGCATAGAACGATCAAATGGGTTAGGTGCGAAATCAGCTTGTAAATTGACCGCTATTCCTAGTGCGCTGAAAACGATACCAATACCTAAGCAAATAGACTGAGTTAACAGTGTTTCGGGTACCGCCCATTCATCTATGGCAAACAGCCATCCATCTATCGATACACCTGTAATTAAAGATGTGAGCAAAGCCAAATATTCCGGACGGCGCTTTTCTGCCAGCGCATTGCACAAGATCATGGTGAGACCAACAACGATTTCCCAGCTGCCCACGGTCAGTCCGAACGTTCGAAACAATCCAACGAGAAGGGCATCAAAAGGAGAAGTGCCCAACTTCGATTGGATCGTTAACGCGATACCGAATGTTAATATGATAATTCCTGAAAAGTAAAATATCATCCTGCGTATAGTGTCTTGCATGAAGCTTACCTCCTCCCGAAATCGAAGACCATTATGATCTGCATTCAAACAAAAAACACGACCCCTAAGAAATTCCACTCTCAGGTTCGTCGCATTTTAATTAGTTACTCTAACAATCTCTTGATTAATTATCAATATTGAAGGACTAGATAATCGATTTCAATTCAGTGGTCTGGATACGTTGCTTACTGCTTGTATTGTATCAAATGGCATCAAAGGAAGAGTAGGGTCTAATATCTCGTTACCCGCAAAGAACTCGTTCCCAGCTCGCCTGTATGCCAGCTCGTTCATATCTTCCCTGGTTACTCTGCCATAACTCAGGCTGCCACCCTGAGTTTATCTATTGAGGGTCTCTTAATCAGTCCGCTCAATTGAGTGCTGATACAGGTCAGAGGCAATGGTTGTCCTTGGAAAAATGGCCCTTGCCTCCTGCTCGAGTTGTTTGATAGCTGTCCCGTGGTATCTAGAGGATATATGATTTAAGATCAGTTCTCCAACACCAGCTTTCTTGGCCAGTGTTGCGGCTTGACTGACAGTGGAATGAAAATAATCATAGGCCATTGTTTCTTCTTCGCTTGCAAAGGTGGCCTCATGGACAAGTGTATCAACACCGTGCAATTGTTTACTTAACTCAGGTACGTATCTGGTATCACCTAAGATCGCAATTTTCCTTCCTCGTTTAGGAGGACCAATTACGTCTTCACGTTTAATGATTTGTCCATTTTCTAAAGTTGTAACCTTATTTTCCTTAATCTGCTGGTATACCGGACCTGGCTGGATACCAAGTTTTTTAAGCTTATCAGGCAGCAGTTCGCCGGGCTTATCTTTCTCTTTAATAAGATAGCCATAGCTTTCTAATCCATGGTTAAGCTTTATTGCATGGACGATAAATTTTTCATCTTCAAAAAGGATCCCTTCGGAAACTTCGACTACCTGCAAAGAGTAACGTAAGCGGGTACCGCTGACCTTTAAACTGATATCTATATATTCCTTCAGCCCTTTAGGACCGTAAACGGTAACGGGTGTTTCTCCACCTTGAAATGAACGGCTGCTTAACAACCCCGGAAGTCCATATAAGTGATCGCCATGTAAATGTGTGATAAATATCGTTTCAATTCGACGTGGACGAATTGTTGTATGTAAAATTTGATGTTGGGTTGCTTCCCCGCAATCAAAGACCCATATCGTTCCACGCTCTTCTAGCATTCTTAACACTAATGACGACACATTTCGCTTTTTTGAAGGAACGCCTGAACCTGTTCCAAGAAAAAACAACTCCATATAAAAGACCTCCTTTCCTTCTCATCATACCATCTGATTTTAATGGATACACGTGAATTTTTTATGTAGGAAAAGGACAAGTGAACCGGAATCTCTCGTTTTTTGTTTCACTCTCCAACTGGTCAGCGCCAGAAGTGAAATCGGAAACTTTTAACAAACCATATTAACAAAATACCAAAAGAAGTGCGGGTGCGCTAATAATTTGAATTAAGGATTGGAGGAACCTTAATCGAATTTAGAATTGAAATAAATAACAACACCGATAAACAGGCCCTTCCATTTATCGGTGTTGTGCAGGTTTATATTCTATTCGTTCCGAGTTTGACAGGATAAAACTACTTTTTCGACTCAAATAACTTTCGATATTCCACAGCTTCGTGCGGGACATCAGTAAAAATACCTTCACAACCGAGTTTGAAGCATTTTGTCATCCAGCTTGGACGATTTACTGTGTATACTCGTAAGGGCATACGATGATGATGACATTGTTTCACAAGATTCTTATCAAGCATACGGTATTTTACATGCAGGGAGGAAGCTCCGTGGGTGTGGGCAAATTTTGGGAGGTGCCGTCTTTTAGTTGAGGTTAGAAAAGCTGTTTGTACATTTGGATCAATTGCTGTGACTTTTTCTACACTTGATAAATTGAAGCTTGAAATCACAGTGTGTTCCAGCATCCGATGAAAGCTTAAACGATCATAGACCATTTGTTCAATGTCCTTATATTCAATTACGTTCGTTTTTAACTCAACATTCAACTTCATAGACTGGTTCTTAAACCAGCGCAAAAAGTAATCAAGTGTTACAATGGAACAATCAGAAAATTTAGAAGAGAACCAGCTTCCGGCATCTAATCTCTTTATTTCATCGTATGTATAATCCTGCACGAAGCCTGTACCATTGGTAGTACGGCGTACATTTTCATCATGAATCAATACTGGAATGTTATCTTTTGTCAGCTGAACATCAATCTCAAGTCCATCGGCTCCAGATTCACTAGCTATTTCATAGGCAGGCATTGTATTTTCTGGAGCTAGCTTACTTGCGCCTCTATGAGCATAAATCATGGTTCTGGTCATAGACAGTCACCTCTTCTAGTAGTTACGTTTTGATTGTGGTTTATTCTTTAAGAAAAGTCAATAAAAAAAGGAGTATGAGCATATGAACAAATGGCAGACGAAGCAGCAATTAACCGATCTTCTTTGTTCTCTAGTGGAGTACCCGAGTGTTACAGGGACTAAAGCCGAAATCGCAATCTTTGAATACTTATATTATATTTTAGAAGATCATGATTATTATAAAAACAACCCATCGCATCTTACCCTTCATCCGTTAGATGATGGACGTCAGCTTCTAACAGCATTAGTGAAAAGTGGGGATGCCAAAGAAACGATTGTCCTTCTCTCTCATGCTGATGTAGTATCTGTTCAGGATTATGGTTCATGGGAAAACCTGGCTTTTTACCCGAAGGAACTGACTCAGGAATTTCGGAAAGATCTCGATGAGCTTCCTGAAGATGCTGCTTATGATTTAGAAACTGGTGATTGGTTATTTGGTCGAGGCACAATGGATATGAAGGCGGGGCTTGTCGTTCATTTATCATTACTTGAAAAGGCGATGAATGGTGAATTTGAGGGAAATCTGCTGCTTTTAGCTGTTCCGGATGAAGAAGTGAATTCGAAAGGCATGCTGACAGCTCTTCCTGTACTCGAAAAAATCAAACAGGAAGAGGGTTTGGAATATAAGGCAACTATTAACGGTGAACCTATGTTTAGTAAATATCCGGGTGATCCATCGTATTACCTTTACACTGGCTCTATAGGGAAAGTGCTTCCTGGTTTTTTATGTTATGGAAAAGAAACTCATGCCGGAGAGCCATTCGGAGGTCTGAATGCTAATCTGATGATTAGTTATTTGGCAAAAGAATTAGAATTAAACGAGATGTTTATAGAGGAAGTGAATGGGGAGAGGACGCCGCCTCCTATCAGTTTAATGCAACGGGATCTCAAAGAAGAATATTCTGTTCAGACCCCTCAAGCTGCTGTGACGATGTATAACGTTCTTTATATGAAGCAAACCATCAGCGAGCTGAATGATAAATTGCTTCAGGCTGCGGAAAGGGCTAAGAAAAATATTATTTCACATTATGCTAGACAGGCCTCTTATTACTTGCAGACGTCACAGACGTCCTCGTTTGATCCGTCGATTCATATTTTCACTTACGATCAATTGTATAACGAGGCTGTTCAGCGTCATGGAAAATCTGAGGTGGAGCGGCGGCAAAATTTATTGATCAAACAGCGTGATAAAGGGGATCGTGACTTTTCTACGTTACTTGTCCAGCAATTAGCCTCTTTGTGTAAAGACATTACTCCCATGATTGTCCTGTTTTACAGTCCGCCTTTTTATCCGGCAGTCTCCTCCAGTGAGGATCCGTTTATTCAAAGGGCTGCTAAACAGGCGATCTCATTTGCTGAAAAAGAGTTTGGTGTAGTTGTGTCTGAGCAGGAGTATTTTCCCGGCTTGTCTGACTTAAGTTTCATCGGACCGGCTTCCCGGCAATCTCCTTTAGAAGAACTGCTGAGACAGATGCCGATCCAAGGGAAGGGATTTAACCTGCCAGCGAACGTCATGGAATCGTTGACGATGCCTATTATTAACATTGGTCCATTGGGCAAGGATGCACATCAATGGACAGAACGATTACAACTTCCTTATAGTTTTGAGCAACTTCCCCAAATAGTAACGGAAACCATTCACTACTTTTTTCGGTCTTAGAATCCACAGAAATGTATGAGAAGTGCATTCTGGTGAATGTACTTTTAAATCATGCTACAATTAAAGAGTAAATGAATAGTGATTCATTATGTGGAGGATGATTTATGAAA
Organism: Halobacillus hunanensis; assembly: GCF_900166655.1. Classification (GTDB taxonomy): domain Bacteria; phylum Bacillota; class Bacilli; order Bacillales; family Halobacillaceae; genus Halobacillus_A; species Halobacillus_A hunanensis. Next base: position 1,071,195 of record NZ_FVZB01000007.1, on the reverse strand, counting down.
ACCCTGAAAGATACAATACACAAACTTACATTGCCGACGCCATACGCAGTCGGCGATGTTCATACTTATTTGATAGCAGGCGACCTGCTCTCTCTTGTGGATGCAGGAGTGAAAACGGATGAGGCCTGGCAGGCTTTACAGACACAATTAAAGCAATTAGGCTTTAGTCCAAAGGATATTGAACAAGTTATACTGACCCATCATCATCCTGATCACATGGGGCTCATTGAGTATCTACCTCGAGTTCAAAACGTGGCTGCTCATGCTAAAGTTCGGCCGTGGCTGGAGAGAGAGGAACAATTCTTCATCAGGTATGAAAAGTTCTTTGAAAAAATGTATGTGGAATCCGGTGTTCCATCACAGTATTTCAGTTTCCTGAAGGGGTTACGCAAGCCTTTGAAGCTAAGTTCGAAAGGGATCTTGACACAAGAATTGCTCGAAGGAGACCAATTGCCAGGACATGAGGATTGGCAGGTGATTGAAACTCCCGGTCATGCTCAATCACATTTGTCATTCGTAAGAGAAACGGATGGTGCTTTACTGGGAGGAGATCATTTACTTGCACATATTTCATCCAATCCATTGCTTGAGCCTTCTTACATAGAAGGGGAAGAACGCCCCAGACCTTTATTACAATACAGGGAGTCTATGGAAAAGATAGCCGATTATCATGTTCATACCGTTTATCCAGGGCACGGTAAGACTTTTGATCAGGTTATGGACCTTGTCCATAGGCGTTTAAGCAGACAGGTTGAACGTGCTTATAAAGTGCTTGGAATGGTTCAATCAAGGCCTTTATGTGCCTATGAAGTTTGTGAAAAACTGTTTCCGAAACAGATAGAAAGTCAATTCGGATTGACCATGTCAGAAACGATTGGCCAGCTAGATTATTTAGAACACCAGCAACTCGTTCAAACGACTATTGAAGATAGACAAAAAATATATTATGTAAACAGGTGATTGTATGGAAAGACAATTAGCAGGGAGAAAAATTCTAATAACCGGAGCTTCTGGCGGAATCGGAATGTATTTAGCTATCCACGTTGCAAGGAGAGGAGGTACTCCAATCCTTGCTGCACGATCAGTAGATCGCCTGCGAATTATTTCACATCATGTTCAACAGGCGTTTGAGGTGCCATGCTATTGGTATGAGGCGGACTTATCGAATGATGCTGACTGGAAAGACGTCATCGATAGGATTTGTTTTGAGCACGGACCGATAGATGCCCTTATAAATAATGCTGGAATGGCTGTTTTTGATTATGTTTCTGAAGCGAAATGGCAGGATATTGATCGAATGCTCGCTGTAAATGTAAAGTCACTCATTAGAACTACCCACCAGCTTTTACCGAGGTTTTTAAGTCGAAAGCAAGGACACATTATAAATATTGCTTCTCAGGCAGGTAAAATAGCTACTCCCAAATCATCTGTTTATTCAGCGTCAAAGCATGCGGTCATTGGATTTACAAATGCACTTCGGATGGAAGTTGAAAAAGACGGTGTTTATGTGACTTCAGTAAACCTCGGACCTGTACGAACTAATTTCTTTAAGTCGGCTGACCCTTCAGGAGGTTATGAGAAAGCCGTTGAGAACATGATGCTGGATCCTAATAAGGTAGGCCTTACTGTTGTAAAACAGTTATTTACTCCGCGTAGAGAAATCAATTTGCCCGCCTGGATGGATTCAGGCAGTAAAGCTTATCAATTAGCACCAGGGCTGGTCGAACATGCTCTTAAACGGCAATTTAGTAAAAAATAAATCAGCTCTTCTTTGGCTGACTCCCCTTATAGTGATTGTATGAACTCCCTTCAGTTCATAAAAAAAGTGGTATTAAAGGCAAATCCATTGCAAAACCCAAGACGTTTTTCTTACGATAAAGACAAGTGGGAGGAATAGAAGATGAAGTTAACCATAACAAATGCCGCAAATCAACAGCTTGACCAGTTACAAGAGGGAAAACATTCATTTCTGCGATTATTTTATGATACAGACGGATTAGGCTGCGGAGCAAATGGGCAGCCAACGGTCAGGTTAACGGATACTATGTATGAGGATACCGATAAAACAATTGAGAATGAAAACTTTAAGGTGATCATTGACCGGCAGCAGGCTACGTTTTTTAAAGCTGATATGAAATTGGATTTCACGAGTAAGGGGTTCTTTCGTTTAAGCAGCCCGGAAGGCATTCTAAATCCAATTATCCCTACTGGTACAATCAAAAATGAGGTGCCGCTATGAGTAATAAAAAAAAGCAGCAAGATTCAGTTAGTGAGCATCTTAATCAGGATGTTCTTGATAAGCTTCGAGCCAAAAAGTCTGAGCTCAAACATGTAGAAGAAGAAAAGCTGGAACAAGAGCAGCTGCGGAGAGCGGAGGAAAGAAAAAGAAAAGAAGAAAACAAAAGTTTCGAACAACTGCTAAATGAAAGTGAACTTGATTGGAAATCGTTTAAGAAATAAACGCCCATCCTTATAAGGTGGGCGTTTTTTCGTTAACCTGGAAAGGTTTACCGATGCTTCTGGTAAGTAATGGGCTTTGTCAACGCCTGTATGTCTTCATACAAGTGTTTCGTAAGCGGTAATGACTCAAGGTAACTTAGGTTCTCGTTCAACTGTTCTATGGAACTTGCACCAAATACAGTTGTAGCTACAGCGGGGTGGTGTAAAATGTAACCAAGGGCGAGAGCGGATGCTGAACGTTTGTCATTCGCCAACTGTTGCCATTTCTCTGAAATGGTGAGTACTTCATCATAACTGTAATCCAGAAATCCGTCTTTAGCTTTCATTCGGGCTACTTCTTTTCCTTCAGAGGAGAGCATACCTTTTGCAAGTGGCCCCCGTGCTAAAACACTGATCTGATTATCTTTCAAGAGATCAAGAATCCCTTCTTCAGGCCTTCTGTCTAATGCATTATATTGCATCATCACGCTGACTATATTTGATTTTTCCACATACTCCCGGATTACATTCGGTCGAATAGAAGAAATACCGTATTCACGAATCAACCCTTCTTGTTTTAACTCTTCAAACGCTTCAATCGTTTCATTAATTGGGTCATCAATAGTGCCTCCGTGCAGCTGGTATAGATCAATATAATCTGTTTTCAAACGCTGCAGGCTGTCTTTGACGGCCGTTTTGATATGAGACTTAGACGGATCCCATGACCATCCTTCTTCTCCTTGCTTGAAATGGTTGCCTGCTTTTGTGCCAAGCAGTAGATCCTCTCTGCGGCCTTGAATGGCCTCACCTATTATTTCTTCATTCATACCGAAATCATAAAGGTCGGCTGTATCTAAGTAGTTAATCCCAGCATCTAAAGCCTTGTCTATAATGGATTTAGCGTGGTGTTTATCCTGTCCAAGTGACATACAGCCTAAGCTGATTTCCGAAACATATAAATTGGAAGTTCCTAGTTGACGTTTATTCATATTATCTCCCTTTCAATTAATGTAGATGATATAGTTTTGCAGAGTATATTTCCCTCTATGTTAAACTAACATAAAGATAGAAGAGAGGATGACCAAGATTTTGAATAAATTTGAAGAAAAAACAACTCACACAGAAATTATATATAAAGGTAAGATCGTACAATTACAAGTTGATAGTGTTACTTTACCCGATGGACAAACATCCAAACGGGAATTAATTAAACATCCAGGGGCTGTAGCCATTATAGCCTTAACGGAAGAAGGTAAAATTGTATTTGTAGAACAATATCGTAAAGCGCTTGAAAAGAGCATTTTCGAAATCCCAGCAGGAAAGCTTGAGAGCGGAGAAAAGCCGGAAGTGACCGCGTTACGTGAACTAGAGGAAGAAACAGGTTACTCTACAGATCAATTGGAATTAATCACTTCCTTTTATACGTCCCCAGGGTTTGCTGATGAGCTTGTACACCTCTATTATACAGACCAACTGAAGCCGCTAAAAGAAATGGCAGATTTAGATGATGATGAGTTTGTTGAAATGAGGGAGTTGACGTTAGCAGAAGCGGAACAGCTTGCCAATGAGCAGCGAATTCACGATGCCAAGACAGCTTATGCATTACTCTATTTAAAACTGAAAGGAACAGCTATATGAACTTACAAGAATGTTTCGTCGATCTTCATGTTCATGTAGGATGTGATTGGCATGGAAATCCTGTGAAAATTACCGGATCAAAGTCATTGACAATCACAGCTATTCTTGAGGAAGCCAGTAGGAGAAAAGGGCTTGATATTGTGGGGGTAATTGATGCTCATGTTCCAGCTGTGCAGGAGGAACTTGTTTACCTGATAAAGGAAGGCGGTGCTGAAGAACTTAAAGATGGCGGGATTCGTTTTGAAGAAACAGTGCTAATTCTCGGCTCTGAAATTGAAATTTATGATGCGGCCTGCAATGGGCCGATTCACGTGCTTTGTTATTTTCCATCCCTTGAGAAAATGAAGGCCTTCACGGATTGGATATCTTATAAGATGACCAATATCAACTTAAGTTCACAGCGATTCTACGGAACAGGAAGAGAACTGCAAGAATATGTTCATTCTCATGGAGGATGGTTCATTCCAGCCCATGTATTTACCCCATTTAAGAGTATGTATGGCAAAGGAGTAAAGAATAGTCTAAAAGAAGTATTTCACCCTGACCTTATAGATGGAATTGAACTGGGACTCAGTTCTGATTCCGACATGGCTGATCAAATTGAAGAACTTCATGAGTATCCCTTTGTTACAAATTCAGATGCTCATTCAGCGATCAGACTGGCAAGAGAATATCAGCTTGTCGAGGTGAAAGAACCTACTTTTTTAGAATTTGGCAAAGCCCTTAGACAGTCAGATGACAGAGGCATTAGAAAAAACTTCGGCATGAATCCAAAATTGGGCAAATATCACAGAACAGTTTGTGCCGCTTGCTTCCATCCTGGTTCTCCTGATGACAGGTCTTGTGAAGCGTGTGGATCAAGAAAGATGGTGAAAGGTGTAGCAGATCGAATTGAAGAATTGAGTACCAACGATACTGCTCTCCCGGCCCGCCCTGACTATATCTATCAAGTTCCTTTGGACTATCTACCGGGAGTCGGGAAGAAGACGTATGAAAAAATATTGGATGCCTTTGGGACAGAAATGTCTATCATTCATGAAGCAAGCTTTGAAGAAATGATAGAGATTGTACCTAAGGACGTAGCAGCTTCCATTCTCGCCATGAGAGCAGGTGATTTGACTATTGCGGAAGGAGGAGGAGGGGTGTACGGAAAAGTACAGCCAAAACTCTCGTAAACCTGGTCTATTTTCCATTCTTTCATCATAGATTAATCATAGATCGTTTATGAGAAAGGATGAGAATCCATGCGACAGGGCGCAAAAATGGTAAGAAAAGATGTTAATAATCATATGAGCATATTCGTGTTTATTTTCGTTCTATTTATCATGGGTATGATTTTTGGGGCTGTGATTGTCAACAGTATGAATTTCGTTCAAAAACAGGATTTGTTTTTTTATTTAAAGCAATTCTTTGAACAAATGATAGGGGCAGAAGGCCAGTCCAAATCGACACTTTTAAGGGACAGTATCCTCTATCATATTAAATATATGCTGTTACTTTTTTTGTTGGGGATTTCGATCGTAGGCATGCCGATTATTACAGTTCTTTTGTTTATCAAAGGCCTTGTCGTTGGATTCTCTGTAGGATTTCTCGTCAATCAAATGGGCTGGTATGGGTTGCTGCTCTCTTCGGCTTCCATTGCCCCGCAAAATTTATTGATTATTCCTGTCTATTTAGTCGCAGGGGCGCTGGCGCTGATTTTCTCACTAACCTTGTGCAAACAACTGTTTATTCGCCGGGTTCATCAACCGATTATCCAGGCTTTTGCTCGCTACAGTGCCATGTTTGGCGTGCTTTTAGTAATCTTAATGGGAGCTTCGGTTGTAGAGGTATTTATTGCGAACCCCATTCTTGAAGTAGTGGTAAAATGGATATACAACTAATAAATAGTTATTTAGAATGATTATCATTAACACTTTATAATTATTTTAATTTGACACTCGTTCTGTCTCTGCTTATAATGAAATTGGAATTACGAGGGAGGGACGAACGAGATGGAGCATCGCATTGAACGTATAAAGAAGCAATTACATTCCCAAAGTTATAAACTGACGCCACAACGAGAAGCCACAGTGAGAGTGCTTCTGGAAAATGAAGAAGATCATTTAAGTGCCGAAGACGTTTACCTCCTCGTAAAAGAGAAAGCGCCTGAGATTGGTCTTGCTACGGTATATCGTACCCTAGAATTACTTTCTGAGCTTAAGGTTGTGGATAAAATAAACTTTGGTGATGGAGTATCACGCTACGACCTTCGTAAAGAAGGGGCTGAGCATTTTCATCATCATCTCGTCTGTATTGAATGTGGATCTGTAGAAGAAATTGAAGAGGATTTATTGGGTGATGTAGAGAAGTTGATAGAAGGGCAATGGAAATTTCAAGTTAAAGACCATCGTCTAACTTTTCATGGGATTTGTCGTGTCTGCCAGGAAACTGTTATACCTGCAAACAGTTCTTCTTAAGTGAATGAAATTGAATCCAATGAAGCCGCTATGAATCTATCTTTATAGCGGTTTTACCTATTTAGGTCGAGGTATGACGATCGCTTGGGGAATCGTAAGGTTCATTGACGTTCCTGTGCCTTTCTATTTACAAATAAATAAAAATCATGTAGGTTTGAAGTATAGATGGAAATCTTATGTATATTTGCATTGATTTTAGGCATACCCTGTTATAAAAGGTTGTACAATAAGGGGGACAACTATGTCTAAGATCAAACGAAGCTTTCAGGATTTAATAAAGGTTCTTATTGTATTTACTGTATGTACCTGTGTTTTTTATGCAGCCATACGAATGATACATCAGGAGTATGAGCGGCAGCACCGTTATGATCCGCCTGACGGTACAGCTGTTAAGGTTGCCAGTCCACTAGAATCAGAATGGACAGATCGGCTTTCAATTTTCTTTCGATTAGGAGAGTAGGAGCATGAAATTTGCTTTGGAGGATTTCTATCACTTTTTAACTGTAGAACGAGGATTATCTCCAAATACGATACAGTCTTATCAACGGGATTTACAACAATACCAAACTTTTTTACAAACGAAGGAAAATATAACTGATTGGGACTATGTTTCTCGTGCTCATATCATGAAATATTTGTATGAACTAAATGACAAAGGTCGTTCGTCTGCAACACTAGCACGTTTGCTTTCTTCGATTCGGCTCTTTCATCAGTTTCTGGTTCGGGAAAAAGTGTCTAATCAGGATCCCAGCTTACATATAGAGACACCGAAGAAGGAGCGCAGACTTCCTAAAATTCTTTCTTCAGAAGATGTAGAGAAGCTTCTGAATATAAGAGCTCATGATCCGCTGTCATCCAGAAATAAGGCAATGCTCGAAATGCTTTATGCCACAGGATTGCGTGTCACAGAGCTTATCACATTAAAAGTAAGCGATCTGCATTTAACCATGGGGTTCGTTCGCTGTATGGGAAAAGGGTCTAAGGAGAGGATCATTCCACTTGGTGAACTCGCTAAAGCAGCTGTAGAAAGTTACTTGGATAGTTCGCGAGGGAAATTGGTTAAACACAAAAAGGTTGACGAGTTGTTTGTCAATCATCATGGAAAACCATTGTCAAGACAAGGATTTTGGAAAATATTGAAAGCGGTTGCTGTTGAAGCGGGAGTCAATAAAGAAATAACCCCGCACACTTTACGTCATTCGTTTGCTACTCATTTACTTGAAAATGGCGCCGATTTACGAGCTGTTCAGGAAATGCTTGGACATGCGGATATTTCAACGACTCAAGTTTATACACATGTTACCAAAACAAGGCTTAACGATGTTTATCGCTCGTTTCACCCACGGGCGTAATCTTTTTTGTTTTTAGTTGTCTGACATCCTACATCTTTATTTGGTAGATAGTTTTGCGCGAAGTTGAGACAATAAATTTCAGGAGGTATGACATAATGAAATCATTTAAAAGAGTATTTTTAATTGTTATGGATTCAGTTGGAATTGGTGAGGCACCAGATGCTGGCGAATTCAATGATAAAGGGGCCCATACTCTCGGACACATTGCCGAACATATGAATGGGTTAACCATGCCGAATATGGAGAGACTGGGGCTTGGAAATATTGCACCAGTTCAAGGAATTAACCAGGTGAGCGCTCCAACTGCACATTATACAACTATGGTAGAAGCCTCGAACGGAAAGGACACGATGACAGGACATTGGGAGATCATGGGGCTGTATATCGATCAGCCATTCCGTACTTTTCCAGCTGGTTTTCCTGATGAACTGCTCGATAAGATCAAGACTAAAACAGGACGCGGGATTGTTGGAAACAAACCAGCTTCAGGAACTGAGATTATAAAAGAATTAGGGGAGCACCACTTAAATACAGGCGATCTAATCGTTTATACTTCCGCTGATTCTGTTCTGCAAATTGCTGCCCATGAAGAGGTAGTTCCGTTGGAAGAACTTTATGAAATTTGTGAGTACGCACGTGAATTGACTAAAGCTGATGAATATATGGTAGGGCGGGTGATCGCACGGCCATTTATCGGTAAACCAGGGGAATTTGAAAGAACGTCAAACCGTCATGATTATGCTTTAAAGCCTTTCGGAAGAACAGTTATGAATGAGTTAGAAGATGCTGATTATGATGTCATTGCCTTAGGCAAAATATCTGATATTTATGATGGAGAAGGTGTCACTGAAGCGATTCGCACAAAACATAACATGGATGGCATGGACCAGCTGGTTGCCTCTATGGACCAGAACTTTACTGGTTTAAACTTCTTGAACCTAGTGGATTTCGATGCTAAGTTTGGCCATCGCCGCGATCCGAAAGGTTATGGCGAGGCACTTGAAGCCTACGATGCCCGTCTTCCAGAAGTGCTCAATAAGCTTGATGATGACGATTTATTAATTATTACTGCTGACCATGGCAATGATCCTATTCATCATGGTACAGACCATACAAGGGAACTAGTACCATTGCTTGTTTATCACAATCGTATAAATGAGGGGAAAGAGCTTGAACAACGTCAGACATTTGCTGATATCGGGGCAACGGTCGCAGAGAACTTTTCAGTTGACATGCCGAAGCATGGAAAGAGTTTCTTAAAAAATATTCAGTAGGGGGAGAATCAATGATGAGACAAGAAAGTCAAGAAGCAGCAGCATTTATACAGGAGAAGGTAGAGGTTGAACCAACAGTAGGGCTTATTTTGGGGTCAGGATTAGGCGTGCTTGCCGATGAAATAGAAAATCCAACCATGATTTCATATAAAGAGATCCCGCATTTTCCAGAATCAACTGTATCCGGCCACAAAGGCCAGCTGGTCATTGGCCAGCTTGAAGGCCGTCAAGTTATCGCTATGCAAGGGCGGTTCCACTATTATGAGGGATATGATATGAAGCAAGTAACATTTCCTGTTCGCGTCATGAAAGAACTAGGAGTGGAAACATTGTTTGTTACAAACGCAGCGGGTGGAGTAAATCAATCATTTGAGGCTGGCAACCTAATGGTTATCACTGACCATATTAACAACATGGGAGACAATCCGTTAATGGGAGTTAATGATGAAGAATTAGGCCCCCGTTTTCCTGACATGTCTGAAGCTTACGATCGTGCATTAATTCACCATGCTGAGCAAAGTGCTGAACGGCTAAATTTGAACATTCAAAAAGGCGTTTACGTAGGAAATACAGGTCCTGCTTACGAAACGGCAGCTGAAGTTCGGATGATCCGCACCCTTGGAGGAGATGCAGTTGGTATGTCAACCGTTCCGGAAGTTATTGTAGCGAATCATATGGGCATTCGAGTTCTGGGCATTTCCTGTATCTCGAATATGGCTGCAGGGATCTTAGATCAGCCTCTAACCCATGATGAAGTTATTGAAACAACTGCCAAAGTAAGAGAGGACTTTCTCGGGTTTGTAAAAGATTTACTAAAAACATTACCAGCATAAAAATAGGGGTGGACAATATGAGAATGTACGACATCATTGTAAAAAAAAGAGATGGTGGAGAGTTAACCAAGCAGGAGATTGATTACTTTATTGAGGGATACACGAAAGGGGATATTCCTGACTATCAGGCGGCTGCTTTTACTATGGCCATTTATTTTCAAGGAATGACACAGGAAGAGACCGCCACCTTAACTCAAGCGATGGTAGATTCTGGGGAAACCATTGATCTCTCGGCGATAAATGGCCATAAGGTGGATAAACATTCTACAGGGGGCGTTGGTGATAAAGTTACCTTTATTGTCGGCCCCCTCGTAGCCTCAGTCGGTGTGCCTGTAGCTAAAATGTCGGGTCGTGGGCTTGGTCATACAGGAGGTACCCTTGATAAACTGGAATCCATTAAGGGTCTGAAGATTGAAATGGAAAAGGAAGAATTTATTAACAACGTAAATGAACATAAATTAGCTGTAGCTGGTCAAACCGGGAACCTTGCCCCTGCTGATAAGAAATTATACGCGCTCAGGGATGTTATAGGCACGGTTGATTCATTGCCGCTCATTGCTGGCTCGATCATGAGTAAAAAATTAGCCTCCGGAGCAGATAGCATTGTGCTTGATGTTAAAACTGGCAGTGGCGCTTTTATGAAAACGCTAGAAGATTCTGAGTCACTTGCTCGTGAAATGGTGAATATCGGTAACAATCTCGGCAGAAATACAGTTGCTGTAATCAGTGATATGAACCAGCCGCTTGGATTTGAAGTAGGGAATGCTAACGAAATCAGAGAAGCGGCTGAAATCCTTCAAGGGGAAAAGGTAGAAGATTTAAGAAAGCTATCTTTGGAATTGGCTTCTCATATGACGGTTCTCGCTGAAGTCTTTTCAAGTTACGAAGAGGCTTACGAAACACTAGAGGAAAATCTAGAAAATGGGAAGGCGTTCGAGGCCTTTAGAGGCTTTATTCAAGCCCAAAATGGCGATCTGTCTATGGTGGATGACTTAACTAAACTGCCTAGTTCCTCACACCACATTGAAGTGACCGCAGAACAGAATGGATATATAGCTGAAATTGATGCAGAGTCTATTGGTGTAGCAGCCATGTATTTGGGTGCTGGACGGTCTACCAAAGATGATTTGATCAATCACGGTGTCGGAATTACACTAAAGAAAAAAATCGGTGACCAAGTAAAAGCAGGCGAAACATTAGTGGTTCTTCATAGTGATGATAAGAATCCTGATTCATCGATCAAAAAAGTTAAACAAGCTTATGTGATCTCGGATAAAAAAGTAGAAGCTCCTCAATTGATTCATAAAGTTATCAAATAACGACAATAAGTTATAGGTAAGAACCCTAGCCATCTCGGCAGGGTTCTTTTTTACGTCCTATATACCGTATAGAAGTGTTCATACAGGGAAATATAGGAACACTTAAAGAAGAAGGTGGGAAACATATGAAACGATTGCTCAGCTTACTAATATGTATCACTGTTTTAGGAGTGTTGTATACACCAAGCTACGCACACGCAGAGGAAACAGCTGAAGATCTGGTTAAATCGGCACCATCCGCTATTTTGATGGAGAAAAACAGTGGAATGACGTTATACGAAAAGCAGGCAGACAAAAAATTGCCCCCAGCCAGTATGACCAAAATTATGACTCTTCTCCTGATCATGGAGGAGCTTGAGAAAGGTAATATTTCATTAGACGAAAAAGTCACAGTCAGTGAGAACGCAGCATCGATGGGAGGATCCCAGATATTTCTTGAAGCTGGGGAAGAAATGACTGTCAAGGATCTTATCAAAGGCATTGCCATTGCCTCTGGGAACGATGCAAGTGTTGCTATGGCTGAACGAATTGCCGGCAGTGAAAAAGCTTTTGTCAAACAGATGAACAAAAAGGCAAAAAGTTTGGGATTGAAAAATACTCACTTTGAAAATCCGACAGGCCTTCCTGCAGAAGGACATTATAGTACGGCAAGAGACATGGCCGTGATGGCACGAGAACTGTTATTACATGAGAAGATTACAGAATATACGAGCACCTATGAGGATTATTTACGTAAAGGACAGGAAAATGAATTTTGGCTCGTGAATACTAACAAGCTGATTAAATCATACCCTGGAGTTGACGGATTAAAAACAGGTTATACAGATAAAGCAAAATACTGCCTTACAGCTTCTGCGAAGAAAGGTGATCTTCATATGATTGCCGTTGTTATGGGAGCTGAAACTCCGAAGAAACGTAATGCTGATGTAACGAGCATGCTCGATTACGGGTTTAGTCAGTATGAAGGGGTTCAACTTTTTGCGAATAATGATGTTCTTCATTCAGTGAAAACTACGAGAGGGACACCAAAAGTCCTACCTCTAGCACCTGAAAAAGATGTCGTCGTCCTAAAGAAAAAGAATCAACCAAAAGGAAATTATAAAGCAACACTTAAGGTTCGTAAGTCACTAGATCTGCCAGTCGAAAAAGGAGATCACTTCGGATGGGTTGTAATTACAAATAATGGACAGGAAGTAACAAAAGTCAGATTAGAGGCTACAAAGCCGATTACGCGTGCAAATGTTTTAGAGTTGTTCGAACGCTCTTTCAGAAATTTGACGAGTTTTCAGAAGTTTTAGCGATATGCCACTAGTATTGTTTTGAAGAAGGAAAAAGCAAAGAAATCTACGAAAGACTTAAGTGACTCTAAAAGATAGAGGAGGAAGAGAACTTGAGTCTTCATGTAGATTTTGCTGTAATAGAGAATGTGCTGCTCGTCAGGTTAGCTGGAGAACTGGATCATCACGAGGCGACAAGTCTTCGTGAAGAATGGCAGGCACAGCTTGCCCAGAATAATGTAGGGAATGTAATTGTTAATTTAGAAAAATTATCGTTTATGGACAGTTCTGGTCTAGGTGTCATGCTTGGACGATATAAAGAAATTCAGGCAGCAGGCAGTGAAATGGTGATCTGTTCCATTTCTCCAGAAGTGCGCAGGTTATTTGATCTTTCCGGAATGTTTAAAATCGTTAAATTGGTTGACAATGAAGACTTTGCTTTGCAGATGCTGGGGGTGGCGTCATGAAAAATCATATGAAAATCGAGTTTTTAAGCGTTAGCCAAAACGAATCGCTCGCACGAATTTCTGTAGCTGCCTTTATTAGTCAAATGAACCCTACTATGGATGAGCTCACCGACATAAAAACAGTTGTATCAGAAGCTGTTACGAATGCGATTATTCATGGTTATGAAGATAAACCTGATCAAACCGTAACTCTCGAGTGTGCGATGGAAGATGAACAGATCGAAATCATCATTAAAGATAATGGGATTGGAATGACAGATATCGAACAAGCCCGAGAGCCCCTCTTTACTTCGAAACCCGAGTGGGAACGATCAGGTATGGGATTTACCATCATGGAGAATTTCATGGATAGAGTCGAAATCAAATCAGATGAAGGGGAAGGCACGACCATCCGGATGGTAAAACAACTCACGTCAACAAGAGCACTGGCTAATTAGGGCGATGAGTATGAAAACAGATATTACTAAAGAACGTCTATCCGATAAAGAAGTAAGGGAGTTAATAAAAAAGAGTCAATCCGGAGACCAAGAGGCAAGGCATTATTTAGTTGAGCGCAATACCAGGCTTGTATGGTCGGTTGTGCAACGATATTTAAGGCGAGGTTATGACCCTGATGATTTGTACCAGATTGGCTGTATTGGCTTATTGAAATCAGTCGATAAATTTGACCTTAGTTATGAGGTGAAATTTTCAACGTACGCCGTTCCTATGATTATCGGTGAAATTCAACGGTTTATTAGAGATGATGGTAGTGTGAAAGTCAGTCGAAGTTTAAAGGAAACGTACCATAAAGTGCGTGGAAAAAAAGAAGAGCTGTTGAAGGAATTAGGGAGATCTCCAACGGTAAATGAGATAGCGGATTCTCTCGATCTCACGGCAGAGGATGTTGTTCAAGCAGAAGAAGCGGGCCGGTCCCCTCAATCCATTTATGAAACGGTCTATGAAAGTGAAGGTGATCCGATCACACTTGTGGATCAGATTGCTGAAGAAGATTCCCACTGGTTTGAGCATTTAACACTCCATGATATGATGAATAAACTTGAAAAACGGGAACGCTTAATAATTTATTTGCGTTATTTTAAAGATCAAACTCAGAGCGAAGTTGCTGAAAGATTGGGTATATCCCAAGTACAAGTCTCAAGATTGGAAAAGAAAATTCTTGAGCATATGAAAGAAACCATGAATGAATAAATAACTTTTGTCTATAAGTTAAAGAAAAAAGTTACGCTTTCGTGCGTAGCTTTTTTTGTATGATTCTTTTTATTTCACACATACTAACAAAAGAAATCTTTCGGGGGAGGCGTACAACAAATGGCTACTCCTGTATATATCCGAATGAGGCAGTCAATTCGTGTCTCAACCAATCATGTAGTTCGTGTCAAAGATGTGGCAAAGGTGGCCGGTTCAAGCAGTTATAAGCAAATCATTGAAAGTATGGCCATTTATAGCATAAAGGAGAAGGATAAAAATATTGTCATCATTGATATTCATCCTTTAATTGAACTTATTCTCCAGCGATTTCCTCATATTGAACTTGAAATCTTAGGACCGAATCAATGCGTGGTTCATGTAGACAAGAAGCCGGCGAAGAAACCTTCTCTAATCTTAATTGCCGCAATTTGGTTACTTCTGTTTATAGGAGCTGCCATGACGATTATGAACTTTCATTACGATGTCAGTATGGAGGATGTTCAACAAAAGCTGCATTTCATGTTAACAGGGGAAGAGAAAGAGCACCCTCTGTGGATTCAGGTCCCTTATTCTATAGGATTAGGGTTGGGCATGATTTTGTTTTTTAATCATTGGTTCCATAAGAAATTCAATGAGGAGCCTAACCCTATGGAAGTAGAAGTATTTAAATATCAAGAAGACTTGGATCACTACGTAGCCATAAATGAGAATAAGGTGGAGAAAGATGAGGATCATTGAAGCGGTTATTGGACTTGCGTCCGGTTTTGCTGTAGGAACAGGATTTGTAGCCTTTCTGACCGTTTTAGGTGTAGTACCACGTTTAATGCAGCTTAGTCGTTCTATATCTAAAATTCGGTGGTACGAAGGAGCAATCTTGACTGGTGTCTTTTTCGGGATCTACCTATCTTTTGGTGACCTTTCCATTAGCATTCCTATTATTGGACTGATCATCTGGGGGTTGTTTCATGGAATATTTATTGGTTTACTGGCTGCGGCATTAACAGAGGTTATTAATGTGTTTCCCTTGTTGTTTAAACGGATTGGAGTGGAAGTGTACTTGTTCCCCCTGCTTATGGCATTTGCCTTAGGTAAAATCGCGGGCTCTCTATTTCAATGGGTGATTTTTGTACGTTAAAAGGAGATTAAATCATGCAATCATTTGACGCTAAAAATTACAAGCAACAAAGTAAGGATTATCAACCGAAGCCCCCTTATTTTATGAATTGCTTAAAAGCTTTTATTGTGGGGGGCTTAATTTGTACTTTTGGACAGCTTTTATCGGAAATGTATATATCCTGGTTCGGCTTTAGTGAAAAGGATGCAAGTAATCCAACAGTTGCTACGATGATTCTCCTAGCCTCTCTTGCAACAGGGTTTGGGGTATACGATCGTTTAGGACAATTTGCCGGGGCGGGTTCAGCTGTACCTATTACTGGGTTTGCGAATTCCATTACATCGGCTGCTTTAGAACACAAGAGTGAAGGTATTGTACTGGGGATCGCAACAAATCTTTTCAAGCTTGCTGGCTCTGTGATTGTTTTTGGGGTTGTGGCAGCTTACGTGTTAGGGATTATTCGATATTTCTGGCATTTGCTATTTTAGGAGGAATGACGTGTGGGACAAGCAGGGAAACAAACTTGGACATTCGCTAAACCTGTTTATATTCAATCGACAGGTACTGTCGTCGGACCGCTTGAAGGAGCAGGTCCACTAAAAAGTTTATTTGATTTTAGCTTTGATGATTTGCATTGTGGCGAGGCAAACTGGGAACTCGCAGAACGAAAATTAATGTCAGAATCTGTAAGATATTGTCTGCAAAAAGCGGGGATCGATCAAACGGATATCGACCTTTTGTTAACAGGCGATTTATTGAATCAAAACGTAACAGGAAACTACGTAGCAAGGCAACTTGGAATTCCTTTACTTGGGATGTTTGGGGCTTGCTCAACTTCAATGGAGACTCTTGCGCTGTCGGCAGCGTTGATTGAATCTGGCTATGCTAAACAGGCTATTGCAGCAGTCAGTTCACACAATGCTACAGCGGAGAGGCAATACAGGTACCCAACTGAATATGGAGGACAAAAACCGAAAACAGCTACCTTTACCGTGACTGGGAGCGGTGCTGCTCTTGTATCTACTCAACCATCCCCGATCCGGATAGAGGCAGCGACTATCGGGCGAGTTATGGATTATGGAACAAACGATCCTTTTGACCTCGGGTCAGCGATGGCACCGGCGGCGTGGAGCACCATTAAAACTCATTTAGAGGATATGGGACGCATGCCTTCTGACTATGACGTGATTGCGACGGGGGATCTATCGAGTGTGGGAACACCTATTGTGAGAGATATGCTGAAGAATGACGGTTATGATGTAGATGAAGTCCATAATGATTGTGGACTTATGGTTTACCATAGTGATCAGCCAGTTTTTAGCGGAGGAAGCGGCTGTGCTTGTTCCGCTGTTGTTACCTATTCAAAATTAATAGATGACTTAAAGCAAGGGAAGTATAAGCGCATTCTTATTGTTGCAACGGGTGCTTTAATGAACCCGATGATGATTCAGCAAAAAGAAACAATTCCCTGTATCGCTCATGGTGTTGTACTTACGAAGGAGGATAACTGATGGAATTTTTTTGGGCTTTCGTCGTTGGAGGCGGAATATGTGTAATTGGCCAGCTGTTATTTGATGTTGCTAAATTAACTCCTGCTCATGTTATGTCCTCCTTTGTAGTGGCGGGTGCCGTCCTGGATGCCTTTGATTTGTACGATAATTTGATTCGGTTTGCAGGTGCCGGAGCGACTATTCCTATCACGAGCTTTGGACATTCATTGCTGCACGGGGCAATGGATCAAGCGGATGATCACGGTTTTATTGGTGTAGCGATTGGTATTTTTGAATTAACGTCAACAGGAATTGCAACTGCGATTTTATTTGGATTTTTAGTAGCTCTTATTTTTAAACCTAAGGGGTAGTAGAAGCAACAAGGAGTTGAGACGATGTCAAACCCGACTGAACAAGAAACACCGATTGTCATGAAGCTTGAGCAAAATAGAAAGCTGATGAATGAACGGATCGGTGTAAACACCTCTTTTGATGTAGGCTTTAGAAGTATAACTATTCTAGGTCATGAAATTAATTTATATTATGTTACAGGGTTATGTGATACGTCGTATATCATTCAGATATTACGCCAGCTCAATGAGCTGGATGATGAAAACCAAGGTAAAGATGAGGCATTTCAATCTATCCATGACGAATTAGTTCATCAACAGGTTGAACTTACCCAGTCGATTGATACGTCTATTACCAGGATACTATCCGGATTGATCGTCATATTTGTAGAAGGAGCATCAGAAGCCTTTATCATAGATGTGCGTTCCTACCCTGGGCGTACCCCAAAGGAGCCGGATACTGAAAAGGTTATTAGGGGTTCAAGAGATGGTTACACTGAGAATATTGTAGAAAATACCGCACTTACCCGCAGAAGAATTAGAGATGAACGTTTACGGTTTGAGATGTTACAAGTGGGGAAGCGTTCAAAAACCGATATATGTATAGCCTACATCAATGATATAGTCGATCCGGGTATCGTAAAGCTGATTAAGGAAGAAATGAAGAATATAGATACAGACGGTTTATCGATGGCAGATAAATCGGTCGAGGAATTTTTAGTGCGACAGGGGTATAACCCTTTTCCGCTCGTACGTTACACGGAAAGGCCTGATGTGGCTTCTGCTCACTTATTTGAAGGACATGTTTTAATTATGGTGGATACTTCACCCAGTATGATCATTACACCTACCACATATTTCCATCATGTTCAGCATGCAGAAGAATATCGTCAGTCACCAATGGTAGGTTCATTTGTTAGATGGGTCCGTTTTATCGGAATACTTTTTTCTGTGTTTTTATTGCCATTATGGATGTTGTTTGTCGTAAATCCAGAATTACTGCCAGAAAGCTTATCATTTATTGGACCGACTGAAGAATCCACGATTCCGATCATCATTCAGTTATTAATTGCTGATTTAGGCTTAGAAATGCTAAGGATAGCGGCAATCCATACACCAACACCTTTATCAACAGCTATGGGTTTAATAGCTGCCGTCTTAGTTGGACAAATAGCGATTGACGTCGGGATGTTTGTCCCTGAAGTTATCTTGTATATAGCCTTAGCTGCCATTGGTTCTTACTCGACTCCAAGTTACGAACTATCTGTAGCTAATAAAATGGCACGTGTTGGTTTAGTGCTTTTTACGGCTATATTTGGATTACCCGGATTTGTTGTAGGTTCCACGGCATACGTACTATTGCTAGCTAGAACAAAATCATTAAGCACACCTTATTTGTGGCCTTTTCTGCCATTCAATGGAAAAGCGCTTATGCAAGTATTGATTCGTATGTCTGTACCGCTTTCTAAAATACGTCCGAGTATTGTTCATCCTCAAAATAACAGGCGTAAAGGATAAGTGCCGTGAACGAAAGAGCAACATGCCGGTCCAGTTCATTGCCAGTGTTCTAAAGTTGTGATAAATTTAAAATAATTTGAAATGTTCCTTTTCGTAATAAAAGGAGCATTTTCTTTTTATTAAGGGAGGAAAGGCGGAAAAGGTAATGAATCGGACGAACAGTAGTAGTGGACAATTAATAATCGGGGGAGTTTCGGCACAAGAAATAGCCCAGGCCTATGGAACCCCTGTGTATGTATATGATGTAGAACGTATTCGTAACAATGCAAAGGCATTTGTTCAGACCTTTGAACAACAGAAAGTACCTGCACAGGTGGCTTATGCAAGCAAAGCATTTTCCTCCATTGCTATGCTTCAGGTCGCGAAAGAAGAAGGTTTAAGTTTGGATGTTGTCTCAGAAGGCGAACTTTATACTGCCCTTCAGGCTGAATTTCCGGTAGAGAAAATTCATATGCACGGCAATAATAAAAGCTTGGCTGAACTTCGAATGGCGGTTGAAGCTGAAATTGGCTGTATTGTAGTGGATAACTTCTACGAAATTGCATTGCTTTCTGAACTTGTAGAACAAAAAAATACAACAATGAATGTACTTCTGCGTGTTACACCGGGGATCGAAGCACATACCCATGATTATATTTTAACAGGACAGGAAGATTCAAAATTCGGCTTTGATTTATCAAGCGGTCAAGCAGAGAAAGCTTTTTCGCTGCTTCATGATAATGAAAGAGTTCATGTGAAAGGCCTTCACTGCCATATTGGATCCCAAATATTTGAAGCAAGTGGATTCACACTAGCCACAAGAAAGTTATTTACGACAATGAAGGAATGGCGTAACAAGTATCAGTTTATTGCAGAAGTACTAAATCTGGGCGGTGGCTTTGGTATTCGATATACGGAAGAGGACGATCCACTATCATTGGATCAGTATGCCCTCGCACTAATTAATGAAGTTAAACAGCAGTCAGCAGATTCAAATTATCCATTGCCCGAAATCTGGATCGAGCCTGGACGAGCTATTGTAGGTGATGCTGGTATTACACTTTATACTGTAGGTTCGATCAAGGAAGTACCAGGTGTGCGCACATATGTCTCTGTAGATGGAGGCATGACAGACAATATCAGGCCCGCTCTTTACCAGGCGAAATACGAAGCGGTGCTTCCTAATCGTATGAACGACCAGAATTTCAAAGAATATGCAATTGCTGGAAAATGTTGTGAATCAGGAGATATGCTATTATGGGATGTGGAGCTTCCAGAAGTAGAACATAACGACTTATTGGCTGTGTTTAGCACAGGTGCATACGGTTATTCAATGGCGAATAACTATAATCGTTTTGGGAAAGCAGCTGTTGTATTCGTCGAAAATGGAACACATCAATTAGTCGTACGCCGTGAGAAATTTGATGAAATCACAAGGCTCGACTTATCCTATACAAAGCAGAAAGAATTGAAATAATATGAGCAATAAGAAGGTTGAAAGAAGGGGAGGCAGTGCAGCCTTCCTTATTTCTTTGTCTAAAAGGTCCGTAAGTGATATTATAAGGATTGATTAGCTGATAAATTTTTTACATAAAAGTTAAAGGAGATGTAGTGCATGAGTAAAAAAGGATACATTGTAATGGAAAATGGAGAAAAGATTGAGATGAACTTTTTTCCTAATGAAGCTCCTAATACAGTAGCCAATTTTGAAAAGCTAGCAAATGAGGGCTTTTATGATGGTGTAACATTCCACAGGGTAATTCCGGGATTTGTGAGCCAGGGCGGTGATCCTACAGGTACTGGTGCAGGCGGAAGCGGTACGACAATTAAATGTGAGACAGAGGGCAATCCTCACAAACATGAGGCGGGAAGCTTATCAATGGCGCATGCAGGTAAAGATACAGGGTCCAGTCAATTCTTTTTAGTACATGAGCCACAGCCTCACCTTAATGGAGTACACACTGTTTTCGGAAAAATCACATCAGGTCTAGAAATTGCTAGAGCTATGGAGAATGGGGATACTATGAAAGAAGTAAGAGTATTTGACGCAGAGTAAGAGGGGACCAGTGATCGAGGGAATTTAAATTGTCGATCGTGTACGTTCTTGGCGTGTAATGCATAGTGTAAGAGTGGAAGATAAGAAAATTCAAACAAGGTGGCAGGGGTACACATGCTTGAACTTCTGAGTTTGCTGGTGATCGTATCCCCTCTGGGCCTGTTCATTCACGAATTTGGTCATGTTGTTTTTGGTTTGTGGTTTGGAGCTGATCGCTCGACTCTTGTAACCGGCAGCGGCCGTATGATTCTTTCAAAGACATTCGGTAAGCTGACACTTCAATTGAACCTCCTTTTTTTTATTGGAGGTTATTCGTTTAATGAGAAACAAGTTGCTTTTAATCCATGGCAGCAAGCTGGGATCAGCTTAGGCGGACCGCTTCTGAATATAATATTTGCAGCCGGATTATTTATAAGTGACTTGATTCAGTACGGCCAAATAATTCAATTACTGTTTTGGTTTAATCTCTATTTAGCTCTCGTTAATATGATTCCGTTTCGAATTAAGGAACGTGAGTCAGACGGTTTTCGCTTTTTAAAAGGGTTAAAGCAGTTAGCGGGTTGAATCTTTCGATAAAATTATGTATGCTATTTCCTAGGTCTTAACACTAGTAGTGGAGGAAACCTCATGCGAAAGAAAAACTGGATCCTATTTACAATTTTACTTCTACTCAGCCTGTTATGGGGGTTCTATTATTGGTTTGTTATTGTCATGTAGGTGGAAAGGGTCAGAAGAAAGTCTTGGAAAATATGAAAAAAGAATTTTTATAATCGAGGGGTTAATATGTTCATTCGATATAAAAAATCATTTGAAAAGATTGCTATGGGCCTTCTTTCGTTTATGCCTGAAAGCAAAGATGTGAAAAAGCTTCAGGAAATCGTTCGGGAATACGAGACCAATTCTAATTGGCAGCTATTCCTATGGAAGGAAGAAGATATCCTTGGCGCTATAGGTGTGCGGATTGAAGGGAATGAGGCAATCATTCAGCACGTTTCCGTCAATCCTTCCCACCGTAACCTGGGAATTGGCAAAAAGATGTACTCTCATGTATGTAACCATTTCGAGAAAGAGTATCTTGTTTGTTCTGACGAGTATACAGAATCTTTTCTTGAGAAGTGTGAGATGGAGAGTTCATCATCAAATGTATAAGTAAAAGAAGGAAGGGCCTCTGACCAGATACCCTTCCTTCTTTTACGTTGACTTTCGTCTTATGTGTTTATCAATTAAATCAGGATCTGTTAAATCACTAGGTGTTCCAAAGCATACTCCCCAATCAGTACAAAGTTGTTTTACTTCATCGATCAGGTGAGAATCAAATATAGGTAGAGTAAGACTTGTGTAATCTCTCTCTTCATTTAATCTTCTTTTTAGATCCACGAGCTGTTTTTCCAGCAATTTATCATCAATGCCGAGAGATACTAACTGATATCGATTGGTTTCAAGTCTATGTAACGTTTTCTTTATTAATGTTAAAGCTCCTGCAGTATTTTCTCTTCTAAAATGATATTGACAGACAGCTAATTGAATGAGACAAACCCACACAGAGTCTCTATTCTTTGGATCGTTTTCCTTCCAATAGTCTTCTAAAACCTCGTGACATTCAAAATAATCCCTTGTTCCATGAAAATGGGCTAAGTATTCAAGGTACGCTTCTGGATACATTGTAATCTCCCCTTTTAAATCATTTTACAAGCATTGCAGGAAAAAGGACAAGAGGAAGCCGCTTCCTGAAAATCATATTAACGGGTGTCGAATTTTCTGGTAACATAATGATAGGAAAATGTAAGTGTGAACGATCCAATAAAAAGGACGAATGTTATGACAGAAAGCTACCATGTGAAATTAGAAGGTTTCGAGGGACCACTTGACCTTTTGCTTCATTTAATCAATCGCTATGAAATCGATATTTATGATATACCGGTGTCAACCATTACAGAACAGTATATGAATTATGTTCATGCCATGCAGGAACTGGAATTAAATGTGGCGAGTGAGTATTTAGTGATGGCAGCTACACTACTAGCTATAAAAAGTCAGATGCTGCTTCCTTCCCTGCCAGGAAATGAAGTCGACGTGGTAGAGGAGGAGGAGGATCCTCGGGATGATTTAATTAATAGGCTAATTGAATATAAACGATATAAGGAAGCTGCTGAAGAGTTCAAGAAAAAGGAATTGGAAGCAAATCGAATTTATACAAGACCTCAAATGGACTTAACACTGTTTGGAGAAGAACAAGAATTGATGGAAGGCGAAGCCTCTATCTATGATATGATTGCGGCAATGGGCCACCTGCTAAAACGCTCCAGAGATGTCAAACCTGCAGATACAACGATAAAGAGAGATGAGGTTTCTATTCGTACGAGGATGGATGACATCTTGCAGCAAATTGATCAATCTAACAAAGGACATGGCCTTCACTTCTCGCAATTGTTTGTGGAGCGCTCTAAACCACACACGGTAGTCACCTTTATTGCGATTCTTGAACTAATGAAAAGCAAGGAAGTAAGATGTGTTCAACAAAATCATTTTGACGAATTAATTGTATATAAAATGGAGGAAACATCATGAACGTGGAGGAACAGAAAGCAATTATGGAGGGGCTTCTTTTTGCATCAGGCGAAGACGGTGTTACTGAGAAGAAATTGGCTGAGCTATTAGAAGTGTCTCAGACATCTTTGAAGACAATTCTAGAACAGCTGACGAGAGACTATCAACAGGCTGATCGTGGTATTACATTAATGGATACTAATGGGACCTTCCACTTAACAACAAAGCCAGAACATGCTCCATACTATAAGAAACTGCTGGATACGACTACTTCTACGCGGTTATCGCAGGCAGCCTTAGAAACGCTGGCCATCATTGCCTACCGTCAGCCTATTACACGTATTGAAATTGATGATTTACGAGGAGTTAAAAGTGATCGAGCTGTTCAAACACTATCCAACAGAGGGTTAATTGAGGAAAAAGGAAGAAAAGAGGCAATTGGCAGACCTGTTTTATTTGGAACAACAAGAGAATTCCTTACCTATTTTGGATTATCTTCCATTGAAGAGCTGCCTCCTCTTCAGGAAATTGAACAACAACATGATTTTGAGGAAGAAGCAGATTTATTTTTTGAAAAATTTAATCATGAAAATTCTGACGGCTCACTATAAATGTGGTATGATACAATTGTTAAGAAACTCCAACTTTTGAATTGCGTCTTTAGTTTTATTGTCGTTCTGTAGAAGCTGTTATATCGACTAATCTAGGAGGCGACCATGAGGCAGCAAATGATCAAGGAACAGACTATTAAAGTCCATGAGTTCTTGAGAGAAGTTGTATTCAGAGTAGATGATTATTTAGATACGCATTCGATACATGAGTTTGAGCATGAACGTGGCTCTTACGATGAAGATTACTGTAAACAATTATTAAAATCATTGAGAAGGCTGAATGTGTTGTGCGACGAGGCGAATGACAAAGTAGCTGTATTGTTGCAAAGGAGTTCTTTTCCGACAACAGCCGCAGAACGAACCATGTATGGAATTTATCATCAATGTATAGGTGAATTCTATTCCCCGAAAGGTGACACATGGCATGAAGACAGTCGTGCCTCTTATACAGGAAATAGTTCAGTTATATTTCAGTATGATCCACCTACCTCAATTGTGTTGCTATTTGCTGCTCTCAGTTATGCCTTTCAGGATATCCGCGAGGAACTAGATTGTTACGAAAGTTATGATTGCATGCAAGCAGTCAAGAAATAAAATAAGGACCAGATATATAACCTGCCAGTTTGAAGCGGCAGGTTTTTTATTTGTGAGCATGTAAGGAAGCATCTTGAACTTTCAATTGAGATTACTTTTCTTGTCCACACCTTCATAAGCTGACAAGTTGAAGCATAATGTTAAGCAAATGAATAGGTTAGGAGGAAGACCTCTCTTGCGAAAGTATATTCGTATGATCATCATTGCATTACTAGCTTCTGCCATACTATTTCCACAGGTAACAGATGCAGAAACATCTGTTTCGGTATCTGCTGAACATGCCGTTCTTTTAGATGCTAAATCTGGACGAGTTCTTTATGAAAAGAATGCCTATGAGTCTTCATTAATCGCAAGTACTACGAAAATAATGACAGCTATCATCGCAATCGAATCTGGTAAATTATCAGAAGAAGTAAAGGTTAGTGAGCGGGCAATCAGAACTGAGGGATCGTCCATTTATTTAACGGAAGGTGAAAAAATTCCGCTTATTGATCTTGTTTATGGATTAATGTTGAGGTCAGGAAATGACTCAGCTGTGGCCATCGCTGAACATGTTGGGGGCAGTGTAGAAGGTTTCACGTATATGATGAATCAGAAAGCCAGGTGGCTTGGTATGAACGATTCTCATTTCGAAAATCCGCACGGACTGGATGGAGAATCTCATTACTCAAGTGCCTACGATCTGGCCTTGCTCATGGCTTATGCAATGAAAAACGAGACATTTCGCGAAGTCACAGGAAGTGAAGTGTACAAGTCGGACAACCGCTCCTACTCTTGGAAGAATAAGAACAAGCTATTAACTAGGCTTTATGACCCTACGACTGGCGGGAAAACTGGTTTTACGAAAAAAGCGGGTCGTACTCTCGTTACAAGCGCAGAGAAAGACGGGATGGAGCTGGTGGCGGTCACTTTAAATGCTCCTGATGACTGGCAGGATCATCAAAGCATGTATGAGTATGGATTTGATCATTATGAAACATATCAGTTACAGGAAGAAGGTTTCGCAACGTCTAGAGGGGAAAGATATTATCTGCCGCGGGATATCTTTTATCCATTGACCTCTGAAGAACAAGAGCAAATTGATTCCGTTTTTTATCCTGCCTTATCAACTGTAGATCCTCATTTGGCAGGGGTGCGCCATTTTCAAATTGCAGATCAATTATTGATTCAAACTCCTGTATGGAATGAACGACCCTATGATTCATTTGTCGGTGAGTGGGCTGTTTACTTAAAACGTCTCACGGGGGTGGTACCATGGTCAACTTGATTTGGGTTTTTCTTGCAGTAAGCGGAATCGCTTATGCTGCCTTCAACGGAACTATGGATAAGGTAAATGAAACTATTTTTGCCACTATTGAAGAAAGCGTCATGATTACGCTAAGTCTAGCTGGAGTGCTTGTGTTTTGGTTAGGCTTAATGAAGATTGCTGAGGAGGCAGGTTTATTATCTGGTTTAGCTAAATTATTTAAACCGATTGTTAAAAGATTGTTTCCTGATATTCCTGAAAATGACCCAGCACTTGGATACATCTTATCCAATATGACGGCAAATATGTTCGGGTTGGGGAATGCAGCCACACCGATGGGACTTAAAGCAATGAAAGAGATGAAACGGCTATCAGGTTCCGAACGTGCCAGCCGCTCCATGATTACTTTTTTAGCTATCAATACTTCTTCTCTGACTTTAATACCTACAACTGTTATTGCTATTCGCATGAAATATGGCTCGGTTGATCCCACTAGTATTGTAGGGGCAACGATTCTTGCTACGATGATATCGACATTAGCAGCCCTGATCATTGACCGTTTTTTCTATTACCGTCGTAGAAAGACAGGACAAACTTTATGAGTATATGGCTTATCCCAGGAGTCATTCTAATTGTCCTTGTAACAGCCACGATCAAACGAGTACCTGCATACGAAGTATTCGTAGAAGGAAGTAAAGAAGGCATTCAGATTGCTATCTCATTACTTCCTTTTTTGTTAGGAATGATGGTTTCGATCGCTATTTTTCAAGCCTCAGGTGCTATGGATGCTGCTCTTGGCCTCGTTAAACCATTGACCTCCATTTTTGCTATTCCTGAACAGATTTTGCCATTAGCTTTAATAAGACCTATTTCTGGCACAGCAGCATTAAGCGTTACAACTGAGCTGATTCGTACCTTTGGGCCAGATTCCTTTGTTGGTCAGTTGGCTTCAGTTATGCAGGGGAGTACTGACACAACTCTATATATCATAACGGTTTATTTTGGAGCGGTAGGCATTAGAAGAATGGGAGACGCTCTGAAGGTTGGACTTCTCGCTGATTTAGCTGGTATAATAGCATCAATTGTCATCGTTATCATCCTGTTTGGATAAACAGGATGATTCTTTTGTTTATTTGTAGCTGAAGCATGTATAATAATAAAGGGTTGACGAGCCGCGCTGCATAAGAATGGCGTGGCTTTCAAGTTGTTTATCGTGAAAATTTCAGACATGAAGGAGGACGGTCCTATGTCAAATATGGAACGTCTGCAGAAAGTGATCGCCCACGCTGGTGTGGCTTCACGCAGAAAAGCCGAGAAAATGATTACTGATGGTAAAGTAACTGTTAATGGGAAAGTTGTTAAAGAGTTAGGTACAAAAGTTAGCTCAAACGACGATGTTGAGGTGGAAGGAGTACCGCTTACGAAAGAAGTTCCAGTCTACTATTTACTCTATAAACCAAGAGGTGTGATTTCAAGTGTGAATGACGACAAAGGTAGAAAAGTCGTCACGGATTATTTACCTGATGTAGAAGAACGTATTTTTCCAATAGGAAGGCTTGACTATGATACGTCGGGGATACTGTTGTTAACGAATGACGGGGAGTTTGCTAATTTATTGATGCATCCCAGTCATGAGGTGGATAAAGTATATATTGTGAAGACTAAGGGAATTCCTGATGATGAACAGTTAAAACGATTTAAAAAAGGAGTCACAGTCGAAGGTGAAACATTTAAAGCTGTTCATACGAAAGTGCTCTCAACTGACGGAAAGAAGAACAGTGCGATTATTCAGGTGATTTTACATGAGGGAAAGAATCGCCAAATACGAAAAATGTTTGAAGGCTTAGGCTACCCTGTAGATAAGTTAAAGCGTGAACGTTATGGATCACTTACTCTTCAAGGCTTAAATGCGGGGGATTATCGTCCGTTAAAACCTCATGAACTTAAACAACTGCGTCAAATGGCTGAAAAAAATGTTGAATAATATTCAAATTTAGCTTTGGCGATCGATGTTATAATAGTCATAGGAGTGAGTGCTATGAAGGAAAAGACTGTACAAAAAAAGAAAAAAAGGTTAGTATTCAGAACCATTTTACTCGCTGTGATGGCGGGGCTTGTAGTGTTTGCGCTAGTCTCTAATTTCAATAGCGATAAAGCAGTTGTAGCTGAAGGGGAACCTGCTCCTGATTTTCAATTAGAGAAATTTGGATCAGATGGAGAAACGATTGCCTTGAGTGATTTAGAAGGTAAAGGAGTAATGCTAAACTTTTGGGCCACTTATTGTGAACCATGTAAAAAAGAGATGCCTTACATGGAAAAGCTTTACTCCGAATACAAGAAAAAGGGTGTAGAAATACTCGCGATTAACTTAGATTCTACAAACCTTGTTGTAGAACAGTTCCTGGATCGTTATGGGATTTCCTTCCCTATTTTACAAGATGAGAACGGACAAGTTATGAATCGATATAATGTTGGTCCAATTCCATCTACATTTTTCATCAGTCCAGAGGGGAAAGTTGTGAAACATGTTGTGGGACCGCTTACGTTAGAAAAATTAGATGGCTACCTTCAGCAAATTACTCCTGAGGCATAGAGTTTATTTGAAATTGTGAGGTTTTACTATGAATAACATTACATGCGAATGTGGTCACGTGAATCCAGAGGGAACGGTACTATGTGAGTCTTGCGGGAAACCGATACAAGGCAATCAGCACATAGATGGTAATGACAGTCAAACGCTGTTGAACATGCGCTATGATGGGAGTGCCAGGCGTTCGCAAACATATAACCGCACGTTTGTCGATAAAATCTGGAATTTCTTTTCTTCCGTAAAAGTCGGTGTGTGGCTCATTGTTCTTACCCTGGTTGCTTCAGCAGTCGGCACGATTTTTCCACAAGAGATGTACATACCACCAAATGTCGATGCTGCTACCCATTATGAAGATCAATATGGGTTAGCTGGTCAAATTTACTATCAACTAGGGTTCCATAATTTATTCAGTTCCTGGTGGTACATGTTATTACTAGCTATGATCGGAATCTCTATTGTCATTGCTAGTATCGATCGATTTGTACCGCTGTATAAAACGCTTAGAACTCAGAAGCCTAAGCGCCATGACTTATTTTTGAAAAAACAAAGAGTTTTTGGTAAAACAGAATCGAGTTCCGTAGATATTGATCAAGTGAGAAAAAACTTAAAAAAAAGCCGTTATAAGGTGAAAGAACAAGATGGACATATCCTGGCTGAGAAAAACCGTTTTGCCAGATGGGGTCCTTACGTAAACCATATCGGATTAATTATTTTTTTGCTAGGTACATTATTAAGGTTCATTCCAGCTCTGTACGTAGATGACTTTGTCTGGGTAAGAGAAGGAGAAACAGCAGTAATTAACGGTACAGAAGGTCAATACTACATTAAGAACAAAGAGTTTATACTAGAAACATATGATGAAGATGATGAAAGATTCCAGGAAGCTCTTCAAAACCAAGGAGGATTAGTACCAAAAACATATCAAACGAATGCCGTTGTTTATAAACGTACTGATCCGGTCGTCGTCGGTGGTGACCCTGAGCTGGAGAAAATTAAAGAAGATCAGATCAAAGTAAATCATCCACTCAAGTTCGGAGGGTTTGCTCTCTACCAAGCTAGCTATCAGTTAAATGAGTTTAAAGAGATGACCTTCAAGATTCACGATAAAAATAATGAAGATAGCTCTTATGGTCAATTCACTGTAGATTTATCTGAGCCAAAGTCAGAATATCAACTGGATAGTGGCTATCGAGTGGTTCTCGATTCTTACTACCCTGAGTACGAGCTTAAAGATGGAAAACCTGTATCTGTATCTAAATACCCGAAAAATCCAGCGTTTGTTTTCAATGTCTATCCTCCTGGTCAATCAGAACCAGAGGTTAGTTTCGTAGGGATCGGGGCCAATGTGGATGCAACCGGGGAAAATGATTATAAAATTGGCCTAATCAATTTTGATGTCCGTGATGTAACCGGGTTAACTGTTCGGAAAGATTATACACTTCCATTTATAGCGTTAGGCGGGGCCATTTTCATGATTGGGGTAATCCAGGGAATGTACTGGAATCATCGCCGAATATGGATTAAACCAAAAGAAAATGGTGTATGGATCGCTGGACATACAAACAAAAATTGGTTTGCATTACGACGAGAAATAGACAAAGTCATCAGTGAAACAGGAATAGAAGCTCCAAATGACCAACAGGAAATGAAGAATTAGTAACTTTTTGCAGGTGATAAAGGAGGGCGAACAATGGAGTTAAGTACAGTTAGCAGTAACTTACTTTACGCCGCATTTATTATTTATCTAGTCGCGACGTTTTTCTTCGGGGGAACGATTCGTGACAAGAACAGGAAAAAAACTGGAGTTGCCGGTAAAATAGGAATCACCTTAACGATTGTAGGTTTCCTCACACAAGTAGGTTATTTTATTACAAGATGGTTAGCGAGTGGACATGCTCCCGTCAGTAATTTATTCGAATTTACAACATTTTTTGGGATGATGCTGGTTCTGGCGTTTATCGTCATGTATTTTATTTATCGAATTAATGTTCTGGGGCTGTTTGCATTGCCCATCGCATTACTTATCATTGCGTTTGCGAGTATGTTTCCTAGTGAAATATCACCGCTCGTTCCATCTTTGCAATCACATTGGCTGTACATTCATGTGACCACTGCATCGCTGGGGCAAGCTGTCTTGTCCGTAAGTTTTGTGGCCGGATTGATATTTTTAATTCGTCAAATTGACCAAGGCGAAAAATCTAAACATACGTTTTGGCTTGAGTTTGTTATCTATATGCTGGCTACCGCGTTAGCCTTTATCATTATTTCCTCATCGTTTAATGCGATGAATTATCAAGTAACTTTTGAAGCGCCTATCCAGGAGCAGCCAACAGAAATTACTTATCAAATGCCGGCTATTGCAGGTCCAACTGATGGAGAACTTATTACAGAAGGAATGTCTCCATTGTTTGAAGTGCCGCAGTGGATGCGCGGGCAGGATGCCGCCATTAAATTTAATACGATGATTTGGTCATTCCTTGGAGGAATCGTGCTTTACTGGTTAGCTCGTTTAATTCTTAGAAAACGGATTGGGGCAGCAGTTCAGCCTCTGCTGAAAAAAGCCAACCCGGAACTGGTCGATGAGATATCTTATCGTGCCGTAGCCATTGGCTTCCCAATTTTCACACTCGGAGCTCTTATTTTTGCAATGATTTGGGCCCAGCAAGCCTGGGACCGCTTTTGGGGATGGGACCCTAAAGAGGTGTGGGCCTTGATTACTTTCTTTTTCTATGCCGCCTATTTACACCTCAGACTTTCAAGAGGATGGCAAGGTATGAAATCAGCCTGGCTTGCCGTCGGTGGTTTTGCCATCATTATGTTTAACCTGCTTGCGGTAAACTTAATCATCTCCGGGCTCCATTCGTACGCATAACTAGAATTGAGGCAGGAAGGGTTTGTACACCCCTCCTGTCTTTTAATATAATAGGTAACAAATAGCTGCTTGATGAAATAAGGAGTGTAATAAATATGGATTATGAAGCAAAAATTTTAGTTGTAGATGACGAGGAACGTATTCGAAGGTTAATCCGTATGTACTTAGAACGAGAAGATTATATAGTTGAAGAAGCTGAAGAAGGAAATGAAGCCTTAAGAAAAGCTTTGCAGGAAGATTATGATGTCATATTACTTGATCTAATGATGCCTGGAATGGACGGGATAGAAGTGTGTAAGGAACTGCGGGAGAAGAAGGCTACACCCGTTATTATGCTGACTGCTAAAGGGGAGGAGTCTAATCGCGTGCAGGGCTTTGAGGTAGGAACAGATGATTATATTGTGAAACCATTCAGCCCTAGAGAAGTAGTTTTACGGGTGAAAGCGCTTCTAAGACGGGCTTCCTCCACTAAATTTCTCGAGACAGATACAGCTGCTCGAAATGTGCTGGTCTTCCCGCATATGACCATCGATAATGATGCACACAGGGTTACAGCGGACAATAAAGAAGTAGCATTGACACCTAAAGAATATGAACTCTTGAACTACATGGCTCAGAAACCAGATAAGGTCTTTGATCGTGAACAATTGTTGAAAGAGGTATGGCAGTATGAATTTTTTGGTGACTTACGGACCGTCGACACCCACGTGAAACGCCTTCGCGAGAAATTGAGTAAAGTTTCAATAGATGCAGCTGGAATGATCGTTACAGTCTGGGGTGTGGGCTATAAATTTGAGGTAAGTGGCGAGTAATGTTCTGGCGCAGTGTAGTCGGGAAATTATGGTTTACGATTTTATTGCTCGTTTGTTTTGTTTTAGTCATACTCACTGTATTACTTCTTGAGTTCTTTGAAAATTACCATGTATTGGATGCTGAACGCGAGTTATTACAAACCGCTTCAAAAGTATCAGAGGTCGTACAAGAGTATGATGATAAGAAGTTAATTCAATCGATGGCCGAACTAATTAAGGATCCCTCCAGCCAGGTCCTTGTAACCTACAATTCGGATGAATTTATTTCATCTGATAGTAATTCGAACGATTTGCCTGCAGTAGGGTACGATTGGTTTATGAGTGACCCTGAACTATCCTCAGTCATTAAAGAGAATGAAGATGTGATGAAAGTGGCGGGATTTGCCCAGTCAGATTTGGAGATTATGGTCGTGGGTACGCCCCTTTCAAATGGCGAAGGCGCAGTGTTTGTCTACCAATCGCTTGATACCATTCAAAAGACATCTGATCAAACAACTAAAATTGTTTTCCTCGGTGCAGGAATTGCTATAATCTTGACTACAATTTTCGCCTTTTTCTTATCAACAAGAATCACCGCTCCATTAATTAAAATGCGAGAGGGTGCTCTGGAACTGGCAAGAGGGGAATTCAATACAAAAATTCCGATTTTAACACATGATGAGATCGGAGAATTGGCTATGGCTTTTAATCGAATGGGACGAGAACTTAAGTTTCACATTAATGCTGTTAACCAAGAAAAAGAACAATTGTCTGGTATTCTACGTTCTATGGCGGATGGAGTGCTTACGATTAATAGGCAAGGAGAAATCTTAGTCTCTAACCCGCCTGCTGATCAATTTTATCAGTCCTGGATATACGAAAATGACGGGAAAGAACCTGCCCATGGTAAAAGGGAAGTGCCTCAGCCCATGCGAAAACTATTTGATGAGGTTATTGAGACTGAGCAAGAAGTGATAACTGAAATTACTGTGCAAGGACGGACGTGGGTAATGTTAATGACCCCTCTTTATGACCGCACTTATATAAGGGGAGCGGTAGCGGTACTGAGAGATATGACAGAGGAGCGGCGTTTGGATAAATTAAGAAAAGATTTTATTGCAAATGTCTCACATGAACTAAGAACTCCGATTTCTATGTTACAAGGATACAGTGAAGCAATTGTGGATGATGTGGCTGAAACGAAGGAAGATAAAAATGAGCTGGCTAAAATTATTCACGATGAATCACTCCGTATCAGCAGGCTAGTGAATGAATTGCTGGATCTCGCTCGAATGGAAGCCGGGCATATGACTCTTTATATGGATTCAGTCGACATAATGCCGTTTCTTGAAAAAATTATTCGTAAGTTTCAGGGGTTGGCAAATGAAAGAGAGATCAACCTTCAGCTTCATTCAAGTGACGCGCAAGGAACCATTCATATCGATGCAGATCGCATTGAGCAGGTATTAACGAATTTAATAGACAACGCCATTCGGCATACGAATGATTACGGTGCGGTGGATGTAATAGCCGATCGAACACCTGATCAATGGATCGTGAAAGTCACAGATTCAGGATTGGGGATACATGAAGAAGATCTCCCATTTGTATTTGAACGATTTTATAAAGCAGATAAGTCTAGAAAAAGGGAAAATAGTAAGAAAGGAACGGGGCTGGGACTCGCTATTGCCAAAAACATCATTGAGGCTCATAAAGGATCAATTCATGTTCATAGTAGAGTGAATGAGGGAACAACCTTCACCTTTACTCTGCCAACAGAACTGGAACAAGGGGAGAAATAGCTTGAAAATACCCTGACCATGCTGTACGATAAAATAGAATTAAATGAGAGAATTAGGTACCGATATGGTGTAATAGGGAATCTGGTGAAAGACCAGGACTGTCCTCGCAACTGTAAGTGTTGACGAACAAGGGAAACCACTGCGAATAATCGTGGGAAGGCTCTTTAGTAGAATGATGCACAAGTCAGTAGACCTGCCTGATTTAATAGATTGTTTCAAAGCTTCGGGGATTGAGCCTTTGAGATATCCGGTTTAACCTTATGTAGTGTTTTTACATAGCTTTACTGGTATGTCTTAAGCCTGCTCTTCTAATAAAGGAGCAGGCTTTTTTAGTATCATCTGGGCAGACTCGTGTGGTCGATCATCATCCCCGATTAGCATTTGAAGCAATGTATCTATTAATAGAATGGGGGATTTGTAATTATGAGAAAGATGTATGCACTAATCGCAGCTTTAATGGTGACCGTGTTCGTGCTCGCCGGCTGTCAAACTGAAGGTGGAGGAGAAAAAGCCAGCGCCAGCCAAGAGGAGAAACAGCAAGTAACACTTAACATCGAACTATCTAAGAACAAAGGGGAAAAAGTGCTCGCCAACAAAGAAGTAACAGTTGAAAAAGGCACTGTGTTAATGGAAGTGATGAAAAACAACTTTGAGGTAGCAGAGAAAGACGGGTTTATTACGGGAATTAAAGGAATTACTGCTAGCGAAGAAGAGCAAAAGGCTTGGATGTTTACCATTAACGGGGAATCTTCAATGGTTGGAGCGAATAAATACGAAGTAAAACAGGGAGACGAAATCGTCTTTGATTTGCAATCCTGGGAATGATGATTCATGAATACGTATAAATTAACGTTACTTGCAATGCTTGCTTCGATGGCAATTGCTGGACGTCTCGTGATGGCGAACATTCCAAATGTACAGCCTGTTACAGCTATTATTATTATTACAGGCTTCTGGTTAGGACCGCTGGCAGCAGTCATTATGGCTTTCTTAACAACATTTCTCTCTAATGTTTTTCTAGGTATGGGGTACTGGACCATATGGCAAATTCTATCTTGGTCTATAATTGGCCTGGGAGCAGGTTTGATTGGGAAATATTGGGCGAACATTCCAGTATGGATGCTATCAATATACGGATTTTTAAGTGGAATTGTCTATGGGCTAATTATTTCTTTTACAATGAGAGTTGCAGGACAGCCGTTTTGGGCTTATTATTTAGCTGGCTTGCCGATGGATTTAAATCATGCCGCAAGCAACGTAATTTTTATTCTTGTGCTCTCTCCGGTGTTAGGAACATTGTTTTCTCGTTATCAAAAGAAACATTCGCTTACAAGTGTATAACGGTATTAAATCTGAGCTGCGATTTTAGCAGCTCTTTTTTATGAACATTTATGGTTTTCATTTTATATGATCGGTATTATGATAGGTAGGTGTAACTTTTAATGGTACATAAACGACAATATGAATGAACGGGAGGTTCAAGGTGTGAAACCGTTCTTTGATGAATTTTACGAGAAATATCATCGAGATTTATTTCAATTTATTTATTATATGGTGAAAAATCGATCAGCCGCTGAAGATTTAACCCAGGAGGTTTATATAAAAGTGCTTCAATCATATCAATCATTTGATGGCAGGAGCAGTGAAAAAACATGGCTATTTTCGATAGCTAGACATGTGACTATTGATTATTTCCGCAAGCAAGGACGTAAAAGAAAAAAAATTATGGACTTTTTTAACTGGGAGGAAAAAGGTGAATCAATAAAGGACGAGGAAGCCCTCCCGGACGAAGTGGCAGAACTGAATGACAGAATGAGAGAAGTTTACGAAGCATTAGATCAGTGTACGGTAGATCAAAAAAGTGTCATTATCTTACGGTATATACAGAGTATGACGATACAAGAAACCGCAGCTATTTTGCAGTTTACGGAGAGTAAGGTTAAAACTACTCAGCATAGGGGAATGCTGGCTTTAAAGAAACGATTAGGTGTAAAGGGGGATAGTGAGCATGAAGCATAATGATGAACAAGATTCACGTATAGAAAAAATGCTGCATGAGCTCCCGCAAATTAAAGATACAAAAAGTAAAGATGATTATTATCGCCTGATCACCAACGACTCTAACCAAAATTCTTCAGGACGGCCAAGGTGGCTTTTTCCTGGTATAGCTTCCGTCATTGCAGTGCTCATTCTGGCCGTAGTAGTCCCTTTTTCATATTATTCCGTGAAGGAAGGTGCAATCGATCAACCGCAATCTGCTGAACAGCATAATTTTAAGCTTGAAAAGTCGAAAAGTTTTAGCAGCGGAAATGATCTTTCTTTAAAAACGAATCAGGAGTCTACTGCCCATGAGTTGCAAAGCATGGTAGTAGAGGATATTTCTAGTAATATGAAGCCTTTGGCAGCCGTTGATCAGAGTGTTCAACATATCGTTCCTCTTACGGTTGTATCTGAAAAGAATGAACGAGAAGGAAGCAATATCAATACAGAGCAGCTTGGTTTATCAGAAAACATTCTTGAAAATATAACCATTTCAATTGATGAAAACGAGGATAAGGCTCAGGTGACTTTTCCCAATAACTTTTCGGTTAGCGGAAATGCGATGAGCACTTCAATTGTTAACAGTATTAAATGGTCAGTGGAGCCTTACAATGTTGAGGAGATTTCCATTCAGACGGAGGACGGCTCACAGGTATCACTGGGCAGTTATGGAAAATTGTCTTCATTGTCAGTTATCGAAGAGGGGAGTTTCATTTTCAAAGTATTTAAGCCTTCTTCAAGTGACACTTCCTTTTTTGTTCCCGTATCGATCAAGAATGAGAGTACGATAAGCACCGCATTAAAAGAGTTAAAGAAAGATGAGAAGGATCCAAAAGTGGATTCTCCCTTACCACCTGAGGTGACTGTTCAATCTGCCCATGAAGAAGGCAATGAACTCATCGTCGAACTTAATCATCCCGAGTCTGTTGATAAACAAAAAATGCTGACAGCTATAGAATCTATTTTAATGACCGCTCAGCATTTCGGTTATGATCGGGTTGAATTCGAAAACACGTCAATCGGCAAGTTAGGTCCATATGAACTGAGTAAAACGGTGGAAACACCGAAGGGGCTGAACCCAGTTCCCGCAGAGGAATAGGTAGAGGATGGCACTTAAATGACCCGAACTGATTATTCAATTCGGGTTATTTTCTTATTCATCATCTGGATGAGGGGAAGGTGGTCGCGAAATAATCCGCTTTCCGCGAACCCACACGACGTGGGGTCGTTCGATGTAAGTGATCTGTCAGTCTTTATTTTTGTGAAAGAGCCATTATGAATTGACTCATGTAAATACCTGGATCTTCTTCATGCGTATATCAATAGTATAATATTGATGGGCATGATAAAATGATATATGAGGAGACGGTGGTATGGATAGAGAGCAATTGATACAGCAGGTATCGAAGAAAATCAGATTAATACGTGTTGAGTATGGGTATACTCAGGACCGTATGGCTGCGATCCTGGGACTATCAAAGAAGACGCTCGTACAAATTGAAAAGGGAAGAACATTCGCTAGTTGGACGACAGTTGTAGCGGTATGTGCCTTATTTCTGGAAAGCGATGTCCTGAAAGGCTTGCTGGGAGATGCACCACTCGAAATCATTGAAACCATTGCTCACAATCAGGTGGAGCGCACTGAAAAGAGGGTTATAAAGGGTAGAGTGTGGTGGACGACAAGCGAGGAGAGAAAAAGGTTTAAACTCCAGCAGAATGTAATTAGTCAGCATTACCGAATTATTGATGAACTTGGAAACCGCTGGTACTCAAGTTTTGATAAAGAAGCGACGCTGTTTAGATATAGTCAGCTTACTAAAAATGAATAAAAAATCCCTTCTTTATTAAAAGAAGGGAGATTTTATTCGAACTTGAGAGCATCGCCATCAAAAGGCTCATTAGATATTTTAATGGAGTCTGTCGGACAGCCTTCAAATGCATCCTCCATATCTTCTTCGTAAACTTCAGGAACTTCTTCGTTCCCCATATTATCATCAAGCAAGGCGTAAGCTAACCCTTCATCGTCATAGTCAAAAATATCAGGGGCAGCGGCACCGCATGCTCCACAAGCAATACATGTATCCTGGTCAACCATTGTAAACTTTGCCAAAAATTAACCTCCTTCATATGTCACCTCGTGAAGTTATTTCTCAGAGGGGCAAAAGGTTTATTAAAATTTGCTACATAGCCATTGTAAGATGAGGATTCGAACTTTTCAATAGATAAGCAGCAGAAGGAGGGATCACTTGTTTCTATATATCCTTTTAGCATGTATAAACCAAATGAAAAGGGAGCGTACAATATCAGGAATTTTCCACTTATTAAAGGGAAAACGTTCAGCTCAAACTCTGCAAGATGCTCGCGTTTATGGTATTGACCGTTTTTTTGGTATATGTCCAAGTCTTTCCAAGCCAAAACTTGCGGCAATTATCCAAGAAGCTGCTGATAATGAGTTAATTTTAATAGAAAAAGATCAGTTTGCCTCGCTGACAAAAGACGGGGTTGACTATCTTGCCACCTATCAAGGATCGCGCCCTGAGTATTTCTCAGGCATGTCAGATGCCGCAAATGTGCAAATATTCGAAGGCCGGCTTCGATTACTGGTTCAAACCGTGACAAATCTGTCAGTGAATAATCGGGCTTTTTTACCTATTATTGAGCAGCCTACGATTCAACAATGGGTCAAACAACACTATAGCCGAATTAAAGAAAATATGAAAGAAGTAGAAGAACAACTATATAAAGAATTAGCGAATTTACTCGGTCAACGGACTGAAGTCGAAGCAGCCCTGTTTACAAGCAGATTAACAGGGGGAAGGATTATAGGGGAAACGAGAGAACAACTTGCACGCGATCATAATCTATCGGAACAGGAAGTCGATATATTGCTATCACATGTATCCTATTTCTTGTACGAACAATGTCGAATCAGCCGATCACACTACCCAGCAATAGCAACTTGTCTGGAAGGTTTGTCTTCTTCAAGTCTCATCACCCATTCCGCAAAAAGAACGTATCAATTTCTGGAGAAGGGATTTACATTAGAGAGTATTGCAGCTATCCGAAAGTTAAAACTAAGTACTATACAAGATCATGTAATCGAAGCTGCATTAGTCGTTCCAGATTTCTCAATCCGCCCATTTATCAATGAAGAGCATGAACAGGCTATATTGGCATCAGCCTCTCGTCTGCAAACAAGACGTTTGAAAAGGATTTTCGAATCATTTCAAGGTCAATTTTCTTACTTTGAACTTCGATTAGTTCTAGCAGCAGCGAAAAAGGAGCCAATGTCGTATGCGTAATCTTGATTTAAAAGAGAAGCTTTATAAACATTTTGGCTACCGTCAGTTTAGACAGGGCCAAGAGGAGATTATTGGAAAGATACTTGAAGGAAGAGATGTATTGGGTATCTTACCGACTGGTGTTGGAAAGTCACTCTGTTTTCAGCTGCCTGCTCTACTGTTTTCTGGAAGCACGGTCGTTGTGTCACCGCTTATCTCACTAATGGTTGATCAGGTGAAGCAAATGAAAGCTGGTGGACTCAAGTCGGTTATTGCCATAAACAGCTTTATGGATTATAAAGAAAAGCGTAAGGTATTAGAACAGCTGGATCAATATTCCCTAATTTACCTTTCCCCTGAAATGCTGCAAAATAAATCCGTGATGTATCATTTGACAAAGATGCATGTTGACTTATTTGTTATTGACGAAGCCCAT
Organism: Halobacillus hunanensis; assembly: GCF_900166655.1. Taxonomy (GTDB): domain Bacteria; phylum Bacillota; class Bacilli; order Bacillales; family Halobacillaceae; genus Halobacillus_A; species Halobacillus_A hunanensis. Next base: position 1,031,629 of record NZ_FVZB01000007.1, on the reverse strand, counting down.
TGTATTTCGCAATGGGGTCATGAGTTCAGGACTGACTATTTAAAACTAAGCCACTCGATTAAACAGGTTGGTAACCCTGTAGTTCTGGCTCTAAGTGCCACGGCAACTCCTGAGGTGCAAACGGATATTAAGGAACAGTTAGCCCGGCCAGAGATGGACGCAGTTGTCTATCCAATGGACAAAGTAAATATGAGTTTTGCTATAGAAGAAACTGCAAGTCATGAAGAAAAATTAGAGCGAATTACTCAAGTATTATCACATAATAAATCTCCTACTATGATCTACTTCTCTAGTCGAATGTGGGCCGAACGTATTTCAGAAGAGCTAAAATCGAGAGTGGATCAAAGAATCGCATTTTATCATGGGGGGATGGAGCAAATGGACCGTCTCCTCGTCCAGCAACAGTTCATGAACGATCAGCTGGACGTGATTTGTTGTACAAGTGCATTCGGCATGGGGGTTGATAAATCAAACATCCGAAGAGTGATTCATTATCATTTCCCATCAGAACTGGAATCATTTATACAGGAAATCGGTCGAGCTGGGCGAGACGGAAAGCCTTGTGCAAGTTTGATGTTGTACACTCCTGGTGATTATCATTTGCCGCAAATGTTTATTGAAAATGAATTGGTAAAACCAGAGGATGTCGAGGGAATTCTTCATTCATTGTATGACATTGTTGATAGCCAAGACTCGATATTGAATGATGAAGAAATAGCTGAAGAACTTAAGTTATCTGAAACACAGTGGAATTTTATTAAATATCAGCTGGAGCAGGAGAAGTTAGTTAATCATCATCCTAATATAACGGATAAACATGAATGGACACGAACTGCTGAGAAGATACGGTGGATTCTTCAGAACAGATGGAAGTATAAAAATAGGAAGCTTCAGGAAATGGTAAGTTGGCTTCATCATCCAGATTGTAAAAGGAAAAAGCTTTATTCCCCTTTTCAACCAGAAACGAGAACTCCGGAAGTAGCATGTTGCAGCAACTGTGGTTTTCGTATGGAAGACATGAAGTTAGATTCAGAAGCCAGTTCTGTTAGATTTACTGACGACTGGAGGTCTCGGTTAGCAAAGATTTTTCACCAAGGAGACTATCATGCAACGGACTAATCAAGCACAATTAATTAAGCAAATGTCAAATCGAGAGATTACAAAACACTTAGTGTACACCCAGCTCATTCTATTTGTCTTAGCATTTATCTTAAGCTTGATCTTGTTCGAATCATTTTTTTTCGATTGGATAACCTTGTTCCACTTATCTGTTCATGAGTGGTTATATTATGGGATTTTACCAGCGGTGTGCGTTCTGCTTGTTGACTTTGTATTGATGGCGTATATGCCTCAACGTTATTATGATGATGGGGGCATTAATGAGAAGGTTTTTAAAAGCCAGCCTGTTACTAAGATTATATGGTTGACTTTGCTTATTGCATGCTCGGAAGAATTGCTTTTTCGTGGGGTAATTCAAACAGAATTTGGATACTTAATTGCAAGCTTCATTTTTGCGATCATTCATTTTCGTTATTTAACGAAAGTTGTATTATTCTTTTCTGTTGTTTGTGTTAGTTTCTTAATTGGTTACATGTACGAACTAACTCACAGTTTACCAGTTACGATTACGACACATTTTATGATTGATTTTATATTAGCATTGGCGATTCGTATTAGGAAATGAGGAAGAGTACGAGCTTTCATCAAGACCTGGCTCACGAATTGGCATAAGAGATGGTTGAAGTTTATTCGAAAAGATAGAACGGCAATCAATGGGCTCTCTGATCTTTTACTAGACAAATCCGTGTCAGCTGGCAGGAGAATGATAGTTGATGTCGAATATATTTAGTTAGACGATAAAAACTTAGGGGTGAGTCTATGTTTGTTAAAAGCATTATGAAACCTATACACAAATCATATGTAACTCAAAAAGAAGAATATCTGAAACAAGTATTGGAACGGTTGAATAAATATGACTTGCATGCAATGCCAGTCCTTGAAGACCAGAAATTCATCGGAATGATCTCCAGGGAAATCATCTACCGAGCTTATTTTGAAAGTGATCAGCAAAAAGAAGCATTCTTAAACGACTGTGTGGCAGGGGATGTTGCTTTATACAAGGAACTCTCAATAGATGATGAAGAAGTGTTTGAACGAACTCTTCCTTTATTTAAAGGGTTTCCATTGTTAGCCGTTGTAGATGGCCACCAGAACTTTAAAGGTCTAATTACACGGTTTGATGTCATAGAACAATTTGAAAGTGCATTCGGTGCTAAGAAGAAGGGAATACGAATTGCCTTTACCTCAGAAGAATCGGAAGGCCGAATAGAACGTTTAGGGGATATTATTAAAAGTTATCATGAAAATGTTATTTCACTTGCCACCTTTGATGAAACCGACAAACTTGCCCGCCGTATTGTTTTAAAGGTTGAAAATAGAGACAATATTGAGCAATTCACAAAAAAGCTGGAAAAAACGGGCTTTCGAATACTTAGCGTTAAAGAGGTATAAAAAAGGTCGCTGTGTGGGAGCACATGGCGGCCTTAATTGTGTCTCATCATAATGTTTAAATAAAAGTGTGATCTATATACGCTATTTTTATAGGGCTTTCCTTATAGGTTTATGGCTTATCTTCAAAATGAACCGCACAGCCGAATCTGATAAAGTAAGAATACACAGTCGCAAAGTTTCTATTAAAGATCCTTATACAATTTTTTATATTTCCGACATCCATAATCGCTTGATAAACGATCAAACACTTGCTAAGATCAATGACGTTGATGCTGTCATTATTGGTGGAGATCTGGCTGATCGCCGGGTGACTGGCAAGAAGCTTTCCGAAAACATCAAGCGATTACAAACTTGGGGCGCGCCGATATATTTTATCCCTGGCAACAATGACCACGAGTTTAAACCTGAACCCATTATTTCTTTCCTTAGAAAGAAAGGAGTTATTCCGCTTTCCAATGAGTGGACATATTTAGGGAGAAGCGGACTGACATTAAGCGGAATTGACCCTTACTTTAGTGAAGCATCCATACCTGCTCTGCTATCTTCACAGAAGGCAAACATATTGGTTGTCCATGAACCAGCTTTTTTAACGGAGTTTCCTGATTCTGTTTATGAAAGTTATGATCTAATCCTAACAGGTCACACTCATGGTGGTCAGATTAGAATTTTCGATAAAGGACCATACTCTCGCGGCCGATGGGAGGATGGAGTACGCACTTCTTACTTAAATAGTGAAGGTTATGGAACATCGTTAGTTCCGCTGAGGCTCGGTACTGCACCGGAAGTTCATTTGATAAGACTTACACCACACTAAATAGGCGAACAATTAATTAACTATTGTCCTATAGCACAATCATGGATATAATGCTAAAAAAAGTGCCATAATTAAAGCAGGTATCATAAGATATAGATAAAGGTATCCTTTACCGAGGGGGGCGATTACATGCGAGTAGAAAGAATGTCCAACGAAAAGTTCAAAATATTTTTGACTTTTGATGATTTAACGGACAGAGGTCTAACCCGTGATGAGTTATGGGAAGACCTTCCGAGGGTACATCGCGTGTTTAGTGATATGATGTATGATGCTGGCATTGAACTCGGTGTAGAGTTAAATGGAGTTCTTCTCGTTCAAGTTTATTTACTACAGGCCCAAGGCATGTTAGTAGTTGTTACAAAATCAGATTCTGATTATATGGAGGAAGATGAAGATTATATTGAAATGAAAGTGACATTAGATGAAAGTAATGAAATGATGTTTTGCTTTGATGAATTTGAGGATGTTATTCAGGCAGGCCTGCAACTGTATCAGTTAGGCGTTTACGGTGGAGATGTTTTTTCCTATCACAATCATTACTATATGATGCTGGATGATGAGACTATTGTGCATCTTGATCCTGAGCAGGTGATTGCCTTATTATCTGAGTTTGCCTCCGCTTCAGCTGTTACTTCCCACAGATTGATCGAATATGGAAAGATTGTTATGAAAAATGATGCAATGCAAAATATTTATACCTATTTTTCAAACTGATTTACAAAAAGAACGATGCTGTGATTAAGCTTCGTTCTTTTTATTTGTTTTTTTAAATAGAAGCAGTGTAGTGAACATGTTAAGATAATATGGAAGCGAACATAGTTTTTGGAGAAATGGAGTGTCAGGAATGAAGATTGCGGTTCTATATGGCGGTATTTCTGGTGAACGTGAAGTATCCCTCTCTACAGGTAAAGGAATTATTAAAGCGTTACAAAATAGGGGCCATGATGTTACTGGCATAGACTTCAACCCAGGTAGGTTGGATGAATTATTACAATTAAATGTTGATCTTGTATTTCTAGGATTACATGGTAAACACGGGGAAGACGGCAAGGTTCAAGGCTTGCTGGATATGCTTGAGATTCCTTACGTGGGCTCAGGAGTACTAGCTTCAGCATTAGCAATGGATAAATCAAAATCTAAACAAATATTTGCTAATAATGGAATTCTGACTGCTAAGAGTAAATCTTTTCATCAAGATCATTATAAAGATAAAAGCGAAATTGCTTCCGAAATTAAGTCAACTTTTTCGCTGCCTTTTGTAATTAAACCTAATCAGGAAGGATCTACGCTCGGGCTGTCTATTATTAAAGAAGAAGAACAAATTGAGCCAGCAATTGAAAAAGCCTTACTTTCAGATCCAGTAGTGTTAGTGGAGGATTATATTAGTGGCAGAGAAGTAACAGTACCTGTGGTAGGAAGTCAAGGGAACGAAAAGGCACTGCCTATTATAGAGATCATTCCTAAAAACGACTATTATGATTTTGATTCCAAGTACCAGCCGGGGGGAAGCGAACATATCGTACCAGCCGAAATAGAGCAAGCCCTAACAGATAGACTACAGGCAGAAGCGATTCAAGCACATCAGTTATTAGGTTGTAATGTATATTCCCGAGTTGATTTTATTATTAATGAAGAGCAGGAACCGATTATTCTTGAAGTGAATACGCTGCCTGGTATGACTCCGACCAGTCTTTTTCCTGATTCAGCCCAAGTTATTGGGTGGAGTTATGATGATCTTATTGAGCAATTTGTCACGCTTTCTTGTGAAAATAAAAGTAAATGAATGAAATCGCTTACAGTTCAGTTGAAATTGCGTATGAAATGACTCAAATTTGCTTTGCATAATAGTGCGTAAGGTGTATACTATTGACTGAAAGATGACCGTAAAGTGAATGGTTTGATATAGGAGGTAAATGCATGGTAGCCGAGAACGATCAATTTGATGTATTAAATTCCACTCAGACAGTGGTAAAAAAAGCACTTGATAAACTAGGGTATCCAAATGAAGTCTATGATCTTTTAAAAGAACCCGTTCGCATGATGGCAGTTCGAATTCCAGTGCGGATGGATGATGATTCGATAAAGATTTTTACTGGTTATCGTGCCCAGCATAATGACGCTGTTGGGCCAACTAAAGGTGGTGTTCGTTTTCACCCGAACGTCACAGAAAAAGAAGTAAAAGCACTGTCAATTTGGATGAGTTTAAAGGCAGGAATTGTTGATTTACCTTATGGCGGCGGTAAAGGTGGAATTGTGTGTGATCCACGAGAAATGTCCTTCAGGGAACTCGAAGGGATCAGTCGCGGATATGTTCGCGCCATCAGCCAAATCGTTGGACCGACAAAAGATATACCCGCACCGGACGTATTTACAAATTCGCAAATTATGGCTTGGATGATGGACGAATACAGCCGAATTGACGAATTTAACAATCCTGGGTTTATTACAGGAAAACCAATTGTGTTAGGTGGATCACATGGCAGGGAAACGGCAACTGCCAAAGGAGTTACCATCTGCATTGAAGAAGCAGCCAAGAAAAAAGGGATCGACGTAGAAGGTGCACGAGTTGTAGTGCAGGGCTTCGGAAATGCCGGTAGTTTTCTTGCTAAGTTCATGCATGACAAAGGAGCTAAAGTCATTGGTATTTCTGATGCCTACGGTGGACTGCATGATCCAGATGGGTTAGATATTGACTACTTACTTGATCGTCGTGATAGTTTCGGAACCGTAACCAATTTGTTTAAAAACACCATCACGAATGAAGAATTACTTGAACTTGATTGTGATATCCTCGTTCCAGCAGCGATTGAGAATCAGATTACAGAGAAAAATGCTAATAGCATAAAAGCAACAATCGTTGTTGAGGCAGCCAATGGACCAACAACACTTGAAGCAACTAAAATACTTTCTGATAGAGGCATCCTTCTCGTTCCAGATGTACTTGCATCAGCAGGCGGAGTTACGGTTTCCTATTTTGAATGGGTTCAAAATAACCAGGGCTACTATTGGACGGAAGAAGAAGTAGAAGAAAAGCTTCATAAAGTAATTGTTAAGGGCTTTGATAATGTTTTTCGAACCTCAGAAAACCGCAGGGTGGACATGAGACTTGCCGCCTACATGGTTGGCGTACGTAAAATGGCTGAGGCTTCTAGGTTCCGTGGATGGATATAAGTTGATTCCATTTGTTAAATCTCCTATCATTCATATGGTAGGAGATTTTCATTTGCAGGCAAGGAAAGAGGAGTGACAAGAGTGTTACATGAAAAGGTAATTATCATTGGGGCTGGACCCTGTGGAATGAGCGCAGCCATAGAATTAAAAAAACAAGGTATTGACCCGTTACTTATTGAAAAGGGTAATGTAGTCAATTCCATATATCACTACCCTACCCATCAAACATTTTTTAGTTCGAGTGAAAAGCTTGAAATTGGCGAGATCCCATTTATTACGGAGCGTCAAAAACCTGTACGAAACGAAGCTCTTTCCTATTACAGAGCAGTAGCTGAGCGTGAACAATTACGTGTAAATGCGTTTGAAAAAGTAACATCAGTTCAGAAATCAGAGAATGGTTTTCAACTTTGCACGGCTAAAAATACTGGGGAATCAGTAGAATACTTTGCTGAATACGTTATTGTGGCTACAGGGTATTACGACCAGCCAAACTATATGAATGTAAAAGGAGAAGATCTTGACAAAGTCAAGCATTACTTCAAAGAGGCCCATCCTTATTATGATAAAGACGTAGTCATTATAGGCGGGAAGAACTCTGCTGCGGATGCAGCTCTTGAGCTGGTAAAGGCAGGAGCAAAGGTATCGGTGCTTTATCGTGGGGAAGATTATTCAAAAAGTATTAAGCCATGGATTCTTCCACAATTCGAAGCACTTGTCCGAAAAGGAATCGTTCACATGGATTTCTGTGCAAATGTCTTAGAAATCAACAGCAAAGAAGTCAAATATGAATGTCAGGGAACAGAGAAGCGCATCAAGAATGACTTTGTTTTTGCTATGACAGGATATCGTCCAGATCATGAATTCCTAACAAGCATGGGAGTAACGATAGAGGAAGGATCAGGACGCCCATCATTCAATGAACATTCAATGGAGACGAATGTTCCTGGTATTTATATAGCAGGTGTAATAGCAGCAGGTTTCAATAATAATGAAATATTCATCGAGAATGGACGTTTTCATGGTGGTCAGATCGCACAAGATATCTCTCAAAAATAAAAACAGGGTCGTGGATATATTCCATGATCCTGTTTTTATCGTAAATTATGCTATTTACTGATTTTTAATAACTGAACATCGGAGATAATTCGATTGGATTGTTTGTCATTTCCAATGCCACCATAAGCTTGATTCTGGCTTTTGGTCCAGTAAGCCCATTTGCAAAGATAACTCCCATTTCCCTAAGTTGTCTCCCGCCCCCTTTGTAACTATAAGTGTCCTGTACAATACCTTGATAGCATCTGGAGACGAGCACAACAGGAATTCCCGCCTGTATGGTTTCCTTAATAGACCCGACTGTTTCCGGAGGCAAATTTCCTTGTCCTAATGCTTCAATTACCATTCCATCAATTCCGCCAGTTCGTGCCGCGTCAATTAATATCCCGTCCATGCCTGCATAAGCCTTAATCAGGGAAACCTTTTTGCTTATTTGTTGAATTGGATAAGAGTCGTGACTGGTTGTCTTATGATGAAAAAAAACATCCTGCTTCGTAGTGATACCTATAGGTCCATATTGAGGACTTTGAAAAGTTGCTACGTTACTCGTAGATGTTTTTGTTACATTACGTGCAGTATGGATTTCATCGTTCATGACAACTAATACACCTTTGTCCTGAGCCTCATCACAACTCGCAACACGGATAGCCGTTAATAAATTATAAAGTCCGTCTGAACCAATTTCATTACTTGAACGCATAGCCCCTGTAACAATGATTGGTTTTTTTGTTTGTAAAAACAAATCAAGAAAATAGGCTGTTTCTTCTAGAGTGTCGGTTCCGTGTGTAATCACGATTCCATCAAACCTATCTTTTGCCAGCTTCTCATGAATAAAGCGGCCCAGCATTAACATGTGATCTGGCCGGATATGGGGAGATGGGAGATGAAACAAAAATTCATCTTCAATAATTGTTGTTCCCGACAAAAAAGAAGAAATCTCTTCTAAAGGATGATTACCATCCGTATTAACTTCACCTGTTTCTTTATTTTCTTTCATAGAAATTGTTCCACCTGTATGAATGATCAAAATCCGTTTCATACGTTATCACCTGCCTACTCGTTTCTTATTCCTTTTCTTACTTCTTCATGATACGATGAATTGAGTGGGAAAGAAAGAGAGGGCGGATGGATTATGGCCATACTAACCGTGGCGATTGCTCCGGCTATTGCACTTATGACCTTTATTTATTTAAGTAAGCGGATAGAACTTGAGCCCTTGCCTCTAATCATACGAATGTTTATATTTGGTGCACTTCTAGTATTTCCGCTGCTGTTTATTCAATATGCTTTCGAAAGTGAAGGCTTGTTTCAAACACCCCTATTAAAATCGTTCTTCTTAGCCGGACTGTTAGAAGAATTTTTTAAATGGTTTGTTTTTATGTTCGTTATTTTTTATCACACTTCATTTGACCATCATTATGATGGAATTATTTATGGGGTCGCGATTAGTTTAGGATTTGCCACGCTGGAAAATATTATCTACCTATTTGCAAATGGAATCGAATTTGCTTTCTTCCGTGCTCTATTCCCTGTTTCTTCCCATGCATTATTTGGTGTGTTGATGGGTTATTATATGGGGAAGGCAAAGTTTTCTTCCAAACACCGTAAATTACATATCTTTTTAGCGTTTCTCATTCCTTTTTTACTGCATAGTTTCTATGGTTACTTTGTTGTTTCAAATGAATGGCTTTATTATGTCATTCCGTTCATGATTATTCTCTGGTTAATTGGTGTGCGAAAAATCAAATTAGCGAACCAGCATCATGAACAGCTTATTCATACGTATAAAAATGAGTAGTCTCCTTTTTCATTAAGGGAGGCTTTTTTATTTACTATCCACCTATCTTACAGGAATAGCTTTCACATGTATAAAGTAGCAACTTTGATAAAAACTAACGCTACAAATATATGTAATGGTCAGGGGTGGAAGCAAGATGATTTGGAAAAATACAGTGATGTTTTGTTTAATGTTTGTATTATTCATTCAACCATTTGCTGAGTTGAATCATATCAAACCAGTTCATGCCTTTTCCAATCAAGTCATTCAACACGGTGCTGTTGGCGATGATGTGATTGAATTGCAGGCTCGTTTGCAATATTTAGGATTTTACAATGGAGAGATTGACGGAGTGTTTGGTTGGGGAACGTACTGGGCTCTTCGAAATTTTCAATATGAATTTGGAATGAAAGTGGATGGTCTGGCTGGTCCTAAGGTCAAAGAAAAATTAGTAGAAGCCAGCGAGTATGATAAAGGGTATGTTAAGAAGCAAATCCGTCAAGGTAACGACTTCACTCATTATGGAGGCATGCCTAATAAACAACAGACAGAACAGCCTTCGAAAGAACAACAGTCACAACAGCAACAACAACAGCCGGCATCTCCACCACAGGAACCAACCGCGGTTAATGTTCCAAGTGGTTATTCACAGAATGATATCCAGCTGATGGCAAATGCTGTTCACGGTGAAGCCCGAGGTGAAGCATATATCGGGCAAGTAGCTGTTGCAGCGGTGATCTTAAATCGGGTGGAAAGTGCATCGTTTCCCAACTCGATTTCAGGAGTAATTTTTGAACCGCGTGCATTCACAGCAGTTAGTGACGGTCAAATTTGGTTAACGCCGGATGAAACATCAAAACGTGCTGTCCTCGATGCCATTAATGGCTGGGACCCATCAGGCGGAGCTTTGTATTATTTTAACCCGAATACAGCTACATCTGATTGGATATGGTCACGACCGCAGATTAAGCGAATTGGAAAACATATATTCTGTATGTAAATAGGAGGTGGGAACATGTTTCGCTGGATTACAATAACTGTGTTAGCAATCACGATAATCGGTCTTGGAGTTTTTGGATATAAAGAACATCAAGAAAAAAATGCCATACTTTTACAAGCAGAGAACAATTATCAACGTGCCTTTCATGAGCTTACCTATGACATGGATTTGTTGCATGACAAGATTGGGGCCACGTTGGCTATGAATACGAGAGCTCAAATTTCCCCGCAATTGGCGGAGATTTGGAGACTTACATCTGAAGCTAAATCAAATGTAGGGCAGCTCCCATTAACATTGCTTCCCTTTAATAAGACTGAAGAGTTTTTAGCTAATATTGGAGATTTTTCGTACAATACGGCTGTAAGGGATTTAGAAAAAAAACCTCTTACGGAAGAGGAATTAAAGGGTCTTGAAGCTCTTTATAAACAATCAGGTGAAATTAAGAAAGAACTCCGACAGGTTCAAAGCATGGTATTAAGCGAGAATCTGCGCTGGATGGATGTACAGCTGGCTTTAGCAACAAGTGACGAAAATGGTGATAATACGATTATCAATGGGTTTAAAACTGTTGAGAAATCTATGGAAGGGTATCACGAAACCAATATGCAGACTGGTATTGTTTCAACTGGTTCAGAAAAGGAATTAAATAAAATTAAAGGGGAAAAGATTACCAAAGAACAAGCCAGAGGTATTGCGACTAAATGGTTGAAAGGTGTTGACAAGTCGGACTTAACGCTTACCAGTAGTGGTAAAGGCGCAAATATTGATACGTTTACAGCTTCCTACCAAAAAGGTGATACAAACGGCTATATTGATATAACGAAAAAAGGCGGTCACCCATTAACAGTTATGATCAGCCGGAAGGTAAAAGAGCCCAAGATCAGCCTGTATAAAGGATCTGAGAAAGCCAAGTCGTATTTAGAACGGATTAACTTAACTGATGTAGAACTGGTTGAAAGTAATCAGTATGAGCACGTGGGTGTCTATCGATTTGTCTACAGCAAAGACGGTATTCGTCATTATCCTGACTCTGTTAGAGTAAAAGTAGCACTCGATAATGGAGATCTGCTTGGCCTCACAGCTATCGATTATTATAGCCACCACGATGATGATGCATTAAAAGAACCAGCGATTTCTGAAGAGGAAGCACGAGAAAAAGTAAATCCGAATCTGGAAATTCGTGAACAACACTTATCTGTGATCGAAAATGAAGCGGAAGAGCAAGTGCTTTGTTATGAGTTTATGACAACTATGGATAACGAAACCTATCGGATTTTTATTAACGCATGGGATGGAACTGAGGAGAAAGTAGAAATTCTCCATTCCGTTGAACCTAAATTTAAAACTTCTCTTTAAGAAGAGGGCTGCACAAAATGAAATGTACCCCAAATTTTTGATAATATACGAAAGTTTGGGGGCACTTCATGGAGCAGCTCTCTATTTTTATGTTTAGTATTTGAACTTCATTAACTAATTCTTTTATCCCTGTTATTCCTTTTTGAAGGAAGTTTTGCGATAATATATGTAATACTAAAGTCGCACTGAAGAGAGGGATGGGTATTATGAAAGTGGGGACCCCCATCACATTGGAATTGTATAAACGAAGTCAAAACGAACCGGAAAGGTACAAGTGTAAACTTGTTGATAAAGAAAAAAATTATATTTTTATTGATTACCCTGTAAAAATGGACTCTGGGAAAACCAGCTTCTTCTTCGAGGGAACTGAATTTTACGCTAACTTCTTGGGGGAAGACAGCTCGGTTTATCGGTTTGAGACAGAAGTAGTGGCAAGGAAGGTTGTAAATATACCTGTGCTCGTATTGACGTCCCCAGATATTGACCATCTTGAACGAATCCAGAGACGAAAATACGTAAGAGTAGAAGCATCTGTTGATACGGCCATCCAAACAGAGGATAAGCCGATGAAGAGTTTCACTACCGTTACTCAGGATATCAGCGGAGGCGGAGCTGCTATCATACCTTCGGGCTATCATAGTCTTTTACCTGGCCAGATGTTGAACGTCACCTTGGTCTTAGCCATGAATTCCGGGCAGTACCGATATATTGAAACAAAGGGAAAGGTTATTAGAGCTGGGACATCTAAGGGGAGGCAGAACAGTGTTTCGATTGAGTTTATCGACATTACTGAAAAGAATCGCCAAGCTATTATTCAGTATTGTTATGAGCAGCAGATGTATATGAAAAGACGAACGGTAAATTAGTCACATTATAATGGAATTCCGTGTAGTTTTTTGTTATTCTTTAAAGGAATAAATAAAGTGATTTACGTATATAGCAGGCTATTAATACGTAAGATACAAGCGCGCTTTCTTCTAAGTAGGTGCGCTTTCGTATGTGGCACTGAGAAGATGGAGGAAAATTTTTATGAAACCTGATTTACCTTTAGCAATAGCAATTGATGGGCCGGCCGCAGCAGGAAAAAGTACTGTAGCGAAACGAGTGGCGCATCAATTATCGTACATTTACATAGATACAGGAGCGATGTATCGTTCGTTAACACTTAAGGCGATACGATTAGGTGCGGATCTTGAAAAAGAAACTGAGCTGGCTGATTTATTAAAAACTACAGATATAGAGCTCATCCAAAAACATGACGGCCAACATGTGATGATGGACGACCAGGATGTTTCCCTCGATATTCGGACAAATGAAGTAACTAGCCAGGTTTCTATCGTGGCCAAACATCGTGAAGTACGTGAAGAAATGGTGAAGAGACAGCAAGAACTCGTAGAGGAACGCGGAGTGGTAATGGATGGCCGCGATATCGGAACACATGTAATTCCAGATGCAGAGGTTAAAATATTTATGATTGCTTCTGTAGAGGAGAGGGCTGAACGCCGTCATAAAGAAAACCTTGAGAAAGGTTTTACTTCTGATTTGGATCAGTTAAAGATGGAGATTAGAAAACGCGATGAAATTGATTCAAAACGAGAGACAGCTCCATTAGTGAAAGCAGAGGATGCGATCGAAGTTGATACGACTTCGCTGACAATCGACGAGGTTGTCAGCCAAATCGTTATGATTGTAAAGAAAAAGCAAATCAGGGAGGGATAAAGTGTGAATTTGTACAAATTGGGGAAATTAGTCTGTAGTCTCGTTTTCTTTCCTTTGTATCGAATCAAAGTAGTCGGCAAAAAAAATATACCTAAGGATGGGCCTGTAATCATTTGTTCGAATCATATTTCTAATTTTGATCCTCCTGTTGTTGGGATTACAAACAGTCGTAATGTTTATTTTTTAGCAAAAGAAGAACTTTTTAAAACCCGCTTTCTCGAAAAACTGCTAAAAAGCGTAAATGCTTTTCCGATCAAACGCGGAATGCGCGACCGAAATGCTCTAAGAAAAGGTCTGGAGATTCTTAAAGATAACCACACCCTTGGTCTGTTTCCAGAAGGATCCAGACAGAAAAATGGTGTAGTAGGAGAAGGACTGGCAGGAGCGGGTTTCTTTGCGCTAAGATCTAATGCCCAAATTGTTCCTTGTGCCATCATTGGGCCTTATCAGAAATTCAAACCGCTTAAAGTGGTGTATGGGAAACCGATTGATATGACTGAATACCGCGAGCAAAAAGCATCTGCTAAAGTCGTTACAGATCGAATAATGGAAGAAATCAGACAATTGCATGAATTTCATCGTAAAAAAGCATAATCACTTGACAAACTGCTCCAAATATTAGAAGTTAGACAAAAGGGCATTTCTGTATTTTGGTTGTGTCGGAAATTGAAGGAGGTAGCTTGGTATGGATGAAATGAACCATGAAGTATCAGGAATGAAAGAATTTTCTGCAGGGGATATCGTGACTGGTAAGGTCGTGAAGATTGAAGAAAAACAAGTCCTTGTAGATGTTGGATATAAAGTGGAAGGAATTGTTCCCATCAGTGAATTATCCAGCTTGCATGTAGAAAAGGCTTCCGACGTAGTACACGAAGGAGACGAGTTAACTCTGCAGGTTAAAAAAGTAGAAGATGATGAAATCGTTCTTTCAAAAAGAGCGGTAGATGCAGATCAGGCTTGGCAGGAACTTGAAGCTAAGTTTGAGAGCGGAGAAATCTTCGAAGCAGAAGTAAAAGACGTCGTTAAAGGTGGACTAGTCGTGGATATTGGTCTCCGTGGCTTCATCCCAGCTTCCTTAGTAGAGACGTATTACGTTGAAGATTTTGAAGAATATAAAGGAAGAAACCTTAGTTTGAAAGTGGTTGAACTTGACCGCGAACAAAATCGTGTCATTCTTTCTCACCGTGCCGTAGTTGAAGCAGAAGAGTCTTCCAGAAAACAGGAAGTACTGCAGTCACTTGAGGAAGGACAGGTTATCGAAGGAACTGTTCAAAGACTGACGGACTTTGGTGCCTTTGTCAATCTGGGAGGTATTGATGGGCTTGTGCATATCTCTCAACTTTCCCATGAACATGTGGAGAAATCTTCAGATGTAGTCGAAGAAGGGCAAACTGTCAATGTGAAGGTTCTTTCTGTAGATCGAGATAATGAAAGGATTTCACTTTCTTTAAAAGCCACTCAGCCTGGTCCTTGGCATGACATTGAGGAGCGTGTCAATCAGGGAGAAGTGCTCGAAGGAACTGTAAGAAGACTTGTTAGCTTCGGAGCATTTGTTGAGGTGCTTCCAGGGGTGGAAGGTTTAGTGCATATTTCACAAATCTCCAACCGCCATATTGGTACACCTGGGGAAGTTCTTGAAGAAGGACAAACTGTAAACGTTAAAGTACTTGATGTGGACGGTGGTGCTAAACGCCTTTCATTAAGTATGAAAGAGCTTGAACGAGACCAAAGCCGTGAAGAGATTAAACAGTATCAGAAAGAAGAAGACAGTTCAGGCTTCTCTCTCAGCGATATGATCGGTGATCAATTAGACAAATATAAAAAATAGTGGATGGTGATAGATATGTCAAGATCGCAAAGAAAACTTGACCATATCCGTCACGCACTCAGTCATAAAAGAGATGCATATAATCATTTTGATGATATTGAATTAATTCATCAAAGCCTTACCGATTTGCATTGGGAGCATCTCGATTTAAGTACGAAAGTAGGGGAACTTAACTTAAGTTCCCCTCTTTTTATTAACGCGATGACGGGTGGAGGCGGAAAGAAAACGATAGAGATTAACCAAAGCCTGGCACGGGTCTCAGCTCAAACAGGCATCGGCATGGCAGTTGGCTCTCAAATGGCTGCAATTAAAGATAAAATAGAACGGCCAAGCTTTGAAATCGTACGAAAAGAGAATCCTAATGGGGTAATTTTAGCAAATGTAGGCAGTGAGGCATCAGTAGAACAAGCATTAGATGCGGTGGATATGATTAAGGCTGACGCATTACAAATTCACGTGAACACATTACAGGAATTAATTATGCCGGAGGGTGATCGTGATTTTACGAAACGTTCAATAAATATTGAAAATATTGTCCGTTCCCTTCATATTCCTGTGATTATAAAAGAAGTAGGCTATGGGATGAGCAAGGAAACAGTTGATCATTTTAGCTCATTAGGGGTTACATATATAGATGTTGGAGGAAGAGGAGGGACAAACTTCTCACGCGTTGAAAACCTGCGGCGTGAGCAGCCTTTGAGTTCGTTTGAGAATTGGGGAATTCCTACTCCTATATCGTTAATGGAGGCCGGCCATATTACAAAGAACCTTCATATGTTGGCTTCTGGTGGAATTCGCAACGGGCTGGATGGTGCTAAAGCGTTAGTCCTTGGAGCGGATGCATTTGGGATGGCTGGCTCTTTACTCCGTACTCTTGTCGAGCAGGGTGAACAAGCAGTCGTCTCAGATATTCATTTTATAACGAGAGAGTTGAAAATGGCCATGATGCTGTTAGGGGCTTCAGAAATTAGCAGTTTACGAGGGAAGCCTCACGTGACAACAGGAAAAACAAAAGATTGGATAGAACAGAGAAGCCTGAGGCTTAAGGATTGATTTTACGTTTACTGAAGGAGGTTTGCCGCCATACTAGGAATGTAGGAGGAGAGGGATATGGCGGTTACTTACTATTGGTATGCCTGGTTTTTAATGATACTTGCATACTTTTTCCTAAATCGAAACACCATAAAGCGAGATATACTTATAGTGTTCATTGCGTTTCAAATGATTAGTTTTTCCCATCTGAATAATAATCATGATGTATCCACTTATACATTGCTTGGGGTGCTTTCCCTGTTTGGACTTATATTCTGGATTGAACAAAAGCAACTTTGGTATCATGCCTTACCCTTTTCCTTTAGTCTATTATGTGCCGGAGTTCAGCTGTTTTTCTTAGTTAATCCTGTATGGTCACTTTTTCCTGCTATACAGTGGCTGCTCGTCGGGGTTATTTATATTGTTCATAAGATGGGGTTCCCTTTCTATAGCCAGATAGGTTTGTGGATATTAGTAAATTCCTTAGGAACCATATGGTCAACTTTAGTTTTGACCTACTATCAGACCGCTGATTATATGAATTTAATTGAAATGAATCTAGTAATAGGAAAAGGGATTATATTGCTATTTCTCTTACAGGGGATTTACCAAATCAAACGATCATTAGTAAAACTAAAACGTCAACAGCGTAATAAACGCAGAATTTATGCATAAACAAACCTATCATCTTCAATGTCAAATGATAAGAAAGCAATTGTATATTTATTAAGAATTTGCTACTATAATAAAGTTAGATGATGTCTGCTGTTCTTATGGCTGGAAGCTAAAAGGGCTTCTCCATTAAAGAGCAGTATTTTTTTGTAAGAAATAAGTCATATTAAAATTAACTTGGATGAAAGAAAGGATGATCCTTTCATGAGAAAATCAGTTATCGCAATTGTCGGACGGCCTAATGTCGGGAAATCAACTATTTTTAATCGACTGGTGGGGGACCGAATTTCAATTGTAGAAGATACGCCGGGTGTTACCCGTGATCGTATATATGCTGAGGCTGAATGGTTAACTACGAACTTTAATCTCATTGATACAGGTGGAATTGAATTAGGAGATGAGCCTCTGCTTGTGCAGATGAGGGCCCAGGCTCAAGTTGCTATTGATGAGGCTGATGTTATTATTTTTATGGTAAATGGCAGAGATGGCATTACTGGGGCTGATGAAGAAGTAGCCAAACTTTTATTTAAATCTAATAAACCAGTTGTGCTGGCGGTAAACAAGGTTGATAATCCTGAAATGCGGGAAAATATTTATGAATTCTATTCTCTAGGGTTTGGGGAACTATTTCCGATCTCAGGTACCCATGGATTAGGTTTAGGTGACCTGCTGGATGCGGCAGTTGAACATTTCCCTGAACTCAATCAAACAGAGGAAGATGAGGACATTATCCGATTTAGTTTGATTGGCAGACCGAATGTAGGCAAATCCTCTTTAGTGAATTCTTTACTAGGTCAAGATCGTGTTATCGTAAGTAAGATAGCAGGAACGACTCGAGACGCGATTGATACACCGTTTACGAAAGATGGAAAAGACTTCGTTATCATTGATACAGCGGGCATGCGTAAACGGGGTAAAATTTATGAGGCTACTGAAAAATACAGTATAATTCGGGCATTAAAAGCAATTGAAAGATCAGATGTAGTTTTATCATTGATTGATGCAGAGGCAGGCATTCAGGAGCAGGATAAAAAAATTGCCGGCTATGCTCACGAAGCTGGTAAAGCAGTGGTCATTGTTGTGAATAAATGGGATACCGTTGAAACAGACGAAAAAACAATGAAAGAATTTGAAGATGATATCCGTTCAAACTTTAGGTTTTTGGATTATGCTCAAATTGTATTTCTATCCGCTAAAACCAAAAAACGGACACATACTTTATTACCTAGAGTACTTGAAGCAAGCGAAAATCATGCTAAACGGGTTCAATCCAGTGTTTTAAATGAAGTCATTATGGATGCACTGGCCATGAATCCGACCCCATCGATTAAGGGCCAAAAGCTTAAAATTTTCTATGCTACACAGGTATCTGTAAAACCGCCGAGTTTTGTGGTATTTGTAAATGATCCGGAATTGATGCACTTCACCTATGAACGATTTCTGGAAAACCGAATTCGTGAAGCATTTGGATTTGAAGGAACACCTATAAAGATTTTTGCTAGAAGGAGAAGTTAAATAAATTCGAGAGGAGAATGGAATCATGGAAAAGGTTGCTGTATTAGGAGCAGGAAGCTGGGGAACAGCGCTGGCCCTCGTGTTAGCAGATAATGGCCATGAGGTTCATCTTTGGACACATCGCGAGGATCATGCTGAAGAAATGAACAGAACTCATAGAAATGAACGATATTTAAAGGATATCACAATTCCAGAGAATATTACTGCATATTCGGATCTAGCTGCGGTGACGTCTGATGTAAAACACATTATTCTTGTTGTGCCAACGAAAGCAATGCGTGAAGTGTGTCAACAGCTTATTCCTCATCTATCCCAAAAAGTAACGATTACTCACGCATCGAAAGGAATAGAACCGGAGACGTATAAGCGTGTGTCTGAAGTTATATCAGAAGAAATTCCAGCAGAGTTGTATCATGATATTGTTGTCCTTTCTGGTCCAAGCCATGCAGAGGAAGTAAGTTTAAAACACCCGACTACAGTAACGGTCTCGGCTAAAGACTTGAACATTGCTTCCACAGTGCAGGATTTATTTATTAATGAACAGTTCAGAGTTTACACGTCACCAGATTTGGTCGGTGTTGAGCTCGGCGGAGCGTTAAAGAATATTATTGCACTTGGTGCCGGTATTTCTGATGGTCTTGGATTTGGAGACAATGCTAAGGCAGCTTTAATTACGAGAGGCCTAGCCGAAGTTGCAAGACTAGGAACCTCTATGGGGGCAAATCCTCTAACTTTCTCAGGCCTGACAGGAATTGGCGATTTGATCGTTACGTGTACAAGTTCACATAGTCGAAATTGGCGAGCTGGTTATAAACTTGGCCAAGGAGCCAATCTGGATCAAGTACTTGAGGATATGGGCATGGTTGTAGAAGGGGTTCGCACTACGAAAGCTGCTTTTCAACTCTCCAAAACACAGAATGTAGATATGCCGATAACAGCTGGGATTTACAGTGTCTTATTTGAAGAAGCTGATCCCAAAGATGTTGTGACTCAGCTAATGACTCGAATTCGACGTCGTGAAATGGAGGACTTAACAAATATTTTAGATGATCAAATGCATAACTAACACATCGCTCTTCTCGTGCATATACTACCAAGAAACAATTGCACGAGGAGGTCAAAATAATGAGCGGTTTTCAGAAGAATATCTTTGATCATTTGCAAAAGAAAGCAAACATCAACCCAGATGATGTTTATAAAGTGGCGGACTCTGTAAAGCATGCTGACTTTACTGATGAAAAAACAGTCCGCCAATTAGTCAAGCAGTTATCATCTATTGCTGGTAAGCCTGTTTCAAAACAAAAAGAAGACAAAATTGTGGAGGCAATTGTTAAGCAAAATATGCCTCTAGATATGAATACGCTTAGTAAATTTTTAAAAGGATAGTAATATGTAGGCGCTTTTAGGAGGCGGTCCCTTGCTAAGACGCATACAATAACCCGTAGCTTTTATTATGAAAGAGCTAAATGGGGAATTATTTAGTCGTGCCGGAGCTTTTAAGCTCCGGATTTTTTGTCTACGCTCGATGGACAACCTATGATATAATACCTCAGAGTGCTTATGAGTATAGGAGGAAATAGCATGTCTTTATCCATGTTAAAGATGTACATATCGTTTGCTGGAATACTTTCTTTATTTATTGCAATAGGACTGATTTACATAAGTCGCTACAAGTCTAAAGGGCTGTTTTCTATAATTACTGGAATTTTCGCCTACTTATTTATGATTTTTGGCGGAATTGTAATCATGTATATTGTATTTAGTGGTCCAACGTCATAATGTAATAAGGAGGTCAACCATATGAATATTTTAAAGTTGATGATAATACCTCTAATCGCTTTTTTATTAACAGGCTGTTTATATCCAGATTCAAAGCTAGAGAAGAATCAGATGCCCAATCAGGCGCAATTAAATACGATTCAAAAAGCTGTTGATCAGTACAGAAAGCAGGAATCAGGATTGTTGCCCATTAAAACGAAAGACCAGGATACCCCTATTTTCTTAAAGTACCCGATAGACTTTAGCAAACTTCAGCAAAATGGACTGATCGGTGAGGCTCCTGGAACTGCATTTATCAATGGCGGTAACTATGAATACACATTGATTACTCCTGAAAAGAACCCAACGGTGAAACTGGTTGATTTGCGAACATCAGAGGCTATTCGTTCATTGAAAACGAAGGTTCGATTTTATCAGCAAGAACATAAATACCCGCCCTTTAAGGAACAGATTGCAAAGGGTGTCTATAGCTTGGATTATGAAGCGTTGGGGCTTGACGAACCGCCTGCAGTAGATAGTCCTTATTCTCAACAGATGCTGCCGATTTACATTAATGAGCGTGGAAAGCTCTTTATTGATTATAGAAAAGATTTGTATGAATATATACGTAATAAAGATCACAACTATACAACAGGGGACGACATCCGGTATTTACTTACAGATTATGCCCCGTTTGCCCCCGCCTATTCTGAACCATATTCCATAAAAAATGGTGAGCCTATCTTTATGTCTCAGCTTCCATCATAATTGTCTTAAAGAGTCTGGGACATAAGTAAAGCGATAATACCAAATAACCAACGATGTAAAATTGAATAGTTTAAATGCAGATCATTAGCGTAGTCAAAATACGTAGACTCCTGTGGGAACAGCGCGAGCCAAAGATCCCGCAGGAAAGCGTTCTTTGCTTTCCGAGGAAGCTGCGGCCGTGCCCACGGAAAGCGAAGTGTTTTGGCGGAGCGATGGTAGAATTCTTTTTTAGTCACACACAAATAATCCGAACTGATTTCAATAGAAATGTTCGGATTATTTTATGTTTTATTCAGTTTTGTCCAAGCCATGGAAGTGAATTTGTTTTTCGTAGGCTTAATCAATTGTGCATGATTCGCACCTCCGTCTAATAAATATAGATAACTTCTAAAATATCTGGCATAATCCGATAGCAACCAGTCATAGAATGAGAGTGTCCAGGCTTGTATGAGGTGAAATATTATCTGGGAGGGGATCCTTTGGAGAAGGTAGATATCTTTAGCGATATTTCCAAACGGACGAATGGAGATATTTATTTAGGGGTAGTCGGTGCTGTACGTACAGGAAAATCGACGTTTATAAAAAAATTTATGGAGCTTGTAGTCATTCCAAATATGGAAGAGGAATCGGAAAGAGAGAGAGCTCTGGATGAACTTCCTCAGAGTGCGGCCGGTAAGACAATTATGACAACAGAGCCTAAATTTGTACCTAATCAGGCTGCCACAATTAATATTGATGAACACTTAGACATTCGAGTAAGAATGGTAGACTGTGTAGGTTATGCGGTAGATGGAGCGGTTGGCTATGAGGATGAACATGGACCTAGAATGGTTCATACACCATGGTATGAAGAGGCTATACCTTTTCATGAAGCAGCAGAAATAGGCACACATAAAGTGATTCAGGAGCACTCTACGATTGGTGTGGTCGTCACAACGGATGGAACAATCGGGGAAATTGCCCGTGAAGATTACGTCGCTTCAGAGGAAAAGATCGTTGAGGAACTTCGTGAGGTTGGTAAGCCATTTATTATGGTCGTAAACTCTGCACAGCCTCATCATGAAAGCACAGAAAGACTTAGACAGGAACTGGCTGAGAAATATGACATTCCAGTACTTGCTTTATCTGTGGAAAGCATGCGTGAGCAGGATGTGCAGAACGTACTTCGTGAAGCCTTGTTTGAATTTCCTGTTCTAGAGGTGAACGTCAATTTACCTAGCTGGGTGATGGTGCTTGATTCCAGACACTGGCTGCGGAATAATTTACAAAATGCAATTGAAGAGACGGTTCAGGATATTAAACGGCTCCGTGATGTTGATCATGTTATCGGAAATTTTGACCAGTATGAGCATATTACGGGCGCCCATATTTCGGGGATGGATCTTGGTGAAGGCGTTGCAGAAATTGATTTGCAGGCCCCTGAACACTTATATGATCATGTGTTGAAAGAGATCGTTGGGGAGGAAATTAGAGGAAAGGACCACCTTCTTGAAATTATGCAGGACTTTGCGCATGCAAAGCGAGAATATGATCAAGTTGCAGATGCGTTGCAAATGGTGAAACAGACAGGATATGGAATCGCAGCACCAACCCTTGAGGACATGGCCTTGGATGAACCGGAAATCATTAGACAAGGCTCAAGGTTTGGTGTCAGGCTAAAAGCGGTAGCTCCATCGATCCATATGGTTAAAGTGGATGTACAATCAGAGTTCTCTCCGATTATAGGCACAGAGAAACAAAGTGAAGAGCTTGTTCGTTATTTAATGCAAGACTTTGAAGAAGATCCACTTTCCATTTGGAATTCGGATATTTTTGGAAGATCTCTAAGCTCCATCGTAAGAGAAGGGATTCAAGCAAAACTTTCACTTATGCCAGAAAATGCCAGATACAAATTGAAAGATACACTAGAGAGAATCATCAATGAAGGATCTGGCGGAATGATTGCGATTATCTTATAACGGCTCCTAAGCGGGCCGTTTTTAATTTTTTTTGAAAAAAATTATCTGCTTAGATGGATTTTTGCAGCAACATACAATCTTAAAGTGTAAATTTCAATAAAAACCTCCTAAAACCTTGATATAATAGGGTTTAGGAGGTTTTTGCTGTTCGGGCATTATCGCTGAAAACAACCTTATAAAACGGTTGAAAAACTAGGAGAATCGCTTTACTATGCGATTTATAAACGATTCTCTATTGAATTATGTGGCAAACTCGTTTATTATAAGGCTTGTCATCACATGATGACTGTTAAATAAGCATTTTAAGTGAAAGTAATTTCACTTGAATGAAAGCAACCTTCTTGGGAGGAGGTGAATGTCATGAATAAAACTGATCTAATTAACGCTGTATCAGAAAAAGCAGAGCTTTCTAAGAAAGATGCAACTCAAGCAGTTGACTCTGTATTTGAATCTATCATGGGATCACTAAAAGATGGTGAGAAAGTACAGCTAATCGGATTCGGTAACTTCGAAGTACGTGAGCGTGCGGCTCGTAAAGGTCGTAACCCACAAACAGGTGAAG
This sequence comes from Halobacillus hunanensis, assembly GCF_900166655.1. Taxonomy (GTDB): domain Bacteria; phylum Bacillota; class Bacilli; order Bacillales; family Halobacillaceae; genus Halobacillus_A; species Halobacillus_A hunanensis. Next base: position 1,008,135 of record NZ_FVZB01000007.1, on the reverse strand, counting down.
AAATCGAAATTTCCGCAAGCAAAGTTCCTGCTTTCAAACCAGGCAAGGCTCTTAAAGACGCCGTTAAATAATGGCTACATAGGGCCGAAAGGGTGCTAACTTTAGCACCCTTTTTTTGATAGCAAAAAGCGTGAATCTTTGACATAATATAAGGAATAAGAGATAGTATGACTAGAAGAAAGGGGATAGATTGATGACTGCATCCGAAAATGATTTTTTCGTAATAAAAGCTGAAGAGGACGGTGTGAACGTAATAGGGTTAACCAGAGGCACGGACACTCGCTTCCATCATTCAGAAAAACTAGATCGTGGAGAAATAATGATTGCCCAGTTTACTGAGCATACCTCAGCTGTTAAAGTTCGGGGCAAGGCCATCATTCAAACTCGTCATGGAGAGATGTCAACAGAAGCAGAGTAATTTTGCCATGTTTAGATCTTATCCTACATAACAACAGCTTCACGCATCGATTTATGGTATAATTGATGTGCTTTAACCGTGTTTATGAAAGGGATCAGGTGATATAGGTGAACACATCAGAAGTGAATCTCAAACAATTAAAACAAAAAATTGCCTCTCAAGTTCGCCACCCCTTTTTGGCGAAATTTATTCCAGAGCCAGTTATTGATGAAGACAAGCTGGTTATTCTGTCTTCTATCATGGATCATACAACCCTATCTCCTGTGAAAAAAGAACAGTACGTGATTACAACGATGCTTGTTCAAATCGCTCTCGACACTCATGATCTTGTCACATTGACTGACGATGATGATGAGAAGGAAACGATTCGTACACGCCAACTCACTGTGCTTGCCGGTGACTATTACAGTGGCCTATATTACTATTTGCTATCACAGCTTAACGATATACCTATGATTCGAACACTAGCTGGAGCGATTAAGGAAATTAATGAATTAAAAATGGAGCTCTATTACAAAGATGTAGACTCGTTCCAGGAGTTTTTAATCTCCTTAAAGAAAATTGAATCCTTGTTAATTCAACGAGTAGCCTCGTATGTACAAAAGACGACTATTAATGATATGGCAGGAGAGTGGCTGTTAGCGAAAAGACTGATTGATGAGAAGACAAGCTATCAGGAAGGTAAATTTTCTCCACTGATAGATAGGCTGGTTAGAAAACCAGAATCAAGCGGTCAAGTGATGGTAAGTCTAGAGCAAATGCTGCAAAAACATATCACTCGCCTAGAAGCTACCGTATCTCAGCTTCCGATTCATTTTAATTGGTTAAAATCTTATATCCATACCGCTATTCATCACAAATTTTATGAGAAGCATATTGTAGAGGAAGGGTAAATGATGCAGCAACAGACAAAGGAAGAACGTGTTCATCACGTATTCGAGAAAATCTACAAGCGTTATGATCGTATGAATTCTATTATTTCCTTCCAACAGCACAGACTATGGCGTAAAGAGGTCATGAAGCGAATGAACGTTTCTAAAGGGGATCATACGCTTGATGTATGCTGCGGGACTGGAGATTGGACTATGGCGCTGGCTGAAGAGGTCGGGCCTTCAGGGAAGGTAGTAGGCCTTGACTTTAGTGTAAATATGCTCTCAGTTGGCATAAAAAAGAAGCTGCAATCTAAAATGAAACATGTAGAGTTTGAGCACGGGAATGCTATGGAACTGCCATTTGACGATGATCAGTTTGATTTTGTCACGATTGGCTTCGGGTTGAGAAATGTACCGGATTACCTGCAAGTATTAAAAGAAATGCATCGTGTGGTGAAGCCTGGCGGCAAGGTAGTTTGTTTAGAAACATCACAACCAGAGAGCCCTGTATTTAAACGACTTTACTATTTTTACTTCAGAAACATTATGCCGCTATTTGGTAAGTTGTTTGCTAAGAGTTATCAGGAATACAGTTGGCTTCATGAATCAGCAAAAGATTTTCCAGGTAAGGATGAGCTAGCAGCAATGTTTCAACAAGCAGGGCTGACTAATGTTAAGGTGAAGTCGTTTACAGGCGGAGTCGCCGCTATGCACCTCGGGGAAAAGCAATCGTTATGATCAAGGATGAAGAAATATGAAATTAGCCATGATTTACTCTTTTTTAAAGCAAGATTTATATAAAATTGAAGAGGCAGTTAACGAAACGATCCAATCGGAGAATCCCGTTCTAAGAGAAGCCTCCAGTCAGCTGCTAAAAGCAGGTGGAAAACGGATACGGCCGGTTTTTGTTTTACTGGCAGGCAAATTCGGAGATTATAATCTTGAGCGGATGAAAGCGGTCGCTGTGTCACTCGAACTTATACATACGGCTTCGCTCGTTCATGACGATGTAATTGATGAAGCAGAATTGCGAAGAGGCGAACCTACTATTAAATCTAAATGGGATAATCGAATTGCCATGTACACTGGGGATTACATTTTTGCTCGTTCACTGGAAAACTTATCGACTCTTGATAACCCTAGAGCACACCAGATTTTAGCAAAGACAATGGTGGAGTTATGTCTCGGTGAAATTGAACAAATCCAGGACAAATATAATGTAGAGCAGAATTTCAGGAACTATTTGCGCCGAATAAAAAGAAAAACAGCTATTCTTATTGCCGCCAGCTGTCGGCTGGGGGCTATTGCTGCAAATGTTTCAAAGGAAGAAGAGCTAGCATTATACCGCTACGGCTACTATGTTGGGATGTCTTATCAAATTATTGACGATGTGCTGGATTTTACCGCCTCCGAGAAAGAACTGGGTAAACCAGCTGGCAGTGATTTACTGCAAGGAAATATAACCTTGCCAGTTCTATTTTCTCTTGAAGATAGTAAGTTTAAAGAGCAAACTCAACATGTGTTTAATAGTAACACTGAGCTTACTTCTGCTGCCATCGAGCCGCTAATTAAAGAGATCCAGTCCAACGGTTCAATTCAACGTTCCCTGGCAGTAAGTGATCAATATTTAAATAAGGCTTATGAATCATTGGAAAAGTTACCAAATATTCGTGCTAAGCAAACCTTAAAAGGAATTGCCAAGTATATTGGTAAAAGACGTGCATAATGGATTGCCACAATCCAATTTCTTTGGTAGAATCTTTATTGGCGCTTGTTAAAAGCGCTTTCAAATCATACATAATCATGGGGTGGTAAATATGGAAAAGACTTTTCTAATGGTTAAACCAGACGGCGTACAAAGAAATCTAATCGGAGAAATTGTAGCTAAGTTCGAAAAAAAAGGCTATAAACTAGTTGGAGCAAAACTAATGACAATTAAAGACTCCCTTGCAGAAGAACATTATGGTGAGCATCGTGATAAACCTTTCTTTGGAGAACTTGTTAGTTTTATCACTTCCGGACCAGTATTTGCTATGGTATGGGAAGGTGAGAATGTTATTGCTACAGCGAGGCAAATGATGGGAGCAACTAATCCTAAGGATGCCACAACAGGAACGATCCGCGGTGATTATGGTGTAACAGTTGGAAAGAACGTGATTCATGGTTCAGATTCCATTGAAAGCGCTGAACGCGAAATCAATCTATTTTTCGAACAAGCAGAACTTAACACTTATAACAAAGACAACTCAGCCTGGGTTTATTAATACGACGAAAAATTCGCCTTGTTTAAAGGCGTTTTTTTTATGGCTAAATGATTTACACATCCTATTCGTTGCAGTAATCTATTAAGATAAACAGAGGGTAAGGAGTATGATACATGAGTCATGACTACCAGGAATTTGTAGCTAATTTCAAACTGAAATCAGGAATTGATTTATATCTTTATAAAGAGGCGCAGATGAAACGGAGGTTAACGTCCTTACGTGATAAAAAGGGATTTGCGGATTTTCAAGAATACTATAGGTCTTTACATAAAAATCCGGGTTTGTTTAATGAATTATTAGACAGAATTACGATCAATGTTTCCGAGTTCTACCGGAATAGACAGAGGTGGGAAGTTCTCGAAAATAAAGTTGTACCACATCTACTAAAAAAGCGTAAACATATAAAAATTTGGAGCGCGGCTTGTTCAACGGGAGAGGAGCCGTATACGTTAGCTATCATACTTAATCAATACCTTCCCATTGATCAAATTAAAATTGTTGCTACAGATATTGATGAAAAGGCTATTCAGCGAGCCAAACTTGGAGTTTATCCTGAACGAGCTTTAAGAGAAATGCCAGAAAAAATGAAGCAGAAGTATTTTACAAAGCAACAAAGTTTATATAAAATTAGCAACAATATAAAATCATGTGTTACTTTTAAAAAACATAATTTGCTGGCTGACCAGTATGAACCGCAAAATGATTTGATCGTATGCAGAAACGTTCTTATTTACTTTACAGAAGATGCGAAATCAACGATCTACACTAAATTTAGTAAAGCTTTAAATAAAGATGGCATCTTCTTTGTAGGAAGCACAGAACAAATATTTTCCCCACATCAATACCGGTTAAAATCTTTTGATACATTTTTTTATAGAAAGGATTAAACAGGGTCCGTTCGTTACAAGCCTTTGTAATCAAGGAGTTTAACCGAAGTTTTTTTATTATTTTTTAGAACTTTGCAACGTTAAAGCACACAAATCTCGATGTGTATGATATAGTATTATTTAAAAATTACAACAGGGGGCTGTCGTATATGCGTTATTTAACGGCTGGAGAATCACATGGAAAACAGCTGACGACGATTATCGAGGGAGTACCTTCACACTTGCCACTCGTAGCAGATCAGATTAATGAATCACTTATCCGCAGACAAGGAGGGCATGGCCGCGGGCGAAGGATGCAAATTGAAAAAGATTTAGTTGAAATCACGAGTGGTGTTCGCCATGGGTACACTTTAGGTTCACCAATTTCACTAGTGGTACATAACGACGACTTTAAACATTGGCGTGATATTATGGGTGATGCACCATTAGCTGAGGAAGCTGAAGTCAGGCGAACCATTTCAAGACCAAGACCTGGGCATGCAGACCTTAACGGCGGTTTGAAATACGGCCATCGCGATATGCGTAATGTTTTAGAACGCTCATCAGCACGTGAGACTGCAGCTAGAGTAGGGGCTGGCGCTGTTGCGAAAGTATTACTGCGCGAACTTGGAATCGAAGTAGCCGGTTATGTTCGAGAGATTGCAGGCATTGTTAGTGAAGTGGATGAGACCCTGTCTGTTCAAGAGCGAGCTGCTATATCTGAGGCTTCTCCTGTACGAACATTTGATGAACAGGCAGCAGGTAAAATGATGGAAGCCATTGATCAAGCTAAGAAAGAGGGAGACTCGATTGGCGGAGTTGCTGAAGTATATGTAGAGGGAATGCCGCCAGGGTTAGGTTCCTATGTCCAATATGATCGAAAACTGGATGGAAGAATCGCTGGAAGTGTTATGAGTATTAATGCTTTCAAGGGTGTAGAGTTTGGACTTGGTTTTGAAGCGGCAAGAAGGAATGGCAGCGAAGTCCACGACGAAATTTTATGGAGTGAAGAACGTGGATATTATCGAAGAACAAATCGTCTCGGTGGTTTTGAAGGCGGAATGACTACAGGAATGCCAATCGTTGTAAAAGGGGTTATGAAACCCATCCCAACTCTATATAAGCCACTTCAAAGTGTCGATATTGAGACAAAGGAATCTTTTCAGGCTAGTATTGAACGTTCAGATTCATGTGCGGTTCCGGCAGCTTCGGTTGTTATGGAGCATATTGTTGCCTTTGAAATAGCTAAAGCTATTACGGAAGAATTCCCTTCTGATTATTTTCCGCGCTTAAAACGGGCGGTAGATGATTATCGGAAGGAGGTTCGCAGTTTCTAGATGACTACATTAACGATTCAGTCATTTCAACATCAGTATGACGTCAATATTGGGAGTGGATTACGGTATAAAATTTCTGATTTATTAAAAAGTGAATATGCCAAAGTGTTTATCGTTACGGATTCAAATGTCGCTCCTCTTTATTTAAATGACGTGATCTCAGCCTTTGGAGAGAATACTGAAGTCTCATTCGAAATAGTTCCAGCAGGTGAAGGGTCGAAAAGTATGGCCTGTTACAGCAGCTTGCTGGATCGATGTCTTGAATTACAGTTGGATCGCCAATCCTTGATTGTGGCGCTTGGAGGGGGAATGATAGGTGATCTGACTGGTTTTGTAGCAGCTACTTACTTGCGAGGAGTTGACTTCTTACAAGTACCTACATCTATCTTAGCTCACGACAGCAGTGTAGGTGGTAAAGTAGCTATTAATCATCACAAGGGGAAAAATTTGATTGGTAGTTTTTACAGCCCTGTACAAGTCATTTATGATACGGAAGTTATGAATACCTTAACAAGCCAGGAAGTCAGGTCAGGGTTTGGTGAAGTAGTGAAGCATGCACTGCTAAGTGATCATAAATGGTTTCAACAATTAATGCACACATCTTTATCAGAGGTAGATCAGACAGAGCTGATAGAACATTTGACTTCGGGCATCAGCGTGAAAGCGCAGGTTGTTGAAGCTGATGAAAGAGAAGCAGGCTTGCGCAAACATTTAAATCTAGGGCATACTTTGGCTCATGCCTTAGAAGCAGAGTTTGGATATGGAGAGATTACTCATGGAGAGGCCGTAGCCATAGGAATTCTGTTTGCGATGAAAATTAGTGAGCAGAAATTGAGTGCTGATTTACCGATCAACTCCTATACTGCCTGGCTTCGTCATAATCGTTATCCGCTCCACCTTATCTCTCAAATAGATCCAGAACGTACTATTGAAAAAATGAAGTGGGATAAGAAAACAGTAGGCAGCACCATCCATTTTGTCTTACTAAATCAAATTGGTTCTCCTGCTGTTGCGCCATTGGAAGATAGGGAACTAATTCAGTTCATGACTGACTTTATAAAAGTTGAAGGGGGGACGCTTGATTGATCAGAGGTGTGAGAGGAGCCACAACAGTTGATCAAAATAATGGGGAAGAAATTGTAGAAAAAGCACACGAACTTATGATCGACATTATTTCTCAGAATGATATAAAACCCGAGAAGGTGACCTCTGTCCTGTTTACAGTAACCGAGGATCTTAATGCAGCTTTTCCAGCGAAATCTTTACGGCTGCTTGAGGGATGGACATATGTACCAGTCATGTGCATGACGGAGATTCCAGTTCCCCAAAGTCTGGTCAAATGTATCCGCGTTATGGTCACGGTTGATACTTCACTTGATCAGACAGAAGTTAACCATGTTTATCATTATCATGCAACTCAGCTGAGACCCGATCTGAAAAATTAAGGAGGACCCGTAGTTTATGAAGTCAAAAGCGATTTTGAACCAAATGACCCCGTATAAACCTGGAAAACAGATTGAAGAGGTAAAACGTGAATATGGACTAGATAAAATAGTAAAGCTAGCTTCAAACGAGAACCCTTTTGGCTTTTCCCAACAAGTTAAACAGCAGCTGCCTGAATTGATCGCCCAACTTGAAAAATATCCTGATGGCTATGCAGCTACATTGCGTGAAAAAGTAGCTTCTTTTCTTAATGTGAAGGAAGAACAGCTTATCTTTGGAAACGGGTCTGACGAAGTGGTGCAAATTATCTGTCGTGCTTTTCTGGAACCAGGAGCAAATACGGTCATGGCAAGACCTACTTTTCCTCAATATCGTCATAATGCGCTAATTGAAGGAGCAGAGGTGCGGGAAGTTCCTGTCGTTGAGGGACATCATGACTTAAAGGAAATGCTTCAGCAAGTTGATGAAAATACGAGAGTGATCTGGTTATGTACACCAAATAATCCGACCGGAGTTCATATATCTAAAAGTGTTCTTCACGATTTTATGGAGAAGTGTCCTTCACATGTCTTGGTTGTTATTGATGAGGCCTATTACGAATATATGGTGACGGAGGACACGTTTGATTCGATTCAAGCTTTACAGCAATATGAGAATCTAATGGTTCTGCGTACTTTTTCAAAGGCCTATGGTTTAGCAGGGCTTAGAGTTGGATATGGGGTAGCAAACCGTAATGTCATACATAGTCTTGAACCAGCGAGGGAACCTTTCAATACTTCATCGATTGCTCAAGCGGCAGCCATTATCGCTTTAAATGATCAATCCTTTATTGAAGAAACAACGAGTGAAAACCGAAGAAATAAACGAGATTTGTTAGCTTTTCTAGATGAAAATAACTTGAATTATTATGAATCTGAAGCAAATTTCGTTCTGATCCATTTACCGATGAGCGGGGACGAAATGTTTGAACACCTGCTGAGTAAAGGATTTATTGTTCGTTCTGGCGAGGCACTTGGTATTCCGAATTCCATAAGATTGACTATTGGAAGCAAAGAAGACATGGTACTTCTCCAACAAGCGATGAAGCAAAAACTTGAGGATCACGTAAAATGAGCAAAACTATATTTATAGTTGGCCTAGGGCTGATCGGGGGATCACTTGCTATGAATGTAGCTAGGGAAAAAAAGGTGAAAGTGATCGGAATGGATGCCGATCACGCAAACCTCTCCCTTGCTAAGAATCAAGGGGTGGTTCATGAATTCGCAGAAGACTTCGCTTCAGGAGTAGGTCAAGCAGATGTGTTAATTCTGGCGACACCGATTTCCGTAACGATCGATTATCTACATCAGCTTAACGAACTTAGCATTGACAAACCTTTACTTGTTACAGATGTGTCATCGGTGAAAAGTCAGGTGTTACAAGCCGCACAGGAGCTCACAAATCCATTTATATCCTTTGTGGGCGGGCATCCAATGGCAGGGTCGCATAAACAGGGATACACGGCAGCTAAACCTCATTTGTTTGAGAATGCAATCTTCGTACTCACACCGGCAAAGGGAGCAGATGAGTCAGATGCTCGTACATTAAAGGAACTATTCTCCACTACTGGAGCTAGATTTTTAACACTTTCTACTAAAGAGCATGATGAAATGACAGCTGTTATTTCTCATTTTCCCCATTTAATTGCTTCATCTCTCGTTCATCAGGCACGGGAGTGGCAAAAAACACATCCTTCGCTAGAGCATTTAGCTGCAGGGGGTTTCAGAGATATCACACGAATCGCCTCAAGTAATCCTGAATTATGGCAGGATATTTTTTTTCAAAATAAAAAGCTATTGATCCAAATGCTTGATGACTGGATCGGGGAGATGAAGCGAATGAAGCAGTTGCTTTACCATGAGGAATCGCAACTAACGCTTCAATACCTGGGGGAAGCAAAAAAATTTCGTGATGGGCTTCCCTTCCGTGAGAAAGGAGCTATTCCGGCATTTTATGACATCTATGTTGATATACATGACCAGCCGGGTGCTATCCAGAATGTAATCCAATTACTTGCTCAACAAGATATTAGCATTAAAAATATTCGAATACTTGAAATCAGAGAAGGAATCACAGGTGCTTTACGAATTAGCTTTCAGACAGGAGAAGAGCAGCAGAACAGTTATCAGCTGCTGATGGACAATGGTTACGAGGTAACCATTCAAGCCTAAGGAGGTCGTTAATATGAGTACTGTCGAGTTACACCCCTCTACAAGGGGATTGCATGGTACGTTACAAGTTCCGGGAGATAAGTCCATATCTCACCGTGCTGTTATTTTTTCGGCATTGGCTGAAGGGACATCACATGTCTATAATTTTCTAACAGGAGAGGATTGCCTCCGTACGGTCGAGACTTTTAGAAAACTTGGTGTACGCATTGATCAGTCGGACGATAGGCTGACCATTTATGGACAAGGCATTAACCAGTTAAAAGAGCCAACAACACCGATTTATTTTGGAAACTCTGGTACTACGGCCCGGTTAATGAGCGGTGTATTGGCCGCTCTGCCTTTTTTTACGGCAGCTTACGGAGATGAATCCCTTGCTAAAAGGCCGATGGACCGTGTTGTGGTTCCCCTTGAGCAAATGGGCGCAAAAATATACGGACGGGAAGAGGCTGCTCGTCTACCTTTAGCTTTTGCAGGGGAAAAGCTAACAGGGTCAAAGGTAAACTTGAACGTTAAAAGTGCTCAAGTAAAATCTGCTGTGTTATTAGCGGGAATGTTAGCTGAGGGAGAAACCACTGTTTATGAAAAAGGGGTTACACGAAACCATACAGAAATGCTTATGCCTCAGTATGGGATTTCCATTACATCACAGGGACAAACCCATACAATACCTGGAAATCAGCAGCCGGTCGCTGCTGACATACATGTCCCTGGAGATATTTCCTCGGCCGCTTTCTTTTTCGTCGCTGGACTTTTAACAAAAGACAGTGAAATTACTATCAAAAGGGTAGGGTTGAATTCCTCAAGAGATGGAATCATCACGGCATTAAAAAAAATGGGTGCTGATCTGACCATTTCGAATCAATGGACGGTTGGCCATGAACCAGTGGGGGATGTTACTGTTCGCTCAAGCTCACTGCATGCGGTAACCATTGAGGGGGATTTAATTGCTAATCTCATTGATGAGATCCCGATTCTAGCCTTAGCTGCTACTCAAGCTGAGGGCACGACAGTAATCAAAGATGCCAAAGAATTAAGGGTGAAAGAGACGGATCGAATCGCAGCTGTGACGAACAACTTAACAGCTTTAGGCGCCGATGTAGAAGCCATGGAAGATGGATTAATTATTCACGGCCCCACTCCATTGTCCGGAAGCGTACTTCCATCGTTTGGAGATCATCGAATTGGCATGATGGCAGCTGTTGCCTCACTGATTACAGGATCAAAAGTTTTGATTGAAGACAAGGATTGTATAAACATTTCCTATCCTAGTTTTTTTGATCATTTATCACAGGTTATGAAGTAAAAATTTTCATAGAGTAAAGTTTGCTCTCATACGATGTAAAAAGCCTTGTTGGAGGTATCGTATGGGAGCATATTGGTTTTATGTACAAACACTCAAAGGCACCCAGGCTATTACCAGGCAGATTTCCGTTTCTCAGCAGCATTTTACGAAGCGTTCATCCAGTAATTACGAATGTAAACAAATGGATGCTACTGGATTTGTCGCTACACCTGGTCACGTGATGCTTGATTTAGACATGCCGTTAAGTCAATCCCCTTCATTAATCGAAGATAGTCAACGTTATGTACAAAAGGGGTGTACCCTTCTCCTCATCCAATTTCCTATCCATAGCAGTTTTCATTTTAAAGCCATTTATCAGCAGTTCGTAAAGCAATTTAAGTATTTACCCATTGATTATATGTTTGTTCCTACCATCAAACCACAGTCAATTACACAAGAAATGGTACGTTATTTTGCCAGGGAATCCTGTCCTTTCATACTTATCGATAGTGAAGACGAAGACGAGTTGAAAGGAGTCGCATGGGACTGGTTAGTACAGGCTCAATCCCATAAACGAATACCGTTTGGCCTCCTTGTCAGAAATAGTAGAAAGAGAGAGAGGATTCACGATAAATTGTGGATAAAATTATGCGAACATTATGGTATCATTAGAGTAACTAACGCTCTATCAGAAGCACCGTTATCGAAAGCGAACCTTAAAGACAGTGGGATTTTCCCTTACAAAGGCGGGTTTATGGATAGCGGTTATGCGGATTACAACCTTTACTATGATGAAGAAGGCTTGATGGTTGCTGATCACGCTGATTTTAGATATTATGAGGCTGTTCCAGATGTTACCGTTATGCGTGGGCAAATTGTACAAGTTAATCAGCAAGTGCAGACGATTGTGCCAGGCATCCATTATAAAGGTTCAATTTACCAGCATTTTGTATAAATATAAATTATGAAAAGTCAGTTGGATGGTAACAAAGAAGGAAATCTACTAGGGAACTACATTGTTAATCGTTCATAGACCGTCTGATTTTGTTACAAATGCTAGAGAGGAAGTCATTATGGAAGAGATTCAAAAAGCTATCCATCAAATGGAAGCCAAGCAAACAGAAAAAGCCCTACACACCTTGCAAACTTATCTGCCTGAAGCAGACGAAGAAGAACGATTCACTATTGCTGAACTGTATATTCAGTGGGGGATGCTTGAAGAAGCCAAATTAATCTTACACGAATTAATCCAGCGCTACCCTAAAGAGCAGGAACTAAAGGTTATGATGGCGGAGATCCATATTGATCTAGAAGAAGACGATGAAGCAATAGAGATTTTAGATCAGTTTGGTCCGGAGGATGAAGATTATTTACAAGCACTTATCCAGCTTGCTGATCTTTACCAGTCACAAGGACTATTTGAAGTAGCTGAACAGAAATTACTAACAGCAAAGCAAGTAGAACCAAATGAAGCGGTTATTGATTTCGCTTTAGGAGAACTTTCTTTTTCCAATGGTGAATACAATAAGAGTATTCCATTTTATGAAAATGCCTTCCATCATCAGCCGGTCATTGCTGATATCGAGGTTGCGGCAAGGCTGGCAGAAGCATACGCAGCTACCGGAGAATTTGAACAGGCTCTTGACTACTTTCAGAAGGTGGAGGAAGATAATCCGGATGTGATGTTCCGTTATGGTTTTGTTGCATTTCAGGCTTTCCGGAATGATATTGCGATTCATGTATGGGAGCGTCTTATTAAGGAGGATCCCTATTTCCAGTCTGTTTATCCACTATTAGCCCAAGCCTACAATGCAGAAGGAATGGCAAAAGAAGCCCTGGAAATGGTTCGTGAAGGGTTAGCTAAAGATGAGTTTAATAAGGAATTGTACCACCTGGCTGGAACGCTTTATCACAAATCAGGTGAAAAGGAAGAGGGCTACCGTTTGATGAGAGAAGCAGTTGCTTTAGATCCAGGTTATAAAGAAGCGGTGCTTTTCCTAATCGAGAATTATAAAAGTGATGAAGATTATGAGGCCATCATAGACTTAATTAATCAATTAATTACTCTTGGTGAAGAAGATCCGTTCTATTTATTCGAATTGGCTAAAGCGTATGAGGAAGTTGAGGATTATAAGCAGGCACTCGTACATTATGAAAATGCTTATCCCTCACTTAAAGAGGACGATGTTTTCCTTAAATCTTATGGATATTTCTTAGTAGAAGAAGGAAAAATGAATGAAGGACGTCAAGTCTTAGAAGAGTACCTGGCTGTCGATCCAACCGATACTGAAATAGAAGACTTTGTCAGCCGTTTGAAAGAAGAATAATGTGATCAATTAAGCGCAGGAGGGGCGCCGATGCAAACACCTATTTCTGTTAATGAAAAAAAGGACTTTGTTCGTTGGTTTCTGAACAATTACCAATTAAAGAAAAGAGAAAGTGTTTGGATTCTCAATTATTTGATCAATCATGAATCATTGCTTTCTTACGTTCATTTTGTACAAGAAGTTAAACTGTGTCCAAGAGGAATGGAGATTAGCGCTCAAGGGGTACAAGATCCGCCGTTCAGATTTTACAAAGGGCAAGTCATGACCAATGATGCTGAGAAATCATTTCATGACTTGAGAATGAACCAAGAAGAACCAGTTTATATTCAGATGAATTTCGAAGATGCCCATAAATGTTCTATGTATGCCCTCGTGCTAGAAGATAATCCATATTTACCTAAAGATTATTATGTAAACGATCGTGATAAAGCAGAAGCTGATAAATTTCTCCATTCCAGTTTGATGACGTTTAGAAAAAGAGAGCTTGAAAAACAAATTGACCTTGCCTTAATGGAAGGTGACCAAACTCAATTCATTGTGTTAAGTAACGAATTAATAGAAGTTAATAAATCACTTAACTTGAAAAGCTGAGAGGATTTTTTATCCTCCCAGCTTTTATTTTTTGTTTTTTTTAGTAAAATAAGGACAAGTAAGAAAGGATAGTGATAGGACATGCAATGGACAAAGCAGGATACGAAGCAATACCTTCCAGAAAAACAATATGTGGATACGGTGCTAATTCCGTTAATCCCCTTCGATCCAGCATCAGAGCAGAAAATGATTCAGGAAGCATTTCAGAGAGAACTCATTCAGATCTTCACGAACTTAATTGAGAAAGAATACCGGGGAAGAATATTCTTAGCCCCCGAGTATCATTACTTGACGAACCAGCATGAAGAAGAAATAACCCGTGTTAATAAGTGGATCGAACACTTTCAACAACAGCCTTTTCAACATATCTTTCTTTTCACGTTAGATCCAAAATGGAAAAGGTATGAAAGTCATTTAATTGGGCACTTACTATGGATACCAGGTAAAGCAAATGGGGACTTACAATCTACTGAAACTCAATCTTTTGTTAAAGAACAAGTGAAGCAAGTTAATGAATTAATTCAAGCTTATTGGTAACTAGTAAAAGTTGAGATAACACTTGAGAATTCATTGACCCCGCCTTAAGATTGCGCTATCATAGTAATGTCCTAGTAAACTGTATGTAAACGATCCATGTCGCATGGATTACAGCATAGAGGGGGGAAAAGAATGAGCGATAAAAAACGAGTATCCCGTCGTCAATTTTTAAACTACACACTGACTGGTGTAGGTGGCTTTATGGCTGCTGGAATGCTTGCGCCAATGGTTCGTTTTGCCATTGATCCGGTATTGACGCCGCAAGCTGCTGGAGAGTTTCATTCTGTAGCACCAATTGATGAACTTACAAATGAACCACAGCGTTTTGAATGGCAGGTTGAACAAGTGGATGCATGGTATGAGTCAAAAGTACAAAAAACTGCATGGGTGTACAGAGATGAAAATGATGAGATTGTAGCACTCTCACCAATTTGTACGCACTTAGGGTGTACTGTAGACTGGGCTTCCAATCAGGAATACCCTAACCAATTCTATTGCCCATGTCACGGCGGTCGGTATACAAAAGATGGTGTCAACATTCCGGGAACACCACCTACTGCACCATTACCGGTGTACAAGACCAAAGTCAAAGAAAACATGCTTTATCTCGGAGAAACTCAATCAAGACAGGGGGCGTAATTCATGCTACAAAAGATTTATGACTGGGTCGATGAGCGTGTAGACGTCACTCCGCTTTGGCGTGATATCGCCGACCATGAAGTACCAGAGCATGTCAACCCAGCCCATCATTTCTCTGCATTTGTTTATTGTTTTGGCGGATTGACATTCTTTATTACAGTAATTCAAATTCTATCCGGTATGTTTTTAACTATGTATTATGTACCTGATATCGAAAACGCCTGGAAGTCCGTTTATTATTTACAAAAAGAAGTAGCTTACGGACAAATTGTGCGTGGGATGCACCACTGGGGTGCGAGTCTTGTTATTGTAATGTTATTTCTACATACATTACGGGTATTCTTCCAGGGGGCTTACAAGAAGCCGCGAGAATTGAACTGGGTCGTTGGTGTTTTATTATTCTTTGTTATGCTCGGGTTAGGGTTTACTGGCTACCTGCTCCCATGGGATAACAAAGCTTATTTTGCCACACAGGTAGGTCTTGAGATTGCGGCAGCCACACCGTTTATTGGTGATGAAATACGAACGCTGCTTGCCGGAGACCCAACCATTGTTGGGGCGCAAACATTAACCCGTTTCTTTGCGATTCACGTATTTTTCTTGCCAGCTGCACTATTCGGATTAATGGCCGTGCACTTTATGTTAATCCGTAAGCAAGGTATTTCCGGTCCACTATAAAATGAAGTGATTTAAAGGAGGGAACGCTGTGCATAGGGGAAAAGGGATGAAGTTCGTCGGGGATTCACGAATTCCCGCTGAACAAAAAGCCAATTTACCAAAAGATTACTCAGAATACCCTGGACGTACGGAAGCATTTTGGCCAAACTTCCTTCTAAAAGAATGGTTAGTTGGTTCGGTATTCCTGATTGGGTTTTTAATTTTAACTGCTGCTCACCCATCACCGCTTGAGCAACAGGCTGATCCAACCAATGCTGGTTATATTCCGTTGCCTGACTGGTATTTCTTATTCTTATATCAATTCCTGAAGTATCAATATGCTGGAGGAAACTTTATTGTCATCGGGGCAATTATTATACCTTCACTAGCATTTGGAGCATTGCTGTTAGCTCCATTTCTTGATCGCGGACCGGGTCGTCGTCCATCGAAGCGTCCAATCTCAGTTGGACTTATGATGTTAGGTTTCATCGCAACTTTCTGGTTGACATATGAAGCTGTTGAACATGCCGACTATGCTGAACGCTCAGAAAAGTATGCTGTAAATGTTGAAGCTGTAGAGGCAGAGGTAGATACCGAAGCTCCAGGATATGCTATTTATGAAGCTAACTGTATGAGTTGTCACGGAGATCAACTTCAGGGACAGGGAAACTATCCATCTTTATTAGATACTGCAATGTCAGTTGAACAAATTAAAGACATAGCACGTAATGGTATCGGTGAAATGCCGGCGGGTGTGTTTAAGGGATCTGATGAAGAGCTTCAGCAACTTGCTGAATTTATTAAAGCACAAGGAGCCGGTGGAAAAGGTTCTGGTTCAGGTGGACAAGAATCCGGCTCAGAGTAATAGTAAATAAAGGATGTAAAACAAACCGTGCTCCTATGAACGAGCACGGTTTGTTTATTATAGGAGTGCTATGATCTTATGAAGACAATTTATACATACATATTAACAAATCGCATTTTTCTCATGCTGTTGTTTATCATTAATTTGTCAGGTACGATTTACGGTTACATTTGGTATGAAAGCCAGCTGGCAGTTACGGAACCGATATTTCTGATTTTCGTACCGGACAGTCCTACGGCAAGCTTGTTTTTCACTATCTTTTTAGGTTTTTATTTGTTACATAAGAGTGTACCTTATATAGAAGCCCTTGCCGTGATTACGTTATTAAAGTACGGCATTTGGGCAGTTGTCATGAATGGTTTGACGTTTATGGAGTATGGCTCACTTCCCTGGACGGGTTATATGCTAATCGCTTCTCACGGAGCTATGGCTATACAAGGACTGCTTTATACCCCCTTTTATAAAATACGGACCCGACATATTATAGTTGCCGCGATTTGGACATTACACAATGATGTGATTGATTATGTGTTTGAACAAATGCCAATTTATCCTTCTATTATGGAACATATGAATCAAATTGGGTATTTTACATTTTGGTTAAGTATTTTCTGTATTGCGGTTTGTTATATCATGACACAAAGATATCGACAAATCGAGTCGGTCTAATTTTTCCTCTTCTCTCATATACATTCGAATAAGATAGAATATGAGGGGGCGAGTGTGATGGGACGGGCTCTTCTGCTTTGTTTCGTTGTCTGTTTAAGCCTGTTTGTTCCAAGCTTCAATGACTCGAAGCATATTTACGCTGACCATAATACATGGAGTGAATTTTCGGATCAATACCGTCATTTAGTGGAGGATGAAAAATACGGGCTGGCCAATCGAATGGTGAATAACCGCCGTACAGAAATGGAACAATATATAAATACTTTATCAACACAGCATCAGGAAACGTTTTATGAGCTCATTCAACCGATTGTTAAGGAGCAAAAAGATATAAGTAATTCGGAAGTGAATAAGTTTTTATTTTATGTGAATATAGTAGGAAGTCATCGTCCTGAAGATTCAATTCGTAATGAACTCCACTCCCTGCGAGAGCAATTAAGTCAAGCGGATGTGCCGGTGGCGGACATAGCTTCTCGTTGGCAGTCACTTTTGCCAACATTGAAGTTGTATTTAGAACGAGACGAGTTTAAGCCTGTTTCACAGTCCATAGAAGATTACACGAGAAGCGAAACTTTAGCGGCCAAGCAAGAGGTTGATAATCAATTGGACAAGCTGCTCGATGATAAGTCTTCGCTCATAGGTTTTGACGCCTTCCTATGGACAGCAGCCATTATTGGGACTACAATACTCATTACGCTTATTTATGTTGGGACGAGAAAATATGTCGCAGAGAAACGGGAAAAACATGCTCGTGACAAACTTAATAGTTGATTTTTCAGTCACTTTTGACTAAAATTAACCTATATAATTGTAGTCTACATCCAAGATGGAGGAATGAAGATGGCAGGTTTTTTAATCTACTTTGCGATTTTGTTAATTGTACCCATTTGGGCTTCTTCTCGTGTGAAGAGCACATATAAAAAATATTCTAAAGTCCCGACTTCATCATCAATGACTGGTGCTGAGGTTGCTCGAAAAATTCTAGATGATAATGGCTTGTTTAATGTTCGAGTTGAGGAAGTAAAAGGAATGTTATCTGATCATTATGATCCGCGTTCTAAAGTAATTCGGTTATCCTCAGGTAATTACCACGGCCGGTCGATGGCTGCATCAGCTGTTTCTGCCCACGAGGTAGGGCACGCGATTCAGGACGCTCAGGAATATGCGTTTCTACGTTTCCGAAGTGCATTAGTACCTGTAGCCAGTTTTGGTTCAAACATCTCTATCTTTTTAATCATCGGTGGATTTTTACTCGGTATGACTGGCCTTGCTTTAGCAGGAATTATCTTTTTTGCAGCGGCCGTATTGTTCCAGCTGATTACCTTACCAGTAGAATTTGATGCTTCAAGCAGGGCGATGGGGCAGCTGGTATCGACGGGTATTATCCGTAATGATGAGGAAAGAAAGACGAAGAAGGTACTCAATGCAGCAGCTATGACATATGTAGCCGGGGCACTAGTTGCTTTAGCTGAATTACTAAGGTTTGTATTTATGTTCGTAGGGATGAATGAAGAATAGTCCACAAGAATAGATAAAACCCATTGTTCCGTATTATTGGAACAATGGGTTTTTATTTACTCTTTATTCTTCTATCGGGTTTTTGTTTTCGTCTAAGGTGAAACCTTCACCGATAACATCATGAACATGGCTGACAGCAACAAAAGCATGAGGATCGATGGTGTTAATGAGGGTCTTTAATCGTACGATTTCATTCTTTCCAATTACACAGTATAGAACGTCCCGGTTTGAGCCTGTAAAGGATCCCTTTCCTTGTAGTACGGTAACTCCTCGATCCATTTCTTTATTGATCTTGTTTGAAATTTGGTCGTTTTTTTGCGAAATAATGGTAGCTCCTCTTGCAGCATAAGCTCCTTCTTGAATGAAATCGATTACTCTTGCCCCAACGAAAACGGCTACAAGAGTGTACATTCCTTTTATAGGATTCAGATAGGTAATAATAGAGATCAAGATGACGATGGCATCAAAAACAAACATAGCACGGCCCATACTCCAGCCTAAATACTTATGGATGAGTCTTGCGATGATGTCGACACCTCCGGTTGTTCCGCCATAGCGGAAGATGATGCCCAAGCCAATCCCGGCAAAAACTCCTGCAAACAAAGAAGCTAAGGTTAAGTCTGATGCTAGATCAATTTCAATTAAGTATATTTGTGATAAACGGATAAATAGGGAAACAGCGACAATTCCTATTAATGAGTAATAAAAAGTATTTCTTCCGAGAATACGCCAACCGATAATCAGGACAGGGATGTTTAAGAGAATATTCATTAATGCGGGATCCCAATTAAACAGGTAGAGAAGTAATAGAGTAATACCGGTGAAACCACCTTCTCCTAATTCGTTTTGAATGTTGAAGTGGACCAATCCAAATGAAAATATGGCTGCACCAACTATAATAAACAAAACATTTTTCATCTTTAAGCCAAATACATGCACATCCAACACCTCCAAAAAAGTTACACGACTTATATTATAAACAAGTGATTTGCAGGCTACAATGGTCAAAAGTTTAATAATTTGTCAAAAGCTCTGCTTTTGGCTACCATTTAAGAAGGAATGGTAGCATAAAAAAGGGGAGTGGATGATGAAGTACACTACAGAAGATATACAACAGCGTGTAGATCAATACATATCACAATTTAAAGAGGGATACTTCTCCCCATTGGCTTTGCAGGCACGACTAACTGAAGAAGTAGGGGAGATGGCTAGAGAAATCAATCATCGTTATGGTGAAAAGAAAAAGAAGTCATCGGAGGGCGAAAAAGCATTAGAAGAAGAGATGGGAGATGTCATTTTCGTACTTACATGCTTTGCTAATTCTCTTGACATTGATTTATCTGATGCATTTGAAAGGTCTATGAGCAAAATTGAAACAAGAGATAAAAATCGCTGGACACGAAAGGATGGAGGAAATACAGAATGAAACAGATTAATGTAATTGTAGCTGGTCCTAGAGGGAAAATGGGACAAGAAGCACTTAGAATGATTGCTAAAGAAGACCAATTTCAACTAGTGGCATGCATTGACCGCAAACATGAAGGAAAAAACATCAATGAAATTGCTGGATTGCCGGAATTAGATGCTATAATCTATACAGATGCTGAAGTCTGTCTCAGCGAAGTAAATGCTGATGTGCTGGTCGATTTAACTACTCCTGAATTTGGATATAAGCATACGAAGCTGGCCCTTGAAAATGGAGTTCGACCAGTGGTAGGAACCACAGGCTTTACTGCAGAACAACTGGATGAAGTAACGAATCTGAGTGAATCCAAACAACTTGGAGCGGTTATTGCACCAAACTTCGCAGTAGGTGCAGTGTTAATGATGCAATTCTCTAAATGGGCCGCTAAACATTTCCCTGACGTTGAAATTATTGAAAAGCATCATGACCAAAAACTTGATGCCCCATCCGGGACTGCAATAAAGACAGCTGAGTTAATTAAAGAAGAACGAGAATCACACCTGCAAGGACATCCTGAAGAAAAAGAAACATTACAAAGCGCACGGGGGGCAGATGTGGATGGAATGAAAATACACAGTGTCAGACTCCCAGGCCTTGTAGCCCATCAAGAGGTAATATTTGGCGGTCTTGGACAAACACTGACTATCCAGCATGATTCCCTTCATCGCGAATCGTTTATGTCAGGTGTTAAGTTGGCAGCTACTGAAGTAATGACTATCGATACACTTGTATATGGTCTTGAGCATTTACTCGATTAATAGGGGGTTATGGCATGAATGTAGCATTAATTGCGCATGATGAGAAAAAACAAGAAATCATCCATTTTGCCACAGCGTACAAGCATATATTACGGAAACATCAGTTATTTGCCACTGGTACAACCGGAAAAAGAATTTCCGAAGCATCAGGGTTAGATGTATACAGGTTTCAATCTGGCCCTATTGGAGGCGACCAGCAAATAGGTGCAAAAATTGCGCAGGAAGAAATTGATATGGTTATTTTCTTTCGAGATCCTCTAACGGCTCAACCCCATGAACCGGATGTAAGTGCATTGCTGCGTATTTGTGATGTGCATCGTGTCCCATTGGCTACAAATTTAGCCAGTGCTGAAATCTTTATTAGGGGTTTAGACCGTGGAGATTTTCACTGGCGAGACATTGTAAAAGAAAAGTTTGGAAAGAAAGATCAGGTGTAATTGTATGTCGAAAATAGGAATAACCTGCTATCCCACTGTTGGGGGATCAGGGGTAATTGCAACCGAATTAGGGAAAATATTAGCTGAAAGAGGACATGAAATCCACTTTGTTACATCACAAGTCCCATTTCGGTTAAATCGAGTCTATCCAAACATTTATTACCATGAAGTAGAGGTAAGCAGCTATCCCGTTTTTCAGCATCCTCCCTATGATTTAGCGCTGGCTAATAAAATGGCTGAGGTTATTAATCGCGAAAAACTCGATGTCCTGCATGTCCATTATGCAATGCCACATGCTGTATTGGCGATTTTAGCCAAGCAAATGGCTGATCATGATGTTAAAATTGTTACGACTCTGCACGGTACAGATATTACAGTACTAGCCATTGATTCAAGTCTAAAACAGATGATTAAATTCGGAATTGAACAATCTGATCGTGTTACGGCTGTATCAGAAAGTTTAGTGAAGCAAACTCAAGAGATGCTAAAAACGGAAAAGACAATGGACGTCATCTATAACTTTGTGGACGAACGAGAATACTACAGACAGCCGAATGATGAACTCAAGGCCCAATATCATATCGATAGGGATGAAAAAGTGATCATCCATATTTCTAATTTCAGGAAAGTGAAGCGTGTTCCTGACGTCATTCAGGCATTTGCTCAAATTCAAAAAAATATTTCATCCAAACTTATCCTCGTCGGTGACGGTCCTGAGTATGCTGCCTGTTATCAACTAGTAGAAGAATTAGGAATAGAAGATCAAGTACTTTTCCTTGGTAAACAGGAAAATGTAAGTGAGTTGCTTTCCATTTCTGATTTGAAGCTGCTCTTATCAGAAAAAGAAAGCTTTGGTCTCGTATTATTAGAAGCCATGGCGTGCGGTGTCCCATGTATCGGTACAAATATCGGTGGAATACCTGAAGTTATCAATCATGGGGAAACTGGATTTATTACAGAGCTAGGAAATACGGAACAAGTTGTTCATTTTGCAGAAAAAATATTAGGGGACTCTGCTATGCATGATCACTTTTCGGAACAGGCGAAGCAATTTGTAAGAGATAAGTTTGCTTCAACTGCCATCGTTGAACAATATGAAGCGCTTTATCGTAAGGTGTTAGATGATGTACAATGATCCGCTCTTTCAATCGGCCTTTAGCTTATTAACACAACTTCATGACAAAGGATATGAAGGGCACATAGTGGGGGGAGCCGTACGTGACCTTGTTTTAGGCCGATCCGTCGGTGATATTGATATTGCTACGTCAGCCCTCCCACATCAGGTAGCTCAGGTTTTTGAGCATGTTATTCCGATTGGGATAGAGCACGGAACAGTACTCGTCCGCTACCAATCACAATCTTTTGAAGTGACGACGTATCGAACAGAGCAAGGCTATACCGATTTCAGGCATCCTGATCAAGTGTCATTTGTACAATCAATAAAGGAAGATTTGTCAAGACGGGACTTCACCATTAACGCTATGGCTATGGATCATAAAGGGGATATCATTGATCCTTATGCAGGAAAAGAGGATCTAACAAATCAGCGTATTCGAGCAGTGGGAGACGCTCAGACCCGTTTCAGTGAAGATCCTTTACGAATGATGCGGGCCTTGAGGTTCGCAAGCCAGCTTCAATTCGAGGTTGATTCAGAAGTAAGTACAGCTATAGAAAGTCAAGCAGCTAAACTTGGCCATATTGCTATAGAACGAATAGCAGTTGAATTTGCCAAACTGACAGCAGGTGAAGACTTTAGAAAAGGTCTGCAATTATGTAGTCGACTTGGTGTTTATTCACAGCTTCCAATTTTTTCTAAAAGTCCACGATTGCAAAAAATTATACCGGAAGATCGTTTAGAGGGATTCGCTGTATTGATCGCTTATTATTACGAACAAGACAATTCGGTAGATATACATCAATGGGTGAAGAGTTGGAAACAGTCTAATAAAGTCAAAAGGGATTCCTTTTCATTGCACAATGCGTTACATGAGTTTCAACAAAAGAATGAAGTTACTCATTGGCTCAGTTATCAATTGCCGAAACCCCTGATCCCCTCATTCGCCAACTTGTTAAGAGCATTAGGATATCAGATTGAAGAGCAGCGTCTAATTAAGGTCGCAGCTGAACTTCCGATCCAGTCACGAAACGATTTAGCATTTGGAGCTCAGGACTTAATAAAGCTATGGCCTCAAAGGCAAAAAGGACCCTGGATTAAATCTGGTATTGAGAAAATAGAATATGCTGTAGTAAACAAACAATTGCCAAACCAATATGAACAAATAAAGGAGTGGGTCGATCAATGGAATCCACCCGTAAACAATTAATTGAACTGTTACATGAACAACAAAGCCATATCTCTGGACAAGCTTTATCGAAGCGCTTGCAAATATCAAGAACAGCCGTCTGGAAACATATGAAAGAGCTAGAAAAAGACGGCTATGAAATTGAAGCGGTTCAAAGAAAGGGATATAAAATCATTTCGTTCCCTAATAAGGTAAGTGAGAACACTCTTCAGTGGGGGCTGAATACAGATTGGCTCGGTCATAACCTTCATCATTATCCTGAAGTAGCTTCCACACAAGAAGTAGTTCATCAATTAGCCAAACAAGGAAAACCTCATGGAACGGTCGTTATAGCTGATCAACAGGTGCAGGGCAAAGGAAGAATGGCTCGAAATTGGGATTCCCCTAAAGGGAAGGGTATTTGGATGAGTATTTTGTTACGTCCTGAATTGCTTCCTTATCAAGCGCCTCAACTTACTTTACTGGCCGCCACGGTGTTAGCTGAGGTTATAGCTGATCGGTCCTCAATAACTCCTTATATTAAGTGGCCAAACGACTTATTGGTTAATCATAAAAAGGTTTCAGGTATCTTAACAGAAATGCAAGCTGAACAAGACCAAATTCAGTATGTAGTGCTAGGTATCGGAATGAATGTGAATCAAACAGAAGCAGATATTCCCGAAGAATTACAGCATAAAGCTACCTCTCTTCTGATAGAGTCACAACAAGAATGGTCAATCCAGCAAACAATTCAACGTATATTACGTCAGTTTGAACGTACATATGATCAGTTTATCCAAAATGGCTTCTCTGAAGTAAAACCGAAATGGGAAGAATACGGTTACAAAATTGGCGAAACAGTGACCGTCTCCACCATGAGGAAAACTTGGCAGGCTACATTAGTAGGGATAGAACCTGATGGAGCCTTGCTGGCACGAGATGAAACAGGTAATGTCGAAAAGCTGTATTCAGCAGAAATTCATTGGGGAGAGGGTGGATATAATGCTTAATAAGCACAGCCTGCTTAAAATGAAACAGGCCCAGGAAAAAATAACGATGATTACCGCCTATGATTACCCATCAGCTAAAGTTGCTCAGTCAGCAGGAACGGATATGATACTGGTTGGTGACAGCCTGGGTATGGTTGTATTAGGATATGATTCTACAATTCCGGTTACGCTAAACGACATGATTCATCATGGCAAAGCGGTAAGGAGAGGGGCCGCGGACACATTTGTTGTGGTTGATATGCCATTTATGTCTTATCACATTTCTCTAGAAGAATCTCTAAAAAATGGAGCAAAGCTTTTTCAAGAAACGGGCGCGCAAGCGTTGAAACTTGAAGGAGC
This sequence comes from Halobacillus hunanensis, assembly GCF_900166655.1. Lineage (GTDB taxonomy): Bacteria > Bacillota > Bacilli > Bacillales > Halobacillaceae > Halobacillus_A > Halobacillus_A hunanensis. Next base: position 983,349 of record NZ_FVZB01000007.1, on the reverse strand, counting down.
TGGTGAAATAGTACCGGTGATTCAACGGTTATCCGAAGGAGGGATCCCTGTAGTCGGACATTTAGGGCTGACTCCTCAATCTGTTCATGTTCTAGGAGGCTATAAAGTACAGGGGAAAGACGAAAAGGCAGCTAAGAAGTTGATAAAAGAAGCTAAGGAAATCGAGCAAGCAGGGGCCATGGCACTTGTATTAGAATGTGTTCCAAAACAGCTTGCGAAACGGGTTTCTGAGAATCTTTCTATTCCTACAATTGGAATTGGGGCAGGTGTAGACTGTGATGGGCAGGTACTAGTTTACCATGATGTCCTGAAGTATGGTGTGGAGCGTCTGCCTAAGTTTGTGAAACCGTATCTAAACAGCAACGATCAAATGACTGATGCTGTAAGTCAATACGTATCAGAAGTGAGGAAGGGGGATTTTCCCCAAGATCAGCACAGCTTTACAATGGATACCTCCTTGCTGCCAGAAAACTAAGGAGAATAGTTATGAAGATCACCACAAATATTAAAGAATTGCAGCAGAGAACAAGTGAATGGATTGCACAAGGAAAAAAAATCGGCTTTGTACCTACTATGGGATTTCTACATGAAGGTCATGAGGCACTCTTGAAGAGAGCGCGCTTGGAAAACGACCTAGTCGTTTTAAGTATTTTTGTCAATCCGCTCCAATTTGGTGGGAACGAAGATTTAGACTCTTATCCTCGTGATCAGAAGCATGACAAAGAAATAGCAGAGAAACATGGGGTCGACGTTATTTTTCTTCCAGAAGAGCAGACGATGTACCCAACTCCGCTCTCCATAAAATTATCTGTGGTTAGAAGAACAGATGTGTTATGCGGGAGAAGCCGTCCAGGACATTTTGATGGAGTGGCGACCGTCTTGACGAAATTATTTAATATCGTTCGTCCTTCCAGAGTTTACTTTGGATTGAAGGATGCCCAGCAGATCGCTGTAGTTGATGCTTTACTTGAAGACTTTAATTTCCCTATTGAACTGATTGCTGTTCCCACGGTACGTGAAGAAGATGGGTTAGCGAAAAGCAGTCGGAATGTGAACCTGCTTGATCAGGAAAGAAAAGAAGCCCCTTATGTTCAACAAGCATTGCAATATGGAAGGCAGCATGTAGAGAATAGGGAGAATAATCCAGAGAAAGTGATCGAAAAAGTTCGACAGTTTCTTGAAAAGAAAACTCATGGTAAAATAGATTATATTGAATTATTATCCTATCCGAAGTTACAGCAAGTTGAAACGATCGATCAACAAGTGATTCTTGCTACAGCAGTACATTTTCAAAAGGCAAGACTCATTGACAATGTAATCTTTGATGAATATGGGATTAAGACGTTAGGGTAAAGAGCAAGGAGGGGGCGTCATCATGTTTCGCACAATGATGAGAGCTAAGATTCATCGTGCACGGGTTACAGAAGCAAACTTGAACTATGTGGGCAGTATAACCATTGATCAGGATCTATTGGATCGTGTAGGAATTCTTCCACATGAGAAAGTTCAAATCGTTAATAATAATAATGGTTCACGGCTGGAAACATATGTTATTGCCGGTGAAAGAGGAAGTGGTGTTGTTTGCCTGAATGGGGCAGCAGCACGGTTAGTTCAGCCGGATGATATTGTTATTATTGTCTCCTATGCCATGTTGACTGAAGAGGAACTGGCAGATTTTAAACCTAAGATCGCAATTATGGGTGAAGGTAATGAATTGCTTGAACTTTTAGAAGAGGAGCCTCCGCTTACAGCAATGCCTTTGTAATTAGGAGTTCGTATGAGTGGTATGGGAAGGATCTTAGCTCCTATCAGGGGTTCAGGTCCTTACTTTTTTGCCCCGCCGATGCTGATTAGACAGGGCTCCATGGAAGTGGAGAAAAAAAGTGATTTCATTTACATGAATGGTTTTAGACTAGTGAATACTGAATTAAACAGGGCTAGAATACATAACAAGTGTACGAAAAAGGGGGGTTCTAACTTGTCTACCTTTGCTATAGTTGATTTGGAGACCACTGGTAATGCATTATCAAAACAGGATCGAATGATTGAAATCGGTATCGTAATTATGAAAGAGGGAAAGACGGTCAAAGAATTTTCAAGCCTGATCTTTCCGGAACGCGAGATTCCTCCATTTATTACATCCTTAACGGGGATTAAAGATGAAGACCTAATCCATGCTCCGTTGTTCTCAGAAATTGCTGAGGACGTATATCATTTATTGAAGGACTGCTATATTGTTGCCCATAATATTGAATTCGATCTAAGTTTTCTTAATGAGGAACTCAAGCGGTGCGGTTTTCCTGCATTACATAATAAATTAATAGATACAGTTGAACTTTCCCGCATTTTTCTGCCCGAATCACCAAGTTTTAAATTAGGACAACTGGCGCAGCTTTTGCACATAGGACACGATAATCCGCACCGGGCCTTATCTGATGCTGCGGTAACGGCTGACTTGCTCACGATATTATTAACTGAATTAGAGGGGTTACCTGAACGGACGCTGGTGCATCTGTTGAGATTGTCAGATAAACTCAAGAGTGATATGAGATCCTTAATTGAAAAAGCTATTGAGAAAAACAGATACAATCATCAAGTTGTAGACAGATTTGATATTCACTATGGGATACCAATTAAGAAAAGACGGTTGTATTCCAAAGTTACTCGAGATCAGCAGCCTCCGTTTAGTGAATGGATTCATCATGCATATGAAAGTAAAGAAGGTTTACAGCAAATTATAAGCCGCTTTGAAACGAGAGATGGGCAAAAACAAATGTCAGAAGCCGTGTATAAGGCTTTTAATGAGGAGAAACATGCTTTGATAGAAGCTGGGGCAGGAATCGGAAAGTCTCTTGCCTACTTATTGTCTACCGTACATTATGCAATCAATCATAAAGAGAGAGTCATGATTTCTACTCACACCACTTCCTTACAAAATCAGTTGTTAGAAGAAGAAATTCCGCGGCTGGAAGCATTAGTAGGGCGGCCGCTGGAAGCAGTCTTATATAAAGGAAAAAGTCATTATATTAGTTTGCTGCATTTCAGTTATGAGTTAGAAAGGTCTTATCATGATAATTATGATGTTTCCTTAACAAAATCTATGATTTTAGTATGGCTAACCCATACGAGTACTGGAGACATTGATGAAATTCAGCTGCCTTCAAGCGGTCAGCAATTTTGGCATAAAATTTCCTCGGAAGCGTCAACAAACACGAAATCTGATAAACAAGACCCTTCCTCTTATTGGCAGTGGGCAGAGGAAAAGGCTGCACAGGCTGACATAATCATTACTAACCATTCCCTGCTTTGCCTGGATCTGATTAGTCATGAACAAAGACTTCCTGTTTTTGATCGGGTGCTAGTTGATGAAGCCCATCATTTAGAGTCCGTAGCCAGTCGTTACTTTGGTATTCGCTTGAACTACAAAGAGCTGCAGCGGCAGTTAACCCAATTTAATGAATTGTTTCACCCTGCAGTATTCAAATCCCTCAATGTAGATGTGAAGAAACAACTCGATCACTGCAGTCATTACGTAGAAGCAGCAAAAGAAGAGTTAAACCATTTATCGAGATATCTCTTTCGAAAGGTAAAATCTGTTCACAATAACAAACAATCGAAAAGTGATGTTGGCCGCGTTCAATTTCTACTTAAAGAATCCAACGACGATAAGTTTGTTTACACTAGTTACGAAATGACTCAGAGGTTTCTCGCACCTATTCACTCCATTAAAAGAGAGACAGCTGCTTTGATAGAGGTTCTCGAATCATTAGTTACAAGTGACCATAGTGAAGAAGTACAGGTGTTAAAGCAGAGGCTGATTAATCATACAGAGATGTGTTCAACCATTATCCGCCAATTAGAAAACTTTTTCGACCTCGGCGGGGAAACGGTAAAATGGATTGAAATTGATGTTGATGGGGCGTCTAACTCGATTTATTTATATAGTGAGCCTTTAGACGTAGCTGAGCAATTAAATGAAAAGTTATATGCAACAAAAAAGAGTGTAGTTTTAACGAGTGCTACCTTGACCGCGAACGGGTCGTTCAATTATATGAAACGGCTGTTAGGATTAGAAACGAGGGACGACCTGCAAGAACTATCTATACCATCCCCATATAATTATGAACAGCATGTCAGGCTTATGGTTCCAAATGACTTTCCTAGTATTAAGACAGAGACAGAAGAATTCATCTATTCTATAAGCGAAGCGATCTATTCAATAGCTCAAGTTACAAACGGTCGCATGCTTGTATTATTCACGTCTTATGAGATGTTGAAAAAAACCTATTATTTACTCAAGGAGGTAGCAGCTCCTGAGGAATTTATGATATTTGCTCAAGGAATCTCGAGTGGCAGCAGAGATCGCCTGAAAAAGAACTTTCAAACATTTGATCAGGCAATTTTATTAGGGACCAGCTCTTTTTGGGAAGGCGTCGACATTCCTGGCGATGATCTATCATGTTTAGTAATCGCCCGTCTGCCTTTTGACCCTCCTGATCAGCCTGCCCAGATCATGCGGGACACTAGACTGAAGAGTAAGGGCCTTAACCCATTTATGGAACAGTCTCTTCCTCACGCAATATTAAGATTTAAACAGGGGTTTGGACGATTAATTCGCTCGACTACCGATCGCGGGATAGTTTTTGTATGTGATCAGCGATTAATTGAAGCCAAATACGGAAAATATTTTATTTCCTCGATTCCCGAAATTCCACTGACTTATCAATCGACATCTAAGTTAGTTCAGGATATGGAGAAGTGGATATGAAGGAAAATAACGAATCTCTATCTAATTTCAGTATAATTCCTGTTATAATATTTTACGTATGTACCGATGAAGAACCTTGGAAAAGACGATGGGGGATGTAAATATGGAAAACAAGATCGAAACCCTTTCAACTGTAAGGATTCAGAAATCAGACGATCTGTATAAGGTTGTTGATACACTTAACCGTACACTGAAAGAACAAAATTTAATGTTTGGACTGGCTCTAGATGAAGATGATAATGAAACAGCAGTCTTCACGATATACCGCACCTAGCTGGCTGAAGTGGGTTCTTTTAATCGTCGGTTTATTGATTTTACTTTCGGGATGTTTACTAACGTGGATGTATGTACAAATCCAAAGCAATCACACTGAAGGATATAGTGAAGCTAAAAGTCTGGCTTTATCCAAGACGAATATTGCTAGTGTTTCAGACGTAACGAGTTACAATGGCGAACGGCCAATCCATATCGTTCGCGGCAAAACTGAAAGTGATGAGGAATTGGCTGCCTTTATTAACCTTAATAATGCGAAAGTGCTTACAACAATCAATACCAGCACCATGGTCTCCTCTGATCAATTAAAAAAAGAGCTGCAGGCTAACTGTTCCAGTTGTTCATTTTTAGATATACAACTTGCCTATGAAGAGAATAGCCCAGCATGGGAACTTACTTATATCGATGAAAATCAAAGATATGTTTTAGAGTATGTAAAGGCTGAGAACGGCAAGCCGATCCAAAGGTTTGCATTTCGCCAGCCTCAAACTTAAACGAAGGGATGAGTTTCATGGAATTAGCTAAGCGCGTACAAACACTAACACCATCATCTACATTGGCGATAACTGCTAAAGCAAAAGAACTAAAATCAGAAGGACATGATGTGATAGGTCTCGGAGCAGGGGAGCCGGATTTTAATACTCCTCATCATATTATTGCTGCAGCGGCAGACGCTATGAAAGAAGGTTTAACGAAATACACACCTTCAGGAGGAATCCCCGATTTAAAAGAGGCCATTTTGTCAAAGATGAAAGAAGATCACAATCTGAACTATTCCACCGATGAAGTCATTGTGACCACAGGTGCAAAACATGCCTTATTTACCTTGTTTCAAGTATTGTTGAATAAAGGAGATGAGGTCATTGTCCCTGCCCCTTATTGGGTAAGTTATCCTGAACAGATCAAATTGGCAGAAGGCACCCCTGTTATCGTTAAAGCAAAAGAAGAAAATCAGTTCAAAATGACACCTCAACAGCTTGAGGAATCGATTACTAAACAAACAAAAGCTGTTATTATCAATTCTCCTAGTAATCCGACTGGAATGATCTATACAGAGGAAGAACTTCGAGCGATTGGTGAAGTGTGTGTGAAGCATGATATTTTAATTGTTTCCGATGAAATTTACGAAAAACTGATTTATTCTGACGATCAACATGTGTCTATGGCTCAGTTATCAGATGAATTATTTAAACAAACAATCATTATAAACGGTGTTTCTAAGTCCCATTCTATGACGGGCTGGAGAATCGGTTATGCTTTGGGACAGGCTAAGATCATTAAGGCTATGACAAATATGGCTTCACATTCGACATCTAATCCTACTTCAATATCCCAATATGCAGCCTTAGCAGCTTACAAGGGCTCCAACGAAGAGGTGAAAAAAATGCGTCAGGCTTTCCATGAAAGATTGGATGCTTTACATACCTGGCTGTTGGAAATACCAGGTGTATCATGCGAGAAGCCAAAAGGCGCTTTCTATTTGTTCCCTAACGTAATAGAAACTGCAAAAAAATGCGGTTTTAATTCGGTAGATGAATGGGTAACCGCGTTACTTGAGGAAGAAAAGGTGGCTCTCGTACCTGGATCTGGTTTTGGATCACCAGAGAATGTAAGACTTTCTTATGCCACTTCGATCGACCAATTAGAGGAAGCTGCCAAACGTTTGAAGCGTTTTGTCGAAAAAAATCAATCAGATAGTTAACAAGTTTGGAGGGAATCTCATGAAAACAACAATTGCAGAAGTTTCAAAGCATGTGGGCGAAGAAGTAACCATCGGGGCATGGCTCCATAATAAAAGATCAAGCGGGAAAATAGCTTTTTTGCAACTGCGTGATGGTACAGGGTTTATGCAAGGAATCGTAGTTAAAAATGATATTGGAGAAGAAAAGTTTCAAGAGGCGAAAGCTCTAACTCAGGAGTCTTCTCTTTATGTCACAGGAGTAATTGTGGAAGATTCCCGCTCTTCTTTTGGATATGAGATACAAGTGAACCACTTCGAATTGATTCATGAAGCCGTAGACTATCCAATTACACCTAAGGAACATGGGACAGAGTTTTTAATGGATCACAGGCATTTGTGGTTGCGATCTAAGAAACAGCATGCGGTGATGAAAGTTAGAAACGAAATTATTCGAGCAACTTATGAGTTTTTCAATACGAATAATTATGTCAAAATTGACCCCCCGATACTAACTGGTTCTTCCGCAGAAGGGACTACAGAATTATTCCATACTAAATACTTCGACGAAGATGCATACTTGTCCCAAAGTGGTCAGCTGTATATGGAAGCAGCAGCTATGGCCTTTGGTAAAGTATTTAGTTTTGGACCAACATTTAGAGCGGAAAAATCAAAAACTCGTCGTCACCTTATCGAGTTCTGGATGATTGAGCCGGAAATGGCTTTTATGGATCATGATGATAGTCTAGAAGTCCAAGAACAGTATGTCACTCATGTGGTGGAAGCAGTTCTTGAAAATTGTGCTTTAGAATTGGAAACACTTGGCCGTGATACAAGTGTTCTTGAAAAGATTAAAGCACCATTTCCTAGAATTAGTTATGATGAAGCAATTGATCTCTTAAAGGAGAAGGGTTTTGAGGATATCGAATGGGGAGAAGATTTCGGGGCCCCACATGAAACAGCAATTGCTGAAAGTTATGAAAAGCCAGTATTTATTACGAACTATCCTGCCGAAATTAAGGCATTTTACATGAAACCTGATCCGGATCGGCCTGAAGTTGTTTTATGTGCTGACCTAATTGCACCGGAAGGATATGGAGAAATAATTGGCGGTTCCCAGCGAATTGATGATCTTGAGCTCATGCGTAAGCGTTATGAAGAGCATGAACTAACAGGAGATGCTTACAAATGGTATTTACAACTTCGTGAATATGGGAGTGTACCCCACTCAGGCTTCGGTTTAGGGTTAGAGAGAACAGTTGCCTGGATATCGGGTGTGGAACATGTGAGGGAAACAATTCCATTTCCTCGTTTGTTGAATCGACTATATCCTTAATAGAGTAGAGGCACCGATATGTTATGTTATAGCTATCGGTGCTTTTCCTTCTATAACCACCACAGAATGAGGTGAACACCTTGGCGAAATATCAAAGGTTCGAGGACATCATAAATCACCAAATGATGATCCCTAAACAGTTGTTACTGCAATATCGGCGATTAGGAATGGATGAGCATGAGCTAGTTGTTTTGCTGCAAATTCATCGTTTTTACCTGGAGGGGAATCCTTTTCCAACTCCTGAACAATTAGCTGAATATCTTTCTTTTTCAAGCCAGGACTGTTCAAAGGTATTAAGAAAATTAATGCAAAAACAATTCGTTACGATCGAGCAGAAACATAGTGAACAACTAGTCATAAATGAATCATATTCTTTAGAGCCGCTATGGGAAAAATTATTTGTGGAACGTACAAATTCCTATTCTGATGACAAAAAGCAGACAGAAAATTTATTTCCTTTATTCGAGCAAGAGTTCGGTCGGCCATTATCACCTTTTGAAATAGAGAATATTAATATCTGGCTGGATCAGGAAGAACAAGCGCCAGCTCTTATAAAAGCAGCATTAAGAGAAGCTGTGTTGATGGGGAAACTTAACTTTAAATATATCGACCGGATTCTAAGAGAGTGGAAGCGAAAAGGAATCCAAACTGTTGACCAGGCTCGTCAGCATGGTAAGCAATTCAGACAAGGCCAAGTAAAAAATGCTTCCTCTGCCAAAACAAAGCCGAAAAGAGATGTATCGTTATACTATAATTGGTTAGAGGAGGATTCATAGGAGAAACGTTATGCTTAATAAAAGTCAAATAAGAGAATGTTTAGATGCATTTGAAGAAATGTTTCCTGATGCTGAATGTGAGCTGACTCACAGCAATGCTTTTGAACTTCTCGTGGCAGTTGTATTGTCAGCCCAGGCTACAGATGCTTTAGTTAATAAAGTTACTCCGCAATTATTTCAAAAGTATAAAAATCCCGAAGATTATCTCGCTGTTCCTCTAGAGGAGTTACAGCATGACATTAAATCTATTGGATTGTATAGAAATAAAGCTAAAAATATTCAAAAGCTCTCCCATACCATCATTGAAAAGTTTGATGGCAGAGTGCCATCGACGAAGAAAGAGCTTGAAAGCTTAGCGGGTGTGGGAAGAAAAACAGCGAATGTTGTAGCCTCAGTGGCGTTTCAGGAACCGGCTATTGCGGTGGACACGCATGTTGAACGGGTCTCAAAGCGCCTGGGCATTTGCAGGTATAAAGATTCTGTATTAGAGGTAGAAAAGACGTTGATGCGTAAAGTTCCGAAAGAGGAATGGAGTGATACCCATCATCGAATGATTTTCTTTGGACGTTACCACTGTAAGGCTCAGCGTCCTCAATGTGAGGAATGTCCATTGCTGCATCTTTGCAGGGAAGGGCAGAAGCGGATGCGGAAAAAGGAAAAACTTTATAATAATTAAATCCCACTATCAAGTTGATAGTGGGATTTTTATGCTTATGCAGCTTCACCTTGCCCCTCAGGCGGCTGTGGTTGTTCACCACCCTCTTGAGGAGGCTGAGGCTCCTCGGGCGGCTGTTCTCCTTCTTCTGGTGGGGGTTGTTCTTCATTATTTCCTTCCCCATCACCTGTATTACCTTCGTCAGGATTTTCATTTTGATTTCCATTTCCTTGATCGTTGCCGTTTTCATTACCATTTTCGTTACCATTATTTCCATTATTCTCGTTGTTACCATTGTTTCCGTTCTGATTGCCATTGTTTTCATTGCCTTCGTTATTCTGCTCATCTTCAGGATTTTCACCTTCGGGATTATCCTCTTCAGGATTTTCTTCGGCTCCATCCTCAGCAGGAATGTCTACACTGGCAGTAGCTGGATCACTATCTTCTGCATTCTCATTATCACTTATGGCTGTTACCGTAAATTCATAGGTGGAGCCAGGTTGAGCATTTGTGATCTCCACCGTACTATCTTTCGTTCTCGTAAGTTGTCTTGCTTCTCCGCCATCAATGGATACCGTTACTTCAAATGAGACTCCTTCAGGTTCTTCATAGCCCCATTCAAGGTTAATCGCCTGTGCCTCCGTATCATAGGAAGCTGACAGATCTTGAACTGGTTCAAGCTTCTGAAAGACTTGAGAAACTTGAGACGGAGTATTATCAACGTGGAACAATTCCGTTACAATACGACTTTCCGGAGTATATGGGCTAGGTAGTTTAGCAGGGCGTGACCCTTCTTCTACTTCAACCTTTTCAACGGATCCAGGTTTTTGGAAGTCGCTTGTTTCTGTTCCTTCTGAGATATGGCTCATAACCGACTTAAACAGCTGTTTAGGGATATCTTGAGTTGCTTCGGATAAATTCTGGTATCCCTTTGGATAACCGGTCCATATCGATATCGAATAATTTGTCGTGTAACCGCTGAACCAGGAATCTGGAACAATGTCAGTCCCATCGTCGGTTTCACTATTGGTTGTACCCGTTTTACCTGCCTCAGGAAGTCCTGGGACGTTGGCTGCAGTTCCTGTGCCTTCTGACATTACTGTTTGTAACATGGATGTAATCATATAAGCCGTGTAGCTGTTCATGGCCGATTTAGGTTCAGGTTTTAAGTCAACCGTTCCTTGGCCGGGAACTTCTACTTTTCTAACTGTATACGGTTCGTTATAAACTCCTTCATTTCCAAACGCTGCATATGCACCGCTTAGCTGTAGGGGACTAACTTCTGCATTTCCTCCGCCGATCGCATCACTTAAATACATCTGATCATCTTTGAAGTTAATGCCTAGTCCTTCCGCAAATTTCTGTGCTTTATCAATACCTGTTTCATGCAATGTTTTCACAGCTGGAATATTCAAGGAACGACTGAGAGCATAACGCGTACTTACCCATCCACGGAACCTGTCATCATAGTTATTAGGGGAGTACCCGTTAATATCTATCGGTTCGTCTTTAATCTGATGGTAAGTTGACAGTTTATTATATTGAATAGCTGGACCATAAGCTGTGATTGGCTTTAAGGTTGATCCTGGCTGTCTTTGGGTATCTGTAGCATAGTTAAAGTTACCCTCTTTATAGTTTCGGCCGCCACCAATAGCTCGAACAGCACCTGTTTGGGTGTCGGTCACCGCTATACCAGTTTCAACTTTTTCATCTGGCCAATTAATTGTGCTTTCTTTTCCGAGCATTTGCTCAACATATTTCTGGGCTTCAGGATCTAATGTTGTGTAGATTTTCAAGCCATCTTTGTAGATGTTGGCACCATCCATTTTTGCTTCTACTTCTTCTCGAACCTGGTCGATAAATGCTTTATATGGTGACTCTCTTTCAGTTTGTTCAGCTAGTAGATCTTCCACATTCGTTTGTCTTGCCTTCTCAGCCTCTTCTTCACTGATCTTCCCATGCTGGACCATCAGACTAAGTACAACGCTCATTCGTTGTTTCGCAAGTTCTGGATTTTTATATGGGTTGTAGGCAGAAGGCCGTTGCGGTAATCCCGCTAGTATAGCTATTTCAGGCAATGTTAATTTACTCAATTCGTTTTTGCCAAAATAAGTTTGCGCTGCTTCAGCTACCCCATAGGCACCTTGTCCATAATAAATTTTATTAAGGTACATTTCTAAAATCTTTTCTTTGGAGTATTCCTGGTCTAGTTTAACAGCTAAATACTGTTCCTGTACTTTACGTTTTAATGTCTTATCACTTGATAAAAAGGAACGTTTAACAACTTGCTGTGTTATAGTGCTGGCACCTTCAGCCCCGAATCCTTCCTTAATATTCGCGATGACAGCGGCGGCAATACGCCTGAAATCTATTCCAATATGTTCAAAGAATCGGACATCCTCGGTGGCTAAAACCGCATCAATAAGTGTAGGCGGAAGGTCGTTATAGCTGACTTTAGTCCTTCTTTGCTCACCGGCCAGGTCCGTTATAAAATCACCATTTTTATCATACAGTTTTGACGAAATAGGATCAGATAATTGCTCTTCATTTAATTCAGGCGCCGTTACAATGTAATAGGTAAATAAGCCGCCTACGGCTATCATAAGAACGATCCCTATCGTCAAGAGAATCATTACGATGCGTTTGAAAGTCGGTTTTTTCGTTCCCTTTTTATTCGACTTTATTTGCTTGCGTCTTGCACTTCTTGATTGGCTATCGTTGGCCATGTTGCTCTTCCTCCAATTCAAAAATAGAGCTTATCTAAAGCAGCAGCATAATCAACCCTTGCTTGATAATGAAAGGGGATGAGTTCTCCTTCAACTTTCATTTGATCATAGGGAATTGATTTTCGCCCGCCTTGAAATTGATCATCCCAATACAAAAAAAGTTTGACTGCGGGTAGAAAATAAACCTCTTCATACACGGCAAATTTGACAATAATAAAGCATATGCCTCCGTGAGTGTCACATGCACGCATATGATCAATTTGATGCTGATGGATGTTGCTTAAGGGGAAGGAGGTCTTATTCTTTGTTTCCTTCGCCTCGAAGTCAATATAACGACCTCGATAAACTCCATTAAAATCCGTTGTTGAAGCCTGTTTGAAGTATGCTTCTTTAATGACTGCTGCACTTCTTTTTGGATAGTCTACATTTACAATTTGGACAGGTGTCGGTTTTTTGTGTACAACTGCAATATTTGCGTGTCGATAATAGTCATTGGTTAATGCAATATCCTCTTCTAATGTCATACCTCTATTACTAAAAGTGGCCTTTGTTTTCCCTTGTTTTAACGAACTCTGGCTTACGCCTTTTCTTCCATTGGGATAATTCAAAGTACTTCCCTCCCTAATGCCATGAGGGTATCATACCAAAAAAAAGCCGCCAAGTGTAACAGAAAATATGGGGATGCATCTTCATATCCTATTAAACGTTTTAGGATACGATGAAGTTTCACTCTATTATACTTTTTCCCGCAAATAACAACAAATAATCCTTTATTTTTACACCTTTTGCTGCACCAAACACATAAATTCGAACAGAAGAAGAGTTTTATGGGGGAAAGGGAGGCGGGATTTAGTAAACATAAGCGCCTCCCTTTATGGTTAAGTGGATGGGCGGTCTTCCCCTGATAACTTAGGATTATCAGTTTTAGCCGGAGTGGGTTTCTTTTTTTCTTTTGGCTTCTTCTTCGGCATTGAATGCGACCTCCTTTCATCATAGGGTGAGTCCTATGAATTACTATTTGACAATAAATCGACATTTCATAATCATGGTTTATTTGTTAAGGGATATGTCCATGATTAAGACATTCTTGTTGTCGATACCTTACGTAAGGTAAGTTGTTTTGTAGCATTAGTTCTAGTCTTGTCATGTGGGAAGGAGTTATGCAGGGCATGGAGAATTTTAACCTTAACAAGCTTTTAAAGGAGGATAATGAATGGATAAACAATCTGTTGTTTCCATGGCCTTGTACGAAGAGCAGCTGGACCTGTTGAGGAACAAGTTCTCCCAGATGGAAAAAAGAATCTCTCTTAAAGCGGATGAAGCGGTGTTTACAATGGCAGTATCACACCGTAAAGAGATTGATCTCTTTAAAGAGGAAGTCTTACGCCTGCGTGATCAGTTAAAAGAGGTAAGAAAAGAACAACAGCAACTACACGTAAAAAAGTATGTAGCATCTGCCAGACGTAGATCTGCAGGGTAAGCTTTTGATTAAAGCAGCTTATAAATGGTATGGTTGAAGAAAAAGGTGTTGGAAAATAAATGTCACTTCAAGAAACGACCATAAAGATTAAACAGATGATTGATGATCTTCATGAGCAATTTATAAAAGCAGAGGATCCAGCAGATACAAAAAGCTTGGAATTTTTTCATAAAGTAAAAAGCGAAACGGCTCCCATGTTTGAGTTGACGAGTCAATGGTTAGAAGAAGCCGAGGAATTTGTGAAAAGTCGAAGTGTATCTGTGCATCCCAATCAGGTGAAATCGACCCATGAAAATATAGAAATGTTGATATTACACAGTTATTATCATGATGTAGAAAGGAAGCGTTTTAAAGAACTGCATCAATCTTCCCACTATGTTCTGGATATGGTCTTGAATGATTTGGAAAAATAGCGGTAAAACAACGTGAAACCGCTTTACAAAGCGTGTGCAATCTTTTATAATAGTCTTCCCAATATGAGGGAGGGAACCTGATTGAACAAAGCAAAATTAATACAAGAAGCCAAAGCAATAAGAGAAAGAGCCTATGTTCCTTATTCCAAGTTTAAGGTAGGAGCATCCTTGCTTACGATGGATGGTACCTTATATACAGGCTGTAATATTGAGAATGCAGCATATCCTGTAACTTGTTGTGCTGAACGGGTAGCGATATTTAAAGCTATAGCTGATGGCCATCATGAGTTTAAGGAGATAGCTGTCGTTGCAGATACGGAGCGTCCGGTTCCTCCATGTGGAGCCTGTCGTCAGGTTATGAGTGAGTTTTTTAATCCAGATGGTAAGATTCATACAACTAACCTTCATGGAAATACAAGAACGGTCTCTATGGAAGAGTTGCTGCCATTCTCATTTTCTTCTAAGGATTTGCAGGAAGAAACGAAATAACTTGAAAGACTGTCTATAGATGGACAGTCTTTTTTTGATTGTATAGTTTTTGTTCGATAATTGTAGATATTCGGGTATATGCCCAGTACAATCTCAGTATTTGTGACATAGGCTGTTAGGAAAAGATATAAGGGAGTGATTTACGAATGTATCATCATCAATGTCCTCATGTGAGACACTGCCGTCCGGTTATTTACCCAATGCATCATTGTGTTCAAGATAATTACTTTGTGGAGAATATGGACCATATCCACCCCTCCCATTTGACGATACAAAATCATCATTTATTAAATAATTATCATTACTTCCCTCACACCGTTTCACAAACGAATAATTATAATGTAGAGGATTATTATATGCCTCAAGGTATGGAACCTCAGGGCTATAACTGGATGGATGCCCAAATGGAACAAGAACCTATGGGAATGTCTCAGGGGCAAATGCAGGGACAAATGGATTCTATGCCATCCATTCCTATGCCCCCTCAGCCATTTAACATGCCAGAGGAATAAAGTATAAGCCACTAATTTGTTTAGTGGCTTATTTTTATCCAGGAAATTAAGGGTGTAATATTAGGAAAAACTATCATACAATAGGGAGGGAGAGTGATGACATGAGAACAATGGTTTTAACCGGGTACAAGCCTATGGAAATGGGTATTTTCAAACACGATGATCCTAAAGTTGATTTTGTAAAGGAAACGATCAAGAAAAGGTTGGTTCAATTAATAGAAGAAGGTCTTGAGTGGATAATTCTTTCTGGTCAGATGGGCGTGGAGCTCTGGGCAGCGGAAGTTATAGTAGATCTTAAAGAGGAATATCCCATCAAGCTTGGTGTCATCCCCCCCTTTCAGAACCAACATTCCAAATGGCCTGATCAACTTCAGCTTGTTTATGATAAAATTACAGAACTAGCTGATTTTTATAAGCCCATTTATGAGAAGGAATATGAAGGACCATACCAATTCCGTGCCAGGGATCAATTCCTTATCGAACATTCAGATGGCTGTATGATACTTTATGATGAGGATACGCCTGGGACACCGCAATATTTCCTGAACCTTGTCCAAACTTATTTAGAACATCATTCCTATGATCTAATCTACATAACTCCAGTAGATTTAGAAGAAACAGTCGAAGAGTTACGCATGAGAAATCCGGAATTCTGGAGTCAATAATTAGTAAATTTAACGCGGATTAAATTGACATTGAAGCCAGCTTTTGAAAAAATATAAGTAATGTGTTGAACAGAGGTGAGAGCAATGAGTGATGAGAAGTTTAATTTGGATGGAAAAACGATATTAGAAAAAGACTTTAAGACGTCTATGCGTGGGTACAATCAGGAAGAAGTGGATGAATTCCTGGATCAAGTGATTCAGGATTATGAAACATTTAACAAAGAGATAGACAGACTGATCCAGGAAAATGACCGCTTAAAGAAATCGCCGACAAGAGAAGCGGCACCGCCGCAGCGATCAAGACAGGTAACGAATAATAATCATCAAGTTAATTATGATATCTTAAAGCGAGTGTCTAACTTGGAAAAGGCGGTTTTTGGTAAGAAGTATGCAGAAGAATAAATTCCTATTATTACCGGGTGACAGCCCAAGTTCTATTTGCTATACTATAAGAACGTGACTGTTTAACGAGCCACGCATAAGAATGATGCACATTTGAATACTCGGGTAATCGCTGCTTTACTTTTTGTGAGGCAGAGGAAAGTCCATGCTCGCACAAACTGAGATGTTTGTAGTGTTCGTGCCTGACGAAACCATAAGTCAGGGTAACTTCTAAGTTAACGGCAGGGAAGACACCTAAGTCCTTATAGGATAGGGTGTCGCTACCTTTAAAGTGCCACAGTGACGGAGCCAAAATAGAAATATTTTGGGTGGAACGAGGTAAACCCCACGAGCGAGCAACCCAAATTAAGGTAGGGGCACTTTTTGAAGGGAATTCAACCTGATGAAAGGCCGCGATCAGCGGCAGATAGATGGTTACCACCGGAGTACGAGGTTGACCGCCGTTTGCAGTACGATGGAACAGAACATGGCTTACAGAGTATTCAAAGGTCAATGAATCAACATGAAATAACACCCTTTTTCTTAAGCCAACATGCTAGGAGGAAGGGTGTTTTTATTTTTACTTATAGGAGGAACATCATGTCACAAAATGTAACTTTGATTGCAACAGCTGCAATGGGACTTGAGGCAATTGTTGCACGGGAAGTTCGTACTTTAGGATATGAAGATGTACAAGTAGAGAACGGCCGTGTTGTATTTACTGCCCCTGTATCTGCCATTCCCCGTGCTAACTTATGGCTTCGGACAGCTGATCGTGTAAAGCTGCTAGTTGGCAGATTTAAAGCCTTCAGCTTTGATGAATTGTTTGAAAAAACAAAAGCCCTTCCCTGGGAGGCATTTATCTCTGAAGATGGAGAATTCCCGGTTGTTGGTAAGTCAGTTAAATCTAAACTTTATAGTGTGCCCGATTGCCAATCAATCGTTAAAAAAGCGATTGTTGAAAGGTTAAAGAAAAAATATGGGGTAGCTTCTATTTTAAAGGAAACGGGTGACTTTTACCGCGTTGAAATTGCCATACATAAAGATGAAGCCTTGCTTACTCTTGATACATCAGGAAGCGGCTTACACAAACGAGGCTACCGTGTCGGTCAAGGGGAGGCCCCTTTGAAGGAAACGTTGGCAGCGGCATTAATTCAAATCACTAATTGGCATCCAGACGAGCCATTTGTGGATCCTTTTTGTGGGTCAGGAACGATTGCGATAGAGGCGGCGCTAATCGGTCAAAATATTGCGCCTGGCTTCAATCGAGAATTCGCATCAGAAAACTGGGAGTTTGTATCACAAAATTATTGGGATCAGGCTTTCGAGGAAGCTGAGGATTTTGCTAATTATGATCAACCGTTAGCTATTACCGGATCTGATATTAGCCACGACATGATTCAAATTGCAGAGAACAATGCCATCGAAGCAGGACTTGGTGACCTTGTAAAATGGAAGCAAATGCAAGTGAAGGATTTTCGCCCGAGACAGGAAAATGGTTATCTGATATCCAATCCTCCTTATGGTGAAAGAATGGGGGAACGACCGGAAGTCGAAGAGATGTACCGTGATTTAGGTGTGATCATGAGAGATTATCCGTCTTGGAGCACGTACATCCTCACTTCTCATGAAAACTTTGAATCGATATATGGGAAGAAGGCCACGAAGAAGCGTAAGCTCTTTAATGGTTTCATTAAAACAGATTACTACCAGTACTTTGGAAAAAAGGTGAAATAATCGCTTTATTAAAAAGTGAGGGTAATCAATGTCCCTCCAATTTGTCATTAATGATTTAACAGCTTGAAATCCGGCAAGTTAATAGGGGGAGAGTTATGAGCCAGTCAATTGAACAAGAGTTTAAGAATCTGCTTAAAGAACAAGCCTCTTATGAAGAAGCAATTGGACTAATGGCTTGGGATTTGCGCACAAAAGCACCTAAAAGAGCAGTCGATCAACGATCAGAAGTAATTGGTGTGTTATCTCAAAAAGTCCATGAAATACAAACATCGGAAAAAATGAAAGAGTACTTAGATGCTCTGACTGATGCTTCAACAGATCCGATAGTAAACAAAGCCGTCGAAGAGGCCAGAGAAACCTACGAACGAACCGTGAAAGTCCCTGTAGAAGAGTACAAAGCATATGTGACGTTACAATCCAAAGCAGAATCTATATGGGCTGAAGCAAAAGAATCTAATGATTTCAAAGGTTTCCAGCCATACTTAGAGAAGCTTGTCTCGTATAACCGTCGTTTTGCAGACTACTGGGGTTATGATCATCATAAGTATGACGCCCTGCTTCACAATTATGAACCAGGGGTAACGGTTGAGGTGCTCGATCAAGTTTTTCCGAAGGTTCGCAAAGCTTTAACTGAATTGCTGGAACAAATTAATCAGGCGACAGACCAACCTGACCCTTCTTTATTAAAGGGGCATTTTCCTAAAGACAAACAAGAAGCATTCAGCTACGAAATCTTAGAACATATGGGTTATAACTTTGAGGCTGGACGTTTAGATGAAACTGTTCATCCTTTTGCAATTGGTCTAAATTCTAATGATGTTCGTGTAACGACAAAATATGATGAAAAAGACTTTCGGACGGCTGTATTCGGTACAATTCACGAAGGAGGACACGCCCTTTATGAGCAAAATATTGATCCAGCCTTAGCATTTACTCCCCTTGCCACCGGAACCTCTATGGGGATTCATGAATCTCAATCACTATTTTGGGAAAATTTAGTTGCGAGAAGTAAGCCATTTTGGCAAAATCACTATGAGTTGTTCAAAAGACACGCGCCCGATCGATTTTCTTCCATCAGCCTAGAGGACTTCTATAGAGCTGTAAATGAAGTAAAACCCTCCATGATCAGAATCGAGGCCGATGAGCTTACTTATTCTCTGCATATTATGATTCGCTATGAGCTGGAAAAAGCGTTAATTGGCGGTGAAATCGAAGTGAAAGATTTACCAGGTTTATGGAATGAGAAAATGCGGGATTATCTCGGTGTTACACCTCAAAATGACTCAGAAGGGATTTTGCAGGACATTCACTGGTCTGGTGGGGATTTTGGGTATTTCCCTTCTTATTCCCTAGGCTATATGTATGCAGCCCAACTTCATCATACAATGAAGCAGGAAATATCTTTCAATGATGTGATTCAAAAAGGAGATTTCAAACAAATTCAACAATGGCTGACAGAACGCATCCATAGATTCGGAAAAATGAAAAAACCGCTAGAAATAATTAATGATGTGACAGGCGAGGGTTTAAATCCTGACTACTTAGTTAGCTATTTAACGAACAAATATCAGGAAATATATAAGTTATAAATAAAAAACCCGGCTGTTTCAGGCAACAGCCGGGTACACTTATTATGAAAACTCTCCCATTAAATCAGTTGCAAGGAGTCCTGCGTCTTTATATACACCATCAAGTTTCTGTTGAAATTTATCGAACTTTTCGTTGGCCGTAGTAAAGTCGGGATTCTCTATACTCTTATTGAGAGCTTTTCCTACTTCGGAATAGTAAGCTTGAAGAGAAGGTAGTGCCTCCTCATATTGAGCTTTAATTTTTTCTGGAAGGTCAGATTTGATTTTGTAAGATTCAGCTAATTCTGCTGCTTTTTCTGATGCTGTTATCGCTTCTTTGCCTGCTGTTTTTATAGCTTCTGTAGTGGACTCTTCATCAGCAGCAAGCGTTAAATAGTTGGCAATTTTTGAATGTTGCGGTCTGAAAGTATTTGCCATGTTCATTTGTTCATTAAGTATTTCTTTCTTTACGGCCTTTTCATTGCTTTTATTTTCCTGACTGCTCGTTTCTTCCGCACCTGAAGTGCTTTTTTCTTCTGAAGAAGAGCTTCCGCAGCCAGCCAAAACTAATGCAGCGGTCAATCCGATAGCAAACAACCATTTCTTCATTCTGTTTCCCCCTTTTTATAATCTTCACAAAATACAGTGTAATGGTAACTATTGTAAATGTAAAGAATTAGGAAAAAAGTAAAAAAATATTGAATATTCAGTTTCAGGAGGTTTCCTATGTACTTACCAAATTTCAGATTAGATAACAACTTAGCTGTCGTCACAGGTGGAACAAAAGGGATCGGACGGGCTACAGCCATATCTTTTGCTCAATCCGGGGCAGATGTAATAATAATTGCCAGAAGTAAACAGGACTTACTAAACACAAAAAGTGAAATAGAATTCTATGGGCAGAAAGCTTGGACTGTACAAGCTGACGTCAACGACTATGAAAGCATCATCGAAGCAGTAGACAAAATTCGTGATGGCCGTTCACTCGACATATGGGTAAATAATGCCGGGATGAATATTAGAAGTCTGGCAGAGGATGTATCAGAAGCAGAGTGGGAGAAGATTATTTCTACCAATATGAAAAGCGCCTTTTTCTTAGCTCAATATGCTGCTAAAACTATGAAGCAGGTGAAAAGGGGTAAAATTATTAATATCTCTTCAGTAGGCGGCCATACCGCTTTAAGGACAGGTGTTGTTTATGCCATGACCAAAAGTGCATTAATCCAAATGACCAAAAACCTGGCAATGGAGTGGGGGTCAGATCAGATTAATGTGAACGCGATCGGTCCATGGTATTTTGAAACCGCATTAACAGAACAGTTACTAAAAGACGAAGATTATGTAGCGGATATTTTAGACAGAACACCTTTAAAACGTATCGGGAAACTTGAAGAAATCACTGGTGCTGCCGTTTTTTTAGCATCCGATGCTGGGAACTATATGACAGGACAGACTCTTTTTGTTGATGGAGGAATGACTATATACGGTTTTTAAATTATAAATATCACTAAATAGGGCACCTTAAGGTAAAAAGAGGTGTTCACATGTCCTACATACTTTCAACAGGTATTCAAACCGCTGATTATCATTATACACAGTCAGAAATTCAAAAGCTTGTTCATCGTGTTTTTCCCATGTCAAATCATGAGAAAAATAGGCTGATGCCGATCTTTGAACATGCTGATATAGAGCGGCGTCAATTATCAGCTGAATTGTCCTGGTATGAAAATGACCATTCGCTGAAAGAAAGTAACGATCTCTACCAAGCTAGTGCTCTCTGGTATTGTGAACAGGCGATTAGAAAATGTTTGAGCAGCCAAGAGTTTCTTACGCAAGCAATAGATCCAAATCTGATCGATCATATGATTGTCGTTTCCTCTACAGGTATTTCAACCCCTACGCTTGATGCCTATCTAATCGACCAGTTAGGGTGCAAACAATCAATCAAACGGACTCCAATATTTGGACTTGGTTGTGCAGGAGGAACTAGTGCAATTGCTAAAGCTCATGAATACTTGGAAGGAGCTAAGAGAAGCAACGTGTTAGTCGTTTGTGTTGAACTTTGCAGTTTAACATTTCAGCCCAATGATTCGAGCGTGAGCAATTTTGTAGGAACTGCATTGTTTGGAGATGGCGCTTCCGCTGTTTTAATGGCGGGAGAGGCATCCCCTTTGGTTGGGCGCCAAACCGCTACTGTCCCAAAAATAGAGCATGTAAGTACAAGAACGAAGCCGCAAAGTCAGTCAGTAATGGGTTGGAAAGTTGTGAACACAGGATTTGAAGTAGTATTTAACAAAAGTATTCCAAACCTAGTGCGGAATTTTTGGTTTATACATGTACAAGATTTTCTTCAGCAGATGGACTGGGACGTGGAGCAAATCCCTTTTCTCGTTGCGCATCCGGGTGGAAAAAAAGTACTGGAAGCCTATGAAGAGGTGTTGAATCTCCCTAAGAGTGCATTGGACTACTCCAGAAATATTTTAAGAGGACATGGTAATATGTCCTCACCTACCGTTCATTTTGTGCTTGAGCAAGCTATGAAAAGTAATCCTGAACGAAAAACACGTTCTATTATGGCTTCCTTAGGCCCTGGCTTTACATCTGAGCTTGTCAGTCTGGAGTGGAGCTAAATGCTTGCGTTACTATTTGGCCTCATCGTTCTTCAAAGATTAGCAGAATTAGTGATAGCCCGATCGAATAAAGCCTGGATGCTAAAACGGGGAGGTGTCGAATTTGAATCAGGACATTACCCGCTATTTATTGGGCTGCACACGTTATTCTTTTTAGCTATTCTAGTGGAATGGCTAGCAGTTGACTATGAAATAAGCTGGCTGTTTCCCATTGCTTTTATTTCATTTCTTATTCTCCAGCTTCTTAGAGTGTGGTGTATAACAAGCTTAGGCAAGCGCTGGAACACTAGAATTATCGTCATTCCTAAAGAGCAGCTTGTTTCTAGAGGTCCATATAAATATGTAAAGCACCCGAACTATGTTGTTGTATTTTTGGAATTGTTTTTCATTCCTCTAATGTTTCATGCTTATCTTACTGCATTGATTTTTCCCATTCTACATCTTTTCGTATTAGCGATACGGATTCCGGCGGAAGAGAGAGTACTTCGTAAAGGTTCTGAAAATTTAAATTGAATGATTGCCATATAAATATGTATCTGATACACTTCTAATTATTAATGAAAATCATTATCAATTAGAGGTGGTATAATGATGATGTTATTGATCTTAGGTATCGTATGTATCTATACGGGTTTGATGGTCTGGGTATTAGCTAAGTTTGGCTTACCTTCTGCTCAATCGGTGTTAGAAGTTGCTAAATTTCGAACGAAAAAAAGAATAATCTAACGTGCACTACCCAATTAGCTTTCCATTTCAGTCAGGTAACTACAACCTGGCTTTAATTTGTTATAATGAAATGCAGGCAGAGGAGAATTTTGTCGATGAATGTCAATTCTTGAGATAATTTTGTTACAAGGAGCATACTATGAGGCAAAAAGAATCATTGGCTTATTACCTGGAAGACTTGTGGTCAAAAGGCTTTAAGCTTTCAGATGAAGATGTCCATTTCATTTATTTCGGAAAGAACTCAACGAATGTCGAGGAGTGGAAGGTCATGCTTGCTTTAAAAGAAACACTCAAATTTCAGCATACATTTGATCCTAGTTTTTTTATAAGCGTATTGGAACACCTGTCATCGACTGCAATCACTTCAAAAAAATCAGCTTACATAGCATTAGAGGAGCGGGGGTTGGATTCAACATCAAAAAACTAACCTGGGTTTGAACTAGGTTAGCTTCTCTTAAGCGCAGCCCGCGCGAGTCGGTCTGCATGTTTATTTGTTTTTTCCGGAATCCATTTATAAAATACAAACGGGAAAGGATCTTGCAAACGATTGATGTGTTGCAGCAGCGGCTCAAAAGCTGGATTATTCGTATGCCCTTTGTCGACAGTAGATACGACGACTTGCGAATCTGATCTTACTGATAGAATTTCACCTGCAAACGATTGTTGGCAAATCTCCAGGGCTTTAATAACGGCCAAAAACTCTGCTTCGTGATTCGTATACTCTCCGAGATATACTCCATATTCAAAGTGCTGTTTATTTTGCTTAATATAAATCCCGGCAGCACTCGGTCCAGGATTTCCTTTAGTAGAAGCGTCCGTGTACACTTCAATCACTTGCTACCCCTCCTAATTGGATGCTCTATGGTTAATTTTTTTAGCTGCATACATAAATGGGGTGTCCATTGCTGCCACAATAAATTTAATGAAGTACGTCGTTAGAAAAATTTCAAACCATACGTCAAAGGGATACAAACCGTAAAATGCGATCCCGCAAAAAATAGCAGTGTCTAAGAGCTGACTGAGCATCGTACTCCCATTGTTTCTAATCCACAGTGAGCGATCACCTGGAAACAGTTTCTTTAACCTGTCATAAAACCAGACGTCAAAATATTGACTAACAATAAAAGCCAATAGGCTGCCCGCAGCAATCTGAGGAGCAATGCCAAATAGAGTCATTAGAGCAGGCTGAGCTATATCACTTTCGGCAGGTATAAACTGAATGGATAACTGCATCACAATCGTCATAATAATTAATGTAGAAAACCCCATCCAAACAGCCTTTTTAGCATCTTGTTTTCCATACTTTTCATTTAGGATATCTGTTGCCAAAAATGCTGTCCCATACAGAATATTTCCCAATGTGGCGGTCATGCCAAATAAATCAATCGTTTTAACAACTTGTATATTTGCTATGACGGTTGCCATACCGATCCATACGAATAACCCTGTTTTTCCAAACATCCTGTAGATTGCGAGTAACAGGGTGAAGTTTAAAAGGGCAAATAAAAGCCATAACCATTCATTACTCACCGAGAGATCCTCCTATATTTACATGGAATAATGTTGCAGAACAGCTGCAACAGCCATTGATTATACGGTGATTTTTCACTTATTTCAATAAAAAAAGCGCCAACCTTTTTAGTATGGCGCTTACAGTCAATATTTATTGTTTAACAACGTTAGATGCTTGAGGTCCGCGGTCCCCTTCGACAATCTCGAAATTTACTTCCTGGCCTTCTTCGAGGGACTTGAAACCTTCTTCTTGAATTGCAGAAAAATGAACAAATACATCGTCTCCGCCTTCTACTTGAATAAATCCATAACCTTTCTCTGCGTTAAACCATTTTACTGTACCATTTTGCATAACACATATCCTCCTAAATCTTGCACGTAAAACGTGGAAATTACAAAGTAAGATAAACAAAAAAACCCATAGACACATGGAATAATAAAAACCAACGTGTCTATGGGCAGTGCCTTGTCCTTTATCATTCCGTTCATCTTATTTGCTTATAAAATAATATATCGTATCTTGAAATTGTAGTCAATATGTATGATGTTAATTGTATGAAAATTTAATTATCTTATTTTGGAAAATACTCTAAAGCTCCTCTTGAATGTAAGTTATACTATAACTAATCAAGGGAAAGGAAGGGAAATGACAAAATGAAATCAGATATACATATTGCTCTGGAGGCTGAAATGCAACCTATTCGTAATATTGCTTCAAAGCTGTTATTAGAAGCCGATGATTTTGAACCATATGGGCATTATAAGGCGAAATTATCGGACGGTTTACTGAATAAACTATCCGACAGACCTGCTGGCCAAGTCATTTTAACAACTTCCATTAATCCAACTCCCGCGGGTGAAGGGAAATCAACGGTAACTGTCGGTTTGGGCCAAGCCTTAAATCGTTTAGGTCATCA
Source organism: Halobacillus hunanensis (assembly GCF_900166655.1). Lineage (GTDB taxonomy): Bacteria > Bacillota > Bacilli > Bacillales > Halobacillaceae > Halobacillus_A > Halobacillus_A hunanensis. Next base: position 958,107 of record NZ_FVZB01000007.1, on the reverse strand, counting down.
AGCGATTATTGCATTAAGGGAACCTTCGCTTGGGCCTACAATGGGAATAAAAGGAGGAGCAGCTGGAGGAGGGTATTCGCAAGTTGTCCCGATGCAGGAAATAAACCTACACTTTACTGGTGATATTCACGCCATTACGACTGCGAATAATGCATTAGCCGCATTTATTGATAACCACGTCCACCAAGGGAATGAATTACAGATTGATCCAAGAAGAGTGGTATGGAAACGCGTCCTTGATATTAATGATCGAGCTCTAAGACATGTTAATGTCGGTTTAGGAGGTCCGACGCAAGGTGTGCCGCGTGAAGATGGATTTACGATTACAGTGGCTTCTGAGATCATGGCGATTCTTTGTTTGGCAGACGACCTTCAGGATTTAAAGGAGAGGCTGTCCCGGATTGTTGTTGGCTATACATACGGTAAGGAACCTGTCACTGTCCACCAACTCGGATTTGAAGGGGCTTTGACCTTATTGTTGAAGGATGCCATTAAACCCAACCTCGTTCAAACGTTAGAAAATACTCCTGCTATAATTCACGGGGGACCATTTGCTAATATTGCTCATGGCTGTAATAGTGTAATGGCAACGAAAATCGCAGCAAAGCTTGCGGACTATGTTGTGACAGAGGCGGGATTTGGCGCGGACTTAGGAGCAGAGAAATTTTTAGACATTAAGACACGTGCAGGGGAATTTGAACCAGCTGCAGTAGTGATCGTGGCAACTATAAGAGCATTGAAAATGCATGGCGGGGTAGACAGAAATCACCTTGAAGAAGAAAATATTGAAGCACTAAACCAAGGGATTTCAAATTTAAAGAAACATATTGAGACTATTGAGCAATTCAATTTGCCATTCGTAGTGGCAGTCAACAAATTTCCGACTGATACAGAGGCTGAGCTCGACTTTCTACTGTACTGGTGTAACTCTAACGGTGTGGAGGTCGCGCTAGCAGATGTTTTTTCAAAAGGAGGAGAAGGTGGTATAGAGTTAGCCAGAAAAGTCATAGAAGGCTGTGAGAAGAAAACTGGCACCCTATCTTATACCTACGATCTGGAAGACTCGATTGAGGAGAAGATTCATAAAATTGTTACTAAAATCTATGGTGGGAGCCACGTGGACTTTACTCAAAAAGCTAGAAAACAACTCCTGCAATTATACAAAGAAGGTCATCACAATCTGCCTATTTGTATGGCAAAGACTCAATACTCTCTATCGGATGACCCTGAATTGCTGGGACGGCCTGAAGGATTTACAGTAACAGTTCGAGAATTGCGAGCATCAGTAGGGGCTGGCTTTATTGTAGCTTTAACAGGTGATGTCATGACAATGCCAGGGCTCCCTAAGAAACCTGCTGCTTTACATATGGATGTTACAGATGCCGGTTTGATAACTGGGTTGTTTTAAGCAACTACCCTCTCTGGACAAATTTTGTCGTCAGAGGGGGTAGTTTTTTGATACAATCTATTTAGCGAAAAATAGCGACTGATGTTGCAAGTTCACTTAGGGAGGGGAAAAGGTTTGAGCATTCAAATTGGGTTAACAGGATGGGGAGATCATCCTGGTTTGTATCAGGACCAGATTAGACCTGAGGAGAAGCTGGCAAGTTATGCTTCTCATTTTCCTGTTGTTGAAGTTGATACAGCCTTTTATGCAATCCAGCCCATCACCCATTACCAGAAATGGCTAAAGCAAACGCCGGATCGGTTCTCTTTTGTAATTAAGGCATTTCAGCAGCTAACAGGTCATGACAGAAAATCGAGATCTGTGCAGGAAGCTCGAGACCTGGTGAAACGTTATGAAGAGTCGATCCAACCAGTGCATGAGGCTGGTCAGATTAATGCATTGTTATTTCAGTTTCCTCCCTGGTTTGATGTAAAGAAAGAACATATTAAAAAGCTGCGGATGCTTAAGGAGTGGCTCGAACCTTATCCGTTAGCACTGGAATTTAGAAACCGGACATGGTTTGACCCCCAATATAAAGAACAAACCTTATCATTTATGAAAGAGCATGAATGGATTCATACCATCTGTGACGAGCCTCAGGCAGGGGAAGGATCAATTCCTCTAGTTGCAGAACCCACTCATCCTACAAAGACGTTAATTCGTTTTCACGGAAGGAACGTACATGGTTGGAATAAAAATGGACGCAAGGATTGGAGGAAGGTCCGTTTTCTGTATCGTTATAATGAGCAAGAATTAACCGAGTGGGCAGAACGAATCCGGACGCTTGAACAGCAAACTCCTTATATTACTGCACTATTTAATAATAATTCTGGAGGAGATGCGGCTGATAATGCTAAACAATTTCAGGAGTTACTCGAAATTAATTATACAGAATTGAATCCCAGACAAATGGATTTATTTCAGTTTTAGAGGTGTTTGCGTGATAAAAGAGCCACTGAAAACAACTATAGAAAATTACGTACATGTACTGTTTGACAGCGACCCGACTGGCCATGACTATTACCACATGAAAAGGGTGGCCCATTGGTCAAAGGTGCTTGCTGAAAAAGAGGGGGCAGACCCGTTTATTTGTGAAGTTGCGGGGTGGCTGCATGATGCAGGGGATGCCAAATTGTTTCCAGAACCTGTGCAAGCCAGAAAACATGCCGTGAAGTTTCTATCTGAACAAGGAATCACGGAGCATGTATGCCGGCAAATTAAAATGGCTATGGAGGATGTTTCCTTTTCTAAAGGTCAAACACCAAAAACATTGGAAGGGAAAATCGTTCAGGATGCTGATCGACTTGATGCCATCGGTGCCATTGGAATTGCCAGAACCTTTGCCTTTGGAGGTGCCCATAGTCAATTAATTCACCAGGAAGGCAAAGAGACAGCCGGATCGATTCAGCATTTCTACGATAAACTGCTGAAATTGTCTGATTTGATCCATACAAAGAGTGCAAGGGAAGAAGCGCAAATACGTCACCAATTTATGGTGGATTATTTGCAGCGCTTTTTGGATGAGTGGGAAGGCGTCAATGAATAATAGGAGGAACAAGTAATGAGTCAGAACGAGATGAGTTATTTAGATTTATGTAAGCATGTGTTAGATAACGGAACTAGGAAGGAAGACAGAACAGGAACCGGTACATACTCTGCTTTCGGTTATCAAATGCGATTCAATTTACAGGAAGGCTTTCCGCTTCTGACAACTAAAAGGGTTCCTTTTCGTCTGATCGTAAGTGAATTGCTCTGGTTTATCCATGGAGATACGAACATTCGTTATTTGTTACAGCATAACAATAATATTTGGAACGAATGGGCCTTTGAATCTTACACGAAAAGCGATGAGTATGATGGACCGGATATGACAGATTTTGGCAGACGTATTCAACGTGATCCAGAATTTAAAACAGTATATGAGCAAGAAATGAACGAGTTCAAACAACGTATTCTTAAAGAAGATGACTTTAGTGAGCGTTTTGGAAATTTAGGCTCCGTTTATGGGAAGCAATGGCGTGACTGGAAGACGTCAAGAGGGGAAACGATTGACCAGCTGGCTAATGTTATCCACAGTATCAAAACAAACCCCGACTCCAGAAGGCATATTGTGACGGCGTGGAATCCTGAAGATGTACCTTCAAATATGGCGTTGCCGCCCTGTCATACGATGTTCCAATTTTATGTTGCCAACGGCCGCTTATCTTGTCAGCTTTATCAGAGAAGCGGAGATATATTTCTCGGGGTTCCTTTTAATATTGCGAGCTATGCGTTATTGACACACTTAATTGCTCATGAATGTAACCTCGAGGTAGGAGAGTTTATCCATACGCTCGGAGATGCTCATATTTACAGTAATCATCTTGAGCAGATTCAAACTCAGCTTAAAAGGGAGCCTCGTGCATTACCTGAACTTTTTCTTAATCAGGATAAATCCAATCTGTTTGACTTTACTATTGAAGATATTAAGCTGGAAGGATATGACCCGCATTCAGGAATTAAAGCCCCGGTAGCTGTATGATATTTTTGACTTGCTACACGTTACGTGGATCAAAACAGATGAAAGTAAAAGGTCGACTATCACTTATTACTTGAGGAGCAGATAAATGATTTCTTTTGTGTTTGCAATGGATAAGAATCAATTAATTGGTAAAGATAATGACTTGTCATGGTATATTCCTAACGATTTCAAATTTTTTAAAGAAACCACATGGGATGAAACGATCATTATGGGAAGAAAAACATTTGATTCCTTTGGAAAACCTCTTCCTAATCGAAAACATATCATTCTGACTTCAAGGGAAGAATATGAAGTCGAAGGGTGTGAAATCATTCATTCGATTGATGAGATTATTAAGCTCAATCAAACCTATCCTGAAAAAGAGTGGTTTGTGATCGGCGGCGGTGTTCTGTTCGAGGCGATGCTTCCTTATGCAGATCGAATGTATATGACATATATAGATCATGCCTTTGAGGGAGATGCTTATTTTCCGCCCTATGAAGAAGCTGATTGGCGCCTGGTTAAGGAAACGAAAGGCATTAAGGATGAAAAAAACCCCTACGATTATTATTTTAGAATTTATGACCGGGTGAGAGCCTGATGATCGAACCGAGTGAAGTTTGCGGGGCCATACTGGCGGGTGGTGGTTCTACAAGAATGGGCACGGATAAAGCCCTTCTTCCTCTGGGGGAGCAAACGGTGATCGAGCGGATTACTAGTGAATTATCTCAATGTTGTGCTCGAGTAGTCATCAATCGGGGTCAGCCATGTCCAACAATTGACCCTGCTATTGAGGTAGTACATGATACTTTTGTGGATGCCGGACCGCTAGCCGGCTTACATGCTGTTCTGAATCATGGATCCGAACCTTTCGTCTTATTGTCAGCCTGTGATACACCGTTTATCCAGAAGGAAGTTTTCTATAGTATGTTTAAAGAGGCTTCTACAGAAACACAAGCTCTTGTGCCCTTCTATGAAGACAGACTTCAACCACTCTCAGGGATTTACAGTAGAAGGCTGCTTCCGGTAGTTGAGCAATTATTACAAGACGAACAGCGAAGTATGCGCTCATTGCTTAATCAAATCAACGTACAATACATCTCGGACTTTCAATCCATTTCTAGAGATATGGCAGGCGATCATTTTTTTAATATGAATACACAAGATGAGTATGTCAGCGCCCGCACTCTTTTGAGAAAATATTTATAACTAAAAGACATTTTATCGAGAACATGATATGATTAGGACAAGCTTTTTTCTGAGAGAAATAGCAGGTTTGTAATTGGCATAACTTAGCAATTTATTCCCATAATAGAATCTAATTAATGAAAAGATTTACTTCTTTTTAAAAGGACGGTGAATGACATGCTGTCAAGTATAGGAATTCCTGGATTAATACTTATTTTACTTGTTGCACTAGTTGTCTTCGGGCCGAAGAAATTGCCTGAGATCGGAAAAGCAACAGGACAAACATTGAAAGAATTTAAAAATTCTGCCCGAGATTTATCGGGGGATGCTCAGAAAGAGATATCTGAAGCTAAGCAGTTGTTCAATGATACGGATTCTAACAAAAAGAGTTAATTACCATACCGGGAGTGATTTAGATGTTATCTAATATTGGTGTGCCGGGTCTGATTTTGATTTTAATTATTGCATTAGTCATTTTTGGACCATCCAAATTGCCTGAAATCGGGAAGGCATTTGGAAGTTCTCTTAAAGAATTTAAGAAAGCTACCGGTGATATGATGTCTGATGATCAGGATTCAAAGAAAGAGGACAAAAATAAGTAAATAACACGGCAAGATGTAAGGGGGAAATCAGCTCTTACATCTTCTTTGTGTCAGGCCCTAGATCGCCTGGAGGTGCAGAAAATGTCTGATGAACAATATAATCATAACGATATAGAGATGAACGTAACCGACCATCTTAGTGAACTTCGGAAGCGAATTATTTGGACATTGGCTACGTTTATTCTCTTTTTTATTTTAGGATTTATTTATGTAAGGGAAATCTATAGTTTCTTTGAACGAGATATTCCGTTTGAACTCAATATGACAAGTCCCGGGGAAATTATTTGGATCTTTTTCTCTATGGCCAGCCTTGTTGCGTTAATTGCCACGTTACCTATGCTCAGTTTGCAGCTTTGGTTATTCGTAAAACCAGCCCTTACGCCTAAAGAGCGAAAGATTTCTCTAGCATACATACCTGCCGTTTTCTTACTGTTTATTGCTGGTTTAAGTTTCGGATATACAGTGTTTGTCCAACTGATCTTGCCATTTTTACTGTCATTAAATGATGGGATGTTTAATGAATTGTTTACGGTCGAACGTTACTTTAAGTTCGTTTTTCGCGTGACTATTCCATTCGCTCTGCTCTTTGAAATTCCGATTGTCGTGATGTTCCTGACAAGTCTCGGCCTCGTCAATCCAGAATTTCTTATCAAAATCAGAAAGTATGCGTACTTTGTTCTGGTTATTATTGGGGCAATGATTACGCCTCCTGATTTTGTGCTGCAAATTGTTGTGGCGGTTCCTTTGATTATTTTGTATGAAATAAGCATAATATTATCTCGAGTCGTTTATAGAAAGAAACTTAAGGCGCATCAGGAATTTATGGAAGATTAATTCCTGATGGCATGACTTCGAAACTATATTTTATTTGCTCAAAGTATGATTATAAAGGAGAGAGAATATGCGATCGTTTTACCATTATATGATGCGTTATCGCGGAAACAAGCAGGCAGACGATGAGAAGCAGCTTGCTGATTGGATGTTTAAAGATCACAGTTTTCCTAAACAGGCTACTTCGTACCATGAATTAAGCAGCTATTTAGAGTGGAATATTCCGTTTACAAATGCTTTAGCCGTTTTTGACCGCTTATACGAATCCTACCAATTAGAAGAAAGTGAATAAGCTTATAAAGATATCCCTTCGGTGGATATCTTTTATTTTTTCAAGCTTTGACTGAATCTAGTATAATAGAGGCTATAATCTATCAAGTTATGATGAAGAAAGTTGGGGTCCTTTTGAAAATCTTACATACTGCAGATTGGCATTTAGGGAAAATCGTTAATAATGTGTATATGACGGAAGATCAACGCTATATTTTGGAGCAGTTCCTCAAAATCGTTGAAGAACAACGCCCTGACGCGATCATCATCGCGGGTGATTTATACGATCGTGCTATTCCGCCCAAGCAGGCGGTTGAACTGTTAAATGACACACTAACGACAATCATTAACGATTTTAACATCCCGGTTCTTGCAATCTCGGGAAACCATGACAGTCCAGATCGACTCGAATTTGGTTCACAATTGTTTAGAAAACAGCAGCTTTTCCTTGATACTAAACTCTCGAAGGAATATCAAGCCGTGACTCTTTATGATGGAGGCGGCCCGATTCACTTCCATCTCATTCCGTATGTGGAGCCAGCGGAAGTGGCTTATCAATTTAATGATCCCGAAGTACGTTCACATCAGCAAGCGGCTGAAAAGCTAATTAATTTTATTTCCGAACAGTACGATATGGATGAACGCCACATATGGATCGGTCATGCATTTCTTGCCGGTGGTATGGAATCTGAATCGGAAGAAAGGTTGTCGATGATTGGCGGGAGTCCATACGTTGATACAGAACTGTTTAAGCCTTTCACATATGTGGCTTTGGGTCATTTACATCAGTCCCAAAGGGTCGGTGCAGAAAAGATTCGTTATAGTGGATCCATTTTAAAATACTCTTTTTCTGAAGTGACTCACAATAAATCCGTGACGATTGTTGATATCAACGAAAAGGGAGAGCTTGAAATAGATAGAGTGCCGCTTCGGCCCATACGTGATTTTGAACGAATCGAAGGCTATTTTGACGATCTGATACGAGGAGACGCCGCAGATCATCCTGAGAGTTATTTACATGTTCGTCTGCTTGATGATGGCCAGTTAATTGATCCAATGGGAAAACTGAGAAAGCTATATCCTAATATCTTGTACCTGGAGCGAAAGCTTTCCCCCCAGCCTAAACAGTCAGAGGACATCCAGAAGATGAAAGAACGCCAGCGTTTGTCTCCAGCTACTCTTTTCGCCTCTTTTTATGAAGAAATTAAGGAGGATCCAATTCCTGAACACCGTAAAAAACTTGTGGAAGATTCCATTGAAACGTTAAAACATCAAGAAAGGGGGCAGTAGAAATGAAAGCATTGTCTCTTACAATGAATGCCTTTGGTCCCTATAAAACTCGGCAAGTCATTGATTTTACAGAGTTAGGGGAAGAATCTATTTTCTTAATTACTGGCCCGACTGGTGCAGGTAAAACTACTATATTCGATGCCATGTGTTTTGCACTATATGGCAGAGCCAGTGGAACTGATCGAGACCAGGATACGTTACGCAGCCATTTTTCCGAACCGGATGAAACGACATTTGTTGACTTCCATTTTCGCTTGAGGGGAAAAGAATACAGAATTGTCCGTATGCCGAAACAACTGAAAAAGAAAGAGCGCGGCGAAGGATTTAAGGAGGAGCCTACAAGGGCAGAGCTTTATATGATTCAACCACATGGCCCTCAATTACTTGCATCTAAGATTAAAGAAGTCAATGAGCATATAGAACAGTTGCTTAGTCTTGACTATGAACAGTTTCGAAAGATGATTATGATCCCCCAAGGTGAATTCAGAAAGCTAATCTCCGAAAATAGTAAAGAACGGGAAGAAATTTTACAGCGGATTTTCAGAACGCACTTTTATGAGGAACTCACAGATTATTTCAAGCAATCTTCAAGATCTTTGCAGGAGGAGATTGAGCAGTTTCAATGGAAAATTGATCAAGCCGTCAATCGAATTAACTGGGGAGAAGAGAAGACTGCGGATACGAAAGCCGAAGATCCTGATCATATTCTTAATCGACTGAACAACCATCTTGCTAATCAGCTGCAGCATAAAAATGAACGAACATCGCAGTTGGCGTCGCTTATGAAAGAGACCGAACGTGCTCAGGAATTATACTATGATGCGAAAACAGTAGAGGAATTATTTAAAGAACAAGAAGCGCTGCAAAAAGAAGCAGCGGAGCTGGCTGATCAACATCAATATTTTCATGATATAGAGCAAAAGATAGCAGCTGCTGAGAAAGCGTTGGAAGTTCTTCCTTACGAACATCAAGTAAAGGATAGGCAGAAAGAGTTAACAGATCTTAAGCGTGATCAGCAGTCTAAGGAGCAGAGAAAGCTTGAAATTGAACAAAGCCTCAAAGAAGTGGCAGCAAGTTATGAACAAGAGGCGGGAAACGAATCCTATCGTGAACAGTTAAAAGAGCAATGGAAACAAAGCAGCAACATGAGAGAAAACCTGGATAAGCTTCTCACATTAGATGACAAGCTGAAGAAATGTGATGAAGACTTAACAAGGGAAGAAAATAAGTTGAAGGAATTAAAAGGGAGTAAAGAAGAGTACCTGAAGCTAAAACAGAGATTTGCAGAAAAAGCTGCTTCTGAGAGAGAGATTACTGCTGAAAGATATCATCATAAAGAACAACTCGATGCCTTGATACGACGAAAAGAAGATGTGTCTTCACTCAAAAAAGAATGGAAAAAGCTGCTTGACTTGCGATCACGCTATCAATCTTTAGTGCAAACGTTTAATGAAAAGAAAGCGAAACGCAAAAGTGCTCAGGAAAAATATGAAGCTGCTATTGAGGATTTGAAACAGCATCATGCTTATCATCTGGCAAGTGACTTGCAAGACCGGGCAGCTTGTCCTGTTTGTGGATCCCATGAGCACCCTTCTCTAGCAGCTAAACCACCTGGCGTTCTAAGTGGTGAGGAAATAGATGTACTAAAAGAGGCGTTTGAGGAGCACGATAAAATTTTCCAAAAAGATCAGGAACAGTTATTAACAATCAAGGCAGAGGGAGAATCTCAAAAGCAGCTTGTCAATAGCTTAATTACAACATTTGATGACCATATTGCTGATCGATCCCGAGAAGCATTGGACAACTACTATACTGAAGTCTGCGAGCAATTGAAATCAAAAGAACATAAGTTTCATGAACTAGACCAACAGCTGATTACGATTCAAGAAGCGGCGAAACAACTGAATCAGCTTGAGGATAAACTTGAACAAGTGGTAAAAGCGGAAGACGAACATACTCAGCAATATCACTTTCTCCAGCAAGAAAGGGTTCATTTTTCAACCCGACGAGAAGAAGTGAAACAAGCTTATTCTTTTGAAACAACAGACCGCGAACAAATGAATCAGCTTGTGGCTGCTCATGAAAAACAATACCGTGAGGCTTTACAGGTGTGGGAAATGGTCCATGAGCATTTTAATAAAGTTGATCAAATGTTTAAGGAAGCTGCAACACAGGAAGCGCAAGTTCAGCAGTTCGTCCAAAAAGCAGAATCTGTTCTTTCGGATAAAGAAAAGGAATTTAATCAAACGCTTGACCAATTTGAATTTCAGTCAGTTGAGAAGTACCAACATGCATTACTGCCTAAAGAAGAAGTTCGTTCGCTTAACGAAAAGCTAAAGGAGTACCAAGAACGGAAGGCTGTAGTTCTAGAAAGAAACAAAGAAGTATCTTCACGTCTGACTGATCAAGAGAGACCTAAGCTTGATGAGTTAGAACAAAAATGGCAGTATAAGAAGCAACAAGTTCAAGATAAACAACGAGAAATCAATGAATTAGAAATCAATTATAAACAAAATAAAGATGCTCAGAACACCATGCAATCATTACTGGAACAGCAAAGAGATAAAGCGAAACAATACTACGATCTAGCAGAACTGGCCAATCTGGCCAAAGGAAACAATCCGTTACGCCTTTCTTTAGAGCGATATGTGCTTGCTTCTTACCTGGATGAAATTTTAATTCAGGCTAATATTCGTCTAGATCAAATGACAGACCATCGCTATCAATTGGTTAGAAGCCAGGAAATTGCCAAAAAAGGTGCTCAAAGTGGTTTGGATTTAGAAGTGATTGATCATCATACTGGGCAGCAGCGCTCAGTGAGGACATTATCAGGAGGAGAAGGGTTTAAAGCAAGTTTGAGTTTAGCTCTTGGTATGGCTGATGTAGTTCAATCCCATGCAGGCGGAGTCCAACTTGATACGCTCTTTATCGATGAAGGATTTGGTACATTAGATGAATTGTCTCTTGAACAGGCGATTGATTGTTTAAGAGGGTTACAAGATGGTAACAGGATGCTCGGTATTATATCTCACGTCTCCCAGCTGAAAGAGGAGATTCCTGCTAAACTTCATATCCATTCAACTCATGAGGGGTCCACCGTTGAGTTTACATTTCAGTAAGAATTAAGTTATACGAAGATTAAATAAGGGAGGGTGCTTTATGTCTACACCGCTATCCATGGAATGGTCGTTAATTACTGAGGGAAAAGAAGAAAGGGTTCACGCAGATGATAATTTGTTCCAGATCGTCTTTGACGGCTACAAACTATTTCCTATGAATGAAAAGCTGGAAGTAAGAAGAAATATTAAAGCTGATCAAATCGGTACAGGTATTATAGAAGAACTTATTCTAAAAAACAATACAACGATTTGCAAATACCGATTAATTTCACTCTATTCCGTCAACTGATAAGAATGAAGAATTCGGCGTTTGTCACTTCCTGCGCTTGCCCGGGAAATAACTAAAAGACAGACATGAAATAATGGAAATAAAGAAAGGAATGAGCATGAGAATCTTTCATAACGATTGGGCTGCAATCCTTGAAGAGGAGCTTCGCAAGCCATATTATTTAAAATTAAGAGAACGTTTGAAAATGGAGTATGGAACACATAAAATATTTCCCCATATGAACGATATTTATGCTGCTTTTCATAAAACTTCTTTTGAAAATACAAAGGTAGTTATTATTGGACAAGATCCTTACCATGGAGTAGAGCAGGCACATGGATTCAGCTTCTCTGTTAAGGAAGGTATAACGATTCCGCCATCACTTCGCAATATCTTTAAGGAATTGGCGAATGACCTAGGGGTGAGACCACCTAACCACGGCAATTTAGAAGGTTGGGCTGAACAAGGTGTGCTGCTCCTAAACACAGTTCTTACCGTCAGAGCTCATCAGGCTCATTCCCATAAAGGAATCGGGTGGGAAAGGTTTACCGATCGCGTTATCGAAGCGTTAAACGAGAGGGACCAGCCTGTAGTGTTTATTTTATGGGGAAAGCATGCGAGAGAAAAAGCCAGCTCTGTGGATCGCAGCAAACATGCAGTCATTGAATCTGTGCATCCGAGTCCTTTATCCGCACATCGGGGTTTCTTTGGCAGCCGGCCGTTTTCAAAGACGAATCGATTTCTCCAGTCTATTGATGAGGAGCCTATTAACTGGGTGCTCGAGGAACATGAGGTTTTTTAATAGCCCACTCAGCTGCGCAGCATTGCGCATAGGCTATGTTAAAACAGTGACGGAGGGGTCCAGTATGTTTTATAGAAATCCACCGCCGCCTCAAGGCCCAATGGGCTGGGGAAGAGGATATAACCCCGGCTATCAGCAGCCTCAGGGGATACAGAAATTTCTTGCTCCCTTTTTGAATCGTGGCGGTGCAAGGTCTTATGGTGATGCATCAAGGTTTGGCGGCGGTTCCTTCATGAATGCATTTCCACCAACCGCTGCGGCACAGACAGCAGCTGGAGGCGGAAACTGGCTCGGGCATCTACAGGGAGCTTTAAAGGCAGTGCAGTCAGCAGCTCCTATGGTACAGCAATACGGACCAATGGTTAAGAACATCCCAGCAATGATTAATATGATGAAGTTAATGAATGAATCTGATGAGGAAACGAACGATAAAGAAGACAGTGAAGATTTATCAAGTAAAAGTGAAAGTGAAAGCGTAGATCAAGAAAAGACAAAAAAGAGGAAACGACAAGGAACATCCCAGCCTAAGTTATATATTTAAACGGCTGGGCATGTTTCTTGATTTTTTTTATGGAATTAGAAAAAATAGAAGAAACCTGAAAAATTCATTGAAGGAGGCTGGAGGATGAAACAACAACTACAAAAAGCAACATTTGCTGGAGGGTGTTTCTGGTGTATGGTGGAGCCATTTGAGGAACGTCCCGGCATTGAGTCTGTCACTTCTGGTTACACAGGGGGACACACGGAGAATCCAACATATATGTCAGTTATAACCGAATCGACCGGTCATCGTGAGGCTGTGCAAATTGTGTACAACCCTGAGGTATTCTCTTACGAACGTCTGCTGGAAATTTTTTGGCAGCAAATTGATCCCACGGATGAAGCTGGCCAATTTGCTGATAGAGGATATTCGTATACGACAGCCATTTATTATCATAATGACAATCAAAAACAAATCGCCGAAGCAAGCAAGGCACGTCTTGAGGACTCAGGTAAATTTAACAAGCCAATCGTGACTGAAATTATACCAGCGGCCACATTTTACCCGGCAGAAGATAAACATCAAGATTATCACCGGAAAAATTCCTATCATTATAAACGTTATAAAAAGGGGTCCGGCAGAGCTGACTTTATTAAAGATCATTGGAGCTACAAGAAGAATCCGACAGAACTGAAAAGTCGATTGACGGATGTTCAATTTGCGGTAACTCAGGAAAATGCTACGGAACGTCCTTTTCAGAATGAATACAATGATAATGAACATGAAGGAATTTATGTTGATATTGTATCTGGTGAGCCTTTATTTAGTTCAAAAGATAAATATGATGCAGGGTGTGGCTGGCCAAGCTTTACGAAGCCGATTGAAAAGCAGCAGGTCAATGAACTGCTGGATCAGTCGCACGGTATGATTCGTACAGAAGTAAGAAGTGATAAAGCAGATTCGCATCTAGGTCATATTTTTGAAGACGGCCCTAAGGCAGCGGGTGGTTTACGTTATTGCATCAACTCTGCTGCTCTGAACTTCATCCCTGTAGAAAGCATGGAGGAAGAGGGCTATGGTTATTTAACCCATTTGTTTACTGCATTTAATCAGGATTAACTTGCCGAATCAAGTGTAGATAACCGCTTTCTTCAAATGGAAAGCGGTTATACTAATGCAATTTTGATTATTCAGTTTGACGATGGAAGAAGGTAGTAATCTTTGAGGAAAAACTATATCCTTACGTACTTAATTGCTCTTATTGGAGGCTTGCTCTTTGCTTTTTTAGCTTTGCCGCTTCCTTGGATTCTTGGTCCGGTTACATTATTAATACTGTACAAAATAAAGATCGATCATCAGACTCAATCTAGTTCATTGCTGCGAGATCTTGCCTTTTGGCTGCTCGGGATTCAAATAGGCCTGACTTTCCAATCGGAGACATGGGCAAATATAGGGCCTTATTTAATGCCATACACACTTTTCTCATTTGCCATTATGGCTACAAGTCTTTCCTTTGCTTTCGTGCTATCCAAGCGTTCAGCTATGGAAGCGAAAACCACTTTAATCGGCAGTGTACCTGGAGGATTATCGGCTATGATAGCTGTGAGTGAGTCTTTACAGGGGAACACGGTATTAATTACCATTTTTCATACGATTCGCCTGTTATCGGTCCTATTTATTATTCCGTTTGCTGCCACGCATTGGTTATATACGAATGAATCAGCTGCCGTGGCTGTTGAAACGGAGACTGCATCAGGGAGTTTTTGGACGCTGTTAATCTATTTAGCAAGCCTTGTGGCGGGATATGTGTTAAGAGACAAAATTCCTGCTTCTCTCATTATTGTACCGATGCTTCTTATTGGCATATGTCAAACGATTGGAATCGCCCTACTTCCTTTGCCAGATTCCATATTTATAGGTGCTCAACTTATGATCGGTGTTCACTTAGGACATAAAATTGTCTTAAACGACGTGATTCGTGCAGGGCGATATTGCGGCTATTTTTTTGGGCTTGCCTTGCTGTTAATTTCCCTATCGTTTTTATTTGGCTTTATATTATCAGAGTGGACGGACATGGCGCTGACTACAGCCATTTTAAGCTTAGCCCCCGGAGGACTGGTTGAAATGGCACTAACTGCTAAGGATGCAGGGGCAGACCCTGCCATCGTAAGTTCATTACAAACGATCCGCCTGCTGACGATTGTCCTGTTTATGCCCTTTGTATTGGAATGGATGTTCAATAAACAGAAATGGGTAAACATGAAAGGTTGATCGGGTTATACTAAATCATCCGCTGCAGTAAACCGCTCGAGTGATTGTTTCATGCTAAAAATCAATGTATGATAGAAATAAATAAGGAGGGTTACGATGATTCACAAAAATTGGGAAAATCATAAAACCATTAAACAAATTGAGTGTGTACATAACGATGCTGAAAAATTCGTCGTTAACAATGTGCTGACACCTGGTCAAACATATGATGTAAAAAATGAGAGTGATGAATTTTACTTTATTGTTGATAACTCCGGCCGAGTTGGAGGTTTTTACAAACACTATTTTAAGGAAGTAAGTAACAGCTGAGCGTGGTGACTCAGCTGTTTTATATTTTTGTATAGAAAAAGAACAAATGATCTGTCTATCCTTGTCAATATGTACGACATCAGCGATAATAGGAATATGATAAGCAATAAGGGGGATGGTCCACTCATGGACAAATTAATATTAGTCCGTCATAGTGAAACAGAAGGCCAGCATGAAGACTCACCTTTAACGAAATTAGGAATACGTCAAGCTCAAGTGTTAGCAGCATTTCTCGAGCATTCAGGTTATGAAATCGATCGGATCATTTCAAGCCCGTTTTTACGTGCGATCGAAACGATAAAACCGTTTGCGGAGAATAACGCCATAACCATCGAGAAAGATGAGCGTCTAGAAGAACGAATCTTGAGCCGTGATCCTCTTGATGACTGGGAAGAAGTTCTTCATGATACCTTCAAGGACCCCGAACTTAAGATGGCTGGTGGAGAATCCTCTTTAGAAGCAAAAGAGAGAGTACTGTCGCTTATTGATGAATTAGAAGCCGGGGTGGAAGGCAATGTATTGCTAGTCACGCATGGCAATTTACTAGCCTTGCTTCTGCAAAAATATAATCGTGAAATTGGGTTTATGGATTGGAAGCGGCTTTCACGACCCGATATTTTCTTAATACAAAAACAGGGTGGAGAATATACCGTCGAACGAGTTTGGAAAGACTAAAGATGAAATGATTTTTTTCAACAAAATTGGCGCAAAAATTGCACTTTCCAGCTATAACCGTTATCATAAAAAAAGTAGTGTTTAAATTACTGCCTTAGAGGGTGTGTATTTAATAGGAGCACTTTTGTATTTATAAAAGAAGGAGGAGATCCCGTTGGCATTTGTTATAACTTCACCTTGTAAAGATGAAAAAGCAGGAGAATGTGTTGATGTATGCCCGGTCGACTGTATCGAAGAAGGGAAAGATATGTTTTACATTGATCCTGCGATTTGCATCGACTGCGGGGCTTGCGAAGCGGTTTGCCCTGTTGAGGCAATTTACATTGAAGACGAAGTTCCTGAAGAGGAAAATAAATACATTGAATTAAACCGCAAGTTCTTTGAAGAACAGTAGTACACACATACTAGTGGTCACCTCTATCCTGTAGAGGTGACTTTTTCATACCTAGAATCTCCTAATCTATGAATAGTTCCCTTACAAAACGGGTAAATAAGAGGAGGAGTCATAAAGGAGGTTACGATAATGGGGAAATTAACGAATAAAACGGCCATTATTACAGGGGCAAGCAGCGGGATTGGCAAGTCCATCGCTAAACATTTAGCGGAAGAAGGAGCTCATGTCGTTCTCGCTGCCAGAAGAGCAGAACGTTTGCAGCAGCTCGCTGATGACGTAGAGACGCAATATAATGTAAGAGCTAAAGTAGTTGAAACAGATGTCACGAAACGATCTGATGTGGAGAACCTAGTCAAAGAAACGAAAGATGACTTTGGCAGTATTGATATTTATATAAATAACGCAGGTGTCATGCTGTTGTCTTTCTTAAAAAATGATCACGTAGATGAATGGGAACAGATGGTTGATGTAAACATTAAAGGAGTTCTTTATGGTGTTCATGCGTCACTGCCTGAGATGTTAGCTCAAGAAGGAGGACATATCGTTAATGTTTCCTCTGTAGCGGGGCATGAAGTATTTCCGTCAAGTACGGTGTACAGCGCGACAAAATATGCAGTAAAAGCTCTGTCCATGGGCATGGAAAAAGAACTATCACGTTCAGGTGTCAGAGTAACCAATATTTCTCCAGGGGCCGTAGATACAGAGTTAACGGAACACATCACAGACGGCGACGTGCTGGATATGTTTAAAAAGCAAGAAATGACTCCGCTGAATTCAGAGGATATTGCAAAAGCTGTAGCTTATGCCGTTATACAGCCTTCCTATGTGAATGTGAATGAAGTTATTGTAAGACCTATGCATAAATAGGAATAACTAGTTCAGTAAGTCATTCATGTATCATTTCGAACAATATGGACGAATGAAAAGAGGACCGCAGAAATCTGATCTGCGGTCACTCTTTAATGAAGCACCTTGAAGTTCTCATAGCCCATTTCACTTTCTAAATCAGTTATATCAAGTGATTGGACTTTAGCGAACTGGTTTGGTCCTTTCTCTATTACCTTTATAAACGAGGCGAGTTCCTGTTCACTTCCTTCAGCTACTATTTCTACGGTTCCGTCAGAACTATTTTTCACCCAGCCAGTAAGACTGTACTGAGATGCGATCTGTTCTGTGGTAGCTCGGAATCCAACCCCTTGAACTCTGCCATGAACAACCATCTGTTTACGTGGCATATTTACACCTCCATAGATTAAGATTACCTTTTTTATAAAAAAGCAAACATAAGGAAGGATAGAACGCCGTGAATGAAATTCCAATTACCTCTATTGATGGATTCGCTTTCGGTCATGCAGATAACAAGGAAGCGGCTACAGGATGTACAGTTGTAGTCTGCGTAGACGGCGCAAAAGCAGGCGTGGCTGTGCGCGGCGGCTCACCTGGCACCCGGGAGACGGATGCTTTGAACCCGGAGAATCTTGTCGAACAAGTGCATGGAATATTTTTAGCTGGGGGAAGTGCCTTCGGTCTAGAGGCTGGGTCAGGAGTCATGAATGAGCTTGAAAGAAGAAGAGTTGGCTTTGATGTACAGGTCACGAGGGTTCCGATTGTCCCCGGCGCCATTTTATTTGATTTGATGGTTGGTGATGAAAAAGTCCGCCCTGACCGTGAAATGGGGCAGCTGGCAACACGAAATGCCTTTCTAAACGTGCCCTTTTTAAAAGGAAACGTGGGAGCAGGCACGGGAGCATCTGTAGGTAAATTATTAGGAGCCTCCTATGCTATGAAAGGTGGAGTGGGCCATTATGCGATCGAGGTGGGAGAGTTAAAGATCGGGGCGGTCGTAGCCGTGAACAGCTTCGGGGATGTAGTCGACCCAACTACAGGAAACTTCCTAGCAGGGGCGTACGATCGCAAGCAGCGATGTTTCCTAGACAGCAAACAGGTTCTTCTGGACCAAATGAATACGGCAAAGACGAATCGTTTTAGCGGAAATACGACCATTGGGGTCATCACTTGTAATGCTGCATTATCTAAGCCTGAAGCTAATAAACTGGCTTCAATTGCTCATGATGGACTAGCTCGAACGATTAGTCCTGCTCATACATTTGTGGATGGAGATACATTATTTGCGATGACAACAAATCAGGTGAAGGTCGACTTAAATGGATTGAGCTATTTAGCGGCCCTCGTCGTTGAACAAGCTGTTATTCAAGCTGTACTGTCTGCGAAAAGCGCTTATCAGCTTCCTGCTTATTCAACGATCATAAAGGAGGGATAATGGTGCGTTTATTTGTTTATGGATCATTTTGTAAAGGAGACAATGATCATGATCGCTTAGATGATTCAACGCTTTTATGTACACAAGCTCGAATAATGGCAACTCTATTTAAAAGTCATGCCTGCGATGCTTACGTAAAGCTTACCCAAACCGGAACTGTTTATGGTGAACTACATGAAGTCGGTGATCACATAATGGAACAACTTGATGAATATAACGGGGCCGCGGGAGCAGTCTATGAACGGAATTCAGTTACAGTACATACAGACCATGAAAGCTGCGGCGCCGTAGTATATACAGGCGGAGAAGAAATGGAAGATGGGGAGGCCCTGCCCCATGGTAATTGGAAACTAGATCGATATCCGGAAGGTAACGATATGTTTTACTTTGCGTATGGGTCCTGTATGGATCTTGAACGGATCAGAAAAGCTGGGGTGGAAGCGTTGTTTGAAGACGTAGTGGGCGGAGCTAGTTTAGCCCATTTTCGTTTGCGATTCTCTCACCATGTTCACGATGGCGGCAGGGCTGATATCGAAGAAGATCATTTATCTTCTGTGGAAGGGGTCCTCTATAAGGTAACACCTCCGGCAGTCGATTACTTATATGATCGTGAAGGGGTTTATGAAGGACATTATAGACCCACTATTGTCGAAGTTATGTCACAGGGCAGAACCTATCTTGCACTGACATTTACAGTTATCAATAAGCGGGAAGATAAAGTTCCACCCTTTCACTATGCAAAAGAAATTTATCGAGGAGCTTTTCCCTATGTATCAACTCGATACAAAAATCAACTTCAGGAATTGTTTACCATTTCATTCCCTGTTCAAGGGATGTCAACGTATATGAAAGAATTAGAACTACATCGATAATTATTTTATGTGTAAGAAATGAAGTTAAACTTGAGAGTTTCCATCGATCTTGAGTAAACTAATAAGTAACATACAAGACATAAAGGAGATTAAAAGCAATGTCTGTGTCCACCATAGATGCCCATACTAATACGATTGCCAGGTTAGAATCGTTATACAGTGAACTTGAAAAATATAACCAGTTCCAAGCTAACAAAGTCCTGGAACTAATTGAAAAGGTGACTAGGCAAGAAATAATGATCGGTTTTGCAGGACATTTTTCAGCGGGCAAGTCAACGATGATTAACCATCTTGTCGATCATTCCATATTGCCTTCTAGTCCGATTCCAACGAGTGCAAACATTGTTAAATTATCGAATGGACCTGAAGCGACGATTGCCTATTTCAGTGAGCATGACCCGGTCAAATATGAGGGGTCTATTGATATCAAAACCATTCAGGCAATGTGCCGAGAAGGAGAAAAAATAACCGGCCTTGATATTCAACGACCATTAACTGAAATTCCTTCCCATGTGAAAATATTAGACACACCAGGGGTTGATTCAACGCGGGACGCAGATCGGTTTATTACCGAATCTTCTCTGCACTTAATGGACTACATGTTTTACGTGATGGATTATAATCATGTTCAATCTGAAGTCAATTTAAGCTTTTTACTGGAAATGCAACAACGTCAGATTCCGTTTGCCATCATTATTAATCAAGTGGATAAACATAACGAAGCGGAGTTAACTTTTGCCCAATTTCAGCAAAGTGTTAAGAATTCCTTGGACATGTGGGGAATTGAACCTGAGCACATTTTTTATACATCGTTAAAAGAACAAACCCATTCAGCTAATCAAATTGAACAAGTCAGCGAAACTTTCCGAACGGTGTTTAAGAATGCTTCACCAAATCAAATGGCTTTACATCATGCTTCTGCCATTATTTGTGAAAGCGTTAGTGATTACAGATCAATTTATGAAGAGCAAATGGATACCCTTTATAACCAGATCGGCTATGATGATCAAATCATTGCGGAACAGGAGGCCGACGAGACAGGGTCTTTGCTAGAAGCTCAGAAGGAGAGAATACCGAAAACTCGAGAACAATTCGAAAATAGAGTGCTCGCATTTTTATCGAATGCTTATCTAATGCCAAGTGAATTACGGGAGTATGCTCGTTTATATTTGGAATCGATGCAGCCTGGATTTAAAGTAGGTTTTATTCTTACGAAGAAAAAAACGGAAGAAGAGCGAGATTTTCGATTTGAAAACTTTCATGAGCAATTAAAGCAGACGATAGAAAAAAATGTAACCTGGCCATTACGTGAACGGATGATGCAGTTGCTCGAGGAAAATGCGATAGCCGACAGTACGATTATTCATGACACCCAATCCTTCGACATTGAGTATCCGTCATCCAGATTACAACAATTAATTGAAACGGGTGCCTCTGTTACGGGGGAGTATGTCCTTCGATACACCGATCAATTGTCTAAAGATATTCAACGCTATGGCCGCAGCCAGTTGAATCAATGGTGGGAACAGGTAGAGAGACTGCTACAGCAGAGAAATGAAGCTGAAACGAAAGCCCATCAACAGTTATTTAAGGCATATGAGCATAAATCACAAGCAGAAGAAGAACTTTCTGAACTGGAAGGTGCAATTAAGGAAGTTGAGCAGCAGTTACGGCATACATTTACGGAACAAGCCCCTAACAAAGAGATCGAAAATCAAGTTGACCGCGCACTTCAGAATTTGCAGTCACGTATAAAGGTTCAGTCCAGTCATGAGCTGGAATATCAGGAAGCAAAGCCAAGTGTAGTGAAACCAGACGATCTTGAAGTTCAGGAACTTCGAGAAACAGCTGTAACGAAAAAGACACATATTCACCATAAACTTGTCGAGGCACAGGACGTGTTAAGCAACCTTGATGGTTTTGAGTATTTGGTCACTCAGCTTCGCGGGAAACAGCGGAGGCTTGACCACCAGCAATATACGATCGCTTTATTCGGAGCCTTTAGTGCAGGAAAATCATCATTTGCCAATGCATTATTAGGAGAGCAAGTATTACCGGTATCTCCTAATCCAACTACCGCAACGATCAATAAGATCACAGCCTCATCAAAGCAGCATCCTCATGGGACAGTGACAGTCAGAGTTAAAGGCGAAGAACAGTTATTGGAAGACCTCGCCTTTGCTGGTAAGAAAGTGCTTAAAAGCTATAGAAGTCTAGAAGAAGCCTATCAAGACATTGTTTCGTTAGAAGAAAACAAACTGCAGAAGCTGGATCACAAAAAGCGATCATTTCTTCAAGCTTTTCTGGCTGGTTATGAAGAAATGGCTCCTAAAATTAGTCAGGAAATGACCATAACATTGGATCGTTTTGCAGCATTCGTGTCAGAAGAAAAAAAATCATGCTTTATTGAGTGGATGGAGCTTCATTATGATTGTGAATGGACACTTGCAGGTATAACACTTGTGGATACCCCAGGGGCGGATTCTGTAAATGCCCGCCATACCAATGTATCATTTGAATATATTAAAAATGCTGATGCCATTCTTTTCGTAACTTATTACAATCATCCGTTCTCAAAAGCAGATCAATCCTTTTTAACGCAGCTTGGACGAGTGAAGGATGCATTCTCTATGGATAAAATGTTTTTCATTATCAATGCGGCAGATTTAGCTGAAGATGAGGAGGAAAAACACCAAGTTGAACGTTATTTGCAGGAACAGCTCCTTCAGTTTCAAATTCGCAAACCGCGTATCTATTCATTATCGAGTTTGCAAGGATTAAAGGAAAAGCAAACCCATGAAAGATTAAACAGCGGCTTACTTCCTTTTGAAGAGCGATTTGAACGATTTTTGCAAGAGGAACTAACAGAAGTACTCCATCATTCGATCGAACATGATCTTAACGAAGCGGTATCTTCTTTACAAACCATTATCGAGCATGCCAGGCTTAGCGAGCAGGATAGGGAAGAGAAGCTTACCATGTTAGAGGATGAACAAAGCAGAGCTCAGCAAGTGCTTCAGCAAAAATCAGAAGCAAGAGGAGAAAAAGCAATAACACAAAAAGTGGATAAACAACTGCATTTTGTTCACCAGCGAATGATGTTAAACTTCAATGATTATTTTAAGAACCATTTTAACCCCGCAGTCATTAAGGGGGATCGTTCAGAAGCTAAAGAACAAATTGAGGAGTCGGCAGGTGAACTGTTGCACGAAGTGGAATTTGAAATGAACCAGGAAATAAAGGCTGTAACCCTTAGAATCGAAGTATTTATTAAGGAGTTAGTGGAGCAGTATAAGAAAGATTATGAAGAAGAGATACGAAGGATTAACCGTTCGCTAACCCTAAGCAGCTTTGAATGGAATACGATTGCTCCACCTGATATAGATCAAAAGCTGTCGCTTCATGAAAAAGAGCTTGCTGATGTATTACAACTATTTAAAGGAACAAAATCATTTTTTGAGCTTAATGAGAAGGAGCGGATGAAGGAGAAGTTCAGTGAGCGGGTAAGCCCGTCGCTTCATGATGCGATTTACAAGGTAAAACATACTATAGATCAGTACTATATAGAGCAATGTCTACTGTCTTTACAAGCGGCTAGAGACAATTGGCGAAAGGAATTAGATCATAGTTTCAACAGGCTAACATATAGTTTGAAACACCCTGTTAACGTGACTTATTTGCAAGAACAACATGATAAATTAAAAGAAATCATATGATAAAATGAAAAAGAAGATCCTGGACTTGTTCGTTCCAGGATCTTCTTTTTCATTTATATAGTTATAGGGTCACTTTCACATCTGCTTCTTTACGAAGTTTTTCGACAAGCTTTGTAACTTGCTGACCTTGCTTTTGACTCTTGATTTGCTGTTTGATTTGTTTTTTGGCTTCCTCGAATTTAGGAGCATTTTTTTGACCTTTCATCATAGACTCATACTGTTTCTTGGCTTCTTCGTCACTTACTGTAACTTCTTTCGTATTTTCTGCTACATATTTTTGAATTTTGATATTTTCCTCTAATTGCTTTTTCACTTTATCTTCGGTCATGCCGCTTTCTTCAAGAGCTTTCTTTCGCTCTTCCTCAGAAGGAAATTTGGAGGCAAATTGTTCATATCCTTTTTCTACTTCTTCTTTTGATACTTTAATATTTGCTTCCGTTGCTTTTTGACTTAATAGCTCAATTCCGATAAGTTGGTTAACTACACCTTGTTCCATTTGTTTCTCTTTACCTTCAATCTTCATACCCATTTGTTTATATCGCTGTTTAGTACCTTCTAGCTGCTGATTAAACTCCTTACGCGGAATTTCTTGTCCGTTTACGGTTGCAACAGGACCTGTCTTGCTCTCACCTTCACTTTTCTCACTCTTGGCATTTTCTTCTTTTTTACTACTTTCAGAGTTGTCTCCTCCTGAGCAGGCAGCCAAACTAAATAAAGCAAGTACAGCGATTAACGATGTAATCCATATTTTTTTCATGTCATCTCTCCTTTTACTTGTTGAGACATTAAATGGAGTGTAGCACATCGTGATATTGATGTAAATTTGAAAGGACATGTTTTGAAGATTCGCTGCATATATTGGTATAAAAGGAGGAGATGCCATGTATTATCAACATCCGTATCCACCCATCAGACCTAATTATCAGCCTGAGCAGGCACGAGTAAGTTTTAAAAGCAGTCCGCTTGCTCCTGAACTAAGAGGAGTTGTGCAATTTTATCAACGTCCATATGGGGTGGAGGTATTTGTTCAGGTAGAAGGCCTTCCTGACTTTCAAGTGAAAAATGGCGTTCAGATTGGACCACATGGCTTTCATATTCATGAAAACGGAGCATGTGAAATTGGTGATGGTGAAAATCCTTTCCAATCCGCTGGCGGACATTGGAATCCCGATGATCAGCCTCATGGCAATCATGCTGGAGACTTCCCGGTATTATTTTCCAATCAGGGTCGTTCAAGAATGATTTTCTTCACGGATCGATTTCATGTTGAAGATATAATAGGGAAAGCTGTTATTATCCATCAAGGTCCTGATGACTATCAATCTCAACCTAGCGGGGATGCTGGCAAGAGAATTGCCTGTGGGGTGATTGAAAAAGTTTAAAAAAGCACGTATAAACTTTTGACTCTTTGTATAGAATGAATAGAGCAGGTGTATGCGCCTGAAGTTGACTTCACCGGTGAACTATAGTATGATAATAGACAATATTAATTTGTGCCAAACATATAATGAATCACCTATTATAAAGAGTGATCAATGCCTATTGGTACTTTTTATAATATGTGATTTTTTTCATTTCTTATGGAACGCATATTAATTTTAAGAAACATTGGAGGACCCATTTTTATGAAAACTGGTACAGTAAAATGGTTTAACGCTGAAAAAGGCTTTGGATTTATCGAAGTTGAAGGAGAAGACGATGTATTCGTTCACTTCAGCGCGATCCAAGAAGAGGGATTTAAGTCCCTGGAAGAAGGCCAAGCAGTTGAATTTGAGATTACTGAAGGCAACCGTGGACCACAGGCTGCTAATGTAACTAAATTATAAGGTGTAAAGAGACTGACTCGAGTGGTAGTCAGTCTCTTTTACATAATTCTTTCATGTCCAGAGGAGGTTTCGAAACGTATGGCATTCGGTAAAAAGAACCAGGCTGAAATAGTTGAAGAAGAAACAAAAATTTGGGTATGTAAATCAGACGATTGCAACTGCTGGATGAGAGATAACTTCAGAACAGATGAAGAAGCAATTTGCCCGATTTGCGGAAATGAAATGGAAGCAAGCAGCAAAGTGCTTCAAGTAGTCGAGAATAACAGCTTATATTACAAGTCGTAGGAAGTGAAGACTCTCATTTGAGGGTCTTTTTTTATGTGCTAGCCTGACAGGAAGACATGGTAAAGTTCTTAGTATTTTTAGTCTGAAGATTCTTTTTTTGTACATTATAAACTGTGCTTTTATACTGGGGGTGGATCGGATTCATCGAAAAAAGGAAGTGAAACAATGAGTAGCGGCATTCGAAACGAAATTACAGAAACAAAAAGATATTTGAGAAAGCAATTATTAGCTACGATATTTAATCAGTTTGACGGCAAGCTAATGGGGCTGTCGGATGAAGATAGAGGCAACAAGTATAGGAAAATGAGTAAGGACCCTTACAGCTTTTTTAGAGGAAGTGCTTACTTATTCTATTATGACGTTACAGGTCTGCCCTTTACGTTTCATACACCTGAGAACAAACCTACTTGGTTATTAGGAGACCTTCACTTCGATAATATCAGTGCTTTTCAAAATGAAAAGAAAGAAGTTGTGTTTGACGTAGATGATTTTGATGAGGGATATTTTGGATCTTATTTATATGATGTGCTGCGTATGGTAGTCAGCATTCGTTTAATGAGCAGTCAACACGGCTATACTGGAGATGATACAGAAGAGTTTGTGGAGTCTTTTTTAAACGACTATATCGGTCAGTTGCAAAGGTTCTATTCTGGAGAAGAGGATCCCGTTCAGTTACAATTTACGAAAGCTAACACGAGTGGTCCGATCCAAAACGTCCTTCATAACCTTGAAGAGAAGTGGACCTCAACCGAAGTGGAATCTTCAGCAGCTCAATTTGATTCCATAAAGACTGCGATCGATGATGATAACTTAGTTGACTTATCACATCAGGAAAAAGAGGAGTTCCTCCGTGTGTGGGAAGATTATATCGAATCCATTTCATCTAACATCAAAAAACACCCTCAGTTCTATGCTGTTAAAGATGTCATGAAAAAGGCAGGAGCCGGGATTGGATCGACAGGACTTGAAAGATACTATATTATGATTGCAGGCGAGGGTCATTCTAATATTATTCTGGAAGCTAAAGAAGCAAGAACACCTATTCCTGCTTACTTTTTTCCTTATGATGAGACGTTTTGGAAAGAAAATCAACATCAAGGTCGACGTGTTGTTCATACACAGCAGGCGATGCATCACAAAGCCGATCCTTATTTAGGATATCTGACATTTAACGGACATGATTTTTATGTCCGGGAGCGGTCACTTTTCACCAACGAGTTAAGGGATGATGATTTACAGGAATTTGATTCCATGGTGGACACGGTTAAGACAATGGCGAAAATCACAGCGAAAATTCATGCTCGTGCTGATGTAGATATCGAAGACGGCTTGATGGATCATCACAGTGAAGAAGCGATTCTTCATGAGATTGAGTCGAATAGGACTCGATTTATTCAGCAGCTCATGGTGTGGTCCGCTTATTATCAAAAAGTAGTAGAAGCGGATTTCCAACTATTTAATGAATGGATAAGTGAAACACCGAAATTGCAGGACAAAACTAATAAAAAGCCTATTCGATCACAATAATGAATGATATAATTTGAATGTTATACACTGAGATACTGGAGGATTCGTTATGTTAAATGTGACTAATGTTAGTCTTCGTTTTGGCGATCAGAAGCTTTTCGAGGATGTTAATATAAAATTTACGCCTGGAAATTGCTATGGATTAATTGGGGCAAATGGCGCTGGTAAATCTACATTTCTAAAAATATTAAGCGGGGAACTAGAACCGCAAACAGGTGATGTTTCTTTAAAGAACGACCAGCGGCTTGCTGTCCTTAAGCAGAACCACTTTGAGTACGACGAGTATAAGGTGCTTGAGACTGTTATTATGGGTCACACACGACTTTATGAAGTCATGCAGGAGAAAGACGCCATTTATATGAAAGGCGAATTCACAGAAGAAGACGGAATGAGAGCGGCTGAACTCGAAGGTGAATTTGCTGAAATGAATGGTTGGGAAGCAGAATCTGAAGCTGCCCGTTTATTAACCGGACTTGGAATTAGTGAAGATCTGCATGCTAAGGAAATGAAAGAGTTAGCCGGTTCTGAAAAGGTCAAGGTTCTCCTTGCGCAGGCTTTGTTTGGCAACCCGGACGTCCTTTTGCTGGATGAGCCGACGAACCACTTGGATATTAAAGCCATTCAATGGCTAGAAGATTTCTTAATTGATTTTGAGAACACCGTAATTGTAGTTTCTCACGACCGACACTTCTTAAATAATGTGTGTACACATATTGCCGATTTAGATTTTGGTAAAATTCAAATCTATGTTGGGAACTATGACTTCTGGTATGAATCAAGCCAGCTGGCACAAAAAATGGCTGAGGAACAAAATAAGAAAAAAGAAGAAAAAATTAAAGATCTTAAGGAATTTGTTGCTCGATTTAGTGCAAATGCATCGAAATCTAAGCAAGCCACTTCTAGAAAAAAATTGCTTGAGAAGATTACCTTGGATGATATTCAGCCTTCATCAAGGAAATATCCTTATATCGCTTTTAAAGCAGATCGGGAAATTGGAAATGATTTATTAACGGTAGAAAACTTATCTAAAACAGTTGATGGAGTTAAAGTTTTAAATAACGTAAGTTTTACGATGAATAAGGATAATAAAATAGCCTTTGTAGGAAGTAATGAAGTCGCAAAGACGACACTCTTCCAAATTCTTATGGGGGAAGTTGAGCCTGATGAAGGAACGTTTAAGTGGGGAATAACCACCTCCCAAAGCTACTTTCCTAAAGATAACTCCAAGTTTTTTGAACGATCCGATATGAACTTAGTAGAGTGGCTGCGACAGTATTCACCTGAGGATGAAACCGAAACATTCCTTAGAGGGTTTTTAGGCCGTATGTTATTCTCCGGTGAAGAAGCCTTGAAACAACCGGATGTCCTTTCAGGAGGAGAGAAGGTTCGTTGCATGCTGTCTAAAATGATGCTGTCAGGAGCAAACGTTCTTCTGCTAGATGAGCCGACAAACCACTTGGATCTTGAGTCCATTACTTCTTTAAACAAAGGATTAATTAATTTCAAAGGATCAATCTTATTCGCATCTCATGACCATGAATTCATCCAAACTATAGCTAACCGTATTATTGAGCTGACACCTCAAGGTATAGTTGACAAAGAAATGTCTTATGATGAGTATTTACAAGATCCAGCTGTTCAGAAACAGGTAGCTGCACTATCAGAATAGGTAATTTCATACAAAAAACCTGCTTTAAAAATAAAGCAGGTTTTTTGTATGGAAGTCTGTTGACACTTCAATAATATTTAAATTTTCCTATTGAAAAGTATAATAAGAGTCCCTTTATTCGACATTCAAAGACTAATAGATATAAATTATAGTAATATTATAGAGATAAATGCCTACTTTGTAACTTCAGTGCAAAAAAAGTGTCACAGTTGAAAAGAAACTGTTAGCTGTTTGTTCTTAAAAAATTCTATATATCTGGTAGTATCTTAATTGTGGTTAAAACAACTCATCAATTAAGAGGAGGACACAAATCTATGAAAAAATCAGTTTTTTCTCTAGCTGCTACTGCTGCATTAACAGGAGCGTTCGCAACTTCCGTTAGTGCTGAAGAATATACAGTCGATAAAGGTGATACTCTTTGGGGTATCTCTAATGATAAAAATGTAACAGTTGATCAACTTAAGAAATGGAACAATTTAAACTCAAATTTAATAGTTCCGAATCAAAAACTAACCGTATCTGGTAATAGTGAGGCTACAGTAGAAACATCCAAGACGTACACAGTTAAATCTGGAGATACCCTTTACGGTATTTCTGAAAAATATAACATAACTGTAGACCAACTAATGGCTTGGAACAACCTTTCAAGCACACTTATTCATCCTGGTGATCAATTTGCAGTGAAAGCCCAGGCAGCTTCAGCGCCAGCTCCTGAAAAAGCAGAAGCTCCGGCTCCAGCACCTGAGCCAGAACAGAAAGAAGCTCCGGCACCTGAACAAGAAGAAGCACCAGAGGCTGAGCCAGTAAACACTTCAGCTGAAGCAGAACAATCCAGTGAACAATCTTCCAGTAATGACGTAGTTAAGGAATTCACGGCAGAAGCAACAGCTTATACGGCTAATTGCACAGGCTGCAGTGGTGTAACGGCAACAGGTATCGACCTTAATGCAAATCCTAACCAGAAAGTAATCGCTGTAGATCCGGATGTTATTCCATTAGGTTCTAAAGTGTATGTTGAAGGTTATGGAGTGGCTATTGCCGGTGATACTGGTGGAGCCATTAACGGAAATCGCATTGATGTATATATGCCAAACCGTCAAGATGCCTTAAACTTTGGAAGACAAACTGTAACCGTAAAGGTTCTAAGTGAATAAGTAAAAAACGTTCTTAACTAATAGAAGATAAAGGAGAAAAGCTCACTATTGCCCCCACAATGGTGAGTTTTTTTCTTGCAAAAATGAATGCTTTCAGTACTATAGACGAAAGATTAGTGTCATAAGTTTCAAAAAACGACATTTCTTTTATTACAATGCAGATACTGATAAACTATGTAAGAGTATATGAACTTGTGAAAGCAATCTTCTAAGTTCTAAGCAAAGGTTAGATATAAGTTAGCAATGTGACAGTCTTAGTACATGGAGGGGAACAAGATGGAGCGAGTAGCTATCATTGGTTCAGCTGGATCAGGAAAATCTACCTTAGCAAAGCAAATTGGTCAGGCTTTTCAATACAATGTTGTACATATGGATCGGCTATTTTGGAAACCAGGATGGAAAGAATCTACCATGGAGGAATTAGCTGAGAAACAAGATATGTATCTGCAAAAGAAAGAATGGGTGATTGAAGGGAACTATAGTGGTGTATGGGGGCCAAGATTACAGCTGGCTGATACCATTATTTTTCTAAATATTAATCGATATGTTTGTTTACGCAGTGTCCTTACACGATGGTTGAGACATATGGGTAAAACGCGTGTAGATCTGGCGCCAGGCTGCCCTGAACGTATGGAGCTGTCATTTCTTAAATATGTATGGGACTATCCAAATACAAAAAAGATCAAAGCGATAACGGCAATAGAACAGCATTGTCATCACGCCCAAATAATTATTCTTCAAAATCGAAAAAACGTGAACGCTTTTATGAACAATTTAATGACTCTTGATTAATACTTAGTAGCAACTCCGAAACGTAAAAAAAAACATATCAATAACCGAACAAAGGTCCTTATCAGTAGACAAACCTACTCCTTTTTATTATAAAATAAAGGTATAACACAAAAGGGGTGAGGTTGCGTTGTCGCATAAAAATAATCCGAAAAAATTTGCCTTAAATATGAGTGCAGCTCAATTCACTAAGTTCTATATTATGCATTTGCTACAAGTTCGTCAACCAATGATTAGTGAGCATTTTAAAGAAGAATTTCATAAGTTGACAAACAATTGGATTCCAGCCCCGTCAACTTTACTAGATACGTTGCATGATATGACGGAAGAAGGTCTTCTTCATAGGAAAGACGGTTATAAATCATATGAAAAAAAACGCCAGAAAGTCTATTGGTATTCCTTAACAGATGAAGGGAAAGAAGAATTTGATGTACTAAAGAAACGATACAAAATTTTATTCGAAGAACAATTGGCCATTTTAAATCAGATAATGAACGAAGTTTATCAGTAGAATGAAATATACCCGTACATACTAGTGTAAAGGAATAAAAGGGGAATCATTATGAAGTTAAGTGTGCTAGACCAGAGTCCGATCTCAAAGGGCCAAACAGCTGAAGATGCACTGCAGCATTCCATCGAATTGGCTCAATGGGCAGAGTCACTGGGATATCATAGGTACTGGGTTGCAGAACATCACAACACAAATGGCTTAGCTGTCAGTTCTCCTGAAATTATGATAACCAGAATAGCTTCTCAAACTTCTAGAATCCGCCTTGGCTCCGGTGGCGTTCTTTTACCGCAATACAGCCCACTCAAGGTAGCCGAAACTTTTAAAGTATTGGAAGCTTTATTTCCTGGCCGGATTGATTTAGGCTTAGGCCGATCACCTGGGGGAGGCCAGAGAACGAGAGCAGCGTTAACAGATGGGGTGAATAAACCGTTAAGTTCTTTTTCAAGACAGGTGAAGGAATTACAATGGTTTCTAAATGGAACCATACCAAAAGAACACGACTATTATGGAGTTTCAGCTCGACCTCATACAACGACTAATCCTGATATTTGGGTATTGGGCCTCTCTGAACGCGGAGCAAGACACGCGGCTATTAATGGGACAGGTTTTACATTTGGACACTTTATTAATCCCACACATGCTGTTGAGGCTCTGACTGCATATCGTGAAAAATTTAAACCTTCAGCAGGACTGCAACATCCAAAAGTAAATGCGTGTGTATTCGTTGTTTGTGCCGAGACAATGGAAGAGGCAGAAGAGCTTGCGTTGAGTCAGGATATGTGGCTTTTACAAGTAGAGAAGGGGCTGGAAACTCGCGTCCCCTCTATAGAAGAAGTAAAGGATCATACCTTTACAGCTAGTGAACTAGAAAAAATAACACGTAATCGGCAAAGAGCGATTATTGGTACGCCGGAGAAAGTTTATCAAGAGCTTTTAAGATTAGAAAACGTTTACCAAACCGATGAGTTTCTAATCATTACAAATATCTTTGATTTTAACGCCAAGAAACGGTCTTACCAGCTACTGGCAGACTATATAGCTGATAGAGAGAACTAACTATTTTGATATGCGTAGGTTCTGAACTAAAAAACAGAATGGAAAAGCAGGTGTAGATATGAAAGAGTCTATAATTGGTACAATCCAATCTATGAACGTAACAAAAAGGGTTGCAGAAGGGTTTATAATCAGAAAAGGTGAGGAAGAAGTTTTGCTTCCTCATATTCAAGTAAATAAAGAAATTGAAGAAATAGGAGAAAGTGTAATTGTTTTTGTTTATGTCAACAGAAATAAGGCACTCACTGCAACAATGTTTTTGCCTGAAGTTCGTTTAGACACCTATGGCTGGGCAGAGGTAGAAGAAGTGGTGAGGAACCTAGGTGCGTTCGTAAATATTGGCGTAGATAAAGAATTTCTTGTATCCAAAGACCATTTGCCAGCACTAAAAGACGTTTGGCCACAAACTGGAGATTGGTTATTTGTAAGTCTAGAGAAGGATAAGAAAGGAAGGGTTTTTGCGGAACCCATTTCAGAAGGGGAAGTGTTAGAAGACCTTACTACTGCCCCCAAAACTTTAGTAAATGAAACCATTGTAGGTCGTGTTTACCGATCTACTAAAGCGGGTTCTTTTGTTCTAACAGAAGAAGGTTATCGTGGATTTATTCACCCTTTCGAACGAAAAGTCGAACCCCGATTAGGTGAGACCATAGAAGGACGAGTAATCGATGTGAAAGATGATGGAACTTTAAATCTTTCATTACGGCCTTTAAAACAGTATAGTATGGACCCTGATGCGGAACAAATATACGATTATCTAGTTGAACATGACGGCGTAATGCCGTACACCGATAAAAGCCAGCCCGATGAAATCAGAGACACTTTCCATATTAGTAAATCTGCTTTTAAACGGGCTCTTGGGAAGCTTATGAAAGAAGGTAAAGTCGCCCAATCAGACGGGCAAACTGTCTTAAAACATGATTAATAAAGTAATGGCTCACGTTATTATTAATCTCATATTCACTACGGTTAACAATAACCTTCATTAGAATTCCATAGTAAAAAAAGCTGACAGGAAAAATAGGATCCTGCCAGCTTTTTACATACACTTCTGTTAGATGGTTGTAATGCTATTTCTAAATTTGTTCTACATTTCTTCTTTAATACCTTGTTTAACTAATAACCAATTGGCAGGGTAGCTAGTTAGAAACCCTAAAACCATGGCAATTTGCATCATAAACCAGTAAGTAGGTTGATTTGGCTTTGGAGGTTCCGTAAAAAGCAAGAAATGAACAATGGCCATCCATCCGAACATGCCTATTTCAAATGCAAGTAAAGAAAAGGAGTCGGCCTTAATTGCTTCTTTTATCGATCCTATGATACCCTGCTTTTTATTCATTGGATAGATCGCATAAAATTGAAAAATAATACCGAACACATAGGCTAAAATAAATTCAACTATATAATGAGCAAATAAAGTCGACCCTGCAATAGTCATGGCTGTTAAAGCAACAATGGGTACACCAACAGCATCCCCCAATGTACAGCCTGCCGAACAATGACTAGTGGACACGAATACCTTTGCCGGCCTGCCGCGATTGTCCTCGAGTTCTAGATTTTTAGCTTTTAGCCGCCCCCATTTAAAATAAGTCCATAAAGCGAAAGGACCAAAGAATAAACCATTAATGGGCCATACTACATTCATGATTGTCATCATTTGTGGATGTTTGATAATATCCATGATAACAATTAAGGAACTTATCACTCCTATTCCTAATGCGATCCATGAAATAACCTCTAACATCTAATCACCTCTCATCTGATTTACGATGTTTATATACCCCGTATCAGTATTAAGTTAAACTTCAATAGTTATTAAAATACATAGTTTTAATTTGTTGACTGATAATACCTGTACGGGGTATATTATATGTAGATAAGAAAGGAGCGTCATAAATGGATGAGCATACATTACCTGAAAATAGTGGAAAACAACCATTAACTCCAAGGACAGATGATGAAAAACAGGCTGTTATCAATCGTCTGAAACGAATTGAAGGTCAAGTACGGGGCATCCAAAAGATGGTAGAAAATGATCGCTATTGTGTGGATGTCCTTGTACAAATTTCAGCTATAAATAATGCCTTAAACAAGGTAGGGTATTCCTTGTTAGAAAGACACACCCATCATTGCGTTGCCGGTGCCATAAAAAAGGGTGAAGGCGAAGAAGCTATTGATGAGCTAATGAAAGTTATTCAGCAGTTCTCCAAGTAAAAAAAGGGGGGATGGCTCGTGAGTGAACAAAAGAAAATAAATGTCGGAATTACCGGCATGACCTGCGCCGCCTGTTCTACAAGAATAGAAAAGGTACTTAACAAAACAGAAGGAATCGAGGCGCAAGTCAATTTAGCTATGGAAAACGCCACCATTCAATATGACCCTAGTCAAATTGATCCTGACATGATCGAGGAGCGAATCAATAAACTTGGTTACGGTGTTGAGAAAGAAACCGTTGAGCTGGATATTACCGGTATGACCTGTGCTGCCTGCTCAACAAGAATCGAGAAAGTTTTAAACAAAATGGATGGAGTCGAGCATGCATCTGTTAACTTGGCCAATGAAACAGGGCAGGTGGAATACCGCTCTGGATTATTGGAGATAGAGGATATCATCGCACGAATACAAAAATTAGGTTATGATGCGGAACTTAGTGGAGATCGTGAAAGCAAGCAATCCCATAAAGAGCAGCAGATCAAACAGCAAAGGGTAAAACTGCTGATTTCAGCTGTGCTATCACTTCCGCTTTTAATGACAATGGCGAAGCATTTGTTTGGTTTACCATTGCCTCATGCTTTCATGAATCCATGGCTTCAATTAGCGTTAGCAACACCCGTTCAGTTTGTAATCGGTTGGCAGTTTTATAAAGGCGCGTATAAAAACCTTTCCAACAAGACAGCAAATATGGACGTTTTAGTTGCGCTTGGTACTAGTGCTGCTTATTTCTATAGTGTAGCCGAATTGATTAGATTTTTAATTAATCCTAATGTTGTGCCTAATCTTTACTTTGAAACGAGTGCCGTCTTAATTACTTTAATTCTATTAGGTAAATATTTTGAAACTGTCGCGAAAGGTCGCACGACTCAGGCAATTTCAGGATTATTAAACCTTCAAGCTAAAGAAGCCACGGTACTAAGAAACGGAGAAGAAATCAGACTTCCTGTTGATCAAGTTCAAGTTGATGATCTTGTACTCGTTAAGCCGGGAGAGAAATTCCCAGTCGATGGAATCATTGCGGAAGGTAGAACGACTGCAGATGAATCTATGATTACCGGGGAGTCTCTTCCTATAGAAAAGGCAATGAATGATCAAGTTATTGGATCAACGATTAACAAAAACGGAACTGTCCAGATAAAAGCAACCAAGGTAGGTAAAGATACTGCACTCTCCAATATTATTAAAGTTGTAGAAGAAGCTCAGGGTTCAAAGGCGCCAATTCAGCGACTGGCTGACATCATTTCAGGATATTTTGTGCCGATTGTTGTTGGAATTGCCGTGTTAACATTTATCCTTTGGATTATTGTGATCAGCCCAGGTGAATTAGCTTTGGCACTGGAAGCGTCCATCGCTGTGTTAGTAATCGCTTGCCCTTGTGCTCTTGGCTTAGCTACACCAACTTCTGTTATGGTGGGTACAGGTAAAGGTGCTGAAATGGGGATCTTATATAAAGGCGGAGAGTATCTTGAGACGACCCATAAGCTGGATACCATTGTTTTTGATAAAACAGGAACTATTACAAAAGGAGTACCAGAAGTAACCGATTTTCTTGAAGATAATGAACGAGTCCTTAACCTGTTAGTGAGTGCAGAGGCTCAATCAGAACATCCTCTTGCAGATGCTATTGTGAATTATGGTCGAGCAAAGAATAGTGAATTTCTGCAAGTGGATCATTTTGAAGCTATACCCGGATATGGTATTACAGCTGACATTCAAAACGAACGGGTCCTGGTGGGAACAAGAAAGTTACTGGAGAGAGATCGTATTGATTTTTCCAAGTATGAAACAACAATGGAGCAATGGGAGTCTCAAGGAAAAACGGCAATGCTAATTGCTGTTAACGATGAAACTGCTGGTGTAATCGCCGTTGCTGACCAAGTTAAATCAGAGTCAAAAGAAGCTTTAGCTACATTAAAAAACTTAGGTTTGGAATTGATTATGTTAACGGGTGACAATGAGAAAACTGCTCAGGCTATCGCTGAGGAAGTGGGAATTGATCGCGTTATAGCTGGAGTCGTCCCTGAAGAGAAGGCATACCATATTGATCAAATCAAGCAGCAGGGCAAGCGTGTAGCAATGGTGGGAGATGGCATTAATGATGCACCAGCTCTCGCTACTGCTGATATTGGGATCGCTATAGGTACAGGAACTGATGTAGCTATTGAAACAGCTGATCTCACCATCTTAGGTGGTGATCTGAATTTAATTGCTAAGGCGATTGAACTTAGTACAAAAACGATGAAGAATATTCGCCAAAATTTATTCTGGGCCTTGTTTTATAATTCAGCTGGTATTCCTATTGCAGCTGCCGGATTACTAGCTCCCTGGTTAGCAGGAGCAGCAATGGCATTTAGCTCAGTAAGTGTTGTAAGTAATTCATTACGTTTGAAACGAGTCAAAATTCAAAAATGATCAAGAAAGAAGGAAATTTATCATGCAAACTAAAACGATACAAGTTGAAGGAATGACATGTGCGCATTGTGAAAAAGCTGTTAAAGGAGCACTTAAAGAATTAAATGGTGTGGAAAGTGTCGACGTTGATCTTGAAACAGGCAAAGTACATGTCACTTACGAAGACGGTATTAGTGAATCTGAAATGAATGAAGCGATTGAGGAGCAAGGATACGACGTTGTTTCATAAAAAATAGATATTAGTAGTTGAAAGGATTCATGTATAGTAAACTATATGTGAATCCTTTTTATATAAATCAATCATACACTAGCAATATAAAAGAAATACTTTCTAAGGGGGATATCATAATGGATGTATTAGAAGCTATCAAAACAAGAAGAAGTGTGGGGTTAGTTTCAGATAAACCTGTGCCTCAAGAATTATTAGAACAAATTCTCGAGGCCGGAACTTGGGCTCCATGTCATCACAGAACAGAGCCTTGGCGCTTTTTTGTACTAACTGGTGAAGGAAGGAAACCATTAGGAGAGGTATTAGCAAAAATTGCTGAAAAAGATATGGACGATCCATCAACAGAGGTTAACCAGAAGAAATTAGCTAAAAGAATGAAAAAGCCATTCCGAGCGCCAGCTGTAATCGTGGTGGCTGCTGAGCCTGCGGACGACCCGAAGGTAATTGCAAAAGAAGAATATGGTGCTGTCTATTCATCTATTCAAAATATGCTTTTAACTGCTCATGCACTAGGTTTGGGAGGGTTTTGGAGAACAGGCAAGCCAACATATGATCCACTTATGAAAGACTTGTTCGGACTCCCTGAAGACGGAGAAGTTTTAGGTTTTCTTTATATTGGATATCCAGAAAAAAATGTACCTGCAGGTGCTCGAAAACATTTTAACAATGTTACGAAGTGGGTTTCGACAGAAGATGGTTTGAAAGAATAGGTAAAAAGGAGGCTGCCACTTCAAAATGGCAGCCTCCTTTTTATAGGTTATCTCCTACGAGACCAATGCATTTCTCTGACTTCTGTTTCAGCAAGCTCAAAGGTAGTTCGATAAGGCTTAAATTCAACATGTCTATTTACTGCGTAGAGCTTGTGCGGCACGCATAAAAACAGCGATAAAGCATTTTGATATACAAATCGATCTACATCCTTTGCTGCCGCAAGTAACTCCTTACGCCGAATTTGATTTACCATCTCTCTATCATCAAATTCTGGCAGTTTCGGCCCTGTTCGAAGGGCTCCGTCAAAACCAAAAAGTTCTCTGTGAAAAAAAGCAGGAGTCCCTTCATAAAATTGTGTTGTCGCACTTGCTATTAAAATATCCCATCCTGGAGTGAGTTTCTTTTCAGCGACTACCCGTTTCCATTTCGTTTCTTCTTGTACTGGAATAACTATAGTTTCAACCCAAATGGATAAAGTTTCTTCTATTTGGGCAGCCACGGCCAGTAATAGATTTTCCTGTTTCTTAAAGGCTACTATTTTTAAAGGTCTGGATTTTGGATAACTTGAGCTTTCAAATAGCTGGCGGGATTGTTGTCTGCTATACATAATCGGTTCTAACTCCTCTTGGAAAGCATATGCCCAGGGCGGCGTTAATGCAGGGGTGGCATATCCTCCGTACACATTCTGACTAATATCATCGCGTCGAATAGCCATATTTATGGCCATACGCAGATTATAGTCGTCCAAGTCAACATCAGATTGAAACCGATTAAAGATCCCTGTAACTACTTCATTCCCTTCTGAAGTAACCAATTTAGCATAAGGTGAGGATTCAACCTGTTGCACATCCTTAGGGGTCAGTTCAGTTACTAAATCCACGTATCCCTCTGTTGTCGTACAAAGACGTAACGCCTCTGTTTTTGAAAAATGATTACGGAAAACGACTTTGTTTAATCGCGGTCCCCGGCTTAGAAATGAAATCGAACCATCCAATTATACAAAGTAAAACAACAAAAATATACATCCTCACATTGAACAGTAAAATTATGAAAACAGATATAATGGAATTACACAATATAAAACCAAAGAAGTCATTAGATTTAAAGTTTCCTCATGTCCCGAAGCAATACCTTTCACATTTTGTCAGAGGATACTTTGATGGTGACGGCTGCATTTACGAACAAAAAGAATTCGTAAATATAGTAGGGGGATCATTAAATTTCATGGAATCTCTTTTCGATATTCTTGTTATCAAAAGGATTGAGCCCATTTTCAAATCTTTCGATACACACTATCGTTTATATATAAGTGGGTATGAAAACGTTAAACGATTTTCTGACTGGATATACAAAGATAAAGGACTTTACTTAGAAAGAAAATATATTCGGTTTACTGAAAATAGACTATCTGAAATTGAAAATAAGTGATGGAAAGTAATAATTATATAATTTACATTTTATTTTTTCGGGTAGACATAATATATATTATAAGCACTCATTAATTTGAAATGAATTCTATCTCATTACCTAAGTAAACTTATGATAGTGAGACAGAATAATAAATTTTACTTGTTTCCCATGTACTTAGCTTCAGGCCTGAAAATCGTATTATTTCTCGATTGCTCTATAATGTGCGCAGTCCAACCGACGATTCGACTGCAACAAAAAATCGGTGTGAATAATTCTGACGGAATGCCAATGGCTTTCATTAACGATGCTGCGTAATATTCTACGTTTGCATATAGTCTTCGGCCAGGTTTTAAATCACTTAACCATTGAAA
Source organism: Halobacillus hunanensis (assembly GCF_900166655.1). Lineage (GTDB taxonomy): Bacteria > Bacillota > Bacilli > Bacillales > Halobacillaceae > Halobacillus_A > Halobacillus_A hunanensis. Next base: position 918,630 of record NZ_FVZB01000007.1, on the reverse strand, counting down.
AGTTTCTTTTTCTGTTTTTAATGTAAAATCAATCCAATTTGGTTTAGGTTCAATAATTAGCAACATTGCTTTTAATGCTTCAGCTCTAGGATCTGTTGCTTTATAAACTCGATGGCCAAATCCCATTACTTTTTCACCATTGGCCAACTTTGCTTTGATTACTTCTTCAACAGATTTTTGTTTTACTTCGTCAATGTAATCTAATACACCAGTTGGCGCGCCCCCATGTAACGGTCCTTTTAAAGCTCCGATTGCAGCCGTTATGCCAGAATAGATATCACTTTGGGTAGATGTAACGACTCTTCCAGAAAACGTAGATGCATTCATTCCGTGTTCTGCGGTCAAGATCATATATGTCTCAAGTGCTTGAACCTCTTCTTTCGTTTTTCGTTCTGCAAATAACATATAAAGGAAATTTTCAACATGACCTAATTGATGATCTGGTTCTACTGTCTCTAGGTTCATTTTCTTACGATAACTATAAGCAACGATCGTAGGCAGTTTTGCCAACAACCGATAAGCTTCATGGGTTTGAATTGGCCACCGATCTTCTGAATCATCTAAGAAAGAAACAGCTGAACGAATAATTGCTGTTATCGATTGTTTCTTAACTAAGTGGTCAATCCATTTCTTAATTTCGCTGCTAAGGCTGCGTTCTTTTATCAGTACTTTTTTCAGTGATTGTAACTCGTTTGAATCCGGAAACCTTCCTTTTATGAAGAAATAACTAATTTCTTCAAAGCTATACCTCCCAACTAGATCATGAACTGACTGATCACGATAATACAGTTCCCCTTTTTCACCATTTATTTGACTCAAACACGTTTCCGCAGCAGTAACACCTTTTAAACCAGGGTTAAACATAATATCCCCTCCTCTCTTTTTATTGTAAGATAGAAGTATCATAATAAAAATTAAGTAATGATGATGAATTTAATAAGCATTACTTATAGGAGGAGTCAAATGGAAATAAAATGGTTAAACACTTTTTCAATAGCTGCGGAAGAGCTTAATTATAGGAAAACGGCTGAGAAACTTTACATCACTCAACCGGCAGTAAGTCTTCATATAAGACAGCTTGAGGAGGAATTGCAGGAAACATTGTTTGAGAAAAAAGGCAGGCATATTCAACTCACTGAGTTTGGAAGAATATTTCGTATCGAAGCAATGAGCCTTATACAAAATTACGAAAATGTCTTACAAAAGATGAAAAGTGTTAAACAAGGGTATCATAAAACATTTACAATTGGGATGACTCCATTATTAATTGATAGTATTTTTCCAAGTATCATCCGTAGATATCAGGAGAAAAACCAGGACATAGAATTGGCCATTCAAGTTACCGAATCCTCTCAATTACAAAAAATGATTGAAGATGATCAAGTAGATATTGCTTTTTCTTGCTTGCCCAGCAGCAGTGGCAGCTTATTTTGTAAAAAGTTGTTTAGTGATTCGATAACTTTAGCAGTCCCTCACGATGGGTATGATTCAGAGAATGCTCCAGTTTTGGACCCTTATGAACTTATGAACAAGTCCATCATTTTCACACATCACCATCCTGGATACTGGGATCTATTAAAAAGGGAAATTCAAAGACAAGTTCCGTCCTCCAGGTTTCTTAGGATTACTAAGTCACACGCTGCAAAAAGATTTATTCAAGAAGGTATGGGCATCTCCTTCCTCCCCTCGTTCGCCATCAACAGGGAAATACAAGAGGGCCGAATGCTGGCAATTGATACCCCCTTCCTTGATTTACCATCGTGCAGCATTTATTCATTACACAAATATGACCATTCTTATGAAAAAGAATTTCTCGTTTTCGTAAACAGCTTTTTATTAGCCTGAATTCTTTGAGTTGAATGGTTCCCCTGTCATGACGCTCATAAAATCATTAAAAAACTTGGGATAATCTAACTCGAAAGCTATTCTGTGTGGTTTATCTAATTCATCAGATTCAGCTATATCACTTTCCATGAAATTTGCAATGCTTTGCCCTCTTTGGATTTCTTCGGTAGCTTCGACGATATGAATGGGAAAGGTTTCGTATGTGAACAAATCATCCCTTATCGATGCCATTACTGTTAGAACATCATGTACTGGGCTGCCCTGAATACCTGGATTACTTTCTTTATAAAAATCATAATAGTAATCTAACAATGGTTTAATGATTTTCGTTTTACCTTTATAAGCAATATAGTCCACCATTTCCGGAGTTACAATCGCTTGTTGAGTTACGTTTAGCGGTATAATAGTTGCATTGTGAGCATACCTGAGTACAATTTGAACGGCAACAGGATCTCCATAAAAATTAGCTTCTGACACAGCAGTTACATTACCAGGTACCCAGAAGGCACCACCCATAATATAAAAACCATCCACTTTCTTCATAAGAGATCGGTACAGAATAAACATTGTGGCAAGAGATGTAAGTCTTCCAATATTTACTATAATGAGGTCATCTTGATATTTCTCTATTAGATTCACGATCTCAAAAAAGTTTTCACTCTCGCCCTCATAATCTGATGGTGTAATAGGCCCAAGACCAGATTCGCCATGAACTTCCGGGGCATACCTTGGATATTCACCAGTCATCGGTACTTCTGCTCCGCCAATAATAGGCGGCCCATCTTCAATTCCAAAAAGATCGTATAAATAGTACACGTTATTTACAGCTGTTTCTCTGGATACATTCCCATAATCAGCAACGATTCCTACTAATTCAATATCTTTGTTGAAAAAAGAATAGATAATTGCAATCGTGTCATCAATCCCTATGTCCCCAAATAGCAAAACTTTTTGTGCCATTCAGACCACCTCGAATGAAATTTAATAAACACCCTTATATTATTGATGTTATCTCAATCGATTTTATGTATTTTATTTATCTAGGGTACTGAAATAATACGTTACGATTTAAGATCATTACAAGAATCTAAAAAGGATTACTTAGTCGTGCACTAGTAATCCTTACTGTTGATTTACTTATGTGAAGGTGAATGACAGCCGTAAGTATAAGCTAAGCAGGCAAATCCATACTTTTCGAGAATCGGCCGACTCATCGGTCGAGCATCTGCTGTTAGGTATTTTCGTCCGCATCCATATGCTTGTTTGGCCCTGACAGCTAATAATGCAGTATAATAACCTTTTCCGCGTTGGGATGGTAATGTAGAACCACCCCACAAACTCGCAAAAGAGGAATTTGGTTCAATATACATCCAGGCGGCACTAACAAGGAAGCCTTTATCATATACCCCATAAAGAAATAAAGAATCTGGATCATTTTGTTTATCTCTCCAGAGCTTTTCCCCTAATTCATTATGGGGTTCTCCCCATATTGTGTTCTCTAAGGCAATAATCTCTTCAATTCCTTCCATATCCCTAATTTCTTCTACAAAAACAGAAGCTGGCCTAGTTATCAAATGGTGCTGCTTATTAAGTTCGAGCACCATAAGAGCCTCCTCTTCCTCCATTTCAAAGCCCTTCTGTATGAGAAGATTTTTGAGATTATGCGGCTGATCATAGCTATAAACTTTCCATTCGAATTCTTGGTCAAGATTATTGAAGTAATCCAATTCATAATCAATGATCTCAGCAGCGTTTTCCGCGTTTACATGGGAGCATATAATAAAGCCTTTTTCATTTTTCTGTTTGGCTACATGACGCACAAGGTGCTCTGTGACTTCTCTTGTATAACCTGGTGTACTGGCTTCTAGACGCAGCTCTTGATGGAAGAGAGCTAATAACCCATCTTCTTTCATAGTTTGATCTCCATCTATAGTTGTTTTTTTGTGTTTATCGTTCACACGTTTCCCCTCTTTCCTGAACTATACTAGAAAAAAATGTAGTAACTCTTCTCTTATATTCATCATGAAAGATTCTTTATCATATAATTACCCGACACTTCATACCCAACTTTCTTATAAAGGGCGATCGCTCGCTTATTATGAGCGAAAACGTGTAACTGGATTTGTTTAACTTCTTCACCCTGTGCGTAGTCCTCCAGAGTCTCCATTGTGGATGTTCCATATCCATTACCTCGCTGATTCTCATCTAATTTTATATCATAAATAAACATTTGCTTCACACCATTATTGGTATAAACATGCAGCCACAGAACCCCGATGTTTACCTCATCCTCATGTATAGAAAAAAGAGTATGTTCATTAGTATGTAGACCATTCGGCAGCAATTGTTCGAATTGATTCTTTGCCAGTAAACGTGCATCCTCTTCCTTCCAATTCCCGGCTATAACATGTTGTTCAGCATAATCTTCTATGGAAGTTTGATAATAACTATTAAATGTCTCTTTATTCATTGGCCTGAGATTTATCGTCATAGACATCGTCCCTTCCAGTTTTCGACTAAGTAAACAATGATCAATTATGTATAACCATTTTTATAAGTAACATTTTACCAGAAAATTTCGATAAATATAGTAATTATAATACGTTTTCGTTACCGTCGATATTAAAAGGGTGTTTTCTATATTGGAAAACACCCAACTTAATTATTTTAGTTAACTTCGTATATCTAATATGCTATGAAGCGTTGTAAGGGCTTGTTTAAATTCTGCATCCTTTCCAGATTGGATCAAATTTAACCAAGATATGCCTGGGATAAACAAAACGAAGCAAATGATAATTCCGAAAATTATCCACACTGGAAATGCTGCTAAATCCTTTATCATGACGCCAAGAATTAAAGAGATGACAGCCGTGAATACCCCTATGATAAAGGGTGATGGTAAATGAATGCTACTGACCTCATCAAGATACGTAATTAATGCCGTTACTTTTATTTGTAATAACCTTTTCTCATCAATGTTTAGCCTGTTTAATTCCGTATCCAACATTTCAATATCTTTGTAGAAACACAAATCTATTTTTTCTATAGGTTTGCTGGATAAGTAATTTTGAAGCTCAAGAAGAAATTTTTCCGTGTCATCTATCTTTAAAATTCTATCTATTTTAACATTATCATCCTCTCTTAATAGGTCCATCCTAACCACTCCAAATCATTTTGTTTATATTACCTTTCAAACAAACCTCTTTCCTCTCACTGCTCTAGTACATGAATATGTATGTATCTATTTTATAGACATATTATTTGATAAAAACTACAAAGGTCCCAAAATTATCTAATTAGAGGCGGGACTTCCCAAAAAATAAGCGCAAAATCGTTGTATCGATTTTGCGCATCAATTTCTATGTTATTATTAACATAATTTATTTATGGTATAACTACTATTCTCCATGGGCCATCAGTTTGTCAATGATACCATAATCTTTCGCTTCCTCAGCTGTAAGAAAATAATCCCTTTCCGTATCTTTCTCTACTTTTTCGAGCGGCTGACCTGTACGCTCTGATATGATTTTGTTTATGGTCTTTCTCGTTTTGATTATGTGATCAGCATGGATTTTAATATCCGTTGCTTGACCTTTTGTTCCTCCTAAAGGCTGATGTAACATCATTTCAGCGTTCGGGAGAGCGTACCGTTTTCCTTTTTCCCCTGCTAAAAGGAGAAATGCGCCCATGGAAGCAGCTAATCCTGTGCAAATTGTTGACACATCCGGCTTGATGAATTGCATCGTATCATAAATCGCCATTCCTGCAGAAATCGATCCTCCAGGGGAGTTAATATACAAATGAATATCCTTATTATTATCTTCCGCCGTTAAAAATAGCAGCTGAGCTACAACTGAGTTTGCAACGGCATCATCAATTTGACTCCCTAGGATAATGATTCGGTCCTTTAATAAACGTGAATAGATATCGTAGGAGCGTTCTCCCCTCGTTGATTGCTCCACTACATATGGAATCACATTTGACATAAGTATCCACACCTTTCTAACTAGCAAGTGGTAATCCTTTACTGACTTCTTCATTTTGTAACAACAAAGAAAATAACTCTTCTTGATAAAAAGGAATAAACATGATATCCCCTTTTTTTGTGGCAAAGGAAATCAACAAATATGCACAAGTCTCTCCAGTAATCGTAAGAACTATTGGCAGAATAGTAAGCTTTGACGTAGCGTCTCTCATCATCATCCGTAAACCCTGTGTTTCTTGGTGATAAAGCTGCACAAAAGTAGAAGGATTTCCATTACGAAGTGCGGTCACGTATTGAACCGGATCCTCTTCCGCAAAGTCTAAATTTTCGTAAGAGTGTTTTATCTTTTTTACCTTTTTACGAGCTCTATGGAGCGTACCCTTAATTGAGCCTTCACTGTCAGATAGCATTTCTGCGGTTTCTTTTGAAGTAAGCCCTAGTCCTTCTACGAGTAACAAGACTACTCGCTGTTTTGGAGTTAATTCTCTAAGAAGCAATTCTATGGCCCGGCATACAGAATCAGAAATGGATGCATCCTTTTGGCTAAATACTGATAGGTCTTTGACGAAATCCTCTTTCACTTTGACTTTACGGTGCCCGTCAATCCAAGTGTTTGAAGCAATACGAAATAAATAGGCTTTAACAATCGGTCTTTGGCTCCTAGTCCATGCTTTATAAGCTTTTGCTAACGTATCCTGCATGAGATCTTCCCCCTCCCATTTTGATTTGGTAAGGGATTGACAATACTTCTGTAAATCAGGTATATGGTTCTCTATAGCTGACTCAAAATCTGTTTCTCTTGCAATTGGAGTGTTATGAACAAGCGGCCGCATGTTTTTACCTCCTCTAAAATGTCTTTCATATGTATAAACGGAAAAAGTCTGCTGAAAGATACGGATGTTTAAAAATAAACTTAAAATATTTTACGAATGGCACGTGGTGTCTGAAGGTGGCTCTGTCATCTCAAAGTAAAGATGAAAGTGATTACTGCATTTCTCATTAAAACGGTTTTCACAATGAGGACAATTTGTAGAGGCCATATATTCAGAAATGGTTAATTCATGTTTACAGCTTCCACATAGAATAGCTCGCTCATTCCAGCGGCTTTGCGGCCACTTTGAAACATTATGGTTTGAAACTTCCTGATGGCAAAAATAGCAAGCAAAATAGTCATTGCAGCAGTAAAATTTAATCGCGATAATATCGACATCTGTATGATAATGGGCACATTTTGTATGTTGATCAACGTTTACTCCCTTAACAAAAGGATGGTGTTTGCACATGTTAAATTCCTCCTGTTCAACTGATTTGGTCTTTAATTAATAGTAACACACCTTTATCTTTTCCAACCTGATACATAGACTCTTTGCCCCCGTGCATACTATTTATACCGGCAAAAAAGGAGGTATCAATCATGGCAAAACCAGACGACCGTTCTAATAATAAAGAAAGAATTGAAAAGAATATCGGTCACACTTTGCAAAATATGGATGAAGCAAATGATTATGTAAAAGCACACTCTGAAGAAATGAGCCAAGACGAAATGAATCAAATTCAGGAAAAGAATCAACGACGTGAAGAAAGTATTGAAAGTTTACGTGAAGAACTCAAGGACGAAGGCAAGTAAATAATCCAAATAAAACAGGCATGTATGCTTCAAAAGCTCCATGCCTGTTTACAATTTCATTGTATAAGGTATTATGCTGCTCATACTTCCTTAATATCAAATGAAATCACTCTGTCGGTGTCAGGATTATAAATAACATTTCCTCGCACCTTAATACGTTCCTGTGGGGAAGTTAATATATATTCATATGTTTCTTTTATTTGTGTGGCAGATAATTGCGTTTTCCCTACTGAATTATATTCAATTACATTATACTCAGGATAGGCAGTCTGAGTAACTTCTAATAAATATTTCCCCCACTTTTCTTGCTCTAATTCAGGTGATGGAGTGATTTCAATATTGATCACACCCGCGTCTAAATTACCACCCAATGTTTGAAAAGCTTGACGATGCAAATTAATTTTATTTGGAGGATACCCTGGCACTTTGTCTACAATGGTTACTAGTACTTCCCTCTGGGAAGCTAAGTTTCTAATCTTAAGTGTTTGCCCACATTGATAAGGTGAATTTTCTCCGACAGCTGCTGTCATATAGTGATTTTCTGACCACGGAATTCCACATTGTGTAACCTGTCCTCCTTCTGTCCAAGTAGCTTGCCCCCTCACCGGCTGTTGACGGTAATAATATGGTACATAGCCCCTGTAATTATGGAAAGGATAGGCTAGATATGGATGATATCCATGTGAATTGACTTGTGGCCAATTAAAGTAATGAGAATACATTGTTCTCCTCCTGTCTTAACGTAAACCTCATTGGTAACATATGTTTTCAGGAGGTTGACTCGTGACAGGAATCCAGAATAAATAATATGCTTACTTGTGCATTCTCTGTTTATAAAAACATCTCAGGAAAATCTATATATGGATTACGGTTCCCCTGAAGTTGATAAATCGCTTGATTTCGGTGCTTTTCATAAAGTGAGGGCTGGAACTTTTGATGCCAATTCAGCAACAGCTCTGTATCAATCTTCTTTTGATATTTCTGCTCGATCTGATCAGGGTATCTAAGAAGAAAATACAGCATGGCTCTTGCAACAGTTCCCTTTGCAAATTCAGGTTCGAATAATTCCTCTTCAGCTTTCCCGCAAGACTCCTCTACGCGTTCCACACTTATGTTTCCTGGAGTATAATCAGTAAAGTCATAATAAGGATAATTAGATCTAATTGAATTACATACAGGTTCACAGGTAAATAAATGATGGAGATCACCACGCATCGGTTCCTGTTCATTAAACCAGGATTGAGGCACAGCATGCTCACAATTATATTTGAACTCCTTTTCAATACGGAAAAGTTCTGACTCAATCTGTTCACTGTCTTTTTCATTTGCTTTTTCTACTTCTTGTTGGCGGCGTAAGGAGGTTTCATAATCCTCACGCATAACGTCTTCAGGACGCCTCTGTTTTCCGGAATAAATACTGATTAGATCACCGTCTGGTCTCAAATCTACCCATGGGTAAACATACTCGCTTGGATCATATGACAATGGATTCGTATGGGTTTCCTTAAGGAGATTCCCTAACTTGTTTAAAAAGTCATCTTCGTCTACGTTGTTAAAATTTATCTCGCCATAATACTGCTCGATGACTTTTTTATCCTTTTTTTCGTCGTAATAGGCCTTTTCATCTTTTTTTATTTTCTTTTTACTCCTTGTCAATTCAGAAATAAGAGCATTCATACGTTGCTGATCAGTAGTCACCGGTAGAACTTTTTTCTTCTGATCAGGAGTGATGTTCATCATTATTCCTCCTCCATGATTTAGGATGTAAAAATAGCCAATGGTCTTACATGCTAGACTAAAAAGTGATTCTGCCTACTTCGGTTTCTCATTTCATACTAATGCTAACTTTTTACCCCGTTTGTCATTGCTCAAACCTAAAATTTTGCTGCTATTTTTTATACTTTAAATCGAAAGCTTTTTAATCTGGATCTAGTTAGATTTATGTTGGTCATCTAAAGTAAATGACAGATATGAAGTGAGAGCCTTCTATTTTGCCAAGTTAAATAGCCCCGTATCGCTGCGATACGGGGCTAAAGGATCATCTTCTCCTTATTGCTGGTTCATTTGCTGTTGACACTGTTGAGCAAGTTGTTGAATTTGTTGAAGCTGCTGGGCAGCATTTTGTTCGCGTTGAGCCATTTGCTGTTGCGCGCTCATATTGGCTCCACCTTGTTGTTGTGATTGTTGGAGCTGTTGAGCATTTTGCTGTTCTTGTTGTTGAAGCTGCTGAGCGATCTGAGCAATCTGTTGAAGAGTTTGTTGAGCTTGTTGTTGTGGCATGACTATTTCTCCTTTCTAGTTAAAACATCCATAGTATTGTGTGGATGTTTTTGTGATTTCATTCGCATTGACCCTCTATACAGTTGAAAAGAATGTATTACCTCATCTTGGCACGCGTGATTTATGGAATCCTGGAAATAATTATCAACAAGCACTTCATATTTAAGTCATTGATTCGATTAAATGAAAAGAAAAAGGACAACATAATGTAGAGAAATTAGAAGGAGGATATCATGAAGTATATTAAAGCATTTTTCATAAAACTTGTGATGATGACCGCAATATTATGGTTCTTCTTAGGGGTATTCTTTGGAATCTCTTTGGCAGACATTTTAATCACAAGCATAGGTTTAACAATCGTTTCATTTATAATAGGTGACTTGTTTATCTTGCCTAAGTTAGGAAATATGATAGCGACAGTAGCTGATATGGGAGTAGCCTTTTTTTGGATTTGGATATTAGGATCCTTATTATTTGAAGAATCCGTACCGTTAGGAACAGTCTCATTCTTTTTAGCTGTAGCCATTACTATAGGAGAGTTTGTATTCCATGGTTATATGAAGAAAATGATTCTCGAAGGTCTATCATCAAGGGAAAAAACAACAACAGATTTATATGCAGAAAAATAATCCTTTAAACCAAGTGGTAAACACTGCTGGACTATAATCCAGCAGTGTTTTTAATCAAAATGCTACAGGCAATTCTTTTAAACCGCGCATCAGCATTCCAGGACGCCACTCCAATTTTTCAGAAGTTGTATTCAATTGAAGACCAGGCATACGTCTTAATAATGTTGTTACAGCCACCTCTGCTTCTAATCTGGCAAGTGGAGCCCCCAGACAAAAATGAATTCCTTTTCCAAAAGCCAGATGCTTGCTTTTACCGCGAGTAATATCAAATACATCTGGATCTTCAAACTGTTCCGAGTCACGATTAGCTGAGTCCAATGCAACAATCACATGGTCTCCTTTAGCAATGGTTTCCCCTCGTAACTCCACATCTTCAGCAGCCCAGCGGTCTGTACTGAATTCAACTGGACCGTTATAACGTAGAAATTCTTCCAGTGCTGACTCAATTAATGATGGATCGTTTATTAACTGCTGCTTTTGTTCAGGATTTTCAAGTAAGGCCAATACTCCATTTGTAACTAAATTGACTGTAGTTTCGTGACCAGCAATGATCAGTAAGGAGATAACACCATAAAGTTCCTGCTCAGAAAGGCTGTCTCCTTCTTCTTCAGATTGGATTAATTTACTGATCATATCATCTTTAGGATCTTGACGACGTATAGCAATTAACTCTTTAAGATACATCACAAATTCTGCCATATGGGTTTGAAGCTGCGCAGCTTCTTCTGGATCATTAGAAGCTTCTACAAGTGTGTTTGACCAGGTCCGAAACTTGTTACGGTCTTGACTAGGAACACCAAGCATCTCACAAATGACAATAATTGGCAAAGGAAAAGCAAAATCATCGATCAAATTCATCTTCCCATTTGGCTCTACCTTATCAAGTAAATCATCCGTGATTTCTTTAATTCTTCCTCGTAAACCTTCAATCATTTTAGGTGTAAAAGCCTTTTGAACGAGCCCACGCAGTCGTTTGTGGTCAGGTGGATCAGAAAAAAGCATGTTTTTAACAAAAATATTCGACTCTGTCTGTTCTTCCTCTTGTTCCTCCCCCAGAAAGTACGTATAGTCCTTTATGAAACGAGGATCCTTTAGAACGGCTACAGCGTCATCATAACGTGTTACAATCCAAGAAAAGTTCCCGTTTGGCAATAATGTTTGATGAATAGGATCTTCTTGTCTTAGTTTGTTGAAAGCTGGGTAGGGATTTTGATTGAACTCTGGTGAGAATAACTGATCATTTGTTTCCTGTTTTCCATTGATGGATGACATTATTTATTCTCCTCTCAAATTTCCAACGTTTTCATTATACATGACACTCAAATTTTGACTGAGTGGTCATTCACTCCTAAAGTAACTGATTCTTCATGTTATTACAAACAATTGGGCGGTTTTTCACAAAGAGTTCACATACAAATGGAATGATAATACTGCAGGGAAAGATACTCTTCACCAATAATATTTCTATCTGTACAAACTCTTGTTAATTCTTTAGAGTGGTTATTGTTTGTGAACAATTAAAATCGTATTTTCACCTTTGGGTCCAATGATGATTGTAGATGTTTTTTCAAAGGTTTCGGAGTTGCTACTAAGTTTCAAGAGAGAGTATTTATGTATCAGACAGAAAAAGTCACAGAGCCTTTACTCTGTGACTTTAACCTTTGATTTTTTTGTTGGTTTTGCCTGGTTTTGCTGGTAAACCTCTAATGTTTGATAATAATAGTTGAGAATTTGCTTGGCTGGTTTTTGCCAGCTGTGTTTTTCTGCTTCTTTTCTGGCGTTCTCGCTCAAATACTGATATAGCTGTTCATCTTCTAAACGATCGACTGCTGCGATCATACTAGCTGTGTTTTCATTTTCAAATAATAGCCCTGTACGTCCATCTTCAACCTGTTCCATTGTCGGTCCGCTCTTCGCTGCAATGACTGGCAATCCGGACGCCATCGATTCTAATATCACAAGTCCAAGCGTTTCCGTCACGGATGGAAATATTAAGGCATCAGAAGAAGCGAAAGCTTGAGCCAATTCATCACCATGGAGTAAACCAGTAAAAACGGTGTTTGTACCCGCGAATGTTTTCTCAAGTGTTTCTCTATTCGGACCATCGCCTACAATAGCAAGGGACAAGTCATCGCGTTCTTCAAGAAGTGGTTTGATCTTTTCAATTTCCTTTTCCGGTGCCAATCTTCCAACGAACACAAGAAGTTTGTTGCTTGCTTCACCGCCGGAAAGCCGTTCCCGCATTGCTCCATTTTTGTGATGGGGGTGGTAATGATCAATGGCAACACCCCTGTCCCATACATGGACATTGTGAAAGTTTTTCTCGTGTAGTTCACCTTGAATTGCCTTCGAAGTGCATAAATTCAAATCTGCGAAGTTGTGCAGCTTTCGAAAATACCACCATACTGCCGGGACAAATGGGTATAGTCGATAATAATTTAAATACTTAGGCACATGCGTATGATAAGAAGCAAGTAAAGGGTAGTTCAGCTTGCTGGCATAGTAGACCCCCGCAGCTCCAACAAACGCAGGATTGACGACGTGAACTAAATCAGGATTATGCTTTTGAAGGAGACTCTTCACTTTTTTTTGCGGCATTGAAAACTTTTTCGAACGATAAAAAGGCATTGTCGTCGTCTTCACGCCCTCGACAATCGCACCCTCATATTCTGTTACACCCAGGTCTGGAGCAATAACAATAACGTCGTGATCTTGTTTGCGCAAATATTTGATTGCTTCCTTCAGTCTTGTTACGACTCCATCCGTTGATGGCAAAAATGTCTCTGTTATGATGGCGATTTTCAAAGCAGTTAACTCCTTACTTCCAAGTTATAGATGGTAAAACATTCTCTTCAATAATACGGTCTTTATTATCCACAGCCACCTGTAAAATATCGCGAATTACATCATCTGTAAGCAGATGCGGTTCCAGACCAAGATCACGAAGCTTCGTGTTTACTGCATTATAATAATGCTCTTCCGCTTCAATACGAGGGTTTTCAATCTTTTTAACTTGCGTGTTAAGTCCCTCTTCTTTAGCGATCTTCTGAACTCTCTCAGCCAGATCATTAACGGAGAACCATTCTGTAAATTGGTTAAATACACGAAATTCGCCCTGGTCTGCCGGATTCTCTGCAGCAATTTCCACACAACGCACGGTATCTTCAATATTTAAAAAGGCACGTGTTTGTCCGCCGCTGCCATATACCGTAATATCATGACCAATTGCAGCTTGATTAATAAAACGATTTAAAGCTGTTCCGTATACCCCATCATAATCGACGCGGTTCGCAAGTGCAGGGTCCATTTTCGTTTCATCTGTATGTAATCCATAAACAACACCTTGGTTTAAGTCAGTTGCACGGATACCCCAGATTTTACAAGCAAACATGATATTATGGCTATCATGTACTTTGGATAAATGGTAGAACGAACCAGGCTGCTTCGGATAAGGAAGCAAATCTTTCCGTCCTTTGTGTTCGATTTCAATGTATCCTTCTTCTATATCAATGTTCGGTGTACCATACTCTCCCATTGTTCCTAACTTAATGAGGTGACATTCTGGAGCAAATTCTTTAATCGCATAAAGGACGTTTAGGTTCCCGATTACATTATTTGACTGCGTGTAAACGGCGTGTTCACGGTCAATCATAGAGTATGGGGCTGAACGCTGCTCAGCAAAATGTACGAAAGCATCAGGATTTGTCTGGCGGAATACTTCACGAAGAAAATCGTAATGATTGAGATCCCCGATAAACGTTTGAATCTCTTTTCCGGTCAGTTCTTTCCATTTTGCTACTCGTTCTTCTAATGTGGCAATTGGTGTTACAGAATTAGATTTCAACTCATCATCAATCTTTCTGCGTACCAAGTTATCGACAATCGTTACATCATGTCCTTGTTTGGATAGGTACAATGCGGTTGGCCAACCACAGAACCCGTCTCCCCCTGCTACAATAATTCTCATAATCTACCTCCTAAATTCCATATCTACAAGTAACTATTTCACTTATAGAATAACATTCTTTTAAAATCGATGGTAATAATAAATGTTTCAAATCAACTTGGAAATATTCGTTATTCGCCTTCGACTTTCATCCGATTTTGACTTTATCACTAAATGACTGACAAAACAATAAAATTATACCATGTTGATCGAAAACTATCCTCGTCCCGGCCGATATTTTTCAAAATAACATGAAGTATCATTCATTTATGAACCGTTTTCAGTTATACTATAATTAGGATATTTCTGATAATTAGGATCAAACTAGGAGGATTAATATGTCTACATACGAAGCAGCATGGATTCCTACAAATGAACAGAAACAGAACACACGACTGTACAAATGGATGAAGAAACACGGCTATGAAGATTATGATGCCTTTCAGAAAAAATCAACTGAGAATATCGCCTGGTTCTGGGACCAAGCTGTATCGGAGCTTGGTATTGAATGGGATCAGCCGTACTCAAAAACACTCGACCTTTCCTCTGGAATTAAATATCCTGATTGGTTTGTAAACGGAAAGATGAATGTGGTTCACAACGCTCTTGACAAGTGGGCTCAAAACGATGATAAGAAACATGAGATCGCCCTTTACTGGGAAGGCGATGATGGAGAGAAACGTTCATTTACTTATGCTGAACTCTACGAAGAAGTGAATGCGTTTTCAAATGGGTTAGATAAACTAGGATTAGGAAAAGGCGATGTTGTGACCATCTATTTACCCATGCTTCCAGAGACGCTGATTTCTATGCTGGCCGTTTCGAAAATCGGCGCGATATTTTGCCCAACCTTTTCCGGCTATAAATCTGAAGCGATTGCGACACGAATCCAGGCAGCTGAATCAAAAGTATTAATTACGGCCGATGGTTTTTACCGCAGAGGTAAATCCATTAATATGAAAGATGAAGCTGACATGGCTGCAGATGCTTGTGATTCACTCGAGCATGTGATTGTAGTCGAACGTACGCAGCAGAATGTTACTTGGAAGGACAAGCGCGATCTAACCTATAATCAAGTGAAAGATCATAATAAAACATATGAGACGAAATCAACCTCAGCAGATGATCCGTATATGCTCATTTATACATCCGGAACCACAGGCAAGCCAAAAGGGGTTCTTCATACACATGCTGGTTTCCCCATCAAATCTGCTTTTGATGCCGGGTTATGTATGGATGTTACTTCAGAGGATACGTTTTTTTGGTACACCGATATGGGATGGATGATGGGTCCATTCCTCGTATATGGGGGTTTAATGAACGGTGCTTCAATCGTTATGTTTGAAGGAACGCCTGACTATCCCCAGCCAGATCGACTATGGGAGTTGGTTGAACGTTACGAGGTGACACACCTTGGTATTTCTCCAACCCTGATTCGATCCATGAGTAAGCATGGGCTTGACTGGATAGAAAAACATAACTTATCGTCCTTAAAACTAATCGGTTCAACCGGAGAACCTTGGAATCCTGAACCGTGGCAATGGTTATTTAAAAACGTTGGTCATTCCAGAGTTCCTATTTTTAATTACTCCGGTGGAACTGAAGTTTCTGGAGGCATATTCGGAAATGTTCTTGTTAAGCCGATTCAGCCCGTAACATTCAACGCAGCATTGCCTGGCATGGACGTGGATGTGTATGACGACAATGGACAATCGCTAGTCAATGAAGTTGGCGAACTCGTTTTAAAACAACCGTGGGTCGGTATGACGAAAGGATTCTATAAAGATAATGAACGATACGAACAGTCCTACTGGAGCAAATTTGAAGACACCTGGGTTCACGGAGACTGGGTAACAGTTGATGAAGAGGGATACTATACGATCACCGGCCGGTCCGATGACGTATTAAACGTAGCAGGAAAACGTTTAGGACCTGCAGAAGTCGAATCCGTACTTGTATCCCACGACGCCGTAATTGAGGCCGGTGTAATTGGTGTTCCTCATGAAGTTAAAGGCGAAGAAGCTGTAGCATTTGTTGTATTAAAACAAGAACAGACAACGGCTTTAATCGATGAACTCAGAGATTATTTAGCTCATAAGCTTGGGAAAGCTCTTGCCCCTAAAAAAGTATTTGCTGTTCAGGATTTACCTAAAACACGAAATGCTAAAGTCATGAGACGAGCCATTAAATCAGCTTATTTAAATGAACCATCCGGAGACTTGAGTGCCCTCGAGAACCCTGATGCCGTAAACGAAATTCGCTCGATCGGACAGAATTATCTTATAAACAAATAAAGAAAACTATTAAAAAATCCACTACCTATTGAAAGGTAGTGGATTTACTTTTTTATACAGGATACACACCATGTTTACGCTCAGTAAATGTAACATTCTTGTTGGAATAAGCTTCAAACCGTAAAGATAAGTCATCCCTCAGGCGATCGGGTTGAATAATATCATCTACAACTAATTCTGACGCTAACCGATAAATATCAATGTTTTCTTTATATTCTTCATGTTTTTCTTTAATGAAAGCAGGACGATCTGCTTCATCAAGTTCAGCAATTTTATTAGCATAAACCGCATTAACAGCTGCTTCTGGTCCCATTACCGCAATTTGTGCAGATGGAAGTGCTATACAAGCATCTGGTTCAAAGGCTGGTCCAGCCATTGCGTAAAGACCTGCTCCATAGGCCTTCCGCACAATTACGGAGATCTTAGGAACGGTTGCTTCACTCATCGCTGATAACATTTTTGCACCATGTCGGATGATCCCTGCCCGTTCTACTTTCGTTCCGATCATGAACCCTGGAATATCTACCAGGAAGAGCAGCGGAATATTAAAGGCGTCACAAAGCTGCATAAACTTAGCCGATTTGTCGGCAGAATCCGGGAATAATACTCCGCCTTTCGCTCTCGGCTGATTGGCAATAATTCCTACGGTGCGGCCATCAATTCGCGATAACCCTGTAATGATTTCAGGAGCAAATTTCTTTTTAATTTCACAAAATGATCCCTCGTCAATTAAGCGGTCGATAAGGTCATACATATTAAAGGGAGCATTTTGATTATCTGGGATGATTTCCGAAATCGTTTTTTCTAATGAAGCGGGCCTAACAGGTTCTTGTCGTTTAGCTGGATGGCGGAAGTTTGAAGGAAAATAGGATAAATAGTTCCTTGCATAAGCAATCGCTTCCGGTTCGTCCTTAGTCAGCACATCTCCACAACCAGAAACAGAACAATGCATGTTAGCACCGCCCATCTCCTCAAGTGTCACCTTCTCGCCAATCACTTTCTCAGCCATTCGAGGTGACCCTAAGTACATCGAGGCATTACCATCCACCATCACTACAATGTCACAAAATGCAGGTATGTAGGCTCCTCCTGCGGCTGATGGACCAAATAGCAAGCAAATTTGCGGGACACGCCCGGATAATTTAATTTGGTTATGGAAAATACGTCCTGCTCCTCTGCGGTTAGGAAACATTTCAACCTGATCAGTTATTCTCGCTCCAGCTGAATCCACTAAATAAAGCATCGGGATCTCTAGCTTCATCGCCGTCTCCTGAATACGGATAATCTTCTCTACAGTACGAGCACCCCAGGAACCCGCCTTTACAGTAGAATCATTAGCCATCACACAAACTTGTTCCCCGTTGACTTTACCAATCCCTGTCACAACACCATCTGCTGGAAGAGAACCATCCATACAGTTTGCAAAAAAGGCATCCTCAATGTTTAAATCATCATCAAATAATTGACTCAGACGCTCCCGAACAAACATCTTGCCTTTTTCTTGATTTTTTTCGTGATATTTTGGCGAACCGCCTGAAGATACTTTTTCGTTCATATGTTCTAATGTTTCGTTCATCTCGTCCACCGCCTTATCGTTTATTTACCTGTGTATTCAGGTTTTCGCTTCTCTTTAAAAGCTTGCAATCCTTCGATCCTGTCCTCTGTCGGAATGGTTCGCTTGTAACACATTCGCTCGATTTCAAGACCTGTAGCCAAGTCCGTTTGACTGCCATGTTGGATCGCTTTCTTTGACTGTTTTAACGCAATTGGACCGTTTTTAGCGATTTGCGCAGCAAGTGCATGGGTTTCAGCTTTTAGCTCACTAGTTGTATAAACGCCTTCAACTAAACCAATCGTCAGAGCTTTATCAGCCTGGATCGGCTTTGCAGTAAAGATCATTTCTTTTGCTTTCCCTAAGCCGATTAAACGTGTCAATCGCTGCGTGCCGCCCGCTCCTGGAATGATCGCTAACGACGTTTCGGTCAGCCCTACCTTGGCATTAGAAGTCAACACTCTAAGGTCACAGGCAAGAGCAAGTTCAAGTCCTCCTCCATATGCTGCGCCATTGATCATAGCAATGGTTGGGATCTCGATCTGTTCCAGCTTACGGATCGCATCCCCAATTTTCTCCACTGTTTGAACGACTTCATCTTGTGACATCCCGGCCCTTTCCTTTAAGTCAGCTCCTGCACAGAAGGCTTTTTCACCGCTTCCTGTTACAATGAGTACATTGGCGTCAGAGTGGTTTACCTCTGCAAGTACGCTTGTGAGTTCATCTAATAAAGCAGTAGACAGACTATTCGCGGCCTCAGGTCTATTTAAGGTAAGGTACCCAATTCGTTCATCCGTGATTTCAAGAGTAACTAATGGACTCAATGACATACACCTCCGTTACTGAATTCATTTGTGCACATGCATTTGGTGACTCGGCAGAGACTTGCCAAGTTTGTCTTGAATAAAGCTGGCCGCCTCCAGCAGCTTCCCTTGAGCAATACCTGTTTCAATACCCATCGATTCAAGCATGTGAACTAAATCATCCGTAGCTAAATTTCCGGAAGCTCCTTTGGCATAAGGACAGCCGCCAAGACCACCTAAGGAACCGTCAAATATTTTAATGTCATGCTGTAAGGAAACTAAGACGTTGGCTAAAGCCATTCCCTGTGTGTTATGAAAATGCATGGCCAGTTTAGAAAAATCAAGTTTCCCTTTTAAAAATTGCAGGGTCTCATCAACTTGATGCGGATTCGCTACACCAATCGTATCTCCGAGCGACAGCTCATCAATTCCCATGTCAAACAGCCTGTTGGATACACTCAACACCTGACTTGGTGGAATATCCCCTTCATATGGGCATCCGAACACTGTTGAAACATATCCCCGTACTCGTTTGTTACTTGCCTTTGCTTCTTTAACTACTTCTTCAAGTACTGGATATGTTTCTTCAATGGTTTTGTTAATATTGTTTTTGTTATGAGATTCACTTGCGGACATGAATACAGATACTTCATCTACATTGGTTTCAAGCGCTGCTTCAAGACCTTTCATATTCGGTACCAGTGCTGCATAAGTAATTCCTTTTTTTCGGGTAATACCTTTGGCAACTTCTCTTGCATCTTTCAGTTGAGGGATCCACTTCGGATGAACAAATGAACTAATCTCTATATAGTCATAGCCCGCTTCCGATAATTGATTAATCCATTCAATTTTGTCTTCCGTGGCGATACTCGTCTTTTCGTTTTGCAGCCCGTCACGAGGGCCAACTTCTTTAATGGTGACTTTTTCCGGCCGCTTGAACATCTTACCCGCTCCTATTTATTCAATAATGGCAATAACGTCGCCTTCATTAACAAAATCGCCTTCTGATACCTTCAATTCTTTTACAGTTCCATCAGCCTCCGAAGGAATTGGGATTTCCATTTTCATCGATTCTAAAATCGCGATGTCCTCCCCATTCTTCACTTGATCTCCTGCTTGAGCTACGATCTTCCAAACACTGCCTGCCATAGATGCTTTTACTTCGTTCATTGTTCATCCTCCTTAGTGATTTGTGAGAGTTGGTAAATAGTAGTTTTCAATAAATGATGTCTTCGTGTCACCCTGTTTGAATTTCTCATGTGTAATGATACGTTTTAGCATCATGACATTATTTTTGATCCCCTGCACTTCATATTGATGAAGCGCTTTGGTCAGCCGACCGATCGCTTCATCACGAGAGGCCCCGCTGACGACAAGCTTCGCAATCATAGGGTCATAAAAAGGAGTGACCTGTGAATCGCCATGGACAGCTAATTCATGACGAATCCCTTCTCCTTGCGGTAATACTAAGTTTGTTATTTGTCCTGGGGATGGAAAGAACGTATTCGAATCCTCAGCATAAATGCGTACTTCAATCGCATGACCCTGGATCGAGAGGTCGTCCTGTGTTATTGCCAGCTTCTCTCCCGCAGCAATCCGCAGCTGCTGTTCTACAAGGTCAAGTCCCGTGATTTCTTCCGTTACGGGATGCTCTACCTGAAGGCGTGTGTTCATTTCTAGAAAATAATAATTCTCCTCTTTATCCACTAGAAATTCAATCGTACCTGCATTGGCGTAACCGAGAGAGTGAACAGCTTTAAGCGCGCTTTCCCCCATCTGCTGTCTTGTTTTTTCTGATAAAAATGGGGAAGGAGCCTCTTCGACAACTTTTTGATGGCGGCGTTGAATGGAACATTCCCGCTCAAATAAGTGCACAGCATTTCCGAACTCGTCAGCTAACACTTGAATTTCGATATGCCTTGGATCGATAATCTGCTTTTCCATAAACATTTTGCCATTTCCGAAAAATGTTTCAGCACGCTTTTGGTTGCCTTCAAAGGCCTTTTCGAGCTCCTGGTCGTTCTTAACAGCCTGCATCCCGATTCCACCCCCGCCAGCGGCAGCTTTAAGCATAAGCGGATAGCCAAAATCTTTAGCGATGGCCTTGGCTGCTTCTACATCAGCTACAGCTTCTTCTGTACCAGGTACAATCGGAACCCTTGCTTGCTTCATTTCGTTTCGAGCCGCAATTTTATCGCCCATTTTTGCCATCACATCAGCGGAAGGCCCGATGAACGTGATTCCGGCTTCACGAACTTTTCTAGCAAAATCAGCATTTTCACTTAACAGCCCATAACCAGGATGAATGGCTTCTGCTCCTGATTTTTGAGCAACCTGTATTATTTTATCGGCGTTCAAATATGATTCATTCACACGCGGTTTGCCAATTAAATAGCTCTCATCTGCTTCTTCCACATAGGGTGCATGCTGATCAGCTTCCGAGTAAACGGCTACCGTTTTAATATTTAACCTGGCACAAGTGCGGATCACTCTTGATGCAATTTCACCGCGGTTTGCAATTAATACTTTAGAAAACAAAGCAATCCCTCCTATGAATGAGAATTAATAAAATCCAGTGCATCTTCTCTCAGCTTGAACTTTTGAATTTTGCCACTGGCTGTCATCGGGTATTCATCTGTAAACCGGATATATTTTGGAATTTTATGTTTTGAAATTTGTCCATCGCAGAATGTCCGGATGTCCTGTTCGCTCGTTTCAGCCCCGTCTTTCGTAATGATAAACGCCATGATTTCCTCACCATACTTTTGATCAGGAACGCCAATGACCTGAACATCAAGAACATCTGGATACTGATATAAAAACTCTTCTATTTCACGTGGGTAGATATTTTCACCACCACGAATGATCATATCTTTCATTCTGCCGGTGATTTGCACGTAACCTTCCGCATCCATCACGGCAATATCCCCCGTATGAAGCCAGCCATCCTGATCGATTGCTGCAGCAGTTGCTTCCTCATTTTTGTAATACCCTTCCATCACTAGGTACCCTCGCGTACACAATTCTCCAGGTATTCCTTGCTCCATTTCCTCCCCAGTAGCTGGGTCGACTACTTTTATCTCCACATTTGGATGAACTCGCCCGACTGTACCTACTTTGCGTTCAACCGAATCGTCCGTCCGTGTCTGAGTAATGACAGGCGATGATTCTGTCTGCCCGTATGCAATGGTGATTTCTTCTGCACCCATTTTATTCATTACGTTTTTCATAACTTCCATCGGACATGTGGACCCTGCCATAATCCCAGTTCTCAACGTGTCGGGTTGGTACTTTTCAAAACTAGGATCATTTAATTCAGCAATGAACATAGTCGGCACTCCATGAAGCCCTGTACAACGCTCTTCCTTGACAGCTTTTAATACCTTTTCTGCATTGAACTGTTCTAAAATTACCATCGTTGCACCCTTTGAAACAGCTGCCATTGTGCCCAGAACACAGCCGAAACAATGGAAGAAAGGAACCGGAATACAGAGCCGGTCATTCTCTGTAAGTTTCATAGAATCAGCGACTTGGTTACCATTATTGACGATGTTGTAATGGCTGAGCATAACCCCTTTAGGGAATCCCGTCGTTCCTGAAGTATATTGCATATTAATAACATCTTTATAGGATAAAGATTCCTTTCGCTTGTCCAATTGTTCGGAGGAGATAGAACGGCCCATATCAATAATATCTTGCCAGGAAAAGCAACCCGGATACTCTTTATCACCCAGCACGATAATATTTTTCAAATATGGCAGCCGGTCGCTCTGCAGATCACCTTTTATGGAGGAATCCAGTTCCGGACAGATTTCTTTTAAAATATCGACATAGGATGTTCCTTTAAATTCTTCCGCCAGAATGAGCGTAGTGGCATCAGACTGTTTCAGCAGATACTCGAGTTCCTGAGCTCGATAA
This sequence comes from Halobacillus hunanensis, assembly GCF_900166655.1. Lineage (GTDB taxonomy): Bacteria > Bacillota > Bacilli > Bacillales > Halobacillaceae > Halobacillus_A > Halobacillus_A hunanensis. The sequence goes on along the minus strand of NZ_FVZB01000007.1, from coordinate 895,751 downwards.
TTTGTATTCACGGTTACAAGTACAGCACCCATTTTTCCCGTAGCAAATTGAGTGACGAGCCATTCAGGTTTATTATCTGACCAAATAGCCAGGTGTTCCCCTTTCTCTATTCCTAGAGCCATCAAACCTTTAGCAGCGTTATCTGCCATATCATTAAATTCCCGATACGTTTTCCTTAGATTTAACTCCGGATATACCATCGCTTCATAGTCCGGATACATTTCCGCCTGTTTTTCTACCACTTCACCTACAGTCATTTGTAAAAGGGACGACATGGAATAACCTCCTCAAAAATATTAACAGCCTAACTGACGAGCAATAACCAAGCGTTGGATTTCAGATGTACCTTCCCCGATTTCAAGCAGTTTGGCATCCCTTAAATATCTCTCCACCTCATACTCACGCATATACCCGTATCCTCCGTGAATTTGGATCGCCTGGTTGGCAGAACGGAAGGCTGTTTCCGATGCAAATAGCTTGGCATAGGCCGACTCTTTTGTAAACGATTTCTTTTGATCCTTAAGCCAGGCTGACTTTAACACCATATTTCGAGCAAGTTCCACTTCCATTGCCATATCAGATAATTTAAACTGAATGGCTTGAAAATCAGAAATTGGCTTTCCAAACTGTTTTCTTTCTTTTGCGTAAGCTAGTGCTTTATCTAGTGAAGCTTGCGCAATTCCCACTGCTAGGGCAGCAATGGAAATTCTCCCACCGTCAAGAGTATGCAGAAATTGTTTAAAACCACCCTGAGGGTCCCCAAGAATATTTTCTTTCGGCACTTTGACATCTTCAAGAATAATTTCACATGTGTTAGAGCCGCGAACGCCCATCTTTTCATAGGGGCTGGAAATCTTCATGCCCGGTGTATCCCTCGGAATAATAAAAGCGGAAATAATATTTCTTCCGTCTTCCCTTTTTCCGGAAACAGCTGTCACTGTAATGGTGTCCGCATACTTAGCGTTTGTAATCCAGCATTTCTCTCCGTTGATGACATACTGATCACCTTCTAGAACTGCACGTGTTTTTGTCCCCCCAGCATCAGATCCAGCGTTAGGTTCGGTTAAGCCGAAGGAGCCAAGTGTTTCCCCTTTAGCCAGGGGCGTTAAGTATTGTTGCTTTTGTTGTTCCGTCCCGAAATAATACAGCGGACTCGCGCCTAGCGATACAGCTGCTGCATAACTTAGTCCCGTCGAGCCACAGACCTTGCCGATCTCCTCGACAGCCAGGGCATATGACACAGTATCCCCTCCGGATCCGCCATATTCCTCCGGGAAAGGAATACCAAGCAGCCCGAGTTTGCCCATTTCATCAAAAATGTCCTTGGGAAACTCTGCATTCACATCAATTTCGATTGCTCGCGGACGAATTACCCCATCGGCGAAATCTCTGACCATTTTCCTCGTCATTTCTTGTTCTTTCGTTAATTCGAAATTCATAATGCTCCTCCTTAATGTGAAAGACCGACCAGTTGGTCTGTATTAGCCAAAAAAATAATCTTGTAAGCGTTTACTTTATAGAGTAAAAAAAAGGAACTTGTAACATGGTTTGTCGATACTCTTCCTCCTCTGCAGCAGGCAGCAATGCGTGAAGAATTATATCCACATAAACATCGGCAATCTGCTCAATGCTGTAATCACCATCTTCCTTATACCACTTGTAAATCCAGTTCACCATTCCTAAAATTGCCATGCTGGTAATAATCGCTGGTAATTCTTTACGAAAATAACCGAGCTGCTGTCCTTCTTCTATCACCCGCAGCACCATTTGCTTAAATTGATCGCGCTTCTGCTTGATTTGATCTTCATATTTCGGCTTTAAATAAAGATTTTCCTGATAAAAAACAGAAATATGCGGCTTATATAAGTCAAATACTTTTACGAAAGCCCGAACGATCGATTGTATCTTGTCAACAGGTGAAGCATGTGTTTGGTTGGCTGCTTTTGCTTCTTTCAGAACGTATGTAATAAAAGTGTCATGGATAACAAAAAGAAGTTCGTCCTTAGACTTGAAATGGTGATAAAATCCTCCCTTTGACGTAAGGGACGCGTTTACAATTTGATTGACTGTTACACCATGGAAGCCATTTTGCTCAAATAAAATGAGAGACGTTTCTATGATTGTATCCCGTAATTTAGCCATACACCATCCCCTCATTTGTGAATATACATTCAGTTTATCATATTTTTCAGAAAAAACAATATTATAAAAACTTCAAAAATCCGGAAATATAAAAAACCCTTCTCCGCTAGAGAAGGGCTGGCCGCTACTTTTCGTCTTCAGTAGCAAAAGGACTTTCATATTCTGGCTGAATCCAGGCCTCTGTTACTTGACCGTTTTGTTCCGTGTCTAACACATACGATCCATTGCTGTAACGATCATTGGCCTTAAAGTCCATAGGATTTACTGTAACCAATATTTCATTTTCTGTTTTTATAACGAGTTTATCCTGAGCTGAAACGACATGTAAATCGATAAGTCGATGCGGATTTTTTTTAAGCTCCCTTAACATGATGACGCCACGTTTTGCTCTTGTGGTTTGCTCAAATTCCTTCAGTCGCATTCGTTTGACTGCAGCTCGATGGGTGGTGATGACGACAGACGGGTCTTGCGCAGCGTCAAACGCTTGTCCAGAAACTACGTGTTCGCCTTCTTTAAGCTGAATCGCTTTCACACCTGCTGCCCGCTGTCCGACTGCGTTTACTTCTTCCTCATGGTACCAGAGTCCATAGGCCTTGTTTGAAGCGATGAACAAATGAGCATCCCCTGAAGTGACATGAACATCTACAACTTCATCTGCTCCTTTTAAGTTAACGGCAACCAATGGCTTGGAATGACGCTGGGCTTGATATAAACTTAGCTCACTCTTCTTGACCATTCCATTTTTAGTAAAGAAGATCAAGTATTCGCTTTCTTTAAATTCCCTGATTGGCAGTGCCTCTACAATATATTCTTCTTTCTCAATCGAAACGAGATTCGCGATATGCTGTCCGAGATCCTTCCAGCGAATGTCTGGAAGCTTGTGCACAGGTATAAATAAATATTTCCCGAGATTTGTAAACAGCAGCAAATTATCTGTCGTGTTAACTTCAGACAATCTGAGTATATGATCTCCATCCTTAATAGCAAAGTCTTTGCCGTTTGAGGCAGCATAAGATCGTAAGCTTGTCCGCTTAATATAGCCGTCTTTTGTAACAGAAACAAGTACATCTTCACTTGCTACAGTTACCTCAAGATCAACCTTCAATTCTTGTATCTTTTCTTCAATTTGTGTCAAGCGGTTATCATTATACTGTTTCTTCATAGCTCGCAGGTCTGCTTTGATTACTTTAAAAAGTTCATGTTCACTCGCTAACAATTTCTCTAAATAACTGATTTGGTTTCGAAGCTCCTCCGCTTCTTTTTGCAGTTCTGTTATGTCTGTATTCGTTAAGCGGTAAAGCTGCAAAGTTACGATAGCTTCAGCTTGTTCTTCTGTAAAATCATAGGCTGCCATCAATCGCTTTTTCGCATCTTGTTTGTCATTTGAACTTCGAATCGTGGCAATGACGTCATCCAGAATCGAAATTGCTTTGATGAGGCCTTCCACTATATGGGCGCGTCGCTTTGCCTTATTCAAATCATACAAAGATTGACGTGTCACGACTTCGCGCTGATGCTGAATGTAAGCATCTAACATCAGCGGTAAGCTCATCAATTTAGGTGTGCGATCATGAATAGCTACCATATTAAAATTGTAGGTGATTTGCAAATCTGTATGCTTATACAGGTAATTGAGAACCCCTTCACTGTTGGCATCTTTCTTAAGCTCAATAACGATTCTCATACCTGTACGATCTGTTTCATCACGCACTTCAGAAATACCTTCTACTTTTCGATCAATGCGAAGCTCATCCATCCTCTTCACTAGCGTAGCTTTATTTACTTCATAAGGGATTTCATCAATAACAATTTGCTCACGGCCACCGCGCACAGTCTGGATAGCTGCACGGCCACGCAGGACAATTTTTCCCTTTCCAGTCTCGTAAGCTTTCCTTAAGCCTTCGATCCCTTGAATGGTTCCACCCGTAGGAAAATCAGGTCCCTTTAGCTTTGTCATTAACGCATCCAAACCAGCATCAGGTCTATCAATCTTCATGATCACAGCATCAATAACTTCCCCAAGGTTATGGGGTGGGATTTCAGTGGCGTAACCGGCCGAGATACCTGTAGAACCGTTGACAAGCAAATTAGGAAACTTAGCCGGTAATACAGTCGGCTCTTGAATGGTATCATCGAAGTTTGGGATGTGTTCCACCGTGTCTTTTTCAATATCTCTAAGTAGTTCTGAAGATATACTTGATAACCTTGCCTCCGTGTAACGCATGGCAGCGGGTGGATCTCCATCCACGCTTCCGTTATTCCCATGCATTTCAATTAACGATTTACGCACTTTCCATTCCTGACTCAGACGAACCATTGCCTCATAAACAGATGAGTCTCCGTGCGGATGATAGTTCCCGATTACTGTACCGACGGTTTTTGCTGACTTCCGATAAGCCTTATCATGTGTATTCTTTTCTTGGTGCATCGCGTATAAAATTCGGCGTTGAACCGGCTTTAATCCATCGCGGGCATCAGGAAGTGCGCGTTCTTGAATAATATACTTACTGTAGCGTCCAAAACGGTCGCCTAATACTTCTTCTAATGGTAAATCTAAAAATTTTTCTGCCTCAGCCAACAGAAAATCCCCCTTTTATGTCTGGATTTTATCGTTTTCTAGAATGTTTGCTTCGTCTTCTAGACCAAAAGCAACGTGGGATTCAATCCATTTACGGCGAGGTTCTACCTTATCCCCCATCAGCGTTGTGACCCGACGCTCTACCCGAGCGAGATCATCGATCGTAACTCGAATCAATGTTCTCGTTTCCGGATTCATCGTCGTTTCCCACAGCTGACCAGCGTTCATCTCACCTAAACCTTTATATCGTTGAATCGTATAACCATTTTTAAACTCTTTCATCAGCTTCTGCATGCCGCTCTCATCCCAGGCATATTCGGTTTTTTCTTTCTTCCCTTTCCCTTTTGACACCTTGAATAGAGGCGGAAGAGCAATAAATATCTTACCCGCTTCTACTAAAGGACGCATATACCGGTAAAAGAAAGTTAATAACAGCACCTGGATATGGGCACCATCCGTATCTGCATCTGTCATAATGACAATTTTATCATAATTACAATCCTCTAACGTAAAATCACCGCCGACACCAGCGCCGATGGTATTAATAATCGTTGAGATTTCTTCATTTTTAAAAATATCCGCGATCTTAGCTTTTTCTGTATTGATAACCTTACCTCGTAACGGGAGTACCGCTTGGAATTTACGGTCCCGGCCTTGCTTCGCTGACCCACCGGCCGAATCACCCTCAACGAGGTATAATTCATTTTTCGCTGCATTTTTGGATTGGGCAGGAGTCAGCTTGCCACTTAACAAAGCATCTTTTCGCTTCCGTTTCTTCCCTGATCTCGCATCTTCCCTTGCTTTTCTTGCTGCTTCTCTGGCCTCTTTAGCCCTGATCGCTTTTTTAATAAGCATCGAAGCAACATCTGGATTTTCCTCTAGAAAGTATGAAAGCTGCTCTGCAACAACTGCATCTACGGAAGACCGGGCTTCTGATGTCCCCAGCTTACTCTTTGTCTGGCCTTCAAACTGGAGGAGGGCTTCAGGAATTCTAACCGATATGATAGCTGTGAATCCTTCACGTATATCGTTTCCTTCTAAATTTTTATCCTTCTCTTTCAACAGCTGGGCCCTTCTCGCGTAGTCATTAAATACACGAGTGATCGCAGATTTCGAACCTGATTCGTGTGTACCGCCATCCTTTGTGCGGACATTATTGACAAAGGAAAGAATACTTTCGGCAAAACCATCATTGAATTGAAAAGCAAAGTCCACTTCAATCTCTGAATGTTTTCCTTCAAAAGAAACAATCGGATGAAGTGTATCTTTTTCTTCGTTCAAATAAGCTACAAACGATTCGATCCCATCATCATATTGATAGGACTCTTTTATCCCTTCACGTTCATCCTCTAAATTAATCCGAAAGCCTTTTAACAAAAAAGCCGCTTCCCGCAGGCGTTCGGAGAGGGTTTCAAAGTTAAATTTCTTCACCGAAAAAATCGTTTCATCCGGCTTAAACCGAATGGTCGTACCTGTTTTTCGTGTTTTCCCCTTATGTTCAAGGGTCGTAACAGGAATCCCGCCACGTTCAAATCGCTGATAATACTTCTCTCCATCACGGCAAATAGACACTTCCAGCCATTGCGATAAAGCATTTACAACGGAAGCACCGACACCGTGTAAGCCTCCGCTTGATTTATATCCAGCTTGACCAAACTTGCCGCCTGCGTGCAGTACAGTCAGAATAACCTCAGGTGTAGGTTTCCCCGTCTTGTGCATACCAGTAGGCATACCACGAGCTTCATCTTTAACCGACACGCTCCCGTCTTTATGAAGAACGACGGACATTTGCTGACCGAACCCAGCTAAAGCTTCATCCACAGCATTGTCTACGATTTCAAAAACTAAATGGTGAAGACCCCGCTGATCCGTTGACCCAATGTACATCCCCGGCCGCTTCCGGACAGCCTCCAACCCTTCTAATACTTGTATGGAATCATCTGAATAAGTTTGATTTTGCTTCGACAATTTCCCATCGGCTCCTTTCTAAAAACGACACAATCTAAATCTATAATAGAACAAATGTTCTCATGTGTAAACGCTATATGCATCAAGTTCAACAAGCTGCCGTATGAAAAGGTCTTCTTAGAACGTTACGTTTTGTACCGTCACAAGAACTTTTTGCACACCTTTATAAATACATCACTTGTTATATTGTAGCGGTTTTATTCTAAGACGCAAATAAATTTATCAAAAATCGCGCAAAAAATCCCTGCTACAGCAGGGATTTTCCTAAAAATTTTCATTTGCCGGCTAAAATTGAATGAGCTACTTTAATACACATATCCATGATGACCATGCCATGATGATCTTCAAGGATTTCATAAGCTTCCTGATGAATAACCCCTTGTTGAGCCCATAAAGCTTTAATATCCATTTGAGCTGCTTCCTTTGCAATCCCTGGAAGGAATTCAGATCTTCTGAACACATTGACAATATCAATTGGTTCTTCTACATCACTTAGTTGCTGGTAGGCTTTTTCCCCTAGAGAATTCTCTATAGTAGGATTCACGGGTATGATCTTATACCCAGCACGCTGCATGGCTTCACTAACCTGATAAGACGTGCGGTGGGCTTTATCTGATAATCCAACAACTGCGATCGTTTTGGACTCCTGCAACAGGTTTCGAATCTGTTCTTGATCTGGATTTGTAACCATGATTGACCCTCCTTATTCTTCCAACAGTCCTTCACTGATAAGGTATTCACGTGCCACTTTTTCCGGGTCACGATCTTCAAAGCTTACTTCATAGTTCATTTGGCGCATCTGATCACCGGTAATCTTGCCAGCTAACTGATTCAAAACATCAGCAAGCTGTGGATATTGATCGAGAGTTTCCTGCCTCATTAAAGGAGCACCTTGATATGGCGGGAATAAATGCTTAGGATCATCTAAGACCTTTAAGTTTAGCTCGATCATATATCCTGCTGTAGCATAAGCATCGATAATGTCTACTTCTCCGCTGGAAATGGCTCCCTGTCTTAACCCTGGATCCATCGTAATCACTTCTCCAAAATTAAGGTTATAAACTTCCTTCATTCCTTGATAACCATCCTCTCTATCCTTAAATTCGAGAGTAAAGCCAGCGCTGATCTGCTCTTCAATACGTTTAAGATCACCTATAGTTTCAAGGTTATAACGTTCAGCCAATTCCTGAGTTGTAGCGACTGCATAGGTGTTATTAAATTGCATGGGTTTCAAATAAGCCATGTTAAATTCTTCAGCCATTCCCTGCTTAGCCTGCTGATAGACTTCATTAGGTTCATTACTTTGTGCTTGTTGTCCTAACAAAGTAACAAGCGCTGTTCCGGTAAATTCAGGATAAATATCAATACTTCCTTCTTGCAAGGCACTAAAGACCAAATTCGTTTTCCCTAAATTCGTCTGTAACCCAACATTTAAATCTGTCTCTTCTTCAATTAATAATTTATACATATTAGCTAAGATAGCAGGTTCAGAACCGATCTTTCCACCGATGACAAGGTCGTTCTGTACTTTACCGCCAAAGGCTAAAGGACCAACGGCAATTAACGCTGCAATCACAAGCAGACTTACAAGCGACCTGAAGCCTGACTTCGCGGATGTTCGTTCAAATAAACGCAGAATCAAATCCAATATGATAGCAAGTAACGCTGCTGGAATCGCTCCTAATAAAATTAAGTTGATATCACCGCCGCGGTCAAGACCGAGCAGAATCAAATCCCCTAATCCTCCAGCACCGATGAGCGCCGCGATCGTCGTTGTCCCGACAATTAATACCATTGATGTCCGAATTCCGGCCATAATTACCGGCATAGCTAACGGAAGTTCAACTTTTGACAGCCGTCTAAACGAACTCATTCCCATCCCTGTAGCGGCTTCTTTCAAGGCTGGACTAACCTCTTTAATACCGGTGTACGTATTTCTTAAGATTGGTAACAGGCCATATGCTGTCAAAGCAATGATAGCAGGTGTTTTACCTATTCCGAAAAATGGAATAAGAAAAGCGAGCACAGCCAGGCTCGGTATTGTCTGCATGATAGCTGTTACCCCTATAATTGGCTCGGCAACACGTTGATTTCTTGTTAACAACAGGCCAAGCGGGACCGAAATTAAAGTAGCAATGACAAGGGCAATAATGGAAATCTGCAAATGCTCCCAAATTTTATCAAAGAAAACATCTTGTCTTTGCTGGAACACTTCGATAAATGTATTCATGTGCGGATCACCCCGTTATCTGTCTTTGTTTGCTGCTTTAGGTGACGCACTATATCTTTATAGGAGAGTGTTCCAATTAACTTTCCGTTTTGAACTACAGGGAGAAGCGGGTAATCTACATCTTCAAAAACTTGGGTTGCCTCGCGCAGCGACATATCGTGGCTTAGCGATGGCAGATCTACCTTTTCTCCATTATGGAGCCCAAACGTAAACTGGCCATTGTCAGACTTTATGGCAAAGGTTCCTTCTTGCGGAATATTTCCCGCAGCAATGTCGTCTGCAGTATAAACCTGCGGCTCTGTTTGATCCATGATGACATCAACAGCCGTTTGCCAGGGGGACTTTTTCTCACCTATAAAGTTCTCAACAAAGGAGTTAGCAGGGTGTAAAATTAAGTTCTGAGGCTGGTCAAGCTGAACGATCTCGCCTTCCTTCATTAAACAAACACGATCCCCGATCGCCATTGCTTCGTCGATATCATGGGTGACAAAAATAATTGTTTTCTTAATCTCCTGCTGCAATTGTCTTATGTCTTTCTGCAGCTGTTCCCTGCTGATCGGATCGAGCGCACTAAACGGCTCGTCCATCAAAATGATGTCAGGATCCGCTGCTAGAGCACGTAACACGCCGACGCGCTGCTGTTGTCCACCGGAAAGTTCACTCGGTTTACGTTTTCGATAAATAGCAGGATCTAAGCCTACCATATTAAGCAACTCATCTATTCGACCTGATAAATCTTTCTTCTTCCATTTCTTCATTTCAGGAACGACGGAAATATTCTCCTCAATCGTCATATGCGGAAACAGAGCAATCTCTTGCAGTACATAACCAATATTCCAGCGGAGCTCATGAATACTATACTCCCTAATATCCTGATTATGTATGTGAATGGATCCTTCTGTAGGTTCTATTAAGCGATTGACCATTTTCATCGTCGTTGTTTTACCACATCCGCTTGGACCAATTAGGACTAATAATTCTCCTTCTTGTACTTCTAGTTGGATAGATTTAATGGCTGTGGTGCCATCAGGATATGTTTTCGTCACATCCTTAAACGTAATCATGACCTTCCCCCTCTTTTCTTTATAAAACATCAACTATATCTTCCCACATTTCCATAAACTGAAACATTTCGAGGATTTTCGCGATATGAATCAGCCTTACTCTTCGTATAGTTGCTCATTTATAAATTCCCATGCCTCTCGATCAGCAAAGGAAATACTCCATGAGGCAATTCCTGCTAACTTGTATTTTTCCATCAGATTTATCCGTTTCTTTAAAGATATTTCATTTTCAAGCCACATTTTATAGGTCGTACCATCGATTGTCGTCTGCACATATTCCTGGCCCGTTGACTCAGCTAACTCAGGTGTTAATCCTTTATCTTCCACCCAGCGTTCGGCCTCTTCCATTGTTAATGCAGTAGAACTTACCTCCCCATTGTTTTCCTCCCATAACCGGGTGTATAAAGGAATCCCTAATAGAAGGTGTTCTTTCGGGACAATCTCAAGCAATTCTTGCAAATTCTGCTCCACCCATTGAAGACTAGCTACACTGCCTGCTTGCGGCGAAGTAGCCCAGTGCTGGTCGTAAGCCATTACGATTAAGTAGTCAGCAACTTCCGCCAATTCAGCCCGCTCATAAAATTCCGACCACTGAGAACTGTTAGAAATAAATGAGACATCTACCGAGATAACCAACCCTTGATTATGGGCCCTAGGTGTAAGTTCTCTCACAAATTGTGTAAACCATTTGCCGTCTTCCTGAAAGACATTTTCAAAATCCAGGTTGATTCCATCCAGGTTATACTTTTCTGCGAATCGTAATAGCTGATGTATCATCTTTGTCCTCTTCTGATAAGTAGGCAATACTTTAGAAGTTAATTCAGGATCAAAGCCATTCGAAAAAAGTGCCCATACTTGATTTCCGTTTGAATGGGCGGATTGTACATAGGAAGCTGAGGCACGACTGTGAATCTCACCTTTGTCATTAACAAGGGTGAACCAAGTAGGAGAAAGCACAGTAATCCCAGGTCGATTTGGGAGCTCGTCTGGATTTGCTTGCTCGGTATAAATCCCGTCCCAGGCAAGATGAATAGGCTGGATGACTTCACCTGGCACTTCTCTTTTTTCTCGTTCTTTCTGGGTTTGTACAGTGAATGTACCTTTAATCTCGAGAGAACTTTTGGGAACATACCCTGTATAGCCGGAAGGAGTCACAATAAGATAGAAATCCTGCTTCTTTTTAAGAACGGTGACCTTGTCTAATCCTTGCAGACTGGTATAATAGGATGACGTTACAGTCGGTTCACTTCTGACATTAAGCTCATACTCTTCTGAGTCTGACTTAACCTTTGCTTTTTTCTTTTCAAACCCTTGCGAAAAGGTATGGACAGCACCATTTGGATACGTTTTAATTGATAAAGCATATATAGTTTGAAGAAATTCCGCAGCGATCCATCGACTTCCCTCTGTTTCGAGGACAGGATGATAAAAAAGGTCTATCAATCTATCATTCTTTATATAAAAAGGCTCGCCCATGTTAATTTGATAAACATTCTCTGCCGTAGTAACGATGATAGAATTACTGTTCTGATCATAAACGACAGGTTTATCCAAAGCCTGACGTACATATTCAATAGGTATGTAAAGGCGCTCATCTTTCATCATCCCATGAAATTCCGACTTTCCTTCATAAAACAACGGGTGTTCATAGGAAGAAAACTCAATCTTTTCGTTCGATGGGAATGGATATAACCATATAATTGCGCCGAGCAGAAGCAAACATCCAACAAAAACCCAAAGCCATACTTTTTTCCTGCGATTCATATTCATACGATCCTTTCTAGATTAATCATAAAGGATGTACGTTGTAAAGAAAATAAAAGCAGGTTACAGGCTCGGTTAATTTGTTGTTCTTTCACGCCAGATATAATGATAAACTATATAAAAAAGGGATGTACCCCTGGAGTCTCCCTTACCCGATTTTTCAAGACTTAAGGAGTTGTGCAGCATGGAGTACGCCATTTACATCATCATAGCCTATTTGCTTGGATCAATACCCTCAGGTCTGCTTGTAGGTAAAATAGGCTACGGTATCGATATTCGCGAGCACGGAAGCGGCAATCTTGGAGGTACTAATACGTTTCGGGTATTAGGCATTAAAGCAGGGTTGCTCGTAACCAGTACAGATATGTTAAAAGGAACGATCGCCACAGCCTTGCCGTTTTTTATGGGATCCGATGTTATTACTCTAATCATTGGAATATTTGCCGTGATTGGCCATACGTATCCTCTCTTTGCAGGATTTAAAGGCGGTAAAGCGGTCGCCACTTCTGGAGGTGTCGTGTTAGGTATTAATCCAATTATTTTTATTATTATGTTAGCAACCTTTTTCCTCGTCCTGTATATTAGCAAGTATGTGTCGCTTTCATCCATGATCACCGGGATTGTCTCAGTGGTCGTGTCTATTTTATTTCAGGAATATGGGTTAACGATTCTCATCGCACTATTTACAATCTTCGTGATCTATCGCCACTTGGCAAATATCAAGCGGATTATAAACAAAACAGAGCCAAAAATAACTTGGATGTGAAAGAAGTCTATGACAGGTGAACTGTTGTAGACTTTTTTCTTCTGAAAAGTGTAAAATGAACACACATTGACAAAGCAATAAATTGTATAATTATTGCTACATATTGTATACTTTGACGTATAACGAAGGTCAAAAAAGGAGTCATCGCTATGAATCAAACTGAATTGAATAAAAACAAACAACTCCCTTCAAAGAAGGAACGACATAAACTTTTCGGCTCTGTGGATCCAGGGCCCCGCACGAAACCTGAACAAAAAGAGAAGATGGTTGATCTACAAAACTCCAAAAAGGATTTCTTATTTAACATCGACATGGTGGGCATTTCCAATGTGAAACACCCCATTCAAATTCCGAGTCAGCTCGTACCGCAAATCCAGACGACGATTGGAACGTTTACCTTTGGCTCCTCGATCACTCAAGGAAGCAAAGGAACCAATATGAGCCGCTTTACTGAGCAGCTCGACAAGTACCACAATGAAGGGTTTGCCATTGATATTGAAACATTGAAGAAGTTTACAAAAGAGCTGGCTGGGCGCTTGAAACAGGAAGATGCAGAAGTCGAGGTGTCTTTCCCATGGTTTTTCGAAAGAAAAGGTCCTTATTCTGACTTAGCTGGAATGAACCATGCCGATGCCACAATCAAAGTACTCTACGATCAAACCACAGGCTATGATGTAACAGTTGAGCTGACTGGTAAAATTACTACTTTATGTCCTTGCTCTAAAGAAATTAGTGAGTATAGTGCTCATAACCAGCGCGGCAATGTATCAATGAGCGTGAAGCTTACTGAAGACTTTGATGAACAGCAAACTGATTGGAAAGCTGCTTTACTGGAAGCTGCTGAAAGCAATGCCAGTGCAAGAATCCATCCCGTTTTAAAACGACCTGACGAGAAAATGGTCACAGAGCAGGCTTATGAGAATCCTCGCTTTGTTGAAGATATTGTCCGCCTTGTTGCTGCTGATTTGTATGAGTATAGCTTTGTGGAGGCTTTTGAGGTAAGCTGTCGCAATGAAGAATCTATTCATTTACATGATGCCGTTGCTACGTTAAGTTATGACAAAAAACAGGAAAATACAACGAAGTAACAGGTCATGAAGTATATCCTAATTGGACCCATTACGTTTTACCGTAAGTTTATCAGCCCATTGACACCACCTTCCTGCCGTTTTCAACCGACTTGTTCAGAATACAGCCTTGAATCACTGAGGCGATTTGGTTTGTTGAAAGGAACTTACTTGACGATCCGGCGTCTGCTAAAATGCCACCCCTTTCATAAAGGAGGATTTGATCCAGTTCCACTCCACAATCATCGCAGCAAAGAAGACTCGGAACGTTAAGTCAAGACGTGCGTTCTATTCTGAATGTTTATCTCACTCGGTTTAAGGATAGACAAGATTATACGAGGCTTAGATTAGGAGATGAACTTATGAATTTAGTCGTAACAGAAGATGCAGCCAAATGGTATGAGGATGAATTAGATATCGATGAGGATACTTCTATACGCTTTTATGTGCGCTATGGAGGAGTGGGTGGTTTGCAGCCAGGCTTTTCATTGGCTATTCGTGAAGATGAAATGAGAGAGCCTCTTGCCACTGCGAAAGTCAACCATGTTAACTATTTCATTGAAAAAGACGACGAATGGTACTTTGATCAGCATTCATTAAAAGTTCAATTAGATGAGAAATGGGATGAACCTTCTTTTCATTATGAAAAATAATAGACGCCGTCACGCGACGGCGTCTTACTTTTTATCTAACGAAAATCGCCTGATTTGTTCCCATTGGTTCTCACTTGCTAAGATGGCATATTGTCGAGCTCCAAATAGATCAAAATGCGGGTAAGAAGGATCGTGATGAATCCATTCTTTCTGCAGTTTATACTGTTTGCCCCACTCGATTAGTTTATTGAGGTCTGAACAGCCAACCTTCGTTACTGTATCACAACCGGGAAACCTTTCATCAATCCAGTAATGAGTTAAGAAAGCAATCTCACCATTTTGGACCTGCCTTTTCCACTGTTGCAACTCCTGTCTTTTTACTCCAAAGGCCATTACGCTTGTGACTCCATGGCTTGGAGATAGGCTTCGTGCCACTCGGGGAAGCTTCTGCGTATAGAAACTGGGCGGAAGCTGTCCTGCTTAACAATCACATGTTTAGTTGTACCCTTTACAGCTGCTTCTCCACTGTCGTGTCTCACTTCATACCCATAGGTGATTCGAAGTCCATCATAGTCTTCTACCCATGTCAGCACGTGGACATCATCACCATAACGGACAGGTTTTTGATAATGGATCGACACATCCACTACCGGAGAATAAACCCCTTGCTGCTCAATTTCATGGTATTTAAAACCAAGATCTTCAATAAATGCTGTTCGTCCCATCTCAAACCATACTAAGTAATTGGCGTGGTACACCACCCCCATCATATCTGTTTCCTGATAGCGAACTTTTATTGTAGTCCTATTTTGTTGTTTCATTTTTATGACTACTCCCTTCGCACGTTGTGCCATGCATTTGTTAAATCATCTAGTGTGAGCGTGTTCCAGCCACAGCTTTCTTCTTCCATTAAACGGATGGCCTGATATTGAATTGCTTCATTGACAAGATTATTGATAAAACGACCATTTCCTTCTATTTTATGTGATTGAAACTGATTTAATAAATATGGTTCAACTTCTTCGGACAAATCATATCCATACTGCGAAGTTTGATAGATTAACATGTCCAGCAGTTGCTGTTGATCATAGTCTGGAAATAATAAATATTTTTTAAAGCGTGATGATAACCCAGGATTACTGGCAATCAATTGCTTCATCTCTTGTTGGTAGCCAGCTAATATAACGACAAGGTTCTCATTATGACGAGTCATCTCGTCTACTAACGTTTCTATCGCTTCTTTGCCAAAATCATCACGCCCGCCGTTATATAATCCATAGGCTTCATCAATAAAAAGCACACCGCCTAAAGCTTCGCGAATTTTCCGCTTCGTCTTGATGGCTGTTTGACCAACATAGCCGGCAACGAGATCACTTCTTGAAGCGACCACGACATGTCCTCGTTTTAACAATCCGCATTCTTTTAAAACTTGTGCGTAGATATCTGCAACAGTTGTTTTCCCTGTACCTGGATTTCCAAAAAACACGGAATGGAGCTGGATCGGTACAACTGGATAGCCGCGTTCTTTTCTTTTTTGTTGAGAGTGGACAAATGCTGAAAGCTTTTTCACTTCTTCTTTTACATTGCTTAAACCAATCAGTGACTTCAGACGCTCCATAGGTGATGTCGATAGTTCGTCTGGATTATCATCAAAGCTTAAATCTTTTTCTTGAATCCTCATATGATCCAGCCAATGGTGTTTATCCTCTAATTGTTCGGTGGCACCTTTTTGGAAGATTGTTTTTAACACAAGGTTACGCACGGTTCGCGCATTACCGAATGACTCATCCACTCGCTCTTTTTCAATGAGTGTTTCAAATAGTCTTAGTGCCTTTTCGGTAAAAAAGAAGTCATTCTCCAGGGCGATTGATTCAGCAATTTCCAGGAGCTCGTCCATTTGATAATTTGGGAGCTCAATATGATTCTGCTCAGGAAACCTGCTGCGCAAACCCTTGTTGGACCAGAGAAACTGCCTCATTTCTTCAGGATATCCCGCTAGAATAACAGCAAATTTCCCGCCATATTCCTTGCTCGTCATTGCCGATACAAGCGTATCTATTACAGCTTGACCATAATCGTTCCCCGTTTGCCCCTCTCGCTTCAAACTATAAGCTTCATCAATAAATAACACACCGCCGACTGCCTGTTGAACGTAATTCAGCGTGTTTTCTTCACTTTGACCTACGTATGAACCGACGAGATGGGAACGATTAACCTCCACTACATCTCTCGTATCAAGAATACCCAAATCGTAATAGATATTCGCCAGCAAGCGGGCTATCGTAGTTTTTCCTGTGCCGGGATTCCCTGTAATAATCATGTGAAGACCAGGGTCATCCACCATAGAAAAACCAAAATTTCTACGCTGCTGCTGATATTTTAAAAATTGATAGTATCTCGTCATATATTTTTTTACGTCTTGTAACCCTACCATACTCTCAAGCGATTCAATTGGATTGACATCGACGGATACCGTTAAAAATGACGGCAATCGTTGATACAGTTCCTCCTCATATTCAGTAAGCTTTCTCGCCTTTTCATTCACTTGTTTTACCGGGATATGGATACGGCGATGTTCAATGGAATCGAGTGCCTCGGCTAGAATAGCCTTTAAAGATGAAAGGTGCTCATATACTTCCTGATAAAGTTTGAGTCTGTGACTAGTTGCATCAATAAGAGTTTTAGCAACGAGCCCCTCATCCCATTGTTGTTGGACCGCATCCACATCATTGTACATAACTCGGGCTTTTTTCCCTTTAGTAGAATCGTGGTCTGTTTCGTGAAGCAGCCATTGTTCATAGGGCGTGTCTTTCAAAATACGATAAGCTCTTAACAACTGAATGGATTCGTATAGATCACGAACTAAGGAGTTATCAGGCTGCATGACCCGAGCCTCCTCAATAAACTGATCAGCAAGTGGATCCTTATCTTGGTGACGCTGCATGCGATAGTATGCAAGCACGATGTAAAGGCGTACTTTAATGTCCTGATCGAGTTCAGTCTGATCATCCATCAGCTTTAATGCTTCAATTTCTGTTATGGGAGGTACTGTATCCAGACTGGCCCAATGTCTAAGGGTGGATTCATCCATGATTTCACATCCCTTCCTGGTAGTATGTAATAGATATAAAGTAGAAGGTAACGAGTAGATAACGCTCCCTTATCCCATTTGTCACTGTTCTTCATTTTAACATAGCCGTTCTTTAATGTAGATTAACTTGCCCAGGACCATTACACTCATAAGAAAAAGCAGATCCCTCTATTATGAAGGGATCTGCTTTATACGTTTATGGTGACGCTGTTCAATTCTTTCTTCGATTTGGTCCAATAACTTTTCGTCTTCTTTAATTAAACGAATATTTTCCTGAACTTGTTCGCTATAGGATAATTTGTGTTTTCTTCTCATGAGAATCTCTCCTTTAAGAACAAAGGATTCCCATAATTTAAACAAAATATTCCTATTTTAATGTATTCATCATTTCTACCATGTAGTCATAACTCATCGGACCTACTTTACGCGGCTGCTGAATAACACCATCTGTTCCAATAAAGTACGTAGTCGGAAGGGCAATAGCTTGATAATCGTTATTCACACTTAGTTCTTTATCCAAGACAACTGAAAAAGTGTAGCCTCCTTCCTGGATATATTTTTCTACTTTATTTATACTGCTCTCAGATCCGGTGGCATTTACAGCAACAATCTTAATTTCGTCACCATATTGTTGATGGAACTTTTCCATTCTTGGCATTTCTTCACGGCATGGAGGACACCATGTGGCCCAAAAGTTCAACATAACTTTTTGGCCGCGTAAATCAGATAAACTCAACGTTTCTCCATCGAGCGTCTTTAACGTGAAATCAGGAGCTTTTTCGCCCACTTCAAGGCCGTCAGGGGCGTTCGGCGGCGTGATGGCCGTCCCTTCCTGTGAAGGATCACCTGAAACATTATACTCAGCAGTCTCATCTGCAGCAGGATCCCTGTCTTCTTCTGTAAATATATTAAAAACTACCACACCTAGTAATACAATTAAAAAGAGTCCCGCACCGATTTGTTTTCCCATTCATCACCCATCCTTTAAGTATTGATCATATATAGAAAGGACGCTTCTACTTATACATATCATAGCGAATTAGCAGACATGCCTATTGAAACAAAATAGTTATAGGCTAAATTATAATAATACAGTCGGTAAAGTGATTTCTCATACATAACAATATAAACCATATCAGTGCTTTGTAAAGCTTTGATGCTTATTGTTTGAAAATATTTCATAAAAAAGATCCGCTCAAGTACGAGCGGACCTTTTTAGAAGCTATTTAGCTTAATTTATTTCGTAGTACCATTTGAAGAATTCCGCCATGACGATAGTAATCTACTTCTACTTCACTATCGAAACGGGCAATAACTTCAAATTCTTTCTTGTTACCCTCTTCATCCGTAGCCGTTACTTTCACTAAGTCGTGCGGCTTAACAGATTCGTCAATCTGAACATCGATGGATTCGCGACCTGTTAATCCTAGTGAATCGATCGTATCTCCATCTTTAAACTGCAATGGCAGTACGCCCATCATGACAAGGTTAGAACGGTGAATGCGTTCAAAGCTTTGGGCTATAACCGTTTTAATGCCAAGAAGATCTGTTCCTTTAGCGGCCCAGTCACGGGAGCTCCCCATGCCGTAATCATCGCCAGCAATCACAGCAAGAGGTGTTTGATCCTCTTTATATTTCATTGCTGCAGTGTAAATCGGCATTACTTCTTCTGTCGGCCAGTACGTAGTGAACCCGCCTTCGGTACCAGGAGCTAATTGGTTACGAATACGGATGTTCGCAAATGTTCCGCGCATCATTACTTCATGGTTACCTCGACGAGAACCGTAGGAGTTAAAGTTTCGCGGTGAGACATCCTTTTCCTGTAAATACTCTCCTGCAGGCATATCTTTTGGAATTGCACCAGCTGGAGAAATATGGTCGGTTGTAACAGAATCGCCGAATTTACCCACTACACGCATACCAGAAAGGGGTTTAACCGTTTCTGGGTCACGGGACAACCCTTCAAAGAAAGGCGGGTTCTGGATATAAGTAGATTCTCCGTCCCAGTCGTAAAGCGGTTCGTCTGTTGTATCGATTTCATTCCACTTCTCGTTAGAGTTAAAGACATTTTCATACTCTTTACGGAAAATTTCAGGTGTTACTGCACGAGAAATTTCAGCTTTGATCTCCTCTTGTGTAGGCCAGATATCATCAAAGTACACAGGTTCGCCATCTTTATCCGTACCTAGCGCTTCTTTCTTGAGATCGATATCAACCGTACCGGCAAGGGCATAAGCAACAACTAGCGGCGGAGAAGCCAAATAGTTTGCTTTGACTAGCGGGTGGATACGTCCTTCAAAGTTACGGTTTCCTGAAAGAACGGATGATGCCGTCAGATCACTATCGGCAATCGCCTTTTCAATTTCAGGAAGCAATGGACCAGAGTTACCGATACATGTCGTACAACCGTACCCTACAAGGTTAAACCCTAATTGGTTTAAGTAAGGCATTAACCCTGAATCTTCAAGGTAGCGCGTAACAACTTTAGAACCTGGTGCTAGTGAAGTTTTCACATATTCAGGCACTTCAAGACCTTTTTCAGTTGCCTTTTTAGCTACTAAGCCAGCACCTAGCATAACGTGCGGGTTTGAAGTGTTTGTACAAGATGTAATCGCTGCAATAGCCAGTGCTCCTGTCTTCATTACAGCTTTCTTGCCGTTTTCGAATTTCACTTCAGCTTCTTTATCAAATTCAGACTCATCTAGACCAAAGCCATGGTTACCTGCTGGGCCAGTAATTGCTTTGTTAAATGATTCCTTCATTTGAGAAAGCGGGATTAAATCTTGCGGACGCTTAGGACCTGATAGGTTAGGTTCAAGCTCACTTAATTCAATTTCCACTAGCGATGTAAATTCTGGATCTTCCTGAGATGGATCATACCAGAGGTTGTTTTCTTTACAATACTTTTCAACAAGCTCAATCTGTTCTTCACTGCGGCCTGTCAAACGCATATATTCTAGAGATTCGCCATCTACTGGAAAGAAACCACAAGTAGCCCCATATTCTGGTGCCATGTTTGAAATCGTCGCACGATCAGCAAGCGGCATTTCCTGCAAGCCAGGTCCGAAGAATTCAACGAATTTACCAACAACATTCTGTTCTCTCAGCTTCTGTGTAACTTTGAGCGCTAAGTCTGTTGCAGTAGTACCTTGTGGGAAGCTGCCGTTCAGCTTCACTCCAATAACTTCTGGTGCAGGGAAGTAAGATGGCTGGCCAAGCATTCCTGCTTCTGCTTCAATACCACCAACACCCCATCCTAGGACACCAAGACCATTGATCATAGTTGTATGGGAGTCTGTACCGACAAGTGTATCTGGATAAGTATCAACAGTGCCTTCATCGTTCTCTTTCGCATGAACGACATTTGCAATGTATTCTAAGTTTACTTGGTGAACGATTCCAGTTGCAGGCGGAACAGCACGGTAGTTATTAAATGCCTTCTGAGCCCAGTGAAGGAACTCATAACGCTCCTGATTTCGTTCGAATTCTAATTCCATATTAATGTTCAATGAATCAGCCGTACCATATTTATCAACTTGTACAGAGTGGTCAATAACTAGATCCACCGGTACTTCTGGGTTGATTTCATCTGGGCTTCCTCCCATATCAACCATTGCCTTACGAAGTGAAGCAAGGTCAACAACAGCCGGAACCCCTGTGAAGTCCTGTAAAATAACACGGGAAGGTTTAAATGGAACATCTTCCCCTTTTGCTTTACTAGTTCCCCAGTTTGCTAGACTCTCCACGTGACTATCCTGAATCACACGTCCATCATGTTGACGGAGCAGAGACTCAAGCAGAATACGAATGGAGAAAGGCAGACGGGAAATCTTGCCATGTCCCGCATCTTCTAAGGCTTTTAAGTCGTAGTAGTTGTACGTTTTGCCATTTAAGTCGAATTGTTTGCGAGCATTAAATGCGCTGTTAGCCATATTCCTTTTACCCCCTCATCAAAATTAAATGGTGAGCTGTATATCAGCATCCCCATTCCCCAAATTTGTACATTTGCTTCCTTTTTTCGCGAAAGTTCACAAATAGGCACCATCTATTTTAAATGAAAACGATTAATATGTAAAATATTTAGACGCCATTATTAGTATAGCGAAAGTTTTCTCACAAGATCACTGCTTGTCTTTCTTTGACAATGCTTTTATAATTAGAGTAGTAGAAAGAATAAGCATAAAAAACGAAACAGGTGATTGTATGTCAGGTGGCTTTGCCCTATTTATTATCGGGTGGATTGTCATCATGGTTGTTCTCATGGGAATTGGCGGCTTTTTTATGTTCCGTAAATTCCTTAAACGGATGCCGAAAGAAGATGGTAAGTCGACGATCGACTGGGAAGAACATTATATTGAACAAACCATTCACATGTGGAACACCGAGCAAAAAGCCTTGCTTGAAGAACTTGTGAGTCCTGTGCCCGAGCTCTTCCGTGATATAGCCAAACAGAAGATTGCGGGCAGAATTGGGCAGGTGGCCCTGGAAAAGAGATGCTCTAAAATTACGCAGGATGTAATCATAGAAGGCTATATTCTCGCGACTCCTAAACGGGATCACAAATTTCTCATCAAGAAGCTAAAAGAAAAAGATATCGATATTACCCCCTATCAACCTTTGTTTGAACGATAAAAAAGATCGGACCGCTAAACACGGTACGATCTTTTTTAATTTCGCTTAGTCTAAAAGAAGAAAACCTCCTAGGAGGCTTTCACATTTGCTGCTTATAACGTTTTCTCTAACTGTAAGTATTGTCTTAACATAGCCAGACGCCATGTAACGATCATTCCAAAAGCAAGCAGAAAAAACATACCGCTCATTTCCCCAAAAGCTATAGTCTGACCTATAATTAACTTAAGGATGATACGTAAAATCAGTAACCCAAATAAAATAACTACAAATGCTTTTGAAGGCTTTAAATAGATGTTATCTTCCCTTACTTCAAATTTTGAGGTGCGGATCAGAAAAACCGAAAAGATCACACCTACTAAAACAGCCTCTGCAACTTGCCCCCACTCTACGCGAAAGACTGGAAAGAAAAACATGAAGGCCCCTGTACTCATAAAAAGCGGCGGTAAAATGATTTTCTTTACGCTGGCAGGCTTTTTAGATGCCCGTAGACGAACAAAAATCATGACCGTGGCCATACATGCGGCTACTACTGTGCTTGAAATTATCCAAAACATAAAGTTTTCACTCTTTCTTCCTATTCCTGATCAATTTTGCTCAATAAACATGGAGTACTCTTCACTAAAGAGCCGGCAAAATCCCTGCAATTTAGATTCTCTTTAGCGAAAGTTATTCCCGGTCCTCTGCCACAGCCAAAATAATTGTCATGGAAATCCCGATTACCGTCAAATACACACCTAAATCAAATAACAGGGCTGTAGCAAGCTCTGTCCGGCCTAGAACAGGCAGCTGAAAATAGGCAAACGTGTGACTTAAAAAAGGTTCTCCAAATATAAATGATCCGACCCCTGTAGCAACAGCAATTAATAATCCAGTAAAGATCATATACCGAAAGTTAACACGAATTACCTTCTCCATTGCTTTAAGCCCATATGCCATGTACATCAAGACTAGTGCTGCAGCAGCCATCAATCCGCCGATGAAACCTCCTCCTGGCGCGTTGTGTCCCGCAAAAAATAAATAAGCTGAGAACCCGAACAGGATGAACGCAATAAGAGAGGTAGTTGTTCTTAAAATTAAATCATTCGTCCTAATCATAAATAAACTCCTTATACAGTTTCAATATCTTCATCATAATATAAAATCCATTGAAATGCTACGATTTACAAGCCTTGGAACCCAAATAAACCAGCAAGATAAGAAGTCAGCTTCGCCATCCAATCAAAATACAAAGCAATTCCCATCAAAATCATAATATATCCACCAATTTTCATAATTTTACCGCTGTGTCGTTTAATCCAGTCTAATTTTCCAACAAAGAAGGATAGAACGAAAAAAGGAATAGAAAAACCTAAGGAATAGGAAACCATCATAACGAGAAATAACTCTGGACTGTTTGAAGCCAGTCCCAGTACAGCAGCTAAGATCGGTCCCATGCAAGGCGTCCAGCCTAACGAGAAAGTAAGTCCAATAATAAAAGAACCTATATAGCCGGCAGGCCGGTTTTTAAAAGTGATCTTATGATCCTGCATGAGGAATTTAAAATTAAATACCCCGATAATCACAAAACCAAAGAAAATCACTAGAATAGCTCCCAACCTTCTGATGATGGCTTCGTTTTGGATGAAAAATTGAGAAAATAACGACCCAGAAAAACCTAAGATCAGAAAAATCGTAGTAAAGCCGAGCAAGAATAGAATGGTATGAACCATACTTCTTTTCTTTAGCATACCATTATCTTCTTTTAACTCACTTACGCTCATTCCAGTTATGTAGGAAAGAAAAACAGGATACAAAGGTAAAACACATGGTGATATAAAAGAAAGAAAGCCCGCTCCAAAAGCTAACAAAATATTCACATCTGTCATAACACGGCCCCCCATTATAGACTCGAACCTAATTGTATCAAATCAGCATTTAAAAAACGATGAATCAGATGTGAACATATCATGAAGTATGCCCATATCCTCTTCACAAACTCAGCCATCCACAAAAAACCTTCTCTTCATATGGTATGAAAGAGAAGGTCTCTACTTGTTATTTGTTCTGCTGATTGTTCATAGCCCGCATCATTTGATTGATCTTCTTCTGTGATGGCTTCTGTCCCATCTGCATCATCATCGTACGCAACATTTGTTCATTAATTGGCGGGTTCTTCTTTAAATAGTTCATCATATATTTTCTCGCGATGAAAAAGCCCAAGGCTACTCCACCTACGAGGGCCAAGACGGCAATGATAATAACCCAAACTATGCCTAAAGTCATCTCTTCGTCTTCCTCCTTCGTTTGGTCTCCCATAACAGTATAGTAAAATGCTCACAGTAATACAATAGAACATTTTACGATAACAAACGCTGACTTGAAAGAGGGGAAATCCACCCGTAATGCTCTCCACTTTCTTCTACAATAAAAAACGACTGGTCGCACATCCTTAATGGTTGAAATAACACTCGTTCTGCTTGCCAGAGACTGTCACACTGTAATAGACAACTGCTATTCTTTTTGATAATGATATCATAATTCTGCCCGTGTTTGAATAATTCCCCATTCGCATTAATAGAGAATGGTGTGTTGCGCAAGCCATTAGAGCGATCCGCAAACCATTGCTTGAACGAAAAATCTTCCGTTATATAATCTAATTGCTTTTGGAGCAACCCTGAATGAGGGGCATGTAAGCATTCTTCAAAAAATCGCTTAATTAATTCTACTTTATAATAATAGTGTTCACACACTTCTTGTTTAATCGCATAAATGACAAAATGCATAGCTCTATCACTCCTTGCTCACGATTATACAGAGCATAGAGCGAATAATTTGTCACATTATGGCTTACTTGATCTACGATTTTTGTCAGAATTATAAAAACTTAAAAGGGGACTACCGCATACTAGCATGCAGTAGTCCGCTGTTGTATTTACTTGTTCATTAAACTTTCAGCATGTTTGACGACATTTTCTACTGTAAAGCCATAATTCTTAATGACTTCGTCTCCTGGTGCTGATGCACCGAATGTATCAATTCCGATGACAGCTCCATCAAGACCTACATAGCGCTCCCAGCCAAATGATGCTCCCATTTCAATAGCAAGACGATTTCTAACAGCATTTGGTAAAACCTTTTCTTGATATTCTTGGTTTTGCGACCTAAAGCGATCAAATGATGGGATACTCACAACTCTTACGTCATACCCTTTTGTCTTGAGTTCTGATTGAGCCTTCACTGCCAGTTGTACTTCAGACCCTGAAGCAAGCAAGATACCATCAGGCGTTTCCTTATCAGAATCGCTAAGGATATACGCTCCGCGCTTCACGCCCTCATAGGCATTCTCTTTCGTACCTTCAAGTGTTGGCAATCCTTGACGTGTCAGCACTAGAGCTGTAGGTGTCGTATTTGACTCAAGAGCAACTCTCCAAGCAGCACTTGTCTCATTCCCATCTGCCGGACGAAGCAGTGATAGGTTCGGGATTGCTCTTAAGGAAGCAAGCTGTTCAACAGGTTCATGAGTTGGGCCGTCTTCTCCAACAGCTACTGAGTCATGAGTGAATACATAGTTTACAGGTAAATTCATGATAGCAGATAAGCGCAATGCAGGACGCAAGTAGTCGCTAAAGACAAAGAATGTTCCAGCATAAACCTTTAAACCGCCATGAAGAGCCATGCCGTTTAACGCACAAGCCATAGCAAATTCGCGGACGCCAAACCAAACATTACGGCCTGAATAATCGTTGCGGGAGAAATCTTCTTCTCCTTCTACTGTTGTTTTGTTAGAACCGGCTAGATCAGCACTTCCTCCAAAAAAGTAAGGCACTGTTTTAGATAATGCGTTGATAACTTTTCCGGAAGCTGCACGAGTTGCCGGGCTATCTTCGCCAGCCGTAAACGATGGGAGACTATCCTGCCAATTATCCGGAAGGTCGCCATTGATGGCTTGCTCAAGTTCCCTGCCAAGCTCAGGGTATGCTTCCTTGTATTGTTTCATAAGGTCATTCCACTGCGCTTCTTTTTCTTCACCATTTTCCTGTACTTTTGATTTGAAGTCATTATAAACTTCATCCGGTACATGAAATGATTCGTGCTCCCAGTTGTAATGCTGTTTCGCGGCTGTAATTTCTTCTTCTCCCAGTGGTGCACCGTGAGCAGCAGATTTACCCGATTTATTAGGGGAGCCGTACCCGATCACTGTTTTAACCTCAATCATGGTGGGCTGCTCTGTATTTTGTTTGGCCTGCTCAATTGCTTGAGCAATGGTTTCAGTATCTGTACCATCTTCAACACGAATGACTTGCCAGCCGTATGCTTCATAACGTTTTTCAACACTTTCACTAAAGGAACGATCTAAGTCGCCGTCTAAGGAAATATCGTTTGAATCATAAAGGACGATTAACTTCCCTAGCCCTAGATGCCCGGCTAAAGAAGCAGACTCTTGAGACACGCCTTCCATCAAGTCACCATCGCCACAAATGGAGAATGTATAATGATCTACAACATTATAGTTGTCGCGATTATATTTAGCTGCCAGATGAGCTTCTGCCATCGCCATACCCGTGGCCATGGAAATTCCTTGACCTAATGGTCCAGTGGTGGCTTCTACCCCATCAGTATGGCCTACTTCTGGATGACCAGGGGTTTTTGAATCCCACTGACGGAACGATTTAATGTCCTCAATCGTGACATTATAGCCAGATAGATGCAGCAGACTGTAAAGAAGCATAGATCCATGTCCCGCTGATAAAACGAAACGATCCCGGTTGAACCAGTCCGAATTCTTCGGATTATGGTTCATATATTGAGTCCAAAGTGTATATGCCATTGGAGCGGCACCCATCGGCATTCCCGGATGCCCCGATTGTGCTTTTTCAACTGCGTCAATCGTAAGTGTACGTATTGTATTAATAGATGTCTGTTCAAGGCTTGCTGCCATGTAAACATTCTCCTTTCAAATTCCGTATATGTACCATGTATAATCCTATAATGAAAATGAACAAGTGACAAGCATTGTTATCGTTTTTCTACAAATTATCTTAAACTTCTCAAGTATTTTCCCCCAGTTTCTCTAAGATAAACAAAAATACCGCACCCTTCAATCGGTACGGCATTCCTTGTTAATGCTTT
This sequence comes from Halobacillus hunanensis, assembly GCF_900166655.1. Lineage (GTDB taxonomy): Bacteria > Bacillota > Bacilli > Bacillales > Halobacillaceae > Halobacillus_A > Halobacillus_A hunanensis. The sequence continues at coordinate 868,747 of NZ_FVZB01000007.1, read as the reverse complement.
TTCTCGTTTTGCTGCATCTTTTTAACCTTTTCCGGTGTAACATCATTGCCTTCTGGATCAACAACTGTCATACCCTTAAGCTGGTTTTTAAAGGAGCTCCGAACATTTTTTAAATATTCCTGACGCAGCTTTTTCTGCTCCTCTTTTTCAGCCTTATTTAGGCCTTCCTGTTTTGATTTATTGGCTAGTTCATTAATTCTGTTAAGCTTTTCATTAGATAACATTTTGCCCATACCCCCTTACCTGGTATTCGCCATGAAAAATACAAGCGCCAAATGACCCTTGTTCTAATTCATATATTACCTGTCCTCTTGCTGTTTTTCAAGGGAGACGAACTCCTGATACCTGCGATGAACGGTTGCTTTGGAAACATCATAGCCGAGTCCTCGCAACGTTGCCGCTATTTCTTTAAAAGTTAACTTGTTGTTTCTTAATCGCACCACTTCTTCTATCGGAAAAACACGCCGTTCTCTTCCTGGAGCCAAGTGCTGATTCGATAAGTTATGACTAGGATCGTACCCTTCCCGGACGGCCTTTCTCATTCCTCTCTTAATCTTCATATTATGTATCTTTCGCTGATATTCTTCAACGATCCCTACAATCTGTAAAACCATCGAATCTGATTCAGAAATTTGTAACTCCCCTTCATGGGAAAGTGAATAAATACGAATTCCGAGCTTTTGCAGCTGATGAAACAGCGCAATTTTTGTGTTCCCTCTACCTAACCTTGTCTCGTCTTGAATAAGAAGGGCCTCTGCTCGTCCATCTGAAAAATGGTCTAACAAGCGGAAGACACCTTCTCTTTCGATTTCATAGCCGCTGGCTTGCTCTTCAATGCAATCTACTATTTCTATGGATTGATGCTCAGCCAACTGCATTAATTCACTCCGTTGTCTTTTTAGGGAAGAAACTTGCGCTTCCTTCTCAGTACTTACTCGACAATAAAGAACTGCTTTCATGATGTCTCACCTCTTAGTTGAATCAAATCAAGGATAACTTACTTATATACTTGTGACCATAGAGAAATATAAAAAAGCTAAACTTGCCGCAAACAATAGAATATACGTAATATCGAGCTTTGAAAGTTTGTTAAACATATGATTCATCCTCCCGATTAGAACAACCGTTCCCAGAAACGTTTGTTCGCGTTTGTTACTTTTTATTATATACGAACAGTCGTTCCTGTCAAGAATTTTCGAACGCTTGTTTGTGTTTTTCACAACCACATGGTACAATGTGGTTACTATAATCCTATGTACGAGGTGGCAGTCTATGAATAAACTTTCAAAACGTCAGCAAGCTATACTAGATTTTATTAAAGAACAGGTCTTATTGAAGGGCTATCCCCCTTCCGTAAGAGAAATTGGACAATCTGTCGGCCTTGCTTCAAGCTCAACCGTGCATGGCCACCTTTCGCGATTAGAGAAAAAAGGTTATTTAAGGAGAGACCCTACGAAACCGAGAGCCATAGAGGTCATTGACTTAGAAGAAGATCAGAACATCCCAAGGGGTGAAGCTTCTTATGCCCCGGTTATTGGTACAGTAACAGCTGGTTCACCGATCACTGCTATAGAAAACATTGAAGAGTATGTGCCTCTTCCGGACTCATTGGCAGGAGCTGATGAAAATACTTTCGTCCTTGTTGTTCAGGGAGATAGTATGATTGAGGCGGGTATTTTAAATGGAGATATGGTCATTGTTCGTCAACAGCAAACAGCAGAAAATGGCGACATCGTTGTAGCTATGACAGAAGAGGAAGAAGCTACCGTTAAGCGATTTTTCAAAGAGAAAACGCATATTCGCTTGCAGCCTGAGAACGCAACGATGGAACCGATTATACTAAATGATGTTTCGATACTAGGCAAAGTAGTCGGACTTTATCGCACAGTCCATTAAAAAATCCGGGAGCCACTCAATGGCTTCCGGATTTTTTAATAACTACATAAAAAGCCCCATGAGCCACACGGCTTCATGGGGATCAGTATTAATAGGTTTGCAAATATTGTTCGCGTTCCCAAGGGTGAACTTGCGTACGGAACATATCCCATTCGATTTCTTTAGCTTCAATAAAATGTTCAAACAAATGTTCACCAAGAGCTTTTACCATGACCTCATCAGACTGCAGCTCAAGAAGCGCGTCAGAAAGGGTAGCAGGTAAATCTTTAACGCCGTGTGCTTCACGCTCTTTTTTGTCCATCACATAAATATTGCGATCAACGGGAGCAGGAGCTTCCAGCTTGTTCTCAACTCCATCGAGTCCAGCAGCAAGCAATACGGCCATCGCCATATACGGGTTAGCTGCAGGGTCAACACTGCGCACTTCAATACGTGTACTCAAACCGCGTGAAGTCGGAACACGAACGAGAGGACTACGGTTTTGACCGGACCATGCCACATAACAAGGAGCTTCATAACCAGGAACCAGACGCTTATAAGAATTAATCGTTGGATTGGTTACGGCTGTGAAGTTAGTCGCATGCTTCACAATACCAGCTGTAAATTGATAAGCTACATCAGATAGCTGCTCCTTACCGTTCTCATCAAAGAAAGCATTGCCATTTTCATTAAATAATGACATATTAGCGTGCATCCCTGATCCGTTCACTCCGAACAATGGTTTAGGCATAAATGTTGCGTGCAACCCGTGCTGGCGGGCAATGGTTTTAACGGCTAATTTAAAGGTCTGGATGTCATCACAATGCTTTATTGCATCAGAATATTTGAAATCGATCTCATGCTGACCTGGAGCCACTTCGTGGTGAGAAGCTTCGATTTCAAAGCCCATCTCCTCTAGCTCAAGCACGATATCACGGCGGCAATTTTCTCCTAAGTCAGTTGGCGCCAAATCAAAGTAACCGCCTTTATCGTTCAGCTCCATGGTAGGATCACCGTTAACATCAAGTTTAAATAGGAAAAATTCAGGCTCTGTTCCAATGTTAAAAGCGTTGAATCCTAGCTCTTCCATCTTCTTCAGGTTACGTTTTAAATTGTAACGCGGGCAACCTTCAAATGGTGTCATATCAGGGTTATAAATATCACAAATGAAGCGTGCAACTTTTCCCTTTTCGGATGACCAAGGGAATACAACGAATGTATCAAGATCTGGAACTAAGTACATATCTGACTCTTCAATACGAACAAAACCTTCAATGGAAGACCCGTCAAACATCATCATACCTTCAAGGGCTTTATCCACTTGACTTACTGGTATTTCCACGTTCTTAATCGTACCTAGCATATCCGTAAATTGTAAGCGGATAAACTTTACATTTTCCTCATCAATCTTCTTGAAAATTTCATCTCTTGTTAATCCCATGTGTCTCCTCCTATGTCTTTAGTGGAAGAATCTAGATAACTCTCCCTGCCTTATACTAGCCTTGCCTTGCCTTCCCGCGGTGAAAAGTTCTTGTTGTAACATACGGCGAAGTTCTTTATCAGTGAGTTCATTACGAACTTCCACTTCTTCTCCACTGTACGTTTCCTTCTCCGGCTGATGGGTAAGTGTAAGCACCTGTTTAATCCCAGCCATGTTCACACCTTTTTCTATAAGGTCCTTAATCTCAAGCAAACGATCGACATCATTAAATGAAAAAAGCCGCTGATTGCCGTTTGATCTTACTGGATTTACTAACTGATGCTGTTCATAATACCTGACTTGCCGGGCAGAAAGATCAGTTAAGGATTGTACAATCCCCATCGGGAACAACGGCATGGAACGACGAATTTGATCACTCATCGATTTGCCACCCCCAAAAGAAATTCTACATATATTATATAACTATCGCAATTAACATGTCAAGTTATGTTAGGTAAGCTAACATGAAGTTGTATAAAGAAACTGAAGACGATAGCCTTCAGTTTTTTAAAGGTGTTTTGGGTGCGGCAAAACCTGATTGGATTAATTTTTCCGCAGCTCGGCTTACAGCAATTTTAACGTGAGCATATGTTAATCCGCCCTGAACAAAGGCTGTATAAGGAGCTCTGAGAGGACCGTCAGCAGTTAGTTCTAAACTAGCTCCTTGTACGAATGTCCCCGCCGCCATAATGACATCACTATCATATCCAGGCATCGGGCTTGGATGAGGTGTTACATGAGAATTGATCGGCGAGGCTTCCTGAATAGCCTGGCAAAATTGAACCATCTGTTCAGCATTATCAAAATTAACCGATTGGATAAGGTCCGTACGCGGCTCATCAAATCGTGGTGAAGTAGAAAATCCAAGCGAATCAAGGAACTTAGAGGTGAAAATAGCCCCCTTCAATGCCTCTCCAACGACGTGAGGGGCTAAAAATATTCCCTGATACATTTCTTGTAATGTATTTAAACTGGCTCCTGTTTCCTTACCTAAACCCGGGGCGGTTAATCGATAACTGCACAACTCAATTAGCTGTTTTCTCCCAGCAATATAACCACCAATCCGCGCAAGACCTCCGCCCGGATTTTTAATGAGTGAGCCCGCTATAAGATCAGCCCCCACTTCCACAGGTTCCTGTTCCTCGACAAATTCACCATAGCAGTTATCCACAAATATAATAACTTCGTCTTTTAGCGATCGAACATAACGGATCATCTCTTTTATGTCACTTATTGTGAAGGATGGTCGATCCGCATAACCTTTAGAGCGCTGAATGGCGACAACCTTAGTACGTTCAGAAACCGCTTCTTTAACTAAGTCCAGATCCACTTCCCGGTTATCCTTTAAAGGAACCGCTTGATAAGCGATCCCGAAATCAGACAATGACCCTTTATCCCGCCCCTCTTTACTTCCGATAACTTCCTCTAACGTATCATACGGTTCTCCGGTCATGTACACGAGCTCATCTCCTGGTCTCAAAACACCGAAAAGAGCCGTGGTAATCGCATGTGTCCCTGAGATTATTTGCGATCGGACGAGAGCATCTTCCGCTGAAAAAATCTCAGCATATAGCTCCTCCAGAGTATCTCTTCCGAAATCGTCATACCCATAACCTGTGGTGGGGTTGAAGTGAGAATCCGACACTTTCAATTTTTGAAAAGCATCCAGTACTTTTCGTTGATTTTTTTCTACTAATGCTTGTACATCTTCGTGTTGCGAGCGAACCTGACGCTCTGCTAATTCCATAAGTTCATTCATCATTCTCTTCCTAACTATTTATAATCTTATTTTTCAGCGGATGATCCGGACGGATAAAACCGTGCAAGGCATATCCTTCCTGACCTTCATGAAACTTAACCGAGGCAACAATACTGTCTTGTTTAAATTGCTGAAGCTGTTTTCCCTTTGAAGCAGGGATAAATACGTTATATTCATACCATTCTTCTTTTAAAACACTCTCTACTTTATCAAGGGTTCGTTTGATATCAATCGAGTCTTGCACACTTACCGTCAAGGACGGGAATGCACCAGGGATGAAGTCATCTTGCAGGAGATCTCTTTTATTATAAACAGTTAGGGATGGCAGGTGGTCTGCTTGCAAATCCTTTAAAAGTCTATGGACAGTCTTTTCCTGTTCTAAATGGTCTGGATGAGAGGAGTCCACCATATGAATAATAAAATCCGCTTCCGTCACTTCTTCTAATGTTGAACGGAAAGCAGCAATTAATGTCGTTGGCAGGTCTTGAATGAAACCAACTGTATCAGAAATAAGCGCCTTAAAACCCGAAGGCAGGCTGACTTGCCGAGTTAATGGATCGAGTGTAGCAAACAAGAGGTCCTCTTCAAACGAGTCACTATCTGTCACTTTATTAAAAAATGTAGATTTACCGGCATTCGTGTACCCAACGATTGCTATTTGAAAGGCATAGTTATCTTCGCGCCTTTTTCGATATTGGTTCCGTTGTTTGACAACGGTTTGAAGGCGGCGTTTGATATCATCAATACGACGCTGAATGTGACGCCGATCTGTCTCAAGCTTCGTTTCACCCGGCCCTCTCGTCCCGATTCCGCCGCCAAGTCTAGAAAGCTCCGTACCTTGCCCAGCAAGTCTCGGCAGTAAATATTGCAGCTGAGCAAGTTCAACTTGGAGCTTACCTTCCTTGGTTCGTGCGCGGCGTGCAAATATATCTAAAATTAGCTGACTGCGGTCAATGACCCTCTTCTCCAAACGATCAGAGATATTCCGGAGTTGACCAGGCGATAACTCGTCATTAAAAACAACGATATCAATATCCGCTTCACTCCGGTCGATTTCTTCTTTTATCTCAGCTAGCTTTCCTTCACCAATGTAAGTAGCCGGGTGAATTCGCTCTCGCTTCTGAACCATGATTTTTTTAACTTCTCCTCCGGCGGTTTCTGTTAACGATCGCAATTCCTCCAGAGAAGAAGTAAACCGTTCCTCTTGTTGGGCAGGGTCTTTTCTTGCTACGAGTATAATTTGTTCTTTCATTCCTATTGGATTCACCCTTTTCTTTATGAAGCATGTTTGTTCTATCATATCAGAGAAGGTGGATGCATACACAATTCTCTTAGTGATAGCTCGATTTCTCAGATAATAGTTGAAAGTCTTCCGCTTCAAGCGTAGTTAAGATCGCTCTTTCGTGAGTAGAATAACTCGCTACCCTGAAAGCGTGTTTACGAATTGCCTCTTCTATGATATTTCTAACATATCTCGCATTTGAAAAATTATGCTTTGAGTGATAACAAACAGACACCAAATGTTCATACAGTTTTTTGCTGGCTTGATGGGAAAGCACGTAATCTCTATCTTGAACCATATGATCTGCAATGGCTGATAGTTCCATTGCTGAATAATCATCGAAATCGAGCTGGATAGGAAAACGCGAAGCAAGACCCGGGTTCATCCTCATGAAATTATCCATTTCATACGGATAGCCTGCCAGAATAATCACCAATTCATCATGATGATCTTCCATGCACTTCACAATCGTATCAATCGCTTCTTTGCCAAAATCTTTATCCCCGCCACGCGCGAGCGAGTAGGCTTCATCTATAAAGAGCACCCCTCCGAGAGACTTTTTGATTAAATCTTTTGTTTTTTGAGCTGTATGACCAATATATTCTCCCACGAGATCACTGCGGTCAGCTTCTATAAAATGCCCTTTTTCCAAAACCTCCATCTCCTGAAACAGCGCTGCAACCATTCGCGCAATCGTGGTTTTACCTGTTCCCGGATTCCCCTTAAAAACCATGTGCAGCACCTGACCATTCGATTTCAAGCCCATATCTTTTCTTTTCTGAGCAATCAGTACCTGTGCGTAGATTTCTTTTACACTGTGCTTTAATTCTTGCAAGCCGATAATCGACTTAAAGTAGTGATCAATTTTTCGAAAAGGAGCCATATGCTTTCCCTTCACAGAAGGACTTTGCACGGCATCCGCCTTCCCTTTCGCTTCATTCAGTACGATGTTAATCGCGCCTGGGCGTGCCGCTTTAGCTTGTGGATACACATCGATCCCTCCTCATTCCCTGTATCATACGCTAGGTATGAAGAATCTGTGCATTCGCCCAGTAAAAACACGACCAGTACTATAATGCAAGCAAGCCTAGAAGGTTTTACACAGAAAAACGAGCACAACACTGTGCTCGTTATCGACCTCTATTCCTTATCAAGCGCAACATTTTTCACTGGTGCGAAAGTGGAAATGGCATGCTTGAAAATTAATTGTTGTTTACCATCCGTTTCAAGTAATACCGTAAAGTTATCAAAAGCTTTCACTATTCCTCGCAATTGGAAGCCGTTAAGTAAGAAAACCGTCACTTGCATACGTTCTTTTCTTAATTGATTTAAATAATTATCCTGAATGTTTACGGATTGAGCCATGAATCTTCCTCCTCTTTTCTATCTATATTAGTATCATTCTAGCTTTTCTTCAGCATTCCTGCTAAATCGTTTAATATTTTTTCAAATTTATCCTTATAACCATTCGGATGTATCTCATACCAGGTAACACTCAGTTTATTTTTGAAATAGGTATACTGCCGCTTAGCATAGCGCCTGGAATTGCGTTTTAAAAGCTCTATAGCACGTTCCAGCGTACACTCACCCTTAAAGTACGGGATAAACTCCTTATAACCAATGGCACTCATCGATTGATGCTTTTCCAAACCACGATCATAGAGCATTCGAACCTCCTCAAGCAAGCCTTCCTCCATCATTTGGTCGACACGGTCGTTAATACGTTCGTATAACAACTCCCGCTCCATTTCAAGGCCGATAACAACAGGGTGAAAAGGCGATGCCGCCTGTTGCTGTTCTTGATATTCACTCATCGTTTTTCCAGTCGTTTCATAAACTTCAAGTGCCCTTAAAACCCGCCGCTCATTGTTAGGGTGAATTTTCTCTGCTTGGATAGGGTCGATTCCTACTAGACGCTGGTACATTTGTTCTTTCCCACACTCTTTAAGTTGGTTTTCAAGACGTTCTTGCACACGTGCATCTTTCTCTTGAGTAGAAAAGTTAAAATTATGTAAGGTTGCTTCTATGTACAACCCCGTGCCGCCCACTAGTACAGGGCATTTCCCCCGAGAAGCAATATCTTTGATAAGTGATTGAACTCGATTTTGAAACTCTGCAACAGAAAATGATTGCTCAGGATCCTTTATGTCGATCATGTGATGAACAATACCTTCCATTTCCTTCTCTGTTACCTTAGCTGTCCCAATGTTCATATCACGGTATATCTGCATCGAATCTCCGCTAATGACTTCTCCATTAAAACGTTTAGCCACTTCAATACCCAATTTTGATTTGCCAACCGCAGTAGGTCCAACGATACTTACTACCTTGTCCTTCATATTCAACCCCCCCTTCCTGCCGCTTCCATTATACTACAATCACGTTATACGCGTCTTCCAAATTACAACTAACGGTTTGCGTTAATCATAGTAACGTAAACCGTTAGTTGTTGTAAAATATCTCGTTAGTTAAGGTATCGACTTTCGTTACTAATGTGCTATAATAGCAGAAAGGAGGCGTTTGACTTGATTTATCAACGCATTCGGTCATTAAGAAAAGAGAGACATCTGACTCAAACGATGCTTGCTGAAAAGGTAGGCGTTTCCGCACAAGTTGTATCGAACTGGGAACGTCAATATACTTCGCCAGATCTTGAGGATCTCTCAAAAATTGCTTATGCCTTAAGGACGACCGCCGACTACCTTCTGGGGTTAAGCGACGAAAAAGAGGATGAAATGAGAGAGATCAAACTCTTCTTAAAAGACAAAGGCTATGATAAACCTGTCATTTTCGATAAAGAAGCATGGCTTACTGTTCAAACTGAAGAAATTAATCAAATTGAAAATTACTTCCGATTTCTGCTGCAACAAAAACATCCATCTTAATTTCCGTGAAAAACATTATGTAAACATATATAAAAAGCAGCTGGGATTGTTTTCTATTCCAGCTGCTTTTTTCCTTTTTTATTTTTCATACTTTCCGATCTTTTCAACCGCCCTTTCAGTTATAGAGGTATCGATCGCTTTCTCGAAATCTATCTCTCCTCGAATCGCTCCATTATTTTTATACATCTTATATTGTTTCTTAATGTCTTCTATAAACATTTCACCATTTGGATTTAATCCTGTTACCGCAACTTCCCCCCATAGATTTGGATCTTTCAGCGCCGTATATTCCGTCATGATCTCAATGATTTCATCGGTTCCTTCCCCTTTAATAAAGGCATCATTGTAATCACGAACTCCTTTTAAATACGCTGCCATAAAACGCAGTGACACATTTGTTTCTTCTTTAATGAAATCAGGTGCCCCTAGTACCATAGCGATTTGTGCTTCTGGCGCATAGTCAGTTGTATCACCAAATCGTGTATGAATCCCCTCTTGAATCCCCTGAGTAATAAGAGGTTCAATTTGAAGCGCTGCATCAACAGAGCCGCTGCCAATTGAAGCGAGCATATTACCAAAGTCTGACATCAATACAAACTCGACATCTTCTTCTGTTAAACCGGCATGTTCTAACATTCTATGAAATATATAATCATCTACAGCATTTTGGGAAGAGACGGCAATACGCTTACCCTTAAAATCGGAATACTCCTCTATTTCATCCTTTAAGTCGTTGCGAATAACAAAAGAAAAGTAAGAATCTCCTTTAATATTGTGCCCTTTATCAGCAATAATTTTTACATCAATTCCTTGAGCAATCGCATTAAAAAATGATGCTGTTGAAACTCCCCCTGCAATATCAATTTCCCCGGCAGCCAGGGCAGGAAGCATATCATCACTATTTGCGAATTGCACAAATTCCACTTCAATATTGTAGTCTTCAAAGTACCCTTTCTCGTTGGCGATATAAAATCCCGCTCCAGAAGCTGAGCCATCTTCCGCGATGACAACAGTTGCTTTCTCTTTAAGCGGAGCTAAGTCACCGGATGGATTGCTTTCATTTACTTCATTCGTAACTTTATCCCCTGAGTGTCCTTGGTCCGAAGATGGATCGGACTGTCCAGAAGAACATCCACTAAAAACTAAAATAAACAATAACAACGGAAGCACATAAAGGATTGTTAACTTTTTCATGTTCCATCTCTCCTCTTATCTACTTAAACTCTTGAACCTTGCACTTCGTCTTGCAAGTGATTCCAAATTTCAACGAAGTTATCTGCCATCGTCTGATTGGCTCGAACTTGTTCCATCGTTCTCGGACGAGGTAAATCAATAATCTTTTCAGCGATAATTCTCCCAGGTTGAGAACTCATTAATAGAATCCTGTCACTGAGCAATAAAGCCTCATCGATGCTATGTGTAATAAAAAGGACTGTCTTTTTCGTTTCTGACCATATCGTTAATAATTCTTCTTGAAGAATAAATTTATTTTGTTCATCGAGAGCGCCGAAAGGTTCATCCATTAATAATATTTCCGGATCATTAGCAAAAGCTCGTGCTATACTGACCCGCTGCTTCATCCCGCCAGATAACTCTTTTGGATACAGCTTCGCAAACTTACCAAGTCCAACTTTGGCTAAATAATAGGCGGTCCTTTCTTTGACTGTCTGTTTCGGTAAATGTCTCATTTTAAGACCGAAAGCCACATTCTCTTCCACCGTTAACCAAGGAATTACACCTCGTTCTTGAAAGACCATAGATTGCAGCGGACGGTCTTCCTTCCCTTGGTCAATGGTAAATGTACCAGTACTTGGGTTTTCCAGGCCAGCAAGAATTCGCAGCAATGTCGTTTTCCCACACCCGCTCGGTCCAATTAAACAAACAAACTCTCCATCTTCAATGTCCATCGTGATCTCTTCTAAAGCTGTAACACTACTGGCTTTCTTGTAAAACACTTTCGTCAGATCCTGAATCGCAATTTTCGGTTTATGATCCATGTCATCACCTCTCCGCTCTGTTACCTCCATGGCAATAACTTTCTTTGAAACCCTCTTAATATAAGCGAGAATAGATATCCGAAGAACGAAATGAGTACAAGGCCGACATACATTTCTTTCAATAAGAAAGCATTGTATGAGGTCCAAATCAAATATCCAATCCCAGAATTGGCGCCCATCATTTCAGCAGCTACAATGGTTAGCAACGCGATAGCCTGCCCCATTTGAATTCCCTCGATCATGACCGGAAGAGATCCTGGCAATGCAATTTTAAAGAAGAAATCTTTAGAATTAGCTCCATAGTTTTTCGCTACATCTAAATAAATCCGGTCAATATTCACGACACCTGCCACTGTATTGATGACCACCGGAAAAAACACACTTCCTGCGATCGTTACAATTTTGGATACTTCACCAACTCCGAAAATAATTAAAATTATGGGCAATAAGGCCAATGTCGGGATCGGCATAAGCGCCATGACAAGCGGCGAAAAGAAATGACGCAGCGGAGAATACAATCCCATTAAAAGGCCAAGGATTACTCCAGGGATGACCCCAAGCAGAAACCCAGCAAATATTCTATATAACGAGATACCTATGTGGTTATATAACTCCCCGCTAGTTCCCATCGCCACAAACGTTCCTACTATTTCTGTCGGCGGCGGGAAAAACCTTGCATCAACTAGCCCTGTTCTAGATAAGAACTCCCATAAAATTAAGATAAATATTGGCGAAGAAATTGTAAGTAATTGTTTGAACCTAGATCTTATTTGTCTTTTTTTCCATTCTTCATGCTCTATCGCAAAAGGATCATGTTCCACATTCACGTTTTTTCCCTCCATCGTTCACCACCTCTTTAGACAAATAATATGTACGATCGCCTATAAGTGTGAAAAGGAGAGAAATAACTTCTAGAACTTTTCACCTTAGCCACAAGGTTTTTAAACTATGGCTGCTTTCACATAAATTGTTGCTAGCTAAGCCCAGACGTTGACCAGTTTTATTTCTGATATTTTCCATGAGAAGTAACAGCTCCATTAGTAAACACAAAAACCCTTAAACCTGGAATTTCCAGTTTAAGGGTTTTTCATACTTTTACATCACTCGTTTAATCACACGACTTCACAAACATACGTTCCCATTCATAACTGACAAATACCAATAAATCCCCTTCCAATACCTAAAGCAATTTCGTCCATTTTCATACCCTTTTAGGTAATACGTGGTCAATTATGTGGTCACCGTCTTTTTGGTGGTCAGATCGATTTGACCTCCCATTTAGGCGTCTCTTCACATAGTAAGACTAACAGTAATTTATTAGGATAAAGCCCTAAAAAAACGTTTTCAAGGATGCAGTTAGACGGAAAACCAACTAATATGGACTAAAACTAGCGAAATTCTAATCCACATTCTTTGCAGTGTTCCACTCCTCATGTAGATCAAAGGATCTTAGAAAGATTACATCATGGCTTGTCTACTCTTTTTGTTTAGCCATCTTTCACCAACATGTAAAAATATAGCCAATAAAACACCTTAAGCTTATTTAACTGATCGCCCTCAGCTTTTTTAACACTCCTATGATTTTGAATTTGTATGAACAGCATCCCATTATTAAAAACCATAAAATGGGGAAAGTTATAATTGATATACAATTTGAATTTTAGGGAGGTATTAGACTTGAACAGTGAACAAGCTAAAATATCAGCTTCCGAATTAGGGAATTTGTGGCAGGCTTATATGGAAAAAACAATGCTGCTAAGAGTCTTAGAGTATTTTCTTGAACTAAGTAATGATGAAGTAGTAAAATCAATATTTCAAAACCATTATAATAAGGAAACCCTAAATGTTGAGGCAATCAAAACCGTTTTTGAAAGGGAAGGTGCCGTGGTTCCTGAAGGATATACTGGAAAGGACGTAAACAAAGAAGCTCCCCGATTATATGACGGTGGTTTTGATTTGTTTTTTATACGTACGATGACTGAGGTTTTGATGGGCTTGTATACTTTGCACCTGGGGATGTCTTACCGAAAGGATATTCGCCAGTTATATAATAGGTTTATTGATGATTTACAAGATACCTCTAATCAGGTCACGGAATACCTTTTGGAACAGGGAATTTTGATCCACCCGCCAATTGTTCCTTTACCAAAAGAAGTTGAGTATGTTGATAAGACAAGCTATATGAGCGGTATGAACATTTTAAAGCCGAAACGGGTTCTTAATACGGTAGAAATTGGTTTACTGTATCAATCTCTAGAAATTAATGCAATTGGAACACAGTTGATGACAAGCTTTGCACAAGTTGCCGAGAATGATCAATCGAAGAAATACTTTGCTAGAGGAAAAGAACTTGCCAAGCAGGTCACCACCACCATGCAAGATATCTTATTGGAAAGTGATATTCACCCGCCCTCCATTTGGGCTGGTGAAATAACAGAATCAACCCTCTCACCTTTTTCTGATAAGTTAATGATGTATATTACCAATATGTTATCTGTCTTTAGTCTCAGTGGGAATACTTTCGGATCTGCATTCAGTATGCGGAATGACTTAACATTAAAATTGAATAAAATAATGAAAGATACATTTGACTTTGCTGAAGATGGAGGCAAGATCATGATTGAACATGGGTGGATGGAAGAACCCCCTCAAGCAGCAGACAGGAGAAAACTATCAAAAGAATAGATTAGTTAAAGGTATATAGGCAATGCATATACGCATTGTCTTTCTCTTTCTGTAGCATTAGGAAGATACCCCTAGGGAATTATAAGTGAATAAACATAACTTCTATTATTTGGATGGGTAGTATGAATAAATATAATAAATATGAAAGACTTTTTTGGAGTATTGCATTTCCAGGTTTTGGACAAATTTTAAATGGTAAGTTCCTTAAAGGCTTCCTTTTAATTGCACTGGAATTTCTGGTGAATGTTCAATCCAACTTTAACAAAGTAATCCTTTTAAGTTTTCATGGGCAAATTGACAAAGCGATTGAACAAACGAATTATCAATGGTTAATGTTTTATCCATGTCTTTATATGTTTTCGGCATGGGATGCTTATAAAGATGCCGGGGGTGGAAAAAAACCTTTTTCATTTTTGCCATTTGTAATTTCTGCCTACTTCGTAACTGTTGGACTAATCTATTCTCCGGATTTGAGGGTCATGGGTGTATTATTGGGCCCCATGTGGTTACCCATATTGTGCGTGGCGCCGGGGATAGGAATCGGGCTACTATTTAAAAAGCTTATAAATCAAACCCATTAACTCATTCCTTTACAGGTATGTTTCCTATCTGGAATAGTACATTAATATAAGTCCTAAAATATAACACCTTTTTGCGCGACACGGAAAATAGACCGAGTTGCACACGACAATTTTCATATGCTTTCCTAGACTAATGATTGGATTCACTCGCTTGATAGATTAATTACGTATGCTTCCTAAGGCGAAAACAATTCAATCTGATCATAACTATTCAATTCTTATACTGTGTTCTTTATTGGCGTTCGAGACTTTCTTCCTAACCCATTAACGATAATTACGCCGGAAATTGCAATAATTCCCCCAACAAGGGAAAGGGTACTGGGCCACTCATGAAGCCAAATCCATGCAATGAGGATCGCTATCGCTGGTTCCAAATACATCATACTAGTAACGGAACTAGCGTTACCTAACGAAAGAGCAGTTGCCCATGTGACATAAGCAATCGCCGCGGGGAAAATGCCGACATAAAGGGCTGATAGATTGGCTTCCATCGTTGCGGTTTGAACGGATTGAAAGAGTCCAGGAAAGAAACAAAAAAATGGTAACGTCCCCGCCCATGTAAAATAAGCCGTCAATTCAATCGGACGATAACGTTTTAAGAAAGGTTTTTGAAATACAAAAAATATCGATGTGGCGACAGCGGCCATTAATACTAGAAATGCTCCTCCGGAGATGTCTAAGGCTGGACCTGCGGATCCAAGGGTAATTAATATAATCCCCGTTAAACCAATCCCTAGACCTATCCACCCAAAAAAGCCCAGACGTTCTTTTAATACCATGACAGCAATTAATGCAGTAAAGACTGGAGCTGAACCAATCAGCATTCCTGCTGTTCCGGCTGAAATGGTTTGTTCACCAAACGTTACCCCTAGATGATAGATACTAATACCAATCCATCCAAGGATGAAGATATTGATTAGGTCTTCCTTTTTCGGTAACCGAAAGTGGACGCTTGGCCACAGAGCATAAAGGAGAAAAGCTCCTGACGCTATAAGATAACGTATAAGGACTAAATGTCCTGGAGTGTAGCCGCCATGTAAGCTGGCACGAATAGCAGCAAAAGTCGATCCCCATATCATAATTGTGATGAATGCCATAAAGAAAGCCTTTGAGTTCATTGGTTTTCCCCCCCAATCCTATTTTCTTATCTAGAAGATGAGCTTAGCCTACTATTTATTTAACATCTACCCAAACCATGCTTCCGACAACAGCTGAACGGCTTTCTGTATTTTTTTCTCAGACAAAGCCGCAAAGCCAAGTAGTACTGTTTTGTTATCATTCATCCCATAATCCGAAACAGGGTATACTTTTACACTGTATATTGCCGCCTGTGCAATGAGTCCATGCTCTGTCATACCATTGTTGGCACGTACCAATATATGCAAGCCCGAGTCTTGACCAATGATTTCGGCGCATTCCGGAAAATATGTTGAAATCGCTGAAACAAGTGCATCTCTTTTCTTACGATAGACACCCCTCATTTTCTGGATATGCCTTTCCCAGTACCCCTCCTGTAAAAACCTCTGTAAAATTTCCTGATCAATTCGTGAAACAGTCTGCGCATAAAAGAAATAGTCTTTTTGGTACACTTGAGCAAGCGGTTTAGGCAGAACCATATAACTTATACGCAACGATGGCAGTAACGCTTTAGAAAATGTGCTCATATATATCACATTGTCATTTGAGTCCAACCCTTGCAATGCCGGAATTGGCTTCCCTCTATAGCGAAACTCACTGTCATAATCATCTTCAATTATATAACGTTCTTCCTTCTCTTCCGCCCAATTTAGCAGCTGCATTCGCCTTGAAATAGGCATAATCATCCCGCATGGAAATTGATGGGAGGGTGTAACAATTGCCACATCCGCCTCGCTTTCCTCTAAATGTGAGATAAGCACCCCGTCTTCATCGAGCGGGACCATCTCTACATGCTTTGTTTCCTTTTCGAACGTAACCATTTTACGGTGATAACTAGGATCTTCCACAGCAAAAATACTACCTTGCAGCAGCTGAAATAAAATTTTCATTAAATATTGCGTCCCGGCTCCGACAATAATTTGACTTGGAGAACATCGCACACCACGGGATTCGTATATATATTCCGCAATGGTTTGTCGCAGCTCCCATTCACCTTGCGGGTGCCCCATCATTAACACAGCTTTATTATCGTTTTGTATTACTTCACTTGCTAACTTACGGTATAGTCCAAATGGAAATGAATCGGTATCCACCCCTGTATAAGCAAAATTATAGGTAAAATCATGGTCACCGTATAATCTTTCTTCTACGTACTGGACGCTTCTCTGTATCTCGTATAGGTTTTGTTCCATTTCACATACAAAGAACCCTTTGCGGGGGCGTGCTTCTATGTAACCTTCCGCAACAAGCTGTCCGTAAGCAGTTTCAATTGTATTCTGACTGATTTGCAGATGATGGGATAGCTTTCGCTTAGAAGGAAGCTTTGTCCCAGATGTTAAATTTCCCAATTCCATTTCTTGTTTAATATGGTGATATAACTGTTCATATAACGGTTCTCCACCATGTGGATTAAGCTTCGGTGTTAATTCCAACATATATTACTGACCCCATTATTTTTGATAAAACTGATACTTACAATAGTATCAGTTTTTAATTATAATACATCCATATTAACCAGTTCTTTTTGCTAAAATCAAGAAAAAATTACAAGGGGGACTCCATCATGAAGAAATCCCGCCGTATAGGTCTTATAATGATTATTAGTGGCGCAGCGTTATGGGGACTGTCCGGTCCTATGATTCAATGGCTCTTTCATCATACTGAATTATCATCCATAAACTTTTTGGTCGTTCGATTGTTGTTAGCAGGTTTTTTTATCTTGAGTTACCTATTCTTCCGTAAGAAGAATGTTTTCGGGATTTGGAAGCACCCCCGTCATTGGATCCAACTTATTATTTTTGCTGTTTTTGGCATGCTGGGAGCTCAATATGCCTTCATTGAAGCCATCCACGTAAGCAATGCCGTCACTGCGATGCTGTTTCAATTCTTTGGACCCGTTTTGATCACCATTTACGTCGCCATTCAGATTAAAAGACTGCCGTCTCTTACGCAATTCCTAGCTATCATTACAGCATTAACGGGACTCTACTTTTTGATTACCAATGGATCAGTGGAGAATGTTATGTTATCAAAAAAAGCCATCGTCTTTGGTGTTCTGACGATGCTTGGTTTTACTTTCTATACACTCCATCCTGCGTCTCTTATCAACCAGTGGGGGACCGTAGTCATTGTCGGCTGGGGCATGTTCATTGGAGGAGTAGTATTATTTTTATCTCACCAAACATTTAGTGTTTACTCCCTAACCGAAACATTAACCATGAACACTTTCTCTATGATGATCTTAATTATTATAACCGGAACTCTTTCATTTCTATCTTATATCGGAAGCTTAAAATACCTATCTCCCACAGAAACCAGCATTTTAGCTAGCATTGAACCTCTGGTGGCCGCAATCATTTCAGTGACCTGGTTAAACGAATCATTCGGAGCCTACCAACTGTTAGGAGGTATTTGCATAATTGTTGCTGTCATTTTCTTAACCATACCGAAGAAAGAGGATGAACTTTATGCAGCGACACAGAAAGTATCCTGAGGGGCGTCTGTCTCTTCATTTGTATAAGTAATAAAAAGACATAAAAAATTACAGTGGAGGAATAGACCGATGGAAAACAAATCCACATTGTTATTAATTAGTGCCGGGGCATCGTTATGAGGAATAATCAGTGTATTTGTAACGTATCTCTATGAAATAGGCTTTACACCAACACAAGTTGTTACAATGCGTGGTCTATCCGCAACTTTATTTCTAATTGTTTATGCTCTGTTTAAGAATTGTCAGCTCCTAAAAATTAAAATATCAGATTGTAAATACTTTTTAGGGACAGGTATGACTTAACTTTGCTAAATTATTGGATCTACCTATTGGTGTTTTATATAAGAAAGTCCTTTGCTGAGAAGTCCTTGGTAATCAATATTAACAAAGAGGTAAAATAAACCAGAAGGTATGATGATTACATCTTGAACTGACGCCAACCCTTCCATTATGATGTTCTACAATTTCTTTTGTTATCGCTAACCCTAACCCTGTCCCTCCTGTTTCGCGGTTACGAGAGGAATCCACTCGATAAAATCGCTCAAATATTTTGTTCTGTTTTTCTGTCGGTATAGGTTGACCCGGACCTGCAACGGAAACCTTGTATTCGGACTCCTGTAATTTACCCTTGATCACAATTGGGCCAGAACCTTGGTAGTAACGAATGGCATTGTCGAGCAAATTACTGATAACCTGCTGGATCCCTTCATTATAGACATTCACCTTCCCATGATCTGCTTGAACGTCTACTGAAACCCCTATTTTCTCTAGGGACCATCGAAACATCTCTACGGACTGATCAATTAATAAAGCCATATCTACAGACTCTTTTTCGGAAAAAGATTGGTGTGAGACATAATCCCATTCCTTTAATTGCTCCAGCTGTTCAAGCATGTTGGTAAGACGCTTAGATTCTTCATAAAGCGATTGGTACAGGTGTTGATCACCTTCAATCACACCATTTTTTAAAGCACCAAGGTATCCTTTTAAATTAGATAAGGGCGTGCGGAATTCATGCGATAAGTCAGATACTAGCTTTTGTCGATGTTGGTGATTGTTCTGTAATTGCCTTACTAACCCATTAAAGTGTCCTATTAATTCCCCTGTTTCATCCTTGGAGTTACTTTCAATAGGATTTGGGTAATGGCCTCGTTTCATACTTTTAGTAGACTCAATCAACTCTCTTAACGGTTGTATCAGTTTTTTTGTTAAGTAAAAATGGATCATACTACCAACAACAATCGCCGTAAGGCTGAAAATCCATAAATAATGAAAAAGAGTTGAATTAAATTGGGCCTGTTTATCGACATTCATAAATGCCATTCCATCGACTAAAAACAAGCCGTGTTATAAATAGCCCAACTACTAAGAACGATAAAAGCAGAAACAACAGCTATATTTAAAAGGGTTAGACGCCATAAAAATCGTTTTGGAAGCCATGACATTTTATTGAACAAACTTATACCCCATTCCTCGAACAGTACAGATACGTTTTGGTAATGCAGGATTATCCTCGATTTTCACCCGAAGCTTTTTAATGTGTGCATCAATGGTACGATCCAAAATCGTTTTATCAGCTAAGGGGTATAGTTGATGAATTAAAGCTTCTCTCGAAAGAACCACATTTGGATTTTCCATAAAATGATAAAGAAGATTGAATTCATGTTTGGTCAAACTAAGTGGCTCATCGTAAAGTAGAGCTTCTCCTTTTCGCGGCTTTATGCACAGGCCTTCATAGACAATCTTTTGACAAAACTGTCCCGTTCTCCGCAGAACTGCTTCAACGTGTGCGACAAGTTCTTCAGGATCAAACGGCTTTGTTAAATAATCATCCGCACCTAATTTTAATCCACTAATCTTATCATTAGTACGTGCTTTAGCAGAGACCATGATAATCGACACTTCAGTTTGTTCCTGTTCCCGAACCCATTTACACAATGCTTCCCCACTCAGTTTAGGCAGCATTAAATCGAGAATTATTAAACATGGATGGTAAGCTAAAAAGACTTTCTTTGCTTCTTCCCCATCAGAAGCTTCTATTACCTCATAATCGGCTTTTTTTAAGTAAATACTAACAAGTTCACGGATTAATGGATCATCTTCTACAACTAATATGGTTTGTTTCATGGGATCACCTCCACCTTATTGTACTTAACAAGAGAGGATCATTTCATCTTTTTGAACTCTTGAACCATACGTTCGTAATTTAACGCACCCAGGACTTTGTGTTGAATGATTCCATTTGAATCAATCATAAAAGAAGTTGGGATCGGGCGTATTTCATAATTCATAGCCACTTTGCTTTCATTATCTAATAATACAGGAAACGATAACCTATACTCATTCACAAAGTCTTTCACCTCCTGCAAATTGCCCTCTGTCTGAGTCAAATTAACAGCTAAAATTACCACGTCCTTATTTTGATAGAATTTCTCCATATCCGGCATTTCAGCTCGACATGGAGGGCACCAAGTAGCCCAAAAATTCACCATTACTCGTTTTCCGCGGTAATCTGATAATTTTACGTTCTCACCTTTTAACGTCTGAAGCTTGAAGTCGGGAGCGATATCACCTATGTTTAGTCCAACGGAAGCTTCTGTACCGGAAGTGTTGTTCACCTTATCATTAGAAGAGTCAGGTACCTCTTGTTCCATTTCTTCACTTGTATTTGGATTTGATTTAGAATCCGCTTGAAAAGCAAGATCATACACTGCCCATCCAAACATTCCAATCATAACAATGATAATTAACGTCTTTTTCATGTGTAAATCCCTCCTTTTATCCTAAGTTAGAGAACCAACTATCTTGTACCAGCCGCAATAAAAGGTTAGATAAGCGAGCCATTTGCCCTGTAAATAGAAATACACCCATAACAATCATAACGGCTCCCCCTACTTTCATAATTTTTCGGCTATATCGTACAATCCATTTTGTGGATCCAAGGAAAAAGGTAAGTACCAAAAACGGGATCGCAAACCCGATGACATACATGATCGTATATAAGGCTCCTTGCGTTGGATTACTAGCTGCTACAACTAGAATGGATGCAAAGATCGGACCAATACAAGGTGTCCACCCTGCTGCAAAACCCATTCCAACGAAGATAGTCCCTAAATACCCAACTGGCTTTTTAGAAAAGTGGTAACGTTTTTCCTTCATAAACGATGTCACTTGGAGACACCCTGCAACGAAAAGTCCCATAATGATAATAAAAAGACCAGCAATCCGTTGGAGGAATAATCCAGATTCACCTGATAACAGTCCTTGGATCCATTGTCCCAAAAAGGAGACACCTACACCCAGGCTAATAAAAATCATCGAAACACCAAGCAAGAAGAAAACAGCATGCAACAACAATTTGCTACGTATCTTCCATTCATTTTGATCCTGAATTTCCTTCACACTCATCCCCGTAATGTAAGATAGGTACGCTGGGAAAATAGGCAAGGTACACGGGGAGAGGAAAGACAGAATACCCGCACCTAAGGCAAGCCATATCGTAATATCAGCTGCAGCATCCATTTATGTAACCCTCTTTCTATAAAAAAATAATATTATACTACTAATAAAAATAACGCTATAAAACTTCTGGTCTAAGTCAAATTGAAAAACACTTGTCTGATAAAAAACGGATAGGAACCACTGCCCTAGACTCCATCCCCAAATACTGACAGACGTCAGTTGCGCAATTGTTATCTTGCCCTGAAGCAGGATCAGGACAATCAAGAGGGTAACCAATAACATTAGGTAGCCCCAATCCTCTACACCATACCCCCAAGTAATGTGAATAAATTTATTAACAAAGGAAGCAGATAGGAAAACGTACATAAATGATAGGAGTAGAACTAGAAACTCCTGATAGTGATCAGTTAATTTGTACTCGGTATATATTAAAGTGAATAATAGCGCAATATAAAAGGCCTCTGAATTACTTGGATAGGCTAGTATCGCACGTGGATCACTTAAGAATGTAGAAAAGTTGATTATGATCTTTCCAATCCAAAGTGAAATGACAAATACAATAAGCAGGGAAATTAATTCATTTAATCGTTGCTTTGTTTCTAACTTTGAAAAGGGACCAATGATTCGAAAAAAGAAAAAGCCTAGTATAAAGCTCCCCAACAGTACTATGAAGGAGCTTTTAATAATCAGAGGACCTATTACCCAAGCTGCTGGCACAGTTGAACCCCCTCCTTTATAAATCAAATTATGTATATCATAAAACTGGAATGTGAAAGTTTCATGAAAATAAGTGAATTCAAAAAAAGGAATAATGATTGAGGTATAATCCGCGCGCAAAAAAAGCCCCCTTTTCGCGATTATAAACCGTGAAATGGGGCTCTAATTCAAACATTATCCATTTATCTTCTAGTACATTTTACCCGCAGTGATATTAATTATTGGCGGCTTTGTCCATACATACAACAAGCTTAGACTCAATATCTTCTGCAAATGCTTTTAATGATTCATCCCCCGTTAGCTCAATGAGTGTTGTTGGCTTAGGCATCCCAATTTTTGTTTTTCCTTGCTCTTCATACACAACAATCTTACAAGGAAGAAAGTAACCGACCATAAAGTTTTGTGTTAAAACTTCTTTTGCCGCCTCTGGATTACAAACTTCAAGAACTCTATAGTTCTGATTGTAATCGAATCCCTTTCTCTTCAAAGTATCTTTGATATCAAAATCCCAAAGAACGCCAAACTTTTCCTCTCTAAGCACCTCTTCCAATACCTTTACTGATTCATCAACTGTTTGATTGGCTTCAACTGTATAATGAAACATTGTACTGTCCCCTTTCTAATACTTTGTATAAGGTCCCCTTTACCCTAACCTCTTAAACTCATTTTGCCTTAATGGCATAATGACTTGAATAAAGTTGAAAGATTGTTGTGTCGAAACCCTGAGTTTGTAAGGCCTCAGACAATTCCTCTGAAGGAATTTTTTCATGGATTGGTGGACCATCGTCTGCTTCAATTGCTTCCCACTCGATAAACAAAACGAGTCCCCCCGGTTTTAAAATTCGCCTAATTTCAGTTAAAGCATTCTCAATACTCGGAACTTCATGAATAACCAAGGAGACCATCACTTTATCAACCGATTGTGAGTCAATTGGGATATGTTCTAAATCACTAACGAGATACTCAATATTGTTAACCTGGGCTTCTGATGCCCTATTCTTTAACATCTCAATCATTTTAGGCTCAATATCCACGGCATAGACAGGTTCTTTCGTATGCTCGGCCATAGGTATAGTGAAATAACCATTTCCAGCACCTAAATCGGCTAAAGTATCATGTTTATTTAACTCCAGCATATCCATGATCTGTTTATAAGGTAATTGCTGTTGTCTGTCCTCGCTTAACAATTTATCAGCCTTTTCAGGATTAAATCGGTGTCCTCCCACTCTACTCACTTCTCCAATCTAACGTTTTTATCATGTTTAATTTCCTGTTATAATACCAAGTAAACAGATGAGTTTTATAAAATTCCTTTTGAAGGGGGGGTAAAAATATATGACGATAAAGAATCTATTTAAAGACAAATGCCCTCAATGCAAAGAACATTTAACAGTAAATCGAACAAGTTTACTCTCTAGCCAGGTGGTTAAATCCTGTCCTAAGGGGCATTACAAAAAAGAATATCACCCTGCCCTTGAATCCTATATTGAGACCGTTCAAGATTAATATAGGATATCAAACCAAATTTTAATGGTTGTAGCAAAAATTAATAATGCCAATATACCTTGCAAATACTTGCTATTGATTTTTTTACCTAAAGTTGCTCCTAACGGTGAGGCAATTAAACTAGCTGCCACCATAACAAGGGCTGGAAGGAACGGAACTTGCCCTGTCGCTATTTTCCCTGTTGTGGCACCGATAGATGAAATAAACGTTACAGCTAATGAAGTCGCAATGGTTATTCTGGTTGGGATTTTTAATAGGACTAACATGATAGGAACAAGGAGAAAAGCCCCTCCTGCACCGACAATGCCTGCCCCAATTCCAACAGCAAAGGTTAAAACAGCCGCGACGAACTTGTTATAATGAAGCTCTTCATGATTGGCTTTATCTATGCCTTTTTTGGGGACGAACATCATCACACTAGCGAGGATCGCCAATAGCCCATATACAAGGTTGATACCTTCCTCTGTTAAGAGTCGTGATCCAAATCCCCCGATCAAACTTCCAACTAATATGCTGATCCCCATGGTTACAATTAAACTCCTGTTTAAATATCCGCCTTTTCGGTAGACCCAAACACCAGATAATGTCGCAAAAAACACTTGCACAGCCACAACACCGGATACTTCGTAAGCGCTTAATCCCTCAAATCCAAACAAGATCGGAATATAGAGTAACATGGGGTAATTGATAATGGCACCACCGATGCCCAGCATGCCGGACAATAAGGATCCTGTAAAGCCAATGAGAAATATCGTTAAAATAAACGTTAGTTCCATCCTCTTCCCCCTTAGTAAAAAGGGAGAACACGGTCCTCCCCTTTTTGTTTCACTCTTAGCCTTTTTGAATCCAAAATTTCAGTACGCCATCTTCCTCTGTATCTTTTAATAATTCATGGCCACCTGATTTTGCCCATGCCGCTAGATCACTTTTAGCTCCTTGATCCGTTGCATGAATTTCTAATACGTCCCCTGAGTTTAATTCCTGAATAGCTTTTTTTGTTTTGACGATTGGCATTGGGCAAGCCAAGCCTGTTGCATCTAATGTTTTTACTGCTTCCATGATTTTCTCCTCCTTTTAATTACCCGTGAACCGCACAACGGTTGGGTCCAATTTCCATTTCCCTACGTTCTTCTTCATCCGGATTTACTTTCCCCATGTTGGTATGGCGAATCTTTTCATACGCATTTGGCTGTGGCGGAAGGTTATCCGTCACCATTTTCCTGAACTCACCTTCATCATCGACTTGAAGACCCGAATTTTTCTGATAAAGATCTCCCAAACGGGCAGACACTTTACCACCTTTGCCAAGTTCTTTGGCAAAGGAATAGTGAGCAGGGAGCACTACCAAATCATTAGAGAGTTCTTTGTATCGTTTATATAATGTTTCACGCAGATCTCCAACCCAATCTTCTGCCTTTCCTGCTAGATCAGGACGACCAATGGACTCAATGAACAGGATATCTCCTGTAAGAAGGTATTGGTCATCAATGATGAGGGACGTACTTCCCAGGGTGTGACCCGGTGAATAAACCGGTTGTACTTTTACCGTCGTATTTCCTACAACGATATCTCTGCCTTCTTGAAGAGCTGTATGGTCAAACGTAACATCTGTTGCATCTTTAGGAGGTAAATAATAGGTACCTTTAACGTTTTCCGCTAATTGACGTCCACCAGAAATATGATCCGCATGTAAATGGGTATCGATCAGATGCTTAATGTTCACACCTTTTTCCTTTGCAAAGGTTTCATAGATATCCGTCATTCGATTGGCATCTATAACCGCAGCTTCTCCATCAGATTCAATGAAATAGGAGAGACAACCTTTTCCAAGACGGACAAATTGATAAAGGCTTCCCCCGCCGTTTAAATCAGCGACTTTTGTTGGCTCTAAGTGTTCACTCCAGGCTTTCATACCACCTTCTAGGGAATAAACATCAGAATAGCCAGCTTCCTCAAGTAATTCGCCAACCATTTGGGAAGACCCGCCTTTCGCACATACGACGATCACTTCTTGGTCTTTTTGCAAGTCCCCTTCTACAGATTCAATCCCATCGAGCAAATTAAAGTAGGGTTCGTTAATAACCTTGACTTGACCGCCTTCAATTTTCCAATCATCAAATTCATCCGTATTCCGAACATCTAATATCAAGGTCTCTTCATGATTGACAACTTTCTTTGCTAGCTCACCAGTTGTGATCGTTTTTACAGTCATTTGTTTCTCCTCCCTTACCTAAAATGTTAATGACATATTAGCGTCTTTCGCATAATCAATGAATGAAGCAGCTCCGCCTACTTCAATTCCTTCAACAAAATCACCTTTTTCTAAACTCATAACATCCATGGTCATTTGACAAGCAATTAATTTAATATTCATTTCTTGAGCGATCCCGACTAACTCTTCTATAGAGGGAACGTTTGCTTTTTCAAACCCTTCTTGAAAGTGTTCCTTCCCTTCTGGCAAGGGCAAATTTTTGTGCCCTTCTTTATGAATGAGGTTTAACCCTTCAAACGTAAAGAATATTCCTACTTCTGCATCGGATGCTGCAGCAGCTGTAGCTACATTAAATACCTTATACGCATCAAAGAGACTTCCATTAGCTGCTATAATTGCGACTTTCGTATTTGCCATGTTTTTATCCCTCCAAAAATATATTTTTTAATTAGTTTTATCAGTTGGACCTTCCCATTCAGCCATACCCGGAACAACATTTCTTACATGTTTATATCCTTTACCACTTAGCTTTTGGGCAGCTAGATCACTGCGGCTACCTGTACGGCAAATGACGTGCAGCTCATCATCTTCATTTAATTCCTCAAAACGTTCCTCAAGTTCACCCAAGGGTATATTGATAGCTCCCGGAATATGACCAAAAGCAAATTCTGCTGGTTCACGTACATCTAAAATCGATAGATCTTCATCTCCATCTACTTTACTTCGAAGATCTTCTAGTTCTGTAACATCCTCGTGTTTTGTTTCTCCATTTGTTTCGGATTCACTTGCCTTACGCACATAGTGTGTCAATACCTCCCTTTCTTCAACCGTACCAAGGTATTGATGTCCTGTGCTTTCCGCCCAGGCTTTTATATCGGCAGTAGACCCTTTGTCTGTTGCTTGAACTTCAATGACTTGCCCTGGTTCTAAGTTTGTTAATGCCTTTTTCGTTTTGACAATCGGCATAGGGCACGCTAATCCTTTAGCATCTAATCGTTCATTTGCTTCAATATTCATGTGAATACCTCCTTATTTCTCTATTTCTCCCGACCAATCAAGCATACCGCCAGCCATATTGGTTACATCATAGCCTTGCTTACTTAAAAAACCGCATGCTTTGCCACTGCGACCACCGGAACGGCAAACGATATAATGATGCTGTTCTTTATCGATTTCATCCATTCGATCCTGCACTTGCCCTAGCGGTATATGCTGGGCATCAGGAATTTTCCCTTGTGCTACCTCTTTATTTTCTCGCACATCAATAATGTTTACCTTTTCTCCATCTCTTATTTTCTTCTCTAGCTCTTTTGCTGTAATTTCCTTCATAACTTTCCCTCCTAGTTACAATTAATTCTATAACCTACCATTATACTTATACGTGTTCAGGTATAATAACTCCAAAAAAATTATATAAATAAATTAACATTGCCCTCTTCTGCATCTCCAATATACGCAGCAACCCCCGCGTATTCAATTCCGTCAAGGAGCTCCTCTTTTTGAAGGCCAAGTAAATCCATGGTCATCGTACAACCAATCAATTTCACATCTTGCTCTTGTGCCATTTCTACTAATTGAGGTAGAGGCATGGCATTGTGTTTCTTGATGACATTTTTGATCATCTTTTGCCCCATGCCTAAATAATTCATTTTAGAAAGCCCCATTTTATCGGCACCTCTAGGCATCATCTTCCCAAACATCTTCTTCATAAACCCTTTCTTCATTGACACTTTATTATCTTTGCGCAGGGCATTTAACCCCCAGAACGTGTGGAAAATTGTTACTTCGTGGTCATAGGCTGCAGCTCCATTTGCAATAATATACGCCGCCATCGCCTTATCATAATCACCACTAAACAAAACGATGGTCGTTTTCTTTTGATCTGACATGTTTAGCTCCCCTTTCATACTTATACATCTATGGGTATGGTAACAGATGAAAATTAAAAAGCAAATCTAATTGCTTCTTAACTTTTCTTATCTGCTTTTGACTAATAATTCGATGGCTTCCTGAACTACTTTCGTGGTATCCTCTCCCTTGTCCGCCTGTTCTTGAATGCATCGTTGCAAATTTTCAGCAACGATTGTGGCGATCGTGCGGTCAACGGCCGATCTTACTGCAGACAGCTGACTGATGACATCTTTGCATTCTTTTTCTTCCTCCATCATTTTGTGCACGCCACGGACCTGTCCTTCTGCCCGCTTTAATCGTAATTTTAAATCCTGTGAAAACTCCATATTATATATCCCCCTTTACATTGCTTTATATACTATACTCCGTAGTGTATTATATCATTTACAAATTGTCTAGATTTATGCTTCCAATAATCAAGAAAAAGAGAGTAAAGCCTCTTCGTTTTACCCCTTTTCCTTTGAGTAGATACTATTCTTAAAATAGTTCAGTCAAATATGAATTATCTTCCTTCTTCTCACAAATGTTGCAGATCACGCTATCATTTTATATAAGGTATCACGTTCCGAATCGCTTTCTGAAGGTATATAACTTGCACCCTAGCTTCAGAGTCTGTCTGTTTTGAATAACTTTCAAGGTCTGCCTGCACCTTTTCAAGTGTATCGACCAATAAAGAACTTTTTGGAATCAAAGGCGACTTAGCTTTTCCATCATAAAGGTCTACGTAAACATTTCCTTTTGAGTCCAGCTGTGCCAGGAAAACATCTTCAATGTCCTGAACACCTTGCTTTTTTATCTCATCTTGAAGCCACCCTTTTGAATAACCTAATGCCAATAACCCCTTCTCCAACAGTTTTCCATCCATAATGACAACGGTTGGACCATGCTCCTCTTCTACTTTCATACCTAAGGTGCTTGGCGTCACAGACTGTTGATCTGCTTTCTGCATAACACTTAGTTGGCCGTTTGTTTCCAATACAGCCATTTCAACATCCGACAATTTGAAAATGTTTTTCTCTCTCAATAAAAGCATAAGCTCATCTATCGCCATTTGATTCTTTTTAAGATTTTTCTCGTTCACTTCCCCATTTTCGATTATAATAGAAGGTTTTCCATCCGTCAGCTGCAGAATTGTTTTGGATTTTAGACCTGCAAAAGCCAATATTAAGGGAAAAAGCCCCCATATAATCAATGCCATGAGCCCGTTCGAGATTTTTATATTTTGATCAACGGACATACTGGCAGCAATAGACCCTATTGTAATCCCTACACAGTAATCAAAAAAAGTGACTTGAGACAATTGTTTCTTCCCCATAATTCTGGCCATGAACAAAAGCAAGATAAAAGCAACAATAGAACGAATTAAGGTTAATAAAAATTCTGGCATTCAAAATCCCTCCAATTAACAAATGAACATTGATCTGAAACTATTCTTTATTATTGGACAACATAGGACTATACATTCAAAAGGGGGAATTAACTATGTTAAAAAAAGGAATCCTTCTATTCTTACTGGTAATCGTAACAGGATGTACAAATCGGATAGGAGGGGATATATTTTTTAATCAAATCGATGAGCTTCAAAATTCTTTAAATCATTCCGAGTGGGAACAATTAACAAATGGGACTACAGAATTAAAAAGTTTATATGAAGGGAAAAAATGGACATTGCAATTATTGGGAGATGAGGAAGAGTATGAAGGGTTGTATGAGAGTATAAATCAACTTTCCGCCGCTATCAAAGAAAAGGATAAAACGCAGACACGTGTTTCTTTAGCCTCCGTTAGAACATTATTACAAAACATATATACCATGTAACTCCTAAATTCCTTGTTAAATCTTGATTTACAGAAGGAAGGTGTGACTGCTAAACTAAAGTAGACAGTTTCCGCTAGATTAGAAGAAACACTTATTTACCCAAATATACCAGTAAAATATATAGTTCTCCCATTGTATGATATGTAAGATTATTATACAGACATCAATGGAGGGCGCAGAAAAGGTGGATAAGTGGGAAATGTATATGGAGATTCAACAGTTAATTAAGCAAGGGTTTAGTAAATCGAAGGTGGCGGAAAAGTTGGGGGTATCAAGATCAACGGTGTACCGCAACCTTCAGAAGTCTCCTTCGGAGATGGCCGAATGGGTAGAAAGTATAAAAACGAGAGAGAAAAAGTTAGATCCTTACAAAGCGTTAATTTTATCCTGGCTGAGAGAACATCCTGATATGTCGGCAGCACAAGTGCAAGATTGGTTACAGGAAAGGTATGAATCACTGGAGATTGGCGAGAGCACTGTTCGTGCTTACGTTAGAGAATTACGTACTGAATATAGAATAGAGAAAGAGACTCTACCACGGAATTATGAAGCTATTCCTGACCAGCCAATGGGAGAACAAATGCAGGTTGATTTTGGTCATACAAAACAAAGAACACCTGACAATCAAGGGGTGAAGCTAAGCTTTATCGCATTTGTTTTGTCTAACTCGAGATACAAATATAAAAAATGGTTAGACCGACCTTTCACTACCCAGGATGTGATGGAAGCACATGAAGATGCATTTCGGTGGTATGGCGGAATCCCAAGAGAAATCGTTTATGATCAGGATAATTTAATCGTGGTCAGTGAAAATGGCGGGGATCTTATCTTAACGAAAGAGTTTCAACATTATAAGGAAACCAGGCGTTTAAACCTTCGGGTTTGTAGAAAAGCTGACCCAGAAAGTAAAGGGAAAATTGAAAATGTGGTTGGCTTTATCAAGCATAACTTTGCGAGACATAGAGTGTTTCACAACATTGATTCCTGGAATGAGCAGGGTTGGCAGTGGCTAAACCGAACAGGGAACTATAAAATCCATAACACAACAAAAAAAAGACCGGTCGAAGTGTTCTCCTTGGAAAAGCAACACTTGAGACCAGTCACAGAAAAATTAACTATCAAAAGCAATTATGAAAATAGTATAACAAGAAGCGTCCATAAGGACAATACAATTCGTTATTTGTCGAATCGGTATTCTCTTCCACTTGGAACATTCCATAAATATGATACCGTCGGTATCAAGGAAACGGAAGATAAACAACTATTTATCTATATTACCGATACAGGAGAATTGATTGCAAAACACACTATCCCTGAAGGAAAAGGCCAATTAGTGAAGGATAGAAGCCATTCGCGCGATCGGACAAAAGGCATCAATGCATTTATGGATACGGTTGCGAAACGGTTTGAAGAGGTAGATTCCGCATACGACTATCTCAATATCATCCGGCAAAACTACCCTCGGTATATTAGAGATCAGCTGCAAATTATTTTAAAGCAGACAAAGGAGAACAATGGGGCAATCTTATCAGCAGCACTGAAAGAATGTGTGAAAAGAAATCTTTATAGTGCGACAGATTTTAGCGATATCGTTTCATACATCAAACGACAACGCCAAGCTGATGATACAGTAAACGATAACGCCCGGGCTGTATCATCAATAAATAAGATTTCAGGCTGGCTCATGGATACGGAAGCC
The DNA here is from genome assembly GCF_900166655.1 of Halobacillus hunanensis. Taxonomy (GTDB): domain Bacteria; phylum Bacillota; class Bacilli; order Bacillales; family Halobacillaceae; genus Halobacillus_A; species Halobacillus_A hunanensis. The sequence continues at coordinate 837,247 of NZ_FVZB01000007.1, read as the reverse complement.
CAAAAGAGAACAGTAAATGCCTATACTGAAATATTGGAGGGTGAGTCTAATTGAGTCAGCTGAATCAATTACAAGATTTGATGAAAACCCTCCGCCTGACCGAAACAGCTAACCATCTTCCTACACTCATAAGAGAAGCTGAGCAAAAGGACGCATCCTTTACTCAGTTTCTCCTGGATGTGGCAACCTATGAACAAAAGCGCAGAGAAGAAAAGCTATTAGAGAAACGGTTTAAATGGGCAACGTTCCCGTTTTTCAGCACTCTGGAAGAATACGATTTAAAAGAACAGAAAGCATTAAGTTCAAAGAAACTAAATCAGTTAAAGGACTTAACGTGGATGGAGCAGCTATATAATATTATTTTCCTTGGACCGCCAGGTGTCGGCAAAACCCACCTATCGATTGGGCTAGGCATTGAGGCTCTCAATCAAGGATATAAAGTGATTTTTACTACGATGGGTGACCTCATTCATGTATTAAAGACAGAAGAAATCACAAGGAAATCGAAAACGAGAATGAAGAGAATACGAGAAGCAGATCTAGTTATCATTGACGATTTAATGTTTATGGCAATGGACAAACAGGAATCCAATATGTTTTTTCATTTGATCAATGATCTGTACAATCAAACATCGATTATATTAACGTCCAATAAAGGCCCTAAAGAATGGGGTGAATTATTAGGAGATCAGGCAATTACAACCGCGATTCTAGATCGTATATTACATCGAGTGGAAATCATTCATTTAAATGAAGACAGTTGGCGAATGAAGCACCGAAAAACCATATTTGGGCAGCAAAGTGTTTCAAATTAACAAGCAGAAATTGTGTCATTTTACTTGACGGTCACAGAAGGAGATGATTCATGTAGGTGAGGCAAATAAATGATGGCTCTCCTACTTTCTACTCAAAGCGAACCTATCTAAAGAAGCAGCCGATTTTTGGTTATATTGCTCGTTTAGAACCATAAACAGCTTTAAAGAAACTTATCATGATTTTATATGCAAATTGAGACTCTACATTTGTAAGTATTGCTCTGCGAAGTTCTATTGATATCAAGTTTCGGTTTAATTATGGCGCTTTTCGTACCCTAAAGAGCACAAACCCACTCAGGAATTGTGCTCTTTTGTAGTATAAATCTATTTTTTGATAATTAACCATAACTATCTTCGGCAGCTATTGCATCTGCTTTTGTTTGATGGACGGTACCAAATGGATGTTCAGGCGGTGCATAGATTGTGTAAAGCTTTAACGGCGTATTGCCTGTATTGGTTAGATTATGCCATGTACCAGCAGGCACCATAATAGCAGCGTCCTCACCGACATGCCTTATGAAGTTCAAATTATCTTCGCTATTGCCCATTTGAACAAATCCTTGGCCTTTTTCAATACGTAAAAATTGATCCACGTCAGGGTGAACCTCCAAGCCTATATCTTCTCCAACGTTAATACTCATTAATGTTACTTGCAAATGGTTTCCCGTCCATATAGTAGTTCGAAATGTATTGTTTTGCTGAGTAACTTGGTTAATATTCACTACAAAGGGCTCTTTCCCATAATCTGTAAATTTAGCACCGGTATAAACCTGCGTGTTTGGATATCGCCAACATTGATTTTCATAACCTGGTCTATTTGCCATGTACCAATCATCAGGACCCATCATACTTCTACAATTACACATTGGTACATCAGCATAGGCGTTCGGGTAAGGATACATATAAGAAAAGTTATTCACACAACATTCCTCCATGGGCAAATGATTATAAACCATCATATGCCCATACACTTGGAATGTTAACGCTACCTCTCCGACAGATAGTAACTGACTTGTAGAAGATACCTCCCCCGGCTCATATTTAAGGATAAAAGAATCTCTCAAAAGTTTATGAACTCTTGAGAGGCCTGTAGATCTAGTTAACAATTTTTAAACCAGCCAAAATCCAGTCAAATTGTTATCAAACCCTATGATGAAAGGGTTTTGGGGGCTATCACATCATGCCGCCCATGGTTTCTTCTAAGTAAATAGAGTATATTAAAACTCCAAAAAATCGTAGATTAAAGCTTTCAAAGAATTCAATTAAAATACATTTACCATTGAATTCTAAACAAATATGAGTAATAGTATGTCAAAAAGTATGTCAGTTAATCGCGAGCTGGCATGTATCTTTATTAGGAGTAATAGCCCCACTTCTAACTCCATCATGAAACTCTTTTATAGCCAGATTTCACTCATATTTTCATTAATGCTAGGTAGTTCTTAAAATATTCCTCTGCAATTAAGTGTACAATTTAGCCAGGAACTCAAGTGATTAGATATTTCCCACCTCTTAAAGAGAGATCAGTAAGTTAATTCTTAGTTAGCTCCTCAACCTTGCTTCTTGTCCTCTCAATAAAGTGTTATATAAAAAGGCAAATAAAAAGGCAAATAAAAAGGCTTCCGATTATGGAAAGCCCTTCATACCAATGGTTTGAGTTGTTAGAAATAGTACCGGTAGGCAGGGTCGAACCGGCACTCCATGAGGAACATGATTTTGAGTCGTGCTTAAATTTTCATTTACCTTTATGTATCTTCAAGGACTGATATTAAACGTAATTCGCAATTAATTGGTTTTGTATAAAAAAATCTGTTCACACGATTTATAACAATCATACAAGTGATTTCCTTATGGTTCGACAGTTTTTAGGATAGAATTAACTCTTTAAACCGACTCTCTATATCCTGAGTGTTGTCTTCACTATAAAGGTTCCTAAGTTCTTCGTTGCTAAATATGTACAATATCAAGTTTCTTAAATACTCATCCAATTGAGTCGAGATATTTTTTAGGACGTCTATCTTCTTAAGTTTATTTTTGTCAATTCTATCACCATGTACAAAGGATGACCTTACTTTATAAGCGTCAGAAATTGTATTATATATATCCAACCTTTCCTCGACATCTTCCCCTAACAACCTAGCCGTCCTTTCTGCTAACTTATGAGTTAATTCGCTTTTACTTGTGGAGAGGAGTGTTTCAAAAAGAGTACAGTACATTGCAATTCTACTGGACAAATCATATTGGTTCCTACAAGCTTGCAATAAATATAGAAAACGTTCTATCCTAGTTGTTTGTTTTTTATCGTTCAATATTTCTAATGTCTCTTCGCTATTCTTGTCAATATGCTGGTTATTGAACAGGATTTCAACAAATTCTCTAACATTCGTCAATTCTTCATCCGTAAACTTTACATGTTCATTATTACAGTTAGCGTTAGAAAACATAGGTGATCTTACATTAGAGGTAACAGTAACGGGAGTATTGTCATCACTTTTAATATATATAAACCCTGTGTCCATAGAAACACCATTGTCTTTTTCCATCCATAGATAATTGCAATATGATTGAGTTAACCTCATATGTTCATCTAAAAATTCTACTTTTGAAATATGATCTTCAACGTAATAGCCCTCAGGGATTTTACCCGTAGTGTACATGTATGGATTCTCAAACAAACTGTTAAATTCCAATTCGCCAACTGCTTTTTTGAAAAAACCATTATCACTACCTATCATATCTTCCAACCTCTTACTGCTATTAGATATTCTTAACCCCTCTATTGCTAACTTTCCCTTATTGTAGAGTTTTTCAGTTTTTAAATTATGTAAGCTTATAACATAAACGTATTTCATTCAGTGCCTCCCTAACAATCTATGTGTGGTATATTATAACAAATATTATGGAAATTGGAGTGGTTTTATGGAATTAAGGAAGCCGATTGCAGTTAATAAAAGAGACAAACCGGTAATTATTTTTGAAAACGGTGTTGAGTTAATAGAATTACCTTCCATCCAAAAAGCAGCCGACTGGTTGAAAAAGTATATAGGAAAAGATACAAAGTCTTTTAATGCTGTCCATTCTGGATTTTTTTGATGAACCATGGTATTACGATAAGGAAAGAACTTTTAGATTTACTACAGATGACAATATCAAAAGGTACAAGCCTTATGAAATAGTCAAAACAAGAAATAGTAATAAACTTCTTTCAACAGGTTATTGGACATTCATCTGCAATCCTGAATACTGGGCGATAGATGATTTTCTACAATCAGGGGAAGTTTACGATACATTTTCCATCAGAGATAAGTCATATAAAGATTTACATATATTACCGATTGTTAACGTATTGTCATTCACCTGAAGAGGCTTAATGTCAGCAATACCATATAAACGATGGGTCATAGGAGTCATATTATTTGCTTCGGTATAATCTATTGAATAGACCATAAGATCGGTACATCCATCATTTTGGTCGTCAGGTTCTAAACCTAAATCTAATAATTGATTTTTAGTTTTCAAATGAATCGGTACTTCCTCTAAATGCTCATATGTGAAAACATTACTCTCCCCCCATCATTCCCCATATATTTTCAACAAAAGTGAAGTCGTCAGTACATGAGTATAGTTGACGATAACACTTCATAAACTGTAAGTTATTAAACCATTGAACATTGTCTTTATTGAAACTGTACACTGTGCCGTCTATATCTTTTAGTTCTTCGAATTGTTTATCTTTAATATAGAATGTAATTAAATACTTGGGTGTTAAAGGGAGAGCAATTTCATAACTTAACAACGAAAAATCAGCAAATTCTTTCTGATGTTTTTTGTGAACTTCTCTCATGGATTCCCTTTGGGCAAAAGGGTTATCTGAAGTATAAAAGAATTCACTCGTTTCATTCTTTCCAATTACCCAGTAATAATTTTGGAGTAAGTTAGCTGAAATATTGTCTAATAGATCCGGGTCAGAAAATAAAATTATGTGTCCCATTTTCGGGGGTAAGAAAGCCTCTGAATGATATATATCCTGGCTAGTAAATAATCTTACCGATTCTTCACGAAATCTTTTTGTTCTTACGTATTGTAAGGAAAGAAAGGAGGCTATCTCTTTTTTATCATCACTTGTTAAATAGAAATCCTCATCATTTTCAAGTCTCTGAATTAACGAGGGCAGATATTTACTAAATGCACTTTCATAATCTCTGTTTAAATACTTCTCAATACTTTGCATTTTCCCTTTTATAATGTCATAAAAGTAACCTTCACTAGCAATACCTCTTGAGTTCGATGGAAATTTCTTTTCATTTATTTTATCGTAGACAAATATTCGACCATTTTTGTTTGCAAAGTAATTTAAATAAAACTGGGGCACGTAATGTTGGTTTTTTACTATATCAGACATTATCTTAATTCCTCCCCTATCATTTTATTAGACTTTTTAATTGTTTCTTTGTTAACCAAGGCGTTTTCCTATGAAGCATCCGGTGACAGTTAGAACAAACTAAAACTAAATCTTTAAGTTTTTTTATCCCCTGTCTTAAACTTTGAGACGGGATAGAATGATGGCACTCAATAAAACCCTATCCTAACTCCCCATAAGTTTCATGAAAGTCAAATTTACATATCTCGCATTTTAAATTCCCACTTTCAATTGCCTTGTCTTTTTTCTTTCTAACAGCACTACTCTTCCTTTCACGCCCTTTGTGTATTCTGTATAAGACTTTTCCTTCCGGAAATTCCTCTTCCTCATCATCGTTACTGCTTTCCACTTCAGGTAAATGATGTACACCGTTTATAATATTTTCAGCGACTTTACTTAATTTCCCTTTATCTTTAGAGAACTCCTCCCACACGGCCTCTCCATGGATGAAAAATCACGCCATTCCGGCACTTAATATGGATGGGCTCGAACCAAAGACCTCCACCCTGTCAATGTGGCGCTCTCCCAGCTGAGCTACGGAATCATTGGATGAAGTTGTTTTGAATTGGACAAGTACTAATATATGGTCACAAACAGTGACCATGTTGTGACCAAAAAATTACTCTTAAGCACGATAGGTTTCCTACTTTAAAAGAGGTGCAATAATATAGCACCTCTTTTATTTTTTCACCTTATTTTAAGAAAGTTACTCTATCAAGGATTTTTTTAATGATATTATTCTTTAATCTTATGACTCAGCTCGAAATCTTCCTCATATTAGGAGGGTAGTATAGCTCCATTAAATTAAGACGTGAAAACTTAAACTTTTGGTTAAATGCACCCCCAATTAATTTAGTTTTTAATATTACGTTTTTTTAATAACTTATCATTATCATTTAAACGATCAATTAAATATGGTTCTAATTCCTTTGTATATTCATCATATCCACAAGTGACAATAATTTGACAATCTTTATCCTTAAATTCATCAAAATAAGTAAATAGCTTTTTTAATTTATTAATTTCTATCCCTTCATCTTTCATGGTATCGATTATCAAAAGCTTAGGATGACTAATTTGATAATCTTTATCAAGCGACATTTTCAACATAGTAAGATAATAGAAAAGCCTCTTTGGAACATTAAAACTTTGATGCTTATACTCGCCTAGTAACGGCATATAATTTCTATCGAGCTTAACCTCAAAAGGTGAACTTTCATTACCATAGAAGTCATTTAGATAATTACTGTATATATCCTCAAAACTATCAATATTCCCTTGTAAATCATTCTCTTTTTGTTCCTCTAACCTTTGTAACTCATTCTTGTATTTAGATATTTCTTTCTCTAACCTATTCATTTTTCTAATAGAGGTATTTATCTCTTTTCCTTTTTCTATTAGTAGTTTAAGCTCTGGTTCTTTTTCCTTTAGTTTAATGATCTTATCAGTTACTTCATCAATAGTTTGAGCATTAGAGTTATATTCTAAATCCTTTGTAATACTCTTAATTTCCTCTATGCTTAATGATATATCTTTCTTAGTTTTTAAAAGATCTTTTTCTAAAGAATTATATTCATCTTGAAAGTCCTTAATAGTTGAATTTATAGTTTCTAATGTTTTAACTTTAGACTTCATCATTTCTATGTACTCTTTATCGGAATATATAAATCTTGAAAAATCTAGATACTTATCTGAACCACATATGCAGTGACCATCTTCCAAATCAATTTTTTCCAAGCAAAATGGACATTTATCTTCATTAATTATATCTATATACTGAGAAGTAAATAATATTTTGTCAATGTGTTCAATTTCACTTTTAGTATCTTCACCAACCCTTATCGATTTAACCAAGTCTTCTTCCACTTCAGTTAACTTAAACTCAATATTTTTTGACTTATGGGTCAAAGCAACGACTTCCTTTTGCAATTCACTTAGCCTTTCAATCACTTCTTCCCCAAAATGATGCCCCGCTTCTTTTATTTTTTTCCTGGCGCTTTCAAGTCTATTTATCTCTTTTCTAATATCAAGAAGATTTTCTGTTAAATCTTCTTCTCTCAATAGCTGTGTTTGATCATGTAAGTTTCCTTTTATGAGCTCTATCGATTTTTTTTTCTCTCTCTCCTCTTGAAGGTCTTTATTTAACTCCTTTAGTTTATAGTAAACCGAATAATATTGTTCATTATATCCAGACATTAATATTTCAAAAATACTTCTTTTCATAATGTTGCTGTTTTTGTAAAAGTCTGAAGGTCTTATTCCAAATTCATTTATGATTTTCCTATTATCAGTAACTTGATCATGGTACACATATCTCATAATATCTTCGTAATTAACTTTATGCGTACTAGAATTTTGAGTTATTTCGCTTATGTCTATTTCTAACTTTTCAAGAATCCAATCTGAAAAGGTCTTACCTTCCTTCTTATATACATATCCATTTCTAATTAAACTATATGTAACATGAGAATCTTCCTTGCAATCATAAACAGTGATTAAGTTATGCCCTATATTTCTCTTTAATCCGTATTTAGAATTATTAATAGTTATTTCAATTTCTATAGAATTATCGGAATCACCTACAATTTCATTTATAGGCTCATCACTAGTATGTTTAAAATAATCAACATTTAATCCTAATCCATAAACTATAAGGTAGGTAAAGGTAGATTTTCCGTTTTCATTATCACCAACCAATATATTTACACCTGTATGAAAACTGTCATTTTTATAAAAATATTCTTTTCCTTTATATAAGACTGAGTTTATTACTAATTTTCCCATATAGCTACTCCATTTCTTTTAAAAAACTCATTTACAAAAGTCATATAATTTAAGCGACTTAAACTATTAATATTTTTCTTTATTGCTAATATTCTCTGTTTTTCAGTATTAAACCTTTTATCTTCCGCAAATAATTCAAATTCTTCAATATCATTTATAAAAAGGTTTGTTTTATTGGTATCTGCTACTAAATTAATTATTCCTTTTCTTTCCATAATCACTAAAACATACCTAATTAATATAATATTTTCTATAGAGTCGTAATAAATCCTGTTTAACTCTTTATGTATATTGTTGTTTGGTGTTACTTTTCCTTTATAATAATCAATAAGTATTCTTGTCTTCTTTTCATCTGAAATTATTGGTATTAAGAACGCTAATTTTCTATAATCTTTAAACTGTTTTTTTTCACTTTTACAATGTAAATGGTATAAAAGTAGTATAATATTATAAGTGATAAAGTATAGATCCTCACTGTTATTATACATAAGCCGTTTTATATCGAATAAATTCCTCATAATTTACTCCTCATCAAAAGAATAAAAACATTCATCTATTAATAACAAAACAATTTTTTGTACTGTTATATTATTTTTCACTCCATAATCAAAGTCCTTTTTTAAAGATTCTATATCATTAACCACAACATCTTTTATATCTTTCACTATCGACTTTAATTCTTCATGAGTATATTTATCTTTGAAATAAAAGTCATCAAAATACCTTTCCATACTTTCATATACACGATACCTCAAAGCGTTTATTTGCCTTTTATCATACTTTTTTATTTCATCCCTCACTGTTGTAGCTTCTCTATTATATCTTTTCATTGTCTTTTCTTTGAAGCTACTACAAACTGCGTTTATCTTGTCTCTTAGATTTCTATATTTATTACCCTCATCTAATTCATCATTTATTTCTCTCCAATACACATGTAACTCATCGAACTCAAGACTACTTATCCTGCTACTAACCTCAAGGAAAACATTTCTCACTGTTTCATAAGTCAACATTTTTTGGGTAACGTGTTTTTCTGCCATTCTCATATCTATTTTTTCTAGAAGGTAGCTCCTAACTTGTTCCTCTCTATTAACATGATCTATTTTGTAGGATTTACATTCTTTAATTTCAGCATCCAATTCAACAACTAATTGTTCTAAGTCTCCTTCCCCAAATTGAAAAGTAACTTGCTTCAGAAACTGTATCCAATCTTTACTTTTCATTTGAAGTATTTTTCGGTAATAACCCTTATAAGTATTAGGTTTCTTACTATTAATGCGGTATTCATTTTCATATGTATGTAATACAACCTTTGATATAAACTCTGTAACATCATCTCCATATTGCTGAGTAATTAGATATTCTAAAACTGGTTTTGTTAAAGGAGTCAAACTTAATTTACCTAGAAATTCACTTTTCCTTTCTCCTGCATAATCAACATTTGTAAAGAATACAAAGTGCAAAAAAGGGTCACAATTTAACTCGTAATAGTTATCTAGAAAGTTCACTATTGACTTTCTGACTTCTTCACTGATAAAAGTGAAATTTTTACTATACTTTTTATTTTGTTCTAATATTTGTTTACCGTCTTCCCCAACTAAATACCCATCATCTCTATATTCTGGAATAGCTACTATATTAGTTCTAGGGTTTTCTCTTATGAGTTCAAGCATTTTTTTCGCAAGTCTAAACTTTTGGTATCTGAATCCCTCATACTTATCACTTGCATCCCTATTAATTAGTTCCATAACTCAACCTAAATCCTCCCTAAATTATGCATTTTTTGTAATTATACAGTAAATTAATAACTTTTTGGAGGGACAAATAGATTTTGCCGTATAAATCACACCATTGTTCGTACGTAAAACCCTCTTAATAAACATGATTTTCCCTAAATGTCGTATAGTAATTGAATGATAATAAAAGGAGTGTTGAATATGGAGGATGTAATAAAGAAATTAGAAGAATGGGCTGAAATAATCCAAAAACATCAAGGTAACATGGATGAAGAGTTATTGGAGGTATTTTTAGATATGTGTGGTTATGCGGGTGTTCTACAAAGCAGAATTGAACGATTGGAAGTGGAATTATTCGAGGAAAAGAATATAACTCATTAACTTATGTGTAGTGCAATATAGAAGTACAGAGATGTGCAATGAAAACGTACATAACTCTGCACTTCTTTTTTAGATAAAAAAAAAGCCTTGCCAGCCATCCAATATAACTCTACTGTAATTGGTGTCGAATCAAACACAGTGGAGGTCGAGAGGATTGCTAGCAATGACTAAAATCAATCATATCAAAACTTTACGAAATCATGAAGACGTTTCTATTAATGAAATCGCTAATCGGGCTCAAGTGAATTGGCGTACCGCCAAGAAATATGCGGATGAAGAGCAAGTCCCAAAAGAAAAACAGATGGCTCGAAAAGGAATGATGTATGAGGAACATTGGGGAGAAATCGTAACGGACTGGCTTATAGAAGATCGAAAACTAAAGCCAAAACTGAGAAGGAAAAATAAGACCATATTTCAACAACTTCAAGGTCATGGGTTTGAAGGGTCCTACCGGACCGTCTGTTATTTCATTGCTGAGTGGAAAGAAGGAAAGAATAATTCAGAGGAAATTAAAGATAAAAATAGTGAAAGGTTAAATCACCCCCCGGCTGAAGCCCAAGTGGACTTTGGAATAACTGAAGCTGTTAAAGACGGGAAATTTATCGATGTTCATTGTTTAGTGATGAGCCTACCTTATAGTAATGCAGCTTTAACTGTTCCTCTCCCGGGGGAAAATCAGGAATGCTTTTTATACGGGTTAAAGAAGATCTTCGAGCGACTGGGTGGAGTACCGCGAAAGCTTAGAATCGATAATTTGAAAGCCGCCGTTATTAAAGCAAGGGATAAGGATGGCGAAGCCATCTTTACAGATGAATTTCTTCAGTTCGCTAATTTCTATAGATTTGAAATCCAAGCGTGTAATGTGCGTAAGGGGAATGAGAAAGGGCACGTTGAAAATAAAGTAGGATATGTAAGATATAACTTCGTTACTCCTTCTCCAATCATAGAAAGCTATGAGGATCTAACCAATATCTTAAATGAAAAACTAGTACAAGATCGTCAGCGAATTCACTACTCAAAGGAAGTCCGTATTCAAGAATTGCTTGATGAAGAAATGAACCATGCCCTAGCTCTGCCGGAGGAAGATTATCCGATATTTAAAGAAATGAAGGTGACGGCTAACAAGTATGGAGAAATCACTATAGACAGCAAGAAAGAGCATATTCCTAAAGGATATAATTTTAGTTATCTTCATCTAGTACTTTATTGGGACCGTTATAAAGTGGCCTCTCCTTACGGAGAAATTCTTCACTCGGACTTTCGTCCATATATGAACAAAAGCCGAAATATTCCTTGGCTTTCCATTATGAGAGCCTGGGCGTCCAAACCAAGATCAGTTCCTTATTCAAGATATAACCCATATTTGCCAGGGCGCATAGCAGCTTATTTAAATATTGAATCACTTACTTTACGAAAAGAACGATTGCATTGGTTGATCAGCCTATTAATCAATCATGATATGGAGGAAATTAATGAAAGGTTTTATGATCTCCTCCAACACCAATCTGAAAGAATCTCTGATTCTACTTCCCATCCTTACGACGTTGATTGGTCCAAATACGACCTATTACAACCAAACGCGAAAGAGGATGGTGAGCAGCGAATATGAACATTAGGGATATGTGTAAAAGCTTACGATTGGCTTATGTAGCTGACATTTACGAAAAAATTCCATTTGAAAATGAAACGCAATACTTAGAAGCACTCTTCCGTAAGGAATTTGAATTAAGAGAAGAAGCAAAAGCTGAACGTCTGATTAAAAAAGCAAAGTTCGTTAATTATAAAAACCTTGCGGATTTTCAATGGGGAGATCAAATAAGGTTTCCTCCTCAGCTAGATCGTACTGAATTGATAGATCTACACTTTATTTCTCAGAAAGAGAATGTAGTTCTAACAGGTTCTCCAGGTACAGGGAAGACTCATTTAGCGACAGGGTTAGGCCGGGAGGCGTGTAAGAAAGGCTATGAGGTCCGGTTCTACCGAGTGTCTGATCTAGTTGATATGTTAGAAAGAATGTGGAGAGAAGGAAAGCTCCAACTGTTTAGGAATCGCTTTAAAAAAGTGGATCTAATCATTTTAGATGAGATGGGATACATTCCATTTAGTAAAGAAGGAGCCGAGCTGCTTTTTCAACTCATCACGGATTGGTATGAACAGAAGAGCATCATAATCACTTCAAACCTGGAATTTAGTCAATGGAATCGTATTTTTGTGGACTCGAGACTTACGGCAGCTTTGGTTGACCGGGTTATACATCATGCCCATGTACTTACATTTGCGGGAGATAGTTACAGAGTCAGCCATGCTTTATCAAGGCAAAACAACTGAACAAAATCGGCTGGCAAGCTTATGTATTTTTCATTGCATTATTATGTACTTTTCTATTGCAAAACACAACTTACCAACTGCTGCAAATAAAATAGGCCTTGCTACTTTCAGCAAGGCCCTCATTTTAGAAAACGAATTTAGTAAAACTCTATCGTAATGGATTTAAGGCAATGTAGATAATGCCGCCCATTCACTGTATTAACAAATAGTAGAAGATAAGACTTAAAAACCCTTATATAATCGGTGTTACAACTTTACTTCATTAATACGAAGTCAAATAAGACATATGTAGTAATATAAAGATTCCAGTCAATATCCAGTCAGAAGTGCGATCATGCTTACATTAATTCGTGACCCTAAACGACCTCCATTTTGTCAAAGTGAATGTCCTAGTGATCGTTGCCGAGAACCTTGTAATGAATACTATTATTTCTACATTTATAAAAGCTCATTAGGACTGAATCGGAGCATTTTATATAAAATTTGATGAGTTTGGACCAGAATTGGTCCACTAAATGTGTTTAAATCAATAGCTTGGAAGGGTGTTGGGGGACTTAAGATGGATAATAATATGTTAGGTTAAACCCTAACATATAAACCTAAATAACTGCTCATTTGTTGACTTGCCATCTAAATGCTCCCATTAATGGAATAGCAGGTACTGATGTCCCAGACCCTATAGAAAATTAAGTTGTTTAGTGATTGCTAGTTTTAACAATTGTTTTATTAGCTCTTCACTCATCTTCATACTCCCATCTCAATTTTTGAACTATACTTAGAATTGTTTTTTAGATTTTGTAATGTCCCGGATCGACTCTATAAAAAAGGCACCAACATTTCTGCCGATGCCCAACTTTAATTACTCACTAAGAGACAGCACTTTCCATCATAGCTTCTTCCTTTAAATGAGTCATAATAACTTCTGTTTTTAAATTAAACATATCTTTATTATAACTTTCTGGTAATGTTTCATCTAAGATTTTTTCTATTTCAAATTTAACAGCTTGTCTCGGTTGCTCGTCTTTATACCAATCAATAACGTTAGTGTTGCTTTGTTCATTTCTAATAGATTCGTACAGTTTTTTTGCAGATAGTTTGACTTTTTCTACTTCTTTTTTCGATAATTTATCCTTCTTTAACAAGTCATATATTTCTAGCTCTTCTTCAGTCAAACCTTCTTTGACATGGCGTTCATCTTCTTGTTTTAAATTATCTACAAAATCGACTAAATCTTCATAATAATCTTCGTTTGTCGAGTTACCAGCATTATAACGATTGATTAATTCTTTATATCGTTCTACAAAATTAGTACGAGTTTTATTATCTGCTAAAAGTTTTTCTAATTTTTCTTCAATGAATAATTTTAATTCTTGAATTTCTATATTCTTATATGGCGATCTTTTGATTGTTTGGCGAATATCATCGGTATTAATTTCTGATAAATTTAATGTTTTCATTGTTGTAATTTCGTATTTATTTTCTCCAATATCTTCTAGAACATAGCTTGATTGCACACTTAAATCAAGTGTCCTACCAAGTGCTATTTTTGCACTCTCTATATTTTCTTCTCTCACAGAAGCTTTAATCATATCACCTAAGTAAAAAATAACAGGGAGATAATTATTATTCCAATCAAATTCAAAGATTTCCGGTTTACAAGCTTCATGAATGTTCTTACATAAATTCACATAAATCTTAAACTCTTCAAGATATTCATCTTTATCAAGCAATATATCTATATATTTTTGAAAGAGGTGAATCTGATCAAACGTTTCATTTCTTTGAAGGATTGCATCTATATTTATATTTAGCTGATTACAAAACCCTATCGTTTCTTGAATGACATTTTCTAATAACTTTATTTGTTCCTCAATATTTTTCACAGGCATATCGTCATCATTAACAGGATTTGCATAATCACCAAGAGCTTGTTTCATATATTTAAATAAGTTTAAGTAGTCAACGATTATACCAGATTTTTTTCCTGGAAACACCCTATTTATCCGTGCAATTGTTTGCATTAACGTATGACTCTTCATCGGTTTATCTAAATAAACAGTTGAGGTACTTGGTGCGTCAAAGCCGGTTAACCACATGGCACAAACAAATACAAGTGATAAAGGATTGTTTGGATCTTTAAAATTGTCTTCTATGTCATGACCATTTTCATCTATGTGATTCATCCGTTCACGATGCTTTTTAAAATCTAGTCCTTCGTTTTTAAACTTTTCTTCCTCGTCGCCATCTTCACTAACCACAACAGCCATCTCTACTTGTTGCATATATTTAATTTGATTATTAAGTCGTCCCCGTTTTTCTTTTGAAGGAGAACTGGAACGTTCTTGATATAACTTTTTCAACTTTTCATTCCAGTAATATTTTACTTTGTCATACATTCGTACAGTAGTGAATTTATCTACTGATATAACCATCGCTTTCCCTAAAAATCCTCTGTTAGGGAAATGTTCAACAATATCTTTTGCAACAATATTTAAACGGTCGTCACGTTTTAATACTTCATTGGTTTTAGAATAGTAGTTAGATAATTTTTCTTCTTCTTCAGGGGCCAGGTTTTCGTTTTCGATTATTTCTAGATAATCATCTTCGAGAAAATCATTTGTTAACCATACTTCAGGAACTCTTCTTGAGTAATATAAAGGAACAGTTGAACCATCTTCAATTGATTGTGCAAAGTTATATTCACTTACATAATCACCAAACCATTGATTTGTAAGTCTTTTCGCTCCTAACAGGGGTGTTCCTGTAAAAGCTATATATTGTGCATTTGGTAGAGCTGTTCTCATATTTTCCGCTAATGATTTGTATTGAGTACGGTGTGCTTCATCTACAATAACAACAATGTCATCACGTTCAGATAGTATCGGATACTTCTTTCCCTTGTCATAGCGAAACTTTTGTATCAGTGTAAATAAAAAAGGTTTATTCGTTTGTAAATCGTTTCTCAAGGCTGCACCATTTTTAGGGTTTGCCGATTCTTCTTCGGTTACAGTTTCTGTTCTTAAAAAGTTTTTGTAAAGCTGATCGTCCAAGTCTTGCCTGTCTGTAACCATTAAAAATGTGAAGTTACCTGTCATTTTTCTATTAATTTTATTAATGAACATTGCCATTGAATAAGACTTACCACTACCTTGTGTATGCCAAAACACACCAAGTTTACCATTTAACTTTTTACGATTTTCAAATGATTCAATACCATTATTAACACCAAGGAATTGATGGTTTTTAGCTAAAATTTTCGTTCGTTTATTTTCAAAAAGAATAAAATTTTCAACATAATCCAGTAAAGTTTCATGCTTAAAGAGATCATCTAACAAATACTTAATACTTGTGCCTTCTGAACGAATTTGTTGTCGATTTACTTTATCGTCCTCTGTTAAACGTAGCCATTCAAAGAAGTGACTGTAGTTCGCAGTAAAGCTCCCTACTCTTGTTTCAGATGCGTTTGACAGCACACATAATTGGTTAAAGTGAAATAATTGAGGGATATCACGAAAATAATCTTTTAAATTTTTGTTGTATGCTGTTATTAATTTTACATCTGAATTTTTCAGCTCAATAAAAACAAGTGGTAATCCATTTATGAATAAAAGTAAATCTGGTCTACGATGTTGGGTTTCTCCTTTAATCCACATTTGAGAAACAATTGTAAACGTATTTTTTGATGCACAGTTAAAGTCAATAATACGAACAGTTTCATATTGTTTCTTTCCGTCTTTTTCGAACTCTACATTAATACCATTTTTTAATTGTTTATATCTTTCATAGTTAACAACTTCTAGTTCCTTATCTGTAAAAGGAAGTCTAAAATTCTCTACAATTTGTTTAAAATAGCGGTCAGGTATTTGTGGATTTAATCTTTGCAAACTTTCATAGAATACTTGTGGTAATACTACTTCTTGTATGTTGGAACGGCCTGTTCCATCATCTTCATGTTCTAAAACATTTAATGAAGCAAACACTTTATCCGCACTAATATTTGCATTAATAAATTTGTAATAATCATTTTTAGACAGTACTTTTATACAAGCTTGTTCTATCATATCTTCAGTGATTATCTTCCTCACACTATTCCCCTCCTTTACTTCACCTCAATCGTACCGTTCATAAGCCTTGGTAATAGTAAGTCTCTTTGTCTTATTAAATTTTGATTTTGAGTTGTAAAATTATTTATACTTTCGATAATATCACTTAAAAGATGGTTAAACCTTGATAGAACAGTATCCTCAGGAATAATAACCTTAACTCTCTTTAAATTTTCAATTGTTAAAGCACTTTGAGATGTACCGATCGTAGATGATAGTATTTGTTGCTGACCTGCGCCTGACTTTAGCCAATAGTATAAATAATTAGCTAACTTAGCATTAGAACTGCTTTGAATCCATGTTAGATTTCCATCTTTAAAATAAAACGGATTATTATTTCTAACTAACATTGGGACACCAATCGTTCCAACAGACGTTAATAAAATATCATTTTTTTGTGGTGCACCAAATTTCTCTTTAAATTTTCTATATTTCTCATTTGAAATGTAAAGCATATCTGAAATGGTTTCTCCATTCGATAATTGTATTACTTCTTTTGAACGATAGAATGGTACTCCAGATTCTACATAATCAGAAGAGTAGACTCTTTTACTAGATGATATATTAATTAAACTTCCTAGTTTCTTAACTTCCCATCCCCCAGGTATTCCTTGATCAGATTTCGTATTTTTATATCCTGGAAATCTCATTCGCACAAACCATTCTTTATAAATTTCTTCTGCTGTTTGTTCTAAGATTTCAATCCTACGATTATTGTTTTTTATTGATTCATAATATTTTAAAAGTAGATTCCCTATTTTTTCTTGGGTTTTCAAATCAGGTAATTGAATTTTCAACCTAACTAAATCTGATTTATTTAATTCTTGTTGATTAGTTGCACCTCTACCTAATCCAACTAAAACATTTTCATTTAAATGGAGATAGTATGCCAGAAAAGAGGGGATTATTTCCTTATTGGGTCTAACGATAGTGACATGGCTATCTACTAATACCTCTTTTTTATTCCCTTTAAAAAAAGCAACTCTTCCTAAAGTACCGGTCCCGGTTGAATTAATTAATATATCGTTTTCTTTTAAAAATTTTTCTTTGTTATATTTATTATTTTTATCAGTGTTACGTGCAACTGTATATTCTATGTTAAAATTTCTTATACATTTTTGGTTTATCACTTTTATCCCAGAGTCTACATATTTAGGAGTAATTCCTCTTGCTATTAACTCACATACATCTCCTAACTTAACCACTTTCCACTTACTCATATTCAATCACCAAACTATCTAAGTTCTTTTCAATTTGTACTTCTAATCCTCTTGCTTCTTCATTTAATTTTTTCAACTCATCATTTAAATCGGCTAAATTATCTTTAAATTGCTCTGCCGTCATACCGTCATCTTCTATAACAACACCTACATATCTTCCAGGGTTTAATGAATAATCTTGATCGATAATGCCATCTTCACCATCAAGTGTCGCTACCTTACATAAGCCAATTACATCTTGGTATTTACCATCTGGAAATCGTTCTAATAACCAATCAATCTGTTTTTGGAAGTACTTTTTCTCTTCATCTGATGTTGCACTATCTCTACTTTCCTCATACTCTTTAATAAGAGCGTAAAAACTTTCGCTATCTTCTTCATATAAGCGATTAATTATTGCTAAGTTTTTTATTTGTTCATCCGAAAATTCTCTTAAAGCACGATCGATTTGAGTAAAAATATTTCGAGCATCTATAAATAGAATTTCATCTTTCTTTTTCTTTTGCCTATCAAAGAACCATAGTGTTGCTGGTAATGTAACTGTACTGAACATATTGGATGGAAGTGCAACCATTTGCGAAACACTACCATCTTCTATTAATGCTTTACGGATTTCTTTTTCGCTATGCCCTGCGTCTGAAGCCGAGTTTGCCATAACGAGTGCTGCTTTTCCCTTTTCATTTAAAGCAGTCGCAAATTGGTTAATCCATAAATAGTTTGCATTTGGTACTTTAGGCTTTTTTCCTTTTGTTTGTGGTACACCATAAGTATTGAACCTATTCTGATTCTTCACCAAGTCTAATTCCACATTATCTACATTAAAAGGTGGATTTGCCAATACATAATCAAAATTCCCAAAAGAATTATACGGGTCAGCATAATAGGAGTTTGCCTCTGTTATTTCACCACGTATATTATTTAGAAATAAGTTCATTTTAGCTAATTTAACTGTCTCACCAGTTCTTTCGACACCGTAAGCTCTTAAATTTAAAGGTTGTCCGCCATTTCTAACTTTGTGAGCTTGTGCGTAATGTGCTGTTTGAACAAACATTCCTCCTGAGCCACAAGCTGGATCTAAAACTTTACCTTCTGATGGTTGCAATACTTCAACCATATAACGTACAACCGTTCTTGGAGTATAGAACTCTCCGCCACCTTGTCCTTCAGCTAATGCAAAATTTCCTAAAAAGTATTCATACACTTCTCCAAAAATATCATTTTCAAAATCTGTCGGGATATCATTAAAGTTTCTTAATAACCTATTTAAAATTTTATTATTATCATCGGTATTTAAATCATGATAATTATCTTTTGGTAATACGCCAACAAATTCGGGCGAAAACTTCTCTATACCTTCCATCGCTTCTTTTATTTTATTAGCAACATTCTCTTCTTCACTTAGATTAAGTAAATAGGAGTATCGTGACTGTTCTGGTAAATAAAACCCACATTTTTCAATTGCAATTTCTTCTATTTTCTTTTCACGTCTTCCACCTTTTAATGCTTCATATTCTTTGACAATTTCATCTTCGAATTGTCCGTATTTATCATCTGCAAACTTTAAAAATATTAATCCTAATACAGGAATCGAGTATGCTGATGCTTTTAAACCAGAATTTGCACGTAATTCATCGGCTACTTCCCATAAGTTTTTCTTTAAGTCATTTAGTTTCTGATTCAACGAAAACTCTCCCTACAAATTTCATTCTAATATTCTAACATTCTAATTATTCTTTAACTTTCTTATATTTAATATTCTTAACTCCATACTTTCTCCCTATATTAATATTCTATCATGGAACACCTCATCATTTTCACTTAATAGCGATTACATGTAGTAGCTTAAAGAAAAAAGGGAGTGGTTTCTCCCTTTAAATATGACCTCTTTCTTTCAGGCTAGTAAAAATTGTTATTATTACTTACTACTAAGTGAACTAGCACTTCGATACCTAATAGCTTTCCAGCTTCGACTAATATCTTTAAAACGTTAATATCTTCCAGGGATGGTGTTATATCACCACTTGGATGTTGGTTTGCAACAATGACACTTGCTACGTTATTAAGTATTGCTGGTTTTGATACTTCGCTTGGATGAACGAGTGAGGCCTTAAACGAATCAACATGACAACGTTGAACTACGATAAAACTATTCTTTGTATTTAAAGCAAGCGTAAAATAACCCCCAACTATGACTAGATGGGTTATTTTACGCTTGAAGACTTCATAAACAACTTCCAAATACTGATTCAACCGTGTGAAATGAATATAATACGGGTATTCTTCAAGGCCTGAACTTTTGGCATTAATGCTCTTACCTGTTCGATTTTGTAATCATGGCTAAATGGTAAGGGAGAAGAAACAGAAAGAGCATCAAGTTCTTTGAAAACTTCTTCTCTTAATCTAACCATTATCTTGGATTCGTCCATTTCCAATAGTAAGGCTAATTGTTGTAAGCTAACTCTTTCAGCATGATTCCATTCACAAAATCTAAGTATGAATATTTCAAAACGCTGTGGCTTTGGAAGGATACATTTCTCCAAAAACGCTTTTTGCCATTGTTTCAAGCAGACTAAAAAGTAAAGTCTTCTTGTCGTTCTGAAGCAATTTATGTTCACTTTGTAATAGAATAGATATATTGACTCCTTCAATGCTCCAATAAAGGAATCAATTTCTTTTTTAAATTCAATATACAGCCTCCAAAATCTTCCTTTAGTAAATTGTACCCTAATGTCTAATTTTGTTCCATAAAAAAAGAGGATAGTCACCACTTGACTCCCAATATTTATTCAATAGCATTCATTAATTTTGAGAACCTTTCAAATTCATTTTCACGATCAAGGTTATATCTTAAATTTTTCAATTGAATAATTCAAGTGAATCTTGAAAGCTACTTTGAATAAGTGGAAAATCATTGTGGAGTGTAGCAAGTTCTTTCGAGGACAATTGTAAGTTCCTTCTCATGTTTTATTCCTCTTTGGAATCCATACGGGTTGGAACATACGACTTTGGGAGGGTAAATCGTGTGAAGTAGGTGCAAAAAAGCTCCCTCAACGCATTGAGAAAGCCCTTTAATTCAAGAACTTTAGTACCGGTGGTCGGGTTCGAACCGACACTCCGTGAGGAACACGATTTTGAGTCGTATCACTTACATATAAACTATAATTCTAATAAACATAAAATTTCAACCATTATCTTTCTTTCGGTTATTCACTTTACCGTTCTATTACCAACTCATTTTCTTTCTTAATTTCTCTATTCCAGTCTTTATTTGTAGGTAAGTCAATTTTAGTTACTTCTTTACTCATTAGTCGTTGATACTTTTTAGCAAACTCCCTCCCTGCTTTATCATTATCGGTACAAAAAGTGATGTGATTCACCTTAAAACCTTCCTTCCCCATCCGCTTGATTTCATCAATCATTGTCTGTCGCTTAAGGCCTGACATAGACACCAAACGAGTATCTTGCAACTTTCCTTTTTTAATACTCCAGTAAGAGAGCGCATCAATCGGGCTTTCAAAAAGGTAAATGGAATTAGGTTTGCCAATATCCACCGAAAATCCAGCCGAGCCATGGCTATTCTTATCAATGCCTTTAAACATGCGACCATCTTTCATTGGTGTTGTTCCTTGGCGGTCTGCTCCAACAACCTCTCCCTGTTGCTTCCACTTAAAGACCACATTTCCGAGCTTGTCCTGCGAGATTAAGTCTTTACTTTCAAGCCAATCCACAATCTTAGGATGAATCTTCCGTTCATTCGTAAGGTAATACTTAGCCTTTGTCCTATCGTTCACTTCATAATGAGAAGGATATTGATAAGGCTCCTTAAACTTTTGCTCTTGGCAATTGTCTTTAACTTTATAACCTTGGGCATTCAGATCAAGGACAGCTTCCGGAAAACTCATACCATAAAACATTTTGGCAAAGTTAATGACTCCAGCACCTTTTTCGTCTCTGGAGTTCCAGGCATACATTTGATCTTTAATTACTAAACTGTCATGTACTTGGTGTCGATAGTACCTCCCTTCTCTCTTCAGTGGTTCTCCTTTACGCTCAAGATAGTCTACCAGATCCACATTACGAGCAACCTCCACTTGGTCCGCGCTTACATGTTTGGCCATGCAGCACTTCCTCCTCTCTAAAATTGGATATAAAAAAAGACAGGGAGAAAACTCCCTGCCTATCGTTCAACCTCTACTTTTTCTTTTTGCTGTAAAGTCTCCTTATTACCCTTTCCATTCTTTAGTTCCGAAGTGGTATTTTCTTTATCTTTTTCTTCATTGAATTCTCGGTCCAACTTACTTTCAATTTGCGATAGTCGTTGCTCACCACGATCCGTTAATGGAAGTTCTTTCAATTCTTGAAGAGATTCCTTTTTTAGTTGATACACCTCTTCTTTACTATGAGTCTCTTGAAAAGCACGCATCTGATTTAAACGTTCTTGTCGGTCAGTATTTTCTTCTTTATCCAATTCTTTTCCGACTGTTGGTTCAATAAAGTTCATAAGCTCCTTCTTATAAGCATCTTTGAAATCTTGATGGGAATATTCCTCTTCGCCCTTTTCTTCTTTAACAAAAGGCCCGCTATCCTTCTCATCCTTACTCACTTGGCTTCTGTACATTTCCCGAAGCTTTTCTGAAGGTAATATCTCTCTTTCCTGTTTCTCCTCTTCCATTTCAAGTTTCTGTTCTTTAACACTCATATTTTTCTCCCCCTCTTTTTCTTGGCCCATAGATTCTTCAATGGTTGTAATAAATTCTTTAGCTGTTGACTGCACTTCTTGTAATAGTTTTTCATGGCCTTTGAATTCATGATCTTTGGTCCAGTGATGCAGATAATCTAATGAGTAGTCACTGGTATCAATATTGAAATAAGAGGCAACGGTATAAGCTGTCATTTCCGCCTGAAATTCTTTCTCAGGTTTCGTGTAGTCATTCAAGTTATCCTTTGTATGAAGCTTGGCATGAGTTAATTCATGTAACAGAGTCTTTGTGTCTTGTCGCTCCGAGTTACGCGGATTAAGAGCGACTTCCCCTCTTCCCGTGTAACTTACGCCTTTAGCTGCCCCTAACTCTTCATAAGGCTCTACAATTTGAATATTGTTTTTATCGGCTATAGCTTCCATTCCTTGTCGAAGCTGACTGTAGTTTTCAACCTCTCCATCGATCCATTTATTAGGAAAGATTTGAGGAAGATCTTTTTGAGTTGCCGTTGTCTGGGAAACGTCAAACACACTCCCGGTAGAATAAACAAGACGGCCATCTCGTTGATCGAGTTGACCGTCTTTGACTTGCTGCTTTTCTGTTTTTGTCGCATATTTCAAAGGTTTCCATTCGCCTTCTTCATCTTGAAACTGCTGGCCTAAACGATTAGGCACGAGAACCTTTAGACTTTTCTCTCCTTTGTTTACGGAAAACCCTTTGTCTTTCCAGAAGGCGTAGGAACCTACAGCTTCAGCTCCTGGAAACTGTGTATCAATCAGTGCCGTATTACGTGGAGAATACCGATGGAACTTCCCCATAAAGTCTAGATATTCTTTCATTTGTTCAGGTGAATGAAAATGATTAGTAATACTTTTTTCCATCCCCTCTGTCAGTCGATGGATCTCCTCTTTGACCTTTTCCGGTGATTTCTGTTTATAGGGACGTTTAGTCTTCGCCATGATCCCCAGCTCCCTCACTGATGTTCATGAGCTCTTCCATTTCTTCCTCATCGTAATTTGGTTCTGTATTTAATATCAGTTCCTTTGTTTTCTTATGAAAAGGAACGAGTAGGTTTTCTTGATTCACTAAATGCTGCTCTAGATCATCCATTTCCTCATCACTTAACGTTAAGGTATATTCCTCCTGTCCCACGTCCATCACGAGCTCATTATTTTCACTTAAACGCTTAAATACACCTACTTCATAATTGCTATTAAACAAAAGCATTCCTTCAACTCCTTTGTTGGATAATTCCTCATGAATACCATTAGCTTGTTGCTGGTTGAGTTTCTGTGTCACTGATTCTCTTTTGACGCTGATGACTGATTCTTTCTTCCACCGCTTGTCTCGCATCTTTCATTGCTTGGCTCTCAAAGATCGGTGTGGTCACGCAGTTTTCTAAGTTTTGGTCCATCGCAAAACCGTTCATTAATTCCAGAAGGACTTGTGTATTTTTATCGCTTCGATTAGCTGCTAACCGCAAACGCTTCATTTCTTCAGAAAACACGTCTTGAAAACGTTGAGCCATCAAACTCAGCACATATTCTTGAGAATGATCCTTCGAATTCTGTGCTTCCCATTCCTTAATCATACGGTCTAAAGCTTCACCAGGATAACGAATATGATGATGTTCTTGATACTCTTTGATTAACCCAATCGTTTCTTCATGAAGCGTAACATTTTGACGCCTTCCCATTTATATTCCCTACCTTTCTCTGTCGATTTCTCTTTCCAACTTCTGATGATCCAAATCATTGACAAACTGATCATATGTTTGTCCAAATGATCGTTGAATGCTTTTCAAAGAACGTTGCAATTGAATTCCTGACGGCATGGACTTATAAGAGGCACTTGTTTGTATCTTTTGTCTAGGATACCGCTGATGATCGTAACGTTTCATTTCTTGTAAGAACGCATTGCCCATTCGTTTATAGAGATCATCTATCTTGTTTTGTTTGTAATGTTGGTATCGCTTCTTATCTTTAGGGCCATCCCCATAGGCCCGTTTTAATTCGTTGACTTCTTGGTCCAATTTATCATGCAGCTGCTTCAGATCTTTGGCGTGATACTTATCTAAATACCTTGTCGTTAATGCATCAACCTTTGGTCGAAGAGGATTCAGCGTTTGATAGCTATAGTGCCACTGTCGCTTATCCTTTGGTAAGTGATTATACACGTCGAGAAACAAAGGTTTCATTTCTCTATTGCTCCATTTCATGCTGCTATTCTCTTTCTTTGCATTCACCATATGCTCACGGATCAACGAGTTAATTTGATTTCGTTCTTGCGTTCGATCTAACAATCCATTGACCACTTCACTTTTCATCGCGTCTAACGTTTTTGGTTTTCGTTTCCCTCGATCACGAGTTGGATTTGGTTCGACTGTGGCCACATGAATATGAATGTTATCGGTGTTATAGTGAATGGCCGCCGACCAAACAGCACTCTCTTGTAATCCCTCTTTTTTCATCATCGACTGCATGGATTTTCTTGTCACTTGCTTTAAAGCATCTTCATCTAAGGTATGTGTCTTTGAATCATAAACGCCTCGGTTTTTAAGCCAATCATTATCAAATGTAATGACGTCCTGCCACATGATACTATTCTTCTTTTGAGCTTGTTCAAACAAAGATTTAATGCCCTGCTTTCCTTCCACCGATAAATGATCCGACTGCTGAGTAAACAAAGCAGATGTTTTATTTGGATCGTCCATATAGTGATTATATAAACTAAACATGGACCGATGAACATCCCCCTTTCCTTTGGCCTCTTCACGGTCTACGTATTGCACATAATCTTGGAATCCTTTTTTATTTGCGGTCACGAATTTTGTTTTTAAAACCACTCCAGGCGTTACGTTTTCACTCATGCTTCTTCACCTGGTTCTTCTATCTGCAAGAGATCATTCATTTCTCGAATCGCTGTATAACAATGAGCCATCGTTTGGATGTTTCGATCGACTAATTGCTCCAGTCTTTGTTCACGATGGTTCTCTTCTCGAAATACAGCTAACTGATGCAACTGAGCATGTAAAAACTCTTGCCGACTTAATCCTTTTTCTTCCGCTAGTTCGTCAATTCGTTGAACAGTTTTCGGATCCATATAACGAATTCTTACTTCCATTACAATCACTCCTTTTGATAAAGACACTAATACTAGTGAATATAGAGAAGAGCATAAGGGGTTTTTGTTCCCACTTGGCGTGTGAATCCCGGCAGAGCCGGGCAAAACGAGGGCACAAGAAAATCCCCAAATGTGCGGTCACTGTGTTGCCAAAACAGGCACAAACCTTCGTGTTCCAGCTTTGGTGTGTGGTCCCTGCACAGGGGATGTGTAGTCCTTGTGTTGATGCTTTTTCTCATTTTTTTCGATTTTAGCTATCAATCATGTCTCGTTTTTCTTTTAACATCTTAAGCTTCTCCTTTATAGTTTGAGTAGTCGCTTCGTTCTCTGCGGCCTCTCTATTGAGTCTCTTTTTTTCATTTTCTATTTGTTGAATTCTTGTATTGGTTTGCTCCTTTTCTTCGCCCGTTTCATACAGTCGGTCTGATTCTAATTCCACTAGTTTTTGATTCAGATCAATTAGTTTTTGTTCGATTCTTTGAATTTGCTTTTCATTATCTTGAATGGTTTGTTTAGCCTGTTTGATATTTCTTGTTAAAGCAGCTAATTCATATTCTTGTTCCGCTTGAATGGTCAATGATAGATCAGTTTCAACTTTTCGTTGATCGGTATAGATGCGCGCTAATTCTTTGACTTCTTCACCTCCCTTCAGCTCCTGTTGAGGATCACCAAGAAGAATCTCATCCTTTTCTTTGTGCTTGTAAATGTCTAAAGCCATCACCTCGAAAGAGGGACTTACGTCTTGAATACTAATCACATATTGACCTTCTTCATGGTACTCAACTGTCGTCGGAATCTTTCGTTGAGGATTAGCCTTTTCTTGTGCAACAAAGGCCAATGAATCCCCTAATAGATCCGTAGATTTATCTATATTTAGAGTAACAATCATAAGTTGACGGTTCGGATTATAGGCCCAACCCTCAACAATCATGTCCCCAGATCCTTTCAAGTTGATCTGTTTATTCAGGGGAGTTTGTTGAATGTCCCCATGGTGTTGGTCTCCCCATATAAATCCAGAACATAAGAAAAAGAGAAGTGTCGCCGTCATGATACTTAACCCCATTAAATACATTTTCGATGTGTTTTCCGTGATCACATTCCTCTGTTTTTTCATTTATTTCCCCTCCTACGTGGCTTGCTTAAAGTCCACCACTCTCCATCGCCCATCTTGCTTTTGGACATCTATTTCTAAAAACACGCCCGACACTTGTTCTTGATCATTCTGTAAAGAATGAAGAGTGTGATAGAACCGAACCAGGACCGTTGCATGGTTGCTAGTTAGGTTGCCCGTTTCAATAAATAGCTGAACATGATCTATGCTCGTATTCGTTTTCCCCCTATAGGTTTCTGTAGGAAAAAATGTGTTGATCAGCTCATCACTCATGATCGATTGAGCTTGCTTTTTTCGTTCCTGATAGGTCCCTTTGCTGTGCACAAAAGCTGTTTCAACAAACGCAGATATCTGATCCACTAATGTACGGTGGCGGGCTTGAATTTTGGCTGGATGTTGTCGTTGGAGAGTCTGTTTCAGCTCCTGATTTTCTTTTAAGATCTGTTGCTTATTAGCTTGCAATTGCTTAACTTTGGCTTGTAGTTCATCGTTTGATGCGTTGATTTGGGCATACACGTTATACCCCGTAACAGCGATTAAAAAGCCAAGAAACAAACCAAATAAGACTCGTTTATTCATTCATATCCCTCCCTGTATACAACTTGTTTACAGATCAAGGTATGGAGCCGGATCCACATCGGTTCGATACTGATTTTTCGTTAATACCTCAAAGTGCAGGTGAGGTCCAGTCGAGTTTCCGGTGGTCCCACAAGTCCCTATTTCTTCACTCTTTTGAACCACCTCCCCTTGACCTACATCCACAGAATAAAGATGCGCATAGTGACTAAATAAGTCATCTTCGTGTTTGATAATCACGCTGTTTCCGTACCCCGTTCCTCCATTACTGACTCTTACTACTTGACCGTTATCAACGCTTTGGATTGGGGTCACTGCGTTCGTACATGCAAAGTCCATCCCCCGGTGCATCGTCGATGTTCCATTGAAAGGATCCTTCCGCATCCCGTAATCTGATGTCTGTTTTAATGCTCCTGCAATCGGCAGAACCCAATCTCCTGATGGTCGGACATCTCCTTCAACAACTCCTCCTTTCAGGTAGCTTAAAACAGCTTCTACATACCCAATATCGCCGTAACAAGCTTGAAGAGCAGCTGCCTCCGGAGTAATACAGGAATACATGCCTGTATGCTTCAACTCTTGGTATTTCATCTGAGAATATTCAATCGCTATGTCCTTGCTGTACTCCCCGTGATTGTGCTCTTTAACATAATCAATAAATCCTCCTCCAAAGTTATACGCTTGAAGGGCTAACTTCACATCACCGCCAGCTTTCTTTAACATATCTGCAAAATATTGAACCCCGACTTTAATGCTTCGTTCGGGGTCATCAATCGTATTTGGTGGCAAACCTAGGGATTCACTCGACTGCATCACATCATCGAGCTTCCCGCCAGATTCTTGCATGGTCTTGGCCATCAACAACTCTACGTAATCGGACACCTCATATTTGGCTGCATACTTTTCAAATAGAGGGCGGTATCGCTCTACAGCTGCTGAAACCTGTGCGGTTCCATTCACCACGTCGACCGATTGAACATCTTCACTTTCACTACTCTTTTGATAGCCGATTAACGTGGCGATGGCTGAAGCATATAAAACCATTTGAAGGAGGAACAGGGCTGTTATAATACCAATTAACCAGAGCCAAACTTTTCGAGGTATAAGCCCCAGTACTAAAGGCCAAGGCATTAGTTAAGCACCTCCTCCGAATAAAGCGAGCTCTTCATCCGATACCTCTACGTTAAAGCGAATATTTTCAACGGCTCGGATGCTCAGCATCGTATCTCCTGTCTGCAAATACGGAATATCATGCAACTCACTCTGGCTTAATTGGCCGGCGAAGATTTGCTGCATCATATCCAGGTTGTTACTATCCTGCTGCATAATAATTTTGTATTGGGTTAGTTCGAAGAGCTTCTTAATATCTTCTACCATGCTTTGATCGGATCCTTCCGGCACAAAGTCACGAATCGTGTGACTCGCGTACAACAAACTGCCAAAATATTTTCTCGCCTCACGGCTAAATATCGTGAGAAATTCAAGAGCACTTTCACTTTTCTTTTTTGTATTAATGATGTGATGGGCTTCGTCCATTAAAATCAAATAACGAACTGCATCTTCAAAGGCCAACTCGCCCCGGTTGTATGCCTCAAACTGAGGGGCGCCATTCGTAAGCATCGAATCCCAAAGGAGATTCAACACATTAAACAATTGAGCCTGAAAGACCTCCGCACGCATTTGCGATAAACCGCGGAGCGTGAAGGTAACGACTTGTTGTTCATTAAAATGTTCAATGGTAGACGTACCATTGAACAAGTGAGCGTATGTTTCGACAAGATTACGGATATTTAACTCAATGCTTTCGAGACGTTTTTTTCGTTCTGGACTCACCTGTTCCCATTCCTTCCCTTCGCTAATGTCCTCATATAATTGATCCTCAATAAAGGTAAGGAAATCAGAAAAGATCGGATAATAGTGGACCGGTTGCTGGGTGATGTTTGAGCTCCCATCCTCGTTCCAAAGTCCAGTAGTTTCATAGAGTTGCCTTAGAAGATTCTCATACTCTTTTAGTTCACTATCATTGGCTTCCGGGGCCAAAAACTTATAGAACGTCGTCAGCTTGGATAAGTGCTGTGTAAATGATGTCGTTTCATCTTCAGCCGTTCTATACACCTGTAATGGATTAATCACTCCATCCGATCCGTCTAAGGCAATTCGTTTCCCACCTAGAGCTTCCGTTAACTCCGCAAATTCGCCGGTTACGTCGAAGGTTCTTACTTTATATCCTTTAATGGCATTGTCCAACATGATCTTCTTGAGTGTAGTTGACTTTCCAGCACCCATGGCCCCTACCATGACACCGTTATAGCTCTTGCGCTGGTTATCACGATGAAACAAATCAAATACCACATTGCCCCCTGTCAAAGTTGTTCCATAGAACGTTCCGTAAGGATCATGTAAACTCGTAAAGTGAAAAGGAAAACCACCAGCTAATCCTAACGCCGGGATAGGTTGACCTTCCCGTTTGTTGCGATACTTAGACTGGTCATCATAACTCGAAAGAAGAGCTTTCCATTCATATTCTTGTTCATTTAAGAAAATCGACCCCCGAAAGTTCTCATCTTGCAAGGTTGATAGAACGGCCTTCACTTTATCTTCTAATTCAACTTTTGTTGGGGCACTCACGTAATGGCGGAGATGCACACGCTTTACAATTTCCCCTTGTTCCGACACCTGATTGTAGAGTTCTCGTAAATCGTCGTAATGGTTTTGCGCTTCGATGATACCAGCATTGTCTTTTTCATTAATCATTCTGGAGTTCTGTTCAGCCATCCCTTTGTTTAACCCATCACGAATTTTGTATCGATCGTCCGACACAATATCCATCGTTGTAATCACATTCTCCATATTGAAGATCGGCTCTAGCCAGAAGTCCGATACATTTTTGGGAAAGGCATATACATGAACACCTGCCTCATAGCCATCCCCCTTTCGAATATAAGACTCCTGGAAGTTGATCCCTCCTTGAGGTTGGATATGGGCTAGTAGGTACGGATTGTAACCCTTAGACATTGTTTGTTCTTGGTCTGTTTTAGATTGCAAAAATCTAAACATGACTTCTACCCCCTTTTTTCAAGTTTGGAATTTTGGTTGTAGAGTTTATAAAGCAAATCAATTTTCTTCTCTTCGGTTAAAGGAAGTAATGGAGCCACCCGCCCCAGATAACGTTGACAGTTATTCCGGTATTCTGTTAACTGCTTTAGGCTTGAAGCGTAGATAAATAAATAGAACTCCCGATTTGTTCGGTGTTGTTCTAAGAAGCCTAATTCTTCGCGTTTCCTAAAGAGAAAACGTTCATATAAGGGAGAAGTATTCTTTTTTATCCTTCGATCCACTGCGTCTAATTGTCGCTGCATATCAACGGGGAAGTTCATCGACACAATTTTGATGTCGGCAGCGTAGGATTGAAAAAACTTGGCCATCATCATAATGTCGTATTCCGTTTCATCCATAGAAGGAGAATAAATATCCTTGCTTTGCAGCTGCATCATATCCATATAACGTTCATCCTCTTGAAGTTGAAAAGCCCCATCATCTGTCATGTCTCGAATCGGTATAATTTCAGCGATAGACGCTTTGGCCTTCGATCGCTTCTTGTTCTGAGGCTTTGACCCTTTGTATTTCTTTTTTCGTTTCTTGAAAGGCTGTTCATCGAAAAGAGCTTGCTGTTCTTCATGATCTTCAGAGAATGTCATTTAGGACTCCCCTTTCTCTTTTTCTTCTGTATCCATAGAACAATAGGTGATACGATCTCGAAACACAGCTAATCCCAAGGCTTTCACCATACGCATTTTCGGGTTTGATTTTGGCCGGACAAGCCAGGTCATCATCAAGATGATCCAAAAGGTCGCGTAATACCAAATGAAAGAGGGATGCACGACATAACGCAAGGTAAAACCGCCCCCTCCCATAATTAACACGACAAGTAAGTCCGTCAGGTAGAACAGACGGTTGATTTTTAGTTCGCTTCCGATTTCAGAAGGAATTTTATAATGCAACGTATCTTCTCCTTTCCAAAACAAAAACGCCAACAAGGTTAAGAGCCTCGCTCGCGTTTTTGAATGTTACGTCTCCAGTTTTCTGTTGTATTGCGTGATAGGTTATAGGTGCGTTTGGCCCTCTGAACCTTGTGATGGTTGTTAAATCGTTCCTTCATTCGATCTTTCATATATTGACCCATGGTACGCTGTTCGGTGCGATGCTGATTCGGCATAGGAATATCATCAGTACTTGTGGGTGCTTTTGATTGATCTCCATGTGATGCTTGTTTACTTTCCTGCCCCTGGTCAACGAGTGGCATCTCATTCGATCGTTGATCTACTGACTTCTTTACTTCTGTTGAAGCTGCCACTTGTCGATTACCTTTTTTCATTTCCTCATGTAAACGAGGTTTTGGTCTAGTATTCGGTGATTGTTGCTTTCGCTCTCCTCGCATTTCTTCATGAATAGAAGGAATGGAGCCACTAGATACATAGTCCGACTGTTGTTCTTGATTCCGTGGAATTGAAGAATCTCCACCCGTTTGTGGACTTTGGTTGTTTTTCTGTAAGGGCTGAGGCTGTTGTTCAGGGCCCCTATTGGACGGAGTAATTCCAGATTTTTGATCAAGTTTCTCTCCTGTGTCTCTTCCTATTGCCCCTTGAATGGGACTAGGCTTTTCATTATTTTGAGCTGACCCTTTTCCTTTACTACCGGCCAACCCTGCAAGGGCCCCAGCTACACTAGCTCCTGAATGCATGACCGAACTAGTTCCTCCACTAGCTACAGTTCCAACAGCTTTCTTTGCTGGTGGACCAATGGTTTTCGATGCCAAATAACCGCCCATGGCTACATGCCAGGCATTTTTTAATCCAGCATCGATACCAAAGAGTTTTTGGACAATGTTTGGTCCATCGATCACAGCCAAACTGCCAGCCACCAAGGCTACTAAATAGCCTACGCCTTCTAAGTTGTCACTTATAAAGGTGGTGTAATACATATAGACACGTAAACTTAAAAAAATCATAATCAGTGAAACGAATATGCTGCCAACGTTTTTAATAATCTCCTTCAATCTCTGACCGGTAGAAATGTCAGCATACGCCATAATAAGCGCAACAATATGATTAAATCCAAGTTCGAAACAAAGTTTCGCCACCTTAATCGAAATGAGAACCATTGTAAAAGCCATAACCCCAAGTGTCACAATCGCCGAAACCCATTCTACATCCCAGCGATAATAATGTTCAGGCAAAAAGTCAAATAGACTACTTTTACCCAATGCGACTAGACCTTCTTCTCCGTTTGATTCTAAACCAACTTTGTTCATAACTATTTTTTTCCCTTGTTCTGATAATTGCTCCCCGTTTGCCTTTTCAAACTCTTTAGTAATAGTTTCATTAATTGAAATTTTATCAATGTTATCCGGATTTATGAGGATGGATTCCTCCACCTTTGGAGTTTGCCACCCTGTTTCGTCATATATGGCAACATCTGTAATATAATCCATAATGACGCGATCTGAGGTCGTAAAGGAGTCTTGATTAACCTGGGCAACATCGATCGCATTCTCAGTAAATTCATCGACTTTTCCCATCCCAAATGTCAAGAGAGTTATGGTCATAACTGATATAAAAATGTTCATGGGGATTTCTGCCCGATTTTTTTCTTTATTGAAAATCAATCTAAACCCAATCATAGCTAATGAAAAAGCTAGTAATATATACAGGACTGGTTGAATCGTATTTAGAAACGATTGAACAGGTTCGCTTCTAAAGAAATCCGTCAATATTAACACATTATTGACCATACCTTCTAAACCATCCACAATCTTTTTTAGGAAAAGAATAATCACCCATCCCATGAGTCGGAGTCCAGAACTGAATATATTGTTTGTATGGAGGACCTCCGAAAATTGAAGCAGTTTCTCTAATAGTTCTTCATCTGACATTGGCTCACTCCTATCTTATTGATCTAAGAAGGCAACAAGAGTGGTGTTCACATGATCTGTCGTCGGTTCAATCACCACAACAACTGGTGTTTCTTGGCCTTCAAATAATTTAATCACCGCATCATGTAAGGTAATAATCACCTCTTCTCCATCCTTGATATTTTCTTTATACGTATCCATCACCTTCCCTAGCGTTTCTGTCATATTCAAATCCCCTTATTTATAAGTTATAATTCGGCTTCTTCCTTTTCTCCATATCTAGCGTTTCTTGTTCCTGACTTAATTTATCGATTTGTTTACGAATATGGCCATAAACTTGCCGACTGATTTCCTGTCCTTCCCCTAGCATTTTCAAATTGTATATAAAAACCTCCAACAGCTCTTCATTCATCTCTTCCTCACTGTGCTCCAGCTGAGGAGCAATATGCTCTTGAATCATGTGAAGCGTAACAGCATCGAAAAACTGACCAACCTTTTGTTGCTTCCATGCTTCTTTATGAAATGGTTGATGTTCGCTATTATCCTCTTTGGAAGCCTTCCATCGTCTTTCCTTTTCAGCTATTGATGTCGAAGTAAAATCGATCACTAAATCTTGTGGTTGAACGTTACGATGAGGTGTATCAATCTCCTCTTCCGTAATTGCCTTAGTTGTATCAAAATCCTGACTCAAATACGTATGTGCATATTTCATACTGTGTTTGCCCGTATTGTAAATGGGAAAAGCTCTTATTTTCCGTCCTCTCATATCTCGACGTTTTAATACACGACGTACTACAGTGTCTCCTTCTTCTAACTCTTGCAGTTCATTGGCGGTTAAGAGATCTCGCCCTTCGGTACTTTCGGTTTTTGATTTATCGAGCGAAAAGGTTGAGCCCGACCGCGTTTGCGTATTTAGGGTCTGCTTACCAAGTTTGGAAGAAAAATAAGATGCGGAATCATAATCCGCACTCAAAATATAAATCTCATTCCCACAGTTTCCACGGATGGTTGCCTGTCCATCTTCTCCATACAATTCTTTTAATTGCGCGTAGGACTGAACAACGAGGTGAAAACGAATGTTTCGCCCCAGGCAAACTGTAACCTTATTGCCCATATCCGCAATAGCTGGCATATTACCAAACTCGTCCAATACAAACACGACTTCTCGCAAGCACTTTTGTCCTTTGGCAATCGCTGCATTTTTCGATAACACATAATATAACTGACTCACGAAAATCGATGGGATTGCGTGTGTCGATGTATCATAGTCCGGTGTGACCATGAAAAGGGCGATCGGTTTAGTAAAATAACTAATTTGATCGACTGTTAGGTTTGGAATGGAACCAGATGGGAAGGCAATGTAAACCTCCCCAGACTTCTCATCCATTTCTTTTACTTGAACCTTGAGCTGTCTCCATTCTTTTTCTTCATATTGCCCTTTAGTTCTTTTTCGTTTTTGTTTCGTGGTTAACGGCTCATCATCTTGCGATATCGTAAGGGTGTCTCCTGGTTTCAACCTGGAGGAGAAATTAATCGTCCAGGTGCCACTCTCCCCCGATTGATTGACTTCAGTTGCACCGTCGGGGAAAGTAACATACACTTTGGAAAACGGTGTCCCACGGCCTTTTATCGATTGACCAAAGCCTACCTTTTTCAGATCTAATGAGTTCTTCGCTGTCATCTTAGCTGTTTCACTCATAGTAAACTTCGTCAAGCCATTCATGGCCGTTGTAAAGATGCTGGAACGTGTATTCCCTTTGGAAAAATTACTCGTTGCATATTGTTCTTTGGCAACATGCGCCTGCGGCAACTTTTGAAAGTATTGATCGAGCGCATTAACTTCCTGGCCATTTTCATCAACTTCATTTTGCGTCCCCAGTTCAGACAGCATGTTGGCCACCGTGTACATGGTGATTTTTTCCTCGGTTCCTTCGGTGATACTTTTTTCGGTAATTGCGAGGATCATCGCATTCACAAGTGACTTGGCAGAATCATCCCACATAGGTTCTTTTGCTTGAGGATTGTGATACAACATATGGGTGATCGTTTCACAGAGCGTTTGGGCTGTTGAATAATCCCCATCCTGGTAAGATTGTTTAACGAGTTCCAAAAGGTTAAAGCTCATGCTTTGCATCGGATTCATCAAATTGAGCACTTCCACTTCATAGCCTCGATTCTCCAGTGTTTTCCGACTTGAGGCGAATAGTTCCCCTTTGGGATCATTGATGACTAAGGAAGGCTGGTCTTCGGCACGGGAATACGCATCAATCGTGGGAATCACATAGGTTTGCCCTTTACCACTTCGCGTTGTTCCGATAATCAAGTTATTAACGGACGATGGATCAATGTAAGCCCTATTCTTTTTCCGGGCTAACACAGGACCTCCTTGACCCGGGTAAG
Organism: Halobacillus hunanensis; assembly: GCF_900166655.1. GTDB lineage: Bacteria > Bacillota > Bacilli > Bacillales > Halobacillaceae > Halobacillus_A > Halobacillus_A hunanensis. The sequence goes on along the minus strand of NZ_FVZB01000007.1, from coordinate 801,639 downwards.
TTTGCCCTCTGTCGGGAATTGCCTTGTATTGTTGTTTGATTTCCTTTCGTGTTGCAAAACGCTGAGATCCTTTTTCATCCGTTCCAATGGGTTGAAAATTACTGCGTAGTTTATAGATGATATACGCAATGCTCAACAAACCAATCAGAGCTGTTATAGCGTAAAACCACGGATATTCTTGAATATGAAAATCTGTTAGATAAATTGTCTTAATTACGAGTGGTTGGCTAAACTGCGGGAATGTCTGAACAGTGGCCCACATGGCAAATCCCACGTTCAAAATAAATGTGGATCCTATCATGATCGTTATAAAAAAACAGATGCTTAGTGGAATAAGCACCTGCCTTTTAGCGATGAACGATTTCAAGATGATCGCCCCCTATAAATGATTTTGTTTGTTTTGTATTTCGGTCTTTTGTTCTTTCCATTCTTTAATTTTATTCTCATCCTTTTTATCTGATTGCTTCTCCGTTTCGATTTGATTATTAAGATGTGCTATTTGTTGTTCAAGCTGTTCATATGTGTTGATTTTTTCATTAAGTTTGTTGCTTTTTGCCTCGCTGGCCATCTTTTTGGCTTCTTCTAGTTGATCAAGCTTTAAATACGCCATCCCCTTTTTCTTATAGCGTTCTGGTGTCATCGGAACGTTTTCAACAGATATTGCTTCTTCGTAATCCTCTTTATGGTACGCGATTTCAAATGTTCCTACTGGACTTGGATATGACTCTTGAAAGGTTTGGAGTCCCTCCACCCCATGGAGTTGCATAATTTTGCTTGCTAAGAATGAAATTTGTTCTTTCCCTGCCTCTTTGACAGCTTCTTTATAGTTCTTTTTTGACAAAAGAAAGTAAATAAGCGCTTCTTGTTCGCCATCACTAAGCTTTTCTTGAGCTTGCAGCTTGTTAATAGCCTCCGTTATATCACCCGTTACAGCCATTTCATAAACGCCTTTAGTAGCCCTTACTTCAGTGAGCTTTTGATCCAACTGTTCCGTAGCTTGCGACTGACTTCGCAACATAACAACTAGAACCACCGAGATGACTACCGTTACAATGACTAGGCTCAAAAAGGAACCAGTCATGACTTTTTGTCGTTTACTTAAGGTTTTCCAACCCGGTTGATTCAATGATTCTTCTTTTAGTAGTTCCGTAACATCAAGCTGATAAGTCGTAGGCGTATGAGATGTTAAATGCTGCAAAAAAATGTCACGTTCCGTTTCTTGTTGTTTATGGTTCAAAGGCATCTGAATAAGCTTCCTGCATACATGATCGTAAATATTTGTTGTGTCTTCGCTCCCTACCACATAGGTTCCACTATACAATTTGTCCCCCTCATCATTAGAGATCATGAAATTGAGGGGGACCGGCTCAGCATTTTTCTTTTTCCATTTTGTGTCCAACTTCTCTGTTTTTTCAACCATTTCTTGAAACAGATAGGGTTGAAAGCTAATAATTTCACCTTCTAACTTAGAGGTAAATAACACTCGCATTTGTATTTCCTCCTTTAAAAGACGACCTGACTATCAATATATTCGGCGATCGCAGTGGCCCCCATCAAGACCACCAAACCAACTGAACCGCCAATAAACCATACAAGGGAACTTTGTCTCCCTCGAACGCCACCCCATATCAAGTGATAAGCCCCAATTCCAAAAGCAATGGCCGCAGAAATAATTCCGAGTAGCTGCATTGCTGTAAGAATGGAAGCTCCGGTAGCCTGTAAGTTACTGATCGCAGAAAACACAATGTTATTCATAAGCATATTCATGCTATAACTCTCCCCTCTTCATTTTAATATGAATTTTTGTAGTCTCTCTCATTCTTCAATTCCTTGTACTGCATCAAAGACTCCATCACAACATCTTGATTCTCCCGAATGTATTCCTGATGTTTCTCATGAATCCAGTCGTTGTAAGAAAGGTCTTGAACTTGTAAGAGTGTTTGAACAAGATCTTTCGATTGTTTAACTTCGCGGTTCGTTGCACCCATTCTCTATCACCTCCTTCAAAGAATTTAAGCATAAAAAAAGAAGCGATCTATAAAAGATCACTTCTTTTCACCCTTGGGATGATGTTTCATCTATAAATTTTTTAAGTGCTTTTTCCTTTTCTGCTTCCGAAGGATGATCTGCATTTCGTAGAGAAACATACTCTTTCAATGTCCCTTCTTTATAAAAACCTAGTGTTCCAAATTGGATATTTTTTAAACCCAGATCCTTCAACTTTAAATTACTTTCTATCATCTTAGATGACTGAGAATTAATTTCCTTCACATTGATAGATTCAATATGTTGTTCGACAAGCTCAATATTAGCTCTTCTTTCTTCTTCATCTTCAGTACTGTTAATTAACACATAAGCTGTATCATTTTGTTTGATATAATCTTTCATTTCCTCTGGTGATAAAGACTCGACTTGACCTGTGGCTCCACAACCTGCAAGGATAAAGGCCAATATTAATCCAGCCAAACCACCGATCCAACGTCTTTTCATCAGATCAATCCCTTCTTGAGTGGTTCGTATAACGATTCTAACACCTACTCAAATAAAAATCCACGTTATGGAAAAAACGTGGAACCATCCTTTCATTCATTCTAAAGCATAAAAGCTAGATCAATCACCAGACTTTCAGGATTTATTGAACCTGTTTTTTCATGATAAGTGATTGTTTATGGCTGGATACAATCAAACCCTATGCAGACTGCATCATGAATATTTCAAGAGGCTCTGCAATGCACAACGTTTCTAGCATATACGAAGAACTTTATGTATTTAGGTTTACTCTTTGAAGATTTCGTCGGAATTTCACCTCCTCTTCTAAGAGCCAACATCATCAATACAACGCATACTAAGTCACTAGATGCATTTCACGTACCACGCACCGAACAATCATCCAACTGCTAGGATGTCCCGTGACCGTTCCATCCCTAGCATAGATATGTAGTTTTCAAAGGTCAAAGTGTGCTCTAATTTAAGCACGTGTTAAAATGTTATATATTATAAGACTTGTTTCAGGTCACTTTTAGGGTTTCGACGTTTTGCAATCGTTCTAAACTTTTTATCCTTTACGGTTCGGATGCGATAATAAATATTCGCCAATTTTTCATAATGGCCCTCGTTATCAACGGCCCACAGGCCATGTACATCATATACCTTTCCCTCAAAGGTTTTGATGTTATCGGCTTGAGATGAAATGTCATAAAATGCGAAATGTTTTTTCCATTTCCCCATAAAATTCCCCTCCTCATATTCGTTTAGGAATTGCTGAATTAGATTTAGGGGTCACCTACGGCCTTCAGATTTGATTTGGATTGTAGAATTTTTATGGCTGATCTTTTCCCTTCACGAATATTGATAATATCCTCATTTGATAGATCGTATCTGTAATCAATGGCTTCCAGGATATCCTCCAGAGATCTTTTTAACCTTATACCTAGATCAATTTTTAGGGCCGTGCTCTCAAGACTTGGTTGTTTCTTCGGTTTTTCTTCCTCTATTTGTTGCTGTTCACGTGTCTTAAACCATTCTGGCAAGACCTCTTGGTTAGGTGATCGTTTTGAAAAAGAAGTTCGGTTATTTTGGTGATTTCTATACTCAACTTCTTCTACTTGAGCCTGGTCTAGGCTTTTCACCCCTTTGTTCACCCATGACTGAAGAATGCTTTTCACATAACCCCAAGTTGGTTTATTACGGTCTAGAGAACGTTTCATTGCTTCAATGACCATTTGTTCTCCAAGATCCTCACTCCAAGCTAAGAGCTCCTCAGAGATTTGAGGACGGATCATGCCAAAGTTATTTTGGTAAAATTGAATGACGTCCCCCTGCGCATGTCCAGTTGTAGAAGTAGTAATAAATTCTTTTACATTCTTAACTTCTTTAAGTTCTTGGTCATTCTTGTATGTGTCTTTTTGCTGTTCTCCTGATGGTAATGTGCTGTCCTCTTGGTGTTTTTTTGGTGTGGATTTGTTGTCATAATCTTCTTCGTTAGATTGATAGATTGCCCAGTTATCAACTGTTATAACACTATATTTGTTGGTGGACTGAATAGTAACCACACCATCTTCCTGTAAGATTTCTAGGTAATCTCGAACAGTTGATTCTTTCATGTTTAATTCAGATGCGGCCTTTTTTCTTCCAAATATAAATTGACCTGGTTCCAGCTTAACCTTTTGTCTCCCTATTCTAGATTGAGTTTGTTTATGACATGATTTTGTTAAGCAGTAAATAAAAACCTTCAACATTTTTTCATTTTCAAAAATTTCGCTATGAAGGATCTTACGATGAAGCTTTACCCATCCCTGCATTTGTATCACTCCTTCAGAGTTCTTTAGTTTTTCAACCATCCTACGGGGTAAAATAAAAATAGGAATTATGAAAAAAATCTTCTAATCTCTACTGTCATTTCATAAACCCTTAAAAAGGAAGTAGATAATTTTCTTGGTTAAACAACCTCTGAAATAATTTGATTAATTATTTCCTATCTAGCATCACTCATGTAACATATTTTTTTGATCTCAATTTAGTATGATGCTCTTCCCATAACTGTAACCAGCTAACATTGTATGTTTCACATACGGTGGCTAAGTAGATGACTGAAGCATGAATTACATCAGTGACTTCCATAGCCGACCGACGAATATCTTGAAATTCCATGGACTGTACATATTCTGGATTCTTAGCCACTTTGACCTTCATAATTGATTCAAGCGCTTCATTTAACTCTTCTTCTAATTTTAGTCGAACACTACTTCTATGGTTATCAGCAGCAGGTCCATTCAATTGTAAAATACCCCACCCAATATATTCATTAGCTGCCTCAAGTGCTAGCCACGGGTCGTTATATTTTCCAATAAAATGTTTGGTTGCTGCAGGAGGTATCTTACGCTCTCCATTCTCTTGTTTCGAAATGTATTCTCTGGATTGGTACATATCTATCGATAGTTGTTGTTGTGACTTACCTAACTCTTTTCTCATCCCTTTAAATATCCGAGCTGACCTACCTTTCTTAATTTATCTCACTCCTTTGCACCATAGTTTGTACCAAGATTTAATCACTGTATTGTTACGATTAAAGCGAGTTAAACTATTGATAATTTTTGAGGGTTTGCATTTTTCCGAACCCATTCTGTGTGTTCGTCAATCCATTTCAAGAGTAACTTGGTTGGAACTCTTGGATTTCCGAATTCACGATTAACGGGGAAGTCCTTTCGGTTAAATAATTCAGCGCACTTGGTATCGCCAATCTGCATAAGATTCATAAACTCCTTGCGTGTAAGGATAGGTGGAAGTTGATCTTTAAGGGCATGTCGTTCAATTGCCGCGTCAACAGCTTTATTAACCATCCTTTGGAAAAGTTCTTGGTCAAATGTGGCTTCTAACATTTAAATCACCTCTTTTAATCGGACTTATTCTTCGATTCGTATAATTTATAGTTAAAAAGATATTCTACAGGTACTTCTAAAACAAAAGAAATCTCTTTTACAAAATCTGCTTTCACCTGCCTTCTACCAAGTTCATATCCATTGTATGTCTGTACTGACATACCAAGATTTTTAGCTACATGAACTTGTGTAAAACCTTTTGACTTTCTAATACATCTAATTGCTTGGTTCACTTTCATATAATAACCTCCAAAAATAAACAAAACGAAGAATATACTTATATAATAATTCTCCAATTCGTATATGTCAACACAAAAATATACTTTTCGTATAACTCATTTATTCACATTGAAGAATAATGTACAATTCGTAGTAGAGGGGAGTGAAAATCATGTCTTTGGGAAATAGAATTAGTACACTTAGAAAACAAGAAAAATTAACCCAAAAATCATTAGCAGCAAAGTTAAATATCCCTCATCAAAACCTCTCTAACTACGAGCGTGAATTCAGGCAACCTGATTACGAAACGCTTCAAAAAATTGCAGATTACTTCGAAGTAACCATCGATTACTTACTAGGAAGATCTGAAGATCCAAGCGGAGCAAACTCAGATAAGAATTTCGATCCAATGGAAGAACTCAAACAATTCATGGTTGAAAACAATATGCAAGATATTGATTTTGGTTTTTATGACATTAAAAAATGGAAAAAACTCTCACGTCAAGATGTTGAAGAGATTAAAAGACATTTTAGGTGGGTTGTCCAAAGAGCTGAAGAGAGAGAAATTGAAGACAAGGATTGAAGCTATTAGGAATTAAATTTATTATAATAGTGTCTGTGTCGAAAAATCTATCTAAACTGAAAAATTATGTTTTATAGGCAAAATAATTTTAGGCGTGCATAGTCACGCTAATTATTTTAAACTAAAAACGAACATACGTTCCTATGAGCAGGGGGCACATATATGAAATACCAAATGACACATCTAGAAGACGATATAAAGAAATTATTAGAAAGCATCCACATTCTACAACCAAAAGATTTAGATATCTTCATAATTGCCAAACGGCTGGGTGTTGATCTTACTTTCACTGATCAACCTAGTCATTACCAAGGAAATGCGATCATGCTTAATGTATATCTAAGCAGAGAAGAGCTTTGGAGAGAATTTGCTCATGAACTTTGTCACGTACTAAGACATGCTGGAAATCAACTATTCATGCCAATAGACCTTTTTAGGATGCAAGAGTCTCAGGCGAATAACTTTGCTTTACAATTTTGCATTCCTACATTTATGCTACAACAAATTGAATTACCTTATGATATTTATGAAGCAACGCATATTGTTAAGAGGGCATTCAATGTCACACCTCACTTTGCTTTGAGGAGACTTCGGCACTACGAAAACCAAATCATCAAAGAACGCATGCATAATGAGTTCATTTGAAATTGTACCGAAACAGTAGCTGAAATAAATTAAGGTACCAATGGAGGTGTTTAAATAATGGCTTCTTATACAAAGGTAAGAGCTAAAAATAAGAAGGGCTATACATGGAAGGTTTCGATTGAAGCAGGAATCAATCCCGAAACAGGTAAAAGAAAACAAATCACTAGGCGAGGTTTTAAAACTAGAAAAGAGGCTGAAAATGAAGTAGCAAATATCCTTAACAAACTGGAAAATGAAGAATACTTTACGGAGAAAAAAATATACCTTAAGGAATTTATCCTGGAGTGGCTAGAAGTATCAGCGAAGCAAACCGTAAAATCTTCTACATTAAATGGGTACAGGAGCGCCATTCAATCTAGAATTATCCCTAAATTTGGTAATGCAAGGATTAAGGACCTTAAACCAACCATGTTCTTAAGGTATTATAATGAATTAATTGAAGAAGGTATTAGTGAAGAGTACATTCAGTATATTCATGTTATTTTAAAACACTCATTAAGTTTTGCAGTAAAATGGCAATATGTTAAGCAAAATCCTATGACTAATGTATCTCCCCCTTCAAGAAGAAGAAAAAAAGTGAACACTTGGTCAATAGAAGAGTGTCAAAAGTTCCTTAGGCTTCAAAAAAAACATAACAAAATACATCGGTACATGCTTTATTACCTTGCTATTTTTACCGGGATGCGTCGAGGTGAAATCCTTGGTCTTCAATGGTCAGATATTAATTTTGAAAACCATGTTATTTCTATTACCAAATCCTTATATTATATAAGTGGCAAGGGAATTACTCAGCAACACCCTAAAACCGATTCAGGTATGAGAACCATCGCTCTGTCTGAATCAGTCATTATAGCATTAAGTCAATACCGAAAAGAGAAAAAGGCACAACTTTTCCGTGCCGGAATGAAACTTACGCCTTCCTGTTATGTGATTTCTGATAATGGGAGCTCTCCTATTAACCCACAAACGGTTCACAAATTCTTTTTATATGATATAAAGCGGTCTGAAGTACCACGGATTAGATTCCATGATCTCCGTCATACTCATGCAACAATTATGCTTCAGTTAGGAGAACACGCTAAAGTTGTTTCTGAAAGGTTAGGCCACGCCGATGTACAGACTACACTAAACTTATATAGTCATGTTACTCCTAACATGCAAAAAGATTCAGCAATAAGATTTGATGAGGCGTTCAAAAACATCCATTTGCAATAAATGTGGTCAAATTGTGGTCAGTTATAAAAGAAATAAGCGCTAACTCCTATTAAATGAGGGGTTAGCGCATAAAGTTTCTTACATCACTCGTTTAAACATTTTCTCCATTTCATATTCTGAGAAAAATACAATAATCGGACGGCCGTGAGGACACGTAAATGGATCAGTTGAAGTGCGTAAATCTTCAAGTAACCGAAACATATCCGACTGATTTAAATAATGATTGGCTTTAATTGATCGTTTGCATGACATGAGGATCGCTGCTTCTTCACGCAGCTTACCGACGTGAATACGCTCTTCACTCATTAATTGTTCCACCATTTCGTGAATCACTTCTTCCTCAAAACCCTTCGGAAACCATTGGGGGTGTGAGCGGATTATATAGCTGTTTTCGCCGAAAGGTTCAAAAAAAAGCCCCACCTTCTCTAAGTCTTCTTTATATTCCTCGATTCGCAAAGCTTCATGTCTTTGAAACTCAAACGTCATAGGCACAAGCAGCTCTTGTACTTCTTGTGAGACCTCTCCAATTCGATCCCGAAAGAACTCATACTTTATGCGTTCCTGAGCTGCATGCTGATCGACAATATACATCCCTTCTTCATTTTGAGCGAGAATATATGTTCCATGAAGCTGCCCGATCGGATACATAGTGGGTACTCTGTGCTGCTCCTTATTGCTTTCATCACTAACAGAAGGATTGGTTTCTGTCTTCTGAGATTCACGTGCTAGTTCCTGTTCTGGCTGCATTTCCCTTATAACCGCGTGCTGTTCCTCCATAAAGGAGTTCGATTCTGGGATTGATTCTGAAGGTTCATCAGGCCTCGGCCTTTGCTCTTGCTCTGGGTGCCTTGCTTCAGAAAAATCAAAACTAGCCTGATTACTGTAAGGTTTCACCGGTTTCTTTTCCTCTTGGTGTTTTACCTGAGGAATTAATGTTTGTTTCCGGAAAGACTCACGGATCGTTGATTCAACAGTCTCGTAGAGTTCTTTTTCTTTACTAAAACGCACTTCTAACTTCGCCGGATGAACGTTCACATCAACTAGAATCGGGTCCATTTCTATTTTTAAAATAACAATCGGGCTTTTTCCGATTGGCAGCAGCGTATGATAACCTTGCTGAATGGCTTTATTAAGAGGGATATTACGTATAAATCTATCGTTGATGATGGTAGACATATAGTTCCTTGAGGCCCGGTATACCTCTGGTTTTGCAATGTAACCTGTGATTTTAAAATCCAGTGTTTCTGCTTCAATCGGAATCATCTGCCTGGCTACTTTCATGCCATATACTTGGGCGATCACTTGCAGAAGGTCACCACGCCCATTTGTTCTGAATAATTCTTTTTCATTATGAATGCATGTAAACTTAATATCAGGATGGGCTAAAGCCATGCGGTTCAACACATCGGTAATATGACCAAGTTCGGTATGGATCGTTTTCATATATTTTAATCGGGCGGGTGTATTATAGAAAAGCTCCTCTACTAAAATCTCGGTTCCCTGCCTGGCATCACTTTTTGCTTCTTCTATGATCTTGCCGCCTTCGAACTTCATCTTCGTGCCCGCTTCAGAACCCGTTGACGTTTGTAAAGTCAGGCGGCTGACCGCGGCTATACTGGCAAGAGCCTCGCCGCGGAAGCCTAGCGTACGAACGTGGAACAGGTCGTTTTCATCGAGGATCTTACTCGTTGCATGACGATGAAAAGCCCTTTTAGCATCATCCTGTTCCATCCCATACCCGTTATCGCTTATGCGAATCGACTGTAAGCCTGCTTCAATAAGCTCAATAGTTATCCAGGTGCTGCCGGCATCAATACTGTTTTCTACGAGCTCTTTTACGACGGAAGCTGGCCGCTCAACGACTTCCCCCGCGGCAATTTTGTTTGCTAAATGGTCAGGCATTAATTGAATTCGGCCCACGTATGACCCTCCTTGTTACGACTTGATCTGGTTTTGCAGGCGATGGAGCTCATTCATCGCGTCCATTGGAGTCATTTGCATCAAGTTTAACTTCTTAAGTTGTTTCTCAATCGCTGAGGACTGTGGCTGCTTTGAAGGATTAGTTTCTTCTACAAATAAACTTAATTGCTCTTCTTCGCTTGAAGCTGCAACTTCCGGATTTGCATTTTCTAAGTGATCTAGTAAGAACGTAGCTCGTTCAATAAGTGAATCCGGCAAATCTGCCAGCTTGGCCACATGAATGCCATAGCTCTGATCGGCTGCGCCTTCTTGAATTTGGTGAAGGAAAACGACATTTCCTTCGTATTCTTCTGCGCGCACGTGAATGTTTTTCAATCGATCCAGCTGATCGGAGAGTGACGTTAATTCATGATAATGGGTGGAAAATAAAGTCTTGGCTCGAACTTTTTCGTGTATATGTTCTACTATAGCCTGCGCCAGAGCCATTCCATCATACGTGCTTGTCCCTCGTCCAATCTCATCGAGCAAAATCATGCTTTGTTCGGTCGCATGGCTGAGAGCATGATTCGCTTCAAGCATTTCCACCATAAAGGTACTTTGTCCTGACACAAGGTCGTCTGCGGCACCAATCCTCGTGAAGATTTGATCAAACACAGGTAATTCGGCTGATTCACATGGAACAAAACTTCCCATTTGAGCCATAATGGCTGTCAAAGCAAGCTGCCTCATATACGTGCTTTTTCCAGACATATTCGGTCCCGTTATCAGCAACATGTCTGTCGTATCATCCATATAGATATCGTTCGGAACAAACGATTCTCCCTTCATAACTTGCTCTACTACGGGGTGTCTTCCCTGTTTAACATCAATCACTCGGTCATGACCAAAAGTTGGCCGATGGTAATCGTTCTGATCTGCACTCTCGGCAAACCCTTGAAGAACATCGATACAGCTAATCTGCTCAGCCAGATTTTGCAAAGATTGAACAAAATCTTTAACACGTTCACGCACTTCGACGAAAAGCTGATATTCGAGCTCTACGCTTTTCTCCTGGGCTTCTAAAATAAGTGTTTCTTTTTCTTTTAACTCAGGGGTAATATATCGCTCTGCATTCGTTAACGTTTGCTTACGTTCGTAACGGCCTTCTGGAAGATGAGAAAGGTTGGCTTTCGTTACTTCAATATAATAGCCAAATACACGGTTGTATCCTATTTTTAATGATTTAATTCCCGTTTCCTGCCGTTCTTTCCCTTCAAGCTCAGCGATCCACTTTCTTCCGTTTTTGGAGGCATCCCGATATTCATCAAGCTGAGCATGATAACCATCTCGAATCATGCCCCCCTCTTTTATCGTAATCGGCGGATCATCTGCTAAACTAGCTTCTAACAGTTCTTTTAAAGAAGTAAGCGGATCAATTTCCTGATAAAGTTTTGCAAGAGAAGGATGGTTGAATTGCTCAAGCGTCTCTAATATATCAGGGATTTTGGTCAGTGAATTACGCAGCTGAATCAAGTCTCTTGCATTGACATTGCCAAAAGCTACCCTGCCTGCTAATCGCTCTAGATCATACACAGATGTCAGCTGTTCACGGAGTGCTTCCCGTTCGAAAAATTGCTGCAGCAACCCTTCAACTTGATCATGCCTTGTCTTAATCTGCTCCTGAGAAAGAAGTGGACGTTCAAGCCACTTCTTCAACATCCGGGCACCCATGGAGGTAATCGTATAATCAAGCACAGACAGCAAACTGCCTTTCTTCCCTTGTTTTCTTAACGTTTCCACGAGTTCTAAATTTCGTTTCGAATACATATCCAATGACATATATTCATTTAATTCAATGGGTTGAACCGGGCGCAAATGGTCAAGGGCACGCTTCTGAGTGTGTTCAATATAATGAAGCAAACGTCCGAACCCTTCTATGAATTTATCCTGATGAACGGATTCTATCAGATGACTAAATCCTTCTTGGATGTCAAATTGGTCGCAATAAGAGATCGTATAGCCTAATCGCTCTTTCAGCAATTGTTGGCGCTCCTCATCGAAGTCACTGGCAATCACCACTTCTTTAACCGGTCGATTAAAAAGCTCACTCAACACAGCATCGAAACCAGTTGAAATCAGGGCGATGCTGTTCTCACCTGTCGTGAGATCGTTGTAACTAACTGTGAATGTTCCATCCTTGAATGCTGTTACAGAAGCGAGATAATTGTTTTCCTTTTCATCAAGCATACTCCCTTCCATCACAGTACCTGGTGTAATGAGCTGAACGACTTCCCGTTTGACGACGCCTTTTGCGGATTTGGGATCTTCAACTTGCTCACATATTGCTACCTTGAATCCTTTATCAATTAGCTGCCCTATGTAACTTTCAGCTGAGTGGTATGGGACACCACACATCGGAATGCGATCCTTATCTCCTCCATCGCGACTCGTCAGCGTGATCTCAAGCTCTTTCGATGCACTTAGTGCATCATTAAAAAACATTTCATAAAAGTCACCTAATCTAAAAAATAAAAAAGCATCCTTATAGTCTGCTTTTATTTTCAAATATTGTTGCATCATGGGTGTGTATTGTGCCATTCTTATAGTCCTCCAAAGCGTACGAAATTCAATATACCGTCATTATATCACATATTTTGCCGGCCTTTTAATGAAAGAATCGTGCTAAAAAATGCAAAAAAAAATGCCCCGCTGAGTCAGCAAGGACATTTACGATTACTCTTCACTACTGCTGCTAGGAAGAAAATCTGTTTCAATATCTGAGAAGTCATCGGATGATAATTCAAATTCGTAATCATCATCTCTCTCACAGCCATGAGGATTAACCTTAACACACAGCTTTGTTTCACCAATCACATCAACGATAAACTCTCTTTCTACTTCAACACAAATTTTCTGTCCTTGTGCGGTAATCTTGCATTCTAAACAATTAGGCTGCTGAACTGCTTTTGCTACCACTTCTAAATGATCATTGATACAATTCTCATCTTTTACTGCTAGGCGAACATGATCACAATAGTTTACACGTTCGGTTACAACTTCTGTCTTTGTATTATCATTGTAAGAGTACCAAACGTTTATGTCGTAACTTCCTGAAACCTCTACATGGTCGCCTTTCTTCTTGGCATTGTAGATATGATTGATAACCCAGCAACCTAAAATACTGGATGGACGATGAGATGGGCTAATCGTGTTTGTTGCTTCGGTAAACTTCTTCCCTTTTCCACATACAGCCTTCGTAATAATTTCACGGTACTCCCGCTCAAAGAATGACATAGCAACACTCCTCCTTAATCTACAGCCCATTCTATGCAAGTCATGGGCGAATGGTGAATACAAAAAAAGAATCGATGACTTCAAATCGTTTGTACTCCCATCCTATGCAAACGCCCAAGAAATTGTACCAAGAAAAGCGAAAGTGCCTTGGTCAGACTCGAATAGCATAAGCGAAGCACTACAGAAAAACATTCTCATAGGGCTTGCGATCAGGTTATGATCAAATACGCTCCGATTTTAAATATTTAGCTCGGATTCATTAAGAGAACGCTCCATTCTACTAGAGAAAAGCTCTCCTCTTGCAACAATAGCTCACTTCTTTAAAAATATCTTGATACAATAAAAAACCGCCGGAGAAAAATATCCGGCGGTTTCTATTAGATTAGTGGCCACATGCTTCATCTTTTTGCTTAGAGCCTGTCTCTCCACTTAGTAAATCTCCACCTGTTGAGCGGATCACTTCATTTGTCACTTCGCGGGAGATCGTACTGGAAATCATCTGCAAAATATCATTAATAACCAGCTGTGACTCTTTGAATTCTGCTACAACTGGGATGCTATCCAGTTCGTCCTGCAGGCGGTCAATTTCTTTTTCTACTTTTTCAAGTGCTTCAGTTTTGCCATAAGCTTGAAAGTTAACAGCCTGTTTTTGCAACGCTTTTATTTTCTTAATGTGGTCTTGAACTTTCTTGTTATCATTAAGCTTCGCTTCAAGCTGTTTAAAGCGGTCAATTTCTTCGATGTCTGCCATCATTTTTGCAAGCTTATGTGCTTCATCCACCACTTGTTTTCTGGTATACTGTGCCATTTATTTCACCTCTATAGTCTCTTCGACCATAACCCCATCTAAGGACCAGGTCTTCGCTTTATTAATTTTCACTTTCACGATGGTCCCTATGGATGAACGCGGACCTGTAAAATTTACCATTTTATTGCGCTTCGTATAACCTGCTAACACTTCACTATTTTTCTTACTTTCGCCTTCTACAAGCACTTCAACAACTTCGCCTTCATATTGTTTCATAGCTTCGGCCGCCTGATCATTCACAAGTTTATTCAGACGCTGCAGGCGATCTTTTTTCTCTTCCATAGATATATTATCTGTCATGCGAGCAGCAGGTGTACCGTCACGAGCTGAATAAATAAACGTATAGGCCGCTTCGAAACCAACTTCTTCGACAAGAGACATAGTGTCCTCAAATTGTTCTTTCGTTTCATTTGGGAACCCAACGATAATATCAGTGGTTAACGTTGCATCTGGCATAGCCTTGCGAATCTTGCGTACCAGCTCTAAATACTCTTCGCGAGAATATTTACGTCCCATAATTTTGAGAATGTCTGAGTTTCCAGATTGTACAGGAAGGTGAATGTGGTCAAGCATATTTCCGCCTTTTGCAAGAACCTCAATTAAGCGATCGTCAAAGTCACGCGGATGTGAGGTTGTAAACCGAATTCTTGGGATATCAATATCACGAAGTTCATCCATTAAGTCGCCCAGACCGTAATTCATTTCGAGGTCTTTCCCGTATGCATTTACGTTTTGTCCAAGGAGAGTAATCTCTTTATAGCCTTGAGCAGCTAAGTGACGGACTTCCTGAATGATGTCCTCCGGCAAACGGCTCCGTTCTTTTCCTCTAGTATAAGGTACAATACAATATGTACAGAACTTGTCACACCCGTACATAATGTTGACCCATCCTTTAATTTTCCCTTTACGGGAACGCGGAAGGTTTTCGATAATGTCGCCTTCTTTGGACCATACATCGATCACCATCTCTTTCCCAAACATTGCTTCTTTCACAAGTTGAGGCAGGCGGTGGATATTATGCGTTCCAAAGATCAAGTCAATGAATGGATGTTTTTTCAAAATCCTGTTTACGACGGATTCTTCCTGGGACATACATCCACATACACCAATGATCAAGTTAGGATTCTCAAGCTTCAATGGCTTCAGATGGCCAATTTCCCCAAACACTTTGTTCTCTGCATTTTCTCGAATAGCACAAGTGTTCAAGAGAATGATATCGGCTTCCTTCGTATCATTCGTGGACTCATATCCCATCTCTTCAAAAATCCCGGCCATCACTTCTGTATCATGCTCGTTCATTTGGCAGCCATACGTGCGAATCATGTATTTACGATCCTGCCCTATGTTATCCAAATCTTCTGGTATCGTGAAATCATAGTGAACCTTTACATCCTCTTTTCGGCGACGCTGCGCTTTTCTGAGAGAAGGCGGTTGATAGGTCGTTTCGAAATACTTCATAAAGTCTTCACTGCTTTTGTCTTTAATTCGATTAAGGTTATCCTGGTCGGATTTTACGTCCGCTGGAGTTCCCTGTCGAATTTGTGACGATTCTTTGCGTTGTTGTTCGTTCATGTCAATCTCCTTTCAAGCAGAGCTCTAACTGTCTCATTATATCAATTCTACATAAAAATATTAAGAGCTAACCGTAAATTGCAGATTTTTTTATTTTCATGATGAGGAAAGCCACTATGAAAAGTTTCATAGTGGCTCTATACAATCCTATAATATATTAAGTTTTTTGCCAACTTTTTCAAAAGCAGTCAAAGCTTCTTGAAGCTCTTCTTTTGAGTGTTCAGCTGTCACAATGGTGCGGATTCGTCCTTTTCCGCGTTGTACAGTCGGGAAGACAATGCCTTGTGCAAACACACCTTCTTCAAACAGCTCATCAGAGAATTTATGTGTCAGCGCGTCGTCACCGATCATGACCGGAGTAACAGGCGTTTCACTAATTCCTGTATCAAAGCCAAGCTTCTGCAACCCGTCTTTAAAGAATTTCGTATTGTCCCAAAGCTTCTCAATCAGTTCCGGTTCCTCCAGCAGCACATCAATGGCAGCATCGTTGGCTGCTGTTACTGCTGGTGGATGAGAGGTGCTGAATAGGAATGGGCGTCCTTTATGAATCAAGTATTCACGTAAGGTTTTCGTACTTGCTACATATCCACCCAGGACACCAATCGCTTTACTTAACGTTCCGACTTGAATATGAACACGGCCATCTAAATTGAAATGGTTAACGGTTCCGCGTCCGTTATCGCCCAATACACCACTTGCATGCGCATCATCAACCATAATTAAGGCATCATACTTTTCAGCGAGTTCAACGATCTTTGGAAGAGGGGCAATGTTTCCGTCCATAGAGAATACTCCGTCTGTTACGACAAGACGTGTACGGAAATCCGAACTTTCTATAAGCGCTTGCTCCAATGAATCCATGTCCACGTGTTTATAAATTTTACGCGAAGCCTTCGTCAGACGAATGCCATCGATGATCGAAGCATGGTTTAGTTCATCCGAGATCACGACATCCTGATCTGTTAAAATCGAGGAAAGCACGCCCTGGTTTGTCGTAAAACCAGATTGGAACACAAGAGCCGCTTCAGTATGCTTAAATTTGGCAAGTTTCTCTTCAAAATCTTCATGCATTTGCAAGGTACCTGCAATAGTCCGAACAGAACCTGTTCCTACCCCGTATTTTTCATTTGCTTCGTCGGCAGCTTTTTTCATTCGCGGATGGGATGTTAACCCTAAATAGTTATTCGAGGAAAGCTGAATGACCTCTTTTCCTTTAATAACTACCTTCGAACCTTGAGCCGATTCAAGCGGGATCAGTTTTCTAAACGTCCCTTCCTTTTTCATGTCATCTAATTGTTCCTGTAAATATTCAAATCCTTTCATGACCATCCTCCTTAAAAAGTTATGGGTGTAATACTACTTTACCGCATTTTCCTTCATTCATTAACTGGAATCCTTGTTCAAATTCTTCAAGGTCAAAATGATGAGTGATAATCGGCTTCACATCCACTTGTCCAGAGTGTAACAAACGGGAAACTTGCTGCCACGTTTCATACATCTTACGCCCTGTTATCCCTTGAACTTCAACTCCCTTAAACACAACGTCATTAGTAATATCAAGGGTGACGGGAGTAGTGGGAAGACTTAAAATTGAAACTCTTCCTCCATTTGTGATCATCTTAAAGCCCTGGTCCATAGCCACAGGATGACCGCTCATTTCACAAACGACATCTACACCATGTTGATCGGTTAATTTCTTAGCTTCTCCTACCGGGTCCGTCTCCCCGGAATTGATAGCGACGGTAGCCCCCATTTCTTTAGCTAATTCCAATCGATAAGAATTTAAATCAAATGCGAGCACTTGAGAGGCTCCGGCAGCTTTAGCGACCCCAACGGCCATTAAGCCAATTGGACCACAGCCGATAATTGCCACCGATTTACCAGCCACGTCACCGTTTAGCACGGTGTGAACGGCATTCCCCATCGGCTCCTGAATAGAAGCAATATCATTAGGCAGACCTTCTGGATTGCGCCATAGATTACTAGCAGGTAGGGCGACATATTCTGCAAAACACCCTTGTGTGTCAACTCCGATGATTTGAGTATTTTCACATATATGGTATTTTCCCGTCAGACATTGAGGACAATGACCACACACTAGATGGGTCTCCGCACTCACATAATCTCCAACGGAAAAATTGTCCACTGCATCTCCCACTTCAACAATTTCACCGGCAAATTCATGCCCAAACACATATGGCGGCTGAACTCTGCTTGCTGACCATTCATCCCAATTATAAATATGAACATCTGTCCCACAGATTGAGGTTGCTTTTACTCGAATAAGTACTTCATCAGCTTGGATAGTTGGTATAGAAACTTCACGAAGTTCCGCACCTTTTCCACGATGATGTTTTACAATTGCTTTCATTGTTCCATCCACAGAAAACACTCCTGTCTACTTGAATAAGGGTTAATCCCTTTTATATTCATAATAGTATCATGAATAACAAATACGTCAAATCATATCTGTCCTCTGTGAATGTACATTTGATTATCTGATAAAGCGCTTTCCTGATTTGCCAGCATCATGGCCTAATCCCGATCTTATGTATTCAGAAAATTACTTTTCATCCTTCAACACAAAAAAACCGCACCTGCTCTCAATTGAGCGTGCGGTTTCATGTCATATAATACATATAAAAAAGACGAATTTAACGAGGCTCGACAATTAACTTGATTGCCGTACGTTCCTCCTCATCAATCATGATATCGGTAAAGGCGGGAATACAAATGAGGTCAACACCACTAGGCGCAACAAACCCTCGTGCAATCGCAACCGCTTTCACGGCCTGGTTTAGCGCTCCTGCACCAATGGCTTGAATCTCTGCTGTTCCACGTTCCCGAATGACATTTGCCAGGGCTCCTGCTACTGAATTAGGTACGGATTTAGCTGATACTTTTAATATTTCCATTACTAGCTCCTCCTTCATTCACTATAGTTGTTCCATAACCACTATATTCTTGGGAGATGTAGAATATTCCCTTTTCATTATGCAGGAACTTTTCGCAAAATTCAAACAATCAACCGAAAAACGGATGGTCCTCGTTAATTTGAATCCGTTTCACCTTTGTTGCACGGCCGTTTGTTTCATCCACATCTACCAAAAAACCACTTAATTGTGTTCTTCCCGTCTTAGGAACTTCAAAACGTACCGGCAAATTTGTTAAAAATCTTTTTAATACGGCTTCACGCTCCATACCAAGAATTCCGTCATAGGGTCCCGTCATGCCTACATCAGAAATATAGGCAGTTCCATTGGGTAAAATGCGCTCATCAGCCGTTTGTATATGAGTATGAGTTCCGACATTCACGCTGACCCTTCCGTCTACGTACCAGCCCATCGCTTGTTTTTCACTCGTTGCTTCAGCATGAAAGTCGAGAAAGATAATCGGTGTTCGCTTTTTGGCTTCCTCAATTAACTCATCAATTTTCCGAAATGGATCATCGTTTGGTGCTAGGAACGTGCGGCCTTGTAAGTTGATTACCGCTACTTCAGCTTTAGGTGTCTTTACGTACGTAATCCCTTTCCCGGGTGTTCCCTCGGGGAAATTTGCTGGTCGAACTAAATAGTCGGCATGGTCAATAAATTCAAATACTTCACGCTTATCCCACGAATGATTTCCCAGCGTAACGGCCTGTGCGCCTACTTCAAGGAACCTCCGATAAATCTTCTCTGTAATGCCTTTTCCCGCTGCTGCATTTTCACCGTTGATGATCGTAATCGTTGGCTGGTACTTCTGTTTTAATTTAGGAAGATATTCATCAACCATCGTGCGCCCTGGGGATCCTACAACATCACCTATAAATAATATTTTCATGATCGATTCCCTTCTCTAAAAAATTGTAAATGAATAACATGAAAATGAAGCGGCCCGTAAAGACCGCTTCATTTATTATTTCGCATATTCCACTGAACGTGTTTCACGAATGACTGTTACTTTAATATGGCCTGGATAATCAAGTTCATTCTCAATTTGATTACGAATATCCCTTGCCAGACTAGTCGCTGTTAAATCGTCAATTTCGTCCGGTCGAACAATGATCCGTACTTCACGTCCTGCTTGAATGGCAAATGACTTTTCTACACCGCCGTAAGATTCGCAAATCTCTTCAAGTTTCTCAAGACGTTTAATGTAGTTCTCAAGTGTTTCACTGCGTGCACCTGGACGTGCGGCTGACAGAGCATCAGCTGCAGCAACAAGTACAGCAATGATAGAAGTTGGTTCTTCGTCACCGTGGTGAGAAGCAATCGCGTTGATCACGACATCGTTCTCTTTATATTTGGAAGCTAATTCCTTACCAATTTCCACGTGACTTCCTTCCACCTCATGATCAATTGCTTTACCTATGTCATGCAATAGTCCTGCACGGCGTGCCAACGTTTCATCTTCTCCCAGCTCTGCAGCCAGAAGGCCGGATAAATACGCCACTTCAGTAGAATGCTTAAGAACATTTTGACCGTAGCTTGTACGATATTTCAGACGACCGAGAATTTTAATCAGGTCTGGATGCAAGCCATGCACCCCGATTTCAAAGGTCGTTTCCTCTCCAACCTCTCGAATGTAATCATCCACTTCACGTCGTGATTTATCAACCATCTCTTCAATACGTGCTGGATGTATCCTGCCATCCTGAACAAGTTTTTCTAAAGCCATACGTGCTGTTTCCCGACGAATAGGGTCAAACCCTGAAAGGATAACGGCTTCAGGAGTATCATCAATAATAAGATCAATGCCAGTAAGTGTCTCCAGGGTGCGGATATTTCGTCCTTCACGACCGATAATCCGTCCTTTCATTTCGTCGTTTGGCAAGTTTACTACTGATACTGTAGTCTCTGCAACGTGATCGGCAGCACAGCGCTGAAGGGCAAGTGAAAGAATGCTTTTCGCTTTCTTATCAGCTTCTTCTTTTGCACGGTTTTCGGCTTCCTTAACCATCAGTGCTGATTCATGAGATACTTCTTGTTCCACGCGTTCGAGAATAACCTGTTTCGCTTGGTCTGATGTAAGACCGGAGATTCGTTCAAGCTCTGTTTGCTGCTCTTGAAGCATCGCTTCCACTTTGCTTTCCGTTTCTTCAATTTGTTGTTGTCTTTCGGCAAGAGTCCCCTCTTTCTTTTCGAGTGATAATTCACGTTGATCTAAAGTTCCACTCTTACGATCAAGATTCTCTTCTTTCTGTGTTAATCGATTTTCAGTTTTCTGCAGCTCCATGCGGCGCTCGCGGATCTCGTTCTCTGCTTCCTGACGAAAGGTTTGATTTTCTTCTTTCGCTTCAAGAAGTGCTTCTTTCTTCGCAGATTCAGCATTGCGTCGGCCTTCTTCAACAATTTGTTTAGCAAGGTCCTCGGCACTTGAGATTTTAGCTTCCGCAATAGATTTCCGAATGAGATAACCAACAACAGAACCGACGATAAGGGCAAGCAAAATGAAGGCGATGGATAACATATCCATAGGTTCACCTCCTCTTGCTATAAACTTGGTCCGTTTGTCGGCATGTACAAACGATTCATTTTCAGTTTCATTACATTTTATATAAGGTATAAATATGAAAATGATACACATTCATTTTATGCTTTTAGAATGTAGAATGTCAAGGAATCGTCAAATCTAAGCCCCCACAAATCGAAATATTACAAACAGTCTGTCTATTATTTAGGAAACAGTGCTCCATGCGCAAGACTTTTAAGGAAGCTTCAACTAAGTTCGCTTTAAAAATAGCCCCTCTCTTCAAACGAGTGCGAGTGGCACGCATCTGAAGAAAGGGACTACATCTTTTAGTTATACATCAAGAGATTCCTGACTCTCAGAAACCTTTTCATTCTTTTCTGCAGAAGAGGCGTCGTCCATATCATAATGTGCACGAACTAATCCTTTAATTTCTTGATATACCTCTTCATTTTCCTTCAAGTATTTCTTGGCATTTTCTCGTCCTTGCCCCATTCTTTCATTATTGTAAGAATACCAGGAACCAC
Organism: Halobacillus hunanensis; assembly: GCF_900166655.1. Lineage (GTDB taxonomy): Bacteria > Bacillota > Bacilli > Bacillales > Halobacillaceae > Halobacillus_A > Halobacillus_A hunanensis. The sequence continues at coordinate 780,048 of NZ_FVZB01000007.1, read as the reverse complement.
TCTTTTGAACTAAGTCTAGATCCGTACCGATATCTAGTAATTCACCTTCTCTTGAAATTCCTTCTCCGTACATAATGTCAACTTCAGCTTTCTTGAATGGAGGGGCTACTTTGTTTTTAACGACTTTCAATCTGGTTTTGTTCCCCACCATTTCATCGCCTTGTTTCAAGGTTTCAGCTCGACGTACTTCCAGCCTTACAGATGAATAGAATTTAAGGGCACGACCACCAGGTGTTGTTTCAGGGTTCCCAAACATTACACCGACTTTTTCACGAATCTGGTTAATAAAGATCGCTGTCGTTTTTGATTTATTTATGGCACCGGACAGTTTTCTCAATGCTTGAGACATTAAACGTGCCTGAAGACCTACGTGAGCATCTCCCATTTCCCCTTCAATTTCTGCCTTTGGTACAAGTGCAGCTACTGAGTCCACTACTACCATATCTACAGCGCCGCTTCGTACAAGAGCTTCAGCAATTTCCAAAGCTTGCTCTCCCGTATCAGGCTGTGATAGCAATAGTTCCTCAATGTTTACTCCTAAAGCGCGAGCATAAACAGGATCAAGTGCATGTTCTGCATCTATGAAAGCCGCTTGTCCACCCTGTCGCTGGGCTTCAGCAATAGCATGAAGAGCTACTGTTGTTTTACCGGAGGATTCCGGTCCATATATCTCAACAATTCTTCCGCGGGGGTACCCGCCCACACCTAAAGCCACATCGAGGGCGAGAGACCCGCTGGATACCGTACTGACTCTCTGTTCAGCTTGTTCACCTAATTTCATAATAGACCCTTTACCAAATTGTTTCTCAATTTGTCTTAATGCCATATCTAATGCTTGTTTACGGTCACTCATAATATTCCCCTTTCAAAATTGCTACTCTAATCATAACTTGTTTTTGATCATTTGCCAACTAAAAAGCGAATAAATGTTCCCTTTTTTTATGACCGGAATTTACTCAGTTTTCATTTTTCCTCCAAACAAAAAATGAAATATTTAATAAGAAATTACAATAATTAAAGATTTATAGATCTTTTAAATAATGAAAGACCAGTTCATAGCCTTTTTTGACGGCTCGCAACCGCACTTTATCACGCCCGCCCTCAAAATGATACCTTTTTACAAGAGGAGCTCCACTGCCGATTTGAAGTGCAATAAAAACTACTCCTGGCTCCTGACCTTCGCTTTTGTCTGGTCCGGCAACCCCTGTAAAACTAATAGCTGCGTCCACATGTAAGCGTTTTTGAGACTGAATCGCCATGACCTTGGCACACTCTTCACTAATTGTGCCGTGTTGTGAAATGAGATCGGGCGGCACACCAATGACCTTTTCTTTAGCAGAAGGGGTATAAGCAACAAGACCGCCTTCACAAACTTCTGACGCTCCAGGCAGGGAAATAAGGCGTTCAATAAACTTCCCTCCTGTCAGACTTTCAGCAGAACCTAAGGTCAACCTGTTTTCCTTAAGTAAATCCCTAACCTTTTCTTCAATGGTAAGATCATCACTTCCATAATAAAATTCACCCACACGCTGCAAAATTTCCGCTTTTAACGCTGCTATTTTTGATTTGGATTCTGCACCTGAAGAAGTGAGCCTTAACCCAACTTCGCCTTCAGACGCAAGCGGCGCAATGGTCGGGTTAACCTGCTGGCTGATCATATCCTCGAGTTTATACTCTAGCGTCGACTCACCAATTCCGATAAACCTCAGCATTTCAGAAACGATTTCAGATTCTAATGAAAAAGTCTCTATTAAATATGGGAGAACCCTGTTCTCCATTAAACTTTTCATTTCTGAAGGTACACCCGGCAAGAACACAAATAAAGTCTGTTCGTGTTCCACTATCTGCCCAGGTGCCATTCCTTCTGGGTTAAGCAGGACTTTAGCATGTTCGAATACTAATGCCTGCTTGCGATTATTAGCAGTCATCTGACGGTTATTTTTTTTATAAACCGCCTCAATTTTTTTGAGTGTTTCCTCATGGATGACTAAGTTTTGTTTTAGCAAAGGCTTAACGGCATCACGCGTTAAATCGTCCTCTGTTGGACCCAATCCTCCGGTAACAATAATCACATCTGAACGTTCACTCGCCACTTTGATGGTTTTAACAGCTCGTTCCATGTTATCTCCAACAACGCCATGAAAATAAACTGAAGCACCATATTGAGCTAACTTCCTGGAAATCCATTGGGCATTCGTATTAGCGATTTGGCCTAATAAGAGTTCTGTCCCGACAGCTATGATCTCCGTCCTCATTTGGAATTCCTCATCACGTGCCAATTTTTCACGAAGTAGTCATAGCCTGATATGAAGGTAATAATTAGCGCCGCGTATAGGGCAATGGTTCCCATTGGGAATCCAATATAGGCGAAAGGCCAATTGTGCAAGAGAAGAAGGGAAATCGAAACAATTTGAATCCACGTCTTAAGTTTACCCATCTGACTGGCCGCCAGCACACTGCCTTCGCCTGCTGCGACCAGACGGAGACCTGTTACAGCAAATTCACGACTGATGATTACAATCACAATCCACGCTGGAGCTAGCCCGATTTCCACTAACAATATCAATGCCGCACTAACTAACAGCTTATCAGCTAAAGGATCGAGAAACTTCCCTAAGTTAGTGACAAGATTATGTTTACGAGCAATATATCCGTCTATCCAATCCGTGGTAGAAGCAATAATAAATAACAAAGCCCCTGCTAAATGGGAAATAGGCAGTACTGCATTGCCGATTTGGAGGCTCCCCCACTGAAAAGGTACACTCATCAACACAATAAAAATCGGAATAAGAAAAATTCTTGATAACGTAATCTTATTTGGTAAATTCACCTTAACTTCCACTCCTATCGTTTTAAAAACAGAATGCTGTCCTTACTGAAGTCAACAAGTCATTTTACCATGCTTATTGATTCCAGTCATCTAAAGGACAGCATCATTGTTCATCAAAATTATTTAAAATTAATTAATAGCTTTTGAGTCAGTCTATCTCCTTGAAATTCCATGACTTTATCATTAATTTTCACAGTCAAACCAGGAGCTGAACCTGTTTTAATATACACCTGTTCATATTCAGAAATATCAACATTTACCGCTTCGTCGTCAGAGGTGTAAACCTCAGGCGCTATTAGATCTTCTCCGCCTTGAGGAGCTTGAACAGCGACATAAGTGTCAGCAGAAAACTCAAGCGTTAGCTCCCTCTCCTCAGCTCCTGTAACTTCATAGGTATGCATAGGGAATGAGCCTGAGCCTGTTTCAACTAAGCTCGCTTCAAGAGACGGTTCTTCCTCAACAGATTCTTTCTTATCTTCAGCCTGCTCTTTCTGCTGTTTATCACCAGCTGATTCATTGGAAGAGTCATCCTGTGATTGATTTCCTTCTGAAGTATTCTCTTCAGGATTTGTGGTCGTTGGAACGTCTACCTGATCTTCATTTTTCGGTTGATTGGCCCCTTCGTTCGAATCTGTTCCTTCTATAACAAAGTAGTAGGCCACAATAGCCACAATAACAGCTAAAAGAATTGACAATATTCTCGGAAAGGATTTAGCAAAACCCCCGGCTTTGTTAGAAGTCGATTCACTTTTAGCCTTTTGCACTCGGCTATACGTCACTACAGGCTCTTCTTCTGTAGTCGGGAGTTCACTGCTGTGTTCTTCCATCACCTGCTCCGGATTCAAGCCGACGGCGGAGGCATATTCCCGAATAAACGCCCGAGTGTAAAACTTCCCTGGAAGGGTGCCAAACTCGTTATTTTCAATCGCTTGAAGGTATCTTTTTTGAATTTTCGTGGTACTCTGTACTTCTTCAAGTGTTAATTGCTTTGCTTCTCTCGCTTCTCTTAATCGAGATCCAATCTCCATTTGTAACACCATCCATTTTTAAAAATCAAACATAGAAAAGCCGTCGTTGTTCATTCCTTGCTTCTCCACAGGTTCATACGTGATTTCTTCATCCTCATTGCTTCTGAGTTCAATAATATAATCGAAGTCCTCCATTTTATACTCTGTCTCTTGTACAAAAATGTCTGGATGTTCAATCACCTTCACAGCGGGAAGGCGCATAATTTCTCTCACAAGCTGCCAATGCTTCTCGCTTGCCCTTTTCGCAGAGACGATTCCATCTATAATATATAAATTATCCTCATTATACTCTTCCTCAATCAGCTGATTCCTGACCGTTTGCTTAAGTAATGTGCTCGACACAAATAACCAGCGTTTATTTGCACATACACTTGCAGCTACAACAGATTCAGTTTTGCCTACGCGCGGCATACCACGGATACCAATCAGCTTATGGCCCTCTTTCATATATAACTCAGCCATAAAGTCTACAAGCAGCCCAAGGTCCTCCCGGTTAAATCGGAAGGTCTTTCGATCATCAATATCACTATGTATGTACCGGCCATGCCTTACAGCTAACCGATCTCTCAGTTTTGGTCTGCGTAATTTGGTTATTTTAATGGTATCCATTGTATTTAATATCGACCGAAGCCGAGTAATTTGATCTTCCTCTTTGCAAAGCAAGAGCATTCCTCGATGAGAATTCTCTACCCCATTTATCGTAACTATATTAATCGCCATCATCCCAAGAAGTGACGAAATATCTCCAAGCAACCCAGGACGGTTATACTGGATTTCATATTCTAAATACCATTCTTTTTTCTCCATGACACATCTCCTCTGGAAAAAATGTCGCTTTTTGTAAAAACAGAATAACACACTCTACTATATATCATAAATGATTTTCCCTTAATTAGAAAGACTGAAACAGACTTCTTCCGAATATTGATCGAAAAAAACCGCGCATGAATTTCTGCGCGGTTTTTGTCATTTTATGATTGTGGCTTGTCATTCTGAACCAATTTAACCATCATGTTTGCAATAGCATGCTGCTCTTTATCATCAGCAACGTTCCATAACTCGCGAAGAACGGCTTCTTCCTGATTCTTGGCCTCAACATTTTTGGATAAATAATCACCAATCTCGTAAGCGACTTCGTTTACAGCACTATGGTTCATCCCTTTTCCTTCCGCTTGGTTCATACGATCACCAAGGAAAGATTTGAAAGATTCAAAGTTGTCAAGTACAGACATTCATGTTACCTCCTACTGTAATGTTTTTCATGTTTAGTATGAGGTAGCCAGAACGTTTTTATACATCACAATTTTAATACCAGCCGCCGTTGACGCGAAGGATATGACCGGAAATATAACTGGATCGTTTACTTAATAAAAACAAGATCGCCTGTGCTACTTCAGAACCCGTTCCTAAACGGCCTAGCGGGATTTCACTTTCTAATATAGCCAGTTCTTCTGCAGATAAGTGGCCGTTCATTTTTGTGTCGATGACCCCCGGTGTTACTCCATTCACACGAATGTTACTTGGAGCAGTTTCCTTGGCTAATCCTTTTACGAAACTAATTTGGGCTCCTTTAACAGAACTGTAAACTACTTCTGTACTGGCACCTTCTTCTCCCCAAACCGATGACACCACGACGATTTCTCCGGACTTATTTGAAATCATGGATGGAAGCAATTTGTGAGTAATGAGCCATAATGATTTAACGTGAACATAATACATCGTGTCCATTTCAGCGGAACTCATTTCTTGAAGCAGTTGGTTAGAGTGGTTCCCTTGTGCAAACACAATAGCGTCGACATCTGAAGGGAGTTTGCCAATCAAAGAGTCAAGCCCGGCGGCAGTAGATAAGTCTCCTTGATAAGCCCCCGCCCATTGCTGGTTCGGGATTCGCTGCTTAAGCTCGCTTATCCGTTGCTGATTAGTGTGATAATGAACCGCCACTTCATACCCTTCCGCAGCGAGTAACTCCGTAGTTTGCATGCCAATTTCACCGCTGGCTCCAATAATTAAACAACGCTTAGGCATGGGTCTGTGGTTTCACCTGGAAGACCGAAATGCTTTCTTCCTTTATCCAATTTTCGACATACTGATCGGCATCACTTGTCGTAAGTGATTCAATGGTAGGCAAAACATCGAATAAGTCAACGCCAAGCATATGATAATGCGTAAATTGATTAGCGATAAATTCCATAGAATTCAAAGCCCTCATGAACTGGCCGATCTTCTTACGTTTCATACGTTTAAAATCTTCTTCTGAAATACGGTTCTCTTTAAGCTTGTGAAGCATTTCTTTTATACGAGCCGCTAATTCGTCAGGTTTCCTTGAATCACCGCCAAGAATAGTGAAACCAAACTGTCTATCTAATTCGGTTTCATATTGAAAGCTGGAATCAATTAAATCTTCTTTATAAAGCTGCTCGTAGAATTCCCCGCTTTTAGAGAAATAATAATCAAGGATCATGCCAGACAGCAGTTCAGCCCTTACAAGTTCAGCACCATCAAGAGACGAAACATCCTCTTTCACACCTACCATTGCTTTTGCTGTGGTGACTGGCATTGTAATGGAACCGTCGGGGTTAGCTACTTCAGCAGGCTCCTCCGGATAAAAACGATCAATCGTTGGAATCTCCTTAAATTCTTTCTTGTTCTGGTTACTGCGAATTTGATCCATCATTTTTTCCGGATCAATATTACCAGCTACAAACAACACCATATTGGATGGGTGGTAGAACGTTTCGTAACAAGTATATAGGTCATCCTTTGTAATATCCTCAATCGAATCAACCGTTCCGGCAATGTCTACCCTGACAGGATGTTTATGATAAAGACTTTGTATTGTTCCAAAGAAAGAACGCCAGTCCGGCTGGTCATCATACATACGTATTTCCTGAGCGATGATCCCTTTTTCTTTCTCAACGGATTCCTTGGAAAAATAAGGATCCTGAACGAAATCTAATAAGGTTTCCACATTTTTTTCAATCTGACTAGTTGCGGAAAATAAGTATGCCGTCTTCGTAAACGACGTAAAAGCGTTAGCAGACGCCCCCTGCTTGGTGAAATCCTGAAACACATCACGGTCTTCTTTTTCAAATAGCTTATGTTCAAGGAAATGAGCAATCCCTTCCGGCACAGTCACTTGCTCATCCTTTCCAATCGGGGTAAAGGTTTGATCAATGGATCCATAATTTGTTGTGAAAATACCAAATGTCTTGGCCATCTCCGGCTTTGCCAGTAAAAACACTTTTAACCCATTTTCCATCGTTTCTGAATATACGGTCTCATTTAGCTGTTTATACGTTAATGCTTCCATCACGCTTCCCCTCCCTCTTGACTTGTTAAAAAGTAAATCGTATCAAGTTCTATTTTCTCCGCGACCTTCACCACATCTTCTTTCGTCACATTACGGATGTTTTCCATAAGTTCATCTGACTGAATGGTGGAGCCGGAAAGCATTTGATGATACAAGACCTCAATTAATCCGTTGGCATTATCCATTGTTTCCTGTAGTTGATTCACAACTTGTTCTTTTGCGTCAGTTACTTGGTCATCAGAGAAATCACCTTGCTTCATCGCTTCCATTTGTTCTAAAATAATCGATTTTGCCTGGTCATAATCTTTCGGGTCAACTCCGCTAAAGACGAGGAGCAGCCCTTTGTGGCTTTCGAATCGTGATGCGGCATAATAAGCCAGGCTATGTTTTTCTCTTACATTCACAAACAGTTTAGAACTAGGAAACCCGCCGAAAAGTCCATTGAAAATTTGCAAGGCATAATAATCCTCGTCCCCAAATTTAATGTGGGTACGATAGCCGATGTGAAGCTTACCCTGCTTTACTTCTTCCTGCTCGACAATTTCTTTAGATTCCGCTGGATGAATTGGTTCTGATTCCAAGTGCTCCCCTTGATTGTCACTTTTGGCACGAGTAAATGTTCGATCCATTAATGTTTCAATCTCAGATTCGTCTATGCCTCCAATAACGTATACATCAAGTACATCGTTTTCAATCATTTCGAGGTAGTGTTGATATAAAGACTTTGCCGTAATTTTCTTTAGGTCGTCTAAATAGCCGTGAACATGTAAAGAGTACGGCTCCCCTTCACACATATGGTCGATTAAACGTAGATTAGCATAGCTCATTTTATCGTCTTTAATGGAAGTGATTTTTTGCTCAAGCGTTTGTATTTCCCTTTTTACAATTGCTTCATCAAAGCCGTTTCCTTCAACTTTTGGATTGAATAAAACATCATGGAATATGTTTAACGCTTTTTCTAAAATCGGTTCACTTTCGTTTAAATAGGATTCATTGACGACCTCCATCCGAAAGGAAAGTACATGATTCTCCCCTTTTTTAGAGCCATCGCTTGAGAATCCTGTTCCATACAGGTCTTCCAAAGCAGATTGCAGTAATCGCACGTTTGGATGGTTGTTGGTAGCTTTATGAAGAACATGAGGAAGCAGAGCACGTTCGGTGATCCCTTCCCTTTTCAGTGGTGCCTTAAATTTGGCAATAACAGAAACCGTTTTATACTTTGTAGTTGGTAAAATATGTAGTCTGTACCCTTGCTTACCCCGTACTGTTTCTTTCGTTATTTTCATTTCTAACATCCTCCTCATCGTTTCCTTTATATTATGAACGTACTTCCATGTATTCATCCATATGAGGTCAACTCTAATGCTAAGATAAATAATTGAAAAAGTAAAAAATTAAAGCCCGGCACCATCGTACCGGGCAAATCTAAATTAGCGATTACCTTTAATATAAGATTCTCCTAAAGCTTTTGGCGCCTCAGCCCTGCCAATAAATCCAGCTAAGGCGAGAATCGTCAAGACATAAGGGGCAATCAGCAGAAAGATCTGCGGAACTTCACTTAATAACGGGATACCAGATCCTACGATACTTAAACTCTGAGCAAATCCGAAGAACAACGCAGCTCCTAAGGCACCCAGTGGATGCCATTTTCCAAAAATAACAGCTGCCAGAGACATAAACCCTTGTCCGACAATTGTAGCATGGGAGAAGTTTAAAGCAATGGTTAAAGCAAACACTGATCCGCCCAGACCCCCGAGGGCTCCAGAGATCATGACCGCAACATAACGCATGCCATACACATTAATTCCATTCGTATCAGCCGCCATCGGATGTTCCCCAACGGAACGTAAACGTAACCCGAACGGAGTTTTAAATAGGATGTACCAGGCAACAAATGCTAATAGAATAGCTAAATAAGACGTCAAATACATGCCTGAGAAAAATAAGTCGCCAATAATCGGGATTTTACTTAACACAGGGATATCGGTTGTATAAAAAGGACGTTCAACCATATCTGTTTGTCCTTTTCCATACCATTGCTTCGTTAAAAACAGACCAATACCTAAGGCAAGGAAGTTAATGGCTACACCACTAACAACCTGATCTGCTCTAAATGTAATGGAAGCGACCGCATGAACTAGTGCAAAAATAGCGGAGACGACCATTGCGACTAGAATCGATACCCAGGGGGTCCAGTTCCCAAACACATCGACAAAAGCCAGGTTAAACACGATTCCTACGAATGCTCCCATCACCATTAATCCTTCGAGACCAATGTTAATGATTCCTGAACGTTCACTAAATACCCCGCCTAAAGCTGTAAAGATAAGAGGGGCCGCAAAGAAAACAGCTTGCGGAATAATCGATTGTAATATTTCAAAAAAGTTCATTTATTTCCCCTCCTTCTTAAATCGTAAAATGATCCAACGAATCATATAGCTTGATGCCACAAAAAATATGATTAAAGCAATGACAATTTCAACAAGCTCTGTTGGAACACCTGATGCTGTAGGCATATTCAAAGCACCAATTTTTAAAGTACCGAATAAGAAGGCAGCTAAAACGACACCTATCGCCGTGTTGGCTCCCAGTAAGGCCACGGCAATTCCATCGAATCCAATATTGGTAAAGCCTGATTTTACGGAAAGGTATCCGAACGTACCTAAACCTTCCATCGCTCCGGCAAGGCCTGCAAAAGCACCCGAAATAACCATAGCCAACACAATATTTCGACTAACATTCATCCCTGCATACTGTGAGGCATGCTGATTATAACCGACGGCCCGCAATTCAAAGCCCGTCGTTGTTTTATTTAATAGGAACCACATAATAAAAGCGACAAACAAAGCAATGAGCAATCCATAGTGAAGCCGGGAATAAAAGGTGATCTCCGCAAGCCATGGAGAAGCGAGCGAAGCTGTCTCTGCAATTTGCTCAGTTTTATCTTCTCCATCCGTTATGACGTTTCGCACGATTTCGTTCGTAACATAGAGCGCAATATAGTTCATCATAATCGTTACGATAACTTCGTGAACACCGAGCTTCGCTTTTAAAATCCCAGGGATAAAACCCCAGAAAGCGCCTGCTAACGCTGCAGCAAAGATGGCTAACGGTAAGTGGATAATAGCTGGAAGCTCAAAAGCCACCCCTACCCACACAGACGCAAGCCAACCGACAAACACTTGTCCTTCCACCCCGATATTTAGTAACCCTGTCCTCAAGGCGAAGGCGACAGCAAGTCCTGAAAGAATATAAGGTGTTACCTGTCTCAACGTTTCACCAAAAAAGTAAGCATCACCAAAAGCACCGTTCCAGAGAGCCGCATACCCTTTAACCGGGTTATATCCGAAGAAAAGCATGATGATCGCTCCAGAGAGCAAGCCTAATAGAACCGAAATGATAGGAATTAAAATATTTATTGTGCGATTCGAAAACATCTATTCGACACCTGCTTTCTTCACTGCATTCCCCGCCATTAAAAGACCGAGCTGCTGTTCATCCGTTTCTTCAGGCTCCACTTCGGCCACAACTTTGCCGTCGAACATAACGGCAATCCGATCACTCAAGTTCATGATTTCATCCAGTTCAAAAGAAAGAAGCAGCACCCCTCGGCCTTTGTCACGTTCTTCAATTAATTTCTTATGAATAAATTCAATAGCTCCTACATCCAATCCACGAGTCGGCTGGGCAGCAATAATTAAATCCGGTGAGCGATCGACTTCACGTCCAATGATTGCCTTCTGTTGGTTACCGCCCGAAAGAGCCCGCGCTTTCGTATGTTCATCTGGTGTACGTACGTCATATTCTTCAATAAGTGCTTGAGCCTTCTGATAAATGTTTTTATAATTCATAACACCTTTTTTAGAAAAAGGCTCCTGATAATAGGTTTGCAGCACCATGTTTTCTCCAATTGGAAAATCCAAGACGAGCCCAAACTTGTGGCGGTCTTGAGGAATGTGAGAGATACCCGACTGAGTGACTTTTCGAGGTGTTAAATTGCTGATTACTTTGTCATGCAACTTAACTTCTCCTGAAGTACTTTTGCGAAGGCCGGTAATTGCTTCAATCAATTCGGATTGACCATTCCCGTCTACCCCTGCAATCCCCACGATCTCTCCGGCCCTCACAGTAAGATTTAAGCCTTTAACCATCTCAACGCCGCGAACATCCTTAACAACTAAATCTTTAACAGACAGATATGTTTCCTTAGGAATTGCTTTCGTTTTTTCGGTTGTGAAGCTCACTTCACGGCCAACCATTAAGGAAGCTAAGTCGGTTGGGTTGGTATCTTTTACCTCAACGGTACCTATGCCTTCCCCTTTTCTAATTACCGTACAGCGATCACAAACTTCCATAATTTCTTTTAATTTATGAGTAATCAAAATAATGGATTTGCCTTCAGCTACTAAGCTATTCATAATCGCAATTAGTTCATTAATTTCCTGTGGTGTGAGCACAGCCGTAGGTTCATCAAGGATAAGAATATCTGCTCCCCGATAAAGCGTTTTCAAAATTTCCACACGCTGCTGCATTCCCACTGAAATATCACGAATTTTGGCTTTAGGATCGACATTTAGACCGTAGCGCTCCGATAGTTCTTTAACTTGTTGCTCCGCCTTTTTAATATCTACGGAAGCCCCCTTACGCGGTTCACTGCCAAGTACGATATTTTCAGTCACTGTAAACGTATCGACTAACATAAAGTGCTGGTGAACCATTCCAATCCCTAAACTGTTAGCGATATTAGGGTCTGTAATATGAACTTTCTCCCCTTTAACACGAATTTCGCCTCTTTCCGGCTGGTAGAGGCCAAATAAAACATTCATTAACGTAGATTTTCCTGCCCCATTTTCACCAAGTAAAGCATGTATTTCACCTTTTTTCACTTGGAGGTTAATCTTATCATTGGCTACTACACCGGGAAATTCTTTACGAATATCAAGCATCTCTATCACGTATTCCATGTTTCTCCCCCACTTCTTTTCTCTATTCATTCAATCTCCAGACCTCTAGCCTTGAAAAAATCATCAAATGAAGAGGGCCGGAACATACTCTTCACTTGATGATTTTCACATATTCGACTCTTGGATTGATGTTCCATCAACCCAAGAGCCAACCTTTCTTAATCAGAAAGAAAATATAAAGTTTTAGATTCGGGACCTATAGTCCTTCTACATATGTTTTTAATTCATCACGTGTACTTGGTACTTCTACTTCACCGTTAACAATCTTACCCTTCCACTCTTCGATGGCTGTAATAATTTCTTCTGTAAGAGCTTCTTCATTTGTACGGGCAATGCTGATTGCATCATCTTTTAAGCCGTACTCAATGACTTCTCCGCCAGGAAATTCACCGTTCATAGCTTGTGTAGCTACGTCTTGAACAGCAATGTCTACACGTTTGACCATTGAAGTAAGGGTTACATTGTTTTCCCCAATTTGGCCTTCTTCATATTGGTCACGGTCAACACCAATTACCCAGACATCTTTTTCAGGGTTGTTTTTCTTAATATCTTTCGCTTGTGCGAACACACCGTTACCGGTTGCACCAGAGGCATGGTAGATCACATCGATACCTTTAGAATACATATTCGCAGCAATCAGCTTTCCTTTATCTGCTGCTGCAAAACTCTCCGCATACTGCACATCGACTTCGATGTCAGGGTTGATAGCTTTAGCACCAGCAACATAGCCAGCTTCAAATTTATTGATTAAATCTCCATCCACGCCACCTACGAAACCAATTTTGTCAGATTCTGTTTTCTTTGCAGCTGCAACCCCTGCTAAGAAAGACCCTTGATGCTCTTTGAACGTGATACTCGCAATATTATCTCCTTCAGCTACTGCATCAACAATCGCAAAATTCGTTTCTGGATATTGTCCTGCTACTTCTTCAATGGCAGGCTGCAATAAATAGCCGATTCCAAAAATAAGGTCATACTTTTGACGTACAAGACGATTTAAGTTTGTTGTATAATCGGCATCGCTTTCGGATTGAGCATAATCAAACCCTTCTCCTTCTTTGAGACCATGCTCTTCTCCAAATGCTTGCAATCCTTCCCAGGCTGACTGGTTAAATGATTTGTCATCTACCCCGCCAATATCTGTTACCATCGCTACAGAGAAGTCTGAGCTTCCTGACTCTCCACCTTCACTGCCGCCACTTTCTCCCTCTGAACTCGTTTCATTAGAAGAACCCCCACAAGCTGCGAGAACTAAACCCAAAGACAATAATAGTGCAAAAACAAGTAGAAAACGACGATTTTTCAACATAAATACCCCCTAATTTGTTAAGTATTATGAAAATTAAGACAAAAATTTTTAGCCTCCTTTAATCAGGCTGCCTCACCTCCCTAATCTTTTGTAAATATGTCACACTATTGAAAACCCTTACACCCTTTTACGCAGTACGTGAAAACTAAACTTATCTGCCCTGAAATAATTGGATGAAAGCAAAACGGGCTCATCATCTTTCGTGTAGTGCATCTGTTTCAATAACAGCAGTGCCTGATCAGGTTCACTGTTCAAGATCGGCGAGATTTTTTCATGATAACCGATCGGCTCGATGTTGGTGACAGCATAGCTGATCGTTTTCCCTGTGTATCTCTCAAGAATCCCAAACATAGAATCCGCTTCTCGAACCTGTTCTAAGGGGATAAGCCCTTCTGGAATCCTATCTGTACAGTAAACAACCGGCTGCTGATCAGCAGTTCGAACCCGTTCTACTCTAGCTAAATTATGTATCTCAACAGGGGCAAACCGACTCCGATCATCTTCTGTCGGCTCGACTAGTTCAGCTGATAAATACTGTGATCCAGGTGTCATGCCGGATTTTCTAATCATTCCTGTGACACTATCCAGTTCTTCAATTCCGGAAGTGAAAACAGGCTTTGGGTTTACGAAAGTACCTACCCCGTGCCTTCTAGTTACAATACTCTCCTCCTCCAGAATTCTCAGGGCTTCCCTTAATGTAGCTCGTGAAACACCCAATGATTTAGAGAGTTCAAACTCTGAGGGCAGTTTTTCCTTTTCTAAAAAAATGCCGTTTTCTATATCTCGTTTTATTTGCTCGATTACCTGTAAGTACAGGTGGCGAGTATCCTGTCTGATCGACATAACGTTCACTCCAAGTCTATTTGCCTATAGGTAAGAGATCTGACATCTGACGTTCGACACATCATATTCGAAATTAATATAACACTTTTCTAGAAATAAATAAATAGAATTAGGACATTTTTATCGAATATTGGACATGTTTGTTTAATTAGAATGTTTAAATTCTTCTCATTAATCAAACGAACCCCGTAAAAAAAACTGTCGTACGAGTACGACAGTTTAGCTGGATTGTTCTTCTTGCATTTCCGAGACAAGTACATTTCTCGGCTTACTTCCTTCATAAGGACCTACAATCCCGTTGTCTTCCATGGCATCGATTAAACGGGCAGCTCTTGTATAGCCCACTCTGAAACGGCGTTGAATCATGGAGACACTGGCACTTTGCATCTCAATAACCATTTGTACTGCATCTGGGTACAAATCATCATCAACTTCCTGTTTCACTTCACTTTCTTCTTCTGGAATCATCTCTTCCTGGTATTGAGCCTTTTGCTGTTCCACACAGAAATTGACAACCCGTTCAACTTCTTCATCTGATAAAAAAGCGCCCTGGACACGTGTTGGTTTCCCGGAACCTACAGGAGTGAACAACATATCACCTCGTCCAAGCAATTTCTCTGCACCGCCTGAGTCTAAAATCGTTCTCGAGTCAGTTTGAGAGGAAACGCTAAAGGCAATTCGGGAAGGAATATTAGCTTTGATGACCCCTGTGATGACATCAACGGATGGCCGCTGGGTAGCAATGATTAAATGAATACCGGCAGCCCTTGCCATCTGTGCTAGACGGGTAATCGCATCTTCTACATCATTTGAAGCTACCATCATTAGGTCAGCTAATTCATCAACCAGCACAACAATGTACGGTAAAAACGGCTGGTCGTCATCGTTTTCTTTGTTATGTTTCTTGATATATTCGTTGTACCCTTCGATATTTCTCGTTCCGGAATCAGAAAACAGATCATACCTTCTTTCCATTTCCGAAACGACTTTCATGAGGGCACGGGAAGCCTTCTTAGGATCCGTCACTACCGGTGCCAATAAATGAGGAATGCCATTATAGACGTTGAGTTCAACTTTTTTTGGATCAATCATCATCATCTTGACTTCGTGAGGCTTCGCTCGCATCAGAACACTCGTGATAATACCGTTAATACAGACACTTTTTCCGCTCCCTGTTGCCCCGGCGACAAGCAAGTGGGGCATTTTATTAAGCTCTGCCATCACTGCTTCTCCGGAAATATCCCGCCCCAAGGCAAAGCTAAGCTTCGCATCTGGTTTCGTTTTGCCTGTTTCCAGTACTTCACGCAATGATACCATCGATACTTCAGTGTTTGGCACTTCAATCCCTACAGCAGACTTGCCTGGTATCGGTGCTTCAATACGAATATCCTTTGCCGCCAGTGCCAAGGCAAGATCGTCGTTTAGGTTGACAATTTTGCTCACCTTCACCCCTACGTCAGGATATACTTCATATTTAGTTACAGCAGGCCCTACATGGACTTTTGTGACTTTTGCCTTGACTCCAAAGCTATGAAAGGTTTTTTCAAGTTTCCTCACCGTTGCCTGAATATGAGATCGCGCCTGACTTTGAGTGCTCGAGGTTGGTTCATCCAATAAATCCATACCCGGCAGTTTGTAATCGGGATTCTCAAGTTCAGCAGTTGATACTGATTTCTCAAGAACTTGATCTTCTTTTTGCTCCTCAGGTGTTGTCTCACTGTTTTTCGGCTTCTGGTATGCCTGTTCTGTAAAATCCTGAATAATAGGCTCAGGATGGTCCTCCTCAACTTCTGTTCGAGGATCATCAATGACATCGATGGTGCTGGCGGCCTCTTTTTTAGGACGAGGCTCAGCCAACTTCTTCGATTCTCGTCTCGTTTCTGATTGTTCCCGCGCAATAGTAAAAAACTCTTTCGTCTTTTCCCAGCTTTTTGCTAACAGGTCTCCCATAGATCGTTCTGTCACAAACATGACTCCGACAAGGAACAAGAATATGGAAACGATGATGGCTCCTATTGAAGAAAACAAGTAGTAGGTAATCAACAGTAGAAAGGCACCTGTTAAACCGCCGCCAATTGCAGAAACAGGAGCTTCTCCTGACATCATACTTATCAAGCGGTCCCACGTCAGGCCAAATACTGAGCCGCTCTCATTTTGCAGCTCATCTGCCAACGTTTCAACGTGTGTAAACAGAAGCAGGGAAGTGAAAATGAAATAGATACCGATCATCCGTTTATGTAAAAGCTGCGGCCATTTCCGTTTTACCATCAAATAAATACCAGTTATTAAGAAAAACAGAGAAGCAGCAAAATACCAGACACCAAAAATAAATTGCCAAAAATGTTCAAGGCCTCCTGGGATGGCTCCATCGCTTATGATGGAAGCACCACTGCCGAAAACAGCTATAAATAAAAACAATAAACCAATCAACTCAAGTTGCAGCTGTTCTTTAAGGGCTGATCGTTTTTTTCTAGACTTACCTTTCTTTTTTCTTTTTTTTCCCATAAAAAGTTCCACCTCCTATGCCTTAGGAAAGAACAAGATGTCGCCTGCTACCAAGAGTAGTGTAAGCGACATCCACATTTCCAGTTCTATCTTCCTTTATTATAGCATAGGGCGCAGCGTGTTACGAGTCCAGCCATTGTCCTGGTTGTAAAGTCGGGTCCATGTAATCAGTTGGATTGGTCGATAATACTTGAAGAATTTGTTTTTTTCCATTGCCTTGATCTAAACACTTCACCTGACAGTTTTTGTGATTTTCAAATACAATATTTCCGTCTTTGTATGGCTGAGGAAATATATCATGTTCACTTAGTGGTGTATACAGGGTCATTGAATCACCTGCTCTTGTTTACCTTTTTGAATATCAATGAGTTCATTAAGTTTGCTCATCGCTTCATGGACGCCGCCGACATCATCAATTAACCCACTTTCAACTGCTTTCTGTCCAACAACGTTCGTACCGATATCACGTGTCAGGTTACCTTTGGCAAACATAAGTTCCTTAAATTTTTCTTCCTCAATATTGGAGTGATTTGTCACAAAATTAATAACCCGATCCTGCATTTTATCCATGTATTCAAATGTCTGAGGGACGCCGATCACTAACCCATTTAATCTGATTGGGTGGATCGTCATCGTAGCCGTCGGAGCTATAAAGGAATAGTTTGACGCTACGGCAATCGGAACACCTATAGAATGACCGCCTCCGAGAACAATAGATACGGATGGCTTAGACAGCGAGGCGATCATCTCTGATATCGCTAGTCCTGCTTCCACATCACCGCCTACCGTGTTTAATAACACGACGAGACCCTCAATTTTAGGATTTTGTTCGATGGCAATCAGCTGCGGAATCAAATGTTCATATTTTGTCGTCTTATTTTGTGCAGGCAATTGGACATGCCCTTCTACCTGCCCAATAATCGGGAGAACATGAATGTTTGAATCTCCTGGCTGTGGTACATTATTTTGGCCCAGCTGCTGTATTTTATCTACAAGCGATGATTGTTGCTTGGACTGATCATTCTCTTCTTGTTTGTCTTTCATCTTTACCTGCCCCTTTCACACTTTTTCTTAGTATGAGACAGAGTAACTAACGTCATACAAGAAAAAGCGAAAGAACAAGTTTGGTGGTTAAGGAAGTTCGGTTAAGAGCGGGATTAATGGAAGTTCGACTAAGTTCGGCATCAAGGAAGTTCGGTTAAGAGCGGCACGTCCTGTGCCAACACCGAACTACCCCACATCCTGTGGGGCATGTGCCAACACTGAACTACCCACATCCTGTGGGCAAAAAAAATACAGCAGCGTTTTTTGCACGCTGCTGTACACTTAAATCGTGTCGACTAATTGCTGAATCGTGTGGCGTTCTTCAGAAGTGAGGGGAACGAGCGGTAGTCTGACTCCTCCTGTATCAAGCCCTTTCATTTGCAGAGCTGTTTTAATTGGCGTTGGAGAAGGCGCACTAAACATACCTTTTAACACAGGGAGGATGCGCCTGTGAATGGCAGCGGCTTCTTTTCCTTTTCCAGCGTCAAACAATCTAAGCATCTCACCTAGTTCCTCACCGACGACATGAGCGGATACAGATACAATTCCATTTCCGCCCACTGCATAAATCGGAAGAGTCAAATTATCATCACCACTATACAGGGAGAACGAGTCATCTGTTTTTTCTACAATCTCGGCTACCGCATCGAGATCTCCTGTCGCTTCCTTGACAGAGACAATATTGTCAACTTCCGATAGTTTAATGACCGTATCAGCATTCATTCGGACAGCTGTTCGACCTGGAACATTATACAGCATTACAGGTTTCGTAATGGATTTAGCAATGGCTTTAAAATGTTCATAAAGACCACGTTGATTCGGCTTATTGTAATAAGGGGCAACGAGCATTATGGCATCTACTCCAGTTTGTTCAGCTTTCTTTGAGAGCTCAATGGAAGCTTGCGTATTATTGCTGCCGCTGCCTGCAATAACCGGGATTCTGCCGTTGACTACTTTTACTACATGCTCCCAAAGAGCCACTTTTTCTTCTGAAGTAAGTGTTGGTGATTCTCCGGTTGTTCCAGCCACAACT
Organism: Halobacillus hunanensis; assembly: GCF_900166655.1. GTDB lineage: Bacteria > Bacillota > Bacilli > Bacillales > Halobacillaceae > Halobacillus_A > Halobacillus_A hunanensis. The sequence continues at coordinate 761,182 of NZ_FVZB01000007.1, read as the reverse complement.
AACCCTTCTGTCCCATGATCTATTAAATATTCTACCAGTGTCGACGTTTTAGCAAGATCAAGGTTCCCATTGATGTCAAAAGGTGTCACCATGGCTGTTAATACTTTACCAAAATCCACGTCTATATCCCCTTTCATTATTCTTTATTCAATTGAAAGATATCGTGGAGGGCATTGACCGCGTCAATTAAATCCTCTTCCTTGATCAGGACCCAAATTGTCGTATGGGAATCGGCTGACTGCAAAATTTGTACGCCACGCTCAATCAGTGTTTGCACAATCTGAGCTGTAACCCCTGGTACACCGGTAATCCCAGCCCCGACCGTTGATACTTTTGCACAGCCTGCTTTAATTTCCGGCTCGTAACCGAGATCATTCAAGATACCGACTGCTCTTTCTGTAAACATTCCATCAATCGTATAGGTTACCCCACTTGGAGAAATGTTAATAAAATCAACAGAAATATTCGCCTCGGCCATGGATTTAAACACTTCGGATTGAAGCCTCGATGGATCCTCTTTGGATTGAACTTTAATTTGAGTTAATCCGGACATATGAGCGATTCCTGTCACGAGTCGATCCGGCAGATCATTCCCTGCTTCCCCTTCTTTCGAAGCAGCTACTAACGTGCCCGTCGAGTCTGAATAAGTTGAACGGACGCGGATAGGTACCTTTGCATGCATGGCAATTTCAACTGCACGCGGGTGAATCACTTTGGCCCCTTGATAAGCAAGATTGCAAATTTCATTATATGTGACTACATGGAGTGCCCGCGCAGATTCTACAAGTCTCGGATCGGCTGTCATAATTCCTTCCACATCTGTAAAAATATCAATGTAATCCGCACTTAAAGCCGCACCTAAGGCAGCAGCACTTGTATCACTGCCTCCACGACCTATCGTTGTCGTATCACCTGACTCCGTCTTTCCTTGGAATCCAGCTACAACTACAACATCATTTTTCTCAAGTTCTGCTAAAATGCGAGTTGGGTCCATGCGTAAAATTTTAGCACGAGTAAAATCATCTGTTGTTAAAAAACCAGCCTGAGCACCTGTTAAAGCTGCTGCAGATATCCCTTCCCGAGTTAATTCGTTTGAAAAAACCACGGATGAAATTGTTTCTCCGCAAGACATAATCAGATCCTGTTCTCGATCTGATACGTTTGATTCGGGAAACTGGATTAAATCAAGTAATGTATCTGTTGCATATGGCTCGCCTTTACGCCCCATTGCTGAAACGGTAACGACGACTTTGTATCCTTCACTTAAAGCATTTTTAATATGGGAGATTGCCCGTGATCTGCTTTCTTGATCACGGACGGAGGTTCCCCCAAATTTTTGCACGAGTAATTTCAATGTATACACCTCAACCTATTAGATTTACAGCCATTGATTGGCGACGACTCGTTCTGCAATTTGAACTGAATTCCAGGCAGCTCCCTTTAATAGATTATCAGAAACTACCCAAAGATGAAATCCATTCTTATGGTCGAGATCTTTACGTATACGGCCTACAAATACATCACGTTTCCCAGCAGCACTTAATGGTGTTGGATAGGACTGAACATCTGGATCGTCTTCCAGCACGACCCCAGGTGCATTGCCTACAAGCTCTTTCAATTGTTGAACTGAAACATCTTCCTGTTCAACTTCAACATAAACACTCTCAGCATGTGAAGTAAAAATCGGCAAACGAACACATGTAGCTGAAATTTGAAGCGCGGGAGTGTGCATAATTTTCTTCGTTTCATTAATCATTTTCATTTCTTCGAAGGTATAGCCATTATCTTGAAATTTATCAATCTGAGGCAACGCGTTAAAAGCTATTGGAAAATGTTTTTCATCCCCACTAACAGGTAGAATGCTAGCTTCTAATTCTTCTCCATTAAGGAACGACTGTGATTGCTCCCGCAGTTCTTCCGCTGCCTCATTACCTGCACCAGAAACAGCCTGATACGTAGAGACAATAACACGCTTCATGCCAAGGTGCTGCTTTATTGGCTCGAGAGCGGCCACCATTTGAATAGTTGAACAATTTGGGTTGGCAATGATCCCATTGTGATTTTTAATATCTTCTTCATTGACTTCCGGGACAACGAGCGGCACACTTTCATCCATGCGGTAAGCACTCGTATTGTCGATGACTAATGCTCCACGTTTCACTGCTTCAGGAGCAAGCTTTTTAGAAACTGATCCGCCTGCAGAAAACAGAGCGATATCAACGTTTTCAAAACTATCAGGTGTTGCTTCTTCCAACGTATATTCAGTTCCTTTAAATACCATTTTTTTGCCGGCTGAGCGGCTGGATGACAATAGTTTCAATTCTTTAATAGGAAAGTTTCGATCTTCGAGTGTCTCCAACATTTTTTGTCCGACAGCACCAGTTGCACCTACTACTGCGATAGTGTACGTTTTTGTTTGACTCATAATCAGATCCCCTTTCACATATAAATCTTTATATTTTTGCTACGTGAGCCACTATTGTGTTATTTTATCATACTTCTTGTCACATCTGTTATCAAAAAGGGAATTACTCTGAGTATCTTTCAATCAGCACAGGTTGACGCTGTTTCCCAGAAATAGCTGCTTCAATTGTCTCGGGAATTAATGTCATATCTGCTACGAGCGAGTTAGGTTTCTTGTAAGGATGGTCCTGCCCTAAAGGTACAAAGTATATATTTTTGGTGGCCATCAGCCTCATAATGTTAACCCCATTCAATCCTAACGCATCGTTTGTGGAAATCGCGAGGACGACCGGGTTCTCGTTTCGCAGTGTTGCTTTTGCAGCCATTAATACTGGTGAATCCGTAAGAGCATTTGCGAACTTACTCGTAGAATTTCCTGTCATCGGAGCGATGACCATACAATCAAGCGGCAGTTTCGGACCCAAAGGTTCTGCATCTGGAATTGTCATGATTGCTTCTTTGCCTGTAATTGACTCAATTGTCTTCACGTGTTCAGCGGCTTCTCCAAACTTTGTATCTGTTTTTTGAACTGTGTGAGATAAGATAGGAATGACATCTGCTCCAAGATCCATAAGCTTCTGGAGAACAGGGAACACTTCATGATACGTACAATGTGAACCCGTTAAGCCGAATCCTATTCTTTTTCCCTTTAATTGAACCATTCTTTATCCACCTTTCTATTTACTCTTTCTCAATTGCTGTGATATAACATTGGCAATAATCCGCCCTGCTGTTTTCGGAGCGACTATTCCAGGCAGACCAGGCACTAGTATTGCTTTGACGCCTCTTTTTTCTGCATAACGAAAATCCGTTCCGCCTGGTTTGGATGCAATATCCAGGATTAAGGCATGTGTTGGCAGTTTTTTTATGACTTTGGCATCAAGGATTGGAGCAGGAACAGTATTGAGGACTAAATCAAACGTGAGATCTTGTTCGGGCAATGACTCAATATAAAGCGGAGTCAATCCCATTGCATAGACGCGTGCTACATCCTTTGAAGAACGAACAGCCACGCTCACCTTCGCCCCTAATTGATGAAACGTACTGGCTAAGCTCATTCCTACTCTTCCTAAGCCGATAAGCAACACCCGCGAATCATGAATCGTAACGTCTGTATGCTGAATGGCCATCATAATCGTACCTTCCACAGTTGGGATCGAATTATAAATGGCTACATCATCGCGATCCATGAGCGGGACCAATGTTCGTTTGGCGTTATGAACCATTTGAGTTAACGTTTCATTCGTAATTCCTGTAAAAACTTGACAATGTTCCGGGGTGCGCTTTAGCCACTCTTCTCTCAAAGGGATCGAACGATTCGTAAAGATACCATCTATACAACCATTTTCATCTGTACCTGAAACAGGAAGAATGACAGCATCAAGCTTCTCGACCTGATCACTGTCAAATTCAAGTTCCACCGCTTCGGTATAGCTCCCGTTCAATTGATCGAATCCGGCTAAATAAACATGTGCACCCCACTCATTTAATCTTCTTATGATTTCAATTTGTCGGGCATCGCCCCCTATGACTGCTACATGATATTCTGTAAGCATGCCGGAAGTCTCCTTTATAAGTGGTGTAATCTCCTTTTATCGTATGCAGAAACAGATCGTTAGTGATTTCCTAAAAGCCTAAGCACGGGCATAAAAAAAAGCTACAACAATTTGTTGTAGCTCAATCTTTCTTTAATAATATTGTATCTTCACCAATAATTGAAATTTGCTTCCACTCAATCTCGATGTGATCCCGACTTTTAAACAGTCCTTCATTTAAAATGATTAACGATTGAATCAAGCCATTGTCAGGATCCACGATTAAATCTGCTTTACCGAGGATCCCGAGTTTTTTCCCTTCATCGACATCAATGACTTCCTTCTGGGACAATTCCTTCAACCTCAACGCTAATCAGCCTCCTCGTTTTTCACTCATTAATTCTGTTAATGTGCCAATTCTATACTGTTCTTGAATGATGGGAATTAATTCATCCAAGCTGGACGCTGTAACTGCGGTTGGATGCATCAGGACGGTTGCGCCATTATGCAGCTTACTGGTAATTCGATGCAGAAAAACATCTTTGGTAGGTTTCTTCCAATCGATGGAATCTACAGTCCAGAGGATTGTCTGCATATCTAAATTCTGCGCTGCTTCGACTGCCGACATCGTAAAACTTCCTGCCGGGGGAGCAAACCATTCGATATCACTTTCGATCAAGCTTGATATGATACTGTTCGCCTTATCTAAGTTAGTCATGGCTTGAGGTTTAGATAATTTGGCAAAATCCTTGTGACCATAACCATGACTGCCAATCAGATGACCTTCTTCTTCAATCATCTGGACTAAATCTTTATGTTCAGCCGCAAACGCTCCATCGATGAAAAAATTTGCTTTGACTCGGTGTTTCGATAACGCCTCCACCATTTCCGGGATAAATTCAGCTCCCCACGAAACATTAATCAGCAGCGCAACCATTTCTTTGTCGGGATGACCGCGGTAAATCGGCGAAACGGGCAGCTCTTCCAACGACACTTCTGGAGGTATTTGTTCAAACACAAGTTTGTCTTCATTAAATTTTCCATCTTTTTTCATCTTGTTATAAGACTTCTCTATATTCACTTTTCTTCCATTTAAACCGGGCATCTTTTTCCAAACTTGATCAATGTACGCATTTTGAGGCTCTATAAAATAATCCTGCTGCTTACTTTTAATCCTTTCGTATAAAGGATTGGAGGAAGAAACAGGATTGCTCTGGTTCAATGACATATAAACAGCCAAACAGCTGATCAGTAGAAAAACGATAACGGCAGGCTTTATGTACTTGTTCATGGAAAGTCCCCCTTCTTAAGCAGGATATGCTTAAAAGGGGTTGTCTAGAATTTCAGGCCAAAAAAAAGAGACTGGCAAGCCAGTTTCTTTTTAATCCTCTGTTTCTTGTTCTTTTTTCTCGTCAATTAAAATCGCTTTTCGTGAAAGATTAATTCTTCCTTGCTTATCGATTTCTTTGACTTTAACTTTGATGGTATCTCCTAGTGAAACGACATCTTCCACTTTTCCAATACGCTCTTCAGCCAATTCAGAAATGTGAACGAGTCCCTCTTTTCCTTTAAACAGTTCAACGAATGCTCCAAATTTCTCAATCCGTTTTACTTTCCCATCGTACACTTCGCCAGCTTCTACTTCTCTGACGATATCTTCAATGATCTTCTTAGCGACTTTGTTCATTTCCGCATCTGTGGAAGAAATAAACACAGTACCGTCCTGTTCAATGTCAATTTTTACACCGGTATCATCAATGATTTGATTAATTTGTTTACCGCTTGGTCCTATTACATCACGAATTTTGTCAGGATTAATCTTCATGGTCATGATCTTAGGAGCATATTGAGAAAGTTCACTTCTCGTTTCCGGAATGGTCGCAAGCATTGAACTCAAGATCTCTTTGCGGCCTTTCTTCGCTTGTGTAAGGGCTTCTTCTAAGATCTCACGGGACAATCCGTCAATTTTAATATCCATTTGTAATGCGGTAACACCTTTTTCAGTCCCCGCTACTTTAAAGTCCATGTCTCCGAGGAAATCTTCCATACCTTGAATATCCGTAAGAATTGTATAATCCTCCCCGGACTTAACAAGACCCATGGCAATACCGGCTACTGGGGCTTTAATAGGAACACCAGCATCCATCATCGCCAATGTACTTGCACAAATACTAGCTTGTGATGTAGAGCCGTTTGATTCCAGAACCTCAGAAACAAGACGCATCGTATAAGGGAATTCTTTCTCAGATGGAATAACGACTTCCAAAGCACGCTCCCCTAATGCACCGTGACCAATTTCACGACGTCCTGGTCCACGGATTGGGCCTGTTTCCCCTACTGAGAATTTAGGGAAGTTATAATGGTGCATGAAACGTTTGGATTCCTCAAGATCCAGTCCATCTAATATTTGCACATCTCCTAGAGCGCCTAGTGTACAAATGCTAAGAGCCTGCGTTTGTCCTCTCGTAAACAGTCCGGAACCGTGGGTACGCGGCAGCACGCCTACTTTAGAGGATAATGGACGAATCTCATCAACACCGCGGCCATCAGGGCGAATTTTATCTTTCGTAATTAAACGGCGCACTTCTTCTTTCACGATGTTCTCTAAAATGGTTTTAACCTGCTTCATTGTTTCTTCATCGGCTTCCATTTCTTCGTACGCTTCAACGACAGCCTGTTTCGCTTCGTCAATCGCTTCTTCACGCGCTTTCTTTTCTTCCGTTTTAATCGCAGCTACTAGTGAATCTGTCGCCTCTGCTTCAACTTTATCCTTAAGCTCCTGATCAAGATCAAACAGCTGTACGTCCATTTTTTCTTTTCCAACCGCTTCAATAACTTCTTCCTGAAAAGCAACTAAACGCTTGATTTCTTCGTGGCCGAACATGATCGCTTCCAACATGTCTTCTTCAGGAACTTCCTGGGCCCCTGCTTCAACCATGTTGATCGCATCTTTCGTTCCGGCGACCGTCAAGTCGATATCACTTTTCTCCTGTTGTTCTACTGTCGGGTTAATGATTAACTCGCCATCGATTCTTCCAATAATAACTCCAGCAATCGGACCGCCGAATGGGATATCTGAGATCCCTAAAGCAAGGGAAGATCCAAGCATTGCGGCCATTTCTGATGAACAATTCTGATCTACGCTCATGACCGTACTGATAACTTGTACATCATTTCGAAAGCCATCAGGGAACATAGGACGGATCGGGCGGTCAATAAGGCGTGAAGCCAGGATAGCTTTTTCGCTTGGACGTCCCTCTCGTTTGATAAATCCTCCCGGAATCTTTCCAACAGCGTATAAGCGCTCTTCATAGTTAACAGTTAGCGGGAAAAATGGCAAGTCCTTCGGTTCTTTAGAACCAGTTGCGGTTGAAAGAACGGATGTATCGCCATAACGAATCATAGCAGCTCCATTAGCTTGTTTAGCCAGCTCTCCTACTTCCACAGAGAATGTACGGCCTGCTACTTCAATTGAAAATACTTGCTTTTCATCTGCCATAAAGCACTTTACTCCTCTCAAAACAATAAATTAAAAATAGTGCCTACTCTTTAGAGTTTACACCCTACTGTATGTAAACATACAGAAAAAGCGGGAATAACTCCCGCTTTTTCAATCTTACTACATTAACGACGCAAGCCAAGGCTCTTAATTAACTCACGGTAACGTGTAATATCTTTATTACGTAGGTAGTTAAGCAAGTTACGGCGTTTACCTACCATTTTAAGCAAGCCACGACGAGAATGATGATCCTGCTTGTGTGTACGCAGGTGGTCGTTCAAATTCGTGATTTGTTCAGTAAGTACAGCAATTTGTACTTCGGCAGAACCTGTGTCATTATCATGAGTTTTATACTCATTGATCAGTTCTTGTTTACGTTCCTGTGTGATAGCCATTATAGCTACACCTCCTATAATTTATAGAATTCCCTTTCCCCGAGCGGACGTCGGAGTTACGTGCCGCCAAGCGAAGGTTCCATATTAAAGCGTACAATTTTTATGACAAAAATGCAAGAGGAAACTATATTACAGCTTAAAATAGCGGCGAATCTCCCTTTCGTCTCTATTAATCTGGGCCGTAATTTCCTCAACCCCATTAAATTTCTGCTCATCTCGTATGAAATGATGAAAAAAGACTTTTAATCGAGTGCCATATAAATCCTCTTCAAAATCAAACACATGTACTTCCAAGCTTGGGCTGGTACTTTCCGAATGAAACGTTGGTTTCATTCCAAGGTTGGCCATTCCAAAGTATCTCTCCCCTTGATACTCAACAGTAACGGCATAAACACCAACCTTTGGTAAATATTGTTCCTCCATGTCAGTGATGTTCGCAGTCGGGTAGCCAATCGTTCGTCCTCTTTCATCACCAGAAACTACTGTGCCTTCAATATTAAACTCACGCCCCAGTAATTCATTGACGGATGATACGTTTCCTTCCTTCAATAAGTCTCTTATCCTCGTGGAACTTACCTTAGTATGCTCTTGGTCTACTCGATCAACTACAGTGTAGGTCAGTCTCCCTTTAGCGTGCTGTGGAAGTGTCTCCATAGAGCCTTTGCCTTTATGGCCATAACTAAAGTCAAAGCCAGCCACAACGTGTTTAATGTTTAATTGAACAAAGTAGTCATCGACAAATTGCTCTGGTGGAAGGGCTGCTAACGACTGATCAAATCGAACGATGAATAAGTAATGTATTCCCATGGCCTCCAAGATTTCCTGCTTTTCAGGCAGTGGAGTAATGTAGCGGGCATGCTGGATTTTTTTATTTAAAACAACAGAAGGATGAGGATCAAACGTCATCACAGCCGTTTGTAAACCAAGCTCTTTCGCCTTATCCTGGGCGGTTCTGATAACTTCTTGATGACCCTTATGGACTCCATCAAAAAAACCGACCGCAACAGAACTTTGTTCTAAGTGGAGATCGTGTTTCGGTAATGACTCAGATAATTCAATTGTTTTCATATTACTCACCTGCTTTATTTGAGTAAAGTTTAAAATACTCGAACGGGTTTAATGCGATCCGGTTTTGTTGGGTGTATTTGATAAATAGCTAACACTTCTTGCTCACACATCACGCTGAAAATAGAGGCCGTAAGCCCGTTTGGCTTCGACAGCACTTGACCGTGCTTAATCGCTTGTCTTTGATCTTCTGTTATATGATAGGCGTCAACGTGTTCCAGCCCTTTCGAAAGGGGCAGCAGTAATTTTTCCCCATTGCCATGATCAATGGCTTCTTGAACCTGATCAAAAGTTAGACAATCCTCTTTGGCGATCGCACCCGTTTTTAACCTCACAAGTGCAGACATGTGTGCTGGAAAACCTAGCGCTTTGCCAATATCTACACAAAGCGTGCGAATATATGTCCCTTTTGAACAAACGACGCGAATGGAAAAGGAGAATTGAGCGTCTGAGACGGATCCCTCATGATCAAGCAGCTCAATGTCTGAAATACATACTTTCCGCTGTGGCCTTTCTACTTCTATTCCTTCACGTGCGTATTGATACAGACGCTTTCCTTTTACTTTTACGGCTGAATACATCGGAGGAATTTGGTTGATTTCACCAGTAAATCGTTCTAGAACTCTCTTTACTTGTTCAAGAGGAATCGCTTCGGCCACGGGCTTATGTTCGACCACATCACCACTTGCATCCTCAGTTTCCGTAGAAGTGCCGAGCGTCACAGTCGCTTCATAGACTTTTTCCGTATCTGTTAAAAAAGGCACGATTTTCGTAGCTTTCCCTACACAGAGCGGCAGCACACCTTCCACATCAGGATCCAGGGTACCTGTATGCCCGATTTTTCGAGTATGTAACATACCACGCGCTTTACTGACACAATCGTGAGAAGTAAAACCTTTCTCTTTCCATAATGGGAGAATACCATGCATGAATTCCACCCCACAGTCATTATTTATACAGAGAGAATCCGTGCCTATCACAGCACGGATTCTTTTGTGCACATCTACTTGAATACTTAAGTGTTTCCTAAGCAATTCAGTATTTTTCGTTAGCTATCGGTATCATTTAAATCTTTTAAAATCGTTTCGATACGATTTCCTCTTTCAATGGCTTCATCAAATTCAAACATGATTTCCGGCGTTTTGCGCAATCGGATTCTCTGCCCAATTTCAGAGCGTATAAAGCCTTTTGCTTTAGCCAATCCCACGAGTGTATCATGTTTTTGTTTGTCATCTCCTAGCACAGAGATATAGACCTTAGCCTGTTGAAGATCACCAGTTACTTTCACTTCCGTAACTGTAACAAATCCCACTCGGGGATCTTTAATCTTCTTGCTGATAATATCGCTCATTTCTTTCTTCATCTGCTCACCGACACGGTTAGCTCGTAAGTCATTCATTCTTTCTTCACCTCTTCAAAAACTAAACGTCTACAACCATTCTTGGACTGTTTCTGTTCGTTCTAATTCAGGAAAAGAATCCACGAAGGCTAAAGCTTGCTGAATCGTTTGCTCTGCGATGACTTTATTGCTTGATACGGTTACGATCCCTATACATGTCCGCTGCCAGAGATTCTGATGATCCAGTTCACTGACAGCTACATTAAATTCATTCTTTAGCCTTGTTTGTACTCTTTTAATAACGGAACGCTTTTCTTTCAAGGACTGAGCATCATAAACGATCGCTTGCAGCTCAGCACTTAAAATCATGTACGTTCAATCTCCTGCATGACATAAGGTTCGATGACGTCACCGACTTTTACGTCATTAAAGTTCTTTACAGTAATGCCGCACTCATAACCCTGTGCCACTTCTTTTGCGTCATCTTTATAGCGTTTAAGGGCATCTATCTCCCCTTCATAAATGACGACACCATCACGAATCACACGAATACCTGAATCTCTGGTAATTTTGCCATCGGTTACATAGGAACCTGCAATTGTACCCACTTTTGATACTTTAAAGATTTCGCGAACTTCCACTTGCCCGATGATTTTCTCTTCATATTCTGGATCCAGCATACCTTTCATAGCTGCTTCAATTTCTTCTATAACCTTATAAATAACGTTGTGCAGACGAATTTGTACGTCTTCTGATTCAGCAGCTTTTCTAGCATTTCCATCTGGTCGTACATTAAATCCGATAACAATTGCATTGGAAGCAGAAGCAAGTGAGATATCTGATTCTGTAATGGCTCCAACACCTGTGTGAATGATCTTTACCTTGACCCCTTCCACTTCAATCTTCTGCAGTGAACCAGCCAAAGCCCCTAGAGACCCTTGAACATCAGCTTTTAAGATGAGATTGATATCCTTAATGTCCCCATGTTTGATTTGTTCAAACAAATCATCAAGACTTACTTTAGCCGTGGAGCTTCGTTCAGCTTCAATTTGTTTCTGCTGACGCGCTTCCCCAATAGAACGAGCTTTCTTCTCGTCTTCAAAGGCAAGAAAACGATCCCCTGCTTGCGGTACGTTGTTTAATCCGGTAATCTCTACCGGTGTAGAAGGTCCAGCCACCTTAACCCTTCTGCCAATTTCGTTCACCATAGCACGAACACGACCATGTGTGTTACCCACCACAACAGCGTCACTAACTTTCAATGTTCCATTTTGAACTAGAAGAGTGGCGACCGGCCCACGCCCTTTATCAAGCTCGGCCTCGACAACAGTTCCATTCGCAAGGCGATCCGGGTTCGCTTTGAATTCTTCCATTTCAGCTACAAGAAGAATCATTTCCAGAAGTTCATCGATCCCTTCTCCCTTAACCGCAGACATTTTAACGAAAATGGTATCTCCGCCAAAGTCTTCAGAGATTAACTCATATTCCATTAATTCCTGCATAACTCGGTCAGGGTTTGCCCCTTCTTTATCCATTTTATTAACAGCGACGATAATTGGTACCTCAGCAGCTTTCGCATGGTTAATGGCTTCACGAGTCTGCGGCATAACCCCGTCGTCTGCTGCTACAACTAAGATAGCGATATCAGTAATTTGCGCACCGCGGGAACGCATGCTTGTAAAAGCAGCGTGGCCAGGTGTATCGAGAAATGTAATCTTCTTATCGTTTTCTTCTACTTGATAAGCACCAATATGCTGGGTGATCCCGCCTGCTTCTCCTTCCGTAACCTTCGTATCACGAATTGAATCAAGCAACGTAGTTTTCCCGTGATCAACGTGTCCCATAATCGTAACGACTGCAGGTCGCTCCTGCAGGTCTTCTTCGGCATCATCAAAAATGATGTTCTCGATATCAGTTTCGTCTACCACGACTTCCTCTTCAACCTCTACATTGAATTCCGCACAAATCAATTCGATTGAGTCACTATCAAGATCCTGGTTTTTCGTAGCCATAACCCCTAAGCCCATTAACTTCTTAATGATCTCAGATGAATCTTTTTTCAGCTTTTCAGCAAGTTCTCCTACTGTTAAAGAACCGGAATAGGTAATTTTCTCTGGCGCCTGGTTCTTCTTAGGCTGTTGCTTTTGATTGTGCTGAGGCTTTTGCTGCTTTTTATTTTGTGGACGATGATTGTTTTTTGATTTCTTATTGTTTCTCTGATCACGATTTTGGTTGGGTTTTTGGTTCTTCTTGTTATTATTGTTCGGCTTATTGCTGACAGGCTTACTCTCTTTTTGCTGTCCTTTGCCAAACGCGTGATCCAGTTTCCCTTTTACATCATCTTCTACCATAGACATATGGTTAGAAACTTCTACTTTCATTTCTTTCAATTTATCAATTACTTGTTTGCTTGATAGTTCATTTGCTTTCGCATATTCATAAACACGCATTTTACTCATTCTGTCACCCCCGAATAGATTCATCGAGCAGCGATTGCAACTTTTTCGCAAATCCTTGGTCAAGAACTGCGATCGCAACTCTCCCTGACTTCCCCATGGCTTGTGAAAGAGTTTCACGATCATCCACCACATAGCAGGGTATTTGATAAGAGCTACATTTATCTGTAAGCTTCTTCATCGTTTGTTTTCCAGTATCATTGGCAATAAGGACCAATTTTGCCCGGCGCTTCTGGATATCTTTTACAATATGTTCCTCGCCAAGCGTCAGCTTCCCTGCCCTTAATGCCAGTCCAATGATATTTAAGTAAGAGCCAGCCATTAGTCTTGAACCTCTACGATGGCTCTTAGTTCGTCATAGATGTCAGCTTCTACCTTGGCGTTTAAGTGACGGTTAAGTACTTGCTGCTTTTCTGCCTGCTCGATGACATCAAGGCTTTTTGAAATATAAGCTCCTCGCCCATTTTTCTTCCCTGTCTGGTCGACAAATACTTCTCCGTCCTTATTACGCACAACTCGGATCAGCTGTTTCTTTGGCTTCATCTCCTGCGTAACTACGCATTTACGCAGTGGTATTTTCCTTTGTTTAGGTTGGGCCATCTGATTCGCCCCCTTATTCTTCTGTTATTTCGTCTATTTCTTCTTCATCTGAAGCTGGTTGTTCGGTTAGCACACCCTGCTCAACCGCTTCACTTTCACTCTTTATATCAATTTTCCAACCTGTCAATTTAGCTGCGAGACGAGCATTTTGTCCTCGTTTACCAATGGCTAAAGATAATTGATAATCCGGTACTATGACCGTGGTTGCTTTTTCCTCTTCATCTACGAGTACTTCTACTACCTTTGATGGGCTAAGCGCATTTGACACATATTCAATTGGGTCCTCGGACCATTGAACAATATCAATTTTCTCACCCTTTAACTCATTCACGATAGCTTGAACACGCTGGCCTCGCTGACCTACACACGAACCAACCGGGTCTACTTCCGGATCCCCTGCATGAACAGAGATCTTTGAACGGTCTCCCGCTTCCCGGGCAACAGACTTCACTTCTACCGTTCCATCATATATCTCAGGAACTTCCATCTCGAATAAGCGTTTCAACAGGCCAGGGTGGGTTCTAGATACATAAATATGAGGTCCTTTATTACTATTTTCTACTTTAGTGACAAAAACCTTCAAACGATCATGAACATCATACGTTTCAGTCGGCATCTGTTCACCTTCAGGCAACCTGGCTTCAATCTTGCCCAAATTGACATAAACGAACCTTGGGTCTTTTCGTTGAATAATACCTGTCATAACATCTTCTTCGCGGTCCACATATTCACCGTAAATGATGCCGCGTTCTGCTTCACGGACACGCTGAGTCACAACTTGTTTAGCAGCCTGGGCCGCAATTCTTCCAAAATCTGCCGGAGTCACTTCTACTTCAATGACATCCTCCAAGTCGTAATTCGGGTCAATGTCTTTAGCTTCTTCCAATGAAATCTCCTGTTGAGGATCCATAGACTCTTCAACGATGGTTTTTCTTGCAAAAACCTTCATGGAACCCTCGTCTTCATTAATATCAACACGAACGTTTGTTGCCGAGTTAAAATTCTTCTTATAAGCCGAGATTAGCGCAGCTTCCAGCGCTTCCAGCAATAAATTTTTGTCAATGCCCTTTTCCTTTTCTAAATAATTCATGGCATCAAAAAGTTCACTACTCAACAGCTTTCTCCCCCTTAGTTAAAAGTGACAGCCAAATTTGCTTTGGCAATTTTGTCAAAAGGTACCTCTAGTTGCTTTTTACGCGATTTAATACGTATTTCAATCGTTGCTATATCATCTTCAAATTGCACTAATGTACCTTCAAATTCTTTTTCATTCTCCATTGGTTCGTATAACTTCACATAAATATGTTTGCCTGTTTGTTTGATGAAATCTTCTTTTGTTTTCAGAGGCCGTTCTGCACCAGGAGAGGAAACCTCCAAAAAGTATGGCATGTCGATAGGATCAATTTCATCTAATTTTTCACTTAGCTTTTCAGATACTTGCCCGCATTCTTCAATATCTATACCTTCAGGTTTATCAAGAAAGACGCGCAGAAACCAATTCTTGCCTTCTTTCTTAAATTCGATATCTACAAGTTCAAGATTCATGTCTTTAGCAATGGGAATAACGAGTTCTTCAGCAATTTCGGTTACATTTTTACTCATGGAATCCCTCCTTTTACTCCTGTTTATTGACGATTTGGTGTGATTCTATACTTTTCATCTTCCTTATTATCGTTCGAAAGGAAACCGCTATGAATAAGTTCATAGCGGCTTTCTTGCACAATGATACGAGTCCTTCTAAGTAAAGAAGAGCCGTAAATATAAACGAAAGAGTGGGTTTCCCCACTCTTTCGCCCGACTCTATCGTTCTAATCACCATAAAAAATATACCATAGATACTACATTTATGCAAACCATGAAGGCGAAAGCTCCCGGGTAGACACGAATTAAGGAAGTTCGACTAAGACCAGCACGTCCTGGACCCAACACCGAACGACATCACATCGTGTAGGGATATTTCAACGCCAAACTAAGGCTAGGGTAAAATTAAACTTCTTAAGCAACAAAACTTACGATGTGCTATTTTAGCGAAGAAAATATACGGAGACTCCTGCGGGAGGAAAGGCCTAGGTGAGCCCCCACAGTGCGCCAGCACGAGGAGACTCAACAGCCGCGCGGAAAGCGAAGTATATTTTCGTAGCGGGTTATATACACCAACCATAGTTTCTGCTTAGTTCGAATTTCTATTTGATGAAACCCTTTTGTCCTAACCTAAAGAGCCAACGTCGAACTGCCCCACGTCGTGTGGGGCATGAGCTCCAATACTTGATTTAAAAAAGCGAAAGTTGATTTTCTTCTGGCATCCCAGCTAAACAACCTTGCTGATCTAAATACTCAAGGACTGTCTTTGAAATACGACTGCGTTCACGTAAATCCTGCTTGGAGAGAAATTCTCCTTCCCCTCTCGCGTTAACAATATTAATCGCAGCATTTGTACCTAAACCATCAACAGCATTAAATGGCGGAATTAATTGATTATCCTCAACCAGAAAGTCCGTTGCACTTGATTCATACAAATCGACACTCTTAAAGCCATACCCTCGTTCACACATTTCCAGCGCCAATTCGAGCACAGTCATTAAGCTTTTCTCTTTAGGTGTTGCATCTAAACCTTTCGTTTGGATCTCTTCAATCCGTTTACGAATAGCATCAGATCCTTTAATCATCGTCTCTAGTTCAAAGTCACTTGCTCTAACGGTAAAGTACGCCGCATAAAAATAAATAGGGTAATGAACTTTAAAGTAAGCGATTCGAACGGCCATCAACACGTAGGCTGCGGCGTGAGCTTTCGGGAACATATACTTAATTTTTTTACAGGAATCAATATACCAATCAGGGACACCATGCTTTTTCATCTCTTCGATCCATTCATCCTGAAGACCACGGCCTTTTCGCACAAATTCCATGATCTTAAAGGCCAGCGATGGTTCAAGCCCCTTGTGCATGAGATATACCATAATATCATCCCGGCAGCCAATTACTTCAGGCAGTGTACAAATCCCATCATTAATCAGCTGTTCAGCATTTCCGAGCCACACATCAGTTCCATGCGAAAGTCCGGAAATAATGACGAGTTCAGCAAATGTCTTCGGTTTTGTGTCCTCAAGCATTTGTCTTACAAAACGTGTACCAAATTCAGGGACACCTAGCGTGCCTGTTTTACACATGATTTGCTCGGCCGTTACACCCAATGCCTCAGGACCACTGAAAATTCTCATCACTTCCGGATCATCAACGGGAATTTCTTTCTGATCAATCCCGCTTAAATCCTGCAGCATACGAATTACTGTCGGATCATCGTGTCCTAGAATATCAAGCTTGAGCAAGTTATCGTGAATCGAATGGAAGTCAAAGTGCGTGGTCTTCCATTCCGATTTAGTATCATCGGCCGGAAATTGAATCGGTGAAAAATCAAAGATGTCCATATCATCCGGAACGACAATGATTCCCCCTGGATGCTGACCAGTTGTCCGTTTGACACCCGTACATCCTTGTACCAGTCTATCGATTTCAGCATTTTTATACTGCAGCTGGTTATCGCCGGCATATCCTTTCACATACCCATAGGCCGTCTTCTCTGCAATCGTTCCAATGGTGCCGGCACGATATACATTGTCTTCACCAAACAACACTTTTGTGTAGTTGTGGGCATGTGGCTGATACTCACCAGAAAAGTTCAAGTCAATATCTGGGACCTTATCTCCTTTAAAGCCCAAGAACGTTTCGAATGGAATATCCTGGCCATCTTTTTTATAAGCCGTTCCGCACTCAGGGCAATCTTTTTCGGGAAGGTCAAAACCACTCCCGATCGAACCATCAGTAAAAAACTCATGATGACGGCAATTCGGACACACATAATGAGGCGGCAGCGGATTTACTTCAGAAATCTCGGTCATCGTGGCAACGAGCGAAGAACCGACAGATCCGCGTGACCCTACTAAATATCCATCTTCAAGTGACTTGGTCACCAGTTTTTGAGAGATTAGGTAAATAACGGCGAATCCATTACCTATAATACTCTCAAGCTCTTTTTCTAATCTCTTTTCCACGAGCTCTGGTATAGAATCACCGTAAAGACTCCTGGCTTTGTTGTAGGACATTTCCCTAATTTCCTGATCAGCACCCTCAATGTTAGGGGTGTACAAATCCTCTTTAACCGGATTAATCACTTCAATGCGATCATTAATGGCATGTGTGTTGGCTACAACGACTTCTTCTGCTTTCTCCTTTCCTAAAAAGGAGAATTCTTCTATCATCTCATTGGTCGTTTTAAAGTGAACGTCAGGCAGTGTTTGACGATTGAGCGGATTTCCGCTTTGAGAAGAAATGAGAATTTGCCGGTACATTTTATCATGGGGTTCTAAATAATGCGTGTTGCCTGTAGCTGCAACCGTCTTACCTAAACGTTCGCCCATTTGTACGATTTTTTTCAAGATATCATAGATTTGCGCTTCATTCTGAACAAGGTCCTTTTCGATCAAATGGGCATAGTTCCCAGGCGGCTGGATTTCCAGAAAATCATAGAATTCTGCCACTTTCTCAGCTTCTTCCGCTGATTTCTGCATCATTGTCTCAAAGACTTCCCCTTTATCACAGCCAGACCCTATGAGCAGCCCCTCTCTCAGCTTAGCGAGACGGGACCTTGGCACACGAGGGACTCGATAATAATAATTTACATGAGCTTCTGACACGAGGCGGTACATATTCTTTAACCCTGTGCTATTGACAGCAAGCAAAGTGACGTGGGAAGGACGGGAGCGCTGATAAGCCTTTCCTTCCCCCATGTAGTCATTGAGATTGCTATGATTCGTTATTTCACGTTCGATTGCCTTCTTGACCAATTTCCATAGTAAATACCCTGTTGCTTCCGCATCATAAATCGCCCTATGGTGTTGGGTCAATTCAATATCGAAATGTTTACAAAGGGTATTTAATCTGTGATTCTTCAACTCTGGTACAAGAAATCTAGCAAGCTCAAGGGTGTCAATCACAGGGTTTGACGATTTCGGATAATCGATCCGCTGGAACCCAGCATTAAGAAAGCCCATGTCAAAGCTGGCGTTATGAGCAACTAAAATGTCATCGGCCATCCATTGATGGAAATCTTTTAACACGTCGCCGATTTCCGGAGCATCTTTTACCATATCATCCGTAATGCCCGTGAGATCAATTGTCGTTTGGGAAAGCGGATGATGAGGGTTGGCAAACGATTCAAAGCGGTCAATAATTTCTCCACCTTTTACTTTGACAGCAGCGAGTTCAATAATTTTGTCATAGACAGCAGACAATCCAGTTGTTTCTACGTCAAAAACAACATACGTATCTGTTTCAAGGTCACGATCCTGGGGCTCGTAAGCGATGGGCACCCCGTCATCAACTAAATTAGCTTCCATGCCATAAATCACCTTTACACCTTGCTTCTCTCCAGCAGCATGTGCTTCTGGATAAGCTTGAGCAACCGCATGGTCGGTAATCGCTATCGCTTCATGACCCCAATTCGCAGCCTGAGCAATCAGCCGGGTAGCAGATACAGGGGCATCCATTTGACTCATCGTAGTATGAGCATGCAATTCAATTCGCTTTGCTCCCTCAGCCGCTTCATCCTTGCGTAATTTGGGAGTAATTTCGTTAATATCATTGGCCATCATCGTTAATTCATTTGTGAAATTATCTGTCTGGATGCTTCCCCTTGCCTTAATCCAAATCCCTTGGTTCACTTGTTTAAACATTTCCGCGTGGTCATCTCCACGGGAGAACATTTTAATGGAAAATGAATCAGTATAATCGGTAGCTTTTATCAGCAATAAATGGCGGCCGGACCGCAACTCTTTAATCTCTGCATCGAACACATATCCTTCGATGACCTTACGACGCTCTTCCTCTTCAATGCTTGCCATTGATTCAGAGTCCTCTTGAATTTTATAACCGATTTCAATTGGACCCTTAGGTTTGCTAACTTCTTTCTCTTTAGCACGCTCTTCTTGTTCTTTAACGGCCTTTTGAACAAGCTGTTTATCTTCTTTCTGACGTTCTTCCTGGAACTTCTTCAATTCCTCATGTTCTTCTTTTACACGTGTTGTCAACATAAGCGCCGGTAAGCCGGACTGTCCGCAGAAACTCTGCAGCGGTGTTTCTAGTTTCTTTTTCACGGCATGACTTTCCGCCAGGTTTCTGCAAGTTAACGTAATCTTATTACCGTTAATTTCAGGGTGCTGTTCCATTAACAAATCTTTATACCCTGGTGACAAATTGGTCATAGATTGGATGAACCCCCGCCAATACTCCCCCATCGTTTCAGGCGGGAGGGATGGATCGGACGTATTGATCGTCCAATCGATTGCAGCAATGGACCTGAACGCTGCCTGTAACTTACTTGTAAAAAGCTGATACACAGAAGGCGGCAGTACACGGGGAAGCGAAAAATAAAAATGCCATTTCTTCTCTGCTTTATATACAATCAGTTTTTCAAGTGAGCTGTCTGTAAAGTGAGGCTGTATCAGATCTTGAGGAAACTGAATTTGCTCCAATAAATAATGCATTTTCTCCTGGTTGGTTACACCCAATGTGATTCCTCCCTATAGGCGGGTATTCATGGATACGATCTTGGTTGCATAAGCATGTTTGAAAGAGGATAAACCTTACTGTTTAAACCACTCATTCACAGTAGACAGCACGTCGGATTGATCAACTTCGGACTGTTCTCCGGTTGTACGCTCTTTCATTTCAATGATGCCTTCTCCCGCCCGTTTTCCTACGGTTAATCGCAGCGGGATGCCAAACAAGTCACTATCAGCAAACTTTACACCGGCTCTTTCTTTGCGATCATCATAAAGTACTTCAATTCCCGCTGTCTTAAGTTGTTCATATAATTGGTCTGCCAGCTGTTTCTGCTCCTCTTTTTTAGGATTTAAAGAAAGCAGATGAACCTGGAAAGGCGCAATATGAGCCGGCCATGTAATGCCGCGCTCGTCATTGTACTGTTCAACAATGGCCGCTACTGTCCTTGAGACACCAATTCCGTATGATCCCATAACCATCGTCTGAGCCTTACCTTGGTCGTCTAAATAACTCGCATTCAAGTTATCAGCATAAAACGTACCCAGTTTAAATACATGGCCCACTTCAATTCCACGAGCAAATTGAATATGGCCTTGTCCATCCGGGGAAGGATCTCCTTCTTTTATAAAACGGAGGTCAGCATACTGGCTTACTTTAAAATCCTGTTGAGGAGTGACATTGACAAAATGGTACCCCGCTTCATTTGCACCACAGGAGACATTTGCTAAAGCTTCTACTGCATAATCTGCTACGACTTCAACCTCTTCAGAGACGCCAACAGGTCCTAGTGATCCAAACCCTGTACCGAGCAATTCTTTTGTCTTTTCTTCACTGGCAAGTTCCACGATATCTGCATCGTAAAGGTTCTTTAATTTAATATCGTTCACTTCATGATCTCCGCGTGTTACCACCATGACATAACGGTCATCTACTTTAAACATAATGGACTTTAAGCCCGCTTCTAATCCATGCCCTAGATAATCCGCAACATCCTGCATTGTTTTCTGGTCCGGGGTAGAGACCTTTTCCATCTGCTTAGGGGCGTCTTGGGACTTTTCATAAGTCATGATTACCGGAGCCATTTCGATATTGGCGGCATAGTCTGATGTGTCTGAATAAGCAATCACATCTTCCCCCACATCTGAAAGCACCATAAATTCGTGGGTATCCTTTCCACCCATCTGGCCTGAATCTGCAATAACTGCGCGAAAGTTTAGCCCAAGGCGTTTGAAAATATTTGAATAGGCCTGGAACATTTGGTTGTAGCTCTCATCCAGACTCTCGAAAGATTCATTAAACGAATAAGCATCTTTCATTAAGAATTCACGTCCGCGCAGCAGTCCAAAGCGGGGACGCTTTTCATCACGGAATTTATTCTGAATTTGAAAAACCGTTAACGGCAAGCGCTTATAGCTTTTTATTTCATCCCGAACGATACTTGTGATCACTTCTTCATGGGTGGCTCCTAAAGCAAAGTCTCGTTCATGACGATCATGAAGGCGCATGAGCTCAGAGCCATACGTAAACCAACGTCCGCTTTCCTTCCACAACTCTGCAGGCTGAAGGGCTGCCATCATCATTTCATGAGCCCCGATCTTCTCCATTTCCTCACGGACGATATCCTCTACTTTACGTAAGACCCGACGACCGATGGGCAGAAAACTGTAAATACCTGATGCTATCTGACGTATGTAACCAGCACGTACGAGAAGCTGATGGCTTTTAATTTCGGCATCTGCTGGAACTTCTTTTAATGTTGGGATTAACATTTGACTTTGTTTCATACATTCCACCTCTTCTTTTTCATTTAAAAATAGAAGCTGGAAGCGAAAGAGAGACCTGTACCCTCTCTGCTTCCAGCTGGCCATTTACAAGAATAAACGTTGGATATCATTCCATGTAACTACTAACATCAATAACATGAGCAAGGCAAAACCAATAAAGTGAACAACACCTTCTTTTTGCGGGTCAATTGGCTTGCCCCGTACCCCTTCAAGCCCGACAAACAGTAATCGCCCGCCATCTAGTGCAGGAAGCGGTAGAAGGTTCACAATTCCAAGGTTTACACTAAGGATCGCCGTCCACATAAGGAAATTCATAAAGCCCGTTTGCACGACACGGTCTGTAGCATCATAGATGCCCACGGGTCCTGACAACATATCCAGTGAGAACTGACCAGTTACAAGCTTACCGAGGTTCGTTAAAATTAACGTTCCCCATTCATAAGTCTGCGTAAAACCATAGGTCAGTTTCTTAGTAAAGGATTCCTCGAAAGCTCTGGCCACACCTACTTGACCAATCGTTAATTCCCCTTGCTGGATTTGTGCTGGAGTTACATCGATTTGTACAGTTTGTCCATCGCGTTCTACAGTTAACGTGACTTGTTCTTCAGGGTGGTCCCTCACTATTTGAGTGAATTCCTCCCAAGTATCAAGAGGCTCACCGTCTATACCTACTACTTCATCGCCTGCCTGCAATCCAGCTTCTTCAGCTGGTGAATCAGGTTGAATATCGCCAATCAATGCATTATTAGCAGGCACTCCCTGCACAAAGCCTAGAATCATAAATAAAATGATGGCAAGCACAAAGTTCATCATCGGCCCTGCAAAAAGCTGCATCGCGCGTTTAGGGACTGATTTTGAAGCAAATTGCCGGTCATATGGAGCAATTTGTGTTTCTTTTTCATCCATCACAAACATTGCTTTTGGATCAACTTCAAAGGATAGTTTCTCATCTTCGTCGATTTCGTACCCTTCAATGATGAGACGATGATCGAGATCAGCTCGCTCTACTTCGATTACTCGTGCATGGGGATGTTTAGACTTATTGTTAACAATAATCCGGCTTACTTTACCCTGCTGGTTGAACTCAAGTCCAATATGATGGCCCGCTTTTAGTTCAACAATTTCGGGATCCTCACCTGCTACCCTTACGTAACCGCCGATAGGCAGCAAACGAATGGTATACAACGTTTCGTTTTTCGTAAATGCAAATATCTTCGGACCGAATCCGATCGCGAATTCACGAGCTAGCATTCCAGCTCGTTTTGCAAAAATGAGATGCCCCCACTCATGTACAAACACTAGCAGGCCAAACATGAGTATAAACGCAATTACTGTTGTCAAATGAAGCACCTTCCTTTTAGAGGTTGTTCAATCGCGTACGGTTATTTTAATTGAAGACGGACTCTTTTTCTCGTTTCCTCATCGATAGATAATATGGTAGACAAGTCTGGCTTATGAATTGTTTTATGCTGGGTCAGTTCTTGTTGAATCAATTGTTCGATATCAAGGAAGGAAATTTGTCCTTCTAGGAATAACTGAACAGCTTCTTCATTGGCGGCATTTAATACTGTTGTCATGGAGCCGCCTTCACGACCGGCTTCAAAGGCCATTCTTAAACAAGGAAACCGTTCCAGGTCCATCTTTTCAAAATGAAGTGCAGCGATTTCTTCAAGGTCAAGTCGTTTCGTATGTTCTAACGGGTAACGCTGCGGATAGGTTAAGGCATATTGAATCGGTACTTTCATATCCGGTGTGCCTAACTGTGCCATAACACTCCTATCTACAAACTCAACCATCGAATGAATGACACTTTCTCTATGCAGAATAACATGAATTCGTTCATAAGGCACATCAAAAAGCCAATGAGCCTCGATTACTTCCAATCCTTTATTCATCATAGAAGCTGAATCAATCGTGATTTTCGCTCCCATACTCCAGTTTGGATGATTAAGAGCATCTTCAACCGTCACACCTACAAGTTCTTTTCTTTTTTTGTCGCGAAAACTTCCGCCAGAAGCTGTGATCATAAGTTTATGGATATCTTTCTGCCGCTCCCCATTTAAGGATTGGTAGATGGCTGAATGTTCACTATCTACTGGTAAGAGCGGCACATTATTTTTTCGTGAGGCTTCCATAACTAAATGCCCGGCAGTCACCAGCGTTTCTTTGTTGGCAATCGCAATCGTTTTCCTGGCTTCAATAGCTTGAAGTGTAGCTTGCAGACCAATGCTGCCCATGACGGCATTCACGACTACATCTACTGGATCCGCAACGCTTGCTTCCACCAGTCCATCATTTCCAAATAAAACCGGACCGCCTTGCCATTGCTTTTCCAGTTCCTGCTTCGTTCTCTCATCTTGAACCACAACTAAAGAAGGTTGAAATTCTTGAATGAGCGGCAGGGCCTTATCTATATTTTTACCAAATGCCATAGCATATAAAGAAAATTCTTCTTTATGCAGCCGCAGCACTTCTAATGTTTGAATTCCTATAGAACCCGTTGCCCCAAGTAATGCAATTTGTTTCACCAGGGAATTCCCCTTTCACTACTAAAAATTATTCAGCCAATGTAACTTACTATAGACAGTACCCATTCCATCGTTTGCAAATTAATAAGCGCCGACTCCTCTTCTGGAATAAATCCAATTAGATGGAGAATAGGCAGCATGAAGATAAGACTGTCAAAGCGATCCAATACACCGCCGTGCCCAGGAAGGATCTTCCCTGAATCCTTTACAGCATAATGTCGTTTTAAGGCAGATTCCACTAAATCACCGATTTGACCCGCGATAGAGATAATAATGGTCACGATTAACACAATAAACAATGAATGGGAGAACGGCTCAATGGTATGAAAGACATAAGCCACCACACACGCTAGCACAACACCGCCAATTGATCCTTCAATTGTTTTCTTAGGACTAATTTGCGGCCACAATTTGTGTTTGCCGAATAACCGCCCAAAGATGTAAGCACCTGTATCTGTAGCCCAAACCACAAACAATGCATAGAAAATAAATTGCAGGCCTTCCTCTCTCGTAACGATCAAATAGTAGAAACCCATGCCTATATAAATGGCTGACAGCAACAGGAATCCAACATCGTCAAACGTAAAGCGATTTTTAACAAGAACAGTGTAACTTAATAGGATCAGTACTGCTAACAGGGTCAATTCAGACTTTGTTATCGGTACATTATAGCCTCCAAACATTCCCTGATTATACATCAACGTCCACATGAGCAATAACGTGATAACAGAAGCAATTGAATACCTGGCTATTTTTTTCATACGCATAAGCTCATATATGGCTATGCTTGCAATAAGATAAACGAAGGCTTGAAATATAACATCGCCAAGCATAACGATAGGTAGAAAGATTAATGCAGCAACCACTGCTGTAATTGTTCGTTGTTTCATAGTACGTCACACCTTATATTCCGCCATAACGACGTTTGCGATTTTGATAGTCGTGTAGGGCTTGTTCAAATAATTGTTCATCAAAATCCGGCCATAATACTTCTGTAAACCAGAACTCTGCATAAGCAAGCTGCCATAACAGAAAGTTACTCAAACGCTGCTCTCCACTGGTACGAATGAGCAAGTCGGGTTCAAATAGATCTGCTGTATATAAATGAGAAGAGAACAATTGTTCGTTTATGTCCGAAGTGGAAAGCTCTCCATTTTCTACTCGTGCTGTAATTTGCTTGACGGCCTGGACCATTTCAAAACGACTTCCATAATTAAGAGCAAAATTTAAGATAAGTCCATTGTTATCAGAAGTTCGTTCAATAGCTTCTTCGACAGCCTTTCGAGTATGCTCCGGGAGAAATTCTGTGTCCCCAATGGTTTGTACTTGCACGTTTCTTTCAATAAGTTCCGGCAAATATGTATTTAAAAAATCAATGGGTAATTTCATTAGGAAATCCACTTCATTTTTCGGCCGTTTCCAATTTTCTGTTGAGAACGCATAGAGTGTGAGTACACTGACGCCTACATCAGATGCATGACGAACAATTTTCTTGACTACACTCATTCCTTCTTTGTGGCCTGCTATCCTTGGCAAACCTCGCTTCTTAGCCCAACGACCATTTCCATCCATAATAATTGCTACATGCTTTGGAATATGATCAGCATCAAGACTTTGAGATTGCTGCGTATTTTTTTTCTTATTTTTAGTAAATGGAATCTTGATTGGCATGCCATCATCCCCCAGTCCGTTGGTTCCACTCTTTCTATTATATACTATTATCCTACATCATGCCGCTCTTCACATAAAGAGCCCCTGGAAATTTAAATCATAACCAGTGTACAGCATTTGTAATTAGGTTTCATTATATGACATGATATTCTAGAGTGTTTGACAGGTAACAAGCTTACTATTGCAAAATAAAAACCGCACTGCCAAACAGCGACAGTGCGGTTTTATACACCTATTGGCCTAATAGATCAAACTTCCATAATTTCGTCTTCTTTAGACTTAGCTAGTTTATCAATGGAGGCAATATTTTCATCGGTTACTTTCTGAACATCATCCTGATATTCACGAAGATCATCTTCAGTCAGTTCACCGTCTTTTTCCATTTTCTTTAAACGATCATTGGAATCACGACGAATATTACGAACTTGAACTTTAGCTTCTTCTGAGTACTTACCGACCACTTTTGCTAAGTCCTTACGGCGTTCTTCTGTAAGTGCCGGAATATTAATACGGACTACATTACCGTCACTGGAAGGTGATAAACCAAGATCAGCTTTCTGGATCGCTTTTTCGATTTCTGAGATAGCAGATTTATCATAAGGTGTGATGACAAGTAAACGCGGTTCAGGCGCACCTACCTGGGCCAACTGGTTCAACGGAGTAGCAGCACCGTAATAATCTACATAAACACTATCTAATATAGAAGGGTTCGCTCTTCCTGCTCTGACGGTAGCCAATTGACGAGAATAGGCCTGCACCGCTTGTTCCATTTGTTGTTTTGTTTCTTTAATCACGGCATCTGACATGATTATTTCCCCCTTACAATCGTTCCAATATTTTCGCCCATTACGGCTTTCTTAATATTACCCTCTTCTGTAATAGAGAATACCAGTAAATCGATATCGTTGTCCATACATAAAGACGAAGCCGTAGAATCCATTACACCTAAACCTTCATTCAAAACGTCCAAATAGGATATTTTATCATATTTCTTCGCTTCAACATTTACTTTAGGGTCATCAGAATACACGCCATCCACATTATTCTTAGCCATTAAGATCACGTCAGCCTCAATCTCTGCTGCACGTAATGCTGCAGTAGTATCTGTGGAAAAGTAAGGATTACCTGTCCCGGCAGCAAAAATAACAACTCGCTTTTTCTCCAGATGACGGATTGCTTTTCTACGTATATAAGGTTCAGCTACCTGTCTCATTTCAATTGAGGTTTGCACACGTGTCTGAATCCCTATATTTTCCAAACTGTCCTGCAGGGCGAGAGAGTTCATAACTGTCGCAAGCATCCCCATGTAATCGGCATTTGCACGGTCCATGCCCATCTCACTTCCGACCTTGCCTCGCCAAATGTTTCCCCCGCCAACAACAACAGCAACTTCCACACCTAATTCAGCAACCTCTTTAACTTGTTGGGAGATAGATTGTATAATAGTTGGTTCAAGACCGAAACCTTCTTTACCGCTTAGAGCTTCCCCACTTAGTTTTAATACGATACGTCGATAGCGAGCTGTAGTCATAGCAACCTCCATTTATTCCTGATCTTTTCCTGTTGATCATGTTGTATCTATTCCTATGTAACATGTTTTAAAATAGGGAACACATTGTGTCCCCTATTTTAAAGTCTGGCTTATTTTTTAACTTGACTCATAACTTCATCAGCAAAGTTTTCTTCACGTTTTTCCATGCCTTCGCCAACCTCGAAACGAGTAAAGCCTTTAATTTCACCGCCGGAGGAAGCTACATATTTCTTCACTTTCTGGTCTGGATCTTTAACGAAGCTCTGCTCAAGCAGGCAAATCTCTTCAAAGAATTTATTCAGACGGCCTTCCACCATTTTCTCTACGATCTTCTCAGGCTTACCTTCGTTTAAAGCCTGTGTTTTCAACACTTCGCGCTCACTGTTCACTTCTTCTTCAGAGATCTCATCACGAGAAACGTAACGAGGGTTAACTGCTGCAACGTGCATCGCTACATCTTTTGCTACAGCCTCATCAGTTGAACCTTCAAGAACAGTCAGTACACCGATGTTTCCACCCATGTGCATATAAGCACCAAAAGCATCGTTGTCTGTCTTTTCTTTGATCACAAAGCGACGAAGAGAGATCTTCTCGCCGATTTTAGCTACCATATCTGTGATATAGTCATTGATTTTATCGCCGTCACCATGAAGTTTTTGCTCAAGTGCTTCTTCTACTGTTTCTGGCTTCTGGCTGACAAGATGCTTACCAAGCTCTTGTAAAAGTGTTTTAAATTGGTCATTTTTTGTAACGAAGTCAGTTTCACAGTTCACTTCAAAAAGCGCTGCTGTATTGCCTTCTACTACTACATGAGCAGCACCTTCTGCAGCAATGCGGTCCGCTTTCTTCTGGGCTTTAGAAATCCCTTTTTCACGAAGCCATTCCATTGCTTTATTCATGTCACCATCATTTTCAGTCAGGGCCTTTTTACAATCCATCATTCCAGCACCTGTTTTTTCACGAAGTTCTTTTACCATCTTAGCATTAACCGCCATGAGTTAGCCTCCTTTGTAATCTGGACCTTACTACTATTGAAAGTTTTTATTATTTTACTCTTAAAAAAGGTGATAAAAGGTCTGCCCCCTTATCACCTATTGAACCGTAACCTACTCTTGTACAGCTTCCGCTTCTTCAGCTTCTTCTGGTACTTCAGTTTCTTCACCTTGCTTGGCTTCAAGAACAGCATCTGCCATTTTTGAAGTCAGCAATTTAACGGCACGGATTGCGTCATCGTTCGCTGGGATGACATAATCAATTTCATCCGGGTCACAGTTTGTATCTACAATACCGATTACCGGGATATTTAATTTATGAGCTTCCGCGATAGCAATGCGCTCTTT
Source organism: Halobacillus hunanensis (assembly GCF_900166655.1). Taxonomy (GTDB): domain Bacteria; phylum Bacillota; class Bacilli; order Bacillales; family Halobacillaceae; genus Halobacillus_A; species Halobacillus_A hunanensis. Next base: position 732,418 of record NZ_FVZB01000007.1, on the reverse strand, counting down.
ACGAGGATCAATAACAAACATTGCATCCGGAATTGAAGTCATTTCTTTAATTCCGCCTAAGAACTTAACAAGGCGATCTTTTTCTTTAAGCATATCAACGACTTCTTTCTTCGGAAGTACGTCAAATGTTCCATCTTCTTCCATACGCTCGATATCAATCAGACGATTAATACGCTTACGAATGGTTTGGAAGTTTGTTAGTGTACCACCTAACCAGCGCTGGTTAATGTAATACATCCCACAGCGTGTCGCTTCATCGCGCACTGTGTCTTGTGCTTGTTTTTTCGTACCTACGAAAAGGATGTTGCCTCCGTCTTCTGCAACTTGTCTAACGTAGTTAAATGCTTCATCTACCTTCTTAACCGTTTTTTGCAGGTCGATGATGTAAATTCCGTTACGCTCTGTGAAGATGTATTTCTTCATCTTCGGATTCCAGCGACGGGTTTGGTGTCCAAAATGAACACCAGCTTCTAGCAACTGTTTCATTGAAATAACAGACATGTTTATTCCTCCTGTTTGGTTTTTTAGTATCCTCCGCCTTCATCATCTCTCATCACTAACTCTTCTTTGAAGAGCAACCAGTCATAAAATTAGAAGACGTGTGTATTGACACCGACAGTAAATATACCATAACGACACTATTCATTCAAGTATATTTCATTATTTTGTATGTTGAAACTTAACGAGCAATTCAGCTTCTGTTTTTCCGATATTCAATTTGCGGGCGATCTCTTCAATGTTCACACCATTGTTATACATAGCCATCACCTGGGATTGAAGGGATGGTACATATTCATCTTCTTCCTGCACAGGTAAAGGCGGGCTGTAGACTTCGTTGGTTTGATCCCCCGCCGTCTCTGTATGATCAGGCTCCTGCGGCCGGGGTTCTGGGTTGCTTGCAGTAGTGCGATCCAGCCACTTATCCATTTTTTTATTCTCTTCTCTTATGTCCATAAGGTACTGATTAAATACTTCTTCAATTTCGCTTGCGACTTGTTTCTGACGCAATTCTAATTCTTCTGCGTGCTTTACTTTCTTAAACAATGCCATAATGATAAGAATTAAGACACCATGTAAAATAAAACTGATTGTTAGTAAAAAATAAATCATTCTGCTTCACTCACCTGCTCAGGAGCTGTCTTCCCACCCATATATGGGCTGCAGGGACGACAACTTTCATATTGAAGAATGGCTTAGCTAACAACCTCCATTAATGATTGGCGTAATTTAAAAATAGCCTTAGCATGAATTTGCGAGATTCTAGAGGTAGTCAGTTCCATAATTTCTCCTATTTCTGTTAACGTCAACTCTTCTGTATAGAATAAACTGACGACTAACTGTTCCTTCTCATTTAAGCGTTTAATTTGATCCGCCAACTCTTTATAGTCTTCTTCCTTGATAAGAGATTCCGTCGGCGAGAGTGTGTCCTTATCAGGGATGGAATAGCCGATACCCTCTTTATGCTCGTCCTGGCCGTCATTCGTTTTTTCTTCCATTGACAGAACATGAGCAAACAGTGAATCCTTCATAATTTCTTCGACATCACTTTTCGAAAGATTAAGTTCGTCAGCAATTTCAGAGGATGTCGCAATACGGTGATACTTCTGTTCGATACGCTCAGCTGCTTGTTCAATCTTCTTTACTTTGTCACGAACGGACCGCGGCAGCCAATCTTCTTTGCGAAGCCCATCCATAATCGTGCCCCGAATGCGAAAGGAAGCATATGTATCAAATTTCAAGTCGCGTGTCGTGTCAAATTTTTTCAAAGCGTCGTACAATCCTAGAAACCCCAGGCTGTGCACATCATCTTTACTAACACTTCTTGGCAAATGTGCTGAAATTCGCTGCACATGGAAATTGACTAAGTATGCATAGTGCTGCACCAATTGATTGGCTGCTTCCATGTCTTGTTCATTTATCCAAAGACCCCATAGCTCTTGTTCTTGAGGAGATATAGAGCTGGTCATGATCATCCCTCCTCAGTTTTGGTCAAAAATGATTATCCATTGAGTCATGTAGTTAAATCACTGATTCTCCCTTGTTCACCGTGCGTATATGTAACTGGCCGGTATCTGGGTGAAATTCGATCGTGCGACCGTTTGTTCCACCTACATCTTCTGAGTAAATCGGAATTTTATGCTGACACAATTTCTTCTTCACTGCTTTTACGTTTCTTGGACCTATTCTCATCATATCATTGGCTTTTGAAAACTGAAACATCTGTGCGCCTCCAGCAATCTTGGCTCGCAATCGTGATTTTCTCGCCCCATATTGAACTAATAGATTCACTAACTCATCGACAGCTGTGTCTGCATACTTCCTCGGGTTAATCACACCTTGTTTACCAAGCGAGGAGTCAGGCAGCATAATATGAACCATTCCTGCAAATTTACTATTTGGCTCATATAGGACGACGCCAACACAAGACCCCAGTCCCGATGTACGTAATACCCCTTCCCTTTTGACGATATTTAAATCCGCGATCCCGACTTTTACAACCTCTGCTATGTTGTTCATCTCGAACCTAATACCCCCAGAGACTTCAGTAATATAGCGGAGGAGTCAGCATCAGGCAAAAAGAAAAAGCACCCATCAATTGAAGAATTTGCAGGGCCTGTTTCTACTAAAGATGTTTCGATGACAAGTGCTCGATCACTATCGCATGCGAGCTCAACCAGGGCTGAACTTAAGATGGCCCCTGCCATATCAATCGTCAGGAACGGAACTGAGAGCTGAACCTCTACATGAGTAAGGTCCGACAAAGCAGATAAGTAGGAGCCGACTACGATATTCCCTAGTTCCCGCAATGCTGACTCACCGATCTCATCGCGACCGTTAAGATTTTGTCCATAGCTCTTCCGCCCCGTCATTCGGGTAACAAATTGATCCGCTTGCTGCGGGGACAGGATAAAGAACATCAACCCTGGAGCATCTCCTTCAAGACGAAACATCACACTAACCACCTCTGTCTCCGCTCCTCCAGCAAGTTCCATGACCTCATTAAATCCTGCTAATTTAACGGAAGGAACACACATATCGATTTTATTATCTAGAAGCTTCGATAGTGATGTGGCCGCATGCCCCGCTCCGATATTGGCAATTTCCTTCAGTACATCCAAATGAAAGGGGGAGAATTCATCGCTAAAATTCACCTGATCACCGCTCAACTTCATGCAATACTTTCACTTCATCTTGAGATAACACATTCTCTAAGTTAAGGAGGATAAGCAACCGTTGATTACTATTGATTACTCCGCGAATATATTCCTCTTTCACCATACCTACCACTTCCGGCGGAGGCTGAATGTCCTCTTCTGCTATATCAAGTACATCATTGGCTCCATCAACGATCAGCCCCACATCCATTCCCTCCATGGATACAATAATGATTCTAGTCGTATCATCGAGTTTTGACCCTTCTAGGCCAAAACGTTTGCGCAAATCGATTATGGGGGTCACCACACCTCTTAAGTTGATTACCCCTTCTACAAATGGAGCTGTTTTAGGTACACGAGTAATAGGCATCACACGTTCGATTGAGCCCACTTGCTGCACAGGCACAGCATATTCCTCATTTTTAATTTGAAATACGATAAGCTTCATAGGTTTCATAGATTCTTCTGACATGATCGATCCCTCCCCCTTACTTGATTAATGAGTTTGCATCCACAATTAAGGCGACTTGACCGTCCCCTAAAATCGTAGCACCTGAAATCGCAAAGACACCCGATAAATAATCACCTAGTGACTTTAGCACTACTTCCTGCTGGCCAATAAAGGAGTCTACCACAAACCCAGCCATCTTTTCTCCCTTACGCGCGATTACAACTGAATAATAGGGTTGCTCTTCTAATGTTTGCGGTGTTTCAAACACTTCTTTTAAGAACACCAGCGGAACTACCTTTCCTCTAAAGTCAATGACTTTCTTATTATGGGCATGCATGATATCTTCTTTTTTCACAATCGCTGTTTCAATAATTGAAGAAAGCGGAATGGCATACTTTTCATCCTGTACTTCAACTAGCATGACAGAAATAATCGATAGAGTGAGCGGGAGCTGAATCGAGAACACACTGCCTCGATTCAGTTCAGAATCAATTCCGATCCTTCCCCCTAATGATTCAATCGTGTTTTTAACTACGTCGAGACCTACACCGCGCCCTGACACATCTGAAATCGTTTCAGCCGTCGAAAACCCGCTTTCCATGATTAACTCATAAACTTGTTTGTCCGATAAGTTCGCAGCCTGTTCCTCGGAGATCACATCATTAGATATGGCCTTTTGAATGACCCTTTCCCGGTGAATACCAGCTCCATCATCAGAAATTTCGATAAATACTGAATTCCCACTATGATAGGCTTTTAATTGCAGCGTCCCCTGAGCAGGCTTTCCCTGCTCTACACGTTCTTCGGGACTTTCGATCCCATGGTCCAAAGCGTTACGAATAAGATGCACAAGCGGGTCTCCGATTTCATCGATTACGGTGCGATCAAGCTCTGTCTCCGCCCCGACGATCTGCAGGTCGATCTCTTTATGAAGATCACGGGAAAGCTGCCTGACCATTCTCGGGAACCGGTTGAACACTTGCTCAATTGGAACCATCCGCATCGTTAAAATAATAGATTGCAAATCTCCTGAAACCCGGGCCATTCTTTCTACAGTGTCTTTTAAATCATTATGGTTCAGCTCGTTTGAGATTTGCTCTAACCTTCCTCGATCAATCACTAGTTCTTCAAACAGATTCATGAGTACATCGAGTCGGTCAATGTTGACGCGAATAGTCTTGTTGGCAACTTGTTTGCCTTTTTTATCATGATTTTCCACAGGAAGCTGTGACTTGCTAGTCTCCTTGGGCAATGACGCCGGGGGTTCTTCATGTTCTAAAGTTGAAGCAGATTCATTGGCCGATTGAGCTTGTATGTAGTCTTGAATATTAAATGTAGCTATGCTGACATCGTCAATTTCCGAAATGTTCAGGATTTTATTTTTTAAATCGTCCGCCTCTGCACTTGTAACGAATAACACTTGAAAGGTTGTATCAAATTGTTCGTTTTCAAGTTCTTCTACAGATGGCGAGGATTGTACGACTTCTCCAGCTGTCTCGAACACTTCAAAAACCATATACACACGTGCCGCCTTCAATAAACAGTCTTCTCTAATGGACACGCTTACCACATAATTGTTCAACCCTTGTTCACGGGACTGTTCCAGAACGGTTGCGGCGAATTCATCAATGTCAAGCTCATAGGCAGGATTTGATGGCTGAGTTGCTGGGTTTTCTTCGTCCTGATCCTCTTCATTATTCTGAGTTTCGATCGCTTGCAACAGAGTAACAACTCTTTCTACATCCCTCTCTCCTGTGCCACCATCAGCAATGTCCATTACCATTGCTTCTAAATCATCGACAGAGTCGAAGACAACGTCGAGTATGGCAGAATCTACCTGTATGTTCTGATTGCGGACCCCATCCAGCACATTCTCCATTTTATGTGTTAAATTCGCCAGATCCTGATATCCCATTGTAGCAGCCATTCCTTTTAAGGTATGAGCTGATCGAAAAACTTCCCCAACAATAGCAAGATCCTGAGGACTATTCTCCAAATCTAATAATCGATCATTAATCGACTGTAAATGTTCTTTGCTTTCATCAATAAATAATTCTAAATATTGGTTTGTATCCAATTCAATTCCCCCTGCTTAAAATGACCTGTCCTATCCTGTGATTAATATCGCCAAGTGAAGCAATTTCATTAGCTAAATTGGCTAGAATAACCGCTTTCGGCATGCCGTACACAATACAAGTGTCCGCTGATTCTGCAATGCAGTAAGTTTGAGGACACTGTTTTTTCAACTCTAGCAATCCTCCCATTCCGTCTGTGCCCATTCCTGTCATCACAACAGCAATCGTCGTATAATCGTCCAAATGAGCCAATGACTGGTAAAGATAGTTCACTGCTGGTCGATGTCCCAGGATAGGGTCATGTTGAGTAAGCTTAATCACAGGATCACAGTTGTTCACCACTACACCCATATGAAAATCACCCGGAGCAATGTATGCTACACCATTACTCAGCTTTTCACCGTCTTCTGCTTCTTTTACACGAATGGCAGCCAGCTGGTCCAATCGATTGGCTAAAGACTTTGTAAACCCTTTGGGCATATGCTGTACGATCAAAATCGGGGCAGGAAAATCAGCCGGCAAGTGCGTGACCACTTCCTGTAAAGCCCTCGGTCCTCCCGTAGATGTACCGATAGCAACGATTGAGGACCGATTGATTTGTTCCTTCCGCGATATTTGAAGGGAGAAAGGCTTCTTTGTTGGAAGAAGATGAGGCAAGCTTGCTTTACTTGCCGTAATCACTTTACTAACTAACTCTTTCTCTACTTTTTCTAAGTCCAAAGAAATCGATCCTGAAGGTTTTAGGACAAAATCTACCGCACCGAGACTGATAGCTTTTAGTGTACTGTCAGCTCCTTCATTCGTTAAGCTGGATAGCATCACGACAGGTTTCGGGTTCTCTTTCATGTGATGCTCTAAGGCAGTCAGGCCATCCATTTCAGGCATCTCAATATCCATCGTAATCACGTCAGGCAGCAGATCCCTCGCTTTTGTCAAACTGTCCCTGCCGTTTCGTGCAGTTCCTACCACCTTTATACGCTTGTCTTTTTCTAAAAGATCTGTGATCATTTTTCGCATAAAGGCTGAATCATCAACCACTAACACTTTAATAAGTTTCATCACAATCTACCTTTCTGCTTCACGAGAGCTAAGCCTGGCTGATTATTATCAGGATCTTTGCATTTACATGAAAGTCTATTTCACAACGAGACGCTGAAGTTTGGAAAGGAAGGATTCTGTCTTCCTCTCATGTTGGTAACCTTTAGCTGTCAAATATTGTTCAGTAATCTTTGCTACAGCCTTGCTTGCCTGACTCCTCGGCTCATCCAGAACAAAAGGAAGCTGATTAATGACAGCTCTTATTACAGAACGGTCGTCAGGAATTGCACCTAAGTGTAACAGTTCCTTACCGATAAATTTCTTAACCGTTGTTTCAAGCCTTAAAAATGTCTCCAAGCCTGACCGTTCACTTAAGGTTCGATTGATCAGCACGTGAATAGGTAAAGCATCGTTTCGTTTCGTCAGATGTTTGATCATCGCATAACCATCTGTAATCGACGTTGGTTCGGGTGTGGTGACAATCACTGCCTCATCAGCTGAACTAATAAATTTCAAACTATCTTCTGTAGCTCCAGCCCCCATGTCAAACAAAATAATGTCATACTCACAAGCAAGATGTTCGAATGTTTGCTGAAAGTAATGAAAACCACTTTCATTCATTTGAAAAAGTGTTGAGAGCCCTGATCCACCAGCAATATAAGCGAGATTATTCGGACCGAACTCGATAATTTTCTCCAAGGAAGCCTGGCGCTGAAGCAAATCTACAACTGAGTACCTTGGCGTCACGCCAAGTAAAATGTCTACATTTCCCATGCCGATATCCAGATCAAAAATTAATACTTTTTTCCCTTCTTCTATTAGTTTTAAAGCGAAATTTACCGTGAAATTGGTTTTTCCTACTCCGCCCTTGCCACTAGCAATGGCAATCGTAGAAGCACTGGTGGGTTTCATTTTATGAAGAAGGCGTGAACGAAGCTGTTCCGCTTGATCAGCCATTGATGCTGCCCTCCATGACTGATCGAATAAGAGCTTCGCTGCTCGCAGGCTTAATATCATCAGGCACGTTTTGACCATGAGTAACATAAGCAATGCCAATATTATGATTCACAGCCATACTGACGGCACCACCTACACGTGAAGCTTCGTCCTCCTTCGTATAAATAAGCTTCTCTATCGGAATCCCGGTAAACTGGTCATAAATGGCTGTCATATCTCGATATTTTGCCGTAAGAGATAAAACTAAATAGGTTTCGGTATCTTCAGAGAAATGAATCAACTGCTTTAGTTCCTCCACATATTGTTCATCGCGATAATTGCGTCCAGCGGTATCGATAAAAACTAAATCATAGTCTGAAAACTTTTCTCTCGCCTGCCTATAGTCCTCCAAACTATAAGCTACTTCAAACGGAACATCTAAAATCTGCGCATATGTCTTCAACTGATCGATTGCTGCAATCCTGTATGTATCAGTTGTAATGAAAGCAACGTTCAGTTTCCGGTTTAAAACGGCATCGGCAGCCATCTTGGCTGCAGTCGTCGTCTTGCCTACCCCTGTAGGTCCAACCAGGTGAATAAATTTTTTCTTAAACTGAGGTTCCCCAAATGAGAGATGCGATAGTTTCGCTTGCAGAACTCTCTTCGTCAAGACGTCCCATTGCTCATCGAGTTGTTCTTCATCACTTGATAGATTAAGAAGCTGATCTGTAGTTTCCCTGGCGAGCTCTGGTTCAATTTCCTGATCAATCAGCAACTGATTGACCTTGTCAATAGTTTCTGAGGAAGCAGACTGTTTGGTTTGCCTTTGAAGCATCATCTTTAGTGACTGCAATTCTTTCAGCACCTCAACATTGGATTCCACCTTTAAGGAAGGAGCGGTTGTTTCATCATTTGGAACCTTCCTCGCAACAGACCTCGGAGCAGGATCAATCGCTGCGATCACTTCAACTTCGGTCTTTTTAAAGAAACCGAGAAAACCACCTACCTGGATGGGCTTGGAATTTAAAATAACGGCGTCTGTCCCTAATTCTTGTTTTACCTTCTTCATCACTTCCGGCATCGTTCCAGCCTGAAATTTCTTTACCTTCATGCGACATTCACCACTCCCACACTTTGGACTTCCACATTGGGATCGAGTTCGTTATAAGACAGGACAACAACTTGTGGCAGAAACCGATCGAGCAGTTGTTTCATATACATTCTGACAGCCGGTGAGCAAAGTAAAATAGCTGTTTCTTCCTGAAGCGAAACTTGTTCGACCTGTGCACCTATGGACTGCACGATCGTGGACTGCGATTCAGGATCTAACGATAAAAAGCTGCCGTGTTCTGTTTGCTGGATATGATCTGCAATTAGCTTCTCAACGGTTCCCGACACTGTTATCACACGAATCGTGTTATCTCCTTTACGGTACTGAGTTGTAATTTGCGTTGCTAACGCTTGCCTCGCGTATTCAGCGAGCAATTCACTGTCATTTGTCATTTTTCCAAAATCAGCCAGTGTTTCGAAAATGACTGGCAAATTTTTAACGGAGACATTTTCTCGTAAAAGCTTAGCTAATACTTTTTGCACATCACCGATTGATAACGGATCTGGCGTTACTTCCTCCACCAGAATCGGATACGACTCTTTCAAGTGAGTAATGAGCTGTTGCGTCTCCTGGCGTCCAAGTAATGCATGGGCATTTTGCTTAATCACTTCTGTAATATGTGTAGACACAACCGAAGGCGGATCTACTACTGTATAGCCAGACAACTCAGCTTCGTCTTTAAGTTCTTCTGTGATCCATTTTGCCGGTAACCCAAAAGCAGGTTCCAATGTGTCAATTCCTTCAATCGATTCATCGTCACCGCCAGGACTCATTGCTAAAAAGTGATCGAGCAGCAATTCTCCTTGAGCGACTTGGTTTCCTTTTACCTTTAAACGGTATTCATTGGGTCCGAGCTGAATATTATCTCGAATTCTAACGACAGGAATTACAATACCCAGTTCAATGGCAAGCTGTCTGCGAATCATGACAATTCGATCAAGCAAGTCCCCTCCTTGGTTGGTATCGGCAATGGGGATCAGAGCATACCCAAATTCAAATTCAATTGGATCCATACTAATCAAACTCACGACATTCTCTGGTGATTTCATTTGATCACTTTCTGCTTCATCGAGCTGCTCATCTTCCACAAATTCAGGCTCCTGAGCCACACGAGACAGCCAATAGCCACCGAAAATTAAAATTGATCCAATCAATGCCGTTAAAAAGAAAGGAATTGGCGTTAACCCAAGAAGTAAAATCGTTCCGCCGGCAATATAAAGTAATTTTGGATAGCGTAACAATTGGTTGGTCACATCTGTTCCTAGATTGCCTTCTGAGGCGACACGTGTCACTACAATCCCTGTCGCAGTCGAGATCAGCAGGGCAGGAATTTGACTTACAAGGCCATCCCCTACCGTTAGACGCATGTAAACATCAATCGCTTCTCCAAATGGCATCCCCATCTGTACCATTCCGATAATAAGTCCGAAAACAATATTAATCAGGACAATGATAATACCAGCGATGGCATCCCCTTTTACGAATTTACTAGCCCCATCCATGGCTCCGTAAAAGTCTGATTCATTTTCAATCGTTTCTCTTCGCTCTTTCGCCTGCTGTTCATTAATCAATCCTGCATTCAAGTCAGCATCAATACTCATCTGTTTCCCAGGCATTGCATCTAAAGTAAAACGAGCGGCTACTTCTGAGACACGTTCCGCCCCTTTTGTAATGACTAGAAATTGAATAATGACTAAAATAATAAAAACAACGAAACCTACTAACGGATTACCACCGATAACGAAAGTCCCGAACGTAGCGACCACTTCACCGGCATCCGCCTCAGACAGAATGGATCTTGTTGTCGACACATTCAACGCCAGGCGGAAAAGGGTTAACAATAAAAGCAGCGTTGGAAAGACAGCGAACTTCAACGCTTGATCCATATTCATGGAGACGAGAATTACGATTAAAGCCAGTGCAATATTAATTAAGATTAAAAAACTTAGAAGCCACCCAGGCAACGGTATAACGAGCATTACGATAATTAAGATAACGCCTAATAAGACGGATAGATCTTTTGCTGACATCGGGGTCACTCCTTAGCTTAGTACGTGTTGAAAATTTGAAAGAGGTGGCATAATCGCTGCCTTACACTTTTTTCTCTAATCGATAGACATAGGCGAGAACTTCTGCTACCGCTTTATAAAACTGTTCATCAATCGGCTGATCGATTTCAGATTGCTGATACAATGCTCTTGCTAACGGTCGATTTTCTACCATGACAATGTCATTGGCCTTAGCCACTTCTCTAATTTTCTGAGCTACGAAATCGACACCCTTAGCAACAACAATGGGAGCATCTGATTTATCCTCATCGTATTTGACAGCAATTGCATAGTGGGTCGGGTTGGTAATGACTACATCTGCAGCCGGTACTTCACTCATCATTCGGGAAGCTGACATCTGTCTTTGTTTTTCTTTAATTTTTGCCTTAATTAAAGGGTCGCCTTCCATATTTTTATGCTCATCCTTCACGTCCTTTTTCGACATGCGAATGTTTTTCTCGTGGTCATAGCGTTGATAGATGTAATCAAGAACGGACAAACAAAGAAGAGCTAATCCCGAAGCAAGTCCCATCAGGATCGTGATTCTACCGAAAAAGGCAAGCGCAGCCTCTACAGACTTTTGTGAAGCCATCATTAACGGCCCCTTATTGACCCAGATGATGGCAAATGTAATGACACTAATCATCGTTATTTTCAGCAAGGATTTTACTAACTCTACGAGGGCTCTCGCTGAAAAAATTTTCTTAGCTCCCTGAATAGGATCCAGTTTCTTTAAATCGAACTTCAGTGGTTCCCCTGTAAACATGACCCCTACCTGGATAAGATTTGAAACAATCCCTGCGACCATGGCGATTCCCATAATCGGAGCCAATATCTTCGTTATTTCGATGGTCACCTCAAGAAACATTGTAAATACCTGGTCCTCTGATACTGTCCAATGAATATATTCATTGAATGATTTGCGAAGCATGGTCGTCATCGCTTCTTTCATTTGTCCACCGAATAAATAGAGACCTCCGAATACCAGGATCAACAGAAACCCTGTGTTTACATCCTGACTCTTCGGCACCTGTCCCTTCTTCCGGGTATCTTCCCTCTTTTTTGGTGTGGCTTCTTCCGTTTTTTCATCAGCAGCAAAGTATTGTAAGTCAAGTTTAAGCCAGCTCATCTTCACGCACCTCCAAATATTTGCATGAGCCCGCGCATCGTTTCCAGCATCGTTTCAAACAACGTGCGGATCAGCATAATATAGAAGGTCATCGCAATGATTAATACAACGAACGCAATAAAGATCTTTAAAGGCAGACCGACTACAAACACATTCAACTGCGGAACTGTCCGGGCCACAATCCCAAGAGCCACATCGACGAGAAACAAGCAACCGACTACGGGTACCGCCATGAGAAAGGCAATCACAAACATTTGATTAAAAGCATTGATGATATACATAATCCACCCTTCATCGTCTAGTGGAAGGAAATGATCAATAGGAATTAAATGATAGCTGTAAAACACTCCGTCCAACATAAGATGATGACCGTTCACTGCCAGAATAAACAGCAGGGTGATCATATATAAGTATTGGCCAATCAATGGACTTTGGGCCCCTGTACGCGGGTCGATGACATTGGCAATGGCAAATCCCATCTGAAAATCTATAAACCCTCCCGCAATTTGAATAGCCGTTAAAATAATATAAGCTAACAATCCAATTGCGAGTCCGACGGCCGCCTCCTTAAACAACAGCAGAATAAACATTTCATTTACCTGGATTGGAGGAATCTCAATCGTGAAATACATAAGCAGGGCCAAGAAAAAGCTGAAACCTACTTTATGCTGAGTTGGGACATTTCGATAAGAGAAAATCGGCAAGGTAACGAAAAAGGAAGTAACCCTGACGAAGATTAATAGAAAAGCTGGCAAATTAATCAAATTTAATACGTCAAGCATACTACCCAACCAGCATGTTCAAGTTTTCAAATATACTGGCAGTAAACCGTACCATATTGGTCAGCATCCACGGTCCGAAAAAGATTAGACCGATAAGTACAGCTACGATTTTAGGAATAAACGCAAGTGTTTGTTCTTGAATTTGGGTTGTCGCTTGAAAAATACTGACAAGCAGTCCGATTGCCAAAGCCAATATTAACAAGGGTCCTGACACGATCAATACTGTGTAAATTCCTTCTTTAGCAAAAGAAATTACCATTTCACTATTCATGCTTGCTACCTCCTTTTCTTAAAATCCTTCCAGTAATGATTTCGAAATTAAATACCACCCATCAACAAGAACAAACAATAGAATCTTAAAAGGTAATGAAATCATTACAGGTGGCAGCATCATCATTCCCATCGACATCAGCACGCTGGCTACCGCCATATCAATCACTAAGAACGGAATAAAGATCATAAATCCCATTTGAAAAGCCGTCTTCAGCTCGCTGATCGCAAATGCAGGAACTAGTGTAGTTAATGGTATTTCTTGTATGGACTCCGGTCGTTCCATCCCCGAATATTCCATAAACAGGGCTAAATCCTTCTGTCTCGTGTGCTTCGCCATAAATTCCTTCATCGGCATGCTTGCTTCCTCATACGCTTCATTTAATGAAATTTCTTCATTAAATAACGGGATAAGTGCTTGTTCATTAACCTCCTGGAAGGTAGGAGCCATAATAAAAAATGTTAAAAAGAGTGCGATCCCCACGAGCACCTGATTGGGGGGCATCGACTGGGTTGCTAATGATGTTCTGACAAACGACAGGACGATGAGAATTCTAGTAAAACTGGTCATCAATATTAAGATCCCTGGTGCAAGAGAGAGGACAGTTAAAAGCAATAGGAGCTTCACCGATGTAGCAATGTTCTCCGGATCTGAGCCTGAAAAAATATTAATAAATTCATTCATCAGAGCCCTCTCCCTTCTGCTTGTCCGTTACACGTTTGCGTTTGTGCTTCATTTCCCCAAGCTGTTGTTCAAACAGCTGCTTGAAAGGAGAAGCGGCTGTCTTAGACGCGTCAACCGTCCGTTCCTTGTTTTGATTAAGTAAATGACTAATTCCTCTATTAACGAGGTCGTAATTCTCTTGATGAAGGAGGCTTTCCCTCGTAGTCTGATCGGTAATTTCAGTAATGACCTCTATGCTGTCTCCTACACCAACTATAAAAATCTGGTCTCCAATTCGTACTGCCTGCAGCGATTTATTGGGAGCCAGGGTCAGCCCTCCTAAATTTTCCATTGTGCGATTTTTGGTAAAACTTTTACTTCGTTTATTAAAAAACTTCAACAAGCCGTAAATTAAGGCTAAAACGAGTAATAGCGCAAATACCAGTTTAATCATGTTCCAAACGATGGAGGTGTCGGAACCAGCATCTGCAACGGCAGCACCGTCCGTACCCTCATTTTTTGTGCCACCCGGATCTGCTGTCGTGCAGCCTTCTAAACCTGGATTCTTCGTACACTCACTGACAGAGGGCCCCAGCGCGTGTACTTGGAACCCTAATGACAGCGAAAGTAAAGTTACTATGATAATCGCACAAGCCGTTCTTATTCCTGTAATCATTTAAATCCCTACTCTTTAGTTAAGTGCTTTTTGTATCGCTTCAATCACACGGTCAGCCTGAAATGGCTTGACAATAAAATCCTTTGCCCCAGCCTGGATCGCATCGACTACCATCGCTTGCTGCCCCATGGCTGAACACATAATCACCTTGGCATTGGGATTGTACTGTTTTATTTCTTTTAACGCCGTAATGCCGTCCATCTCCGGCATCGTAATGTCCATTGTCACTAAATCAGGCTGATGTTCCTTATAAAGTTCTACAGCCTTTTGGCCATCTTCAGCCTCTCCGGCAATTTCAAACCCATTTTTTGTCAAAATATCTTTCACCATCATTCGCATAAATGCTGCATCATCTACAATTAAAATACGTTCTGCCATTTCTCATTCTCCCCTGACTTTATTTTAATTTTTTCAAGCGATCCTTTTGACTCAGAATATCTGTTACCCGGACCCCAAAGCTTTCATCAATAACTACGACCTCGCCTTTAGCCATCAGCTTGTCGTTGACATGGATATCAACTGGTTCGCCGGCTAGTCTATCAAGTTCAACAACTGAGCCTGGTGAAAGTTCCAGAATTTCTTTGATCGTACGTTTAGTTCTTCCTAATTCAACGGTTACTTTTAAAGGAATATCCATTAACATATCCAGGTTATGCTGCTCATTATTACTTAACTGCACGTGCTCCATATCCGAGAATTCTGCCGTTTGAATTGTTGAATTGTGAAGTTCCTGTCCACTGGCTCCCCCGACTAGCTGCGGCTCCGATTCCTCCTCTACTGTTCGTTGCGCAGGTTGCGGGTCTGGTGCAGCTTGGCGGGACGGCTGCTGAGCGTCTGGCTCACTTCCCTTAGTTTGTACAGTGGTATCAGCATTTTCCTCGGGAGGATCTAACAGTTGGTCCACTAATTCACGAGCAAACGATACTGGCAGCAGCTGCATGATAGCTGAATCAATTAAGTTCCCAACTTTAAGGTTAAAAGACACTTTCATTAGTGCTTCATCAGCTGGAATTTGATCGGTACCCTGGTTCTCTTCGGGGTATAAAACATTAATGGCCGGTGGTGATATATCCACTTTTTTCTTAAAAACGGTGGACATACTTGTCGCTGCCGACCCCATCATTTGGTTCATTGCTTCTTGAACAGCACTCAAATGAATTTCATTCAAACCTTCAGCAGGATTTGTACCATCTCCACCCAACATCAGGTCGGCAATGACTGCTGCATCCGGTTCCCTGATCACTAAGAGGTTTTCCCCAGAGAATCCATCTGTATATGTAACGTTTATCGCCACGTGAGGCTTAGGAAACTCCTCTGACAAGGAAGATCTTTTCACGACAGAAATAGAAGGAGTCGTAATATCCACCTTTTGGTTAAGCAGAGAGGATAGTGCTGTGGCAGAGCTTCCAAAAGAAATATTTCCTATTTCTCCAAGAGCATCCTGTTCAAGGCCGGAAAGAAAATCCTCAACCCTGGTAGATTCTTGTGACTCCAGGGCTTTGTTTCCCTCTTCCTCTCCAGTTCCATTTAAAAGTGCATCTATTTCATCTTGTGACAGCATATCGTCATTCATACTGTTTGGCCCTCCTCTGGTATTCATCTAACACTTGTACGGCTAGTCTGTTCTTTCTTTTGCCTGGCTGGATGAAAAACTTCTCTTCCTCGTCCACTTTGAGTTTCATCGGTTCTTCAATAAGTTGATCTAGTCGAATCACATCATTTTTATTAAGTTTCAAAAATTCCTCTATCGACATATCAGCTTCACCTAAGATAGCTCGTACATCAACTTGGGCACTTTGAATCGTTTTCGCCAAGGCTGCGAACTCGTCAGAATTATTTTCCTTTGTCTGCCGGTTCTGCATCCAGTAGTGAACAGACAGTTTCGGAATGATTGGTTCAAGAACTACATGCGGAATGCAAATATTAATCATCCCGCTCGTTTCCCCGATAGATGTATTAAGGGAAACAACGACCACAGTTTCATTTGGAGAAACCATTTGCAGAAACTGAGGGTTTACCTCCAGTTCCTCTAAAACCGGTTCAATTTCAGCGATTGACCCCCAGGCTTCCTGGTAGTTTTCCAGGGAATGCTCAAAAAGCTGTGACATAATCATGGTTTCGATTTCAGTCAGGTTGTCCACTTTATTCCCGCTCGTCCCTTTTCCGCCGAGAACGCGATCCAACATGGCATAAGCTATGTTCGGATTGGTTTCAAGCAAGATTCGTCCGTCAAGCGGAGGAACACTGAAAATATTCAAGATCGTCATCGTTGGGATCGAACGGATAAATTCTTCATAAGGAAGTTGATCAACCGATGCCACACTTATATTTACATACGTTCTTAACTGCGCTGAAAAATAGGTTGTCAATAACCTGGCGAAGTTTTCATGAATGCGGGAAAGACTTCTAATCTGATCTTTAGAAAAACGTAAAGCCCGTTTAAAGTCATAGACACGAACCTTTTTTTCTTTTTCCTCAGATTTCAGCTCTTCAGCATCCATTTCCCCTGTGGATAATGCTGAGAGAAGTGAGTCAATCTCACTTTGTGAAAGTACCTCATCTGCCAAAAACACCACCCCCTCTAAATGGATCTTTTACTAAATTTTGTTGCTAAAATAAACTTTCGTTTTCGAAGCGAGGTTGATTTTCTCTTCGACAGTCGCTTTCCGCGGGCAACGCTTCAGCTTCCTCAGAAGCAAAAACCGCTTCCTGCGGGATCTTCAGCTGTTGCTTTTCCCGCAGGAGTCGACTGAACTACGCTTCAATCAACCGCCATGCCAGCGAAGGAAATACATCGTAACTCCTGCTTGGAAAGCAAAGAAGATAAGACATCACAATGAGCATTCTTTGTGAGCGAGGAGGCTCAGCTCCTCGGAATGCGTAGTGTATTTCCGAAGCCGTTTGTTAAGGATACAGTTTATAGTTATTACGTTAATAAAAAATCTTTTGTAGAGAACAGCCATTAAAATTACTGAAGAACTTTCTCAACCGTATAAACTTCAGTGATAATTCCATTCTTCATTAACTCGTTGAGCCGTAATTTCACTTCTTCTTCCAGTCCGCTTAGTCCGCTCTGGAAAGATTCAGCTTTCATTGTTGCAAGTTCTTTGATCAAAATGTTCTTCATCTGGAAATCTCGTTTCTTCAATTCTTCCAGAGCTTTCTCACCATCTGTTACAATCCTGAAGCTGATTCGAACAAAATGACCGTCGACAGTATCAGTAGTTATGTCTTCGGTCAGCAGCGAGGTTTCTCTTATCTCATCAATCGAACGTTCTCCGCTCGCTTCGCTGTGATCTAAGTTTAAAACAACAATCAGTGCTGCCACACCTGCGACAGTGAGAGTACTTACTATAATCATGACGGTTTTAAACAAGTTACTCTTCAATGCTGTCACCCGCCTTATCCACTACTCGCAACAGCCCGATTTCCCGATAGAAGTGTTTCATTTTTTTAATAACGACTGCTTCCGGCTCTTTTACGACAAACCGTTTTCCATGCGTTGTTGTGATCGCTGTATCAGGATTTGATTGGATCCTTTCTATGTATATCGCGTTAAACCAAAATCCCTCTCCATTCAACCTCGTTAATGAAATCATCTAATTGAACGAGGCTGGGACAAAAGTGTTTTATCAAATGGAAGTCCGAACTATAGAAACTATGATTGGTGCATATCGTTCGTCTTTTTACTTAATAAGTTTAATTATGTCCCAGCCTCCTCCCCCCTTTACTAACGTTTTAAGTTTACTAATTCTTGTAAGATTTCATCTGAGGTCGTAATAATTCTTGTGTTTGCTTGAAAACCTCGTTGAGCCACGATCATTTCCGTAAATGATTCGGCTAAATCCACGTTCGACATTTCCAGTGCCCCGGACACCATTTGACCTGTGCCGCCTTGGCCAGCTACGAGAAGATCTTGAAGGGTGGCCAGCTCTCCATCATCATTTGCTGTGAACACGCCGGCATTCTCCGTCAGCTGGAAGCTGTTGCCGCCAATTTTTTGAAGCCCGCTTGGGTTCGAAAACTGAGCAAGTCTAATTTGTCCCGCTACAGCAAGTTCCCCTTGGTTGTTTACATAGTTTACGGTTCCATCTGACTGAATGCTGAAGCTTTGGGCATCTTCAGGAATGGTAATCACTCCAGCAGTCCCCGTATCCGTTTCCCCGATCACATATTTTCCTTCCGCATTCACGATGGCACCGTCATCATCTAAGTAGAAGTTTCCCGCTCGCGTAAAACTTAAGTTTACATCCTCAAGAGCAACGGTTTTAGCAGCTGTATCGATTCCTGACGCTGCCGTTCCCTCAGCCAGGATAAACATGCCATCTCCTTCAATGGCTAAATCAAGCGGACGATTCGTTGTCTGGCGATTACCTTGCGTATGGATAGTATCAATGGAACCAATTTGTGAGCCAAGTCCAACTTGAGAAGGGTTCACTCCACCCCGGACATTGTCCCCGCCTGCTCCCTGGATCGGTCCTTGAGCTCCAGATACCGTCTGACTCATCATGTCCTGGAAAGTTACCCGGCCTTTTTTAAATCCGTACGTATTTACATTGGCAATATTGTTCCCGATTGTATCTAACTTTGCCTGAAAACCTTTCATACCAGAAATTCCTGCATACATTGAACGAAGCATATCGCTACCATTCCTTCCATTTAATTATCTGCTTACTTCTATCAGTCCGTAAGCTTGTTTTGGCTTCCCTGACTATTGGGTCCAGCCTTATTCATCGATTATGATGGTTCCGTTAATATTAGTGAATATATGTGAACTTGACTCTTCACGCGCCATCGCTGTGACAACAGTGTGATTTTTCGTACTTACGACAAGAGCAGCCTCATTCATTACGACCAATGAATCTGTAATGCCTTTAGATTTGGCTTCGGTCATTTTATGAGAAATCATCTGCCATTTGCTGTCATCAATCGAAATATTGCGCTCTTGCAATCGTTGTTGTGCATGTTTACTAACTTGAAGACTTTTAGTTTCCTGAAATACATCTCGAAATGACTGAGTTGGCTGGTCCTGCACCTTTTTTGTCTTCGGTAAAGGCAGCGGCTGATGCATGTGATGAATTCGAGGTTCCATAACCGTACCTACCTTCTATTCTTCTGTCATTTTCTGACTAACTTTTGTAATGTCATACACATTCACTGACTGACCATTTTTAAGTACAAGTTTTGTTTCTCCATTTTTCTGGCTTACAGCCTGCACGGTGCCTGTCCTATATTCCTCAGTAAACCCAGTCTCCTCATTACGGACAGGATAGGTGACTTCCTTACCGATCAGACCACTGTACTTAACAACAGGTGTCATTTGTTGAGACCTCATAAACTCCTGCATTGATTGAGATAAGTTCGTCATTTGTTCCAAACTTGAAAACTGTGTCATCTGGGCAATAAATTCTTTGTCTTTCATCGGATCTAAAGGACTTTGGTTTTGAATTTGAGCCATTAATATCTTTAGAAAAGCGTCTTTTCCAAGCGTATTACTTCCAGGACCTGTTGTGGATTGCTGGTTGTTCAAATATAAGGATGGATCAATTTTCGTCATAGTAACCCCCTATACTTTCTCATTCATTAACAATTCATGAAATGAAACCTCTTCCTCTGAATGCTCATTCTGCTGCTGGTCTTGCGACTGATCAGAACCATGATCTCGTTCATTAAACTCTCCGGCTTGTTGATCATCTTCACTTAGAAATGGACTCGGAGCTGAGGGATCATGCTTTTCAATGACCACCTGCTGAGGAGAAAACATATGTCTAAGCTGTTGAATGTTACCTTCGAGCATCTCTTTAGCAGCCTGAGTACTGACTAAAATCTTAACCGTCATTTCACCATTCAGCTGAGCGAGCCTTACGGTCATGTCTCCGAGCTGTTGAGGCTTTAACCGGATATTAATTTCCATATGGCCTGCATTGTTTAAAAATACGCGATTTGATTTGATGAGTTGTTCAAACTGTTCCATAAGCTGCTTCTGCATGCCGTGGGACGATTGATTTGGATTCATATGGATTACATACTGTTCCACTTTGGTCATGACCTGGGTAAAACCTTGTCCTTGCGCAGACTCAACCTGATACTGCTTATGGAGTAATGGTGCTGCCCATCTGGCCACATCCTTACTGGTTACGGCCGCTTGTTGTTGATAAGGTGCTGGAAGAGACTGCTTACGTGTAAAATTATTCAGCAAGTTTGTCAGCAATTGCTGAAGGCCTGGACTTTGGTCACTAAGGCGAGTCAACGTTCGTTGAAAAGCATCCTTTTGACTTGATCCTGCTTGTAAATCAGCTAATTGTTGCAGCACTTGTTTCAATTTGACCATGAGAGCTGGGTCAAGCTGTTCTGGTTTAACAGATTGGCTAAACGGGATTTGATCATTCAGTTTACCCATGATTTGTTCAAAACGATTCCATAAGTCAGCAAGTTGTTTGGAAGGAGCCGCATGAAGTGAAACACCGTCAGATTGGGCAGGTTGCTTCACTGTGTCTACTTGTGGAGTGACTTGAACGTTAATCATTGTGACAGGTGGAAGATCCTCTGAATTCACCTGTTCTAGCAACGCACTCAACTGTTCAATGAGAATTGTTTGATCCTGACTGGAGAGTTGACGTAAGTCATCTACTTTAGCATTCAGTAATTTCTTGATTTCTTCTGGCCATTTTTCGGTTAGCTGGTTTCCGATTAATTTTTCTAGAGCTGCGATAACTTGTTCCCCATGTATAGAACTTGTACTGGGCTGCCCCGCTGAACTTGAAGATCCTCCCATTTGGTGTAACAACTTTTTCAACTCCGTTACCAGCTGTTCCAGTTTCGTCATGTTGCTTGTTGATTGCTGGCTGGCAACCTTTGAGAGCAATAATTGAAAGTTTTGCATCGAATTTTGGTTTTTACCAGGATGGTTGGCAGTCATGCCTGTTTGCTGTACAGACGGTTTAGACAAAGAAGAAAAAAGCGCCATACTGTTCACATTCTTTCACCTCCTTTCAGATTCGATCACTAGTTAATTGGCAGCTGCACCAGTTAGTAAACTTGCAATCTTAGCGGCTGCTTCCGGTGTCATCGCCCCAAGAATCGCTCCTCGCTGGCTGCTTGCCACCTCTGCCAGGAGCTGGACAGCTAAATCCTGATCCATATTTTCAATAATGGGAGCTGCTTTCTCTTCATCCATTTCCTCAAAGGAAACGGCCATTTCTTTCATTGGGTCAGAGCCAGCGGAGGAATCTTCTGTTTGTTGTTCATCAGAAGCAGCTAATGCCGACTCAAGATCTGTCTCAAGTTGTTCAATTTGTTGATGTAATTCATCAATCGTTAGCTGCTTGTCCTCGACCTGCTGCTGAAGCTGGTCGATTTTCTCATTGTGCTCAGCAATAACCGTTTCAAACTGTTCCGTTTGTCTCGTATTCTGACTCTCATCCGCCGTCGATACGAACGTTGACAATCCTGGGATTTGATTGGCATAGCTTTCTGCCTTTTCCACTACATTGACACCCATGATGGTTAACACAACAACGGTAAGGGTTAATGCAAATAGTGCAGGGACAACGAGAACGAAGAAAAACCATTGGAGTTTACTGCCTTTCTCCTGATCATGCTTCATTTTGTTTGCCATGTAATCACCTGTTTTTCTCATTTAAATATTGCCTGGTTGATAATTCATCCATTTGCTTCGTTTCTTCTTCCTTCAGCCATTGTCCGTGTCGTGCCAGTTTGTTATCGATCAGCTTCTCAAATTTTTTCACTTCAATGTGGGCTGAGGAAAGGTGTGCTTGAGCATTCTCCATTTGCGTTCTTGCTTGCTGCACTTGCGGTTGGAGCTGCATGATTTCACTGTCAAGCTGGTCAATATAGCGTCGGTGGTATATGAAGGAATGTGCCTTAACCTTAGAATGAGTAAGACTTTCATGAAAACTTTGCTCAGCTGCTTCCCGTTTTTTCAATTTCTCATATAATCTGGTAGCTACGGATTCAAAGGCATCCATTTGCTCCTGATACAACTTTTGCTTTTCCTTTTTGTCTCGTTCGCGTAACTGCTTGATCTTATGAAAGGCTTGAACGTTTGTCATTCATCTACACTCCTATGTAAACAGCTTTTCAAGTGATTCAATGGACTGTTCAAAACTCGATCGCTCATGAACCCCTTGCTTTAAGAAACGAATGAGAGAGGGATGGTAATGGATGGCTTCATCAACTTCACGGCTGCTTCCTTTTTTATAAGCACCAATTTGAATCAGTTCGTTATTTTCCTCATACGTTGCCAGCAGCGCCCGCAATCGTTCAGCCGCTTGCTTATGGGAAGGGGAAGCAATTTGATTCATGACCCGGCTGATAGATTTTAGTATATTAATCGCAGGAAACTGACCCTGTTCTGCCAGCTTCCTATCCAGCACAAAGTGACCATCCAGAATCCCTCGAACTGTATCTGAAATCGGTTCATTGAGGTCATCTCCATCGACGAGTACGGTGTAAAAAGCCGTAATTGTTCCTAGACTGCTTGTCCCCGTGCGCTCCAGAAGCTTTGGCAGCATAGCGAAAACAGAAGGTGTGTACCCCTTCGTCGTGGGTGGCTCGCCAGTAGCTAAACCAATCTCCCGCTGCGCCATCGCAAAACGTGTAACGGAATCCATCATTAAGTTAACGTTATAGCCAAGGTCCCGGAAGTATTCGCTGATCGCCGTTGCAGTATAGGCTCCCTTCACCCGCATCAGCGCCGGCTGATCAGACGTAGCTACAATGACAACCGATCGCTTCAAGCCTTCTTCTCCAAGGTCGTTCTCAATAAATTCACGTACTTCTCGGCCACGTTCGCCAATTAGGGCAATTACATTAATATCAGCAGCACTATTCCTTGATATCATCCCGAGCAGTGTACTCTTACCTACCCCGCTGCCGGCAAAAATACCAACCCTCTGGCCTTTCCCTACCGTCAGGAGCGAATCGATCGCCCTTACACCTACTTGAATCGGCTCTTTGATCGTCGGACGTGACAACGGGTTTGGCGGGTGTTGTTCGGTTGGGTAAGTTTTTAACCCTTTTGGTAACATCGTCTGATCTAACGGATGTCCCATCGCATCCAGAACGTTTCCGATCAGCCCAAGACCTGCTTTAATTTGAAGCGGCTCTCCTGTTGCTTCTACTAAGCTCCCTGGACCAATTTCACGAATTTCACGAAAAGGCATCAGCAATACTTTTTCATGATTAAACCCTACAACTTCTGCTGCTATTTTTTTAGAATCAAAGGAAGATGTATGAATATAACAAAGATCGCCAATCGAAGCTTCCGGACCTTTCGATTCAATCATCAATCCGATTACCCGATGAACTTTTCCATATCGTTTGTATGTATCCATCCGTTTGATCGCATCAAGATATACCTGTTTATTCATCATTCTTCTCCTCTTGCACAAGCTGATGAAGCTTTTCACGAAGCTGGGTGAGCTGATGGTCAATCCCTGCTTCCACCCGGCCAAATGGTGATTCAACCATACAGCTAAACCGTTCCAGCGACTCATCAATATAAATAGTCAATGTGGCCTTAAAGCTAGTTATAGACACTAATTCACTTTTTTGGGAATGAATCAGTTCATAATCATTCGGGTGGACGTACACGAAAATTTCCGGATGATCTTGAACTTCCTCAATCGCCTTCTTAACGACCGGTAAAAAGCTTTCAGGATCATCCTTTAACTGTTGATTGATAATTTTTTCAGTACTGTTGACGGCAAGCTCTAAAATCATTTCTTCACTAGCCGAGACTGTACTCGCATAGTCCTTTTGCGCCAGAGTCAGAATGTGATTGATCTGAGTGAGCTGTTCTGAAAACTCCTGATACCCTTGTGATTGTCCGTCACGAACCCCTTTATCAAAACCTTCCTGATAGGCTTCCTGAACTAATGATTCCTTTTCCTCCTGCCAGGCATTTCGCTGCGCTGAAATCTCTTGTTCGACTGCTTTTAATTGGCTTTGCGCCTCCTGCTTTGCCATAGCCAGCTCTTGTTCTGCTTCCGCTAAGAACCGATTTGCTTCGTCATTACTCTGTTGCTCGGAAGCTTCCTTTTCGTGCTGGCGTTTTTGAATCGTTACGGGCTTTAACCCAATGACACGCTTTTGCCATGAATTCTGATTAGACAATAATGTCATCTCCCCCACCGCGTGCCACCACGATCTCTCCTACTTCCTCAAGACGCCTAATGGTGCCGACTACACGTGTTTGTGCCTCTTCTACATCACGCAGCCGCACTGGCCCCATAATTTCCATTTCTTCTTTAAAAGTCTCAGCCATCCGTTCAGACATGTTCGTAAACACGAGTGCTTTTACTTCATCACTGGATACTTTCAAGGACAAGCGCAGATCATCATTGTCCACTTCGCGTATAACACGCTGTATAGCACGGTTATCCAATGTCACAATATCTTCAAAGACAAACATTCGTTTCTTGATTTCTTCTGCCAACTCAGGATCTTGGATTTCCAGCGCATCAAGAATCGTTCGTTCAGTACTGCGATCCACTCCATTTAACACTTCTACTACCGCCTGGACTCCACCAGTTTCTGTATAGTCCTGTGTCACAGTTGCGGAAAGCTTCTTCTCAAGAATACTTTCAATTTGGTTGATGATTTCCGGCGAAGTCGAATCCATTGTTGCAATCCTTCGTGCCACGTCCGCTTGTAACTCTTGAGGCAGTTCTGACAGAATTTGTCCTGACTGTGCTGCATCCAAGTACGATAAAATAAGTGCAATCGTTTGCGGATGCTCATTTTGAATAAAATTTAAAATCTGATTAGGATCGGCTCGTCTCGCGAAATCAAAAGGCTTGACCTGCAATGAAGATGTCAGACGACCGATTATATTGGAGGCCTCCTGTTCGCCGAGCGCCTTCTCCAGGACCGTTTTCGCATAACCAATTCCCCCTTGGGAAATATAATCCTGTGCCAGGGCGATCTGGTGGAATTGATCCAGCACCTCTTCCTTTTGAGCTGTATCTACTTTCTGAACAGAGGAAATCTCCAATGTTAGTTTTTCCATTTCTTCTTCTGTCAAATGTTTATAGATTTGTGCAGCAACATCTGGACCGAGAGAGATTAACAGCACTGCTGCTTTTTGCTTTCCTGTTAACCTTGATGCCTGATAGGCCATATTAGGACCTCCTTAATCTTCAGCAATCCATGAACGAAGCAGCTTGGCAAACTCCTCAGGCTTTTCTTTAGCCATACGTTCAAGCTGTTTGCGTCTGACCGACGACTCCGTTTCATTTTCTTCTATGTCTGGTATGCTGACTGGCTGTTGGACAGCCGGTTCTTCAAATACTGTTTCTTCTTCCTCTACAACCTTACGCTTACGCTTGAACAGCATCAAAATCAGCACAAGAATCACAAGAAGAAGTCCACCTCCAACGAGATACATCCAAAGAGGAATTCCTGTAGTTTCTGCAGGAAATTCTGGTTCACCGCTAAACTCCTGGAAGACAATCGATACTTTTTCCTCAGGATTGACTTCGCCATAACTTCCGTTAATAGACGTGGTAATCATGGAGCTCAGAATCGACTGAACACTCTCTTGTACTGTTTGCTGTTCCTGTTGAGTAAGCTGCTGTACTTCACCGTCATCGTTTGCATCCTTCGTATTATCAATGGCGACCTGTATGCCTAAATCACGAACTTTGTATGGACTTTCAACGACTTCCCGTCGAATTCGATTGAACTCATTGTTGATCGTTTCTTTCGTCATTTCGTAGTCGCCGCTATCTCCTTCGGTTCCAGCTGGATAATTAGGAACCTCGCCTTCACCAGCTCCTGGAACACCACCTGCAGGAGCACCCCCAGTGTAAGTTTCTTCAATTCGCTCCACACTGACAGGCAAACCTTCCATACTTTCAGGATCAACGGGCTCTACTAACTCTTCCACTCGATTCTCTTTTGTGAAATCAATATCTGCTGTGACTGTGGCTACCACTTTATTGTGCCCGATCATCATACCGAGCATCTTTTGCACGCGCTGCTGAATATCCCGCTCAATATCCTCTTTAATCGTTTGTTGATATGTATAGGTATCTGCGCCGCTATCCATTTGATTTTCATTCAAGTCAAAATAATTAAAGTTCTGATCCATAATGACGATATTATCTTTAGAGAGATTGGGCACCGATTTTGATGCTAAGTTATACAAGGCTTCCACCTGGTTCGGCTGGAGTTCATAACCTGGCTGTACGTTAAGCACTACAGATGCAGAGGCATCCTGAGTGGATTCAGACAAAAACACTTGTTCCTCCGGTATATTAATCATCACTTTGGCATCTTCAATTCCCGTGATCTCTGTCATTAAGTTGGCGAGCTCTGTTTGCATCGCATCAAGTTTGATAACATCAAACTCATTATCTGTCATGCCCCACGAGACATTTCCGCTGAAAAAGCTGTAGTCAATATTACCGCTGTCAGGCAAGCCTGCAGCTGCCAGATCTACCAGCAATGAATCAGCCTGCTCTGCAGGAACAGAGATCGTTGTTCCCCCTTGATCCAGTTCATAAGGAACGCCGCGTGTATCCAGCTCCGCTTTTACTTGGCCTACTTCCTGAAGTGACAAATCCCGATAGAGTGGCACCATATTGGTCTGCGCCGCTAGAAAGCTGGCTATACTCAGCAACAGAATAATTCCTGCTGCTGCCCCAATAAACAACCCTTTTTGCTTCGAAGATCTTTCCCTCCAATAGGCAGTTATTTTATTCTTAAAAACTATTATTTTTTCTTTCATAATTGCCCCCATAAAACGAACAAGTTAAGAGAATATGTATGATAACGAATGGTGAGAGTACAATCAGACTTGCATTCTCATCATTTCTTTATAAGCATCAATAACTTTATTGCGAATTTCAATGGTAGTCTGCATCGTAATACTCGCTTTTTGTGAGGCGATCATGACGTCATGCAAATCGTTTACTTCCCCGCGTGCCAGGGCCTTTGTCTTCGCATCTGAGGCAATTTGAGCCTCATTCACTGTATTAATAGCTTGTTTCAAGCTGCTAGCGAATGCCTCATGCGCTTCACCAGTGGAGACTGGTTTTGAAGTTTGAGACTGTATCGGTTTAATGAATGGATCATTAGTAACGGGCACACCGTTTACCATATGTATTCCTCCTTGTTACTTACCAATTTCCAGGGCTTTCATTAACATGCCTTTGGTGGCGTTAATTGCTGTCACATTAGCTTCGTATGAACGTGTTGCGCTCATAAGATCGACCATTTCCTGTAAAGGATCCACATTCGGAAGCAGAACATAGCCATTCTCATTTGCATCTGGGTGTGACGGGTTATACATTCGTTTAAATGGTTCCTCATCCTCTGCGATTGCGGATACTTTAACGCCTTCTCCGGGTGAGCTCGAACGATTAGCCGCTGTATTTAAATAGGATTGAAACGAATTGTCTTTCGGTTCGAATACAACCATTTTTCTTCTGTAAGGTTCCCACTCGCCATTTTCATTGATGGTCGCTCTTGTCGAATTCGCATTGGCTATGTTCGAAGAAGAAATATCCATCCTTAATCGCTGAGCTGTTAATGCACTCGCGCTCGTATTTATCGCATGAAAAATACTCATGGATTAATTTCCTCCTTTAAGCACATTTTCAAGACTCCTAAACTTTCCACCCATGCGGTCAACTAGAGCTTGATAGAGAATTTGATTTTTCACAAGTTCATTCATTTCTTTATCAATATCCACATTATTTCCGTTGTGATTATACGTAGTGCCCTGCTTCATCACCGTTTTGTACGGACTGTTTCCCTCATTAGAAAATGGGATGTGGCGGGAGTTTGTCCGTTTTGCCTCTAAGCTGTTCATTTCCCCTTCTAACACATGCTTAAAGACAACATCCTTCGCTTTATAGCCAGGTGTGTCCACATTAGCGATATTGTTAGAAATCGCTCTATTTTTTTCAGTTGTGTAGTTTAGAGAGTTTTCAAGAAGGGTAAATGTTTCACTAAACAGTTTCAATCTTTATGACCTCCTATCAATACTAATGGCATGGATAGGTTCTATATACAATATAAATATTAGTACATTTTGAACCCGAACCCTTTTGATCATGAACATAAATAGTTCTTCTCTCTTATTACATATGATCGAATTCTGCGGTAATTGTTACCACTTGTCGAATAATCTACTATAATGAACATTATTACACATTTAATTGATAAAATAAATTACATTTATAATTCCTTTAAAAAATGCCTACAAAAGGAGCACTTTCTATAACTTTTGTGTATACTTTTTGTTATAAATTGTAATTATTATAGGCCTTAAACCTCACACAAAAAAAGCCGCTGCCAATTTAATGGCAGCGGCTTTTTCTAAGTTTCTATTAATTTGAGCGAAGTTTTTGAAGTTCTACTAAGAAATTGTTATTAAGAACTTTAATGTACGTACCTTTCATTCCCAGTGAACGTGATTCAATTACACCTGCACTTTCGAGTTTACGCAAAGCGTTAACGATAACAGAACGGGTAATACCAACACGGTCTGCAATCTTACTGGCTACTAGTAATCCTTCATTACCTTCTAACTCTTCAAAAATGTGCTCGATAGCTTCAAGTTCACTGTAGGACAATGAACTGATCGCCATTTGTACTACGGCTTTGCTACGTGCTTCCTGCTCAATTTCTTCTGTTTTCTCGTGAAGAATTTCCATACCAACTACAGTAGCTCCATATTCGGCTAATAAAAGATCATCTTCCTCAAAACTGCTGTTGAGACGGCTTAAAATCAATGTTCCTAAGCGTTGACCACCGCCAATGATCGGTACAATTGTAGTAAGGCCATCTTCAAATAACTCTCTGTTCTCCACAGGGAAAGCTGTGTATTCGCTATTCATGTCAAGGTTAGGAGTCGTTTCCTGGACATTAAAAAGATTTTGTGTGTATTCCTGAGGAAATTGACGTTCAGTCAACATCGCCTGCATACGCTCATTTTCTATTTCTTGCTTAATGGCAAATCCAAGCAGTTTACCTCGTCGGCTGACAACAAAAGTGTTCGCCTCGATAACATCTCTTAATGTAGCAGACATATCATTAAAGTCCACCGATTTCCCTGTTGTTTTTTGCAGCATTGCATTAATTCTTCTTGCACGATTTAATAATTCCATTATTGTTCCTCCTTGAGTAAATTCATTACAGTATAAACCTGCTTAAATCTTTATTTTTAACAATAGTAGATAGTTTGCTGTCTACATATTGAGGGGTTATGTCTATGGTTTCCAGTGTGACATCAGGCGCTTCAAATGATAAATCTTCTAATAACTTCTCTAAGATCGTATGCAGGCGTCTGGCTCCGATATTGTCCGTTTCCTGATTCACTTCATAGGCAATTTCAGCAATTCTAGTAATAGCATCGTCAGAAAATTCGACCTTTATACCTTCAGTTTCTAAAAGTGCCTTATATTGCTTTAACAGAGCATTGGAAGGTTCTACTAAGATGCTTCGAAAATCTTCTATTGTTAGTTTATTTAATTCCACCCGGATCGGAAAGCGCCCCTGCAGTTCCGGGATTAAATCTGAAGGTTTTGCCATATGAAAAGCGCCGGCTGCTACAAACAAAATGTGGTCTGTAGACACAGGACCGTACTTTGTAACGATGGTAGAACCTTCAACGATGGGAAGGATATCCCGCTGTACGCCTTCTCGCGATACATTCGCCTGGTTATCCCCTTTGGCCGCCACTTTATCAATTTCGTCAATAAAAATAATGCCTGACTGCTCAACTTTCTCCACAGCCATCTGTCCAACTTCGTCCATATCAACGAGTTTTTGGGCTTCTTCTTGAGTAAGTACTTTTCGCGCTTCACTTACTGGAAGCTTACGTTTCTTTTTCTTCTTCGGCATGAACTGGCTGAAAGCATCCTGCATGTTCATACCCATCTGTTCCATTCCCGAACCTTGCAGCATGTCAAACATGGACGATTGAGATTCTTCGACTTCAATCGTCACCATATGATCTTCAAGTTCGCCCAGTTCAAGTTGATGCTTAATCCGCTTGCGTTTGTTTTTGATTTCTGTTTCTTCCTGATCAGAAGTGGAATCGGTTTGCTGCTGATTACCTTGCTGAAACAACATTTCTAAAGGATTTTTAAAATTGGATGACTGTTTTTCTTTAGACGGGACCAGCAGCTTGATCAGCCGCTTATTCGCCTGTTCTTCTGCCGTTTCCCGAACTGATTCAATCTTTTCCTCTTTCACCATCCGAACAGCCATTTCCACTAAGTCCCGAACCATGGATTCTACATCACGTCCCACGTAGCCTACCTCCGTAAACTTCGTCGCTTCAACTTTTACAAACGGGGCTCCGACAAGCTTTGCCAGACGGCGGGCAACCTCTGTTTTCCCGACACCGGTAGGGCCCATCATAAGGATGTTTTTAGGTACAACCTCTTCTTTTATGTCATCGGTTAACTTCATCCTTCTGTAACGGTTTCGCAATGCAACAGCTACAGATTTCTTCGCATTCGTTTGACCGATGATATATTGATCGAGCCGCTCCACAATTTGTTTAGGCGTTAAATCTAAAGACATTTCATCAGCCTCCTATTCCAAAACTTCAAGGGTTATCTGATCATTCGTAAACACACAGATTTCACCAGCGATTTCAAGAGCCGCCTGCGCAATTTGCCTAGCAGATTGATCTGGTGCATACCTTTTTAAAGCACGGCCGGCACTTAAAGCAAAATTACCGCCTGAGCCAATTGCCAATATGCCGTCATCCGGTTCTATTACTTCCCCTGTTCCTGATACGAGAAACATTTTACCTTTATCCATTACAATCAGCATTGCTTCAAGTTTTCTTAGCACTTTGTCACTGCGCCATTCTTTTGCTAGTTCGACGGACGCACGCGCCAAATTTCCATCGTAGGTTTCGAGCTTTGCTTCAAACTTTTCAAATAGAGTAAAGGCGTCCGCAACAGATCCTGCAAACCCTGCTAAGACTTGGTCATTAAAAAGTTTGCGGACTTTGACAGCTTTATGCTTCATCACAACCTGATTCCCAAGCGTCACTTGACCGTCGCCACTCATAGCACATGTTCCGTTGTGCTGTACAGCAAAAATTGTCGTCGCATGAAATTGTTGGTCCACTAACATCACCTCGTTACTTATTGGCCCGGGGATGGCTGTTCATATACACCTGCCGAAGCCTATCTTTCGTTACATGAGTGTAAATCTGTGTTGACGATAAGTGCTCATGCCCTAGCAACTCCTGAACGGAGCGTAAGTCAGCTCCTGCATTTAATAAATGAGTCGCGAAGGAGTGTCTTAACTTATGGGGATGGATCTCTACAGTTAAAGCTGCCTTTTTTACCATCTTATCCAGAATTAAGCGTACCCCCCGTGCGGTAAGAGGTCCGCCTTTTGCGTTTACGAACAACTTCTGCACCGGCTGGGATTGTTTTTTAAGTAGCTGAGGCCGGGCATGGTCAAGGTAGTTTCGCAAAGCTCTCTCTGCAAATTGACCAAATGGTACATACCTTTCTTTTCTGCCTTTTCCATACACGAGCAAAGTGGAGAGCGAGAAGTCGATATGAGACTCTTCTAGCTGCACACATTCGCTTACCCGGATTCCTGTACCATATAGCAGCTCAAGAATAGCCTGGTTTCTCTGCCCCAAAGGTGTTGAGCAGTCACTTACTGAAAACAACTGATTTAGTTCTTCTTCATAGAAAAACTCCGGGATCCGCTGTTCACTCTTAGGTAACCGTACGTTTATAAATGGATTATGTTTCATAATCTCTTCCCGTTCTAAAAACCGACAAAAACTGCGGAGCGAAGAAATTTTCCTTGCCATACTTTTCCGCGCCATATTTTCCTCAAAAAGCTTTGTAAGATACACCCGAATCACCGAGTAATCCACTTCCTCTAAAGACTTGATTGATTCTGACTCCATAAAAACAAAAAAAGCTGTTATATCATCACCATAATGTCTTACTGTCAATGGCGATGCATTCTTTTCAATTTGGAGATATTCTAAAAATAATTGTTTAAATCTAGTCAGTTCTGCCATGATTCACCCCCGCAAAGGCGCTTAAATTTTACCACAACTATCCTATGAATCTCAATGGCTTTAATAAAACTGTAACAAAATTCTGAATTGTTTCCAACATTTTTATTTTAACGGCCATACCAAGGAATCATTTTATGTAAGCCTACTTATTAAAATAACCCATTAAGCTGTCAAGTAAACATACTTACCAAACCGTAATTATAGCTGTCTCTAATGCTTGTGTCAATTCATAACCTAAAAAAAACAAAGCCAGCAGCTGGAATTCCAGCTGCTGGCTCTTATTTGAACGAAAAGCGGGTCATTAAGTTAAGATTGTGGCTGCTCTTTGTAGTCACATTCCGTACATTGAATTTGTGTTCCTTTTTTAGAGCGTTTTTCAACGAGTAAAGATTCACATCGCGGACAAGGTCTTGAAATCGGCTTATCCCAGGAAATAAAGTCGCATTCTGGGTACCGATCACATCCATAAAATTTACGATTCTTCTTGCTCTTTCTTTCTACGACCTCTCCTTCGTTACATTTAGGACAAGTAACGCCAACCGTCTTAAGAATTGGCTTCGTATTTCGGCAATCCGGAAAGTTAGAGCAGGCTAAAAACTTTCCGTACCGGCCCATTTTATAAACCATTTCATGCCCGCACTTCTCACAATCTATTCCTGCAGGTTCGTCTTTAATCTCAATCTCTTCCATCTCTTTTTCTGCCTTTTCCAATCTTGGTTCAAAACCTTGGTAAAACTCGGCGATGACCGACACCCAATTATTTTTTCCTTCTTCGATGGAGTCAAGATCATCTTCCATTTCTTTCGTAAAACCGGCATCAATTATTTCCGGGAAATATTGTTTGAGCTGTTCCAAAACAATCTCGCCGAGTTCTGTAGGAATGAATCGTTTATTATCAAGGGCCACATAACCGCGCCGCTGGATGACATCAAGCGTCGGAGCGTAAGTGGATGGACGGCCAATACCAAGCTCCTCTAAGGTCTTTACTAAACGAGCTTCTGTATACCGCGGCGGCGGCTGAGTGAAGTGCTGGTTCGGTTTAATTTCTTTCGCTTTTACCGTCATTCCTTCTTCCAGGTCCGGAAGCATTTTATCTTTCTCTTTTTTATTATCATCATTGCCTTCAATATAGACTTTCATAAATCCTTTGAATTTAACTTTTGAGCCAGTCGCTCTGAATTCGACCCCTTGATTCAGCAAATGAACGGTCATAGTGTCAAGAATAGCCGGCGCCATTTGACTTGAGATAAACCGATCCCAAATGAGTTTATAGAGACGATGCTGGTCTCTTGATAATGCACTCTTCATTGATTTAGGGTCTCGGGAAGCACTTGTAGGACGAATTGCTTCGTGAGCATCCTGTGCCCCTTCCTGTTTTTTAGAAGCTTTCCCTTTTCCTAAAAATTCTTTGCCAAAAGTGGATTCAATGTAATCCTTTGCTTCTTCCTTCGCTGTATTTGATAGCCTGGTTGAGTCTGTACGCATGTAGGTAATTAAACCTGCTGTACCTTGCTTGCCGCCAAGATCAATCCCTTCATAAAGCTGCTGAGCAAGCATCATAGTCTTTTTAGCTCTAAAATTCAGCTTTCTCGCTGCTTCCTGTTGGAGAGATGATGTAGTGAAGGGTAAGGAAGGATTTCGTTTACGTTCCCGCTTATTGACTTTCTCAATCGAGTACTCATCACCGTTGAGCTTCTTCTGGATCGCTTCTACATCCTCTTTCGTTTTCAATTCTTTCTTTTTACCGTCTACCCCGTAAAATGCTCCTTCAAAGGTTTCTTTGCCTTTAAGGAAATCCGCTTCGATCGTCCAGTACTCTTCGGGTTTGAATTGTTTAATTTCATTCTCACGATCGATAATAATCTTCACAGCTACGGATTGCACACGTCCTGCACTCAGGCCTTTTTTAACTTTTTTCCACAAAATAGGACTGATGTTGTACCCGACGAGCCGGTCTAAAATACGCCTTGCCTGCTGGGCATCAACTAAATCAGAATCAATCGATCGCGGTTGTTTAAACGAGTCTTTAATTGCTTCCTTTGTGATTTCATTAAATACGACACGGCATTTTGATTGATCATCAATGTCCAAGCTATGTGCGAGATGCCAGGCGATAGCTTCCCCTTCACGATCGGGGTCGGCTGCCAGATATACGCGTTTGGCTTTCTTAGCTGCTGCTTTTAATTCTTTTAATACAGGCCCTTTGCCGCGAATCGTAATATATTTAGGTTCAAATTCTTCTTCTACATTTACACCCATCTGACTTCTGGGAAGGTCACGTACGTGTCCAAGTGAAGCCTTTACTTTATATTTTTTTCCGAGATAACGTTCAATTGTTTTTGCTTTTGCGGGTGATTCAACAATTACAAGATAGTCTGCCATTTAGGTTCCTCCCATAGAGGTGTATTTCTGTTTGCTTTTCGTTTTATAAATCTTCCCTATTATTAAATACAATGAAACCGTTTGTCAAACTTCATCGTTTTAATTTTTACTTTTTCAAGGGGAGTGAACCTTTGTCAAAATGCAATTATCAGGAAATTAATTAAAATTTTCCCTATATGCTGACAGAACATCCTGATGGCTTTGGACCAACCGCGCTCCTTCTTTAATGATCGCGTGGCAACCTTCACTTGTTTTGCTTCCGATCGGTCCCGGCAGTGACAAAACTTCCCGCCCTTGTTCAAGAGCCTGATCTACAGTAATAAGTGACCCGCTTTTTAATCTTGCTTCAA
Source organism: Halobacillus hunanensis (assembly GCF_900166655.1). Taxonomy (GTDB): domain Bacteria; phylum Bacillota; class Bacilli; order Bacillales; family Halobacillaceae; genus Halobacillus_A; species Halobacillus_A hunanensis. The sequence goes on along the minus strand of NZ_FVZB01000007.1, from coordinate 697,308 downwards.
TCACAAGCGTCGCCTCAGATAGTCCGGAGATAATTCGATTTCGTTCAGGAAAATGAAACTTTCTGGGTGGTTGAGAAGGAGGATATTCGCTAATAACCAGCTGGCGTTCGCACAAATGAGTAAATAATGCTGGATTGTTTCGAGGGTAGGGATGTTCAAAACCAGAGCCCATCACAGCTATAGTGCTGCCCTTATGCTGGAGGGCTAAACGATGAGCATGTTGGTCTACCCCAACTGCCATTCCGCTTACGATACAGAAATTAGATTGGATGAGTGGAAGCAGGATTTGCTCCATGGCTGGAAAGGCATATTTCGATGGGGTTCGCGTCCCGACTACACTGAGAGTTAATGGATGGTGCAGCAGCGCCAAGTCGCCCCTTATATAAAGGACAAGCGGGGGGTCAGGAATAATTTTTAATAAAGCAGGATACGCTTCGTCAAAATACGTCACACAATTGTATGTTTGTTCATTTATGTCGAGTTTCTTCATTATAGTTGAATCATGAATGTGATTGTAAATCGAACGGGCTGTTTCGTGTGATAGATGAAATGAAGTGGCTATTTCTTTAGGGGAAATATTCGGGAGATATGAAAGGCTGGGGTCTTTCTTCAACCAGGCCCTTAGTAATGTACGTGATACATACGGACAGTCATGTAAATGGATTAAGCGCTGCCTAAACGTGTTCATCGATCAGCCTCTTTCTTATGTTAATAGGATAAAGAAGAACTGCGCCGTATGAGCGCAGTCCTCCCCAATATTGGATGATTAATGTGTTTTACATTTTTCATACAAGTTTTCTTTTTTCAAAACATTAATCAGTGTTTCACCCATAACGGATGGTGTTTCCGCAACTGCGATGCCACAATCATTCATAACTCGGATCTTTTCATCAGCAGTTCCTTTACCGCCAGAAATAATCGCACCAGCGTGGCCCATGCGTTTTCCTGGAGGTGCAGTACGTCCGCCAATAAAGCCGACAACTGGCTTATCCATATTTTCTTTAACCCATTCAGCAGCTTCTTCTTCTGCTGTACCTCCGATTTCACCAATCATAATGACAGCTTCCGTATCTTCATCTTCATTAAAGGCTTTCAGCACGTCAATGAAATCTGTCCCATTTACTGGGTCGCCGCCGATTCCCACAGCAGTAGATTGACCTACTCCAGCTTCAGATAATTGATGAACCGCTTCATACGTAAGCGTACCAGAACGAGAAACTACACCTACATGACCTTTATTATGGATATAGCCAGGCATGATACCAATCTTACACTCATCAGGAGTAATTACTCCCGGGCAGTTTGGACCAACCAGACGAGTTCTCTTTCCTTCCATATAACGTTTCACTTTTACCATGTCCATAACTGGAATATGTTCCGTGATGCAAATCGCTAGATCCATATCAGCATCTGTTGCTTCCATGATCGCGTCAGCAGCAAATGGAGCTGGTACGTAAATGACAGACGCATTGGCACCTGTTTTTTCAACAGCTTCAGAAACCGTATTAAATACTGGAATTCCTTCCACTTCGGTACCGCCTTTACCAGGCGTTACTCCACCAACGATTTGTGTACCGTATTCAACCATCTGTTTTGTATGGAATAAAGCTGTAGAGCCTGTAATCCCTTGCACAATAACTTTTGTATTTTTATTAATATATACACTCATCAGATTCCCCGCCTTTCCTACTTAACTAGTTCTACGATTTTTTGAGCGCCATCTGCCATGGAATCAGCAGACGTAATATTTAATCCAGACTCTTCTAGGATTTTCTTACCAGCTTCAACATTCGTTCCTTCAAGACGTACGACAAGCGGCAATGTTAATCCGATCTGTTTCGTCGCTTCGACAACTCCTTCAGCGATAATGTCACACTTCATAATTCCACCGAAAATGTTAACGAAGATACCTTTTACATTGTCATCAGACAGAATGATCTTAAATGCTTCGGTAACTTTTTCCGTAGTAGCTCCGCCGCCTACATCAAGGAAGTTAGCAGGATCGCCGCTGTAATGCTTAATCGTATCCATCGTTGCCATAGCTAGTCCGGCACCATTAACCATACAGCCGATATTTCCATCTAAAGCGATGTAGCTGAGGTCATACTTAGATGCTTCTACTTCTTTTGGATCTTCTTCTTCAAGGTCGCGAAGTTCCGCTACGTCTTTCTGACGGAACAAGGCATTATCATCAAAGTTCAGTTTAGAGTCAAGCGCCAATACGTCCCCGTCTCCAGTCGTTACAAGCGGGTTAATTTCGGCAATGGAGCAGTCCTTTTTAACAAAAACATCATAAAGACCCAGCATGAATTTGACAGCTTTGCCTAGAGACTCTTTAGGAATATTAATATTAAACGCCAGACGACGTGCCTGGAATGGCGTTAAACCCGTAACAGGATCAATGACCTCTTTAAAGATCTTCTCAGGTGTTTTCTCTGCTACTTCTTCAATTTCAGTTCCGCCCTCTTCCGAAGCCATCATCGTTACTTTGCTCGTAGCACGGTCTAAAACAAGTCCGACATAATACTCGCTCTTAATGTCGCAGCCTTCTTCGATTAGCAAACGCTTTACTTCTTTTCCTTCTGGTCCGGTCTGATGGGTTACTAGATTCTTACCTAAGATTTCATTTGCGTATGTACGCACTTCATCAAGATTTTTAGCAATCTTAACACCGCCGGCTTTTCCGCGTCCGCCTGCGTGGATTTGTGCTTTTACGACTGTGACATCGCTCCCCAGCTTCTTAGCTGCATCTACAGCTTCATCTACGGTATAAGCCACATGGCCATTTGGCACTGACACGCCAAAATCGCGCATAATTTGTTTTCCTTGATACTCGTGAATGTTCATGTTTCATCCTCCCATCAAATTTCACTGCATTCCCATTGTATAAAAAAACGCTGTCAATTGTCCACAGTAACCTCTTTTTATGTCGAAAGTCGTTCATTAGTTTACCTTCAACAGGTTATGTAGACTTAGTTTCTTTCCAATTCCTGATCTGTACGGTAAATAAATGCAAATACCTCTGCGACGACATGGTAAAGTTCTTCCGGTATATGTTCATTAATATTTAATTCGGACAACAGTTCGACTAAGGTGGCATCCTCCTGAATTGGCACCTCATTTTCTCTTGCTTTTTCCAATATATTTTCCGCTACAATACCTTTCCCCTTTGCCAGTACTTGTGGCGCCTGGTCCTTTTCTGCCTGATAACCAAGTGCGATCGCTTCTTTTCGTTTATCCTTCATATACGGATATCGACTCCCCTATAATCCCGGCGTGATGCAGAAATTTGTTGGACTTGCTGCTGTTCACTTGTTTGCTGTACTCTAAGTGAGGACAATTCATAACCTAACTTTTCCAATCCGTCTTTTAACATTTTCTTATAATGGTTGGCAATCGATTCAGCTACCTCCAATTGATTAAAAATCGTGACTGCTACCCGGCGTTCAACAATCGACAAATCAATGACTGTATCCCTTAAATGCTCTAATCGTAAGAAAAACATAATATGACAGGAATCCGGGTCAATCTCACCATCTTTATTCTTCTTTCCCTCCATGTTTATATGGATATCTTGATCGACTTTCAGCACATCTCCTGGAAAAGTAAAGGCGAGTTGAAGCATTTGACCGGTTTCCTGCTGGGATACTAGTTGAATACCGCTGAGAAGCTGGATAAGCTGTCTGATTGAATCATGACTTTTCGTCGGATTTTCCTGCACATGCTGCAGCAGCATAGATTTCACGGTTTCCTCTTTAGCCAGCTGATTTTCTCCTTGCAGACCAGCTTTTACTTGGGCTTCATGATTGATTCCTGAAAGCAAATGCATCAACTTGATTTTAGCAAGCATCACTTCTTTTCCACCCATATTAGCCTGCAGTGTTTGAAGACGAACCATCCACTCCAGTAAAGCAGTTTTAGCTAAGTCAGGAACCTGTTTAGACAGTGTACTCTCAAGGGCTGCTAAAGCAGGCAGCGTCCTATCCGAATTTGGAGATGGATGCTGCGAAGCTTCAGTAAGGGTATCCAACAACTGCTGCCCTATAAAAGGAAGCAGTTTCTCTAATATCCCGGCTGAAGAAAGCGTTTGAAACTGTGTTTGTAACCTGCTTTGCGTTGAACCGCCTGGCAGTTGTTCCTTTAGATATACTGTATGTAGCTGCTTGCTCCACTCCCTTACTAAAGTCAATTCTTTTGATGTCAGTGGCAGCTGCTGAGCAAACAGCTTTTGTAAAGCAGCTTCAGCCTGTGGCCCTGAACCTGTAAATGGGATAGACTTACCTGAACTGATTAAGTTTTTCACGAGGGTCTCTGTACTCTGAGCAGCCCCCATGTGTGGTTGAATCAAATGCTTGAGACTATGCTGAAATTGTTCGAAGCTTACTTGCTTGTTCACAATACCGGATTGTTTAAATAAGAGAAAGGTCGTTCTGTTTCCTTTTTCCATGTCAGATATAAGTCTTGTAAACGCTTCTTCCTTGAAGGTGCGTCCGGGGTGCTTTCCTGCTAATAATCCAATTAAATCAGGAAGGCGACGCTGGACGGGTTCTTTTGATTGGCGGAGTTGATCATAGATTTGCACAAACTGATCTGTCAATGATGTGGTCTGGTGCGTAATCAGCGCAGCAAATACTTCTTGTTTGATCGGTAATTGTCTCTGAAACATGTGCAGCAACGTTTCAGCAGCTGCTCTGTTGCCCCTGTGGTGTTGTAACGCCTGAAAAGCAAAGGAAAGATCTTTTTTGGTAAATGAGACTCCATGCTGCATCAGCTGCAGCATGAAGTCCGCATTGCCTTTAGTTTCTTTTACCCCTAGCTGCTTTAACAAACTTGCAATTGCCTGCGGCTTATATTCTGCTGTCTGTTTAGAGAGTACTTTCAATGTTAATACATCACCGACTGCTGTTACTTGAAACAAATATCTCTTCCCTTGTTGTAACGAGGCTTCGAGTTGTACGGGAAACTGGCGCTTCCCCACTTGTACGAGTGCACGCTGGTCAGGAAGCGGTTTTACCATTTTGCCCGCTATAATTTGTCCAACTTTAGGCGGCTGCTCTGATTTTAACGCAGCAGTCTGATGAAGTCCTTTAAACAGAGGGGAAGAACTTAAGCTCATTGAAGTTTCCTCCTTTTAAGAGTGAATAAGGTCCTTCACCGGCGCGAAACTTTTCCGATGATAAGGAGTGTGACCATATGTCTCCAGGGCATGTAAATGATGTTTCGTGCCATACCCTTGATTAGAAGCAAAGTCATAGGCAGGATACTGTTCACCTATCTTTTTCATAACGCGATCACGTGTAACTTTTGCCATAATACTCGCAGCTGCAATCGACACACTTCGCTGGTCACCTTTCACAAGCGATTGCTGTGTGCATGGCATCCTCTCTAGCGTCATCGCATCAATTAACAAATGATCAGGTGCATGTGGCAACTGCTCCACTGCCCGCTTCATAGCCAATTTTGTTGCCTGATAAATATTCCACTGATCAATTTCTTCGTTACTTGCCGTACCTATTCCATAATCTGCTTGTATCTTTATTTTTTCAAAAAATTGCTCTCTTTGGAATGCGGACAATTGCTTGGAGTCATTTAGCCCTTCTAAATAAAACGATGCTGGTAAAATGACGGCAGCCGCCACAACAGGGCCCGCGAGCGGACCTCTCCCGGCTTCATCAATCCCTGCAATCCATACTTTCCCCGAAGTTCGAGCCTCGTTTTCCATCGAAAGCATCCGCTCATATTGATTCTTTAATTCTAACTTTCTTTGCTGCTTAACATCATATTGCTTTAAAAGTTTATGTACACCTCTGCGCTGATCTTTTCTTAATAAATCACGTTCAGACTTAGAGAATTGGTTCGAGTCTAATTTATATTTAATGTCTTTTATCGTTAATTCACGCATATATGACTTCCTTCTATAATTGGTATATCGGTCGTTTGGGCTCATTATGTACAATTTTAGAACAATTCGGATTCACTGTTTATAAGAAAGAACGCAATCAGGAGTCAAAGCCCCTGATTGCGTTCTCCTTGTCCCTATTCCGGTTGATCGAAGCTAATCAAACCAAGCTTTCCACTTCGCAAGTCTTGGAGAATCACATCAGAAGTTTTGTCAAAGTTCACATGGCCGCCACTTTCAAGACAGCCTCGCTTCTGACCTATTTGTTCGAAAGCCCCCATGATGTCGTCGTACCCTGCAAATCCATAACGTTGCTCTAAGAAATCTGGATAATTCGTACTCATAAAATCCAAGATGTAAGCTGCTACATCTTCTTTTGGTAAAATCTGATCTTTGATCGTACCAATAGCGGCCAGCTTATATCCAATTTCCTCTTCTTCAAATTTCGGCCAGAGTATCCCAGGAGTGTCAAGCAACTCAAAGTCTTTCTTTACTTTAATCCACTGCTGTTTTTGGGTAACTCCCGGTCGGTCTCCGGTATTGGCAGCTTTTTTATTCGCAAGTCGATTGATAAGGGTTGACTTTCCTACATTGGGGATACCAAGGATCATGGCACGGGCCGCCCGAGGGCGAACTCCCTTTGCACGGAGCTTGTCCATTTTATCCTGAGCAAGATCTTTCGCCATCTGAACAATCAGTTGTATATCTTTCTTTTGGTTCGCTTCAATGGCCAGGGCATGAATACCCTTACGCTTATAGTCATCGAGCCAAGCTTTTGTAATGGCGGGATCTGCTAAATCCTTCTTCATAAGCACCACCATTTTAGGTTTATTTTGCAATAAACCATGGAGGACTGGATTTTCCGAGGATATCGGAGCTCTAGCATCGACTAATTCAATTACAAAATCGACTAGTTTAAGCTTCTCTTCCGCTTCTCGTTTCGCTTTCGCCATGTGACCAGGATACCATTGTATCGTCATCTAGAATCCTCCCTTACTACACGAAGCCAATTCGATCAAATGGCCAATAAATAAACACCGCTTCTCCTACGAGCTCATCTTTCGAAACCATTCCAATCGTTCGGCTGTCTGTAGAATTGTCACGATTATCTCCCAACACAAGTAAATACCCTTCAGGTACTTCTTCATAACCTCCTGGGAGCTGACTGATCGTGAAATCTTGCGTCAGCTTCTCGCCGCCTGGCAGCCGACTAATTTCCTCATTTAAAAAGGGTTCATCAACTGGTTCACCATTAATATACAGCTGATCGTCTTTAACAGCCACTTTGTCCCCCGGCAATCCGATTACGCGTTTTATATAATCTTTCCTCTCTGTTGCGTGAAAAACGACAATATCAAATCGCTCAGGCGAGCCCAACGTATAGTTGATTTTACTGACAATTAAATGATCCCCATTATGTAAGGTCGGTAACATGGAAGGCCCTTCCACCACAACAGGTGCGAAAAGAAATACACGAACAATGATAGCTAATACAGCTGCGATCGCAAAAGCCTTTATCCATTCTACCCATTGCTTTTTCATGCTAGTGTCCCCTTCGTCGTTAGAAAAAAAGGAGCTTTGCAAATGCAAGCTCCTTTCTCACTGTAATTAAATGATTTCTTTAATACGTGCTGCTTTACCACGCAGATTACGTAGATAATAAAGCTTCGCGCGACGAACTTTACCGCGACGGGAACGCTCTATTTTAGCAATTCGTGGAGAGTGCATCGGGAATGTACGCTCAACACCTACGCCGTAAGAGATCTTACGTACAGTGAATGTTTCGCTGATGCCACCATTCTGACGTTTAATTACGACACCTTCGAACACCTGAATACGTTCACGGTTACCCTCTACAACCTTCACGTGCACTTTAACTGTGTCACCTGCGCGGAAGTTAGGGTGATCTGTACGAAGCTGTTCTTTTGTAATGTCTTGAATTAGCTGTTGCATATTGTTTCACTCCTTCTTAACTAATGCTCTTGCCTTCTAAGAGACAGCGGAACATCGTTTTCCACTTAAACCGAACGTTTAAGCACAACTGATAATATACCATAAACCAACCGTTTACGCAAGGCGTCCTCAGCTTTTTTTCCACTCCTGAACCCATTGCTTTTCCTGGTCAGTTAACCCACGCTGTTCCAAGAGGTCCGGGCGCCTCATGAACGTCCTTTTTAAAGATTCGTAATGACGCCATTCAGCGATTTTAGCATGGTTCCCCGACAGAAGTACGTCAGGCACCTGCTGGCCTCGGAACTCCGCCGGTCTCGTATAATGAGGGTGTTCCAACAAACCACTGGAAAAGGAATCCTCTGGTGCTGACTGGTCATTGCCTAACACATCAGGAAGCAAACGAACAACTGAATCCATGACGACCATTGCACCAAGCTCGCCACCTGTTAACACATAATCCCCGATTGATATTTCATCGGTCACGAGTTCTTGACGAATTCGTTCGTCGTACCCTTCGTAATGGCCGCAAATGAAAATCAACTGATCCTCCTTTGCTAATTCCTCTGCTTTAGCCTGGTTATAGGGCTCTCCCTGAGGGCACATAAGAATCACACGCGTGTTCTGATGGCTGGCGGCGCGGATGTCTTCGATTGCATCGAAAATCGGCTGGGGGGTAAGCACGAGTCCGGCCCCGCCACCGTACGGGTAATCGTCGACTTTGTTATGTTTATTGGTTGTATATTCCCTGAAGTTAATCGGCTGACAGCTGAATGCTCCTTTATCCTGCGCACGTTTCATAATCGACTGGTTTAAAACCCCGTCAAACATTTCAGGAAACAATGTTAAAATATCAATATGCATTAGTCCAGCAGCCCTTCTATTGGATCAATGATGACGGTTTGCTCCTCAACATTGACATCCTTCACAATCTTTTCAATATAAGGGATCAGTATCTCTTTTTGCTGTTGACGTTTGACCACCCATACATCATTCGCTCCCGGAGTAAGAATCTCCTTTACTTCCCCCAGTTCCTCACCTGTAATCAAATAAACCTTGCATCCGATTATCTCATGAAAATAAAATTCGTGTTCGGCTAATGGACGCTGATCGCTTTCAGGCACCTTTAGAAATCCATCACGATATTTTTCCACTTCGTTTATGGAAGCATGATCTTCGAAGGAAATTAAATCAAACCCTTTATGCATGCGATGGGTTTTCACTACTAGTTCTTGTGGGTCGTGTTCTTGCTCATCACTGACCCAATACAAAAGCTGACCCGGCTGAAAACGTTCATCAAAGTCGGTGATTCGCCGGACTTTGACTTCACCTTTTATGCCATGAGTATTAATAACTTGTCCAACATTGTACAATTGTTCGTTCATGTCTTTCATTACCTCGCTCGTATGACAATTCCGTCCTTAATTATAATTTGAGGGTCGAGCATTTGCTCCCTATATCGATCCCCTGCCTCTATAGTCAAAATAGACTCCACTTCATCAACGACTAATTCACTACCATCTGGCAGGATCTCAAGTTGACCCAGCAGGTGTTCAGAACGCTTCATTTTATCTTTGCGCTTTTGAACCTCAGCCGAAAAACGTTTCTCCACTTCCATCTTAGAAAACTCCTGCTTCTTTTCAAGCTTCTTTTGTTCAAACCATAAATGTTCACATTCTTGCTTAAGCCGTAAGTAATCCTCTTCAAACTGCTCGCTTAGTTTCTGTCTGCTTGCTGCTGTTAATACTTGTTTCACAGGTATTCGTTTAAGAATTTGCATAACATGTACCTGCCTCATTGCTATAATTATATGGAAAAAAAGGGAAAGGCTATTCCCCTTTCCCTTTTACATGATATCTAAATAGATTCGTTTGTTTGAATCAGACCCTGCCGCATACACGACCGTACGTATTGCTTTGGCAATTCTACCGTTCTTCCCTATTACCTTTCCGACATCATCTGTATGAACGGTTAAGTGATAGACAACCTTATTGTCTTCCTCCTTCACCTCAACAGCGATCTCTTCCGGGTGATCTACGAGCGGTGTTACGATTGTTTCGATCAAGGCTTTCATGATATCACACTACTTTACTTTTGGTTTTTCTTGTCGTGAAACTGCTTCATGATGCCTTCTTTTGAGAATAAGTTTCGAACTGTATCGCTTGGCTTAGCACCATTAGACATCCAGTCGATTGCTTTATCAGCATCGATATCAACCGCTACTGGGTTAACTACTGGGTTATATGTCCCGATTTGCTCAATAAAACGTCCATCACGAGGTGAACGTGAATCTGCTACTACTACACGATAGAACGGGTTACGTTTAGAGCCCATTCTTTTCAGGCGAATTTTTACTGCCATGTTTAAGCACCTCCATCATTCTTTTAAATAAATGTTTTACACAAGTTTAGATTTTAGCAGATGAATGAATGTCTGTAAAGGTTTTTTACATTACATAAAGGGAAAATTCATTCCTTTGCCTTTTTTTCCTTTAGTATTACTCATTTGCTTCATCATTTTTTTCATATCTTCAAACTGTTTCAACAGTCTGTTTACTTCGGAAACAGACCTGCCTGAACCGCGAGCAATTCTCTTCTTACGGCTGGCGTTCATCAAGGATGGATCCTGGCGTTCTTTAATAGTCATAGATTGAATTATCGCTTCAATATGAGAAATTTGTTTGTCATCAAATGAAGCATTCTTTAAGCCTTTCATTTTGTTGGCACCAGGAATCATATTGATCAGTTCATCAAGCGGCCCCATATTTTTGACTTGCTGCATTTGATCAAGAAAATCCTCAAACGTAAAAGATGCGTTACGCATTTTCGATTCGAGTTCCTTTGCCTGTTTCTCATCGACTTGCGTTTGAGCTTTCTCAATCAATGTAAGCATGTCGCCCATCCCTAGAATTCGGGAAGCCATGCGCTCAGGGTGAAATGGTTCAAGCTGGTCAAGCTTCTCACCCATACCGGCAAACTTGATCGGTTTGCCGGTGACTGCTTTAATGGACAGGGCAGCACCGCCACGCGTATCACCGTCAAGTTTCGTAAGTAACACGCCGGTTACATCCAGCTGTTCATCGAAACTCTCAGCTACGTTTACAGCGTCCTGACCTGTCATCGCATCAACGACAAGAAAGATTTCGTCAGGAACAACGGCGTCTTTAATACGCTGCAATTCATCCATAAGATCCCCATCAACATGGAGTCGGCCAGCTGTATCAATAATCACATAGTCATGATGTTCCTCTTTAGCCTTTTCCACTGCATTCTTAGCAATATCAACAGGATCTGCCTCAGTCCCTTGAGCATGAACTGGCATATCCAGCTGACGACCTAATGTCTCGAGTTGCTGAATCGCCGCTGGACGATAAACGTCCGCTGCTGCTAACATAGGTTTACGGTTATAATTCTTCCTGAGCAGGTTGGCCAGTTTTCCTGTTGTCGTCGTTTTACCGGCACCTTGCAAACCAACCATCATAATGACCGTTGGCGGGCGGTTGGCCACAGCAATCTTACTCTCATCCCCACCCATTAAATCTGTTAACTCTTCTTTAACAATCTTAATGACTTGCTGACCGGGAGTCAGGCTTTCCATCACTTCAGAGCCGACCGCTCGTTCGCGTATCCGTTTAACAAAATCTTTTACCACTTTAAAGTTAACGTCGGCCTCAAGGAGGGCAAGCCGCACCTCGCGGCTCATTTCCTTTACATCTTGCTCGGAAACCTTCCCTTTTCCTTTAATTTTCTGGATGGTTTGTTGTAATCGGTCGGATAAACCTTCAAATGCCATCGAAGGAACCCTCCTATTCTAATTCTTGTAGTTGCTCGAGCCAGTCATGGACCTGATTGTTCTGCTCAGTATCGTTCACTGCCTCTATTATTTTCTGAATCAATTGTTGACGCTTTTCAAACTTTCCGTACAACAATAACTTGTCCTCGTATTCCTCAAGCATCGCTTCTGTACGGCGAATATTATCATAGACAGCTTGTCTTGATACATTAAAAGTCTCTGATATTTCACCGAGCGAATAATCTTCTAAATAATAAAGTTCCATATAGTTTCGCTGTTTTGGAGTTAGTAAGGACTGATAAAAGTCAAACAAATAGTTAATGCGTGTTGTTTTTTCAAGCACAGCATATGCACTCCTTGTTAAGTGAAATACCTTTACATATGAATACTACCGAAGATCATCCTCCCATGTCAAGGTTGACCACGCTATTATTCCATACAAATATAATTGTTTACTTTTTACCGATCGTTTTAGATAGAACGGATCATACATAACAAAAAAGTTATATACTAAGCTCTACTATCACACGATTCTGGAGACTCAGCTTCAAGACACTTTGGGTCCGTTAAGATATGGAGGGCTCGGGTTGGCTGAGAAAAGACTCGCTTTCCTGTGGGGAACTGGCCAGCCTCCTCAGGCAAAGCCTTCCGGGGTCTAGCCTCGCTCCTTCTCCCGCGGGAGTCTCGCCGTTTCCCAGCCAACCCATCTATTTTATGATGAACGGAGCCATACGTATTCTGAATGAATCTCCAATGTTCAAAAGGTTTCCATTAGTGGCATAATAACCTCATCAAAGAGAGACTTCTCATCTGTTTCATAAGAAGTTCTTGTGTGATTTTGGTGAGTGTAATGCTGGGCTGTTTCCATTCTTCTAACAAACACAAGGAGGTCCGGGAAATTGCGAGACTCCTGTGGGATGAACATGACAGGTGAGACCCCAGAGGACGGAGTCCGAGGAGGCTCAGCGCATGCCCACGGAAAGCGAGCTATTTCCCGGACCTCCTTCTCCATCCATGACAATGGAAACATGCCCACAAGCATCTCAGAATCGAGTCTTCTACAATATTGCCCGTTTACGAAACAACTTTATTATCACTCAACAGTTATTCTTCTTCCGTTTGCTCTTCTATCATATCAGCAAACAACCCATAAACGAAGGCGTGGGCGTCAAATGTTTCTAAATCACTTACCTTTTCACCTAACCCAACCAGTTTCACCGGAATTTCCAGTTCATTACGGATCGCGAGAACAATGCCGCCTTTCGCGGTTCCATCCAGTTTGGTAAGGACGATTCCGGAAACATCTGTAGCCTCAGAAAACGTCTTCGCCTGACTCATTGCATTTTGCCCTGTTGTCGCATCAAGAACAAGCAGGACTTCATGAGGGGCACCCGGAACTTCCCGTTCGATAACACGTTTTACTTTAGATAGCTCGTTCATCAAGTTCACTTTATTTTGCAAACGCCCTGCTGTGTCACAAATCAGCACATCAGCCTGCTTTGATTTTGCGGATTGAATACCATCATAAATAACCGCGGCAGGATCACTGCCTTCACTATGTTTAATCACATGAACTCCGGCACGTTTCCCCCATTCATCCAATTGATCGATCGCCCCCGCTCTAAATGTGTCACCAGCGGCTAACGTAACTTTTTTCCCTTCGGATTTCAACTGATGAGCGAGCTTGCCGATTGTGGTTGTTTTTCCGACTCCATTAACACCGACGAACAGGTAAATCGTCAGGCCATCAGTGTTGGTTTGCAGTTCTTCTACCGCGCCTTTGTCTTCATCACCATAATACAGTTCAACAAGCTTTTCGGAAATAACTTCCTTCACCTGCTGCGTGTCTTTAATATTTCTGCGTTTGACTTCCATCTCCAGCTCATCAATCATTTCCATAACAGCATTAACGCCAACATCAGCAGAGATCAGCACCTCTTCAAGTTCTTCAAAAAAGTCCTCATCAACCGTTCGATAACGGGCTACTAAGTCATTAATTTTACTCGTAAATGAATTTCTCGTTTTCGTTAAGCCCATTTTAAACTTTGAGGCAATGTTAGCTTCTTTGGGCTGCGTTTCTTCTTCTGATTCAGGCTGTTGCGCTTCCGCATCAGGCTCATTCGGTAGGTCTGGCTCTTCCAGGGCCTCCTCGGCTTCCTGAACTTCCGTTTCTCCTTCAAGCAATTCAGCTTCTTCCACTGTCTCCTCAGGCTCAGGTGTGACCGGCCCCTTTTCTTCTTTCTTTTCCATAGACTCCTCTATTGCTTTTTCCATCGGTTCTTGAACAAATTTTTCCTTTAACTTCTTAAAAAAGCTCATCAAATCTTCCTTTCTATGTTCCCACTAATTCCGCCGTGTCTTCCAATCGGACGGAAACAAGTTTCGACACTCCGGATTCCTGCATCGTTACACCATACAAGACGTCTGATTCTTCCATCGTTCCCTTTCTGTGAGTGATCACAATAAATTGTGTTTGTGCGCTAAACTCTTTTAGGAACCGTGCAAACCGTTCGACATTTGCTTCATCTAGTGCAGCTTCTACTTCATCAAGTACACAGAAAGGAACAGGTCGTACTCGCAAAATAGAGAATAACAGAGCTATTGCGGTCAAAGCACGTTCTCCTCCTGATAAAAGGCTGAGATTTTGCAGTTTCTTTCCAGGGGGCTGGGCTACGATATCTACACCCGTTTCAAGCATATTATCAGGCTGTGTTAACTGCAGATCTGCCTTTCCGCCGCCGAATAATTCTTTAAATACGTCACCAAATTGAGCTCGGATCTTCGTGAACGTCTCTTCAAACCGGCGCTCCATCTCACTATCCATTTCATAAATAATTGAATGAAGAGTTTCCTTAGCCTGCAGCAAATCTGCCTGCTGTCCTGTTAGGAAATCGTAGCGTTCCACAATTCGATCGTACTCATCAATAGCTCCAAGATTAACCGTCCCTAACTCTTCGATGGCCCGCTTAATTAATTTTACACGCGTAGAAGCTGACTGGACATCCTCGACACCTTGATAATCGTTTTTTGCTTTCTCAAACGTTATCACGTATTCGTCCTGCAAATAATTCAGCAAATTCTCAAGCTCTACATCAAGCCGATTTACTTTGACTTCCTTCTGCTGGATATCTTGAAGGTAATTTTGATGTCTGCGCTGGATTTCTTTCTGTGTTTGTTCTTCCTGATGAACAGACTGAGCTAATTGATTTCTCTCTTCCCTGCGCTCCTGAATCAGTGCAGACGTTGTTTCTTTTCTTATTTTTGACTTTTCAATGTCTTCCATAATGTCTTCTTCTGATTGATTAGAATCCACAACTTCCACGAGCTGCTGGTAAGAATGGCGGTTTTTTGCCAGTTGATCTTGCACCGACTGCAAGTCTGCCTGTAGTCGCTCTGCTTTTTCTTTTTGATTCTCAACAGCTGAATCTTGTTCTGCAAGTTTGATTTGCAAGTTCTGATAACGTTCCTTCTGGTTGGCTTCATCCTCCTGCTGTTGATCTTTAGCAGCATTCAAATGATCGATTCGCTCTTGCAGGCTTTCCAGCTGTTTATTGAGAGAAGTTAATTCTTCTGTCAACGTGCTTAACCGCTCATTTGCCTGTGATTGATCTTGGTTAAATTGTGATTGATCCTGATCATATAATTGCAGCTGATCATTTAAATGACCAACTTTTACTTGCAGCTCTCTAACAGCTGATTGCTCTTCATACTCAGCATTTCGCGAAGAAATAGAATGTTCCTTTACTTGTTCTCTCTTCTCAGTATTTGAAGTGAGCTGGTCTTTCAGCCGCTTTACCTTTTCTTCGACATTTCTTGCTTTTGCATCAAAAGACGCAATTTTCTCTGTTAACTCCTGTAGTTCTTTTTCTCTTGTAAAAAGTGATTGGTTAGATTTCTTTTGAGCCCCGCCTGACATTGATCCGCCTGGATTTACCACGTCTCCCTCAAGGGTGACAATCCTATATTTGCGATTAACTGCATTGGCAATCTTATTCGCTTGCTCCAGATTTGTCGCGATCACAATATGACCTAATAAGTGTTGAATTACCTTTTCATAACGAGTATCAAACTGGATCAGCTCGGAGGCAACACCGACAAAACCTTCCTCCCCTGATAACTTGTTAGCCGCCTGTCCGTAAATGGAACGAGGCTGAATGGTTGTTAGTGGAAGAAAAGTTGCCCGTCCTTTATTATTTTGTTTCAGCCAATGAATCGCCTGCCGTCCTGCTTTCTCATCCTGCACGATGACATGCTGGGCTTGGGCACCCAGAGCGGTTTCAATGGCCGTTAAATAGTTTACTGGAATGTCAATGACTTCAAGAACAGCACCTTCCACACCGTGGATAAGCTGTTTTTCTCTTGCCTTCAGCACTTCGCGCACACCGTGGAAATAGCCAGAGTAATCTTCTTTCATCTCTTCAAGCATTTCCTTTTTAGAGCGCATTTTTTCTAAGTATTGGTACCCCTGATAAAGCTTTTGCTGCCATTCCTGATAAGCCTGATCATCTTTTTTAATTTGATCATCAAGTGTTTTTAGTTCCTGGTCTAAGTCCTGCCGGTTCTGACTGGCTGTTTCCAGCTTATGATGACGGTCTTTTAAGGAACTCTCAACGGCAGCCCTTTCGTCTGACAACTCTTGAAACTTCCCTTGCTGAACTCCTTTTTTATTAGATAGCTGGACGAGCTGCTGCTCTAGGGTTTGCTGCTCATTACGTTTGGCAGCCTGTTTGTTTAATAAATCAATATAATCACTTTTACAATCCTCAACTTCAGCTTCGATATCTTCTACACCTTGATGCAGAGCTTCTTTTGCCTGTTTGAGATTCGCTTTGGTTTCTTTACGATTTTGCCGGAATGTCTTTAATTTATTCGTTTCAGCTTGCGCCTTTTGCTTTACGACTTCAAGCTGTGAAGTTAGTTCTTCATATTCTGATGTTAATTTCGTCTTGTTTTCAGAGTAATGTTTATGGCGCTCCTTCATTAACTCTTTTTTACCTTCTAAATTTTCCAATTCGCGCGTAAGTACTAACAACGTTTCCTGCAGGTCTTCGATTGATTCTTCTAAAGCTTCCATGTTTTCACGCTTCTTACTTATCGAAGCTGCTCTCTTGTCTACATCAGCCTTTAATTCGCCTTCCTCGTGTTTCACTTCCTCCAATTGATCGAGAAGCCCCTGCCACTCTTCATGAAGGTTTTCAATTTGAGTAACGAGTAAAGCAATCTCTACGTGCTTCAACTCGTCTTTTTTCTCTAAATAGTCTTTCGCAACGGATGCTTGCTCCTTCAGTGGCTCCAACTGTCCATCAATCTCATGGATAATATCTTCTACTCGATTAAGGTTTTCTTGTGTCTCAAAAAGCTTATGTTCAGCCTTCTTTTTCCTTTGTTTATACTTTAACACCCCGGCCGCTTCTTCAAAGATGGAGCGGCGCTCTTCGGGTTTAGAGCTGAGAATTTCTTCGACTTTTCCTTGACTAATAATCGAGAATGCTTCTCTGCCGAGTCCGGAATCCATAAATAAATCGACAATGTCCTTTAGACGGCATGTTTGATTATTTATATAAAATTCACTTTCTCCTGAACGATATACTCGTCGCGTTACACTAACTTCCTGATAATCAAGTGGTAACGTATGATGTTCGTTATTTAACGTTAAGGTGACTTCCGCCATATTTAGCGCTTTCCTCGTATCACTTCCGGCAAAAATGATATCTTCCATTTTTGCCCCGCGCAATGATCGGGCAGATTGTTCACCGAGTACCCAGCGGATCGCATCTGTTATATTACTTTTCCCACTTCCATTTGGACCGACAACAGAAGTGACTCCTGAAACGAAGTCTACTGTTACACGCTCGGCAAATGATTTAAATCCTACTGTATCCAGACGTTTGAGGAACATACTCATCCTCCTGTTTAATAATATACAAAAGCGTCGGACCCCTAGTATTCAACATCGCCGCCTAGAAGGGAGTTCTGGCAGGTGAGCTGAAACTCGAGCTTACGAAGCTTGTAGTCGCCTCTTGTATTAAGAACTAACCTAAATTTCAACTTATTCATTTTATCATAGTCTGCTGCGGAGCGGTAGATATGGAGGCAAAGCCAAGAAGGTTGGAACCCTCCATTTGTACAAATGCTGAACCTCACTTGATATGAGTAAATACATTGTCAAGGGTTTTAAAATGATAGAATTTATTTTATGATAATACATAGTAAAATTTAAGAGACGATGAAGGAGGATGCGTTTTGAGTTTACAAGAACCTACACAGGATAATTTAAACATTATCATAAATGATATGGCGGATCGGTTACAAGTTGTAAACCGTTCCCTTATGGACCCTGAAGATTACGATCTAAACAAATATGACGAAATTAAATCATTGCACGACATTGTAGAAATGAAAGGCCAGTTAAGCGTTTCTGAAATCCAGGCATTCGTTCAGGAACTAGGCCAATATCGCAAATAGAAGGCGTCATACCAAAGACAGATAACGTGATCCTGTCACTCACTAAAGGGGCCGTAAAAAAAGACGGTTCAGATGAATGATCATCTGGCCGTCTTTTTTACAGAGCCCCTTGATTTACCAGTGCCTGCTGAGCCGCTTTTTGTTCTGCTTCTTTCTTCGTACGTCCAATGCCGACCCCAGCATTCTCACTCTGGATCCGGACATGGGCTACAAACTCTCGGCTGTGTGCCGGCCCTCTTTCTTCAACAATTTCATACTCTATTCGACTGTTTCGGTCTCGTTGAATGAATTCTTGGAGTTGACTTTTATAATCCATCGCATGAGAAAAAGCACCCTCTTTAATCTTGGGGTAAACGTAATTTTCAAGAAAACGAACGACTTGATCAAAGCCTTTATCTAGGTATAGAGCACCTATGAATGCTTCGAATACATCAGCCAATAAGGCAGGCCGATTGCGTCCTCCAGTCATTTCTTCCCCTTTACCGAGCAAGATTAAATCTTGAAAATTTAAATCATTTGCAAATTTGACGAGTGAAGCTTCACAAACAATCGATGCCCTCAGTTTCGTTAATTCTCCTTCAGGCTTGTTCGGAAATTCTTTATATAAATATTGAGACACCCCCAATTCCAGGACTGCATCTCCTAGAAATTCAAGCCGCTCATTATCTTCACGGTCCGTTTTGCGATGCTCATTCACATAGGATGAATGGGTAAAAGCTTGTTCCAGCAACGAGAGATTTTCAAATTGTTGGCTAATTTTAGCTTGAAAACTGGGAAAATCCTCCATACGTCACCTTGTCCTTTTTGTAATTTATCAATATAGGAAAGGCTGCCTGAAAAACAGGCAGCTATTCAATAGTTAGGACACACTGTTTATGTAATTCACAGCGTCGCCAACCGTATTGATTTTTTCAGCTTCTTCATCAGAGATTTCCATATCAAACTCATCTTCTAGCTCCATTACTAATTCTACTACGTCAAGAGAGTCTGCTTCTAGATCTTCTTTGAAGGAAGCTTCCATTGTTACTTTAGATTCGTCTGCATCGAGACGATCGACAATGATTTGTTTAACGCGATCAAATGTTTCTGCCATAGGAACTTCACCTCCCTTCAGTTATTATAGTAGATTTCCCTTACAGAAACCAGATCAATTTACATGACCATACCGCCATCAACGTGAAGTGTTTGCCCTGTAATATAGGCAGCGTCACCTGAAGCGAGGAAACGTACAGCTCGAGCAACGTCCGCTCCTTCGCCTAACCGGTTGAGAGGAATCAAAGCAAGCATTTGTTCACGCTGCTCATCTGTAAGCTGATCGGTCATATCTGTTGTAATATAGCCAGGAGCCACGGCATTCACCGTAATATTACGTGAAGCCAGTTCCTTGGCGTTTGATTTAGTTAATCCAATGACGCCTGCTTTAGCAGCTACATAGTTGGCTTGTCCCGGATTACCTGAAACCCCAACGATAGAGGAAATATTAATAATCCGGCCAAACTTCTGCTTCATCATCTGTCTCGTTACGCCTTTTGTACACATAAAAACGCCTTTTAAGTTGGTGTCGATTACATCATCAAATTCCTGTTCCTTCATACGCATCAGCAGATTGTCTTTCGTAATTCCAGCATTGTTCACTAAAATATCCAAGCGGCCAAATTCTTCGACTACTGTCTTCACCATTCGGCTGACATCGTCCCCTTGAGAAACGTTGGCTTGAATTTTAATCGCTTCACCGCCGTTATCTTTAATTTCTTGAACAACAGCGTCTGCTCGATCCTCACTGCCCGCATAATTCACAGCAACTTTTGCTCCGCTTTGAGCCAGCTCAAGGGCAATAGCCCGGCCAATTCCACGTGAAGCCCCCGTGACGAGTGCAACTTGTTCATGAAGCATTATGAATCCTCCTTATACCATTCTAAAAATGAAGTTGCTGATTCCGGGTCACCGATCGCAAATGTCTTCATTCTACGTTTTACTTTTCTCACGAGACCACTTAATACTTTGCCGTGCCCGACTTCTACAATTGCGTCGATGTCTTCTTCAACAAATTGTTCGAGAATTTCCTGAAAGCGAACAGGGGAATACAGCTGTTCCACTAATAAAGTTTGAATCTTACTGGCATCTGTAACAGCTTCTGCCGATACGTTTGCGTACACCGGAATTTCAGCGTCATGCAGCTGAGTCTTCGCAAGGGAATTCGCCAGACTTTCACTAGCCGGCTTCATTAATCTTGAATGAAAAGGACCGCTGACGTTAAGGGGCAACACGCGCTTTGCCCCTGCTTCTTGCAACTGTTCAGAAGCTTGTTTTACGCCGTCTGATGTACCGGCGATCACAATTTGGCCAGGGCAATTGATGTTGGCTAAATCAACAGGCTGATCGTGATCTATTTTCGCTAAAACACGTTCAATTTCCTCTTTTTCCAAACCAAGAACGGCTGCCATGGCTCCTAACCCTGTCGGATAGGCTTCTTCCATTAATTGACCACGTGTATGAACAAGTTTAACTGCGTCAATCGCATCAAGGGCACCAGCACTGACTAAGGCGCTGTATTCTCCTAAACTGTGACCAGCTGTCATGGCTGGGTTAACGCCCTCTCCCTCTAACACCTTTGCAATGGCAACACTATTTAACAACAGTGCTGGCTGTGCATTTTCGGTTTTCGTTAACTCTTCAGCTGGTCCTTCAAACATTAAGGATGTCAGTGAATAACCTAATGCCTCATCAGCTGCGTCGAATAGTTCTTTTACTTGGGGGTAATTTTCGTACATGTCCTGCCCCATGCCAACCTCCTGAGAGCCTTGACCAGGGAAAATATACGCTATACGTTTCATTCGTTATCCTCCTTCGCTTGAAGTTCTTTCATCGTGCCAGCGATTGTTGTGGACACATTTCGTTCGATCATTTCACATGCTTGTCGAACCGCATTGTAAACAGCCCGTTCATTAGAAGAACCGTGAGCTTTTATGACAGGTGCAGCCAGACCAAACAAGCCCGCACCTCCGTACTCCGAGTAATCCAGCTGGTCCTTTAACTGTTTTAAATCGTTTTTAACAAGTCCTGCAGCAAGCTTCGTTTTAAAGCTGGACATAAATGTTTTCTTCATCATTGAGAACATCGTCATGGCCGTTCCCTCAAGTGTTTTTAGTGTTACGTTTCCTGTAAATCCATCGGTCACGACTACGTCAGCGACACCCGTTAATAAATCTCTGGCTTCCACGTTGCCGATAAAATTAATCGGTGCGTCTGAGAGCAGCTTGAACACCTGCTTTGTTAATTCGCTTCCTTTTCCATCTTCTGTCCCTACATTCAACAACCCTACTCTTGGCTGGGAGATGTCACGAACTTTTTCACTGTAGATAGAACCCATGATCGCGTATTGCAATAAATGGTTGGATTTTGCATCCACATTGGCACCCACATCAAGCAGAAGAAAGCCTTTGCCATCTTCTGTAGGAAGCGTGGGACTTAATGCTGGTCGTTCAATTCCTTTCATTCTGCCGACGATAAATAAACCCGCACTCATGAGCGCGCCTGTATTGCCGGCTGATATACATCCATCAGCTCTGCCTTCACTTACTTCTTTTGCCGTCAAGACCATTGAGGCCGTCTTTTTTCTGCGAACTGCTTTAACAGGCTCATCATCTGATGTAATTTTTTCCTCTGTATGTATAACGGAAATATTTGCTGTGTCACCTAGTAAAGGATTGATTTGTTTTTCATCACCTATCAAGGTTATGGACAGATCATCAATCTTAGAAACGGCTAGCACCGCTCCCTTGACGATCGACTCAGGAGCATGATCTCCGCCCATAGCATCTATGGCTAGTTTCATTGCTTACTTCACTCCTTCGACTCTTGCTGACGAAACATTTCAAATGTACCTGCGAACACTTCCTCATTCTCAACATAGCTGTGAACATCCACGAGCGTGCGCCCTTTATCACCATCGCCTCGGACGAATGCTTTTGCTATAACACGCTCCCCTTGCTTAACTTGTCGCATAAAGCGTATCCTCGATTCAGCTGTTAGCGCCAGCTCGTCATCAATTACGGCTACAGCAAGGGAATTGGCCTGGGCAAATAAATGATGCCCGCGGGCAATGTGATTCCTTGAGAAAACATGTTCTGATTTAATATCCATAATGGAAATGGCACGTTGATCAAGTTCCAAATCGACCACTTCTCCAATGACTTCCTCAATTGGAAGAGCCTTCACGGTTTCGTTCCATTCCTGGGTAGCTACAGATTTGATCCGTTCTCTCAATTCAGGAATAGATAACTCCATCCGGTCGAGACGAATGGTCTGAATACTTACTCCAAATTGGTTCGCCAACGCTTCATCAGTAATGAATGGAGTGGCGTCAATGGTTGCCTTTAATTCACTTTGCCTCATCTGTTTCGTACGTTTCATCACGTTCCCACCGTTCGATTGTCACAAATTTTATGACTAGGTACTAACAGTAATATATAATACCTGAATCAATTACGCAATAGTTTCCCTATATTGTTCGAGGAAACGATAAAAACATACAACAGAACAAAAGTGCAAGCTTTCCCGGTTGACACGACGAGGCTGGAACGAAAGCGTTTTTATCAAATGAAATTCCGAACTAAGTAAAAAGCTATGATTGGTCCTATAACACGCTACGAAAATATACTTCGCTTAAACAGCACATCGCTTGTCTTTTCATTCAAGAAGTTTAGTTATGTCCCAGCCTCAATCAAGGATCTCACCGCTGATATGCTCATCTTGCTCAATGATCGCTTTCAACGGCTTAAATTGTTCATCATGAACTAACGAACCGTTCGCTATTATTTCAGCTGCGTCTACTCTGGCCGTTTCAAGAGCTCGATAGTCATGAACCATGTCGCCCACTTTAAATTCAGGCAGGCCGCTTTGTTTTCTGCCAAAAAAGTCTCCAGGCCCTCTTAGTTTTAAATCCTGCTCAGACAACTCAAAGCCATCATTCGTTTCTGTCATAATCCGCATCCGCTCTTTGCCTACGTCACCTTTAGGATCAGCGAGTAAAATACAATAACTTTGTTCACTTCCTCGACCGACACGGCCACGCAGTTGATGAAGTTGAGAAAGTCCAAATCGTTCCGCGTCATGAATCACCATCACAGTTGCATTGGGAACATTCACCCCTACTTCAACGACTGTCGTTGACACGAGCACTTGCAATTCATTTTCCGCGAAACGCTTCATAACTTCTTCTTTTTCTTCATTATGAAGACGTCCATGCATGAGACCCACTGAAATATTAGGTTCGTAAACTTCAGCAATTTGCTGATATAAATCAACCGCATTTTGAATGTCTAACTGATCAGATTCCTCAATTAATGGACAAATAACATAGGCCTGCTGGCCAATCGTGACCACTTTTTCAATAAAACCGAGCAGACGGTCCGTCATTCCACCTTTGATCCAGTAGGTTTCAATTGGTTTTCGCCCAGCCGGCATTTCATCAATCACCGACACGTCCATATCACCAAACGCCGTAATGGCCAGGGTTCTCGGAATCGGTGTTGCCGTCATGAACAATACATCTGGATTCAAGCCTTTTCCCCTTAACGCACGGCGTTGGTTAACACCGAAGCGGTGCTGCTCGTCTACAATCACAAAGCCCAGCTCGTTAAAATCGACTTCCTCCTGGATCAAGGCATGTGTTCCCACAATGATATCCACTTCGTGGGCCTTAATGGACTGCAGAATTTCTTTACGTTTTTTACCTTTCAGAGAACCTGTCAACAATACAACCCGGGCTCTGCCGGCGAACATTTCACTTAGCGAATGATAATGCTGTTCAGCAAGAATTTCAGTCGGCACCATCAAGGCACCTTGCTTCCCTGTCGTAATCGAAGCATATAAAGCAATCGCTGCAACGGCTGTTTTTCCTGACCCAACATCCCCTTGCAGAAGCCTGTTCATACGGTAAGGATTCTTCATATCCTTTAAGATCTCCGCCAGCGATCGTTTTTGTGCAGCTGTCAGTTTAAAAGGAAGCCCCTGTACAAAGTCGGTTAACTTGTCATTATCATAGTTTTGTGCGTTCCCTTTGGTAGACTCGCGATGCAGTTTTCTCAGCAGCTGCATTTTCAATTGAAATACGAGAAATTCCTCATAAATGAACCGTCTTTTCGCATGCTTGAGCATGATTCGGCTTTCAGGGTAATGCATTTGCATCAGCGCCTGCCTGCGGTCCGGAAGTTTATAGGTAAGCAACGTTTCTTCGGGCAAAATTTCTTCAACTTCGTCTGCATGCTCATCAAGGGCTGCTTTTATCACTTTTCTTAACGTCTTCAACGTTACACTTTCTTTCAACGTGTAAACCGGCTGAATCGGATCCTGACTTTTAGCTTCCCCTTTTTTAAATTGACTCACTGTAATTTGCAAACGGTGCTGATCCCACTTACCAGTGACCGTAATGGTATCGCCTTTATGTAGTTGCTTTTTAGCAAAAGCCCGATTAAACATAACAGCTTTCACCGCAAATTGCTCCACTTGTAATGTCATCGTTAAACGGGATTTCTTTTTTCCGTAAAAATTTACAGCGGGTTCTGCCGTCAGAACTCCTTCAATGGTCGCCTTCTCATTATGAACCAGTTCGGTTAGCGGCTTGATTTCATACGTATCATAACGGTAAGGAAAATAGAATAACAAATCTTCAATTGTAAAAAGTCCAAGCTCATTCAAATGAGCTTGGAGCTTTTCACCTACACCTTTTACTTCACTTATAGATTCACTCAACATCGAACTCACTCTTTCTCAAGCGGAATGCCATACACTTTGGCCTCAAGCTGCTTACCTGTCGGCGTAGCAGCAAGTCCACCTTGAGCCGTTTCGCGAAAAGCTGTCGGCATACGCTGGCCGACTTTATGCATGGCATCGATGACTTCATCACAAGGGATGCGGCTCGTAACACCTGCAAGTGCCATATCCGCAGATACGATTGCATTCGTTGCGCCCATCGCGTTCCTTTTCACACAGGGAACTTCTACTAATCCAGCTACAGGATCACAGATGAGGCCTAGCATATTCTTAAGCGTAATCGCCATCGCCTCAGCAGATTGTGCCGGGGTTCCTCCAGCCATTTCTACAATCGCAGCTGATGCCATTCCGGCAGCTGAACCAACTTCTGCCTGACAGCCACCCGCTGCACCGGAGATAGAAGCATTGTTCGCCACAACAAAGCCGAATGCACCAGAGGTGAATAGAAAACGGACCATCTGTTCGCGAGTGGGATTTAATTTATTTTTCACAGCAAACAATGTTCCTGGCACACAGCCGGCACTCCCCGCTGTTGGGGTAGCGCAAATCGTCCCCATTGCAGCATTCACTTCATTGGTAGCGACAGCCTTACTAACTGCATCCATCAATAAGTTTCCGGAAAGTGGCTCATGGTCTCTCATATAGTTTTGAACTAAAACAGCATCCCCGCCGGTTAATCCACTATGTGATTCCACCCCTTTCAGTCCATCCTCCACTGCTTCTTCCATGACAGCAAGATTTCGTTCCATTTGCGAAAAAATTTCTTCCCTGGATACCTGCTTCACTTCCATTTCTTGCTGAATCATAACCTCAGAAATTTTTTCGCCTTTACTTTCTGCAATTTGTATTAGCTCTGCAACGTTTTTAAACAAAGTACTACCCCTTTCTCTAGGTTAGTCTGATATTTTAGCGACCTGGGTAATATGGTCAGCTCGTTCTAATTCGCTTAGTATAGAAACATCAATATTTTGATCTACTTCAATCACCATCAATGCCTGTTCGCCCTCACCTTTTCTGGACACTTCCATACGGCCGATATTAATTTCGTGACTGGCTAGTATGGTTGTTGCCGAGGCAATCGCCCCATATCGATCGTTATGAATAAGCAAGATGGCCGGGTGGCTTCCGGAAAGCCTCAGCTCAAAACCATTAAGCTCAGTAATCTCAGCTTTTCCCCCGCCGATTGATATCCCGACAAGTTCAATCTCATCTTGTTCATCTCCAATTTTAATACGCGCCGTATTCGGGTGATCCATTTGCTCTTCTTCTTCAATAAATTGGACCTTCATCCCTTTTTCACGGGCTGTATCCAAGGCCGCACTTATTCTTGTATCATCTGTATCGTAATCTAGTAATCCGCCAATAATAGCCACATCAGTTCCATGACCTTTATACGTATCTTTAAATGAACCATATAAATGAATAGTTGCATATTTTGGCTCCCGGCCAAATAAATGTCTGGCAGCACGTCCAATCCGGGCTGCTCCAGCTGTATGGGAGCTAGAGGGTCCAATCATAACAGGACCAATTATATCAAACACTGATCTAAACTTCATTCTATCACCATCCCCCTCTGATACTCTCTTCTATTTTAACGGGAAAACGCTTACTTTTACAAATTTAACCCCATTTATTCTATCACATTGAGCTCATTTGTACCATTTATAATAAAAAATGAATTGATTCTTGAGCGGGAGAAGAGTATAATAATTCCTTGTGGGTTACACGGTAACCGGGTGGGAGAGGGATAATTTCATAGAGGCGATTGTCTATGCTTAACAAGCATAATCACAGGCTCGGCTTGCGTCAAGACTTGTTGGCGGGCTTAATTGGCTATTTTACCACCGTTTATATTGTTGCGGTAAACAGCCAGATTCTGTCTACGGCAGGTCTGCCATTAGAGCAAGGCATGGTGGCTACCATTCTAGCAAGCGCTGCAGGCTGTTTGATCATGGCTTTATATGCCAATGCACCTATGGTACTCATTCCCGGTATGGGAGTAAATGCTTTATTTGCTTATTCGATTGTCGAAGGCAGCGGGATCCCTTTTCAGGAAGGGCTGGCTGTCATCCTTGTAGCCGGATTGATCTTCCTATTGACTGCTTTCACGCGTTTAGGAGATTGGTTGAAAACGGCTATTCCTGAATCATTAAAGCATGCAGTCACTGTAGGTCTCGGGATGTTTTTGACTTTAATCGGCTTAGAAAAAGGCGGCCTCGTTGTCCGTGGTGAGCATTCACTGATTACTTTAGGTAATCCGTCTTCCGCTCTTGTGATCACGAGTTTACTAACCTTATTTATTGCCGTTTTTCTTTTTGCTAAAAACGTTCCTGGCAACTTTCTGATCACGATGATTATCGGCACGCTTATCGCACACTTCACCGGCTTATTAAATGCACCTGGACCTTCACTGTCCTTAGCGGATCAAGAATGGATTATGATGCCTTCATTCAGCGGAATTACAGAATTCAGCTTTTGGATGGCGGTATTTCCATTAACGATTGTACTCATTTTTGAAAATATGGGTTTGATTCATGGACAACTGTCGATGTTAAAACAGGACGATAAGTTTAAAAAAGCTTATCAAGCTTCAGCATTTTCTGCACTCGCAAGCGGATTTTTTGGAACTTCTCCAACAGTTTCTTCGGCTGAAAGTGCTGCTGTTATTGCATCTGGAGGTAAATCGGGCCGCTCAAGTCTGACGATGGCGGTGCTGTTCCTGGCAACATTGCTGCTGATCCCATGGATTTCAATGGTTCCTGCTACCGCCATCAGTCCTATCTTAATTATCGTTGGCGCGTTGATGGTCCAAAACATTAAGGAAATCCCATTGGACAATCTATCTGAAGCAATGCCAGCCTTTTTAATCATTGTGATGATTCCGTTCACCTATTCGATTGCAGACGGTATGGCCTTCGGGTTCATTGCCTATCCTATCGTGAAGTTTGCGATCGGAAAGCAGCGGGAATTAACCACACCGGTTGTATGTATAGCCATGATCTTTCTCCTTGAATTTATCATGCGATCACTCGGGCATTAATTGAAAGACAGCAACGGCGAACTATAAGTTAAATACTTGGGTCCATTACGGTAAATTGTATAAAAGTTCCCCGTTCCTTACACTTGAAGGACTCTTTCAAAAGGATCCCCCATGTAGTCCCTACTATATGGGGGATCCTTTTTTATGTTTACGCAAAAATAAGTACAAAAGCGGTCATAAAAATTGACTCAATTATTTCCTATTTGAAACAAACTAAAACTATAAAATACTACCCTTCCTGGCAAATGGTTTCGTCGGAGAGAATATTTGTTTGCTACAATAGTATTAGTTCACGGGCAGTACACTCCTTACTTACTTTTCCCTTTTGATAATCGAGTCCTATCTTCCATTTGAGGCGGTTCCTCCAACCATCCATGTTTAGCCATCAGGTCCCCTCCTTCATTTGCAAACTCGAAAATATCTTTAGCTGTCGTTACCATCTTTAATGGCAAATCTTTTCTAAGACTGAATGATGTCCCCAAAGCATTGCTGCCTAAACCAAAGCTATTTAAAATAGACGTATTATACATCATAAGCTTATCGGAGAAGGGAGAGATTGTAGATTCCGTAACCAATCCTGCTGACGTAGACGGAACCATGATGTCGCTTTCTAACAGAATCTCACTAAATTTGGAGGTGATCGATTTGGACAATTCTTTTCCTTTGAAGAAGTAATTTCGAGCGTCCTTTTTTTCAGCTACCTGGGAAAAACCTGTCATTAATTTCATCCCTGTAACGTTTGCTTCAATCGCTTGATAGAGATAAGCAACTTCGACAGTATTTATGGTCCTTTTATGACCTTTTAGTTGAAATCCTTGACGATAATCTTTCCCTTCCGCAAATTCGGCATGATTGGGCATGTTCACACTAGGTGATTTAGGAAGCACACCTTTAGCCAGCAAATATTGTGTTGTTTTTTCGCAGAAATCCTCCGCAAACTCTGAGCATCTTCTGTATAAATCCATAATATCCCTTCGATAGGTCATACTTAAATGTAAGGCGTGAATTCCTGTAGCAATTTTCATCATCATACGTAAATACATGATTTGAAAAATATCATCATACAGTTGGGGAGCCTTATAATTGACATCATTCTCCGTAAACCCAATTGGAACACTTGCCCCTTCTACCCTGAAAATCCCGGCTATTTCCTGAACAAGATTCCTTTCCTCTTTGTTAAAAGTTTGCAGTATTTCTTTAGCTTCGGGCTCCTCACAATTTTTTAAAAAGTGATTGGTTACTTCTACCATCATACTCTTTTTTTGATAAACAATCCAAAGAGTTCCAAGCTCGCTGGACACTAATGGTATATTTCTTGGTGTCATAATTTCACTCCTCATAGCTTTAAGGTGACTGGCCGTAAGATACACCTACTCTGTTATTTCAATTCAAGAATACTATCAGTAGAATTTACTACACCCCCAATAAATATTCTTTTTTCAGGAGTTGATCAGAAACGGGTATGATCAAAGCTACGTAACCCATGCCCTGGAAAAGGGTACTCAAGGTTAAAAACCATGTGAGCAACATCCTACAAAAAATGAACGTTAATGAACGTTAATGACCGTCCACAAGCTGTTGTTACAGCCGGCTGGGTCGAAGCGGTCTAATATAGGGGAAAAGGCAATGGAGAAAGGTTCCCCCCCCATTGCCTTTTTTCAAATAATTTCTTAATTAGATTAGCTTGTACAAAAAACAAAAAGAGCCAAGGAAAGTTTCCCCTGGCTTTTGCCATCATAATATACCTTTTTTTGTAAACAATAAATTTAACACTAAAAATTTATTCGTAGGAGGTATTTAATGATGACTAATACTCGAGCTAAGCTAACCTCTTCTGAATTAGCTTCTATTTGGTCTGGTTACATGAATGATAGTATGTCCAAATGTGTCTTACATTATTTTTTAAAACATGTAGAAGATGAGGAAATTCGGTCTGTCGCACAATTTACTTATAATCTTTCGACTAAACATATTGAAAAATTAACTACCATTTTCCGGGATGAGGGTATCCCCATACCAACAGGTTTTACAAAAGAACATGATTTAAATCTAAATGCCCCAAGGCTTTATACAGACATGTTCATGCTAAATTACATTAATCATATGGCTAAGGTTGGACTCCTTGCCTACAGTAGCTTTATTTCCATGAGTGCCCGAAAAGATATAAGAGCCTATTTCATGGAGGGACTGCAAGAAACGTCAGATTTATACGACAATAGCTCGGAAGCACTTCTCTCAAAAGGATTATTTGTAAGAGCACCTTATATTGCATATCCAACAACAACAGACTTTGTAGACTCAAGAAAATATTTCAATGGGTTTCCCTCACTTGGCAAGCAACGATCACTAAACACAATTGAAATATCCCATTTGTTCATGAATACTCAAACCAACGTTATAGGAACTAAACTAGCCCTCAGCTTTGCTCAAACATCACCGAATGAACAGGTTCAAAATTGGATGTTCAGAGGAGCTGACATTGCAAAAAAACATGTTCAAATTTTCACGAAAGCTCTTATTAATAACGATATACAGCCACCTGCTTCATCTGATGTTAGTATTTCGAATTCAACTACGCCACCTTTCTCAGATAAACTAAGCCTATTTCATATGAGTTTGTTAAGTAGTGCTGGTACGGGAAACTACGCAACCGCAGCAGCTGCTAGTCAAAGAAACGACCTTATGATAAATTATGAACGTCTATCATTAGAAATTGCCCGTTTTGCCAAAGATGGAGCCGACATCATGGTTCAAAACGGATGGTTAGAACAACCGCCAGGAACAGTAGATAAACGAAGACTTACGAAAAGAAAAGACACAGAATGATTCTAACGTTTCCCCTAATTGCTCATTGGTTTAAATCTAAGCATTATAGAGATACTACAATTGCCTGTATCTATGAGGTGCACTGTATTATAGAACAGTTCCCCATACAAAATGGAATAACTTGTAACGATAAGGCCTATCCTTTAATAGCCTTAGAATCTAGGACCACAGAAAAAGCGGAGCCGCATAGGGAGCGGCTCCGCTTTTGTTCTTTATTCAACTGAAAAAATAAAAGAATAGATAGGCTGGTCACCTCGATGAATTTCTACTTCCACATCCTCGAAGTTTTCCTCTAAATAATCTTCTAAGGCTTTAACCTCTGCCTCATTCGCTTCCTCACCACTGATGATGGTTACGATCTCGTCCTCTTCATCATCAATCATTTCTCTTAACAGAGCCTTAGCTGTATCTAACTTGTCCTTTTGGGCAGACGAGATTTTCCCTTCATATATCCCCATAAAATGTCCTTTTTCTATCGAAAGGCCATCGATTTGCGTGTCCCTGACCGCATAGGTGATTTGTCCTGACTTCACCTGGGACATTAAGGAAGACATTTCTTCCTGATTCGCAGCCAGATCTGCTTCTGGATTAAACCCAAGTAAGGCACTGATCCCCTGGGGTATCGTTTTCGATGCCACAACTGCTGCATTCACCTCAGCTAATTCAGCTGCCTGTTCGGCCGCCATCGTAATGTTTTTATTGTTAGGCAAAATGAGTACGTTGTCAGCATGAGCTTCCACAATAGCATCTGAAATATCTTTTGTGCTTGGGTTCATCGTCTGCCCGCCTTGAATGACAACACTGGCGCCAAGGCTCTCAAACAATTTCTTCATACCTTCTCCCATAGCTACTGTTACGATGCCGTACTCAGCTTTCTTTTTAGCTTTGGATTGCTTTTTATCGCCCACGATTGACGTATGCTGTTCTCGCATATTCTCGATCTTCATATTCACTAAACTGCCGTATTGCTGACCCAAATTAAGAGCATTGCCTGGATGCTCTGTGTGGATATGGACTTTGATCAATTCTTCGTCTGATACAACAAGTAAGGAATCGCCGTGTTCACTTAATACGTTGCGAAAATCTTCTTCTTTGTAAGGTTTGTCGGCCAGCTTTTCTTCTTCAAACTTGACCATGAACTCTGTACAATACCCATATTCAATATCTTCTGTATCCATAAAGTCCTGGGCTAGTTTATGATGTTCAGCGTTCACCATTTCTCCCATGGAGTTCATCGTACTGTGTTCAGGCATTTCTTCACCTTTTAAATTGGCTAGGAATCCTTCGTAAATCGTTAATAGGCCTTGTCCACCGCTATCTACAACTCCAACTTCCTTTAAAACGGGAAGCAATTCCGGTGTTCCTTTTAATGATTGACGCGCTGCATCCACTACACCCTGAATAAATGGCAGAAATTCTTCTTCCTGTTCCGCTAACGTAACAGATGCTTCTCCTGTTTCTCTTGCAACCGTAAGAATCGTACCTTCGACAGGTTTCATAACTGCTTTATAAGCCGTGTTCACCCCACCTTGAAGGGCTTCAGCAAAATCTTTTGTCGTGATCGTTTCTTTCTCTTCCAACGATTTAGAAAACCCTCTGAACAGTTGAGAAAGAATCACCCCCGAGTTACCCCGTGCTCCCATTAACAAACCTTTTGCGAGCGCTTGTGAAACGAGACCAGCATGATCTTCCGAAACATTCTTCACTTCTTCTGCCCCTGAGGACATGGACAAATTCATATTTGTGCCGGTATCTCCATCTGGAACAGGAAACACATTTAAAGCATCAATCATCTGCGAGTTGCTTTTAAGATGATGAGCACCTTGCAGAATCATTTCTGCTAGTGTTGTCCCATCTAACTTTTGTAACGTCACGCTACTTCCTCCTTTGACTAACGACTGCCTTTATTCGCTGATCACCCTTACACCTTGGATGAAAATATTTACCGAACTAACTGATAAGCCTACCGTTTTATTTAATGTGTATTTCACTTGTGATTGAACATTATGTGCGACTTCTGATATTTTCGTTCCATAGCTTACAATGATATACATATCGATATGGAGCTGTTCATCTTCCTGTCTTACAACTACGCCCCTTGAAAAATTCTCACGACGCAGCATTTCAGCAAGACCATCTCGAAGTTGATTTTTAGTGGCCATGCCGACAATTCCGTAACATTCGACCGCAGCACCACCTGCTACAGTGGAAATGACTTCGTTACTAATCGTGATATGACCATATTTAGTAGTAAGATCAACGGACATATTAAATCCTCCTTTATACTCACCATGTTCGTGCACCCATTATATCACAGAATTCATACTTCGCAGGCAGATCCTTGCAAGAACCCCTTCTATACTTTGAAACAATTGCTTCTGTCTGTCAAGATAAAATTCTTGATATTGTCTTTAGTTATATTGCATTTACGTGTTTATTATGATACATTAAGTAAGTATTTCATGATTTATGCATCGTAACAGGAGGGATTTATATGTCACGCAAATGTGTCGTTTCAGGACGTCGCACACGTTCTGGAAATAATCGTTCACACGCTATGAACGCTAATAAACGTCAATTTAAAGCTAACGTACAAAAAGTGCGTATTCTCGTGGATGGAAAACCTAAAAAGGTTTATGTATCTGCACGTGATTTAAAATCAGGTAAAGTAGAGCGCGTCTAAGTAAGACAGGAACAAAAAAGCACCCTATTACAGGGTGCTTTTTTGCTATTCTTTTTTAAAAGTACCAATGATAGCCCGTACAAACCCTCCGAGAAAACGCGGGAGTTTAATCGTATAGAATTTCATGAGCCCCCTCCTCAAAATGTAAAGCTAGTGCGCCTTGCAACCCTTCCGTTAGATAACGTCATGGCTTCTTATTACTAAGAGTATGCCTTCGGTGAATGAAAAAGTACCTCTATCTTCAATCAATTGATTGGATATGCAGCGCGTCGATCCATAAGAAAGCTGAGCCTCCTGTAACGGATAATAAAACCCTTCCAAACTTAATCCTTTGATCGCAAGCGTTACCGGCAAGAAGGATACATATGGATATTGGCTGATCTTCTTCAGTGTATGCATCCCCTCCCTAACTAATTCCACTTGATTTTGTTGATCAATAATAGTGCCTTTAATACCTTTTGTTACTAGGGGATACAACATTTGAGTATTCACCATCGTATGATCAAGCCGTCCGCCCGTTACTCCAAAGAGCAAAATATGCTCGGGTTGATACTTTAAAGCTTCGAGGATGGCAATTTCTAAATCTGTTTCATTCTTTTCATTTGGGTAGGTATCTGTTTTTCCTGCTGATTCTTTAATCCGTAACAACGACTCCGAGCTGACTGAGTCAAAATCACCGACAGCGATATCGAGTCGCACATTTTGCTCAAGGATCACTTCGGCTCCAAGATCAGCCCCAATCCAGAGCATACCTTTTTCATCATATTCTGAGAGATTTGGCACGAATTCTTTTGGCCCGCCCGCAACGATCGCTACTTTCTTCATAACCTTACCACCTTCAAAAAAAGAAGCCAAAATATCGGCAGTGAACCACACATTTTGGCTTCTTGCAATTTATAAAGATTGACGAATTTCTGTGATCGCGTTTGCTCGATCTTCCTGTTTAAATACTGCACTTCCTGCTACCAGTACATCTGCACCCGCTTCTGTGCAAATTCGCGCTGTGTCTTTATTGACCCCGCCATCAATCTCAATTTCAAACTCAAGATCTAATTCGCTTCGCCATGTGGCGATCTGTTTGATTTTCGGAACAACACTTTCAATGAACGATTGTCCGCCAAATCCAGGGTTTACGGTCATAAGCAGCACAAGGTCCACATCTTGTAATATCTGTTTAATAGACTCTGCCGGTGTGGCAGGATTGATGACTACCCCCGCTTTTACTCCGTGGCTTTTAATAAGTTGTATCGTTCGATGTAAATGCGGACAAGTTTCCTGGTGAACAGTAATAATATCTGATCCTGCCTTAGCAAAATCACCAATATAAGCATCAGGGTTTTCAATCATTAAATGCACATCCAGCGGTAAGGTCGTAGTCGGCCGAATCGCTTCTACAATCAGTGGTCCGATCGTAATATTAGGAACAAAATGACCGTCCATTACATCGACATGAATGTAGTCAGCTCCTCCACGTTCCACATCTTGAATTTCTGACCCTAACTGAGCAAAGTCTGATGCCAGGATCGATGGGGCAATCTTAGTCATGTTAATACCTCGGCTTTCTATTTTGAATTTCTTCAACGAATTGTAAATAATGGTCATACCGCTGCTTAGCGATCGTGCCGTTCTCTACTCCTGTTTTCACGGCACATTTGGGCTCTTTATTGTGAAGACAGCCCCGGAATTTACACTCATCCTGAACAGCAACAAATTCAGGAAAACATTCACTTAATTGATCCAACTCTAATCCGCCAAATTCCAATGAACTAAATCCAGGTGTATCTGCAACTAATCCTCCTGAAATTTCGTAGAGCTCTACGTGACGTGTTGTATGTTTGCCCCGTCCTAGACTTTCTGAAATTTCATCTGTATCGATGGCCAGCCGGGGATCGATTGAATTCAGCAGCGAAGATTTCCCTACCCCTGACTGCCCGGCAATCACGGTCGTCCGGTCAGCTAAATGGGACTGCAGCTGATCAATCGATTGTGAATCCGTAACGGAGGAGAGGATAACACGATATCCTACTTCTTCGTATAAATTCTTATAGTTTTCGATCTTTTGTAACACATCAGCTGCCACCTGATCCAATTTCGAAATAACGATCAATGGTTCAATTCGTTTTGCCTCTATCAGGACAAGGAATCGATCTAATAACAACGAGTTAAAGTCAGGATGAACGGCAGATGTTACAATTAAAGCTTGATCAATATTGGATATCGGCGGTCTAACGAGTTCATTCTGCCTTTCCTCAATAGCGAGAATATAGCCTTCTTCAACCGTTTCTGCTTTAAACTCGACAAGATCTCCAACAAGCGGTGTAATCTTTCGTTTCCTAAACACACCTCTGCCTCGACATTGGTAAACTGTTCCATCATGGAGCACATAATAAAATCCGCTTAATGCCTTTATTATCTTTCCTGTTGCCATTTATTCACCTTCTTCATATGGCACCGTTTTTTCCTCAATTACTTCGTCACCCAGCTGCACTTTATAGGAAGCTTCTTCTTCTGGTGGAATCGTTAACGTAAATTCTACCGTGGTGTCTTCTGTAATTGTCTCTTCCCGGAAGACCTCACTCATCTCATGATTGGCGTCGTTTATATAGATGAGCACGTTCTGTTCCTTTTGTTCTGCTTCCTCGTCGTATGGAACCTCTACTTGAATCTCTTCTTCTCGCGGTGGCTGTTCTTTCGGCCCAAGCGAGACTACGAGATTAACAGTTGATTCCTCTTCTATTTCACTTAGTGCTTGCGGCTGATGACCAATGACATGACCTTCAGGGACATCCGGCGAGTGTTCCTCTGTCACTGTGGCATTCAAGTTATTATCATCTAAATAGTTTTGGGCTGACTGCAGCGTCTCCCCTTCTAATGACCTAAGTGTCACTGTAGGAGGCCCGAGGCTGACTCTGAAAATAACACTCGTCTCTTCAGGTACAACTTCTTCATCCTCCTGAGGCTGAATTTGCTGAATGATCTCACCAGCAGGCTCTTCTGAATTTTCATCAATGGCGAGAACACTTGAGTAGCCCTGATCCTCAAGCTCTTGCTTGACTCTGTCAAAATCTTCCCCTTCGTAGCTGCCAAATTCAACTCGTTCTTTACCTTGACTCGTATAAACGGTAACTTCAGACTCTTCTTTTATAACCATTCCCGCCTCAGGATCTGTTCGAACTACTTGTCCTTCTTGAACCGTGTCTGAATAGATAGGTTCACGTGTTACGTTTAAGTTTAGCTCACTTAGCTGCCCATATGCTTCTCCATACTCCATCCCTTCGACATCAATCATTTCAACATCATCGGGTTGTAGAAAAATGGGTACGACAAACAGAGCAATAGCACCAGCTGCGGCAAGGACGAGGAAAATGATTAATAACCATAACAAAGGTCTTTTCTTCTTTTGCTTCTTCTTCTTCTGCTTTTTTGACTTTTTATGAAGCTTCTTTGCTTGCTTCTTTTCTTTTTTTGAAAGGTTTTGATCTTGATTAACTTTGGTTGTATTACTATGAACGATCGTATCCTCTTCGCCATCATCTCCATAATTCTCTTCCGTAATCACCGGAATTGCCTTGGTCTGCTCTCCCTCTTCATCATTAGGCGTCGTAAAAATGGGTTCATTAAGACGTTCCGGTTCAAGAGATGTTTCTAAATCATACTCCATCTCCATGACAGAATCGTAACGATGAAAGGGGTCTTTAGCGGTTGCCTTTAATACGATATTCTCTACACTTTGGGGCAAGTCCGCAATCCATCGCTTAAGCGAAGGAGTATCATGCTGCAAATGCTTAAGGGCAATGGCTACTGGTGACTCTCCTGAAAAAGGCAGACGTCCTGTTAGCAGCTCAAAAAGCACGATCCCTAGTGAATATATATCTGATTTTTTAGTAGCCATACCGCCTCTAGCCTGTTCAGGTGATAAGTAATGAACAGATCCCAGTACAGAATTCGTCTGCGTTAAGGCTGTAGCACTTAAAGCCATTGCAATCCCGAAATCCGTAACTTTCACTTGTCCATAATGATCAATTAAAATATTTTGCGGCTTAATATCACGGTGCACAATCCCATTGTCATGGGCATGAGAGATAGCTGAAGTAATCTGCCGAATGATATCAATCGCATCTGCTGCATCGATTGGACTGTTTTTCTGGATATATTGTTTTAAGGTCATCCCATCGACGTATTCCATCGCCATAAAATATAAATCTTCTTCTTCACCGACATCGTATATGTTAACAATATTCGGATGAGAGAGGCTTGAAGCAGATTGCGCCTCGCGATGAAAGCGGGCAATAAATTCATCATCGTCTCCATGTTCAAGGCGTAACACTTTAATCGCGACATCCCGATTTAAAATCGTATCGTGAGCTAGATAGACGTTGGCCATCCCTCCCCCGCCGATCATCTCCATAATTTTATATCGTTCGTTCAGGAGACGATTATTCATCATTAGTCAGCACCTTCTTTCGAATCTGTGTGACTATTATGAATGACAGCAAGAGTGATATTATCTTCGCCGCCTCGTTCATTCGCCAGGTCTATTAGAGATTGGCAAAATTGTTCCCATTCCCCGTTAAAGGCTGCCAATTCACCCAACTCTTCATCTGTGACCTTATTGCTTAACCCATCAGAACATAGCAGTAAACGATCATCTTCATCAAACGAAATCGTGAGAATATCAGGTGTGATCTCTTCCTCTGTTCCAAGTGCTTTTAATAACACATTTTTTCTCGGATGATGTTCCGCTTGCTCTGAGGTAATTTGACCTGATCGAACTAACTCGTTCACTAATGAATGGTCCTCAGTAACTTGTTTAAATCCAAAACTGTTTGCTAAATAACAACGACTATCCCCGATATGGGCTATCGTGGCAAACCCATCTGTACAGATTGCTGCCACGAGGGTTGTCCCCATTCCCTGGCATTCTTCATGCTGAGCAGCATGTTGCTGAATATCCTGATTCACCTCTAGCACCGATTGCTTTAACCAGCCTTCTGCCTCATCCGGGGTGTTAAAAGCACCAGCTTCCTGCCACTTATTATGTAAGACTGTCATGGCCAGTTGACTCGCTACATCTCCTGCTCGATGACCGCCCATCCCATCTGCAACAACAGCTAAGTTCTGCCCTGATTCACTGGAAAAAATACCGCCAGCATCTTCATTATGATTTCTAACTTTACCTTGATCTGTCATAAAGCAGTCGAACACGGTCTTCACCTCGTTTCTTCGTTTCGCTCCTTTATACGAAGCCGGCCACATGCTGATTGCGGCCTTATTCCTGCAAATGATACCTATTTCTGCCAAACGGGATGTTTCAACTAGTAAAAAAACTTTTAGTAAATTGTACAGGAAACACCCTGGGTTTAATACTGTTCGCAATAGTGTGTTCACATTCAGGGTTACGTAAACAGAATAACCATAATTAAACTCTCCTAAAACATTTGCTTCAAAGAATCAGGTTCAATTATTCATCTAACCCAAATGAGAAGAGCAGGTTTAGCTGCTTCATTTCTTTACCATTCTCGTCAAAAAGAACCCATCTGTATCCCATTCCTGGGGAAACAATTGGAGACCGAACTCAGTAAGCCCCACAGAACCCAGTACCTCTTCCGGCAAGTCTTCTGTAAAAGTCGGGTCTATTTCAAATTCAGGGTGTTGCTGTAGGAAGCGCTCAACAGCTTGCTCATTTTCATGACGGTCAACAGTACAGGTACTGTATACAAGTTTTCCGCCAACCTTTAACAACGGAGCTACACTGTCCAATAAGTCATCTTGTATGTTTCGGAGGGCGAAGATGTCTGATTCGGTTTTATGATACTTGATATCAGGTTTCCCTCGCATGACACCGAGTCCTGAACAAGGGGCATCGAGAAGAATGCGGTCAAAGGCTTCGACTTCGTGGAGTTCGTGCAGTCGCCGCGAGTCAGCTTGCTTCGCTTCAATGGACTGTAGTTGAAGCAGAATCGCTTTTTCATCAACAAGTTTGGCTTTCTTTTCGTGTAAATCATAAGCTGTGACTGAACCTTGATCTTTCATTTTCTCAGCAATATGGGTAGTTTTTCCACCTGGAGCACTGCAGGCATCAAGTACGGTCAGACCCGGTTTCAGGTCCATCATTTCAGCTACAAGCATCGAGCTTTGATCTTGTACGGTAAGGTATCCTTCCGTTAATAAGCGATCGTCGATGATCCGTCCTTCCTCAACTAAGAGCCCTTGACTTGATAGTGCACTTTCCTTAACAGTAATCCCACGCTCTTTCAATTCCGTCGTTGCTTCCGCACGAGATATGCGTAATGGCTGTATCCGAACCGACATAGGAAGGCGCTTTAAATTCTGCCTGCACATCCCAGCAGTTAATTCCCAGCCATATTGGTCCACCCATCGACTGACAAGCCAAGCTGGATGGCTGGTTTCAATCGCAAGGCGTTCCACTTTGTTATCAATCGCGGAAGTATCTTGTACGCCTTTACGCTGGACGTTTCGAAGCACACCATTCATAAAGGATACGACTCCTTTATGTCCTCTTTTTTTGGATATCTCCACAGCTTCATGGATGACGGCGTGATCCGGCACGCGTTCCAAATACAGCATTTGATAGACCGACATATAGAGCAGCCATTTCACCCACGGCTTAATTTTCTTTTGTTTGGCAATATACGGTTGAATTTGAAATTCAATTTTACGTTTGTTTTGCAAAGTTCCATAAACAATTTCCGTTAACAGCGCACCATCTTTGTTCGATAAACTGCGCTTATTTATCTCCTGATCTAACAACACATGACTGTATCCACCTTGTTCGCCAATTCTTGTTAAGAGATGTAAAGCGGATTCCCGCAGTGCATATTTAGCCATCATGCTCCCCCAATACTTCCCCGGTCTTAAGCGCCTGGCCGGCACCGTTTAAAAAGGCCTGGCCATTCATGTGTTTCTTTCCTGCAGGCTGAACCTCCGTAAGTTTCACAGCTTTTCCGTCACCAGTCTGTACAAGAAATCCATCTTCTTCACGTGCTAATACCGTTCCAGGAGCTTGATTATACTCTCCGTTCACCTTGGCCGCCCACCAGACTTTCATAGGCTTGCCTTTCCAATATGTAAAGGCAACAGGCCATGGGTGCAATCCGCGAATATGATTGTAAACCGACTGCTGATCCAAACTCCAATCGATCCGCTCTTGCTCTCTCTTTATATTCGCAGCAAACGTCACATTCTCTTCCTCTTGTTGTTGTGGTGTGATCTCGCCCTTTAAAAGCTGCGGCAGTGTTTCTATCAGCAAGCGGGACCCTGCCTCTGCTAATTTATCGTGTAATGTCCCTACGTGATCAGTATCCTCAATAGGTACACGTACTTGTGTCAGGATATCTCCGGCATCAAGTTTTTTCACCATATACATAATGGTAACCCCGGTCTCCTGATTACCCTGGATGAGCGCATAATGGATCGGTGCTCCTCCTCTAAGTTCAGGTAACAATGAAGCATGAACATTAATACATCCGTGCTCAGGAGCCGTAAGTAAAGCTTCAGGCAGGATTTGTCCGAAGGCTGCTGTCACAATGAGATCAGGCTTATACGATAAGACTTCCTCATACTCATCTTTTATTTTCTCAGGCTGAAAAACCGGGATCCCCCACTTATCAGCCGCTTCTTTGACAGGCGGGGGTGTAAGTGTACGCTTGCGGCCTTTCGGACGATCAGGCTGAGTAACCGCTAATACAACTTCATAGTCGTGCTGCATAAGCTGATCCAGAATAGGAACAGCAAAATCAGGTGTTCCCATAAAAACTATTCGTGTCATTTGGCGAAAGAGCCCCTTTCTTACATAAGCTGATACGGCTGAAAGTCTACCGTAATCTGTAATCCGTTTTCTTGCTTCATTTCATCTTCGTAATAATGAAGGATACGCTGAACTAATTTCCGCTGCTCGGGTTCCTTCTTGTATTTTACCATGCATT
This sequence comes from Halobacillus hunanensis, assembly GCF_900166655.1. Lineage (GTDB taxonomy): Bacteria > Bacillota > Bacilli > Bacillales > Halobacillaceae > Halobacillus_A > Halobacillus_A hunanensis. The sequence continues at coordinate 655,933 of NZ_FVZB01000007.1, read as the reverse complement.
GATAGCGATATCTATCGTTGATCCGGGTTAACGCAGAAGGGGTCGGGCCTAACACATCCGCCCTTTCACTCAGTCGCTGTCCCATAAATTGAACGATTTTCTGGGTCACTTCCTGAACCTTTAGTTGATTCGGGTGAGAGACCGTAAACAATGTTAAGAAATAATAAGGCGGATAGTGAAACGCCTTTCGCAACCTCATCTCTTCTGTAAAAAATGCTTCATAATTAAACTGACTCGACAGTTGAATACTATAGTGTTCGGGCGTGTAAGTTTGGATGACCACTTCTCCAGGCAATTTATGCCGGCCTGCTCGTCCACTGACTTGCGTCAACAGTTGAAATGTTTTTTCAGATGCTCGAAAATCAGGCAGGTTGAGCAGTGAATCGGCTGCGAGAACTCCGACCAGTGTCACATTGGCAAAATCCAGCCCTTTCGCAATCATTTGTGTCCCAAGCAAAATATCAGCCTGTTTTTCACCAAATTGCTGGAGCAGATGTTCATGGGCCCCTTTTCGCCTCGTTGTATCCACGTCCATCCGAATGACGCGGGCTTCAGGAATTAACTGTTGCAGACCTTCCTCAATTTTTTGTGTACCTGTTCCGAAATAGCGAATCGTTTTACTTTCACACTCCGGACACTGTGCTGGCATGGGCTCTTCGTGGGAGCAGTAGTGGCATTTCAACCTTTCTTGTCTCCTATGGTACGTTAACGCAATATCGCAGTGCGGACATTCCTTCACATGGCCGCAGTCCCGGCACATCACAAAAGTGGCGTACCCGCGGCGATTTAAAAACAGAACAATTTGTTCTCCTCTGGCAATCCTCTCTTCAATTTTATCTTTCAACTGCCGAGAGAACATCGAACGATTCCCCTCATGCAGCTCCTCCCTCATATCCACCAGTTCGGCTTTCGGCATCATCGCTTCATTCATTCGCTTCGACAACGTAAGTAAATGGTAGTTGCCTTTAACTGCACGAGCATACGTTTCAAGAGCTGGAGTTGCACTGCCTAACATAACAGGACAAGCATGAATTTTACCTCGTTCAATGGCCACGTCACGAGCATGATACCTTGTACGATCTTCTTGTTTATAGCTTGATTCGTGCTCCTCGTCAATAATAATAATTCCGATATTTGTAAAAGGCGCAAAGATAGCAGAACGAGCTCCTACAACGACCTGAACTTCCTGACGTTGGATTTTTCTCCATTCATCGTATTTTTCACCGGCTGATAGAGCACTGTGCAACACGGCCACTTTTGACCCAAATCGTCCCTTAAACCGTTCCACCATTTGAGGGGTTAACGCAATTTCAGGAACAAGCATAATCGCTTCCTGCCCCCTGTCAATGACCTGTTGAATCGACTGCAAGTACACTTCCGTTTTTCCGCTGCCAGTAACACCGTGGAGCAGAAAGACGTCATGTGCTTCCTGTTCGATCGCAGCAAGCACAGGTTCGATGGCACTCTGTTGTTCTTCGGTTAACGTAAACGGCTCAGTCCTTTCAAAATCTTTATGACCATATGGATCCCTTAACACCTCTTGCTTGTATTCTCTTAAAATGCCTTTTGAGATCAGAGGTTTCAGCGTTGCGGCAGTCGTTTGCAAGGTTTGAAGCAACTGCTTTTTCGGGACAGGCTGTTCATGGTCGAGAAAGTATTGAATTACAGTTCGCTGCTTTCTGGCTTGTTTTGACAGATCAACCAAAGCTTCTTCTAACTCAATCGCACCTTTGCTCGGTTCGACCATGGTCGTAGTCCGTTTCGTTTCCCTGCTTTTCACCTCATAATGGACATCAATCCAACCGTCCTCGATCAATGCTCGCAACTTCTGATAACTCAGGTTTGACTGCTGGAATTCTTCATAATCAATCACGTCTCTGCCTGCAAAAATCTTTTGAAGCTCTTCAGGGAGATCTTCTTCAGTCGTTACCCACAATTCTTTCCGGTACTTAGCTTTTAACACTTGCGGCAGCATAACTTGCAAACAGGAAATGTAATAACTCAACGTTTGATTGGATAACCATTTGCCAATTTGAAGCAGCTCTTTTGTTAAAATCGGGGTCAAATCAAGGACATCTACAATATCTCGGATTTTGTCAAAATCGCTATGATCTGTCAGCGAGACGACATAGCCCATAATTTTTCTCGGTCCAAACGGAATAATTACCCTGACGCCCGGCTGAACAACCCCTGAAAATTGTTCGGGAATGCCATAATCAAAAGGGCGGTTCGTGTTTTGAGAAGCAACATCCACGATCACTTTAGCAATATTCAAGACTCTTCACCGACAAATGCTGCGCTTGCCATTCGTAAAATATTCGTGGCCAGCTCATCTTTAGACATTAACGGCCAGCCCACTCGCTGTCCTTCTTTCGTCAAATAAACAGAGGCATTTGTATCACTATTAAAACCGGAACCTTGCTCAGCTATGTTGTTCATCACAATCGCATCCAAGTTTTTCTTTACGAGTTTTTGCTCGCCGTAATGGTCAAGGTCCTGAGTTTCTGCGGCAAATCCGATCAAATATTGGTGCTGTTTGCGTTCCCCGAGTTCTTGTAGAATATCGCGCGTCCGCTCCATCTCCACCTTGTAGTCGCCGGGAGTTTTTTTCATCTTTTGATCAAAAACCTGCTTTGGTCTGTAATCAGCTACAGCTGCGGACTTGATGACAAGGTCACTGGCCTCGAAATGGGACAACACCTGGTCGTACATCTCTTCTGCTGTTTCCACATCAATCCTGTTCACGCCTCGTGGGGTATCGAGCTGGACAGGACCTGCGATTAACGTCACATTTGCTCCTAAGGCTGCAGCCTGGCGTGCCAGAGCGAATCCCATTTTACCTGAAGAAGGATTCGTAAAATACCTAACCGGATCAATCTTTTCCCTCGTAGGTCCAGCTGTTATGAGCACTCGCTTCCCTGATAAGGACAGGTTCTGTGTGGACTGCTGCTGAAGAACGGAAACGATCGTCTGCGGTTCTTCAAGCCGACCCTTTCCAACATAACCACATGCTAAATAGCCTTCTCCAGGTTCAATGAACCGGAATCCCCACTGATCCAATTGTTTCAAATTCCGGATCACAGATGGGTGGCTGTACATATGTACGTTCATCGCCGGAGCTATATAAACCGGCGCCTCTGTAGCCAGTAAAGTCGTTGTTAACATATCATCAGCTATCCCATTAGCCAGTTTCCCAATCGTGTTGGCGGTGGCTGGAGCGATTAGAAATAAGTCAGCCCAATCAGCCACATCAATGTGCTGGATTTGTGTTGAATCATGTTCTTTAAACGTATCAGTGTAGACAGGTTGACGACTTAATGCCTGGAATGTTGTGGCCCCGACAAATTTTAAAGAACTTTCTGTCATGATGACCTTCACTTCAGCGCCTGCCTGCACAAGCTTACTCGTTAAGTCTGCGGCTTTGTAAGCAGCAATCCCCCCACTAACACCTAATACTATCTTTTTCCCTTCTAGCATATTTCATCATTTCCTTTCACCTTACTTGGGCCCTGGCAGGACTTATCCTTACAATGTTAAAAGAAGAGAACCCCCTAATCTGCCGCGGAAGACAAAACTTAGAAATAAGGAAAAGCCGCGCTCTCCTCTAGTGTCAGCGCGGCTTGTAGTAAAATTATAGTGTTTCCGTTCTAGATTGAATTTGATCACTATGAGTATAATCCAGTTTTCCAGCCTGTATTTCTTCCAGCGCCACGCCAACTTGCTGGCTTGAAGTTGCATTTTCTACCATCGGAGCGCTTCCCTGCTTCAATTCACGCGCTCGACGGGCGGAGAGAGTGACGAGAGTGTACTTTGATTTAATTTGTTTCTGTAATGAATCAATTGATGGCTCAAGCATCATGTTGATCAGCCTCCAGTGCTTTTTTATATTGTTGTGATACTCGCTCACGCTTGCAATGCTCACTTGCTACGATCGACTGTATTTTACCTACAGCATGATCAACTCTGTCATTGACAACGACGTAATCATACGCATCCATCATCTCAATTTCTTCTTTAGCTGCCAGCAGACGGTTTTTCACTTTATCTTCTGTTTCTGTGCCGCGGTTGACAATCCGATCCTTCAGTTCTTCAAGGGAAGGCGGGATAAGAAAGACGAATACACCTTCTGGAAAGTTCTCTCTTACTTTAAGGGCCCCTTGTACTTCAATTTCAAGGAAAACATCTTTTCCCTCATTGAGAGTATCTTCAACGTATTGTTTAGGAGTTCCATAGTAATTCCCTACATATTCAGCATGCTCAATTAATTGCCGCTTTTCAATAAGCGTTTCAAATTCTGCTCGCGACTTAAAAAAATAGTCAATGCCATCCACTTCGCCTTCTCTCGGCTCTCTCGTCGTCATGGAGATGGAATAACGAAGGTTGGTCGATTGCTCGAATAGTGCTTTACGAACCGTGCCCTTCCCTACACCGGATGGTCCAGATAGAATAAACAATATACCTTTCTCATCGATCACGTATGGACCCTCCTAATTCTCATCTGACATTTCATCATTACTGATCACACGCTGTCCCACAGTTTCCGGCTGAACTGCCGAAAGCACAACATGATCGCTATCTGTAATAATAACGGCACGCGTTCTTCTGCCGTATGTAGCATCTACTAATTTATTATTATCTCTTGCTACGGTTATAATACGTTTAATCGGCGCAGATTCTGGTGAAACAATAGAAATGATTCGATTAGCTGACACCACGTTTCCAAAGCCGATATTAATTAACTTTAAACTCAATGACGTTTCCTCCTTCTAACGAGACAGATCTACTAAATTCGCTCAAACAGTCACCAGCAATACATCTCTGGCCACGTTATTAAACGAGTATTACTACTATTATATGAAAAATACCTAGCAAATCTCAATCTTTATTCAATATTTTGTACTTGTTCTTTCATTTTCTCTACTTCACTCTTTAACATCACCACACTGTTGGATAACTGACTGTCATTTGACTTCGAACCAATCGTATTGATTTCACGATGCATTTCCTGAACGATGAAATCAAGTGTACGCCCAATCGGCTCTTGATTTTCAAGGGTGTGGTGAAATTGGTCGATATGCGAATATAACCTTGTGATCTCTTCGGTAATATCACCTTTTTCAGCGAGCAAGGCGACCTCTTGCAGCACTCTGGAATCTTCCACGGCAATCTCTTCATTAATAAACGCCTCGACCCTTGCTATTACCTTTGCTTTGTATTCCCCCACGACAACTGGGCGTCGTTCTTCTATAGCAGCCACTGTATCTTTAACAGATTGCAATCTGTTCAGAAGATCCTGAACCAGACGTTCACCTTCCTGGTTTCTCATGTCAACTAAATCAGTACACGCCGCGTCAAGCATGTTTAAAAGTTCCGCTTTGATTTGATCATTCGGCTGATCCGATTCCCGAACTGTAAAAATTCCCTCAAGCCCAGCTACTGTATCAATCGAGATGGCCCCCGTCAACTTGTACTGATCCTTTACATTCGTTAGCTTGGTTATGTATTGATGAAGAAGCTCATCATCCGCCTCAAGCTGTTTATTCAGCAGACCTTCTCCCTCTGCCGTTAGAAAAAGATCCACTCGCCCGCGGCTAAGCTTCTGTTTCAAGTGGCGTTTCATAGCCTCCTCAAGAAATAAAAAGTTCCGTGGTATCCTTGGAGAAATATCCAAAAAACGGTGATTGACACTTCGAAGTTCAATGGTCAGTCTCATACCAGCGGTTTCTATTGTGTCTCGTCCATATCCTGTCATGCTTTTTGCCACTTGTTATCACACCCACGGTTCAATTTTACGTTTCTTTCTATAGTTTATCAAATCCCTCCACCAATAGGCTAATGTAAGGCACACGAAAAGTAAAATCTCTTTGATCCTGGAGCTGTTCTGTCTTTTTAACAATGGCCAGGTAAAATAGCATGAATTCTTTCCTGTTCTTCAGGCAGAGTTTTTAGGGATTTATGAGCAAAACATGCTATACTTGCACAAATAGAGAGGTGATGCACTATGTCATTTGACGGCACTGTAACCCGGGCAATCACTCACGAAATGAATGAAGAAGTGAAGACCGGAAGAATCGTTAAAATTTATCAGCCAACAGACACGGAATTAGTTTTTACCATTAGAAAGAATCGAACGAACCATACGTTATTATTATCATCACACCCTAGCTATGCACGATTTCACTTGACGAAAGATCAGTATCACAACCCGAAAGAACCACCAATGCTATGTATGCTGCTCAGAAAACATCTTGTCGGAGGATTTCTTGAAAAAGTTGAGCAAGTGAGTATGGAACGGATCGTCAAGTTCCATATCCGATCCCGGAACGAAATTGGCGACGAGACAATGAAAACGTTGATTATTGAAGTTATGGGGAAACATTCGAACATCTTACTTGTAGATACAGAACAAGGGCATATTTTAGACAGTATTAAACACTTGCCCCCTTCCCAAAACAGCTACCGTACGGTTATGCCAGGGCAGCCATATAAGCTTCCGCCCGGACAAGGGAAAACTAATCCGCTGGAGCTTGAAGCTGACCAGCTCATAAAGAAACTGGATTTCAACTCAGGAAAAATCGATAAACAAATTCTTAACACAGTGATGGGCTTTTCACCGGTGATTACGAAAGAGATTGTACATCGTGCTCATTTAGGCGGAACAGAAGCTTATGAAAACGCCTATTCTGCTATCCGTGAGCAAATCATAAGAAACAATTATCAGCCAACTATTTACTCAGGGGATCGCGAACAATTTTACGTCCTGCCGCTTACATTTCTTAACCAGGAAGAGACTTCCTTTCCTACAGTCAGCGAAATGCTCGATCGCTACTATTCAGGAAAAGCAGAGCGCGACCGGGTTAAACAACAAGCTGGCGACCTCTATAAATTTTTGAAAAATGAACGCGATAAAAATAAACGTAAAATAAAAAAACACGAAACGACTCTGAAGAAATCGGAAGCGGCTGAAGATTACCAGCGTCTTGGTGAGCTGCTGACGGCCCACATGCATTTAGTGAAGCAAGGAGACGAAACCGCAAACGTTGTTGATTATTATGATCCTGATCAAGGCGAGCGTACCATTGAACTCAACCCTAATAAATCACCGAGTGAAAATGCTCAAAGTTACTTTCAAACTTACCAGAAACTAAAGAAATCTAAACAGGTAGTTCAGAAGGAAATTGGAAAAGCTGAAGAAGAAATTGACTATTTTGACCGGCTCATCCAGCAAGTTGAATCTGCGAGGGAAGTAGATATTGAAGAAATTAGAGAAGAACTTAGAGAACAGGGTTATATGAAAAAAAGAGGTTCTTCCAAGAAGAAGTCGAACAAGCCTTCGAAGCCAAAGCCTGAACACTATACGGCTAGTAACGGCACTTCCCTTTATGTTGGGCGCAACAATAAACAAAATGAATACCTCACCAATCGCCTGGCCAACAAACATGATACGTGGCTGCATGCGAAAGATATTCCTGGTTCTCATGTGGTCATTCAGGATGAAGCACCGACAGAAGACGTTTTATTTGAAGCGGCTCAGCTTGCAGCTTATTACAGTAAGTTCAGTCAATCTTCTTCAGTGCCGGTGGATTACACATTGATTAAATATGTCAAAAAGCCTTCCGGGGCCAAACCGGGCTTTGTTACGTATGATCATCAGCAAACGTTATATGTGACTCCTGATATTAATCTTATCCGCGAAATGAAAAAAGAGTAATAGCCAAAAACTGAATGAAGAATAAAATAATCCGAACAATTCAGTTCGGATTATTTGTTGCCAAAAAAGGTTTCTGACATCGCTTCGTCAAAACACTTCGCTTTTACTATTCATTTTTAATCGTTCGTTCTTTGACATCATTGTTTTTACTTATGTCCCAGCCTCTTCTAAATGTCATGGGTTAGCTGTGATTTAAAGCTCAGCTCCCTTTTGCTTTTCTCGGAAATACTGTATAACTGAAACTAATCACAAAATCAATTACCAGTATAAGCGTCCAAATCCGTAAAGTTTGAAACAGAGCTTCGGTCTGCTGACTGTCATGGATGTAAAGAATAACTGCTCCTAAAATCGCACCTCCTATAGACCATGCCAGCAAATGGCGATACCAGCCTATGCGTTCATCCCTAGCATATTCCATTCCATACTTTTTCTTCTTCGGCGGCTTCTCTTTTTTAATAAAACGATACTTAAACTGACTATCTGCCCACTGAATCATTTGATGTCCGTACGCCACACTTACTCCAATATAAATGGCGGCAATACCATGTACCGTGGAGGCCACGGCCCCATTTTTCAAATCCATGACAGTTACGATCAGCAAGATGAGATCGACGATGGGCGTACAGATCAGTAAGAAAGCTCCAAGCCTCTCTTTTCTCAGCACATATCTTGCAGCCAGCCCAGCTAAAACAAACACCCAAAATCCAACTTCACAGGCAATTATTAACCAGCCTATCAAAACAGCACCCCTTTTTTAGTACAATTGTATTATTAAATATAGCAAAGTTATTTATTTAATACAAGTGTGTTAAAATAAAGACATGCCAAAATTTATTGACCACAAGAAACGTAAAATTCAAATTGCTGAGGCCACGTGGAGGGTCATCGTTGAGGAAGGACTTGAACATGCCACCGTACGGAAAATTGCAGCATCCGCTGGATTGTCGGTTGGGTCGTTGCGACACTATTTTGCCTCTCAATCCGAACTATTCTTATTTTCGATGGAGCTTGTTTCTGAACGAGTTAAACAGCGTATCGAAGCAAAAAACTATGAAGGTTCGTCAAAAGATATGCTGACGACATTTATTTGTGAATTTCTGCCGGTCGATGAAGAAAGACGAATTGAAATGGAGGTATGGTTCGTTTTTTCAGCTAAAACACTTGTCGATCCAAAGCTCAGCTCCTTAAGCGAAAAGGTGTACAACGAAATGCACGAAGGATTGGCCACTGTCATTTATTCTCTACCTTCAAACCGGTTCGCAAATGATAATCTTGACTTGGAGACAGAAGTTGATCGATTGCATACCCTTGTCGATGGATTAGCCCTTCATCACATGCTGCATCCATCAGCTTTTCCGTACGACAAAATGATCCGTACACTGCAATATCACCTTCAGTCCATTTGTAAGATCTGATTGTGGCAAGGCAAGAGGATGACCTTCTCTACCCAAAGTTAAATAGCCCTGTTTCGCAGATATGAAGCTGTGAAACAGGGCTATTTATACTAACTGCTTGATCAGGATCTGGCAGCTGAGCGAAGATTATGACCTTCAGTACGATCGTAAGGATTCATGTTAACTTTTTACAACGAACCGTCAACTTAGAAAATAAATAAAGATCAAAATGGTGCCAAAATAAGAGAAGACGCCTTGAGCCCAATACCGCTTGTTTTCTTTTCTTAGCATCCATTTATTCCAAAGCAAGAAAACACTCAAACAAAGAACCAGACTCAGCATCGGCTCGAAGGACCACATCGATCCCATGAAGGCGAAAGCAAGCCATGTGTATAAATAAATCATGCATGTTATAAGTCCGAGTGAGGCATTTACTAAGAGAAAGATAGAATGTTTAGTAGAATTCATTGTCATCACCAAAGCTTTCCGATGTTTCTATCGTACTAGCCTTGCCTGAGAATCGCAACTAACGCTCGTTCAAGAGTGCATGAAGGCTGAAGGGTTTTCTCGCCATTGTAGTAACTTACTATGCTGTTCTTCGCTTAATAATGCTTCTTTTTCCATAGTGTGCAGAAGATGATTATAATCGGTTAAGGAATGAACAGATAGACGCTTGCCAGCAAATGCTTCTTCAGCCTCGGTAAGATTATAACTAAAAATGGATACTACATGAACGACTTCTACACCTTCTTGCTGCAGTGCTTCTGCTGCCTCAATGGATGATTTCCCTGTTGAAATAAGATCCTCAATGACGATAGCCTTTTGTCCTGCTTGATAAGCTCCTTCGATCTGGTTGCCTTTTCCGTGCTTTTTGGCGGAAGATCGAACATAAACCATCGGCAAGTCCAGTTGATCCGCCACCCATGCAGCATGAGGGATGCCTGCTGTAGCACATCCGGCAATGATGTCGATTTCTTCATCCATATTTTGTATGAACACAGCGAACTCTTCTGCAATTCTCCGACGGATAGCAGGGTAGGACATGGTCAATCGATTATCACAGTAAATCGGTGAGCGCAGTCCCGATGTCCATGTAAAAAAGTCTTCGGGACTTAGTTGTACAGCTCCAATATCAAGTAGATGTTGAACGAGCGGCTTGTCTTCCATTTTCAAATTCCTCCTTGAACGTTTGATAGGCGGCTAACGGATCATTTGCTTGGGTAATGCTCCGTCCGACCACAATTGAATCACTGCCGATATCGCCTGCCTTAAACGGTGTGGCTGATCGCTTCTGGTCGTGGTTCTCACCAGAGGAATGGCGAATTCCCGGGGTTAAAGTCAGGAACGAGTTCCCGCACGTTTGTTTAATCGCTTCTACCTCATGAACAGAACATACGACGCCATCCGCTCCGGATTGTTCGGCGAGCCCAGCGTAATGACCTACAACATCTGTCATTTTTTCTTTCACAAGCAGTTCATGATGAAGCATCGATTCATCGGTTGAAGTCAACTGTGTAACCGCCAGCAGAAATGGCCGCTGATTATGACTGGATTGTTCAAGACCTTCCCGGGCAGCTTCGATCATGTGTTTTCCCCCTTGAGCATGAACATTGACCACATCCACATCAAGTTTCGCTACATTACTCATCGCCCGCTTCACGGTTGTCGGAATATCGTGGAGTTTTAAATCCAGGAAGATTGGGTGACCTTGCTTCGCTAATTCTTCAATCATGATCGGTCCTTCTCTGTAAAACAATTCCATACCCACTTTAACAGGAATTCCTTGAAGCTGGTGTTGCTCGAGGAAGTGCAGGACCTGGCTCTTATTTTCCAAATCTAGAGCAAGATAAAGCGGTTGAAGGTGACTAGTTTTCATAAGTGAACGCCTCCTATTACATCTTTAACGGAGTCAAAACCGTAGGCCGCTAGAGCATCAGGCAGCTGGTCAATTAACTCCTTGCATATATAAGGATTTTTAAAGTTTGCACTTCCGACTGCTACTGCACTGGCTCCTGCCAGCAAATATTCGATAATGTCATCAGTTGTTTCAATGCCACCCATTCCAATGATAGGCAGGTTCACGGCTTGACGGACTTGATGAATCATCCGGATCGCAACAGGTTTAATCGCGGGTCCTGACAAACCGCCTGTTTGATTGGCAATGATCGGTTTTCTAGCGGCGGGGTCAATCCGCATCCCTGTCAACGTGTTGATCATGGATAACCCATCTGCTCCGGCATCTTCGACAGCTTTTGCCATCGTGACAACATCGGTGACATTAGGAGAAAGCTTCACATACAGTGGCTTGTCACTGGCTTGTTTTACCCGCTTTGTCACGGAATAAGCAAGCTCGGGGTCGACACCAAACTGGACGCCTCCTTCCTTAACATTCGGACAAGAGATGTTCAGTTCAAGCGCGGAGACCATACTATCCCCAAGCTTCGCTGCAACTTCTTCGTAATCTTCCATGGCACTGCCTGCGACATTTGCAATGATCGGGGTTTGATAGGTTTCAAGAAACGGCAGTTCTTCCTTAATAATCGTATCCACCCCTGGATTTTGGAGACCAATCGCGTTCAGCATTCCACTGGCTGTTTCCGCCACTCTTGGTGTCGGGTTGCCAAAGCGTTTCGTGGCCGTTGCGGCTTTAATAATGATCGCACCTAAGTGTGATAAATCATAAAACTGTGCAAATTCTCGTCCAAAACCAAAGCATCCCGATGCAGGCATTACAGGATTTTTCAATTGTAATCCTGGTAAATCAACTGTTGTATCGATCATAGAATAACCTCCTCTGGCCGGAACACGGGCCCATCCGAGCAGATCTTACGATAACCTTTCGCATCCCCATCTTCGGCACATTCAACCACGCAGGCAAAACAGGCGCCGACACCGCAGCCCATGCGCTCTTCAATCGAGATATAGCCAGGAACATCTTTCAGCTGCTCTTTAACCCCTTTGAGCATCACCGTAGGGCCGCAGGAGAAATACGTATCATAAGAAACTACTTGAGGAATAACGTCTGTGACAAACCCGCGCGTTCCGAGACTCCCATCATTGGTCGCTACGTGTACTTCACCGAGCTTTTGGAATTTGTCGATATAAAAGGCATCTTCACTTGAGCGAAAACCGAGAACACTTGTAACTTCAATTCCTCTTTCTCTTAAGTTCTTCGCTAAGTAATACAGTGGCGGTACACCGATCCCTCCGCCTATGAGCAGTGCTTTCTCTGTGGTAAGTTCCTCAATCGGAAAACCTGTTCCACTTGGCCCGAGTACATCCAGCTTCTCTCCTACTTGCTTCTGTGTTAAAGCTGCTGTACCTTTGCCCATCACTTTGTAAAGCAGTGTGAATGTTCCTCTTTCCTCATCAACATCCGCTATCGAAACAGGGCGTCGCAGAAAATACTCATCACTAACCTGAATATGAACAAACTGCCCAGGAGTCTCCACGAATTGAGGAAGACTCCCTTGCAGTTCTAAAAGATAGGTTTGGGACGCAATGGATCGATGGGTCACAATCGTCATCCACTCTCTTTGCATTAGACGAACACCGCCTCTTTCTTCGCAATTGTCCGGGCTGTGAAGGTCATGGCATCGATGACTTCAACAATCGTTTTGGCTGTATCAAGACTCGTCAAGGAAGCAATCCCATGCTCCACAGCTTCTCGTCTAATTTGGAAACCATCTGAGCGGGATCGACGACCTTTATTTAATGTGTTGACAACAAACTGAACATCGCCGCTGCGAATTAAATCGACAACGTCACGCTGGCTTGATCCGAGTTTGCCAACCGCTTCCACTGGCAGAGAGGCGTCTTCGATCGCTCTTGCTGTCCCCTCTGTCGCATATAAGTGGAAGCCAAGCTGATGGAACGTCCTCGCAATCTCCAGCATCTCCTGCTTGTCTTTATCGGCTACCGTTAATAACACGGCACCTTCTGTTGGTATTTTTAATCCGGCCGCTGTCATGCCTTTATAAAGAGCTTTCTCAAGGCTTTGATCATAGCCGATTACTTCACCTGTAGATTTCATCTCGGGTCCAAGCGTTGTATCGACGCTGCGAAGTTTTTCAAATGAGAACACCGGTACTTTGACATACACTCCCTCAGGCTTTTGAGCAATCCCTGATGTGTAGCCTAATGACGCTAATGATTCCCCCATAATGGCTTTCGTGGCTACCTGTGCCATCGTGATCCCGGTAATTTTACTAAGAAAAGGTACAGTACGGCTGGCTCGCGGATTCACCTCAAGCACATAAGCTGTTCCATCCAGGATAACAAATTGAATATTGATAAGCCCTTTCATGTTTAATTCGCGGGCAATTTTGACGGTAGCATCAATACATTGCTGTTCGAGCCGCTCTGATAAGCGCTGTGGCGGATAGACGGCCATCGAATCGCCTGAGTGGACACCTGCACGTTCAATGTGCTCCATAATACCCGGGATAACAACATCCTGACCGTCGGTAATCGCATCAACTTCGATCTCCATTCCTGTTAAATACTTATCGATCAAGATCGGATGACCGTTATGGACGCGAACATTTTCTTCCATGTAAATCAGTAACTCTTCTTCAGAGTAGACAATTTCCATCGCGCGTCCGCCAAGTACATAAGAAGGTCTCACGACAACAGGGTAACCAATTCGCTGCGCCGCTTGCACCGCCTCTTCCTCACTTGTCACACTTTCTCCGCCAGGCTTGGCGATGTCAAGGTTCGTTAACAACTGTTCAAAAAGGTCACGATCTTCGGTTTGGTTAATCGCATCCATCGTCGTGCCGAGAATATTGACCCCGTGACGACTCAGCCCTTCTACAAGGTTGATCGCTGTCTGTCCGCCAAACTGAACGATGACGCCTTCTGGTTGCTCCAGGTCAATGACATGCATGACGTCTTCCAACGTTAACGGCTCAAAGTAAAGCTTGTCGGAAACGCTAAAGTCCGTCGATACGGTTTCCGGGTTATTGTTCATAATAATCGCTTCATAGCCCATCTCTTTTAGCGCTAGAACCGAGTGGACGGTCGCATAGTCGAATTCAACTCCCTGGCCGATTCGAATCGGACCAGACCCAATAACAAGCACTTTTTTAGTATCCGTGACAACTGATTCATTTTCGTCTTCATAACTGCTGTAAAAATACGGCGTTTCCGAAACAAATTCACCTGCACACGTGTCAACCATTTTATAAACCGGTGAGATGCTGTGTTGTTTTCTAAAACTCATCACTTCATCAATGGTCGTCTCAAGCAGTCGGGCAATTTGTCGATCGGCAAAGCCTGTTTCTTTCACTTCACGAATCAGAGCAGCATCCCAGCGTGCTTCTTTCACTTGTTGCTCCAGCTGAATGATATGCTGTAATTTATGGAGGAAAAAGTAATCGATGCCCGTCGTCTCATGAATCTCAGTAAGCGTAATGTTACGTCTTAACGCTTCAGCTAAAATGAAAATCCGCTCATCATCCGCTAAGTGTAATCGTTTGAACATTTCCTCGTTCGTAAGTTCTGCGACAGAAGCAACAAACAAATCATCCGTTTCGCCTTCCAGTGAGCGAATTCCTTTTAATAAAGATTCTTCAATCGTACGGCCAATCGACATCACTTCACCGGTTGCTTTCATCTGAGTCCCTAATTTACGATTTCCTTTGGCAAATTTATCAAAGGGCCAGCGTGGAATTTTCGTTACTACATAATCCAGCGCTGGTTCAAAGCAAGCGTAAGTTGTTTCAGTAATTGGATTTTCAATTTCATCAAGTGTCATCCCCACGGCGATTTTAGCAGCCATTTTAGCAATCGGATAACCAGTAGCTTTTGATGCCAGGGCAGATGACCGGCTGACACGCGGGTTCACTTCGATCACATAGTACTGAAAGCTATCCGGATCAAGAGCTAACTGAACGTTACAGCCGCCTTCAATTTCCAGAGCTCGAATAATATCAAGTGAGGCATTCCGCAACATTTGATATTCACGATCACTCAACGTTTGTGAAGGCGCCACGACGATTGAATCTCCCGTATGGATACCGACTGGATCAAAGTTTTCCATGTTACAGACAACAATCGCCTGATCGTTCGCATCGCGCATCACTTCATACTCGATTTCCTTAAAGCCGGCGATATTACGCTCGATTAAACACTGATGAACAGGAGATTGTGCCAGTCCACTGCGGGCGATTTCCCGAAGCTGTTCTTCGTTATCGCACATTCCGCCGCCGGCTCCTCCCATGGTATAGGCGGGGCGTACAATAACCGGAAAGCCGATTTTATTGGCAAAATCCACGGCCTGATCGACAGAACTTACGATCTCACTTTCTGGTACAGGCTGCTCCATTTTATGCATGAGCGCGCGGAACTTCTCCCGATCTTCGGCCCGTTGAATCGCATCCAGCGGGGTACCCAGCAACTCGACTTGAAGCTGCTCAAGGATGCCAGATTCACTTAGGGCTACGGCCAAGTTCAGTCCCGTTTGACCGCCAAGAGTAGGCAGAATCGCGTCTGGAGATTCTTTTCGTACAATTTTTGTTAAAAATTCAAGGGTCAGCGGCTCCATGTACACCTTGTCGGCAAACGTGTGATCCGTCATGATCGTGGCGGGATTGGAGTTTGCTAAAATGACTTCATATCCTTCTTCTTTCAGAGCTTGACACGCCTGTGTTCCGGAATAGTCGAACTCAGCCGCCTGACCAATGATAATTGGACCAGAGCCGATCACTAAAATACGTTTAATATCTGTTCGTTTAGACATGAAGAGCCTCCTTCGCTGCTTTATGGGATTCGGTAATTCTCGTTAGAAATTCGTCAAATAAACTTGATGTGTCTTCTGGTCCTGGAGAACTCTCAGGATGGTACTGCACAGAAAAGACGTTCATCGTCTGATGCTCGAGCCCTTCCACAGTCCCATCATTCAGGGAGACTTGTGTTAAAGATAGACTTGTAGATTCTAGCGAGTCACGAGCAACGGCGTAACCATGATTTTGAGAAGTCATCGCGGTCCAGTTCGTACGTAAATCTTTCACAGGCTGATTTCCACCGCGATGACCGAATTTCATTTTCACAGTGTCTCCACCGGAAGCCAAGGCAATCAGCTGGTGTCCAAGGCAGATGCCAAAGATCGGAACGTGTCCCATCAGCTTGCGGACTGTTTGAATCGCTTCAGGGACATCTTTTGGATCCCCGGGACCGTTCGAAAGCATAATGCCATCTGGTCTCAGCCTTTCAATTTCTTCAGCGGATGTATTGTAAGGTACGACAGTCACGTGACAGCTGCGCTTCGTAAATTCACGCAAAATGCCATGCTTCATCCCGTAATCAATCAGTACGATACGGTAACCGCGTCCTGGTACTACGTATGGCTTAACGGTTGACACTTGCTTCACTTGATCGGTTGCAAGCGGAGTATTTTTCATAAAATCAACGATCTGTTCAACAGGGCGTTCACTCGACGTAATCATTGCTTTCATCGTCCCATGCTTACGAATAATTTTAGTAAGCTTTCTCGTATCCACTCCACTAATTCCGGGAATCCGCTTGGCTTTCAGAAATTCATCCAGCGTCTCCTCATTTCTGAAATTCGATGGATGCTCGCAATGTTCTTTCACCACGACTCCTAAAATGGCAGGGTCGACGGTTTCAAAGTCGTCTCGGTTAATGCCATAATTTCCAATTAGCGGATAGGTAAACGTCACCATCTGCCCACAGTAGGATGGGTCAGAAATGACTTCCTGATACCCAGTCATGCCGGTATTAAATACGATCTCACCAAAGCTTTCACGATCACTGCCAAAGCCTTTTCCTTCAAATACTGTCCCATCTTCAAGAACGAGCTGCTTCATATACATCCTCCTCAAAAACTAGTTTTCCATTTACAATCGTTGCTACTGGCCAGCCTTTCACGGGAACCTCGTGGAAAGGACTGTTTTTCCCTTTTGATACGAGCTTGTGACGGTCGATTGCTTTCGTTTCCTCCAGGTCAATAAGTGTAAGATCTGCCGTTGCGCCTACTTCAAGTTTTCCATATGGGAGCTGGAAAATTTCGCTCGGACGAATTGTCAGCCAGTTTATTAACTGCTCAAGGCTGATGATTTCTTTTTCAACGAGTTGGGTGTAGAGCAGCGGAAATGCTGTTTCTAGCCCCGTAATTCCAAATGGAGACTGAAGGAACCCTGCTTGTTTCTCTTCTTCTGTATGTGGTGCATGATCTGTTGCAATACAATCGATCGTTCCGTCCAACAGCCCATCTAGCAGCGCTGCCTGATCTTCTTTAGAGCGCAGCGGTGGATTCATTTTAAATAACGCATCATCTTGTTTAATATCGTCTTCGTTCAGCAGCAGATGATGTGGCGTTACTTCAGCTGTTACACGGATTCCCGCTTTCTTGGCATCTCGGATCACACGAACTGATTCTTTTGTCGAGACGTGGCAGACATGATAGTGGCACCCTGCCGCTTCAGCTAACAGCACATCGCGAGCAATATGAACAGATTCAGCGATGTTTGGGATACCGGGAATGTCTAGTCGTTCGCTAACTTCACCATCATGGGCTACCCCGCCATACACAAGCGAGTTATCCTCACAGTGAGCGACAACTGCTTTATTTACTCGCGCTGACGCCTTCATAGCCTCGTACATTTTGCCAGCCGATTGCACACCGACACCGTCATCGGTAAAAGCGAAGGCGCCCATTTCGCTGAGCTGTTTCATATTTACGAGCTCCTTGCCAAGCTGACGGGTAGTGATGGCCGCATAAGGTAATACACGCACCACGGCATCCTGGTTAATTTTTTCAAAAAGGTTGGCCATCGTTTCTTCGGAGTCGGGCACAGGACGCGTATTCGGCATCGCACAAACCGTTGTAAATCCACCTCTTGCTGCAGCTTGTGTACCTGTAGCGATCGTCTCCTTGGCTTCCCCGCCTGGTTCTCTAAGATGGATATGCACATCCACAAAGCCGGCTGAGAGCAAACGGCCTTTGGCATCGATGACTTTGTCTGCTTCTCCGTTTACTTTCTCCCCTAGTTCAACGATCTGATTGCTCTCTACGAGTACCTCGCATTTTACGAACTGACCATTTATGATTCGCTTGCTGTTCACAATTTTAATACTCATATTGCAGTTCCCCCTTTAATAACGTCTGAATAATAGCCATTCTCATCAAAACCCCATTGGACATTTGTTGAAAGATTCGCGACTTTTCAGATTCTACTAATGAAGAATCGATTTCCACTCCCCGATTTACAGGAGCAGGATGAAGAATGACAGCCCCATCCTTCATGCGTCGTTCGCGGTCTATCGTCAATCCAAACTCTTGCAAGTAATCTCCCTGGTTGTTGTGAGTGATATGCCGTTCATGCTGAATACGCAGCAGCATCAACACATCAACTTGCTCGCAAGCTTCATCCATACTGATATAATTCATCGAAATCGACTCATCCCTCCAGGCTTTCGGGGCTACAAAGTTTACATGTGCACCTAGTTTCTCTAAGGCGCACGCGTTAGAACGGGCCACCCGGCTATGTTTAATATCACCTGCAATCGCTACTCGAAGCCCTTCAAAGTTAGGGAACTCTTTTGAGATCGTATAAAGGTCTAGTAGTGATTGGGTTGGATGTTCCCCTGTGCCGTCTCCGGCATTAATGAGAGACAGACTTTCCAGCCCCTGAGCAGCCTGCTGCAACACACCGGCTTCGGGCTGACGAACAACCGCCAGTCTCACCCCAATGGCCTGTAAAGTTTTCAGTGTGTCTTCAAGCGTTTCCCCTTTCGTCACGCTGGAGTCGATCCCATTCATATCGAGGATTTCCATTCCTAACCGTTTTTCGGCAATATAAAAGCTGTTTTTCGTACGTGTACTAGGCTCGAGAAAAATGTTGATTGCAAACTCTCGCTCCATTGGCAGAAAGTGTTCACCAGATTCAATAGTTTGAGCAGTGTCAATCAAATTCATAATCTCTTGCTTGGTAAGGTCATTCATCGATAATAAATGCTGCACAATTCTCCCCCCTTAAAGTCAAAACAACAAAAGCACCCTCCGGATATACCGGGGGTGCTTTCGTCGCCATAGGCGAACAAGCTAAGCCCAAAGTACACCCTTCAAAGTCTCACAGGACTCTGTTAAAACGTGTATAGGTTTAGATTACGCTGCTCCATCATTTTTCTGTTCTTGTTCCACTTCAGGTTCTTCAAACATACGGCCATTCCCCTGACTCTTTTCTTTTCCAGGAAGAATGAGGTTTAGTATTACTCCCACAATCGCTGCTAGCGCCATGCCGGCAATCTGGACTTCATCTGTCACTTGAATAAATGCGCCCCCTACTCCTAGTACAAGAATAACGGATGCGATAATTAAATTACGTTTTTCCCCAAAATCTACTTGGTTGTCGATCAACATCCGTAATCCACTTGAAGCGATCGTTCCGAATAGTAGAATCGAAACTCCGCCCATTACAGCTGAAGGAATCGATCCAATTACGGCTGTGCTCATCCCCATAAACCCGAATAGGATAGCCACAAGAGCTGCTCCTCCGATGACAAACACGCTGTAAACTTTCGTTATCGCCAGGACCCCAATATTTTCACCATAGGTTGTATTCGGCGGACCCCCAAGCCATGAAGCCATCATCGTCGCGACACCATCTCCAAGAATAGAACGGTTTAGTCCTGGATCCTTTAAAAAGTTCTTACCGACAACCTTGGATAATACCATTTGATCGCCAATATGTTCCGTAATTGTTACGAGAGCAAAAGGCACCATGACTAGTACGATATGCCAGCTGAATACTTCTGTCGGTGAGAAATCCTTGAATGGGATGAGAAATTCCGGCATCTGGAAAAGTGCTTGAAAAATGCCTCCTATTGAGCCTGCCGATACTATGTTCTGCCATTCTGCCTGAATCTGAGTGGTGTCGACAATTCCTTGTGTCCATGCAAACAGATAGCCGCCGATGATTCCGAATAAAATCGGCAGCAGGCTTAGAAATCCTCTAAGAAAAACTGTTGCCAAGATCGTAATCCCTAACGTGACGAGCGCTACGGTAAAGTGTGTAGCACTATACACCTGTCCTTCACCCGGCAAATACATGGCCATATCAATTGCCGTGGAAGAGAGCCCTAGACCAATGACAATGATGACTGGTCCTACTACAACCGGGGGCAGTAATTTAATCAGCCAATTTAGCCCGAATATAGAGATGAGCAAGGCCACTACTCCGTACACAAGCCCCGCTAAAAAGCTGCCAATCATGGCTCCGGCTATACCGCTTGTCTTTGATACTTCTACAATGGGATAAATGAAAGCAAAACTTGAGCCCAGGTATGCTGGAATCCTTCCTCTTGTTATGAGCAGATAAGCCAGTGTTCCAAAGCCGCTTGAAACGAGTGCGACTGCTGGTGATAATCCTGTTAGAAATGGTACAAGTATGGTCGCGCCAAACATGGCGAATAAATGCTGAATGCTTAATATAATCCATTTATGTGCTTTCGGTATTTCTCGAATTCCGATTGTTCCTTCTGTTGAGTTCATGCCATTTCCTCCCTTTTCTGTGCTGTTGCACCGTAGGATACGGTTCTTTTTCATCTGTCTTGCTGCCGCGCCCAGCTTATGCGTGTCAGGTCTAAACGCCCCTCTACGCTTTTCTACCGGCTAGCTGCAGCACCCAGACACTCGAGACATAAGCAGTTCACCTCCGTGGGGAAAGTTCACCCCACTGTGGCGCACTGCTTATGCTGGTCGTGTCTACCAGGGCGCTTCCGCCTTTGTCATAAAAAAACCTCTTTGCATAAAGGTACGCAAAGAGGTGGGCGCATTGGTGGACGCGCTTTTCATTTACGACCTTTTAAGCCTCACGGGACTTCCATTAAAGGTGTAACATCTATTTACTTTTCTGAAATATATACTTCATCAGCTGCGTCGGTTTCTGACAGTGAGACGGTTACTACTTCATTAAGTGAAGTAGGAACATTCTTCCCAACATAATCCGCACGAATCGGAAGTTCACGGTGGCCGCGATCAACCAGAACTGCTAACTGAATTTGTGATGGCCTTCCATGATCCATTAGGGCGTCCATTGCGGCACGCACCGTGCGGCCCGTATAAAGCACATCATCTACTAAAATTACTTTTTTGTTCGTTATATCTTCGGTAATGTTTGTTTCTTTAACATCCGGGTCAGCTTGATTTCCTTTTTTCGAAAGATCATCACGATAGAGAGTAATATCTAGTTCGCCTCCAGGAAGCGATTCTCCTTCAATGCTCTCTATTTTTGAACGCAGCCGCTCAGCTATCGGAACGCCGCGTGTTTTGATCCCAACAAGGACAACATCTTCCACGCCTTTGTTTTTCTCAATGATCTCATGAGAAATTCTCGTAAGAGCCCGCCGAATTGCTGCATCATCAAGGACTGTTGCCTTTCTCTCCATCTGCTCACCCCTCTCATAACAAAAGCCCTTTTTCCACATGAAGGCAGAAAAAGGGCTTATACACACATAAAGTGTGAACCGAACCTTTCTAGCCTCACGGGACTATCATTAAAGGACTATTTAATCTAATAGGAATTATGGCAAACTTGCAGAGTTTTGTCAACTTCTATTTCTTAGATGTTGGATGGTTTTCGTGAATTCCTCAGGTGGATCAATTTCAAACGTCAACCGCTCGCCTGAAGTGGGGTGATCAAAGCCCAAGGTTTTCGCATGAAGGGCTTGTCCGTTCAAATCAAGCGTTTTTCGCGGACCGTATTTTGGATCACCTGCCAGCGGATGGTTAATATAGCGCATATGAACACGAATTTGATGGGTTCTTCCCGTCTCCAATGTACATTCGACGAGAGTAAATTCAGGAAAATGGTCAAGTACTTTGAAGTGTGTGACCGCATCACGGCCTCCCTCAACGACTGCCATACGCTGACGGTCTTTCGTATCACGTCCAATCGGAGCATCGATCGTGCCATATTCATGAGAGATCGACCCATGAACAATTGCTATATATTTTCGTTCCACTGTTTTGTCCCTAAGTTGTGTAACAAGAGACTCATGAGCACGATCATTTTTGGCCACCATCAATAGTCCGCTCGTATCTTTATCAATCCGATGCACAATACCCGGGCGCTCTACGCCATTGATTCCTGACAAATCATCACAATGATACAGCAAGGCGTTCACGAGCGTTCCACTCTCATGACCGGCTGAAGGGTGAACGACCATCCCAGAAGGCTTATTGACAACAATTACATCACGATCCTCATACACAATTTCAAGATCGATGTTTTCTGCCTTTAGCTCTAATGGCTTGGGTTCAGGGATTGTCCAGGTAATCACATCTCCCGCTTGAATTTTGTAATTACTTTTGACAGGTTGTTCGTTGACTAATACGAGATCCTCTTTTAACCAGCCCTGCACTTGGGACCTGGAAGCATCGTCGATAATGTCCGCTAACAATTTATCAATTCTTTTGGATTGGTCAGTATCTTTCGCCTGATAATTTTCACTCATGCTTTTACTCCTTTTTTCTGGCGTCGTTCATCAATAAATGTAGCAATGAGCACAAAGATCACGCCTACAACGAGTGATGAATCCGCGACATTAAAGATCGGAAAATTATAGTTTCCAATATAGAAATTAAGAAAATCAACGACTTCTTTTCGAAATAACCGATCAATGAAGTTCCCAATTGCACCGCCTAGAATTAAGGCTAGGGCCACTCCAACGAAGCTGCTTTGTTTCGCGAATTGACCCATATAATAAATAATCACACCAATTACGATGACGGTAACAATGTAGAAAAACCACATTTGACCCTGCAGGATTCCCCAGGCCGCCCCTTGATTTCGATGGGAGGTGATATAAAAGAAGTTCTCGATAACAGGAATGGATTCACGTATCTCCATAGTTCGTACAATGATCCACTTAGTCAGTTGATCAAGTACGATAATCGCAGCAGCAATCAAATAGAATATGTACATAATCGGCCTCCATTATTATTTTCCTTTGTTATTGTATCATAAAATGAAAGGAAGCGGAGGGACCAGGATCACACGTCTTCCCTCAGACTAGCTCGGCTTTCACGAGGCCCATGTTTTGTCTGCAATTAGTTTAATAACCTCAGAGGAAAATTATTGACTTATGGTGCCTAACGTGGTTAACTATTCATAGAATTCCAAAGGGGAGTAGCTTTAACAGTAACTGTCGTCATTACAGAGTGAGTAAGACCACTCTCGGCATTACTGGCAACTACGGTATTGTTAGCAAGACCTTTGACCATGTTGAATGGTGAAAGGTCTTATTTTTTGTGGTCTATACCAGTTCAACTTGGAAATGCATTCATCTTATATTGTCGTCTTGAAAGGAGAAATCAACATGGAATCAATCTGGCTGGAATATGGCTGGACCTTACTGGTGTTAATTGGTCTGGAGGGTATTTTATCTGCTGATAACGCCCTTGTGCTTGCGGTAATCGCCAAGCACTTACCAGAAAACGAGAAAAAACGTGCGATCGACTATGGTATTCTCATGGCCTTTATTTTCCGATTCGCTGCCATCTTCCTGATCTCATTTTTGGCAGGTGTCTGGCAAGTTCAGGCGATTGGAGCAGCTTACCTCATCTACCTCGGTGTTAAACACGTGTATGCTACATTTTTCGTTAAGAAAAATGAAGATGAAGAAAGTGAGGAAGAAAAAGCTGGAGCCGGGTTCTGGCCTACTGTAGCAAAGATCGGGATTGCCGATGTGGCTTTTGCGATCGATTCTATCCTGGCAGCCGTGGCCCTTGCCGTAACATTACCAGCTACACCACTTCCCCAGTTTGGAGGAATGGATGGCGGTAAATATGCGGTAATCGTCATCGCCACGATCGCAGGACTGGTACTTATTAAATTTGCGGCCAACTGGTTTGTACAACTTCTTGAAAAACGTCCTGGCTTAGAGACAGCAGCCTATTTGATCGTAACATGGGTAGGTGTGAAACTAGCTATTATTACATTGTCCCACCACAATGTCGGCATATTGCCTGAAACATTCGCTCACAGCACAATCTGGACAATTATTTTCTGGACCGTACTACTTACCATCGCAATCGGCGGCTGGTTCCTTTCCGATAAGAGCAAGTCACAGAAAGAAAAACAGCACTCCCTTTAATAATTTAATAATCAGCTTCATTGAACCATGAAAAGCCCTAACCTGTAACATCTAAGGTTAGGGCTTTTCATGTGCCAGGATATTATAAAATTCTTAGTACATGAATGAATTGCATAATCCTCAGCCTTTGCACGGCAAGGGATTGGTAAGTAAAACTGCCAGCACTTCCCAAGTATAGGCTAGTAGAAAATTTGAAATAACATTTATTAAATTCAGCCGTTCCTTCATCTAGATGAGGAGAAGGTGGTCGGGGAAATAACTCGCTTTCCGTGGGCGTACGGTGAGCTTCCTCAGGCTGCCGCCTTCCGAGATCTCACCCTGTACAATCCTCCCACAGGAGTCTCGTTATTTCCTCTCCCACCTTTCTATAAAAGAGAAAAGGAAAGGCTGGCTAGACCCCGGAGGAGACCGAGGAGGATTCCCGGTTAAAAAACGGTCTCAGGGAAGTTCGGCTAAAACCGAATAGGGAAGTTTGGTACGTCCTGTGCCAACGCCGAACGCCCCCACGTCCTGTGAGGCCGTGGAAAGCGAGTGGTTTCCCCTCCCCCTTCTCATATTATAAATACGGAACATTACTCTCAGGTTCAACAAACAGGACGATTGTTGAACAGCACAATTAGAAAGTGATCTATCAGTCTTCATTTTTGTACAAAAGCCATTATGAAATTGACTCACAAAAAAAGGTGCCGCTCCATCAACGAGCGGCACACTTTTTTATACTTCGTAATGTTCTTTCACAACGGTTGCACAACGTACACACAATTCTGGATGATCCTGATCTTTTCCAATATCATCAGAGGATACCCAGCAGCGCTCACATTTTTCCCCATCATGCTTCACAACTTCTACGTCCACATGCTCATAAGATTGGGCATCTTTTGCCTCTGTCGCTAAGGTTGCATCCGATACAATCAGAAGCTGATGAAGGTGCTCAATACTCGTAAGGACTTCACGTGTTTTGTCATCCTTAGGTACCAGGGTCACACGAGCCTCAAGTGATTTTCCGATCACTTTTTCATTACGGGCAACTTCAAGCGCTTTTAGCACGTCATCACGAACTTCCATGAAGTGATCCCACTTCTCAACGAGTGATGCATCGACAGGATCATTGGCTTCTGGCATATCGGTCAGCTGGACACTAGCTGTATCTGCTCCTGGAATGAAGCGCCAAGTCTCATCAGCCGTATGCGGGATAATCGGTGACATCAGCTTCACGAGAGAAGTTAAAATCTTATAATAAACCGTCTGGATGCTGCGACGGTAAGGATGATTCTTCGCTTCAATATACAGAATATCTTTAGCAAAGTCTAAATAGAATGAACTTAGATCAATGGTACAGAAATTGTGTACCTTGTTATAAACTACAGAAAACTCGTAGTCATCATATGCATTACGAACGTCATCTACAAGCGTATGGAGACGATGCAGCATATATTGATCCACTTCCTGAAGGTTCTCGTCACTAACCATGTCTGTGTTTGGATCAAAGTCGTGCAGATTACCGAGTAAAAAGCGGAAAGTATTGCGAACTTTACGGTAAACTTCAGCTACTTGTTTTAAAATTTTATCAGAAATTCTCACATCTGCTTGATAATCCGCAGAGGCAACCCAAAGACGAATAATATCCGCACCAAGCTGTTTCATCACTTTGTCGGGAACGATGACATTTCCAAGCGACTTACTCATCTTGCGGCCATTTCCATCCAGAGCAAATCCATGACTCAGGATACCTTTGAATGGTGCCTTTCCTGTAACGGCAACAGATGTCGATAACGAAGAGTTAAACCAGCCTCTGTATTGGTCCGATCCTTCGAGGTAAAGATCAGCAGGACGATTCAGTCCTTCTCTTTGATGCAGCACCCCCTGGTGGGAAGATCCGGAATCAAACCATACGTCCATAATATCCGTCTCTTTCGTAAACTCGCCATTTGGACTATGTTCTGACGTAAACCCTTCAGGAAGCAAATCTTTTGCCTCACGTTCAAACCAGACATTCGAACCGTGTTCACGGAACAACTCAGATACGTGAGCGATCGTCTCGTCTGTAATAATAGGTGTGCCATTTTCAGCATAGAAGACAGGGATCGGGACGCCCCACGTGCGCTGACGGGAAATACACCAGTCCTGACGGTCGCGAACCATATTATACAAACGGGTTTCTCCCCATTTAGGTGTCCATTTTACTTGATTGATTTCCTCTAATAGTTCTTCACGGAAATCTTTAATCGAAGCAAACCATTGATCCGTAGCCCGGAAAATAGTCGGCTTCTTCGTACGCCAATCGTGCGGATAGGAGTGCGTAATGAACTCAAGGCTTAACAAGGCACCTGATTCTTTCAGCTCATCCGTAATTGGTTTGTTGGCTTTATCATAGAACATACCTTCATACCCTGGAGCTTCCTCTGTGAAGACACCTTTATGATCGACAGGGCAAAGGACATCAAGGCCATACTGCTGGCCTACCCAGAAGTCATCTTCCCCGTGACCTGGTGCTGTGTGCACACATCCCGTACCACCGTCGACGGTAACGTGGTCACCTAGAACGACGAGTGATTCACGATCATACAATGGATGTTTGGCGGTTATACGATCCGCTTCTTTCCCTTTGAAAATCTGTTTCACTTCATAATCTGTCCACTCAAGCTTTTCAGCTACTGTGTCTAGCAGATCGCGGGCAATGACAAATTTATTTTGGTCGACTTGAACGACCGCGTAATCATAGCCCGGATTTAAAGCGATCCCTAAGTTAGACGGAATCGTCCAAGGCGTTGTCGTCCAGATGATAAACTTCTCATCGCCTTCCAGTAATCCTTTACCATCTTTAACGTCAAACGCTACATAAATAGACGGAGAACGCTTATCCTGGTATTCAATTTCAGCCTCAGCTAAAGCAGATTCAGAAGATGGAGACCAGAAAACCGGCTTAAGACCTTTATAAATATATCCTTTCTTAGCCATGTCGCCGAATACTTTAATTTGTTCGGCCTCATAATCTTTATTTAATGTAATATAAGGGTTTTGCCAATCACCGCGAACACCCATTCGTTTAAATTCATTTCGCTGACTGTCGAGCTGACCTAGAGCATACTCGGCACAACGCTGACGGAATTCCGCAACAGACATTTTTTTGCGATCTACCTTTTTCTTAGCTAACGCTGATTCGATCGGCAGCCCGTGCGTATCCCAGCCTGGGACATATGGAGCATGGTAGCCGGCCATCGATTTATATCGTACAATAAAATCTTTTAATGACTTATTCAACGCATGCCCCATGTGCAGGCTTCCGTTGGCATAAGGAGGTCCATCATGCAGCACGAACAACGGACGTCCCTCTGTCCGTTTTTGGACTTCCTGATAAATATTTAGATCTTCCCACATTTTCTGCATTTCCGGTTCACGATTCGGTAAATTGCCTCGCATCGGAAATTCTGTTTTAGGCATCAATAATGTTTCTTTGTAATTCATAGATGCTCCTCCTTCGTTTTCATAGAACTAAATCGCAAGCCAGAAACGAGATACCCCACTTCACTTGCCCGCAAATGATCCTGCCTTACAACGGATCTCTAATGACGATAAAAAAGCCTTCTCATCCCTAAGAAAGGGACGAGAAGGCTCGCGTTACCACCCTAATCAATCAGCTGGAACTCAGCTAATTCACTTGTCTTATTCGTATCGTGAATGACTCGACTACATCTACTGCTACAAGGTTCGACGTAGTAACTCAAGGGGGATTTTCCAACAGAGGCAAGCTTCGGTCTTCCACCATCACCGAATCGCTTCAGGAGTCCTTGCATCCCTGACGTACTTTCCCTATCATCGTTTGTTTCATATTCAATTATCCCGGCTAAATAGACATGGGAGTTTCACTTTATGCTTATGCATTATATGTAATCCCGTTCACGAAGTCAAGTATTATTTGTTGGCCAACTCTTCTTTTAAGTCAATTTCTTCATCAAATTCGGTTTCAAAGAGATGATCCCAGTCATCATTATCAATCATATCCACTTGTGCTTCTACGAGCATGCGCAGCCTCATCTTAAACACTTTAGCTTGTTTCTTCATCTCTTCAACTTCTACTGAAATTCTTCTTGACTTCTCTAAAGCCTCATTAATAATCCGGTCTGCATTTTTTTCTGCTTCCCGTACGATAAGTTTAGATTCTTTCGTCGCGCTATTTTTAACTTCTTCCGCGGTTTCCTGCGCAACAAGAATGGATTTATTCAACGTGGTTTCAATCGTGTTGAAGTGACCCAGACGTTCATTCATCTGTTCGACTTCACGCTCGAGTTCTTTCTTCTTACGAATGACGATTTCATAATCTTTGATGACTTGATCTAGAAATTCATTGACTTCATCCTCATCATATCCCCTGAACCCGCGTGTAAATTCTTTATTGTGAATATCAAGTGGTGTTAAAGGCACACCGGCCACCTCCCTATAAGTGTCGATACAAATAGCACTAGTTACTTCTTTCGACAGTCATTCGTGTAATTCCTCTAAATTCATCCAATTAATTTAGAAATCGTCACACGATACTTTTCTTTTTTCGTCATGCCATTAATTTGGTCTACTCTGCTTCTTCCACTCCCCCGCACAGAAAGGAGATCTCCTGCTTCTATAGAAAAGGATGGGCTTTCTACTATTTTAAAATTGACTTTCACATGCCCCGCCTCAATAAACATAGCTGCCTTTTTTCGAGATACGCCGTATATTTCTTTTACAACGACATCCAGCCTTAATGAACTTAACGTAGCGTCTTTTGATTGCCACACTTCGTTGCTTTCCATCAACGAGCTAAGCGGCTTTGGCTCGAAGTTTACTTTCGCTTTTTTCACGCCGGTAAAATTCATGCATATGTATTCACTAATTTCGGAAGCTGCCAGGATGTGAATCCACCCATCCTGAACGATGAGATCACCGAGTTTTTCCCTGCGAATGCCTAGTGACATAAATGCTCCAAGGACATCCCGATGCTCAAGTGTCATAAACTTTTCAGGATAACTCGCTTCCAACAGCACAACCTGGAAGTCCTGCTCGTTAATGACTTCATATTCAGGAGCTATAATCACTCGTTTTCTTTCACTGGCTTCTGAGCCGCCGTATAAGCTCCATTGCAGCACAGGATTATTTCCCATAACTGCACTTACAATCTGCTGTTCCCGGGGATTTAGAAAATCACTTTCTTTTCGTTCATAGCGCATCTCCACATCGTTCTCCCAGGAGATCACTTGATCGATAAATGGACGTTCGTCTTCTCTGAAATGCTGATAGATTTCCATAAGTTCACCACCGCTTACGACAAAAAGAACAGATGAGAGGCTGGCTGCTTTCGGCTAGCATCTAACCTGTTCCGATTTTCGGTTATTAATAAAAAATCATATTAAACAAAACTTGAAGACCTTGTCCTGCAAAACGTAAGACAAAAATGGCTACAAGAGGAGATAAATCAATCATTCCTAGCGGCGGAATGATCTTTCGAAACGGCTCTAGAAATGGTTCGCACATTTTACTGAGAATCTCACCAAAACTTGACTCTTTTGCTCCTGGGAACCAAGACAAAAGAATGTAAATTATTAAGAGCCAACTATAAATATTAATCGCAAAAAATAAAACATTGAACAACTGGGCCATCATTTACCACCTTCTACTCATATCTTCTTCTTCACCCATCAGCATTTCTGTAATCGAACCAGAAATCTCCACATTATCCGGGGTACATAAAAATGTTTGGGTACCAAGCTTTTGAATGTCTCCACCTATAGCATAAACGGTACCACTGAGAAAATCCACAATTCGCTTCGCTTGATGATGGTCTACTCGCTGCAAATTAATAACCACTGCTTTACGATTGACAAGCTGGTCAGCTATTTCCTGCGCCTCGTTATACGCTTTAGGTTCACTTAGAACCATCTTAGAAGACGACTTGGCGCTTTTCAGGCTCACTACATTTTGATGTTCCTGTCTTTGCCTGTTTCTTTGCATTGGTGCTATTTCTTCTTCCTCTGCTTCACTATCCATTCTATCTTCGTCGACGTATTCATATTCATCTTCCAGTGTAAAAAAAGATTTGAATTTGTTTTTCATGCTCATTCTGATCACCTCAGATATTTTTTATTATCCTACTAAACTAGATCCGACCCGAATGTGAGTAGCTCCTTCTTCAATGGCAATCTGGTAATCATTACTCATTCCCATGGACAGCCATTCGCAAGGAGCATGGGCCAGATGCTTGTCCCTTACCTGGTCACGTAAAGCACGCAGCTTTCTAAAAACGGCTCTTAATTCCTCTTCTGCCTCAATATGCGGCGCCATAGTCATTAGTCCGACAATCTTAATTTTGTCATAGGCCTTCATGGCCTCAATGAAGGAGCCCACTTCCTCTGGGGCGAGGCCATGTTTCGATTCCTCTCCACTGACATTAACTTGTACAAAACAAGAAACAGGGTCTTCAGCCCGCTTATTCATTTCTTTTGCCAGGGACCGGCGATCCAAAGAGTGAAGCATATCGATTTGGTGGATTACATCTTTCACCTTACGCGATTGCAGTGAACCAATAAAATGCCACTTCGCCTGATCTCCAATACTCTCATATTTCTCAAGGAAGCCTTCTTTCCTGTTCTCACCAAGATTTATAACCCCAGCTTCCAATGCTTCCTTTGTTCTCTCGATCGATACGTACTTCGTTACAGCAATGATCGTAATCTCATCACGATTACGATTACTTCTGCTGCACGCTTGCTCAATTGTTTCTTCCATTTTTGTTAAGTTGTCTGCTACAGTCATGTATGTATCGCTGCTCCTTTCACATTTACTTAAAGACCAATATAAGCCAGCATTCTTCCCGTTTTCCCATGGTCACGCCGATGAGAATAGAATAGCTCGTCTTCCTCATACGTACATAAATTCGTCTTATAAATGTGGGATTCGCGCAAACCTGCATCAAGCGCCGTTTGTCTGTTTAATTCTTTCAAGTCTAACATATATTTATCAGATCCCTTAGGAATGGACACTTTCTTCTTATAAGCTTCGGGAATGTGACGAATAACATGGTGGTCGACTTCATAATTTCGTTCACCAATGGAAGGTCCGATAACCATCCTCATGTTCGCGGCAGAAGCTCCCTGGCTTGTTAATGCATTAACCATGCGCCCAGTCATATCATGCACAGTACCTTTCCAGCCTGCATGAGCAATCCCAATCCATTCTGCTTCCGGGTCGATGAAAAGAAGAGGAACACAATCCGCATAGAAGGCGGTAAGAAGAAGATCTTTTTGATTGGTAATTAATCCATCTACATCAGCTATCGTCTGTTCTTTAGCAAATGCTCCTCTTCCTGCATCTTCCTGTTTGACAACGTGTACACCCGTGCCATGAACTTGTTGGCCCATCACCCATTGGGCTAATGGAATTCCCAATTCATATGCAAGTTCTTTGCGATTCCGTAACACGTCAGCTTCTGCATCGCCGACATGTAATCCCATATTTAATGAATCGTATGGCACTTCACTATACCCGTTCTGTCTCGTCGTTATTCCTGCTTTTACGCCATATTCTTCTAAACACGATAAATGTCTCGTCGCCTGGTGTTTGAAAGGCTCGGTCATAATACCACCTCAATTTCCCTCCATTTTACCACATTATTCATGCTTTTTCCTATATCATTCGTAAGTCATTCGTGAGAATTTGACTTTTGTTGACTCTTAACTCCACTATAACTGGATTTTTTCACTAAAATAACGTCGGCCCCAATGTTTACAATTTGTGTCCAGGGGATGACGATTTCCTCATCCTTGCCGAACAGCCCCATCGCTTTTCCTTTTAGGGTAATGACTAACCCTTGCAACTGGCCGCGCTGAGTGTCGATGTCTAAATCTGATATATAGCCGAGACGTTCCCCTGTTTCCATGGCAATAACATCTTTCATTTGCAGTTCAGAAATTTTCATTACTTCACCACTCCTTTCTAGAGTGTATGCACAAGGTCGGCAACTCTTTCTTTACAAAAAGAAAACACCGCTGCAATTCCTTGCAAACGGTGTTTTCCCTATTGAAACATAGATGAATTCATTTCCTTTATGGCCGCTTTCTCCAGCCTTGAAACTTGTGCTTGTGAAATACCGATTTCAT
Source organism: Halobacillus hunanensis (assembly GCF_900166655.1). Lineage (GTDB taxonomy): Bacteria > Bacillota > Bacilli > Bacillales > Halobacillaceae > Halobacillus_A > Halobacillus_A hunanensis. The sequence continues at coordinate 623,582 of NZ_FVZB01000007.1, read as the reverse complement.
CGGCAACTTCCATTTGAGTTTTTCCTTGAAAAAATCGTTTCGTTAAAATCATCTTTTCACGGTCATTCAGCTTTTTCATACCTTCTCTTAAAGATAGCTCGTCCACCCAGTTGGAATCTTTTTCACGGTCGTCCTTTAATTGATCGACAACAAAAATAGGGTCTCCGCCATCATTATAAATCGGTTCAAACAAGGAAACAGGATCCTGTATCGCATCCATCGCAAAGACAACATCCTCATGGGGCACACCCATTTTATCAGCGATTTCATGAGGGGCTGGATCCTTCGATGTTTCACCTATCATTTTCTCGCGCATTTGCAGCGCTTTGTAGGCTGTATCCCGAAGTGAACGGGAAACGCGAATAGGATTATTATCCCGCAAGTATCGGCGAATTTCTCCAATGATCATCGGAACGGCATAGGTGGAAAACTTCACATTGTGACTGAGATCAAAGTTATCAATCGATTTCATCAATCCAATACAGCCAACCTGGAATAAATCATCCCCGTATTCGCCACGATTGTTAAACCTCTGAATGACTGACAAAACAAGGCGTAAGTTTCCATTGACAAGCTCTTCTCGAGCACTGTCATCTCCACTTTGCATTCGTTTAAATAGGGCCCGCATTTCTTTATTTTTAAGTACAGGAAGCTTTGATGTATCTACACCACATATTTCTACTTTATGACGTGTCAATGTAAGACCCTCCCAAGAAGCTTTAATCAGTTCTCAGTATCTCCTTGGGAGGAAAATTTATGCACGACTTCATGTAAGAATATCTATACCATTTTATCAAACTCACGTTGCAGGCGGCGGATGATTTTCTTCTCAAGCCTTGATATATAGGATTGAGAGATGCCCATCATATCTGCAACATCTTTTTGAGTTTTTTCTTTTTTTCCAATCAATCCAAAACGTAATTCCATAATTTCTTTCTCACGATCGTTTAATTGTTTAAGGGCGGATTTAAGTAATGTTTTATCAATCTTTTTCTCAATGCCTCTGGTAATTAAATCTTCATCCGTTCCAAGTATGTCAGATAAAAGTAATTCATTGCCGTCCCAATCAACATTTAATGGTTCATCAAAAGAAACTTCAGTCTTAAGCTTGTTGCTCTTACGCAAGTGCATGAGAATTTCATTTTCAATACATCTTGACGCGTATGTTGCCAATTTAATCTTCTTCTCCGGATCAAACGTATTCACAGCTTTAATAAGTCCAATCGTACCGATACTAATTAAATCTTCGATGTTCAGTCCCGTATTCTCAAATTTGCGAGCAATATAGACAACGAGACGCAGGTTACGTTCAATCAGCATAGCCCTCGCTGCCTTGTCCCCTTTAGGCAGCCGTTCTAATAATTCGCGTTCTTCCTCTCGGGATAAAGGTGGAGGCAATGCCTCACTCCCGCCAATGTAATAAATTTCACTTTGCTTAATACCGAGTTTTATTAATAACTTATAAATCCATAACTTTAGTTTAAATTTCCACTTCATGAAAACTCTCCCTTCGCTAAGCCGTAATTCCCTTTAATGAAGCATGGGGATGAATTAAAATCTGGTACATTTGGTCGTGAGTTAAGTCATGATGCTGAACGCCTAGGAGTGGTTGATCTACCTTTAATTGACCTTCATCAGTATGAATGGTTATCGACTCGACAAAGAACGTAACCATCAACTGCCCAAGCGACCCTGCCCCCTGATACGGTACGACACGGACCGCTGATTGAACGGCAGGTGACAATTCTTCTAAGTGCTCCAATACTTCGTCTGTCTTTACGTACTCCAAATCCTGTTCGGGCAAAAGCTGTTTCCATACGTGGAGGTCAGCTAAGAAAACCATTTTCTTGCTGATTGGGTCAATCAACTGGTTTCCACTATCCACTAACCCGGTACAATCTGCTTGTTTGCCATCAAAGCTGACCGTGACAGTATACAAATCCTCTGATTTCATTTTGTGAGCTTGCACTTGTTCCATTCGCCATTTCGTAAACAACCATGATAACGGGAAGCCGACACACACAAGTACCCAGCTGACAGGATCTCCATATCCAGAAGAAAAGGTAATGATATTGCTTCCATCAAACTCAATTCGACTGTTTAAGAAAAAATGAATCCCAAGTAAAGCGCCTCCAATAGCAAACGTTACAAAATAAAACGTCAGCCATTGGATGAAAAATGATTGAATAGATTTAAAGGAAAACGCCATATAGATAATGAAAAGCGAAAAAAATAACTTCCCTAACGCTGAAGTTAACCAAATATGAGGCATATACACCGTAATAGGAACGATGCAGGAAGCAAACAAGGCTGCAACGGCCAAGCGCTTATTGGTCGTTTTCGCTCGAGTTAATCCTTGCGTTAAGTATAGAATCATCCCGTCCATGAAAATATTCAATGTCCAAACAGCATCAAGGTAAATCCTCCCCTCTCCTCTCTATTGATTTATAAATTAGTATAAAGCCTGTCTATGCAAAAAGTCTGTCACATTATGATTTGATTCAAAGCTAGTTTTGTTAGTTTCTGTCTAGTGGTTTATGGGGAATCTCAAAAATGAGTAGGGGGGAAAACTGCAGCATTAAGTACATAATAATTTTATTATGTAAACTAAAATATCGTTAGTTTAATAAATTCTATAATTTAAGCACCAGATGTCTTAATCTGGAATACTCCATCGTGTGATTCCTCAGAATCGATTGACTAATCCTAACGGTGCTTGGCGCGTCAATCTCATTTAAACTTAACAGCTGAGCTGAAAAATAGATCTATGAACATAAAAATATCGCTGCCCCTTTTGGGACAGCGATATTCTCACACTTATTTATCTACGGCGATTACGGTTACGTAAAAACGTAGGAATATCAAGTGTATCTTCCTCTTGCGGAGCTTGTTTAGGCGGCACTTGATGAGAAGCCTCCCGACGTGATTGCGGCTGTTCCTCACGTACACGCTCTTGAGGTGTTGGCTTCGATTGATTCATCATATTACCGCGTGGTCTCTTCTGAGCTTCTGCAATTTGAGCTTCATCAAATCCAGTCGCAATAACAGTAACGACGATCTCATCTTTCAAGTTCTCGTTGATAACCGAACCAAAGATAACATTTACTTCCTGATCTGCTGCCGATGTGACAATATCGGCTGCCTCCTGTACTTCATAAAGACTTAAATTTGCTCCACCGCTAATGTTCATGAGAACACCGTGCGCTCCATCAATGGACGTCTCAAGCAATGGTGAGGAGATCGCTTTTTTGGCAGCTTCTGCAGCCCGGCTTTCTCCTGTTGCAATACCAATCCCCATCAATGCTGAACCTTTATCAACCATGATGGTTTTTACGTCTGCAAAGTCAACGTTAATTAAACCAGGGACTGCAATCAAATCTGAAATACCCTGAACACCTTGACGAAGCACGTTGTCGGCTTCACGGAAAGCTTCAAGCATTGGTGTGTTTTTATCAACGATTTCAAGCAGGCGGTCATTTGGAATAACGATTAACGTATCCACACTGCCTTTTAAGCCTTCAATTCCACCTGTTGCCTGAGTAGAACGCTTGCGCCCTTCAAACGTAAACGGACGGGTAACAACACCAACAGTTAAAGCCCCAAGTTCTTTGGCTACCTGAGCGATAACAGGAGCTGCACCTGTACCAGTGCCTCCACCCATTCCAGCTGTAACGAAAACCATATCGGCCCCTTGCAAGGCTTCTTCTAACTGTTCTTTGCTTTCTTCAGCTGCCTTGCGACCCACTTCTGGATTCGCTCCAGCACCAAGTCCGCGTGTCAGTTTACCACCAATCTGCATTTTCACTTCAGCTTTTGATAGATTCAACGCCTGAGCATCTGTGTTCACCGCAATAAATTCTACACCTTGAACTCCATGCTCGATCATTCGGTTAACGGCGTTACTTCCGCCGCCACCGACACCAATTACTTTAATTGTAGCTAGCTGGTCCATACTCGTATCAAACTCTAACATCTTCCGTTCCTCCTAATACACAAGATTACAAGATTTACTATGTTTAACGTTCACATGGTCTTGTCCTGTTCTTTTAATCAAAGAAATACTTTAATAGGTTTTGGAACCCTGATTCTTTTTTCTTCTTCTTAGGCTCTTCAGTTTCTTCTTCTTTTGGCTGCTTCGCCACCCGCTTCTGCTTTTTAGGAGCAGGCTGCTCAAAATCCATAGAGACAGATGGAAACATCTCTTTCCCTTGTATTTTCGCATTACGATAAGCGAATTGCAATATCCCAACACCACTCGTGTACTGTGGCTCGCGAACACCAATGTAATCAGGGATGGCTAATCGAATATTTGAGTTGAACACATCTTGAGCCAACTCCAGTACGCCAGGCATATTCATCGCGCCGCCGGTAAGCACAAAGCCCCCCGGTAGTTCACGTACACCCATGCGCTGCAATTCCTGGGCAGCAAAAACAAGGATTTCTTCCAGTCTTGCTTCAATCATATCAGAGATTTGCAATTGATTGAATGATTGTTCGCGATTACTCCCAATAATTGTGACAGAAAATGTTTCCTCTTCGTTCGCATCATCAAAAAAAGCATGCCCATGATCAATTTTAATTTGTTCTGCTTCCTGTGTAGAAGTTCTTAAACCAACGGACAAGTCTTTCGTTAAATTATCTCCACCATAAGGGATCATACTTGTGCCTTTTAAGTACCCTTCATCGAAAATAGATACGGTCGTTGATCCACCGCCTACATCGACAAGAGCCACTCCGAGGTTTGTTTCATCCTCAGAAAGCGCCACCGTACCGGTTGCCAGTGGCTGCAAGCAAACATCGAGCACTTCTAATCCGGCTCGTTCCACACATTTCAATGTATTATGTAAAACGGTTTTCGCGCATGTAATAATCATGCCTTCCATTTCCAGACGAACTCCGATCATCCCGCGAGGGTCTGTGATTTCATCCTGGCCATCCACAATAAATTGCTGTGGGATTACGTCAATAATTTCCCTTTCAGGAGGTATTGAAACCACCTGTGCTGCATCTATTACTCTCGTAATGTCCTCATTCCCAATTTCACGCGTTTCACTAGAAACAGCTACGACCCCATGGCAGGGCTGTAGTTGAATATGATTGCCGTTAACACCGACTACTACACGATCTATCTTCATATCTACCATTCGCTCTGCTTGTTCTACAGCAGATCTAATCGAATGTACGGTTTGGTCAATATCTACAATAGCGCCCTTTTTCATGCCATTTGATTTGGATGATCCAACGCCAATTATATTAAGGGAATCATTCATAATTTCTCCAATAATAACTTTAATTCGACTCGTTCCTATATCTAAACTCACTAATATTTCATTTTGATTCACCAGTGACGCACCTCCTATTACAAGCCATATAAGTATTAAAATCATATCGAATTTACAGATAAAAAACAATCATTGCAATACAAACGTAAATGAATTGATAAATTGGGTAAAGAAATCAACGGCTGAATAGAAAAATTTGTATAATTATAATTTTCCACACCACTTCAAAAATTCCTTTTATTTTTGCCTCATTTTTTCAATTTTGCGTGTGATAAGCCGTTGGTCAATTACTTGTCTCCTGATTACAGCGATATTCTGGAATAAACGCACCCCAAAAGCAAATACTGCTGCAAGATAAAGGTCTATCCCCAGTTGCACACCTACAAAGGCGAGCAACGCCGCTAGAGCGACATTTGAAAAAAAGCCAGTCACGAATACGGTCTCATTAAATGTTTTCTCCAAACTAGCCCGTACCCCTCCTAATAGTGTATCAAATGCAGCTAAAACAGCAATAGACAGATAATCCTTATACTCCTCAGGTATGCGAAGGTTGGTCATCAAACCAACCGCAACCCCTATAATCAAAAACAGTACAGGGAGCCACATTCTATTCACTTGTCTCCCCCATTTCCCCTTTTTGTAACACTTCTAAATGTAAAGGATCTTCATACTCCGGCAAGGTGATGTTGCTCTTTATACTAACTTTCAGTTCAAGGTTTTCAATGGCAAAGTAATCTTTTGACTGACTCACTACCATATAGTCTGACAGCTTTTCAGGATTAGAGGAGAGGGCATAAATGGTCACAGGCAACGGGGGTAAAGGGCGATTGTTTATATAAGTATAGCCGTTCACACCTCTCACTGGTGATAAATTAGTAACGCGTTCGTTACCTATCGCTATTTCTGTTGCCCCAAACTTGTTTAAATCATTAATCAAACGAGTTAGGAGTTCGGGTGAAATGGAAGGGTAACTTTGCACTTCTTCTGTCTCCACAAAGATTGGCTTTACCTCAATTATAATTCCAGAACCTGTTTGCTGAGTCAGCCCGAGTTTCCTTTCGAGTGTGCTGATTGAAGATTTCAATGTTTCGATTTGCTCTTGCTGGCTCTGCTCCTGATACTTCTCGATCGTACGATCTGCCTTGGAAATTTTCTCCAAAAGATCCTGCTGTTGGGTTTGCTGACTTTCTAATGCCTCTCTTATTTCCCATACATCCCTTGTGTCCCGCTCTACAGGTCCAGCTTTGGTCGTTTGATATTGAATTGCAATCATAAATCCAATAACCAGAAAGATAACTGAAATCATCCATGTTGTTCGTTTGCTCATGCCGTTCACCCTTCAGATGTTACTCTGGCTTTCATGTTGATTTCGTTTTCTTCAGTCAGTTCAACATCAACATGCTCACTCTCCAATTGATCTACTACCCCGCGTGTCAAATCAAGACTTGAATAGAGGACATTTCTGTCTCCGATCGCGGAAATCACGAAAGGGGCAGCATGTTGGACACCATCTACTGTGATGACAGGGCCCGTACAGGAGATGTAGCTATCACTGAAATAACGCTGCCCATTAATAGATACTGCCTTAGCTCCTGCGCTTAGCAGCTCGTTAATAACAAGGTGTACATGGCTTTCATGGACCATATAGTTATTAATATTGCCGGACTCAGGGGTGTATTTGGAGTCACGCAGCGTAATGGTCACACCTGGCCCCTTGACGGGTAATTCGCCCGCCAATAGCTGAAGTTCCTGCTTTTCATCCACGTAATCTGAAACCATTTGTTCAGACTGCGCCAACTGACGTTCGAACTCCTGAATTTCTTTACGCTTACTTCTTAGTTCTTCTTTCAGCTGTTTATTCCTTTTTTCAATTTTTAACAACTGCTGCTGATAATAGTATTCTTTTTCCCATTGAGTGTCATTTAACTGAACCATTTCCGGTTCTGCTTTCGTTTGCTGGTAGCTGTAAGCGACTAGAAAACCAGAACTGAGTAACACGAGAGAAAGGATAAAGGTTCTTCCTTTATGACTCATCCCTATTCTCCTCTGCCGCATTACCTTCCGCGTCTTCTTCTTCCTTCTTCGAGTCCGGATAGGCTTCAAAATAGGCACCTACATCAATATGTACGATTCCTTCCTGATCCTCGCTCAGCTGAGAGACAATGGAAGGGTAAGCTGGCATTTTACTGGAAAAAGTTCGTATCGAAGCTTGTACTTCATACCCGTCATTCATGTACAGCGTGATCAGATAGGGGTTGTCCTCTTTAGGAGTCCAGTGAATTTCAGATATTAAACTGGCAATACTGTTTGAAAGCTCTTTAAGTTCTTTAGACATTTCTTTTAAGTAAGTGGCTTTTGTAAACCCTTTTAAAACGGGAGCGTCCCCGCCAGGGATAGCCATTTGCACATCAAGCTTTGTGCCATTTTCTAAAATAGGCTGATACTTGCCATCTACCTGTACATATCCAATTCGTTCCGCTTCCTCTACCTCGATGCGGATCGTACTTGGTAAATTTCTCTTCACTTCGACATCAATAATTTGATTATGTGAGGTGATATTTTCCTCTATATCAGCTGGATCAACTTTCCAAAAATTCGTAGTATCAGTTATCCCTGACATATCTTTGATTTTCTCGCTGCTGACGTAATTCTCCCCTTCTACCTCAATGTTGCGTACATGACTAAGAGGGGACTGTAAATAGACGACAATCGCGATTAACAGAAATAATACGGACAAGTATTGAACTAACCTTCTATTCGCTTTTTTCTTTCTAACTTGTTTTAATTTAGGAATTCGATCCTCTATGGAAACAACTTTCTTTTTTTCTTCCATAATCAGCATGTCTCCTTGTTGCCAGATGCAAAAACTTCATCATAGCAAACTTCTAACTTTTTCAATCATTTAATATGAACTGATTAGGCTCATGGTACCCCCTATTATATCACATATACCCATGCGAATTAGGAACTAGTTTGCAATTTAATGCTTGTTTTTTCAAGCTCTCTTTCTCGTATAAAAACAGGATATTTTATCTCAGTCAATAACTTTACAAAAGGGAGGCTGGGACTAAACTGAATGAAACATAAAATAATCCGAACGATTGAAAAAATCAGTTCGGATTACTTGTATGGCCAAGAAAGAATTTCTACCATCGCTCCGTCAAAACACTTCGCTTTCCGCGGGCACGGCCTCAGCTTCCTCGGAAAGCAAAGTTGAAGCAAACACCGCTCCCATTTCATCACAACGCATGTCATGAAATGGGTTGGTACATTCCGCGTTATGGCGTTATTAGTTTGACGCCAGCTGATCTGTATAGTTACCGCGTCGTTCATCTATTTCGTTGAATAGCGGCTGACGCTTAACAATAAACCAAGTGCAGCTAGAGTTAACGTTAAAGAAGACCCTCCATAACTGACGAGCGGAAGCGTTATTCCTGTTACCGGGATTAACCCTGTCACCACGCTGACATTGATCATCACTTGAATGGAGATCATCCCAACTATTCCAAGTGCCAGTAAACTGCCATATAAGTCTGGTGCGTATAAGCTGGCACGAATTCCGCGCCACAATAAAATCAAAAATAAAAACAGTACCGCACAGCCGCCGAGAAACCCTAATTCTTCAGCTAACACAGAGAAAATGAAATCGGTTTGCGGTTCAGGCAGGTAGAAGAACTTCTGCATGCTGTTCCCTAACCCCACTCCAAGCAGTCCTCCTGGTCCGATCGCATATAAGGATTGGATAATTTGAAAGCCAGTCCCAAGCGGATCTTCCCACGGATGCAAAAAGGCTGTAATCCGATCAATTCGGTACGGTGCCGAAGCAATCAATCCGACCATCCCTGCTGCCCCAGCAGCTGCGATCCACATAAAGTGGCTGATTCTAGCACCAGCTGTAAACATCATTACGAGGCATGTGGTGACCATAACGACGCCTGTCCCTAAATCAGGCTGAAGCATAATCAGAGCAAATGGAACGAGGATCATGGCCAGTCCAGGTAGAAACCCTTCCTGGAACGAAGCAATTTTCTTTTGCCTTAACGCTAAAAATTTGGCCAGAAAGATAATTAATCCAAGCTTCATGAACTCTGATGGCTGGATGCTGAACATTCCAATTCCAATCCAGCTTCGCGCGCCCCCGCGGACCATCCCTACTCCTGGAATTAACACGGCGACGAGAAAAACGAGACAGAGGATCGCGATCCATTTCGCATGCTTAAACCAAATGTGATATGGAATCCGGGATAAGGCAACCATCGAAATCAAACCTAAGATCGCAAACAATATTTGTCGTTTGGCATAATACCAGGCATCATCAAATTTATATTCTGACCAGATGCTTGAGGAGCTGTAAACCATCACAATGCCAATAATTAAAATGCTAAGGATTGTACAAGTCAGCCATATGTCTGGCTTTTTTTCATTTCTGTCCATAAAAAAGCCCTACCTCCCATATGAATTGGAAAACAGGGCTTGTCAAGCTTGTCACATAAGCCCCTTACTTACAGCTTATGCACAGCTTGTTTAAACATATGACCTCTTTCTTCGAATGTACGATATTGATCCCAGCTGGCACAAGCCGGAGATAATAAAACGACATCCCCTTCATTCGCAAAACGATCAGCAGCATCTACAGCTTCGTCCATCGTTTCAACGATCTTTACATGCTCAACATCCGCCTGTTTTGCAGCCACAGCCAGCTTGTCTTTTGTTTCCCCGAACACGACCATAGCTTTCACATGATTCAAATAAGGTACGAGCGCATCGAAACTGTTTCCCCGGTCAAGCCCCCCTGCCAACAATACAGTCGGCTGTGTAAACGACCTTAACGCATAGGAAGTTGCTAAAATATTTGTAGCTTTTGAATCATTATAAAATAAAACGCCTCGTTTTTTAGTGACATATTCCAACCGATGCGTTACGCCTGCAAAGCTTGTCAGAATGGTTTGAATGGCATGATTTGAAATTCCTCTTATTTTAACCGTCGCAACGGCTGCCAGAATATTTGCCAGGTTGTGTTCCCCCACAAGGACAATTTCACTGCGCTTCATGACTTTCTCTTCTTTAAAATAAATATACTCGTCATCTGTCCATGCCCCGTTCACTTTTTTCGTGATCGAGAAAGGAACTCGAATGGAAGCTGCCTCGTGCAGGAATGATAAAATTGCTTCATCATCCGCGTTATATACCAAGTAATCTTCTTCTGTCTGCATTCTCATGATATTTGCTTTGGCCTGAAAATAATTGTCCAGCGTATGGTGATAATCTAGATGTGCTTCGAATAAATTCAACCAGACAGCAATGCTCGGTTTAAAGGTTTCCACGCCCATCAGTTGAAAAGAAGACAGCTCGATGACCATCGTCTCTTCTTCTGTTGTGGTACGAGCTACTTCAGAAGCTACTTCGCCAATATTCCCTGCAATAGATACAGGTTGTTGATCTGCCTCTAAAAAAGCATGAATCAGTGTTGTGGTCGTTGTTTTACCATTGGAGCCAGTTACGCCTACTAAATCTCCCCGATGAAGCTGACCCGCCAGTTCAATTTCGGTGACGATTGAAATCCCCCGTTTTTGCCCTTCGGCTACAATCGGATTATCATAACGAATTCCCGGGTTTTTAACGATCAGGTCGATACCGTCAAGGATATGGAGGGGATGGCCACCCGTGATCACTTCTGCCCCCTTGCTTTTAAGACGTTTCACCAGATCACTTTCTTCATCCGCTTTCAAATCATTAATACGTACCGAAACCCCGCTGTCTAAAAGTAGTTCAGCTGCTGCAGTACCGCTTTTAGCAAGACCTAACACTAATACATGCTTATAAGCAAATGATGAAAAACTTCTCATCCGAACATCACCTCAATATAAATCCCGAGTATTGCGAAAAGCAGCCCCACCGTCCAGAATGTGGTGACGACACGCCACTCAGACCATCCTTTCAACTCATAATGATGGTGCAAGGGGCTCATTTTAAATACTCGCTTGCCTGTCGTTTTAAATGAAATTACTTGAATAATGACTGATAAGGTTTCAATTACAAATACCCCGCCAATGATGACGAGAAGCAATTCAAGTTTTGTCAAAATAGCAATAATAGCAATGGCTCCGCCTAAAGCAAGCGAGCCCGTATCGCCCATAAACACTTTGGCAGGGTGTGCGTTAAACACTAGGAAACCTAATAGTGCTCCCACAACAGCAATCGAGAAAATGGCGACGACTGTATCAGCTTCGCCATTCCACGCTAAAATACCAAATGCTCCAAAGGCGATTGCTGCAGTTCCGGCAAGAAGACCATCTAGTCCGTCTGTCAGATTGACAGCATTGGATCCACCAACAAGCATGAATAAAATTAATAGTCCATACCCCCATCCCAATTCGAGCTCAAAGGAAGTCCCAGGGAGCGTAATGTATGTGGGGAAATCATTTTGTACTAACATCCAATAGACGACGATGGCAATCACAATTTGCCCAGCCATCTTCTGCTTTGACGTTAACCCAAGATTTCGTTTCTTGGCCACTTTAATATAATCGTCCAGAAATCCTAATAATCCATAACCCAGTAGTACAAACAGCACAATAAATACCTTGACACCTTCTGCTTCAGGTAAAAACCATAAGGTAATGGCGAGCGTAGTCAGTGTGATCCCGATCAGGATCATCACACCGCCCATCGTAGGTGTACCCGATTTCTTCTGATGAGATTGTGGACCCTCTTCCCTAATTTTCTGGCCAAATTTAAGCCGCCTTAAAAACGGGATAATGATCGGCGATATAACGACTGTTATAGCGAATGCTAGAGCCATGGTTATGAAAAGTATGTAGTCGTTCATGTTTTTCCTCCTTTATCGTGATCGCAATCGCCTGCTCATCAGTTCGTTAAATCAGTCATTAGCTCTTCAAGTTTCATACCTCGTGAAGCTTTAATTAATACAACGCTCTCTGATGTTAATTGACCTTGAAGCTGATCACTCAATTGTTGTTTTGTTTCAAAATGTTGGGCTTCGATGGTTGGATGAGATTTCTGAACAGCTGCTGAGATCTTATCAGCATGATCACCAATCGTATAGACAGCCTGAATTTGATCGGTTATCGCTTCAGCGACGCCTGCATGTAGTTCATCAGCATGTTCGCCCAGCTCAAACATATCCCCGAGCACAAGTATTTTATGTGTCTTCTCTTTTAAATGACAAATCACTTCAATGACGGCCTTCATTGAAGTAGGTGAGGCATTGTAAGCATCATTTATAATCAAAGCCCCCTGCTGCCCTTCATGTTTCTCAAAACGCATCCCGGACATTTCCAGGCGGGTAAACCCTTGATTAATTTCCGCTGGCGTCATTCCTAAAAAAGTAGCAATAGCTATAACGTATGATGCATTTTTAACGTTATGCCTGCCCGATAGCGGGATATGGTAGTGTGTACCTGTAAAAGTAAAGCTGCTGTCATGATCAGTCATTTCCACATTATGGATTTGCTGCCGCGAGCTCTCTAAGAACCCGCACGATATCGCAGACGGACCATAGGAAGCACCAGCAAGCAACGGTTCATCACCATCAAAGACATATAACCCTTGCTGTTTCCAGCCTTCGAGAATTTCGAGTTTAGCGCGCGAAATATTTTCCCGCGACCCCAAATTCTCGATATGGGACTCGCCAATATTTGTAATGATCACATGGTCCGGTTCCGCTAGTCGGGAAAGCAGAGATATTTCACCAGCCTGATTCATCCCCATTTCTAGTACCGCTACCTCAGTATCTCTCGGCATGGCCAGGATCGTTAACGGTAATCCAATGTGATTATTATAGTTTCCTGCTGTTTTATGGGTTTTATACTTGACTTGCAGGATGGAGGCCACTAGATCTTTCGTGGTTGTTTTACCATTTGAGCCGGTCACCCCGATCACAATCGGAGCAACTTGCTTCAAATAATATTTCGCAGTCTGCTGCAGTGCAGCAGTTGTATCTTTAACAAAAAAGACCGGGAATCCTGTCGGCAGGCTCTCAGGAAGGGCGTAGTTTTCCTGCCATAGAGCAGCTACCGCTCCTTGATCAATTGCTTCCATAAGAAAGTGATGCGCATCAAATGACTCCCCTACGATCGGAACAAATAAGCTTTTCTTCGCTTTTTTTCTCGTATCTGTCATAATGCGTTCCATCAAGATAGCATCTGTTTCTCCCCTGTACTTCGGAAAGACGTTTGTTAGTTCTTCGACTGTAAACATTAAGAATGACTCCCTTTTACTTTCAATAAAATATCTCTGGCCACTTCACGATCATCAAAGTCATACCGTACACCGTTGATCTCTTGATACGTTTCATGACCTTTCCCGGCAATCAGCACCATATCTCCATCACTTGAGTGAAGGATGGCTTGTTCGATAGCCTGCTTACGGTCCGTTTCCACCTCGAAATTCCCGTCCAGGTGTGCTGTCATGTCATATAGAATTCGCTCAGGCTCTTCTGTCCGAGGATTGTCTGATGTGAAAATAATATGGTCGCCATATCTCATTGCCACATCGGCCATTAACGAACGTTTTGTTCGATCACGGTCCCCGCCGCAGCCTACCACGACACGAATATGCCCAGAGCAAAATTCCTTCATTGTTTTCAGTACATTCTCGAGCGAATCCGGTGTGTGAGCATAATCCACCACGACACCAAATTCCTGACCCGCTAGTACAGGTTCGAAACGGCCGCGCACTCCTTCTGTTTGCGCGAAGGATTGCTGGATCGTCTGCAGGCTTACACCCGCAGCCAGAGCAGCTCCGGCTGCTGCCAGCATATTATACACACTGAACATTCCCATTAACGGACTCGTAATCATAACTGTCCCTTTAGGAGTTTCCAGTGTATATGAAGCACCTTTTTCGTGAAGATCGATGTTTTTCGCCATAATATCTGCTTGCTCATGTATGCCATACGTTAACGTCGGTTTAGCCGTTGAGCGCACCAGCTTAGCTGCCACAGGCGAATCAATATTAATGACAGCGAATTTTTCCCGCTCCACATTATACCCGTTTCCAAGCTGTGCAAACAATAGGGACTTAGCACGAAGATAATCTTCCATATCTTCATGGTAATCTAAATGATCTTGACTCAAATTTGTAAAAATAGCAATATCAAAATCGCAGCCATAGACGCGTCCCTGATCAAGGGCATGGGAAGAAACTTCCATGATCGCCGTTTCCACACCACGGTCGATCATCTTGCGAAAACTGCTCTGTAACGAAAGAGCGTCAGGGGTTGTGTTCTTCACTGGATACACATCCCCTGCTATATTCATTTGGATCGTACCAATGGTGGCTGTCGTTTGCTGTTCAAGTCGAAAAATTTCATCAAGCAAATACGTAACGGTTGTTTTACCATTCGTACCTGTTACACCAATCGTGTAAACACTCTCTGTCGGATATTCATAATAGGCGGCTGCCAGCATGGCCAGTACCTTGGTCGTGTCATTTACAGTGACGATGGGAAACTCAATATTCAAGTCTTCTTCCGCCACAATTGCAGATGCTCCTTGATCAATTGCAGATGTCACGTAAGCATGACCGTCAGTTTCGGCCCCGCGAATACATACGAACAAGTCGCCAGGGGAAACGGTTCTTGAATCCATCGTTACACCGGTTATCGTTATCGTATCAATTGATTGGTTGGTTTTATAAAATGGAACAATTTCTAATAACTCTTTCAACTTCATTCTAATCATCCTAACTTTCCCACATTCTCATTCATTATAGCAAAGATATAATCGGCTGTACCGTCCTATAATGAATTTTGACAACTTATTCCTCACCCAAGTACACGCGTATAGTAGATCCGCTTGGCACCTTCACTCCGGCTTCTGGTGCTTGAGTAACGACTTCTGATCCTTCGCCGCTTGTTTTAATTTTTAAAGTTGTTAAAAATTGGGTGAGTTCTTTTTTCTCCATCCCTGTTACGTCCGGAACTTCAACAAGTGGTTCCTCCGGCC
Source organism: Halobacillus hunanensis (assembly GCF_900166655.1). GTDB lineage: Bacteria > Bacillota > Bacilli > Bacillales > Halobacillaceae > Halobacillus_A > Halobacillus_A hunanensis. The sequence continues at coordinate 608,332 of NZ_FVZB01000007.1, read as the reverse complement.
AGGCGTATTCTTTCTCGAGACCGTCTTTTCTCGGTTTAACACCTAAGGAACGCAAACTGTCCTCCATAATATTTCCTACAATCGGAGCCGCAACGACGCCCCCAAACTGGACCGTGTTTTTCGGGTTATCAATAGCAAGATACACGACGAGTTCAGGATCATCTGCAGGAGCAAATCCAATAAAGGACACAATATGGTTGTTGCTCATATACTGGCCATCTTCGCCCACCTTCTGGGCGGTACCTGTTTTTCCACCTACTCGATAGCCTTCGACATATGCACCGCGCCCGGTTCCTTTTGCCACAACGCTTTCAAGTGCTTTTCTTACTTGCTCTGACGTTTCCTCCGAAATGACACGTCTCTCCATTTCCGGTTCATTTTTTTGCAAAACTTCACCGCTCACTGGGTCGAGCCATGCTTCCTGCACATAAGGTTCGTAATAGTACCCCCCGTTTACGGCGGCCGCTACAGCCATAACTTGCTGAATCGGTGTGACAGATACCCCTTGACCGAAAGCTGTCGTCGCCAATTCAACAGGTCCGACTCGTTCCGGTTTGAATAAAATCCCTTTTCCTTCACCTTGTAAATCGATCCCTGTTTTCTGACCAAACCCAAATCGATTAATGTATTCAAACAAGCTTTCTTTGCCTAATTTCTGCCCTAGGGTGACAAAACCTGGGTTACATGAATTCTGGACAACCTCAAGGTAGGATTGATCGCCATGTCCGCCCCGTTTCCAACAATGCAAGGTCGTCCCATCCACTTTTATTGACCCGTCATCATGATAATGGTCGTCATGTAAATCAACTACATCTTCTTCAAGAGCTGCTGCTAAGGTGATGATTTTGAACGTAGACCCAGGCTCATACGTACTCCAGATTGGTAAATTCCGATCATAAACAGATGGATCAACATTTTGATAATTGCCTGGATGGAAATTAGGACGCGATGACATAGCCATTACCTTGCCAGTATCCGGGTCGACAGCAATGGCCAGCGCACCGTCAGGGTTGTACTTTTCAACGGCTAAATCCAGCTCCCGCTCAATGATCGACTGTACCTTATAGTCAATCGTCAAACGCAGATCCTTTCCATCAACAGGTGGTTCGTACACATCAGCAATATCAGGCATTCGCTTTCCTTTTGCATCAGAAAAGAACGAAAGTGCTCCCTGCTCTCCACTAAGTTTCTCATCATAATAGGCTTCCAGTCCAAGCAGTCCCTGATTATCTATCCCGCTGAACCCAAGTACATGCGAAAGAAAAGCACCATGTGGGTAATAGCGCTTGGAATCTTCAGCTATGTACACGCCAGGGATGTTCAAAGACTGAATGGCTTCTGCTTGATCTTCAGATATCTTCCGGCCTTCTGGGTTGATTTTCTCAATCGACACTTTGTTTGTGAGATGGTCATAGGCTTTCTCTACTGTCATATCGAGGATCTTGGCCAGTTTTTGGGCCGTTTCTTCAGGCTTCTTAATTTGTCTTGGCACGACCATAACCGTGGGGGCTGATTGGTTGCCAACGAGCACTTCTCCATTTGTGTCTAAAATTCTGCCACGCTCAGGCTCAAAGGTAATATCCCTTCCCCATGATTCTTCGGCCTTAGCGATTAAAAAGTCACTCAACACGAATTGGACGTACCCTAACCGACCAGCGATCGTGGTAAAAATAACTAACCCCACTAAAAAAACAGTGACTAAACGTTTTCTGACGACTACTTGTGATACTCTCCTCATATCCATAACTCCTTTAAAATCGATAGAGTAGGCTTGTATCACTATATGCAATCACAGAACGATTAGAACACTGCTCATTTAGGGTTACTGCGGCGGCGAAAGTTCGACCACCAGATAACCATCACCATTTAATTTAGAACCTTTTGCGATGCTTTGTTTCGAAACATATCCACTACCCATAGTTTCCATCTTTAAATTAAAATAGTCTGCCAGCCTTTGGACATCCCGTAACGACCATCCAGTAAGGTCAGGCATCGTGGGCTGATCGGTAATGACAATAATACGCTCGCCATTCAGCGTTGTCGCCCCTGCTTCTGGGAGGGTGGCCTCTACTTTACCACCATTTCCTACCACGGAAACATGCTCATACGTTTTCTGTAATTGAGCCACGGCCTCTTTCGTAGACATGTTTGTCACATCTTGAAGCTCTTGTGTTTCCACCTGCTGATCATTATTTTTATCTGGATTAATATCAAGATAATGCAAACTGTTCTCCATTACGGTCTTAAAGATATAAGACACAGGTGCAGATCCAGTTTCAGTCGGCTCAAGTTCTGGCTGCTGTACAGCTACATACATAAGAAGTTCCGGATCTTTTTTAGGTGCCATTCCAAGGAAAGAGAAGATGTAATTCTCTCTTCCAGTCATATACCCGCCGTCAGGGCTTGGAATTTGGGCTGTACCTGTTTTCCCGGCTACAGAATAATCTCCTAGCTTATAAGGAGCTCCTGTCCCATGTTCGCCTGTTACAACACTGCCTAATAAACCACGCATTTTCTTAGCAGTTTCAGCAGAAATCGGCTCGCCTATGACTTCAGGTTCACTAATTTCAATCGTTTTATCCGAATCACTTCCGGTAATTTTGGAGAGTACATACGGACGCATCATCTCCCCGTCATTCGCAATCGAAGTGGCGGCGGTCATCAATTGAATCGGTGTCGTCGTCGTCCCCTGTCCAAATGATGTCGTCACTTTCTCAATTGGATAATTGTAGAGGAGCTTCCCTTTCGCTTCGCCAGGCAGGTCTATCCCTGTTTTCTGATCAAAATGAAATGCGGACAGATATTCTCTAAATGTCTGTGGCCCGATCTTCTCCATTGCCAACTTGGCTGCTGCCACATTAGAGGAGCGTCTGAACCCTTCATTAAAGGTGATTTTTCCCCATCCTTCATAATTGTGATCATGGATCGCCCTGTAATTCTCACCGATATCATATGAACCGGATTTGAATTTTTCTTTTCCATTATAGACCCCTTCTTCAATCGCAGCGGCCCACGTGAACATTTTCATTGTAGATCCTGGTTCAAATGGATAGGAAATCACGTCATTGTACCAGTTTTCCACATCCCCAATATCATTAGGATTATAACTTGGCCGGTTACTCATGGCCAGAATTTGTCCAGTTTCCGGGTCCATAACAGCTGCCATGATTTTCTTCGGCTTGTACTGTTCCTGGACAGAAGACATCGCATCCTCCAGGAAGGTTTGGATTTTCTGGTCAATGGTTAGATGGACATTTTCCCCATCATCCGGCGGCTTCAATATTTCGTTTGGATCCAGAAGCTTTATACCATATTTATCACGTTCATAGGAAATTTTACCTTTTTCGCCTTCTAAATATTCCTCCAACTGTTTTTCAACGCCAGTCACACCGTTGATATGTCCGTTTTCCGTTCGGGCAAAACCGATGATGTGCGAGGCGAATTTCCCGTTTGGATAATACCGCTTAGATCTTTGATCAAACTTTATTCCGCTTAAATCCATTTCCTTAATTTTCTTCATAGTCTTGCGGGAGATCTCCCGGCCTTTACTTCCAAACTCAACCTGAAATCTTCCAGCTTCCTGCGCTTCCGTCATCGTTTCGGCCATCTTTGCAGCATCCATATCTAATATTGGAGCCAGCTTTGAGGCTGTTTCCTGAATATCATCTACGTGTTTAGGATCCTCTTTATTAGTAGTAAAAGCAGGATCAACAATTGCATATAAACGGTAGGTGGGACGATCGTACGCCAACACCATTCCATTTTTGTCAAAAATTTTACCGCGGCTTGCGTCCAACTGATAGGAAGTTGTTCGGCTTTCTTCAGCCCATTTTTCCAGGTTAACCCCTTCTACTTCAGCCGTTGTTTCAATATAAAGAAATCGCCCGGCAATAATAAGGAACATGATTGAAAAAAGAATGATCAACAAAGCGGCACCTTTATGTGTATTGGGACTTTTCATAAAGACACCACCTTCTATGGAGTTAGTTTCCTAAGTAGCCTGCCTGCTTCACTTTAGCATTCTGAATGTCAAGGCCGTGTTCTTTGGCAATCTCTAGGATACGGTCTGGGTTGCTTAGTTCTTTTACTTGGTAAGCAAGGGTTTCATTGTGTGCTTCCTGCTGCTTCACTTCCTGTTCAAGTTGCTGAATATTTCGGTTTAGCGTATCTGTCGAAGAGGTAAAGTTAACCATAAAGATAGAAGCAGCAACTACGACTCCTGTAAAAGCACTGTATAAAAACTTTTCTCCCGTACTGATCCATTGCTTCTTATGAACTTTTACTTTGGGCTGCTGCTTATTCGGTTCTTGTACAGGCTGTTGCAAATCTCTTACTCTTTCAGTGCTCATGTTTGCTTCCACCCTTCTTCAAATTTAAATTCTTCTGACCACGGTTTCACTTTTTCTACCACACGGAGCTTGGCTGATCGTGATCGTCTATTGTCTTCAAGTTCATCGTTATCTGCTGTAATAGGCTTTCTTGTAATTAAAGTAAACGGAGGCTGTTTGTCCTCCGGAATCACCGGAATATTCTTCGGCAATGGAGGGTTCGAACTCCATTTCTTAAAGGTTTGTTTGCACAATCGATCTTCAAGTGAATGGAAGGTGATGACAGCGATTCGTCCCTCTACGCCTACCACTCTGGCTGCCTGATGCAGGGTATCCTGAAAAGCTCCCAGCTCGTCATTCACAGCGATTCTGATGGCTTGAAACACTCGTTTAGCGGGGTGCCCGCCTTTTCTGCGTGCCGGAGCCGGAATCCCTTCTTTAATGAGTTCTACAAGCTGATCTGTCGTATCGATCGCCTGCTGCTCTCTAGCTGCCTCAATTTTTCTGGCAATTTGTTTAGAAAATTTTTCTTCTCCATATTTAAAGAAGATGCGTACGAGGTCTTCATAAGGCCATTCATTAATCACATGCCACGCTGATAATTCCTCTGACTGGTTCATCCTCATATCAAGCGGAGCATCGTTATGATAACTAAACCCTCGCTCAGCCACATCAAGCTGCGGACTTGAAACACCGAGGTCATAAACGATTCCATCCACCTGGTCATAGCTCAGTTCTGCCAATTTTTCTTCCAATTGCCTGAAGTTGGCATGAACAAAGGTGATTCGTCCACGATAAGGGGCTAATCTTTCACGTGCTGCTTCGAGTGCATGCTCATCCTGGTCAAAGGCGATTAACTGCCCGCCTTCCCCGAGCCGGGAAGCGATCTCTTCTGCGTGACCTCCTCCTCCCAACGTACAATCTACATACACACCATTCGGTCGAATATGTAACCCTTTTATCGTTTCTTCTTTTAACACACTATAATGTTCGAACATGTACTCACTCGTTTCTTCTATCAATCAAATATCAAAATCCAGCATATTTTCTGCAATCTCAGAGAAAGACTCTTCGGATGCTTCGAAATACGTTTCCCACTGATCCTTACTCCAGAATTCAATACGGTTGGAAACACCAATAACGACACATTCCTTATCAAGCAGAGCATGCTTTCGAAGCGGTGGAGGGATATTTATTCTTCCCTGCTTGTCTACTTCACATTCAACAGCCCCGGATAAGAAAAACCGCGTGAAGGCGCGGGCGTCTTTCTTCGTTAATGGAAGCTTTTTCAGTTTCTCTTCAAGCAGCTTCCACTCATTCATAGGATAGGCAAATAAACATTGGTCCAAACCCCTCGTCAGCACAAAGCCGTCCTGGAGTTCGTCACGAAATTTAGAAGGTACGATAATTCGTCCTTTGGTATCAATGTTATGTTGAAATTCGCCCATGAACATAGACTCTTCCCCACCTTCTACATTCATCCTACCACATCGCTCCACTTTTCACCACTTACTTTTTTATCATTCTTTAAATAATAAAAAAATCCTGCCTGGAGGGGCAAGATTTTCAAGGTTTTTATTTTATTTTTTCATTGTGGGGGATTGTGGGGGGATTTACACATACACCACATAATGCGGATGAGTAAAGGAAAGCTGATGATCGTTGATTCGCTTAAATACATCCATTCCATATGTGTTTACCCATGGAGTGATGTTCCACACCCTCTCTTGTAATCCTCCTTCGGGGTGAAGCAGCAGATCCAGCTCTTTAAATGTCTTCATCTCCCGTTGATATTTTTCTTCAATCGTTTGAAGCATCCGGTGTTCTAAAAACTCCACCATTTGCTTGAGATAGTCTAAATTCTTCTCTGCCAGCGCTTCAAGGTCAGGGCCGAGTTCAGACGCTTTTTCACGAAGCGGCTGATGTATGTTTGCCATCTCTTGTTTAATCTGCTCGCTCATCTGTTCAATAGGCGGGTTGCTTGCCGCCGCCAGCCATTTTACCTTTTCACTTGCAGTCCCATGTTCAAGAACTTGCTTCATGTCCAAGTGCAGTTCACGAAGCGCTGCTTCAGCCTTCCGATCAACCAACGTAAAAGATAATCGCGGATATACAGGCGGCATTTGTAACCCAACTGCCTGAAAAGCTGGTTTGAGCACAGACCAATAGCTGATTTCACCTGGTCCGCCAATGAAAGACAAAACCGGAAGTAAGAATTCCTGCATAAGGGGCCTTGTCACCACATTGTTACTTAATTGCCAAGGTGACTCCTGTGCGATTTGAAGCAGTTCTGTTTTTGTCTTCTCCACTTCATTCTTTTTACCACGGAAACTTCCTTCCTCACCTCTCGCAAGCAGAATTCGCTCCCCGTTGTGATGATAGAACAAATGAGCATCAGCAGCCTCACTATCTAACGACACCGGATATCCTTGCTGTCTGTTTCGCTGAATCGCTGCCCATACGCCTTCTGCAATGGTTTCATTTTCATGAATCATCTGCTCAAAATAACCAGATTCCAGTTGACGGATGCCCTGGTGATGCGCATCTACAATGATTAACCCTTCTTCATTAAACAGGGTATAGAGCAAACGGGCGAAAAACTCACTGTAACTTGAGGAAAGTTTCATGTGGCTGACCACTGTTTGGTAAAAGTCGCGCGTAATTTCTGTTTCCTTTACTTCAGCAAAAACTTTCTTTAACCAGGAGTCCACGGCTTCGCGATCAAAAGGCAAATCTGACACAGAAGCTTTCTGATCAGTTTGTGACTGCAGCTGGACTTTCTTCATTCTTTGTTCGCTCTTCATCATCACGTGATTGATTTCAGCAAAATCATGGTCCTCCCCGGCAATCCAAAAGATTGGAATGACAGGTGTGCCAAGCTCCTTTTCCTGTTGTTTTGCTAGTTGAATCACTGAAATAATTTTATGAACGGTGTATAAAGGCCCTGTCAATAACCCAGCCTGCTGCCCAGCCACTACGGCCATCGTCTGGTCATTTCTAAGTTTCTCAATCATGGTGAAGGTGTGCGAAGGAGCCTCCCACTGTTTATTCATCATTATGAGAATATCAGCCAGTTCCTCACGATTGAATGCGCGCTCCCGCACATACTCAGCCCGTTTTTGTAACGTACCTTCATGATGAGGGTCGTATTCAAATTTATCTTCCACATTTTTATAATGATGTAAATAGTCGTCTACTAAAACATTCTTCTGATTTAGTTTGACGGGATCGATTCGCATGATGAACGTCTCCTTTTATGCTCAGGTTGTTATGTACCCTTATGTATTGTACAAAAAAGCGCCGGAGAGTTCACCTAATCTGTTTGCTAAAAAGCATATCTCTTCGGAAATTGTATGGTGATCCTTGTGTCAGCTCCCCTCTAACACTTAAAAAAATTAGAGAAACAGCCTGTCAGCGAGACCAAATGCCGTCAAGCCCATGTACACGACCAGCAGCACTACAAAGCTAAGCCTCAGAAATACAATAAACGACCGTCCCAGTTGGACCTCTTCATATACTTTATACTGAATAATAACAGATAAGCTTAGAATGACCAGTAAAAAAACAATAATCCAGGCCCAGTAACTCTCCTCAAATAAGACAAGCAGCAAGACGTGAATCGCTAATACTAGAAATGGAACCGTAAACTGTGTGCACTGCCGGACAGCTTTTTTCTTATAACGGTGCCATTTCATCGCGAAAAAGTAACTAATCAATAAAAATAACAACGGCATGGTTACTAAAGCAGCAATAATATAGCTGAGGATAGTAATCATTGTGCTTCCCCTTTAGCCGATTGTATTTCCAGGGCATGAATTGCTTTCGTTACAAATTCATGAAAAGGGGCCTCTCCCTTACCTGCCTTCACGATATACCCGCAAATGGCGTCCACTTCTGTTTTCCTTCCAAGACGAATATCTTGAAGCATTGATGATTGATTCTCTCCCGTATTGTAAGCCACAGCGGCAACACGATCCCATTGGTCGGCGTAGGATAGATTAAGAACACGGCACGCTTCGCTGCACAGCTGTTTAGCCAATGATTGAATGGAAGGATTGTCCATAACCATGTGATTGGGAACGTGAAAAAGAGCTGTCAGAGGATTGATGACCGTGTTTACCACTAGTTTGTCAGCCAGGATCGGAAAGTATGCTTGTTCAGCTTCAAACAAAAACGCATCAGTTGATAATCTCGCTGCCCACTCTTGGATCACTTCTCCTCCATGATGGGCGGCAATCACAATTTTCCCCTGACCTTTATGGTCCACAGCCGTATCACTTTCCTTGAGAGCCCCATGTTCAACGACACCGATCAGGCATGGATTAGATACATGGGAGACGAGTTCGAGATGGTTCATTCCATTTTGTAAAAAAAGTAGTGGAGCTTCTGTACGCAGATTGTCAATGATGGAAGGTAAGGTCGGCTGTTTAACAGCAAGTATAACCAAGTCATGCTCCAGTTGCTGACCTGCAAACAACTGAACGTCTAAATGGGCGGGATGAGGTAACGAAGAACAAGATACGCCTGCTCTGGATAGACGATTACGCTGTTCCTCCCGTTTGACATAAAGAGTTACGTTATGTACTTCATGTAAGTGTGAGGCTATCAATAACCCAATCGCACCACCGCCAATAATTCCCACTTCCATGGCATTCCCTCATTTCCTTAAAGCCTCTTTTTTCCTTATTGTAGCAAACTTCCGCTAAAACAGGGAATGGCTTTTTATAAATATGAGGGTCATTCATTTCATTCTGAATATTTTTATATTATAATTAGGGAGAGATACAGAATTTTGAAAGGGGAATTCCACGTGATGACGAAGCATAAAGTTCAGCCATTATTAGTTAATTATAAAACATTAGAAGAATTTAAACGATTTAAAGAATATGGCAATCAAGAATTAGCGATGCTCGAAGACCTTGAAAGCAACATTGTCGAGAATGACAGCGAGTCACCTTTCTTCGGAGTCTACTTTGGAAACGCTTTAGCGGGCAGAATGAGCCTTTATCGTGTCCGGGCGAAATACGATCATTACTTTAACCCGCCACAAGACTACTTGGAGCTTTGGAAATTAGAAGTACTGCCAGACTATCGTGACCAAGGATTTGGAAAAGCAATGGTAGATTTCGCGAAAAGCTTTAATTTGCCTATCAAGACAAATCCAAGAATTAAATCCCACTCTTTCTGGGAAAAAATGGACTTCCAAAAGGCTCATTACGATGTTGGGCGTGACCTCGGTGAGAACCCGCTGATCTGGATGCCTTCAGGTGTAAAAGAAAGAGAAGTTTAATATAAAATAAACAAGGCCGCTACAATGCTGTGTAGGGCCTTTTTCTTTCTCTCATTATGTGTAGGTTTGCGGCCTGCTTTTTTTCACATAAGTCACAAGCTTTTCCATTTCACTCCACGCTTGTTCCAGCTCCTTCAATTGGTCCTTTAATTTAACATTATCTTCATTTAACTGATGCAGCCTGCTTTGAAGCTGTTCATGATCATACGATGAATGCTGACTCGTTTTCATCTCTTTCAAAAAAGAAATGGCATCATCAAATGAGATGGGCGACTCCTTTTGTAGAGCTGTTTGCCCAAGTACAGATCTCGACTTTCTATTTTGCTTCGCTTCACGTATGTCCTTCTGATAATCCTTTCTTACTGTAGCATTCCATCGGAACCCACATGCTGCGGGGGTTCGTTTCAGCTGCTGTGCTACCTCCTGAAAGGCTTCCAGCTGGGTTCTTCCATCCCGGATATAGCGCAGCACCGTCTGGGCAAGAAGCACATCTTCTTCACCCTTCCAGGCATCTTGTCTTGGGGCGTCCATTTGATCCCTCCTCTATCGTTTGCTTATAGTTATGCAAAAGAAGAGGTTGATAGAATCGTATTTATGAGTTTTTTCTGGAAGATGCGGCGAACCTTCTCACAGCATTTACATGCGCCTCAGTTTCCCATAGCCCGGCACAATCGTGGACTTCTCGATCCATGTGCTGTGATAACCCTTCTATAGACAGCTTTTCTATGTATTGCTGCTTGAAGACATGCAATTGTTCCACCGATTTTTCTAAAAAAGGATGTAGTAATTCCTTTCCGTCCATTTGCTGCCTAGTCACGATCTTATGTAACCAGCCAATCTCTAAGGTCCGGTTTGCACTGTACATCTGTGCATCCATTAACCAATGTGCAGCCACATTAGAGGGAATTCGTTTATATAAAATTTCCCCGCCGCCCCAGCCTGGCGTGATGCCTAACTGGCCTTGAACGAACCCATAGCTTCCGTCCGCTAAACCATATCTAAAATCACAAGCCGTTGCAATTTCGCATCCTCCGCCACGAGCCTGACCATTGAGAAACGCGAACGTGGGGACCGGAAAGCAGACCAGCTCATGCAGCACCTGTTTCATCGGCAAAAGCGTGTGATAAGCCTGTTCACTCGTTAAATCACCATGCAGCTCTGTTAAGTCTCCGCCTGCACAAAATGCTCGGTCCCCTGCTCCGCGGATAACGAGACATTTAAGATGATCCATGTTCTTCACTTGTTCTAAAACGGTAAGAAGTTCGGCAGCCATCTGTTTTGTAACCGCATTCATTTTATGCGGACGATTTAGCGTGACCAGTCCATACCCGTCGTCAGATACAGTCAGTGTTACTTGTTCCATAGGTTTGCTCCCTTTTTCGTATGATATCATTCATGAACTTCTTTTTTTGCAAAAAAAAGGACCTGACATTCAGGCCCTTTTTCCGTACAGATCTTACTGTTCAACCACTTGCTTTCCATCATATTGTCCACAAGATTTGCAAACATGGTGTGGTTTTGTATACTCTCCACAGTTTTGGCATTCTACCATACCAGGTACGTGAAGTTTTTTATGAGTACGACGTTGGTTTTTTACCTTTTTGGATGTTCTACGCTTAGGTACTGCCATGTTGTACACCTCCTTTTATTTACGACCGAGAAAACCATAATGATCTTCTTATTCGTTATTTTCTTCTTCATTCAATAATGATTGCAGCTTAGCCATTCGAGGATCCACTTTCTTCTCCTCCGGTTCCTCTGTAACCACCTGCCAGCCCTTACCCTCTGTAAGAGCTTGATCATGTGCCTCTTGATCATCTGAAAATACCCGAGTTGGAACCTCTAATAGTACATTTTCCTTGATATAAGGCGTTAAGTCAAGCATTTCTCCACTAATAGGGTGAATCTCGCTTTCATCTTCCTCTTCATAATAGGGAGACAGGTTAAATTCTTCCCGCGCCTCAATTTGAAAAGGGTATTCCACATCGACTAATGTTCTTGCACATGGCAAAATCATTTCGCCTTTAACGGAAAAAGTCACCGAGATATCATCACCGCGTCTTCTGGCTTGACCTTCTACATGAACAGGAGAAATCCTGCGAATGTCGTTATTCATATCCTCTAATTCGCGAATGTCTACATCGTCTTCAAAAACAAACGGATCATCGCCCGCCTGATTTAATTTTTGTAGAGGAAATTTCATAGTTATCACCCCATGGCAACAAGAGTTATTGTAAAAGGATTTGAGCTTTTTGTCAATATATTTTCTTTACACCCTTCTACACGTGCATGTAAAATCCCAGTCTTTTAGAACCTGCCCTTTACTTATAGATGAAAAGTTTTATACTATCTTCATGATAAGATATAAACAGCAGGGATTCAATAGGTCCGTTATGCTCTAGTATTAAACGAAGGAGGACTTTCATACGATGAAATCTTGTGGAGTCATTGTCGAGTACAATCCGTTTCATAATGGTCATGCTTATCACATCGAGCAAAGCAGGCAAGCTGCTCGTGCAGATTGTATGATTGCCGTGATGAGCGGGAACTTCCTGCAGCGAGGCGAACCCGCTATCATCGATAAATGGCATAGAACCAGAGCCGCATTACAGTCGGGAGCTGATTTGGTGCTGGAACTGCCTTATGTTTTTGCCGTCCAGCATAGTGATTATTTTAGTCAGGGTGCTGTCGATACGCTGTCTTACGCTGGAGTTGATGCGATTTGTTTTGGCAGCGAGAATGGTGAAATCGCCCCGTTTCTGGCGGCGCACGAAACATTAAAGCAGCACGGAGAAGAATTCCATAGCAGCTTACGTCAGCAGATGGATAAAGGGCTGTCTTATCCGGAAGCAGCTCGTTTTGCCTACAAAGCGATCGGACTCGAGGCCCTTGACCTTGGTCAGCCCAATAACACTCTGGGATACAGCTACATGAAACAAATGCTTACCCGTCATAAACAGATTACTCCGCTTACCATTAAACGGACTGGAAGCCAATACCATGACCAGCAGATGGGCGGATCAATCGCCAGTGCTACAAGTATACGCAAAGATTTACTGGCCCATCATAAAATGACGGCACAAGCGCGCGAGGCTATGCCAACACTGACAGCCGACGAACTGGCCCGCTACAGACATAAGAATGGCCTCTGGCATGAATGGGAGCATTACTTTGACTTGCTTCAGTATAAACTTCTTACTCTTCCTGCAGAACAATTACAGGTGATTCACGGCATGGACGAAGGGCTGGAGCATCGTTTTAAGCAAGCGGCTAAGAAAGCCACAAGTTTTGACCAGCTCATTGATACGGTAAAAACGAAACGATATACATGGACACGTTTGCAACGGACATGTGTCCACATTCTAACAGGTCTGATCAAGAACGAAGCCCAACAGGCTCTGAACACACAGACGCCTTATGTACGTGTACTTGGTATGAATAAAACAGGCCAGACCTATTTGAATAAACAAAAAAAACGAATGGAAGTTCCGCTGATTACCCAGCCCCAGCAATCAGACCATCCTTTGCTGGAATTCGAAGAAAGAGCTGTCGCCGCATACTACAGCGTGCTTCCTGCTAAGGAAAGGGTCAAACAAATAGCCACAGAGTACGGACCTCCCGTTCGAATATAAAAAGAAGAATGCCGCATGCGAAGTTTGCGGCATTCTTAGTACTTCTATTCTTTTGGTTCTAGATCTTTCAGGTAGTTAAGTGCATCCTGGAAGGTATCAACCGGAACAATTTTCATATCTGTTCCGATCTCTTCTGCTGCCTTCTTAGCCATCTCATAGTTAGAACCTTCTCTTCCCTCTTCATTTGGAGCGAAGAAGATGTCACAGTCGTCCTCATCAGCTGCTACTACCTTTTTACCAATCCCGCCGATTCTGCCTACCTGACCTTCATAATTAATTTCACCAGTACCAGCGATCTCATAGCCTTTTGTGAGGTCCTGCTTTGTTAATTGATCATAGATTTCTAGTGAAAACATCATCCCGGCGCTAGGCCCGCCAATTTCACCGCTTTTTATCTTAACTTCAGGATCCACTTCCACTGTGCGGTCGGTTACAAGCGATATGCCGACACCTGCTTTATCTGGATTTTCGGGGAAAGTAGCAAGTTCGATCTCTTTTGTCAGCTTTTCCCCGTTTCGTTTAATTGTCAGCGATACCGTCTCTCCTTCACTAAATCCGTCGACATACTCAACCAGTTCTGTTGATTCATTAATCTTTTCCCCATCTACTTGAATAATTTCATCCCCCGCTTTAAGATGATCCGCCGCAGGCATTCCTTTTAACACATTGACAACATAGACTCCTTCGTAATTAATGTCAATATTTTTGTCAGCCGCTTGATAGGCTACCACCTTGGCAGCCTCCTGAGAAGATTCCATCATTCTGAGCTGGGCATGAAAATATTCCTCTTCAGAAATGCCTTCTGGTCTGATCTCATCTAAAGGATGAACTTGATAAAATGGTCTGACTTTGGCGACCAGCCACTGAATCGGTGTAGCCTGCCCGCCTCGGACAGTTACTAAATGCATATCACCCTCACTGGAATACCCGCTGGCCACTTCAACAAAAGGGTCCAGGGCATCAGCGCTTCCCGGTTTGTAAATGTAATAAGGTAATCGATAAGCTCCGAGAAATGCAACGATTAAAATCGTAATGATTCCAGTTATTATAATCCGTTTATTCGATTTCATTATGATGTCCCCTTCCAATTAGCTATCTTGTGTTTAATCGCGTCGATCTGCAATGTGGTTGCTGCTTCCCCTGCCTCAATAATTTCCTTAATATTAGTGAATGCGCGGGAACTGTACGTGGTCACCTCAGGACGTATCATCACATCTGCATCTGAGGAAATCCCCATGGCTGTTGACAGTTGGTCCTGCATAATATCGATACTCTGGAAAATAACATCATAGATAGAATGAATGCTTGGATCAGCATCAAAATGAGAGCAATCAACTGCAATAATCAGATCGGCGCCCATTTGCTTAACTACCGAGACGGGCACCCGGTCAATCACTCCGCCGTCGATATACAAACGATCATTAATTTTTTCTGGGACGAAAATCCCAGGGATCCCTATGCTAGCTCGAACAGCATCGCTTGCAGGACCATTTTGAAATACTTTCTTCGTTCCGGCTGATAAATCTGTCGCAATGATCGACATGGGCAGATTAAATTGTTCAATGGATTTACCAAACGTAAATAAACGGATATACTCCTTAATTCTTCGTCCCTGAATGAACCCCATTTTAGGAACAGTGAAATCAAGGTAGTACTTCCGTTTGAATGTGAAGGCTAACTTATACAGGTCTTCAATCCGTTGTCCCGCTGCATAAAATGAACCGACGAGGGCCCCCATACTGCTTCCAGCGATCAAATGTACCGGAATTCCATGATCACTCAGCACCTTAAGTACTCCTAAATGCGCAAACCCTCGAGCACCCCCTGAGCCAAGGGCCAGCCCTATTTTAGGATGCTCCACACGACATCTCTCCTTGACTGAAAATCGATTGATTCTATTTTATGGTATATCTGCGTTACTTATGAGCGTACATATAAGTGGGGACAACCATTACGATGTAAAATCTATACTCATTTTACTATGGATGATTTTAGAAGTACAGAAAACGACGTGTAAAGGTGTGATGGCTATCGCTAAATTAACGACCGTCGCTTTCACCTTCCTATCTATCTTTTTTACCATTGCCCTTATCATGTATCCTGATACGGTCTTATCCGCCAGTTTACGAGGACTAGACTTATGGGCGACTAAAGTATTTCCATCTTTGCTGCCGTTCTTCATCGTTGCTGAATTGCTTTTCGGGTTCGGTGTCGTCCACGGAGTTGGGGCATTATGCGAACGGTTTATGCGTCCATTATTTAATGTGCCAGGAGCAGGGGGATTTGTTTGGGTGATGGGGATGGTGAGTGGATATCCGGCAGGGGCAAAATGGACAAAAGATTTACGGGAAAACGGCCAGGTCACAAAGATAGAAGCAGAACGACTCGTAGCGTTTTCGAATGCTTCCAGTCCACTCTTCCTCTTCGGTGTGGTAGCAGGTGCATTCTTCGGTAATACAGGCCTGGGGCTGATGATCGCTGCTGCTCATTACGGCGGAAACTTTCTAGTTGGACTTGGAATGCGTTTTTATCGTTATAGGGCAGACCAGCCGACTGGCCACTCTCATAAAAAATCGATAAAAGAAGCATTTCACATTTTGCACCAGACAAGGATGAATGATGGACGCCCGTTTGGCCAGCTGCTTGGAGATTCTGTCATGCGCTCCGTCCAGACCTTAATCCTCGTCGGAGGCTTTATTATGATGTTTTCCGTCGTAACAGATTTGTTAAAACAAACAGATGTCATCCATGTATCTGCTATCCTGCTCAGTTTGATCGGAATTCCTGAAGTATTCCATCTGCCATTAACAGCAGGATTGTTCGAAATAACAACCGGTGTTTCAGCATTGACCGATACAAATACTTCTTTATTAGCTCAATTGGTCTTCGTCAGTTTCATACTAGGATTTCACGGGCTGTCTATTCAAGCTCAAATTGCCAGCATCTTAGCTGATACAGATATTCGCTTCGCACCATATGCCTGGGCGAGACTGGCCCATGGAACCATCGCCGCTCTTCTCATGATGATTTTTTATCCATATTTCGGTGTTGCTGAAGATTCGCTCAATGTATGGACAGGAACACATGATCCACATAATCACTGGATGACTTTTTTTGAAAATTACGGTCCGATCTTTACGCTTTGTCTGCTATCTCTAACTTTTTGCCTCATTTGGATGAAGAAAAGGGGATGAGTCATTCACGTGGACCCGAACAGATAACTTGAGAACAACATCCACCACTTCTGAACTTACCTCAATCGGGCGCACAAATGGATGACAGCATTACCGCTAATCAGATCTTAACCATAGATAAGACATTATGTTTGTTCGTTAAGTCGTATTGTCGCTGAGTTAGGAAGGTATTTAATTGAGATAGGGCCTAAATGGAAATGAATGGATGACCTGAGGTGTAAAAAATATGTAAAAAACCACAAAGAAAGAGGGTGCCCTATTTTGGAGACACCCTCTTGCTTATTTATATTTATTTTGCAGCGCTTTCTCAACAGTCGGTGGAACCAAATCAGAAATATTGGCTCTGTACTTGGCAACTTCTTTGACGATACTTGAACTTAAGAATGAATATTGATTATTCGTCATCATAAAAAAGGTCTCAATTTCTTCATTAAGTTTCCGGTTCATCGATGTAATCTGCATTTCATACTCAAAATCACTAACAGCTCTCAATCCTCGAATGATCGCTTGAGCCCCTTTACCTTCCGCATACTCCATTAACAGTCCGTCACAAGCATCCACTGAAACATTAGGAAGATCAGCTGTTACTTCTTCCAATAATGCTTCACGCTCATGTACATCAAACAACGGCGCCTTGCTTTGATTATTAAACACAGCCACGATAAGGTGATCGAACACCTTCGCCCCGCGTTGAATGATATCTAAATGTCCGTATGTCACAGGATCAAAACTGCCTGGACAAATTGCTAACCTAGTCATTCTGTCACCTCATATCTAAAAATAGAAACACCGATATTACTGCCGTATTTCTCTGTTTTTATTTGTTTAAGTTTCCCTACTTGCATAGGAATATCCTCAGCGGCATCATGTTCACAGACGACGGTTGTCCCGCTATCAATCAGTTCCTCATGAATCAGAGCTTCCAGCAGTTCTTCGTAGGAAAACTTTTTATAAGGGGGATCGAGAAATATGTATTGAAAAGTCAGTCCTCTTTTCCCAGCCGCCTTAATCGCTCTGTGCGCATCAGTTCTAAATATCTCAGCTTGCCCCTTTAGACTGAGGGTCTCCAGATTCTCATGAATGACCTGAATTGCTTTGTGCTGCTGATCCACAAACACACAATGCTCCGCACCGCGGCTTAAAGCTTCAATGCCAAGTCCCCCGCTGCCAGCAAATAGGTCAAGAACTTGTCCGCCGTCAAAAAAAGGACCGATGATTTGAAACAAAGACTCTTTCACTTTGTCCGTCGTGGGTCTAGTTTTATGATTCGGTACAGGTTTAAGTTGTCTGCCTTTATGTACACCCGCAATGACTCGCATCATTTGCACCCCTCTTTCATCCACATTCAACATAATCCTACCACAAATCGTCAAGAGCTGAAAACGTTTCATACATCAAGCGATTTTTTCAGCAAATAATCCCTATTGTTCGTATAAATCATTTTAGAAGTGGTGATACTTAGTTGTGAGGCAGATCTATCTGCTTCGGAAAACGGAAGAGACTTAATTCCCCATAGGTCCTTCTTCCGGTTTCTCCTCTCCCTTTGCTTTTTGTTTCCATATCATAGAAGCAAAAAGAAGGGCTGTCCCTTAGTGGGGCAGCTCTATTTTTTTGTCTGCAACACTTATCGTAAACTTCTATCCCTCTCCATAGACTCGTAATCACTTCCCATGAGTTGCTGGCCCATGCTAAAGTAAGGAGTAGACCATTTGAAAGGACGATACCCATTGATTCAAAAATTTATTGAACTCGGCGAAGGCTATGCAGATATTTATGAACTTGTGGAACTGGGGCGGCTTATGCCTGAGCGCATCCAGCACGCCATTGCTTTCTTTAGTGAAAAATCAAACCGTCCCGTTGCTTCCTTAGCCTTAATTATGAAGCCTACTCCCGAACAAAAATTTCAGCCGATCTACCTTTGCAGAGAGGGCATTCCTAATCCACATGAACAGCCTAATAAACGCTATGAGCTGTTTAAAAATATGGTAGAAAATCATCAAAAGCAAGTCAGCGAATTTACCGTGAAGCCATCGAATGTTTTTCCCGAGACAGACCTGTACTACCAATACTTAATCGGTATATTAAGAACCAATAAGTTTATAGCACCTTTATCATGAGCAGAAGGGAATTCAAAAAAATAACAGGCGTTTGTTATGAAACAAACGCCTGTTAAATTCCCATCTTATAATCATATTGCTTGGCTTTATCCGGTTTAGCATTCTCAAAGTTCGTTCGAATGGCAGGCTTATGGGAAAGATCAACACGCGAGACAAATGGTAAACGCTCCAGTTTTTCCATCTTAAACTCTGCGTCCTCATGATCCACATAAAGAAGGGCGTACTTTTGCTTTTTAGAAGCATGGATTAAATGACCATGTTTTTTAATTTGGCGAATATTCTTCATATGTTGAAAATATACAATGATTCCTTGTCGTTTCACCCTCATATAATTCCCTACTTTGTACTGTATTTATGATGATTTTACCAAATGAATCACTTTTCTTCAATCATCGTTAAGTTAAAAGCTAGAATAGAAACGAAACGCCTGACTCTCATATATTAAAAAAAGAGAATCAGGCGCCTTATGTCTGCTGCAGATGCCCTAAACACCTGTCAGTTCCTTATATTATGTTACGAAGCACAACCACAGCCTCCGCCAGATCCACATCCGCATCCTGAGTCTGTAAACACCATTCCGTTTCTCGGAACCTTGATCTGTTCACTGACACTAAAGGCAACATTCTGACTTATTTCATCCAGCAGCTTTTGTACTTCACGTTCTGCTTTCTTAAAACGAGCCACTTTCTCATGCATGTCCATCTCACGCTTCACACCTCTGACACGTTTCATAATGTTGCTATAATCAGGGTGGTAACGACCAAAGCGCTGCACGTCTTCGTATTGATCTTTCATATTCGTGAAATCCTGAATCAGCCTCTGTGCATCTGCATCGGACCCAAGCTCTTGTTTAGCTTGTTGGTAGTTTTGCATGACCTCTGAATCCATAACCATTTTACCGATCGATTCAGACTGGTCTAATATATCGACAATTTCCATTGTGGCTAACATAGTTGGTGTCACCTCCTCCTATATTGTACCAAATATACAAGTAGAATAAAATGCAGAAGCACGCTATTCTTCTAGAAGGATTTTGATGACAACAGCTTTTTTCCCCCGCGATACCCAGCCGTTAAGCTTTGAGTAACTTGGCATTGATCGCTACCACAATCGTACTCAGACTCATGAGGATAGCCCCCACGGCCGGACTCAGAACTATTCCAATCGGAGCCAGGACCCCTGCAGCTAATGGAATAGCGACGATATTATATCCTGCGGCCCACCATAAATTCTGAACCATTTTCTTATACGTGTTTTGGGATAATTCCACAACCGATACAATGTCTTTTGGATTGCTTTTAACTAAAACGATATCAGCGGTTTCGACAGCTACATCTGTTCCGCTGCCGATTGCGATCCCAACGTCCGCTGTCGCCAGGGCTGGGGCATCATTGACTCCATCCCCTGTCATAGCTACTTTTCTTCCATCTGCCTGAACTTTCTTTACTTGATCTGCTTTATGATCAGGCAGTACTTCTGCATACACTTCATCCATATCGAGCTGCTCAGCAACCCAATCGGCCACTTTCTGATTGTCACCGGTCAACATGATCGAATGGATTCCTTTTTCCTTAAGAGCAGTTATTGCCTCTTTCGCTGAATCCCGTACCATATCAGCCAGCGCTATCATGCCGGCCAATTGTCCTTCGAGCAGAACAAACACAACTGTTTTCCCTTCTTCCGAAAGTTTTTCAAATGATGTAGTATCGTAGGATATATCTTCATCTCTTACATATCGCGGGCTGACAACAGCTACTTGTTTTCCCGCGACGTCCCCTTGCAGTCCTTTCCCTGTCATGGATGCAAAGTTCTCGACCTCATCCAGAGAAACATCGAGTTCCTCAGCTCTTTCGATGATTCCTCTCGCCAGCGGGTGTTCTGAATTCTGTTCAGCACTTGCTGCCCAGTAAATCACGTCTTTTTTCTCAAAGCTCCCAGCGGGAATAATATCCGTAACCCCGAATTCGCCTTTTGTGAGAGTTCCGGTTTTATCAAAAATAACCGCATCCAACTGGCGCGCGTTCTCGAATTGAGTACGATTTCGAATTAACAGACCTTTTTTTGCAGATATAGCGGTTGAAACAGCGACGACTAATGGTGCAGCGAGTCCCAATGCGTGCGGACAAGTGATCACCATAACCGTGACCATCCTTTCTACTGCTACATCGATGGCCGCTCCGATCGCGATCCAAATGATAAAAGTCACAATCCCCGCCGCTAATGCCAGGTAAAACAGCCATTTCGCCGCCCGGTTTGCTAAGTCCTGTGCACGAGATTTTGAACTTTGTGCTTCTTGAACAAGGTTGATGACTTGTGAAAGGTAAGTGTTCTCACCAATATTTTTCACGGCAATAGTCAGACTGCCTTCCTTATTAATCGAACCGCCAATCACTTCATCTTCCTGCGTCTTTTCAACAGGAACGGACTCCCCTGTTAACATCGATTCATCGATCGCTGACTTTCCTTCGATGATAGTGCCGTCCACAGGTATTTTTTCACCAGGTTTCACTAGCACATGATCTTCATGACTCAGCTCATGAATCGGCACATCTTCTGTTTCCCCAGCTTCGTTGATACGATGCGCCTCATTTGGCATGAGTTTAACCAGTTCCTGTAAAGCATTTGAGGCTCCCATGATCGATTTCATCTCAATCCAATGACCAAGCAGCATAATATCGACTAACGTGGCGAGCTCCCAGAAGAAATTACGACCTTCCCAGCCGAAAACCACCAGGGAACTATAGCCATAGGCGACGACAATGGCAAGACCAATCAGTGTCATCATCCCTGGATTTTTATTTTTTAGCTCATCCACGGCCCCAGTTAGAAATGGCCATCCCCCATAGAAGAAGACAAATGTAGCCAAAGTAAATAACACATACTGATCAAATGGAAAAGCAAATTCGAGACCAACAAAATTTTGAATCATAGGAGATAGGAACAATATTGGAATCGTAAATAGAAGAGAAATATAAAATCGCTTCTTAAAATCTGCTACCATATGTTCGTGGTGATTGTGGTGGTCGTGTCCATCATGTTCGTGATCGTGATGATGATGGTCACCCTTATGGTGCTGATGTGAATGTTCTTTCCCATTACCTTCGTGTCCTATATGATGATGTTCATGTTCTTTTGGCACTCTAAACCCCTCCTAATGCGTGATATTATGTTCGCCTTTTTGCACCACCTTTATAC
The DNA here is from genome assembly GCF_900166655.1 of Halobacillus hunanensis. Classification (GTDB taxonomy): domain Bacteria; phylum Bacillota; class Bacilli; order Bacillales; family Halobacillaceae; genus Halobacillus_A; species Halobacillus_A hunanensis. Next base: position 586,576 of record NZ_FVZB01000007.1, on the reverse strand, counting down.
TTATACCCTGCACGGGTATATTAAAAACCTATAGATCGATCCTTGATTTGCTATAGATTAAAAATACATTTTTTTAGAACAAAGGTGACTGAACAAATGGTCCAGGTGAATGATTTACAGTCAACGACAAACAATAAACCATAGAAATGGGGGATATATGTATGTCAGGAAACCATGGTCATACTGCCAATAAAAAGGCATTGCTCACTACCTTTATCCTTATAAGCGGATTTATGATTGCTGAGTTTCTGGGTGGATTATTTACAAACAGCCTTGCGCTTCTATCCGATTCTGGTCATATGTTAAGCGATTCGTTCTCCTTAGGGTTGAGCCTGTTAGCTTTTAGAATGGCAGATAAACAAGCTACAGATGAGAAGACATACGGATTTAAGCGATTTGAAGTGTTAGCTGCGCTGTTCAATGGCATTACATTGTTTGCCATATCCATTTACATTTTCATAGAAGCGTACCAGAGATTTCTCGAACCTCCTTCCGTTGCCAGCTACGGGATGTTAGGAATAGCTTTTCTGGGACTGGTCATTAACATCATTGTCGCCTGGATATTAAGAAGCAAAGGGGATACCAAGGAAAACTTAAACATGCGAAGTGCTTTTTTACATGTGCTCGGAGATTTACTCGGTTCGGTAGGAGCTATCGTTGCTGCTTTACTAATATTATTCTTTAACTGGAACCTCGCCGATCCGATTGTCAGCGTAGTCGTTTCCATTCTCATCATTATTAGTGCCTGGCGGGTTACAAAGGATTCGATCCATGTACTTATGGAAGGAACCCCAGAAACCATTACTATGAAAGAGGTAACTACAACATTGTTAAGCATTCCAAACGTTGAGGACATTCATGATTTACATGTTTGGACGATCACCTCTGGATATCCAGCATTAAGTGGTCATTTAGAAGTCAAAACGAACAGCGACCGTGACAAAATCCTTCTCCAAGCCACCCAGATGTTAAAGGAAGAGTTCGGAATTGAACACTCTACCCTTCAGCTTGAAGATGTGAATTCACCCGTTAAAGACCAGGAAAATCACTGGGATTGGGAAAGAAGGTAAGTGTAAGATCACTTTAGTTCTTCCGCTCTTTTAGAAAAATAATTCAGCATAGTCGCCACAAGAAAAATCCCAGAGAATCTTTCTCTGGGATTGGTGTTTTGATAAAGTATTTTACTGATTAATAATAAGGATATCCAATAGTCTCTTGCCTTGCCTTATGCTGGTTTTCCTGCTGAATGTTAGTTATCAGCTGTTGAATCTGTCCGATCGCTCCATTCAGTTCATCGATATGCTTAGAAACATCTTCCCAATTGACATCCTGCATCAGATCTCCAAATTGCTTCATCCAATCCTTTTTATTCCCATCATTTTTTGCTTTGGCTTTTGGTAAGGATGTCCAGAACGGATCATCCTCTCCTAGAATCATCCACTTTTCGTAATAGCTTTGGATAAGTTTATGGTTCTTCCTTAGTTGACTTTTCACATTAGGATTGGCATCTACAAAATCTTTAAATTGCTGGACGCTTGGGTGCAAGACCTTTTCACTCATGTGTACACACCTCACTATAGAAAACTACTCTTCAGCCTATGCATTTTGCCTATAATATGTTCAAGGCAGCGCGAGGAAATTTTGAGTGTAATACAATTGATCCACGCCAACTCCTAAGTGGGTGTATCGTTCATCCAGCAAGGATTCACGGTGGCCTTTGCTATTTATCCATCCATGGATAGCGGCAGTCGCATCGATATACTGTGCTGCGATATTTTCGCCTGCTCTCGTATAGGGAACATTCGCTTCCCTGAGCCTTTCCCCGACACCATCGCCATTTTTTGAATGATGAGAGAAGTAATTATGTTCATTCATATCTTTACTATGACTGAACGCTACCTCCGCCGCCTTGTCATGGACCTTTAACGAGTCCACTTCATGTCTCTGTCGGATATAATTGGTCATCTCGAAGATTTGCTGCTCAGCGCCCTGATTGATCTCCTGCCACTCCTCTGCCGTAAGGATCTGAGGTGTCGGAAGATCCCCTCTATACGTAAGTTGATAGGGCTGCTGTTCCAATAAAATATCATTTCTAACTGCACGGACAGCTGATAGCTCTTCAGTAAATGTATCAAAATAAAGCTGTGCAGACCATTCCTCGTTTAGTGGAATAAGCGGCCGTGCTTCTATATCTTTTTCGGTAAGTTGAAAAGCATACATTCCATTTCGTATCGACACATCTGATTGGAAATTGTAAGTCTGGTTTAATTGATGATAGCTTGTCCCAATAACCAGCTGTTCGTTTGGATTTTCGCTAAAAGTAACTGCCGTAGCTACTTTCCCACCGAGTACACCGAATTGAAAATAACGACCTTCTCCCGAATATACCCACCACTCATACCCATATGGACTTTGATCAATTCTATCCGGCTCCTTAAACTGTGATAGAATCTCTTCACTTGAAGTCCCAAGCCAGGAAAAGAATGTTTTCTGTTCTTCCTGCTTTGCCTGACTATTTTTCGTAACAGCCTGCGCAGGTGGCTCTGTCTCTATGATGGGCTCAGCTGATTGAGGTTCTGGAGGGTCTGTCTGATCAATAAACAAGTAGCAGGCCCCACTTAACAGAATAAACAGCAATCCCACAGCAATCGAATTCCTCATCGCCCAACTCCCTCCTATTAACCTTCTTACTATACTATAAGCTAGACTTCTCGTTTCTAGAACAAAACTGATATACAAACTAGAGGATGATCACTGCTGGAAGATTGGGTAAAGACAGAAGGATAGAGGAAGCCGTCTGAAATCGGAGTTCAAGGAAGGTTCTATTTCCCTTTGCCTGTTATAGACTTTCAGCTTTTGTTGCTGAACCCTCTTTAATATATTTGCTGGAATAAACTTATTCACGGATATATCTTGGTTTTAGCGGTTATATTGAAAATATCACGGATATATTTTTATTATCGCGGTAATACCAAAATTATCGCTGATAAATGATAAAAAACCTCGGCTTTAACCATCATTGAATATGATCAGCCAATAATCCCTTCTCGATCCAGTGTGAGACTGCTGCGCTGCTCATTTGAAAAACATTCTCAACAAATAAGACGACCCAAGGCAATGGGCCGTCTTTTTCGTTGAACTTACTTAATGAAGCTCTGGACGTTCTGAAATGTCGTGTAAAGCTACACCAGCAGCATGATCTGATTTCTGATCAAGTGACAAATCACCAAGCGCAATAATACCTGTCAGTTTTCCGTTTTCAACGACAGGCAGTCGACGCACCTGATGCTCTGCCATCATCTTTCCGGCTTCCTCAAGGGTCGTATCTGGGCTGATATGATACAGATGCTCACTCATCACTTGTTGGATAGATGTAGAATCTGGATTCTTATCAGCATATCCACGGATGACTAAATCTCTATCGGTTACCATTCCCATTAAATGACCATTTTCATCACAAATAGGCACGGATCCAACATTTTGCTGTTTCATCATAGAAGCTGCATCGAATAGGGTATCACTCGTTTGACACACAGATACATCACTCGTCATTACATCTTTAACGGTCTTCATGAATATCCTCCTTTAATTCAGCCGTCGATATGTATTGTTCCCGAATTCTTAAATTTATTACATGCAGGGTTAGGCAATTTATAGTATAATTAAGTTACTGTTGGTAAAGTATGTATAGTAATAGCAAGGCGGTTCACAGCGAATTGCAACTTGTTCTTTTTCATACTAAAATAAGGTTAGATACATAAAATTTGTGAGGTGTATGCAATGAGATTAGAAGGTACTGGAATCGATGGATTAGTAATTGACATTAAACGGCTTACTATGATCATGGAAAGTAATGGGTTTATTTTAGGCGGCTCATGGGATTATGAAAGAGTTAGTTATGATTACAAAATCGACTCCCCAGAGACAAATAAAACGTACTACATCCGCATTCAAGGATATGCGCTGGAAGGTGACGTGGATAAAGGAAGTGCTGTGATTCAGCTGCTGACACCGCTGTTAGGAAAGCACCACTATCCGCATGGGGTAGAATATGGAGAACAAGAAGGTTTTTCTTCAAGCATCATTGATAAAGCGAACAACTTACTTAAGAAATTGCAAGAGCACGTAGCCGCACACCAAACACATAACAACCTCAAAGACTAGTTGAAACTTATTCAAGAGTCGCCCACCACTCTGGTGAGCGGCTCTTTTCCTTACTATAACTAAAAATATAAAGTTAGAAGGGAGCCGCCTTATAAATTGTTCAGCTATCTTACTAAGCGTCAATGGAGTTTGATCCTCCTTACGATATTACTTATCATTGCCGGGTACTTTATTTTACCGATTTCTATTCCATTAATTGCTGCACTCGTCACTGCCTTGTTTTTAAACCCTTCCATACACTGGATCCAGTTTCGTCTTCGCTTAAATAGAAAAATGGCGGTAATGATGGTCTTTCTGTTATTTCTACTCTTTATAGGATTACTCGGAACATATGCTGTGACCAGAGCAGTCACTCAAATCATTCAGCTGGCGGACAATGCACCTACCTACATTAATCAGATTAACAATGTGTTTATTCACTGGGAAAATAATATGGATAATTTTACAAAGAACATGCCGCCGGAATTTGTAGAGAAAGTAACAAACGAATTAATGAGTACACTCGATTCGACTACCCAGGCGATCAGTCAGAAGTTACAGCTAGGCAATATCGCTGTCTTAGCAGCGAAAATCCCTGAATACCTGGTAAGTTTTCTTGTGTATCTGATTGCTTTATTCTTATTTATGCTGGAAATGCCTCGCCTCAGAGAAAATCTTCATAATCAGCTAACCGAAGCTACTTCTGAAAAAGTAAAATTCATGAACGCCCGCTTATCTTATGTTGTTTTTGGATTTTTAAAAGCACAATTCCTGGTCAGTATTATCATCTTTATCGTTTCACTCATCGGCTTGCTGTGGATCGCACCAGAAGTAGCTATCGTCATGGCGCTGATCATCTGGGTGATTGATTTCATTCCAATTATAGGTTCAATTGTGATTTTAGGACCATGGTCATTATACATGTTTATCACAGGAGATATTCCACTTGGAACACAACTGGCTGTATTAGCAATTATCCTGCTTGCTATACGCAGGACAGTTGAACCGAAAGTAATGGGCAGCCACATTGGTTTGTCTCCATTAGCCACCCTGATCGCCATGTATCTCGGCTTACAGCTCATCGGGCTTACAGGCTTTATCCTAGGACCGCTCACTCTGATCGCTTTTAACTCTGCCAAAGAAGCCGGAATCATTAAGTGGAAATTAAAGCTGTGACATCCTCTCGGCATTCATCTGAAATAAGGGGCGTTCTGCCGATATTCCGTAAACAGCCCAAATCCCGTGGTCGATGGCTGCCGACGCACGGGATTATTGATGCTGGTCCAGACTTGATCCAGACTTTACAGCACGACTGTATTTTTCTTTCATAAAAGTAATGATAGAGCCTTTTTCAGAAACTTGGATAAATCCATTGTTAAACAAAACGTGTTGAGAAGAAACATTGCGTTTGTCACATTGGGCTTGCACAGTCTGAACATGCGACTGCTGAAAAGCCCAGTCACACATCGCTTTTACAGCTTCCGTGGCGAAACCCTGATTCCGCTTGGAAATGACCACATAGTAGCCAATTTCGATTATGCCATGTTTGGGCTGCCCCTTAAACCCTATATCTCCGAGTATTTCTCCGACTTTACGATCCACCATCATCCACGGACCGAACCCGAATTCAGATTTATCGTTTTCTAACAACTCCACATACAAAGGCAAAATCACTTTTAATCCATCATGTGGCCAGGATTTATTACGCGGGAAACCATATGTCGTATAAAAACCGACCGGGCTTTTCATTAAAAGCTGGGCTGCTTGAACCGTTATCGGCATAAACCTGATTCGTTCCGTGGCATGTTCCACCTGATCCTCTCCTTTAGTTGTTATAAAAAAAGCAATTAGACGGGTTCATCTAATTGCTGTCTGCTTAAAATCCAAAAATTGCTTTTAGCATGCTTGTCGTCTTTCCACCTTCATAAATCACATATAACAACAGGTACACCATCACACCGGTGACTGCCGTACAAAACCAGATGATACTCGTAACTGGACCAACTTTTCGATGCTTTATTAAATTTCGTTTAAAAGCTAACGTTAAGGTTACAATTCCAAACACTGCTCCCACTGTAGCAAGGATAATGTGAAATATCAGGAAAACAGTGTAGTAAATTTTAATATCATCAGGACCGCCAAAGCTGGTATTTCCGACGAAGATCGTGCGGCTCATGTAAATAGTGAAAAAGATCAATGCACTGATAGATGCAGCTATCATAGCCTTTCTATGTGCTTGAGGTTTATTTACAACAATTAACCGCCAGCCAATAGCAATTAATATCGCGCTTAGTACTATAAAAAAAGTACTTAGTGTGGGTAATAATGGCATGTGCGTTCTCCTTTTCGATAAATCTTGCGACAAAGTTCATAAGTGCGCTCTCGGCTTTACGAATCTGTTTGCATTTGGCTTGGCAGTGGATCAATGGTATCACGCTCGCGATTAAACCAGCTGAAAAAGATTCGAGCAATAATGAAGCCAAAGATGATCTCTTGCGAAACTTTCATGACAATTCCGCCCAAACGCTGATCATGCAGCACTGGCATTGGAGTAAAGAAACTGGGACCACTTAATTGACTTGAGATACCTGTCAGAACATCTGTAGGTACACATAAACTCATCGCCTGCATCCATGCACCTGCTTGGGAATACGTTTCATAAATAGGTGCGCCTGCAAAAATAATCAAACCGCATGCTGGTGTAATTAAAACACCGTTAGCAAATATGTAGCCGATTTTTAAAATAGGGCTTAAACGATCTGTCTTATCTAGTGGGGAATATACGGCCCACCACATACAAAATGCGGTGAATAGAATGCCGGTAGTAATTAGCGCATGAGTCCATTCACTCGATTTGGCATAATCAAACACCTGTGGCATGTGATAAATCGAGAAAAATCCGTTAAATATTAACAAGGCAATCAACGGTCTTGTTAACAAACTAAGCACCGACTTTAGTCCTGGTACTTCAAAAACTTTTTGCCAAATCCAAACAGGGATCCCTTTAATAATGAGGATTGGAAACAGTAAGTAATAAAGTGCCATTTGTATCATATGTGCGGTAAACATAATATGGGCCAGTAAGTCAATCGGAGAACCCTTGATAGCGTATAACAAAACCATCCCGATATAAAACATTACCTGCTGACGCGCTTCAGGTCTTGTTTCACCTTTCTTACGCCATGGTCCGGTTATCATAAAGTATAGGAACGAAAGTACTAAAACAAAAAGCAAATAATAAGGACTCCATAGTGCTCGAAATCCGAATATTTGAAGTTCTAACCACATGGGTGTCTCACCTCAGATTGTATAGACTTGTTACCTCTCTATTTTAACTAATTTTCACGTAAAACACGAGCCTTGTCCAAGATCTTTTTAAATGTTCATAAATTGGACATAAAAGAAAAAGACCGGAGCACCCGGTCTTTTGTCTTCTTTACCACCAAATAATAGTCGTAAAAGTAATGATCGTCAATATGGCAACACTAATGCCTCCATACATCATCATGGCCACCATGTCATGTCCTTTATTCTTCATATGCATGAAGTAGTACAGTTGGAAAAGGACTTGCACAACTGCCAATATGATCAATGTAGGGATGAGGAAATACGAGTTAACCTCAAGCAGAACCATGCTAAATGCAACGATTGTAAATAGAATCATCATCACAAAACTAATTACTTGCTGTTTCATTTCTTCTTTATGTTGCCGCTTCTCAAAGTCCATTTGCTGACTAGGGGATTTCGAGTGATTCGCCATCCATTACCCCACCTTTCCCATCAAATATACGACAGTAAAGATAAATACCCATACAACATCAATGAAGTGCCAGTATAAACTTGCGATATAAAACTTTGGTGCATTATACAAGTTCAGACCACGTCTTGCATTACGAATCATTAGCGCCGTGATCCATGATAAACCAAATAGAACGTGACCACCATGGAATCCAACTAATGTGTAAAATGCAGATCCGAAGGCTGATGAACGGAAAGTGAACTCATATTCATGAATGTAATGATAAAATTCATAAATTTCACAGCCCAGGAATCCTAATCCTAGCACAACGGTAATGCCTAACCATAACTGCATTTTGCCAAAATCATTGTTCTTCATATGGTACATCGCATATACACTTGTCAATGAACTTGTTAAGAGCAGCATCGTCATAATAAACACCAGCTCTAAGCCAAATAGGTGTTCAGGAGTATTCTCCCCCATTGTTGAGCCGTTTAATGCAAGGTATGTTCCAAATAAACATGCAAACAATACGGTTTCCCCGCCAAGGAAGAACCAAAAGCCTATGAATTTATTCTTACCTTCAAGGGTGGCTTTTTCCGGCTCATGTGGCATTTCTTTTGGATTTAGTACATCCTCATTACTCATTACTCGCCAGCCCCCTTCTCAAGATCCTCTTTATGAATATGATGACCTAGATCATCTTTGACTGAACGTGTCAACATGGATCCAAGAGTAATACCCATTCCGATAAATACAAGGATTAGCCACATTTTATCGTCCACTTGATAGATAAATCCAAATCCTGCAATAAACAGCCCTAATGACATTAAAAACGGAAGAATAGAGTTGTTTGGCATATGAATATCACCAAGCGGTTCAGCAGGGGTCATTCCTTTCTTCCCTTCACTTTTCTCAACCCATAGTGCGTCAAGACCGCGGACAAGCGGAGTTTGTTTGAAATTATAATGTGGCGGTGGTGATGGAATCGTCCATTCTAGCGTACGACCATCCCACGGGTCTCCACTTACTTTCTCACCTTTTACGGCAGTTTGAACAATGTTATAGATGAAAACAAGCGTACCAATCGCCATTAGAAATGCTCCGACTGTACTGATCATGTTCCCTACTTCTAGTCCCTGCCCTTCTTGATAAGTCCAGTAACGACGCGGCATTCCAATTAATCCTAAGAAATGCTGAATAAAAAACGTCATATGGAATCCAATGAAGAAAAGCCAGAATGTCCACTTACCTAATGCTTCATTTAGTACCTGCCCGAACATTTTCGGCCACCAGTAATGGAGGGAAGCGAAAATACCGAACACGAGACCACCTACGATAACATAGTGGAAGTGAGCGACTACAAAATACGTATCGTGGTACTGGTAGTCAGCTGCTGCAGCAGCCAGCATAACACCCGTCATACCTCCGATCGTGAAAGTTGGGATGAAAGCAACCGACCAAAGCATTGCCGAATTCATCCGTATGTTACCGCCCCACATCGTAAACAGCCAGTTGAATATCTTAATACCGGTTGGAACGGCAATCGCCATTGTAGCTACGGCAAAGATCGAGTTAGCAATCGGTCCCAAACCTACCGTGAACATGTGGTGAGCCCAAACCATGAAAGCTAAAAAGCCAATCAATACCGTTGCAAATACCATGGCTGAATAACCAAACAGGCGTTTTTTAGAAAAGGTAGAAAAGATTTCACTAAAAGCACCGAAAGCAGGAAGAATCAAGATGTATACTTCCGGGTGTCCAAAGATCCAGAATAAGTGCTCCCAGATCATCGCGTTACCGCCTAGAGCAACATCAAAGAATGCAGACCCAAACATGCGGTCAAACATCATAAGGAAAAGACCAACCGTCAATGCCGGGAAGGCAAACAGAATCAATGTACTCGTTACAAAGACAGTCCATGTAAACAGTGGCATACGCATGTATGTCATACCAGGGGCACGCATATTAACAATCGTCACAAGAAAGTTAATACCCCCTATTAACGTTCCAGCTCCGGAGATTTGCAGACCCATTACATAATAATCTACACCGTGGCCTGGCGAGGTGGTCGAAAGTGGTGCGTAGTTCGTCCAACCCGCATCTGGAGCGCCAGTAAACCAGGATATGTTCAAAATTAACCCACCAAATAAAAACAGCCAGAAACCTAGTGAGTTCAAAAATGGAAAAGCTACATCTCGTGCTCCGATTTGTAAAGGTACAACGGCATTCATTAAAGCAAATATAATCGGCATAGCTGCCAGGAAAATCATTGTTGTACCATGCATCGTTATCATTTCATTATACAGTCCAGCGGATATGAAGTTATTACTAGGCTCCATAAGCTGGATTCGAATTATCATCGCTTCAAGCCCGCCGATCAGGAAAAATAGACCACCGGAGACCAAATAAAGATGGGCAATCTTTTTATGGTCAACCGTTGTTAAATAATCCCAAATCACAGCGCCGAGTCCACGATTTTGAGCAACAGCAGTACTCACGCTTTAACCTCCCTTAAAAACCTCTTTCTCGTAATTTTAAATTATTCTTGGTTGTTTTTACCTGCAGATTCAGGTGTAACTTCTGAATGTTTAAGCTGCAACAGGTAGTCTGCGATTTTGCTTGCTTCCTCTTCAGAGACCAGATTGGCCGGCATTTGGTTACCAGGCTTGATTTCATCAGGATTTACTATCCAATCAACCAAATTCTCTTTCGTCGGTTCAAGAATTCCTGCAATCATCGTACGGTTACCAAAATTGGTTAGATTTGGTGCAATACCAGCACCGCCGCTTCCAATCGCGTGACAACTCATACAGTTGTTATTAAATAACTCTTGGCCTTCTTGTGCAGAGGCTGTCTCTGGTTGAGCTTTAGGATCAACATTTTGCATGTCCTCAACCCACTGGTCAAATTCTTCCTGACTGACGGCAATTACCTTAAAGTCCATCAAGGAGTGCGACGGACCACAAAGCTCAGCACATTGTCCCCAGTAAACGCCTTCTTCATAAGCTTCTAAGTACATCGAATTTACATTTTCACCTGGATTTGTATCCATCTTACCTGCGATGGAAGGAACCCAGAATGAGTGAATAACATCACTCGACTTTAAGTCTAAGTATACGCGTTCACCAGTTGGAATATAAAGGTCCTGACTCGTTGTGATCTCCTGTCCTTTATAATTAAAGTGCCACCAGTACTGATTACCAGTAACCTCAACGGTTAATGCGTCCTCATCATTCTTAGCTCCAGTATCTGCTAAGTCAAACGTAGCTTGAACAGTAGGAACAGCTAGTACTAGAAGTAAAATAATCGGGATCACTGTCCAAATTATTTCTAAAGCTTTGTTACCTTCTGTTTGTTTAGGGATATAGTCTTCCTGTCCCTTTTTCTGACGATAACGAATTAACACAAACGTGTAGATCGCCATTACGATAATAAATACAAAAAGCATTATCGCAATACTGATCATCATAAGATCAAATAATAAATTCGCTCCATATCCTTCTGGCTTTAGTGCAGTCATATTCTCAACCCCGCATCCCGACAGGAAAAGGGTTAATGCGCCAAACAAGATCAAGGAACGGAACTTTCCCATCCAACCTCTCATTGAGTGATACCTCTCTTTCTCTTTTGATTGAATTATATTATTGGAACTAGCTCTTAAAAAGAGTCAGTTACCTTAAAAAGAAACAGGCAATGTGACAAGCACCATTGTTAAGAATAGGATTGTCAAATAGTTCAAGGAATAAACAAACATCCACTTGGCCCATTTATAATCATCTTTCATTAAGAATCCGGCTAAACCCAGTATCAGCCAGCCAAATGACAAGACGAAGGCCACAGTTAGAAATATTCCTCCCAAAGAAACTAAGTAAATCGGTAATGGCAATAAACAAGCTACATAAACGACCACTTGCCGTTTGGTCATTTTAAAACCATGAACAACCGGCAGCATCGGTATTCCAGCTGCTTTGTAATCCTCTTTTTTCTTCATGGCTAAAGCTAAAAAATGAGGAGTTTGCCAAATAAACATAATTAAAAATAAGATAACAGCTTCTAACCGTAGTCCCGGTTCAACAGCGGCCCAGCCAATTAACGGCGGAACAGCACCGGAAAAACTTCCAATTACCGTGTTGATTGTATATTTTCTCTTAGACCACATGGTGTACAGCACAACATAAACAAACCAGCCAAATGCTCCAAAGAGGGCAGCTTCTATGGTTGTGAATAACAGAATAATAAAACCAAGGCTTGAAGCGCCTATACCCATCCATAGAATCGCAGACAATGGAATCGACCCCGTAACAGTGGGACGGCTGACCGTTCGTGTCATAATGTGATCGATATCTCTATCATACCAGTTATTAATAATACATCCACCCGCAATTAAGAAAGCGGTTCCGCACATGGTCAATAAGAATGTCAGCCACTGACTGGCGAAGCCGGTACCGGTAAAATACATGGCAAGCCAGAACCCTGTAAACGTTGTAATCAGATTGGAGTTTATTATTCCGACTTTAATTAAGCTTTTTATATCAGCTATCATTGAAGTTTCACGGACAGTTGAATTGTTCACAACATGTGAAGCGCCAGGCTCAACTGTTCTAGGGTTGTCCATCGAAATATCTTCCCTCCTTCTTTCTTTTATAGCATTGGCAAGTTTGCTATAAATCAGTCATCATTCTCCACAAACATATGCAATTCATGGAAACATCAAAATAATTGTATCATGGAATTTCTCTTCAATCTATTTTTCCTTTACAATTTTATTTAAATGTGACAAATATGTGACACATTTTTCGCAAAGGCTTTCCCTATCTTCTATGTAGGAAAAAAATAAATCGACACCTTTATAGTTCTAGCAAATTACGAGCTACAATGCAAGGGCTTGACAATAGGAATTCTATTTCTTTCTTTTATTAGAAAAAGACCTGACACTTATTACTGTGCCAGGTCTTTACTATTCTATTCGAATTCGATGAGTAAGTCCTCTACATGAATCGCTTCATTATTACCGACATAAATCTCTTTGATCACACCATCAAAAGGTGCTTGAACTGTTGTTTCCATCTTCATGGCCTCGGTAATCATGAGATGATCTCCTTTTTGAACTTTGTCGCCTTTTTCGGAAAGGACCTTAATGACCGTTCCTGGCATACTCGCTCCAATATGTTTAACATTTGATTTGTCTGCCTTTGGCCGTTGTTGAACCGTAGCTTTCACATTCAGGTCTTTAATAACTACCTCACGAGGCTGACCGTTCAATTCAAAGTAGACCGTTCTCGTTGCATCGACTTGAGGTTCTCCAATCGAAACGAGTTTGACGATCAACGTCTTCCCTTGTTCAATCTCCACTTCAATCTCTTCCCCAAGACGCATACCATAGAAGAAAGTCGGTGTATCCAGAACTGACATGTCGCCATATTGTTCAGTAAATTTGTGATAATCCATAAACACTTTAGGATACAGAGCATGGCTGATCATATCAAAACTAGTAACCTGGCGATCTAGCTTATGGAACAATGTTTCCTTTAAATCCTTGAAATCGACTGGGTCCAGCAGTTCACCTGGGCGTTCGTTAATCGGCTGTCTGCCTTTTAATACAATTCGCTGCAGCTCTGAAGGAAATCCTTCATAAGGCTGTCCTAAATACCCCTGAAAAAGTTCTACAACACTATCTGGAAAAGCTAGTGATTCGCCTTTTTCATAAACATCATCTTCATTCAATTCGTTCTGAACCATGAATAAGGCCATATCGCCAACCACTTTGGAAGACGGTGTAACTTTAACAATATCTCCGAACATGTCATTTACCCTGCGGTACATTCGCTTCACTTCATCCCAGCGGTCTGCTAAACCAACGGCTCGTGCCTGCTGCTGCAGGTTACTATATTGGCCCCCAGGCATTTCATGATGATAAACTTCAGTATGTGGAGCCTTCATGCCACTTTCAAAGTCGGTATAGTACTTCCTGATGTCCTCCCAATAATGTCCTAATTGTTCGTATGCAACAATATCGACATTCGGTTTGCGTTCGCTTCCTTCTAATGCATAGTACAGCGTATTGGCACTAGGCTGAGAAGTTAGTCCGGCCATGGAACCTGTTGCCACGTCCACTACATCGACTCCTGCTTCAACGGCTCGTGCGTAAGTAAAGATGCCATTGCCGCTCGTATCATGGGTATGAAGATGGATCGGAATATCAATCGTTTCTTTCAAGCTTGAAATAAGCTGATATGCCGCTTCAGGCTTAAGCAACCCGGCCATATCCTTAATGCCAAGGATGTGTGCGCCAGCGTCCTGAAGTTCTTTAGCTAAGTTTTGATAATACTTCAGATCATATTTAGGCCTTGATGAATCCAGTATGTCACCTGTATAACACATCGCTGCTTCAGCAATCTTATTGTTTTCCCGGACCGCTTCAATTGTTAATTTCATTCCTTCAACCCAGTTTAAACTATCAAAGATTCTAAAGACATCAATCCCAGCGTTGGAACTCTTCTCCACAAATTCGCGAATCAGGTTATCAGGATAATTTTTATACCCTACTGCATTGGAAGCACGTAACAGCATTTGGAAAAGTACATTAGGAGATTTCTTCCGTAATGTCAGCAGCCTCTCCCACGGATCTTCATTTAGGAATCGATACGAAACATCAAAGGTCGCCCCGCCCCACATTTCAAGTGAGAATAAGTCAGGAAGCAATCGGGATGTTGGTTCAGCGATTGTTTGTAAATCTTTTGTTCTTACCCTTGTTGCCAGCAGTGATTGATGAGCATCACGGAACGTTGTATCTGTCAGCAGGACTTCTTTCTGCTCTTTCAACCATTTGGCCAGACCATCCGGACCTCTTTCATCTAAGATCTGTTTCGTTCCCCCAGGAATGTCATCTGAATACTTGACTTGAGGAATACGCGGGTTAGGCAGTGTCGGTTTCTTTCTGCTTCCTTGACCTTCAAAGCCATTAACCGTGCGATCAGCAATATAGCTCAGCATCTTCGTCCCACGGTCTTTTCGCTTCGGAAAAACAAACAGTTCCGGTGAACGATCAATAAACGTCGTATTGTAAACTCCTGATTGAAACTGGCTGTGCTGAATGACATTTTGTAAAAACGGGATGTTCGTTTTAATCCCGCGAATTCTAAACTCTTTCAAGTTACGTACCATTTTATGAGCAGCCTGATCAAAAGTCAGCGCCCAAGTTGATAGTTTCACAAGCAAGGAATCGTAATAGGGTGAAATAACTGCCCCTTGGAATCCATTACCAGCGTCAAGACGTACGCCAAATCCACCACCAGTCCGGTAGGCCATAATTTTTCCGGTGTCCGGCATGAAATTGTTAAGCGGGTCCTCTGTCGTTACACGCGATTGAATCGCATACCCGTGTGTACGGATATTTTCCTGACCCGGAATTCCTATTTGTTTACTATGAAGGTGGTGACCTTCTGCGATTAAAATTTGGGTCTGGACAATATCAACACCTGTGATCATTTCCGTAATGGTATGTTCAACTTGTACACGCGGATTAACTTCAATGAAATAAAACTCATCATTAGAGACGAGGAACTCTACGGTTCCCGCATTTACGTAGTTCACGTTTTTCATAAGGGTAACGGCAGCATCACATATTTTTTCTCTTAATCCCTCAGGAAGTGATACACTAGGCGCCACTTCTACAACCTTCTGATGGCGGCGCTGTACAGAACAATCCCGCTCATATAAGTGAACAAACTGTCCTTCAAAATCCCCTAGGATCTGCACTTCAATATGTTTAGGCTCTTCTACAAGCTTCTCAACATAAACTTCATCACTTCCAAAAGCTGCTTTAGCCTCCGAACGGGCACGGTCATAAGCGTCTTGAAGGTTCTCGGCACTACGGACAATCCGCATGCCGCGGCCTCCGCCTCCCATCGCTGCTTTAATCATTAAAGGATAGCCATTCTTGTCACCGAAATCCCGGACTTCCTGGAGGCCTGCCACCGGACCGTCACTTCCCGGGATGACTGGAATGTCCGCCTGGACTGCCTGATCTCTCGCTTTGACCTTATCACCGAACATATTAAGGTGCTCGCTGGTCGGTCCGATAAAGATAATCCCTTCTTCTTCACACCTTCTGGCAAAATCTATATTCTCAGACAGAAAACCGTAGCCAGGATGGATAGCGTCAACTCCGACACTTTTAGCTGTTTCAATGATCCCTTCGATATCGAGGTAAGCATCGATCGGCTTCTTCCCCTCCCCGACCAAATAAGCTTCATCCGCCTTATACCTGTGGTAGGACCCTGTATCTTCTTGTGAGTACACAGCTACTGTACGGATATTTAACTCAGTACAAGCACGGAAAACACGAATAGCAATTTCTCCACGATTGGCTACTAAAACCTTGTCAATTTTCTTTAGTTCCATGATCTCACTCCTTGTTGTCTAGTCCGATGTACGGGCTCCCGTTCTGGTTCGTACGTTTCTGCTCTTTCTTCCTCTTTGACTTTGACCGTTCTTGCAATGTTATTAAGAATCCCCAAAGAAAACATCATAATAACCAGTGAGGATCCCCCATAGCTTACAAGTGGCAGCGTCACACCTGTAATAGGCAAGAGACCACTCATAGCCCCTAAATTAATAAAAGACTGTATAGCAAATAACGATGAAATCCCGAGGGCAAGTAAAGATCCAAATGCATCCTTACATCGCCACGATATGTACAATCCTCTTAATACAATGGTGGCTAATAACCCCACTGTGATCACAACACCTATGAAGCCCAGTTCTTCCGCAATAACTGCCATAATAAAATCGGTATGCGGTTCTGGTAGATAACCCAGTTTCTGTACACCTTGTCCCAGTCCAACACCCGTTAGTCCACCTGTCGCAATCGCAACATACGATTGGATCAAATGATACCCGTCACTTTGCGGGGCTTCAAATGGCTGATAAGCACCAGTAAACCGGTTAATTCTTTCATCAGTTACGAGTTGTGAACCTGCCATGATTAGAATACCTGCCGTCACTACAACGAGCAGCAGGATATGTTTCCCTTTTATCCCTGAACACATAATAATCACACTAGCCAGCATTCCAATAATCGCCGCCGAACCAATATCAGGCTGCATAATAATTAACCCGAGCAGTACTGAAATGATCACAAGGGGCGGCAGTACAGCTTTAGGAAAATTCCCAATATACTTCTGCTTGTTGGCATACACAGATGACAGGTAAATAATAATGCCAATTTTGACGAACTCTGCCGGCTGGAAACTTAACGGCCCAAGGTCATACCAGGATAACGAATTATTGACCGCTGTCCCAAAGGCGAACAACCCGACTAATAAAACGACCATTAGCAGTACGGTCGCTTTGGCCAATCGTTTAAAGTGACGATATGGGAAAGCGGACATAAAGAATAAAAGGATAATTCCTAGAACCATCCATTGTAGCTGCTTGACCAAATAATGATTACTGGATACGTCAAGAACAACCGGCCCGTATACCATACTCGCACTATAAACCATGACAGTGCCAAAGGCTACTAAGGCAATAGGGGCAAAAAGCAATGTGAAGTCAAAGGTTTTCAATCGTTGTAACATATCATTCATCCCTACTATGTATATTTTCTATAAAAGTTGTCACAATTCCTTCTTATATGACAATTCTGATTATTTACATACTCCAAGCTACATGAAAGCGCTAACGGGTATAAAAAAACTCAAATTACAACAAGTACGTCGCAATTTGAGTTCTTCCGTCACGAATTCTGAGCAGCTTCATGTAAAACATTGAGTTGTTTTTCTAAGTTATCCAGTATTGCTTTGCCTTCTTCTTCACTGATTAAGTGCAAGCGCACAGCAAAATGTATCTCACGTGACAACCCAAACATCTGTGTATCTAGAACTTCCTCATATAAAGGACACTGAGGCATAGTCAAGTTGTCCATTTGTACTTTTATTAATCGTAAAATTTTATCAGCATCAGCTTTTAGAAGGGCGTAGGCCTTTTCACGATGATCCACAGCCACATCAGACAACATTAAGATCCCCTCCAGTAACAAACTTTCTTCTATTAATAGTATCGTTTCATTTAAAAAATTGCAACAAACTATTAGGGATTTGACTAAAAAATCGAAAGGTCGTAACGGTTCGACAACATTTCAAGCAGCTTTAATCCAACGACACTATTACCTTTTGAATCAAGGGAGGGACCATAAACGGCAATGCCGCCAAAACCATTTAGAGAACCCATTACTCCGCCAGATACCCCACTTTTTGCTGGTATGCCCACTTTGATCGCAAACGAGCCGGACGCATCATACATCCCACACGTGACCATGAATGTCTTGCATATTCTGGCAAAATGTTTAGGAATAATTTGCCTGCCTGAATTCAAATCTCTGCCTTCATTGGCAAACAATGCTCCAATCTTTGATAAATGGAGCACATTCAGTTCCACCGAACATTGCTTTGTATAGGCATCCAAAGTCTCTTCTACACTTCCTGTGACAACTTTATGCTGCTTTA
Organism: Halobacillus hunanensis; assembly: GCF_900166655.1. Classification (GTDB taxonomy): domain Bacteria; phylum Bacillota; class Bacilli; order Bacillales; family Halobacillaceae; genus Halobacillus_A; species Halobacillus_A hunanensis. The sequence goes on along the minus strand of NZ_FVZB01000007.1, from coordinate 568,183 downwards.
AATAATAAAGTAAGGATCGATTTAAGAACGCTGTTTCAAATTCGGAGGAAGCCACTTCACTGTTGAACCGAATGGAATGATCATCTGTCATTTCATGAATGAAACTCAGCAGCCTGCCTACTTTCTCATCCGGAGTCTGGCCGTGAATCATATTCGACACAGCTAACGCTCCAGCATTAATCATCGGGTTCAACGGCTTTGAAGGCCGATGCTGTTCCAGCCGGTAAATCGAATGAAACGGATCACCAGTCGGTTCCATGCCTACCCGTTCGAATACATAATCTTCCCCATTATCAATTAATGCAAGGGCAAGCGCAATGACTTTTGATATACTTTGCAAGGTAAAACAAGTCTCCACATCGCCTGCGTAGACACAATCACCGTCTAAATACAAGATCGAAACCGCTAATTCTTCCGGGTTTTGTTTAGCCAGCGCCGGTATATAATCAGCAATCTGACCATCGTAAGCGAACGGTTTGACGTTCTCAAGCCATTCTTCCAATGTAGTCGTTGATATTTTTTCATCCATAGGTAAACCTCCCAGCAATGAAAACATTCTCATTTTTTGCTATGATTGATAAGGCAAGATTTTTAATAGGAAAGGTGGCGCATCACTTGATAGTACAAATATCTGGTCAGGTGAAATTCCCAATAACCCTCGATCCAACCGTCTGGATTTTCGATGACCGAAAACTTACTTATGATGAAGTGTTCCATAATTCACAAGCTTCTTCCCGTAAAGAGGAAGCGGAAGACGAGTTAAAAAGAAAATCACTTCGCTTCGATCGCGAAATGTATCAACAGAAAATCAACCCGCCGGTAAACAAAAGTCTCACTCGAGCTGAGAAAGAACTCATTAAAACAGAAACGTTTTTAATGCCGATCAAACCGTTTATTCATACGAGTGAACCGGATCCGAAGGTGACTTCAGCCGTATTAGTAACAGATGGCGGCGATCATGCGATCGATGCTGACGAATTAGGCGAGTCGCTATTATTATTCTCAAAAGCAGGAAAGCCATTAAAAGAAGATGGACCAGTCCACCTGTATTTCAAGGACGGATCAAATAAAGATGCTCCCATTACAGGGATTAAAAAAATTATTTTTGAATGATGGCTAAAAGGACAGCAGACAAGCTGTCCTTTTTTGTATAAAACACTCCCATTATCCACAAGCTAACTAAAAAAAGTGAGTGTTTCGTATGAAAACAATACTATTAGTACTCGGCCTGCTCTGCTTGACGGCATGTCAGCAAACAGGTGAAAAACAACTGCTTCAAGAGCGTCAGGGCAATGACTCGGAAATGAAATATGTAACCGATTCAGACCCTGTCGAGGAACCAAATATGTCAAACCAGAAAACGGCTAGTCACTTAGCTAAAATAGCTGTGGAAGAACCTGGCGTGCATGATGCGACAGCAGTTGTTCTTGGGTCATATGCAGCTGTGGGCATCGATGTCGATAAGGACCTGGACCGTGGACGTGTTGGGATGATTAAATTTTCTGTAGCTGAAGCCTTGAAACACGACCCATATGGAAAAGAAGCCGTTATCATTGCAGATGCAGATGGGGTCGAACGTCTGCGCGGCATCGGTGAAAAAATTTCACAAGGACACCCGGTCCAGGCCGTAACCGAAGAACTGAGTCAAATTGTTGCCCGTTATATGCCGGAGCGACCGATAGAGGACCAGCCTGAATCTCAGGATTCAAACAAAGGGTCTATTCCTGAAAAAGATAAGGAAAAGCTTAAACAACTTGAAAAGGAACAGTCTAAAGAACAGTAAATCACCTTACAAGTTAGTTCATGACCAAAAACAGCTAAATCCATGAGGATTTAGCTGTTACTTTTTTCTAGAATTTCCCGTTCTTTTTCAGTCAGTTCATTGTAGTATTGGACGCCAAATTGGGATCCCTCAGAAACCATTTTGGAATTTTCCATGTTAGAAACTCCTTCTGGCTGCCCAGCTTCTTCTACAGGCATATCAGCCTTTTGCCCATCCTGCATGAAATTAGCCTGCACCGTCTTCGCTTTATCCTTGAACCGCTGACGATTATCCTCGTCTTTCATAAAATAAGCTAATGTTCCTCCAGCTGCTGCTCCTACTGCAGTAAATAACCAACGTTTCTTCATCAAATCATCCTTTCATGTTCTACTAGCACTTATGTTCCCTCAAATTATTTAATTGAAACATATAGATTCAGAAAAATGCGTGATCGAGCTTAACGTGTTATGATATAGGCATAGTGATAAGGACTTGAGGTGAGGACATGCGTGTAAAATGTGTACTATGTGATACTATTGAGAAAATTGACAGTTATTCTTTACAGGCTAAGCGATTACGAAACCGCAGGATTCACACGTATATGTGTCCGTCCTGCCACGATCGAATTAAAGAAAATACAGAGAAACGCCTGCAAACAGGTGAATTCCGTTTCAATCGGGAAAGAAAACGCGAGAAACATTTATCATAATCTTAGATCAAACAAAAGCCCTGACTTCAAAATAGTCAGGGCTTTTGTTTAGGATTGGCGGCTTTCACGGCCGCTCCGTTCTTTATGAAGCCGCACTCGGTAAGTACCTAAAATTAACGCTGCCACCATTAAACTTTCGGCAATCGGCAAATTCAAGCCTAAAATCAAGGTAAGTATGAATGTCCCTACAACAAGCACCGCGTAAACCACAATCGATTTTGCGAGGGGCAGTTTTCTGGCAAAACCCAGCTTAAACGTAACAATCGCTAAGACTACAACCGTTAAATATAAGAGAAAAAACGAGCGAAATAATACAGCCACTTCCGACTCGTTATTCAAATTCACTTCACTTCCCAGTCCTCTAAAAAAGAAGTCAGCCACCGGCCATAAATCAGCTGGCACCGTTAATGTGGACGTATTCTCCATATGGATGGACCCCCTTTACCATCTTTCTCTTCTCCCCATCCATCATACTAAATCATTCCTATCAATGCCACTGTTCTTTTCTCGAAGGTTTCATTTCCTCAATCATTTTCTTTCCATCCATTTTCTATTATAATGAGAGAGAATGGGGTGAACATAGATCATGAACTGGAATATGTTTGGACTTGCCTTCTTGGTCATTTTATCTTTTGTACTGGTCGGTTTCGCCATCGGCCAGCAGGTGTTCTGGTTGGCCGGGTTATTATTCCTAGCCGGCTTTGCCATTATGGGCTTTGGCTTATCGAAAAAAAGAAAGCAACAAAACGCATAAGAAAAAGCTGCCTAACTGGGCAGCTTTTTCTATTACTTCAAATCAACAAAATCTTTAATGACTTCGCTATGAAGTTGAGGGTGACAGGCTAAGACCGTCGTTTGATGAAGCATATCGATATTTTGCCCATCGGCTGTCGTCACCGAGCCTCCGACTTCTTTTAAAATAACCACACCGGCTGCGATATCCCATGGCATGAGCGTCATCGTTAAATAGCCATCGATGATTCCCTCGGCCACAAAGGCGAACTCTAATGCGGCGGAGCCGTAAGTACGCGTACTTCTTATTGTTTTGACAAAATCGTGGACACCTTCATGTGAAATATAAGGGTTCTCAGGCAGCATCCACGTTGTATTTAAAGCAAAGATCGACTGATTTAACTGCTTTTCCTCAGGGAGCCGAGGAAGACGATGATGATTCTTATACGCCCCTTCTCCGCGAATAGCTGTGTAAATCGTATCTTCCATCACATTGTAAATCAGACCGATCTCGCCTACTCCATCCACATAAACTCCAACAGAGATGGCAAAATTTCGTTTCTGATGAACGAAATTCATCGTTCCATCGATCGGATCAATGATCCAAATCGTCCCCTCTAAGCTGTTAATTTCATCCCCAAAACCTTCTTCCCCAAACACAAAATGGTCAGGGTATTGTTTTCTTATCTTGTCAGCGAAGAATTGCTCCGTTTGTTGATCCATTTCCGTCACAAGGTCGTTCGCATTGGACTTAGTTTGAATCGTTCTCGGATCATCAATTTTTTCTCGTATGCGCTGGCCTGCTTCAAGGACCCATTCTTTTGCCTGCTTATATAAGTTTGTTCGTTGTAATTTATCCATCTTGGAAAGCTCCTTCAAATGGTAGTATCCCTATATCGTATCAGATCCATGCATGAACTGCACATAATTAGCAAAAACTAGCAGTCATCTTTCGAAGATAAAAGTGCCCTCTATCATTTGATGAGTCTGGATGGCTGAAAAGTCCAGAAAACCTTATCCCCCGCCGCACACACAAAAAAGCTTGTAGAGAAAGCAAGGAGTTTCTCTACAAGCTGAGAACAACGGCTCCGCTGCTCTTTCTAAGTGGACCAATCCAGTAACTGTTGACGCAGTTTAGCTAGTCTTACTTTGCATGCATCGATCTGCTCCTGGTCTTGAGCAAGCATCGCATCATGCAAGGTAACTAATTCATAATCAATTTCTAAACGGATGACTGGGAGCCTTTCTTCAGCTTCTTTTTTACGCAACGCTTCCATTACATATTTCACTGCCCTTTCCTCCCCTTCTAATCCTTAATTATATATATGTCCATGAGCACTGTAAGTTTACTCTATAAATAACCCAATTTACTATAATCCAAACCATTTAAACGCTTTGCTTAGACATCTTCCGCTTATATGATAAAATTTCATTAGACTATAGAGGAGTGAAAACATGAGTGACTTTACTGGTTTTAATCAAAAAGATTTTGACGTATTTTCCATTCCAGGACTAGAGGATAGGATGGAAGCATTAAGGGAACGAATATCACCTAAGCTTGATACCATTGCTACGGAGCTGGCGCCCGATGTTACCGCGATGACTGGCGATGAAATGTTCGTTCACGTGGCTAAACACGCCAGGAGGACAACAAACCCGCCAAATGATACGTGGGCAGCCCTTGCTTCAAATAATCGGGGGTACAAGAAACTTCCCCACTTTCAAATCGGAATGTGGGAAAGTCATGTGTTTATTTGGTTTGCAGTGATTTATGAAAGTCCTATAAAAGAAGCGTTTGGCGAAAAGCTGCTTCAACATAAAGAGGAGATCAAAAGCTTCATCCCCGACCATTTTGTCTGGTCGATTGACCATACAAAACCGGATGCTTTTGTACAAGAGAGCATAACCGATGAAAAATTTGATGAGATGTTTACAAGGCTGAAGCAGGTGAAAAAAGCTGAGATTCTCTGTGGGCTTCACCTTAGCCGGGATGATGAACACATCACAGATCCCGATGCGTTTATCCACCTGTGCCGCGATACTTTCCAGACACTGCAGCCGCTTTATCAATATGCTAAAGACTCTTATTAGACGAACAGAACGGCGGGGGCAGCTTTACCCCTCGCCGTTCTTTATGATTGCTATGACATGTTGATCTTCTCGCCCGCTGACGCTGACTTAGCCTGCTTGATTGTTCGATAACAGGAATAGCCAGACTCTTTCTCAAACTTGCCGCAGAGTTGTTTTTCCTCACTTTTAGATGGCACAATTTGCTTAAACCTCGTATAAGCAAGTAACAACTCATCCTGCTTAACGCTTGACTCGTAAGCCTGTTCCACTAATGAATAAAAATTTACCACATCAATGATTTCTTCTTTTGACCAGTAGATCTCATCTATAGGGTAGTTATAACTCACGGTCAGCCCCCCTTTCTATTTAGACCATTTGCCTCGAATAGCCTCTGCTTCGGTTATGATTCTGTCCATTAACTCTGCTACAGAAGGCACATCGTCAATACGAGCAGCCACCTGGCCGGCCCAGGCAAAACCATCCTCTTCGCCTTTATGAATATAGCGTTTATTGGCTTCTCCGCTAATGTACGACTTTAAACCTTCATAACCAGGATTGTCTTTTTCCAACTCTAAAATTTGTTCTGTCCAGGAATTTTTCAAAGCCCTTGCTGGTGCCCCTATTGAACGCTTAATGACAACAGTAGAACTTTCATTGGATTCAACTAAAGCACGCTTGTAGGCTTCATTAGCATGCACACATTCTTTCGTTGCAATAAATCGGGTTCCCATTTCAATTCCTTCAGCACCTAACGCCAGAGCAGCCATTAAACCTTTCCCGTCACTGATTCCGCCCGATGCAATCACAGGTATGGATACCGCTTCAACAACTTGCGGGGTAAGGATAAGCGTACTCGTGTCTGCCCTTCCTAAGTGTCCACCGCCCTCGTGACCTACCACCATCACAGCATCTGCGCCAAGTTCTTCCGCTTTCACTGCCTGTCGTTTGGCAGCTACTAACACTAATACCTTAATCGGTGTTTCTTTCACCATATCGATGACAGGTTTAGGATTCCCCCCGGTCACGGAAATAACCGGCACTTCTTCATTGATCGCGACTTGCACCATGTCTTCAAATGGACGACCGTGCTGGCCAATAGCGAAATTAACGCCAAACGGCTGGTCGGTCAACTGTCTTAATTTATGTATTTCCCCACGAAGCTCTTCAGGCTGCCCTATACTCATAGCCGTGATCTGGCCAAGTCCTCCAGCATTGGAAACAGCAGCCGCTAATTCAGCGTACGCTAAATGCGCCAGACCCCCTTGAATAATAGGGTAAGTAATGCCTAATGTTTCGGTGACACGATTATTCCACTCCATCATTTCATCCCCTCCTCATTTTATCTTACCATGTATGGAATCAGACTTTCTAGAAAACTGTCTGTCTTTTCCAGCTCCCCTTCCCCTTATAAAAAAACTAGCCACAACGGCTTTCCTCTGCTATAATTCATTTGCTTTCATGCTTACTAAAGAGGTGATTATCTTGAATCAAAATCTTACGCCTTTATTTACAGGGCTCAAGCAGCATGCTGAAAAGAACCCAACTCAATTTCATATCCCTGGTCACAAAAAGGGACAGGGAATGGATCAGGAATTTGCCCATTTTATGGGAGACCATGCGCTCTCTATTGATTTAATAAATATTGAACCATTAGACGATTTACACCACCCTCATGGAATTATAGATGAGGCCCAGACTCTTGCTGCCGAAGCCTTCGGTGCCGATTATACCTTTTTCTCTGTACAAGGGACATCCGGCGCGATCATGACGATGGTCATGAGTGTGTGCCAGCCTGGTGACAAAATCATTGTACCGCGTAATGTTCATAAGTCTGTGACGACAGCTATCATTTTTTCTGGCGCAACACCAATTTTTATTCATCCTGAACTGGATGAGCAGTTAGGAATTTCACACGGAATCACTCCCGAGGCCGTTCAAAAAGCGTGTGGTGCGCACCCGGATGCTAAGGCTTTGCTCGTAATCAACCCAACCTATTTTGGAATATCAGCGGACTTAACTCAAATTGTGCAAATCGCCCACTCCTTTGATATACCTGTCCTGGTAGATGAAGCCCATGGAGTTCACATTCATTTTCACGAACGACTCCCAGCTTCAGCGATGCAAGCGGGTGCTGACTTGGCAGCGACAAGTGTTCATAAGCTGGGAGGGGCACTAACCCAAAGTTCTGTCCTCAACCTGCGTGAAGGGCTCGTTTCTCGTGAACGCGTTCAAGCTGTACTGTCTATGCTGACAACGACCTCCACTTCCTATTTGTTACTTGCTTCCCTTGATACAGCGAGGCGTCAGTTAGCAGTAAAAGGGGAGGAACTGCTGGAAGAAGCAATTCGGCTCGCTGATTACGCAAGAAATGAAATTAACAAACTCACAGCTCTCCATTGTCCAGGGGAAGAATTGTTAGGAAGTGATGCCACGTTTGATTTCGACCCAACTAAGCTGATTATTTCAGTAAAGAACCTTGGACTGTCAGGATACGATGTTGAAGTGTGGCTGCGGGAAAATCATCATATTGAAGTAGAGCTATCAGATCTTTATAACATTCTATGTATCATAACTCCAGGAGATCAGGAGCGGGATATCCACCGCCTCATCGCGGCCTTAGAAGAGCTTGTAACAAGCCATCCGCAATCATTTGAGTACAAGCATGTCCCGGTTCAAGTGCCCGAGATTCCGTTACTGGCTTTAACTCCCCGCGATGCCTTCTATGCAGCAACGGAAATTGTGCCGTTTGCAGAATCGGTCGGGAGAATCAGTGCTGAATTCATTATGGTCTACCCGCCTGGGATCCCCATTTTTATTCCTGGTGAAATTATTACAGACGATAACCTCCACTATATTCGTGAAAATGTCAAAGCCGGCTTGCCTGTTCAGGGACCGGAAGATGATACACTAGAAACCCTGCGGGTAATTAAGGAACACAAAGCGATCTATTAAAGAAACGTGCCGCTCAGGTTGAGCAGGCACGTTTTTTGTGTGAATTTCTTAAAGTAAGAATCCATCCGTTTACGGGTACAACAACCCCGGTTATGTTAGAAAAGTTTAGACTTTCGGTAGAATAAACGATCCTTTGGTCTTTCACTATGGGCCGAATCTCCTTCCATTGCGGCTGAGTTGAGCCTGGCAACTGTTTGATATCATACGATTGTTTCAATAAAAAATCCACTCTCCTTTGAGGTGAGTGGATTTTTCTGTTACTTTTTCTTGGCTTTATCACAAGAAGGACACTTACTGTAAAGGGTTGATACCTTTTCATTCTCAAAATGCTCAATAACCTTTTGACAGTTCTGACATACGATTGTACCCATATTGTATCCCCACCTTTTTTGTAATCGGTTTCACTGTACATTTATTTTAATATGACACATTAAAAAAATCAACCCCAAAAGTATAACTTTTTATTAAATGTGTCATACTAATAAACTCCCCTTTTAGTTTACGAAATTCCGTAAAAAAAAAGAACCAAAGACAACCTTCATCTCTGGTTCTTCCTGTGATTTAAGGAGTTTTAATTAAGGAAGGGTCTAATAATTCATACCCTTTTCCTCTCAAGCCTTTCACGATTTCCGGCACTGCTTTCGCGGTCCATTCCCGATCATGCATTAATAAATTTGCTCCGTTGTAAAGAAGTTCTGTGTTGACCATAATATCGGCCAGTCGTTCGGCATCCTGATATTCTGCATTCCAATCGTATCCATAGGTCCAATTCATCACAAGCATTCCTTCCTCAGCTGCCAGCTGTTTGGAATACTCTGTGTTTTGTCCATGAGGAGCCCGGAAAAACTGCGGTCTTTCACCAATAATTTCTTCTACCTTATCGTTAAGTCCAACAATCTCCTGCTTTTGCTGCTCCTTAGACAACGTAGGCAGTGATGTATGAGTTGCTGTATGATTTCCGATGGCAAAACCAAGCTCATGGATCTGCTTTAAAACCTTCTTCTCTTCTGATGTGTCCAGAAAATGCCCATTTACAAAAAAGATCGCTGGTGCCTCCAGCTCTTTTAATGTTTTAGCTATTTCCAACGCATGCTCATCAGGTGCATCATCAAAGGTTAGCAGCGCAACTTGTTCATTTGCCTGATCAATTGGCTTAAACGACCAAGTATCTGTAATTTCGTATTTAGGTTCTACGGCATTAGCTACCACTGTTTCATCTTTTTTATGCTCATCAGCTTCTGATTGAGAGTTCTTATCTTCTGATTCTTCATCAGTTTCCTTATCACTCTCCCCATTACGTTGTTCAGCAGCCTTTTCGTCTGTTTCGGACGTCTCCGGCTGCTTACTTCCCTGTGTTTCTTCGGCCTGTCCACCCGCACAAGCCGTAAGTAATAAGGCCAACAACAATACCCCTACCATTTGTTTCATAAAAAAAGACCCCCAAAGCTGTTATGTATTTCCACTTTCTATATTATAGTATATTGTTTTCCATTTTTACTATCGTTTTGATAAATTTTAAGATATAATTACATATTGTGACTTGGCAACCACTTGAAAGCTACAGGTGATAAGAATGCTCAGACCTTTTAAAGATTTCAATTTATTAGGTGGTCGGACAATTAAAACAGGTGTTTCCGTGTTCATAACCGCACTTATTTGTGGTTTTTTTAATTTCCCGATAATTTTTGCAGTTATAACGGCAATTGTTACAATCGAACATACAGCGGCAGATTCCATCAAAAAAGCTATGGTTCGCTTTCCTGCATCAGCAATAGGAGCGTTATTAGCAACAAGCTTTTATGCCCTCCTGGGAAAAGAAGCGATTACTTATGCTCTGGCGGCTATGCTAACGATAGCTATCTGTCACAAATTAAAACTAGATGATGGAATTATTGTTGCTGCTATTACAGCTACAGCCATGATTCCGGAATTTCAGGATCATTATTTTGTTTCATTTATTACCAGACTGGGTACTACATCTATTGGTATCATCGTCTCAACTTTTGTTAACTTTTTCCTGATGCCACCTAACTATTTTCCTGTTATCGATAAAATTATTTACGATTTGTTTTCTCACACATCACAATTAACCACTCGCATAATTTCAATCAATAAGGGAGAATCTAACGAAAACACTCGTAATATTTCACGGTCTTATCGTCAGTTAACAGCAAGACTGGAAAAGGCGTTTCAGTTGTCGCAATATCAAAGGGAAGAGTGGAAATATCACCGTCATACAATTGAGCAAATGAGAGCTTTCCAGCTTTCGCAAAAAAAGCTGGCCGCTCTTCAACAAATAACTTACCACCTAGGCAATTTACAGTATGCACGTGTTCAACCTGATGATTTTAATACAAAAGAAAGAACACTGCTCAAGGAGATTGTCGAGTCCTTTGCGGAGACATTGGAAAATCAGGATCACAAAATAAGTGAAGCCCAATACGAAAAAGTTGAGAAACTCGATAACTTATTTTGGAGGTGGAAGGAGTTACATGTAGAGTACTCCGGCAACTTTAAGCACCAGCTTCCGCCTCAAACCATTCTTATGTACGAATTACTTTGTTTTCACGATGTGTTGGAGGAATTGGAGAGAATATCGGTCAAGTACAAAGAGACTGTCATATCAAGTGATTCTACGTAAGACATCATATGAATAGAAAGGATGATCATTGTGAAACAGGTATCTAAAGTGTTTTACATTTCTTTAGTTGTATCTGTACTTTTTATCATTTGGGGTGTAATTCCTAAAGAAGTACTGCCTACATGGAATTTATCCAACATAACCTCAAATGTACAAGGATTTCTCACAGAAAAATTTGGATGGTTTTACTTACTATCAGCAACTGGCTTTTTAATTTTTGCCATTTATTTAATTTTTTCTAAGTACGGGAAACTTAAATTGGGAAAACCGGATGATGAGCCTGAGTATTCGTACATTACTTGGTTTGCTATGTTATTTAGTGCAGGTATGGGGATAGGACTTGTTTTCTGGGGGGCAGCCGAGCCGCTTTCCCACTTCCACACAACACCAGTTCCCGGCATGGAGCCAGCTTCTCAGGAATCTGCCAGAGCTGCCATGAAGTATAGTTTCTTTCACTGGGGATTACACCCATGGGGAATTTACGCCGTACTCGCGTTAGCTCTCGCTTACTTCAAGTTTAGAAAGGGTGCGCCAGGGGTTATTAGTGCAGCTCTTGTTCCTCTCTTTGGTGAAAAACGAATCAAGGGCGGACTTGGAACCTTCATCGACTTTATCGCCGTATTTGCTACAATCTTTGGTGTAGCCACATCCCTTGGCTTAGGTGCTTTACAGATCTCAAGTGGCCTTTCCTTTTCGATTGATGGACTTGAGGACACATTCGGACTGCAACTGATCATAATTGTCGTTGTTACCGTATTATTTATGACTTCGGCCATGACCGGTTTGAATAAAGGGATCAAATATTTAAGTAATGCCAATATCGTTTTGGCCTTGCTGCTTATGTTCTCGCTATTACTCATCGGCCCAACCGGCTTTATAATGGATCTCTTTACGACTACACTTGGTTCATATGTGCGGGATCTTCCTTATATGAGTTTTAGACTGACACCATTCATTGAGGACGACACGTGGATTAAAGACTGGACAATCTTCTATTGGGCCTGGTGGATTTCCTGGGCACCATTTGTCGGAACATTTATCGCCAGGGTTTCCAAAGGTAGAACGATTAGAGAATTCATTACAGGTGTCTTGTTAGTACCAACAATCTTTGGGGCATTATGGTTCTCAGTATTTGGCGGTACGGCCATTTCATTAGAGTTCTTTGATGGGATTGACATTATCTCAGATGTCCAAAACCTTGGGACAGAAGTAGCCCTTTTCTCTATGCTGCAACATATTCCGCTTGGCGGATTTATGACAGTTGTCGGGTTGTTGCTTATTAGTACCTTCTTTATTACTTCTGCCGATTCTGCTACTTTCGTTCTAGGGATGCAGACTACAAACGGCAGCCTTAACCCAAACAATCAAGTGAAGTTTGTATGGGGACTTATTCAAGCAGGTGCTGCAGCTGTACTACTGTGGCAAGGCGGTCTGACTGCCTTACAGACGGCTGCTATTATCTCAGCCTTCCCGTTCACATTTATTATGATTTTCATGTGCTTCTCGCTTATGAAAGAATTTCAATCAGAAGCCAAAAATGTAGATCTGAAAAAGAAAAGATAATAATAGCTATCGTTCAGTCAACCGATGAACACAACAAAAACCCCCGTATCCAAACAAGTGATACGGGGGTTTTTGTGCTTAATTAAGCGAATCTCGATGCTCCTGTAGGGTCTTAAGCTACAACACCGAACTATCTTTCGTTTGATACGGTATGTGACATACAGTACAAATTCACATCCTTGGATACTTATAAATTCTATAAAATAAAAAAGCTCCTAACTCACGATTTGAGTTAGGAGCTGACAATAACTAATTATTTAACGATATGAATAGGCTGTCCCATTGCAACCTCAGCCGCTTCCATTGTAATCTCACCTAGAGTTGGGTGAGCATGAATGGTTAGAGCCAAGTCTTCAGCAGTCATGCCTGATTCAACGGCAAGACCAAGTTCAGCAATCATATCACTGGCGTTTGGACCTGCGATTTGAGCGCCAAGGACCAGACCATCCTCTTTACGAGTAATCAGCTTCAAGAAACCATCACTGTCGTTAAGAGATAGCGCACGGCCATTAGCTCCGAATGGGAATTTAGATGCTTGTACATCATATCCTGCATCCTTCGCTTCTTGCTCTCTGTACCCTACAGAAGCTAATTCTGGATCTGAAAATACCACTTCAGGAATTCCTAAGTAATCAATCTCAGATTTCTCTCCAGCAATCGCTTCAGCAGCAATTTTACCTTCATAAGAAGCTTTGTGAGCAAGCGGCAATCCTTCAACAATATCACCGATTGCATAAATGTTATCGATGTTTGTACGGGATTGTTTATCGGTTTGAATGACTCCTTTATCACTCATTTCGATTCCAAGTTCCTCAAGACCAATCTCATCGGTGTTTGGACGACGTCCGACTGTGACAAGAACGTAATCGGCTTCAATGGATTTCTCCTCGCCTTTCACTTCATATTTAACTGTCACACCATCTTTGGTTTCCTCAACACCTTGAGCCATAGCGTTCGTTACGACTTCAACACCTTTTTTCTTCAAACGGCGTTTAACAAGTGTGGACATTTGTTTCTCGAAACCGCCAAGAATATCTTTTGTGCCTTCAAGAATAGTTACTTCTGTATCGAAGTTCGCGTAAGCCGTACCAAGCTCTGTTCCAATGTATCCGCCGCCAATTACAACCAGCTTCTTAGGAACTTCTTTTAAATCAAGAGCTCCTGTAGAATCTAGTACACGGTCAGAGAATTTAAAGGACGGAAGCTCGATTGGACGAGAACCTGTCGCAATGATGCAATTGTTGAACGTGTACGTTTGAGAGTTCTTTTCATCCATGACGCGGACTGTATTTTTGTCCACGAAATAAACTTCGCCTTTAACGATGTCAACCTTATTGCCTTTAAGTAAGCCTTCTACACCACCAGTCAGCTTTTTAACAACGCCGCCTTTCCATTCTTGTACTTTGGAAAAGTCAACAGTAGTGTTTTCAGACTGAATCCCCATGTCTTCTGCACCTTTGGCATGTTCAAAACGATGACCTGCTTGAATAAGTGCCTTAGAAGGTACACAGCCAACGTTCAGACAAACACCGCCCAGGTTTCCTTTGTCTACGATGGTAACCTTTTGACCTGTTTGTGCGGCACGGATGGCGGCTACATAACCGCCAGGCCCCGCACCTACTACTAATGTGTCTAATTCAATTGGAAAATCTCCTACTACCATACTTTACGCCTCCATCATGATTAATTGTGGATCGTTCAGTAAACGCTTGATGTTATTCATTGCATGCTGTGCTGTAGCACCGTCGATCATACGGTGATCAAAGCTTAATGAAATAGCTAGTACTGGAGCAACGACAACTTCGCCGTCACGTACAACCGGCTTTTCGGCAATACGTCCAATTCCAAGGATTGCTACTTCTGGATGGTTAATAACTGGAGTAAACCACTGTCCTCCAGCGGAACCGATATTTGTAATCGTTGTAGATGCACCTTTCATTTCAGCGGAAGAAAGTTTGCCGTCACGTGCTTTCACAGCTAACTCATTTACTTCACTTGAAATGGAGAAGATCGATTTACGATCTGCATCTTTAACAACAGGCACAAGTAATCCTTTATCTGTATCAGCTGCAATACCAATATTATAATAGTGTTTTTGAATAATTTCATCCGTTTCGTCATCTAAAGAAGTATTTAGGACTGGATATTTCTTCAGTGTTGACACTAATGCTTTGACTACATAAGGAAGGTATGTCAGCTTAATGTCCTGCTCTGCTGCGACAGCTTTGAATTTCTTACGGTGAGCAACAAGTTCTGATACATCCACTTCATCCATTAGCGTAACATGCGGAGCTGTATGTTTAGAGTTGACCATCGCTTTCGCAATCGCTTTACGCATACCGCTCATCTTCTCACGAGTTTCAGGATAAGCTTCACCAGCTGCCGGCGCCTCTTGAGCTGTTGTTTCTTCGGTTGCTGTTTCGTCAGCACTGTCTTCAGATGCTTGTGTTTGTCCACCATCAAGGAAGCTGTCCACATCGTCTTTTAAGACGCGGCCATTTTTCCCTGAGCCTTGTACTTTACGGATGTCAACGTCGTTATCACGTGCATATTTTCTAACAGACGGCATGGCAATAACACGTTTATCTTCATCTACATCGCTGTCATCAGTTTGTGCAGCAGGCTGCTCGGATTTCTCTTCCTTCTTCTCTTTCTTTGAAGACTCTTGTTTATCTTTCTTAGGTTCTTCTTTTGATTCCTCTTTGGACTCGTCTTTTGACTCTTCCGCAGAATCATCGCCTGAGTCTTCTGAACCGTCATCAATGGTAATAATGACTGTCCCTACAGTTGTTGTTTCGCCTTCTTCAACATGCAGTTCTTTAACAGTACCATCAACTTGGGAAGGGATTTCTACTACTGCTTTGTCATTTTGCACTTCACAAAGTACATCGTCTTCTTTTACTTCATCACCGGGTTTGACGAACCACTTGGCGATTTCACCTTCGTGGATCCCTTCACCGATATCGGGCAGTTTAAATTCGAACGCCACGGTTATTACCTCCTATTAGTAGAGATGTTTAGAAATTCATTACTTTATTTACTTTTTCAACAATATCGTTGTGGTCTGGAAGCCATACTTCTTCTGCTTGGGTGAAGGCATAGACTGTATCAGGTGCAGTCACGCGCAGAACTGGTGCTTCAAGATGCAGAATAGCTTTTTCTTGAATTTCAGAAACGACATTGGCAGCAATACCAGCTTGTTTCTGAGCTTCCTGAACCATAACGGCACGATTAGTTTTCTCAACAGAAGCGAGAATAGTCTCGTAATCTACAGGACTTACCGTACGCAAGTCGATGACTTCTGCACTGATGCCGTCTTCTTCCAATGCGTCAGCTGCTTTCAGGCAAGAATGTACCATTGCACCATAGGCAATAAGGGTTACATCTGTACCTTCACGCTTCACATTAGCTTTTCCAAGATCCACGGTATATTCTTCTTCAGGAACTTCTTCACGGAATGAACGGTACAGTTTCATGTGTTCTAAGAAAATAACCGGATCGTTATCACGGATGGACTGGATAAGCAGGCCTTTAGCATCGTATGGGTTGGAAGGAATGACAACCTTCAAACCAGGCTGTTGAGCCATTAATCCTTCCAGACTGTCAGCGTGAAGTTCTGGTGTATGAACACCGCCGCCAAAAGGAGAACGGACTGTAATCGGCATGTTTTTCGTGTTTCCTGTACGGTAACGGTAACGAGCCATTTGACCGTTAATGGCGTCCATCGTCTCATAAACAAATCCGAAAAACTGAATTTCAGGAACGGGACGGAAGTCAGTAAGTGCAAGACCTATGGACAAACCACCGATTCCTGACTCAGCTAGTGGTGTATCGAACACACGGTCTTCGCCGAATTCATCTTGAAGACCTTCTGTTGCACGGAATACGCCGCCGTTCTGGCCAACGTCTTCACCAAAGACGAGCACGTTCTCGTCGTTCTTAAGTTCTGTGCGCATCGCGTCTGTGATGGCTTGAATCATTGTCATTTGTGCCATGATCTACTTCGACTCCTTTTCCTTATATTCTTCCATTTGCTCTTGAAGATTGGATGGAAGTTCTTCGTACATGTTTTCGATTAGATCCGTTACTTTTTGTTTAGGTGTATTGTCTGCTTCTTTGATAGCTGCTTTAATTTCATCTTTAGCTTCTTCAATCACCTTATTTTCTTCCTCTTCAGACCAAAGGCCTTTCTCTTCAAGGAATGTACGGAAACGCACGATTGGATCTTGTTTTTCCCATTCGTTATCCATATCTTCTGTACGATATCTTGTTGGATCGTCACCAGCCATTGTGTGCGGTCCATAACGGTACGTCAACGTTTCGATTAACGTTGGACCTTCTCCGTCAATAGCACGTTTGCGCGCTTCTTTAGTAGCGGCATAGACAGCAAGAACATCCATTCCGTCTACTTGAATACCTTCAATACCTGCCGCAACGGCTTTCTGTGCAATGGTTTCAGCTGCAGATTGCTTCTCAACAGGTACAGAGATAGCAAAGCGGTTATTTTGTACTACAAAAATCGTTTGGGCGCCATAAGCTCCGGCGAAGTTGATTCCTTCGTAGAAGTCACCTTGAGAAGCACCGCCGTCACCTGTATAAGTGATCGCAACTGCATCTTTTCCGCGCTTCTTATATCCAAACCCTACACCGGCTGCCTGTGTAATTTGGGCACCAATGATGATCTGAGGGCTGACAGCATTCACTCCTTCAGGCATTTGGTTCCCTTTGAAGTGGCCACGGGAAAATAGGAAAGCCTGCGTTAGCGGAAGACCATGCCAAATTAACTGTGGTACATCACGATATCCTGGCAGAATGAAATCTTCTTTTTCCAGGGCAAAATGGCTTCCTAATTGGGAAGCTTCTTGACCGGCAGTTGGTGCATAGAATCCAAGGCGTCCCTGTCTGTTAAGGGCAATAGAACGCTGGTCTAGAATTCGTGTATACACCATGCGGCGCATAATTTCTTTTAAATCTTCATCAGATAGGTCAGGCATCGCATCTTCGTTTACGATCTTACCTTCTTCATTAAGGATTTGAAACGTTTCGAACTGATTTTCGATATTTTCAAGCACTCGTTTCAAAGTCACTCACCTCTTCCTTTCTCCATTTAAAATAGATGCTGTTGAGTAGCATTCCCAAAACTCCGAAAAAAACTGTACCTATTTGCTCTACTACGTTTTACCCTGAACACATCTTGATTAATCATAAGCGCGAAATTAGTCAAACTGTTATATTGTCAAAGCAATGTTTATTGGTACAATAATATTTTCATATGTAGTTTAGCTCAAGGGGAAGGGATTCGTCAAACACTCTGCAACGAATAGTTGCTAATGTTGAGCATTCACTACCTAATTCTTGAAATTCCTTAAAAACGAATGATGAATTCTGTACCATTATTTTATTAAGGCTGTATTAATTTTACTTTTTTTCGATTGAGGATGCAAATTATTTTACTCAAGAAAAAAGCGACCCTTTGTTAGGGCCGCTATTTCTATTCTGCTTCTTCTGACTTATTTTTATTATCTTTTGATTCACTCTCAGCGGAATCCTCATAAGTGACATCGAGTCCAACCGCTTCATAAAATTGTTTCTTAAGTTCATTATATTCTTTTGTATAGGTATTGAACTGTTCGTTAGCTTCGATTACAGCGCTGTAACTTTCATTAATACTTTTTACTTGCTGCTGCAGTTCTTCTTGTGTTAAATCCTTCTGCTGAAGCATTTCATACAATTCCTTATCTAAATCGAGCGCCTTCTGATAGGCCTTATATAAATCCTGATAGGCGTTATAACGGCTATTCATCGTTTCCACAAGCTGTTCAGCAATTTTTTTAGCTTCGGCTTGCTCTTCGTCCAGATCCTCAATCAAAGGTTTAATCTTATCAAATTCCTCTTTGGCAGCGTCTATGCTTTCCTTCTCAAGCTTCAGTTTTTCTTCTCGCTCTTCGACTAGTGCTGCCGCTTCCTTAGACAACTTTTTTATTTGGTCGAACTCGTCCATACTTAAGTCAATGATTTGATTGTATAACTCTTGTTCTTGTTGCTCTAATTTCTTTAGCGGTTCTTGCTGCTTCCGAAACTCATCTTCGAGCGATACTGCTTTTTCTAAATGATCGTATATTTTTTCCTGAGCCGATTGGCCAGAACACGCAGACAAAATAAAAATCGTTGCCGCTAGCAACGAGACAACCTTAGTCAAACGCACAATTTCTCCCCCTCTAACTGGTGTCTTGCTGACTTTTTTATCATATGTACAATAGTATAATAAATAAAATTAAATTGAAAGACTTCTTTTTCTTTCCAGTTTTGCCATAACCATAATCATTGGTCTTTCTATGTTAAAATAAAATACGAATTAGATGTTGGTGTTCAGAAAGGATGAATTGGATGATTACAATGGACGATATTATACGCGAGGGGCACCCCGCTCTTAGAAAAGTAACCGAAGAAGTAGAGATTCCGCCAAATGAAGAAGACAAGCGAATTCTTACAGATATGCTGGAGTACTTAAAGAATAGTCAGGATGAACAGGTTTGTGAACGCTACGGTCTGCGTCCGGGTGTCGGGCTGGCCGCCCCGCAAATTAATGTGAATAAACGGATGCTTGCGGTTCATTTCACTGATTTAAATGATAAGTTTTACAGTTATGGGTTATTTAATCCGCGCATTATTAGTCACTCTGTGGAACGCACCTACCTTTCTTCTGGAGAAGGCTGTTTATCTGTGGACCGGGAAGTTCCCGGCTATGTTCCAAGATATCGGAGGATTACGGTGAAAGCCGTTGATTTGGAAGGTAATGAAGTCAAGCTGCGCCTGAAAGATTATGCTGCAATTGTTTTTCAGCATGAAATTGACCATCTCCATGGCATTATGTTTTACGATCACATTGATCAGGATCAACCCTTTAAAGAACCTGAAAATGCCAAACCGGCTGATGCCTAAAAGGTACAGAAATCAATAATTACCCCAAATAAAAGAAACGCCCGCAAGTGCAGGCGTTTCTTTATTTAGATAATAAGTTGATATCATAGATCGCTTTTACAAGGCCATCATCATCAACGTCTGCAGTGATATGATCACTAACAGCTTTTGTTTCATCCACGGCATTGCCCATAGCAACGCCAGTTCCTACCTCGCGAATCATTTCTATATCATTCAACCCATCCCCAAATGCATACGTATCCTCAATCTTAAGCCCGGCAGCATCAATTAATTGCTTAATCCCTTCTGCTTTTGAACCGCCTTTAGGCAGAACATCACAAGAATAAGGATGCCAGCGTATAAAGTCAAAAGCATCATATTTCGATTTATAGTATTTCAGTTCATCACCTTCGCAGAACAGCAACGACTGATAAATTTCTGAGTCGTTGTAAAAGGTCGCATCAATCGCTGGATAGTCAAAATGTAAAGTGGCAAGACTTTCTTTAATGTACATTTGTTCACGATCTGATGCTTTCATTTCATCCTGGTTCATAAACACCATCGGATGGTTATTTTCTTCTGCATCCATGTAGAGTTTTTCTAAGTGATCTTTCGGTAATGGATTTTCATATACTGGTTTACCTTCAAATACCACATACTGTCCATTAAAGCTAACATAAGAATTTATGCCGAGGGTTTCCCTCAATTCTTTATACATAAACGGGGCTCGCCCTGTCGCAATCGCACAGTACACCCCTTGCTTTTGTAGATCCTTTACTGCTTTAATCGTGCTCTCCGGCAGTTCTTTCTTATGATTTAACAGCGTTCCGTCTATATCAAAAAATGCTATTTTACCCATACTCATCATTCCTCTCACTACAAATTAAAGATACAAGATACGTAATTTAACTTTTAGCCACTTTCTGCGCTGGCTATACTTTAGCATGAGTGGATATAATTGAGAAGAAAAACGAAAGATATTCATAATTCGTTACTTTTTTCGGGAACATATTTGAAATTGATGAAAGGTAATTGTTTCATTCTGACCGAAACCGTATTATACTAAAGATAACAGGGATTGGGCGGTTTAACGTTTTTTGCTGACTTTCTTCATCACGAAAGGAGATGGCTGCACATGATGAAGCGTCTTAGAAGAAAGCTTAGAAAACGTTGGAAAAAACTTTTGGAACGAAAAAAATACGCGTAAATAACCAATAGTCATATGGCGGAGTGTGACTGATTCAACCTTGGAATGAATTCCCATATTCATAATAAACGTGCTATCATAATCAACAGAAGATCGAGAAAACTATTCTTAGTAAGGAGCGATAAAAACATGATTTTTAAAGTATTGTACCAGGAACACGCACAAGAGGTTCCTGTTCGTGAACGTACAAAGGCCATGTACGTTGAAGCGGAAAAAGAGAGAGAAGTCCGTAAAAAATTGGCCGATAATAATATTAATATTGAATTTATCCAGGTGCTTGATGAGGATCACTTGGCTTATGAGAAACAGTCTGAAGATTTTCAACTGGAGAATGTGTAACAAATGAAGTTTGTTAAAAATGACCAAACAGCTGTTTTCGCCTTAGGCGGACTCGGTGAGATTGGCAAAAACACATACGCTGTTCAATTCCAGGACGAAATCATCCTCATTGATGCTGGAATCAAATTTCCAGAAGACGAATTGTTAGGAATTGATTATGTTATCCCTGATTACACCTATTTAGTCCAAAATGAGGACAAAATTAAAGGGCTCTTCATCACCCATGGGCATGAAGACCACATTGGCGGAATTCCTTATTTGCTGCGTGAAATTAACATTCCTATTTATGCAGGTAAGCTTGCAGCGGGACTGTTACGCAACAAATTAGACGAGCACGGATTATTGCGCAATACGAAGATGCACACGATTCAGGAAGATGATGTGATTAAATTCCGCAAAACATCTGTATCGTTCTTCCGTACGACGCACAGTATTCCGGATTCATATGGAATCGTTGTAAAAACACCGCCAGGTAACGTCGTCCATACAGGTGACTTCAAATTCGATTTCACCCCGGTAGGTGAACCGGCAAACTTAGCAAGAATGGCTGAGATCGGCAAGGAAGGTGTACTCGCTTTACTATCTGATAGCACGAATAGTGAAGTACCAGGATTCACCAAGTCTGAACGAGTAGTCGGACAAAGCATTCAAGATATATTTACGCGTGAGAATGGTCGTTTAATCTTTGCAACCTTTGCTTCAAATATCCACCGCCTTCAACAAGTCGTTGAAGCAGCCGTCAGAAATAATCGCAAGGTGGCTGTATTTGGTCGAAGCATGGAATCATCGATTCGAATTGGACAGGAACTTGGGTACATCCGCGCACCTAAGGAAACGTTTATTGACGCCCAGCAGCTTAACCGTTTGCCGGCACACGAAGTTGTGATTCTATGTACCGGCTCCCAAGGTGAACCAATGGCAGCTCTATCACGAATTGCTAATGGAACTCACCGTCAAATTCAAATTATGCCTGGCGACACGGTCGTGTTCTCCTCTTCCCCAATCCCTGGTAACACGATCAGTGTAGGACGAACCATCAATAAACTTTACCGTGCCGGTGCCGAAGTCATTCACGGTCCTTTAAATAACATTCATACGTCCGGTCACGGAAGCCAGGAAGAAATGAAGCTTATGCTGCGTTTAATTCAGCCTAAGTTCTTCATGCCGATTCATGGTGAATATCGGATGTTAAAAGAACATGTGAAGTTAAGCGAAGAATGCGGCATCGATCCGAGCAATTGCTTTGTAATGGATAATGGTGATGTCCTGGCCCTTGGCAAAGACGAAGCAATGGTTGCAGGTAAAATCCCATCCGGATCCGTTTATGTAGATGGCAGCGGCATCGGTGATATTGGGAATATCGTGCTGCGCGACCGCCGTATTCTTTCCGAAGAGGGACTCGTTATTGTGGTTGTCAGCATTAACATGAAGGAATTCAAGATCGCCTCTGGTCCTGACATTATCTCTCGCGGCTTTGTTTATATGAGAGAGTCAGAAGACTTGATTAAAGAAGCGCAAAAGCTTGTAAGTACTCATGTAGAAAAAGTTATGGACCGCCGCACTACTCAGTGGTCTGAGATTAAGAATGAAATCACTGACACGATTGCACCATTCTTATTTGAGAAAACGAAACGCCGTCCAATGATCCTTCCGATTATTATGGAAGTATGATGACACGAAAAGTGAAAGCGCCCCGGTAGACACGAATAGGATAAACCTTGAGTGTCTGGGTGCTGCAGCTAGCCAACTTAACATAAAAAGGTCCGCTAACTAAGTTAGCGGACCTTTTTATATATTTATTTTAAACGTTCCCAGGATTTACTCATGTCAGGCAAGTCCATGTCACCTGTCTCGAAGAAATGTTTAATTACATACTTCGAGTAATTAACAGCTGATTGATAGTCGATATGCCCTGGCAGTGGAGCTTGTTCTTCAATCGCCACATCAATAATCGCCGGCTTATCTGATAAAAATGCTTGTTCCATCCGGGTCGATAAATCCTCATAAGACTCAATTCGATAACCTTTCCCCCCGCAGGCTTCCGCAAATTTAGCAAAATCAAGCTCGCCTAGTGATGTTTCATACGTAAGGTGTCCCATTTGAGCTTGCTCATATTTGATCATCCCAATTTTACTATTATTTAGGACGACCATCTTAATCGGTAACTCATACTTGACAGCTGTTACAAAATCCTGCATTCCCATGGAGAAACCTCCATCGCCGCAAATTCCGATAACTTGACGATCAGGATGGGCAATTTGAGCGGCAAGGGCTCCTGGTAATCCAACTCCCATCGTTGCCAGCCAGCCTGAAATTAAGAATTTCTGATCCACTAAAGGCAGGAACCGTGATGCCCACACCGTTACATTCCCCACATCTGTCGATACGATAGCTTGTGACTTCATATGTTTTTCCAACTCAAACATGACTTGAGGCGCGTGCAGCGGATCTTCTTCAGAACGCTTTTCCTTTTGCAAGGAAACTCTCCACTGATTCATCATGTCCTGATACCTTTCTAGGTTTGAATTGTCACTTCTTGGTGACATCAACTTAGTGAGACGGCTGAGCGTCTGTTTGGCATCACCCGCAATTCCGAGTTCAATCGGATAATATTTCCCAAGATGTTCGGGCTCGTTATCAATTTGAATCGCTTGCACATGATCTGGCAGGAAATCTCGATATGGAAACTGTGTACCTATTAATAAAAGCAGATCACATTCTTTAATCGCTTTATAGGCTGGTTTTGTGCCAATTTGTCCATGGTGCCCTAAACAATAAGGATGGTGATCGGGGATGACTCCTTTTGCAAGTAAGCTTAGGACAATTGGAGCTTTAATCGTTTCAGCAAATTCGATAAGTTCAGTTTGAGCCGCACTCGTTCCCTTCCCAGCTAAGATCACCGGATTTTCAGACTGCTCGATCAATTGTCGAGCTTCCTTTAGCTGCTCATCCCTTGGGGTAATCATCGGCTTATAATAGTCTTGTGCCGTCAGCCTTTCTTCGCTCTTTTGCTTCCTCGAGAAAATATCATCTGGCACGACTAACACAGCCACCCCTTTTTTAGCGTAAGCTTCACGAATGGCCTGGTTTAATAGATCAGGCAGCTGAGTTTCTGTTTCAGCTCGTTCATTGAAGACGGCGACATCATCAAACAGCCGCTCCAGGTTCACTTCTTGAAAGGCACCTGTTCCCACTGCTTCACTGCTTACCTGTCCGACAATGGCCAGTACTGGCGCACCGTCTCCTTTAGCGTCATACAGACCATTTAGAAGATGAATTCCGCCTGGACCGGCAATGGACAAACAAACTCCCAATTTACCTGTCAATTTCGCATAAGCCGATGCTGCAAGAGCACCTGTTTCTTCATGCCGTACTTGAAAGAATTTGATTCTGTCCTGTTCTTTTCTTAAATCATCTATGAATTCGTTAATCGAGTCCCCAGGAAGTCCATATACATGATTGACTTCCCAGTCTATGAGTTGTTCTACTAGTGTTTGACCTGTTCGTTGTGCAGACATTCTATCATCCTTCCCAAGTTAGGCTATATCTCACTTTATCCTAAAATACTTACGGATAAACCATAGGTGCTCTGTTTAAAATTGATTGTTCAGTTCCCTGGAGGTTTTTTTTTCGTTTAATCTTTTTTCAATTTAAGCTGCTGGTCTTCCAATACGTACACACGGTCAGCTGCACGCTCGATAAACATCTTGTCATGGGATACAAACAATACTGTTCCATGATAGGACTTTAGAAACTTTTCTAACGCTTCAATACAATGAACATCCAGAAATGTGGTCGGTTCATCCAGTACCAGCACGTTATATCTTCCTAAGAAAAGTTCGCACAGGATAAGCCGAATGGTTTCTCCGCCACTTAAATCCTGGACATCTTTTTTCAGGTCATTCCCTGTAAAATCCATGGCATGAAGGACTGCACGAATCTTACTCTCGTTATAGTCACTCCTGTTTTGCATATAAACGTGCACCGTCTCCGATTTCGTGAAACGATAATCCAATTGCTCATACAGTCCAAAAACCACTTTTGGAGAAAGGTCGATTCCTTTCCCTTCATTCATAATGTGCTTCAGAAGGCTTGTTTTACCTGTTCCATTACTTCCCGTAATCGCAATCGTCTCCCCTAAAGGAAATTGAAAGCTGGCTTCCTGAAGTAAGGTCCTGCCTCCTTTAGTCAGAGACATGCGGTCGCCCATGATTGGAAACTTATTGTGCAATTGAAGAGCGGGTGATTGATGGAAATGAATAGGCACCTGTTCTTGCGGCGCCTCTACAACGTCCAACTGATCCACTCGCTGCTCGATAGCTTTAGCCGCACGGTGAACGGATTTCTGGCTGGTATCCTTCGATTTTGTCATAAACATTTTGTTTGCCTTTGCTTTCGTTTCCTTCTTAGTCATTTGTTGATTTGCCTGGGTTACTCTCTCCGCTTTTTTCTTTTTGTCTTCCGCTGCTTGCAATAGTCTGTTTTTCTCTTTTACATAGTTGTCATGTTGTTCTTGCTGCTGCCTTTTCTCTAACTCCTTCGTTTCTATATAATCTGAAAAGTTCCCTGTGTACTCTGTCACTTGTCCATCTTCTACTTCCCAAATCTTCTCTACCAACTGGTCCAAAACATACCGATCATGACTAACAAGAACCAGCGCACCATAGTAATAGTTTAATTCCTCTATGAAAAAATCTTTACCGTCAGCATCCAAATGTGTAGTCGGCTCATCGATCAGCAGACCTTCGTGATAGGTGGAAAGAAATTGCGCTAACCTCAGCCTTGTTTGCTCACCACCACTCAGTTTCTCTAGATCTAGTTGTTGAACCGATAGTTTTCCGAGCAGCTCAAAGTCCACTTCTCCCTCTTCAGGTTTCATTGTCTGATCAAAATACCCAAAATCAACAAGTCGATGGACATGTCCTTTACTAGGTTTTAGACTTCCATTCATCACCTTAAGCAAGGTACTTTTACCTCCGCCATTTTTTCCGACGATCCCAATACGATCGAATTGATGCACCGATAACTTTGGGACATCCAGGACTAATTGATCCAAAAAGGTTACTTCAATTTTTATAAGTTCTAAGTTTAATTGTTCCATGATCATCTTCCTCCCGCTTACTTTTTCTGCATAAAAAAACACAGGCATCTGCCTATGATTTCAGAGTAAACGGAGAGAAATCGATCCTGGGTGTCATGTGCAAAAAACCACACCACACCAAACAGCCCTCCTTCTGTCATGCAAAAGAAGAAAGTAAATTGAACATAAATAAAAGAAAGGCAGAGTGATCCGCCTTTCTCCATTTGGATATATTTCTATACGTTATGAAGATTATTAAAAAAGGACAGACTGCTCCCGTTTACTCTGTTCATAATAACAGAGCCTTTGAACGTATTAAATTACGAGTTCAAAGTTGGGAAACGCAATCTTATCGAATACATTTTTTAATAATCCTCCTTTTATTGAAGTTAACTTTCATTATAGTGATCACAGCAGAAAAAGTAAAGAGTTGCTTTCGCCCGCCACATTGATCCTGAAATAACGACTCGTGTTTCTTAAATAACCAGCACGATTCTGAAATAACTAACCAGTATTCTCAAGTAACGAGTAAATCCTGATAAATTCCCCCAGGTTTTAACCACATTAAAGTCATGTAATCACTCATCTTGTCCATAAAAAAATCGAGTATAAAATCTGTGCGATTTCATACTCGATTTCCTATGCTGGTTTTGCTATTTCTCTACGTCATCTGAAGCAAGGTGTTTCACTCATCTTCCACTACTAAATTTTTCTCAAATCGGCTGATATCTTTATCGGCACCAATAACAATTAATACATCTCTATGCTGAATCTCCTCGGTAGCCATTGGCAAAACGATCACGTCTTTGTCGCGTTTGATTGCTACAACGTTACAGCCGTATTCAGCGCGGATGTCGAGGTCAACGAGTGTTTGTCCACTCATTCGTTCGCCAGCTTTTACCTCTACGACACTGTGGTCATCTGATAATTCAATGTAATCAAGAATGTTATTGGAGATGATGTTATGAGCAATTCGTTTCCCCATATCACGTTCAGGGTGAACGACATGGTCCGCCCCTATTTTTCGTAAAATTTTCTCATGATAATCATTTTGTGCTTTGACGGTTACCGTGGCAATCCCTAGTTCCTTAAGAATCACCGTCGTTAGAATACTGGATAAAATGTTGTCACCAATCGCAACAATCACATGATCAAAGTTACCTAATCCCAGTTCTTTTAACACACTTTCATCTGTCGAGTCTGCTATGACAGCATGTGCAGCAATATCTCTATATTCATTTACTTTATCTTCATCCAAGTCCAAGGCTAATACTTCCATGCCTTCATTATTAAGTTCCCGGCAAATACTGCCGCCGAAGCGGCCCAGCCCTACGACTGCATAGTCCTTTTTCATGCTTCATCCTCCAACTTTTCAAATCAATGTATTCATATTCTATCATAATTCACCGATAAGAACAGATCGAATTCGTTTCGATGTGAAAACGTTCCTTCCAGGCGCTATTTTTTCCCCTGAACATAATCTGCATCGAATAAAAACATACGCAGGAGCATGATCAGTGATGGGACTAACAACAACAGTCCGCCTATAAAAGCAATAATCAAGGTGATGCCCATCGTTTCATTCGTAGCGCCGCTCGTAATCGTTACAAACGGCTTGATAATATAAGGTAAATGGGAGGCTCCATAACCGAAGAAGGCAAAGAAAAACTGGAACATCACCGCAAGGAATGCCCAACCATAATACTTCCCTTGATAGATAAGAAATAAGCCGATCATAAAGAAGGCAACCGAAAGCCCAAAAATCCACCAAAGCTCAATCGCTTTTTGAAAATGATCGAAGTTATGCTGACTTAATGCGATGAAGGTTGTTAAACTGGCGATAATGGTCGGCGAACTCCAAAACAAGGCGTATTTCCGAACGATGGCCAGTGCTGGCTCGTCATCCGCCCGGTGTGCATAATAGGTGAGAAATGTCGAACTTATATATAAAACAGATACAATCGCAAGCAGAACGACACTCCAGGAATACGGACTGGTCAGTAATTTACCAATCATCAGATGGACTCCATTGGCCGTTTCCTCAATAAATCCGCCTTCAGAGATGGTCATCGCGGTAGCCAGCGAAGCGGGAATTAATAACCCTGTTGCCCCATATAGAAACATATACACGTGATTATCTTTTGACCCGTAACTTTCAAACGCATAGAAGGAACCTCGGATCGCAAGCAGGACGATCGCTATACTGCCTGGCACGAGCAGAGATTGACCAAAGTAATAAGCCGTGTCCGGAAAAAAACCGACTAGACCAACGAAGAAAAAGACGAAGAATACGTTGGTCACTTCCCAAACGGGTGAAAGGTACCTTGAAATCAGTTTATTTATAATATGGTCTTGCTTCGTTAGCTTAGCATAATAAGCAAAAAATCCGGCTCCGAAATCGATAGAAGCCACAATCAAGTATCCGTATAAGAACAGCCAAAGGACCGTGATTCCAATATATTCATAGCTCATTCTTTGTCACTCTCCTTTACATGAGGGTAGCGACTTTCCAATTCCAGTTCCGCTGGATTGTTCTTAAATATTTTCCTGAGAACAACTAAACACCCAGTACCTAAGACAATATACAATCCTAGAAATAGTAAAAACATTAAGCCTACGTGCGGCGAAGTAGTAGCCCCTTCCGCCACGGTCATAAATCCTCGTAGAATCCATGGCTGGCGTCCGACTTCAGCAAAGATCCAGCCAAACTCAATAGCGAGCATCGCTAACGGTCCTACGGCGGCAAGACCTGTTAGTAACCACCTGTTATACTCATTCCAGCGTTTCATTTTCCAGAAAATCAAGAATAGAAACGAGATGCCGACTAAATAAAAACCGATCATCACCATAAAGTCGAACATGTAATGAATCCAAAGCGGCGGCCGCTCATCTTCCGGTGTTTCATTCAATCCTTCCACGAGAGCATTAAAATCTCCATGTGCCAGAAAGCTCAAGGCCCCGGGAATACGGATCGCATTCTCCACTTCATTATTTTCGTTTAACGTACCAAATATAATAAGATCGGCATTCTTCTCTGTTTCAAAATGCCACTCGCCGGCCGCCAGTTTTTCCGGCTGGTATTCGGCAAGGTATTTAGCAGACGAATCTCCAGCGACGGCTGTTGCCACAGCAAAAATGAATGTAGCAGCAACGGTTAGTTTTAATGCTTTTTTATGATAAATCGTACTTTTCCGAACGAGCATAATAAACGCAGCGATTGTAGCTAAAATAGCTGCCGACGTTAAATAAGACGAACTGATCACATGAGCTACTTTCGTGGGTGTGGCCGGATTGAACATCGCCGCAAACGGATCGACAGCGATCAGCTTGTCTCCTTCCGTTTCAAATCCCTGCGGGGCATTCATAAACGCATTGACGGTTGTAATAAAGAAGGCAGATAAAGTAGACCCGATGACGACTGGAATCGACAGCAGCCAGTGATAAATCGGATTCTTAAAACGATCCCACGTATATAAATAAGCCCCAAGAAAAATGGCTTCAAAGAAAAAAGCGAATACCTCCATGAATAATGGAAGGCTGATTACATTTCCCGCTACTTTCATAAAGCTGGGCCACAACAAGGAAAGCTGCAAACCGATCGCTGTTCCGGTTACCACACCAACAGCTACCGTGATGGTCAGCCCTCTCGTCCACCGCCTCGCTAATAAGGTATAGTGCGGGTCTTTTTTCTTAATACCGATCCCCTCAGCGATCGAAATCATGATCGGAATTCCAACACCAACAGTTGCAAAGATGACATGAAATCCGAGGGTTAAGAAGGTAAGCAGCCGGCTCATCAGGACGCTGTCTTCAAAGAACATATACGATTTCCCCCTAACGAAAATAATGTGAATGTTACTTATTCTTACCTTAATTATAAATCGTGCAAACGGTTCCTGTGTAGATGGTTAATGAAGATTTTGTGACGAACTTCACAAACTTTCTATTCCTAAACATCCTTCACACAATATTTACCTTTATGTAGATGTATTCTCCTATACATTACCCTATTGTGGATCAGTCAATCCTGATCGATGAAGATTTATGGGCAAAGCACAAAAAACCCATCACGGCCGCTTGGCTGTGATGGGAAATCACTGTTTTCCTTAACAAAATCAGATGGCGTCGAGCATTTGAAACTGTGCTTTCACTAATTCAAAGTACTCGCCTTTTTGATCCATCAATCGATCATGGGACCCATGCTCCAGAATCTTACCGTGTTCGAGCACATAAATCGTATCCGCTTCCCGAATCGTCGACAGTCTGTGAGCAATGATAATAGCTGTTCTGCCTTTCAACAATCGTTGCAAGGCTTGCTGGATTTTCATTTCGGTTTCCGTGTCAATACTTGCGGTCGCTTCATCTAGAATCAAGATTTTAGGATTAGCGAGTAGCGCCCTCGCGAAGGACAGCAGCTGCCGTTCACCGGCTGATAAAATATTGCCGCGTTCCTCTACTTCTGTTGCATATCCATCACTCAATCGCTGGATGAAATCATCAGCTCCGACAACTTTGGCTGCTTCCATTACTTCTTGATCAGAGGCGGTTGGCCGGCCAAACCGTATATTTTCCATGATCGTACCTGAGAAAATAAACGTGTCTTGCAGAACAACACTGATTTGCTGACGTACACTATCAATAGTGGCATCGCGCAAGTCCGTTCCATCAATCTTCACAGCCCCTTTGGTAGGGTCGTAAAAACGGCTGATTAAGTTAGCAATGGTTGATTTGCCCGATCCTGTATGCCCGACTAAAGCTACCGTTTCTCCCTGTTTCATCTCAAGTGAGATATCATGCAGGGCGATTCGCTTTTCATCATAGGCAAATTGGACATGATCAAATTCAATATGCCCTTTCATATCTGTAAGCTCTTGGGCATTTTGCTTTTCCTGAACATTTGGCTGCTCATCGAGAAATTCAAAAATACGCTCTGAGGCAGCCATCGCCATCAGAAGCTGGTTATACATTTGGCCAAGACGGGAAATCGGCTCCCAGAACATACCTAGGAAAAAAGCGAACGACACGAATGTACCAATTTCAATATCCCCTTGTAAAATAAGGTGTGCCCCGTATGCCACGAGGATGACCGTTCCGACTGCATTACTCATTTCTACAAACGGACGGAACATCGCACTTTTTCTTGTTGCGGTATTCCACGACTGAAAATTGTCGGTGTTGACTCCATTGAAGTATTCGGCATTTTCATTTTCCTGTGAAAAGGATTGTGTAATCCGCACGCCTTGAAGACTTTCATTTAAATGGGAGTTCAGCCTCGATTGTTGGATACGAACCTGCTGCCATGAGCGGCGAATATTCCGCCGCAGCTTCGTTGAAATATAGAACATGATTGGCATAATCACTAGTATCGCAAGGGCAAGCTTCGGACTTAGTGCAAACAGGATGACGATAATGCCTGTCAACATGACAACATCCATTAAAAGATTAATAATCCCGTTGGTAAAAAGCTCTTGTAAGGAATTAATATCATTCATAATTCGTACAAGAATTGAACCAGCTGATCGTGAGTCAAAAAATTTATGAGAAAGACGCTGCACATGCGAGAATAAGTGCTGGCGCAAGTCGTAAATCACATTTTGCCCCAAAATATTAACATATTTAATTCGTAACGCATTACCGATATAACTGAGCACGTACATAATGGCGATGCCGACTACGAGCTGTATAAGTAAACTCACATTGCTTTCTGCGATGGCGATATCGATGGCTACTTTACCAATTAAAATAGGAACCACTAGCCGTACGATCGTCGAAACTAACATGGCAATAATCGATATCGGCAGCAGACGCCTTGTGTACGGCTTAACGTATGAGAGTAAACGAAGCATTTGCGTCCAGTTGAACGGTTTTTCAATCGCCTGGTCCTGCGTGTATTTAAACCGGTTTAAATGTTTATTCGTTTCAGGTCTATGTTTGGGTTTGCGAGCCATGCTCTCCCCTCCTTTTGAAAAAGGTAGTTTTACATTCTGATTATGAAATGGAAGAATTTAAGATTTTCTCTTTATCTTGATACTGAATATCGTAAATTCGTTGATAGGGTCCCCCGTTGAGAAGCAAGTCCTCGTGAACGCCGCGTTCTTTAACGAGGCCGTCTTCCAGCACGATGATTTCATCAGCATGTTTTAAAGAGGAAATCCGGTGGGCAA
The DNA here is from genome assembly GCF_900166655.1 of Halobacillus hunanensis. Taxonomy (GTDB): domain Bacteria; phylum Bacillota; class Bacilli; order Bacillales; family Halobacillaceae; genus Halobacillus_A; species Halobacillus_A hunanensis. The sequence goes on along the minus strand of NZ_FVZB01000007.1, from coordinate 536,043 downwards.
TGATGAATGTCGTGCGGCCTTCCATCACCTCTCGCAATGCTTGTTGAATCTTAAACTCTGTTTCCATATCAACGGCCGAAGTCGCATCATCAAGGACGAGAATGGCTGGATCAATTAAAATGGCCCTGGCAATGGCAATTCGCTGTTTCTGTCCGCCAGATAAGCCCATTCCTCTTTCACCAAGCAAAGTGTCATATCCTTCTGGCATATCCATAATAAACTCATGGGCCTGCGCTCTTTTAGCTGCAGCCATTACGTCATCGAGGGTTGCATCAGGGTTACCGTAGGAAATGTTTTCTTTAATGGACGTAGAAAATAAGAATGACTCTTGCAGTACGAAGCCGATATTTTTACGTAACGTTTTTAACCCATACTCATCGACTGGTTTCCCATCAACGAGTACGCATCCCTGTTCCGGTTCATAAAAGCGAGTGATTAACTGGGTAATACTCGTTTTCCCAGAACCGGTTGCTCCAATAAGTCCGATTGTTTTTCCTGGAGGGGCATCAAAGCTAATATGTTTCAAAGCCGAATCATCATCTTCTGTGTACGTAAGGGTGACATCATCAAACGTCACATGTCCCTGCAATCGATCGAGCACAAGAGGTTGATCTCGTTCCGTAATGTCTTCCTTCGCTTCTAAAATCTCGAGCAAGCGTTCTCCAGAGGCTTTTGATTGAGAAAAAAGGTTAATGACAAAGCCAAAATTCATTAATGGCCCTAAAATATACCAAACCAGGCTGAAGAAGGCGACAAGCTCCCCTAATTGCAAGGACCCATTGATGACGAGATAGCCGCCATAAGCGAGCAGCGCTATAACACTCACGTTGCCGATGAATTCCATAAGAGGGAAGAAACGCGACCAAATATTAGACGTATCAATGTATTTCTTCCGATAATCATCGCTGCGGTTTAAGAACCGCCCCACTTCGAACTCTTCTCTCGAAAGCGATTTCACCGTATTCATACCACTGATGTTTTCCTGAACACGAGTGTTGAGCTTACCAAATGACTTTCTAATTTTACGAAAAGCCGGATGAACTTGCTTATCAAACTTAAACACCACAACCGTTAGAAACGGCATAGCAGCCATCGTGACCAGAGCCAGTGGAACTGAGTAATAAAACATGACAGTTAGACTGATTAAAATCAACAACACAATGCGAATAAGTTCGGAAAAGCCGACCGATAGGAAGAACCGAAATCCTTCTACATCTGCTGTCAATCGTGACATGATGTCACCTGTCTTCGCGTTGTCATAGTACTTAAACGACAAACGCTGCAGTTTTTTATAAAGTGCATCACGCATCGTATAAACAGACCTAATCCCGAAGTAATCACCAAGATACTGGTGAAAGTATGTCGCGACACCTTTTACAATCATAAGTAAAATAAAAGCAGCTCCGATATACGGGATAAGATTATACCTTTCTCCCCGTACGACTTCATCAATTGTAATTTGCAGCACAATTGGATAAACAACGGTTATGCCAGTGACAAATAGAAGGGCAAATAATGACCATAAAAAGAAGGATTTAAACGGCCAATAAAATTGCTTTAACTTTTTAAACGTTTCCATGATGTCCCTCCCTTTCTTTTTTACGTAATTAATAATATATCGGCAATCGAAATAAATTTCCACCTATTTGAAGAAATTTTTAAAAATTTCTTCAAATTTAATTTTTTGTTCGGCTGGAGAGTGGTGTTTGCTAGTAATTGAAGTAATTCTATGAATACGGAGCTGTTGGGGTCGAATCTTTTTTGGTTTGGGGAGAATGCACGAGAGTTTGGGCCGAATCTTCTTTCGCTTGGGGAGAATAATCGTATGCTTGGGCCGAATTGCACTCGCTCTGGTAATGAACTCAATAAAAAAGCAACTCCCCATTTTACGAAGGGAATTGCTCATTATGACAGTTATTTCTGATTGACGCCAAGCACACGGTTCACACGCTTGCGCAGCATTTTCATACCGCCGCCGCCTGCTTGAAAGTGTCTCAAGTTGCCTTCTTCATCAAATACGTAATAAGCCGGTACATATTGATTTTCAAAAGCATCTGTTAAAGCATGCTGATTATCCACGTAGATCGGCTGCGTAATGCCATGTTCTTCAGCGACCTCTTTTATCTGTTCAAGGTCTAAGTCTTTCTCAGAACGAGGCATGTGAACAGCTATCACATTTAAATCATCACTGTATTCATCTCTAAATTCGTTCACATTTGGCATTGCTTCTTTACATAGTCCGCAGCTTACAGACCAGAAGTGAATCAATGTCGGTTTATCACCTGTTAAGTCTTCCTTTGTGAGTGCATCACTATTATACCACTCTGTTGCTTCAGGAAGTTCAGGCATAGGTGTTCTTAAGCGCATTTGTTCTTCCTCCTATCTATACTTTTATCGAAAAAGGTCTAACACTTAAGTTAGACCTTTTTGACCTTATTTCAACTTAAAGCGTTTCTTGACCTGGCTTCCAGTTTGCTGGGCAAAGTCCGCCAGTTTGAAGAGCTTGCAGGACGCGAAGTGTTTCATCAACGTCACGGCCGATGTTGTTGTGGTTCACCACTTGGTACTGAAGTTCGCCTTCAGGGCTGATGATGAATAGACCGCGAAGAGCAACCCCTTCTTCTTCGATTAATACTCCGTAGTCTTTCGCAACCTGATGGTTAGTATCCGCTGCTAGAGAATACTCTAGATCGCCAAGACCATTGTCTTCACGAGACGTGTTAATCCATGCCAGGTGAGTATGGATTGTATCTGTAGAAACCCCTACTACTTCTGCATCAAGATCTTCGAATTCATCGAAGCGATCAGAAACAGCTGTAATTTCTGTCGGGCACACGAATGTGAAATCCATTGGATAGAAAAATAGAACCGTCCACTTATCGTTTTTCATGTTTTCTTCTAGTGAAACTTTCCCAAATTCCTTGTTCGGTAGTACTGCATCCATTTCAAAGCGAGGTGCTTGTTTTGCTACCATGCGTTCTGCCATTGTAAATCCCTCCAAAATGTTTTATAGCATTGTTATAAGTGATCTGCTATCTAGCACATAATATAGTATAACTAGATATTTCATTAGAGTCAATCTAAAGTAATAATAAATCTAAACTAGTTTAGATCTCCAATAAAAGGACATATATTACTAATATGTGCCTTCACAGTTCTCATTAAACATGATTTGTTGAGGAAAGTAAACTAATAAGCTTATCTAGTATTTCGACAAAATCTCATGTAAAAAACGAAAATCATTGAAACAACTCGTAACTTTCCGCTATCATATAGAAAGAACTGGATGCACATGAAAGGAGTTTGCTTATGAATTTGTTTGAAGAAGGATTTAAATTCAATCCTTCTGTATTAGTGGAGTGGCTAATTACAGGCGGATTGGAGATTCTAGTTATCCTGATTGCATTTGCAATCATTAGTCCCATTGGAAAAAAAGCGATCGAAGCTGCGATTGGCAGAATGGGAAAGCAGCGTAAACTAAGTGAATCACGCACGAAAACACTGGAGAAAATTTCAGTAAACCTCTTCAGCTATGTGCTGTTATTCGTCCTAATCGTTATGATATTAAGTGCGATCAACATTAACATCGGACCACTTCTGGCTGGAGCTGGAATTGTTGGACTGGCGATTGGATTTGGAGCTCAAGGGTTAGTTTCAGATATCGTTACGGGTTTCTTCATTCTACTAGAACGTCAAATCGAAGTGGATGACTATGTAACCGCCGCGGGTTATGATGGAATCGTAGAGGAAGTTGGAATTCGTACGACGAAGCTTAGAGGCTTTGACGGAACACTTCATTATATTCCAAACCGTAATATTGCAGGAGTCAGCAACCATTCACGCGGAAATATGCGCGCACTTGTCGATATTGGCATCAGCTACGAAGACAACATTGACGAAGCCATTGAAGTTCTTTCAAAAGTGGCCGAAGACTTTGCAGAGGACCCTCGGTTTAAAGAAGGCCCGGACGTACTTGGGGTCCAAAGCATCGGCTCATCTGATATCGTCCTTAGAATCTTAGGTAAAACAGCCAACATGGAACAGTGGGGCGTGGAACGAGATATGAGAAAAGCGATTAAAGAAGCACTCGATGCAGCAGGCATTGATATTCCATATCCACATCAAGTCAACGTGGACAAGCAGCCAAAAGCAAATTAAGATAAAAATCCCGGACTCTTTAGGAGCCCGGGATTTTCTATGTATAGAGGGGTCTCCCCTCTATAGTTATAATGAAAAACAGTTGTCTACTTCCTGACACACATCATCGGCTGTACGGCCTCGGGCATCAATGACCACACCATTTGTGGCAGCGTTCTGAATTCCCATAACGTCACGATCTTGTCCAGAGATCACGCAGCAATCACAGCCTTCAGCATCTTGACTGTTTTGTAAGGTCACAAGGTCATACCCTTTTTGCTGCAGCGCAGAACGAATGTCACTTAAATTTTCCTCAATGGCTACTTTTTTCACGTGAAATCCTCCTTATTTATAAGAATCACGTGGTTATTATTGCCAAAGGAACCGGGATTATGCACAGCTTTTATAATTGGCGCAGTCCGTTAACTACGAGTCGCGCTCCAATTGCTAACGCTTCTTCTTTAGGGGCCAATTGTGAGGTGTGAAGGCCTGACTGCGAATCCACGCCGAGCCAGAACATGAAACCTGGAATCTCTTTTAACATGTAGCCGAAATCTTCCCCTGTCATCGCTGCACTCGCCTCTCGATAAGTGACGCCGGAATCGTTTGCGATCGCTGCAAATTTTTCCACGTAATCAGGATCATTCTCGACTTGATAATAGTTCGAACCATAGTCAATCGTGGCCGAACAATCATGAGCTATCTCTATCCCCTGAACAACCTTTTCAATTTCAGCTTTTACACGTTCCATAGCTTGCGGTGACATTGTCCGGACGGTTCCTTCAAGCCTCGCCTGCTCGGCAATAATATTTTGCACACTGCCGCCCGTAATTTTGCCGACCGTAATCACAGCACTATCGAGCGGATCAACACGGCGGGCAACAATTTGCTGCAGCTGAGTCACGAGAAAACTTCCGGCCACGATCATATCCTTCGTTAAATGCGGATACGCCGCATGTCCGCCTTTGCCTGTTAAGTCAATAAACAATTCACTCGTGTTGGCAAACAGCAAGCCTGGCCTGGATGAAACGACTCCTGATGGCAGCTCTGGAGCGATATGAAGAGCAAATATAACGTCAGGCTTAAATCGTTTCATTGGTTCCGAACGCAACATCGGCTCTGCGCCGCCAGGGCCTTCCTCTGCCGGCTGAAACATAAATACAACGTGATGGTCCGCAGGCTGATGAGCTAACGATTCTAGAGCAGCCAGTGCAATCGTCATATGAAAATCATGGCCGCATGCATGCATCTGACCATTGTGAGTGGAAGCATAGGGGTAACCTGTTTCTTCTGTTAGAGGCAGCCCATCGATGTCAGTACGATAGCCGATTGTTTTTTGCGGCGCCTGCCCTTCTACTTTTACAAAAACACCTGTTTTCCACGTTTCCACCGTTATATGCTCTTGAGGTAATTCGTTTATAAACGATAGTAAGTATGTCTGTGTTTTCACCTCTTGAAAGCCGAGCTCAGGGATTCGATGCAAATCTCTGCGTATTTGGATGAGTTCCGATTCTGTTAACATTCACTAAGCCTCCTGTTATAGGAAAGACCTTGCTTTTTAAGGAGCAAGGTCTTAAAAAAATTACTGATCAAGTTTTCGCAATTCCTTCTTAATCTCCGTCTTGGATTTCGTTTGATCATCAATCTTCTTAATGACTTTAGCAGGTGTCCCGGCAACTACTGTATTTGGAGGAACGTCTTCGGTTACAATCGCACCGGCTGCAACGACTGAACCTTTTCCAACCGTTACTCCTTCAAGAACGACCGCGTTAGCTCCGATGACTACTTCGTCCTCTATTACGACAGGTTGTGCGGAAGGTGGTTCAATTACGCCTGCTAAAACAGCTCCAGCGCCAATATGGCAGTCTTTTCCGACAGTTGCACGACCTCCCATAACAACGTTCATATCGATCATCGTTCCTTCTCCAACGACAGAACCAATATTGATGGAAGCGCCAATCATGATGATCGCACCGTCACCGATTTCCACCTGGTCACGAATAACAGCACCCGGCTCAATACGAGCGTTTACTTTTTTCGTATCCAACAAGGGAATCGCTGAGTTTCGGCGGTCACTTTCAAGCACGTAATCCTCAATTTGATCACTATATTTTTCAAGAAGCGGTTCAATCGCTTTCCATTCTCCGAAAAGAACCCCTGAATCACCAGTAATAAAGTCTCGTACATCTTCGCCAAAATCCAGTGTCGAAAGGTCCTTTCCTTTCACATAAACTTTAACAGGTGTTGATTTTTCACTATTTGAAATAAATGAGATAATCTCATTAGCATCCATTTGTTTCATATGTATCCTCCTTCAGGCACGTAGTTAATTACATTCTTTACTTTATCAAAGCACTGTTATCGTGACAAGAATTTATGTCTTATTTCCCTTTGGCAATTGTAAAATTAAAATCAGGCTGATGATCGCTAACACGAGCAATCCGATATAGACGAGCTGCAAACCAGACGTCAGTCCCTCTTTTAATACGTGCAAAGCCTGTTCACTTAACTCCCTTCTGCTTTCCTGATTTAATAACAAGTTCGTCGAATCCACTGAGAACTGATTATTTAAATGAGAGGCATTCAAAGCAGCCTGAATCCGGTTATTGAGCAGCCCGCCTAAAAGCGCGGCTCCAACCGCACTGCCTAATGTTCTCATAAACATATTCGTAGCAGTAGCGATCCCTCGCATCTCCCACTTCACAGCATTCTGAATGGAAACGATAAATGATGTTGTGGAAAGACCCATCCCAATTCCAATAAACAGGGAGCCCATGGCCGCAAACACCGGACCTCGTTCAGGTGACAACAAGGAGAAAATCCCGCCGCCAACAATGAGCGAAGCCCCTCCAAGAATAGAAGTGGCCCGAAAACCAATTGTTAAGACCAGTCTTCCCGCTAATGTTGAGGCAATCGGCCAGCCAATCGACATCGTCGTCAGGGTAAACCCGGCCACTGTTGCCGACTTCTCCATCACACCTTGCACAAAGGCCGGCAAATAACTGGAAACGCCAATCAAGATCATTCCAGAAGTCAGTGAGGTTAAATTGGCGTATTTAATCGCACGCACCCGCCAAATTTCAAAGGGCATCATCGGCGAAGATGCCCTTTTTTCATGGAACAAAAAGATGATAAAGCTGCTCATGGCCAGCACGATTAAGATTCCCATTTCACGGGACAGCCAGGGAATGCCCACGCCGCCTTCCACCAGAATCAACATGGAGAGACTGACTGTGACCATCGTTAACAACGAACCAACTAAATCCACCGATTGTTTATCCTGTGTCCGGTCTTCTTTAAAAAACCAGACAATCCCGATCATCGCAAGTAACCCAAGCGGAATATTCATCCAGAATACGTATGGCCAGCTTAATACATCCACAAAAAAACCACCTAGCAGCGGTCCTGATACAGCTGAAATCCCCCAGACGCTGGACAAATAACCTTGAATTTTGGCGCGCTCTTCCTTCGTGTACAAATCACCAACGATCGTCGTGGCAATCGGCATTAAAGCACCAGCTCCAAGCCCCTGAACCAACCGCGCCGCAATTAAAAATAACATCGTCTGGGACAGTGCGGCCATCGTGGACCCCGTCAGAAACAATCCGATTCCGATCAGAAATATCGGCTTGCGGCCTACAATATCGGCGAGCCTTCCGAACAGTAATACCGTAGCAGCATTCGTAAGCAAATAAGCGGAGAAGACCCAGCTGTACAAGCTAAATCCGCCTAGATCCGCTACAATGCTGGGCATAGCTGTAGACACGATCGTTGCCTCAATCGCCGCCAGAAACATCGCCAGCATAATTGAGGCTAGTACGAGCCCGCGCTTTTGCTTTTGTTGTAGTTGCTGAACTTCCTCCATACGCCATCATCCCCAGACAAACAGAAGACGCCTGCAAGAGGCGCCATCTTCCATATATTTGAGTTGTTTATTCGCTATATTCTTTTCCATGATTCATGATAATGTTTGCTGAATTGTTTTAAAATGGTTCTCCTCGTAATTATCCCGTCAAATTCTCCTTCACCATTTGTAACACAAATAAAGGGATGATCAATCAACTTGTGTAAAGCATCAATCATCGTATCATTTCGATGCAAACACGGAACACTTTCATCGACCACTTCATTCACTGTCATATCATTCAATCGATTCAATTCAAACTGTTCGAGCCCGAGCGTTTCTTCAAGGATGATTGTCTTGCTGATGGTCCCCTTGAATTTGTACATTTTATCGACGACAGGTACAGCCGAATAGCCGGTTTTCACCAAAACGAGCAAAGCATGATCTAACGGATTCCCTATCTGAACATGAGCGACTTTCTCTGCTGGAATCATTAACTCTTCAACTAATGGAATTTCAAGCTTTTTACTTTCTACACTTACCATAAACACCACTCCTTTTTAGCAAACAATTGAAGGAGCAAGAAATAACGCTCACACGCATGTAATCTAATAGTAACATAGATACGAGAGTCAAACTAACGCAATATTCGACATTATTTGACCTTTTCAACATGATTTGCTCACCCTTCAATTACCCAGAATTCTTATAGAGGTAAACCTTAAAATTAATTTAACTTTATAAAATAAGCTGAAGCGTCTATACTAATTAAAAATGACTTTAAGTAAGGATGAACGGACCATGGGCACACACATTTTTTCAAAACGTGAAGAAATCGCAAACGCCATCACTCACGGTGTTGGGGCCATATTAAGTATAGCTATGCTCACTCTGCTTATTGTATTTGCCAGCTTAGGAGGAAATGCATGGGAGATCGTTTCCGTGACGATTTACGGAATTACTATGCTCGTACTTTATGTTTCTTCCACTCTTGTTCATAGCTTTCCACCGGGAAAATTCAAAGACCTGTTTGAAATCTTTGACCACTCAGCGATTTACCTATTTATTGCAGGGACCTATACTCCCCTTCTTCTCGTACCGCTAAGGGGTACACTCGGATGGACGTTATTTGGAGTGGTATGGGGAATTGCGCTTGCGGGAGTCATCTTCAAAATCTTCTTCGTTAAACGATTCGTCGTACTTTCGACTGTATTTTACGTGCTCATGGGCTGGCTGATTGTGCTCGCCTGGGAGCCGCTCACAGAGGCTGTCTCCTCCACCGGGATTCTTCTCCTCGTGTTAGGCGGACTCGTTTATTCAATAGGTGCGATCTTTTACGTATGGAGAGGCTTTACCTATCACCATATGGTCTGGCACTTAATGGTGCTCAGCGGATCAATCCTTCATTTTTTCACCGTATTTCTATATATCCTGTGAATTTGCTAAAAGCCGCTGTGCCATGCAGCGGTTTTTCTTATGATTTTTATCGGCGCTCACCGCCGGGCGAGACCGGCGGTGAGCGCCACCCCTTCACGTGATTATTAATTCTTATCGAACAGAATGGAACGTGGTATAATGGCGGGAGTATTATATGAAGGGATTCTTCACATGAAATTAACACGACGCAGCTTCATAAAAAAATTTCTAGTAAGCGGATTAGGGCTGCTCGGATTGAGCGGCGGTAGCTATTACTATGCCCGTCATATTGAACCACACATGCTTGATAGAAAAGAGTACACGATCAGCCATTCAAACATACCGCGTTCGTTTAATAATTTTAAGATTGTCCAATTTTCTGATACTCATATTGGTTTTAATTATGATTTAACAGAGTTTGAGCAATTAATTGATACCATAAATGCTGAAAATGCAGATTTAATCGTTTTTACCGGTGACCTTGTAGATAAGCCGCACACGTATCGATTTGACCAGAGGATTCCACAGCTGCTTCGGAGATTGAAGACACGTTATGGAAAGTACTGGATTTACGGCAACCATGATCATGGTGGATATGGAACAGAGACAGTCAAAGCAGTTATGGAGGATGGAGGGTTCCAACTGCTGCAAAATAGTGTATCCATGGTCGATAATGGCCAGGATACCTTTGCACTGGCGGGTTTAGATGATGTCATGCTTGGGTCGCCCAATATTTCAGCAACTACTGCTCAAATTAAGGGGGATCCTTTTACAATGCTGCTCGTACATGAGCCTGATGTAGCAGACCAAATGCAGCAACATGGGATTGATATCCAGCTGTCCGGCCATAGTCATGGCGGTCAGATTCAACTTCCATTCGTAGGAGCGCTCGTAACTCCGCCTTATGCAGAGACCTACATTGAAGGAAAATATACGATCAGTGAGCTTCTCACGCTCTACGTAAGCAGGGGGATTGGAACAACCCGCCTGCCGTATCGATTTATGTGCCGTCCTGAATACTCAGTTTTTCACCTCCAAGCGAAGCTTTAACATTTTTGTGACATTACCTGAAAGAAGCTCGGTACATGATAGAATAAAAGAACTACCAGTTGATGGAGGATAAATCATGAAGAATATCATATTGATCGGTGTTTTAGGAGGACTGTTGCTCCTAACATCATGCGGCTCTCCAATTGAAGAAAATATGTCCCGGGAAGTAGGCGAATTTACCGCTACGACGCAAAGTGGTGAAAAGATGAACTTACCCGAGGATCTAAAAGGCGACTATTGGATAGCTGATTTTATTTTCACAAGTTGTGAAACCGTATGTCCGCCGATGACAGGGAATATGTCGCATTTACAGCAGCGTTTGAAACAAGAAAATCTTGATGATGTAAAACTTGTATCATTTTCCGTTGATCCCAAGCACGATACTCAAGAGAAACTCAAGGAGTTTGCGGATGCCTATCAGCCCGATTACGATCAGTGGAGCTTTCTAACCGGCTATACATTCCATGAAGTTAAGGAATTATCGATAAAATCGTTCCAGTCTCCAGTCTCTAAGATGGAAGGTTCTGACCAAGTGGCCCATGGGACAAGCTTTTATTTAGTCACACCTGAGGGTGACGTGATTAAACAGTACAGCGGGATGAAAGCGGCCGAGATCGATCAAATTATAGCAGATTTAAAGAAATTAAAGTCATAGATCATTTTGCAAAATAGACCATTCAGCCATGATATTCATACAATGGTCATGCAGACGTCTAGAAAGGAGAACATGAATGAGAGAAAAACAGTTGTCCAACCGTGAAATTGCCGAATCACTATTTATCGTCAATCGGCACGCGAAGACCGCCCCTGAGCCTAAACATCTCTATGAAATTAAAAAATCAACCATTACTAAATTATTAAAGGAACGAAGAGCGAAAAAAATTGGTTTGCATTTTTCAGACCATCCTAAACTGAGTAAACAGCATTCCACGCTTCTTATAGAGGTCGGCGGATACTATTTTCACATTCCAGCTGAAAAGAAAGATTTCAATCAGTTAAAGCACCTTGGCAAGGTAGACCAATCGTATCGCAATCCGAAACCAAAACTCTCCTTGTCGAGAGCAAAGCGAACGCTGTACAACTATTTAGGTTGGGACCACGAAAAGGCCCCCACTTCTTACTCACCTTCCTCCCATCCTAACCTGTCCATGCTTGGACAGCAGCATATTGCCCCGTGGAACCAGCGTCCCAAACGATAACTTAGAGATAAAAAGAGAGCCAGGCAGCAGCCCTGACTCTCTTTTTTCTTTTGACGACCCATGTTTCAAGGCCTTCCAAATAAGGTATAGGTACCTTTAGGAGGGGTGATTATTTATGACCATGAATCCTATGGACGATTTTCTGTATCAGCTTAATAAATATGTGGAGTATTCTACGGAATTGAGATCTTCCTATGAACATCTAACAGAACATGAGAAAAGCATCATCCGCGAATCTCACCCGTATGGCTCTGAACCAGAAACGATCACTCAACAAGCTTACAACTGGCATGATACGCTGTTTAAAAAGGTGGAAAATGAAAAAAGCCGCTCCTAAGTGGAGCGGCTTTTCATTTTATATGCTGGTCAATGATCTTGATTAGTTCCACTATTTCCGGTTTTGAGATCTGGGCATCGGCCCCTGCGATCTCCCCTTTATGCTTCAGGTCATTCGTAATTAAGGAAGAAAAAATGACGACCGGAAGTTGTTGAAGCTGCGGATCTTCCTTAATTCGACGGGTTAAATGGTGACCGTCCATCCGCGGCATTTCAATGTCTGTGATCACTAATTGATACTCTTCCTGTATCGTCCTCCCGTCAGCTGCCATTTCAGCCAGATGATCATAGGCAGCTTTTCCATCTTCAAATGATGTCGTATGTATGTAACCAGCTTCCTCCAGCGTTTCTTGCAGCAGCCCGCGCAGCAATCCTGAATCCTCGACAATAAGAATCTTTTTGTCAGAACGCTCCCGTGCACCCAGGACGCGAATATCAGCTTTGTTTAAGCTTGATTCCGGACTAATATCCGCCACAATCTTCTCAAAATCCAGCAACAGCAACATGTCGCCCTCTTTTTTAATGACTCCGGTAATTTCCGTCTCTAACCCTTGATACATTGTTCCCATTGTTCCTGGCTTTTCAATCGATTCCCAGGAAATACGATGAATTTGTGTAACTGTATGAACGTGAAAAACGATTTTGGTCTGATTAAACTCAGCAAGAATAAACTTGTCCTGGTGTGGATTGAAAGAGTCTTCAAAACCTAGGGCGTGAGCAACGTCCACAACCGGCACAACCTCACCTCTAATATCAATGATCCCCTCAACGGCTGGATGAGAGTGAGGAATTTTCGTAATCGGTACTGGATTTAAGATTTCCTTTACCTTAATCACATTGATCCCAAACCGGCTTTCTGCGACACTGAACTCTACAATTTCCAGTTCATTTGTACCACTTTCTAATAAAATCCCTTGATCTTTCTGCATCCGCTTCCCTTCCCTCTCTATAAAACTTCTAGTTAGGTAAATTATACCACAACTAAAGAAAGGAACGAACGAATTTTCACAGCAAAAGTCATATTTTTAAGCCACGCGTTTCTTAGAGCGAACTCTCCATCTCACCATAATCACCTTCGATATTCCAGCAATCACTCGAACCGCGCCGTAACTGCTGATCGCAAGCAAGCTGACAGACCAATAATAGGATGGCAGAAAGGTTGATTCGGTGCCCATCGCATATCGATCGACCATTTGCAGAAAACAAAATGCCAGAACAGCCGTGATGCTATACCCGAGCAGCGTGAACCATTGTTTAACAAGCAGCCATTCCATAATCGGTTTGATCACAAACATGATGCTGGCTGTCAGCAGAAAGACGAGGACAAATTGAATATGCAAGCCGTTCAACCCAAATATTTGCAATACGTCCTGATCAAGCCATTGAATGACTCGATCCAAGAAAGAAACATCTACCCATTGATTCATAATAGGACCCTCACTTTTGTGTAATTATCCCCATTATGATCGTTGAGTTTCCAATCTATACCTTTTCACCCACAGGATATAATCCCTTATTTTTCATCCACTTCAGCCCTTCTCTCCTGCTTAAAGGACGTAACTCTGTCGATTCGATAAAAGCAATCACAGATTCTGGAGCTGTTTTACTGTACTCACGCAAGATCCACCCGATTGCTTTTTCAATGAAAAATTCCTTCTCATGTTTTAATGTATGGATCGTTTGATACAGCAGCTCCTCGTCTGTCTGATCCTTAAATTTAAGTTGATTCAGCAGACTCGCTCTTCTTACCCACAGATGCTCCGAGCTGGCCCAGCTTTCCGTAATCGCTGGTAACTCCTCCCTATAATGCAGCAAATAGTTTCCGCACAAATTGGAGGAAATCATATCAACCGTGTCCCACCAGGGCTTTAACGTCAATAATTGCTTATAAACCGCAATAGCTGAGACAGAGGGCTGTTTAGAGACTTTTTCAAGTAACGCGAGAGCTGCATAATGACATTCCCTTTCTTCTTCTTGAAAAAGTAATAAAGCCGTATCAACACGTTCACTATAGGTGATTGAAGCATAAGATTTCAGCCATTGCTTCACAAGCTTCGAGCGCTCCGGTGTCTTGATGCCGTAAAAAGGGAACTGATTTTTCATATACTTCTCCATCGCCTCGTGTTGACCAGGATTCCGATGAGCCTTAAATTCGTTCACAATCGCGGCCTTGACCTGTTGAGTTTGTTCCATATGAGCCTCCTTAATTTACGTTTGAATAAATTTTGCAAGCTGATCACTTTGCTGCTCAGCCTCCTGGTAGCCTTGCATATAAAGCTGATGCAGACGCTGTCTATTTTTCTCAATGCGGCTTACTTGCAATGGGGATTGAGGGCGTAATACAAACACCTCGCCAGCTTCTTCCATCTGCTGAATTTTTCTCAAGGTCGCATTGTATTTTTGATGACGAATTCGTAAAGCATGGGCAAACTTCGGGAAGTTTTTGTATTTGCGGGTGAAATACCAATCCATTTTCATCTTTTTTTTAATATAACCGTCATTCCTCGTCAGCACGATCACATGCTTCTTATTTCCCGATTCAATTGACGGATTGATCGGAATCGGATCAGCTATTCCACCGTCCATAAGCTCTTCCCCTAAATAAGAAATACTTGGAGCTAAGAGCGGCAGCGAGCTTGACGCCCTCATCACTTTAAGTAAGCTTGTCCGGTCAGGAAAATGGTTGAAAAATTGCGGCTCACCCGTTCGCATATTCGTCGTACCCACTACAAACTCCGTCGTCCTGGATAAAAAGGCGTCATAATCAAACGGCACAAGCTGATTAGGGAGCTTATCAAAAATAAAGTCCATCCCAAACAACTGGCGCTCTGTGAACATTCGCTTGAACGATATGTACTCGGGGTGATCCCCATAATTTACCATCACTTCATAATTCCTGCCCCGCTGCGCAGCCACATAAGAACTGCCATTACAAGCACCTGCTGAAGCCCCTACCACATAAGGAAAATGGATGGCTTCATCAAGAAAAAAATCAAGAACTCCCGCCGTATAAGCCCCGCGCATTCCTCCTCCTTCTAATACTAAACCTGTTCGATCCAACACCGTCAACCTCCTTTTTCTATGTAAAAAATTATAACGCTCATAACCATTTCTTTGAAGCAATCCGAATTGAGCGCTACATCGATTAGTTAAAAGGTAAGCCGCTAAACTATGTGCATACAAATGTCACTTCAAGCAAAAATTAACCTCAAACCAAAAGGAGGACTTTTACTAATGAACAAAGAACGCGCCAAAGAAATCTTCCACTCCCCTGAGATGATTGATGTGACTCACGAGGAGCGCCAAATCTATATTGAAGAAGTGATTGAAAGAAGCGAAACCGCCCGCATTCATCCTGTTGATCAGCCGAACGTTTATCAGGAAGTTCCTTTGTATGAATTGAAGGAGACAATGGAGTAATTTTAAAAACATCCACTTCAGCTCTAGTTGGAGTGGATGTTTGATTATTGAGTGGTTGAGGCGATGATTCTGACATAACTCATTAGAATTCTTACATGTAAAGCTCATTTCTTTGTTAGAGCCACAACTACTGGTCTAATTTTATTGCCCTTGTTGCCATGAACGTTTTAATATACTTATCCAAAACCCTACTTCCGCCAAAGTCGTCCTCGTAAAAACCCGAAATGACAAACCCTGCATCCAATTGACCTTGAAGTTGGTCTTCCAAAGTATGAGCATATTCAATGGTTTGATCAGAATTAATAAACTCCTGAACCTCCTCTTCTAACAAATAATCTAACGTAGATGAAGGGATAGGATGTTTTACATCAAGAATACCTTTTCTCTCCTGGCTATCGTCAAAAATCCATAGAAGAGGATTCGTAAACCCTGAAATCAGTATTCCGTTATTTTTTAAAACTCTCGACGCCTCTCTCCAGACAGGACACACATCTTTTACAAACAAATTAGAAACTGGATGGA
This sequence comes from Halobacillus hunanensis, assembly GCF_900166655.1. Classification (GTDB taxonomy): domain Bacteria; phylum Bacillota; class Bacilli; order Bacillales; family Halobacillaceae; genus Halobacillus_A; species Halobacillus_A hunanensis. The sequence continues at coordinate 520,119 of NZ_FVZB01000007.1, read as the reverse complement.
CGATGAGATCAAAATATTCATCATCAAAATCACTCAAATCAGACATATCCCCTTGAACAGTTTTCAAGGTTAACTGATCACGCTTAGCAACCTCTTCATCCTGCTCCAGCTGCTTGATAGAAATATCGGTCACAGTAACATCCGCACCTGCAGCGGCTAGAACCGGAGCTTGTTGCCCACCACCTGAAGCCAGACAAAGAATTTTCAACCCATTTAATGATTTCGGAAACCAATTTCTCGGTACTGATTTTTCCGTTGTTACAGTTATTTCCCAATCACCAGCTTTACTTTTTTCAATGACTTCGCTGCTTACAGGTTTAGTATAGGCCGCACCTTCTTCAACTTTCTTGTCCCAAGCATTACTGTTGTGTTGTGTAGTATCCATGGGCATCTCCCTTTCATAAAAATTCCTTGCTTGCAGTGTTCGATTGTGAGCTCTCATCGGCCCTTGATAATAAAATTCTACTCTTTACTTGCGACGGCTTCAAAAGTAACTATTACGTTTTTAGTTCATTTAGTAACTTCCCACTCTCCACTATCATATTTTTATAATCAATTCCTGTCCGAACCGATATAGCCACAAAGACCACCATTATTAAAATGAGAAATATCCGAGACCAGGTGGCTGATATATGTACACGCTTGAGTGGAATATCAAATTTCACTGAGATAACTTTTAAACAAATGCTAAATAGTAGAGCCAAAACTAAAACCACTACTGAAGCAAACGTTTTTTAAATTCAGATTCCATTACCTTAGCTGCGACTAGTGTATCGTTAGGAATGTCCAAGCGTGATTCATTTAATATATATTGACTGGACACACTGCCTTTCCAGTCATATCTTTCAATAATGATTCTACTTTCCATATCTTCAATATTAACCCCAAAAGGAACATTGTAGTTTCCAAAAGAAAAATAATTAAATACAATAAGAATTCCACAGAGCATACATATTTCGGCCCCAAAGAATATTATTTTCCCCTTCTTCATATCTTCTCTTTCTCCCTCCCACAAAGGAAAAACTCAGGAGAACCGTTGATGTATGGGTTAAGCCTAATTAGAGCCGAGAAAATGTGTTGGCAATACCTTGTCACTACCAGAGTTAACTCTATAAGCTTTAGCATTTTTCCTTGAACTTACAACTTTATTTATTTCTTGATCAATATAATGAATAGCAACTCCATCATCTGCAGCTATACCCCCATGCAACCTCTTCTCTTTAATAAATTTTTTGTACATCGTTCTTCTTTCCGGTTCTCCATCGTAATGAGGACAGTTACTACCTTTTAGCAACCCTAAACATGTAATCGGTTCAAGACCAGTACCGTATGAGTCTGTTATTCCTTGCTCGAACCAACAAATAGATCCAGCACTAATGCCGGCTAAGACAATACCTTGTTTCCATGCTTGTCTCAACATGTTATCCAGCTTCCACTCTCTCCATAGAGCTAATAGGTTTTTCGTGTTTCCTCCCCCAACATAAATAATGTCCTTCTCTAGAATAAAAGTTTCTAAGTCTCTAGTAGGTGGATTATATAAAGAAAGATGAGAAGGTTCACACGATTGATTCTTAAAAAAGTTATAAAACCTTGTTATGTAATGATCTGAATCTCCACTAGCGGTAGGAATAAAACATATCTTAGGGATTGTTTTATTGACTTGATGTAATATATATGTATCTAACAAAGGGTTTTCCGGTTCCATCGAAAAGCCCCCGCCACCTAACGCAATAATCTGCCGCATGAATTCGCTTCCTTTCAATAACTTTTAAGCCAGTTGAAAATAAGAGAATGAATGGACTGCTTTTTAGCCCATTCATTGTTTAAGAACTTTTAGTACTGTTCATCAATAAACCATCTCAACTATTTTATTAATCCAGGCACGGTCTTCTTTCAAACCAGCTTTCTTACAAAGGGAATGATGAACCTTTTTAAACTCACAAACGATACCTTTCATGACATCTGAAATTTCTAAGCCATCTCTTCCGCAATCCCAATTACTAAGAAGCGTCTGCTGCCAATTATCTAATTTACTTCTTTCTCCTTCATATTTTGCCCAATCTCCAAAACTATTGGGCTGGATTCCTTTCTCCATGTACCAGCCCATTGCCACTGATAAGCGTAATTTATCAATACAATTTATGGCATAATAGTACTCTTTTCTCATAACTCTCCGGTATGCTTCATGTAAATAAGCAAAAAACTTAACTCTCCAAGACTCTATTTCGTCAATCGTTGGTTCATAATATAAAGCCATCGATTTACCCAAAGTACGTGTCATTAGTTCATCCGTATCCTTCATTATTTTTATGTTCTTCAACCAAATTGAAGGTTGTATATCCTCTGGCTTATAATAAAAAGTGTCCACTTTTATAAAGCAATCATAATGAGCAACTGTGTAAATTGATGATGGGTTTATGTCTTCAACAAAAAGGATTTTTCCCCATTTTTGGGGTCGAACCGCTTTGTTCAAAATATACTCCTTTAGCTTTTCAGGTTTCACAACCACTCTTACGTCGATATCAGAATAAACATCGGTGTTCCCATTGCCAAGAGAACCACCATAAAATAAAGCCACAACATTTTCGTCGTGTAATAGGTCTTTTTCAATGGAAGATAAAAGTTTTTTTCGATTGGCCGGTAGTGTTGTATCCCTTTGTTCATTTTTTCTATCAAATCCCGCTCATTTAAAACCACTCCTCTACTGGTTATCGTTCTAACTCTATTCAAGATTAACAGCCGTTTCTCCTTCTAGTTCAGCCTCTGGTAGTATAATTTTAAGAAAAGATCATCGATTTACACTAAAAATGGAACGACGTTAAGTAGTGATTATAAGAGATAACAAAGAAGTTAGCGTTAACCAACTTACAAATCGAATATTGCGACAATTGATTTCTTCCCTATAACCTGTCAAACTAAAAAGCGAAAGACACACTGACAAGAGGATGAAGGTGAAATATTGATAGAAGTTAGAACTTCCACAATTACTGATGACGAATTAAATAAAGGCGTATTCGCCACTCGCGATATTGCAAAAAATGAACTCATTCATGAAGCACCAGTGCTTCCTTATCCAAATGAGGAACATAAGCATATTGAGAAAACGTACCTTGCTGATTACGCATTTGAGTATGGAAGTAACCACACGGCATTTCTTTTAGGGTATGGGATGATGTTCAACCATTCGTACCATCCTAATGCTGATTACAGGGTTAACTTCGAGAACGACTCGTTCGATTTCTACGCGTATAAAGATATTAAAGCAGGGGAAGAAATCTTCATTAACTATAATGGTGAGGTTGAGAACGACTCCCCACTTTGGTTTAACGAAGAGGAAGAATAATAAACGATTGAACGAAGGATGCACCCATTCCCTGGGTGTTTTTTTATATCGTCTCTTCACAAATCCTTTAATTACGATACTTGAATAGTTTTGAAACTAATCACAAAAATAGAAAAGTAACTTCATTTACTGTAAAATAAGAAATGGTGACGCTATCATCACCAACAATGATACAAAGGGGATATGTTATGGAAACGTCGATTAGGCTTGCAGCGGTAGCGGTGTTAATTTTTCTAACAGCGTTTTTCGTTGCAAGCGAATTTGCGATTGTAAAGGTAAGAAGAACACGATTAGAGTCAAGGGCAGCCGAAGGAAATAAAAAAGCCCTGAATGCTCTTCGGGTAACAGGCAATTTAGACTACTACTTGTCTGCTAACCAGCTGGGGATTACGATAACCGCTCTGGGATTAGGGTGGTTAGGTGAACCGACTTTGGAGGCACTCCTTCATCCCTTACTAGCTGGATTCGATTTACCTTCTACAGTTAGCCATACCATTAGTTTTATAATTGCATTCTTTGTCATTACCTATTTACATGTTGTACTGGGAGAACTGGCACCTAAAACCATTGCCATTCAAAGGGCCGAACAGATTACATTAATGCTTTCGGGACCATTAATTCTCTACAGTAGAATCATGTATCCACTAATTTGGCTATTAAATGGTTCAGCAAACGCGCTGGTACGCTTATTCGGTTTTCATGCCGCTAAAGAATCTGAGGAAGTCCATTCTGAAGAGGAATTGCGTCATATTCTGTCGGAAAGCTATCAGCAAGGTGAAATTAATCAATCAGAATTTGAATATGTCGACCGCATTTTCGAATTTGACAATCGAACGGCAAAAGAAATCATGGTTCCTCGTACAGATATGTCTGTAGTTGATATTGAGGATCCCGTTGAAGAATCTTTACAATTTATGGACAAGGAGCGTTTCACACGTTATCCAGTTTACCGTGATGATAAAGATCACATTATCGGTATTCTTCATTTAAAGGAACTGTTTTATAAAGACTGGAGTCAGGTCGAATCACTTGAGCCATATATTCGTCCTGTTTCGAAGGTTTTTGAAAATATACCGATTCATGATTTATTAATAAGAATGCAGAAAGAAAGGACCCATCTCGTTGTCCTGACGGATGAATACGGCGGCACATCGGGCATGGTCACCAGCGAAGATATCATTGAAGAAATTGTTGGGGATATTAGGGACGAATTCGACCAGGATGAGGAGCGAGAGATCACGCCCCTCGAAGACGGTTCTTATATATTAGACGGGAAAGCTTCTATCCAATCGGTTAATGAATACTTTGACATTGAACTTGAAAATGGAAGTGTTGATACGATTTCTGGCTGGATTTTAAATCAGAACATTGATGCGAAGGAAGGAACAACTGTCTCCAAACACCCACACTACTTTAAGGTAGCAACAATGGTTGATGGTCAAATTAAGAAAGTTAAAGTGTGGTTAGAAAACGAATCATAGCAATTCTCATCACATAAAAAAAGACCGAGTGCTCGGCACTCGGTCGAAGAAACCTGCTTTGCCGTGTTGATCAGCAGTTGAAAATGGTTAAGAAATAGTCACCTCACGTTCCGGAGCAGCTGACTATTTCTTTTTTAAATTATCGATCATTTTTTTAAGTCATCAACATACTTCTTTCCCTCTATTAGAGAAAGCCCTAGAGTTTCCCTCGTTCTTTTAATAGCTTTTATATCTTCACCCTCTGCGATAAGTTCGCGCAATTCATCATTGATAGGATTTTCCGGCAAGGTCATATGGTTAGTGACCTGATTCAACGTATATTTCAGCCCCTTCACGCGACCATCTAAATCAATAATCTTGCGAAGCAAATAAACGATTCCTGCTAATAGTGCCAAGTCTAAATAATCAAATACCACTCTAATTCTCCCTTCTGAATCCAATCATTCATGAATATGTATTTCATCCATTATTGAGTGATAACCAACGTAACTTTTTATAAAATTTCTAATCATCCAATATCTCTCTATTCTTCTTATAAGAGCGTTTGAGCGAAACGTAATCAAGCGTGAACATAAAAATCATAGCTAATACTGTTGGACCAATGATATCGAGAGCCTCCAACCAGCTGTCCGGGACACCTTTAGATATGAGAGTAAAAACAAAAAGTAATAATCCAAAAAGTAAAACTTTTTTCAAATTAACCCGTCCCTGCCTAGTGTACTGCTTTTGATTGGAGACATTAGTATGTTCGATGCCCGAAATACTATAACGCACATATGTATAAATCATTACCCCCACTGCTGTTAAAAGTGCAGTAAACGTCCCACCAGGAAATTCCCATTGTAACCAATAAAGATTCACAAATGAATACACAAACAACAGCCCCGTCGCAATCACTGCCGCTTCAGCTAAAAAATATAAAATACGAATACGTTTGTATTCATCATCTGGCAGAAGATAATTCAGAAAAGAACGCACCATGATTATAATTCCTCCCAAAAAAGATCATCCAAAGTTTTACCGAGTTCCCTGGCAATAGAGATACATAAATTTAAACTAGGATTATACTTGCCTTTTTCAATTAACCCAATTGTTTGCCTTGTCGCTTTTACCCTTTGGGCAAGCTGAGACTGGGTAAGTCCTTTTTCCACTCTTGCCACTTTTATTTTGTTCGTCATTAACTCACCTATCTTAGGGAAAATATATGTTTCATTATGTTATATATATATTACATTATCACCATATTAAATTGCAAATGATGGTATTTGTTGGACTTGAAATTTATAGGGACAAAAGAAAGAGCAATCTCCCATCAGGATTGCTCTTTCTTTTGTTAGCTAACCATTTTGATTAATTATCTAGTCGAGGTAGGTAGAAAACTGGATTGAAAATAAAATAAGCAGCGTGATGCCGACAACGAGTGATCCAAGATGAAAGAACTTTTGCGTTCTAGACTCCTCTTTAAACTTTTTAATCGTTATCAAAGGAAATAAGGTTAACAACACGCCAAATAGAAGAACCTGGCCCACAGCCCTTCACTCCCTCATTACAATGGTAAAATGACTTTTAAACATTTTAAATAAGCTACAACCAACTAACGCGCAGGATCCATGGCTAGAATTAATTGCCCGCCATTATGATAAACCACTCTAGTAATTTTATCGTCTTCATTCACATTTACTCTCCCCCTCATTTCCATAGATTCTTCTTCTGATCCCTCTTTTTTGTAATTAACATCAACGGTGAAATCGTAAGCAGTTTCCGTAGTTTCGTTTTGCTTAACAGTAACGTCCTTTACTTCCATTTGATACCCATTTCGAAACGCAGTCATATGAAATCCTGTTGGGAGGTTTTTGTTAAAAAATATCGTATAATAATCATCAGTGAAATATGAATTGAGAGCTTCTTCATAATACGCCATATAATCCTCAAATGCTGCTTTCCCACCCCGTTCGTAAATGGCAGCCAATTCATCCTCAGGTCCGGTAAATATTTCTTTGACAACCGTCTCAATATGAACCACGTTTTCATCTTTTTCAGGGGACGCAGATAAAGAGCAGCCGGCCATAAAACAGAATGCTCCTGCCAATATGATAAACGTAAGTACACGCCCTCTCATTTGTGATGCCTCCATTTAAAATTTTGTTACTTATCCTACGTTTACAATATTATTAGGTTTCGGAATTTTCTAAATTTATGTAAATTGTCACGGACACTATGGCAAAAAAATAAGAACTTCTTCTTATTTGTTGAAGTTCCTAAGCAATTTTCAATTGAAGAGAATCAATAACCTATTACACACTATTTCAACCAATGGTCTGGTTTTTCCAAATAGCTGGGAATTTGAGTGAATCGATTTCCCTTCGCGGAATTGAGTTGTGACTGTGTTAGAAAAAGTACCTCTTTCAAGTTAGCGGCACTTAAATCTGCGTCTCTAAGATCTGCACCGATAAAATCAGCTTTTCTCAAATCACTATCAGATAAATTAGCGGCAATCATTAATTTCCCTCTAAAATCTGCCCCTCGTAAGTCCACGCCTTTTAGGTTGGCCCCAATATAATCTAAATTTTTCTTTTGACTGTTATTCCTATAATTGGTACGAAATAACCTGCTTGTCTCGATCAATAGCACATTCACTTTGTTTCGATGTGCCACAATATCAAGTTCTAATATCTCCTTAGGGGTTTGTGTGGTTAGATCAACTGTATCTTCATAAATTTTGTGCAATCGAGCTTGAATAGATTGAGTTTCCGTTAAACTCAGAGCCTGTTTAAGATACCAGAGCATCTCATGTAATTGTTGTACTATAGGGAATACAGCAAACATCTCTTTCGCACGTTCAGGTTCTCCCCGCCACTCATGCCCCTTATAAATATTTTGTGAAACATGCTGTCCGGCGCCAAAACATTCATAAGACACACAACCTCGGAATCCTTTCTCTCTTAATTGGTCATGTATCGAACATAAATGATTGGCACATAAATGTTGGCACGGCTCTCCACCGTCTTTTTTAGTGGGAAAATCTGCTGATTTCACATAAGGCAAGGCTACACAGCATAACCCAAAACAATTCTCGCAGTCTGATTTTAATTCATCAAACATTAATAACACTTCCTCTAGTTTTCATAGTCTACGTGAAGTATATATGAAAAACTTTCCTGCTAATAGTGGCAATCTTACCAAATATTCTCACAACACAAACAATTCAGTAATTATTACACATTACAAAGTTTTTCATGAAATAGGATGCCATCCAAAACTCCTTCCTGCTCGGGGTAGATTTGGTTATGGAACAATTCCAACCAGTACAGAGTAACCTCAGCTTTCCTGCTCTAGTGCAGCAAAGTCCCAAACATAACATAAAGCCTAATTCCCCGGTTACAAACCGAAAAATTAGGCTTACCTATAATCCTATTCATGAAGGCACGAAACAGAAATTGCAGGTTCACATGATCGAGTGCTATTTGTTCATCTACCGGTAATCATCGTGCCTTGGCTGAAATAAATCATCCTGTGCCCTTCTCACATCAGAAAAATGATCAACATTGTAATGACCATCAAGAATATCATTATGATGCCCGATAATTTGCTCAGCAGACAACGTTGAGGAATCAGTTGTTGAATGCCCATCCTGAACTAACGTGACATCAAATCGATTAACAGTGGCCATTCTTACCGCAGTATCCACGCAATGTTCTGTTTTGCACCCCATAACCACTAGGTGCTCTACCTTTTCTTCTGTTAAATAGTTCAACAGCGGGGTTCCATAAAATGAGTTTGTTGCTTCTTTATCAAAGATTTCGGCCCCAGTCGGAACTTTTATGTCCCGGTGGATCTGAAACCCTTCCCCTTTGCCTTCTGCGACATCTTTATCTCGTATAAAAACAACTAATGATTCCGATTCTACCGCTTTATTGATAACCAAGTTGATATGTTCAATGAGCTTTTCTTTTTGAAATACACACTTTTCTTCTTCGTTACCTTCTATTAATTCTTGTTGAGCATCGATAACTAATAAAGCTTGTTTCAATAGGATAACCCCTCTTCATTCTAGTTTAAATGCTAAAGTTTTCATTCCTCAATTTTTCCTCAGAAAGGATTGAAGTAACGATATGCCGGGAGTCCCATTCACCCTCAGATATTTCGATGATAGGATAATTTTTTGGAAAAAGTTGTTGATCGATTTCGGTAACGGTAAGCCCAGTGTTATGGAGGTGTTTTACTTCCTCGCAGAGATGTTCAAGGTATTCAAGCTTCTGTTTCATCAGGTTTTTCCCATTCTTAATGTAGCCGGCATGACAGCAGAATACCGCTTCAAAATCATAAGTAAGCAGCGTGCGAATCGAGTTCATGATAAGGGAGATCGATTCATTTTGCATAATGACCTTCGTTTTCGGCATTACGTATAAATCACCGGTGAACAACCGCCCTGTGTTTTCATGAAGCAGTGCGATGTGGTCATCGGCGTGACCTGGTGTATAGATTACACGCCAGTCTTCATGTCGTGATTGAACCGTCTCTCCAATCGGCTGGGCCTTGAATGGTTCTCGGATTCCCCAGGTATGCTGACGATACTTCGGATAAGTGCAGGGTTCGGCACATGTACTCACTCCCTTTTCATGAATATATAGGGGAAGATTTCGATTTTCCTGCAGCCATGCAGCTGTTCCGGTATGATCTTCATGGCTGTGTGTTAAGATGACCAGATCAATCGATTGGTTTTCGTAAATGGGGATCAACTCAGATTCCAGAGTTTGTGGTCCGGTATCGATCACCATACCGTCTGTTAAAAAGGAATAAATCATACCCGCTTTGCGTCCAGACTTGATGACTTTCCCCTCTATACAGGTTACGCCCTCTCGTTCATATACATCGATCATCGTTCTATGTCACTCCTATCTCTCATTGCCAAGTTCTGTTCTTATGGGATTTCAAAGTCTGTTCTGATTCTTAAATCGTACCACAGCTCCATTAAATTTCAATCTTTTCTGAAAATTAAAACCATTGCACATAATTTTGGTCTATTGCATATATTTCCGCTGAATTGCACTTTTTCCATGTTAGTTGCTCGAATTGAATGTCATAAATAACTGCACCCATCTATTACGTAATTGCATATTTGGCAAAGAACAGTTCATGCATAGCACATAGAAAAAGCAGCCACGCTATGCGGCTGCTTTCTCACTGTGATATGATCAATTTACAAATTTAGATTTATCCGTAGTTTTCGTTCTTTTTTCATCGATCTGCTTGTCGATTTGTTCTAAGGCTTGTTGATCATTCAAGAGCTGTTCTTTATTTTGATTGACCAGCTCTTCAAAAGAGATTCGATTGGGTCTCATGACACAAACTCCTTTCTCAATTACTACACTTTCATTATATCAAATAAAGAAAGTAATAAATCTTAATTGTTTGAACATTTTGTTAACATTTAATTTGGGGGCGACAATATGGAGCGTTTTATTAATCCACAACTAGCAACGATACAAATCTCGGGGATTCGACAATTTTTTAATATGGTTAGTCAATATGAAGATGTTGTGTCGTTAACGATTGGCCAGCCGGATTTTCCGACGCCGGATCATGTCAAACAAGCGGCCGTTCAGGCACTTGATGCCAATCATACGAGTTATACGCACAATGCCGGTCTGCTGGAGCTGCGGGAAGCGATCAGCCGTCATGTTCAGGAAAAATACAAGTTATCCTATCGAGCCGAAGATGAAGTGATTGTAACGGTTGGGGCATCCCAGGCGATCGATATTACGCTGAGAACTATTTTACAGCCTGGAGATGAAGTACTGCTTCCGGGTCCGGTTTATCCAGGGTATGAACCGCTTATCAAACTGGCAGGAGCGACGGCTAAGCATGTAGACACGAGCCAGAACGGGTTTAAACTCACAGCTGATTTAATTGAGCAGACTGTGACACCAAAGACGAAGTGTGTCATTCTGCCTTATCCATCCAACCCGACGGGAGTGTCGTTATCAAATGAGGAATTAAAAGCGATCGCGGAAGTCCTTAAGGAACATAACTTGTTTATGATAGCTGATGAAATTTACAGCGAACTGACGTATTCGGCTCCACATACATCGATTGCTTCCCTTCCCTCTGTCCGGGATCACGTGATTGTCGTAAATGGGGTGTCGAAATCGCATTCGATGACAGGATTTCGAATCGGGTACTTGCTGGCTCCAAGCTGGTTAGCCAAGCATATCCTTAAAGTACATCAATACAATGTGTCCTGTGCCACTTCAATTAGTCAGTATGCCGCACTTGAAGCGATCGAAAACGGCCAGTCCGACCCGATGCATATGAAAAAGGAATACGAAAAAAGAAGAGCTTATGTGTTAGAACGACTCGACCAGATGGGGCTGCGTTATCAGGAACCTGATGGAGCTTTTTATGTTTTTCCGGAGTTTCCATTAGAAGGAATGAGTTCATTTGATAAAGCTGTACAGCTGGTAGAAGAAGCGGGAGTCGCTCTTGTGCCCGGAGACGCTTTTTCTCAGTATGGAAATGGCTATATGAGGCTTTCTTATGCTTATGGAATGGACACCTTACAAGAAGGGCTGGACAGGCTAGAACAATTTATGGATACAAAAGCGCAAATACCCAGTAGACACGACTGAGAAAGTTGTACTAAGATCGGCGTTGTGCAGAGCCAACGCAGTGCAACAATACTCTAAGCGGAGCGATGGTATAAAATCCTTTCTTGGCACACAAGTAATCCGAACTTGTTTCAAAAGTTCGGATTACTTTATACTTAATCTAATTTTGTCCAGCCTCTTTATTATGCTTCATTTTTTTGCTGTATTTGATTCAATAAATAGTCTAATTCCTGACTCATTCGCACCGATTTAACACTTGAAAATCCTTCTTCTAACGCTGTCTCTGTCATACGCCTGCGTAACTCTTCAATTTTAAAAATGAGTTGATCCTGCTGATCACTTTCCATCATCGTACCTCCTAGCGTATGCGAATATAGACTATATTTTACCATACTCTTTCACCACCCCAAAGAATTAAAAGCAACATTTCAAAAGATTCACTGAATTTTCATTATCTCGATCGGCTTGATGTTAAAATTTGATTACAGTACTCAACAATGTTTCATTTTTATACCCGTATGATAAAATGAAAGATGTTCGAGCATGATTAAGAGAGGAAGATTCAGATTGTCTGAACAAGCTAAGAAAGAATGGCTGGAATGGATTAAAGCGATTGCCATCGCCGTCGTCCTTGCCTTTATACTGCGTACTTTCTTCTTCGCTACTTCAATCGTCGAGGGGGCTAGCATGAACCCTACGCTTGAGAGCGGAGAACGCGTCATGTTTAATAAAATTATTTACTATATTGATGAGCCCTCTTATGGTGATATTGTCATTATTGACCGTCCTGTTAAGAACTATGTTAAACGGGTAATCGGAAAGCCTAACGATACAATAGAAGTTCGAAACCATCAGCTTTATATTGACGGTCAGAAACGAGAACAGAACTTTTTAAGTAAAGAAGCCATTAACGCAACAAGAGATTTTGGGCCCATTAAAGTACCTGATAACACATACTTCGTGATGGGAGATAATCGGGCAATCAGTAAAGACAGTCGTAATGGACTGGGATTTATTAAAGAAGAGGAAATCATCGGTCGAACAGAACTTATTATTTATCCATTTGATGAAATCAGCTTAACACAATAAAGTAAGCGCGCCGCTTATTAAAAGCTGGCGCGCTTTTTTACTATCCGTTCATTTTGTCAGGAAGATGATGGATGGATTCAATCAGATCATCCAGTTTTCCTTCCACACGGTGTAATAAATAAAAGGTGACCGCAATGGGGAAGCCCACATCTGTTATGAATGGCAGCCAAGTATCCATTTCTGACACTCCTTTCTTCCATTAAAAAAGCCATTATGAAGCTTATCTTCATAATGGCCAATTTGGTGTGACTAAATTTTATAACTCAATATCGAACACGTTGCGTTCTACAATCCTAGCCTGCTTTTTCTCCACTAAATTTCCTCCACTGGAATAGAAGCAATTCTCTGCAATAACGGCATCCATCGCTGCATGAATCGCAACTTGATCTACCGGCTCAACAGGTTCATCGAGGGAAATCGTTACAATACTTCCCTCTTCATTCAGAAATTTAAGCTCGAGCTTCTTCATCTGTACTCCTCCTTTTTACGAATTATAGGTTAGTTAGAATAGCTGAATCATTACGTTCAATCATCGATAGCAAGCGTTGCTGCAATGGTACAAGCGCAATGGCTACGTTATAAAGCTGGTCTGCTGTAGCGTCCATTTTCACGTTATTGAACGATTTCGTACGGTATTTCACGTTTCCTTTCTCATCTGTTCCATTTTCAAATACGAGCTGCAATTGGGAGTTCGTTTTGTCTGCTGTTACCGCCATGTTGATCACCTCCTTTCACTCTTATAATCGAAGGTGACCGTCAGGCAGGTGTCTATTTTTTCATAAAAAAAAGCAAACACCCTGACCTCAGGTGTTTACTCCTTGATTTTACTGTGTATGATGGATGTTGCTTTATGTGCTGGATTTATCCACGGTCAAAAATACAGAATCCCATAAATCCAACTAAAATGACCACACAGACAATAAACATAATGATGGCTTCCATACCAGCACCTCCTCACCGCTTCTATTGTAGCAAAAGTTTCACATACGTGCTTCCTCTTTTACAATTCACTCTGTTTTCCTATTAAAGAACGTTTAAGGGTTATAGGATTAATTCTCCCCTATTATACTATAGATTGTACAATCTCGTCTGCTTCATTCCCCGGGAAATTTTAAGAGGGCTCCGTTTCGCCAAGATAGCGCTTTCTCAAATTTTGTATAAGTGTATCATAAAATGTAAATAGAACAAAAGGGTCCAGGGCATAATGAGTGAAGAGGAGGCGTTCACATGAATGCGAATCAGCGTATATCAAGTCCAAATCATATAACTGCCCCGCTGCTCATTAACGAATTGAAAAACGATAACGTGAATCACTGGTGTAATGAGCTTGATGAAGAAAATTCATTTTCCAATGTGAAAGACCTTAACAATCACCAATCTAAAATCATTACCGTTTCCAAAACCGAATGTATGGACGAATTTTCATCTGTAAATGGGTAGGCACCCATACAGCTTTGCTGCCTCCGCATAGGCTATTGTGTAGATTCAACTGGAGGTGAGCTTATGCACGGAGGCAGCCTATATGGATGTCATTGCAGGAACAGCAGTTTGGGTGGCCGATTTCGTGTTAGTGACTTAGTCCTTATTGTAGTCCTCTTTATCCTCTTAATTATTGTAGGCGCCATTATATATATGTGATGATCTGTACACAGCTTTTTCGCTGTGTACAGTCTTTTATTACCCGATTATAATTCTCTCTTTCGGATAATGGTAATTGCTTACTTTTCGGTCTTTTTTCCATGTGAACAAAAAGGTAAGAATCCCGATCCGTCCGATAAACATCAGCAGCATGAGGACGACTTTGCCAAAAGGAGACAATCCGGCTGTAATGCCAAGTGATAATCCCGTTGTCCCAAAAGCAGAACAAACTTCAAAAATGAGTTTATTCAAATCGTAAGGTTCACTTATGGTCAAGGCAAGAACCGCTGTAAAACAAGTTAACACCGCCATCATTGTCACGGCAACTGCACGATTTAAGTCTTCACTGTGAACTTCTCTTCGAAAGATCTTAATATGACTGTGACCGCGAGCGAACGTTAAAATGAAAATAATAACAAGAGCAAACGTTGTGGTACGAATTCCTCCCCCTACACTACTGGGAGAGGCCCCGATAAACATTAAGCCCGACATGAATAATTGGGTTTGGCCTGTAAATTGATTAATATCGAGCGTCGCCAATCCCCCACTCCTCGTCGTGACAGATTGGAATAACGAGAAAAATAAAATTTCATGCCAATCCTTACCTGCAAAGAAGTGATTGTACTCAAAAATGGCAATCATTAATGCCCCTACTACCACTAAGGCAAAAAAAGTAAATGTCGTCAGCTTGGCAAACAACGTAAATTGTATTTTTTTATGGGTGGGCTTAAAGAGGTACTGTTTGACCTCTATTAGAACTGGGAATCCAATAGCCCCAGCAATAATAAGTACCATATGAATGAACTGCACGAAATAATCATTCTGAAAAGGAACTAACGATTGACCCGTTATATCAAAACCACCGTTGGTCGTAGCACTAATCGAACTGAAAAAGCCTTGTAAATAGGCTTGTGCGGGATCGTAGTATTGCAAATAATACGTCCCTAATACCAAGAACCCAATTAACTCAATCAGCAAAACGACGATGACAATTTGTTTAACCATCCGAACCATGCCCTGGAAAGAGGTTTGGTTCTGGTCAGCCATAATCAGCCGCCGTTCTTTCATGCCAATTTTTTTACCGAGAATCAGCCAGACCATAGTCCCTAACGTCATGACCCCGATCCCGCCGAATTGAAGAACAAAGGCCAGTATAAAGATCCCTGTCGTACTAAATGTTTCCACCGTTGATACCGTGGTCAGCCCTGTTACACTTACAGCACTTACTGCCGTGAATAAAATATCGATAAATGCAAGATTCACTCCAGGTTGATGAGCAACCGGCAAAGCAATTAAAATCGAAGAAATCGTCACAGCAAACAGATAAAATAACGCAATTAATTGAAACGGTGACAGTTTATTAAGCCACCATAGGCTACGTCTCTTCACCCACATCATAAAGCATACTCCTTTAAACAACACTCATTCCTAATATGTAACCCCCGGCGAATTACCCTTTCTGTTCTTCCCCGCGGCGTTTAAACTCCTCAAGTAATTCATCGCCCTGGAACCCTTCATCCATGAGCATCTTTAATACTTTTTCAATATTTTCCCGACGGCGATCGACGATGTTACCCATAAAGATCACATTCATATAATCCCCAATTATATTGTTATCAATAACTTTTACGAGAAAAGTGGCAGGTCGATTGCTTTTTTTCGTAATTTTAACTTGAATCATCAATTCTTCTTCATTATCCTGGATTGTTTGAAAGTATTCCTCATAACTGCGGTCTACATAAGCTTCGACAACCCAGCGTCCTTTGTCGTCTTCACGGTTAATAATCAACCCATCGCTCAACTTTATCCGTCTTTGTGTCAGATCATCGTTTTTCTCTTCTACGATATCAAGCGACACAAGTTTAAATGTTTTCACAAATTGCACCTCCAGGTTGGCTTTCTATCTTTATCATTATAGAGTACGAAGCTGATTGGAGTAAAGCAGTCACTTGTTTTTTAGTCAAACAAGGCGTCCTTGAGCTTTCTTCAAAAAAAATAAGCCCCTAATGAGTTAGGGCTCACTGCAGGAGCTTATTCTTTCTAGGATGGCTTGCTCAAACCTATCCGCCAATATAGGACATTTCGATTTTTTTCTTCGTGGGCTTGCCTTCACCCCTTTCCACAGAATATTGATCATCCCGCTTCGTCCAAATTTTAATCAGCTTTGAAATAATGTCCTGATCACTGCTGTCATCTCTTAACATTTCCCTAATATCATAGCCTTCACTCGCAAACAAGCAGGTGTATAATTGGCCATCCGCTGATAATCTCACTCGTGTACAGCTGCTGCAAAAAGCATCGGTGACCGATGAAATCACTCCGATTTCAGCCTCGCTGTCACTATATTTGTAGCGGTTCGCGACTTCTCCATAATAATTCGGTTCTAGTGGTTCCAGCGGCATTTCAGCATGAATGGTATCAATGATCTGCTGCTTGGATATGACTGTGTCCATATTCCAGCCATTGTGGTTGCCCACATCCATAAATTCAATAAACCGTAACGTATCGCCTGTTTCCTTAAAGTATTTCGCCATAGGCAGAATTTGACTCTCATTCATGCCCTTTTTCACGACCATATTGATTTTAATCTCAAGACCTGCTTTACGGGACGCTTCAATTCCTTTTAATACAGGACTTGTTTTGATCCCCCGTCCATTGGTCTGCTGGAACACTTCATCTTCAATCGCGTCTAAACTAACATTAACACGGTCAAGCCCAGCTTCTTTTAACTTCTGGGCTTGCTTGACTAAAAAAATCGCGTTGGTCGTAATCGCGATATCTTTAATGCCATCAATTTGCTTCAACCTTGCTACTAACTGATCCATATTTTTTCTCATTAACGGCTCGCCGCCGGTTAGTCTAACCTTTTCAGTCCCGAATTTGGCAAAGATTTCGACCAGCCGAACAATTTCATCGAAGCTGAGTAATTCCTCCGTGGGCATAAACCGATAATCATCCCCGAATATTTCGGCAGGCATACAGTAGGTGCACCTGAAATTACATTGGTCAATGACCGATATTCGCAAATCCTTCATCGGGCGGTCGTATTGATCCAACACATATTGAACCATTCTAGATTGCTCCTTTCATCAGCTGTTGTATAGTTGAAACGATGCTGTCCCTTTAGGGTCTTCTAAAAGTATAGCACGCACCCCATCACCTTGTTGATAGCCTCTTGTTCCCCCCCGTAATACGATCAGAACAGTAGAATGAGCAAGGGAGGTGACGACAGCGGATTTATCGATTCCAGCTGGATAAACGCAAACTTTTCCCTCTTCATAACGCACGAATCCACGTACAAACCTCGTGAATGGATTCGGCTTCGGAAAATCAGCTCCGAGCTCGGCATCGATCACGTTATGATATACTCGCTGATTCCCTAAATACGCTTGAATAAACGGGTGAGTGTATAGTTCGTACCCTACATAACAAGCAGAAGGGTTTCCTGACAACCCGAACAGTAATTGCTGGCCGAGTGCGGCAACGGTTGTTACGCTGCCTGGTCTCATCGCGATTTTATTAAATAGCACGTCTGCCCCCAGTTTCTCATAAATATCGGGCATTAAATCATAATCACCAACAGACACGCCTCCTGTGGTAATTAAAATATCCACTTCTGATAAGGCTTGGTGAACGGCCTCATAACATGTGTCAAAGTCATCGGCAAGCTTGCCGAAATAAACCGGCTCTGCCCCACTCCGTTCGATCTGCGCAAGCACCATATAAGCATTGGAATTTCGAATTTTTCCAGGTTCAAGCGGCTGATCAATATCAAGCAGCTCTGTACCTGTGGCAAACACACCAACGCGCGGCTGCTGGTAAACGTGGACCCTGGCATAGCCAAACGTAGCCAGAACAGCTTGAATACCAGGGTTGATGGTTTCCCCTTTACAGACGAGCACCTCGCCTTCTTCTGTCTCAGACCCTCTGCCGATGATGTTCTGTCCATCTTCCATCCTGCGTTTGATGGACATGTACGTTGCGTTTGACTCCTCTTCTGTTTGACAAATTTCAAACATGGCCACACAAGTGGCTCCTTCAGGAATTTCCGCTCCGGTCATAATCCTGACCGCTTCTCCACTTTCAAGCGGGCGGCTGGCTCGATGACCGGCCGCCACTGTTTCTGTTACGACAAAGCGGGCTGGGGAATCCTTGCTGGCCTTGGCTGTGTCCGCTGCCCTGATGGCAAATCCATCGTATGGTGATTTGTTAAAAGGAGGGACAGCATGGGTTGCCTTAATCTCTTCGGCAAGAATACGTCCATAACTGTCTTCCAATAGTACCTTCTCTGTCTTTTGCTGCGGTTTGTGTTTCATAACACGTTGGACAGCTTCTTCTACAGGAATCGGTTTTCTATGTAAATTCATGTTCCTCACCCTTTACCCGTTTAAAAATATAGTCTTTTTTTGACCATAACGGAATCAATCAATAATTTCAAAATTTATGTACTTCAATGATGGGTTTCTTGCGATCCATATAGGGGTATGAGATTATATAGAAGCTTTAAAGGAGGTAACTTATTCATGAACACTACATACGACGTTATTATAATCGGAACAGGAGTAGCGGGCAGCACAGCTGCAACCATTTCACAAAGAAGGGGACTTTCGACAGCCATTGTTGATGCAAGGCCTTACGGCGGCACTTGCCCGCAAAGAGGCTGTGATCCGAAGAGGGTTCTAACAGGTGTAATGGAAGCTTATGAAGATGCAAAACGTTTAAAGGGAAAAGGAATAAGCGGGGATTTCAGCTTAAATTGGAAGGATTTGAAGGCGTACAAAGATTCGTTCACCGAACCTGTTGCCGAATCAGTCGAAACATCCTTGAAAGAAAAAGGTATTACCACCTACCATGGGACAGCTGCATTTCTCGACCCTCACACCTTAAAAATCGGTGAGGAGAATATCACCGCTGAGAAGTTTGTCATTGCTACAGGAGCGCATCCCGCCCCTTTGCCGATTAACGGGTACGAGCACATGATTACAAGTGACGATTTCTTCGAACTTGAAGACATACCCGATCGGGTTGTTTTTGTCGGAGGCGGCTACATTTCATTTGAGTTCGCTCATTTATGTGCTCGACTTGGAAAAGATGTGATCATTCTGCACCGGGGCAAACATGTCCTTGACTTTGTCGATACCGAAATTTCCAATAAGCTGATTGAACATACAAAGGACCTGGGCATTGACATCCACACAGGTACAGAGGTGAAAGAAATTGAACACCTCAATAGCGGCGGTTACAGTTTACGTGTGAAGAAGTTTGACCATGAACATGAAATAAAAGGAGACCTCGTCATTCATGGAGCAGGACGCCAGGCGAACCTTGAAGCGCTGAACTTGGATGAAGCTGGAGTAGAAGCAACGGAGGATGGAGTAAAAGTTAACCATAACTTTCAATCACTCTCCCAGCCGCACATATACGCTGCAGGGGATGCGGCAGATTCAGGATTAAAAGCATTAACCCCGCCAGCGGGAGAGGAAGCTGAACGACTGATGCATCATCTAGTCGACAGGCAAGAACAGCCGCTGATCACTTCAGCCATCCCTTCTGTTGTATTTACGTACCCGATCCTTGGTTCAGTCGGCATCACGCAGCAGGAAGCTAAGGAAAAAAAGATTCCATATGAAGTGCAATCGAGAACCGTACATTCCTTTTTCACCTACAAGCGGATGAACGACGAAGGAGCTTATGTAAAATTACTGATGAACCCGTTTACCGATGAGCTAATCGGAGCACACGTATTATCAAGTCATGGTGACCATCTCATTAACCTTTTTACGGCTGCTATTGAAAAGAAAATGACAAAATCTGATCTGAGAAATATGCTTTGGGGATACCCAACAGCAGAAAGTGATATTCCAAGTTTCTTTTAAACTTTTTAAAAGAAAAGGTGTCCCTCAAGTGTTACTTACGCTTCTGGGACACCTTTTTCTCTATCCTATATATAAGTGTTTACGTTTGTTTTCTTCTATTTTCGTATGAATGTGTCGACACTTCTTCCGTTCCGCGTCGTCACGCCAATCAGCAGACCTCTTTTCAATGCTGATCGTGAAAATAATCATATTGATTCTCATCGATATCACCTCTTTCGCTTCCGTAACTATGCCGTATCCTTCTCTACGTTCAACCAAGCCATAAATACAATTCTTCTCATTATCGCCATCTTATACACCCCCACTTTAGTAAAAATTAGTCATACGAGCTTTTCTGTCGAGAAACTTGTCATAAGCCGTTGATTTGTAGATCGAATGCTGGATGTCGCTACGTTTTTTTTGCCTTCTTTGAATATGAATGGAAAATAATAAAAAGTGTATCGTCATGCAACTCACCTCCTTACATAGTAATGGTAGTTTTTTACATAAAAAATAGCCACAGGGGTCCTGTGGCTTGGCAAAAATCATGTATAGAAATCAGCCCACGTAGTGGGATTCTTTCCATTAAAAAAGCCACAGGGTTACAATATGCACCGCCTGCAGCAAGTATGAATACATTTATCCCGTAAAAAACTAGATTGATTCGTTTGCGCAGGTCGATGCTATACAATTAACTTGAACTGGTGCTGTCATCATGTTTTTCATTTCAATCGACCTCGCTTTCATTAGTAAATTTTTCTTACATTGGAAATTATATAGAATGTCCCGGAAAAAGTAAAGCACTTTTCTGAAAAATGTTACAATAATTCTATTATTCGTTATCCGAAGGCTGCATATTTTCAATCTTCTTATCTATTTTATGAAGCCGTTCGACCGCTTCACTCGGTTCCATTTCCTTATAATGATGCTGACCTCCCGGCTGTTCATCCAAAGCATCTGCTTCTGCAACAACATGTTGTAAGGGAGTTCGCTGATCTGTTAATTCAAAAGGTAAATAACTGTCGGTATGGAGCAGTACGGCTAAGGAAACCTCTTTAGCAACCAGGCGATCCTCTCCTAATCTGATCAATAGCTTATGAGCTCTCTCTGCTCCTTTGATGGCGTGGATATCATGGCGCCGGTACTCCTCATAATCCCACTTGCCATCTCTGTACCATTCATAATGACCCATATCATGAAGCAAGGCGGATTTCGTGGCTAAGTCGAGCGACACATTGGCGTTGAGGGCCATGTCGAACGCATTTTCAGCCACCGTAACAGCATGGTTAATACCAGATCGTTGTAAATATTTTTGTGTAATGCGTTGATTAAAGATATCGACTAGGGTTACACGTTTCATCCTCCCCACCTCCTTATTTTTTTGATAATGACTATAGCATGCCCAAGTAGCGGTCTCAAGTATGACCTCTTACACGAGGCAAATGGAATACTTCCCGATTGGAAACTGTTCCACATAAGTGATATTCCCCAGAATTTCTCCAAAGAAACTCTGCTGATAACTGGAGAGTGCACGGAAATGTAGGCTTAGCTTTTATTCTATGCAGACCAGGGAGCGACTGTGGTTCTGTGTGATATTGACGAAGAGAATGGTGGATAGCAGCTTTCAGTAATTCCGTGAAATGACAGCATCCCTAATTTTTTACGAATAAATGGGCATGTCTCAAAAAATGATCTGTGTACACTGCTCCTTCACGATTCAAGTCACAAAGGTTTACCTTCATATGAGCCAGGGTAATGTATTTGTAATAAAACGATTATTTGGAGGTGATGAAATGAGTCATTTATCTTCATACCATGTTCATTTAAAAAATCCGATCAAGACAAATCAAATTACGAATATATATAAACATTCGACGAAGGATAAAACAAACATATATTTTCACCAACATAATCTCATAGCTGATGCAGGCCATTTACCGAAATTATTGTCATTTTTCCTGCTTATGGATGTAGATGAGCCGGTGTTATTGATTATTGATGGGGAAAATACAGCTGGAACTTACGAGGTGATTTTAAACGAATTCCACGGAGCTATTGATGACATAAGCTTCCGAACGCAATACGATCCGGACCAAATATGTCGGTGTGCTTCCATCACTGTATAATGCAGATCTCCGCGTTGCAGAATTGGAATTTTTTTATTATTCTAAACATAGAAAAAGAAAAAAGGAGTGGATCTCATGTATGATATCGCAATTATAGGAGCCGGGCCGGCAGGAGCAAGCGCAGCCATATTTGCGGCTAAAGCGGGTAAAAAAGTAGTCATGTTTGATAGTGGAAAAAGTATCACAGCCAAAGCCTGGGTTGAAAATCATTATGGCGTTAAAGAAATCGAGGGACCCAAGCTCCTAAAGGATGGCCAGGAACAAGCGAAAAAATTCGGATCTGAACTTGTAGAGGCTGAAGTGCAGGAGATTAAAGAAGATGCTGAACTTTACACAATCCAAACGGAACAAGGCAGCTTCGACACCAGCCATATCATCTTTGCCACGGGCATGTCCGTTAAAGCGGCGGAGCAGTTCGGGCTTGATACGACAGAAGGAACTGAACCGCGAGTAGCCAAAACGATCAAGGTGAATGAACGCGGACGTACGGGCAAACCTAAAGTCTGGGCGGCAGGAACGGTCGCAGGCGTAAGTGTACATACAATCGTTACAGCAGGTGACGGTGCACGAGTTGCCATTAATGTAATCAGTGAATTAAACGGTGAGCGTTATGTTGACCACGATATCATGAAGTAGACTAGAAAAGGTGCCTGTTTCTGGTGTTTCAGGCTGTCGAGAAAGTCTCTAAACCCTTATGTATGATTTAAAGCTAATCCTCTCTTAGTTTAGAAATAAGAGAGGATTTTTTATTGTTGTGAGTCATGGAGGAAGCTGTTCATCCGCGATAAATTCGATATTACTGCGATTTCGAAATTATATCAGCGATTATTAGAATATAACCGCTAAAATGAAGATATATCCGCGACTCGTAGTATTATCCCAATTTTCACCATAATACTGCGGAAAGGGAGCGGTATAATTCCATACGCTTTCTTTCCTCTTCCATGCGGTTACTTAAAGCGGCGTTCTTTTATTAGTAGTGATATTTCGAATACGTTAATCATTGATATCCACCCTTTCATGGTTGATACCACGATTATAATAAGCAGCACGCATTTCAGTAACGGTCAGAAGAGTGAAAAAAATGTACGGCTTTAGTCTGAAAAAAGGTCCGAGGAAGTATCCCCGGACCGTGTTAGTCAAACCATCCTTTTCGCTTAAACCAGATAAACATCCCGACAGCCATCGTAATCATGATTCCCCATACGAAAAAATACCCGTACTTTTCATTAAGCTCCGGCATGAACATAAAGTTCATGCCATACACCCCAACGATAAAGGTAAGCGGCATAAAAATCACAGAAATCACAGTCAGAATTTGCATCGTTCGATTCGTTTGGTGTGAGTTTAACGATAAGTAACTGTCACGAATATCCTGTGTCATTTCGCGGTTCGAAGCAATCATTTCAGCCACTTTCAGCAAATGGTCGTAAATGTCGGTAAAGTACTCTTTTCGCTGATGGACTTTTTCCAAATGATGCGTATTTAACATGCGATACAGTAAATCACGCATCGGATGCACCGTTTGCCGCAGCTTCAATAATTCACCGCGGCGATCAAATAACTGCTCAAGCAGTTCTTCCATAGACAGCTTCTTCGTATTGTCTTCAATCTCATTGATATGATCTTCAATTTCATAAACAATCGGAAAATAATGATCAACCACCTTATCAAGCAGCTGATACAACACATAGTACTCATCTTTATCCCGATGAGTCTGACTTCGCTTCAGCATGCTTTCCACTGCCTGAATGATTTCAGAAGGCTCTTTATGATAGGTGACGATAAAATGATCGCCGAGAAACACATCGATCTCTTGTTTGTCTATAGTGGTTCCTAACGAATGGAACACAAAGAACGTGTGATCTTCATAATAATCGAGTTTTGGCCGCTGCAAATCATGCATACAATCTTCGATGGCCAGTGGATGAAAGTGAAAAAACGTATGCAGCAGGTTTATCTCCTGTTCCGACGGGCCGGCAAAATCGACCCAGTACCACTCCATCTCCAGCTCACCGAGTTCATCTAAGGAATTCCCTTCCCTCCACCCATGTACGCTGGAATATCCATAAAACTTCAACATGTTACCACCCTTTAAGCTTGGACATCGACTAGTAGGTAGTCTTCCCCCTCCCTTCTCTGCTAAAACCTTCGCTACCTTAAAAAGCTGTGGTACGATAGAATCAGCATACTTCGGAAAGGTGACTGATCTGCATGAGTGTTCAACCTATTCACATTAAAGGAGAACTTGTCACATTACGCAGCATAACTGATCTAGACATCCCCATTTTGTGGGAATTAATATACGGGGAGGAAGAACCCGAATGGAAGAAATGGGATGCCCCTTATTATCCATTAGAACCTCATACCTTAGAAACCTATCGCAGTCATGAACACGCCAGACAAGAACGGTTGAAACAGCAAGAACCGGATTCCCGGCTGATCATCGAAGTTGGCGATACCATTATCGGTACTGTCACTTACTATTGGGAACATAAACCTTCCCTATGGCTAGAAGTGGGGATTGGCATTTATAATGTGACCTATTGGAACGGGGGATATGGGACAGAAGCTTTAACCCTCTGGATTGACTATTTATTTACCCAGCTTCCTTTAGCGCGAGTCGGCTTAACTACGTGGTCAAAAAATCAACGCATGATGCGGGTAGGTGAAAAACTGGGCATGAAACTTGAAGGCCGGATGCGCAAATGCCGTATTCATGAAGGGCGGTATTACGACTCCATTCGGATGGGCGTGCTTCGCGAGGAATGGCAGGCTGGCAAGTAAGAGTTGCAAATGAAGCCTGTCAAAGGTCCACTAATAGCAATTCAACAACGTACGGCGATTTAAAGTTAATAACTATTTTTTACAAAAAAGAGAATCATTCATAAAAAGAGAAATAGGGAGGTTTTTACCCCCTATTTCTGTCTTAATAACCTCATGCTATTGAGGATTACCAACAATGCAGCACCAGTATCACTTAATACAGCCATCCACAATGTCAAAATCCCTGGGAAAATGAATAGCAAGGCTGCGAATTTTGTCAGCAAGGAGAACCATACATTTTGTTTGATAATAGCTAAAGCTCTTCTGCTCAAACTGATCGTATGAGGAAGCTTCTCTAAGTTATCCGCCATGAGGACGATGTCGGCTGTTTCCATCGCCGTATCGGTTCCTGCGCCTCCCATCGCGATCCCAAGATCAGCTGTCGCTAGAGCTGGAGCATCATTTATGCCATCACCGACCATCGCCACACTTTTTCCTTCTTCCTGAAGTTTCTTCACCGCTGTCACCTTATCCTCCGGCAACAATTCTGCAAAGTAACGATCGACGCCGGTTTGGGCCGCAATTTTCTTAGCTGTTCCGTCGTTATCCCCCGTCAACATCACCATTTCTTCCAAGCCAACACTCTTTAGCTTTTGAATGGCCTGAACGGTAATCCCCCGGGTAGGATCAGCAACAGCGATCACTCCTACAACCTCTGAACGAGTCCCTACCAGTACGAGCGTATTTCCTTCCTGCTGTAAGGACTGAATCCGATCTTCTAAATTCGTCAGAGACACATTCATTTCATGGAACAACTTAGGATTGCCAGCGAAGTACTCCACTCCGTCTATGGTGGCTTGGGCCCCTCTGCCGACAAGGTTTTTGAAGGATCTTCCATTTCTCACAGAAATGTTCCGTTCAGCAGCATAGGACGAGATTGCTTGAGCGATCGGATGGGTAGAGTGTTCTTCAATGGTTCGTGTAATCCTTACTAGTTCCTCTTGATCGCCATGTAAAGATAGCACTTCGGATACTTTAGGCTTCCCTTCTGTCAAAGTTCCTGTCTTGTCAAAAGCCATCGCTTTAATAGCTCCTGCTTTTTCTAAGAAAGTACCTCCTTTGATTAAAACGCCATTTTTAGCCGCATTTCCAATGGCCGATACAATAGCTACAGGAGTGGAAATGACTAAAGCACAAGGACATGCAACGACCAATAAAGCAATTCCTTTATAAATCCATTCTCCCCAAGCCCCGAGTCCAATTAAAGGAGGAAAGATCATCAATAGTAAGGCCAGGCCAAAAACAATCGGTGTATAAATTTTTGCAAAGCGATCCACAAACGCCTGGGTCGGGGCCTTTTGCTCTTGGGCTTCCTCTACGAGATGAATAATCTTAGCAATCGTTGTATCTTCGACTAGTTTCGTAACGTGAACCTCTAAGGATCCACTCTCATTTACCGTTCCCGCATATACCGTGTCGCCGTATTCCTTATCAACAGGCATTGATTCTCCTGTTATGGGAGCTTGGTTGACACTTGAGGAGCCTGAAATAACCCTTCCGTCAAGGGGAATCTTCTCCCCCGGTTTGATCACGATTGTATCATTTACGGACACGTCTTCTACAAGTTTACGTACCAAATCATCCCCGATTTTCACGAATGCTTCAGAAGGGGCAAGGTTGATTAAACTCCGAATCGATTCCCTTGTTCGTTCAATAGACCGGTTTTGCAATGTATTTCCTAATGCAAACAACCAAACAACCATTGCTCCTTCAAACCACTCCCCAATCAATGCCGCTCCGATGGCTGCCGATGCCATGAGGACATTCATATCCAGTGATCCACTTTTGATAGCATAAAAAGCACTTCTTGCAGGCTTATAGCCGCCAATGACAATAGATGCACCATACAAAATCACACTTAAGTTTGGTGAAATGGCAGCAAAAGAACCAATGAATCCAAAGGCTAAGAAGAGACCTGAAAGGGTTGTTAGAGACACTCCTTGCTTCTTGTCAGCCGTTTCTGTTTGTTTCCCCCCGCTTGATTCAAGAGAAGCGCTAAAACCAGCTTTTTCTACTTCCTTTACAACATCCTCGTCAGTGGTATCGTGGTTAATTTGCATTTTCCCTGTAGAAAAATTCACACGTACCTCTTTTACCTTCGGGTTTTTAGTAAGGTGCTTTTCAATTGTCATGGCACAGGAACCACAATCCATCCCCTCAACCTTGTAGGTTTGCGTATTCTTCCTTGCTTTTGCAGGAACAGACTCAGCCTCAAACCCTAATTTTCGGACCTGTTTCGGGATCTGCTCTGAATCTAAGGAAAAATCAGCCCCGACAGTCAATTTACCAGTACCGTAGTTGACTTGAACCGTCTCTACTCCTTTTGTTTTCTTAAGCCCTTTCTCAATGGTAGCCGCACAAGAAGGACAATCCATCCCTTTCACCTGATACTCCAATGTTTCAAGCGACTTTCCACTTTGTCCATGGCTAGTGGTTAAGTCATCTTCCCCACAATCATCATTCCCGCAGCAAGCAGAAGGTGGAGCTGCTACTTGAGTTTCCTCTTCGCAGCATGAAGGAGTTCTTTCCGAGGCTGCAGTTGTTTGTGTTTCCTCTGATGAACAATCCTCACCTGTGCAACCATTTTTATGAATTTGTTCTCGTGAGTTACTCATATCAATTCCTCCACTAATCCCGATAAATGTTCAGTTTATAAGATGTCTTATTAACCTTTTATCCTTCTTTAGAGTGAATCATCGCAATCGAAACGAGCTGGTGGACATGCTCATCTGCCAAGGAATAGAATACCAATTTCCCCTCTTTGCGATACTTGGCTAATCTCATATTCCGTAATAGGCGCAAATGGTGAGAAGCAGTAGCCGTAGTTGATCCGATAATATTCGCGACATCACACACACATAATTCCTCATCTAACGTTAGGGCATACGCTATCTTGAGTCGTGTAGCATCGGATAACGCTTTAAAGATTAACTCTACTCCTTCAACCTCATCTATTTGAGGTTGAAGCCGCTCCACCTTCTGTTCATCAAAACAAAACGTATCACATGTATCCTTTGTACTGCTTTTCAAAATCTCCTCTGACATTTCATCACCTACATTCAAATATTTGTTTGATTATTTATATAACTAGCATATGTACCTTTCTGAGTTTTGTCAATAATTGGACACAAAGAAAGAGCGCAATTCACTACATCGAATTGCGCTCTTCCAAGAGAACTTGTATTCAAAAATTATTAAGCTCAACGTCTTCAGCTTTTGGCACCCTTATCTTCATGAGTCAATGCCTTCATCTTTAAAAGTAGAGAAATACAACCATAACTCAATAAACACTAGGGCATGTTCCGGCTGCCGGTTCATAATAACAATGATTTTTATACCGACCCGTTAAAGGTTCACCGTACCATGTTGGAGGACATTCAGCAGCAAATGGATTGAAATACCAAAGCGCATATTTCGCCGGGTGCTGTCTCCAAAAATTCAAATTCTTTTTTGCTAATCTTTTCTCAACATCTCTCGCTCTTTTATAAAATAAACTTCCCTTTTGCACTGCTTCGAAAGAATAATTTCCTCCCTGTACTTGAAAAATGACTTCACGAATTGTTCTTACATCACCAAAATCTAAACAATCTGCTTTATCCCGATTAACAATCACATTTCCGACATACAACATCCCTTGTTTCCCTTCCCCTACGGCTTCGGCTCTCATCATCCTTGCCATTAGAGCAACATCTTTACTTGTGTATTTTACGATCGGCATTTTTTTCACCCCAAAACATTGTATGAAAAAAGCCTACATTAATGTCATGAAATAAGAAGTTTATAAATAAGTAAAGTTAATAAAAATGAACCACCTGACTTTACGGTCTAAGCTACTCTTTTCATTCACACCCTCACATTAACATAAATATCCACTTAATAGATGCTCCATGATCACGATCTCTTTATAAATAAACCTTTTATGACGTAAAAGCTTATCTATAAGATCCAATAGAGATAGACTCAAACACAATAGAGTTATGATACCCTTATATAAAATAATGTAATTAAAGAAATCGTGAAAAAGTTATTAGAATAAAGGGGAAAGATATGAATGTTAAAAGTAATGGATTGGAAAAATAATGCTCGCGGGCATAAATTTATAGCTTCTTTTAGCGGTGGCAAAGATAGTGTCTTAGCTCTATATAAAGCTGCGAAGGTCGGAGAAGCGGTTGGACTGATCGTCATGCTGGAGGAAGAAGGAAAACGTTCCAGATCCCATGGAATGCCTCCGGAACTCATACGTTTTCAAGCTGATTCTATAGGTTTGCCAGTCTATACTGCAGCTGCAAGCTGGACAGATTATGAAAAAGTATTTATACGCCTTTTAAGAACAGCTAAACATAATGGTGCAGAAGTGTTAGTAACGGGAGATTTAGATATCCCTGCTCATGGCTGTTGGCATGAAAAGGTTACGGAGAAGGCTGGATTAAAGCTTGGGATGCCGTTATGGGACATGAACCATCGTGAAGCTGTCGAAGAGTTCATTCACCTAGGATTTATAACAATCATTGTAACTGTTAATGTATCATTAGGAATGCGAGAATCTGATCTAGGACGAACGTTAACCCATGAATACGTGAAGGAGCTTGAAACTCGTGGGATTGACCCTTGCGGAGAAGGTGGAGAATTCCATACCACAGTAATAGATGGGCCTATTTTTAAACATCCAATTCCAATTCGTAAATGTGAAATTGTGAAGCATGGAGAATATGCGTTTTTGCCTTTGGAGCTAGATCGGATGTCTTAATCCAATGAAAAGATACAGAGCCTGCTATCTGCAAAACAGGCTCTGTAAGTAGTTTGATCCCTATACTTTTCACGAAAAGGTTACAAGGATTTCAGACAAATTACTGACTCGCTGCAGCCTCTATTAATAAGGATCAGATTCGTGGCTTTTCTTCACTGCATCTTTTGCTGCTTCGTTCTCAGCTAATGAACCTTCTCCATATTTTGATTTAATAGCTTCACGGCCTGGAACTTTGTCTTCGTCCTTCATTTCCTGGATTTCTTTCACTTTCTTTTCGATTCCTTCCTTCACACGGCGGCCATATTCTTCATCGGCTTGTGTGAAGTGTTCAACCATGGCTTCTTGAATTCGCTTGTCGCATATCGCAAGCGCATCAGAGAGGTTATTGATCAATTCATCGCGCTCCCAATCTTCAAAGCTGCGGTACGTTTCGCCCGCTTGGCCATAATTATTGGGACGATCAATGGGTGCACTCATAGCTGCCTCATTAAACGTTGGGCGGTGCGGGTGTCGATCTTCATCACTTGCTTCCTGAAGGCCGCCCACCATCGATGGCTCATAGTTAATATGTGGATTATCTCCAGACTCTTTCGGGTCGCGGGTGTCCATCTGGCCGCGATGAAGGTTCGTCCGAACAGACGCTTTCGATGCGTTCACAGGCAAATTTAAATAGTTGGCACCTACACGATAGCGCTGCGTATCGGAGTATGAGAAGGTACGACCTTGCAGCATTTTATCATCTGAGAAGTCCATTCCATCGACAAGAACCCCGGTACCGAAGGCAGCCTGCTCAATCTCCGCATGGAAATCTTCTGGATTGCGATCAAGGACCATACGTCCCACTGGCAGCCATGGGAACTTATCCTCCGGCCAAAGTTTCGTATCATCGAGCGGATCAAAATCGAGTTCCTGATGGTAGTCATCCTCCATGATTTGCACAAAGAGTTCCCATTCCGGATAATCTCCGTTCTCGATCGCTTCATATAAATCTTGTGTCATATGAGCGACGTTCTTCGCTTGAATAGCACTTGCCTCTTCTTGTGTTAAGTTACGGATGCCTTGCTTCGGCTCCCAGTGATACTTCACCAAGACAGCCTCGCCTTTGTCATTTACCCATTTATAGGTGTTTACACCAGAACCCTGCATATGGCGGTATGTAGCTGGAATACCCCATGGAGAGAACACGAATGTAATCATATGCGTAGCCTCAGGTGAACGAGAAACAAAGTCGAACATCCGCCGAGGATCTGGCACGTTCGAAGCAGGATCAGCTTTAAATGCGTGAATCATATCAGGGAACTTCATCGCATCACGAATAAAGAAAATTTTCAAGTTGTTCCCCACCAGATCCCAGTTTCCATCTTCGGTGTACATTTTTATCGCAAAGCCACGTGGATCTCGATCTGTTTCCGGTGAATCTTTCGCTCCTGCCACTGTTGAGAAACGAACCATTAGGGGTGTTC
The DNA here is from genome assembly GCF_900166655.1 of Halobacillus hunanensis. GTDB lineage: Bacteria > Bacillota > Bacilli > Bacillales > Halobacillaceae > Halobacillus_A > Halobacillus_A hunanensis. Next base: position 488,943 of record NZ_FVZB01000007.1, on the reverse strand, counting down.
TTTTCCCGGCACCCGAAAACACTTTCGCTCGAGTATACTTCTCTGCTGGTTCATCCCCAACCTTCCCATACGTTTCAAAGTATCCGAAGGCTCCAGATCCTCGTGCATGCACCACACGCTCCGGTACCTCTTCCCTGTCAAAATGGGAAATTTTTTCGATAAAATGGTAATTCTCAAGTGTGGCTGGACCACGATTTCCAATCGTGCGGATATTCTGGTTATCCGTTACAGGACGGCCCTGACGTGTTGTTAACGTCTCGCGTTCCATGTCCTTTCCATTTGAAGCGGAATTATCTTTTTCCTTCGACAAAATGAAAACCTCCTTTAAATATAGTTTCCCAAGCCTGTCAGTTTTCTAAATCATTATTGAGGGTGATAGGATCGAAAACAATATGGCGAACTTTTCATGGTCAATTATGAATAATTGAGAAGGTGATGGATTACCAACTTGTTCCGTTCCTTTAAGTATAACTTTTACAATCTCGACATAAATATACAATCCCTTTAAAATATGGCTCCATGATATCTATAGAGAGCGATTTACTTTATGAAGCAGCCTTTGGTACAGCTTTCCAAGAATGATGAGACGTCTTTTAAAAAAGAGCAATGACCCATTTTGGATTATTGCTCTTTTTATTAAACCAAACATTACCATTTTAAGTTCTCTAGAAAGGTCAAAACGTCTGTTTGAATTACTTCTTGGTCTTGTCCTAATGTCATTAAGTGCTTAGAATTAGGATAACTTTTGACACTTTTATTCCCCGCAGAGACATGATGTTGTATAGATTTTGCACTTTCTTTATATAACGGTTCATCCAACTCTCCATACATAATGCTTATAGGTGTGTTAACTTTCTCTAAGTCTTTCATCGTCAGATCAATATAATTCTTCAACAAAATCAGGTTTTCTAAAGGCTGCCTTTCTAATTCATCTACTTCATTCGTGATTTGCTGCCCTTCTTTTCCTTCAAATTGTTTGTAAGTTTCAGCAAATTTTAGAACACGAGCTTTTAATGAACTGACCTCTCTTTTATACGGCACAGACATGATTACAATTCCATTGACTTTAAATATCTGTCCAACATTTAACGCAAAAACACCCCCTAAGGATAGCCCGACGACCGCAATATGCTGGTGCCCTTCCTTTTTTAAAAAGCGATAACCTTCTTCTATGCTTCTCCACCAATCACTTGGATTCTTGAGAATTAATTGTTCAGGGGATAACCCATGACCTTCATAAATAGGGGCATAACATGTATACCCCTTTTCGTTCAAATATCTCCCTAGCTGCCTCATATCACGAGTAGTACTCGTGAATGAATGTAATAATAGAACAGCTCTTGTTCCCCCTTTTAAGAGGAAAGATTTTGGTTTAACCACTTTCACCATTGATCTCACACGTCCTTCTTTTGCTTCCTTTAATCCTGAAAGACTTTGATTAGTGGGACTTACTTAGTTAAAGCCTTTTTGCATAGTTGTTAATAACTTACCTTCTTAAAAGCTCACCGATACAAAAGAGTTAGGGGCTGCCCCATCCCATACATAGTTTAATGTTTGTTCAGTTGTGCCTTCTCCCTTCTCGCTCATACTTTTTCCTTCACCACCAATTATCTTAACGACCCCTTCATAAGTCATACCGCGATCCAGTTGACTATATTCCTGTAAAGTGATCAGTTCATCGTTTATTTGCCCACCTTCTTCCGAACACCCTATTAGTGAAACAGATGAAAGTACTGACCAGATCACAACAAACAACCTGGTGAAACTTTTATTCTTCATCATACTTCCTCCCCATCCTTCGTTATCAGTAGTACGGGATGAAATGGAAACCGGTTTCAAATAAAGTAAAACTTTTCAAATTACTTTTGAGATATTTGCTTTTGGTGTGCTGTATTTCAGACAGATATCAGCAAATAGAAGGTCTATTGGTGGAATTGAAAAATGTGAACTGCCAAATAAAATAAACCACTCAGATGAGTGGCTTATTCTTACAGAAATGAATGATATTTTTAAATAGAACCCCCATTTTCATCCAATATTTTCCGATTTAAAGTATCTTCCAATAAGGTCCAGGCTTCATAACAACTTTCAGATGTCATTAAAGGTTCAAATCCATAGTTCAAGTACATATTGACGGCTTGAAAACTTGTAGTTTGAGACGTAAGGTAAGCTTTTGAGTGGTAGCGGTCCAAAAGATTCATAGCTGCACTCAGTAATGGTTTCGAAAGTTTTTTTCCTTGATATTCGGGAACAATACCTACCCAATGTATCCTGCCCGATATTTCACCATCGCCTCTTAAGTCGCCATACCATGCTGTAGCTGTTCCTATCTCCTCGCCTTTTTCATTCTCAATGAATACACAACGCTTTGTCATCTCATCAATATGTGGTCCAAACTCTTTATTGAAGTGTTTTAGTGCAGAGTCCTCATTTGAAAATTCATCTACGCTTGCTTCGATTTTAGCCCAGTTGTGTTCGTCGCCTTTTCTAAACAATCTAATTCGAAATCCAGCCGGAAGTCTATATTCAGGAATATCCAACAAATCTTTTCTCACCATTGTTAGTGGAATTCTTTTCATTAAAACCATTCCCCCTTACTAAAAACGATTATTGCAATCCCACACCTAATAATATTAACGCAACTATCCTTCACCCTTTTTATCACTAAAGCTGTTATGACAGCAAAACTGGCATCTCAGAGGTTATCTATACTCTTTTATTCCGTTTTCAAAAGCCTTCTTATCGTTATTCTCGGTTCCATGTAGTGCGGATACCGACAATATAATCATGACTATGCATATTCCCTTCAAAATATCCAATTAAAAAGGGATCCGCACCTCAACGAGCTGCGGATCCCTTTTCAATCTTATAGTAACTTTTCATTAAGCGGTGGTACAATTTGTTTTTTACGAGATACAACACCTTGAAGAACAGCCTGGTTCCCATCAAGTGTTACATTAAAGGCATCTGCGACTACATCACGCTTCTCGCCAATTGCCACAACAGTGGAATCATTAGTAAGAATATCTGTAATGACAAACACGAATAAGTCAAGACCTTTGTCTTGTACAACCCCTTCAATTGCTGATTCAATCTCGCCTTTACGAGCCAGCACATCGGCTGTATCAACAGTGTTAACTTGAGCAATTTCTACTTTTGATTCACCCATAGAAAACTCTTTCGCATCAAGGGATATCAAGTCGGCAGCTGACTTATCGCTAATATCAGCACCTGCTTTAAGCATGTCCAGGCCATACTGTTCGGCGTCAACGCCGGCGATTTCAGCTAACTCTTTTGCCGCTTCCACATCTTGTTCTGTACACGTTGGTGATTTAAACAGCAGGGAATCAGAAATAATAGAAGATAGCATTAATCCTGCCATAGGCTGGCTGATTTGCTGATTGTTTTCTTTGTAAAGTTTATTCAAGATCGTGGCGGTACAGCCAACTGGTTCCGCACGGTAGTAAAGTGGTCCATTTGTTTCGAAGTTGGCGATCCGGTGATGGTCAATGACTTCAAGGACTTGGACTTCATCAATGTCTTCCGCACTTTGCTGACGCTCGTTATGATCGACTAAGATCACCTGATCTACTTCGTTCGACACGGTGTCCACTTGACGCGGTGCTTCCACGTTAAATTTCTCTAATGCGAACTGGGTTTCGCTTCCTACTTCACCCAGGCGTACGGCTTCCACATCAAATCCGAGTTTTTTCTTCAAATCGGCATAGACGATCGCCGAACAAATCGTATCTGTATCTGGGTTTTTATGACCAAATATTAAGGTTTTACTCAACGTGCTTTCACTCCTTCTAACATAATATGTAGATAAGCTTCCGTACCGATTATAAAATAAAACGGAGGATACGTCCACGATCTGAATGTCAGCTTCGCGGACGATCCCTCTCTGCTTACCTTTTTCTCACTTTTCTTACATACCAGATCACTACAAGCACAAATAGAATCGCTAGAATTACATACACGATATTTGAGTAAATGTCCATATAGTTGACGATGCTGTGCCAGGAATCTCCGACAGAGGCTCCAATTAGAATAAGCACCGTGTTCCAAATCAATGTACCAAGCGTTGTTAAGGCAAGGAAGGCCGCGAAATTCATATTAGACATCCCGGCCGGAATGGAAATCAGGCTGCGGATAAGCGGAACAAAGCGGCACAAGAATACTGTCCAGGGCCCGTACTTGTCAAACCAGGCATCAGCTTTATAAATATCCTTCTTCGTTAAACGGAGAACTTTTCCCCATCTGTCAATGATTTTCTCAAGGCGTTCGACATCGAGCAGCAAACCTACTCCGTATAAAACGACTGCTCCGAAGACCGAACCAAGCGTTGAACTAATAACGACCCCTACCACTGATAAGGGGGTATTCGTCGTGACGAACCCGCCAAACGTTAAGATCACTTCTGATGGGATCGGGGGGAAAATATTTTCTAAAGCAATTAATACAAAGATTCCTATATATCCATAATCATTAATAATGGAAAGCAGTAAATCCTCCATAGTGGTGTTGAACCTCCTAATATATTTATACGATGTACAGCGTCGTTTCATCCCTCACTGAGCACATGTGGAACTGGCATAACTACATTGCCCTTTTCGTAAAATGGAAAAAGGAGGGATGTCTATGTCCATGAAAAATTTTGCAGACTTAACCTATCCCGATGATATGATCACCATCATTAGAGACGGTTTACCACCTGCTGGTCCACCCAAAACCGTCATAATCGCTGGGGCCGGGATGGCGGGACTCGTGTCTGCATCTTTGCTGAAGCGGGCTGGTCATCATGTGATTGTGCTTGAGGCGAATGACCGGCCTGGCGGCAAAGTTTTCACTCTACGTGAGCCGTTTGCCTGCAACAATTACATTGAACTTGGGGCCATGCGCATTCCCAGCACTCACTCTCTGGTAGTTGAGTATGTTAAGCGATTCGGGCTCCAAGTGAATCAATTTAACAATAGTACACCACAAGACTTGATTTATGTAAATAACATTCTGACCACTCGGCAATATTACGAACAGTACCCGGATGTTCTAAAGTTTCCCCTTGAAGAATGGGAAAAAGGTCAAACGGCATCTGAGTTATTTTTATCAGCCGTACAGCCTTTTCTTGATTTGTATAACAACAGTTCGCCGCAGGAACAAGAAGAATTAAAAGAACAGTTCGCTAACTATTCTATGGGAGACTACTTACGATATAACCCTCTTGGCCCTTCTCTTTCACCTGTAGCCATCCGGATGATTATGGTCCTGCTCGGGATCGAAGGATTTCCGGAATTCTCTTTTGTCGATATTCTGACTGACATCATTTATCCCATCTTTAATGCAGATACTCAATTTTTCGAAATTTGCGGAGGTAATGATCAGCTTCCAATGTCTTTTCTTCCTGAATTGCACCAGGACATTCGGTACAACCATAAGGTGGAACGCATTACCCAAACCAGTACAGGAGTGTCGATCGAAACACGCAACCCGCGGACAAATGAGAGACAGTGTTTTACGAGTGACTATAGCATTATAGCAATGCCGTTTACCGTTTTTCAATTTATTGATGTCCAGCCTTATCAATCGATTTCTTTTAAAAAATGGAAGGCGATCCGATCACTGCCGAGCGTCCCCGCGGTAAAAATTGGGATAGAATTTAAACATCGGTTCTGGGAAAAAATGAACGCGGGCAACGCGATTACCGATTTATCTGCCATGTTTTCCTATGTTCCCAGCCATAACGAGGGATGCCCCGGGCCGGGAGTGTTGCTTGCAAGTTACAGCTGGGGCCAAAACGCTTTGCTATGGACGAGTTTAACAGAATCGGATTTTGTGTTTTATGTGCTGAAAGATTTAGCCAAAATCTACGGGCCTGTCGTCTATCAGCAATACTTGCAGGCTTACGCTTTCGACTGGGCTCAGAATCCTTATTCAGCAGGATGTTTCACACTGTTCACACCACATCAAATTAACTATTTTGGTGATGCCATCAGCACGCCGGAAGGGCGGCTCCACTTTGCCGGCGAACATACTTCTTCGTTTCATGGCTGGGTGGAAGGGGCCATTGAATCGGGAGTCCGAGTTGCTTATGAAATCAATGCCCGTGGAAAGTAAAAATTAGCAAGTGTCTCAACCACATAAAAAGACGCCCTTTCATTCAATAGGGCGTCCAGTTATCAACCAAGGATATTGTAGCCCGAATCCACGTAGACGATTTCCCCAGTTACCCCTCTCGATAAGGCACTCATCATCGCTACACTCATATCCCCAACGTCTTCCTGGGTTACATTGCGTTTTAAAGGTGACGTTTCTTCAATTTGATGAAGGATTTCATTAAAAGAAGGAACGCCTTTGGCAGAAATCGTCCTGATTGCCCCGGCTGAAATGGCATTAACACGAATCTGACTGCCGCCAATTTCAGATGCGAGATACTTCACAGAGGCTTCCAACGAAGCTTTCGCCACTCCCATCACGTTGTATCCGCCTACGACACGCTCTGCTCCTAAATAACTCATCGCCAGAATCGAACCGCCTTCCGTCATAAATGGTCTGGCTGCTTTTGTGACAGCTACGAGTGAATATGCGCTTGAATCCTGCGCGGCCGCAAATCCATCCCTTGAGGTATCAATAAAGTCACCCTTTAAATCCTCCGTCGGCGCTGAAGCAACAGAATGGACGAGACCATGGATCACACCCAATTTCTCGCCTATTTGCTCGAAAGCCTGCTGAATGCTCTGATCTTCATTCACATCACAAGGCACCACCAGTTCAGCATCTATACCACTGTCGTCCAACAGCTTTTCCAGCTTTTTAAACGAACGTTCTTTTCTATATGTAAAAATTAGTTTGGCACCCGCTTTATGCAAAGACTTAGCGACACCCCAAGCTATACTTCTTTGATTGGCCACGCCCATAATGACAATATGTTTTCCTTTTAACTGCAATAAATCTTCCATCAAAAAATCCTCCTTCGGCGAAACTTCTTCTACATTATAACAGTTCCGTGTTCTTGACCGTACATTTTTCTACGCTGTGGCCAATTGTTGCTATTGAATGATCTGAGGTTGGAACAAAAGTATCTTTATCATATGAAAATCCGAACTAAGTAAAACTGTAAATGGTGTATATAATCCCTGTGAAAATATACTTCGCTTACACAGCACTGCGTTCGTCTTTTACTTTAGAGATTTACTTATGTCCCAGCCTCATTCGCAAATAGTATGCCCTCAAGTGTTAAACTTCAACTCGATACAAGTAAATTTTCCAAGGAGAGGATGCGTTCTCGAAGGACTGTTCAAACACGAGCCCTAGTTCCTGATGATTGCTAATTGGAAGTGCGGAGAGTACATAATCACCGCCCATGTCATGGAGCTGTTTTGTATTGATGTCAAGCTGGTCAATGACTTCATCACTGTTTTTGCTGAACAAGTAATCTTTCCCAAGCTCAGCTATATACATGTACAGTCTCCCGCCCCATGTATCAAAATAGCTTTCCAGTGTTTGGTTCTTCGCAAGTTCTGGTGCAATGATCTGGCGAAATTGATGTTTATACGACAACGGGTATGTCACATTGTACGTATCCAATGTGTACAGCCCATTATATTGCGCGATCGTCGGATGCATCGCTATGCTGACCACACGATAGTCCTCCGGATCTTTGCCGATATATTGTTTAATCTCTGCAAACAGCTCTTGTGAATAAAACTCTTCAAACGTGGGTGTTCCGATTCTGCTGTATTTTGTTTCTTCATTTAACGGGAACAGGACCATGAGTTGCAAAATGATCAAACTGGCGACGATCCACTTTCCCCATTTGACATACTTCATTAAGATCACAAGAGCGAGGGCAAAGGCAATATACCAAATCACCGGTGAAAGGAAATGGATGCGGCTGAAATTGAACGTATTAAAAATCATCGATGCATCTTTCAGTACGCGCATGCCTTCCCAATACCAAAACGCGTACCAGAGAGATAGCAGAAAATTTGCCAGCATCGCTAGCGCCAGGTAATCAAACCGTATTTTTTTGAAAAAGGCCACAAAAACAGCCAAGACGATCGCCGGCAAAATCACCTGAAGATGAACGCTCATATCATGGGTGTGGGCTGTTAGGAAATTTTCACTGAAAAGGTTTAATGTATCGCCGAAACTATTGTGACCAAGATCAAACTCCGCACGATGGGACGTAAATCCTTCTGAAAAAAACATCGAGATGATGACTAAATAGTTTTTGATCAAATAAATCGAGCTCATGAGAGCAAGAGCCAGAAATAATGCCAGATTGACCTGCTTCATTCGAACCCAGTCGATCACCCACAACAACGCCATTAACGAAAGAAAGAATACGAACGATAGGATAAGACTGGAGTGAAAAGGCAGCAGTCCAATGATCAGCCAATAACCTACAGGTGTATGCTTACCATGTTCGCGAACCTTAAGAAAGGCCCATAGTGCCAGAGGCAGCCCGGCAATCGACAGGGCTCCTGACGGCCAGAAGGGCAGGATGGCGAAGCAAAGTGCTGCTCCGGCAGCGATCAGGTTCGATTTCTGACTGGATCGAAAGAAGTAGCGCAGTAATCCATACATCCCGAAAAAAGCGACAAATCGCATGATCGTCTGGTTAATGGTATACGCCGTAAACGGTTCAAACCAGACGTAAAGCCAGACCATCAAATCAAGGCTTGAAGATAAGGCACTGCGGGGCAGCCCGTTAATTGCATAGGGCAGTGTGGTACTAGGCGGAGCGAAGATCTGTCCGCTTTCCGCCAGCATTTTATACCAGACGATATTTGAATCCAAGTTATCATGGACGCGAATATGCGTATCCTCACCGAGGATGAAATAAGGCAGTAAATAAGCAATAATAAGTAAACAGGCCAATGCGGCCCATTTATGAGTGGAAATAGTTCTCGATATGGTGGACAACATGTTCGACGACCTCTTTCTCCATGCCAAAATATAAAGGTAATCGCAGCAGTCTTTCGCCCTCTTTTGTCGTATAAGTATCTTCCCCTGCCAACTTGCCGTACACGTTACCAGCTTTAGAAGAGTGCAAGGGTTCATAATGAGGGACCGCCATTATGCCCTGGTCTGACAAATAAGCGATCAAAGCAGCACGTTCTGATTCGTCCCTCACCTTTAGGTAAAACATGTGAGCATTATGGTCCCCATTCGCAGGAACAGGCTGGGTTTCGATCACGTTGCCCCTGACAAGCGGTTCAAGACTTTGTTTATAGTAATCCCATGTTTTCATACGATCCTGCAAAATCGTCTCCGCTTCTTCCAGTTGTGCGTACAGATAAGCAGCGTTCAATTCACTCAGCAAAAAAGAAGAACCGATGTCCTGCCACGTGTATTTATCCACCTGCCCTCGCTTGAATTGAGAACGGTTCGTCCCTTTTTCCTGGAGAATCTCAGCTCGTTCAATGTAGTCCGGATCATTAATCAGTAAGGCTCCACCTTCCCCGCACGTATAATTTTTCGTTTCGTGGAAGCTCAACGTGCCAAAATGACCGAATGTACCGAGCGGTTTGCCTTTGTACGTACTCATCAGCGCCTGAGCTGCATCTTCAATCACATACAAATGATGCCGATCAGCAACCTCCATGATCCGTTCCATTTCACAAGGTGCCCCGGCATAATGAACGACGACGACAGCTTTCGTTCGCTCGGTCACAGCCTGAACAATCAGCTCCGGATCAATATTCATTGTCGCTGGATCAACATCTACAAACGTAATACTTGCCCCTCGCAATACGAAGGCATTAGCCGTTGAAACGAAGGTATACGAGGGCATGATCACCTCGTCACCTTCTTCGATATCAAGTAAGATCGCGGCCATTTCTAGAGAAGCTGTGCATGAAGGGGTTAACAGGACTTTCGGGCAGTCCAGCTGCTGTTCCAGCCAGCTTTTACAGGATTCTCCGAACGGTCCATTCCCCGATAATTTATGGTTGTGTTCAATCGCTTTCGCTATATAGTCTTTCTCTTTGCCTAACACACATGGTTTATTAAACGGAATCACAGCTCGTCACCTCACACAGATTGGCTCGTTATAATGATGCCTGTTACGATAAATCCCAGCCCGATTACTTTATATAACGTAACGGGTTCCTGGAACAGAAATACAGACAGAACGAATACAAGTACAAAAGAAAGACTCATGAATGGGTAAGCATAACTAATATCAAACTTTGTCATAGCCCCCATCCAAAATATCGAAGCGATAAAAGCGGATAGAAACCCTGACAAAATCAATGGATCAAGAAGCAGCTGCAGTAAAAAGAGGATTTTATCTTTCACATCTGCCGGAAGACTTCCGTACTTTTCAATCCTCCACTTCAGCATAAGCTGGCCATAAACGGTAAATACAATGGTCCCCAAAATATAAAAGTAGCCCATGATCTTAGTCCGTCAAAGGCTTTCCATTCAGTTTATGATAAACATCAACCGATCCTGTTAGCTTAAACCCAATGGAAGTAAATAGATTTAGAGAAACCATATTAATAGCTGATACGGATGTAAATAACTCCTCATAGCCGAGCGACAATAACCTTAAACAGGCTTGACTCGTAAACGGTTTGGCCAGCCCGCGGTTCGTGAATGCTTTGTCCATGCCTAACAGCAGCACCTTGTTTCCGTCAAAGCCAAAGAAGCCTGCAATCTCATCCTGATAGTAAAGGTAATACACTTGTTTTTGATCAATCAGATCCTCGAGCCAGCGGGCATACCTTAGATCTGCTAGCGAATTAGGAATTTGAAAGTCTCTATGAAAGCGGCCATGCACAAAGGCCTGTTCAGCAATGTCCAAAATCGTCTGCTTGTCACCGGACGACGAAATCGTAATGCCCTCTTTTTCAAAAACACGAAGCTGATCCCGTTTACACACCGGTGTTATCAAAGTGTCGGTGTAATAAAACCCATACTGATCCAGCCTTTTTTTATCGAGTAACGGGTCTACTTTTACCGTGAAATGGCCCTCTGTCTTCTCCGCTTGCTCAAGCGCTTCCGGCTCCGCAGAAGTCAGCTCATACGTAGGAATCTCAAGCGTTCTTTCGTCCCATGGTGTTTGCTTCAAATAGTGCGTCATCCTATCACCTCATCCCGTTCCTGTTCGTTGGTTACATCTCTGATTATATAGAGCGGCCTTCCTTTCGTTTCATTAAATACTTTGCCAAGGTACAGTCCTAGTACGCCAAAATTAAAGAATATTAACCCCCCGATAAAGTAGAGGGAGACCATCACACTGGTCCATCCTGGAACTGGCTGGGCTAGGAAAAAGTATTTAAAGATTAAGTACATTCCATACAAAAAGGATCCTAACGAAATTAGAAATCCAAATTGAATCGATAATCTCAGCGGTTTGTTCGATTGCGAGATAATGACATCAGTTGCTAAGGTTATCATTTTCTTTAAGTTATACGAAGATTTCCCTTCAGACCGCTTGCTATGCTCGACTGGAACACTGGTCGTTTTAAACCCCATCCATTTTATAAACAGAGGGAAGAATCGATTCTGTTCCCGCATTTGCCGGTAACTATCAATCACATTTCGTGAACAAATACTAAAGTTAGCAATCGTATAGTCAGAGGAGCGATCTGTCAGGTAATCATAGACTTTATAAAAGAGTTTAGAAGATAAGCGTTTGAAGAACCCATCCTGCCTGACAACTCGTGTGGCAAAGACGACTTCATAACCTTCTAACGCCTTTTTATATAACTTCTCGATTTCTTCCGGCTGGTCCTGCAAATCGCAGTCCATCACGACAACATAATCTCCCCGCGTAAGGTCAAGGCCAGCTGTAATAGCTCGATGCTGGCCAAAATTCCTCGACAAATCAAACCCTCTTATATGAGGGTTTGATTCACTAAGCTGCTGTATCGTTCCCCAAGACTGGTCTGGACTGGCATCATTAATAAGCAGGATTTCATAGTTCATAGACATATGGGCCATCGTTTGCTGGATGCGGCTGCACAGTTCGTGCATACATCCATCACACCCATAAATAGGAACGACAACTGAGATCATTGCAAGACTTCCTCCCATTTCGTTACATACCACTCGACTGTGTCTTTCAAGCCATCGAGATAACTGACCTGAGGCGACCAGCCGAGCTGACGGCGGATTTTAGAATCATCGACAGCATACCTCCTATCATGGCCCGGGCGATCGTCTACAAAGGTGATCAACTCGCGATAGCTCTGCAGATCTTTTTCCGCTAAAAAGTGTGGTTTTACTCGATCGAGCTGATCACAAATGTAATGAGTCAGCTCAAGATTGGTTCGTTCATTCCCGCCGCCGACATTGTAACTCTCCCCGGCTTCGCCATCATGAAAAATCCGATCAATCGCCTGACAATGATCGCCCACATACAGCCAATCTCTGACATTCATACCATCTCCATAGATAGGAATTCGCTCAAGCGAGAGGGCTTTGCGAATAATCGTCGGGATCAGCTTTTCATCATGCTGCCGCGGTCCATAATTATTCGAACTGCTTGAAAGCACCACATTCATCCCATAAGTCGTGTAATAACTTTTCACGAGCATGTTAGCCGCTGCCTTCGTGGCACTGTACGGGTTACGGGGATTGTAAGGGGTCTCCTCCGTGAATTTCCCTTCTGCTTCCAATGATCCATACACTTCATCGGTCGAGATATGATGGAATCTTCTCTCCTTCAGCACCCCTTTTGCTTCCCAATCCTTACGAGCCGCTTCAAGCAGGACCCCTGTACCCAGCACATTTGTCAAAATGAATGGATTGGAGTCCATAATTGATTTATCAACGTGAGATTCAGCGGCAAAGTGGATAATGCCTTCAATGTCAAACACTCTAAATATCTCATTTACAACTGTTTCATCTGCTACATCCCCGTGAACAAAATGGTATCGGTCTAAGTCATTCACGGCTGACAGGTTGTCTACATTTCCCGCGTAGGTAAGCTTATCAAGATTGACGAGCTGCCAATCCGGGTATTTTTCCAAAAAGGATGTGATGTAGTTGGAGCCGATAAACCCTGCTCCTCCTGTCACTAAGAGCGCTTTATTACTCATTCTCAATCAGTCCTAACACTGGATTCTGGTCAATTTGGTCCCAATACTGCTGAACATGTTTGCGATTAGCAATTTCCATCAAGTATTGGCCATAATCATTCTTTTTCATCGTTTCACCTATCTGATACAAGCGTTCTTTCGAAATGTAGCCCATATAATAAGCAATTTCTTCGATACAAGCAACCTTAAATCCTTGTCGCTTTTCAATATTTTTAACAAACTCCGAAGACTCAAATAAGGATTCATGCGTGCCTGCATCAAGCCAGGCAAATCCTCTTCCCAGCAGTTCAACATCGAGCTGGCCTTTTTCTAAATACTTTTTATTCACATCGGTGATTTCAAGCTCGCCTCGGGCCGAGAAATTAAGCTTTTTGGCCATCTTGACCACCTGATTATCATACACATACAGCCCTGTAACCGCGAAATCGGACTTCGGATCATCAGGCTTCTCCTCAAGGGATACAACTTTCTGATGATCATCGAACTCCACCACTCCAAATCGGCCCGGGTCCTTGACGCGATAGCCAAAAACGGTGGCTCCTTTATGGTTGCGGACAGCTTTTCTCAAAATGTTCGTCAAGCCTTGCCCATAGAAAATGTTGTCACCTAAAATCAGCGTAACGTCATCATTTCCGATAAAATCTTCCCCGACGATAAAGGCTTCCGGAATCCCATTTGGCTCTTCCTGCGCTTTATACTCGATGGAGAGGCCAAGCGAGGAACCGTCGCCTAACAGCTTCTCAAAACGCGGAACATCCTCGGGGGTACTGATAATCAGAATCTCCTTGATGCCGGCTAACATTAAATTCGATAACGGATAGTACACCATCGGCTTATCGTACACCGTTAGCAAATGTTTATTAATACAGTCTGTACTTGGAGACAGCCTTGTTCCACTTCCTCCAGCTAAAATAATCCCTTTCATTACAACCACCGTCCTTTAAAAGTGATGGAAACTACATGGAAATGTTTTACTACTATTCTATTTCCCCGCCACCGAAAATTAAACTTAAGTTTTCATTACGAATTTATGACTGAATATTTCGCTGAAATTACGTTTCACAAAAAAGAGATGGAAAACGTTTTACTGTTTTTTAAAAAAGGAAGTATACATTTAAGAATAAATAAATAGTCTAAAGATATGTGTCTAGCTCAAGGCATAATTCCTCGACATGAAATCGACATAAAAATTATCTTGATACTGAGTGAAAAGCACGATATAATCAGAGTGGTAATAAAAAAAACCCAAGGTGTTGGGGCACCTTGGATCAGGTCAGAATGAGTTCGAAACGAGTTCTATTGCTTTCTGTGGATTATTACCGCTATCAGCATTCCAAAGCTCAACATGAGGCTTATCGCTTCAAACGGACTCACAGTTACCACCTCCCTCGAGAGGATGAACTCATTCTGAGAATAGGACTTGCGATTTGAGTATATCACAAGATTAGAAAAAGATGCGATATATTTCCAATTTTTCGAAAATTGATAAAAAGGTATTGGTAAATATTTACTAGCCCTACTATCGCGATCTTACCTGCGGTTGATGTGCACCTACGCTTCAGCATAGACAATCACCTTAAGAATTAAACGAGTCCTGTCAAACACAACACACATTGTGTTATTTTTTTTGCCTTCTGTGCCTAAGTTTCCGTCGTCCCCTCTGATTCGTCAACACTTCAATGACATGATTAGCAAACAGGTCACGATTTAAATCTGTGGCAATACGGACACAGCCATCTCCCGAACAATCCGTTGTTCCAGGGCGAAAATCAGCAATGCTCAATCCATTCGCATAACTTTCCTCATGCTGCACCCGGACTTCTCTCTTTTCATACGTAAACATTCTCGGTATCTCCAAAGTGGCCACCAAGGCAGCTAGATCATGCTGTGGCGTCCCTTCAATACCAGGTTCCAGTTCTTGATACACTTCATAATAAAAATCAAGGATAGGCTCGACGATATCGAGCAGCGGTGAATCTGTCCGGGCATCGATTAATTCTACATCCCTTGGCGTCAGCAAAGCCTCCCTCGTTGCATTCAACGGGATAACAGTTAAATCAGGTACATTCTGACATATATAATTTGCCGCGATCGCGTCACCGTAAAAGTTTGCTTCCGCAACCGGCGTCGCATTGCCCGGCACTAAAAACGCTCCCCCCATGACATACGTTTCCTTTATATCCCCCATCACCTCAGGATTCAAATACCAGGCTATGGCCAGAGACGTACAACGACCAACATTTACGATCGTAATTTCATTTGGGTCGTCCTCTTTAATGATTCGAAACAATTTACTAAAGTTTGAACGGTTGGCATAACGTTCTTCAGGAATTGGCGGCTGTATCGGACCGAGCCCCTCCTCGCCATGAATATCCGGAAAAAAGACAGGATCCTCCCCGTTAAGCGGACGCGTAGACCCCGAAATCACCGGGATATCACTGCGGTTAGCAAGATCTAATAGATACTCCACATTTCGATACGTTTTCTCCCGTTCCACATTTCCATATCCGCTCACAACAGCTAACAAATCAATGTCAGGATTCCTCAGCGCATAGATTAAGGCCATCGCATCGTCTATCCCTGTGTCAGCGAACAAGATCACTTTCTTCATAATTATCACCTCAAGATAACCTATGAACAAAGCATTATGCCCGCAACAGCCATTGTCTTGCAAAAAAATCATCTCTTATCAAAACGATAAGAGATGATTTTGTGTGTGCTTGCGATTTATCAGCGCTTACCGCCGAGCGCGGCCGGCTGTAAGCGCCTGGAGCAATGACGAAATTATTCCGTAATGCCCACTTGGTTTAGACCACTTTCCGTTGCCTTGACCTCTGGACTGCCTTCTCCGTAAATATCAATAGCCGATTGAATCAGAGCCTGTCTTGCATGGCTAAAGTCAGAAGTTGGAGTCAGGTAAACTGTTAAAGCGCGGTAATAGATTTGGCCGAGCTTGTCCTTCCCAATCATTTCCCCAGTCAGGTAGGCAGCATGGTTGATGATGGAAGAGTTGATATGAACCCCGCCGTTGTCCAGGTCAAGAGGAAGGTCGTAATATTCGTCCATGTGCGAAGGATACTTCCCTTCCCCATTTCCATATGGAACAAGTTCTGGATCAACGGAATATTTACTCGGGTTGCTCAGACTGCGCAAGGAAGTCCTGCCAGATGCTTTCGCTTCTTCACCCATGATATCTTCCCCGATCTCCCAGTCTTCTTCATCCACTAATGCTCCAAAAATATCGGAGAACGCCTCATTTAGAGCTCCGGATTGGAAGCGGTATTGCAACCCTGCTGAGTGAGTGGTGACGCCGTGCGTCATTTCGTGTGCGGCCACGTCAAGCCCGGCAGAGAGGGAAATGAAGAAGTCGCCATCACCGTCACCATAGGTCATTTGCTGGCCATTCCAAAAGGCATTATTATAATTTTGCCCAAAATGGACGGAAGATTTAATCGCCATCCCTTCTCCATCAAGGGAGTTTCGGTCATGCTCTTCAAGATAATACTCATATACTTCTTCGGAATTATAATGAGCATCGACAGCTGCGCGGTCATAATCATCTTTGAAGGACGCGCTATTATTTGAGTAGAGGACACCAGGAAGTGTAAAATTCTCGCTGCCCCATGAATTCTTCATATCATAGGTATAGATTCCATCTAAGTTCTCGTGAGTATTGTCATATAAATAAAATTGAGTGCCTTTTTTGTCATCTGTTTTATCATTTTTATGAGTGATATGTAGTTTCCGGTGGTCACCCAGTACTCCTAGTCCAGAGCCTGTTGCTGTTTTAAATCCATTTGCATGCATAAGAGCATTATATTTATCAATTACTTCGCCGCTCTTCGCGTCTACAAATACAAACCAGTTTCCTGGTTCATTACCAAGAAAGTTAACATTGACTTTATAAGCAAGCTGATTTTGATCATTAAATGGATAAATGACAAGCTCGCTAGATGGAGTGTACGGCAATTGTTCGGGCGCGTCCACTTCTTCTTTAGCTTTATTCAAGGCTTCCTTTTTAGTAAGCTTGGCCTGTGACGATAGCTCCGCCTCCTCAACACTATGATTGAAATGACCACTTACAGACTGAACCGTATTGTCTTCATCATAGTGAACGATCACTTGACTTCCTTCTACAGGAACTCCATTCTTCGTCTGCTGAAGTGTCACATGAGTCATCCCTAAATCATCTTTCTTAACCTGTCCTGGCTTAAAGCTAGCCTGTGGATTGTTAATCTTAAATGTTTCTTTATTTTTCGCCAGATGTTTTACTGCTGCTTTCGCATTCGCTTTAGTAACTTGCTGCTTTTCTGCTTGTTTTTCTACTACAAAAATGGGCTTATTCCCTTTTGACTTCTGAAATTGTGCCGCCTTCGTTTCAATAGAAACATCAGAGGGGCTCCCTGGTTGAACAGCAAAAGCCTGTGTTGGAGCAAACGCTCCCACAAACAATGCAGAAGACAATACAGCTACTGGTAAAACTCTTCTTTTTTTCAAATAAACTCCTCCTATTCAAGTATATAGTCTTTAGTATAGGAGAAGGTTATCATATTTGAAAGAATAGTAGGAACTATTTTAATAGTCAGAATATAGCCTTTATAGGTAAATATCCGCATGACTTTACATCTATTTACAAATTTCACATTAAAAAAACACTGTACAAAACAGTGTTTTTAACGACTATTCATCACTGGAAAAATTGATGACTTCTGTCCTAGTATCGATATAAACGTTATCCAACTCATCAACTTATGCTACGATAACGGCCTCTCTTCCCTTCTATTGTTCTACAGAAACTTGTGTCTCCTTCTCCGAGGATGAAGGTCGAATGGCAATCAGTGTGACTAACGCAGCAATCACACTTAAACACGCCAAAGTGAGATATAGCATGTCAGGGAACCTATCCATGAAAATCGCGATAACAGGCGGACCTGCTGCAACTCCAAGGAACCGCATACTGCTGTATAAAGACGTAACAGTCCCTCGTACGTCTTTTTCCACACCTTCTGTTATTAAGGCATCAAGACCTGGCAATGATAACCCTATCCCAATTCCGGACACAGACAATAATACGATTAGCATCACTAAATTTGTATCGTGTTTCATGAAAAAAAGTGACGCGGCAGTGCCTCCATTCCCGAGGACAATCGCCCATTTCATGACGACTTTGTTTTCTCCAATTTTCTTACCAGAAATGTAAGAGGCAATACATAAAAATAACAACGGGATTCCAAGCACCAATCCTTTATAAACCCCCGTTACATTATATTCATCTTCAAGTATGGAAGATAAGTGAAATAAAAAGCCAAACAAAACAAACATATTAATGCAGCCAATCATGAAAATCGATATGACCCATCGTCCATTATCATGAAACACTTTTTTCACGGATTTTATAAACTCAGAAAATCGCGTCTCCTTTTTGTCATCATTCTTCGGCACTTTGACAAATTTCATTACTAATAAAATCGACAGCAGCGATAGGATCGGTATGGAGGCAAATGGAATATACCAAATGATAACAGCTAATAGAGCACCAATTACAGGACTGAGCACCTTTCCGAACGTATTGGATGTTTCAATCAATCCCAACCCTTCGCTCACTTGCTTCTCATCATCAAACATATCCCCCACAGTCGGAATCACAACTGGAAACGCCCCAGCCGCGCCGATTCCTTGTAAAAATCTCCCGACTAAAATTAAGAAGTAGGGATCTTCCATTTTCCATGCAGCAAAGGCTGAGACGGCTCCGCCAATTCCAGTAATAATTAAACTAGGTATAATGACTTTTTTTCTGCCGATCTTATCCGACAAGTAACCGGCAATCGGTATAAGTAAAATGGCTACAACCGAGTACACTGTGATAATTAAACTAGATTGAAAAGCGGAAATACCAATTTGTTTTTCAATGATAGGCAAAACTGGGATTAGCATCGAATTACCCAACGTCATAACCAGAGGAATGGATGCTAACGCAATGAGATCCCACTTTTTCTTCTTCATAGATGTCCCTCCACATTTAACTCTGCCTGCATACAACTTGTAGGCACTGTAACGCTTATTATGAACAAGCAGAACACCATCTATTCTTACAAAAATTTCAATTTAGATGCATAAAAAAAGAGAACCAATAAAGGTCCTCTTGTCGTTAAAATGCTTCATAGCAGCAAACTGTTACGCTTTATCAGGTGTTACTTTAACCCGTTTTCCTATTTCTTTCGCGACCTCCTCCGTGGAAGCCTGGCCGCCAATATCGCCCGTTTTAATTCCGGCAGCCGTCGTTTCCTCAATAGCTTGTAACAAGCTGGCGCCCATATTGGCTTCTCCCAGGTGATCAAGCATCATCTTAGCTGTCCAGATCTGGCCAATTGGGTTGGCGATCCCTTTTCCATAAATATCCGGTGCTGAACCATGAACTGGCTCAAACATTGAAGGATGCTCTCCGGTACTATTCAGATTCGCCGCTGGAGCTATGCCGATGCTGCCCATAATCGCACCACCGATATCCGTCAAAATATCGCCAAATAAGTTGCTGGCGACAATCACATCAAATTCCTGCGGCTTGGAAACCAGAAACGCGGCCAGAGCATCAATATGATTTTGATTAGCGTTAATCTCTGGAAACTCTTGACTCACCTCGGCAAAAACAGAGTCCCAAAATGGCATCGAGTGGACGATCCCGTTTGATTTCGTGGCACTCATTAACTTGCCTTTTCGTTGTGCGGCCAGTTGAAATCCGTATCTCATCGCCCGTTCCGTTGCTTTGCGAGTGAAGACAGCGTTTTGAATGGCGACTTCATCTGCTCCTTTATGTATCCGCCCACCTACTTCACTATACTCCCCTTCGCTATTTTCTCTAACGACCATAATATCGAAATCTTTTGGAGCTGCCAGGGGTGACGCCAACCCTTTAAAGTATTTGGCTGGACGAATATTCAAGGATTGATCCATTTCCCTGCGTATTTTAATCAGCAATCCCCACAGCGAAATGTGGTCCGGAACTAAACGGGGATCACCGACAGCACCCAACAGGATCGCATCAAACTTGTCAAGCTGCTCAATGCCGTCTTCCTCCATCATCATGCCGTATTTTTGATAAAAATCACAGCCCCATGGAAACTCGGTAAAATCAAACGTTACATCTCCATATACTTCAGCTGCCTGTTGCAAAACATCGAGTGCCGCCGGGACAACTTCTTTACCAATCCCGTCCCCAGGGATAACAGCAATCTTATACTGTTTCATGGACTCCCTCCTTAACGCTTCTATCTGTTAAAAGTAAAAGAATAATTCTGAAAAGTCAAAAGAAGTCCCTTTTCCGGGGACTTCTTTTCTCGGAAGGAGAACCAGTTTATATTTGTTTTGTTGCTTCCTCTCTAATCGTTCTTCTCAAGATTTTACCGACATTCGATTTCGGAAGTTCTTTTCGAAATTCAAGCTCGCGGGGAACTTTAAAGGCAGCCATGTTTTGCCGGCAATAGGCAATCAACTCCTCTTCCTCAGCTGATTGTCCTTCTTTTAACACAACGACCGCACGCACAGTTTCGCCGCGGTAAGGATCAGGAACACCGACAACCACTGCTTCCTGTACCGCTTCATGCTCATAAAGGATTTCTTCCACATCACGCGGATAAATGTTATAGCCGCTCGCAATAATCAAGTCTTTTTTACGATCAATGATGTACAAATACCCTTCATCGTCAACACGGGCAATGTCTCCTGTGTAAAGCCAGCCGTCACGAAGTGTCACAGCCGTTTCCTCAGGCATGTTCCAATATCCTTTCATGACTTGAGGACCGCGGATAATCACTTCGCCTGTTTCACCAGCTGGTACCTCTTCGATCCCCTCCCCAACATCAACTATTTTGTATTCCGTGGACGGCACACCGATTCCCACACTTCCGGGCTTACGTTCGGCAAATAGCGGATTACAG
Organism: Halobacillus hunanensis; assembly: GCF_900166655.1. Classification (GTDB taxonomy): domain Bacteria; phylum Bacillota; class Bacilli; order Bacillales; family Halobacillaceae; genus Halobacillus_A; species Halobacillus_A hunanensis. Next base: position 467,957 of record NZ_FVZB01000007.1, on the reverse strand, counting down.
TGCGTCACAGGAGAAGTTTCTGATAAACCGTAGCCTTCGAAAACCTTCGCACCCGTTTTCGCTTCAAAATTGCGCATTAACTCTTGCGGCATAGGGGCACTCCCGCTATTGCACACACGAATGCTGTCAATGCCATACTCCTCAGCTTTTGGATGATTTGTGATCGCCACATACATCGTCGGTACCCCAGGAAAGAAGGTTGGCTGCTCTTTCTTAATCGTTTGCAGCACTTCCTCAAGCTCAAAGCGCGGCAGCATGATGTTCGTTGACCCCGTGAGGATCGACAAGTTCATACAAGACGTCATGCCAAACACATGAAAAAGTGGAATCACCGTCAAATATCGCTCTTGCCCCATGACAACTTCGTCTTTGAAAAATTCATTCGTCTGTACAACGTTCGCCACCACATTTCGATGTGTGAGCATAGCCCCTTTTGAGCGCCCCGTTGTGCCTCCTGTATATTGCAGGACAGCGAGATCCTCTTCAGGGTTGATCGACACAGCTTTCGGTGCTCCGTTAGAATCCTGTAAAAAAGCAGAAAACTCCGTTTCATCGTTTCCTGGCTTATGATTTCCATTAAATTCAACAACAATTACATTTTTGATAGACGTGTTGTGTTTTACCTTTTCAAGAACCGGTAAGAGTGGAGCATAGACCACAATCGTTTCGGCTCCAGAATCTGATAATATATGCTCCAGCTCACGGCCCACAAGCATCGGGTTCACCTGCGTTACTACAGCACCAGCTTTCAACGTCCCATAATAGCTGATAACATAATGGGGGCAGTTCGGCAGCATGATCGCCACTCGATCCCCTTTAACGACTCCGTTATGCTGCAAGGCAGCCGCAAAAGCACCTGTTTGGAATCCTAACTCTTTATATGTGATTTCATTCCCATAAAAAGATAGCGCTGAATGCTCTGGAAAGCGGTCGATAGCCTGCTGCATGATGGCAGTAAGCGGTACATTCGGGATCTCGACTTCACTCTTAATATGCTCAGGATAATGTTTTGTCCACACTTTGTTTATCATAGTTTCCTCCCCTGGTAAAAACGTCTACAACGCAATTTTGATAGCGCTTACAAAAATGAAGTGATTTGAATCAGTTTGTGACCTCCTTTTTAAACCAGTTACGAACGACTATCTTGAAGTGAAACTATTTCTGTCTAATTTTACTATATCTCAATTATTTTGAAAATTCAATTATAATTTTTAGTTAGCTGTAACAGTTAGACGAGGCTGAGAGCAACTAACTCAACCCACGAGAAAAACCTTAAAAAACTCCCTACAGCCGCTTCCGTCCAGCAGCAATAGGGAGTCTTTTAATCGTTGCTCTATGATGCACGAGTTCAGGAACAACCTTGCGTCTATAAGTAAAAATATCCTCAAATTTTATTTACGATTAGGACCATGAAGGATCCGATTCGTACGATGAGTACCGTATTTTTCTTTCAATTTCAGCCGCTCCACTTCCCGAAGCAGTTTATTATAATTTTTCAAACGATCTGAGGCCAGATCTCCATCATCGATCGCTTTCGTCACCGCGCAGCCTGGCTCCTTCTCATGCGAACAATCACGGAATTTACACTGCTGACTCAAGTTCTCGATGTCGGAAAACGTTGCATCGACATTGGCGGTTTCACCCCAAAGCTGTAATTCTCTCATTCCTGGTGTGTCGATGACCACCGTTCCGTTTGGCAGTGAGAATAACTCGCGGTGTGTCGTCGTATGGCGGCCGCGTCCATCTTCTTCCCTGACTTGATTCGTCTGTTGGACGACTTCCCCCATCAATCGATTCAGAAGCGTCGATTTGCCAACACCCGAAGAGCCAATCAGTGAGATCGATTCTCCTGCAATCAATTCTTGTTTCAGCGCATCAATACCACTTCCATCAAGACTGTTTATGGTATAGACAGGAACACCTGGAGCATGCCGTTCAACTTGAGCAAGTTTCCCCATGACATCGTCACATAAGTCCTGTTTCGTGCAAACGATCACCGGCCTTGCCCCGCTCTCATACACTTGCATCACGTAACGCTCAATCCGCTGAACGTTAAATTCTTGGATCAGTGACGTGACAATAAACACGACATCCACGTTCGCTGCGATAATCTGCTCGTCATTTCCCGTCCCAGCAGCTTTGCGAGATAATACGGTACGTCTGTTTAACACGTGATGAATCCTGGCCATATTTTGATCATAGGGCTCATAGACGACCCAATCGCCTATAGCCGGCCACAGATGCGTTTGCTCCGCTTCATAGCGGAATTTCCCCGACAAGGTGCCGGTATAAGAATCCGTTTCCGTCCGTACTGTATAAATCTCTTGCGATGCCCTCGTAATGCGCCCGATGAGAGCGTCTTCTTTTACTTGTTGCTTAAAAAAGTCATGTACAAAAAAAAGATTCACCGAATTCCTCCTGTATTTTGGAGGACATTAAGAGTTGCTGTGCCCTCCATTTGATGTTTGGATGTTTTGTTGGACGTTTACAATTAGATTTGTCATAACACATCAACTCCTTCTGTTTAATAGCTTTATTATAGCAGATTTTTCCTTAACAAAAACACCTGATTCTACAAGAGGAGTAAAATCAGGTGCCGATCAGCTATTGCAGCTGTTCTTGAAATACATTTTTTACTTTTGGAACAACCTCATGGCTGCCATTCTGTACATCTTCAATCATCATCGCAACAAGCAAACGTGGATCGTCGGTATTCCAGGCGACAAACCAGCCGTTTTCCTGTCCCTCGGCATCTTGAGATTTCTTCAGCTCTGCTGTTCCTGTCTTTCCTGCCAGGCTAAGCCCTTCAACCTGAGGTTCATACCCTGAACCTTCCGGATTATTAACGACTTGCTTCAAGTCTTTACGGAGAATCGCAGCGGTTTCCTTACTGACCACATTTTCATGCCAGGCCACGCTTGCTTCCTCGTCCTTCATAAGAACTGGGTCTAGCAGAATCCCATTTGTCACAAAAGGAGTGTAGGTAAGAGCCAGATGCAGCGTACTCATTTGAATCTCACCTTGGCCGTACCCCGTGTCAGCCAGTTCGATTTCATTACCAAACCCGTCTTTTCCTGTAATTTGCGACGGGGTAATCGGATAAGTGAATGGAATCTCTTCTGAGAATCCAAAATCCTTCGCTTCTTCCAGGAAGGCTTCACCGCCAATTTCAAGAATCGTGCGGGCAAAATAAATATTATCCGACCGAACTAACGCATCCCGCAAATTAACAGACTTATCTACGTTCGCACTTTCGACCCGGTTTACAGAATAATCTCCCCAGCCTTCTTTAGAGAAAGAGCGATCCGGGATTGACATCTCTTCTGAAGGATCAATGGCTCCCGTCTCTAAACCAATCGATGCCGTTATCGGCTTGAATGTAGAGCCGGGTGCATACGTGTTATTAAAACGGTTCGTCAATGGCTTTTGCGGATCATTTTGCAGTTCAGAATACTGTTTAGAAGTCATCCCTAAGATAAATTGATTAGGATCGTACGCTGGTGTGCTCACAAGTGCTTTCACCTCACCAGTTTGGGGGTGAATCGCTGCAGAAGAGCCAGCACTGCCTTTTAATTGATTGTACACCGACTTTTGAACCTCTGCATCAATCGTCAGCGTTACATCCTTTCCATCAACTGCTTCCTGTTTCGCTAACACTTCACGTTGATTGCCTTCACTACCTACGATCGCTACGACTCCGCCTGTCTGACCGCGCAGTTTTTCCTCAAGAACGAGTTCAAGACCCGCTTTTCCAATCGTGCTGGTCGACGTATACCCTTTATCCTTTCGCTCTTCCAGCTGCTCTGCAGAAATCGAACCGACATACCCCGTTAAATGAGCGGCCGCTTTTCCTAAAGGATAGACGCGAGCGGTTTTCTCTTGAAATTTCGTACCCTTCAATGGCTTTATTTTTTCAATAAGGTCTTCATTATCACTTTGAATAGAAGTAAGTGGGACAAATGATGTGGTTTGAACCCATGATTGATCTAACTTCTCGTTAATCGTTTCAATGGAAATATCCAACAGTTCAGCCAGCTTTTCCTTCATTTGTTCAGCATCTTCTTCCATCCAGTCAGGAACGAGTCCTACATTCACAACCGTGCCATTTACAGCCAGCCCCTGACCATTCACACCAAAGATCTCCCCTCGTTCCGGCTTCAATACCTGGGCGGAGATCTCGTCTCCTTTCTCCATTCCGGCAAAAATCATCGCCGGATTCCAGCTCATGACCCACTTCTCTGCCTCTTCCCCTTCTTCAAAGGTAAGCTTGGCCTGATGGGAAAATTCAATCGACCCGGCCAGCGTTTCCATGCTCACATTGTAATCAAAGTTCGCAGGTTCTTCTGGTTTATACTCAACCTCTTCCTCGGGCAAACTATATGTAACTTTGAGGTTGTTCATCTGAATTCCTTCATAAATTGTCTTGTAACGCTCCACAAAATCCTCTTTTTTAACTTGAGCCTTAGACTCTTCGCCAAGCAATGCATACATGTTTTCATATTCTTGATTTTCCCATGCCTTCATATACTTCTTAAAGGTTGTTTCTGGATTCGGCTGTTCGGAACAGCCGACAAGTCCTATGCATAAGATAATCAATAATGATCCTAATGCGCTTCTCATGTTCTCCCCCTTATTTCTGCTTATATTCTCTTATTCATTTTTTAAAAAGGGTGTCTTTTGACATCATTCTCCATAATTCCCTAGACTCATTATACCAAATCCGTTCTAAATAAAAAGCATGAGGGACTGACCACTATCTTCTATAATAAACCGCTTCGATGATCTAGCAAAACTAGACGTTTTTCGCTGTTGAAAGCCTCTGTGCGCAAATGGTAACATTATGAAACTATCCTCAATTATAACGAATAGGAGGTGCTATATATGGCTTGGATGCAAGAACTTGCCTGGCTTTCACCCATTATGTTAGTAGTCTTTGTCGTCAGCTTGATCGGATCTTATCTGGCATTCAGACAAAAATCATACCGAATGCTGCTCGTTGCCGGCCTACTCCATTTAGTAATCAGTCCATTCTTCGCTTACAGCTTTGGTCCATTTATGTTTGCCATCGGAATCGTCGAGTTTTACATGGGTGCCATAAACAAGAAGAAAACAAAAGAGGTTGTAAGACTATAATTTGTAGTCTTACGAATCTTTTACCCTGCTTTCGATAAAGCTGCATACATGACCGAGAGTGGGAAACTCCTCAAACACTAAGGTCATTATCAGTTCTTCCTGAGTGTCTCCACTGATTTCCCAGTAATTCTTAAGATCCTCAAGCACACATAACAGAGCCGACTCATCTTCATTGAAAAATTTTCGCATATCCGTTTGCGTGGTCAAGTACTCCGCATTGTTAGGATATGAGCCTTTCCCATGCTTATGAACAAATTTCACTGTGGACAAGTAAATCTCGTACACCGTCGTCCTCTTTTTGGTGACTCCTTTTACTTCTTTTCTTACTTTGTAAAAGTCAAAATTATAAATATTTGTCAAAAGAGTTCACCATCCCATACGATATGTTCTTTATTCTTTCTACATATATGGGGGGAATCCCTCTATCTGTACAATGTAAATGCATAAATACAGCAATTCATAACTTCCTATGTTATCCTTTTTGCAAGATCACACATAATTGGAGGAAATCGAATGAATGAAACTATTGAAACGTTATTAAATCACCGCAGCATTCGCAAATTTACCGATAAAAAATTAACAGACGAGCAAATCCATACGATTATTAAAGCAGCCCAGCAAGCATCGACCTCAAGCTACATGATGGCTTATACGATCATAGGGATTACTGATTCAGATAAGAAGGCTGCCCTGGCTGAAGTAAGCGGCCACCCGCACGTAACCCAAAATGGCCACCTGTTAATTTTTTGTGCAGACCTGAAAAGGCCAGTTGCCCAGGCTGAGAGTGAACAATACGAAGCATCTCTTGCGAACTTGGAAAACAGTGAGCATTTCTTAGTCGCAGCAATCGATGCTGCTCTCGCTGCTCAGAACGCGGCCATTGCTGCTGAATCTATGGGGCTTGGCATGTGTTACCTCGGAAGTATTCGCAATAACTTGGAACGAACTGATGAAATTCTTGAGCTGCCTAAGCACGTCATTCCTTTGTTTGGAATGGCCATTGGAACACCGGACCATCAGCCTGAGTTGAAACCGCGCTTGCCGATTTCGGCGGTTTATGCAGAAAATAAATACCCGTCCTATGAAGAAGATGTGGCTGCATTCGACCAAGAAATTTCCGGTTATTATCAGTCTCGTTCTACGAACACCAGGAAAGACACGTGGTCTGAGCAAATGATTCGCCGCTTCACGAAACCGATGCGCATGGACGTAACAGACCTTGTGCAGAAGAAAGGATTTAATAAGCGATAGTCGAAAAAAGTGAGGCCTGTGTGGACCAGTTTTCGGTCCACACAGGCTCCTTTTTATGTAAAACATTACATCTGTATGCTTAACCACAAAAATTAGGACAGCAAAGCATGAAATAACTGAAGTGACGGTAAAAATATGTTCTTTCGTTTCGCGTGCAAACATCCATTCCATTGCAGCTCGAAAACAGCCAAAAACTATGAAGAATAATAGAAAATAGATTTCTGAATTAAGCAAACCCTCTTTCACGAAGCCGAAGTAAACAGACCCTGCCACCATCAGGATCATGAGAAGAGACTCCCCCCCATGTTTGAATTGGATGCTTCCTCTTATAGCGATCAAAGAATTTCGACTTCTGAATATCCAGTTTCTTTCGTAATTTTTTATCAATTACCGTATTTAACAGAAGAACGAGTAGTGAAAATATGGATATCAAATACCATTCTACAATTTGTAATCCCACCTTCATTCTAATTTTTTCATAAGAACAATTAAGAATTCTGACACCCCACATGACACGGTATATGACACTGCACCGAACTCCCGAAACCCTTGTTACGATGCGGTTTCCTGGAGAATAATCGTGCCGGAAACAAAGAAGAAATAATGATTATAAAAAGATTTGAAATAAATACTGAACGACTACGACTACTCCTACAACATATTTTTTCAAAAATTTTTATTACAAACACGACACCTAACTTATCCTCTCATTCGATTATAGAAGTAAATAGAGCGAAAAGAGGACATGATCACTTTGAATATAGAAAATCTCCGTAACCTCCAACCATTTCCGACAAAAAAAGAACTAGACTTTCGTGTGCGAGCCTTCCTGTACCATCATAAACCAGCTCTATCAGAGGGGACTCTGACAATTCTGAAATACATATGGCGTCATTCCGTTAAGTACCCTGGCGTTTCCTTTTCTAAAGTGGAAACCATCCAGACCAAAACCAACAAAAGCCGCAGCACCGTAATTCGCGCGATTAATTGCCTGGTAAAGAAAGGATTACTTACACGCATCCCGACAACCCGGCCAAATGGTAAGCGCGGTGTCAATATCCTTGTATTTCTTACGGACGAGACCGAATGTCTGCCTAAACCCGAGCAGCCATCAGAAGGTCTCATCGAACTAGAAACCCCTCTCGAATCGACTTCTATGGAAAAATCTTCATCAGACGCCGAACCCGTGTTGAACAACAATGATAAGGAGAATATTACCACTACGGTCAATTCTGATTTTCTGCCATCCTACATCCCACAGACCTTTATTAGCGTTTCCCGATCATTTTTATCACATAGCGAAATTTTGTCAGCATGGAAAAGCGCCTTACACGCCTACAAATATGTAAATCTTACCTACCCGATTGAATGGTACATCGAACAGATTAATCAAACTTTCAAACAAGCGATTTTTGCGAAACGAGAAGGCACTATTAAGAAGCACTTCCTCGGATATTTTTACGGTGGGTTGAAGCAAATGTTCACTCAAACGGTTCGCAAAGAAGTGATGGCCGACAGCTCGAACCTTTATTACGACTGGTTAGAGGACTAAGAATAAGCTTACATGCAGGACAGCAGTATCGTAATGAGGAGGCTTTGAATGAGTAAGACAACCGCACTATTTTTGGTGATCATCCTGCCCTTATTGATAACAAGACGATAATAGAAAAAATGAATGACAACTACACTAACCAAGGTTAAGAAAAAAATAACTATAAAATCCGACATACATTCACGTCCCTCTAATTAAATTAAAATAAGCATTTCATGATTATTCAAGAAAAATCGCTGTACACACAGCCATAATCAACATCAAAAAGATCCCGCCAAAGATAAAGTAGCCGATCAGACTGATTAACAGAGGCATCCGTCCGCCTCCACCACTTGGGTACCCTTCTATTTTTTGTTTATGTTCTGTCGCATCGTTAAACGGTGTGGAGCGATTCGGGTCATACTTAGACACGTTAACACCCCGTTCCCATTTTAACATAATTTACCTTCTCTTTTTCATCGAAAAAGGCGTCCTCAAACATGGTTTGAGAACACCTTCCTCATTCTACGGGACTAATTTCAAAACATCTCCCGTATAATCGTTCATATCTGTCGTATGGTATCCACCGTTCACCCAATCATCAAATTGATCGCGATACCACTTGCTCCGAAAATGGCCGGATTGCCCTGGTCCCACCACGTGGTCTGCTGCTGTCGGATTCGCTAAATCAATCACGTAACGCCAGGATGCGCCGTAATTGACGATCCCGTTGGCATTATAACCGGCCGCTCTTACCGTCACACGGCTGCCGCTGACAGGCACAGGATCACCAGGATTATAAAACCGCTCCAGCATGGCAATGCTTGAAAGCGGATGGGTGAACTCTACAGCGTGATGTTCTCCCCACGACCACTCCTGTGGATTCTCACCAAATTGCGTTGATAATTCTTCGATGGTCACACTTAAAGACTCTTGCACAACTCGTTCGATCCCGCCAGCCTCTTCGATCCAGATCGAGCTTCCACCATTTCTTACGTCTCTCAGTAATTCATCTGTCGTTTGACCCATTCCGTGAAACAGATCCTGCATGTCTTTCGGAATCGTTTCATTGTAAAGCGTGTCCTCTATGTTTTCCATCCATGTGTGAAAAATGAGCGGCTGCGGTAAGGTATGAAGGTCTTGATATTCCCATTTTTTCAACAAATCTAAGGCTGTCTGCTCAGCCTCATCCTCCCCGTTACCTGCCACTTTTACCATATACGGCAAAAACTCAACAGCTTGTAAGTTTTTTACGTCGAGCTGCATCGCCTTCATACTGTCCAATGTATGTTCTTCTTTTGTCTCTATCATCTCAACGATCCGCTGATAACGATAAGGCTGGGCCCAGTTATGACTAATATGGTAGGGATACGACTCACTAACCACTTTATTATTGGCCGTGGCAATATACCCTTTTTCAGGATTAACCGTCGTTGGCAGCTCATCAAATGGGATATACCCCTGCCACTCGTCTTCCTGCTCCCATCCCCTTAGCGGCAGCAAAGCGTCATCTCCATCTTCATAAATGGGAATTCGTCCATTCGCTTTATAAGCAATAGTGCCTTCTTTAGAGGCAAAAACAAAGTTCTGTGCAGGAGCGAGAAATTTCTCCAACCCCGCTTCAAACTCCTTCCAATTGCTGGCCTGATTGATTTCTAATACAGCTTCCAGTTCAGTGGTCGGGTCTAGTGCCGTCCAGCGCAACGACATCACAACGTCTTCCCCGCTTTTCTCAGCAAATTCACTAATCACGGGGCCGTGCCGTGTTTCCAAGACCTTATAATCGATTGTTTCCTCACCCTTTACCTTAATAGGCTCCGAAATGACTTCAGCTTGCTCCCATTCTCCCTCAAAAAGAAATTCATCCGGCTGTTTTGGATTTCTTTTTTCGATATAAAGCTGTTGCACATCAGGACCGACATTCGTTACGCCCCAGGCGATATCCTCGTTGTGACCAAGGATAATTCCTGGAATTCCGGCAAAAATCACCCCTGACACTTGATATTCTGGTGAATTCAAGTGCATTTGGTACCATATCGACGGTGCAGCTAACCCTAAGTGGGGATCATCAGCTAGCAGCGGATACCCTGATGCCGTTCGTTCCCCGCTGAGCACCCAGTTGTTGCTGCCATTAAACTCCGGCGGGATGACAGCGTCCTTAAAACTAGCTGCTACGTTAACAGGCTCCGCTTCGTTTAAAATTGTTGGAGCATCTTCGGGATACGTCGGAAATAATTCGAGAGCTTTAGCTTCAGGGAATTCATTCAGTAAGTAATAATTAAACGCTTGTCGTTCCCAATGTCCACCCAAATCAAAAGCCATGTACTTACCAATGGTTAATGAATCAATAGGATTCCACGGTTTAGGCTCAATCCCCATCAAGGCAAATCCAGGAGGCAGACTGTTTTCCTCGATAGCCTTTTCCATATAAGCATTCACGCCATCAGCAAAAGCCTGTAAACTTTGGATCGCTTCCGCTGAGTACTTAGGCAGAGAGGCTTCAGCCGCTCTTCGAAGTCCTAATGTTCTGAAATACTTATCCTGCTTAATAGTAGCCTCTCCAATCACTTCACTTAACGTCCCTGAAGCTTGCCTTCTCGAGAGCTCCATTTGAAACAATCGATCCTGCGCCTGCACAAACCCTTGCGCCATAAACAAATCATGGGCATTGCTGGCGTTAATATGCGGAACTCCATGTTCATCTCTTGTCACACTGACACTTTTATGCAGCCCTTCGATATTTATTTCCCCGGAAATCTCGGGAAGACTTCGGTTGATGTAACCGTTTACAAAAAATAATATGCCGACTATTAGGATCAAGACGATCATTCCAATAATCAGGCTGACCCTTTTCCACCGTTTCATCTTTTTCTTATCTGGATAGGTGGTTTCTAAAGCTTCCACTTGTCCATCCCCTTTTGCGTGACTTTTGATTCAATTATACTTGAAAATTCCTATTTACTACAGCACTGAATTTGTCAAATATTGATAGATCACTGTCAGGGAACTAAAAACCACGAGGCTGGGACATAAGTAAAGCAATGATTCCAAAAAACAAACATTAAAAAATAAATCGTATAAACGCAGACAATTAGCCCAGTCAAAATGTGTAGACTCCTGCGGGAACAGCGCGAGTCGAAGATCCCACAGGAAAGCGCTTTTTGCTTTCCGAGGAAGCTCGACTTTTTAGAGGATGTTCGGTTAAGTTCGGCACGTCGTGTGCCAACACCGAACGACCCCACGTCCTGTGGGGCCGAGGAAAGCGAAGCATTTTGACGGAGCGATGGTAGAATTCCTTTCTTGGTATGCAAATAATCCGGACAAATTCAAATGAAATTGTCCGGATTGTTTTATGCATAATTCAGTTCTGTCCCGGACTCGTGCGGGTTAGGAGCTATTAAATGATTTTCTTTACAATTAACTCTGGGTTTAAATATTGATTGTTTCCAATAATGCCATTTGGTACAACAGTAATGATATCATTACTGTTTAAATTCAATAGCATTTTCTTCGAACCGTTATAAAAGTTGGTAACTGTTGTACTATTGGAAAAGTATAGACTCCCGATGAATTGAATATTTTCATTAATGACGATGCTGTAACGAAGGAACGTTCCCGCTGAATGAGATACACTATTCGTTAAGGAAAACTCCACTTCGTAAATACCAGGACTATTGACGGTTATCGAATTGGTCACGGGATCTGCATCCATTCCAGAAGTAGGGCCAGCCGTAACAAATTCGATCGGTTTATGATTCACTGGTGTAAGAAAATTACTAGATAATCCATAGAGAGATCCATATACAGGCTGATGACGTGAGGATGGTTGATCACTCATATTTCTCACCACTTATACTTTTTTACTATACTATTCAAGATGACTCCAACTTGGCTGTATTTTTGCCAGGGGCTTTCAACGTTAAACAAAAAACACTTGAACTCAAAAAAGATTCAAGTGTAAAGATTATGTCAGCGGCAACCTCATTTAGTCGATTTATTTGCCGAATAAGGAGAACAGCCAGTCCCATTTTCCTTTAGGTTTATTTACCGACTCTTCTATACGCTTATTAAAATTCTGTTGTGAACGCCAAACTTCTTTCTGTTCATTGCGAATCGTTTGCAATTCATTTTTCAAGGATTCGTTCTTTTCCTGTTCTTCTTGCAGCAGCGTTTCATATTGGGTTTGCTGTTGTTCCATCAATTTTTCTATTTTCATATTCATCTTTTGTGTAGAATTTCCAACTCCCGAACTGATGGCATGATGATCCTGGCGCAGTCGGGAAACTGTCGTTTGCAGTTCGGATATATCCTTCGAAAGCTGCACATTCATTTCGCGTGAGGCTGCAAGTTCATTAGATATAAACAGTAAGAACTCTTTTAATTGATGAGGATCCTGGAGAGCATTGTCATATGTATCGGATACCGCTACTTGCGTATCACTAACCCCTTCCAATCTTTCTTTTTGCAGATCAGCAAGGGCTTTGGCTGTATCGTCAGCCGGCCTTTCCGTATCGCGTAACGCTATAAGCGATTCGATATCAGAACGCACGAATATACGCCGATGCCCATCTTTAAAAAACTCATAGCCATTTCGCTCTAAAATCTGTCCATACTTTCGAACAGTCGGGGTTGCGATGTTCAATTCTTCAGCTACCTCTTTAGTAGTGAAAGCTCGTTCATTAGGTTTGATATCGTGTCGCATGTCGAACCTCCTTCTCTTTTAAATATGAAGGTTATGCACGATTTTGACAAGAGCATATCGCCTAGCGATTCGATTTTGAACAGGAGTCTATCAGCCCACATTATAAGGAATCCTTGGAAAGCGATATGGTGAAAAGTTCATGGATTTATTTTATTGAAAAGGAATGCCCCCACCAAAACATGTTCCAGCTATCCAGGAAGTCTAATATGCCCAATTTTGGGGTTTACTGTATTCACATAATTAAATATCTTAAGTAAATAGACTAACGAAGTGCTGTTTAATGCACGAGGAGGCGAAAAAGGAAGTTCGACTAAGAACGGCACGTCCTGTGCCAACGTCGAACGACCCTGCGTCGTGCAGGGCCTATTCCTCATTCTTTTCCCACTTCCGCTCGTACACTACTTTCGAAAGCATTATTCCCAGCTCATATAACACAATTAAAGGAATAAGAACTATAAGTTGAGAAAGAAGATCAGGTGGTGTAATCAAGGCGGAAACAATCGCCATTACGAGATACCCATACTTCCTCATCCCCCTCAAATTACTAGGAGTTACGATTCCTATAGCTGTCAAAAACATAAGTAAAAGCGGGACCTCAAATAGAAAACCAAGCGGAAGTGTTGTCATCAGCATAAAAGAAAAATATTCTTTAGCTGTGATCATCATCTCAAAATTTTGATCTCCAATGCCCATTAGAAATCCATAGACAGTCGGAAACACGATAAAAAAGCCAAAAGCGATTCCTGTTAAAAAGCTAATTAAAATGCCCGGTATAAATGATAATGCTGTTTTGCTTTCTTTCGTCGTCATCGCCGGTTTCACGAATTTCCAAGCCTGGTAACCTATAAATGGAGCTGAGAAGCCAAGACTAAGGCTTCCCGCGATCCCTGTATAAAACCTGACCACATCAAGTGGTCCCAGCATCACTAGTTCGTTTCCGTCTGTGACGACTGGGATGACGTAATTGATAGAAACTAGAATACCAATAAAACAGACGACAAAAAAGATCAACGAACCAATTATCGCTTTTCTCAGATCGGCAATATGTTCGACCAGTGGCTGTTCATCGTCCTCCACTGCTTGTTTCTCTACGTGTGCTTCTTGCATAATCGATTCCTCCTAGACATTAAGATGAATGATCTTTTTTCCCATCTTCAGAGGTATCATCATTTTTCTTCTGATCATGTTCCTCATCATTCATCAGGCTGTTTGCTGATTTTTTGAACTCTGATAATGTCTGGCCAAATGCCGAACCGATTTCAGGTAGTTTTTTAGGTCCGAAAATAATCAAAGTAACCACTAAAATAATAATCAAACCTGGTATACCTATATTTGCAAAACCCATCATGATCGCTCCTTTTTACTCTAATATAGAGCCAGAAGACTTAAGCAGGTTGAACGTGTGCTACAAGTACATTCTGGCTCTGAAAAGTCTTACTCTCATCATGCATACATTCGTTTAGACATGTTCACTGTTTTGTGCAGCTTTGACCAATTGGCCTTTGTTTTTAATATATTTACTAATGCCATCAGCTGCCCGGTATGCCAGAGCACCAACAGTCCCCGTAGGGTTGTAGCCGCCGTTATGAGCAAATGCTGACGCGCCAACCACAAACACGTTATCGACATCCCACATTTGCAAATAATTATTGACTGCAGACGTTTCAGGATCGCCTCCCATGATGACACCCCCCGTATTATGGGTAGTTTGATAGGGAACAATGCTGTAATGGTCGCTGATTTCTCTTGGTTCAACTCTGTCTGCACCCATCTCTTTTCCAATCTCTACACACTTTTCAGTGAGGTGATTGTGCAAATTTCGATCTTGTTCCGTAAAATCATAAGTTAAGCGAAGAAGCGGATCTCCAAAAATATCTTTGTAATCCGGATCCAGGCTCAAGTAATTGTTGCGGTGGGGCATGGAAGCACCCTGTGCACCAATTGATAAGTTACGATGATAGTATTTAATCGACTCGGATTTGAACTGTTGACCCCAGTTTGGTGTATCGCTTGGAACCGTATTGTTATTGATCGGACGCTGTCCTGTCTGAGTCGTTGAAATCGACCCGCCATGGATGAAGTTTACATTAGAGTGATCAAAGTTATCACCGTTATAATTATCGACCGTAGCCCCGAGCGATCCCGCTCCCATATAGGTGTTAAACTTCTCATTTTCAAAAAAGGCCGTCGCCCCAGGCAGGATTTGATAGCAGTAATTCCGCCCAATCACGCCAGTCCGGGATTCCGGATCGTAGGGGCGGCCAATGCCGGAGTTTAACAGCAGTCGAGAATTGTTCATTACATAACTTGTCAGAACAACGATGTCAGCAGGCTGAATAAACTCCTCCCCTGTTTGCAAATCAATATATTTTACCCCCGTCGCTTTATCGCCGTCATAGATGACTTCAGTTACATTCGCATGTGTCCGTAATTCGAAATTGCCGGTTTGTTTGGCCGTCGGGATTACCGTCACGATCGGAGAAGACTTCGCTCCGTATTCACAGCCAAACCGTTCACAAAATCCGCAGTACTGACATTGAGCAATAGTTTGCCCATCTGGATTCTCATACGTTTGAGACATGTTTCCCGAAGGCATATGAAACGGACTGAGTTTTAACTTTTTAGCAGCATCTTTAAACCGCTTCGTAATCGGAGTTTCCTTCATCGGAGGATTCGGATACGGATTATTTCTTGGTGCACTAAACTCGTTCTCCTCTCCGCTTATCCCCGCTGTCTGCTCGAATTTATAAAAATAGGGTTCGAGCTCTTCGTAGGTGATGCCCCAATCTTGAATGTTATAGTCACTGCCCAGTTTATTAGCTCCATATTTCTTCTCGGTCATGGACTTGATCTCAAGGTCATAAGGTAAGAAACGCCATGTTTGCCCGTTCCAGTGGATCCCTGCCCCGCCAAGTCCTTCACCAAGCAGGAAGGAACCGAGCTGACGCATCGGCAGGGCCCGATCATCTCTATGATTCCTAAATGTAATCGTTTCTCTCGATAAATCCTGCATCAATTCATAACGGATCGCATATCGGTATTCATCGTGGATATGCTGAAAATCTTCTGTTGTCCTTTCTTTTCCTCGTTCAAGACCAACGACTTTGACGCCTTGCTTGGCAAGTTCTGCCGCAATAATACCGCCTGTCCATCCGACACCGACTGTTACTACTTCCACTTTATCTAATGTTGTCGCCACATTGAACCCTCCGTTCTTTTATGATTGGATATGTGCTCTCAACGCTCGAGGCTCTTTTTTAATAAATTTCTCTTTACTAATTTCATTAAGGTAACTCATGTAGTTGCCTGGAAATTCCTTCATCATCCAGCCCTTCATGTTGCCGTTTCCTCCGTAAAGCGGATCTGAATACGCCCCTTCAAGCGTTGCAGAACGCAGCAATTCAAAAAAGGTAGTTGCTGTAACCCCTTTTAATTTGACATCGCCATCCTGGAACTTTTGCAAAATTTGATCCTGCTGTTTTCCTTCAAGATCTACAAAGGCTGCATCGAACTCATTATTGCTTTCCTTTTCAATCGCCTTAATCCCAACATCGAATACCTCATGGCGCTTAAGCCGAGTCTGGTAACCCTGAAAGTCAGAACCAGGGAAAAATGGACCGCGCATATACTCTCGATCATTGTGACCGTAGGACCCGGCCAACTGATGGTCGATAAAAAACGGAACACCCAGTTTAATGGCACCTGGACCATTATCATCCTCAGGGAAAATTCTCTCCGTTGCTGCACTGAGTACTTGAAATTCTTTTTGGTTTGTAAAATGCATGAGTGCGTGATTGAAATCAGGAAGTGACTCAGTCTTTGAATCTTTCTTAACCTCTTGATTGTCATCTAAAAGATTTCTTCCTATAAGCGTACCGATAAACCCGCCGCCGATAGCACCCCCAGCTGCATAGCTGGTGTTTTTAATGAACCGGCGACGAGACATAGTTGAACGTTCTGCCATCCTTCTACCTCCCGCAAATGGTTTTAATTGCTGTTTGTAACACTCTTGCCACTTAAAAAGAAATATATACTAGATTCTTTTGTAGAACCCTGTTTCAAGCAAACTATCATTTATAAAGTCTTTGAAATGCACCTATAAAATGCGAAATATAATAAAAAATGAGTAACAATAATATTCTATTTACAATAGTGTATGACATACAGTATACTGATGACAGGAGCTGATCAAATGAGCGAAGCACACAAACATTTAGATAAATTAATGCAGGAATTAAGACGAGGAACCATTACAATTGGAGCTTTAAGCCAGCTCCACCAGCCTCAATATGGGTATTCTCTTGTCACGACGTTAAAAGAAAAGGGAATTTATGTTGAACCTGGAACCTTATATCCTCTGCTGAGACGGCTTGAAAAACAAGGACTTTTGGAAAGTAAATGGGATACGAATGAGACTCGGCCCAGAAAGTATTACTTGCTGAGTGAACTGGGGAAGGAAGTCTTGGATCTATTGCTCGTGGAGTGGCAAAACATGGTCACAAGTATGGAATATTTAATAAAGGAAAGAAGGGAAGAAAATGGAGATCATTAACCGATATGTTTATGCGGTTAGTAAGCGGCTTCCGGAAGCACAACGAAATGACGTGGCAGATGAACTTCACGGCTTGATTGAGGATATGCTAGAGGAGCGTGTTCAAGACACGGAAGTTACCGAGCAAGACGTGGAAAGTGTGTTAGTAGAACTAGGGCACCCGAGAAGTTTAGCTCGAAAATACAGGGACAGAAAAAAGTATGTAATCGGTCCGGAACTTTATGACTTGTATATCTTGGTGTTGAAAATAGCCTTGATTTCAACCATTGCCGTCAATACCGCCGTTTTCGTCATCCAAGTCATTTTCAATCCGCTGAGTATTCTTGACTATTTTGTCAACTACATTGTTTCTTTCTTCACTGTGGTTATTCCAATGGTTTTCGGCTGGACCACCTTTGGCTTTGCGTTTGTGGAGTATTTTAGTGAAGGCAGGATGGAGAAGCTGGAGCTAGAGAAAGGATGGAAACCATCATCCCTTCCACCCGTACCTGAAAAGAAGCGACAGATTAAACGAAGCGAGCCGATCACTGGAATTGTAATTTATGTACTGCTTATTATCATGCTGAGCTTTTCTAGTGAATACTTTGGCATCTGGATATTTCAAGATGACGAATTAGCCGGGGTCGTTCCATTTTTAAACGAAGCCCGTTACGGTTCACTTATCTTCTTAGCTTTCATTATTTTCGGAGCCGGGATTGTGAAAGAATGCATGAAGTTATTTTATGAAAAATGGACGTACAAACTTGTAACGTTTACTGCCATTGTTAATTTCGTCGTCATGGCCCTGGTCCTTTTCATGATCACAAGAATGCAGATCTGGAATCCGACTTTCATGAATGAACTGATGCAATATGATTTGATTACAAAGGGAAGTGAAGGCTATGATGTGGTCCGCCAAATCTGGGAACAGCTTACATTCTGGACAGTGATTTTCCTCGTTTTTGGTTTACTCTGGGATCTGATTGCTGGATTTATCAAAGTTCGTAAGGCAAAAGTAAAATGGAACATATAGAAAAAGGTGTTCCACCAGTACAATTTACTGGTGGAACACCTTTTTTACTATAATATGAGTAGACACAGCACAATCAATATAACTGTTTAAGGGCAGCTTTATCAAAAGGTGCTAGTTCATCTTCTTTACCATCACGAACTTTCCTCACCCACTCCGGATCCATTAACAGAGAACGTCCAATGGCTACTAAATCAAACTCTCCTTGATCAAGCTTTTCCATCAGACCATCCAAACTAGTGGTCTCAGCGCCAGAAAAGCTTGTGAATTCTCCATCGAGTCCGACTGATCCTACAGAAATCACCGGCTTACCTGATAATTTCTTCGTCCATCCTGCCAAGTTCAAGTCAGAACCCTTAAACTCCGGCTCCCAGAATCGGCGGGTAGAACAGTGAAAAATATCCACGCCCGCTTCTACTAGCGGTGTTAGGAATTGCTCCAATTCATCCGGAGTTTCAGCAAGTTTGGCCTTATAATCATTCATTTTCCATTGAGAAAACCGAAAGATGATCGGGAAATCAGGTCCAACTTCACGCCGGCAAGCTTCGATCACCTCAACAGCGAATTGCGTCCTACCGACAAGGTCTCCACCATATCGGTCGGTTCGTTTATTGGTTTGTTTCCAGAAAAATTGATCGATTAAATAGCCATGCGCACCGTGGAGTTCAATCCCGTCAAATCCCAGGCGTTTAGCATCAGCAGCCGCGTGTGCATAAGCTTCCACCATATCTTCTACTTCAGCTTCAGTCATCGGCTCAGTAACCTTTTCCCCATCAAGGCTCAGGCCTGATGGTCCAACAGGATTCGCCTCCTCATTGGGAAGATCACCTTTTTTACGCGTCATTCCCACATGCCAGAGCTGCGGTACAATTTTCCCACCTGCTTGGTGAACTTCTTTTACTACATTCGCCCATCCATTCAGTGACTCTTCTCCATGAAATAGCGGGATGCTGGCACCTGAAACAGACGCTGGGTGATGAACCCCCGTTCCTTCCGTGACAATTAAACCTACCCCATTCTCGGCTCTGCGGCGGTAATAGGCTGCCACGTCCTCCCCTGGCACTCCTTCTGGTGAAAAACCTCTAGTCATCGGCGCCATTACCGTGCGGTTCGGCAGGTTTATTTTTTCATTCGTAAATGATTGAAATAGTGGTTCAGTCGTACTCGTGTTTGAACTCAATTGATATCCTCCTCTTTCCTTAATGAACATCATTATGTCAAACTCTATCCAGGAAGAAAAGAAATCTGACTTCAAGCCAAAACAACAGGTTCTCCCTGACGCGAGCAACGCCTTGCCTGAAATAAAGGATTTCATCGCATATGTTTAGTCTTTAACACAACGGGGAAACTATCTATGTAACCAGATATACTAGAAAGGATGAGTACTTATGGCAAGAAAAATACAGTATCAGCCCGTAGCAGGGAACGAGCCATCAGACGCTCAAGAAGTAAACTATGCGAAAGAATTTAAGCAAGCAGATATCGCTGGTGGATATCGTAAATCCAAGCTCAAAGAAGCGAAAAGTGAAAATCCAAACTTAAGATAAAATGATGAAAAGCAGCTTTTTACGGCTGCTTTTTTTGTATCTTTTATAGGACTTAACAAGCGCACTCTTATCAATCTAAAAAACAGAAGGTTGCCGCCCTTCTGTTTTTCAAGATATATAGTAAACTCTAATGTTGTGTTGTTAATTCAATTATTTAATCAGTACGTAACAAGGCTGAGAACTTTTGTAAGAATTAGTTTAAATGCTCAATCCTTTTCACCATTCGTTCGATCCAAACCTGCAACAAGTGATAATACTTATTCAAGTTGCCCTGGATTTTTACAGCGACTTCTTCGTTGTACGTGTGAACAGTTAGATTACGATCATTCACCATGTTCAATGCCGTTACCGTTTCCTCATCACTGAAGAGATTCACTTCCCGACTGCTACGGATGACACTCTTAGGGGATCCGATATCCAGCCCTTCGATATCATATAAATACTGTCTGCCTGCTTTCCAACAAGCTTCGAAAGAAGACTCAAAACGTTGAATAGCCGCATCCCTCTCTACTTCAGTCAGCTTTTCAAGTACAACTAATTTTTCAAGAGAAGACAGGGCTTTCTCTGCAGATTCTAACCGGCGGCGTAATCTTTCCATAAGATCCCCTCCTCTCTTACTGTTTGAACAAGTTTTGAATTTGCAAACCATAAGTCTACAACATCTACCCTATAAGGAATCGTAGAATTTTCTATTACATCTATCAACTGATTCCATTTGGATCCATCTAAAGGAGTTACAGAATCGATAGCAATATCAATATCTGAGCTTTGCTTTTCCTCCTGTCGAGCCCATGAACCGAATAAATAGACGCGAACCTGTTCTGAAAATAATTGATCAACGACTAACTCCTTTAACTCATTAAGAGCTTGCCCCCGAATAGTTAGATGATCATCCATTAGATATCTTCCTTTTTTCGTTTTTGTTCATTATAGCATATCCACATAGGTGATTCAGATAACTGTATCCTAACTTTAATCGTCTCGAGAAGCTGCCGTATAGAAATGGAAAGGAATTTTCAGAATTTCGTGTTATAATAAGAATACACAATAGATCGGATTCCAAGGGGGTCAGGTTCACTTCCCATGAAGGGAGGTGAAGCCATGAGCGTATTCGAGAGCCTGATGTTTTCAGTGAACTTTGCAACACTGATGATCTTGATTCTCAGTTTTCGCAATAAAAAATAACCCCCTTGTGCTTTAGCCTGGCCATGGGGGTTATTACTCATTAGAGCCTTACCCCTCTTTGATGGGGTTCGGTCTTTTGTGGGCCGTCTGGTGCGACAACACCGACGGCCTTATTAGTTTATTCAATCTTATGCCTTCTATGTCCATTATACCACGAAAATTGGGCTTGTACACATCTTTGTGATCCTTAAATGATAAAGATTGGCAGGTTAACTACTGCCTTTTTTCTAATCGTTGCTTGAGCATATTTTTCTCCTGTAACAACCGTTGAAATTCTTCCTCTAATTTTTCCGATGGCTCTAAACTTAATCGACTTAACACGTCAGAAACCTTCGTGTCGACCATAAGCAGTTGATCCTCCAATGGATCATGATCTTTCTGCGGTTCTGCTTGTGTATATTCCCGATAAGGTCCTTCAAAGAAGTGAACCTGTTGGTCACGAATAGCGAAAACCTTTGTCGCTACATGTTCCAGCAAACGTCTGTCATGGGATACCAGCATGACGGTACCTGAATAATCATGAAGCAGTGATCCCAGTTCTTCCACAGCTTCGATGTCCAAGTAGTTCGTCGGTTCATCCAAAATCAGTACGTTGGCATCGCTGACAAATAACTTGGCAAAAGCTACCTTCACCCGCTCTCCGCCACTGAGCACATGAACCTCTTTAAACACATCGTCCCGAAAAAACCCAAGCCTGGCCAGAACGGTTCTGATTAACGTTGGATCTTGAGAAGATGTACTACTTACGTTGTCTAAAATCGAATCGTTAACATCCAGCACTTCAAGCATTTGGCTGAAGTAGCCAAACGAAACGGTCGGAGAAATGTGAATTCCTTGTGCGCCCCCGAGAATCATATGAAGGAAGGTCGTTTTCCCGCTTCCATTTGGTCCAATGAGGGCAACCTTATCCCCTCCAGCCACAGAGAAATCAAACGCTTGCCATAACAACCGATCTCCTACGGTGCCGCTTACCTTCTCACCACGGATAATGGTGCGTTTATTCAGTGACGCTTCATGGGCTACTTGCATTTTTATCGGAGGAAGCTCTTTTATTTTTTCAACCTTATCCAGCTGGTCAATCCGAGTTTGGATAGATTTCACTCCCTGATTTAGCTTCTTCTGTTTTTTGGCAAAATACGGTTTGGCAAATTTCGCTGCTTTAGCCTCAGAACCAGAAAGATTCTTCGGTTTTTTTACCGCCCGCTGTGCTTTTTGATCTTTTTGCTCCATGGCCTCTTCCAGCTGCTTTTTCTTATGGATGTATTTCTCGTATTCTTTTTCATGATGTTTACGGGCCGCTTCTTTCTGTTGTTCATACTCCGTGTAATTGCCTGAATATACGCGGATTTGCTCGTCGTCTAACTCCCAAATTTGATTGCAAAGAGCATCCAGAAAAGCCCGATCATGGGATACGACTACCATCGCTTCCTGACGCCGCTTTAACTGCTGCTCCAATTTTTCTACATTTTCCATATCGAGATGGGTTGTCGGCTCATCAGCCAATAATACATCGGCATCTTGTGAAAAAGTCTCATGAATAACCGCCTGAGAGATTTCACCACCACTTTTTTGGTCAACTTGAGGTTTCAACTGGGGAAGCAGTGCCACCGAGGCACGCTGGATAACCACGCCAGCCGTAGGTTCCCTTTCCTTAGCGATCACTTGAAGCAGTGAGGTCTTTCCCGAACCATTGCGGCCCACCATTCCAATCCGATCTCCCTGATGAATACTTAAATCTTTGATGTGAAATAACGTTCGATCCTTCACCTCAACACGAATACCCTGTAAGTTGATCAATACCATATCACTCATCTCCATTTCTAATTAAGATGGAGACTATACTTTTTTCGAACAAAAAATAGCCCCCTATTCACGGACAGACACGTTCAGAATAGGAGGCACACCTATACACATAGGGGTGTAGGATACATATCAATACCAATCCTATTTCTGAACGATGATGAATGTCATGCAAAAGAAGCCTTCTAATGGAAGGTTTTTTGTCATGAATCATTCATTTGTTCTGAGAAAAATAGGATTAGTTCTTCATGAGCCTACAATTCACCCTCTTTGCTGAGTTGTTATAGATGTATCATAGTACGCTTTGGGCAATGAAGTCAACACTGTTTCCTCGGAGGATTTTTAAATAAAGTAAGATGATTCTGAAATAACCAGGGTTGATTCTTAAATAACGCGTGGTCATTCTTAAAGAACAGATGGTGATTCTTAAATAACCAGCTAAGATACTCAAATCTCCGGGATGATCTTCAGACACACAGGTAAGAAGCCCTCTAAGGAAACCTTAAGGAGCGATTTTTGCCTAATTCTGGTGTTCACAAGAGCCTCCCGTTTTATTATAATGAAGTGGATATTCATGGAAATTCCCATGTTATATTGAAGATCAGCTAGAATTTTTACATATTAACTCTGTAGCTACCTACATACTCAGGGAGGCTTATCTGAATGAAACACAAGAAAAAAGTATTGGCATTAACTATCGGAATATCGTTATTGATCGGAGGTTGTGGTGTGAGCGAATCAGGTAATAACCAAAATGGTGACAGCAACTCAGCGGAGGGAAAACAGGAAGAGAACAGGTACGTAAGCGTCCAGGACTACACAGGTCAAGGATATGACCTTAATGGTGGTGAGCAAACAGGCAAAATAGCTGAAGCCCATCGTGAAGAAATTGATCAAGCCGTGAAGACTTTTTTCATGGAAGAATACAAAACTGAAGTAACGGTTCATAACCTAGTAGGTGCGCAAGGCGGAGCCACTGTATTTGTGGAATCTAAAGGTGAACCTCATTTTCACACCTACGCCATTATTCCCATACAAGATGATAAGCCGGTATTAGAAGGGGTATGGTCTCAGGAAGGCCAAGTGGAGCAAGCGATCCAAACAGGCCTTTATCGAATGGTTAATGAAAAAGCTTTTAACCAGTTAGACAAATATCTTGAAGACTTAGTGCAGAATAAACCTGTTGTCGGTAAAACCGAGGAAGCTATTGAAAACACTGGAGCTGTCGGCCTGATGACTCCTTATTACTATGCAGACGTTGCCGGCGACTCATTGAAACATTTATATAATGCTTATATGAATAATCCTCAAATTACGAAGGAAGAACTTCAGAGTGTCTACCAACCGGACTTCGTAGAGGCAGAAAAGATATTTATTACCATACAATTATTTATGGAAGAAAAACAGGCTCATCCAGACGAAAAAATATTTGAGGAAATATGCAACTATTTAGAGGAAGCTTCCACGATCCCTAGAGGGTCTTATTTTGTTTTACTTAACGATAATAGGATCTTAAAGTCTTCTGGAAAAGGCGATAAAGACAATACTCTGGAAAGAACATTACCCGATCAAATCATCAAAAAATAGTGGATCAACTCCTCGACAGGAAAACAAAGAAAATAAGTAGAAATTCAGTTCGCGAGATTTCTATAAAATCTATTCCCAACCAGCGATTTTACAAAGCATGGGACCAACCAGAATTTCATTTCCATGCAAAAGCTAAAAGCAAACTAATACCAAAATTATACAGTAAACTGTCAAGGAGGACTAATTGAATGGAACAAAAGAAAAAAGTTATTGCATTAACGATTGGAATATCGTTATTGATCGGAGGTTGTGGTGTAAGCGAATCAGGTAATAATCAAAATGGCGACAGCAACTCAGCTGAAGGGAAACAAAGTGAAGATAGGTTCGCAAGTGTTCAAGACTACGTAGGGCAAGGCTATACACTTGATAATGGTGAGAAGACTGATAAAATTGCCGAAAACCATCGGGAGCAGATTGATAAAGCTGTAAAGCAATTTTTCTTAGAAAAATATAAAACGGAAGTTAAAGTTCATAACACTGTTGGAGCTGTTGATGGTGCAACTGTCTTTGTGGAATCCGTCGGCAAGCCCCACTTTTATACGTTTGCCATTGTACCTATTGACCTTAACACCAGGGAAGTATTAACGGATCAAATATGGACTCGGGAAGGCCAAGTTGAAGGTGCCATTCAGAGCGGACTTTACGCTATGATTTTTGAAGATAAAATGCAAAATCTCGATAATTATTTACAAGAATTCACTTCTACACATCCTGTTATAGGCGTTCGCGAAGAAAATAATGAAAATGTTGGTGGAGGAGGCTACATGACTCCTTATTATTACATTACAATCTTTGGAGAAGCATTTGATTCCCTCTACAAGATGTATCTTGAAAACCCTCATAGGAGTAAGCAAGAATGGAAAGATGCTTTAAATCTCGAAAATATAAATCCCAATGATTATACTGTAGCAATACAATTGTATATGAGTGAGCCAAATGTAGATCCAAATATAGATATTTTCAACCAATTGGTGACCGATTTGAGAAATATGAATGACTTACCTCCCGCCGCTTACGGAGTGTACTTAAACGATAACCGAGTTCACAAAGAATCTGGAAGCGGGACACAAGGCAACACTTTAGATCTAGCTGCTGATTTGATTATAAAAGGATTAGAAAATTGATTTAAGTAAATGTTCCATTACACGGCAACTGATGATGCATAGCAGGTAAATGTGAAAATGGTTCACTTAGAGGTCAAAGGTCCTATACTGAAACTTTAATGGGGTTAGTTATTACTAAATTCCCATCTTATGTTCACAAGTACACATCGTTTTATTATAATGAAGTGGATATTCATGGAATTTCCCCATGTTATGTTGAGAATCAACTAGAATGTTTACATATTAACTCTGTAGCTACCTACATACTCAGGGAGGCTTATCTGAATGAAACACAAGAAGAAAATACTGGCATTAACTATCGGAATATCGTTATTGATTGGAGGTTGTGGTGTGAGCGAATCAGGTAATAACCAAAATGGCGACAATAATTCAACTGAAGGGGAACAAAATAAGAATATATACGCAAGCGTTCAGGACTACACAGGGCAGGGTTATACTCTTAAGAGTGGTGAGAAGACAGATGAGATTGCGGAAGATCACCGAGAAGAGATTGATAAAGCCGTAAAGGAATTTTTTATGGAGGAATATAAAACAGAAGTCAAGGTTCATAACACTGTTGGAGCAGTTGATGGCGCATCTGTCTTTGTTGAATCTGTCGGGGAACCTCATTTTTATACATTTGCAGTAGTACCTATTGATACAGAAAAAGGAAAAGTCTTAACTGATCAAGTCTGGGCCCAGGAAGGTCAAGTTGAAGCGGCGATCAGGGGAGGACTTTACGGCTTGATTTTTGAAGAAGGTTTGCAGAAACTTGACAATTATTTAAAAGAATTCACCTCCAAACATCCTGTAGTAGGAGTTCAGGAAGAGAAAAATGAAAACGTCGGTGGGGCGGGCTATATGACGCCTTACTACTATATTACTATATTTGGAGAATCGTTTGACCCTTTATATAAAATGTACTTGGAAAACCCCGATAGAAGCAAAGAAGAATGGGTGAATGCCCTAAATGAAAAAAGTGTGAACCCAGATGAATATAATATAACTATTCAATTGTTTATGGAAGAACCGAATGTTGACCCCGATAAGGAAATATTTAATCAAATTGTTTCCGATTTAGAAAATATGAATGGTCTACCTCCTGCTTCATACAGTGTGTATTTAAATGATAATCGAATCCATAAAAGTTCAGGTACGGGAACACAAGACAACAGTTTGGTACGTTCTAATCCAAACTATATAATAAAGGATTTAGAGAAAGGGGATTTAAATGAGTGACCCATTAACAAAATCTCCTAAAAATAATCAAGCCGTGGCCAACGATAAAGATCTGGTCGAGTTGGCTGGATATAACGCATATCGTAACTATGCAAACGAACAAATAATGGTAGTAAACGGAAGTGAATACAGAGTTGTCCATACAAACTATACGGACCCCACTGGTATGGACGCTATAACCGTTCAAAACATAGATACAAAATCGTACACCATCGTCTACACAGGAACAGGAGACAAACAAGATGTGATCACCGACGTCAAACTACTCAGTGACGTTCCTCCTGTCCAACTTGAACACGCAGTAGAATACTTTAACAAAATGGATGAAAAATACGGAATTAGTTCCATTTGCGGAAACTCCTTGGCAGGAGCTTACACGAATGCCGTAGCCATCAAAAACCCGGACGTCAAAGCCGTTAACCTTAACCCTGCTCTCTTACCCGCCGGAATGGCTGACCCCAACAAGACATACGACAACATAACTAACTATTTTAGCAAATACGATGTTTTAACCAAGATAGAAGTTCCGCTTGAGTTCGGCGATCGTATTCCAGGCAAACAATATAAAATTAATAACGGTGTTCCCGAGGTTGGTCACATCACTACGAACCATACAGGCTATAAGAAAGGCAACGGAATCAGCAGCGGAAATGAAGGGCAATTCTACACCATCGGAGTCAAAGGCCAGCCAGGGTTCGGGAAAATTTATATGGCTGCCGATGAACATATTGTGACGAGTATTTGGTCGGCGGTCCCTCTTTATGGTGGAGGACAAACTGAACGAATCGATATCAATCCAGAAAACTTGAATATGTTGGCGACAGCTTTACAGGATCGCGTTATTCATAAAGTAAGTTTAGTGCAAGATTACTTAGGTAACGCCGCCGAGATTGTAAAACATGAAGGGGATCAATTCACGTTACGTGTCAATCATCTTCAGGAAATATTTGTTGAATTTTTCGAGTGGGCTGGTGGTCCATTATTTAAAGGAATTGCGACAACAGGAAATATCCTTAATTCCCACATTGACACCCTCATCAGTAAGCTGAATGCCGCAGAAGATCAATGCAGGTTCCTAAATAGCATCTTAAACTCTCCCCCAGCCGAACTCATAGAACATATCACCTCTACAAATGTCAGTGTTGAGAGTTTGTTTGGAGAAGTCAGAAATTACTTATACAGCTTAAAAGATAAAGTCAATGAACTAACCGGTGCTACCGTCCATATCCTCCAAGAGAAAATCCCCCAATTGTTTGAAGGCGGAAAAGAGCTATTTGTCGACGCCGTTGTTGATGAGTTGCAAGCTCATTTTCAAATCATTAACGGGAACAAAGATAAAGTTCTGAATCAATTAAAGGAATACCAAACTCAAGTTCATGATGTCGCTACAAACTTTGAACATCAAGATCAGGCACTCGGGCAGTCTATTGGAGGTAACACAGGAGACGTAAATGGGAAGGTTACCATTCAACCAACTAATATTTACAGCATTGAAAAGTCACCTTATCTGCTTGAGAAAATGCGTTTGAAAGATATCCATCTGGATACATCGTTTGAAGAATTTGCAACTATAACACATGCAGTTTTTATAATGCCACTAATTGGGATTAAGCGGCTTTTAGCCACGATTGTGGGCACATTAGAGACCCTTTCTGGGCTCGTAAAAGGAGCAACCAATATTGCTCTCTATGGAAACGTTTCAGGTGCTCTGATTAGTATCTTTACTGACTTTGATGACAAAGTAAAAAGCAGCGTAGCAAACACATTGCAGCCATTGGATGAATTGGTCTCCAACATTGAAGGCATCCGTAAAGGTGTGGACAGTCTTATTATGAACTACCCCGATTTATTGACCAATTTTAAACCATATGTAAATGATGCTTTATTTAATGAGGGTGGATACGACAATGTTCAACTTTATAATACGGCAGCCACATCAATCCTTAGCGAAATGGAAATGCTTTTTCAAGACATTGTCTATCAATTATCTGATCACAAAGCGGATTCGATTGTTGCCCTACGAAAAGTATCTGAGAGTGCACTCGGCAATATGAATCTACTACATCAGCAAGTCAACCGTGGCACGATGAGCTAATCTATAACTACTTTTCTATTAGATTCAGGGCTTCATAGCTTTCATTCCATCCTTACAGATTTTTGAGTATCATAACTCAGCCGTTTCACTTCTATACATTGCAATGATTATAATACGAACAAAATCGTGAGCTATTTGATTGTAAAAATAGCTCACGATTTTTGTTGTAATATTCTTTTGCTAAACAGCTAAGATAGCAAAATGTCCAACTAAAGAACACTATTCATTTGAATTTATGTAATACACTGCATTGTCATTCCATTGACCAAATTCATAAATGAATCCTTTTCTGACGCACTCAAATTCCATCCCGACACTTTCAGCTAATTTTACAGAAGCAGCATTGTCCGAGTTTATGTGTGCTTCGATACGGTGAAAATCCAGTTCCTTAAAGGCTATGTCAAGGGCCCGTTTTACAGCCTCTCTCCCATAGCCATTTCCCCAATGTTGATTATGAATCGTGTACCCTATTCTTGCCCATTGGAAGTCCATCCTTTCTAATGTGGAGAAATCTACCATCCCTAAGTGAACGCTATCTACTTTACGAAAAATCCCAAATACGTGCGCGGTATCTCTAAAGCTAAATTTTGATGTTTTTCCACCAGTTGATTAAACCATTCCGCTGTACATTCACTCATATCAATCTGACCTTTATCATATCTATGCTTGGATGGGAATCTATTTTTAAACTCGCTGAGCCAATTCAAATAGTCGTCTCCCCTCAATGGTCTTACAATCAATCTTTCTGTTTCTGCGATTAAATCAAATGCTTTCAAATCAACACCCCGTAATCTAAATTCGCTTCTAACTGCATGTTACTTAAGCTTCTTATAAGACTTAACCACACTAGAGGCGTGTTCAATATCCTTCTCTGCAAACACTTCAAATGTACGCTCTTCTGAAAATGGCAAAAACGTTTCAATATGATCTGTTCCTAGCGCAACAAAATAGTTAGTGTTCGAGTTAGGCATATTCAGCTCAATAATAGCTTTAGCCTCTGTATTACCGCGAACTGTACTGATGTCAAAAGAAGCTGTTAGTTTTCTTGCTACGTAGTGTTCGTCTGTTTCTTGGATTTCACCTACAGAAAAATAATCTCCATGTGCTTCAGTTAACAACAAAAAGTCTCCTTTAATAGTTTCCACTAATACGAGGTTTTCCCCTGCTTTTTCCTCATAATAATCTACTGCTTCTTCAAAAGTCGAAAACGTCTTACCTTCTGAATTCTCCTCATTTGAACTATTGCACCCTTGTAAAATAACAATACTTAGTAACAATATGTAAACAAGTCCGTTTTTTACCATGGTCCACCTTCCTTCTTCCATTCATAATTATATATTATTCATAGTTTTTCTCAGTCTATCAAACAAAGCGGGTAGTTAATCAACTCTTCAATTAAGAAAGTCATTGAACCTCTAGGATCACCCCATAAAAATCCAGGCAATTATTACAAAAACCATCCTGTAAACTAATGATATAAACGCAAGCAAGATCAAAATGAAACAATAGCAAAAGTAAGAGCTACTAAAGGAAGCACCCAAATAATCACAAATAACGGCCCATCCTTTATGTGGACTAGATCAAACAGACTGAAATTTTGCAAGAGTAGCGATAGCACACTTATTGAAATACTCATCATTCTGAAAGGATTTCTTTTTGCAATCATTTGACCCTCCATACTATGCTTTGCACATGACTTTTTGTATCTTTCGCTGGTATTTATATTTGTAAGGATTTCTTTTTAATCTTTTTGTATTAAGCTTTCCGATCGCAAAACGAACGTCTTTATTAGAAACAATTAATTTTCTAAAATCCGCATGACTAAGATCCCTTTGAAACCACTCATTTTTCTTGAGATGCCTAATATTTTCACAAATATCTTCTTCCGTAACATCAGTAATAGGCGGTGAAAAAGTAATAACGCTCATCAGGTCCATTAAAAACTTCATTTCATCGCCTCCTTTGTAAAAATCAATTCATTTGCTTTGCATTCTAGGCTTGACCTGCCAAACCTTATTAAACTACTTCTTTAACCCTGATCCACACAGCGACATGACAACCGTTTCCGTCTGCGCGAGATTCTTTTTATACCGTTTATAAGCTGCAAACGTGGCAGCAGTTGTGGGCTCAACATAAAATCCTTTCCCCGCTAACTCTTCGCCAGCTGTATGAATGTCGTCCTCGGGTGCTGAAATAATCGTTCCCTTTGTACTCCTTACAGCCTCTATTATCTGATCTCCTCTAACAGGCGAACCAATTGCAATCCCCTCCGCCTGGGTACCCTGGTTCTCCACACTTGCTACTCGAGTGTTGTTTCGAAATGCTTTTTCTATTGGAGCACACGGCTCGGCTTGAACTGCGATGATCTTAGGAAGCTCTTTAATCAAGCCTTTTCTTTTCAAATCACTAAACCCACTATAAGCTCCTAGAAGAAGAGTTCCATTCCCAACCGGCAAGACCAAGGTATCTGGTGCTGTGAAATGAAGTTGTTCCCATACTTCAAAGGCAAATGTCTTTGTTCCTTCAAGGAAAAAGGGATTATATACATGGCTTGCGTAAAATACTCCTTCTCGTTCGACGGCTTCTTTAGCTGCTACAGCTGTATCATCACGAGAACCAGGGATTAAATGCAACTGTGCACCATGTGCTTGAGTTTGAGCTAATTTCTTCTGAGAAGTCGAAGAAGGCACATAAATATGACAATCTATATTGGCTCTCGCGCAATAAGCAGCAATGGCTGTCCCCGCATTGCCGCTACTATCCGCGATAACGGTTTTCGCTCCCCATTCCTTTGCCTTCGCAACCAGTACAGCCGCTCCTCGATCTTTGAAAGACCCTGTAGGCATCAAGTAATCTAACTTAACAAAAAAATTAGGATGATCAGAATCTAGATTAACCAATGGCGTCATCCCTTCACCGAGGGAAATTGAGCGATAAACTTCGTCCGTTTGAAAAGGTAATGCTTCTTTATATCTCCACATCGTCATTTGTAGATTAATTAGATCTTCAATGGGAAAATCAACCGGATAAGGCTTGACGTTAAAAATGCCGTGGTCAGGTTTCCAGCGTTTAATACTTGGAGTATATTCCTCATTCGTCACTGAATCTATTAGTTTGTATTCGCTCATATTCTACTCACCTCTTTAGAAAACTTGACGCTGTACCAATAGGGGCAACCTTTGACACCAACGCTCAAAGGCTGCTCACTTCATGTGAGCACAAATTATCATGTGAAGCTAGGATTTAATTGAACACTTTTTCACGTATCGATCCGTTTATTCCAAAGTTGCCCCCACTTATTAGTTTTTCAACATGTTCATGATATTGCTTTTCGTTAATTTCTATAATCAAACAAGACTCCTGTTATTATAAAATCTCACCTGACAGAATTTGGTCCACACTTCCCCTATTCCCATTTATCTGTTTCGATCACCTTCATAGGCCGCATCATGTCATAGTCTTCATGCTCTAGTATATGACAATGCCATACATAGTCACCTGGAAATGGGCCGAATCTGGCGATGACCCTCGTTATTTGTCCTGCTGGTGCTGCGACTGTGTCTTTCCAGCTCTTTTCATTCGGATGAGGTGGTTTTGCGGATCCTGTAAAGATGATGGTTCCGTCCTGATTATATCGATCAAGGTCAAATGATTGTCGGTCGACTATTTGAAATTGAATCAGGTGAATATGGATTGGATGAGTAAAGTTGGTGACATTAATCAATGACCAGATTTCTGTTGAACCTAGTTCAGGTGTTTCTGTCACGGGATCCATCCATTTTTTGTTATCAAGCAATAATAGTGGACGACCGAGTTTGTCGGTTGAGCCGACCAGTTTCAGGTTCCGGATACGTTGAACCTTGTTTTCGCTGAGTGAAGGAATCCGTGTTAAATACCGAGGAACCCTACTCCTATCCACTGATTTTAAAGGGAGAGTCACTTTGAATTGCATGACATCATCCGTTTCATCATTCGGGTCAGCATCTGGTCCAAGATCGTTTTTCAGTGTAACTGTTTCTCCTTCATGCTTGGAAAAATCAATGATTACATCGAAGCGTTCGGCCGGTTCAACCGCTAAATTGTCCAGTTTGACTGTTTTCCGCATTAGACCGCCGTCAGAACCGATTTGATAAAATGACTGACCAGAATCCAAAAAGAGCTGATAAGTACGGGTGTTGGCGGCATTTAAGATACGGAATCGGTATTTCCTCGGTTCAACTTCTACATAAGGCCATATTTTTCCGTTAACTAGGTTTGTTTCTCCGATGAAAAAAGGTCTGATGGATGGATCTGGCCAGTTTTCTTGTGGATCATCCGGCTGTGACGGATAGAACAATTCACCGTTATCGTGGAATGATCGATCCATCATAATAAGTGGGATCTCATATTCTTCTGAAGGAAGATTAAGCCACTTTTCTTGTTCATCTCGGATAATGTACATACCTGCAAGACCGGCATAGACGTTCAGTCTAGTTATTCCCATCGCATGGTCATGGTACCAAAGTGTAGCACCTCGTTGATGATTCGGATAATGATAGACTTTGTTTTTAAATTGCGGACCCGTGTCTCTGAAGTTTCTTGTGTACCACGCTTCCGGATATCCGTCACTTTCTGGCTTTGACTCGCTTCCATGCAAATGTGTAACGGTGCGAACTTCCGGTAGTTCCCCAAGATTATGAAAAGACTTATCAATAGGTAGAAAATGTTTATCTGGCAGTTTGTTTTCCCATTTTACATGAGTGGGTTCTCCGCGTTGAACATCAATAACAGGTCCAGGAAATTGTCCGTTGTAACCCCAAAGACGTGTTGGCCTCAAATCACGATGGAGTTTTTGCCGGAATTCTGTCATTTGGACTTTATAATATGACTCATCCTTATCTTTGCGCAACGGTTTTAGTATTTCCGGTATTGGCAAGGCATCTACAAATTTTTTTAGCTTTTTGTTCACAATGTCCATCCCCTTAAATGTGCATTTATAACAGTAGATGTCTTAGGGGAAAAATTGCTATGCATAATTGGAAAAAACATAAAATAAGATTCGCTTATAATAATTCGCCTAATGCCATGGTGCAACTAATTGCAAAGAAACATCAACAATCCCATTTCCATGAACTCGCCAACTACCATATCCGCTCGACGTATTCCGGATGATCGATAAATGGATTACGATTGCCTTGATAATCGGTAAAAATAATGTCATTGCGATTTTGTTCAAAAGCGCTGACGGGATCACTTTCATGCCACTGTTTCAAGGTCGACAGCTTTCCGATACTCGGCCCGCTTGTCCCCACGTAATCAGCAACTTCTAAATCCAGCTCTCCAGAATCGCCTTCATAGCGCACTGCCATGTAAAAAATCATTCGTGCCACGTCCCCTTTCACTTCGTCACGTGGTTCCCAGGAATCAGCATCATAGTACGTATCTGGAGCTTCCGAAAAGGCTGACCCGCCGTTATCAAAATCAAGGTTTCCGCGTGCAGAGTTAACCGTCACATCGGTCGGACGAAGGTGGTGAATATCCGTTCCTGGCCCCATTGAGGTCCCAAAGTCTCCATGAGATTTCGCCCACACATGCTCACGATTCCATTCATCTACATCCCCGCCGTTATCATATTCGGAAATAGATTCTCCTGAATATAACAGAATCACATTGTTCGGATTTTTTGGATCCTCATCTGTATGTCTCAGTGCCCCCCAAACTTCATCGTAGGATAATTCAGTATGGTCATCGATAATATTATGAAGAGCCATTTTTAATTCGGAACCAGAAAGGCCGGCAGCATTCTCATAATACCCAGTCGGATTTGTCCCACCAGCACCATCATTTTCCTCGGAAACAGTTGTGATCGAGCTGACATACTCTACTCCTTCATGACTGAAATAAGGATCCCTGGTCCCCTCAACTTGAATGAAATCTCCCATGTTTCCTGGATTATTTTCAAGTCCATACTCACTTCTATACTCAGAATCTAGCTTCACAAAAATCATATCATCAACTTGAGTTTCATTAGGGTCATTGGCAAGGGCAAGCGCATAGTTACTCGTAAAATTACTTTGCTGAACATAATCAATCGCTGTTGGTACACCAACTATGTACCCCTCCACGGTTACATCTGCACCGTTCGGCTGATTCAGCGCTTCCTGCACAGATAGAACCGCGGCCCCTTGAACAGGACTGGTGACCATAAACAGAAAAGTAATCATCAGGAACATCATTTTCCTCATTTTTTTAAGCACTCCTTCTATTATTAGTGGTTATAATACTTTGAATAGATTCGGCAAAACTTCATCTATACCTTCAAAAAAAGAGGAATTTTTCATAAGTGTAACAATGGCTTAATCATTCTTTACCATCGATCAATTATTAAGGTTTTGATTATAATAATGGTTTTCATTAACGTAGCTAATGACTAAATAGATTGCCAGATAGCTAATCACAAACATGACTGGAAAAAACCACTCCATGTAAATCCACCTATTCAGTATTTTCTAGCTAATATCACCCAGGAAAGGAAAACTGTTGAAATATTTAAAGCGATTAATATATTTAGTAATTCGATGGCAGTTAAGGATATGATGTTAAATTGAAGTATTGATAGGATTACAATAAAATAAAACATCATGGCAAAAAAGGAATAAAACATACCTTTCTGTCTAATCAATTTCATACGTTCATCTTTTTGCTTAAATTGAGGGTAAAGATAACTCATACTATAGGCTAGGACGGCCAGTGATAATACTGTGTATGTTTGTACTGGCGGGGAACCGCTGGCAAGTATCCCTACTGTTAAAAAAAATGCTCCCATTAGTCCCAAAAGTGTACCTAATACAAAAAATGCTCTTGGATGGTAATCCATATTATTTACCTCCTTCTTCTTTTACTTCGTATATAAAAATATCTTCTATAGATACTTGAAAGACCCTGGAAATTTCAAAAGCGAGAGGTAAAGATGGGGAGTATTTATCTTTCTCAATAGAAATTATCGTCTGTCTAGATACATGCAGCTTTTCCGCCAGTTTATCTTGAGATAATGAATGTTGCTTTCTTAATTCAGCAAGTTTATTCTTCATTTGCTCAACCCCTATCCAAATCCCATTATATTGTAAAGGTAACTTTACGTCAAAGGAACTTTACATGTTCCTCCGTGTTATTTTTGCTCTTATGTTTATAACAAAAATGGTCCATACACTTGCAATACGATGCACATCGTTATACAATGTTAACGACAAATATTGGTAAAGGGGCGAAACGATGGATCGAGAAATCATGAAAGGCAGCATTGACATCCTTATGCTCGGAGTAGTATCCAAACACGATATGTACGGCTATGAAATCGTCAAACACTTAAAAGAACAGAGCGATAACCTTTACAACATGAGTGAGGGCACTCTTTACCCTGCATTGAAAAGGCTTGAGAAAAAGGAATGGTTAACTTCATATTGGACAGAAACGTCTAGTGGACGAAGAAAATATTACAAAATCACTGAAGAAGGTCGTACCGTTCTCGATCAGAAGCTAGGACAATGGAAAAGCGTAAATGAGCTGATTATGAAAACATCGGAGGATTTGTCATGAATCGTATGGAGAAGCATGTGAACCGTATCCTGGATCAAATGCAAAGTCCGCCTGATGAACGAGAAGAAATTAAAGAAGAGCTTTTGACCCATTTAGAGTCTGCTAAGTACGATTATATGAATCAAGGAAATTCTGAAAAGAAGGCGGAAAAGCAAGCCTTGGAGGATTTCGGGGACTCGAGCCTGATCGGTCATGGACTTCAGGAAAGCCTCTATCCCCACCAGCGCAGTTTGCTTTATGTCATTGGAATTGCCACTCTATTGTTCGCTGTCTTTTTCTATATAAGCATGACATTCGTAGTCGGGGAAGTCGAACCGATCTGGCTGTTAATTCAAATGATTATTGGAAGCGCTGTCACTTTATCTGCTATTAATATTGCGTTTATGGGGCGTCACTACTGGTCTTTGAATGTCATTGTTCTCATCACGGCTATGTGGAACGGGTTTAATGGCATTATCGTGGAACAAACTCCAGGAAGGCAGGCCATTCTTTTCTGGTTCTATTTGGCTGTCCTCGTTCTGTTATGCATCTTGTTCGTCATTCGGAATTCTTATTACTCCTCAGACCACACAACCACCACGAAAAAAAGTCGGAGTATCCTGAAGATCAGCTACGTCGTGAATATCATATTCGGTGTCATGATCTGTGCAACTGCATTGTTTATGACCTACGGCTTTCTCATATTCGGAGGTTTCAACTGGGGATCATTTTTCCCCTTATCCTGTATCATCGCCTGGTTGATTTTCTTTAAGTTCCAGATGAAACTCATCCAACACCGCCCCCTAACTGCTATCGCTGTGGGGTTTGGTTTTTTAATCTTTATAACCGTATCCCCTTTTGCCATCGTCGCAGCGATGTAAGGAGATGAATTGTCATGGATATTCAAATAATAAGCTGGTCTATTTTTATCCTATTTTTACTGATACACGGAGCTCTTTTATTTCTGAAACAAATGGAAAAGTTGCTCTTTTCATCAATGGTCATGATAGTATTTGGAACCGTCTCCTTGATTTTAGGGCTGATTCACTTTCAGCACCTGGGTATTTATGGGGTAATCGTTATCCTTGTTGGTCTGGTTATCTACATATCAACCAAAGATCTTATAGAAAAAAGGTGATTACATGTCCTTGAAAAAAAAGAATGCGATCTTTCTATTGATCGTCCTTGCCGCCTTCGCTCTGCTTTATTGGATGGGGACTTTTGCTGAAGGGCCGAAAAAACGTACGGGGCTTGGACGTTCCCCTGTTCTTTCTGCCAATGGAGAAGAAATCATTTTCTCTTATTATAAAGATGGGGAGGCCGCGCTTTATACAGCCCCCGCTTCCGGCGGAAAGGCACAGCTTCTTCTGCAACCGCAGACTTTGGACTCATTCGTTCGGCCGGCCTATTCGCCTGACGGAACGAAGCTTTTGTACATCAAAGAATATGAAGTAGAAGGAAAACCTTATAGTCAACTTATGATGTACGATTTTGAAAAGGAACAGAGTCTGCCCCTAAAAGATTCTGATCATTACATCAAAGAAGCTGTGTTCACTCCTGATGGGAAAAACATCTATTTTGTTAAAGCTGAAGGCTACCAGGAAAGTCATAACAGTGATCGACTCGTTCCTGAGGATTATGATATTTATAAAATGAATCTTGATACGTACAAAACCGAACGAATCACTACATTCAATCTCTATAGTCTTTCATCATTGCAAGTCTCGAATGATGGAAAATATGTAATGTATTCACTTTATAATGGAAAGGACTTAGTTCAACGTTTAAACTTAGAAACGAAAAAGGTGAAAACGGTCATGCCTGAACCCGAGTATGAATCAGGTGCTGCCAATGGCCCTATCATCGGATCCCCTGCCCTGTCGCCTGATGGAAACACTATAGCCTTCTCTGATGTAGCAACCAGTTCAGAGAATGGAACGTATCTCTATGAAGTTTTCATCATGAACATCAATGGAGACAATGTTAAACAAGTCACAAACTTCCATGAACACGTGACATCACCTGTTTTCTTTCCGGAGGGCAAAGACTTACTCGTCACGGTCGACCAGAATTTTGCTGGCGGACAGCCTGATTATCAATACTGGAGAGTAAGTAAAGATGGTTCAGAGCGAGACGAAATCATCATTGAATTACCTGAAAAATGAGTTCCCAACGAAAGAGTTATAAAATCCCGCCTCCCTGGATTTAAACCATGGGCGGTCGGGATTTTCTTCTTAGACTTACTCGATAGGATCGTTGATTCAACTATTACTTCCTTTCACCGCCAATTCGCA
This sequence comes from Halobacillus hunanensis, assembly GCF_900166655.1. Classification (GTDB taxonomy): domain Bacteria; phylum Bacillota; class Bacilli; order Bacillales; family Halobacillaceae; genus Halobacillus_A; species Halobacillus_A hunanensis. Next base: position 429,375 of record NZ_FVZB01000007.1, on the reverse strand, counting down.
TAAGTCTTACCACCCAAGCGTAAAAAAACTTTCAAATATTTGCATATCTTCTGTCGCTAATAGAACAATTGTACAAGAATAAACATTATTCCACTTTCGTTCGGAGACTTCTTCATTTGGTCACCTCCTAATCGAGATCTTTCTTTTTCATAAAAAAATAACCACCGCATTACACGGTAGTTTAATAAACAGTTACAAAGTGATCCTATCCTGTATTTAGTATAATAAGCAATGTTTCTCTATGTACCCATTCCGTTATTTACTTACACGCATATCTTTGAATTTTTGAAAAAGTTTTGTCATCCACAAAGCAGTGAAAACAACAGCTATATCAATAAGAAATAGATACGTTAAGTTCATTCCCTTGTGCATCTTCAACAAATCCACAACATCAGAGAGACCCCCAAATCCGTATGCGAAAACAATAGATCCAATAATCGAATATAGGTAAAAGTTTTTTACCTTATTCTTGCAATACTGATAGATCAGCATGAATGTAACCGGGAATATGACGGCCGTCACGGTAATTCCGACCGGAAACAAGTATGATAACGTGTGTGGATGAACGAGGTAATTATTTTTGGACAGAATGCTATCTACATTCGACCATAACACATGAACTGAGTAGCCAAAGAAGCAGATTTCAAATAATCTAGATTTGTCTATTTTATAGTATAAGACGAGGAGTGGAACTACAACACTTGCAACATTAAACCAAAAAAACCATGTATCTATACTTGAGTACGAGTTCCAGTAATTAGATATCAAATGACTGAGCTGTTCTTATTGTTTATAAATTTCTTCATAAAGCTGGTCTTCTCTCATAATCATTCCCCCCCAAGAACTTCATGGGGTTAGCATTTGCAAGGGAAATGGTTCTTATTCCACATAAAGAGGTGGTAAACTTCACACATTATGGCAATTGATAAAACTCAGGCCCCTTTATATGATCAATTTTCCAGTTATATCATAAGAAATTTTCCAACTCTGACCCGCAAACCAGTTCTTGTTAAACTGAATAAATTCGCCCTTTTCTGTATGAGTTTACCGTTAGATAAGATTAGCGTGTATTGGTCAATACTTGGTTAATCCTTTTAAATGATGGCTGCATATGCCGTTCTAAAGCTTAATTAAACTTCATCTAATGTCCTTCCCTCGTCACTATTTCCGTTCATTTCCTCTTTTGAAATTTCCAGTTATTTTAGCCATCATAAGCTGCAGCTCTCTCTGATCGTTAACCCGCTTAACTTTGTTTAGAAATTTCTCCGCCTCCTTGCCTTTAAGAATCTTTGCTTGTTTGTTGTGCCAATCAATAAAAACAGTATTGTTTTTCGTAACTCGATAACTGTAGGGCTCCTCATCCAAGCGATTACGTTTATCAATATGGTCCAAAGCTATTCACTCCCTTAAAGTTACTCACAAACCGATTTAATCTTTCTAAATTAGTTTCGCCAAACCCTGTACGATTCCTTTAAAATGTCTGAATGACCATCGTACGTGGATGACATGTTCGAAAGTTCGAACTCTACAATACTGTACTCAAGAATATGACGGTATATATAATAAAAGAACGCAATTCACTTTTTCAGAATTGCGTCCCTTCTTTTACCCTAAGCCTGTAAATAAATATATTAAGATAAGGCAGAGCTATATTTTTTTGACTGTCCTAGGTAGATTCGATATAAACAAAATGCGATCAAAGATAGTAGTATCCCTGATAGGTATGGCAAACCGGTGAAGATAGAAAAAAGCCATCCGCCCAATGGAGGACCAATGATTCTCCCCAGCGAATCAAAGGATGATAAAAGACCTGTTGTACTGCCATACCCTGCTGTCGACCTTTTCGTTAATAAAGCAGAAACACTTGGACGGATGATCCCATTTCCAACCCCAAATATCGTTAAAAAGACAGCTGCGGTTACAAAATTGTCAATGAGCAGAATTAGCCCAAAACCTAAAGCAGAAATCGCTATTCCCAATTGAATAACAATCCCCTCTCCAAAATTTTTCGTTAGTTTACCTACTAGTCCTCCTTGTACAAAGGCTCCAGCCAGCCCCATAATCATAAAAAGATAGCCCAGTTCTACGGTTCCTATTCCTGCTTCCTCAGCAGCAAAGTAAGCGAAGGTTGCTTCTAGACCTGCTAATGATACAGATACAAATAATTGCAGAACATATAAAATCGATATCGATCCACTCAGACTATATTTTAAAGAAGTCTTTTGAGCAGTTTGTCCGCCCCTGCTTTCGCGTGGCAACGATTCCTTTAAGATAAGCCACACAAGGATGAGCGTTAATAAAGAAGAAGCTCCAGCTATATAAAAGGGCATGCTTAAACTAGTCTTTGAGAAAACACCGCCAATTGCCGGTCCCAGTATAAAGCCAAGACCAATCGAAGCGCCAATCACTCCCATCCCTTTGCCCCGGTCTTCCTCTGTTGTAATATCAGCCACATACGCCATGATGGTCGGCATGTTAGCAGCAGACAAAAAGCCGCCGATTATTCTTGCAGCGAAGAGCATCCAAAGCTGTGAAGAAACGGCCATGAGAAAAAAAGATAACGAAAGCCCCAAAATACCCATCATGATCACAGGCTTCCGGCCAATCCTATCAGAAATCCTTCCCCACATTGGGGCAAATAGAAGCTGCATGAGTGAATAAACCGCCATAAGCAGTCCCAATTGTGTAGGAGACGCTCCCAATTCTTCCGCATAAAATGGCAGTACAGGGATAATAATTCCAAAGCCCACCATGACGAAGAACATCACAGCAAACAAAATAGGTAATGCTTTTTTCATTTCCAAAACTAGATTCACTCCATTTCTAACTTTACGGACTTTCTTATGCTTGATTCCTCTCTTACCTCTAGGAACTTATAAGTTCAACACAATACTTATCGTATCACAATTATTTCCTATATTTTTATGCTCCATAAAGTTTATAAGCTTTATCGTTACAATGAAATGTTTTATAGTTTAAGTTATTATTCTGCCTGTGTGTTCAACAGCGTTTCCAAAAATATGATTCATTACACCAAAAAAGCAGCCCAAGTAGCTTGCAAATTGGACTGCCATGATCAGTTATTACATTTTAAACGAACTATTGTGTGATAGTGGAAACAGACTTTTTCAGGCAGACATCCATAGATAAAACTTCCAAATGATAAATGTAAAGATGACATATCCAAAACTAGAATAAAAATGATTCCAATCATTTGAATGTGTAAATACACCAATCAATCCGGAAACATGTTCAAATATCGGGATGAAAAGAAAGATAGATAGAGAGATCAGCCCCCGTTGGATAAAAGAAGTGAATGCTCTGAATAAAGATATAACCACCACCGTTGCTACTGGTAACACTAACAGGGTAAATAAGATATGAATAGGAAAAATATTTGGAAATGGCCGGTTAGGAAATGCATTATATCCCTGTCCCACCATCCAAAGGTCCAAGTACGTCCCGATCAGTGAAGAAAATATCATCGTACACCATAGGGCTTTATGATGTAATGGATTGTTTTGCGAGGATTGAAAATTCGATTTTCTCCAACGTTTCACAGTATTCATCTTGAATATTCCCATTCACGAATTGAGCTTCCTTTTTCAAATAACCGATAACTTGCCATGTAGAATACCAATCTCCTTCTTCTGCTTGTTTATGTTCGACATTCTTCCAACTATACTTTAATTGAGGACTAAATATTCGGTGAGATCCAGGCTTTAACCGGCAATTTCTTGTTCGTCGTTTAAAAGGTTTCCCGGGTGTAGATTCATTAATATCATTGAATAACATTGGCCAATAATCCCTTCTCGACCCGGTGTGAGGCTGCTGTAATGCCCATTTGTAAAACCCAGCGAATTTTCCCCCTTCAAAGAGGAGTTTGTATAATCGGATGCCTAATAAAATCCGCTCGTGTAAGGAAGCAAAATGATGAATGGTTTGACCGTGTACCTTAATTTTATCTCCTTCTAAGCAGGGAAAAAGGATTTGATTCAAACTTAGTAAATCTTGCAGTTTAAATTCTAGTGTGTTTAACACCGTTTTTTGATAGTGCGGCTGTTGAACGACCCTTTTTTCTAAATAGCTTTGTTCATTAATCACGAGGGCGATGGCCAAAAGATATTCATCACTTTCTTCCCAAAAGTGGTTCCATATCACTTCCATGAACCGAGAAACTCCAATGGCAGGTAAAAGATAAAATAAATTGGTGTTCCGTCCGATACTTTCTTGATATAACAGCAATTGCGGATAAATGTCATGAAAGATCAGCCAATTTCCTCGTTCTAAAAAAGTAAAAAAGTTTTGCTGTTCATCATCCGACAGTATTTTTGACAAGAGTTCTCCTTTAAGATCTGTCATATTCCATCCGCCGTTTCTAGATACCATATGACCCAAAAACGCCCAATGAATTTCGGGGAATTGCCGATAAAAATCTAAATAGCCTTGCGTTCTGGTGATGTTATTGCTGTTAAGTTTAGCTGTTTCTTTTTTTACATAATGAATGATTTCTCGTTCTTCCGTACTTAAATCTTCCTCTGAAACCGGTGAGGGCTGAAGGTTTTTTAAGTTTTTCTTCACCTTTTTTAAACTTGCTGACAGTTTATTATGAGAGAACAATTTCCCTTTCATAAACCTAGTTCCCATTGATTCACCTTCTATATGTAGAGTTAAAACGATTCATCATCTACTGTGATATTCAATTTTTCAAATGAATACATTACTCATGAAGGAGTGATCATCTATGAGGGAGCGAATGAAGGCTGAAATCAATCATCTAATTGAGATGTTGCAAGATAGGCAGACAGAGGATGGTAGTTGGCGATTTTGTTTTGAAGGCCCTCCGATGACTGATGCTTATATGATTATTCTATTGAGGTCACTTGGAATAAATGACGAAGAATTGATAGGGGAGCTGGCTCACCGTATTCAGTCCAAACAATGCGAGAATGGCACATGGAAACTTTATGAGGATGAACAAGAAGGGAACCTTTCGGCAACAATTGAGGCCTACTATGCCCTTCTTTATTCCGGGTACAAACAACTAGAAGATATGGAAATGCGAATGGCCAAACAATTTATTAAGAAAAAAGGAGGGCTTGATCAAGCCAGTTCCCTGACGAAAATTATGCTGGCTGTAACCGGTCAATTACCTTGGCCCAAATTCTTTCCCGTCCCGATAGAAATGATATTACTTCCACAGTCCTTCCCGATTAACTTTTTTGACTTCGTCGGCTATGCACGGGTTCATATGGCTCCGATGTTAATCGTTGCTGATCAAAAGTTCGTGATGAAGGGAAAAGACGCCCCCAATTTATCTCATTTACTCAATCATCGTGTTTCAGATGATGATTATTTTGAAGAATTCAGATCAGGCAGTATGTCTTTCATTACACAAAGCATCAAAAGGTTAATCGGATTACCCAGTGAGTTACATCGAATGGCTCTCGAAAAAGCCAACCGGTTTATGATAGGAAGAATTGAACCAAATGGGACACTGTATAGTTATTTTAGTGCCACCTTTTTAATGATTTTTTCACTGCTGGCTTTGGGTTATTCTAAGGACGATCCAGTCATTAAAAATGCTGTCAAAGGTTTAAAATCCTTGCAATGTTCGAATGCCCATATGCAAAATTCACCCTCGACCGTCTGGGACACCTCGCTAATCTCCCATGCCCTGCAAACAGCTGGAGTAGAAAGTTCTTCCCCAACGATTCAAAACGCCAATTATTATCTATTACAAAAACAACATTATAGATATGGCGATTGGTCAATCCATAATCCCTATGTTTTACCAGGAGGATGGGGTTTCTCGGATAGTAATACGATGAACCCAGATGTCGATGATACAACCGCAGCATTAAGAGCCATAAAGAATACAGCAAGTCAGTCTCCACCCATTAGACAATCCTGGTTTAGAGGAATGAAATGGGCCTTAAGCATGCAGAATCATGACGGTGGGTGGCCTGCTTTTGAAAAAAATACTGATAAAAAAATCTTGAAACTCGTGCCGATCGATGGAGCTGAATCCGCCAGCATTGATCCCTCAATGCCCGATTTAACAGGGCGTACCTTGGAGTTTCTTGGCCGGGATGCACGCTTAAATCTTTACCATCCACAAATTAAAAGAGGCGTCAATTGGCTCGTGAAAAATCAAGAAACGAATGGTTCGTGGTATGGCCGTTGGGGAGTTTCTTATATTTATGGGACTTGGGCGGCGATCACGGGAATGAGAGCCGTGGGAGTTAAACGTGATCATACCTCGATTGAAAAAGGTGTTCAGTGGTTGAAGAGCATCCAAAATAAGGATGGGGGCTGGGGTGAATCCTGCCAGAGTGACAGTGAAAAAAGCTATGTCCCCTTACGTTTTAGCACACCATCACAAACGGCGTGGGCTTTAGAGGCACTAATTTCTGTTTACAGTGGTCCAACGGAGGAAATTAACCGCGGAATCGATAGCTTGATTAACCAGTTACACGAACGCGGCCAGGGTTTCACGTATCCTACAGGGGCTGGACTTCCGGGCAGCTTTTATATATATTATCACAGTTATAATTATATATGGCCATTGCTGACGATGAGTCGATATTTGGAAAAGTTTCACTTACAGTTAGACTGATCACCAGAGAACTAGCTCATCCTAAGCAGTACTAAAAGGAGTAGGAAAACACTCTTCAAAACGTTCCCTACTCCCATAAAGTTGATCGAACCTTGCGTTATTCAGAACGACGCTCTATGATCATTTTCTTCCCCATATTATTCTTAATTCTGAGTTACCACGCTTTCACTTAATTTCAAGCCGCCTTAAACAAAAACCGATTTTGATTATCTCTCTTACACCTGATAGATATTCATAAAACCCTTCCACCTCTATTCTTAACCTTTTGAAGATAATGAGCAATACTTCCCAGCTGTTTAAGCGGGACTTTTTTATGTTCAGCGATTCTCCACTAGACTGTAGGAACTATTTTCCATACAAGGAATTATACCTTATTAGGGGGATTAATGTGGTGCTTTCCTCATGAAATAAGAGTAATAATCCTTTAAGTGACAAAACTCACTATGATTCTCTTCTTTATTCACGGCGTATTCCCCCCATTTACACTTTAAGGAAATCAGCTTATCGTTTTTCGTAAGGGCTGCGGCCCATAAATAAGCAGTATGAGAATGGCAGGTGAAATCATGAACATTAGAAAAATAACTGTACTGGCATGCTTATGCAGCATTACCTTTTATTTAACCTCAACCGTCGTTGATGAAACCGAGGCTGTATTTTCTGATCAGGAATCCTCAACTTCGACCATTACAGCTGCTGTTGTTTTTCCTGAAGCCAGTGACGAATTAGTAGAGCAAGCAAAGCTACTTTCAACTCGCATAAATGCTGCTTATGACGACATTCTTGCCATAACAGTTCATGATTTATCCATTCACCAGGCTGAAGCTAAACTTGTGACATTACAAAAGGCGCGTGAAGAGATCAAGCACCTTACCCAACAGTTAAAAGCCATTCGTGATCAAGTTGGAAAGTATGAGCAACGGGCTGTATCAACCACTGACAAGGGTTCACCTCAGTATGTACAAGCTGGCCTCGATAAAATCCAAAAGCTCTATGAGACATGTAACAAGAAAATAGATTCGCAGCAAAGCAAACGCGTATCAACTAATCTACGAGAAGCCATCGAAGACTTGAAACAAAAACGCAGTGAGCGAGAACAAACGCCTGAACCGGCAGCCGATCAACAGACAGAAACAACGCATAAAAAGAATGCTAATCAAAAGGAGCAACCTGAAAAGGAAAACCAAAGCAAAGAGGAACCTCCACAGAAAGGGTCATCCACCAAAGAAACATCTGATCAGAAACCTCCTGCCAAGGGAACAAAAGAAGCAGAAACTGAGTCCACCAAGGAACCCCCGCCAAAAGAAAACAGCCAACCTACTACTCAAAAGCAAGACCCAATAACTAAAGAGCCATCAGAACCAATGGAAGATAAAGGTACAAACCAAGAAAAGGAGGAAACCACTCAAGATGATGAAGAAAACCTTAAAAATCATTAGCAGTCTCGTCACGTATCTCTTGATTGGCGTCATGATTTGTTTAGCGATTATCGTCATTTCTTCAAAGGCAAGCGGTGGAGAACCCACCATATTTGGCTATCAGCTAAAGACTGTGCTCTCTGGATCGATGGAGCCCACCTTTCAGACAGGATCGATCATAGCAATCAAGCCAAAACAAGAAGAAATGACCTATCAAAAAGGGGAAGTCATTACATTTCGATCTGAAGACGACAAACTGATCACCCACCGTATTGTCGACGCGAAACAGGTAGATGGTGAGTGGATCTATACCACTAAAGGTGACCATAACGAATCCGTTGACGCAGACCCTGTTCTTTCACAGAACGTAATTGGCCATTATGTTGATTTTACTGTTCCATATATTGGGTATTTATTAAGCTACGCTAGTTCCAAAGCAGGTGCTGCTTTATTGCTCATTGTGCCTGGAGTCATTTTATTCTTGTATTCGATCGGTTCCATCTTTCAAATTGTTAGAGAAATTGATGGAAAATCCGAAAAACAATCTGCTTAATTTGATTATTCTTCTTTTGTATTTTTCTGGGATACATAAGAGTTTAATAGAACAATTACTAGGGAGGAGATTACAAATGGGTATGAAAAAGAAACTGGGAATGAGTGTTGTTACGGCATCACTCGGCTTATCATTAATCGGGGGAGGTACATTTGCGTATTTCAGCGACACGGAGACGACAAACAATACGTTTGCAGCAGGGACGTTAGATTTATCCGTGGATCCTCAGAAAATTATTGACGTCAGCAATCTAAAACCTGGCGACACGATGGTCCGTGAATTCAAACTCGCCAACGATGGCAGTGTGAAAATCGACACCGTCAATCTACTAACAGATTACCAAATCATCGATGCTCAAGGTGACAATGGATCAGCTGACTTTGGCAAGCACATCAGAGTCAACTTCCTTTTTAACTGGGACAAGGAAAGTGAACCCGTTTTTCAAACGACACTACACGAACTCAAGAACATGGATCCTGACGTTGTGCAGCGAGAAGTGTGGGATCCGTTATGGGAACAAAAAGGCGGACTTACTTCCGGTGCTTCGAACGAATTATGGGTAGAGTTTGAGTTTGTGGACAACGGTGAAGATCAGAACATCTTCCAAGGAGACAAGCTTCAAGTAGACTGGAAGTTTAATGCCACTCAAGGCGATGGCGAAGAAAAATAGGAGATTTATCATGAAGGGTCTATCAAATTTTACTAAGGGAGTGAAGGAACTTGAATAAAAAAATTGTTTCATCTACATTGGCGCTATCCCTTGCACTAGGCGGGTTTGCCACTGTTGCCCCAAATGTTCACGCCAGCGAGAAAAAGGTTGAATTCAATGAAAAATACAATACCCCCTCCTACATCGTTGGAAATTGGCAGGCACCACAGTTAAAAGGCTTAACGAAAGCTGACACGCTCAGTGAAAAAGAAGTCGCGTTTGCTTTCCTCAATGCCAACAGTAAATTGTTTAAGTTACAAGGAGATGCGGCACAAAACTTCAAAGTTGTGAAGCAAAAAGCGAATAAGGAAAGCGGAACCCACCACCTCAGACTCGTGGAGCAGTACAAAGACATCCCTATTTTCGGCTCGGACCAAACGATTACCTTAAATGAGAAGAATCATGTTACATCATTTTTTGGCCAAGTTGTCCCTAATTTAGAAGAAAAAGATATTCCTACGAAGCCTTCCATTTCAGAACAAAAGGCAGTAGATATCACCAAAGCAGCCATCGACAAGGAAATCGGTCACGTTGAGGAATATGACGGCGATATTAGCAGCAACTTATACATTTACGAACATGATGGCGAATTTCATTTGTCTTACCTTGTAAAGGCCTCTACTTCAAAACCTGAACCAGGTTACTGGCACTATTTTATTGACGCTACAAATGGCGACGTGATTAACATGATCAATGAAATCGATCTTGTGACCGGTTTTGGAAAAGGCGTGCTCGGTCAAAAGCAGATGTTCGAGATGAGCAAAGGTACAGAAGGAAACTACTTCCTATTTGATGAAACACGAGGAGACGGCGTTCACACATTCCATGCGCAGCATATCAGCCCGCTAATTTTCAATCTGTTGTCACAGCTGGCTGACTATACAGGCGAAGAAATTACGAGTGACCATAAGTTTTTCTCTGATCCTGCAGCTGTGTCAGCACAAGTCAATGCAGCTGACGTATACGATTATTACCAAGATACTTTCGGGCGGGACTCTTACGATGACCAAGGTGCGAAGCTGATTTCTTCCGTCCACGTGGGACAAGGATGGAACAATGCGGCATGGAACGGGAAACAAATGATGTACGGTGATGGTGACGGCGAGACGTTCATCCCATTATCTGGAGCAAAAGACGTCATCGCCCATGAGCTGACACATGCTGTGACAGATACAACTTCCAGTCTAATTTACCAAGGGGAATCAGGGGCGTTAAATGAATCCATCTCTGATATCCTTGGGACCATGGTTGACCGTGAAGATTGGAAGATGGGTGAAGATGTTTATACACCGGATATCGAAGGAGATGCCTTGCGTACTTTGAAGGACCCAGCTTCCTATACGAACGCTCTCACAGGTCCTTATCCAGACCATTACAGTAAACGATACACAGGCGAGGCGGATAACGGCGGTGTGCATATTAACTCCAGCATCAATAACAAAGCAGCCTACCTGGTTGCTGAAGGCGGCACACATTACGGAGTTACTGTCGAAGGAGTTGGACGCGAAGCAACCGAACAAATCTATTATCTAGCCAACACCCAATATTTAACGGCCACATCTGACTTCAGCATGATGCGTCAAGCAGCCATTGAAGCCGCGACAGCTCTCTATGGTGAATCTTCAGCAGAGGTAGAAGCTGTGCAAAAAGCCTATGAAGCAGTTGGTGTAGAATAACTTTTTATAAACGAGACCGTCCGGGTAACGGGCGGTCTCGTACCCTTATTTCATGACAGGCTGGGCAAGAGCTACAGCCTTTTTAAATTGTCCAATTTTTGAGTAATAGGTGAAGAGCTCTCTTTCAGAACGTTTCACTAAATAAACATGGCCGTATTGTTTAAAGAAAGGCAAAGCATGGTCACTTAAGTAGCTATAGTACTTAATATGATCGTGATGAATTAAATAAATAATCAAGTTAAAAAGATATGTAAACAACGGTGCATCCATTTCTTCAGCTGCTTGAACGGCATTCTCTGCAAAGCTCAACAGTTCACCCTTATAAGAGAGATTCCCTCTGACACAGCTTTGAATATACCCCTCTAACGACAGCAAATAGTTACCAGTATTAACTTTCTTAAGGTTCATGGACTGATTGTAAAGCCTGGCTGCTGTTTCAAAATCCTCCCTAACATAATATTCGAAAGCTAAATTGTGAAGAACTTTGGCCTTTCGTCCTGTTGTATGACACAAATCACAACTCTGAATGAGCGCCTCGTATTTTCTAAGTCGTTCATTGAAATCATGATGTTTATCCTGGCTCTTCAAAATCAATAGCAACATTTCTACATCAATTATTCTTAAGAAGTTGCTCGTTTCTTTGAAATATTGAAGAGCCTCGACAGCACACGTATAGGCCATATGTTTAGCATCATTAGCTTCATAAGCGATCGCCAAATGGTAGTAGTATTCCGGATTTTTGTAAATTTCATTGTTAATCGACTTTAAGATTTCAACAGCCTGCTGATACTCCTGATTTTTTAAAAGAAGGATCCCCCGTACATGTTTAAATAGATTGAATTCATAAGGTGGGAGCGTTTTTTGATTAATATTCCTTACGACCTTACAGGCATCGTCGTTTTTTCCCATTAACAGATAGTAGCGTGCCAACAGTAAGGAGTAAAAGGAATGATACTCAGAGATCTCAATGAGTGGATTGTCCGCGAGTTCATTTCTGATCGCTTCAAACTCCTGTTTCCTCTCCAAACTGATTGCGTTAAGCCAGCGATCAAGCTTTTGTTTTACCGTTATAAAATTATCGATCTCCGCATGCATATTGATGTTTAGACGTTCAGCTACTAGTGATACAATTTCAGAAGAATAATGAGTTTGTCCGAGCTCAATTTTGCTGATATGGGTAACGGAACAAATCCCCCTCCCAAGCTGTTCTTGTGTCATTCCCGATTGCTCACGATAAAACTTAATAATTTTCCCTTCATTCATAATGAGATCCCCTTGTATAAAATAATGAGTTTTATAACCATTTGTTACTAGAGCTATGACTGCATTATGAGTGTATGATCCAGGGAGAAAAATCAAGTCTATGAAACTAAGGTTTAAGTCACACCTATTACACTATTGATTTTTTGTTTTTTTCTCCCATATACTTACAATATTACATGAAGGTCGGGACTTGTTCCACTGTATAAAGGAAATTTCTGGTGAAGGAATCATAAAAGTACACTATGAAAAATACGCCCTTCCTTATACAAAAGCAATAGAAAAACCATCCAACATTTAAGGATGGTTTTCTATTCATCAAATATTTTATTTGCTGATAGACCAATTCTCTTTCTCCTTTAGAAGTCAGGTTCAAATCTTCGACTGATATAAAATCGTTTGGGCCACTCCAATAAAATACTCTGATTCCACAATTATGTGGTTCAACACAACTTTGGCTGTAGGGTTGCTGCTGATCGGTTCACTTTCTTCCATAAGTTTACGGCAAAAGTTAATAAATTGATCACTCTGCTCCAAGCAATAGGAAACGAGCTGCAAAATATCCTGGTAAAGCTTTTGAGAAACTTGTCCATTTGAACGGTTTACGGTCTCGATATACCTGACGACTCGTTGATGTGTCTTGGCAAACTCTTTTTCCCATTCCTTTAGGTCCTGAACATATTGTTGTTCCAAATTGGGAACAAGTTCTCTAATCACAACCGTATGTTCTTCTTCCTGGTGTTTCCAAAACTCCGCCTCATCAAGGACACGCAATGGCATCTGATTTCCATAATAATATTGCATTTATCAGCCCTCCATCTAATATATCTTCCATTTCATATATATTAGAAGGATATGGATTGAGAACTACTAATGGCGGATTTAGAAAATAAATTGAGATACTAATAGAAAAGGAGTTGCACGATACGTCTTTCGTGCAACTCCTTTTTCAAGAAGATCATTCGTTGACAGCTGCCGTTTGTGGCTCTGTAAGTGCTTTTTCTTTTCTGCCATGTGCAAAGTAGTAAACAACTAAAGCGACAATAATTAAGCCTACAAGTGTCTCGTACATCCCTCTATATCCAGATATCGGAACAATATACCCCAATACGAACGGTCCTGCCCCTAATCCTAGATCCAAACCAATAAAATACGTTGAATTGGCTAACCCCATACGATGTTTGGGGGTCACTTTTATAGCCAGCGCTTGGGAGGTGGATTGGAAATTACCATAGCCAAGGCCAATAATGGCTGCAGCAAGTAAAAGGCCCCAGCCTGTCGTTACTTGGCTAAGGAGAAGCATCCCGACTGCAAAGATCAACAGCCCGGGATAGGCAACACTGTTGCCGCCCTTTTTATCCATTAGCGGACCAGAGATAGGACGAGTTAATAAGATAACCACGGCGTACACAAGAAAATAAAAACTACCTGCCTGCACCAAATTAATTTCAGCCGTATACCCCGTGATAAAGGATAAGATTCCTGAATACGCAAAAGCAGCTACAAACATGGAAGTGGCAACTGGCAACGCATTTAGTTCAAAGAAATTGGATAACTTGAATCCCTTCCCTGCTTTGCTTTCTGCACCAGCTATTTTCTCTATGTTTGGTGCTTTTACAACAACGCCGAGCAGGACACTGACCAATGCCATCACGGTAGAAAATACAAAAATACTCGTATAGCCGATCGACGAAACAAGGGCTACCCCGATCAACGGTCCAATCGCTGTAGCTAATACAACACTCATACTAAAATAACCAATTCCCTCGCCGTTTCGACTTGAAGGAATCACCTCAGCAACGATCGTACCTGTAGCTGTTGTCGCCATCCCCAGGGCAATACCCTGTACCAAACGCAGTACAATTAAGGCATAAATACTAATGGAAAGAAAATAGAATAATGACAAAATAAAGAAGGCAGAAATACCCATGATTAATATTTTTTTACTTCCGATATCTTGAATTGTTTTCCCTGAAAATAAGCGTCCTATCAACGATCCAATGACAAATATACTGGCAACTAATCCGCCAAGGCTAGCGGAAGCTCCATATGTTTTGATGGAATAAGTTGTCATGGTGACTAATAATAAATACATCGATAGCATCAACACAAAGTTGACGATCGACACAAAGACAAAATCCTTTGTCCATAATCTCTCTTTAACCAAAAGACCTCATCCTTTCCTATAATCTGTTATCTTTCCTGAAATATGTTCTAAGAGACGAGCAGCAATTAGTTGTTCGTCTTCCGGAATATCCTCTAATAAGTAGCTTTGAAATTGACTAATTTTCTTTTGAACCTGATCACAAATTTCCTGCCCTTTATCCGTTAGTTCAATCACCTTACTTCGTTTATCTGCTCCGGCACTTGCCTGCAAATACCCAAGTTCAATTAACTTGTGCACCATTTTAGTGGTAGTCGGTTTCTCCACTTTTTGATAGATAGCGATATCACTGACGGTTTGACCGCCATTGTGCAAAATAAAATGCATAATTCGCCACTGCGAACTATACAACTGAAATTCGGCTAATTCGTGATTTAATTGGTTTACATAGGGTCTATAGGTTGCGTTATATGCATAAAAAAACTGCTTATAGGGCTTCATCATTTTTTTACCACCTCCAGGATTTAATTAGTTAGCTTAACTAATTAATAAATCGAATTATACCTATTTAACCATCTCATGTCAAAGTCGCCAGGCTAACGAGTGGCTCACATAAAAAGAGAGGATATGAAATTTCCATATCCTCTCCTGCTCTTAACATGCAAAGTAATTGAATTGTACATATCACCAAAGTTGGCCTGTCCAACGAGTAGCTTCTTATTGCTCCGGATACGTTTCCTTTAAAAACTTCACAGATTGGTTGATTAACGCCTTTAATACATCCACATCAATATCTGCGACTTTATTAATGTACACACACGCCTTCCCTGTCTTATGTTTTCCGAAGTCTTGTAATAATCGTTCCCGTTCTGTATCCCCCGTCGCAAAATACAAACTGATTTTTGCTTTTCGCGGTGAAAACCCTACTAATGGTGCGTCGCCTTCGTGACCAGACGCGTATTTATAGTGATAAGAGCCAAACCCGACGATACTCGGTCCCCACATTTTCGCAGGATATCCCGTCGTTTCTGTAAAAATATCTAATAGTTTATAAGCGTCTTCACGTTTCTTAGGACTCTCCACATTTTCAATAAACTCGATGACACTGTTATCGTTTTCCTTTGTTTTCAATTCATACATAATCGGTTCCCCCCCCCTTTTTTTTATTTTGGTTCTTCTGTTTCTACCGGATTTTCTTCATAGGAAGACCAGTCACTCCAACTCCCCACGTATAGCTTGACTGCATCCCCAAAGCCGGCCTCTTTCAATGCAAGAACATTTGCGCTTGCTGTCACACCCGAACCGCAATAGACAATAATTTCTTTTTTGCTTTTCAAAGGCTCAAACCGTTGCTTTAACTCGTCTCCAGTTTTCCATTTTCCATCACTGCCAAGGTTCTCTTTCCAAAACCAGTTGGCTGCACCAGGAATATGTCCTGCTTTTTTATCCATCGGCTCTACTTCACCACGGTAGCGCTCTGGTGCTCGGGCATCGATCAGGGCTGCGTTGCTGCTATTCTTCACTTCTTCGATTCCAACCGCCATCTCATTCCGTGGAGTAGGAGTGAACACAGTTTCTTTCGGAGTTGCTTCGTCCGTTGTAGTTGGATACCCTTGTCCAACCCAGTTTGAATACCCGCTCTCGAGCACCCCTGCTTGATCGTGGCCTAAATATGTTAGCAGCCACCAGAGCCGCGCCGCCATAGCACCACCCTGATCATCGTAAGCTACGACGTATTTTGTCTCATCAATCCCTGCACTGCTTAGCTTTTCGGCAAATTCATCGATCGGCGGCAGCGGGTGCCTGCCGCCATGCCCTTTTACCTGTCCTGATAAATCTTTTTCAAGGTCAAAATAAACCGCTCCGGGAATATGTCCTTCGCTATAATCATTACACCCTTTTTCCGGATCGCTGAGATCAAAACGGCAGTCAGCCACCACAACATTTTCGTCTTCCATATGTTCCCTCAACCACTCTGTACTGACAAGATTCTCTTCTATCATTAGTTTCACCTCACTATTTCTATGCCTGTTATAGAAGTTCGTCTTCTGTTGCTAAAATTCCTTTAATAAGTTGGGTGTTGAATCCAAATAAACCTATTCGCGGATATAGTTCGATTTTCGCGATTATATTGGGATTATCACGGATATATTTTAATTATCGCGGTAATACCGAAATTATCGCGGATAAAAGAAACCCTCTCTTTTTTTAAAACTATAAGCGAAGAGAGGGAGATTCTGCAGAAAGCTTAATCACGTTATCCATAGACATTAAATAACTGGATAGTAAGGCTCATACCTCGGATTATAATAGTAAGGCGGCCTCGGCCCTATTTTAGGAACCTCGAATTCACTAGGATTTTCATCATATAATAGTTTTTCTTTTTCGTCTGACTCGGGAAGTAATAATAATCTGACTTCAGGATTGTAATAGTATTGCACTATAACATCCTCCCATCCACTTTTTATACAATTCTATTCTTCCTCCCCCACCCGTGAGCCTGTACGAGTTAACTTCAAGCAGCCAATCACAGTCGTCGCCCATTTACATAGAGTAATTTGACAATCTCTTTTAGTGAGGAGCGTTAACCAGATGAAGCCTGAAGATAAACCCAGCAAGCAAACGTATCCCATGTATCCGAATTACGGGAAAATAACACGCTATGAGGATATTGCCATCACGGTTCCCGAACAACGTCAGTACCGGCAGCCTGGGGTAGAAAGTTTGATGGTGCCAAGACCAATTATCGAGAACCCTAATTATAAAGGCAGCGGAAAACTGGAAGGAAAAATCGCTCTCATCACAGGTGGTGACAGCGGAATGGGGGCAGCAGCTGCGATTGCTTTTGCAAAAGAAGGGGCAGATGTAGCGATTGCTTACTTGGATGAACATGAGGATGCCAATCGAACGAAAAGAAGAATAGAGGAACTTGGACAACGCTGCTTATTAATGCCCGGTGACCTTAGAAAGAAAGAACAATGCATCGACATTGTCGAACAAACCATTCAAACCTTTGGAGAACTTCACATTCTTTGTAACCATGTCGGCATCCAGTTCCAGCAATTAAGCTTATTGGACATTTCTGATGAACAGTTCGATGACACCTTTAAAGTGAACATATACTCCCACTTTTACACGACCCGTGCAGCGCTTAAATACTTAAAGGCCGAGAGTTCGATCATTAATACAGCTTCCGTCGTTGCATTTGACGGAAATAACCAATTGATTGACTACACAGCGACAAAGGCTGCCATCGTTGGCTTCACACGTGCATTAGCAAGAAGCCTGGTCAGCAAAGGAATTCGCGTAAACGCCATTGCACCTGGTAAAATATGGACTCCGCTCATTCCCGCAAGCTTTTCTGCTGACCAAGTACCCCTAGCTGGAAATTTAATGGATCGTCACGCCCAGCCTTTTGAAGTTGCCCCTACGTTTGTCTATCTGGCTTCGGATGATTCGCGCTATGTAACCGGGCAAACGCAGCATGTAAACGGGGGACAGACATTTGAGTAACAATTAGACACGAGGCGTTGCCCCCTAT
Organism: Halobacillus hunanensis; assembly: GCF_900166655.1. Lineage (GTDB taxonomy): Bacteria > Bacillota > Bacilli > Bacillales > Halobacillaceae > Halobacillus_A > Halobacillus_A hunanensis. The sequence goes on along the minus strand of NZ_FVZB01000007.1, from coordinate 411,498 downwards.
TCACTTACACAACGCGGACACTGAGTAACAAAGCTAAGTATCCAGCTATCATAAAAAATGAAACCATTAAAAATGAGAATAATGGGGGCATTTTTTTCATAAAAGAAACGATATTCAGCACAAAAAATAATACCGCAAGAATACTTAATAAAACACTATTAGCCCCGAATACTAGTTCCACTGACAAATTCGTGTTAATGGGACCTTCATAAAACAAGGTAAATAACGGTGATAGTCCTTCTAAACTAATGATCGATGCTAAATTGCTCGGAGGCGATTGCTGACTCAATGCACTTGTGGCTGTGAAAATAAGTAAGATGATGATAAACTCCACTTTTGTCCATGGTCTTGGGTCAAAACCAGGACTCTTTTTTAGTTTCTTTTTCATGAGGATGCCATTAATAAATGCGTAGCCGATTAATGGGATAATAAGTAAATGTTTTAGTAATATACTTTGCCCATAAGACACCATCCATGTGTCTGCATAGTCCTGCCAATCCATGGCAAACTGCATCAGCAGTAATCCTGATAAAAGGGTGACAATAAAGCAACAAATTGCGGTGACATGGAACCATTTTAGGAAACGGATCCAGTTGGCAGTATTTTGTGAAAACCATCCTGCAACAAGGACTAGTCCGACCCATACGGAGACTGCTGTAAAGTGAAGGGTGTGAATCACAAAGCCTTTAATCGGATCAATTGAGCTCGCATGGCTTGACCACCCGAGCCCGAAAATAAGCAACAGAACCAGTCCTATTCCAACTAATGAATATCCCTTATGCTTCTTATCATTGATGAATAGGATAAACAAACTCAGGATAATTGACACGACAAAAGTATAAACCCAAGATTTACCGACTTCGAATGTAAGTAAAACCGATTGCAATGCTTGACCTAGACCATAGTCCTGAATCAGGTAAAGAACTAACTGCAGAATCGGCATGAATGAAAACAAGGCAATACCTACTGCTGCCATCAGCCGAATCGCTTTCGGCACAGATAGATTTGGTTTGCGATCAGATGAAACAAGAGAAGAAATATAATAGGCCATCAACAGTGCGAAACAACTATATAAAAGCCCTTGACTGATCACTGTGAGGAAAAACATAGACTACTTTTTCCTCCTCATCATCCACCACACACTGCCAGCAAGTACGAGGACTAAAACAACTACAATCCCAATCATTATACTATTAGAGCTCTCTTCTTGCCCTTCTTCAGCTGATTTTGTTTCTGTTTGTTCATTAGATCCATCCGTCTCTGAATTGTCACTTGTCTCAGTTTCTGTTGCTTGATTGCTTTTTTCAGATTCTTTTGATCCCGTAACACCTTGCTCAGAATCTTGACTAGAATCGTTAGAAGACTCTTTAGCAGGAATATCGACTGTGAAAGAAAACTCTCCTTCTATCGGATGTCCATCCACTCCAATAATGTTCCAGACTACCTGGTACTCACCGTTTTTAAGCGGCTCAGCAATACTCCCTGTCATGGTATTTCCTTCTATTGAAGAATTATTTACTGCAACGGTTTCTCCATTAGCATTCTGCAATTCAAAAGAACTGGTCTGTTCAATTTGCGTTTCAAATGTCAAGGTAATCTCACTTAACTCTTCTGTAACCGTACTTGCATTTTCCGGATTAGAGCTTTGCAAACCGGTATGGGCATACACGTAATTTCCAAACATGAACAAGCAAACAATGGTTAATACTACTACTTTTTTCAATTTATGTTCCCTCCCAAAAATGATCATCTATTATTTCGAATTTCAATCAGCGATCTTTACAGCAATTTTGATCGTGACCGTTCATTTTTTGAAAAACAGCATCCATGGCTTCCCTGAATGAATAAACCTCTCCGCCAAATCCTTGAACGAAATTATTCGCATGCTCTCGCCATTCAAATGTTAAAACCTGAGGTTGACAGCACCCAATACGAATGGAGGTATCCATAACATACCAAGCTAGAGGAGCACTTATCGTTGTAGACCTTAAGAAATCAGGGCAAATCGCTTGGATTACTTTATCTCCCAACTGCCTATGACGCAGCAGCCCGCAATGGGCACAACAAGTCATTTCAATTTTGTTGTTGGATAAAATCAGTCGATACGCTAACTTCTCATGGATACTCCGTCTGCAGTAGACACACATTTCCGGGCCAGGTGCCTCATGAACTGATGAATCATCGCGAACGATCGTAATTCCTCCGAAAGTCTTCATGATAATCCCTTCATCAATCAATGGTTTTACATCACGATGAATGGTCATTTCGGATACACCCAGTACTTTGCTTAACTCCGCTATTTTCATATTGTGTTTGTCCTGAATCAGTTCTTTAATTCGCTGTTGCCGTTCAACTGGTAACATCCATTTTCCACCTCCTCAAATATCTTATATCCAGTAATCAGAGTTATCGCAGAATCTTCTGTTGAATTCTTTTCATTACTATCAAATTGATAGGATGTTTTAATCTGATAAAAATTAACACTTTACAACAATCTATAACTTTATTATGAGAGAACTGAAAGATGAATGCAATATACGCCTAGTTTCCGTTTATGAATATTTGATGAACGACTAATCAGATTTGATTAAAATACCATTTTATATAGATTCCACTAGAAATACATTCATAAAAAAGGGACTTTCTCAAAAATAGAAAGTCCCTTCTTATAAACATTATTAAATTGTTCTCTGCATTACTTTACGTTACAAAATTACGTTCCACAGAAAGTTCGGTAAGGACGATTGGACGGTTCAGGCAATGCTGTATATTCCTCCTGCTCAGACGAATACGCATAAGGGTCAGAAAGAACGCCCATTAGCCGCTTCATCACACTGTAGTCACCCTTTTCCACAGCAGCCTCAAGCGCCTCTTCCACCCGGTGGTTACGCGGGATCACAGCAGGGTTCGATTGCTTCATCAATTGATAAGATGATGTTTTCGTTTGCTGTTGTCTATCCAGTCTCGCCTGCCACTGCTCATACCAATGCGTAAATTCAGTCGTCCCATTCATAGCTGTTTCCTCCGGCTTATCTAGTGTTAAGGCGCGAAACGTATTGGTATAATCAGCTCGATGTTTTTCCATAATCCCCAGAAGATCCTCAATTAGAGGTTCATCTTGTTCTTCTTCGGTTTGGAGACCCAACTTATACCGCATTCCTTCAAGCCAATGGCGACGATACAAATCTTCGTATTCAGTAAGCGCCTCCTGTGCGAGCTCGACTGCATGATCCTGTTGATCATGAATCAGTGGCAGAAGCGTTTCCGCAAAGCGAGCAAGGTTCCACTGACCAATCGGCGGTTGATTTCGATAAGCATAGCGTCCTTGAACATCAATCGAACTGAATACCGTGGCCGGGTCATATTCATCCATGAAAGCGCACGGCCCGTAATCGATCGTCTCACCACTGATCGTCATATTGTCTGTGTTCATCACACCATGAATAAAGCCAACCAGCTGCCATTTGGCGACCAGAGCAGCCTGCCGTTTCACCACTTCCTGATAGAGAGCAAGATAACGATCATTATTGTCCTCAATATTAGGAAAATGGCGCTCTATCGCATAGTCAGCAAGCTTACGCAAATCCTTCTCTGTACCCCAATTCGCCGTGAATTCAAATGTACCAATTCGCAAATGACTGGCAGACACACGAGTCAAAATCGCACCAGGCAGCTCGGTTTCACGCATGACAGGCTCCCCCGTTGTTACCACGGAAAGACTGCGGTTGGTCGGAATCCCCAGCCCATGCATCGCTTCACTGATGATATATTCGCGCAACATCGGTCCTAGAGTCGCCCGGCCATCGCCGCCACGGGAGAATGGCGTCCGGCCCGAACCTTTAAGTTGAATGTCAAACTTTTCACCTGAAGGAGTAACCTGCTCCCCTAATAGTACGGCCCGGCCGTCACCCAGCATGGTAAAGTTCCCAAACTGATGACCGCCATAAGCCTGCGAAATCGTTACAGTACCTTCAGGAATCTGGTTACCGGCCAAGACCTCTACACCTTCTTCACTCTGCAGCTTCTCAGCATCCAATCCTAAAGCTTTTGCCAAAGAATTATTGAAGATAACCAACTCGGGTGATGCTACAGGAGTCGGCTCAGTTTTTTTATAAAATATTTCCGGGAGACGGGCGTAACTGTTGTTAAAATTCCAGCCTATTTCTTGAGTGTGTGTCATCGTATCTCCTTTGCTTGGTTTGTCATTTTATTATCCATCTTTATTCTTCTACAAAAATCGGGAAGCACTCTTTGATTTTTAATTTTTTTAGCAGCCATCTTTCTCTCGTGACACTCACTTTTGATAGAAGCGAATGACCTTCTGTGCGCGCTCTGTAATTTTATTTACTAAATATTCCGGCGACAGAACTTTCAATTGGTCTCCAAAGCCTAACAAGAAGTTTACAGCTTCCTCTTCAGTTGGAAAAATCAATTCCATTTCCGTCCAGCCATTCTCTTTCAGCTTATCAGAATGAGTCGTCTGAACAAAACGCCCCGTAAACATAATTCTCTCTCTTGCTGAAGGAGAAGCCGCCACTTTTACATGGAATTCAGGAAGGTTTTGCACAAAATCCTTCTTGGATTCCTCCCAATAGTCGGCAAGCTTAAAGTGGCTGGGTCTGTCAAAATACTCCTCCAACAGAACAGCCTGTAAGATTCGCACCACCTTATAATTACGATAGTCATCCCTTTCGTTCAGAGCCGCGACATACCATGTACTGCCTTTGGCTACTAATCCTAAAGGTTTGATGCTCACCTCTTTGGTCACCCCATTAGCTTTTTTATAATGCAGCCTTACTTGCTGTTCGTTCATGACCGCTTCTTGCAAGACATTCATCACAGGGGACAGATCAATCCTCTTGTCTCTCCAAGTTCCCATGTCGACATAGATTCGTTCCCACAGGTTAAGAGCTTGCTCTCTCGATGGCTGCGGAAGTGACAGTGCCAGCTTGTCCCTTAAATCCGCGATCGACGCATCGATATTCAAATCAGAGAGAAGCTTTTCCGCATGAGGCAAAAATAAGGTCAGAACTTCTTTTTCCTTTAGCCAGCTTAATTTTTGCTTCCAGCCATCAACAAGTCTCCAGCCTCCACTCTTACCCCTTTCTGAATAAACGGGAATGCCCGCTGCATGCAAAGATTCCATATCCCTGTGAATCGTTCGCTCTGAAACTTCCAGCTCGCGTGCAAGCGTCGGCGTCGAAATGGTGGTCCCGTATTGCAGAAGGATTAAAATCTTTATCATTCTCTCAGCTTTCATGTGTAAACTCCTTAAGAAAACTTTATCCAATCTTGACATTAGGTGTCATATATTCACTTTATACTAACCTTAACCAAATAGAAAGGATGGATGAACATGACGACTTTGAAAAATAAAGTAGCGATTGTAGCGGGGGCAACGAGAGGAGCGGGACGCGCGATCGCCATCAAACTCGGGGAAGCTGAAGCAACCGTCTATGTTACAGGACGTACGACGAGACAACAATCATCTCCCATGCTGCGAAGTGAAACGATCGAGGAGACAGCTGAGCTCGTGAGTAAAGCTGGAGGACACGGCATTCCAATACAAGTGGATCACACTGACGAATCTCAAGTTAAACAATTTATAGAAAAAGTTAACCAGGACCAAAACGGCCAGTTAGACATTCTGGTCAATGACATCTGGGGTGGGGATCCACTAACAGAGTGGGGCAAAGATATCGGCGAGCACAGCTTAGACATGGGACTGCAGCTGCACAAACAAGCCGTGCTATCCCATATTATCACCTCCCATCATGCAGTCCCACTTATGAAGAAAAACAATACCGGCCTTATTATCGAGATCACGGACGGAACAGATAACCAATATCGAGGAAATTTCTATTACAGCCTTGCCAAAATCTCAAACATCCATATGGCTTATGCTATCGCAGAAGACCTCAAAGAATACAACATTACATCGCTTGCCTTAACACCCGGCTTCCTGCGTTCAGAATACATGTTAGATCTTTTCGGAGTCACAGAAGACAACTGGAAGGAAGGCGCAAAAGTGGAAAAACACTTTATTGCGTCTGAAACTCCTTTTTACATTGGAGAAGCCTTAAAGCAACTTGCCTTAGACCCTGACGTCCGAAGGTTTAACGGCGAGACGTTAAGTACATGGGGTCTGTCGGAGGTCTATGATTTTAAGGACAGTGACGGGACACAGCCTCACTGGGGAAATTACTACGAGAAGTATGTGAAGTAATTTGAATGCAGTGCTTAATTAGTGGCGGAACCTGCGTATCATGACTGTCCAGGTGAAAGATAGCGACCTAACTCAGCAAGATACCTCCGTAACGTGAAGGGATAACGTCCTAACTGAAGGTTATAGCTCCCTAACGCTAACCGATAACGACCTAATGCAGTGGCATAGCTCCCTAACCCAATATCCCACCCTTTCTTGAGATGACTTTTCGAAAATTGAGGACAAAAGCAGGCGACCTTGCCAGAGAAGTGCAGGGTCGCCTTTTAAAATGAAATAAAATTCCCTTATATTTCCTATTTTATAATGGTAAGTAGTTCTGCCAAGTCATCAATTATATAATCCGCCTGGAAATCTCCAGCCCAATGATGGTCCCTTTTCCAAACACCTTTCATTCCAAGTCTTTGTGCAGCTTGTACATCTTTTTCAGGGTGATCGCCAACAAATATACTTTCTTCTGGCAAGACATTATGAAAAATTAAAGACTATCTGGGTAAACAACTTCAACCATTGGCCATTTGGACTTCCACTTTTTCTTTTCCACTCTCTCTTTATAAACTTCTAATCCTTTTCCTTCCCTGTAGAGAGGTGTAGGTTGAACTTCCATATTAACAGCATCTTTCAACCCATGAGGTGCAGTTAGGATGACCTGACCATCATCGTCTAGTTTTAGCCCTAAAGAAGTTACTGTTTCAGGAAATTTCGATATAGCATCAACGGAGGATAAGTAAGGCGGTAATCCACTTTTAAGATGCATTCTTGCCTGATTTTTCACGGACCAGGGAATGTTCGGCTCAAGGGTATGAAGTTCTTTTTCTATAAGAATAACTTTGGTCTTGTCTTTGTTTTTATCAAAATAGATTACATCAACATCAGGCAATGTTGTATTCCTACTGTAACCATGCTGAATATCCCAAATCTTTGAACGTACAAACCCAGCACAAACCCACCAATCTGATAAGTTTAGAGATTTAACTGTTCTCAGGACACGCATCATACGATCGTCTTCCTTTACGATTTGTAAAAGATCACTCTCATTAGTGATAAGCATCGTCTATTCATCCCCATTTATGTACTACTTCCTACATTTATTCCTCGTGGAAACGCCTCTAATTCAATAGAAATCCCTGTAGCGCAACATAGAATCCAAACACAGATGCACCAATAAACAAAAACCCCATGAAGCTTCTTCGACTTTTCTGAAACTCGTCGATTCCCATTACGATCATCAACCCGCCTAGTAATAAATTCATCAATGACAGAAACCTAAAATCTTTGGTGATTAGGCTATACGCCGATAAAGAAAGTAAAAGTACTGATAAGATCACCCTGCTGATTTTTAGCAACATCTGTCCTCCTAGAACCCTGTTTTGTAAGATTTGTGTTCATAACTATAAGACCTCCTGTTTCTTGTAATCTACTTTTCTCCTCCTAGGCTTATTAAACTGTGTCGTTAAAATCACACCACTAATTACAATAACTGCGCCAATCATTTGCATAACTGTAATCGTTTCTCCAAGCCAGAAATAAGCACCGACCATCGTTACAACAGGCAGGAAGTTCAGAAACACAGAAGCCTTGGAAGGTCCAAGTGCATCAACTGCTCGATTATACAAAATTAACGCTATAAACGAAGGAAAAATTCCTAGATACAACAGCCCTAACACATGACTTGACCCATTAAATGACGGGACTCCTGTCACCCACCATTCGATTAACACAACCGGGAATAATAGGACCACCGAAATACCTGTCATGAGAAGGATCGCAGCGAACGATGGAAATAGATGCATGTACTGCTTCACATAGACTGAATAAACCGCCCAGGACACGATCGATCCAATCATTAGACCATCACCGATATTCCAAGCCATAGATGTGAGTTGAAATAACCTGCCATCCATCACCACCCACACAGCCCCAAGTAAGGAAAGCATGATCCCAGACCATTGTATAAAGCTCAGTTTTTCTTTTAACATAAAAGCGCTAATAATCACTGTTACAACTGGTATCACACTTTCCAATACAGACACGTTTGTGGCTGTTGTGAACTGCAAGGCACCGTAAATAAACGTGTTGAAAAAAGTGATCCCAGCCAAGGCCATGATTAAGAACGGCCGTTTATTTTCCCAAAAAGTTAACCGATATTTCCATGCCTTTTTATATCCAAGTGGGAATAAAACGAGAAAGGCAATCAGCAGTCGGATGAAAGCAATCGTAAACGGAGGTAAATCATTAATAGATTTTCCAATAAGAATATTGCCAGCATATATAATGACCACTAGCACCATAAATAGATAGGAATACATCCTGTCCCCTCCTCTCCTATTTTGCTTATCTATTTCATTCGTACTCTCAACTATGAAATTCAAATTGCATTTTCTGGTAAGATAATAACATACTTATTAGAGAAAGAGGGTTGAGAAGCTTGGAGAAGGAGTACTTTATCGGCATCGTGCCGCCAGAAAAATACTTGAAACGTATTGAGTCCTTTCAGAGGAAATGGCTGGAAGATTTACATGTAGAACCACATATTACTTTGAAAGCACAGGGCGGACTGACCCCGGATAAAAACTGGATCGCCAAAGTTCAAAAAGTCTGCGAGCATTTTAAACCTTTTCACAATTCATTGGATCAACCTATGTATTTCGGTGATAACATTTTATATTTAAGCGCTCCATCAAACCATTTGCATGCCCTGCATCAAAAAATAGTTCAGGAGATTTCACCACCCGCTGATTTAATTAAACACTATTTTGAACTTGATGATTTTGTTCCCCATTTAACCTTGGCAAAAGAACAGTATGGTCTCTCAAAGCAACAGTTAAAAGATATGGAAACATTAGCAAACAAGGAATTAACTCCTTACCCCAGTTTCACAGTCAATTTTGTTAGAATCTATGAACTAAACGTCACAAAGCAAAAATATGAACACTTCCTAGATATTCCTTTGGATAGTTGATCTTGAATCAAATGCTCCCACGCCATAATTAACAAAAACACGAGCAAAAGTAGTGCTCGTGTTTACCATTTATGGTCAGTCATTAATAGTACTGGTTCATTTGGAAAAAGGGATCATGAGTCATTCTTACGTTTTTTCAAAGAGATATTTAGGGTTATTATTGAAATAATTAAAGCAATAATCGAGATAATGAAAGCAAGTGTCAGCATATGACCAATCACTCCTTTTCTTGCAATTATTGAATAAAGAGGGTATGATAAACGTAAGATAATGAGGTGGAAAGGGGAATATTCCCCTTTCCTTTAACAGACTCTGAACCTTTACCGTTGATGGCGGTTGAGGTTCTTTTTCTTTTTACGTTTTGATACTAAAAGCACAGTCAAATTGATGACTGCTACAGTTAGATTTATACAAGCCGTAATCAGAAGGAAAATCTGCTCCATTACTTACACCCCCTTTCTTTTTGGGGGTTGAGAGTATCATACCCTCGTTACATATTATACCATCTCCCTTAAACGCACGTACAAAAAATCTCCATTAAATACTGATCTTATTTATAATACATAGAAAACCGATGAATTATTGAAATAAATGATGCAATAATCGCTCTTTATCTTCAAAAAATTGCTTCATCATACTGTAGTGCCCTGTATTTTCTAACTGTGTCTCGTTCATTCCCTCATCACTAAGTTCAATAATCTTAGCATTAGGATAAGCCATGATCATTGGGGAATGAGTGGAGATTAAAAATTGCGAACCTTTTTGAACAAGTTCATGGATTCGAGTCAGCATGGACAGTTGTCTTATGGGAGATAGTGCAGCTTCGGGCTCATCCAATATATATAATCCATTCCCTTGAAAACGATTCGTAAAGGCTGCAAAAAAAGATTCTCCATGAGATTGTTTGTGTAGAGATTTTCCTCCAAATGAATCAACAATCTTAGGTCCTGAAGATGGGTACTTGTCTAACTCCTCAATATTTGTCGCTAGATTGTAGAATGTTTCAGCACGAAAGAAAAAGCTATCTTTAGGTCTGTACACCCCTTTAGACAAAAGTAAGTATTGATCGAGGATAGAATGGGAATCATAACTCGAAAAATTGAAATTCAGTGTACCACCTTCAGGATTAAAACCAAACTTTATGGCGATACCTTCTAAAAGTGTTGATTTTCCCATACCGTTTTCCCCAACAATATAGGTAACATTGGGATGGAAAAACAGTTCCGTAAAATTTTTGATCACTGGTAAGCAAAAGGGGAAAGTCTCATATGAGGGTAGATCTTCAGATTTTAATTTGAGACTTTTTATATACTGTGTATCTTGGTTTAACTTCACTTTGCAAACTCCCCCTCCTCTTTAAAGTTCCTGCTGAGTAAAACGATTATAAGCTTGAGCTTTATTTTACCACACATCAAAAAAAATGAATGACATGGTTCTTTCTCACAATACCCATCAGCAAATATATAGGTTATATCTGGTATCTAACTGATTCCCGAAACATGGCGCGCCCCATCACAGTTTGACATGTAACCTTTTGGTGTTATAATTTAAATAAAACCAAATGGTGTTATATTTAGGAGGTTACGTATGGATCAAAATCAAACCGTACCAGAAATTAAAAAGCAAGTTATCTTTGATGCCCCCGTAGAAAAGGTATGGCAAGCTGTCTCTTCCGCAGAAGGCATGGCTGAATGGTTTATGCCCAATAATTTAAAGCCCATTGAGGGGCATGAGTTTTATCTTGAATCGCCTTTTGAAACATCTTCATGTAAAGTCTTAACGGTAAACCCGCCTAAGGAACTTTCCTTTTCCTGGGGGGATCAGGGCTGGGTCGTACATTTTTTATTAGAAGAAGTTGAGGGGAAAACGGAATTTACGTTGATTCACGCAGGTTGGGGACATCCCGATGAGAAGATGCGTCCAACAGACAAAACTCATTTGGATACACGTAATACGATGAATAATGGCTGGGAAAGCATCGTCCATGAAAGATTGCGAAAGGTTGTCGAGGGCAGATGACGGCGGCACCTAAGCATGATGTCTATCAGGCTATTGCCGATCCTTCAAGACGAGAAATGCTGGAACTGCTTGCGAAAAACGATTCTTCCATAAAAGAAATAGGCAGTCATTTTTCAATCAGTCGTACAGCGATAGTAAAGCATTTGAATGTTTTAGCAGATGCCGACCTGGTAACAGACCGCAAATCAGGCCGTGAAAAAATTTATTCGCTTCAGCCTGCTCAATTACTGGAAGTGCAAGAATGGATCTCCTACTTCGAGAAGTTCTGGGATAATAAACTTTCTATGTTAAAACATATGGTTGAAAAAGATACCGAAGAATAATTTATACTAAAGGCGGCTGACTGCTGAGTCAGTCGCCTTTTTTGTATAGCTTCCTTTCGGTGTTCCATAGGAGGTTCTCTCCAGTTAATGGAAAGACTTCTTATCTATAAGCCCCCAAATTCAACATGAACCTGTTTCAAAAACTATCCGAAAGACTCATGATTGAGAATTAATCCGTGTGTTACGGTATAAATGACTTATTGGTCAAAAAATGAACTAATAAGTCAAAATGATGAATAAAGAGACAAGTTCGACAAAGAAAAACTGAGAAAGATGGGAGGTTTTGCGGTGGCAAAATACGCAATGATTGATCAGGAAGCTTGTATCGGCTGTGGTAATTGTGAGGGCTTGGCTCCAGACATTTTCGATCTTGACGATGAGGGATTAGCATTCGTCAAAACAGACCAGAATCAAGGATCTGTCCCTATATCCGAGGATAAAGTTGAACAACTAGAAGAAGCCTTAGAGGAATGCCCCACGGGTGCAATCAAGGTAGCCGATCACCCTTTTTCGGAGCAAAATTAAGCGTTATGATTCACTTTTCTCAAAGTTATTTGCAAGGAAAATAAGAGACTCGTAGTGTTCCACCAATTGTGAGGATAATTTTTGAAGGGAGACAGCTATTTTTATGAATAAAGAAGTCATCTCACTGAAAGAAGTCAAATCGTTTCAGACACGTTCAGAAGAATTTTTTCCAATTAATTGGTACAAAGAAATGCTCCATCATCACCCTGTTCATTATAATGAAGCAACAAATACGTGGCATGTTTTTAAATATGAGCATGTAAAAGAAGTATTAAGTAACTATGAGGTCTTTTCAAGTGAGGGATCTAGGACAACCATTCCTGTGGGGGCCAATAACAAAGAAGGATCGATTCCCGATGCTGTCAACGTAACGATGGTTGATCCACCGAATCACCGAAAAAGACGTTCCTTATTAGCGGCAGCTTTTACACCTCGCAGTTTAAAAAATTGGGAACCTCGCATTGAGCGGATTGCTGCCGAACTCGTAGAAGACATTGAAGGAAACTCTACTGTTGATATCGTAGAAGCATTGGCAGCCCCTTTGCCGAGCATGGTGATCACAGAATTATTTGGTGTGCCTATCGAAGATCAATCAAAGTTTAAACACTGGGTTGACATCCTATTCCAGCCTTTTGACAAAGAAAACCAAGAGGAAATGGATCTGAAGAAGCAGGCTGCTGCCAAAGAATATTACCAATACCTCTACCCTATTGTTGTGGAGAAACGATCAAATCCAGCTGAGGATATCATCTCTGACTTAATAAAATCTGAAGTAGACGGTGAGAAGTTTACCGATGATGAAATTGTCCGAACGACGATGGCTATTTTAGGGGCAGGTGTTGAAACAACGAGTCACGCGCTGGCGAATTCCTTTTATGCATTGCTTTACGATGACCCATCCCTCTATGAAGAACTTCGAAATGATGTCGAATTGGTTCCAAAAGCTGTAGAAGAAATGCTTCGCTATCGTTTTCAAAGCTCTAAACGAGACCGTACCGTTAAAAAAGACAACAACTTGTTAGGACATGAACTAAAAGAAGGGGATGTTGTCGTGGCTTGGATGAGTGCGGCCAATCTTGATGAAGACATGTTTGACGACCCGTTCTCTCTCAATATCCATCGAGCAAACAACAAGAAGCATTTAACATTCGGTAAAGGACCGCACTTTTGTCTGGGTGCCCCTCTAGCACGATTAGAATTAACGATTGCTCTAAAAACATTCTTACAAAAGTTTTCTCGTATCGAACCTGTAGAATCGTTTGATTTGGAGGAACATTTAACAAGCTCAGCTCCTGGGCAGTCTTTAACTCATCTTCCTATTAAAGTGTATAAATAGACATTAGAAAGGGCCAAGGTGAATTCTCAAGTTCATCTTGGCCCTTTCATAAACTCTTTACTTGTTACTCATTCATTCCTAAACTATCGGCTAGCTTCATCCTTGTGTCTTTAAGGGAATCAATCGATTCAAGGTTATGAAGCATTCCCTTAAGAATAGCTGATCTCGGCTGCATATTCATAAGCTCTTGTTCCAGGATGGTCAAGGACTGAACTGCCTCCTCTTTTAGAGTTTGAGTAATCGATTCCTCTTTTAATTGATTCTTCAATTGTTTAATCAATTCAAGGGGGTGGATTTTATCTTCGCTAGCCTCCTCAAGGTATAGAGACCATAAATTTTCGTTCATTAACGGTTCAACATCATGATCCAGCAGCCCCTTAATGATCAAGTCAATTTGAATCATTAAAAATCGAACGACCTTTTTTATATGTAACGGAAACTGATTCAAGACAATCAGTTCCATATACTGTCTAATCATTCCTATAAAAAAGAAGGCTCCATCAGCGGCGTAAGGTTTGATTTGGTTCCCGTAAATGTTAATTAAATATTGCTCAAACCATTTTACTTGAGCAATGTTTTGCTGACGCAAATACCGATAAATGTTTTTATCAGACAGCCCCGAAATTTCCTGCCCCTGCAGTCTGTAGAACTCTTGATTTTCAATATAATGACCTAATTTGATTTCAATTTCTTTCGTGAATTTCTCTTTTGGTGACAAGGATTCATCTTGCTCAACCAGCATGATTTGGTCTTCAATATATTGAAAATAATAATGAAGAATATTTAAAAGCAAATCCTCTTTTGACTTAAAATAAACATACAGACTCCCCTTTGAAATGCCGCAGCTATCTGCGATCTCCTGCATGGAGGTCCGATTATAATTTTTAGATGAGAAAAGTTTCATCGCTGTTATTAAGATGTGCCGTTCTTTATCAGAATCTTTTCTTCTCATTAGGTTACCACCTCGTATGATTGCCTTTAATCACGGTTTGATCAATAATTTGTAATCAATCATAACACATCGCTAAGTCGATAGGGAGTAGCAATAGCTGGTATTGGTGAACAATAACCATCCTGATTAACCACCGTCAAAACCGGGTATATTCACTGAGAAGATTTTCTTAAGCCGCTTGGAGGTGGAAAGATGGAAACACAGAATATAAGTAATACGAATTTAGAAGCCAGCCGAATTGGTCTGGGTACGTGGGCCATAGGCGGCTGGATGTGGGGTGGAACGGACGAACAACAATCGATCAAAACAATCCATTCCGCATTAGATAAAGGAATTAACATGATTGATACAGCTCCAGCTTACGGTTTCGGCCGTTCCGAAGAGATTATCGGCAAAGCGCTCAAAGAGAAAGGCAGCCGGGATGATATCCTGCTGGCTACTAAAGTAGGTATGGAATGGCAGAAGGACGAAACGGTCTTTCGAAATGGAAGCAAGGAGCGCATCCATCAAGAAGTTGAAGATTCGCTGGAACGTCTGCAAACGGATTACATTGATCTTTATCAGCTTCACTGGCCCGACCCAATGACCCCGCTTCATGAAACCGCAGAAGCTCTCCATTACTTGTACAAACAGGGAAAAATCAGGGCCATTGGCGTAAGTAACTTCTCTCCCGAACAAATGGACATATTTAGAGAGGCCGCTCCCATTCACACTCTACAGCCTCCGTACAACTTGTTTGAACGCGGTATTGAAGATGAAGTGCTGCCGTATACAAAAGAACACAATATCACGACTGTCACTTACGGCTCCTTATGCCGCGGATTACTGTCAGGAAAAATGACCTCTGATCGTGAATTCAAAGGAGATGACTTGAGGAACAATGATCCAAAATTTCAACAGCCACGATTCAATCAATACTTGAATGCTGTAGAAGAGCTGGATAAGCTGGCGCAGAATCGGTTTGGCAAACGTGTCCTCCACCTGGCGCTGAAATGGGTGCTTCAACAGCCCGGCTCAGGCATTGCGCTTATGGGCGGACGCCGTCCGGAACAATTGGACCCTGTTGAAGAGGTCAGCAGCTTTACAATCGATGAAGAAAGCATGCATGATATCGATGAAATTCTCTTAAAACACATTAAGGAACCGGTCGGACCTGAGTTTATGGCACCACCTGATCGACAGGATTTAGGAATTAAATGAGGTTAATAGCTAAAGAAAACCGGACGTCGTATTAAATGAGTCCGGTTTTTCTTATGCCTGTGATAGAATGAATGAGGTCATCGATAAAAATGACTGAAACTAATGAATGATGTACAACGTATAGTACATACAGTACATGATCTGTAGGAGGACATCGATTACATGGATATACTGATTTGGATTATTATTATTGCCCTGTTTCTAGCCAGTTTTGCTAGTATCATTTTCCCGATTATCCCAGGCCCGCTTGTACTTTGGCTCGGGTTCCTCGCCTACTTTTTCTTTATAAATGGAGAGGAATTATCGATCTTATTCTGGATCGGCATGGTCATTTTAACGGTGATTTTAATTGTCGCTGATATCATTGCGAACAGCTACTTCGTGAAGCGATACGGCGGCAGTAAATGGGGAGAGCGTTCCGCGGCCATTGGTGTGATCGTCGGCTCGTTTATTATTCCGCCGTTTGGGTTAATCATCCTTCCTTTCATTCTCGTTCTCATCGTTGAACTCGTTCAAAAACGTTCAACAGAGGAAGCGTTTAAAGCTTCTTTAGGCTCTTTATTCGGTTTTCTCAGTGGGTCTGTGGCAAAAGTCGTCATCCAGTTGATTATGATTGTTTGGTTCTTTCTTGAAACAGGACTGTAGCGCATGAAAAAGGCTTCTCGAATTAAAATCGAGAAGCCTTTTTTTATGATTACTGACGGCCCATCCCTTTTAAAAACTGCATCATCATCGTGATACTTCTGTTTATTTCAGGGTCTTTCAGGGCTTTAGCCAGATCAAAAACAGAGGTTTTGGCAGCTGGATCCCCCGTATTCATCTGTTCAATTCCCTGGTTCATTCTCTCGGTTACTTCACGAAGCGATTTCACATCAAGTTCGCCAATCAGGAAGATCAACTCCGGAAGGTTTTCAATTAAAGGTGTATACTGCTCACGATTTAACTCATTAGCTACATAACCTAATGCCTCTTTCTTCTTCTTCGTAAAGGCGTAGGCGGAATCGAGTGTTCCGCCTTCTTCCAACGCCTTAAGCAGTTTAATCCCTTTTAATATAGCATCCTTATTATCAGCAACAGCTTCTTTTACTTCAGACACATCTTTCTCAATTTGTTCTTCACGCGGTACTTCCATCGGTTTAACACGTCTAATTGCCTTAGCCATTCTTATTCACCTGATTTCCTGGGAATTCATAATCATCCCGTTCCCATTTCTTCTGAACTTGCACACTGATTTGCGGCACTGGGTTTCCTCTTCGATGATTATTTGACGGGATTGGTGATTTCCCTATTTTCTTCACTACTTCCATGCGGACCGCTATTTCCTTATAGGCAGGCGTATTACTATCCTTATCTACACTGTTGTCTGTTAAGAAATTAACAGCTAACTTTCCATTATCATTTAACGGAATGTACAGTTCTTTTCCTCTTACTCGATCTGTGATCGTCACGACGCCATCCGCTTCCCCGGCATCGGAGAATAATTTCACGGTCGCTCCTTCGCTCAAACCTCGTTCTTTCGCTAATTCTGCTGACACCTCGATCCACGCATTTGGTGTTTTGCGGGTGATGCCCTCAGACTTGTACGTCATATTGCCCTCATGGAAATGCTCGAGAATACGGCCATTGTTGACGTGTAAATCATAGTGGTCGGTTGTTTTATATTCCAGTTCAAAGTCCAATGGGAACAATTTGGCTTTTTTGTCGTCAAAAGGAAACCCATCGAGAAATAGAACTGGCTCGTCTGATCCATCTTCAGCGACTGGCCATTGCAGGGAATTATACCCTTCTAATCGTTCATAGGAGACACCGGCAAACAATGGAGTCAGGCTGGCCGCTTCCTCCATTATTTCTCCAGGATGCTCATAGCCCCAGTCATGCCCAAGTTCTTTTGCAATCAGCTGAAGAATCTCCCAATCTGGTTTGGATCCAGGCAGCGGATCCAGAGATTTGTATAAACGCTGGATACGACGTTCTGTATTCGTAAACGTGCCCTCTTTCTCGAGGCTCGGTGATGCAGGTAATACGACATCTGCGTACTCAGCCGTTTTTGTTAAAAAGAGATCCTGAACAATAAAGAGATCTAATTTTTCAAAGGCGGCAGTTACATAATTAATGTTGGCATCAACGATCCCTGTATCTTCCCCCATTACATACATGGCGCTAAGATTGTCGTCATGGATCGCTTCAATCATTTGGTGGTTATCTTTCCCCGGTTCTTTTGGAAGGTCGACACCCCACGCTTGTTCATAACGCTTGCGCACGTCATCATCTTCTGTTTTCTCATAACCCGGGAAGAAGTTCGGCATACTGCCAAAGTCACTGCAGCCTTGAACATTGTTATGTCCTCTCAGTGGATATGCTCCACAGCCCGGCTTCATATAGTTGCCGGTAACTAGCAGCAAGTTTGAAATCGCAGTACTCGTATCACTTCCGAGTGTATGCTGTGTCACGCCCATCGCCCAACAAATGGCCACACGTTCAAACGAAGCAATCTCTTCGGCTACTTCGATAAGCTCCTCTTTCGGAATGCCCGTTAATTCTGAAGCATAGTCCATTGTAAATGGCTCAAGGCTTTCTCTGTATTCATCAAACCCATTAACCCATTCGTTTAAAAAGGTTTTATCCTCCAAGCCTTGATCTAAAATATATTTCGTGACGGCTGACAGCCACACTAAATCTGTTCCGGAATTGGGCTGATAAAAGCGGTCAGCCCTTGTAGCCATCTCATGTTTTCTCAGATCGAAAACATAAAGCTTCTGGCCAAACAGCTTATGAGACCGTTTGATCCTGGAAGCGAGTACAGGATGAGATTCAGCTGTATTTGAACCGATCGTAATCACAAGATCTGCTTTAGCGATATCGTCGATCGAACCCGAATCGCCACCGTGCCCTACCGTTCTGAACAATCCTTTAGTGGCCGGGGACTGACAATAACGGGAACAATTGTCCACATTATTCGTCCCGATGACTTGCCTGGACAATTTCTGCATAAGGTAAGACTCTTCATTCGTAGCTTTAGAGGAAGAAATAAATCCTAAATCGTCTGCCCCTTTTTCAGCTTTAATTTCTTTCATACGTTCAGCGACATAAGCAATCGCCTCATTCCACTCTACCTCTTCAAACGAGTCGCCTCTGCGAATCAACGGTTTCGTTAAGCGTTCTTCACTATTGACGTAATCCCAGCCAAACTTCCCCTTCACACATGTGGAAATCCCGTTAGCTGGAGATTGAGCACTCGGTTCAACCTTAAGGACTTTTCGATCTTTCGTCCACACATCAAACGAACAACCGACACCACAGTACGTACATACTGTTTTGGTTTTCTTAATTCGCTCTTCACGCATTTCCGCTTCCGTGTCTGACACCGCAAAAAGCGGCCCATAGCCTGTTTCAGCTTTCTTCGTTAATTCAATCATCGATCTTAAAATTCCAGGCTGCTGGTCTGTAAGAAATCCAGCATCCCCTTCCATTCCTTTTTCCATAATGGCATTACAAGGACAGACCGTTGCACACTGACCGCAATTAACACAGGATGATTGGTCAATCGGCACATCATTATCCCAGATCACCCGCGGCTCCTGGCGCTCCCAATCAATCGTTAGTGTCTCATTCACTTCGATATCCTGGCAAACTTCCACACATCGCCCGCAAAGAATACACTGGTCCGGGTCATACCGATAAAAGGAGCCGGATTCATCACGGTTGTACGGCTTAGGTTCAAATGGCCGGGACTGGTGCTCAAGACCAAACTCTGCCATCGTGTTATGAATTTCACAGGAACCGTTATTGTAAT
This sequence comes from Halobacillus hunanensis, assembly GCF_900166655.1. GTDB lineage: Bacteria > Bacillota > Bacilli > Bacillales > Halobacillaceae > Halobacillus_A > Halobacillus_A hunanensis. Next base: position 392,165 of record NZ_FVZB01000007.1, on the reverse strand, counting down.
CACATACCGTGCAGTAAAGCTCATGATTTTCTAAAATACGGTCCAACGACTCTTTCTGTGCTTTATGTACATGAGGCAGTTTCGTTTGAACCTTCATTCCCGCTTCGACTTTCGTTCCACAAGCCCGCACCATCTCTCCATTTACTTGGACGATACATGTATCACATGTTTCAATCGGACCTAGTGACTCGTTATAACAAATCTGAGGGACGTTCTCATCCGTTGTATTGAGCAGTTCCACAAGGTTCTGGCCAGGGTCTGCTAAATATTCCTTCTCATTAATCGTTACAACTGTATGCTCTCGTTCTAACAATATAAGTTCCTCCTTCTTTATGTAATGTAATCCATTCTTATATCCATCATAAAGCACTGCCCTGATTATAGATAGGGCTTAGCTTATTCCTGCTGTAACAACTGAGCGCCCGAATCGCTAGATCATAAGCTCCACCCTCGTTTCAACCAATTTACTAAAATATTCCCTTTTCACGTATTCTCAAACCTCTTAGAAAGAAACAATAACAGGGGCAAAATTGTTTTTATCAAATGAAAATCCAAACTAAGTAGAAACTATGATTGGTGCTTATAACACGCTCGTTCGTCTTTTCATCAAAAAGATTAGTTATGTCCCAGCCTCACAAAAAAATTGTGACCCGTGTTCGGGTCACAATAATTATCCGGCTTTTTGATTCCACTCGTTCTCTTTCTCTAACTGCACAACTTCTCCTGCAGCGTCTTGGTCGTCTTCTTCCAGCTTGAAATTTTTTAAAGAATCATTCATCGATGAGGCGACATTTTCAAGTTCCTCGGCCAAATGATTGAGCTGTTCCATCGCTGAATTGCTTTCCTGGATAGAGGCCGACACTTGCTCTGCCCCTGCAGCTGTTTCTTCTGTTACAGAACTAATCTCATCAATGGTGGCAACCAGTTGATTTTTCTCTGTATCCATTTGCTTCATGGAGAAAATAATCTGATTGATCGCCTGAACGTTGTCCGAAATATTCGCAAATACTCCTTCAAAGGATTGCTCGGTGGCATTAACCGACTGCTCTTGTTCTACAACGACCTCGCCTGTTTGTTCGATCAACTCAACGATGGCTGCCGTTCGAGTTTGCATATGGTGGATCATTTTTGCGACGTCGGTCAGAGCCGATTCAGACTGTTCAGCAAGCTTTCTCACTTCTTCGGCTACGACGGCAAACCCTTTTCCAGCTTCTCCGGCTCTGGCCGCTTCAATAGCTGCATTGAGTGCCAGCAAATTCGTTTGTCCGGCAATCCCTGAGATCGTACTTACGACCTGATTAATATTTTCCGAACTATCCTGCAATTCATGAATCGATTCTTTCATTTCAGTTGTCATATTCGTCGTTTGATTGGAGTGATTGCGCAGCTTCTCCACAATCGACTTCGCTTCTTCAGAACGATTGAGCAACTCATCAGACTGTGTCTTAATTCGTTCACTTTGAGTGACTACATCGTTAATCGTTGAAGCAAGCGTTTGCGATGAATTCACACTGCTTTCCATGTATTCTGCCTGCGATTGAGCCCCGCTCGCAATATCTTGTATTGCCCGGGAAATTTCGTTTGAAGCTGCCGCATTCTGTTCGGCATTGGCGACTACATTCTCAGCAGAGCTGCTAACGAGATTAGAAGACGACTTCACGCTTGCAATCAGTTCACGAATGGATCCCATCATTCGGTCAAAATCCTCTGACAGCTCACCAATTTCGTCATTTCGATCAATCTTCACAGCAATGGCAAAATCCCCTTGCCCAGCCTTATTCATTAATTTTTGCAAGTGCTTAATCGGTCTAGTGAGATAACGCGTCAGTAATACCGCGATGGCTAAGGAAATCAATATCACAACCGCAAGCACAATCGCAATCGGTAAAATGATCGTGTTGGCCTGAGCCACAAAATCTGATACATTTACTGTCCCAGCCATTTTCCAGCCAGTTTTAGGATTGGTCGCGAAGGCAATAATTTTCTGTTCTCCACCCTCGCTATATTCATAAGATCCTGCTTCACTTGACATTAATTTCTCATAAAATGGCGCCTTTTCAGCAGATTTACCGACCATTTCTTCATTTGGATGAGCGAGGTAAATGCCTGTATCACTGACTAACATTGCGTCACCAGTCTGACCGACCTCTACTTTTTCAATCATGCTAAACAACGTATTCACAGTAAAATCGATCGAAAACACCCCGGTAACCTCACCATTTTGTTCGATCGCCCGGGCAGCACTTACGATGGTATCGCCTGACGCGGCATCAGTATAGGGCTCTGTCCAAATGACTTCCCCCGTCTGTTCTACCGATTTCGTAAACCATGGGCGAGTGGTTGGATCATAATCTTCCCCCAGTTCGGTAGCTGGAAAAATAAACATATCCTTCGTATCCTTGTCCCCCATATAAATGTTCAAGATGTAAGGGTTGGCTTCTTTGGTACTGGTAAAACTCGCAAGAATGTTGTCGCTCATTTCCTGCGGGTTAGCGAGCTGACTATTTTCAGCATAGCGATTTACGTTATGACTGATACTGTCAAACAAGGTATCAAATGAATCACTCATCATGGTCATTTGCTGCTCGACATTCTTCGTCATCGTTTCCTTCGTGTTGTTCAAACTAAACCAATAACTTGTTCCGGCTACTACAAATCCTGTTAATAAAATTAAAAATAAAAACGGAAAAAGAATCTGACGCTGAATTCTCTTCGTGAAAAATCCATAAACTTTTTTAAATAGCTTCATGTTCACTCCCCCTCTTCTATAATATTTATCGACCTTTTTTCATATTTTTTTACCATTTTTCGAGGAATTTATATAATTTTATGAAAATATAGACGATAGAGAATGAAAAACAGGACCATAGACCCAACAGCTGAGATTCCTCCCATATAGCCCACGTTCCTGGCAGCAAACAGATCGAGAAGCCATCCTGTTCCAAACATCGTCAGACCAATCACGACATTTGTTAAGGATTCTATCAATCCGAATACTTTTCCCTGCTCGGATTTTGCGGTTCTGGCCATTACGATGCTATCAAAGCATGCAGCCCCTACCCCGCCAAAAAGCGAGATTCCTGCAAAAGCCAGTCCAGTCGCCCATATTACAGACGCTTGACTGGCCAGCATTTGCAAAATTCCTCCCAATCCGATCGTGATGATTCCGATAAGAAGCATTTTTCCTTTTACACAATTAGAAATAAAGAAACTGAGTACAAGCCCTATTCCTAGTGATCCGTAAAGCATCCCGATTCCTAACTCACCCATATCGAATGTTTCTGATCCGTAATAACTAATTAGAACATTGAATAACCCATCCAATCCTGCACTAATACCCAGGATTACAACGACAAATAGAACAATAGGATCTAACCTGACCCGTGACTTTGACCCGCTTGCTGCACGTGTTTGGCTCGACTCCTGCCATTTAATAGTAAGAGGATAAATTAGAATTGCGGCGGCCAAGAACGTACATCCATTCAGGATAAAGGCAACCTCTTTTCCGATAAAGAATGCGACCAGCCCGCCTGTAACGGATCCAAGAATAAGCACAATCCCGATGACCACTTGCTCGAACCCATTTATCTTTGTATAATGCTGCTCTTCCACCAACACCCCAATACTGCTTTTTCTAACCGGCTGATAAATGGCTTCACCGCATGCCAGGATAAACATACTGCAGTAGAGAATCCAGATATCTTCTTTTGATTGAACAAAAAGGAACGAGAGTGCAAAGGGAACCCTGGCTAGATCAGTCACCATCATCATTTTACGGCGGTCCCATCTATCAGCGAGCTTTCCTGCAACAGGAGACAAGACCAAATAAGGAATAACACGCATCCCCATTAAAATGCCTACTGCCAAACCTGACCCTGTCAATTCCAGTAATAAAGCTAATACAGCCACCTGGCTGAACCGATCCCCCACCCCGTTCACAATACCTGAGTAGAATAAATACTTGTAAGAATGGTGATGAAGAAAAATGATTATCATCTCCTCTAAATTAGATAAATATCTAATTAGTTATCCAAATAAAAAGGTGATGCTATGATCACCTTTTTACGACTATCGGCCACATTTCTTCCGGGTTGAGCTCATATCGATTATTTTCACGATACATAAACTGCTGCATGATCCATTCACGTCTCATCGTTGCATAATCGTCATAAAACTGTTTAATGTAGTCGTTTACTTCATGTTCTTCATAAACTTTTCCGCGTTCAAATCCTTGAACCAAGTAGGATAAAATCACAAGTTTCTTCTTCAGTTGACTCGGCATCTGCTTCAGCCGTCCATCTTCTGCAATAAAACTATTGAGGATCTTACGCTGTTCAGCTTCGTTGACATGTAATTCGTCTTTCTTCACGGTCTCATCTCCCATTCGTAGTATCGCTGTGGCCATAAACTCCAATCTCTTTTGATCTAAATGGAAATAGATCGTATTTCTATCTCGTCGTGAATATACCATCCCAGTATCCCTTAACTTTTTTATATGATGGGTAATCGTGGGCGGTCTCAGTCCAAGTTTTTGAGCAATCGCCTGGCCATGGAGCGGCCCATTCAGCAAAAGTGACACAATCCTTAATCGCGTTGGATCTCCCACAGCCTTATGAAAGTCGACCATCTTATTTAACTGCATCGTTTCCCCTCCTTTAATTTAATGATCATCTAATTAGATAGTAATCTAACTATATGAGAAAGTCAAAAAAAAATAAGCTGCCGAATCGATTTGATCCGGCAGCTATTTTCTAAAATAGAACACCCCGTATTTTGGTTCTTATCCAGCATGTTCCCGTATAGCTGTGCCCAATTTCCTCGCCAATGACGACGCCCCAGCCTCCAGCTCATCCTTAGAAAAGTACAGCTGAATATTGGATTCGTCCATTTCCAGCGCTTCAGCAAACAAACCGCCTAACCCTCTAGCTTTACGATCAACTTGCATAAACACCCGAACACCTTGATGATCGAGGAAGAAGATTAATTCTAACTCATCTAGATATCCTCTGAATTCACCACCAGGCAGAAACTCAAATTCCTGGACATAACCATGTCTTTTTGAGTATTCCATCTCTACTTTTTTCAAACGAAAACCAAGGTCTCTTTCTGCCGCTTCCAGGATCGATTCTGTGTACGGGTGAACAGAAACTTTAATGTAATCACGATCTCCCGCATCAAGGGCCATTGGCATATCAAGGCCAGTTTCAAACCACAGTGGAAGCCTGTTCAGCGTTGCTGGGGCATGGATCGGAATTTCAATCGTAAATGGAATCTCTTTCGTCTCTTTAGCACGAATGACGAATGCCTCTGAAATCCGATATTCATCGAGCTTGACCGTTTCTTTAATTTTCTTATCGTCCGCTTCTCTGAGGGCTTCGGTCATCAGAAATACAGTAATTTGGTCAATCTCCTGGTCTACCTCTCCGCCTTGCACGACTACTTTGCCATCAACTGCTTCGCCAGGCTGAAACTCCAATTTCTCGAGCTGTGTATCCACTTTGGCGGCTCCAATTCCAGCACGCGCCATTAATTTTTTAAACATCTCTATTCCCCTTTCTTTTTATACAACCATTTGTTCTAGAAAATGATAGACTTCAAGATCTATGAACCCACGTTCCTGCTCGCGGGCCTCAAAATTCTCCCTATGCAAAAACGTTGTAAGCGAATGGTGGAGATCATCTGAATCAGGATCGTTGTTCGATAAAAACCCAGTCCGATACAAATGATGAACGACCTTATTTTTCAATTCCCCTTCAAGCGCCTTAATATTCTCCTGTTTTGATTCCCCAAAATAAAGCTGTTGAAGCTTGTAAATACGAGATAATTCCTGAACTGGTTCAGGGTGATCATCGACTCGTAAATCGACAAAGACATCACTTAGTCCACCGTAGCCACCCTTTTCCTTCACGACATAAATCGCGGCTGACTGTCTTCCTCTACTATCACCGCCAGCTTGTTCAGCGGCTTCAAGCCCTTTTAACAAACGGTCTGCTAACGAACCTGTGCTCGTTTCAAAAACCCGCCCCATTTCAGTGACAGTGGCTTCATTGACTAAAATATTACCTTGAGCAGTATAGTGTTCACCAGTGACTCCCCCAGCCCAGTCATAACAGCGACTCCCAGTATACGTGGCGGCTCTGCCTTTCGCATCTACAATCCCAAGTTGACGGTCTGGTGCACCTGCGTCTCCAGCGATTAATTGGTCGACAGTTTCCTGAGCGGTCAATCCTTTGCTGAGCAGCTCCAGCCCCTCGGGACCATAAGCAGGATTGGCAAAAGCTTGTGTGGCAACCGCACCAACTCCGGCCTTTGCCCATGGGACGACAGCTCCGACGCCTAAGAATTTCGATTGAACGGCAACCCCTAGTTCTTCTGTTTCTGGATCAAAACCTACAATAGAATATGTAGCTATTATGTTTGATTGGTTCATCGTCTTCTACTCCCTTCCTACTCATTTATTCGACCTTTTTTAACGATTTTCCTTTCTATTTTTTCTAGAGAAAAGAAAAAACCTATTTTCATAGCGCGAAGCTGTGAAAATAGGTTCCTGGTTTACGAACGATTGAGTAATAAAGTCGGCCGCTGTGAGAACAGCAGACATAATACAATCGCACTCACGATAAACGCTGGCAGCATATATCCACCATTATAAACTAAAGAGTACAACCAAACTGGCTGACCTTCTGGGGCAAACTCTCCATAAAAGACAATTCCTGCTACAAAGTGGCCCATGAAGCGGAACAAACTGCCGATAAAAGCGCCTAATATAATCCAGACTGCCAATTTCTTAATCTTTCTCGAGCGAGCTGCCTCCCATACCGGCTTGGCAAATAGTCCAGCAAGACCAATCACACCAAACGCTACAAAATAATCAAGAAACGTTTGCAGCGGAGTCAAAATATAAGCCCCTAATAAAATTTGATAAAACCCGAGCAGCAGTCCTGTCAATACGCCGCCGCCAAGCCCCCATCTGAACGCCATGATAAACACGGGAACCATCGCAAACGAAACCGAACCTCCCTGGGCCCAAAGTTTAAATGAAAGAAATGGAATAATATCAAGTAAGATGGCCAATGCCGAAAAAATCGCTACCTCGACTAGAAATAACACACGTTTACTTCGCATTACTTTACCTCCTTTTTTTCCACACAAAAAAGCGATGCCACAGGGAAGCTTCCTGATGGAGGAGTCCCATTGCATCGCCATCAAAAAAGCCACCATCCCTACGTCAGTATTAACTGACAGGTTCGAAGGGTCTGAACAAGTCTGTTCACTCTCAGCATAAAGCTCCCCTTGAAGGCTTATATTCATTCGCTCTTTTGCTATGAATCTATTATAAAGCAATCTCTAGATTGTATCAATCACTATGACAATCCAGACAAACTGCTCCTCTATTTGACAAAAAGATAACAAAGGAATAAAATTTAAATCGTAACAATTACTATTTAAAGAAAGGGGAAAGATCAGTGGCTAAACAAGCTTTGGTTCAAAAAGAACGCAAACGTCAAGCGACGTATGAAAAATATAAAGATATACGAAAGCAACTTAAAGCAGAAGGCAATTATGAAGCATTACGCAAACTACCAAGGGATTCATCCCCTACCCGCCTTCATAATCGTTGTGTTGCTACAGGGAGACCACATGGGTATATGAGACAGTTTGGACTATCCAGAATTAAGTTTCGTGAACTTGCCCATAAAGGCCAGCTTCCTGGTGTAAAAAAGGCCAGTTGGTAAAAAACTCAGAAGGCTGTTTCAGCTTCTGAGTTTTTCAGCTGCATCCTTCTAAGTGAAACTTCTGACCGAAAGTTGTATAACAATATCAGTTCATTCTTCCTAGAATTTCATAGTCTTTCGTTTTTATAGATTGTTATATCGTTATCCTCACCAAACTCAATTAAACGGTCATACGCTTCGCGGGGTTCGAGGACAGCTAATGCAAGCCACCGCTTTGTTCCTTTAAATGCCTACTTCGACATATATATTCATGCTGCTCCTTTATTCCATTATTACGCCCGTTCATATTAACTTTCCTTTCCTTAGTCCAATGCGGTGCGAAACTCTTCAGCATTAATATAATTAATGCTTGTGACTTTACCTTCTTCATTAGTCTGTGCGTGACCCTTAACCTTCTTCGTTTTACTTTGATTACTTTTACTATTCGTATAGGACACTTTCACAGTGAACTCGTAATAATTTTCTTTTTCTTCAATCTTTATATCATCAACTTTCAACTCATAATTAGGATGTGCCATGGTTAAGAACCTCAATGGCCCAGCAAGGTTTACAAAACTCTCAAAAAAATTTTCGCTTAAATAGGGTTTAAAAGTTTTTCGATACTCAGAAACACTCTTGGCGAACTTTTCATAATCTTCGTTAGAGTAGTCCAACATCCTTTCCTGTTCCGTGTTGGGTCCAGTAAATAACTTTTCTCCATTACCTTTTTCGTCATTCAACGATATGGCCCACTACATTAATAAAAGCGCAATCCTTTGCTTCAGAATTGCGCCCGATAACGGAACTTTCCGTGTTACAACGATGGCCTTTCATCTAAACCCCAAACCAAAAATATATAGACCCAAAAAGACACACCTGAGGTAAATAGAAATATTACTCGCACAATAAAAGAAGAGATACCAAAATACTCTGTTATACCCCCACAAACTCCTTATAACGCTTTATCTGTTGAAGATTTAGTTAATTTTTGTCTCATAATAAACTTATTTTACAAACTGACCCGATTCAAAGAGCGCGATCTGGTTCGATTAGGAAGTCCGTTTGCGAAAGATCGGAAGTTTAGTTCACTGTCGTTTCCCAGAAACTTTTCGTAATTTATTCTAGTTGTTAGATTGTCAACTCAAAAACCAGCCCTTGTTTTGCGACCTTGCTTCAATCCATATACTGGTTGAGCACTGATCGAATGGAATCATTAACAGCCTGAACGTCAATGGGTCCTGCTTTTTGATTTGAGAGATCGTATTTCCGTTTTAATTGAATAATTTTGTAGACACTGTTATTGATCTTTTCTTTTGGAATGTCTCCGTTTTGAGTTGCTGTTTTGAGCGCCTGTATGACTTTGGTGACTTTGTTGTATTGATGGGCAACCAGAATAATATTACTCCCGGCATTGACCGATTTGACAGAAGCTTTACCGACCCCGTAGTTTTTGCTGATGGCACCCATGGTCATATCATCCGTGATAACGACACCTTCAAAATTTAATTCGTTCCTCAAGATTCCGGTAATGATTTTTTTGGACATGGATGCCGGGTAATCCGTGTCAAGCTTGGGGAATAAAATATGCGCGATCATAACGGCATCAGCTCCCTTTTGAATAGCTTTGCTAAAAGGAACCAACTCAAAGTTGCGTAAATGTTCCAAACCATCGCTCAACTTCGGCAAGCCGACATGGGAATCAACGGATGTGTCGCCATGTCCGGGAAAGTGTTTAACAACCGGAATGACATTATGGGTTTGAATACCTTTCATCGTTTGAATCCCAAGCCTACTGACGATTCCCGGTTTGGCACTAAATGACCGGTCTCCAATGACGGGATTGTCTGGATTGCTGTTGATATCCAATACCGGCGCAAAGTCCATGTTAAAGCCGAAAGCTTGTAATTCTTTTCCAAGCAGTTGCCCCACTTTGTAGGAGAATTGTGGGTTGCCCACATTCCCAATGGCCCGATTCGTCGGAAAATCTACAAATTCATCAGGCATACGATCGACGCTTCCGCCTTCCTGGTCAACACTCAAAAACAGAGGCAGGCGATTATCGGCATTCTCAGTTTTCATATCGTTTAAAAGGGTTCGCGTTTGTTCTGTGGTTTGAATATTTTGCTGATACAAAATAAAACCGCCGATTTTCTGATGATTGATCAATTTTTTTGTGTGCCCGCTAAGTGAAGTTCCATCAATGCCAGCAATGACCATTTGCCCGATTTTCTCGTCTAACGTCATACTTCGGACCCTTTTTCTAATGGGATCCGGTTTAAAAACAGAAATATGATCAACATGAGGATTGGAATGGCTTTTTGTCGGTTTCGGCACAATGAATTTCAGTTGATAGGTTTTATTAACGTTATATACTAGAATTTTTTGATTATGTTGTGCATCTTTAAAATAATGAATGGTATCCGGTTCACCCAGGTTTTGCTTAATCAATGAAAAGGTTAACTTGTGAACCAGGGCGTCATCGAATCGCACGTCAAAAATGGGTTCATCCTCACGATACCCAAATGTCATATTTTTTTTCGGGTAAGCGGCATATATTCCCCGCTCTATTTCATTAACATGACCAGGTTTCCCCCATGATTGAATCACCTCCGATATTTTAGTTTGTCCGGCCACGAAGTTACTGCCTGCGATCTTCCCTTTTTTAGCGGCAGCAACCGTTTTTGTTAGCATTTCCTTTGCGCTCATAGTGTTGTTTTGCGCTTCATTGGTTGCTTGATCGTTTTGTTCGTTTGCGTCCTCCTCATTTGATTGGGGGTGGGGTGAGGGTTCGTCATCTTGAAAAAACGAACATCCCGTTAATGGGGCAATCAACAAAAGAATGGCAAACAAATATACTTTTCTCATGCTAAAAATCATCCTTGCTTTGTAACATCATTCAAAATATGCGCTATACAATTAATAATGTATTCACTAGGATACAACACTTCTCGTCGGACGATATCCTGAGAAACTAAAAGAGTTCCTTCTCCAAAATGCTCCAAAAGGATTTTGTAGACTTTTCGCAATCATCGTTTCTCCGCTACCAGAATTTCCTCGTAAGATAATTAGATTCTATGTTATTCACTCCATTCTTTGTATTCCAATACTTCATAAGGATAACTCTTTGTATAACAATCGCGCTCTTTTAGTTGAACATAGATTGTATTTTTTCAGCAACTTCTTTAGGTTTAACACTATGAATGAAAGGTCCTCTATATCCACCCACACAGGCATGTAAACCCCCTTATTTTCATTCCCTTTCTATAGGAATGCTATTGTACCATGCCATTCCTTTTAAAATAGAAAGTTAGTCGTAACAATCACCACAGAAGTTTAAATTCAATATTTCAGAAAAGCCCCCTTTTCAAAATGAAAGAGCGCAAGTCTTATTCCAGATTTGCGTCCCTAGTATATTATTATTAACCAGATTTTCCAGGTTACTAATAGATTACTTCATTATCAGCTACATGGAAAAATATCAATTCATACCCTCTCTTAATTTGACCATGTTATACCAACTTACTCCACCGTGTTTTGATTCAGACATGCCATGGTTATCAAACCTCAATTTTTCATAAAAAGATACTAATTCCTGTTTACAGGTTAAAGTAATTCCTTCTCTTTCATTTTCCTTTACAAGCTCTTCCATTCTCTCCATTAAATTCTTTGCAACCCTTTGACTTCTTGCTTGTTTGGCCACTGCTAATCCTAAAACACTCTGATATCCTCCTTTTTTCGGATTCTCTTTGATTTCCGTAAAAAGATTATCGGTTATGTAAGGTTGATTAATAACAGGTCCATTAATATATCCAAGAATCTCCCCATCCCTTTCTGCCACAATAAAGGTATCAGCTATCAACTGAATCCTCTCCAAAAATGTTTCTTTTGTTGCAGCTTCATCTAACGAAAAGCCCTCATTCTCAATAAGTAATAACTGTTCTAAATCTGCATCTTGAACATTCCTTAAAGAAATCATCTCGTTCAAACCCCATTCCTAGCTGGATTTAACAATAAAAAGAGATTTTCCCTAAACAGAAATCATAGCTTTCTTCCCCCAAGGCTTCAACAAAAGTTTTTTTGGTATTTAAGAAGCGGCTAAACTCCTTCCCCTTCTGAGAGTTAGCCCCTGTAATTACTTATAAAGCGCAAATAACATAATAACTGAAGACTTTTATGAATAAATCACAGCCTTAACTCTTATACAAACTACCTGCAACTGTTACTTGTAAATTATCAATAATTTTTTCTTCATATTTATATTTGGATTTAGCATTAACATTCCATCAATCTCCAGTTTTTTAAATTGGACCTTGAAATGTCAAGTATTTCTGCCAATAGTTTATCAATTCTAAGATCAAAATCATATTTAGAGTAAAACCTAATCCTTTGCTCCAGAATTGCGCCCCTTTAGCAGAAGACTTGATTTCAAGATAATCCACCTTATAATATCATTAATCTTCTATTATCTGGAATTCGCGAACAAGTGTACAGCTTACGTTAGCTGCTATTACTTAAGAAGACTTTTTCATTTCTCCAAGCTTGTAATTTAGTTGATTAAAGTCTTGGACAACATCAGGCATTGATAATTGCTTAGCTAATGCAATTCCTTTTTGTATAGATTTAGTGGCTTTTTCATATAATTTTGCTTTAATTTGAGCATCTGCAAGTGTGTACCAGTAAAACCACGTATCTCTTTTAGAAATTTTATCGTAATAAAATTTTTCTATAACAGGATAGTATTTAAAATAAAGTTCTTCATCAAAAACCAATTTTTGTCCATTCCATTCTAGAACGTCCACAAAATAGGTGTCGGCGACGTACCTCTGCCAAACAGCAATTCCAACATTTTTATCGTTTAATAGCTCAATCCTATGATATAAAACATCTGCGATTTCTTTTAAAGAACTATTACTCCTCCTAAATATCTCAAGTTTATTTCCTGCTGAAGCACCGATTGTCACACCGAATAGATATTCTTTCCTACCATCACTAGTGATATCAGCAACACCTGAATAATGTAGGCCTACTCCCTGTGCTTTTGTTTCCCATATTTTTTTCCATCCTTCATTTCCTTTCTTTAATACTATTGCTCCGAACTGTGAGGGAGAGGGTTGTTCTTTTGCTTTTATTTCAAAAGTAATAATTATTTCTTCCTGTCCATCTTCGTTAAGGTCATATAGTTCAAATGGCTTCGTTGATACAGGTTCTTTAGGGCTTATCAGGAGTGAGCTTGAAGGTACAAACTCTTTAATAATCTTCATTAGATCTTCATTCCGTTTTTCTTCAGCGTGAGTGAAAACTGGAGGGAGGTTTAAAATGACGATTACCAGTAAAGTAAATAACATTATTTTGTTCATCAATAATCCCCTTTTAGGTTGGTATTGAAGGTTATTGTTCCCCAATTTTACCTTGTATATTAGAGACCACTGTTTAATTAAATAACCCTTAAATGCAAAAGGGACGCAAATCTATATTCCGGAAATGCACCCTCTTTAATAGAATAACTTTAATTCTAATGAAAAGTTCGGTACCATCTTGATCATTAGGAAAAACAAGACTAAAAAAGCACTTCAAATGAGAAGTATATTGTCATCAAAAGGAATTTAATCATATACTGTGACAGTTGAATTCCCACCAGTCCATTTCTTAATATAAAATTCGGCTTGATCATTGGCACCATCGACTTCTTCGTCAATGTCATAGGTTCTGTAGACTATACAGTTGTTACCTGATCCAAAAGTTCCATCTTTAAAAGTAGGATCATAGCCGGAGTCAAGGGCAGAATTGGGTACCCAGTCGTCTGTACTATAAGGGTCTTCTTCATATAATCGATAGGTGCCATCTTTACTATTAGAAGATAAACAAAATTTAAAACTGCCTCCACCTGATTTAAAGATCTTACTTTCCTCGGTAAATACATCGCGCCCTTGATAATCCCATCCATTGGCAAAAGATGTGGCAGGAATTATCAATGAAACAGCCAACATAGCAAAAATTACACCTAATTTCTTCATTTTTTCAACTCCCTATATAAAAATAACACCTTTCAGCTTATGACGATTTAATAACATTTATTTCAAATTTCCGCATATTCCGTTATCTCTTCCGTTTATTGTTTTATATAGGAACCATAACATTTCCGACAGCAGGAGAAAATTTACTTTTATAGTTTCTTCACCTACATATGACAAGTTCCCCCAACATACCTTTATAAGGTGCGAAAGAGAGGTGAATTAAATAGTGAAAAGATTTATGTCTATGTTAGTCATAATCGCAGTTGTTTCTATTACTTTATTTGGCTATTCTTCTTCAGCATCAGCCGATGCTAAAAAAACCTTCTGGTTCACCACTGGGGATGGACAATGGGATGGATATATGAAAGTTCCTAGTGGTGGTAACGTTGGTGTCAACATTACTGATTGGGGATCTCAGGATGCGTTAAAGGTTCGGCTATGTAGTGCGGCAACAGGAAATTGTACAGCATATAAACCAATCTTTAACGAACCATATGGAAACAGCACCCATTTTACTAATATGGCTTTTGGCCTATATTATGGAGATGTAGCAAAACTTTATGGTGTTAACAGGCAAGTTACGGGGAGGATAATCCTTTGGCGTTATTAAAATTAACTTTTGAATCTGTTAATAACACGTTTTGATAAATCAAAACGTGTTATTTTTATTTATTGCTCCCCTCGATGTTATGATTGAACTAATAGAACCTCATACCATAAACAATTATGAAAAAACGCTCGTGCAACGAAAGGAAATTATGCATAACACTGAAACAGTTGAGCCGTTATTAAGAGACGAAGCGAATGTTGAGATTGATACAAGAAAACCTCTTAAACAGGTCGTAAATGAACTTGAACAGATTGCTAATATTAATAATTAGACTCATTCCTTATTCAATTTTTGGATTGTAATTATCAACAATTTCCTCTGTACCGTCTTTTTTCACAAATCTCACTTCAACTTCTTCAATGTCTCGTTGTTTAGGAGTGACTATGTACCAATACCTTTTTCCATCGTTTATATTGATAAATTTAGCTGTATTGTTGTCTATATACACTTCTGAAATACCATTATCACAAATTAATCCGGAAAAAATATATCCATTTATTGATGTCCAATTAATCTGGGCACCACATTTTAAGCCGTGCCCTTCCTGATTTATCCACTTATTGTCCATTCTTTTAAAGTAGGAAAGCCAGATTTTATCTTCCTTCTTGTAAATGGCAATTGCATCATCTTTATCCACCACATCCAACTTGTGATGTATTAGATTGTATGAGCTCCCTTGATTATCCATTGTTTCGTTAAAGTGTTTTTCAAAGGATGGTTCTCTTGTACATCCTGCTAGTAATACTAGGGCAAAAAAAGTGGTACAAAATGCTGCTCTTTTCATATGTATCTCCTGTTCTTTGATTAATTAAAGAATTTATCATAATTTCGATTATTTCAAATTTTCACCATCTTCACAAGAAGTTACTTCGCAATCTGTCCTTATTCTGAAGGACGCGTTATTCAATAAACGCGCCCCTTTCGTATTATAAGGTCAGCCAGTCATTTACTGGTTGACCTATTTTTAATAGGTTTTATTCTTGAGGTAGCCGGGGTAGGACGTTCGCGCCCGTGGGACTCTTGATCCCGTCCGCAATACTGTCCACCCCCTACTTGTAGAAACATGTTTGAGGCTGGTTGGGACAACGATCCCGTATTATGGAATTCAAGATAATCTCTCTTTATTAGAATCTCTCTATTGGCAGTTATTGCGTAAAAACTAAAATTCAAAGTATCCAATTACAAAAAAAGGACCAGTATGGGGTCCTTTTTAATTAATTACTGGTTTATATATTTAATAACAGCCATTTCTTTACCAAACCTATCTCCATTATCTAAGAACCCTAAGCTGGAATAAAGCTGGTGGGCACCTTTATTCATAGGATGATAACCTACAACAATTTTCGTTGCATTCGGCAATTTTTCCATTTCTAGAATCATTAAATTAGTTGCCGCTTTGCCTATACCCTTACCTTGGAATTCTTTGTCAACCATTATTCTATAAACCCAATAACCATCAAGTTCTTCTTGAACCGAGTTGTACATTAAAAAGCCTACTACTCTCTCTTCAAAATATATAGCATAAGGTTTTAATGTAGTCTCAAACTTTGATTGAGCTATTGATATTGCATTTGATTCTATGAATTCTGCTTGTTCTGCTGATACCTCTAATTCACAGCACTCATACCAGTTCTCTTCATTTAGTTCGACAAGCTTCACGTTTTCTGTATTCACAAATGTTTCCCCTTTCAGAATTTGGGAAAACGCTAAACAACTTTGTTAATGCGGCGTAATCCCCATAAATTTATTCACGATTTTTGCCATCTTGTTTAACATAATGAACGCCTCCTATAACAATTATTGTCTAGAAATAATATGATGAATTTTCAGACTTTCCAATTATAGCATACTTCCTGCTCATCCATAATTCCATATTCTTAAATATAAGCGCCCAATCGTATTGCGGCATAATCAATTCATACAAACCTTTGATTTTTTTTATATCCTAACTTTTATTTTCCGTAGGCGATCCCCCAGGAGGATGATAAAAAGGAGGGACTTTAAGCCAGCCTTTTGTTTGCATTAATTCCTTCATTTTCAGTCCAAGGGATAATTTATCAGTTTGAAATTTTAGAAACATCATTGCAACATCCGTCCGAAGAGATTGGCTTGCTGAAGCTGCATACATATCGGCAGCTGCCACAAAGTTAATATTAATCGTGTTAGCCAGTTCATTATCCGTAAATTTTGTTCCTAACGGTACAGCGCTCGGATCAGATTTCGGCTTAGCTTCAGGAGTATCTGATAAAGGAACTCCTTCCTGTCGCATAAATTCATTTAATTCGTTTTGATGAGATTTCATCACTTTATAGCTATCTTGAAAAAACTTCCTCAATTTAGAATCGTTTGTTGTGTTAAGACCTACTTCCACGTTAATAAGGGCACTCGACACAAAACTATAATATGTCCAACAAGCCATCGCTTCACCGATATGTAATGGATTTTTATGGTTATCAGTTAAGGACTCTATAATATCCGCTGCGTTTTTAAACATCATTTTTACACTGGGCATAATGATCCTCCAATTTTCTTTTGGATTTAGGGTTAGTTTTAACCTCTCCCAGAAAAATATGCCTTTTAAATAAGTATCAAAAGCCTTTTTTATTACTTCACAATCTGGCCCTTATATGTAAGATTGGCGCTTACTTTTATTCAAGATAAGCGCCCCGTTTCTTGAAGAAGGTTTTTTATGGTTCACTAATTCCTACTGCAAGCAACAGTAAATAGGCGAACACTATCAATGCTCCGTTCAATAGAATTCCTGCAATAATAAACCACAGTTTTTTAGATAAGAGAGCAAAGATAACCCCAAGTACAGAAAGAACTGTAAACACGCTTATACCCAAAGTTAAATTAGCATTGGTTCCTCTGATTATAAAGAAAAATATGACACTTATTGCTACGGTCAAAAGTGACAAAATCCCTAATGTATTCTTGTTCAAAACTGTACCCCCCTTTTTAAATCAATACCCTTGTTAAACAAACCTGTCCCTGATCAGCATCAGAGGCACATACCCTTTATTCTTGATTGAATAGTGTTTTTATTTTTCTGTTTTAATTATTAGCCTTAATTCTCTTGTTGCCTCAGGACCAACTTTGAAAATATCTTCTTCGTGACCAACATACATAAACAGACTTTCCTCTCCTTCATTTCCGAGAATCAAATGTAATCCATTGGTTTCACCATTATCATACTCAACTAATATGTCGTAGTCAGGTTTATTATTGTTCATACCCGAACTTTTTCCCTTAGCTACTTTAAGAATTTCTTCAAATCTTGATGATATTTCCTTTTTATCATAAGAAGTAAAGAATTTTTCATTTAATCCTCCATAACCTTCGGATTTTGAAATTGATATTTTAGATACGTTATCTAATAATGTCATTTCCTCTTTTGCAGATTGAAAACCAATTAAAGTAACAGCGCATAACAGAACCAATAACCATACAAACACCCTTTTCAAATAACCCCCCTTTTTTATAATTCCTATTGTGGAATACAAAATTAAGGCATAGAACTTGTGACAATATATATACCGACAGTAACTATAGTAAGAAAAACCATAAAGTAACTTGATGACATTAGTAGTTGCTTTATTAACAGTTGCTCTTTTATCTGTTTTTGGACAATAAACCCAACGGCAACAGAGGTGCTCCAAAATACTACTCCAAACAACGAAAATAAGTATCCAGAGTTCATTATCCAAAGTACTAAGATTACTGTATGAAAAAATAGTAGAAGCCACGCAGAAACCCTCAAACTCTTCTCTCCTCAGTTCTATTAAAAATTATTAAATCAATTCTTCAAGAAAACTGCCCCATTTATTTATACCAATTATTTCAAATCCAGGCAATTTACTCAATCCTTTATTCCAATTAAAATAACGCCTATCTTATTACAGATAAGCGCCCGTTTGGTGAATAAAACAATTGACTTCTGAATTAACAAAGTCTACAACATTGTTCAAAGTGTATGTATCAGTTAATCGTTAGGATTAATGATGGCTAGAACCTGATGATCTTCCCACTTTCCATTTATCTTGGTGTTTTTTCTAGCAATGCCCTCTTGATGAAATCCTGATTTCTCTAAAACCCGTATCGAGCCAATATTGTGTAGCTGTACCCCAGCTTCTATACGATGTAGTTTCAACTCATCAAAGGCATATTTTACGATCAGCCTTGTAGCCTCCGTCATCAATCCTTTACCATTATATTCTTTGTCTAAGAAGTAGCCGATAACGGCACTTTGGGATGACCCTCGAAGAATATGAAAAAGATTGATTGTTCCTACTAACCTGTTCTCACCATTTTCAAAAATCCCAAAATAATAGTCCTTATCTTGTCTCATATTTTCTTCAGCCTTTTTGATCCTTTCTAGTTGTCCTTCGATTGTATAGAAGTTACGAGTACGAGTCATTGCAAATTGCTCGAAGAAATCGCGGTTTTCTTTTTGTAATTTCAGCATTGCTTGAGCATCACTAGTTTTAAATGTCCGTAAATGTATATTTTTATCTTTAATCATTAGGTTCTCCTTCCCGATTCATATAATAAGCCAATTGAGTATTAAACAGTATTATTGTATATGAAGCCATTTTATTTGTCAGTGTAATAAGCTTGTTACTAATGTTCTCCTGAGGAATAGCATTCAAATGTGCAATGTTGACAATCCTTATTCCACAATTAAACAGGACGCGCTCCTTTATTCAAGAAGCGCGCCCGTTTCCAGAAGACTTGATATCAAGATAAAATTAATAAAATTTGACAAAAGAGAAGGCTACTTTCTTGTTATGTAGTTGATCCATTCCGTTACGTGATTACATACATTCGGTTCATTCAACACCATTTGAATAAGGTGATAGCCTTCAGGATCATTCTGTTTGAGCCAACGAAATGACTTCTTCGGACCTAAATACCACTGATCCTTAAGTTCAAAATATATCTCTAAGCTATCTTTTAACATCCAGTGGAAACGGTAATTTCCCTCAAGGTCTCCTTTTCTAGACCTCTTTTCCATCTTCTGCAGCCAGGTTCTTAGAAACACCTTCTCATCGGAAGAGAGTTTCTTAGGTCCTTCCTCAAATAAACGTTGAACTTTTTCCATAAACGAACCAGCCTTATCTTGTTCATCAAGCAAAATTTCTGCTTGATGTAGTTTCAAAAATTGCTCGTAATTTTTCATATCATTGGTCGGATGAATCCAAACGTCTAACTGCTTTCCGTTAAAAAGATCAACTTCGTTATACTGTTCAGTTGAATTGGTAAACCCGATCAGATCAATGTCACTCTCATTTGTGTAGTCTCCTGTTACATAGGAACCGTATAAGAGTATCGTATGGCAGTCATATTTATCTTTGATATATATCGTGATGTCCAAAAGTAACTTTTCTATATCCTTCATAATATTCTTTTTAGCCCCCTTTAGATCAATTGCCATTTGTATATCTTTTTTGTTCTTTTGGAAACCGATAGATCATACTCCACATAAAGTAGAGGTAGGTTGAAATTAATCAATGGGCTCTTCTATCTCTCTAACTATCATCCATTTCCCATCAAGAAACTGCCAATCTTCAATAGTAAATAACCTCGATAATAATTCCGCACCTTTATAAATCAACTGTTCGTAAAATACTACCGTGTGATTATTATTCTTTAGGCGAATTATTCTATTTTCAAACCTCTTATTAGCACCTAACATCTGTTTAACTGATTGTCTCATTCCTGTTACTGCATCTTTTCGGTTAAAAATAATAGGTTGTTCATTCGTTCCTTTAAAAAAAGCAACATAGTAATCATTAGTCATTCTTTCTAAGGAAGAAGTGTCACCTGAAATCATTGCTTCGTTCCAATCATTGATAAATTCATCGTGCATTCTGGTAAATTCACTTAATTTATAATCCAACTCACCCAGTTATTACACATCCTTTGAAATAGTTGGTGTTCAGTAATGCTATCTGTTTAATACCAATTATTTCAAAATCCAAATACTAACTCAATCCTTTATTTCATAAAAACGGCACTTACCTTACTCCAGATAAGCGCCCCTTATGCAGAAGACTCAATTTCAAGATAACGCATGGATTGTCTAGCCTTGTGTTGACAATCCACCTCTTAAAAAAAGGTTGTTTCTATCGTTTAGTTGGATTTTAATTTAGCAATAAAGCTATCGGAAAATTTCATTCCATTTTCATATATCGCTACTTCGCTATCATTTTCTAGGGTGTCATAAACTAATTGTATATCTTCCGGCCCTAACTTAACATTTGTGCCTAGACGTAACGTGTCAATGATTCCCATAAATGTGGGTTCACCCTGTGTAAATTTCCGCAATAAATCCGGATTTTGCTTCATATATTCGCTGGTTTCCGCTGGTAACTGTTCAAACGCGCCCCTGGTATGGCCGTCTGTTTCTTCTAGTAATTTATTCACGATTTCTAGCTGCTTTTCCTGCGATTCTGCTTGTTCTACATCCAATTCATTGCCGCAACCGCTTAATAATAGGCCAACTGCCAGCAACATTATAAAACCTTTCACTATTTCAACTCCCATCCATTATTTTCTCTTAAAATACCTAAATAGGGCACAAAAACGCTCGGCAACCCAAGAAAAGCGCGCCTTATATTGAACAAGGACAGAACTTCTATTAGATGGTATTGGAAGATCAATTTTTTACCATTTTAATTATTTAAGATTTCTGTACGTTTGTTTGCTATTCTTCTATACCTATAAGCTCGAAGGTACGCACAACATTCAAATAATTGTCTAATAATTCCTTATACTCTGGAGCCTCAAAGGTAATATCAAAAGTGACCTCGTAAACATGACCGTCTACTTCTCTTAAAAACCAGTATTTTTCATAACCATCGAATTCGACACGCACGGCAGTAGAGAATATACCGGTATCAAAATCTTCCTCTTCATGTAAGTATGTGATCGACTGGGCATGATCACTTTGAGCAGTAACAAAATCAAAACGGCCCTTAGTACGCAGTTCTTCTTCTCGATTTCTCGCATTCTCCAGTTTTTCTACCCGAACGATTAATTCTGAATGGTTTAAGCTGAAATTTCCTTTTTCGATGCTTTCCTTATAACGCGTGTCAAATGTATAACGATATGCATGATACGTTGGATATGAATACCTAAACGTCGCAGCTTCAGGTACCTCAAAGGAATAGCCTACTTCAGGATAATCACCTTTAAGATTCTCTGCGGGTTCATAGGACAAACTTGTCGGTTCATCTAATACTGCATTATCTTTAAACTCTTCTTCTTTATATGTAATCGTCCGAATAGAACTTAACATGTTCCCAAGTAGCTCTTCTTTCTTCTTCACCGGGATGGTTAATGTAGCTCTGAGATAGGAACTTTCCACTTCACCGATCAATTCATAGTGAAGCACACCTTGCTCTGTTTCACTTTCAATCATATAGGTGAAAGGCTCAATGTCATAGTCTTCCTTCGTGTAAATTGTCGGATCACCTTTTAACAGCTCTACTGTTCGTTCCTTCACTTCTTCAAGGTACACTTCAGAATTTTCTTTAACCTCTTTTTTAACAGCTTCCATACTCTTTTGAGATTCACTTCCTGTTAAATGCATATACATATATCGGTGATATTTATTGATTGGTTTTATTTCGATCGTCGGGACTTTTTTTTCAAATTTTTCTGGTGATTTCTCTGGTTTAAACGAAAATTCGCTAGCTGAAGGCTTATGCCAAAAAAACATTTTCTCTTCAGAAGAGCCTGTTTCATATCTTGAAACCATCTCAAAAGAATCATCAATCGTTATTTGATAAGAGTTTGGTAGTAACCATTTGCTTTCTTCAGGCCCGTCCTGGTCTTGTTCGAATCCATAAGTTGTTGTACCTGTTGTCTCATCATTCTCACTAGTCTTATCTGTCTCAACTTCTCCCCCTGTCGAGCAAGCACAGAGAAGTATTAGTCCCAAAAAAACAAGTCTTACTTTTTTCATTTCTACACTCCTAATTATGTAAATTATGCCGGTAATTTCATTGTAACATCTAGCCACAACTCAAAAGGAAAGTCTTTAGTTATTTAATCTTTCTACATTCAAAGCAGCAGAAGGAACTAAAATGAGTTACACAATAACTTTTTCCAGAATATGGACCCATACAGTAATAAAAGCGCAATCCTTTGCTCCAGAATTGCGCCCTTTAGTTGAACAAAAATTATCGTTTCACTAAGTCTTTTTCTCTTCTAATTCCAGGCTTTTTCTTTCCACCTCTAACCTTTCTCGTTCTAATTTAATTTCTTGCTCTTTTATCTTGAAATGTTTGTTGGTGGTGTAGATGCCAGTTATTAAGCTAACTACTACAACAATTGCTCTTATATGCGACATTGGAGCTTTTCCTTATTAAGGAAAAGCGTCCGATTGAGGAAAATCCTTAATTAAAATCCACGGTTAACTCAATAAATAATAGCATTCAATCATCCTTCAATCATCCTTTTTGAGAATTCTACGGATTGATCTAAATGTTGGTACACCCATTATCAACGGAAAAGCAATGTTAAACCATAAAGACGGTTCAAAAGTTATAGCATTATAAATAATTATAAGTGCTGCAATCCAAACAAGAATGTTGGCTATCAAATTGTGTTTTTCAGATTTAAGCATTAAAAATAACTCCTTTTGAAGCGTTGTTCAATTAACTGTCCCTATTCATGCATAAAAAGCGCAAATCCTTTATTCCGGAAATGCGCCCTTATCAGGAAGACTCAATATCAAGATAATCCGAATAAAAAATAAAGCGCCTTAAAGCCTATGTATTCTTTATTATTGAATCATGATTTTAGTGTTTTAGGAGTGGATAATAGCCTCTATAATAGATCCTAAGCCCATCAATATAAAGAAGCTAAAAAACATGATTGTATTACCAATTATGAGCCATTTAGTTTTACTAAAAATAGCTAAGAGTACTCCTATAGGAGCGATAATAAATATCTCTAAAAATAAATCACTTGGTACTTGAAACAATAAATTAGGTATCCAGAGAAGGACACAGATTACGAAACAAGTTAAAGAAAGCATTTTTAGTATTTTTTTCATCATAACACCTCAATATTATTACTATCCAACCCACAAATTACTCCACGTTATTCGATAAACGCGCCCTTTAATGGAATAAAATGGTTAAATTTTATTTTTATCAAATTTGACCCAACCATAAAAGATAATTATAGCAATGATAGGAAGAAAAGAAGGTATCCAATGGTACTCTACTGGTAAAGGAAAAAATAGTATTCCTGATAGGATGATTACAGGAAGCACCCATATAAACCACATTCTTACACGTTTATTTTTAAAGCTCAGTTCGAATGCCTCCATTACTCATTCCCCCCTCAGTTTAAATACGAACATATCAATAAGAAGTTTCATAAAAGGCATAAAAGACAAACCCGATTTCTTTCTTGAAGTAACCTGCACCCATAGCTGTAAAACAATAAGATGGACTGAACAAAGGCAGCTAGTTATTCAATTTTTGCGCCCATTTCGTGAAGACTTGATTCCGAGATAATTGAAGCATATTTTCAACTAACGCATCCGATAGTTATACATAAAAATCTACACAATAATTGCATATTATAAAAATAAAGTGACAATAAGTAATTATTTCTTACCTTTTAGTTCTAAAAGTATAGGTGCTATATTTAGTAAGATAGAAACGATTGTCAAAAACCATAATGCCCTTTCCATACCAGGTACTACATCCATTAAAGCTGCCCAATCTTCCACTTCTACCCAATCAGAGACAAGACTGTATTCTGCACAAAGCGTTAATGCTGTAAATGATAACCCCATCGCCATAGCAAGCTTATAATCCTTTCCTGCTGTGTACATATAAAGATTTATAAAAGTTACTACTATAGCAATAACCCCTAATATTACCCACATAACTATATCTCCAATCCCATGTTAATTTGTAATATTTTGAAAAGGTAATGCTGCTGAGAAAAGTGTAATTTCCTGACAATCAACTCAGCATAGTTCCAATTATTTCAAAACCCTCCCACTTACTCAACCTTTAGATAATCCATTAACTCGAAATTAAGTACTCGGAGAAGAAGCATAATTCTATGCAAAAGAAAAGGCGACTATTCTTATTGAATAATCGCGCCCCGTTTATTTAAGACTCAGTTTCAAGATATTTTAAGAAAGAATTGTTTATTCATTGATCAAAACACACCGGAACCGTTCAACGCCTGGACAGGCTAGTATGTGTTGATTAGGGAAACACTGTCACAATCACACCATCCATATTGTTCCCTGAAATCTCGTAATGGTGGTTATCAGGTACATGAATTGTAATGCTTTGAGATACTTGGTAATAAGAAACGCTATATTGTTTTCCATTAACCTTAACAGAAATGCTCTTTTCTTCTTTTAGATAACCTAAATATTCTTCTAAGACAAAATTCTTTTCCTGCATAATAGCGCTATGAGGCAAACCAACATAGCGAATATGCCATGGCTCATATTCAATGCCTGTTACATCTGCTTTGCCTTTTGGATAGCGTAAAATAAAACCGTATTTCCAGGCATTTTTTTCAATCCACTCAGCTTCTGATGCCTTGTACATTGTCGTTTGGGTAGATCCAACATCAAGCGCTAATCCTAAATTGTGTTCGCTATGGCCTGCTGGCAAAGCATAGTCAGGCCCCTTTTCTTTGTAAAGCTCTTTTTGTCTTTCAAAACTCCGAAAACCACTACTGATCAAAAAATTACTAACCCCATCTTTTCTGGCGGCATCAACCATCTTTGAAAACTTTTGTGTCACCATCTTTGACAAGCGAATATTGGTATTATGTAACCCATATCCCTTCGTCAATTCTTTATGGTTAACTAAACTTGTAATATCTGTTATAACACTTTCTTTTCGAACGGGATATTCCCTGTTAACTAATAACAGATTTCCTTCATATATTTGCTTTTCTGCAATTTTAATCTTTTGAGTGTTTCCAGAATACACCTCGAACACTTCATTTTCTTCCTGATCTTGCTGATTTATTTTAATATCATTCATATCTTCAAAGAATGGTGTGATATTATAAACTGCAAAACCGCAGACCAATATTAAACATAAAAAAACCCACTTCTTCAATTTCAGTTTCCCCCTTTTCTTAACTTATCTAAAGGATAGGAAAATCTTTTTAAAAAAAGAGTGGGGTAAACTTTAAATTTTCCTTAAATCTTTGACTTGGGATTAAACTTTGTCATTTTGTATATTTTCCTGCGGTAAACGGACTTCAAATATCGTCCGTATTAAACTGCTGTCTGCCGTAATTGTTCCATTGTGCTGCTCCACAATATTTTTTGCGATGAATAGGCCAAGACCTGTCCCGCCATCCTGATAAACCCGTGCTTTGTCATTGGTATAGTACATATCAAAGATATATGGAAGTTCATCGGAAGGAATACAATTTCCATAATTCATAACTTGGACAACTACTTCCCCTGAATCAATAAAACCGTTAATATCTACATACTGACCATCATATCCGTATCTATTTGCATTGACCAGAATATTTTCAAATACGCGCGCTAATAAATCTCCGTCACCCAATATAGGTAAATCGGTAGCAATATTTATTCGAGCTATTAAATTATTTTTTTCAAAGACAGGATACAATTCTTCCTTTAGTTGTTTTAGCAGATCACTTATATTAATTTGTTTTCCTTCAACAGGCAGCATGCCATAGTTCATTCTTGTTATTTCGAATAATTCATTAATAAGTCTTTCCAACCGATGAGATTTGGTAAAAGCAATCTTCAAAAAATGTCTAGTCTGTTCTTTCGTCAGATTCTCATCTTCAAGGATTAAATCTAAATAACCTAGAACAGAGGAGAGCGGTGTTCGCAAATCATGAGCCAGATTTACGACTAACTGATCTTTACTTCTTTCTGAAAAATCCCCTCTTTCGATGGCCTGTTGCAATTTTTCACTTGCCAGATTAATGTCTTGCGCAATATCCTTAAATTCATCATTTGATAGGATTTGAACACGGTGATTAAAGTCACCATGAGCGAGATAATGAATTCCGTTTGAAATCTCTTTAAAATAGGTCGAATAGCGCTTCGTTAGTAAAAAGAAGAACAATATCGAGAGTGGGATAAACAGTAATAAAAAAAAGTTAATTTCACCAATACTGCCTATGAATAAACGAAACTGAACCAACGGATCCCCATAGCTAACCATTGTGTGATAGTAAAATTGAAGTCCTTTATAGAATAAATAGGTTATAATACCAGAGAGAAGCATACTTAAACCAAATAACAGAATCATTTTCGAGCGAAAACTTCTAGCTATGTTAACCATTGAATGCATACCCGAC
Source organism: Halobacillus hunanensis (assembly GCF_900166655.1). GTDB lineage: Bacteria > Bacillota > Bacilli > Bacillales > Halobacillaceae > Halobacillus_A > Halobacillus_A hunanensis. Next base: position 365,478 of record NZ_FVZB01000007.1, on the reverse strand, counting down.
GCCCCACACAGTTTTAATCCATTTGTCTTTTTGTTTATCTTCTTTAAGTTTTTTCCGTATAGTACGAATGTGGACCATAACGGTATTGCCACCCTCAAAGTATGCTTCACCCCATACCTTACGAAAAATATTATCAGCACTATAAACTTTCTTTGGATGACTGGCTAATAAATACAAAATATCAAATTCCTTCGGCGTTAGTTCAATGTTTTCGCCATATACAGTAACAGTGCGTTGATCAGGAGAAATAACTAATCCACCATATTCTAAGGTCTTCCCATTATCCATATGGGGATGATTTAACTTAATAAAGCGCCTCAATTGAGCATTTACACGAGCAACCAATTCAATGGGGGTGAATGGTTTGGTTACATAGTCATCTGCTCCAATCGCCAATCCATGTACCTTATCGAAATCAGAAGTTTTGGCACTCAAAAAAATGATAGGCATATTATGTTGTTCGCGAATGTGACGGGCTACCTCATGTCCATCCATTTTCGGCATCATAATATCCAAAATCAGCAAATCAATTGGTTGAGTCTTGATAAAATGAATGGCTTCTTGACCATCAGATACTTTAATAACACCATAACCTTCTTTTTCTAAATGGATTGCAACAAGATCTGCAATTTCCTTCTCATCATCAGCTATTAAAATCGATATATTTTTCAACTATTCCACTCCTACATAAAGTTATATTCAGTGAATATAACTTTTTCCATCAATCCTTATGAAAGTGCAACCATCAAAAATATTTACCATTGTTGGTAGAGATACCTCTTCTATATAATATTAACATGTGTGTAAGTTAATTAAATAATTTATGGCTCCTATTTATATTATTATTTCCCTTTCTTATTCAAGAATATGGCCCTTTTCACAAAGAAAGAGCCCAGATCCTTATTCCGGATTTGCGCTCCTTTAACTGAAGACTCGATTTCGAAATAATCTACAATTAAACTTAAAATTTTTTCTTCATAACCATTCATATTCCAAGATGCTATATAGTAAAGAATCTCGCCATCCATCTTTTATTAATAGATCCTCTCGAATTTTACCTTCTTTAGTCAAACCAGATTTTTGCAAAACCTTTGATGAACCTATATTTCTAGGATCACAGGTGGCGTATATACGATGAAGTTGTATATCAGCAAAACCGAACCTTATTAGAAGTTTAGCCACATTTGTTGCAATTCCTTGTCCCCAGTAATCTGGATTTACAATATAAGCAATTTCTCCAACCTTGTTAGTGAAGTCTCTAATGTTGAGTTCTCCCACACCGATCATATCTTTATTGTAGACAACGGCGAAGGCATATCTTGTCCTTTTTTCTTTGGAAGCATCTAATATTATTTGCTTAACAAAACTCTTAGACTCTTCCTCTGTATTAGGTCCCCAGGGTTGATATTGACACACAATATCCTTCGATGCGTACTTATGTATATCTGTCCAGTCATTTTCATTGATTTCCCTTAATGATAACCTTTCGTTTGAAAGAGAATAAACATTGTTTTCGATCTTTATCACCTCTATTAAAACTGTAAATTAATTGGTTTATTTTAGTTAAAGTGAAATGTTCACTCATAACATCCAGAGAATATTTATGGAGTAGATCGAAATGTTCCTGACTTCTTCTTTTTGCCCAAACTAGAGCTGAAACTATGTGCACTGCACTGTAAAATGTGAATAGCTCCCAAAATGAATCGCTTATTCCCTTTCCATTGTGATAACCCTCAATAATTCCTCTCGTAAATTCAATACTAACTGGCTTTGAGAAAAAACCTAATTTTTGCAAGTCATGAACGGGGTCTCCCCAGTCCATTCTTTGAAAATCAATAATTCCTGAAAATTGCTTATTATTTATTAAAAGATTTGAAGGGTGGAAATCATCATGTTGGAACTTGTTGGGTCTATTTTTCATTAAAACTTCATTATTTATGATGTAATTCTCTAGCATCATCCTCAACTCATCATCTAAATTTATCTTCTCTAAATTCAATAAGTATTTATCTATCTTCTGCTTTTTTACTGTGTACCATGAAGGATAATCGGAGGGGGCGGATAGTTTATGTAACTTCTTCAGTTCTTCGCCCGCTTTAAAACCGGATGAATATTGTTCGGACTCAGTTAAACTGTTTAAAAAAGTGCACTTACTAGATAAGCTCCCTATATAGAAGGACGCGTTATTCGATAAACGCGCCCCCTTAATAAACCAATTGCCCTATTTCCTTCAATGAAACTTGGTTATTCTTCAGCTTTATCGAAGATAACCTCTGTTTGGTCTGTAAATTGATTATAATGAGCTGATATCCATAACTCACCGTTAAACCCTTCTTTTCTCCATCTGGAAGAAAAACCTGACCAATCATTTTCATTATTATCATCATAAAGAGCTGAGTCCTCATACTCAACCTTCCAACCGCGGAAAGAAAGTTCATTTAAGTAAAAATTATAAATATCGTTCCATTGATTCCCTTTTATGACATATTGATGCTCCGTTGGCTTCAATCCATTAAATAAGGGAATATCTTTGTGTCGTTCTGGAACAATGGTCATTCCTTCATAGGTATCACTAGTAATTTTTTCATATGTAAACCACCCGGCAGCAATGAGTACTGTAATACAGCTGTATATAAATAACTGTTTTTTCATTATTTAACTCCCTCTAAATGCGTTGTACTCACTAAAAAAATAATCACGCTGAAATGTCATTTTCCCCCTTAGTTAACGACCTAATGAGTAAAATACCGGATAGGATAGCTAGTGCCGTTCGGGATTCTGTTACGTTAAACATCTGTATGTAAAAGGGTATATCTAAGCTAAACCAAGATACAACATATATTCTAGGAATGTATATAATGGCTAAAAGGAATATTGAAAGCGTTAGAAGTACCCAGTTGATTTTTAAATAGCCCTTAAATAGTGAAATTAGCTTCTTAGACTCCACCATAATACCAAACAAAACACCCCAAGTGGTCATTTTTGTAAGTTCTAGGAAGATGTTAATCTGCCTTTGATTAGCTACTTTCAATTCCTCGTTTGTAATCTTCATCAAATAAAGTAGAATGAGTATTCCTACAAGCTTCAATCCATAATGTAAAAGTCTTTTATAAATAATTACACTCCTCTATACAGACATTGTTACTTAACAATGAAGTCCTTTATTCAATTATCCTGTCTCCTTAACCTAATAGAAATTATTTCAAATTTTCCATAGCCATCACAAGAAGTTACTCAATTAAATGCCTTTTTACGCAAGACAGAGAGCTTGTTCCTTATTCAAGGAAAGCGCCCGTTTCTTTAATAAGCAAAACTGTAAACTTAAGTATCCAAATCTACCATGTTCTAGAGTTAACAATGGTATTTGTTCTAAGTATGTTGCATAAAACTCATGATAGGAGCTTGATCTCTCTCAACTGCGATTAGAGTTAAATCGTAATAATTCATCGATTACAAAATAGCAAGTGCTTACTGGTAAGGACATATAAAACATTATTTGAAAGTAGTGTTCCTTAACAAAAATCATAGGTAGTATGACTGCGATCACAATATGAAGAAAAAGACGGAGAGCAAAACTATTAAATTTTCTGTTTCTTACAAAATAACTAATGATTATTGACATAAGAGTACCGCATAGAATAGCAAACGTTAGAATAAAAAAATAAGATGATATGTTTTCAGAAATCGGTCCCTTGGAGATCGCACTGTAAATCGATACCGATAAAATGAGCGTGATAATTGCTGTAATGAATTTTCTTGGTATCATATTTTCTCCCTTTTTGTATATACCACTTCTTTACTCGAAGCATCTAATGTGACACGAACACTTAATTCCAATTTTGCCAAATACCTCTATTAATGCAAGCTTTTAATGATAATTTACAATTATATTAATTCTTTAGTACACAAACCTTTGTCGATCTATCACCTTGACGGTTTTCCTTTTCCTGATTGGGCTCAAATTTATATGGATCTCCAGTGTCACTTATTTTATCATTTCAAACCCTTTTTATGTCTGCTTTCCCTACAACTTTGCACCCATTTCTCGACAATCGCCCCATTCATGCAAAATAAGCGCAAATCCTTTATTCCGGAAATGCGCCCGATAATTGAGCAATTTAAGATCAAATGCTGAGTGTTATTTAAAAATTCACCTCCAACTTAACTACCCCATTATTAAAGACAAATAATTAAAGAAGGTAAACCAACCTAAAGATGCAAAACTTATTGAAAGAACTGCAACAGATAAATAAGGATGGTTTCCCGACTCCCTTTTAGATCGAAACAGAAACATCCCTGACAAGAGAATACTAATAACAAACACTATACCGAAAAATACATTCCAAATACTTGAGAACCTAATACCAAAGTCAATAAGAATATTGCCTATATAAAAGCCGTTTGCAATCAATAATAGGATCAAAATAATTCTTTTCATCCTGTCTCCTTTCTATTCCTGTGTTTCTGACAACACAGAGAATCCCCTATATTCCAGTTAATATCTGCTAACAATTATTTTAAAATTCCATCATTTGTACAATACATCATTCCAGAAAAAGTCCCTTTACATAAATAAGGAGCACAATTCTTACTACAGAATTGCCCCCCTTTACTGAATGGCTTGAAACGGAGTTACCTTTTATCTTTGAGGCTTTTCACTTCGTTTTTAAGGCTTTCAACTTTTTGCTGTAATTCTTTATTGGGTTCAGTAATTTTTCTCCCTAACATGACCAAAAACCCAATTAGAGCAACGATTCCACCTCCAACAGCAACTACACCAAATATCACAAGGTCTAAGATAACTACCACTCCTAAAAAGCACTTTAATCCATATACGAATGAGTATAGATATCGTTTCAAAACTGGCTATTATCTCGAATTCGAGTCTTCCGGATAATGGCCCTTTTCATGAAGACTTGATTTCAAGATAATATAAATAACAATTGTTCTTTGAATGCCAAACTTCCCTATGTCTTATCCCAAAAGCCGCTTATACTTCTGTTCCTTACATAGCCCTCTCATACATTTGAAAAAATTCCAGGCTGCGCTCAATAATTAAATCTTGATCGTTATCGAGCGTCGCCACATGATAACTGTTTTCCATTCGAACAAGCTCTTTATGTTCTGAGAAAATCATGTCAAAAATCGTTTCTGAATTGTCCGGCGGCACGACATGATCTTCGTCCGAGACAAATAGTAAGGCTGGGCAATGGATTTCAGCAAGCCCTTCATGAACTTGTTTCATCAAGGCCATGAGGGAACGGATCGCGTTAACCGGGGTTTTATCATACGCCAACTCTTCCACCCCTGGCTTTTTAATGTCAGAGCCAATAGCATCTACGAACCGATCCTCCGCTGATTCCATCACCTTTTCCATAGATGGAATGTCGATCGCCGCGTTAATAGGTACTATTCCTTTGATCTTCTTGTACTTCTCAGCCAAGTACAAAGTCAGGGTTCCGCCCATAGACAATCCGACTACAAAGATGTTCGAACAGCGCTCGTCAAGCCATTGATATGCGGCCTCAACGGATTGAATCCAATCCTCGTGGTTGGAGTCCTCCATTTCCTCAGGTGTCGTTCCATGTCCTTCCAATCGCGGACAAGCAACGGTATAACCAGCTTTTGTATAGGCGTCAGCTAGGGGCTTCATACTTTGAGTCGTTCCAGTAAATCCGTGACTAACCAGAATTCCTATTTCATTTCCTTCTGTAAAAATAGGTTCAGTGCCTTTCATCATTATACATCTCTCCTATCTATATTCGTTTCTCCAGTTTCTACCTAGTAATTTTTTCAACACGGTACGTTCAAGCAAAGACCATGGGAGCACTTTTTTCAAAAATAAATTCATGCGCACACCCGGACCGATCGGGTAGCGAAGTTTGTTCGCGGTTGATGGACTGGATATTTTCGTCATTAAGCCAGCTACTTTCATTGGGTCGCCATGGGCTTCACGGTTTAACGCCTTCCATAACGCTTTTATATAAAAAGCATATGGAGATTCAGGGTCATAGGCGGCTTTAGGCAGTTCCATGCCACTGCTCCAAATATTCGTTGCATAGGAACCTGGTTCGATCAGCGACACATCGATTCCAAACGGCTTCACCTCAAATCGCAGACTCTCCGTCAAACCTTCTAACGCATGTTTAGAAGCAACGTAAGGAGATAAACCAGGAAAGCCGATGCGACCACTTATACTGCTGACGTTGAGAATCTTTCCTCTTCCTTGTTGACGCATAATCGGCAGCACAGCCTGCGTAACGGCAATTACTCCAAACAGATTCGTCTCGAACTGGCGTCGATAAGATTCAAGCGGCACCTGTTCCAGAAAGCCGCCAAGGGCAAATCCAGCATTATTGACGAGCACGTCGACCCGTTCTAATTGGCTGAGTTGCTGCTTAAATTGTTCAATGGAGGCGTCCTTTGTTACATCAAGCGGCCACACATCAATGTTGTCTCGTACACGTTCATGAATTTCAGTTGATTCATACATCTTTGCTTTGTTGATATTTCTCATCGTGGCAATCACATGCATGCCTTTTTCGGCACATTTTAACGCTGTCTGGTAGCCAAATCCGCTTGACGCTCCTGTAATGATGATCGTAGATTGCAAAGCGATTTCCCTCCTATTTTCTTTAATTCAAGATAAGCTGACGACTCCCTGCTTATCGATTGATTTTCGCTAATCCCACCTATAGAGGGGATAATCATGATAAACTAGAGAGTGATTTTCAGAAATACTTCTACAAGAGAGGTCGTTTTTCATGAACCACAAGTTACAAGAGCTATCCCCTTCTTATGATCCATGGGAGGCTTATATGGATGTTGATGAACATGGCGAGATGACGCTTACGAATATCGAATTTACAACAACCTATCTGTGCAATATGCGCTGCGAACATTGTGCTGTCGGGTATACGTTGCAGAATAAGGATCCTGACGCATTGCCGATTGAGCTGATACTGAAGCGATTAGATGAAATCCCCCACCTGCGGACTTTGAGCATTACCGGCGGGGAGCCAATGATGTCGAAGAAGTCTGTGGAGCAATATGTATTGCCGCTGCTTGCCTATGCTCACGAGCGGGGAGTCCGAACCCAAATCAATTCCAATCTAACATTGCCTTATGAGCGATACATACCGATTATTCCTTATCTAGATGTGCTGCATATCTCCCATAACTGGGGAACGATCGAAGAATTTATTCATACCGGATTTGCCAATATGGAACGAAAACCTTCTGAAGCCAACCGCCAAATGTACTTTGACCGAATGGTGGAGAATTCGCAGCGACTTGCGAAAGAAGGCGTGATGGTGTCTGCGGAAACGATGTTAAATAAGCGCACCTATCCTTATTTAGAACAGATCCACGATCACGTGCTGGAAATGGGCTGTGCGAGACACGAAATTCACCCTATGTACCCAGTAGACTTTGCTTCAAGTCTTGAAACCTTATCCCTTGAGGAGATGCGTGAAGGGATTACCCGCCTGCTTGATCACAGGGATCAGAACACATGGATGTTATTTGGTACATTACCCTATTATCCATGCAGTTCAAACCAAAAAGATTTAGCACTGCTGAAACGTCTTTACGCGGAGAAAAATGTCACTGTTAGAAACGATCCGGACGGACGCTCTCGTTTGAATGTGAATATTTTTACCGGTGATATTATCGTCACCGACTTTGGTGATGAACCTGGGCTTGGCAATATTCAAGATACATCTTTGCCGGAAGCTTATAAGGCGTGGAATCGGACCGAAACGGCGGCCAGTTTAAACTGTCATTGCCCAGCCGTTAAATGCCTGGGTCCAAACATTTTAGTAAAAAACACCTATTATCCGGATGAAGATTTCCAGCAGCGGCAAACGAAGATTTCTCTATAGATCTCCTCTGTGTAGAAGAACTTTTTTCTATCCAGGACATCCGCCTTTACCAACTAACTAGGCAATCATACATTAACGTATGACTTAAAAGGAGGGGTGTTAATGGGGTACTACGGAGGCTGTGGTTGTGGAAGACGTCGTCGCGGTGATGAATTTGTCCTGATCATTGTTCTATTTATCCTTTTAATCATCATCGGGGCAGCAGTATGTAAGTAAGCTCATAGCTCGGAGACCTCTTAAGCGAGTCTTCGGGCTATGTTTCTGTTTTGACGCCTTTCTTCCTCTCTATTAAAATAGTAATGAGAAGAAGGTGGTCGGGGAAAATAACTCGCTTTCCGTGGGATTGGTACAAAATTGTTCATACCAATGAAAATCCGAACAAAGTAAAAACTATGATTGGTGCATAAAAACCGCTACGAAAATATACTTCGCTTTCCGCGGGCGGCTGTTGAGTCTCCTCGTGCTGGCGCACTGCGGGGCCTCACCTAGGCCTTTCCTCCCACAGGAGTCTCCATATATTTTCTCCGCTAAAACAACACATCGTTCGTCCTTTTACTTAAAAAATACGGAACCTTAACCAGATCCTAGCGGTAAACCACTGAGCTCAAGTTCAATATAGAAAAGAACAGTAATTACTTACTTCATAGATAACAAGAAAGGGGATTATTATGCCCATCATCGAAGACGAACAAAGGAAAATTGAGTATACGTTAACGACATTATCCGATGTTCACTTTATCAAAATTTATTTGGATGACTTGAATGGCGTACAGGTAACAGCACCTGCAGCGAAGCCATCGAACAAGGTAGATGACTTTTTACATAAAAAGACACAATGGATGAATGAGAAATGGCAGAAACTCCATCACGATCTTTATGAAACAGTCGAATGGGAAACTGAGCAGCCAGTTCGAATCACGTACTTAGGGAGGTCCTATCAAGTCATAATGGAAGCAGGCTCTGCAGTTAGTTTCCATTTTAGCAAAGGGAAGTTTTATTACACCTATCTGGAACAGTTCACACATCAGGACAAGCAAAGAGAGCTTGAACGAGTAAAGCAAGAGTGGCTGAAAGAAAAGGCAGAGGAAAAGTTTAGCACCCTCCATAAATGGACGATCTTACCTGAGCCAGACAAATTAAGGTTAGGATATAAAGACGAGCGAACGATCTATTTAAATTGGCGATTAATTCAACGGTCCAAACAGAAGATTGCCACCGTAATCGATGACTTAATCGAAGAACGAACTTACTAATAAAGCTGCGCGGTAAATGAGTTTCCGCGCAGCCATTTTTGTCTATATAAATAATAATAAACTGACAGCCATTACCGCCATACCGCCCACTACACCATAGATAGACAAATGAGCTTCTCCATATTGCCGGGATGCCGGCAGCAGTTCATCTAACGAGATAAACACCATAATCCCCGCCACTCCAGCGAAGAGGATACCGAATAATGTATCACTAAGAAACGGCATCAAAATTAAGTATGCAGCGATCGCCCCGACAGGTTCAGATAATCCTGACAGGAAAGATAATTTGAAAGCTTTCTTGCGATCACCTGTTGCATAATAAATTGGCACCGACACAGCAATCCCCTCAGGAATGTTATGAATCGCGATCGCAATCGCAATGGCAATTCCAAGCGACGGATCCTGCAAGGCAGAAGTAAACGTGGCAATTCCCTCCGGAAAATTGTGGATCGCAATAGCTAGGGCTGTGAACGTTCCCATCTTTAACAACTGTTGATTTTTAACCTCAGCACGAGGTTTGGACATATCCTCTACACTTTTCGGTTCATGGGGATTCCCCTGTTTTGGAATAGCTTTATCAATAATGGCAATGACAAGCATCCCGCCGAAGAAGCTCGCGACCGTGACCCAGCTTCCCGCTTGAACGCCCATGCTCCCGACAAGTGATTCTTTGGCTTTAAAAAAGATCTCTACCATCGATACATAGATCATGACACCTGCTGAGAATCCCAGCGCTATCGACAGAAATCTTGTGTTGGTGGTCGACGTAAAGAAAGCCAGCACACTGCCGATTCCGGTGGCTAATCCAGCCATTAATGTCAGGCCAAAAGCAAGCAATAATTCATCCATACATCCTCTCTCCTTCTAGTTAACCTAACCATAGTGTAGTGGAAAACTTTCCTTAGTGCAACTTTTTTAGTTATAGTTACATTTTATGTGTTTATAAAAGTTTCGTCACAGTTTTTTGCAAATTGAACATAAAAAAATGATCCCTCTTTTATATCAAAAGGGATCATTTCTTTTTAGATTTGTTCTCCACTGCCAGAGATTATTTTCATCTGATCATTTTCGAAGCCTACTACATAATGGTACTTATATTTTTTCATTTCAACGCTGCCTGTTTTCGTTTCTTCTGCTGTAACAAAAGCTGTCACTTCCACCTTCTCCCCTTCTACAGGGTCAGCTACGATATGATCGATCGTTGCAGACAGTTTCTGATTGTAGCTGGCACGAAACTCCTCGTAAGACGTGTTGCTTTGCCACTTACTTCCTAATAACGAGTAGGCAGTCACAAAGTCGCCCTGGTTTATACTATCGTAAAAGTATTGCACAACATAGGTGGCTTGATCCGCATCTGTGCTATGAACAGGAGTATTCTTCTCCCCCTTAGCCTTCAATTCAGGAAATTCGGGCAGTTCCTTCATAGGAGATTGCGACCATTTCTTTACCATGGGAAGGATATCGAGAATCGGGATACTGAACCCAATGGTTTCCTGACCAAGTTTTGCCGAATTAATGCCAATCACTTCCCCCGTTTTCCCATTTAACAGCGGACCGCCACTATTGCCTGGTGAAATCGGCGCGGAGATTTGATAAACATTTTCATAAGTAAATGGCGCGAGTTCAAAATTTCGGTTAAGACCGCTGATTTCCCCGGTAGTAACCGTGTTTTGCAAACCAAGCGGACTTCCAAGCGCAAGCACTTCCGTCAAAAGTTCTACATCTGCGTTCGTATCAATTGGCAGAGGGGATCGGTCTTTAAGGCCAGGGACACGAACAACCGCTACATCTGTCGTTCGGCTAATCCCAATCACTTCCCCTTTCATTTCCTTCGAATCAGCTGTTACGACCGTCACTTCTTTGGCATTAGCCACCACATGGGCGTTCGTGATCACATCCCCTTTTTTATTGTAGAGGAATCCGGACCCGATTGATCCATTTTTCAGCTCAATTTGGACAACCAATTTCTGAGATTCATAAATAATATCCTGAGTGCTCTTCGCCATGGTCTTACTGGCTTGCTTCGAGACGGGCTGACTTAGCTTGGAGCTTGCTTCGAGCTGCTTTGGGACACTGTTCTTAACGTAAACACTGCCCCCAATTCCTGCCCCTATACATAAGAGCATAACGATCAGGCTTATGAGCCATCTTCGGTCCATTCGCCGTCCTCCTATTCTACGTACCACTCAACGTTCGTAATGTTTACTGTTACTTCCTCTTCTTTAAGCTCATAATACATTTTCTCAAACTTGCCCTTGTCTCCCGGATTAACATACATCGGATAAACTTCAGCTGTATCCGTCTTCACAACTTCATCATCTTTATTTTTCAATTCAAATGTCACCTTAATGGAGCTGACGATTTTCGTCGCTTCACTGCCGACTTCACCGGTTACTTTGATATCTCCATACTTATCTTTAGAAGCTTTGACTTCAAGTACTTTCACCGCATGTTTTCGATTCATAAGGTCCTCTTCTGCCGCTTTCTCCATGGCATGCTTAATCCGTTCTTCCTGACGCTGCTCAAAAGCTTGCTGTTCCTGTTTGACCCGGTTCTTTAATTGAATCAGTTTTTCATTGTTCACAACGTACTGCAGCCCTTCATCTACCGTAGCGATCGCCTCATTAAATTGTTTGTCAGCCATAGCCGCTTCTGCTTTTTTAGCAGCAATTGAAACAATTTTTTCATTAATTTTACTACGGGCACGAGCGGCTTCTTTCAAATCCAACCCTGACAGCGTATTTAACTTATCGGCTAACTCATCAATATTGGTCAGATGTTTTAGTTGATTGTTTATTTCACCGATTGTTATTTTTGAAGTTAGTCGTTCAACTTTGGGGAGAAGCGTTACCGATAGCTGACTTTGCTCATTATAAATTTGCTTTTGGATAGTTGTTAAACTTGTTTGGGCCTCTTCCAGCCGACTATTTTTAATATATTCCGCCACTTTATTGAGATCATTATTCATAACTAGAACAGAACGCACACTTGTCAAATCCTTTTGAAGCGCTGTAAAATCAGGCCGTTTCTCGATTGCCTCGGATAACATCGACTCAGCCTTTTCATACTTTCCCTTTAGGGCAGCCTGTTCAGCTTCTTTTTTGATCGCAAGCGTTTCTTCATTCACATTCTTTTCATACATATATGTAAGACCAATTCCCCCTAAAGCAAGAATGAAGGTAAGAAGAGGAGCAATAATGGTCCACTTCCGATTCCTGTGCACAGGGAGTAGGGAGTTCACGGGTATAGGTGAATCTTCACTCTTTAATTTTTCACCACACTGGGAGCAATAATGCGAGCCCGGGCTATTTCCACTTCCACATTCTTCACAAAATTTGATGGGCCCGTCCTCCTTTTATTTTCTAAAATATAGTTGATTTTATCAGCGAACATAGTAAGAACATTATATCATGATTTTCCCTATTACCGACCGCCAATTTTAGCATTTTCGACTTATATTTTTAGCTTTTTTGACAAATTAGTTGAACACACGGGCCCCTTCTTATTCTGATGCATAGGATAAACAATAGTCTTTCCTATTCAGATTCATACTTTTCGAAAGGAGTGTTCTCATTGAGCGACCGTCCAGAAAAAGTACGCCCTCAGAAAAAAACACCCAAAAAGCGCACCTCTTGCTGTGGAAAGAAACGTCGAACAGATCGATGATTTCCTATTATAAACAACCATGGACCGCTCCTGACTAGGTAGCGGTCCACTTAGCATAATAAAAGCCATAATCCATACGTCTCCTCATATACTAGTAATAATTCAATTTTTCTAGTAACCACTAAGGAGATGAACGTAATGAATGGAGAACGATTTACGGACAGGCTTAACGGCCGAGTTCAACACCTGGACAGCGTTCTGAATCAGCCGAGGCTCGTGTTTGGCTATTTCACACACAATCTAGTCATCGACCATCGTCATGAGAAAATTCGAACTCACCTCAAATTTACGGTAGAAAACCTTACGCAAATTGATTTACCGATGCCAGAGTTGGTCTTCACTCTCGACTCTTCCATTGAAAGTAAGTTGAATGGAGAATGTATGGGAAAGAGCACAGCTCCCATGTCCGGTCGCCATCAATGGGACAAAAAATTAGATGATGATGGGCAAATAAGACTGCATACACGTAAGAAAGACTCTTGTTTGCAACGGAATCAGAAAGTCAGAATCGACCAGATGTATCTTGACCTTCCTATGGACAAGCCTGATCAAGGGATCATTCTTTCAGCCTATATTGACTTTGGAAAAAATAGCATCTATAGCAAGCCCGCTCTAAACACGATAGAGATTCACAGTCTAGAAAAACATTCAAATTTTTGATAGAAACACCTTCCATAAAGCCAATTCCCAGTATAGTTAGCAAGTCCTTCCTGCCCATGTAAAGAATGGTTGTTTTGTAACAGTACCGTAATCATATTGTAGGCCTTTTTTAATTGTTTAGTACCTTTAAGGTTGTTATAATGCTCGAGTGACTGAAAAAGAAAGGGGACAAAAGTCATGAAAGCATCTATCATAACGCTATCATTTCTATTCATCTATTTAATCGGTTTACCCCATATAGATCCAGCTTCTTCAGCTATTCATGCCGATGAAGTGGCAGAAGAAGAGGTTATCCATAAAGCCGAAAGGAAAACGCTCGACCTTGATAAAAAATCATCCGACCATGAACGATTTGACAAGGTGAAAAGAGTCGTAAACGTTGAGGCAACAGCTTATACAGCGAGCTGCGAAGGATGCAGCGGGACAACCTATACCGGTATCGACCTGTTTGCCAATCCTAACAAAAAAGTGATTGCCGTTGACCCCGATGTGATCCCGCTAGGCTCTAAGGTCAAAGTTCCTGGTTATGGAGTGGCTATTGCAGGAGATATTGGCGGTGCAATTGAAGGAAACCGAATTGACATCTTCATGAGCGAACTTGATGAAGCATTAAAGTTTGGACGTCAGCAAATTCAGGTGAAAATACTGGAATCCTGAAATTGAACCTGTCGTTTGCAAAGGAATTTTCGGTTTGGGGAGAATCTTTTGCTGTTAGGGAAGAATAATGCTCGTTATGGGTCGAATCCTCCACTGCCTCGGCCGAACCTTCCAGAGTTTCGGCCGAATCTTATTCATTTAGGGGAGAATTCTATTTATTTTGGGTAGAACCCATTATCCAACCCACAAAAAAGGCCAGCTCCTATTGAGAGCTGGCCTTCCCTATACAACTATTCACGGGAGAATCTTGTATGCCTGGCTGCCTTATCCAGATAGAAGCTTTCCACACTATTTGTGTGAATGGCTACACCATCTTCTAAAAACCACCATTCTCCTTTTTCAAGCTGTTTCACAATAAACTCAGAGGTTTCCCGTTCTGTCATTTCCTCGCTTAAATCAAGATCGTGGGCAACAACCCGGTCACTTTTTAGCAAGAAAATAACATGCCATGATTTCTTACTTGTTGCCAATTTATTCACCATCCTTTATGTAACTATCCATTTCTTTACCCGTTCTTTTTACAATTTAACCTCAATTTTAAAAATTATTCGCTATTTTTAATAAAAATTGATTTCGAGTTCAATAGTTTTACAAATAGGTTCAGTTATTTTATGATAATGACGATCTTAAAACAAAGTTTACAACTAGGAATAAGGAGGATTAATATGGCTACCCAATTAAAACCGTGGAATAAGCAATCCACGACAATGGTTGCTCCATTAAACCCCGTGCAAAAACCGTTAGTGATTATAGGTATTCTGGCTGCACTCCTTTTATTTATAACGATCGTATCCGTAACCACTGTTACCCAAGGAATCTTATTTATCATTGGAATCGCCTTTGGCCTCGCTCTCCTATATGCACGCTTTGGCTTTACTTCTGCCTTTAGACGTTTAATGTCTGTCGGAAATGTGCAGGGATTACAGGCACATATGGTGATGCTCGCTGTAGCAACAACTCTATTTGCTATCATTCTCGCAACCGGTTTTAGCTTTACTGGAACGACGCCTTCTGGCTACGTATCTCCTGTCGGTATTGGAATGATTGCCGGAGCGTTTATGTTTGGAATCGGCATGCAAATGGGCTCAGGCTGTGCTTCCGGCACCCTTTATACGGTTGGTGGAGGCCAATCGTCAATGGTACTGACCTTGTTAGGCTTTATCGGCGGCTCTGTGCTCGGTGCCTACCACATTGTGTTTTGGCGTGACCTGCCTGCCCTGCCCGCGATTTCACTGGCCGAAAGCACTGGCCTCGGCTATTTAGGCGGCTGGGTACTGCAGCTCGTTGTATTTGCAGGGATTTATGCGATTACAGTCAAGATCGCCCGAAAGAAGAACCCGCCGCAAATGGCTCCGCTGAAAACAACTTCAGGTTGGAAAAAAATCTGGCGCGGTGCCTGGCCGTTGCTCGTGGCAGCTGTTGTATTAGCTGTCCTCAACGCCATTACACTCTCAGTGCGCGGCAATCCGTGGGGAATTACTTCAGCCTTCGCACTGTGGGGATCTAAATTCTTGCAAACCTTCGGAGTAGATGTCGCCAGCTGGGGGTATTGGCAAGGGAATACGGAAGCTCTTAATCAATCTGTTCTAACAGATTCAACAAGTGTGATGAATTTTGGAATTATTTTAGGTGCCTTCATTGCCGCAAGTTTCCAGGGTAATTTTAAACCAGGGAAAGTCAAACCTGGAGTAGCGACCTCGTCTATACTAGGCGGAATTCTTATGGGTTATGGAGCACGTCTGGCGTTCGGCTGTAATATTGGCGCTTATTTTGGCGGCATTGCATCCTTCAGCCTTCACGGCTGGGTCTGGGCGATTATGGCCTTGGCTGGAACGTATCTGGCCTTGTATATCCGGCCGATGTTCGGATTAAGCAATCCAAGCCCGAAAGATTCTATCTGTTAAAAAGCACTAAGTGTTCAGTACAAATTTTCTTTCAACAGTAAAAAGCCGCATTTTCCAAAACGGAATAATGCGGCTTTTTTATATTTGTTAGTTGCTTTTCAACCACCGAAAATGAATGGGTGGTTGAAAAGCAATGTTACCATCTGAACGTATCCAGCAATTACAATATCTCGATATACCCTTCTGTTCCATGTACGCGAATTCGCTGCCCATCTTTTATCAGTTTGGTAGCATCTTCTACACCGACAACTGCTGGTAAGCCATATTCACGTGCGATCACTGCTCCATGGGTCATCAGCCCGCCAACCTCAGTTACTAACCCTTTTACAGAAACAAATAACGGTGTCCAGCTAGGGTCAGTGTAGGAGGTGATTAATATATCTTCACCTTCTAGATCAGCATCTTCCATATTTAAGATGACACGTGCCCTTCCTTCTATAACTCCGGAAGAAACAGGTAGACCTACAATAGCTTCGGCCGGGAGATTTTCTCGTTTATACTCACCTGTAATGATTTCACCATCAGACGTGAAAACACGTGGAGGAGTTAGTTTTTCATATACCTTGTACTCGTCTTTACGTTTGCTGATGATCTTATAATCCAGTTTACATGTGCTTACAACTTCGCGAAGTTCTTCAAAAGTAAGGTAATATATATCTTCTTGATCATGAATAACATTGGCTTGAACGAGTCGTTCGGCTTCTTTTAGTAAAGCTTGCTTATAAACGAAGTAGCGATTAATCATGCCGTACTTTGGATATTCACGATAACCGATAAAATTGCGGATAAAACTGATCACTCGTTTTGCTTTTTCGGCTTTTTGTTTACCGCCTGGTAATTGCTTCAATTGCTTTAATAACTCCTGTTCCTTTTTCAAAGCTTCCTGTTGCCCTTGCTCAAATTTCCGTTTGCTAGCATTAGGCTCAAAGTTTTTGATGTTACTTAGAATCATTGGAATAAGTGCAGATGGCTTTTCGCTCCAACGATCTTTAGTAAGATCGATTTCTCCGCTGCCTCGCATTCCGTATTTTTTGAGATAAGCATAGATAGCGTCTCGGGCTTCCTGTCCACCATCAAACTTAATCAGGTCATCGAAAACGTTATCCTCTTTTTCATGTTGTAAATAATCAATTATTTCCGGATAAGGACGAATCACATCTGCGACATCCATAAGTGCCAGACCCATTTCCGATGTAATATTGTTTCGTACAGATTGAGACAGCGTGTCTGCTACGTTTTTTTCCCCTAACCATTTCTTCATTTTCTCATTAATCCAGGATGAAGCGTCCATAGTTCCCTTAATCACGAGCAAACTTTGTGGGTCAAATAATATCTGCTTTAATTGCTGGATATCTTCTAGAATAAATTTTAATAATTCCGGCCCTGATTTCGTTTGAATGTTATGTTTTAACTCTTCTAATGATGCTTCACTATTTTTAATCAATTCATGAACGATTGACGGGTCATTTCCGACTTGTTCCAAAAAACTTTCAGGCTTATCTTCATTACTTTCATTGTGCCTCGGTGCTTTTTCATCATTCGGTAACGACTCTATAAAGCCTTCCCTCTCTACTATAGTCATGAGTGCGTCATGCATAAGCGGATCGGATTGTCCCATGGCATTCAATAAATTTTCTCTACTGACAGGTGAAGCTAGAGAAGCTGCGCAATCCACAAACAGCCTTCCACCAGCTTTTTTCATAGGCGCATTAGTTGTTAATAGGAATAATGATACTCCTAATGGTTTCATAGGGTCGGTCATCATTTGCTGATGTCCAACAGATATATAGACGTGATTTTCTTGATCATTTGTTTCAGGTATAGGGTATAGAGTCGTTATGGGACGAGTCTGGACAATATAAAACGTACCTTCAACCAAACACCATTCAATGTCCTGTGGGCATCCAAAATAAGCCTCGATCTGTCTCCCAAGGCGTGCTAGCTGTAAAATTTGCTGGTCAGTGAGGGTTTGAGTCTTTTGCTGATCAATTTCAATCTGCTGAGCCCCTGTTCCGCCTTCTTTTTGTCCATAGATAGCCAGTTTTTTAGTCGCTATCATCTTATCAACGATTTTCTCATCCTGTACTTTAAAACAATCAGCAGAGACTTGGCCAGAGACCAGTGCTTCTCCAAGTCCAAAACTGGACTCGATTGACAGTTGCTTCCGGTTAGAAGTAATTGGATCAGCGGTAAATAAAATCCCTGAAGCCTGTGGAAAAACCATCCTTTGAACAACAACAGATAAATGAACTTGGCTGTGGTCAAATTCGTTTTTCATACGGTAAATTACCGCACGTTCCGTAAACAGCGAAGCCCAACATTTGCTGATATGCAGTAAGATTGCTTCTTTTCCGATGATATTTAAATAGGTATCTTGTTGGCCAGCAAATGAGGCATGTGGTAAATCTTCCGCAGTCGCACTAGATCGCACTGCATAGGCATATTCTGCGCCAAACTGTGAGAGATAATGACCAACTTCTTTCACAACATCAGAAGGAATTTCTACTTCCATAATGAGTTGACGAATCTTCCTGCTAATTTCACAAATTTGTTCTCGCTCCTCTACTTTTAGCAAAGTTAGTTGATCTAATAAAGCATAATACCTTTCGTCTTGTCCAATGGCTTTTTGATATCCCGCTGTTGTCACACAAAATCCTTCAGGTACTTGTATTCCTTCAATTTTTGATAATTCCCCTAAATTTAACCCTTTTCCACCAACGAGCGATTGCTGCGTTTTTTCCATTTCATGAAAACCGAGAACTAAAGAACAACTCATCCATTATCTCTCCTCACCATAAAATTGCGAAAACATTTGACAGGAACTTACCTCCATGATAAGATTATAGTATAATAGGATATAATTATACTCATCAGGAATATCACAGACGTGATATGATTATATCATCGTGTTCGTTTGTTCGCAATATAAAAGAACCTGGCAAAACTTTCCAGGTTCTTTTTTTGCGCATAAATGGAGAGCTGTTCGTACACTAAATAGCTCTCCAATTTTCAGAGGACCCATCATGACGTGGCATCATAATCCCTTCTCAAGGAGGTCCGGAACAACACCAATCCCCCATTCGCGGGGTGCAAAAAAAGCGTCAGCCCCTCACTTAAATGAGGAACTGACACTTTTTTCTTACTTCAATAATTTAACGCTTACTTTTCTCCGCCTCGGACCATCAAATTCACAGAAGTAAACCCCCTGCCACGTCCCTAATACCAACTCACCGTTTTCAATGATTAGGGTTTGAGAGTGACCGACGTAACTCGTTTTCATATGGGCCGCTGTATTGCCTTCCATATGTTTATCTCTTTGATCTTCCCATGGAAAAATTTCATCCCACCTTCTCAGCATGTCCGTTTTCACGTCAGGGTCGGCATTTTCATTGACCGTGATACCGGCAGTCGTATGCATGGATGATACAATAACTGCCCCATCCGTGACCCCTTGTTCCTTGATCCAATTGACAATATCACGCGTGATGTCAACCATTTGATCATGATGATTTGTATGGACTGAGAATGTTTTCATCATTGGATTTCATCTCTCCCTCTATCAGAGTTGTGATGCAGCGTATTGCTCAAGTTGCTTATACGTAGCAATTTCCTCCTGAAATGTTTCAGAGTCTGCCTGTTTCCAAGTCATTTTATCTAAGTCAACTTCAAGCGTGGCGCGGTACACATAGGTAGCATTCCCTTGCAGTTGGATAGAATAACGTCCATTTTCGTGACTAACAACGCAATTAACGAGTCCGCCTTTATTAATGACTACAATCGGCGTGTCAAGATCGTTTCCTCCAAGCAAAGTTGAGACAAGCGAGGAAGCCGACATAGCGGTTCCGCAGGCATTCGTTAACCCAACTCCGCGTTCATATGTTTGAACAAACACTTTGTTCGGTCCCAGCAGTTTCATAAAGCTGACATTAACCCCGTTTGGAAAAACGTCCGGCAGCTGATTGGCTTTTTTACCGATCGCTGCAAATTCTTCTTCTTGGTAATCGTCTACCACGGCCACGATATGTGGATTAGGTACACTTAAAGCAGTGAAACGATAGTCTTTTGACAGTGCCGGCACTTCGACATTTACCGCTTCAGCTCCAGAATGATTCATCGGCAGGGATTCAACGGCAAAAGAAACCGGTTCAATCGCTACCGAAAATGTATCAATTCCTGAATATATCGGGTCTACTTGACTTACGGCAAGAACAGCTTTGTCCGTTTCAATCTCGACCGCTTGCTTACCAGTTTCTTCTATTATATAGCGCGCAACACAACGCAGCCCATTGCCGCACATTTCAGCTTCCGTACCATCTGAGTTAAACATGCGCATTCTGGCCTCGGCTTTAGTGCTGTCGAGGACAAATAAGATGCCGTCAGAACCGACGCCGTCCACACGATTACAAAGCAACATTGAAAGATCATAACGGTCTTGTTCTGAAAACGAATACGCTTCAGATCGTTCATCAATTAAAATAAAATCATTTCCTGATCCATGACATTTTATAAATTCAATCATACGTAAACTCCCTTTAATTTTTAACCTATCATAGCATATTTCGCGCATTTATACCGAACGGCGTTTCATCAGCCATAAGAAATAAGGCGCTCCGATCAAGGCTACCAAAATCCCTGAGGGAATTTCATTTGGAGCCAGCAACGTGCGGCTGAATAAATCGGCCAAAACGAGTAAGAAACCGCCGATCAACATTGTAACGGGTAATAGTTTTTGATTGGCACTGCCGACTAGCAGTCTAGCAAAGTGCGGAGCAATTAAGCCTACGAATCCGATGGAACCGACTGCCGCTACACTACATGCTGCCAGTAACGTAGCCAGAAGGGCCATTTGGAAGCGAACCGATGTCACTCCAAGCCCTAAACCTTTCGCTGTTTCATCGCCAAGGGACAGCACATCCAATGTCTTAATGTGAACCGCTAATATCGGAATAAATAAGAGTACCGGCCAAATCAGGAATTGCAGCAATTCCGGCCACCCTCTAGCATATGTCGTTCCAGACAGCCAAGTTAATGCAGAAGCTACGCCCATATCAGCCTGCACGACCAGAATTTGAATGATCGCTGAGCCAAATGCAGATATGCCAATTCCTAATAAAGCAAGTGTAGTCGGATGAAAGTTAGCTTTTGCTCCAAGAATCATGACGAACAGAAAGAACACGAAAGCCCCGGCCATTGCCCCAACAGGGATCCAGACCGCTGATACACTGAATAAATACATGGTGGTCAACGCCCCAACCCCAGCTCCAGATGTAATCCCGATTACCGATGGGTCAGCCAGTGGATTACGCAGCACACCTTGAAAAATCAGTCCGCTGACTGCGAGAATCGCCCCACTGAACAGGGCCACCATCGAGCGAGGAAGTCTTAACTCAATGATGAAATTCCGAATAAACTCATTTGCATTTCCAAACAGGGCGTTTATCGTTAGTATGGGTTCAAAGCCGAAATTGCCTGAGGCCATACTGACGAAAACTGTGATGAGAATGACTACCGATAAGGTCGGAACAATTTTTGTTAACGAGATATTGGCTGCGGCCTTACCAGCCATAATCGTTCCGCTCTCCTCCGTATTGTTGTCATTTCTCATCCGAAGGACAAGCCAAATTAACCAAGGTGATCCTACGAGAGCGGTAATCGCTCCGACCGGCAGTTCAGAGAAGGAAGGATCAATGATTCTAGCCATGACGTCAGCCAACAGCAGGACATTGCCTCCCCATATGAAGGAACCGATCAACAGCGGAATGTGAGAACGATAACCGATCAGCTTGATAATATGCGGAGCAACTAGGCCGACAAACCCGATCGGACCGACAACACTCACCGTCACAGATGTTAATAGCACCGCTGCGATAACCGTAATGAATTTGACGGAACGGACATTTTGCCCTAATGCGGTCGCTACATCATCTCCAAGGGTCAGCGTATTGAGTTTTCCAGCATAGATTAATAATAAGACGAGCGATACCAAAATAAACGGGGAGGAAAATTGTACACCTTCCCAGTTGTTCTGCACCAGTGTGCCAGATCCCCACAGAAAGAGACCTTGTACTTCATTTTCGTAAAAAATTTGCAACACCGCAGTCAAGGAAGAAAATAAAAAGGTGACGATCATCCCTGCTAACACCATTCGTACAGGAGTAGCATTCCCTGCTCCTGATAACAAGTAGACAATCAGAAACGTGACAACCCCTCCGATAAAGGCTGTAATAATTCCATTTCCGAACATCGCAAACGGGAAAAAGATCGTGGACAAGACGACGGCAAAATAGGTTCCTGAATGAATGCCAAGCGTACTGCTTGAGGACAGCGGGTTTTTCGTTACGGTTTGCAGCACAACCCCTGACACTGCAAGCGCTCCTCCCGCTAGAATACCCATTACAGCACGCGGCAGCCGCAGAATCCGAACTGTGTGATGATCTAAGTTATCCTGAGGATTTAAGATTGCCTCTATGACTGTCCCAGCTGGAATAGCCACATTCCCCTGATTAATATGGATAAACGTTAATATACACAACAAAGCAGCCCCGCCTCCAAAAGTCAGGACGCCAATCATTGTTTGTTTCATCATTTGATTCATAACATCACTACTCTCTCTTAAAAGCGGATCAAGGCGGTTAGGGACGATTGCATAAGCAAAAACACTTTCGAGATCCGCTCTTTGATCTCATAAGTGGAGTTGCTTATGTCACGAGTCCCTGCCTTGAAAAGCTAGATAAAGTAAAAGCGGATCAAGCCGGTTAGGTAAAAACGTAAACTATGTATATAAGCAAAAACCCGCCCTTGAACGAGAAAAGATCAAGACGGGATTTCACTTCATGAAGGTTCATTGATCAACCTAGATTATTTTACCACAGAATCTACAATTTGTTTGGCTAGAACTTCAGCAGATAAAGGTCCGCCGAATGTCCACGTTTCTCCAGGAAGCTGGTGAGTACGGCCTTCCTCTACAAAAGCTAACTCTTCCCAAACCGGGTTCCCCGCCAGCTGATCAGTAAAGATGTTGTCCTCTTCTTGTACAATATAGAAGAAATGAGCATCTTGATAATTTTGTAACGTCTCGACCGTAGTTTGTGTATAGCCATAAGTCTCCAGCTTGTCTGACTCAAAGACGTTGTTCATTCCCATATTCTTCATTACGTGAGCGACGATAGAATTGTCGGTAAACAACCGTAATGTTGGGGTGTTCTGAGCCGTAAACGCCTGGGTAATCACATAATTGATATCCGAAAGCCCCGCCTCTTCAAGACGAGCTTGCTGTTCTTTAAACGTCTGTTTCATAGCCGTGAGAACTTCCTCGGCTTTTTCCTGTTTGTCGAGGATCTTAGCCATCTTCTTAAATTCATCGATCATATTCTGATACTGGTTTTGTGCACTTTCTTTTGAGTACGGTGCAAACATTACCGTAGGAGCGATATCTTTTAGTTGATCTGCAATTTGTTCATGACGGAACTTTACCCCGATTATTAAGTCCGGATCGAGTCTTGCGATGGCTTCAAGGTTCGGTTCAGCACGTGTGCCTACATTCTTCACCTTGTCACTGAAAGGGATGCCGACGTTGACCCACTGGCTATATTGGTCAAGTCCTGCAACTCCGACAGGTTCCATACCTAAAGCTTGAAGATTTTCAGCATATGTCCATTCTAAAACAACGACTTTCTTAGGAGTCCCTTCAATCGTCTGCTCCCCCATTGCATCCTTAATGTTCACTGAACGCGTTTCTTCCTTTGACTGAGAATCATTGCTGCTTTCCTCGCCGGAATTCTCATTTCCTCCACTACAAGCTGTCAGGACAGCTATCATCAAAAACAAACTGATTATACCGAGTTTTTTCACCTTTTTCTCCATCCTTTCTATTATAGGCCATCTTAAGAAAAAAACATGGATATATATGGAACAAAACAGGTTATCATATATATGTATCGTTTAGGATTTCCAACCTGTATCATCTTATTTCTTTCTCATGCCCAACTAGCTAAATGATAAAGATTATCATTATCATCAATGTAATCATACCTAAGACTCACAAATGTGTCAATGCTCAATTTCCTTTCTATTATTAAGACTTGTTATTAGGACCAGCCTATATTTTTTAATTGACACGCTATGGCTCCACTTGCTACTATTAAAGGAATTAGGATTCCGGTAGGTCTCTTAAGCTCCCCGGTCTCGTAAAAAAGGAGAATTTCATGGAAGATTTTCATTCATACGGCTGGTACGCCAAGCGTATCGCTAAACATATGCCGAAGGGCGTTTTTAAACCTGCTCCGAAACGTTTGTGGGGAGGATTAGCTTACTTAGCTATTGTGATTACAGGCTTATTGCTAATTAGTTTGTTTGATTGGCACCCACTCATTTACTTACCGATTTCACTTGTTCTTGGGGCAAGTTTTGCCGGCATGGGGTTCTTGGGCCACGAGATTCTACACGGCACGGTCGTGAAAAAGCCGTGGATTCGGGATCTCTTAGGTGCCATTGCATTCTGGCCGCTCAGTACAGGGCCGAAGCTTTGGAGAAAGTGGCATAACTTAAACCATCACATTCATACACAACACGATGAGAACGATCCCGATGCATGGCCGACACTTGAACGGTTGAGCAAAAGTAAAATGGTTCGCTGGATCTACCGACTTCCCTTGTTCATTCGAGCTTTTTTTGCGTTTGCCTCACTAGCCATTCAATTTTCTGCCCACTCACTGAAAATGTTTTTCGCTTATATTAAGGATTTCAAACCGAAGAAGCAGCCTGAAGTTTGGCTGCAAATGATTCTTCCATGGGTCACCTGGATTGGGCTGCTGTTTATCATTGGCTGGGAAAAGTGGTTGTTTGCCTTCTTTATCCCGCTCTTGATCGCTAATTTGATCGTAATGAGCTACATTTCAACCAACCACCGTTTGAACCCGCTCGTTCCTGTCAATGATCCGTTAGCGAATAGCCTGACTGTGACCGTTCCGAAATGGATCGATTACATTCATTTTAATTTTTCATACCACACCGAACATCATTTGTTCCCAGGTATGAGTTCTAAGCACTACCCGCTGGTTAAACATCATATTAAAAAAATGTGGCCAGAGCGCTATCATGAGATGCCGATTAGCAAAGCGCTTGTTGCCTTATGGAAAACACCACGGGCTTATTTTGACAATCGAGAGTTGATTGATCCCTCGCAAGGAAGTCTGTACGGATCTCTCGGGAATGGATTAAATCCCGAGAAAATAACCATTAAAAAGCAGCTGGATGACTAATCACTGCCTCAATCTGGTACCACCAGGTTGAGGCTTTTCACATGAATAAAGACACCATCCAGATTCATTCTGAAGTGGTGTCTTTTACTTGGATTACCTTAAACCATTACCATTCGTTTGGCTAAAGCCAATTGCTGTACATGAGGTAATCGAGAGACATCCATATTGCCGCCACTGACGACGACACCGCACTTCTCACCGGATAGGGCTAATTTTTCCGCTAACACAGCTGCGAGTGCAGCAGCTCCTGCCCCTTCTACGAGTGTCTTCTCCCGCTCGAGCAAATGAACAATCGCACTGGCGATTTGCTGTTCGTTGACCGTGACAATTCCGTCTACATATTTTTTAATGTAACGAAAAGTCAATGTGCCAGGCTCTTTCACGGCGATGCCATCTGCAATCGTTGACACAGTGGTCAACTTTTTAGGACCCGTTTTATAAAAAGCATTACAGGTAGCCGACGCTTCGGATGACTGAACACCAATGACGTTAATGGACGGCTTCAATTGTTTTGCAGCATAAGCAATTCCTGCAATCAGCCCTCCCCCGCCAATTGGTACGACAATCGTGTCAAGATCAGGCTGTTCCTGCAACATCTCAACGGCCACGGTTGCTTGCCCTGCCATAATGTCGACATCGTCAAACGGGTGAATAAAAGTGGCTCCTGAGCGTTTCTGCTCCTCCATAGCCGCTCCATAGGCCTCTTGGAAGGATTCACCAGTGAGAACAGTAACGGCTCCGTAGGCTTCAGTGGCTTGCACTTTTGCTTTTGGTGTCGCTTCCGGCATAAAAATTTTCGCCGAAATTCCGCGTTTGGCAGCAGCCAGAGCGACACCTTGGGCATGGTTGCCAGCGGAAGCAGCAATCACCCCGCACCGTGCTTCTGACTCGGTTAATTGAGCAATCTTAAAGGAAGCTCCCCTCACTTTGAACGCACCTGTTTTCTGTTGGTTCTCCATCTTCATGTACACTTGGCTTCCTGTTGACTGGTTGAAAGTTTCTGATGTTTTGAACGATGTTTGATGGACCACATCATAGAGGTGTTCCTTCGCCTCAAACACCCGTGGTAATGTTAAGAAATCCCCAATGTCTTCACTCCTCGTAAAATTTATTTTGCATGCAGTGCTTCATAACGATCAATGGCTTCTCCATAATTAAGTGTCACTGATATTTCGTCCCAGCCATTTACTAACATATTCTTATGATAGGGCTGGATTTCAAATGACGCTTTTACACCATTTTCGCTTTTTACGAACTGATCGATTAAATCCACTTCTATCTGCAATGATTCTTCCTCAGCTTGCCTTAACAATTCATTGACTTGCTCCTTCGGCAATACAATAGGAAGAATTCCGTTTTTAAAACAATTGTTATAAAAAATATCTGCAAAACTCGGGGCGATGACCACTTTAAATCCATAGTCCTGAATTGCCCACGGTGCATGCTCCCGAGAAGATCCGCATCCGAAGTTTTCACCGGCCACTAGTACTGTGGCCTGTTTATACTTCGGATCATTCAACGTAAAGTCCTCGCGCGGTGTTCCATCATCGTGAAACCGCCAATGATAAAATAAAAACTGTCCGAACCCTTGTCGTTCGATTCGTTTAAGAAACTGCTTTGGGATGATCTGATCTGTATCGACATTGGATCGGTCGAGAGGATAAATCAATCCTTTATGTCGTTGAAATGGTTCCATCGCTTACCCTCCTACAGCTGCAGCATATTTTCTTACATCGACAAAATAACCTTCGAGGGCAGCAGCGGCTGCCATCTCTGGACTAACGAGATGAGTTCTCGACCCATTCCCTTGCCGCCCTTCAAAATTACGGTTGGACGTTGAAGCGCATCGCTCACCAGGCGGAACAATATCATCATTCATCGCCAGGCACATGCTGCATCCCGCGTCACGCCACTCAAATCCAGCGGTTAGGAAAATGGTATGCAACCCTTCAGCCTCGGCTTGCTCTTTGACCGTTTGGGAGCCAGGGACAACGAGGGCCCTGACGTTTTCATTTACTTTACCGCCCTTGACGATTTTCGCAGCTTTTTGTAAGTCACTTAACCTCGAATTCGTACAGGAACCGATAAATACATGCTCAATAGGGATCGACTGGATCGATTGATTGGCTTGCAGTCCCATATAATCAAGGGCCCGCTGTACACTATCTCTCTCCTGCTCATCATCAAGTGCTGCCGGATCAGGCGTGGCAGCTCCTACTGGGACACCTTGTGATGGATTGGTTCCCCATGTCACTTGTGGTTCTACCTTAGTTGCGTCGATTTCAACGGTCGCATCGTAAACAGCACCTGGATCTGAGGCTAACGCTTTCCATTCGTCTGCAGTTGCTCCAAATTCTTCGCCATCAGGAACGTAACGTTTCCCTTTTAAATACTGCACTGTCTTATCGTCAGGGCTGATCAGTCCGGCTCTTGCTCCAGCTTCAATCGACATATTACAAATCGTCATCCGCTCTTCCATCGACAAGTATCTAATCGCCTCGCCAGTATATTCAATCACATAGCCTGTGCCAAAACGAACACCGAACTTAGCAATAATAGCTAGAATCAAATCCTTGGCTGTTACTCCTGTACCGAGCACACCATCCACTTTCACTTGCAGCGTTTTCGGGGAAGCCTGCCACAATGATTGCGTTGCTAATACATGCTCTACTTCGCTCGTGCCTATGCCAAAAGCTAACGATCCGAAAGCTCCGTGCGTGGACGTATGACTGTCTCCGCACACGATCGTTTTACCTGGCTGCGTTAACCCAAGCTCTGGACCAATTACGTGGACAATCCCTTGATCAGGATGGTTGATGTCAGCGAGACGGATACCAAATTCCTCACAATTGCTCTCCAGTGTTTCCATTTGCTTCTTAGACACTGCATCTTTAATCACATTGCGATGGACCGTCGGAACGTTGTGATCCATCGTGGCATACGTGCGGTCCGGGCGACGAACTTTTCGAGAACTCATCCTCAGGCCCTCAAAAGCCTGAGGAGAAGTGACTTCATGAACCAAATGCAAATCAATATAGAGCAAATCTGGTTTATCTTCTTCTTGATGGACCACATGCTGATCCCAAATTTTTTCAATAATCGTCTTCGGTTGACCCATGTTTATGACCTCTCCTTCCCCAGCTTAGACATAACATCGCATAATATTTTCCGTCGTATCATGGGAACTCATTTGTTCAGATACTTTACGAGCAAGAGCACTCCCGCTTACTACCACTCCGCCAGCTACCTTAAGGTCGGCTGTATGATATTTGTCCTGAAGCACGGCATGAACAGCTGCTTCTACCTCATCCGCTTCTTCACTCATTTGAAAAGAATGACGGAGCATCATAGCTGCTGACAAAATGGCAGCAAGCGGATTAGCTTTATCCTGACCGGCAATGTCTGGTGCTGAGCCATGGACGGGTTCATATAACCCAAGACCGTCCTGGCGAATACTTGCTGATGGCAGCATGCCAAGTGACCCTGTCAGTACGGAGGCTTCATCGCTTAAAATATCCCCAAACATATTTTCCGTAACCAATACGTCAAAATAGCCCGGATTTGTAATCAATTTCATCGCTGCAGCATCAACGAGCATGTGTTCTACTTCTACATCCGGATAGTCGTGTTTCTTCTCTTCCACGATTTCTCTCCACATTCGACTTGATTCCAGCACGTTCGCTTTATCGACTGAAGTCAGATGGCGGCGCCGAAGCTGTGCACTTTGAAAGGCTTGATCAACGATCCGCTCAATCTCAGCTCGTGTATAAGTTAAGGTGTCTACGACTTCTGTGTTCTGATTGCGGCGCTCCCGCGGTTCTCCGAAGTAAAGACCACCTGTTAACTCCCTTACAATTAGCAAATCACTGCCTTCCACAACCTCTCGCTTTAGAGGAGAAGCATGTAAAAGCGATGGGAACCCTTTGACCGGTCGAAGATTTGCAAACAATCCGAGCTGTTTACGAATTCCGAGCAATCCCTTCTCAGGGCGAAGGTGGCCAGGCAGATGATCCCATTTCGGTCCGCCCACTGCGCCAAGCATGATTCCATCTGCTTTACGGCAGGCAGCTAAAGTATCCTCAGGAAGAGGAGTTCCTTGATAATCAATCGCCGCTCCCCCAATGTCCTGTGTTTCAAACGTAAACGTATGACCAAACTGTTCTGCTGTTGTTTCCAGCACTCTCTTCGCTGCTTTTGTTACCTCCGGGCCAATACCGTCACCAGGCAATAGAACAATATGC
Organism: Halobacillus hunanensis; assembly: GCF_900166655.1. Taxonomy (GTDB): domain Bacteria; phylum Bacillota; class Bacilli; order Bacillales; family Halobacillaceae; genus Halobacillus_A; species Halobacillus_A hunanensis. The sequence continues at coordinate 335,954 of NZ_FVZB01000007.1, read as the reverse complement.
TTTTTCATTTGCTTTCCCTCCTTATGCTTGAACTTTTTTTACTTGCTGTTCATTGGATTGCAGTGTACGATTGACGGCATTTAAAAAGGCGTGAGCTGAAGCTTCCAATACATCCTGTGCGGACCCGCGTCCTGATGTTGTGACATCGTTAACGGTCAGCTGCACGTATACTTCCGCAAGGGCGTCTCTCCCTTTGCCAATTGAACTGAGCTGGTAATCTTGCAAGTGCACTTCTTCATCAAGCAGTTCATCCAACGTGTTGTAGATCGCTTCAACACTGCCTTCACCTGTGCTCGCTTTCTCTGCTTCCTTGCCGTCAGGCCTCGTTAATAGGATCGTAGCCGTTGGCCGGTTGATACTGCCATATTGAACTTGAAAAGCTTTCAATTCATATTTCGCTACATCTTCACTTTCCGTCTGTTTATCGGTAAGAATCGCAAACAAATCCCCATCCGTCACTTCTTTCTTCTTGCCGGTCAAATCTTTAAACGAATGAAAAGCCTCTTTCAGTTTGCTGTCTGTCAATTGGAATCCTAGTGATTCTGCCTTTTGCTTAAAGGCGTGACGACCAGAATGTTTTCCGAGAACAAGGTTGTTGGAATCGATACCAACCATGTTAGGAGTGATAATTTCGTACGTCGTAGCTTCTTTCAATACGCCATCTTGGTGAATGCCTGATTCATGAGCGAAGGCATTGCGGCCGACGACTGCTTTGTTGCCCGGGATTTGCATACCGGTCAGCTTACTAACGAGATCACTCGTTCTTTTGATTTCCTTCAAGACCAATCCTGTGTGAAAATCATAGTGATCTTTCCGAATTTCAAGCGCTACAGATATTTCCTCAAGTGCCGCGTTTCCCGCGCGTTCACCAATTCCGTTGATCGTTCCTTCGATCTGTCCAGCTCCTGCTTCAATCGCTGACAGCGAGTTACTGACCGCCATGCCGAGATCATCGTGACAGTGAGCAGACAGCGTGACCTGGTCGATATTTTTCACATGCTCTTTTACATAATTGAAAAGTTTAGCGTATTCTACAGGAGTCGTATAGCCCACAGTATCCGGCAGGTTAATCACGTCTGCTCCCGCCTCGATCACTTTTTCGATAATGTGAACGAGAAAATCATAGTCAGAGCGTGTTGCATCTTCAGCTGACCACTGAACAAACGGGAATTTCTCTTTTGCATAGGCAACGGATTCTACCGCTGTTTGCACGACCTCATCTGGTGTTTTTTTCAACTTATGCGTCATATGAATCGGTGACGTAGCCAGAAAAATGTGAAGCCGTGGCTCAGCGCCTTCTTTCAGCGCTTCCCATGCTGTATCAATATCGCTTCTATACGATCGGGCAAGGGCAGTCACAGAACAGTTTCGAACCGTATTCGCTATTTCCCTGACTGCTTCAAAATCTTCCTGGGAGGAAGCGGGAAAGCCCGCCTCCATAATATCTACACCCAGTCGTTCCAATTGTTTAGCAATCTCAATCTTCTCTAAACGATTCAAGTTCACGCCGGCAGATTGTTCTCCATCTCTTAGCGTTGTATCGAATACATTAACGTGAGCCATGAGTGACCACTTCCTTTTCTTTTGATTGAGATTTCTTAACAAAAGGCATTAATTCACGTAACTCCTCCCCTACTTTCTCGATTTGGTGCTGGCTCTCGCGGGCATTCACGGCGTTAAATTCAGGACGATTTGCTTGGTTTTCAAGGATCCAGCCTTTCGCGAATTTACCGGATTGGATTTCATTCAGAACTTCCTTCATGCGAGCTTTTGTTTCTTCATTCACGACACGCGGCCCTGATACGAAGTCCCCCCACTGGGCTGTATCTGAGATAGAATAACGCATGCCTTCAAGTCCGCCTTCATACATGAGGTCAACGATCAGCTTCAACTCGTGCAGACATTCGAAGTAAGCCACTTCCGGTTGATAACCTGCTTCTGTCAGCGTTTCAAATCCAGATTTTACTAAGCTTGTAAGTCCACCGCATAGAACAGCTTGCTCTCCGAACAGATCCGTTTCCGTTTCTTCCTGGAACGTTGTTTCCAATACACCCGCACGACCGCTGCCGATTCCTTTTGAATACGCTAAAGCAACTTCGCGGGCTGAACCTGTCACATCTTGTTCGACACCGAATAATGAAGGAACTCCTGCTCCTTCTACAAATGTACGGCGAACAAGGTGTCCTGGTCCTTTAGGAGCAACGAGGAAAACATCCACGTTATCAGGAGCTACCACTTGATTGAAATGAACATTAAAGCCATGAGCAAAAGCTAAAGCTGATCCTGCTTTTAGATTTGGTTTGATCTGCTCTTCATACACTTTTGGCTGATGCTCATCAGGAAGCAGCACCATAACAACATCGGCTTCAGCTACTGCGTCTGCGACTGTTTTAACTTCTACTCCGTCTTCTACGGCCTGGTCCCATGATTTCCCTTTTCTCAATCCAACGACAACGTTATAACCGCTGTCTTTCAAATTCTGTGCGTGTGCGTGTCCTTGGGAACCGTATCCTACTACTGCAACCTTTTTGTTTTTTAGTACCTCATCTTTGATATCGTTGTGATAGTAAACTTGTGCCATTGTTCATTCATCCTTTCCAATTTTAATTTTTTGCCCCACAGGATGTGGGGTAGTTCGGTGTTGGCACAGGACGTGCCGGTCTTAACCGAACTTCCTATCTGTTCCCGCTCTTAGTCGAACTTCCTTATACGCGCTATCGCCTCGGCGCTCTCCGCCTGCGGGGTCTCACCTGTCCGCTTCTCCCTCAGGAGTCTCGCACCTTCCGCGCCAATCAACCTCTATATCATCGGTTTACTTTTCATAAACTCATCGATAAAACACCTTATTTCAATAATGAGTAAGACTTTATTTCTGCTACTTGCTTTTGGTGGCCCCGAGTGAAGGCGGTTAAGCCTGTTCTGGCTAATTCCTTGATGCCGTATGGCCGAAGCAAATCAATCAGCGCATCTACTTTGTCTGAGTTCCCTGTTACTTGAATCGTCGTATTTTCACGGCTAACATCGATCACCGTTGCCCTGAACGGTTCAATGATTCCCTGGATCTCACTGCGAACTTGCGGATTGCTGATGACCTTCACCATCGCCAGTTCGCGGGCGACGATTGCTTTATCAGTAATATCAGATACCTTTAAGACATCTACCTGTTTATTCAGCTGTTTCGTCAGCTGTTCAAGCTTTCGTTCATCCTCGATCTCCACTACAAAGGTCATTTTTGAAATGCCCTCCGTTTCGGTACGGCCTACCGAAATGCTTTCAATGTTAAACTGGCGTTTGGCAAGTAAGCCGGTTACACGGTTTAGCACACCGCTTCGATTGTGAACGATCGCTGTGACAATACGTTTCATCGTTTCACCCCGATCATTTCATGCAGCCCTTTTCCTGGTGCAATCATTGGATAGACATTTTCTTCTTGAATGACTCGGCAGTCAATAACGGCTGGATGAGGATCATTTAATACGGACGGTAGAACTTCCTCTACTTGTTCCCTTGAATCAAGTCGATAGCCCGGGATTTGATAACTTTCCGCCAATTTCACAAAATCTGGCTGCGTATCAATAATCGAATGGGAGTAACGTTTATCATAAAAACTCTCCTGCCATTGCCTTACCATCCCTAATGCCTGGTTATTGACAATGACCACTTTAACCGGCAGCTTTCTTTCCTGAAGAAGCGAAAGTTCCTGCAAGGTCATCTGAAATCCGCCATCTCCAACAACAGATACGACCTTCGCATTTGGATCGGCAATTTGTGCCCCGATCGCTGCCGGAAAGCCAAATCCCATTGTTCCAAGTCCGCCTGATGTGACCCAGCGATTAGGCTGATGAAAACTATAATATTGTGCCGCCCACATTTGATGCTGCCCAACGTCAGTTGTCACGATCGAGTCCCCGTTCGTATAGTCATGAACCTTTTTCATGAGCCACTGCGGTGCAATGTCGGAATCAAAGTCCTGATGCCACAGTGGGAATTCATTTTTATTGGACTGCGTCTTTTCGAGCCAATCACTGTGTTCAAGTTTTCCAGAAGGATGATGATTCAGAGCTGCTAATGCAGTCTTTGCATCCGATACAATCGGAATGTCGGTAGGGACGTTTTTACCAATTTCGGCTGGATCAATATCGACATGAGCGACTTTAGCGTGCGGAGCAAAATGCTGTAAATTCCCTGTCAGCCTGTCATCAAATCGTGCTCCGATATTGATGAGCAGATCACTTTCGTACAGCGCCATGTTCGCTGTGTATGTCCCGTGCATCCCGGCCATCCCGAGTGAGAGCCGGCTGCTGCCTGGAAAACTCCCTAATCCTAATAGCGTTGTCGTTATTGGCAGTTCATAAGCCTCGACGAATTTGCTGAGTTCCTCAGATCCACCTGCATGAATGACACCCGCTCCTGCCAAAACTACTGGCCTCTTCGCTTGCAGTAAGGCATCATGTAACTTTTTGATTTGCAGTGGGTTCGGATTAAGTGTCGGCTGATAGCCCGGTAAATGAAAGCTTGCATCCACTTTTGCTTCGTGAACCGTTGAAGAAATATCTTTTGGGATATCCACTACAACCGGTCCTGGACGTCCTGTTGTGGCAATATGAAATGCCTCTTTAACGACCCTTGGCAGCTCCTCAATGCGCTGAACCTGGTAGTTGTGCTTTGTAATCGGTGTTGTGATCCCCATCACATCCGATTCCTGAAAGGCATCGGTTCCGATCACTCCCTTGGCCACTTGCCCGGTGAAAATGACAACCGGCAGAGAATCCATCATTGCATCAGCAATTCCGGTAATTAAATTAGTAGCACCCGGACCTGAAGTACCGATTACAACTCCCGGACGCCCTGATACTCGTGCAAAGCCTTCAGCTGCATGAATTGCGCCCTGTTCGTGACGTGGCAAAATATGATCAAATGACTCTCCTGCCCGGTAGATCGCATCATAAACCGGGAGTACAGCTCCACCCGGATATCCAAATAACGTATCAACCCCCTGTTCGATTAGTGCCTCTACTAACAAATCTGCTCCCGTACGTGGTGCTGTCTTCACGTTGTGAGTTGCTTCAGCCTTCATAGATTTTTAATCCCTCCTAAAAAGTAATAGTGTTGATCACTTTAGCTATAAAAAAAGACCTTTTCCTCCCTCTTCTCTTCTACACAGATTGGTAGAGAGAAAGAGGGGTGAAAAGGTCTTCTTGTTATTCCACGGTACCACCCTCATTCGCGTACAATCGTACGCCTTAAGGAGCTTATCGTTTTCAAGCTCGCATTTTGATAACAGGTGTGTTTTTAACACCTGGTCCCACCTACTTAACGAAATCGTTCAGTCGGGACACTCAAGGATGATGTCAGAATAAGCAGCAATTCCGGGCTTCCAGCAACCCCGGCTCTCTGGGAAAGCTTGATCTTATTCCTTTATTCCTGTCTTCGAGTTTTTGGATTCAGTTGTTTTTCGTTTCTAGCTTACTTGCTCTTTATTTTTAGACGGGTAAACTTGAACGCCATCAGTCGTCGTAATTTTTCTAAACTCAGATAGTAAATGGCTCGTAACGACTCCAGGCTTTCCGTCACCCACTTTTCGCTGATCCACTTCTACGACTGCAATCACTTCAGCAGCCGTGCCTGTTAAAAAGACTTCATCAGCCACATAAACATCGTGCCTTGTGAACGGTTCCTGCTTCATTTTATAACCTTTTTGCTCTGCAAGATCGATAATCGCATTGCGAGTGATGCCTTCCAACGCTCCAAGGTACACCGGAGGAGTGTAGATCGTGCCATTCTTGACAATAAAAATGTTATCTGCCGAACCCTCCGTAACATATCCTTGATCGTTCATCATAAGCGCTTCATCCACACCTACTTGATTGGCTTCCATTTTCACCAGAATATTATTTAAATAATTTAATGATTTCACTTGGGGAGGCAGGATATCTGGTCTGTTTCTGCGGCTTGATGCAGAAGCCAGACGAACTCCCCGCTCATATAATTCTTTAGGAAATAAAGCAAGTGCTTCGGCAATGACAACCACTCGTGGCTCAGCACAACTCGTCGGGTCAAGCCCGAGGTTGCCGGCGCCTCTAGAGACAACCACACGAATGTACGCCGTTTCCAGTTGATTCTTGCGGACAGTTTCAGCAATAATCTGCTCCAGTTCCTCCTTTTCATATGGAATGTGAAGCATAACGGACTTTGCTGAATCATAGAGACGATTTAGATGCTCTTCCAGTTTAAAAATGTTGCCGTCATAGACACGAATACCTTCAAACACCCCATCTCCATAGAGAAAACCATGGTCATAAACTGACACAACGGCTTCACTTTTGTCGACGTATTCGCCACTTAAATAAATCCACTGGCTGCTCATTCAAAGCACTCCTTTCTTTAATAGTTTAATGTTTAAAATGGGCAAAGATAGTAATTAATATGGGGGACCCTGTGTAAGAATTTCCTACATTTGTCAGGGTCCGGGGTCGGTCTTCCACATGAATCAACTAGGCGCAATCTTTTGAAAGCGATGAAGTTGATTGAGGACTACTTTAACTCCATTTTCGCAGAAGGTCAACAGGTTTTTTAAAAGTTTTCTGAACTATTAGATTATTCGATTATTAAGTTAAGCGTTTACATCCAAGCTATGAAAAGGATTCCGAACTATTTATTGTTTGAGTTTTTTTCTTATTTATCTCAAAAACCCAATTTGTTTCTTTCATCCTTTACCATGATACTACCCATCACGACTGGGCTTATCCTTCTTTTTTTGTCACAAAAATGTCACACGCTTGCTAAACGTGTGACTATGACTCTGTATCGCTATCTTTTTTTGAAAAACCTTCACGTTTCTTAACCATCTCAAACAGTCCAGTTCCGGATAACCCAGCTCCGACACCTGCCCAAATTCTGAGCATAAGGCTCATATCTGTGAATGGAAATGCCGCGATCCCGGCTAGTAAACCAATCCCCACACTTAATAGCGGGATATATTTTTTTGGAATCCGAAACGCTTTTTTCACTACTTCAATGACGCCAAAAACGAATGGACTAATCACTGTCGTGAAAAGGAGAACCTGCTGCATAATTTCATTTTCCATGGTTCAATCCCTCTTGTTCATGAATGTCAGGAAGTGTATGATTCCTGCCCTTATGTCTATTCTATTCCTGCTCCACAGTTGAGGAACCTCCATTTAACCTATCTCTGTCTCCCCATAATAAATTTTCTCATCAAGGCAACACTATAGGTAAATCAAATGATTTGAGGTGTTAGGATGGCACGTAAAAAAAGACAATACACTGATTTCTCAAATGTGGAAACACAGCGTAACTTTTTGACGTCTGAAGAGTTTGTGGAAGGACCTTATGGAGCGCCGGTTAATGACAAAGCACCGGTTGAAAATAAGGAAACACCATGGGAAGGTGATCAGCAGTTTTATAGCGCCTTCACCTACGAAAACCGCAACTTGCACCAGAACTTGCCGCGGCAGGTACCCGGGGCGCACCCAACGCACGACGAAAAAGGCAAAGATACAGAACAGCCTTACGAAGATGCCCCGAATGCTCCAAACACTTAAATCATGATGATTTACAAAGAGGGTCGAAAGCCCTCTTACATAATTTACTTTGATTGATTCGTCTGCTTGTCTTTATTCTTTTTCCAGGGAGGGTCCCCATGTTGATGGATAGCTTGATTCACTTTATATACAGCCATTGGGACTGCAAAAGAAAGCGCCGTGCAAATAATGATCATTGTGGTTGGGAACCGGCCTACTATATTATCCCACATATACACTCTCCTCCACTTCAGTTACTCCTCTGTATCAATTACAGCGCCTTCACTTCTTACGACTGTGTCTGTTTGAATAGAAATGGTACTTTGAGAAAAATAATTTTTTCCTGAATCCCAATCCTCCTTGATTGACATCCACAATTGATAATCAGCCTTCTTTACATAACGGGCAAAATCGAACACATCAACTTGTAAATCCTCATGAAGCTTTTCTAACGTGACAGTTGCCAGCCGCTCAAGCTCCTTTTCTACTTTTTTCTCTACTTTAGAAACATTAGCAGGATCCCTGTAATCGATGTTTGCAAATGATTCTGCGATCTTTCCTTCTGTTTCAATCTTTACGTTAAACTTAATATCATCTTTCCCCTTTATTTTTGGCACAATACTTGACTTAGCACGTCTAATCTCGTAAACAACCGATTCTCCTTTTATCTCAACCGTGATCGCCCCTCCTTGAACCTCTCCCTTAATTAGATTCAGTCCCTTGGTCTCCTCGTTGCTAAGAATATCCACCATTCTTTCGGAGGGTCCATGATACACGGCCATCCGATTGATTTGAGGCTTTTTTTTACCCTGCGAAGACATGGTTATGAGAGGGATAGCTACACTTCTTCCGATTAGCAGATATTCATGCACCTCCCCAATTTGTAACGGAGGAGCAATCGCGATATTTTTACGTGCGTTTTCTGCAATGGAAACAATGTGGGCAACCGGCAGTTTTGCAGTAGGAGATTTAAATTGCAGCACACCTTTAGCTTGATCAGCGGCAATCAATACCTTCACGGTTCTCCGCATTTCATGATCGCGGAGGAAGATGTCTAATATATTAGTAAACGCATGGGGAATTTTCGCCACTTCGCTTGAAATAATAACCAGTTGGTTGTGCCCGAGATAGGGCGTTCGGCTCGTTTCAGATGCCATATTTCTCGTGATGTCAAACATGGTGCTGCCCCGAGCAGTCACGTTAAAAAAAGGCTTCTGCTGTCCGCTCTGCCCCTGGGCTTTCCCTCCTCCTAAACCTCCAGGTGCTACGATTTGATAGGTTAAGGCAAACGAAGGATCTCCATTTGATGGAGCATCTGCCAGGTCAATCGCTGCACCAAGGACAAAACCGCGCTGCTCAATCTGAACTTGATCCCAGCATCCAGTGAGGAATAGGAGGGATAGACTAGCTAGAATGATATAAGATATTCTTTTACCCATCTCCTCTTATCCCCCTAAACTTAGCCAGGATTATTAATAATGCCGGAATAATAATCGACACACAAATGCCCGCATATCCAAGACCCTCGCTTACTTTAGCAAGCTGGAGACGGTTTTGCGGCAGCATACCCATCAAGTAAATAACAGGTGCCAAAATAAGAACCAACTTTATTTTTTTCACTTTTTTAAAAATAGAGTTTATGGCCATCACGGAAATATCAAAGAAGACTATGGAGGTCGTAAAAAGCGCCATTACCCATATGGTAAAAAATATAATCTCCATTCGTTCAAAAAAGCCACCTGGGACCTCAACCACTTTTGCTAGTTCATTGGTAGGGTAAGTGAGGTTTGCTGTTACAACGTTCGACATTACTCCAATAGCCGCTAAATAAAGAAGCACATATAAAATAATCGGTACGCACATGCCGATCATACCCGCCTTAACGGCTTTTTTCGGCTTATTCATTAATCCCGTATAAAATAACAGAACTCCCCACCCCATAAAAGAAAGCAGAGTAGATTTTGTTCCTTGCAAGTATCCCTTCCAATCTGTTTTAAAAAGGGGCAGGATATGGTTCACTTCAATCAACGGAAGTGTCATCAGTAAAACAATACATAATATGCCAATGATGATAGGGAGAAAAAGTTGATGCAATCGAAATAGGGCCACCCTGGAACCTGCAACTGCATACGTGACCACAAGTAAAAAAACAAAAGATAATACCTCTTTGGGGGTCGAAGCGAATAAGTATTGTTGCGATAAAGTTGCAACGAATCGAATTTCATAAGAGGCAAAAACCATGAAGTATAGTGCTATACATGCTGTTAGAACAAAGGCAAGCGGTTTAGAAACGAGTACAGAACTATACTCTAGAAATGATTGCTTCGGAAAGCGCGACGCCAATTTTGCCACTACCCAGGTGAACAGAACCGCTATCCCACCTCCCGCGAAGATAGGCAGCCACCCATCGGCAGATACCGTCCCTTCCGCCAAAACGCGCGGAAGGGATAGAATGCCGGCACCAATCACAACGGAGGGGATCACATATCCGATTTCACTATTACCTATTTCTTCATCGGCGTATTCAAACGACTTCATGATTTACCCTCCTTGTCGATCCGTGTATCATCTTCTGTCTGCATGAACTTAGGACGTTTAGTCATCATTGGAATCGGAAAGCGTAACACCAAGTCTTTCCAATCTGATTTAAATCCAGGAGCAAACGGTGTTGTATAAGGAATTCCGAAACTTTTTAAATTGACAATGTGAATATTGATAAGAATGTAAGCAAGAATAATCCCATAAAGACCGAGAAAGGCTGCTGCAATCATGAATCCAAAACGCAGCATCCGAATGGAAATCGCAAAACTATAACTGGGCAGTGAGAATGAAGCTATCGCCGTAACAGCCACAATAATGACCATAACCGGACTTACGATACCAGCGGATACAGCCGCTTCTCCAATGACCAAACCACCTACAATTCCAATTGTTTGACCGATAGGCTTAGGCAAACGGATCCCGGCTTCACGAAGAAGTTCCATCGTAATTTCCATTAAAAAGGCTTCGATTACAGCAGGAAACGGGAGTCCTTCCCTTGTCGCCGCAATCGAAAAAGCCAGTTTTGACGGAATCAGCCCTGGATGATAAGAAACGAGTGCAATATACAAAGCAGGTAAAAAAACAGCAAGAAACGCAGCAAAATACCTTAACGTACGGAGCAAACTCCCGATCATCCAGCGTTCATAATAGTCCTCGGGGGAATGCATCATAGCCCCAAATGTAGCGGGGGCAATTAGAACAAATGGCGTCCCATCTAGCAGGATCGCCACCTTCCCCTCCGTCAGCGCCGTAGCCACCTTGTCCGGCCGCTCCGTATTATGCATCTGTGGAAAAGGTGATAAAAAACTATCTTCAATCCATTCCTCGATATAACCTGACTCCGGAGCATCATCTAAATCAATGGTCTCAAGCCTTCTGTTAACCTCTTTGATTAGCTCCGGATGAACGATACCATCTACAAAAGCAACCGTTAAATTATTCTTTGAGCGTCGTCCAATTTGATGTGATTTAAACCGTAAATTTGCATCCCGAATACGACGGCGGATCAGCATCGTATTCGTCCGGATGTTTTCCGTGAATGCATCTCTTGGTCCACGGATTGTCCCTTCGGAAACAGGCTGTTCGATGCTTCTGTCTTCCCATCCTTTTGTATCGATAATTAATAACTCGTCCGTCCCATCAACGAAAAGCGCTGTTTCACCTGATAAAATAGCTAGTGATGCATCGTCGAGTGTCGTGACTTTTTTTACGCTGGCACTTGAAATGACATGATACGACAAACGATCTAATAAAGCTGTTTCTGCTTCCTCAAACCCTTTCCCAATTTCATCGGCTCCACTTTGGATATTTTTCATAATACTTTCATTTATTACTTTCGTATCGGTTAGACCGTCTATATAAATAATGGCACAAGCAGGACCCGTTTCCCCGATAACAAAAGGTCTGGTTAGCAGATCGCCTGGCTGATCCAGCATTTTCTTAATATTGATGATGTTCTCTTCCAAACTCGTTGATAATTCAATGGAGAAGTCCTCTCGCTTTGAATAATCTTGCTCTTTTTTCTTATTTCTTTTAGATGATTTAAAATACACGGACAATCCCCCTCACATAATAGAATTGTTGACCTACTATATAAGTTTTATACCTCAAGGATCTGTCCATGATCGACTATTTTCGCATCTTGAACCCGAGTGATGGTATAACCCTCTGTAACCGGGAACCCTAAAGTTGTACTTTTCAACTAAGATAGGAGCAATTATGGATGAAATTCATCTATCTGACCACCGAGCTTTTGATAGGGTTTGTTCTGCTTTTTATCATCGTGAAGTTTGTCGGTAAGAAAATTATTAGTCAAATTACTCCCTTTACCTTTATCGCATCGATTGTGTTGGGCGAGTTATTGGGAAACGCCCTCTACGATCATAAAATTGGCGTCCTCTATATTATCTACTCTGTGAGCCTGTGGGGGGTGTTATTATTTCTGGTAGAATACCTTGGGCAAAAGTTTCTGCCCTTTCGAGGTGTTTCTGAAGGAAAACCGTCTGCCTTAATAAAAAATGGAGTTGTAGATCGGGAGGAATTAAAGAAAAATCGTATGAACTTGAATCAACTGCAGAGCTTGCTCAGACAAAGCGAAACCTTCTCCATCCGGGAAGTGGCTTTTTGTTATTTAGAAGCAAACGGGTCCATCAGTATCCTGAAAAAAACGAAGTATCAAAAAACAACACAGGAGGACTTCAATATGCCCATCGCCTCTGTCCATGTCCCTGTCACCCTGATCCGGGATGGGAAAGTACTACGGGATGAACTTGCTGATTTAGGCGTTGATGAAGCCTGGTTACAAAAGCAGCTTAACGTCCAGGGTATTTCCCATCCCCAAACGGTTTTCATAGCCGAGTGGCTGAAAGATGATGGGTTATTTGTGCAAACGTACGAATAAATCTTCACTTACCTTATACCAGTACAACCTCATAAATTTGCTCAAACTCCATCGTTATGCGTTCATGGCTGGTGCTCATGCAGGACAGCTTTTTTCTATGAGGGTCCAGATGCAATACTTTTGCTTTCCTATAGCTATAATTAAATCCATTGTAATAAGTGATCCTGACGAGTAACCCTTCTTGGACTGCACGCTGAAGGGCCAGCTCATTCTCCTCAGCCTGCTGTTCATCGATCACCTTCTTCGGAACGCCTTCATCTTCCTGCCAGACTTCTTTAATAAGTTCCACGTGTTCCGGCAGCATTAACGACGTCCATTTGATTGTCCCTCTATCTCGATTTCGATCTTCCATTATTGTGCCTCCAATCGTCTTCGCCGCAGCATTAAAGGGGTTAGAGACAATATCCTTGCTTTTTTAAACATTCGTACTTTCCTCCGCGAATAACAATAAGTAAGAATGTCCTCCTCCCTGACCTCAAGAACTCTGATGGTTCTTTGTGACATATAGCCGTCTGCATCCAAATAAATCATTTCCAGCTTTTGTTTTTGTTCCATTGCACGAATTAATAACCCTTCCATCTCTTTCACCTCTTTTACGCATAATGACCGCCGATTTTCTGACTGCGTTCTGGTATAATTCCACCGCTCGTATAGCTGCTGGCTCGCAGCAAAGCTGTCGATCCATAGCGATCACGAATCGTGTCCATCACAGCCCCGAGTGCTTTCTCTTTTGATCGATCTTCAAACAGGCTCAGTTGAACGTCCGTTTCTTCTCCCAAATTGGTAAGAGCTACAGAAGCTCTCCTGATCTTGCTTGAGCCATCGTAAAACCGATTGAATAGGCGCAGGCACATATGGTAAACCTCCATCGTAGAATTTGTCGGCATCTGCACAGATAATGATCGACTGAACCCACCGCCTGTTTCGGTTGAATAGCCGATGCCCAGGTGTACGGTCCTGCCTTCCTTGCCGTCATAACGCGCCCGCCGGCAGGCTTCTTCACACAGATCAAGCAGACAGGCAAAGATCTCCTCCTTTTGATAATCCCTCAGCAAAGTAATCCCGTGTCCATATGATTTTTGTTCCGTTTTAACAAAATTTCCATACACAGGACTGAGGTCAATTCCCCAGGCGTGCCAATATAATTGTTCACCCATGATCCCGTAGTTCTTCTTCAGGTATTTCAACGGATGTTTCGCCAGCTGCCCGAGCGTCACAATGCCCATACGATTCAAGTTTCTTGTCATCCGTGAGCCAATCCCCCATATTTCATGGATGTCGCATGGCCATAACAACTCCTCGACATCCTCATAGCGGCATTCGGCAATTCCATCACTCGCTTTTTTCGCATGAATATCCATAACGACTTTTGCCAAAAACTTATTATCCCCAATGCCGACGACACACTCAATTCCAAACTGTTCCCGAATCCGGGACTGAATCAGCTCAGCAATCTCATAAGGAGAACCATAAAGCGTCCGCAGGCCGTTTACTGTCACCCATAATTCATCTACCGAATATACGTGAATCGCTTCTTTGGGTACAAAATTCTTCATCATCTTTGTAATCTCTACAGATACGGCCAGGTAGTCCCCCATATGAGCGGGAGCAATCACCAGCTCCGGGTCCTCCGGCAATTCAAAGAAGCGGCTCACGTTACTGATTCCATGCTTTTTTTTAAGAGAAGGGGAAGCAGCCAGAACGATGCTGCCGCGCCTGGTTGTATCTCCCACCACGGCCAGTAATGCGGTTTTCGGGTCAAGACCGCGCTTGACACACTCTATACTTGCATAGAAAGATCTCATATCAATGCACAAGACATCATTTCTAGGATAAATTGAATAGTCCATTTTCCCTCACCTTTTGTACGAACGTTTGTTCTTATTATATGCAAAAGGCCTTTAGATGTATACAGGAAAGTTAAACCACCACTAAAAAAAAGAGGAAAAGCCGATGTTACAGCCAATTAGTCAAGATGGTACAAAAGCAGGAGGAGTAGATGATAAAGTCATACGGTGTGGTTCCTTATCATAATCCTCCACCAATCTCTCTCTTCGACAAAATAGATTGCGAAACGTTATAATAAAGAAAATTGATTATGTTCTGGAGGGATCTCTATGATCGTTCGATTGGTATCTGCCTTTATGGTCGCAGCGGTTCTGTTAACGCTCCTTACCCTCTTTGTTCCGCAGTGGCTGAACGGAGCCTGGGTGGTGCTGTGCGGGCTGCTTGTGATCGGATTCGGATATTTGGCCTTTGTATATGTACGCAAGACGATGACGTTATTAAAAAACTCCAAAAAAGACAATCCGAGCTAGTTACGAGGCTGGATCAAAACTGAATGAAGCATAAAATAATCCGAACGATTAGATCAGTTCGGATTATTTGTGCCCAATGAAAGGAGTCTACCATCGCTCCGTCAAAATACTTCGCTTTCCGCGAGCACGGCCTCAGATTCCTCGGAATGCAAAGAACGCTTTCCTGTGGGATCTTTGGCTCGCGCTGTTGCCGCAGGAGTCTTCGTATTTTGACTGCGCTAATGACTGCGATTATATGATTTAATATTTTATCGTTCGTTTTTTGATATCATTGCTTGCCTTATGGTCCCTCTTGTCATGATTTTAATGTAGGAACTTCCACTTCGCTTTTTCAGGCAATGCTTCACCCTGAACTTCTTCCCACGTCTCCAACATAACTTCCTTTCGCATACACCTTTAAGAAGGCGTTCTTCCGCAGTTCCTTACCCGCATAAAAGGTGACTTCTCGTTTTTCACCCTCTGCGTTAAAACCCGCTAATGTGTAATCATATCCACCTGGGCTTTGCGGAGTTCCTGATTCAGTAATTTGTACAAAAATCTCATCTTTAGGGACTAACGGATTCAACCGATCGGTCACTTCATTCGGAAGTGCCATAAATCCTACGATAGCAACAGCCAGCACTACTAACATTCCCATTATTTTCTTCATGTTCTCCTACTCCCCTTTGTGCTAATCCATGAAGGATGCTGTTAATTTTTTTACATAACTAAAACGAACTACTATAAAATAGATCAATTGTAAGATTAGAAATCCAAGAAGCGTGATCACAGACGGCGCGAAAACATTGAAGAAGCCCTCCCTCTCTAAAACCATTAAGGCGAATCCTGTATGAACAGTAGCCATGAGAAAAGGCAGGAAAAATAAAATCCCTAATTGCCAGGTGGCACTTCGCTTCATCTCACATTCAGTTAACCCAATTTTAGATAAGGCTTTATACTTTTCACGTTCCGCTTCTAAATCCGTGAATAAACGGAAATACAGAAAACTTCCCGCTGCTAAGAAGAAAACAATCGCTACAAATAAACCGATAAATAAGCTTAGGCTAGGGAGCTGCACAGTTATAAAATACGTAACGGCCTTAGCAGTAAAGTCAAAATTGATGTTTGAATAGTTACCGAACAACTGACCCTTTAATTGTTGAGTAATCGCCACGCTTTCCTTCCAGTTTTGATAGTTATATCCATACAAAGTAGAAGGCTCGAGGGATGTCCTTAATTCCTGAAACGTTTCCTCATTCACGACCATCGCGCTGGAAATCGATAACACAGAGGACTCGACCTTTTTCACCTCAATCGAACGGGACGTATCCATAAGATCTAAGTTTGCCGGGATATCCTCTTTGCTCAAAACCCCACGGTTATCCTTGTAAAAAATAGCCTGACCAGCCTGAAGTGATTCTTCTTGAACAGCAGGCTGCAATGTTGAGAACTGCTCCTGTGAGAAAATTAATACAGGCGGTGCTGATCCATCTTCTTTTTCATACCGCGCCTCGATCGTCTTGATTTCATCGGTTGTAAAAGCAAAACCATTTTCTTTCAGACTTTTTTCAATCGAATTGATGTGTGCCGCCTCTTCCTCATTATCAGGCAAAGAGAGATATTCGATTTCATATTGGGTACGTTCAGCATGCAGATTTGTTTTATAAACGGTCAAAACTCCTGTTGCCGTAAAAGCTACTGCCGAGACAATGCTGACGATAAAAAATAATCTTGCATTGTCTTTTAAACGATAGGTTAAGTCGGAAACCGATAAGAGATGAAAGCCTTTTAAGTAAAAGCGTTTATTCTTTTTCAAAAGCTTTACTGCCCAAATGCTTAATTGACTAAAAAAGAAATACGAGCCAACCACCGTTGTAATCAAAATGATCACCGCGTTCGGCATGTTGATTTGAGCTGTCAAAGCCATGCCATACCCTGTACACAAGAAGCCTAATGCGATGATAGACAACCATATGGACGGCTTTGGTTCCCGCTTAGGTGCCTTCGCTCCTTTCAACAGAGCAACAGTCTTCTCTGATTTAATAAAGAAAAGAATGAACTGAGAAATGAGGAAAAAGAGCAGCAGGAAAACGGCAGCTGTGAGCCCCATCGCTTTTCCCGGGAAATATAATGATAACGGCTCCATATTAAGGGCATATCCACCTGCTGCAAAGAACAGCTTAGCTAAAATCGTTCCACCGACAATTCCCGAAACGATGGAGGAAAGACCAATCAGCATATTTTCAACCGTTAATAAAATGCGTAACTGCCGTGGTGAAGTCCCTGTTATTGTCAACACACCAAACTCTCTTTTTCGCGTTTGCAAAAAGGCACTAACAGAATAGAGAACAAATAAGATCGAAAAGACAAAAATAATCCATTCAGCTGCGGCCATGCCCTTCTGAGCAATATTGTTCATATACCCCTCTTCTAAAGCTGGATGAAAGATAAACATGGCAAACAGATAAAAGATCATCACAGCAAAGGAACTACTCAAATAAAAAGCCAAATAGGACCGCAAATTTCGGGTAACATTTTTAACCGCGAGTTGATAAAAGTTCATCAGCATTCCCTCCAAGCATCGACAAGACATCGATAATTTGCTGGAAGAATACCTTTCTGTTATCTCCCATATAAATTTCATTGTAGAGTTCACCGTCTTTAATAAATACGACACGGTGGCAGTAGCTGGCGGCTAACGGATCATGCGTCACCATGAACATCGTTGTTTGCTCTCGTCGGTTAATATCCAGCATCGCTTCCAAAACGGCTTTAGAAGATTTTGAGTCCAAATTCCCTGTCGGCTCATCGGCAAGCAGCAAGGCCGGATTATGAATAATTGCCCTCGCAATAGCGGCACGCTGCATTTGTCCTCCTGACACTTCGAATGTTCTCTTCTTCAGGATCTTGTCAATCTCAAGTTTTTTAGCAATTTTGCTCAGTTTTTCTTCCATAACAGAAGGTTTCTCCTTCTCTAACACTAACGGCAGCATAATGTTTTCTTCCAGCGTCAACGTATCGAGCAAGTTAAAATCCTGAAAGACGAATCCCAATTCACGTCTTCTGAACTTAGCCAGCTTTTCTTTTTTTAGTTGATGCGGCTGCTGCCCGTTGATAATCACCTCACCTGACGTTGGGCGGTCAATGGTTGAAATAAGGTTTAGGAATGTTGTCTTACCTGATCCTGATGGTCCCATTACTCCGACAAACTCCCCGGGTTCTACGTCCAGGGTTATATTGGTTAAGGCTTGAAACGGATTTTTTCCGTCATAAATTTTGTTTAGTTGATTCACTTTAAGCACATGTTCCATTGTTGAAACCTCCTTGAATGACTGTGCCTCTATTGTAAAAAGAACTTAAGGTGTTTACGATAGTATATCCTTACATGAACCTTACACTTTTGTAAGAATGTACAAAATACCGGTGCGTCCTGGTAGAGAAGGCTTGGCGATGTTCGACTAAGACCGGCATTATGGGGATGTTTCCGTTGCTTCGGATGGTGTGAGAAAAACGGAAACACTCTAGGTTCACAAGCATCCGGAAGGCTTCGCTTAAAAGAGGCTGGCCATTTCCCCCGCAGGAAAGCGAGTCGTTTCCCAGCCACCTGAGCCCATATATCGTAACGAACCCAAAGTGCATCGAAGCTGAGTCTTCAGGATAAGTAAGCGATTACGGAATAACGGTATGACCTCAAACCCAATGTGAAAAAGAGAACTATGTTTAAAAACAACCACACTTCACAATGGTAGAAGGTAGTTTCTCCCGGCTTCAGCTATATTTTCACACTTAACACCCACGTCCTGTTGCGCCGTGGTGATGAACTAGTCTTGCGAGCTGAATGTAGCCAATTTCAAAAATAACCTTACCCATAGCCAAGTATTGTATAATTACGTTAAACAACAAAAAGCCTCCCTGTAACTACAGCAAGGCCTTAATTCTATAATTCCTTTACACCTCAAAATAAATACAAAAGGACGTTCCTTCATTTACTTTCGTTTCCATCGAAAATTCATGAGTCAACTTATCCAGAATTTCTTTGACGAGATACAGCCCCATCCCGGTCGACTCATGATACTTCCTTCCGTTTACCCCAGTGAAATAAGGTTCGAATACCCTTCTTCGATCCTGATCAGGGATACCGATTCCATAGTCCGTGATCGTTAACTTCACCTGCTCGCTTTGTGCCTCCACCTTAATATCCAGCTTATCCGATTTTTTTGTGGAATACTTGACAGCATTGGCCAGGATTTGCTCGATCACGAACTTGAGCCACTTTTGATCAGAGGTAATCGACAATTCTTCCTGTTCCATGGTGATATTCGGATACACCCCAAACTGAAAAAACAACCGTTTATTTTCTTTAATAAGATTTTGCATAAACGGCTGAATCGCAAAAGACTCAATAAAATAATCTTTTTCAAACAAGGATAACCTTGATGAATAAAGCACGGTTTTCAACCCTTCTTCAAGACGGAAAATCTCTTTTCGAATATCCTGAAACACAGGATCATCGTAATCTTTAATCATCAACTGAATGACAGAAATGGGCGTTTTCATTTGGTGGACCCATTGATTCATAAAGGTAGCTCTCTCTTTTACAACCGCCTCACTCTCAATAATTTTCTTATCGGATGCAGATTTCTCTGCAAGGATTCTCTGCTGCAGTGCTTTTGAGAAAAAACTATTCCCCAAGTTTGGAACTATCCTCGTTCCATCCTCCTCTGATGCGATCCATTTATATAATTTATATTCCTCCATCCAGCGATAGGAAAGATAGCCGAAGATAAACAAAACCTGCATCAAAATCACGTAGAGCGCATGCTCCCAGCCTTGAAACCCTAGAAACCATAAATAGATCCACGTAAACACGCCTTGTGCTATAACGGTTAACCCTAACGCCAAATGACTCCGTAAAAATAGTTTCATATTTATCCATCCCACGTATTTCTTATTCGGTAGCCGGCACCGCGAACCGTTTCAATGGCATTCACAATCCCCATATCTTTAAGCAGCTTACGAAGTCTTGATATGTACACATTGAGTGTGTTCTCATCAACAAACATATCCGTATCCCACATTTTCTCCATCAATCGATCACGGCTCGTGACCTTATCTCCCCGCTCCAATAAAACCTCGATCATCGCTGCTTCCTTTTTGGACAGCTCACAAGTCTGATCGTTAAATTCAAGCTCTAATTTTTCAGGATAATAGGTCAACCCCTCAAATTCAATTAGCTTTTCTTCCTGCTTGAGAGCATACTCGCCCATCGTTCGACGGAGCTGACTTTTCACCTTCGCCGTTACAATTTCAAACGAAAACGGCTTTGTTATATAATCGTCCGCTCCATTTTCAATGGCCATCACCTGGTCCATCGTTCCTTCTCGAGCCGATATGAAAATGATTGGGCACATCGAGTATTTTCTTATTTGCCTGCACCAATAAAACCCATCAAAAGCCGGTAAGTTGATATCAAGCAATACGAGATCAGGACTAATTTCCTGAAATTCTGTTAAGACATCCTGAAAATTATCAACAGCCTTACACTCATATCCATATTTCGATAAATAATCAGTCAACAGGCTCCTTAACTCCTGATTATCTTCTACAACCATAATGCTCGGCATACCGATCTTCCTCTCTAAAAAGAACACCTTACAAAAATGTAAGTTTCCTTTAATATTATTCTCTATTTGTTTATCAAGGATGCTTCTATAATGTGATCAAAGCTTATGAAAAGGAGGCTCTTCATTGAAAAAGACAATGGATATCATGATCACAATTATAATGACGATTCTTGATCCGAAAACGACTGCTAAGGAATTGAATGATAAGTATTAACTCTTTTTAGGGTACAACAATATATAGAGCTTAGCCAAGTTGCAGAAGTCATTCTGTTTTATGGCTCGGCGCAAATTTCATTGAGAAACCACACCTTTTATTGAGATGTTCCTATACAAAATTTTTATAATAGAAAAGCCTGCACCATTCAAAAATGTTGAATGATGCAGACTTGAATTTTGTCTTTTAGGTTTATTAATCTTCTTCCTTATAAAAAATATCCAGATTACCCCAGATATCTTCAAATTTCTCAAGACGCTCCTCTACTTCACTCCTTCTTTCCTTCCCAATCGCCGCCACCAGCGCATTAACTACACTGAAAGGCGCTACAAAAGAATCAATAAATGTCGGGAGCTGGCTTGAAGCTGTCAATGCCACATCCGCATGCGGTATGAGTGGGGATAACAAAGAATCGGTAAGGACGACCGTTGTGGCTCCCTGTTGTTTTGCGTAAGCTGCCATGTTGATCGTGCTTCGTGTATAACGGGAGTAACTAATCGCAAATACCACATCCCCTTTCCCTAGTTCGTATAACTGTTCCGCACTGTTTTCCACCGTCCCAACTCTTTCAGCATTACCTAGCATAATACTGAGATAATATTGAAGAAATACACCGAGTGAAGCGGCACTTCGATTAGCGGAAATATAGATGCTTTTTGCTTCAAGTAATGATTCAACCGCCTGAAAAAAAGCTGTTTTATCTAGTTGTTCCATCGTTAAGCGAATGTTTTCCTGGTCATGATGGAACATATCATAGATTGTCTGCTCTTTCCCTCCCCCCACTTCTGAAGACATCTTCAGTCTTTCTGTCGTGGATAGTTGCTGTTTGACAGCATGCTGCATAGCCTGCTGAAGTTCTGGATAGCCGGAGTATCCTAGAAAAAAAGCAAACCGCACGATCGTTGCCTCACTAACTCCAGCTACCGCCGCGAGTTTAGCTACATTTAAAAATGGAGCGCTGCTAGTATTTTCCAAAACATAGGAAGCTATTTTTTTCTGTGATTTACTCATAAGTGAAATTTTTTCAGCCATAAACTGATAAATATTGTCTTCCATACTTTATCGATTCCTTTACTATGAAATTTCCTAGTTATTGATGAAATATATATTTCATATTTATTATATAAAAGAAATCACCTATTCACAAATCTGATTCGTCGATGTAAAATGAAATATAAATTTCATGTTAAATAAAATAAGCAATATAAATTTCCTAGAAAGGTGGAGTACCTATGCAAATCAAAAACGAAGCGTTAGCGGAATTCCTAAGCAAAACATCAAATTCCAAGGAGTTCTCGGCAAATGCCAAACAGGTGATGCCCGGCGGTGTGACAGCCAATATTAAAGCCTTCGATCCTTATCCAATTATTATGGATCAGGGCGCTGGCGCGTATCTATATGATATTGACGGTAATAAATATGTAGATTATCTCCTCTCCTACGGGGCGCTGATGCTCGGCCACGGCCATCCAGCCGTGACGCATGCTATCCAGTCCCAGATGGAGGATAGTGGGACGTTTTTATTCGGAACCCCGCACCGCCTTGAAATAGAGATGGGACACAAAATCATGCAGCATTACCCGAGTATGGAGAAAATCCGTTACACAAACTCAGGTACAGAAGCGACCCTTTTAGCCATCCGTATGGCCCATGCTTACACAGGCAAGCACAAAATTGCCAAGTTTGAAGGTCACTATCATGGAGGGTATGACCAAGTCCTCTTGAGCGTTAATCCTTCGATAGACAATGCCGGACCCGCTGCGGAGCCATCATCTGTTATTGAATCAAAAGGAATCGACCCGTATCATCAGGAACACACCATCGTGCTGCCATTCAACAACATCGATGCTGCAGCAGAAATTTTACGTAAAAAGAAAGATGACATTGCCGCGGTAATTATGGAGCCCATTCAGAGCGGATTTATTCCAGCTGATCAATCCTTTATGGAGGGACTTCGCAAGATTACCGAAGACCTCGGCATCTTGCTTATTTTTGATGAAGTCAAGACAGGTTTTCGCATTGGACTTGGTGGCGCTCAGGCCGCTTACGAGATCATTCCTGATCTTACTACATTAGGAAAAGTAATCGGAGGCGGCTTTCCGGTGGGGATTGTAGGAGGAAAACAAGATGTGCTCATGACAAGTGCTCCGACTTCCAACTCGGATGTGTTCGACTCCAGCCAAAGTAATGCCTCCCAAGCAAGGGATGTTTTGTTTCATAGCGGCACATACAACGGCCATCCAACGATTCTAGCTGCAGGAATCGCCACCATTAACGTACTCGAACAGGAGATCGACCATGTTCTGGCCACAACCCGCCAGTTGAAAAAAGGAATCAGTGAGCTGTTTGAGAAAAAGGGAATTTCTATGCAGACAATTGGTCTCGGATCTATTTTCAATGTAGTGATCACCGATAAAGAAAAGATACGGAACCATCGAGATTTTCAACAAGCGAATTTTTCGATGAGAAAACAGTTGGATTTTCTTTTGTTAAACGAAGGTATTTATACGAAGCCATTAAATCGCTACAGTTTGTCGACGGTTCACGGGGAAAAGGAGGTTCAGCGTACACTTGCCGCTTATGAACAAGCCCTATCTAAGCTCAGCTGAGGGTAGAACAACCACTGCTACTGCCAAGCAGCCTTAGATTAAGTTAGGGCGTTATGTTTGTGTGTTAAGTCTTTATGACGTCGAGTTAGGGAGGTATCTTTTTGAGACAGGGCGCTATCTCTATGAGACAGGACGTTATCGCATCACGTTAAGGAGCTATCTCAATACATCGATAAAGCGAGGCGAGTTCAGTAGATCCTTTATTGAAAATGGAAATGAATGGATGACCTGAGGTGGGAATTATATGTAAAAAGGCTGTCCTTTAAGTGGTTTACACTTTTAGGACAACCTTATTCCTTCCTATCTTCTTTAAAATGTTTCGTAGCGGACGATTTCATCTCTTGGCACATGGGTCTTTGGCTTTGGCGTTTGGTCCGGATACCCGAGTCCAAGTCCCGCTACAATGCGGCATTCCTCTGGGATCTCGAGAAGTTTCCTTACATGCGTTTCGCGCTCCTCTGATTCTTGCTGATCCTGTGCATGATAGATGGCTCCAAAGGCTGAACCAAGGCCTACTTCAACAGCCTCAAGCCAAATAAACGCACAGGCAAACGAAGCATCCTGCAGCCAATATTTGCTCACTTCCGGTTTCCCCACCACCACAATAGCTGCCTGCGCTTTTTTCATCCAGGACATATAGGGAGTGGTCTCCGCTAACTTATCCAACGTCCCCCGTTCCTTCACTACAATCAAATGTTTTGACGGAAGATTATTACCTGTCGGGGCAAAAACTCCCGCATCCTCCACTTTTCGCAGGATGTCGTCAGGAACCGGTTCATCCTTATAAGAAGTAATTTCTCTTCTTGCCTTGATGGCTTCTAAAACATCCATACTTAACTCTCCCCCAATTTGCAAAGTAAAGTCCTTCCGTTCTATACCCTGTAGCAGCCTATGGCAACTCGTTTAATACGCTCGAAACAACACCTTCCCGTCAATCATTTTCCGCTCCACTTTTCCAAGCCCTTCTAAATAAATCAACCGAGTGAGTGTTGCCATGAAAGGACTTAAAAATAAAATAATATGTAACGTTCCATACATAGCCTGACATACGTCATGGGCTGTGGTCCATTGATCTTGAACCCTATCCAACACTTCTTGAAGCCGTTGATCATGCCTATTCCTGACCTCATCTATCCGCTCAGCTAAATTATTGATCGCCTCCCCATGGCCAGGCAGTGCAACACGAGCATTATACGTCCTGATGCGTTCCAAAGAACCATAGTACTCCTGTAAGACATTACTTTCCTCGCCCAGCCAAAGCCCGATCACAGGGGAAATATGATTTAACAAATGATCGCCAATCATCATCACTTGCTTCTCTTCATTATAAAAACACACGTGATCCCAAGCATGACCTGGCGTCCAAATCGTCTCATAGAGATCGTCGCCCAACTGGATCTGATCGTTTTTCTCAAAAAAACCATCGGGTTCGAAATCGTAAATAAACGAATCATCAGCTACATCCTCGGGAACACCAGGTCCGCCATGACGTGTGACTAAACAATCGATATTGCGTGCGACATTCGTATCACGGTGTTTCTTCATTTCACTGTAACTGATCGTTGATGTATAAACAGGAACCCCTTTCTCCTGCTGAAACCACCTTGCAAGCCCAATATGATCCTGATGAGTATGTGTCAACACAACTTTTTCGATCACTGCTCCTGATTTCAGCAATTCCTCCCAGCCCGCCTTGGCCTCTTCAGAATAGGTGCCTGTATCAATGACGGTGTAACCCCGCACACCTTCGATCAAATAACAATTCACTTCTTGCATCCCTGATGGAAATGTAACCACCAGTTTGTAAATCCCTTCTGTCATCTCTTCCAGCATACAGCTTTCCCCTTTAAACAAACGCGTTCTAGAGTAGAATCTAATTAATTCCTATTACTGGTAACTTTAGCTGTTTGGCACTGCTTCCGTCAATTAATCTGTCTTACAATTCAAAAGTACAAGCACGCACACTCCCGAAAACCTTGGTTTCCGTATGATTCCATACCTCTTAGGAAAATCTAAAGAGCAGGAGGGATTATGATGAACCGAGAATACTTATCCGTTGAGGAATTTAACGAATTGCTCCAGCATTGGAGCGGCAAAACCATTAAAGTGACTAAACAAGAACTCGAAGATCACGACGAAACCTTGATGCAGCTGGATTCAATCTCATATGAAACCAATACGAGACGACTCGATGAGTACGAACCGATGCATGCCCTGCAATTAAATGGAACAGGAACCATTCAAACGGAAACTCCCAATTCCCAGCCGCTCCCGGAATCTTTTTACGAAATACCACTCGAGGACACGAGCTTATACCAATTTGACAATACACGTTTTTCGTTAATCACAGAGCGTGGGACCTATATAATTGAACTGACCGATCAATAGAAAAACGCAAAAATCCCCTCCTGCACCTAGGAATGGGGATTTTTGTTAGTCAAAAAGCTAATCTTTTTTAATAACGGGAATCCAAATTTCACTTGTAAAAGTTGGAGACGTTACATCCATATGCTCGTTCCACAATATTTCCGGACCCTCTGTTTGTTCGTAAGACGAGGACGGAAACCATTCCGAATAAATGCGGCCCCAAATGTTTTGCAGCGTATCAGGGAACGGTCCAACCGCTTCAAACACCGCCCACGTTGAGGCTGGAACTTCAAGCTGGGCGAAGTTTTCCGGGGCCTCCTTTGTCGTGGCAGCACCAATATAATGGTCAAGCTCCCCTTTTTCCTCCATCCTGCCTTCAGAAAAGTTCGTCGACGCCTGAATCAATCCGGCTGGTTCCACATCAGAAAGATCTTTAAGTTTACTAATCTCCTCTTTACTTAACGTTTTCCACATCGCTGTAATCTCCGGATTCTCTCCCTGAAAAATGATCGGAACCCTTTTCTGCCTGCCAACAATTCGAAATGGCTGTTTTTCTTCGATTCGATAATTCATTTCTTCTCCTCCTTGAATGGCTAATTGGAAGGTCATTCGCGAATAAGCTTTAAGAGAATGGCCATTTTTTCTGGCTTCAGATGGGGTAAGGCCATGAATATTGAAAAAAGCTCGGGAAAAAGAATCTGGCGAGTTATAACCGTACTTCATCGCTAGATCAATAACCTTTTCCTGACTGTTTTTAAGCTCGAATGCTGCCAGTGTCAGTCGACGGCGGCGAATATATTCCGATAACGGCACACCGGCTAAAAACGAAAACATTCGCTTAAAATGATACTCCGAACAATATGCCCGTCTTGCCACTTCTTTCAAATCAATCTCGTCTAGAAGATGTTTTTCCATATAATTGATGGCTTCATTCATACTTTTCAGCGAATCCATTAGCTGACCTCCTTCCTTTCCAGAGTAACAAGATTCCGCTGTCGCCTGCCCGACATTTCGTGCTTCGTTATGCAGGATTGAGGGTATAAGAAACACAACACATATTCTTTTGAGATATGATCGTCAACACAAAATCTAATAATCTAGATACTAAGAAGGGAGTGCTCATCATTTTTAAATCGATTGAGGAATTTAATGGCGAAGTCGCGCGAGTCCTTGACGCAATTCAGCAGTATCCTAAGCAAGTCGATCGCTGGCAAGGACACCTAAGTGAAGAATCCTTTTATGATCTCCTTGAACATACGCTCAAAAACCGCCTTGCCTCAGGTTTCGGCTTAAACAAAAGGCCTGATGATTTTCTAGTTGTCTCTTTATCTGAGCCCCATGTCACGCAAGCAGGTTTAAAGTTTCTAAAGCAGAAAATAAAATAGAAATGACACGAGCTGACCTTAGCAGAAAATCGTGTCATTCATAGCTGTACTAATAACTATCTATCTCTCTGGTTCAATAAGGTCGGTATCTTCAGGTATGTAGCCCAACTGCCTGCTCATCGACACCATTTGCCCTTTGTGATGAAATTCATGAGTAGCTGTATGAGTGTAGAGCCAAAGAGGAGTTAACTCTTCTTCCCCCTCTTTCCATGACACAGGACCTGAAATAGTAATGTTCCACTGGCCTTCAAACTCATCCAGAAACTCATAAACAAACCGGTCTACTTTTTCAAAAATTTCTCTCATATCTTCCACATTCCTGGCCAGCTCCGGCGTTACTAATGTTAGACCTTTTTGCAGCCCAAAGTTACCAAGCCAAGATTGATAACATTCCGCAACGTGTACATGCAGGTTTCGAATCGATCCCCAGCCGAATTGATCAAGTTCACACGTATAATTTTCTGCTGTAATCGTTTCACAATATTGAAATAGTTTTTCTCTTGTACACCGAATCCAGTCGTATTGTTCTTTCATATGTTTAATGTGACCTGTTATTTAGCATCATTAAATTACGAGAATTTCCAATGACACCTATAAAACCTGTTACCGCAAACACTATAGGAACAAGCAATAAGTCAGCAGTCGATGTGGTTTCAACCAGTAAGCGATATAAACCAAAAAAACATACAAGAAAAGAGCCTATTACTCCAATTATCGATTTCATTTTTTTGTCCATCTTAATCTCCCCCGCCTGCTTTAATAAAACTTCCTCCGGTCTCACAATAACTGATGCCAACTATATTTTACCATATTTTGGACGCCGATTTCCCATTAAACCTTCATAAAGTTTACAACTTATTCGAATAATAGAAAATACTTTGTTACTGTGATGATAATGAGGTTGACCATAAAGACGGAGGGATCGATTTTGACTAAAGCTATAGATATGATCACAACAGTTGTAGTAGTAGGTATTAGTATTGCTCTCGCTTTTCAAGTAATAACCAGTACATTTTTTATGCCGGATGGTTTCTACATAATAGACTTATTCATTTCGTGATTACGACCTTTTCACCTCTCAAGATTAAAAAAAGTATTCATTCATCATATTTACGCTCCAGAAGATCTAAAATAATGTAACCCATAATTTATATCCTTAAGCAGGTAAATAACGAGGTGGTTACATGATCACATCAGCTTGTTACCCTATATGCCCATACTCTACCCAAATAAATTTCAAGGCCGTGGTTGATACGCTTATCCCATCCAGTATCATGGCATACCAATCTGGTTGGACGTTTCAATATGGCGGTGTGGACTTGTGTACTTGGGAATACCTTATGATGTCTTTTGACAGTCTGCCAACACCACTGGCAAACAAAACCTCCCACCTTCTTGATGTAGCCGCTTTTTTCATATATAAAGAGTACGGCCATTCGTCTTTTTCTCCCTGCGAAGGACTTTTCTCAACGTTATCCAGGAAGGACCGATTCGTCGCCCTGGACTATTTACTAAATCTGCAAATTCCTCCCGGTATGCTTCCAGTTCCTTATAGAAATGATCCCGTCCTCATCCAGATCACCGTCGATTCTATCTATCAATTAACTTATTTTGGGTATTATTCTGAATGGTATGGCTATGGTGAAACCCGCTGTAACCCACCGAGCTTCAGACATCTTTGTACGTATCCAATCAGCTGGTCCTATACGGGATATCCCGGGCCATCTTTTGGCTATCGAGATTTCCGAGGTTACTTATTAAACATGCAAAACTTAAAATCGGAGTGATTTTACATGCAAAAACCGGACGTAATTGTAATCGGAGCAGGCGGCGGAGGAGCGGTTATCGCAAAGGAACTGGGAGAACTGGGGCTGCAAGTGCTTGTGCTGGAAGCGGGGCCATGGTATGGAAACAAAAAATGGCCTCATCCAAACATCGAACCAGGAGGTGTTTCCAGCAGTTGCCCGAATGATCTAGATGTTGTCCTGTTTAAGGAGAATTACAATAAGTTAGAAAATAATATGAATGATCAAATTTCAGGTAAGCTGCGCTGGGGGCCTGCTGATCGAGAACATCCTCCCTGGAACAGATCCTATCACCAAAGGGGATTTGTTTGGCAAAATTCAGGCGTGGGTGGGACGACACAACACTACTTAGCCAATTCTCCCCGTGCCTTTCCAGCTTCTATTGATAGGAGCTGGCCGCTCACTTACAGCGAACTGACCCCTTATTACGAAAAAGTGGAGGCCGAGCTCCCTGTAGAATTCGCCCCCACGACCTCTAAAGAAGAGCTTTTTTATTTTGGTGCAAAAAAAGCCGGCTGGAACCTATTACCTACTCTCGATGTTAAAACTCCTGGATACCGACCTCAGCCTAACGCGATTTTGCCGCCTAATTCACAACTGCTTAATCCATCCTACTCCGAAGAGCAGTTGTCATGGATGGAAGGCTGTACACTTGCGGGGCACTGTATAAACGGCTGTCCGCACGGCCCTTCTGTCGCTAAAATTGCTAAGCGTTCCACAAATGTCAGCTATGTACCTTCAGCTTTACAGACAGGCAATATAGAGGTCCAGCCCAATACATTCTCTTATAAAATCATCACAGAAAACCACCCTGCGGAAGGAGTAAGAGCAATTGGAGTGAAAGCAAGGAACACATGGACAGGAGAACAGGAAGAATTATTTGCCGACTGCATTGTTGCAGCGGCGGGTGCCATCGAAACTCCCCGTTTGTGGCTGAATTCCGCTCTGCCTGTTAACAAATGGGCAGGTCGTGGACTTGTAAATCATCAGATGGATATGGTCACTGGAATTTTTAATGAGAAAGATCTGCTCTCTATCTTAGGAAGTCCTTCGGTAAACCCATATGTCGGCCACACATCTGGTGCCAGGCTTGATTATCCCGGCTTAGGGTCTATCCAAACGATCGGAACCAGCCCAGGATTAATGGCAAGCTTCACCTATGCGTTAGGTAAATCAAGAACGAAAGAGTCAGCACACAATCCCATTCAAAAAGGCCGCGTGAGGGGAGAAGATTTAATAGAGCTCATGGCAGATTATAAATCATCCCTTAATATCTTAATTTGTACGGATGATGAAGTTGACAGGAGAAACGGTGTTTCGGTTTCAGCCGCTGCTTCTGATGAAAACGGCCCCATCCCATCAATACGTTATACGCCAACCACAAACACGCTACGAAAAAAGCAGCAATTAGTAAAAATCGCAGCAGACATTCTTCTCCAGGCCGGAGCAAGAAAAGTGGTCCATTCCGATTGGCCCGACGGCATGATGATCCATATGATGAGCACCATGAGAATGGGGTATGTCGTCGACCAAAACTGTGAGTCATATCAAGTCAGCCGCTTGTTTATAGCAGACAACAGTGTCCTAAATAACGGGCTCGGAAGTGCAAATCCGACCTTAACCACTCAGGTTTTAGCCACCAGGACTGCTAAGCAAATCTATAAAAAATACTTTTGAATCTTATGGACCGTTTTTCAAACATGTAGTGACGTTTTTCCTGCGTGATTCTTAAATAACATGGACTGATTCTGAAATAAACAGATGCTTTTCTTAAATAACGAACTAGGATTCTCAAATAACGAAGCACGATTCTCAAATAACTACTCCGAATTCTTAAATACCTCATTTTTAGCGTCCCACAACCTCCAAAAAAATAGCCAGAACATTATTGCAAAAAGCGCAGTAATGTTCTGGCTATTAATATACCTGTTTAAATAATCCGTACCGAAACCATTCCTTCAATCTCTTCAATGTTACCTGCTAAGTCAGGAAGAATATCTCCATTTACTTCATTATCAATATCAATCATAGTGTATGCATAATCGTCCCGGCTTCGATTCACCATATCTGCAATGTTCAAGTTGTAATTTGATAAAGCAGACGTAATTTGCCCGACCATATTGGGAACGTTGTGATGATAGGCTGTCACACGACGCTTTCCTGTATAAGGTAGTGACGCATTCGGGAAGTTCACTGAATTTTTAATGTTTCCTGTATCCAGAAAGTCCTGTACTTGACGAGCCGCCATAATCGCGCAATTCTCCTCTGATTCCTTCGTAGAAGCACCAAGATGTGGAAGAGGAATAGCATTTTCCATTTCCAGGATCTTTTCATTCGGAAAATCCGTCACATACTTGCCAACCTTGCCACTTTCAAGGGCCGCGGCCATATCCTCTTCATTCACCAAACCACCGCGCGAAAAGTTTAAAATATTTACACCTTGTTTCATCGTGTTAAAGGTTTCTTCATTAAACATGCCGCTCGTATCCTTCGTTAACGGAACATGAACTGTAATGTAATCAGAATAAGCAAACAGCTCCTGCATGGACATGGCGCGCTGTACATTGCGGGAGAGGTTCCAGGCGGTGTTGACCGAAATAAACGGGTCGAACCCAACCACATTCATATCCAGGTCCAGTGCATCATTGGCTACGAGAGACCCAACCGCTCCCAAACCAATCACACCCAAAGTTTTCCCTTTAATTTCTTGCCCGATAAATTGTTTCTTGCCCGTTTCTACAAGACTTGGAATCTCTTCGCCCTTCCCTTTTAACGTCTGGGCCCAGGATACACCGGAGAATAGATTGCGGGATAGCGCCATCAATGAGGTTAGCACAATTTCTTTGACAGCATTTGCGTTTGCCCCTGGTGTGTTAAACACGACGATTCCACGTTCCGTGCAGTCATCAACGGGAATATTATTGACCCCCGCCCCCGCTCTTGCAATCGCCTTTAAATTTTTGTCAAAATCCATCTCATGCATGTTATAACTGCGAGCCACAATTGCATCAGGGCTCTTACTCTCGTTATCTATTGTATAATTCACCTTGTCGAATACATCCAAGCCACGCTGCGCAATGTTATTAAACGTTTTGATCGTGTTCAATTTATCTACTGTTACTGTCCCCATCAGTATCTCCCCTTTTATTTATAATGATCTTCAAATTCTTTCATAAACGTAACCAATGATTGAACTCCTTCAACCGGCATCGCATTATAAAGGCTGGCACGCATGCCGCCTACAGAACGGTGACCTTTTAATGTCTCAAGCCCCCGCACTTTTGCCTCTTTAATAAAAGCAGCATCCAGCTCGGCAGACGTACTCACAAAAGGAATGTTCATGATCGAACGACTGCCTTTCTCTACAGGAGATGAGAACAGATCTGATTTCTCAATAAAATCATAGAGGATCTCAGCTTTATGACGGTTAACCTGCTCTATTTCCTTCAGCCCGCCAGCTTCCTTAATCCATTCAAAAACGAGCTTCGCCATATAAATGCCGAATGTCGGCGGCGTATTATAAAGGGATCCGCTGTCGCTGTGTGTTTGATAATTGAGCATCGCCGGACAGTTTTCCGATGCTTTCCCAATTAAATCTTCACGAATAACCACAACCGTTAATCCGGCAGGTCCGATATTTTTTTGCGCTCCTGCATAAATCAACCCAAATTGAGAGACATCTATATCTTCAGATAAAATATTAGATGACATATCCGCTACAAGTGGTACATCTCCCGTATCTGGAATGTTGTGAAATGCCGTGCCTTCGATGGTGTTATTCGTCGTAATATGAACATAATCAGCTTCTGGATTAATTATACTGCTGTTGACAGCCGGTATATGCGTGAAATTTGCATCCTCTGAAGAAGCGATGACGCGAATGTCCCCATATTTCTCGGCTTCTTTGATCGCCTTCTTCGACCAGGACCCCGTATTGACGTAATCCGCTTTGCCACTTTTGCCCAAAAGATTCATCGGTACCATGGCAAATTGCTGCGAAGCTCCCCCCTGCACAAATAACACTTTGTAATTCTCCGGGATCGTCATCAGCTCTCGCAGCAGCTGCTCTGCACCTGTAATAATCTCTGTAAATAATTCCGAACGATGACTTAACTCCATCACAGACATGCCTGAATCAGCATAATTCACTAACTCTTGCTGCGCCTTCTCTAATACTGGCAGCGGCAGTATAGAAGGACCCGCTGAAAAATTATAAATTCTCTCCATGTTATCCTAACTCCCTTATTCAATTGATTAGAACCACTATGTTTTATGAAAATAAAAAAAAGAGAATGGGGATCCCCAGCCTCTTTAGATGTCAGAATAACAAATAAGTATTTATTATCCTCCTGTCCCTTTGCCTGAGATTGTGAACCCTTCGGCGATGCAACGAATTGCATTCTCTCCAGAAATTGCTCCTGCTATAGTGCGACCCATAACAATCAACGCAAACTCATTATATAGTTATAGACGAATAGCTTTTAAAAACATCGTTCGTTTTTAAAAGTTGGAAAATTTGTATTATTGGATTATAAATTATATTTCACAACTATTCAAGGGGTGAAAAACTAGTATCTTCACTCGTTTTCTTATTGTTAGCGCTTACTTGGTTAATCTTAAGGCATTTTGAATAAACACGAATATTATAAATTAATTTATAATATTTGTTCGTTTTCCTTTCCAGGGAAAATTGTCACAGATTAAAGCCTTTATTGACTCTGTATCCTGGTTTTAACGAATCGAATTTTTGACAGATATAAATTTCAGCAATAGACGTGAGCAGAATTGTAACAAGGCCACTCTCACTAGCTACATAGCTCCAGCCTTCTTTTTTCACATAAAAAACCTCAGTCCATAAATTTCTTTGCTGGTTAATCAACGCATGAAGCAAAATAACAGGCCATAATCTCAAACTTTTGTCTAATCCACCCCATGATCGTTTCGTATAGAGATTGAGGATATTTATTATGTAATTACAAGCTGAATTCAAGCGCCTGCATCTACTGAGACATACAATTAGCCAAGGCTATCTTTTATTACGAAAAAAAGGCCCCTCTACATAAAGAGGAGCCTTACTTATCACTTTATACCTTTTAGACGTTGTAAAGTATTAAGAGTGACTTATAAGTGGACACCACAAAGATCATTTTGAAGAAGTACATGTGGAATAAGAACAGTCTTGCAAAATACTTTGGGAGGGAAGGATCATTGCTTCCAAATTTAAGGAACTATTGGTCTCTGTTATTCGCTTCAGATCGTTTAATAGATGAGTCATCCTTAGTTGTACCCTTCGGATAGTCCTCCCTCAGCCATTTCATAAAGGAAATGACCATAATGATAAATATAAAGATCAGCGGAAAACTCGTAATCACCGAAAGCGTTTGGAGAGCCCCCAGTCCTCCACTATATAGCAACACAAGAGATATAACTGCCAGTATAAAAGCCCAGAAAATCCGGTGCCACCTTGGTGGGTCTTCTTCTGATTTAATTTCCTTTGTAGCAACAAAAGCCAATGTAAAGGCTGATGAATCAAGCGTTGTCGCCAAGAAAACCATCATGAGCATTAAAAATAAAACGAGTACAATATTACCTAATGGCATGGCTTGGACAATGGAAATGATGGCCGTATAGGCATCTTGATTTGCTAAGATTTCAGTAACGGGTACAATGTCATTCAGTTCAAAGTAAAGTCCTGTATTCCCGAAAATCGAAAAGACGATCCAGCACCCGAGACTTCCTGCAATAATCATACCAGAGATAACGCCTCTTATCGTTCGGCCTCTGGAAATCCTGGCTGTAAATAAACCTACAAATGCAGCATAAGCAATCCACCATGCCCAGTAAAAGATGGTCCAAGTTTGAGTAAACTCCCATCCGTTGGTAAAGTCCATATGAAAGCTCATTTTTATAAAGTTCTGAAGTAACAGCCCAACACTATTCGTGAAGGTCGTTAATATAAATACCGTTGCACCAAATAGAAACACAAATGCTCCAAGTATCAGTGCAAGGTACATGTTTACATCCGCTAATAGTTTGATTCCTTTTTTTAGTCCTAGAAAAGCACTTAGCCCGAACAACCCAGTCCAAATGACGATGATAACCGCATCCAATGTAACAGATCTCGGGATGCCCAATAATTCAGAAACTCCCTGAGATATCATCGGAACCTCTAATCCTAACGAAGTGCCGGCTCCGCCAATTAAACCAAATATGAAAAAGATGTCGATTATTTTACCAATCCATCCACTAGCGTATTTACCAATAACACCTTTACAAGCTCCGCTTAAACTTAATGTCGGCTGTTTCCGAACATGATACGCATAAGCAATCGGCAGAACTGGTAAACAGAAGATGGCCCATGCCGTAAACCCCCAGTGAAAGAGTCCATAGGTGGCGGCCCAATGAGCTGCTTCAGCCGTTTTGGGTTCCAAGCCAAAAGGAGGAGCTGTATAGTAGAAAGCCCACTCGATGGCCCCCCAATACATAATGCCGCCTCCGATACCGCCGGTAAACATCATCGCAATCCAACTAGGTGTTGAAAATTCAGGTTCCCCTTCACCAAACTTCACATGCGCATACTTACCAGTGGCTAACCAGATTAAAAAGCCAAAAATGGCAACTGTAAACAGCATGTACAGCCAGCCGAATTTTTCAGTGAGAAACCCTCGTATACCGTTTAATATAGCTAATCCTTGCTCAGGACCTAAAGCTAAAGGAGCAACTAACAAACAAATGACGAAAATCGCACCCCAAAAAATTCTTTTATCAAGTTGTGGTCTATTCATACATACCACCTCCCACTATTCGTTTAATAAGTTTCCAACTTCAAATCTTCGCTGACCATTAACTCTGGTTCAGTCAGGTTTTTTATTTCTTCTATCGTAAATCCTTTTGCTACTTCAACAAGTACAAGACCTTCTGGTGTGATATCTATAACGGCACGATCGGTAATGATCCGGTCAACCACACCGGCTCCCGTCAATGGCAAGCTGCATTCGTTTACAATTTTCGGATCACCGTTTTTATTGACATGGTCCATGATCACAATCACATGTTTAGCCCCATGAACCAGGTCCATCGCTCCACCCATTCCTTTAATCATTTTCCCTGGGATCATCCAGTTGGCCAGATCTCCGTCATTGGATACTTCCATTCCACCTAAAATGGCTACGTCGATATGACCCCCGCGAATCATTCCGAATGAATCCGCGCTATTGAAATATGCAGTTCCTCTTGCTTCAGTGACGGTTTCCTTTCCAGCATTAATCAAATCGGGATCCACTTGATCTTCAGATGGATAGGGACCGATTCCAAGCAAACCGTTCTCCGATTGCAGCATCACCCACTTATCATCTGGAATGTAATTCGCCACAAGGGTCGGCATCCCAATCCCAAGGTTGACGTAATATCCATCCTTAAGTTCTTTTTCCGCTCTTTTAGCGATCTTTTCTCTTATCACTGCTTTGCCCTGTTTCGTCATCATGATTCCTCCCTTCGATGATTATCTTGTTGTTAGGCGTTCAATGCGTTTTTCTTGTTCTCCGACAATCAATTGCTGAACATAAATGCTCGGTGTATGGATCTGCCCTGGATCTAACTCACCCGGTTCAACGAGTTCCTCCACTTCAGCAATCGTTACCTCGCCAGCCGCTGCAGCGATTGGGTTAAAGTTGCGTGCGGTTTTGTTGTAAATTAAATTCCCAATGGTATCGGCTTTTGCGGCTCGCACAAGGCTAAAGTCTGCCGAGATCGCTTTTTCAAGCAAATAGTCTTTTCCATCGAACGACCTGACCTCACGTCCTTCTGCTATCGGCGTTCCGACTCCTGCAGGTGTATAAAACGCCGGAATGCCTGCGCCGCCTGCACGCATTCTCTCAGCAAGAGTTCCTTGAGGGACAAGCTCAATCTCAATTTCACCAGCCATAACTTGGCGTTCAAACTCTTTATTTTCACCTACATAAGAGCCAATCATTTTTTTGATCTGTTTGTTTTTTAGAAGCAGACCAAGCCCCCAATCATCGACACCACAATTATTTGAGATGATCGTTAAATCTTTTACACCTGAATCTTTCAGGGCAAGAATTAAATTTTCCGGGATTCCGACAAGACCGAATCCGCCGACTAGAATGGTCGCCCCATCATGAATGTTTTTTACTGCTTCTTCAAATGAAGACACGATCGGTTTCATATTTACTCACTCCTTGAAAAAAATTAACTAACGCTATCTTTCAACGATCGTTGCCACCCCTTGACCTCCTCCGATACAGAGTGTGGCCAGACCATACCGTTCGTCCCGGCGTATCAGCTCGTGCAGGAGCGTAACAAGAATACGCGCCCCGCTAGCACCAATCGGGTGACCGAGTGCGATGGCTCCACCGTTTACGTTTAAAATCTCATCGTCAATGTTTAGTTCTTTCCCGACTGCCAGCGACTGTGCTGCAAAGGCTTCATTTGCCTCAATCAGATTCATATCGTCCATCGACAGTCCAGCTTTTTCAAGTGCCTGTTTCGTTGCTGGAATCGGACCAAGTCCCATAACACTTGGATCCACACCGCCACTGGCATTGGAACGAAGCGTTGCCAATGGTTCAATCCCTAATTCCAGCGCTTTTTTCTTGCTTACGACAACCAGGGCAGCGGCTCCATCGTTAATGCCCGATGAATTACCTGCCGTAACCATTCCTTCCTTCTTAAAGGCAGGACGAAGTTTACCTAGTTTTTCTCTCGTACTATTCGCTCTTACACCTTCGTCTTGATCAAACAAGACCGGCTCCCCTTTTCGCTGTGGAATGGAAACAGGTACGATTTCCTCTTTAAACCGACCTGCTTCGATAGCCTCAGCCGCTTTCCTTTGGCTTGCAGCAGCAAAGTCGTCAAGCTCTTCTCTAGATAGCTGATGGGATTGGCAGACGTTTTCAGCCGTGACCCCCATGTGGTAATCGTTGAATGCACACCAGAGGCCATCATGAACCATACTGTCAACAACGGTTTGATGACCCATCCGGTAGCCTTCTCTTGCCCCCTTCAATACGTAAGGTGCCTGACTCATGTTTTCCATTCCACCGCAAACCACAACGTCCTGCTCGCCAAGCATGACGGATTGAGCAGCGAGATGGACAGCCTTCAGACCAGAACCACACACTTTATTGATGGTCATCGATGAGGTTGTTTCCGGAATCTTTGCTTTCATTGCA
This sequence comes from Halobacillus hunanensis, assembly GCF_900166655.1. Classification (GTDB taxonomy): domain Bacteria; phylum Bacillota; class Bacilli; order Bacillales; family Halobacillaceae; genus Halobacillus_A; species Halobacillus_A hunanensis. Next base: position 297,973 of record NZ_FVZB01000007.1, on the reverse strand, counting down.
GCTTGGCGGGCTGGGTTTTGTCCAAGTCCCGCTTGAAGTACATTGCCCATAATCACTTCGTCAACTTGTTTATAATCGACTCCTGCTTTTTTTAATGCTTCCTTGATCACGATGGATCCTAGATCAGGAGCTGAAATGTCTTTCAAGCTCCCAGAAAACGATCCGGTCGGTGTTCGAACCGCACTAGCGATAACAACTTCCTGTAATGACAACGTAACTTCCCTCCATTCTGTTTTTTTAATTCACCTTCAGAAAACTCTTCTATTGACTTTATAATCTTCCGTTTAAATTAGCTGCAGGCCAGTATTTTTCCAGTAATTCTAAAAGTTCAATAAGAAACTCATCGCGTCGCTTGTTTAGTTCAGCTACGGATTGGCCTTCTGTTTGATGTTCACAGCCTTCGATCACTCGGTTGGAAAGTTGATCAGTTAGTTCAGGCGCCTCAAGCTTCGTCCATGGAAGTTTCAGAGCAGGACCAAACTGTTCAAGCATATGACGCATCCCTTGATCTCCACCGGCCAGATGAAGTGTCAAAAATGGCCCCATTAATGCCCAACGCAGCCCAGGACCGTAAACAATGGAGGCATCAACCTCTTCGGTAGTCGCTACACCATCGTTTACAAGGTGCAGCGCTTCACGCCAAATCGCTTCCATAAGCCTGTCGCCTACATGTCCTTCAATTTCAGTTGAGATGACTAACGACTTCATTTGAATGGAATCATAAAACACTCTTGCTTTTTCGATCACTTCCGATTTCGTTTTCTCGCCGCCGACAAGTTCAACTAGTGGAATAAGGTACACCGGATTGAAGGGATGAGCCACAATAACGCGTTCAGGATACTGGCAATCCGCCTGCAAGGTACTCGGAATAATCCCAGATGTACTAGACGCAATCACTGCATCTTGTTTTGTGTGGCGATCCACATCAGCTAACACTTTTCTTTTTAAATCTTCACGCTCAGGTACACACTCTTGAATAAAGTCAACATCAGTTACTGCTTTCTGCAGATCTGATTCAAAATGAAGTCGATCTTGTGATGCCCCTTCTACCAGTCCCATTTTTTCAAGGGCCGGCCACGCATGGTTAACAGCCTCACGCATACGATCTTCAGCTCCCGGAGCTGGATCAGTTGCTGTAACGTCATATCCTTGAGCTAGAAAACGAGCAATCCAGCCGTTTCCGATTACACCTGTTCCTACTACAGCTACCTTATTAACCTCATTAATCAGTTCAGCCATTAGTTAGAGCCTCCATAAGGGTTTCTTAAGTTTAGTAAGTCTCTTGCTTCCTGTGGTGTCATTGGTTCTTTTCCTTGCCCCTGTAAAATTTCTGTCGCTTTATCTACAAGCTGCTCATTACGGGCAGCAACACCTTTTTTCAAATAAATGTTGTCTTCAAGACCAACACGGACATTTCCGCCAAGCAGCGAGGTTTGTTCCACAATCGGAAACTGCATACGACCGATGCCAAATGCGGACCAATGAGCGTTGTCCGGAAGGCGGTTTTTCATATAAAGCATTGTTTCAGCATCTGCATCTGCTCCCCAAGGGATACCTAAGCAAAATTGATACATCGGGTCTCCATCAATAAGTCCTTCCTCAACAAGCTGCTTGGCAAAACGAATATGACCCGTGTCGAAACACTCAAGCTCCGGCTTCACACCACTTTCCTGAACTAACTTCGCCTGCTTACGGAGCCAGTCGGTCGGACTCATGTAAATCATGTCTCCAAAATTCACACTGCCGCAATCGAGTGTACACAACTCCGGAAGCAGTTCTCCGACCGGTTCATGCCGCTCTTCAGGTGTTTGAATATCTGTCCCATTCCCGCCGGCCGCAGGCGTATTGAGGCTCGGAATAAAATCACCGCCCCCACCAGATGTGATATTGATGATGACATCTGTTTCAGACTCCCGTATCCGATCAACGATTTCACGATAATGCTCCACATTATGGCTGATGCCTCCTGTCTCAGGATCACGCGCATGAACGTGAGCTACCGTTGCACCTGCCTTCGCGGAGGCAATTGCTGAATCCGCAATTTCCTTCGGGGTCACCGGAACGTTTGGATTCTTCTTAAGGGTGTCCCCTGCACCTGTAACAGCTGCCGTTACTAACGTTTTGTTATTCATCTAAATTCCTCCTAACTTAGTTCTGTATGAATGGTATTCTTTCGTTTGGATTCGTCAATCTTTTGCTTTCTTGAAAACACAAATTTTACTATACCATCCAGACGGTTCACTTTTCAAAAGGAAATTATTAGTGTTGGTCCATATGAATTTGAAAAACCCTTTGATGGCAATGCTTAAAACAAAAAAATTTTAAAACAAACAGTTTATGCAATTTATTTTTTTAGTTCTAACCGTAAAGATGATAAAGAGTCAGTAAATTAATCCAATTAATGGCATAAAAAAACACCTCCAGACGTCGTATATACAATCACGACATATGGAGGTGCCTTTTATAACGGTCCATTTTAATATCTGAGACAACCCGTTAAAAACTGTTTAAGAACATCAATTGAGCATAGAGGATTAACCGGATTAAGATAGGGCAAATTGATCAAGAAGTGTTTGAGTGGTGGAAGTTCAGTCGTTTGTGTCGTTTAGTTGACTACTCTTGGCCCACTCTTCTAGCGTTCTTAATACTTGATCTTTTCTATCCTCTTCGATTTGGTAAATATCCAATAGTTCAGATAGCCACATTCCATCTGTAGCCAGGCGGATAATGGTCGACATGACGGGATCCAACCCATCGTGTTCGATCCTATGCTGCCATTCGCCATAGGCTTCCTTGATCGGATTCAGCAATTCTGGGTTAACCGCTTTAGCAGCTAATAACCCTGCGTTCATATCTTTATTAGGGTAGGTTTGGTTAAACGTGACATTGAGAAAAGCTCTCGTCCATTTACCAATATCATCGGGATCATCTTCTGCATTACTTTCAATTTTTCCTGTGTAGCTCTCTGCCAGATGCTCTACCATCCCCTGCACAAGTGCCTCTTTGGAAGGATAGTGGTAAAGTAAACCACCTTTGCTCATCCCAGCCTCTTTAGCCACAGCCTCCAGTGTAAAATTGAAAATACCTTCCCGACTGACAATGCTCGCTGCAGCGTGCAGAATTTCCACTTTCCTTGAATTTTTATTCATGGCGATCTCCTTTTTATGTAACCAAATTGTTTGTAGGATCATTTATGTTCATTCGTACAAAATGCAAATGTTTCTAATAAAAAATACCCTAACACAAAATAACGATTTATGATATTCCCGCCGAAAACGGGGAATCTCTCTCAGGACGAGACTTACAGAATGAACTCAACTTTAGTTTGGACAAGATCTGCATGTGTAAATTGTGAACTGTCCGTGTAGCCGGTTATTCCCCCCAGTGTTGTTGAACCACATGAGGATTCAGCGGTGTCTTGTACCAGTTTAACAAAAGGTCCTCACTTGAAGTCTTCACTGGAGTCTGATCGTTCAAAATACGGATTTCCGCATTAAGATCAGGGTATGTTCCTTTTGTAGATTGTATGATTTGGTCGATTTGATCGATGATTTGATTATGATCCTGAGACGGGACCGTTCGAATGTCAATATTCACGAAACATTGGTCAGGCACAACGTTTGTGTTGGCTCCCCCGTTGAAGACGTTAATGCTGTAAGTAGATCCATCAAGCAGATCGTCTTCTTCGTATGTTAATTCAAATTCTTCACCTAACATCCTATGGATAATTTCATTCATATGAGCCACCGCATTCGTTCCCATATCCGGCATCGAACCATGAGCCGTTTTCCCGCATGTGACAATCTGCGGCCATAATGCCCCTTTGTGAGCAATTTTGATGTGGTTTTGCGTTGGTTCCGCAACGATTAGGGCATCTAACGGATCGGCATACCCCTCTTTTGTCAGTTGACGTGCACCAACAGCTCCCGCCTCTTCACCAACCGAAATGATTTGGCTTGTTCTTGATCCATATTATCACCTCTGAATTAAGTCTACCCTTTATTTTTCTACGTTAACCGACCAAAATTCTCATAAGATTAACGTCTAACATGCATGAGTTGGAAAAATGAACGAATCGTTATAGAATATCATTAAACTTAAAAAAGGAAGAAATACAATGACGTGGGAAGTACTTAACATCATAGGCACCCTTGCTTTTGCCATTAGCGGTGCCTTGATTAGGTGTCCAAGTGTTAGGATTCACAACGGCATTTGGGGGCAGTACGATTCGTAATTTGTTAATTGGCATACCAATTGCAACCATTTAGACGCAAGGTGATTTATTTATCGCCGTCTTCTTGACGAATATCGTTATATTTTTACTACCGAATCCGTGGCTGCAATATTGGGATAAATGGGGTATTCTTTTTGATCCGATGGGGTTGGCTTCATTTGCCATACAAGGGGCTCTCAGCGCTGTTCAAATCGGCGCACCTTTAAGTGCGGTACTCGTTGCGGCAACCTTGACGGGCTCAGGCGGTGGAATGGATTCATCCAGAGACCTTGGACAACAGGTATTCTTTTTGTTCGATTGTTACATTGAGGATGTTATCCGTGCATTTCAAATGGCGATTACCTCGGCATTCCATGTCATGATGCCCTAAAACTTCAAGAAAAAAATATGTATCCAGATATTATTAAATTGATGAATCAGTAGGAATGATACGGTTTATTTTCCATAATCAAAAGGAGGATTCTGGTAATGGAGGTTGATCAGTATTTAAAACGAATGGGTCTTGCTGATACGAAGGGGGTAACTTTGGAGACACTTCATGAGCTTCAGTTACAACATATGCTACATATCCCTTTTGAGAATTTGAACGTGATCCACCATGTTCCGATCCCATTAGATATTTAAAATTATTATCGAAAAATAATTTTAAACCACCGTGGTGGTTTTTGTTATGAATTAAATGGTCTGTTTAACTGGCTATTACAAAGCCTTGGTTTCAATAGCCGTTTTGTATCTGCTACAGTTAAGCGTCCCGACGGCTCTTGGACCATGGAAGGGAGCCATGCTTGCCTTATTGTCGAGATGGACCAGCCGTATTTAGTGGATGTCGGTTTCGGTGATTCCGTTAGGATGCCACTTCCTTTAACTGGTGAAACACGGGAAGATGTTAGTGGAGTGTACTGTATGGTAAAAATAAAAGAGGGAATTTATGATTTAAAAAGACAGGATAACCAAGGCGAATCGGAAACGTTATTTCGCCTCGACACGAAACCAAGAAAACTATCAGAGTTTGAAAAAGCCTGCCATTTTAATCAGACCTCGCCAGAGTCCCACTTTACGCAAAGGGAAATCGTATCGTTGGCCACCTTGGATGGACGTGTTACACTTTCAGGGAATTCTTTAATCGTCACTCGTCATGAGGCAAAACAAAAGACGAACGTCAGCAATAGTGAAAAACCGTCTGTCCTGGAACAATATTTCGATATCCATATTAATCACTACGATAAATAATTCAGCAAACAGAATAGGAGGTTCTTACGATGGCTATCAATTATCAAAACAGATTAGAAACACTGCAAAACTCTCTTGAAAATCAAAATATTGATGTGGCTATGATTACATCACCTGCAAATGTATTCTATTATACTGGCTTCAACTCAGATCCACACGAACGATTTATGGGATTAATTGCTGATAACCGCAACCAGGAATACACCTTATTTGTTCCCGCATTGGATGAAGAAGTAGCTGCTGACGAATCTATTGTTAAACAGGTCGTTCCGATTTCAGATGAAGAAAACCCATTTAAGAAACTAAAAGATACACTCGGGGAGAACATCACATCCTTCGGTCTTGAGATGAAGAGTGTAAGCATGTATCAGCATAATCAATTAGTAACTCATTTTCCTGAAGCTTCTTATGTAGACATCCAACCATCCATTAACGCACAACGATTAAGAAAATCTGAAAGTGAAATGGGTTACGTACAACAGGCTGTCTATATCATTGAAAAGGTTCTTGCAGAAGGAATTAAAAAAGTAAAAATAGGGATGACTGAACTAGAATTAACTGCTGAATTGGAATATCTCATGAAGAAGTTCGGAGCAGAAGGTCCTTCCTTTTCAACAACTGTATTATCTGGGGAAAAATCAGCTCTTCCCCATGGCAGCCCGGGTGATCGGCCTTTTCAAAAAGGTGACTTCCTATTAATTGATATGGGGGTCATTAAGGACGGATACTGTTCAGATATAACCAGAACATTTATAATTGGCGAGGCAGCGGACAAGCAAAAAGAAATCTATGACATTGTCCTGAAGTCCAATCAGGCTGGAGTGAATTCCGTAGAAGCTGGCGCCCCTGTCAAAACATTCGATATCGAAGCTAGAAAGGTCATAAACAGCCACGGTTATGGAGATTACTTTAACAACCGTGTTGGGCATGGTCTAGGTATAGAGGTTCATGAGGAACCATCGATCCATGAAAAGAATGAGGGTCTAGCTGAACAAGGTATGGTGTTTACGATCGAACCCGGAATTTATATCCCTGGTTTTGGCGGAGTACGCGTTGAAGATGAAGTTTATATAAATAAAAGCGGAAAGGTTAAGGTACTAACTTCTTTTCCAAGGGAGTTACAAATTTTAGGGGTTTAAAACTTCATAGGTATTGCTTCCGTCAACCGAAGAGGCTGGGACATAAGTAAATATCTAAAGTAAAAAGACGAACGAAGGCTGTATAAGCGAAGTATATTTTCGCAGCGGTTATATGCACCAATTACAGTTTTACTTAAGTTCGGATTTTCAATTGATAAAATTACTTTTGTTCCAACCTCTATTTTATGCTTTATTCAGTTTTGTCTCAGCCTTTTTCCATACCTTTTATAAGGCGGATACCAGGGGATCCATGATTGAATCCAGGCCAAGGCAGACATTGTAGCCACTGTTTTTTCTGATAGACTACTAGAGATTTCACCAAAACTTAACATAGCAACAAATTCATTTGTAACAATCTTGGTTGCCATGTTTCCACCTGCCTGTACAGCCTTTGCCCATCGGAACCCCCATAAACCCAAGAGCATAGCAGCAACGATAATCACAACTTTAAACCCGTCCATCAAGCTGTCTCCCACCATTTGAAAAAAAGAACTCTTTCCTCTTCCTCCACCTCAATTAAATCATCATACTCTTCCACATCGCAGGGATTACCTCTGTGGATTTTTGCCAGCCCTACTATTAGTAACTTATAAGGAGCACACTAGGAGCTTTTGCCATCTGTTACAAAAAAAATCACAAAAGAAATAATCACTAATACAAATACACCTATCAAATTATTGGGGAAATTGCTACAATGTCTATTAAGGGAGTGGGTATATACATGTCAAAAACAGATGAATATACATCACTTGTGCAAGACTTTGAGCAGGGATTAGGTAGGAAGTTGACTGATAAAGAAGAGGAGCTCATCAAATGGATGGTGGAACAATTAGAAGCCTCAAAGCCATCACAATCCACAAAAGGAATGCCTTAATTTAAAATAACTTATTGAGAGCATGATCCTCAGTAGCAATGGAAATATTTATTTTAGCCTTAGACGGATACATTGACAGTGAAGTTGCCAAACGGAGTGACACAGTAACACGGACCAATATAGGGTATTCTTAATTAGGTAATTTTCGCCAGTTTTTGTAATATTCTGAAATTATAACGTAATCTATGTTACACTAACGGTGCAAGTCCTATGCACAGAATGAGTAACTCTCTCATAGTGAGGTGATTACTGTGACTCCGTTTGAAGCGATAAGCATAATGTTGAGCTTTGGTATGCTGATAGCGTTTCTACAGCAAAATAGACGGTAATAGTCATTCATGCTCATTCTGTTTTCAGCCAGGGTGCCCCAACACCTTGGCTTTTTTTAATAGTAGCTAATTATGTCTGTTGACATTTATTATTCTTCTATCTCCTAGAGCGAGATGCAGATTCCTTTTTGAATCTTATTTCCTTAGTTTAACAAGTGACAACAAATAACATTATACTACTTCTTTTCAGAGATGGAACAGGTTAGTCAAATAAAGTCACCAGCTTACAAAAAGTGATAATACCTTTCACGATGGAAGTAGCCCGATATACGTATAGCAGCATGGCTGGATGCTGGGGGATAAAATCCAAAAACAAAAGAAGTGACGCGGCCTCCCCTTTAATAGGAAACCGCGCCACTCCGGCACTTTGATGGATGATTCCGATTGGGCTCGAACCAACGACCTCCACCCTGTCAAGGTGGCGCTCTCCCAGCTGAGCTACGGAATCATATTATGTAACATCTTGTTGTTAGGACAACTATTAATATACAATGCTATGACATCAATGTCAACATATTTCGATAATTTTTTAGTTTGGAAAATTTTCTACCTGGTCAAATCGGTTCCCTTCTCCTTTTTTTCACAATTATATGATAAAATAAAAGGGATACGTTACACGATTTACGATACGGGAATTTCCATGCGCGAACTCGATCGGATGTTAGGAGGTGGTCAAATGGGGAGAGACGGGAAGATGACTGAATACAGCATCGACAGCCAGTATCTCAATGAAGAAATGAAACTAAAAGTGTACACACCTGAAAATTTCTCACCCCTGTATAAATACCATTTTTGTATTATGCAGGATGGAAACGACTACTTTCAGATGGGACGCGCTGCGACGCTGAGTGATCAGCTTCATGCGAATAGACAGATTGAAAACACAATTTTCATTGGCATTCATTATCATAATAAGCATGATCGTCGGGACAAGTACCATCCTGATGGAAACAAGCAAGGTGATTATGTTAACTTTTTAGTAAGGGAAGTTGTTCCTTTTCTAGAAGAAGAGCTTCCCGGTTTCTATATGGGAAATGGGCGTACTCTCGTTGGAGATTCACTTGCAGGTACGCTGGCCTTAATGACAGCAACCCGATTTCCAAACGTATTTGGCAATGTAATTATGCAAAGCCCTTATGTAGATCCTCATGTGATGGAAGTTGTAAAATCAGCTAAAGATTTGTCATCTTTGACGATTTACCATACGATTGGGAATAAAGAAACCGCTGTGGAGACGACAGATGGGGCAACTAAAGATTTCCTAACGCCCAATCTCGATCTACAACAATACTTATCTCAGCAGTCTTTATCTTATGTGTTTCATGAGCTCGATGGTGATCATACCTGGAAGTCCTGGCAGCAGGATTTCAAACGAGCTTTATTAACGATATTTGGCTAATTGCCGTAAGTAGCGTGTAAAGAAAGATTTAGGAGGGATCAATCGAATGAAATATGGTATAGCAATTTTTCCATCAAAAAAAGTACAGGATGAAGCGAACTCTTATCGTAAACGTTATGACCCGCATTACGCTCTGATTCCACCACATATTACTCTAAAAGAACCGTTTGAAGTAGAGGAAAAGAAGCTGGAAGCAGAAGTTATTCCAGAGTTAGAAAAAATCGCCAAAGATACATCTCAATTCTCAGTAGAAGTAACAAAGGTCAGTTCTTTTTCACCTGTAACAAACACGATTTATTTAAAAGTCAATCCCACTGACCCAATTATTCAACTGAACGAGAAATTACGTAATGGCACCATGCCTGATAATCAGGAGTATGCTTTTGTACCTCACATTACGATCGCGCAAAAGCTTTCTGATGAAGAGTTTTCCGATGTATATGGAAGTTTAAGTATGGATAGCTTTGATATCGTAGACAAAGTGGATCGCTTTCAACTGCTTTATCAGTTAGAAAATGGAGCCTGGAGTGTTTACGAAACCTTTCGATTCGGTGACGAGTAATGCAGGTGGATATCCGCACCGTTAGAAATCCTCAAGAATTAACCGATGCCTTTCAGATACGCCGGAATGTGTTCATTGATGAACAGGGTGTCTCAGAAGCCGATGAACACGATGCCTTTGACGATTCCGCTAAACATCTCGTCGGCTACCTGAATGGGAAGCCCTTTGCAGCAGCCAGACTTCGATTTATCGAAGATTATGCAAAGCTTGAGAGAATCTGCGTGGAAAGAGCTCACCGAGGTCATAGGTATGGCCAGCAAATGATTGACCATATGGAAAACGTCATTAAACACGCAGGTTATTCGAAGGCGAAACTCAATGCCCAAACGCATGCGGAAGGCTTTTATGAAAGTCTTGGATATCAGACAGTTTCTGAAGAATTTATGGACGCCGGCATACCCCACGTTACCATGATTAAAGACTTATAAATGAAAAAGATCTGCCTAACCACAGGCAGATCTTTTTTGTATAGAAGCCACCCTTTTCGTCTAGAATGATAGCTAGACAATACGCTAGAGGAACAGGTGATGGTATGGCTTATCTACAAATGTTCGCTGAAATTATTTTTGGGTTCTTCGCCCTATTTCTTATAACCAAGCTCCTTGGGAAAACTCAAATTACTCAAATTACGCCCTTTGACTTTATCTCTGCTTTAGTATTAGGCGAGCTAGTGGGGAATGCCCTTTATGACGGCGAAGTTGGACTAAGACAAATGGCGTTTATGATTGTCCTTTGGGGGATTTTGATCTCCGTAACCGAACTTATAACTCAAAAATTCAAAGGGACAAGGCATCTTCTCGAAGGCAGTCCTTCCCTCGTCATTCATGAAGGTAAAATCATGAAAAAGCAGTTGAAGAAGAATAAATTAGATATTAATCAGCTTCAGCATTTATTGCGCTCTAAAGATGTGTTCACGATAAAAGACGTACAATATGCTGTACTTGAAACCGATGGATCGATTTCCGTGTTAAAGAAATCGGAGCATCAGACGCCGACCAGGAAAGATTTGAACCTCCCTTTATCTACTGTTTCTTTATCGAGTATTTTTATAAGCGATGGAGAAGTCATTTGGGATAACCTGAAAGAAGCCGGATTTGATAAACAATGGCTGCAAAATGAATTACGCAACCAAAGTTTTTCGAGTGTGGACCAAATTTTGATGGCTGAATACACACCGGGTGAACAGCTTTTTATTATGCCTTACTAACAGGGTAAAAAGTCCAGCGAAACTTCTCCACCTTATCCTGTACCCGCTCCTGTTTCTTTAAGGCAACGAGATAGGCCGTAACAGCCGTTCTAAATAACAGCCATTGAGAAAATTGAGGAGCATTCACCTCATAATTTTGGCACATAGCTGAAATAATTTGTTCATGAGTAATACCTTCTGGATGTGACTGCAGATAAGTTTCAAGCCAGTGTAAGAGTCGCTCATGATACGTTATATTTGCCTGAATGGTCTCTTTGAATTCCTCTTCATAATCTCCATGGCCCGGCAAAGCCCCTTCACAGGAAAGTTCTAAGAGCTTGTGCAGGCTTTTAAGTGTTAAATCCACATCTGTCACATACGGAATTTTGTGCTTACGCAATTGTTCTTCACTAAAATAGCTGTCGGCCGCATATAAGACACCTTTAATGTGAAGAGCAAGTTGATGATAGCTATGCCCAGGTAATAAATACGCCTCTCCCTGCAATGAACCCAAAGACAGAGAGCCTTCTGTTACGATTTGATCTACTTGCATCTCTGGACCTTGCAAAAACTTATTTTGCATTTCCTCTAATGGGTCGTTTCCGCCAAACAAATAAAGCGGTTCAAGCTGAGGGTTTCGTAGAATCGCCTCTTCCAACACAGGGGCTATTGTATGTACGTGGTGATGCTCTTGCACATAAGCAGCACCGCCATAGTGATCCGCGTGGGCATGCGTAATAAATAAGTGCGTCAAGGGAAGCTCTCTGGCTTTGAGTTCCTTGAGCACTTTTTTTACGGAAGAGCGATCAATTCCGGTATCAATAAGCAGCCCAGTCGCTCCCTGATGAACATACCCGATGTTCACGGCCGCGTGATAATAATAACAGTGTTCATTGATTTGTTTAAAAGACATAGGAAAAACTCCTTGATCGGTGGCATGGAATAGGACTACACCTTCTCACTGAAGTAAAGCCCTTTCCCGGTAACATTGGAATAAACTTTTTCTGGAACGTTCTGAGTATGGGGGACGGTATGATAGTGAATCGTCGCTGGGGTGTATAATGGATGCAAACGTTCATTCTTTACGTCTTCTTTTTTCTGAAGTTGACCTTGCTGCTCCTGTTCGTTCCCCAATTTTTGTTCGAGAGTAGCTTTAAAAACAGGTTCTAAAGCAAAAGGTGATCTCGCCGTCTGAGTGACTCGTTTCTTATAATCCATATACTGATAGTGGGTGACTGGAAGAACATATCCCATTGAAGCCTCCCCCCCCTTTCTTCTATATAAGTAGATACCCCTTTTGCTTAAAAGTATTCCTGTTCTTAGCCGAACTATTCAAAAAAGTTTTCCATCTTCTTCATTTGCTTATTCAGTTCCTTCTCGATTTTGGTCATCCTTTTTGAAAAACGCTTCTCCCAGGCATCAAAGTCTCGCTGCCACTCTGTAAAACGCTTTTCTGGTTTCTTCATTAAACCGTCTGATTGATTTACTTCTCTGTCAATTTCCTGCATCAGTTTGACGAGAGACTTTTGCTTCTTTCCAATCAGTGCTCCCTCCATTCGTAGATAATGGATTGCAGACCGGCTAATGCCAATATCAGCAGAGCTATTTCACCGTAAGGAATCAGATAATAAATAACGATCATGAGGAAAGCTGACCACACCCCTACACACCAATGACAGTGGAGGAATTCACCGATTATCCCCCTTGGCTCTCTCCATTCCTCTGTATGACCGCTTGAATCCGTACTTGTTACTACTTTTTCAAACGGCTTGCGAGCCCATTCCAAAATAAGATCATCGACGACTAGTCTTGTAAAACGAAAGCTGGCAAAGATTAATACGATAAATGCAAACCATCCCATATCCATGTTGTTTCCTCCTTAATCGTTAGAAAAAGGCCACTACCTTGTAGTGACCTCACCATTACCAATAAATTAGAGCCAGGAAAACCCTCCGCGTGAACTTGATTCGTCATCATGACCTTTATCCTTTTTCTCATCATGTTCCCTTCTGCGTCCGCCAAAGAAAGGATCATTATCGCGCCAGTCATGATGTTTATCATGTTTGTCGTGTTTGTCGTGTTTGTCGTGATGCTGCGGTTCGATGACAACATTGTCTGCTTTAATAACAAGATCCTTAACATGGATCACCTTTTTTTTCTTTTCAGACATTCATTTCAACTCCTTATTAAAAGTCATTGATATTTTATGGTTGAATTCATTATTTGGTATGGTCACCTGCCCAATCATCCCTTTCTGCTCAGCAATTCTTATAAAACAGTCAGATGCCCACACCCACAGGGCATAATTACATAGTCTATTAAGGACAATACGTCAATACGTTTGGAAATCAGAAAGGAGTTAAATAAATGGGCTGTAAAGAAAGAAATTATGATGTGGAAAGTTGTGTTTGCGATATCCTTAGAGATATCAAAGCAGCACAAGATGATGTAGTTGGGAACAACTGCTGTGATTCCGGATGCAGACAGTCTATCGATGACTTGGTTGGCGGTGCCGGCGGAGGAAATGGCCGTGATACCATCCCTGTTATTCTTTACTGCAAAGGAACATGCAAGCCATTTAAAGGGTTTGGAGGAAAACGTTGCGAGAATGGCAGTGACGACTTTGATATTAAAGAAAGTTTCTTCTTCCGTGTGAAAGATGTAGACGACGATTGCTGCGCTACGTTGGAATTGCTTCTTTCTCCTGATGAAGACGAACATTGTGAATGCAAGCATGATTGCCCGGCAGAACAGGCGACAGGAGACTTGAGTGCTACCGGCATATGTATTACAGTTGATCTAGACTGCTTCTGCCACGTGACTTGCCTGCCAGCTGTTTCAGCACTATTTTAAAGCAGTGTCAATGCGGAAACTTCAACCTATCAAATGAAAAAACAGGCGTAAAGGGATTATGCACTTATAAGGAGACTTCGGTGTACTAAACCGGAGTCATCTTTATTAATCCCCTTAGCTGCCTAAAATGATTAGACTCATGTGTGTAATCTTTGATCAGTCTTCTAACTTCAAGTAACGGTTAGAAATGGAGGGGGGTCCAACCTTACATGTTGGATACCCCCTCTATTTCATAACCTGTCATGTTCTTGTAAAAAGAAGAGGTTATCCAGTAATTAGCCCACACTCATGTAGGACAACTCCAATCCGATAAACCTTGAGTACTCTAAAACTGAAGGAAATCCATGTTTAACTTGTGAACAATTTCGAGCAAGTTGATCGCTGACTTCATACAAAGATTGCGAGCCACTGACTATGAGACGGTGAAGGAGGGACATAATAGAAACCCGTCTTTATTGACCGTAACTTTCCGCTCATTAAAACATTTATAAAGGTGACTCCGGCCTTGAAGGGTTTTCAATCATGCAGTCAAATTCGCTCGACCATGCATATGTGAAGTCGGATTCTCTTCCCTCTTCATATTCATATTCTTTTTTTATACATAGTCCTTCCCTTTCATCTTAAATAAAGGAAAAGGGAGATGCCAAATTACGAGGTTAGGCATCTCCCTTAAATAGATTTAGTCATCAACTTTGAGGGTACTCTACCTCTTTTTGCATGAATATACCATTACATTACAAGATACCTAGACGGACTACCAATGCAATTAGTACCTGGATGGCTACCTGAACGTTTACTGCAACATCTGAATCGTCTGTTGCAACTGTTACGTTGCGTGAGTTCTCGATATACGTTTGCTGTTTGTTTACTTGAGCAGATTTCAACTGTGCTTCTATATCCTGAGTGATCGAGTTAGCTCTTTCACTATCTGCAATGGATATGCTGATAATCAAGGCAATAGCTACTTGGATAGCCACCTGAATATTAACAGCTAACTGCGTATCAGTTGTTCTAACATCTACATCGCATGAATCTTTGATTACAATCGATTCGAAAGACTTTTGCACATTCTTCAGTTCTGCTTCAGCATCCTGGTCGATACTATTCCCAAAAGGAAAATCCATAGTCGGGTCTAGCGCATTCCACTGTTGAGGCCCTTGGTCACATACATTACAATGGTCTCCACAGTGATGATCACAGCTGTGGTCACACTTATCCTCGCACGTAACCGGCTCTTGATCTTGGCATCTTTCATCATTTCTTCTTTCCAACATTAACAATCTCTTTTTATCATAACTTGACATTCCCATGTTACGACACCTCCTTCTTGCTATTTAATACTATCCTACGCGGATAGCCTTAAAGGGGAAGGGTGATTGTCTCTATATACATACCTATTTTCTTAAAATCTTGATGATTTTTTCAAATAGTCACCGTGAAAAAGGAGAAGGCTCAGTTGTCGTAAATCTGACGTAACGACGATTCGATGGAAAGAATGAACCCCTCTTCCCTGACCAATAAAAAACCGGACAATGGAGGTCATTATCCGGTTTCAGCTTAACAATCTATTTATTTGTTTCATCTTTATTATCTTCTTCATTATTATCTTCTTCACTTGTTTTTTTAGTTAACGAGTCCGCACTTTTCCTTAAATCTTCAACAATTTTTTTGATTTCTTCTCTTTGCTCAGGATCTATTCTACTAGGGTCGAGCTTTACGCCATGTTTTTTTAATGTGGAACCTACTATCATATCGATAATTCTTCCAGAAATATTCTGGAAATCCTCATTATTGTTACTCAATCCATCCACCTCCTATTTTTTCTTGTATATTATATGACTCAGAAACCATTAGGGTGTTATAGGTAGAGGTCTATTTTCCCGACAAAAAAAGATGACGTCGGTCTAAACTAGCCGATGTCATCTCGTCGGTACTCATTCGGGAACTAGAACCCAAGTAAACGAATGGATTGAATATCTTGGAGTTTTATTTGCTTTTCGAAAGGCTTCTGGAGTGTCTTCATTTCAACTATGCCTTCTTTATACCCTTCGATAAATCCGCGGAATTGGCCTTCCTCCGCCGTTGCTACCTCACACTTCATTTTCGGAACTTGTGCAGGAAGGTTAACGAAATACTTCACTTTCTCCTCAATCGTCATGTCACGAAATTTTGTTCGATTCTCTTTATTGTCAGAGGATTGATCCTCCGGCTCCGTATTTTGCTGTTTAGGTACATCTTTTTGATTTCTAGTTACTTTTTTACGATATGTGTTTCTTTGCCGCAATTGATTTTGAAAATTATTTACTCGCCGTGGTTGTTGTGAGGAAGTCGTTTGGTCCGATGTTTGTTGCTGGTTCGGTGGTTGGACCGATTGTGCATCGCTATGATAACTCGTTTGCATGGATATTTCAGCCGGCTCGAGGTTGGGTTGTGTAATATACAGAACAGGAGGTTTTGCCGTTTTCTTTTTACTTGCCATTTAAGGTATCTCCCCTTTTTCATTTGGTCGTCATTCTATGTATATGCCCACCTATCTTTTCATGTGCTGCATTTTCAGTCCTTATAACAGGATAGCCCCCTAACTAAAAGGGATAACGACTTGTCTCCATCACATAACGACCTATCTCAGGATTATACTTCCCTATCTCAAAAGGGTAACGACTTAACGAAGCACCATTCCGACCTAACGCGTTTGATCATGCTTAATCTCCACCGTAAAGCTCCTCTATGCCATAAAAAAAAGCCCCTGATTGTAATGTGGAAACATTCCATTCAGGGACGGGATGGATTAATACCCTACAATATTATAACCAGAATCACAGTGAATGATTTCACCGGTAACTCCTCTTGAAAGATCACTCATTAAGAAGAACGCTGTGTCGCCTACTTCCTCCTGAGTTACAGCACGACGAAGCGGAGCACGCTCCTCGATTTCTGTTAAAATTTTGTTGAAGTCGCCAATACCCTTGGCTGACAGTGTACGAATCGGACCCGCTGAAATCGCATTAACACGGATTTTGTGTTTACCGAGGTCATTCGCTAAGTATTTAACGCTGGCATCAAGGCTTGCCTTCGCAATTCCCATGACGTTGTAGTTTTCCACTACTTTTTCCCCGCCAAGGTACGTAAGGGTGACGATCCCACCACCGTCAGACATAACTGGCTTAGCAGCTCGGGCAACAGCTGTTAAGGAATAGGAGCTAATGTTATGAGCGGTCAAGAAACCGTCCCGGCTTGTGTCGACATACTCCCCTTTCAATTCTTCACGGTTGGCAAAGGCGATACAGTGCGCCAGGCCATGAATGACTCCGACATCCTGTTGAATCGCTGCAAACGTTTGGTTGATCGCCTCATCATCCGTTACATCACATTCGTAAAATAAAGATTCCGGTCCTTCGAGTGTGTTAGCTAAGTCGCGGACTGGCTTCTCAAATCGTTCTGAAGCATAGGTGAAGATCAGCTGCGCTCCTGCTTTATTTAATGATTGTGCAATTCCCCACGCAATACTGCGCTTATTCGCAACACCCATGACAACATAAGTGCGGCCTTCTAAAGATCCATTCATAAAACAAGTCCTCCTTGGGGTCTTACTAAGTATTATGATTTGTTATTAGTACCTGATCCTATTTTATAATATCTTCATACAAATTACAATTACACCTCGTATTTCGGTTCCTGAGCAGTTGGAAAAGACTTCATCCCTGGTTGTATTTGGTTCATTAGGAATAATGTTTCCCACATAAACACACACTATAAATCGATCATGTTACAACGTACAAGACTTCACAAGAAATCATCCCCGCCCTTTAGCGACAAGTTCATGCTATATCTAACGAGTCTGGCGAACCTTGAAAATATCGGCATCTCCATGTCCAGAACCTTACGACATGACATTCATGCCAAGTATGCTTGTCCACAACCCACTTCAATAAAATGATTTTTCGATGGGAGGTTATACAATGGAAACAGAACATAATGCTCGACTAACATCAGCTGAGATCTCCCAAATTTGGGGGTCCTATCAAAACGATACCTTAACCGTTTGTATGCTTCGTTATTTTTTGAACCATGTGGAAGATGATGAGATACGCCGTCTTCTGCAATACACCCTGGAGATCTCATCCTCTCATATTCAAAAATTAACGAAGCTGATGCGCAAGGAAAACTTCGCTGTCCCGGCTGGTTTTACGGAGGACGATGTCAATGTGAACGCTCCGAGACTTTTTTCTGATTCATTTATGTTGGTTTATGTTCAGCAGCTCGGGAAGTTAGGTTTGAACGCACATAGTGTTTCAACAGCTCTGGCAGGACGACCTGATATCCATGCCTTTTTTCTCGAATGCTTACAAGAGTACGGTGACGTTCATAAAAAAGCTAATCAAATCTTGTTGTCAAAAGGACTTTATATTCGTCCTCCTTATCTCCCTTATCCTAAACAAGTCGAATTTGTATCCAATAAGCATTTTCTTGCCGGATGGTTTGGGGAGAGACGGCCACTAACGTCATTAGAAATCACGAATCTTTACGACAACATACAACGCAACAGCTTGGGAGTAGCAGTATTAATTGGCTTCAGTCAAGCAGCCAAATCTAAAAAAGTCAGCCAATATATGGTTAGAGGAAAAAATATAGCCGCCAAACACGTCGAAGTATTTGGCAGCATCCTGAGCAAAGATGATATCCCGGCCGCAGTGACGTGGGATTCGGAAGTCACGACCTCGACGACACCGCCTTTTTCCGATAAACTGATGATGTTTCACGTCACAGCACTAATCGCAATTGGCATTGGGTATTACGGTACGAGTATGGCCACGACCATGAGACGCGACATTCATTTAAAATACTCACGACTGACCGCGGAGATTGGTAAGTATTCCGAAGATGGAGCAAATCTGATGATTGAGCACAACTGGATGGAACAGCCTCCGCTAAGTCCAGACCGTGATGAATTAGCTAAAAAATAATAAAACGAATCCCGGCCTTTCCTATCAAAGGAAACCCGGGACTTTTTGTATCATATCAGCAAGTTCATAAATGCAGTAGCCATTCCAAAGTAGATTAAAATCGAAATGATATCGTTGATCGTCGTAATAAAGGGTCCGGAGGCTACGGCCGGGTCAATGTTAAATCGATGCATGACCAGCGGCACAAGAGAACCTGCCAGCGTCGCTACGATCAATGTTGACGTGATGGATAACCCCACTAACAATCCTAAGTAGAAATTGTGCTGCCATAAATAAACGACAAGCGTAATAATCACACCACAGCTCACTCCTGTGATCAGTCCAGTTCCCGCTTCACGCATGATCATTTTAAACTTGCCTTGCTTATCAATTTCACCAGTAGCAAGCCCGCGAACAGCCACAGCCAGCGCTTGTGTACCTGTATTTCCGGCCATGCCGGCAATTAACGGAATAAAAATAGCTAATATTGCCACTTTATCCAACGTATTCTCAAATCGTCCGATCAGGCTGGCTGTTAAACTTCCGAGAAACAGCAAAATAACGAGCCACGGCAATCTTTTTTTCGCTGAAGCAAAAGCATTTTCATCCGGGCTGTCCACATCGGAAATCCCAGCAAGCTTCGAATAATCTTCACTAGCTTCTTCTTCCATAACATCCATAATATCATCGACGGTAATAATCCCTAATAAATGCTCCTGAAAATCAACAACCGGCAAGGCTAGGAAGTCATAGTCACGCATCATCCGGGCAATTTCCTCCTGGTCTTCCCCAACAGGCACTGACACTACGCGTTCACTCATTACATCAGAAATAAACCAATCCTCTTCTGAGATAATCAAATCACGAAGCGAAATGACCCCAACAAGCCGCTTGTCTTCATCTATTACATACGTATAGTAAATCGTTTCGGCATCAGGTGCTTCTTTTCTTAAATGCAGCATGGCTTCACGAATCGTCATACCTGCTTTGACTACTACGAACTCAGTCGTCATAATCGATCCGGCCGTTTTCTCTTCATAATGAAGCAAATCTTTAATTTCATCAGCTGCTTCATCATCCATAATCGTTAAAAAGCTGGCGACTTTATTTTTATCAAGCTCATTTAATATATCAACCGCATCATCGGTAGACATCTCAGCAAAAACCTGTGCCGCAAATCTCGGATCCATTTCAACGAAAAACGGCTCAATTTCATCATAATCAATATGTTCCATCACATCTGCAACTTCTTCAGGGGATAGATACGTATAGATTTGCAGCCGAACATCGTCCGCTACCTCTTCAAAAATTTTCGCCTGATCATATGGATGAAGTTCAAGAAATTCTGCCCTGAATTGGTCAATTTGATCGTTAAACAAAGCATCTTGAATGGTTTGCCACACATCACGGCGCTCTTGATCATCTAAATGTTCCATACGTCTCCCTCCCCTTCGTTCTTATAAACTTTTATTATACTAATAGCACGTCATACTTTTGTCAATAAATGTCGGTTCTTTTTTCAAAATAAAAAACCTTACTTAAAAAAAGTCCGTGAATGTTGTACACTTACAATGATACACGTTGTTTTAGAGAATGTTTAGAGAAAGGGAACAAAGATGAATGAAACTCAACAACCATCAACAATAGACTATACGATTATCTTCGTAGTCGTCGCATTAGGAATTGTCAGCTGCTTTACTTTATACACATTGGACCCGCTCTTATCCGAAACGGATCAGGGCTCATACTTAAAACAAATCGTTTGGTATATCTTAGGCGGCATTGGGGCTGCCATTGTCATGATCATGGACTATGACCGACTGCATCATCTCGTATGGTTCCTGTACGGCTTCGGTGTCTTCATGCTCTTGCTGTTGTTTTTTAGTTTCCCGCCACAAATCATTGTCACCTCTGGAGGTGCAACCAGCTGGTTCAGGTTACCAGGAGGGGTGACCTTACAGCCAGCTGAATTTGTCAAAGTCTTTTTAGTTATCACGTTAGCTCATGTGATTGTCAGGCACCATGAGAAACATCGCACCAAAACCGTTAAATCTGATTTTTTACTATTAGGTAAATTAGTCGGTCTTTCCCTCCCACCAATGGGATTGATCGCTGTTCAGCCAGACCTTGGCTCCTTTCTCGTACTTTGTGCCATTTCTAGTTTCTTAATATTAGTGTCAGGAATTCAATGGAAAATTCTTACCTCCATCTTCAGCTCGGTTTTATTAGTCATTGGTGTAACCGTTTCAATGTTTTTCTTAAATTTCACAGTTGTAACCGACTATTTAGAAGAGTCCATTTTTGCTCACGTCGATTCCCGGTTTTACGGATGGCTTCAACCTGAGCAATACGCACAAGGTTACGGACTGCAGCTGATTAAATCGATCACTGCGATCGGGTCTGGACAGCTGACTGGAAAAGGGATCGGTAACTTCCAAGTTTCTGTTCCCGAACGTCACACCGATATGATTTTCACAGCCGTCGCAGAACAGTTCGGGTTTATTGGGGCAAGTTTAGTGTTGACCTTGTTCTTTTTATTGCTCTATCGAATGATCCAGATTGCCATGGAAAGTAATGATTCTTTTGGCAGTTATATCATTGTCGGCATCGTAGGCATGATCACGTTTCAAGTGTTCCAAAATATCGGCATGTCGCTGCAGCTGCTGCCGATCACAGGACTGCCTCTTCCTTTCTTAAGTTATGGAGGAAGTTCTACACTCGCTTATTTGCTGGCGGTTGGCATTGTCTTAAATGTGAAATCGCGGACGAGAACCTATATGTTTGAATAGAAATGCGAAAAGGTGGAAAGCTCTAATAATCCACCTTTTTTTGCTTTCAGACGGTATTTTCCGGACAAGGAGGATTATTATGCAAGTAGATGTGATCGGAGATGTGCATGGTTGTCTCGATGAACTAATTGATATATTTAATGTACTCGGCTACGAATGGGAAGACAACCTCCCAGTTCACCCAGAAGGGCGAGTGCCAGTCTTTGTAGGCGATATTACCGACCGCGGTCCCCGTTCCATTGAGACCATTCGGTTTGTCTACCAGTTAGTGATCAAACAAAAGCTTGCTCTGTACGTACCCGGCAACCATTGCAGCAAGTTATACCGCTTCTTTCTAGGAAATCCTGTTCAAGAGAAACACGGACTTGAAACCACAACAGCGGAATATCGCAACCTTTCTGAAGCAGAACAGCAAGAAGTCAAACAGATGTTTATGGAACTAGTTGAAACATCTCCACTGTATCTACAGCTCCCAGAAGTCGGGGCGGTGGTGGCTCATGCTGGCATTCGTGCTGAGGATATCGGCAAGGAAAACAAGCGGATTAGAACATTTGTACTGTATGGAGATATCACAGGGGAGAAGCTTCCAGACGGACGCCCTGAGCGTAGAGACTGGGCACAAACTTACAAGGCCGATACATGGATTGTGTACGGACACACTCCCGTGTATGAGCCACGTTTCGTTAATCGCACCGTCAATATTGATACAGGCTGTGTATTCGGCAATCAACTAACGGCTTTCCGTCTCCCGGAGGAAGAGATCGTAAGTGTCCCCTCCTCGATGCCATTTGTCGAGGAAAAGTTCAATTATCATGCGTGAAAGCTGAGGCGTTGCTTGAGTGGAATTCTCTTTACGATTCGTAAGGTAACAACTTTGTGAAGTCTCTTGCAGTTGAATAACGAAAAAGCAAGAAGGAGCGGCTGCATCATCTGCAAGCCGCTCCTTCTATTTTTAACATGAGTACTTTATAGTGACCTAGCGTGGTAAGATAAACCCTGTCTCAAAAAGATAGTGACCTATCTCAAAATATACTCTCCTAGCTCTAAGTAATAACAACTTAACGCACAATCATAATGCCTTAACCATCCTGCTTGTCCCAGCCCTTAAATTTCCGGATCCCACCATACTTGAGGGGGTGCAGACATAAAGCTAATTTCTTCTCCAGTAGAAGGATGGTTAAACGCTAAGCGATGACAATGTAACGCATGTCCTTTTGCTATATTCGAGCCAGATGCCCCATATAGCGTATCCCCGACCAATGGATGGCCCAGATAGCTCATATGAACTCGAATTTGGTGGGTGCGCCCTGTATGTAATCGAATATGAACTAGGCTAGCAGTTGCTAACACTTCTGTCACCCCATACTCCGTGACTGCTTTCTTCCCATGTGGGGTAATCTCCCGCTCAATAATCGACCCGGCTTTTCTTCCGATTGGGGCCGTAATCATACCTGATGAAGGTGAGAGTCTTCCTTGTACTAGCGCTGTATAATCCCTTTTGATCTCTCCAGCTGCAGATAGTTTTCCATGGCTGTACTGCTGTTTGGCAACAAGAAGCAGGCCAGATGTATCTCGGTCCAGCCTCGTGACAATATGGACCGTATAGTCATAGCCCTTCTGATCATAATCATATACGATCCCATTTGCGAGCGTTCCAGAACGGTGATCAGCAGTGGGCGACACCGCCATTCCAGCTGGTTTATCAAGTATAAGAACATCTTCGTCCTCATACACAACCTGAAGCGGGACGGGCTCCGGGATCAGAACCTTTGAACGTACTTCTGCAGGAAATAAGACCGTTAATCGGTCGGCGGCTGATAATGTAGTAGAAATAGGAACTGCAGTATCGTTCACTAACACTGCGCCTCCAGTCTTAACGTTTTTTAACAGTTGTCTGGAAAAAAGCGCTTCCTCTCTTAGAAAACTCTGAACGGTTTTCCCTGCAAATTTTTGCTCAATGGTCCACTCCTTCTGGTAACTCATTCAGGTGTATAATCATCCGCGACAAAGGAATCATGAACTCTTTTCCAAAACGGGAATGGGCGGAAACGGGCGAATCGCACTCGCTCTTTCGCAACACGACATTGAATCGATTTTACGTCTTTGTAAGTTCTCGTAATATGGTCAATCGTAAATAAAAAGCTGCGCTCATTCAACGGTTTCAGAAGGCACGTATGATGACCGGGTAAAACGAGCGGTGAACCGATCGTCCGGAAGACACGGTTATTGATCGAGGCCATCTCGGCAATTTGAATCGCTTCAAGCGAAGGATGAAGAATCGCTCCGCCCAGGGCCTTATTATACGCGGTACTTCCTGAAGGGGTGGAAATACAAAGGCCATCTCCGCGAAAGGTTTCAAAGTGATCTCCTTTGATTTCGATATCAAATACGACAGAGCCTTCTGATGTCTTTATAGCACACTCATTGAGGGCCAGGTAACGATCTTCTGCCCCTCCACCCTTAGGTCGAATCGTTACTTCAAGGAGCGGGTATTCAACAACTTGAAATGGAGTACGTGCGATTTCAATAATCAATTTCTCTAACTCTTCCGGCATCCAGTCCGCATAGAAGCCCAAATGACCGGTGTGTACCCCAATGAAGGCAGTTTGATCGAGCCGGTGAACGTACGTATGGAACGCTTCCAATAGTGTTCCATCCCCGCCGACTGAAATCGCGAGATCGGGCTCCTCCTCATCATACTCCAAATTAAACTCAGTCAGGTAACTCTTGATTTTTGTACGGATTTCGTTCGACTTTTTATCTCCTTTTGAGAGTATTGAGAATTTCATTTGCCTTCCACCCCTCTACGATTTCTTCGTTTTTCTCTTCTGATCTTCTTTGCGATTAAATATTTTTTGGGCTTCCTGGACTTCGTGCTTGATCTTTGACATTTCTTCATCGAGTAAAAAGGCTGCCTCACCCGCACGCTTTAAACGTGCCTGAATATCAGTTGGAATCTTACCTGCATATTTATAATTAAGCGAGTGTTCATTCGTGGCCCAGAAATTCATCGCTAAAGTCCGAATTTGAATCTCGGCCAATACCATTCTCTTTCCATGAATCGTTTCAACCGGATACTGAATGATCATGTGATAAGACCGGTATCCACTTTCCTTCTTTTCAGTTATATAATCCTTTTCTTCTACAATGGAGAAATCGTTGCGATTCCTCAACATTGTGACGACAGAATAAATATCATCTACAAATTGGCAAACCACTCTCACTCCGGCAATATCCTGGAGCTCTTCCCTCATGTCTTCGGGATTAATGGCTTTTCTGTGTGCTTTCTCCAAAATACTTGTCTTGGGCTTTACTCTCCCTGTGACAAATTCAATGGGAGATTGTTCTCGTTCATATTCAAATTGTTGCCGCATTCCCTTTAATTTAACCTTAAGTTCGTCAACTACCTGCGCATAAGGTGCTAAAAAAGTATCCCAATTCATTCGAGCACCACCTTTATGTACCAAACTAAATATTTCATATGTGTGTTTAGACTCATAAACATTGTATCACAATCTTTTTCCATCACCAGAATTTAACTCATGGATAATGGCTAACCTTTGCAATTCTAACCTATTATAAATCATAATTAAAGGAGAGGTGACACATATTATGGCACAAGAAATTGAAATTGAATTTAAGAACCTGTTAACAGAGGAAGAATACCACAAGCTTTACACACAACTTGATTTTGCCGCGATTGAACAGGTGGAACAAACAAATTATTATTTTGAAACAGATGACTACCAGCTGCGCGATAAGGGAGCAGCTTTAAGAATAAGACAAAAGGATGACACATGGACGCTGACCTTGAAGGAGCCTCACCCTGATGGCCTTTTGGAAACGCACCATACCCTGTCAGAAGCAGAAGCCGGGCTCTGGCTTAAGAATCAGTTGTCTGCACCGCCCGAAGTCAACAGACAGTTAGAGCAACTCGGAGTTTCAGTTTCCGACCTGTGTTACATCGGAGCTCTGACTACCAAAAGACAAGAGCGTGCATACAACGATACACTAGTCGTTTTGGATCACAGTTTTTACTGTGGGCAATCTGATTATGAACTGGAATTAGAAGCAAGCTCTAAACAGCAGGGGGAGCAAGTCTTTGAAGATATTTTAAGCACTAATCACATTCCTAAACGAGCGACAGATAATAAAATAAAAAGGTTCTTTCAGGCCAAACTAAAATCAGAATAGTTGCCGTTCACCTTCACCGTTGCTAAAATGAATAAACAGACAAGGAAGGGATTATATGAACGAAAAA
Organism: Halobacillus hunanensis; assembly: GCF_900166655.1. Classification (GTDB taxonomy): domain Bacteria; phylum Bacillota; class Bacilli; order Bacillales; family Halobacillaceae; genus Halobacillus_A; species Halobacillus_A hunanensis. The sequence continues at coordinate 272,174 of NZ_FVZB01000007.1, read as the reverse complement.
CCCGGCAGCATTTATGAAGCTATAGGCGAAGACAAAATAAATGTGTTAGTAAATTGTTTTTATCGACACGTCAGCCAGCATCCTGACCTCATCCCTATTTTCCCGGATGATTTAACGGAAACCGCTCGCAAACAGAAACAATTTTTAACCCAATTTTTCGGAGGTCCCCCTCTTTATATTCAGGAGCACGGTCACCCGATGCTAAGAGCACGACATCTCCCATTTGAGATCACTCCAACAAGAAAAGATGCATGGCTGTCCTGCATGGCAAAAGCACTCGAAGAAGCTGACATTCAAGACCCATACCGTCAATTCATGTTTGAACGCTTAACTATGACAGCTAACCATATGATGAATACACCAGAAGATGAGAAAGGAGAATCGATGTGAGTTGGAAAAGTACGAGCAGTCCTTCAGGGAAACAGAATACCGCTAGTGGTTATTTCGATTTGCTAAAGCGGCCTATTGAGATTTATGTATTCATTGATCCTCTCTGTCCTGAATGCTGGTCGATTGAACCGTTTTTAAAAAAGCTCACGATCGAATACGGACGTTTCTTTACAATTCGTCCCATCATTAGCGGAGATTTAGCTTCCCTGCAGCAGTTTAAATCCGAAAAGCGAGAAATACTCAAGAAAGTATGGGATAAAACAGGAACACGAACAGGAATGTGCTGTGATGGAGACGTGTGGATTGAAAACCCGATATCCTCGCCTCTCGTAACAGCACTAGCAGTAAAGGCGGCGGAGTTACAGGGCAAGAAAGCTGGAATGCGTTTTCTTAGAAAAGTGCAGGAATATGTTTTTTTGGATAGAAAAGATATCTCGGACGAAGATGTTCTCATTGAATGTGCTGGAAAGAGTCGTTTAGATGTGAGTGAATTTAAAAAAGACTTACATGCGGATGCTGCACACAGAGCTCTGAGATGTGATTTGAAACTAACAAAAGAGATGGATGTAGATTCCACACCAACGATGGTTGTATTTAATGAATCTGAAGAAGATGCAGGACTAAAGATTACCGGCCTTTATTCATATGATGTTTACGTGAAAGTATTAAAAGAAATGCTTCAGAAGGATCCAAAGCCTGCAGTAAAACCTGAATTGGAAGACTTTTTACATCATTATCGTTTTGTCGCAAACAAAGAAATATCCGTCGTCTACGATTGGACAGAACAGCAGACAAAAAAAGAATTGAAGAAGTTAGTGTTACGACAAAAAGTCCGGGAGGTTCCAGTGAAATACGGTACTTTCTGGCAATATATCAGTTCGTAACATACAAATAGAAGACACTATGTAGGAAGCATTAGCAGTCAACTGCTAATGCTTCTATTTTTAGGGGGATTGGTTACACAGTACAGCATTAATGTGAATTTCTTCACTATTTAAGTATATCAACACTGTGGACAGTGAACAATGCGATCAGCCAATTGTTCACAATGTTGTCAATTGAAGAATACTTCCGGGAATGATTTAGAGATTGGCTCATAAAGTAAATAAAAAGGAGGTTTCTGTCATGAAACGATGGGTCATTTTGGGCTACATCCCTTTATTTTTGTTGCTAATTCTCTTTCACATTTTCGGATTAATGCTCTTGTTTCCGTTATATATTTCCGCCCCTCTCCTATTCGTTTCAATTTATATGTTCGTCAGTTTAATCTTTCACCGAAAGAAATTTCGCGGATTTATAAAATGAAACAAGCTGCTTCTTTAGTCAAAGAGGCAGCTTGTTCATTCATTCTTATTGTAATAATTCTTCCATCTCATCAAGTTTCTGTTCAAATACATCCAATGCTTTTAAAATAGGGTCTTTTGAGGTCATATCTACCCCGGCCTTCTTCAACACTTCAATAGGGTAATCACTGCTCCCCGCCTTCAGGAAGCTCATGTATCTTTCAACAGCAGGTTCCCCTTCAGTCAGAATTTGTTCAGCAAGGGTTGTGGCTGCAGCATATCCAGTTGAGTATTGATATACATAATAGCCCATGTAGAAGTGAGGAATTCTTGCCCACTCTAACCCGATCTCCTCATCAATAACTAGCTCAGTTCCAAAGTATTTTTTATTCAAGTCATAATATAGCTGTGTCAGTTTATCAGCTGTTAATGCCTCACCTTTTTGTGCTTGAATATGAATTTCATGCTCAAATTCAGCAAACATCGTCTGCCGAAAAACCGTACCCCGGAAACCTTCCAGGAAGTTGTTCAATAAATACAGTTTCTCCTTCTTATCATCCGTTTTCTTCATGAGGTGATCGTTTAACAATGCCTCATTACAAGTGGAAGCTACTTCTGCTACGAAAATGGAGTAGTTTCCGTACCGGTATGGCTGGTTATTATGAGTATAATAACTGTGCAGCGAATGCCCCAGTTCATGAGCCAATGTGAAAAGGTTATTGACATCATCCTGCCAGTTCATTAAAATAAACGGATTTGTGCCATAATGTCCAGAGGAATAGGCTCCACTCCGCTTCCCTTTATTCTCCTCGACATCTATCCAGCGGCTCGTCAGCCCTTTCCTTACCACGTCCACATAATCTTTGCCTAACGGCTCTAGTGCGTTAAGAACGACCCGTTGTGCTTCCTCATAGGAGACCTCCATTTCAGCATCCTTCACAAGCGGTGTGTACAAGTCGTACATGTGTAATTCATCTAGTTCAAGGACTTTCTTACGAAGCGCTACATAACGATGCATAAGCGGCAGCCGTTCCTCCACTGCCTCAATTAAATTATCATATACGGATTCAGGAATTTTGTTTCCATCCAGCGCCGCTTCCCGTGCACTTTCATACTTTTTCGCTTCCGCAAAGAAATTATCTTTTTTCACTTGGCCGCTTAAAGTAGAAGCAAATGTATTTTTAAACGATCCATACGTATCATACATGGCCTGAAACGCATTCTGCCTTACTTCACGATCTTCAGATTTCAAAAACCCTACAAAACGGCCTTGAGTTAAGTCTACTTCATTTCCTTCTTCATCCTTAATCGTTGGGAAGGTTAAATCGGCATTACTAAGAGCTCCATATGTCTGGGAAGGACTTGAAGCAATCTCAGAGAACCCTGATAACAGCTTCTCCTCTTCTTCGCTAAGTACATGCTCTTTTCTTCTCAAAATTTCATGCAGCGTATGTTCATACTGCTCCAATTTCTCGTGCTCGTTTATATAGCTCTTAACCTTCTCTTCTGAGAGAGATAAAATCTCTGGAACGATAAAACTCATAGAAGAAGAAACTTGTGTCAAAAGGTTTTCCGCTTTCGCATTCATTTCTTGATAATGAGAATTAGCCGTATCCTGATCACTGCGCATATGGGCATACGTGAATAGTTTTCCTATTCTGTTTGATACTTTATCCTGCAGCGTTAACAACTGGTACAGCTGTTCCGCTGAATCTCCCAGGGTATCTTTAAAAGCCTGTACCTCTGGAATCAGCTTCTTAATTTCCTCGAATTCCTTATACCATTCTTCATCGCTCGCAAAAATCGTCTCAAGATTCCATGTTAATTCCTCAGGGATTTCTTCCCGTTTTGGTAACTGCTTTGTTGTCGATGCCATGTGTACATCCTCCTCCAAATTATGTCGCCATCTAAAAAATTCGATTCTTTTAGTGAAAAATCCTTCCTATAACGATACATTATTATGTCTGGGCACCATATTTTTTAAAACATTCATCACTAGTTTATCTTCTTCCAAAGCCTGGTTAATATGAGTAGGAAAGGTGATTTGTTTTCGTTTTATCCAATTTCCCTTAGGGGATTTTGTTACATATCCCATCTGTTCAAGTAATTGTAAGTATTCTTGTACAGGGTCTGTTTGATAACGATTGACGGTCAGGCATTTTTCACGATGTCCGAGCTTTATTAAACTTCCTAAGGGTAGATCTATAAAATAATTCAGGACAAACTTTGTCTGCCACATGTAGACTTTTACAGGATAAATGGACTGACTCGGAACAGGCAGACAGCAGACGGAAGGAATTAACGAGAAATGCTTTCCTTTTAAGTACAGAAACTGGCGCCATTGACGCTCCTCAGTTCCCACTGATTTCTGATAGAACGTACGGAGTTTGAACAAGTATTTTTCCCAAAAATATAAATAGGAATTCATCGAAGAGTTGGACGGGACGAAAAGTTGAGGAAAGGTAATAGAGTTAAGCGAATTAGTGCGGGACCTGGCGAAGCAATAAGAATGCGGAAATCCGAGTATATGATCGACAATTATGAGCGACTGGGCATTTACGTTTAAGTAATACATACAGTAAGAATGATGAAAGTAATAAAGGAGTGAGCGATGGAAGGTCGTGTGCAGCAGTTGATGCTTTCCTTTTCGCCGGTAGTGTCGGCCCCCGACAATCCATAGCGGAAAGATACCTGCTTCGTAATAACAGTTTGTTCGCTTTTCAATGATATCGGGGGGAATAGTAGAACACTGCAGTTCAATTGCAATTCGCCGCTTGTCACGACTTATGAAGAACAAATCAGGGCGCTGGTTTATTTCCTTGATAAAATACTCCATTTCAACCTTGTACCCCTGATCTTTCAGCCATTTGAAAAGCAGCCACTTTCCTGATTCGTGATCGTCGCTCTCACCTTGGGATTTTCGTTCACACTGGCTGGTTGGAAAATGAGCAAAGTGCGGGATGTGATGGAGGCCGGAACGGATTTGAAGGGGTTCTTTACAGGTGGGACAATAGTACGTCACTTCGCGCCTCACCTGTTCAATGCGTTTTCTGGACAGTTGATATAACGAGCAAAGTTTTCCATGATGATCGTATGCATACAGCAATAACGTCACCTCCACCTAAACCTTATTCGCCATAAAGCTGAAAATTCCTTTTTTTTAGACAAAAAAAAGCACACTTCATGCAGTGTGCACATTTATTAATGGGATGGAAAATAATCTTTAATTTGCGTTAAAGCATTCTCAGAGAAAATGACTTTACCGTATTCTTGAAGACGATAAATGGTTACAGAAGACTCATGTCCATATTCCATTAGCTGACTTAAAATATTTTCTTGTTCATCATCATTCATATTTTCATCATTGAATTGAATATATAAATAGTAGGTGTCTTCAAAATGAATGAGAGAATTATCCATATTATGCTCATTCGTCATATAATGGCTCAGCTGAATGACATCTTCAAATTCATTAAAACGCAACGTAAAGTTCAATGGTTCAAAGACACCCTCTTTTGAATCATGTTCTTCATTGCCTGGTTCTGTTTCACTTTGTTCTGTGTCACTGTATTTATCATCAAGTAAAGATTCTAGTTTCTCATCCATCGGTACATCAATCGATTTGCCGTCATCACTAGGGAGTTCGAGCTTTTGACCATCTTGGGAAACCTGCGCTTTTGTGACGATCACTTCTAAACCTTTGTCCATAGCTTGAACTTGAATCCACAGCGGTCCATCAGCTTGAAAGTTTTCCTGATCGTTTACTTCATCCATCATTTCCCAGAAAAGCTGCTCACTTCGCTCACGATTGTACCAAATTTCTTCACGGTCAAATCCGAGCTGTTCAACATCATGATAAGAAACGTAAAATTTAACAGTGTTCTCGTTTATGCGTTCGATTTCCATGTGTGTCTCTCTCCCTTCTATCTTTTAGTATGGCGGAAGGGATCGTTCACCCTAATACGCTTACTTTTACCTTACCCGTTAGGCAAAAACTTCAACCATCGTGATGGGTAACACTTATAAAGATTGATGTTACTTTTATTGTATGACAGGAATCAGTAAATGGAAAACAAATTGCTTGATTTCAACGTTTGACCATTGCCAAGCTTTTTAGGGAAAGGTTGACTTCCCATTGTAGCTTATTTTAAATCGTTTGTCATTAAATTGTAGGAGGATTCTCGAATGAATTGGGACTTGCTTGAACCTATTTTTATCATTGTGTCAATTGATCTTATTTTAGGTGGAGATAATGCAGTAGTCATAGCTTTAGCAAGTAGGAATCTTCCTAAACATCAAAGAAATAAGGCGATTTTTTTAGGGACAGGCTTAGCCATCGCTGCCCGAGTCCTGTTGACCACAGTGGCCTTATACTTGCTGCACATACCATTTCTACGCTTAATTGGTGGAATCCTTCTTTTATATATTGCGATTAAATTGCTAACTGATACAGATGATACGCAACATATTAAAAGTAGTGATAACCTCTTTACTGCCGTAAAGACCATTGTGTTTGCAGATATCGTCATGGGGTTTGACAATGTTCTAGCGATTGCTGGGGCTTCACATGGTGAGGTCTTGCTTGTGATTATCGGCCTGCTGATTTCGGTTCCAATTATTATTTTCGGAAGCCGGTTTATCCTATTGTTAATGGATAAATTTCCGATTCTTATTTATATAGGAGCAGGGATTCTCGCCTTTACAGCTGGTGAAATGATCCTGGAAGACCGAAGAATCATAACATACCTTGAACCGAATTCCATCATTCACTACATCTTCCCTGCATTTGTAGTGCTGCTTACCATTGCTTTCGGTTATCTTATGAACAAAAAAACCCAAACTGCCTAGGCTAAACGTGAGCGGATGTATGGACAAGATCCCATGTCCTATATCGAACGGGCTTAGCATTTACTTGAGAAAAAAAGCTGCATCTCCTCATTTATCAGAGATGCAGCTTTTTATTTTTAATTGACTAAGCGTTGTGCTTCTCTAAGTTGGAAAGTACGCACGCTTCGTGGTAAGAAACGTCTTATTTCATCCTCATTGTAACCTACTTGCAATCGCTTATCATCAATAATAATCGGTCGACGCAGCAACCCTGGATTTTCTTGGATAAGATCAAACAAATCTTGCATAGGCAATTGATCGAAATCAACTTTTAACTTTTGGAAGACTTTCGAACGGGTAGAAATAATTTCTTCCGTGCCATCTTCAGTCATTCTTAGAATTTCCTTAATCTCATCAATCGTTAGCGGTTCAGAAAAAATATTTCTTTCCGTATAAGCAATATTATGCTCCTCAAGCCACGCTTTTGCTTTCCGGCATGATGTACAACTTGGTGAGGTATAAAGTGTTACCATATTGAAACTTCACTCCTCAAAATGTATTGTATTTCATTATTTGACTGCTTATTAATTTAAAATTAGTATAATCTAATCTTATATTATAACTATAACACACATGTCAACTGAAATCTATAACACCTAAGTAAAAATTACCGCAAATCACTAATAATCCTGCAAAATATACAAACTGTACTATACCCAGTACCACCAACCGCCATGATTTAAACCTGTTTTTTTGCAAAAAACATTTCCTGTGTACTCGGTTATATTTTCAACTAATCCAAACGATTGAAAATCCCCGCCTAAAAAAGCCGGGGATTACATCTGGCCATTTGATTATTTTAAATCTTTCAGAATATCATCAGAATCACGATCTTCATCTAGTTTTAACACCTCGTCCACTGGTTGATAGGACTTTCCATAAAATTCACTATCTTTATACGTGTGGATTTCTTCGTACATTCTCTTCATTTGTTCGTAAATACTCTCTTCAGAAGCATCTTCGGGAGACCAATAAAGAATTTCCATCGGAGTAGGCTCATTTGTAGCTAAAGACCTTCTCGTATATCCGATCGATTGTGCATGCTTGAAACCTTCTCGCTGGTAGAAATGAAGGCGCTTGGCCGAATCAGAATCTTCATAGTCTATCGGCTCCACTTCCAGAATAATTGGCTTTCCTTTCGCCTTCATTTTCTCAATAAGCTTATGGCCTAACCCTTGCCCGCGGGAGGCAGCTGAAACGTACACATAGTCAATGAAAATAAACGAGTTAAACTCTGCATACATCAACACATGGTATTCACCTTCATCTTTATAGTACACTTCACTTTTTTCTTTTAGCAAAGCTTCCATGTGTTCTTGTGATTTCATTTCCTCTACTGGAAAATATTGATTCAACTTTTCATACCAGTTCATTGATCTACTCCCTTTAATCATTATCATCTTTCATTATACAGAATAATTGCAAAATTGTTAAATACATTTGAAAACGCGCTTATTTTCTACTTTCCCGATTGTTCTTTTCTCTAATCAAAAAAGCACTGGGGACCCCCAGTGCTTTCGTCAGAACACTACGGTGTATAATCTACATTAGGCGTGTAATTATTCGTAGCATTCCAAATTAAATACTCATTTATACCATTTTCTTGTAAGGCTTTAATTTGCGCCTCCACTTCTGCTTTGCCATATTGCTTTGCAGGACCAGAATAGAGCCATGGTGCTTCAAAATCCTGAATCCATGGGCGCGATGTTGGAGGATCCTCCAGTTTACTTAATACTTCATTCTCTATTTTTGCATACGAGCTTATCGTCTTGTACGGATGCTTATCGGGCTTATCCAAGCCGAAAAATGGTCCCCAGTGGCTCGGATAAATCATCGATGAAATCACATCAACGTGACTGGATATTTTCGAAAAGTTCTGGCCGATATTTGGAGCTTCCTCAATTGTGGCCGCATAACCGAAAATATCAACGGAGACATCCACATCATAATGGCTTAGCTCATCTTCAGCATATGCTACAAAATCAGTTACCGCTTTGACACGTTTATCCACGTTACTCATTTCCAAATTCGCATAATCACCTTGGCTGTAATCCAGTATCTCATCACGTGTTCCAAAGCCTTCTGGAAAACGCACATAATCAAATTGAATTTCTTGGAATCCCAGCTCTGCAGCCTTTTTTGCAATCTCTAAATTATATTTCCATACTTCTTTCATAAATGGATTTACGAAAGCCTCACCTTTTCCGTTCACCCATACCTCTCCATTTTTTGTATAGGAAAGATCAGGACGCTTCTTAGCAAGTAATGAATCTTTGAAAACGACAATCCTTGCAATTGGATAAATTCCCTTTTCCTCCAACATTTCAAGCATAGCCCGCGGATCATCAATATAAGGCTGTGCTATATCTTCATAAGGAGAACCTTCCGGAGGTTCAAAGGTGATATTGCCGTGGTCTTCTTTTATATCAATAACCATGGCATTTAAATCGGTTGACTCAACCAGTTTTGTTAGTTCCTCCATATTTGATCCACCTGCTGATGGACCGGTTACATAAATTCCCCGCACAGCTTCAGGGTAATCAAAATCTAAACCAGAATCGTACAAAAAGCGGGCTGCACTCTCTGGCACTTTAAGGGTCTTCAGCCCAAGTTTCTTCCCGGCAAGCAATTGTACTTCTTTAGGACCTGCTTCATCTGCACGTACATTATGTATAGGGAATGCGCAAACCACCACAAGCAGACTTGTCAAAAAGAGTACGAGATGTTTCTTTTTCATGATATCCTACTCCTATTTTATATGCTCTCCTAAGTATATAAGAATAACCATCACATTGGATAGTACTTTATGACATTTTTTGTAGAAATATTTAGAGATGCTGTTTTCTAGAAGATTATTATCTTCCCAAAAAAGAAGAGACCTGACACTTTCTTATGGTGCAAGGCCTCTTCTATCATTCTCTAACTTTTTACAGTCGTTCCATGTTCTTTTTGATAGTGTTCATATTCTTTCGTTGTGCATAATACCCAGTGTCCCGGACGCACTTCTCTAAATTCTGGCTCTTCACTTGTATCGTGGTCACTAGGATCATAAGTGAAACGCTCACGGTTACGTTCATAATCCGGGTCAGGCAAAGGAATTGCCGACAGCAAGGATTGTGTATAAGGATGAATCGGGTGCTTATACAGATCTTCTGCACTGGCTAACTCAACCATTTTGCCAAAGTACATAACCCCAATACGATCACTAATATATTTTACCATCGATAAGTCGTGGGCGATGAACAAATACGTGAGGCCGTGATCTGCTTGTAATTGCTTAAGCAAATTAACGACTTGTGCCTGAATAGATACGTCTAAAGCAGAGATCGGTTCATCTGCGATAATAAAACTTGGGTCCACAGCTAGCGCTCTTGCTATCCCAATACGTTGACGCTGGCCGCCACTAAATTCGTGAGGATAACGAGCCGCGTGTTCTTTATTTAAGCCAACTGTTTCCAGAAGTTCATGCACACGGTCTGTCCGGGCCTTGTCATCCGCAGCAAGGTTGTGGATGTCCATCCCTTCCGCAATAATGTCCTCAACCTTCATACGAGGGTTTAAGGATGCATATGGATCCTGAAAAATCATTTGCATTTCACGATTAAATTTTTTAAGATCATCGCGGCTTTTCTTAGCGTGAACATCTTCCCCGTTAAATAGCACTTTGCCGTCCGTTGCATCATAAAGGCGGATAATGGTACGGCCTGTTGTGGATTTTCCACAACCTGATTCTCCTACAAGTCCAAATGTTTCACCTTTATAGATATCGAACGTCAATCCGTCAACGGCTTTGACGACACTGTGACGACCTGTTTTAAAATGTTGCTTTAAATTAGTTATTTCTAGTAATTTTTCTTGACTCATACACGATCACCTTCCGTTGCCTTAGCCGTTTTAGCCATGCCCTCCATACGTTTCTTTATAGCCGGAGGCGGATCAATATCAGGAGCATTCTCATGCAGCAGCCATGTTGCAGCATAATGAGAATCCGATACTTTAAACATCGGAGGTTCTTGCTCCAAGTCGATTTGCATAGCATATTGGTTACGAGGAGCAAAGGCGTCCCCTTTTGGCGGATCAAGCAGATCTGGAGGTGACCCTGGAATTGCATATAGTTCTTCATCTGCGCTGTCTAAAGACGGCATAGAACCAAGCAGTCCCCACGTATAAGGGTGCTTAGGATTGTAGAAGATATCGTCAACTGTTCCGATTTCGACAATGCGTCCAGCATACATAACCGCTACACGATCAGCCACGTTCGCCACAACACCCAGGTCATGGGTAATAAAAATAGTGGCAGAATCAGTCTTCTTCTGAATATCTTTCATAAGCTCTAAAATTTGCGCTTGAATCGTTACATCAAGAGCCGTTGTTGGTTCATCCGCAATCAGCAATTTCGGATTACAAGCCAGGGCAATCGCTACGACCACACGTTGACGCATTCCTCCAGAAAACTGGTGCGGATATTGCTTCATACGGTTTTCCGCATCGGGAATACCAACGAGCTCAAGTAATTCTACAACCCTCTTTTGTGCCTGAGATTTACTCATCTTTTGGTGCTTAATGAGACCTTCGGCAATTTGATTACCAACTTTCATCGTTGGGTTAAGAGATGTCATCGGATCCTGGAAAATCATAGAGATTTCCCTTCCCCGTATCTTCTGCATCTGTTTTTCGCTCATTTTAGTAAGATCGCGGCCTTCAAAAAGAATCTCTCCTTCTTTAATGCGGCCAGGCGGCATAGGAATCAGTTTCATGAGTGCTTTCGTCGTAACTGATTTACCAGAACCCGATTCTCCTACGATCGCCAGTGTTTCTCCTCGTTTTAGATCGAAGTTTACACCACGTACAGCCTGTACCTCACCTCCGTAGGTGTCAAAGGATACATGCATATTTTTTACTTCTAGTAATTTTTCCATAATTACACCTACCTCCTATTCGCGCATCTTCGGATCAAATGCGTCCCGAAGACCATCAGCTAGTACATTAAATCCAATCATAATCAATGAGATAACGACAGCTGGGAATAATAGCATATGTGGATATATTTGCAGAGATGAGAAACCAGCATTAACCAATGTTCCCAGAGACGCCATTGGTGTTGGCAGTCCAAGACCAATAAAGCTTAAGAAAGCCTCGAAGAAAATGGCACTAGGGATGGTAAACATAGTGTTAATAACGATTAATCCCATAACGTTAGGAATCAAATGCCTTCTTAAAACTCTGTTATCGGAGGCACCTAATGTTTGCGACGCCAGGACAAATTCTTGGTTTTTCAGCTTAAGAATTTGCCCTCTGACTATCCTGGCCATCGATATCCAGGACGTTAAGGCTAAGGCGATAATGATCGATATTATTCCGGGGTCCAGAATTAAGATCATCAAAATAACGATAACTAAGTTTGGAACACCAATTAAAATCTCAATGACACGCTGCATATAATTATCTACGCGTCCGCCATAATAGGCAGAAATTCCACCATAAGCAACACCAATTAACATATCAATTGCTGTGGCAACAATAGCAATGAACAGGGAAACTCTGGTACCGTGCCAAGTTCTTGACCACAAGTCACGCCCGAGTCCGTCGGTACCGAACCAATAATTTTCTTTCACATCTTTCGCAGCATATACATTATATTCTGCTTCCACTTCGGCCGGTTCGCCATTACCACCTTTACTCACAATGGTTGTGTCAATATATTCTTCCTGATTGTTAAAACGCATTAATGCTTTTTGTTTTGCTTCCTCTACAGTAGGAGCACTTTCTACCGTGCTTAACGTTCCATCAAAGCCTAACCAGCCTAAACCATCAATCTTAGGCGGCATCTTAGCCACCGTTAGATCCTGATTATACTGTCCAAAATCATTCATATACGGCCCGAATAGGGCAAGAACCGTTAATATAATTAAAACAATTAGACCGGCCATTGCGCCCGCATTCTTACGCAAGCGAATAAAAGAGTCTTTCCAGAAAGACAATGCCGGTCTGGCTATCTTCTCATTCTCATCATCCTTAATGTCTACCGGTACAAATAAATCTTTATTTGGTTCGTGATTATCCATAATAGGTACTACTCTCCTTCTGACAGTCGAATTCTAGGATCAATGACTCCATATAATAGGTCAACGATTAGTACGATTGTAACGAACAGGACTGAAATTAATAATGTTGTACCCATAATAATTGGGAAGTCGTTTGTGTTAACTGATTTAACAAATTGTTCGCCAAGACCTGGTACAGCAAAAATATTTTCAATAACAAGCGTTCCTGTTATTAAACCGATAGCTAGTGGTCCTAGAACGGTAACAAGCGGAATTAGTGCGTTACGCACCCCATGTTTAAACACAACACCAAATTTATTTATACCTTTAGCTCGTGCTGTTGTAATATAGTCTGAACCCATAACCTCAAGCATTTCTGTTCGCATAAAACGGGCTGCAATCGCCATTGGAAAGATAGCTAAAGCTACTGTCGGCAATACCGTATGCTGCCACGTTCCCCAGAGGGCAACTGGAAACCATCCTAGTTTTACGCCAACATAATACTGTAGAATCCCCGCAAATACAAAGGAGGGAATTGATTGTCCGAGTATGGCTGCAAATGTAGAACCATAGTCGAGCGGACCATTATGATAGAGAGCTGAGACTAACCCGAGCAAAACACCAAATATGGTTCCGAAAAACATCGCCTGAAAACCTAACTGCATGGAAGGTCCTAAACGTGTCATAAGAATATCCGTCACTTCACGATTATCAAACTGGAAAGAAATCCCCATATCACCTTGAGCTAGTCCAACCATATAATTAAAATACTGAACTGGAACTGGATCATCCAATCCGTACTTTTCTAATACAATCTGTTGTTGTTCTTCTGACAATTTATCTGCAGCACTTAGGGGAGTGCCGGGTAAAAACTTCATTAAAAAGAATGACAATGTTGCAATTAAAAACACTGTTAAGAACATATATACTAAACGCTGTAATATATAACGTCCCATATGAACACCTCCTAAAAAATAACCCCTTTATTACCTTTGTCGAAATTGACTGAAATTTGTCTATTATTAGAATATTTCCTTTACAGGGAAAAAGAGAGCATATGCCAACTTTTTTGGACACATACTCTCTCCCTATTAGCCAGCCTATATGTGGTTAACTCTATTTACCCTCAATATAAGCATACTTGTAAGTGTAATCAGGTCCCATTGGCTGAACAAATACGTTCTTCACATATGGCTTCCAAAGCTGTGCCAGTGCCCGCTGATAAAGAGGTGCAAGAACTGCATCTTCTTGAATCAGCATTTTCTCAGCTTTAAGGAATGTTTCGAAACGTTTTACTGGCTCCATTGCTAACTCAGTATTTGCTTTCTCGATTAAAGCATCATACTCTTCGCTGGAATATCCAGTCTTGTTGTTTCCACCATCTGTTACCCACATGTTCAAGAAAGTGTTCGGGTCAATGTAGTCAGGACCCCATCCAGAGTTTTGTAACTCGTAGTTCATATTCGCATCACGCTCTAAGCGGATTTGGAAAGGTACACTTTCAACTTTAATAGTAAGACCTTCAAGCTGCTCTAACTGGTCTTTAATGTAAGCGTCAAGGTTTTGAGCTGTTTCAGTGTCTCCACCAAGGTAGCTAAGTTCAGCTGTTTCGATGCCCAGCTCTTCTTTAGCTTTAGCCCATAGTTCTTTAGCTTTCTCTAAGTTGTACTCTACAAGCGGGCCGTTAATTTCACGGAAGTCTTCACCAGTTTCAGGGTGTTTAACAAAGTTCTTAGGAATATCCCCTACTGCTGGAATAGAACCGTTATTAAGAATAACGTCTACCATCGCTTGACGGTTGATAACCATTTGAATCGCTTTACGTGCATTTACGTTAGACAAAATTTCATTTTCCTGGTTCATCTTAAGGTAGAATAATGTAGGCTCTTCTTCAATGCGGAACTCATCAGAAGAACGATATTCATCAACGAATTCTGCTGTTAGTGTTGTACGATCAATCTTACCTGTTTGATAAAGGTTAACCGCTGAGGATGTTTCCTTTACAACACTGACATTGATTTGCTGAAGTTTAACTGCATCAGCATCCCAGTAGTCTTCGTTCTTTTTAAGCGTCCAGCCTTCTCCATGGTTCCATTCCGTCATAACGAAAGGACCGTTGGAAAGCACTGTATCAGCTTCCATCGCATAGTTTTCACCTTGTTCTTTTACGAACTCTTCATTCATCGGCAAGAACGTACCGAACGTAGTCATAGACTCAAAGTATGGAACTGGTTTCTCTAGAGTTACTTCAAATGTATAATCATCTACAGCCTTAACTCCTAATTCTTCTACAGGCATTTCATCAGCTGCAATAGCTGAAGCATTCTTAACTACTCCGCCCAGCATGTATGGACCATACTCAGAACCTGTATCCGGATTAACGGCACGCTGCCATGCAAACACGAAGTCATGTGCTGTTACAGGATCACCGTTAGACCAAACTGCATCTTCACGAAGTGTGAACGTCCAAGTAAGACCGTCTTCACTTACTTCATGACTTTTCGCAATTCCTGGTTCAGGTTCGCCGTTTTTACCTAAACGGTAAAGACCATCTTTCGTAGAACCTAACCATTGGAATGCCACAGCATCAGTTGCTAAAGATGAATCCATTGTCGGAATTTCTGCTGATTCCGAAAGGTTAAGTACCTGTTCGCTTTCTCCAGATGCACTTTCTCCATCACTACCGCTGTCAGAGCCGCCATCAGATCCAGTTTCTGAATCTCCGCCTCCTGAACAAGCAGCGAGGAACATGCTCAACACTAATGCTAGTGCTAGCAATAACCAATTTGTCTTTTTCATGTAGAAAATGACCTCCCCTAAATAAATATGAATTTTGATGTGGCGTTTTGTCCACATTACGAATTATACAAGTTTTCTAACTATTTTGCATTACCTTTTTTTTAAAAAAATTGCAGAACGCCTGCTATTATTACGTTTAGGTAACACAAAACATGACTAATTACCTAGTTTATTTTACAGAAAATCAATTTAACTATTAAAAGTTTAGGAGAGTTTCGGACTACTTTATTAGATAAAAGCAATAAAAAGTAAAAGGAGAGTACTGGCACACTGGCCAACACTCTCCCGTAAACCTATTTGCCTTCAATATAAGCATATTTGTAAGTGTAGTCTGGCCCCATCGGATTAGCGGTGACATTTTTCACATATGGTTTTACAAGCTGTGCTCTTGCACGCTGATAAAGCGGCGCAAGGACTGCATCCTCTTTAATTAATAATTGTTCAGCTTTCAGAAAGGCTTCAAAGCGTTTTTCCGGCTTCAAAGCAAGCTCTGTCGCTGCTTTTTCAATTAAACTATCATATTTTTCACTTGAATAACCCGTTTTATTGTTGGCTTGGTCTGTCACCCAAATGTTCAAGAAAGTATTCGGATCAATATAGTCAGGACCCCAGCCATAATTCTCTAGATCGTAATCCATACTCTTGTCTCGTTCCAGCCGCACCTGGAACGGCACGCTTTCTACTTTAATGCTTAATCCTTCGAGCTGTTCAAGCTGGTCTTTAATATAAGCATCAAGGTTCTGGGCTACTTCTGTATCGCCGCCAAGATATCGTAATTCAGCTGTTTCAATACCTAATTCTTCTTTTGCTTTTGCCCAGAGTTCTTGAGCTTTTTCTACGTTTGTTTCAATAAGAGATCCATTAATCTCTCTGAAATCTTTCCCTGTTTCCGGGTGTTTAACAAAATCTCCTGGCACAATTCCACCTATTGGAACGGAGCCATTATTTAAAATAACGTCCACCATAGCCTGGCGGTTAATGACCATTTGAATGGCTTTGCGGGCATTTTTATTGGCGAGTATTTTATTTTCCTGATTCATTTTCAGGAAAAAAGTTGAAGGCTCTTTTTCGACTTGAAATTCTTTCGAAGAGCGGTATTCATCAACGAATTCTGAGGAAAGATTGACACGATCTACTTTTCCAGTTTCATAAAGATTAACAGCAGCAGAAGTTTCTTTTACAACACTCACATTAATCTGCTGCAATTTAACTTTGTCTGCATCCCAGTAATCTTCGTTCTTTTCAACTGTCCAGCCTTCTCCGTGGCTCCACTCTGTCATAATGAATGGTCCGTTGGAGAGTAAGGCATCTGCTTCCATGGCATAGTTGTCCCCTTGTTCTTTCACGAACTCTTCATTCATCGGCAGAAATGTACCGAAAGTGGTCATAGATTCGAAGTATGGCGTCGGCTTCTCTAACGTTACTTCAAATGTATAATCATCTACTGCTTTTACACCCAGCTCATCAACCGGGATCTCTCCCTTTGAAACGGCTGTGGCATTTTTAATAACGCCACCCATCATATAAGGGCCGTATTCAGAACCTGTATCCGGGTCAACCGCACGCTGCCACGCAAATACGAAATCATGAGCCGTTACAGGATCTCCATTAGACCAAGTCGCATTTTCACGCAGATCGAATGTCCACGTTAAACCATCTTCGCTTACCTCATGGCTTTTCGCGATCCCAGGCTCTGGTTTACCATCTGGACCGAGCCGATACAGTCCATCTTTCGTTGAGCCCAGCCATTGCGAAGCCAGTGCATCAATAGTTAATGATGAGTCCATAGAAGGAATCTCGGCTGTTTCAATCAAATTAAGTACTTGTTCGCTTTCAGAAGATGATTGTTGCTCATCCCCGCTGTCAGATGCTCCTGTTTCTGATGATCCACCCGAACAGGCGCCAAGCAGCAGGCTGATTGCAA
Organism: Halobacillus hunanensis; assembly: GCF_900166655.1. Taxonomy (GTDB): domain Bacteria; phylum Bacillota; class Bacilli; order Bacillales; family Halobacillaceae; genus Halobacillus_A; species Halobacillus_A hunanensis. The sequence continues at coordinate 254,847 of NZ_FVZB01000007.1, read as the reverse complement.
GACCTAAGGCCAGCAATAGCCATTTTGTGTTTTTCATGTGGAAATGACCTCCTGTGAAGTAAAATTATGTGTAAAATATACACGTTGCGTATTATACAATTAATCAAATTATTTTGCATCTTCTAATTTAAAAAAATTGAGAAAATAAACTAAATTTTTCATAGAAACATAAATGTTAAAACATGCTATAATGTGGAGGAGTTTTTAGAAAGGCGGAATACTTCATGAGCATCGTTCGCAGCAAATGGACGAGTGTGTTTTTAAACTTGTTCTTATGTACGATCTTTTTTTTGATCTGGGCCCCAGCTACTAATCTTCATCATTTTATAAACTTTTTATTTTATTTCACCTGTTTTTATTTATTTACAGGGTTGATTCTGTGGGTAGTACGTGGAGGGTTATTCAATGGGATAACATTCGGTATGCGCCGATTTATCAGTCAAATGTCCCGAAATAAAGATTATCTTGATGACTGGAAAGATCGTCCTCTTCCCTCTGAAACCATTCACCGCTCCTTACCTGGTTTCTTCTTATTTCAGGGGGCCATATTAGCAATACTTTCCATCATATTATTGGTGGTGTACTATAGGTAATTCAACCTGGGCTTGCAAACGAGATCGAACTCTTCTATAATTTTTAAAAAGAAACTTCAAATAATTAGACGGCAAAGATCAAGCAAAGTACTTTTATTCTAATGCTTATAGAGAAGCTGTGGCTGGTGGAAACAGTGAAGCGGGATAAAACGAACCTGGGGCTTGGGAGCAGGTTTACGTATGTTCGGCGATAACGAATATGAGCTGACTTTTACATGAAGCGAACTTGCTGCCGGCACTTCGTTTCTTTAATAAAAGTAATAAGGGTGGCACCGCGAAACATTCGTCCCTTCCTAACATGGAAGCGATGGATGTTTTTTTGTTAATAAAAATAGATGAGGTGAAGAGAATGAAAACAATTTTCTCAGGCATTCAACCTAGTGGAACACTGACGTTAGGAAACTACTTAGGCGCCATGAAGCATTTTGTCGATTTACAGGATGAGTACAATTGCTATTTCTGTATTGTCGATGAACATGCCATCACGGTTCCACAGGAGCGACTAAAGTTACGAGACAATATTAAGTCGCTGGCAGCCTTATATGTAGCTTCTGGAATCGATGTAAACAAATCTACTTTGTTCATTCAATCAGAGGTTTCAGCGCATACCCAGCTTGGCTGGATGCTGCAATGTGTAAGTTACATCGGAGAGCTTGAACGCATGACCCAGTTCAAAGATAAATCCCAAGGCGGTAAAGAGGGTGTAACATCAGGTCTGCTTACTTATCCTCCGTTAATGGCAGCCGATATTCTGTTATATCAAACAGATATCGTCCCTGTTGGAGAGGATCAGAAGCAACATCTCGAATTAACCCGTAACCTGGCGCAGCGATTCAACAATAAATATAATGATATTTTTACCGTGCCAGAAGTACGAATTCCTAAATCAGGCGCTCGAATTATGTCGCTGCAAGAACCGACGAAAAAAATGAGCAAGTCCGACACCAACCAGAAAGCATTCATTTCCATGCTTGATGATGAGAAGAAAATTACGAAAAAGATTAAAAGTGCCGTGACCGATTCTGAGGGGATAGTGAAATATGATAAGGAAAATAAACCAGGGATCGCGAACTTACTTACCATTTATTCGGTCTGTTCTGGCATTTCTGTTGCAGAACTTGAAGAAAAATACAAGGATGCCGGCTATGGGCAATTTAAAGCCGATGTCGCTGAAGCTGTTGTCGCCACTCTGAAACCTATCCAAGAGCGTTACGAACAGCTAATCGATTCCGCTGAGCTGGATGACATGCTAGATCAGGGAGCTGATCATGCGAGTTTCCATGCAGAAAAAATGTTAAAAAAAGCGAAGAAAGCTATGGGGCTCGGCCGGGTGAAGAAAAAATAGCAGATTTCTTGTATTGGGAGTCATCGGGTTCTACACGAAGCACTTTTTCAAGCAAAAATAAAGCCAGAATTGAGCTAAACACTCAATTCTGGCTTTTTATGTGCTTCTCAGCTTTTTGATATTCTCCTTGCCAAATGGTTTCAAAGAAAGGCTGCCCTTTAACAAGTTTCCCGCAGAGTTCTTCGTGATGTATAGTCCAGCCATGTGATGTGCCGTGATACAAACGTTCCCAAGCCTCATCAGTTGTTAATTCTTTGATCGACTGATACTCAACAGGGTTCCATTCTGTTAACCAGTAACGAATTTCTTCAGGATAATCAGAATGCTTTAATTGATCAAGGGCCATCATTAACAATTGCTTCAACTGTCGTTCACGTCTGGTTAAGCCTGACATTTTTTCTGGCTCTAATGAAAGGATATGATATTCTTTGGTGAATTGCTCTTCCATTTTGTAAGTAGCTGGCTTCTTGCCTTGGACCATTTCAAAAACCAGTCGTTCTTGTCTCGGAATTAACCTGCTTTTTTTAACAGGAAGTGTGTAACCCAAGGTATCAAATACAATGACATCGTGCCCATTCGTCACAACGGCAGCATATTCAATGGTATGCCGTTCTTGATTTTTCTTCATATACGTTCTTTTTTGTACATCTTGCAGAAGTGACATGGGTAAGTCCTGCAGATCATTCTCAATACTTTCATAAAGCTGATCCTCTACGAGCAGCAGCGGAATTTGGTCAACAATTTCAATTCCATCCTCCTTGCGCCACTCGTGAAACCGGCAAACATTGTAACCATTCTCTTCTCCTTCAAACCAGTTAACCCATAAATCGTGCATATATAGCATCGTGCACCCTCACTTTCTTACAGTGATCTCTTTAGGTTACATTATGACCAATACTGGCTTTTTTATTCTCTCAAACCATTATTTAGTAAAGGAATCACTCATCAATAAGAGTGCAAGGGATATTAACAATATTCCCAGAGGGAACAGATAACACTCTGGCCGGGCCCTGATAAACAATAAGAATTCGACCCAATTTAAACCCGCAGGAATCAGGTTTAAATAGGTGATCGTCACGGTTCCGCCCGCCACTGAAAAGCCAAATCCAGTTAGAAATAATAACCACCGTCCCATTGCTTGTCCTCCCGATCTTGTTTCCTTTGTTTATAGTATGAAAGATAGCAGATGGACATGCCTTCCAATAATCGAGCATTTCATACATAATTCCTCTTTACTTCAATCGAAATTACAGGTAAATTTAATAGAGGAGCTTCCAGATAGAAAGGATGATTATGTATGACAGCTAAACGCTCTACGCGCAGACGGAAACGGCGTCTTCGTAAGAGAAGGGTGTTCGTAGCTGCATTACTCCTAATTTTTATTACATCTATAGGTTATGCAGGTTATGAATATATGATGGGAAAACAGGACTCCCTTGGAAAAGTATCCGGTCAAAATGGAGAAGTTCAACTAGAAGAAATGTCTAGTAAATATAAAGAAGCCTTCGAAGGCGTTGACAATCATGATGGTGTCACCAATGTCCTGTTGCTGGGTGTTGACCAGCGAGGCAGTGAAACACCGAGGTCAGATACAATTATGATTGCCCAATATGATCCTGAGAATGAAACAGCTAGACTTGTTTCGATCATGAGGGATACCTACGTGAATATTCCTGGTCATGGATATAATAAAATTAATGCTGCCTTTGCATTTGGCGGACCCGAATTACTTCGGAAAACGATTGTAGAGAACTTTGGGGTAAAACCTGAATATTACGCGATCATTGATTTCGACGGTTTTACACACATTGTAGATACACTAGCTCCGAATGGTGTAAAAGTTGATATTGAAAAGGATATGCACTACAACGGCGGGAAAGACACAAACATCGATCTTAAAGCAGGTACTCAGCGATTAAATGGGGATGAGCTGCTTGGGTATGCTCGCTACCGCGGAGATGCCAGAGGAGACTTTGCCCGTGTTGAACGACAGCAAAAGGTTATTAAACTATTAAAAGATGAACTTTTATCATTTAGTGGTGTATTAAAAGCACCTCGTTTGATCGGCACGATTCAGCCGTATGTGGATACAAACATGGGAACGTCTAAGATTCTGTCACTTGGAAAAGATTTTATCCTGAATCCACCTAAAGATATTGAAACCTTATCTGTTCCGACGGATGACAATGTGTGGAACCAGCGCAAGCCTTTCCCAGTTGGACTAGTACTCGCACATGATGAGCAAGAAACAGCTCAAACCATTCAAGAGTTTCTCGAATAAAAAAAAAAGAGAATTTGCGTTTTACAAACACAGCGGTATAAAAAATCCCAATGTCACATGGACATTGGGATTTTTCTTTCATTAATCGTTATATTTTTGGAAAATAAGTGAAGCGTTATGACCTCCGAAACCAAGAGAGTTGCTCATTACAATGTCTAACACTTTCTCTCGCGCTTCATTCGGTACATAATCCAGGTCACATTCAGGATCTGGGGTTTCGTAATTAATGGTAGGCGGCATAATTCCTTCATTAATAGCCAACAGTGAAATAATGGATTCCACTGCTCCGGCAGCTCCCAATAAATGCCCTGTCATCGACTTCGTTGAAGACATTGAGAAGTTGTAGGCATGGTCTTTAAATACAGATTTCGCTGCGATCGTTTCAAATTTATCATTGAGATCTGTTGAAGTTCCGTGAGCATTCACATAATCCACTGCTTCAGGGCTGATGTTGGCATCATTCAGTGCCTGATTCATCGCACGAGTCGCTCCCTCTCCTTCTGGTGCAGGAGCTGTAATGTGATGAGCATCCCCTGTGGCACCGTAACCTGTCAGTTCTCCGTAGATTTTTGCTCCACGTTTCTGAGCTGATTCAAGTGTTTCCAGAATTAAAATCCCTGCACCTTCTCCCATAACGAAACCATCTCGATTTTGGTCAAATGGGCGGCTGGCTGTATTTGGGTCTTCATTTAAAGAAAGTGCACGGGCAGAAGCGAATCCGGCAAAGGACATTTTGTTCATAGGAGCTTCAGTCCCTCCTGTTACCATAATATCCGCATCTCCACGCTGGATGACTTTAAAAGCATCACCGATTGAATTAGCTCCTGAGGCACAAGCTGTTACTGTGCAGGAGTTAATTCCCTTGGCACCCAGTGCAATTGAAACTTGTCCAGCAGCCATATCTGGAATCATCATCGGAATGAAGAATGGGCTGACACGACGATATCCTTTTTTCTGGAACGTTTCAAACTGTGATTCGTACGTGTTCATACCGCCAATGCCAGAACCAATCCATACACCCGTTCTAGCCGCATTGTCTTCATTAATTTCTAATCCGGCATCCTCGACAGCCATTTGCGAAGCAACCATAGCATATTGTACAAATGGGTCCATCCGGCGTACTTCTTTGCGATCAATGTAAGAAGATGGGTCAAAATCCTTTAATTCAGCAGCTACACTGACAGGATAATCTTCTTTATTTACTTTGGTAATTTCACCAACGCCTGATTTACCGGCTTTAATATTTTTCCACATTTCATCGACTGAATTACCGACAGGCGTGACTGCCCCCATGCCGGTAATGACGACACGACGTTTATCCATAACTATCTTCCTCCTTGATTACTTACCCCACCTGAGTGCAACGGCGCCCCAAGTAAGTCCGCCACCAAATCCTACAAGTACGACAAGATCATTTTCTTTTATTTTACCTGCTTTTACCTCTTCTGACAAAGCCAACGGAATCGAAGCTGATGATGTATTTCCATATCTTTTCACAGCTGTAGCCATTTTCTCTTCCGGAACACCAAGCCGCTGCCTAGCTGCTTCCATAATGCGAATATTAGCCTGATGTGGAATAAGATAGTCTACATCCTGTTCACTTAAGCCGATTTTCTTCACGACATTTACTGAAGACTCAGGCATTTGCCTTACTGCAAATTTGAAAACTTCTCTTCCATTCATATACAGTAAATCATCTTCTTTACCTTGATACAAATGAGGTCCTCCACTGCCGTCTGAACCTAATTCAAAGGATAATATACCTTTTCCTTCGCTTACAGGCCCTACGACCGCCGCTCCGGCCGCATCACCGAAAAGAACACACGTATTTCTATCCTCCCAGTTCGTGATTTTAGAAAGTTTTTCAACTCCAATAACGAGGACATTCTCATAGGATCCATTTTCGATAAATTGTTTTGCTGTGATCAGACCATACATAAAACCTGAGCATGCTGCTGCTACGTCCATAGATGCTGCTTTTGTTGCACCTAAGCGATGCTGAAGCATGTTGGAGACAGATGGAAATGGCTGGTCAGGTGTAACAGTAGCCACTAAAATCATGTCCAAATCTTCGGCTTTCACATCTGCATCCTTAAGAGCATTCTCTGCGGCACGAAACGCCAGATCAGATGTGTCCATATCATCAGATGCAATTCTTCTTTCTTCTATTCCAGTACGTGTCCGAATCCATTCATCACTAGTATCCACAATTTTCTCCATGTCATGATTGGTCAGTACCTTTTCTGGTACATAATGGCCAGTTCCAATGATTCCAGCATTCATTTTTTCATCCCCTTAAAAGGTAATCTTCTTGTTCTTGTTCAATTTGCGAATCTTGGCAAGTGACTTCTCTGTTTGATTTCACCTGCCACTGAACAAGACCTTATATCAAATATTATGACTTGGTACTAATTTTAATTCATATCTTTTTATTCTGCAAGTTATGGTAAAAAGGAGTTTTGCTAGGCACCTCGCTTCTACAGTCCCTATGATTTCCGCATATCATATAGGGGGAGGTGATGAAATAATGAGGAAAGAGAATCCTTCTTCTTTTGATTCCTTCATGTGGGGTGGCAGCCATTCCTCCAATGAACAGTCTGAAGATACAAAGTCGAGTGAATCGACAAATAAGGAAGAGCAGCAGGCAGACTGGATGTCATTGGCTAAAGAGGTACAACAAACCTGGAAAGCCGTCTCCCCCTTAGTCCAGCCCATCGTAAACAAATTCAAGAAATAGACGCTTTCTTTATCTGAATTTGACTAAATTCCTATATTTAAATGAATTTCATAATTCTCAGCCCAGCTAGTATCTTGAAAACTCAATTCTGAATGTCTGAGTGGAGAAGGGGAGTTGGGGAAGGTGTCGCTTTCCCACTCTCCCCTTGCCATATGTTTTTTCGGAATCACCCGAAATGACCTTTCAAAGACCTTTGCAAAAATACCGTTCCGATTTTGGGTCCATTGTTCTCATTAATCGAAATGGGGATGGGAAACTCCTAGCCTCCTGCTGGAGATGATAGACAGACGCGTTAAATGAAATTGACCATTTAATAAAGTAAGCTCAGAGGCGTGTCAGCCTCTGAGCTCTATTGTCCAGGAAGTTGCCCGGTGTTTTTATATTTTTGTACGACCTTCTCCATCTTTTGTTGGAACTCAGCTGGAACCATCGGGCTGTACGCTCCCATCTCAATAGCTCCTTCCTGAAAGTCAAAACTTTGGACATCGCCCGGGAGTTCTCCTTCGAGATAGCGTTTCATGGCAATATTATATACACGATCCACGCGCTGTACTGTACTCGTCAACACTGTATTCCGAGCTATGGAAGATTGGTCCGACACATAGCCAATCGCATAGTGTCCATCATCCTGAGCTGCCCGGATCATAGGAATATTAAAGATGTCGCCTGCCGGGTAAAACACGTCCGCTCCATCCTCTTCCATTTGCCGATATAAAGCTAGCGCCTTTTCCGTGTCTTCCCAGCTATTTGTAAAAGCAATCTCCACTTCAGCATCAGGATTTTGGAATTTTACTCCTTCATAGAATCCCTCTACCTCTGGCTGCCATTCGAATGCTGCTACTAAGCCAACTTTATTCGTTTCCGTCATTTTGCCAGCAATCATGCCTCCAAAAAACCCCATAGCATCTGCACTAAAATTTAAACTAGTTACATTGTCTGCCGAAAATTGGCCATTAAAGTAAATAAAATGCACATCAGGGTAAGCTTCATGAAGGTCTCTAAAATAATTTCCATACACACTGCTATGTCCGAATATAACGGTTGCGCCTTTATCAACCAGTTCAGCTACAGCCTGAGCGGTTTGTGGTGCCGTTTTTACCCCTTCTTTGAAGTACACATCCACGCCATATTCTTCTTGAATCAATTGCAACCCTTTATATCCTTGCTGCCCCCATGCTTGATCGTGAATCGTTGTTTCCACAAGCATGCCGACTTTATCTGTATGCCCAGACACAAACGCATACTGACACCCTGTCAACAGCATTAATGCCAAGATTAGAATTAGTAAACTAGAATATATTCTCAAGAGAAAACACTCCTACTTTTCTTCATTCACCTCCTTTATCTTACATGTTTTTATCTAGGAAAGTAAACGGAATCTTCTTAGAACGTAAAATGATCTACGGTTTGTTTATATTGCTGATATGTTTTCCATACATTTTCCAAGTTTTGCTGATCCTTCTCCCCTGCTAAAGTCCCTCGTGAAAACCGCTTTTCGTTCAGTTGCAGCACATCACCGTTACGAACGTAATGAAATATTTTTTGAAGATAATCCCCTACATAAACAGCTTTTGACTTTTCCATGTTCTCGTGAAATTCTTCATACGTATCTGCCTCGATATCCATCCATTCTCCATATAAGAAAGGAAGCTCCACACACAAACGGTTCGACGTTCGGCCTTTCGGGCAAAATTCAATCATATCATTATAAATATAAAGGCGTTGATCCTCATCGGAATGATGACTATGATTTTCGCGGTCCTCCGCTGTATTAAAATGCTGAAAATTGCTGTTCCTGCCAACGTTCATATACAAATGTTCTTTCAGCGCCGTATCAATTTTGTCTATCCCTACAACTTCTTTCCCCTCCTGAAGCAAGTACTGAATGCAATGGTACCCAATCCAATGAAAGCAATTATATAAAACAGATGCCATGTCTGTAATCCCCCTTCTCACCCAACATTTTATTCGAGAACGGCTCGCCCCATGCTTAATTATGCGATTCCATATTTATTTTTCAGCAATACTCTGATAAAATAAATAAAGATTGTCTAAAAAATGAGGTGACTAGTATGCGTTTTGTTTGGACAGTAGTTTGGGCTTTCCTATTAAGCCTAATGGCTGCATATGTCATTAGTAATATGACGGGATCAGATTTTTCTTTCCTTCAAACGGTCGTAATGACAGTTGTGTTCAGTGGAACAGCTTTTGCGCTAGGTGAAGGGCTAATTAAAGAAGAGGCTTAAATAGTTCGAGAAAAACGTTGCTGCTTATGTACTATTATAAGCAGCGTTTTTTTATTGTATAATGTGGAAATGGGTGGCTTCATGCCCCTCTAGAAAGGATAAGCAGCTAGTCATATGCCGCTTCCCTTTTTGCTGACTAAGGAGGATACATACATGCAAGAATTTTTTCTAATATTGAAGTACTTGTTTCTCGGATTATTCCAGGGGATCACAGAACCAATCCCGATCTCATCGAGTGGTCACCTTGTCATTGTGCAACATTTGATGAACCTAGAAATCGAAGGATTAGACTTTTTAGTACTCGTGAACTTTGGCTCACTCATCGCCGTCCTTATGATCTATTGGGATGATATTGTCCGCTTATTTAAAAATGGAATCGGTTATCTGGTCACCAAGGATTCACGACAAAAAGATGACTTTGACTTTGTTCTCTATTTAATCATCGGGACAGTGCCAGCAGGTGTCCTAGGAGTATTGTTCAAAGATGTGTTCGAGCAATTAAAGACGGTAGAAGTCGTAGCGATTGCCTTAGTTATCACCGGGTTTGCGCTTTGGATCATTCGTAATATCCGCGGCGTAAAAAATGACGGAATGCTAACTTGGAAAGATGCTTTAATCGTTGGGTTAGCTCAGGCTGTGGCGTTAATTCCCGGCATAAGCCGGTCAGGAGCGACAATTGTTGCCGCCATGCTAATCGGCATGAAGCAGCAAACGGCTCTGAGGTTCTCCTTCCTCCTGTATATTCCGGTTAGTTTAGGAACAATGCTTTTATCAGTAGGCGATTTAATGGGAGACGATCTTTCAACTCTGTGGCTTCCTTATCTGATAGCATTTATCGCTTCGATTTTTGCTTCTTACATTTCACTGAAATGGTTCATGAACATTATGGCACAGGGGAACTTAAAATACTTCGCGGTCTATTGTTTTATCGTCGGAGGATTAGTATTGATTTTCCTTTAATGTGAAAAGGAGAAAGCATCTGACTTACAGCTGCTTTCTCCTTTTTTATGGCGTGCACTTTATTTTATTATCCTCCGCTTACTGGTGGGATGAAAGCAATCACATCCCCATCAGCAACTTTGTAATCGTTGGCTGCATACTCTTCGTTAACCGCCGTCATAGCTTCATGAAGGCGTTCAAGCTGATACTGCTGACCAACCTCCTGCTTGATCTCTTCGACTGTTTTGCCTGCTGCCTCAAGGTCAATACTTTCCTGCCCGGCCTTCTCTTGTAATCCGGCAAATAATAAAATGCGGTTCATTTAAAATCCTCCTTTTGCGGTGCGCCCTCAGGGTATGAGTTCGTTTCTGTTTGATCGCCGATCCAGGCATCTCCATCTTCCCAGTGCTCTTTTTTCCAAATCGGAACCATCTCTTTAATCCGCTCAATAGCATAGCGGCTTGCTTCATAAGAATCGGCTCGATGCGGGGTAGAAACAGCGATAACGACCGCAATATCTTCTATGTCTAATCGGCCAACCCGATGAACAATAGCTGCTTTCGCATCTGGCCAGCACTCTTTGATCTCCATACCTAATTGTTCAAGTTTCTTTTCAGCCATGGAACGATACGCTTGATATTCTAAGTGAAGCGTTCGCTTTCCGTATGTAAATTCGCGCACTGTCCCAATAAAAGTATTGATCGCTCCCGCTTCACGTCGTGAAACAAGCTGGACGACCTTTTCTACTGAAATGGCTTCATCTGTTATCCAAAACAGCTTACTCATTCTCTTCCCTCCTCTTTATGATTTCATAAATAGATGCAATCGATTGGTTCCATTGCTCCATCGTATAAACTGGCACATCGAGATGTCTTGTCCAATCTTCATTCCAAGTCAAAACAAAGGCAACCTGATCTAGCTCCAATAAAGAAAGATCTGTTTCGTCCTTTATAATCACTGCTTTTTTGAAGGGTGCGTTTTTGTAACCTTCTATCATGATCAAGTCCGGTTTAAACGATTGATATAATCTGATCACACGCTCAAGCGGCATGACTTGTTTATGGTTAACTTCTAATTGAAAGGTGTCAGCACTGTCTACCCCTGTTAAAAAGGACCCAGCTTTTTGCAAGCGATAACTATCGGTATGATCGTGCATTGGTTCAAGCGGCTGGTAATGACCGTGCCGCTTAATAGACGCTACTTGATCTCCCATAGAAGAACCATATTCAATCAGGTCGCATAAAACTGTTGTCTTCCCACTATTTTTATAACCAACAATTTGAAAAACAGGCGCTTGTGTCATAGGCATTCATCCTTTTTCCTTGCCCCACATGGACGTAGGGTCGTTCGACGTTGACACATGCCCCACACGACGTGGGGTAGTTCGGTGTTGGCACAGGCCCTACACGACGTAGGGTCGTTCGACGTTGGCACAGGACGTGCCGAACTTAGTCGAACTTCCTTTAACTCCGTTCTTAACCGAACTTCCTCTGCCCCGGTTTTACCGAACTCCCCTAGACAGCTTCTTCCGGGGTACATGTTTAATTTATGAAAAAAACCCCTGCCTTTTAAGGGCAGGGGCATTCCTTCTAGATCAATCTGGAATACCGAGAGCTATTTTTGCATAACGACTCATACGGTCTTTAGTCCAAGGCGGATTCCAAACGATGTTAACGGTTATTTCGTTTACCTCTGGAAGATCAGCAAGGACTCGTTTCACATCCTGTTCGATGTGACCTGCCAATGGGCAGCCCATTGCGGTTAATGTCATTGTTACAGTTGTATTTCCATTATCATCCATATCGGCGCCGTAAACGAGACCGAGATTTACGATATCAATCCCAAGTTCAGGGTCAATCACATTCTCCAGGGCACCCATGATATTTTCTTCAAGTGCTGTATCCACAAATACTTCCCCCTTCACATAAATTCATACCTTATTATAAACATATTTTCACAAAGATTAAACCACTAAACCTTGCTAGAGAACAATTTCAATCCAGTTTACCATCTCTTTAATGGCAAATCGGCTTACCTTATGGTCACGGCCAGCTTCACGGAGAAATTGAATATTCTCAGGATTTCTATAATATTCAACCGCTTGATTATAGAAATCATACGAATGCTCAAATGGTACCACGGGATCAGCATCACCATGCCAGAAAAATAATGGCCGGCCTTGCAGTTTGTCCATCTGTGTTGATAAGTCAATGGTTTCCAGCGATTGATAAAGCTGATGCAATTCTGCCTCGCTAATTGGAAGTTCAATCCCCGTCTTTTCGACATCCAGGATTAACTTTTTAGCAAAGTCGACAAGTTTAGGTGAACCCATCATTACAGAAGCCGATTGAATCCACGGATAAAGGGTTAAGGCTGCGCTCGTAGTGACACCGCCCATTGACGTTCCCCCTACTCCAAATCGACGGTCTTTAATAAGGTTGCGATGGTCAAGTTCCTCTTTTATAGCTTGTAAATCCTGCAAATTTTGATGCACAATATCCCAAAATTTAAAATTTAATGCTTGTTTGGAGATCCCATTCTCCCTTTCCCCATGGTAGAGACTGTCGGGCAGAATAACACGATATCCTTTTTCAGCCAGCAAATAAGCTTGCGGAAGATTATGCTCCTTGGCAGACGTAAAACCGTGAAAATATGTAAACACAGGCAACGCTTCGTCTTTCTTCCTATCCTCTACAATTACCAGCACTGGAATTTCCTTATAACGTTCTCGATAGATGCCAATCATTATGCTCGAATCCTTTCTTGTTGATTCTTTACTTTCTGTTAAGATTAGGCTAATAATTATGGTGTACACTATATATAATCGTAACACTGGGTACATTTACTTGGAAAGTATTAGGTATTCGTGATAGTATTTGTTTACATATAATCTCTATACTCGCTACACTTGACGATACATAAATGAGGTGAAGAAAATGACGAAACAGCACTTGATTGCGCTTGATTTAGATGGAACGTTACTAACAGATGAGAAAACAATAAGTCCAGAGACGAAAGCGATGGTCCTTACTGCGATCGAACAAGGACATATCGTATGCATCGCAACAGGACGGCCGCATCGAGCAAGTATTGATTTTTATCATGAGCTTGGATTAAACACTCCAATGGTTAACTTTAACGGTGCTTTAATCCACCACCCGAAGTATGAACGCTGGGATGCCTTGCACTCGCCATTATCCGTTCGTACTGCTCGGAAGATTATTCATACTTGCCACGAACTTGGTGTAAAAAACATTCTTGCCGAAGTAATGGATGACGTCTATTTGGATCAGCACGATGATGAGATCATGGAAATATTCCATACGACTGATGATAACCCGATTACTATCGGACGGTTGCAAGCAAATTTGACGGAAGACCCGACTTCCCTGCTTATTCATCCAGAAGAGGATAAAATTCAAGCCTTACGTGACGAACTGGATGTGCATGCCTCCATTATTGAACATAGGAAATGGGGAGCGCCGTGGCATGTTATTGAGATCGTACGTGCCGGCATGAACAAAGCAGTTGGTTTAGAAAAGATTTCTCATTATTATCATATTCCCAAAGATCGCATTATCGCATTTGGAGATGAAGATAATGACTTTGAAATGATTGACTATGCAGGTGTTGGCGTAGCAATGGGTAATGCAATTGATGAACTGAAAAACAGAGCCAATCACGTAGCGGGGACAAATGAGAACAATGGTATCGCAGAATTTCTAGGTGACTACCTGCAACTGAAAACGAAAGCAATGTAAGTTAATTTTTACCTAGAGTAGTTATAGAGCATCAAGCCATACTAAGCTTGGACGCGAAAGAAAGCGTTCAGGCTTTTTTTAGTGACAGGAGGGACTTGTCATGGATAAGAAAAAGCAAAATGAAGAAAAACGCTGGGTGGAAGTTAAACCGTTTGACGAGAGTCAAATGGAGCCCCAGAGGCTGACTGATGCTAAGCGTAAGGAAATCGAAGCTGACCAGCACACAGTAGGAGGCTTTTAAAAATGGAAAATTCCTTATTTGAGAATGCCAAACAAGCTGTTAGCCGTTTCACACAAAACAGACGCCAAAATGGTGGTCATACTGCGAATGCACAAGATATGCAAGCAGCCAAGCAAGCGATTCAATCTGCATATAGCCAATGTTCTCAACAGGAGAAACAACAGCTACAGCAGTTAGAACAGCAGCTGGACAACAATCACCAGAACATGCGTTAACGATTCAAATAGGACCAGACCTTTTTACAGGTTTGGTCCTTTTTTCATGTTCAATATCGTTTAGTAAGCCTCCTGCTTCCTTAGTTCACGGAGCAGGTTCTTGACGACGTTCCGCAATTGATCGTAATTTTCATCAAGGACTCTAAAGTAAAGAGCACGCAATAAATGTTTACAATTATTTATGATAATCTCTTCATCTGGGTTATTCCAGCTTTCACGAATATAGAGCAGTGTTTCGACCCACTCCAGACGCTCCTGAGGCTCGATTTTTTGAAACATCGTTAAAATCGCTGTAACCATTCGTTCTTCTTCATCAAATAAATAAGGCTGATCAATTAAAAATTGTGTTCGAATAATTGGAAGCATCTGTTTAACTTCCTCTGAGGTGATCTCATCACACGCAGCTACACTCTCAAGAGCATCAGCAGCATGAGCCATCGCATGGGCCCATCCTTTGCCAGGAACATATCCTCTATGATCCGATTCCTGCTGCATATATTTCTTGAGGTTATCCCATACTCTGTGTACCTCTTCTTCCTTTAGAAACGGCTGTTCACGGTGCCGTTTCATGATCGGCGGGATGAGCAGAACAGAGAAACTCCTCTTAAAGACAGCGTCTTCTTCCTTCTTCGAGCTCCCGATTCGATAAAATAAATAATTTTTATTTAAAACGGATTGTAAGATATTCTTTACCTGTTCATTGTTATAGTGGCCACGTTCAATGAAGGCCGTAATAATCTCATGGATCAAGTCATCACGAAGAACAGGATGAACAGTGCCAATCCTTTGAAGCATCAATGTTGTAAGTTCTTGCAAGCTCTTCCCCTCAGGCAATGTAAAATCATTGTCCTTGATAGGTTGAAGCACGTCTATCAATTTTGTCTCCATTTAACCCCTCCCTTAAAGTGATCTCATTGTACCATAAAGCCTAATCATATACGCAAACATTATGCTGTCAGTTTTGTGCAGGAAGTTTTTCTGCTAAAATAAGTGAGACAAGTAGTAAGGGAGGGACTTTTTATGTCGATCAAAGTTGAAGAAACACCAAACCCGAATGCACGCAAATTCACAACTGATTCTCTTATTTTTAAAGGAGACGGCAGTGTATCTGTGATGCCAGGGCAAACCAGTGATTATGATGTAATGAATGAATTAATGGCACTTGAGGGTGTCGATAATGTATTTGGCTTCCAAAACTTCATTACAGTAAATAAATTACCTGATGCAGATTGGGAAGCTCTGACACCTAAAGTAGAAGGGCTGCTTACAGAAAAAGGCTTTTAACCAACAAAGGCTGAGACGTTGAATTCAACATCTCAGCCTTTTTCTTTATCCATTTATCCGAAATTTTCTAATGGAACATAGTTCAAGTTAACAGGCTGGCCGTTTTCGTCCAGCTGATAAATCGTCATCACAAGAGCTCCTTGTTCTGGAAGCTGATCTTTAGGAATGTCCATTTGAATCGTAAATTCAGACCATTCCGGGGCTGCTTTTTCTACCTCAACAGCCTTACTCTCGATCAGCACATTATGTCCATCATCTACACTATAATAAAACTTCCCCTCACGAACATTGGCTTCACCCGTTACTTTATACTGGCCATTTTCACCTGTTAGTGTAAAATTACGAAAAACTTCTCCGACCATATCAAGGCTTACCCCAGCTTGGGAGGAATTCTCATTCGCAGCTTCTTTATCCGTACCAGTGTCAGGATTTGATTCAACTTCTTCCCCTATCGCAAAGGGTTTCGTGATTTGAAAAGGACGTGATTCAAGTGGCTGATCATTGATCGTGGCCACTAAAAACGTCATTCTTGCTTCATATTGACCGTCAGGCAATTCCTTCTCGACTAGCTCCTTCGCCTCGAGCTGATCACCAGGTTTCAGATCTTTCGTTGTCAGACTCTGGGCAAACATTTGACCTTCAGAATATTTATAGACCGTTTCCCCCGCCTCGTTCACAATGGTGATTTCATATAATTGACTGGAACTGAACCCGAGAATCACTGGTTTTTCTGCTTCATTCGTTAACGAGAATTGGACATTAACTTGATTCTCATCCGCTTTTACGTTGGCATCAAACGTAAGTTGTTCAATAAAAGGGATCACATTGTACTCCGGAGCCTCTTTTCCAACGGGTTGATCCTTCTTGTTCATTTCCTCATCCCCACCTGAAGTAGATTCCGAATTTGATTCTGAACATGCCACTAATAATATGATCATAAGTCCGATCATGATCGGCGACAGCTTCTTCAGCATCATCACATCCTTTTGATATTCCTATACAACTATTTGTCATCTTTTCTAAAAAAGCCAAAAATGCCGGTCGTCTGCACAATATTTGTAAAGGCTTGAGGATCTACCTCTGTAATAATGTGCTGCAAATCATACAACTCATACCTTGTAATAACCATTACAAGCATATTCTTGTCCTGCTGGGTAAATGCCCCTTTTGCAGGTAAGGTCGTAATCCCTCTTACCATTTTAGCATGAATAGCTTTTTCTAAATCTGCAGCTTGTGTCGTAATAATCATTGCTGTCAACTTCTCATGGCGTGTATGAACAGCATCGATCACACGAGTTGTTACATAAAGTGTTAAAAGTGTATATAAAGCATTTTCCGGTAAATATAAAAAGCCGGCTACAGCAATAATCACACTGTTGATAATTAGGAAGTAAATTCCGATCGGCCGATCCTTCATTCGCGATAAAATCATCGCAATAATATCCAGACCGCCAGTAGAAGCACCCCATTTTAGCGTGATCCCAACACCAACACCACCAATTACACCGCCAAATACAGCGTTCAAGATGATATCTTCGGACAACTGCATTACCGGAATTAGTTCAAGAAAAAGAGTTGTAAAGGCGACAGAGATGACACTGTAAACCGTAAATCCTTTTCCAACTTTGAACCATCCCAGGATAGCAACAGGTATATTAAGTATAAATAAAATAAGACCAGTACTGACAATAGATACGTTGAAAAAGTCTTGAAGAATACTTGTCATTAACTGGGCTACCCCAGTAAACCCACTCGCATATACATTTGCTTCAATTAAAAAGAGATTTAGTGAGATCGCATTCAGCACTGCCCCAAAAATAACAATTATGATCCGTCTAGATTCAAATGAAAACATAGCAGCCTCCTTACCATTCATATAACACTATTCTGTTTTATCACCGGTACGAACTAAAATCAAGCCTTTATTTATGGTTTCCCATAAAAGAACAGCAATAATCCTATCTTTTTGAATATACTTTGACTAACCAGTCTCTTCACTCTAAACTTAACATAACAAAATTAAAAGAATGCAGGTGATAAACATGAGGATTCAAATTCTATGTGACTCAGCCAGTGATCTATCGGAAGAAACATTACATAACTATAATCTGGATCGAGTTTCTCTCGGTGTAACCATTGGGGACCAGGAATTTCAAGATGGACAAACCATTACCCCAAAAGAGGTTTATAAGTTAATGAAAGAAGGGGAAGCCCCGAAGACTTCGCAAGTTTCGCCAAACCTATTCCGGGAAACCTTCCTTAAATATGTTGAGAGCCATCAGCCCTTCATTTATTATGCCCTCTCCTCAGAGCTTTCAGGCACATATCAAACGGCTAAGATGATTGAACAAGAAATCAAAGAAGAGTATCCCGACGCCCAGTTTGAAGTCATTGATACAAAAGCTGCTTCCTTAGGCTACGGTCTCATTGCCATCAGAGCCGCTGAATTAGCTGAGAATGGCGGATCTTTCGATGAGATTATCAAAGTCAGCAACTACTATATCGAACATATGGAACATATTTTCACCGTTGATGATCTCGAATATTTATACCGCGGCGGACGCGTCAGCAAAACAGCCGCCTTTGTCGGCAGTTTGTTAAAAATTAAACCTCTCCTGCACGTGGAAGAAGGGAAACTGATTCCCTTAGAAAAAATTCGCGGCTCTAAAAAAGTTTTAAAACGGATGGTCGAAGTCATGCAGGAAAGAGGTCAGCAATTAGAGCAGCAGCGAATTGCCATCAGTCATGGGGATGACATTGAGACGGCTGAAAAGCTTGCTGACTTAATCAAATCCGAATGCGGGGCCACCCAGGTGGAAATTGACATGATCGGTGCCGTGATTGGCGCCCATGCTGGCCCAGGAACAATCGCCTTGTTCTTTTTAAACGCCCCTCCTAAATAAGCAACGAAAAAAGAAGCATCGGCTGATTAATTTCAGTCGATGCTTCTTTATTGATTGCACGTCCTATGACTCATCGCTCCGCTTGTTTTTCACACTAACGACAATGACCCCTACAACAAACAACAGGAAGATTCCTCCTGCAAAACTGATAAATGCCCAGTTAAGTCCCTGGTCCGGTTCAAGCACAAAAACATCCGCCGTTTCCCTTTCCATCCCAAGCTTGTACACTCCTTGATCGGATGGACGAACGAGGCCATCAAGCATCAGCCCTCGCATTTGCATATCTTCAGGCAGATTGGTGAGATTGGCGACTCTCGTTTCTGTTGAATTATTAATCGCGATGACCATTGTTTCACCCTCATAAGTCCTCTTGAAAACAGCTAATCCATCCTGATTATGGAGCTCTTTAAAGTCTCCATTTGTGATCGCTGGAAACTCATTTCGAATCGAATTCAATTTTTCAAGATAATGGTTGAGCTCCTCATTCTGAACTTTAAAATTCATCATCCCTAAATTGGCTGGCGGCTCAGCACCATCAAGGGGAATTTCTGAACCATACAACACGGAAGGAATTCCAGGAGAGGTAAACAAATAAGTTAACCCTAATTTCCAGCGTGTGATCGGATTGTGACCCGCTTCAACAGCCTTTCTCGTAAACCTTTCACTTCCTGTATGATCAAGAAAGTTCATCATCAGTTTCGGATCGCCGACCTGCTGTTTGTTTCGTTCCCAAACGGAGTACAATTCATCTAATGGTTGTCCGGCCTGTTTGAAGGTTTCCGAAGCAGTTTGGAAAAACGAAAGATTCACGAACGCATCAATCCCCGTTGATTGATATTCAGCAATACTTTGAAAATCATGTTTTTGTACTTCTCCCAATAAAAAGAAGTCCTCGTCAATCGACTTTACATGCTGAGAAAAATCACTCCAGAATTCTTTAGAAACCTCACCTGCACTGTCTAATCGGAAACCGTCTACACCTGTCTCATTGATCCAAAATGCAGCAGTTTCAAATAAAAACTTCTTCACTTCCGGATTCGCTGTGTTCAAATCAGGCAGCTCTGACTTCCAGCCTTCTTGACCTTCTGATACCCCATCGTGAAACCAATCTTTCTTTTCTGGATCTTCCAACCAAGGGTGCTGCCGACCCGTATTAGTAACGATAAATTCAAATAAAATTTTCATATCGCGCTTATGTACTTCTTCTACCAGCCGCTTGGCATCCGCTAATGTGCCAAAATGGTCCTCTACCGAAGTAAAATCTTCCACCCAGTGACCATGAAATCCGCCTGACTCATTCGCCATAATCGGCGACAGAGAAATGGTCGTAAACCCCATTTTCTTAATATAATCAAGTTTCTCGATAACCCCTTGTAAATCCCCGCCATGATAAGCTTTCGGGTCTTTTGGATCAACATTGTGGTCATTGCTGTTACTGCCGTTCATAAATCGATCTACCATAATATGATAGACGCTTTCTCCTTGCCAAGTTCGCTCTTCTTTTTCAGCGGCGTCTGTGGTAAGCGCGCCAAAAAGAAGAAACGGGATGATCATGAGAATCGTTGTTAGTTTTCTCATCGCCGTTCCCCCATCTATTTTTAGTGAAATGCTATCCGCCTTTAAGCGTATCCTTTTGCCTCTCACCCGTCAAATTTCTCAAAAAAAATCTGCACGTATTTGGGCAGATTTTTCACTATTTAATCCATTTCAATTTAAGTCCTTATCCTCCCAAGGGATTTAAACCAAGACTTTAGTTTGTATAAGGGGCTCCGGGAAACGGTTCGCTTTCCGTGGGCGTGCGATGAGCCTCCTCAGGCTTCGCCTTGCGGGGTCTCATCTATCCCGCGTATCCCACAGGAGTCTCACCTTTTCCCTCCACCCCTTTACCATAAAATTTACATCATACAATAGACAACCGATTCATATTGGCTGGAAAATACTCAAATAAATAGGACAAAGCTATATCCAGCAGATTCCGTAACGCTTTAGGCATGATAGTTTTTTTCTTCTTATTAAAGTAATGGGGGTTGGAAAACTGCGAGACTCCTGCGGAAAAAAAAGTCCTAGGTGAGACCCCGCAGAGCGGAGCTCGAGGAGGCTTGCCGGACTCCCGCGGAAAGCGAGTGGTTTTCCAGACCCCATCCGCCATCCTCAACTAACGAAACCGGTCTTCAATAAAAATGGGCGATTGTGTAGTAACACTGATAGACAGTGATCAACCTACTGAAACCAAAACCTGCTATAAGAAGCCATTTTGAACCGTTCCGGAAAGGGGCCGCATATTTTCAGTCTTTTGCGTGTTTTATAAGGGCAATTGTGAAGTGGATTCTACTACTTTATCTGAATATGGTAAGCCTTCAGCCAATGGTTGATTTGACATAAATAAGCAATTAATTGTGGGCCTGCCATCAGCTGGCCAAACCATGGTGTATTGAGCGACGTCCCCCCTGAATTATTCAGATTGATGATTTGATTGCGGTCAAAAAGATCAAACAACGGAGATTGTGTATCAGCAATAATCTCCTTCATCCACTCCTTCACCCCAGCTGTATATTGAGGATGAAACGTTTTTGGATAAGGATTTTTCTTTCTAAACAATACTTTATCCGGCAAAATTCCCCGCAAAGCTTCTCGCAGCAATCCTTTCTCCAGATCGCCGTAATGTTTCATCTTCCACGGGATATTGTAGGCATATTCCACAAGACGATGGTCGCTAAATGGAACGCGTACTTCCAAGCTAGCCCCCATACTCATCCGGTCCTTTCGTTCCAATAATGTTTGCATAAACCAGTTCATATTTAAATAAAACAATTGTCGCTGTTTAGCATCGATCGCACTTTCCCCATCAAGAAGCGGTGTTTCATCAATACTTTCCTGATAACGTCTCATCATGTATTGCTCTATATTGATGTCTTTTTTTAAATCATCACGAACGAGCTGGTTTCGTTCATGTAGTGATCGAATCCAAGGAAACCCTTTGCGGTCGCGATCCTCTTTCCGATAAAACCAGGGATATCCGCCGAAGATCTCATCTGCACACTCCCCTGAGAGAGCCACGGTGACATGATTCTTAATTTCCTCACAAAACCAAAGCAACGACGAGTCCACGTCCGCCATCCCCGGCAGATCACGAAGCTCCACAGCTTTAGAAAGCTTTGTAATGAGATCTTCCACACTTGCCTCCATCGTCATATGATGGGTTTTGTTTTGATCACTGATCAGCTTGATATATTCACTGTCGCGATCTGGCTGAAAGGCGTTCTTCTCGAAAAACTTCTCCTGCTCCTCGTAATCAATCGAATACGTCTGCAATGTGCCTTTGTTATTTTGTTGATAATGATCAGCAGCAATCGCGGTAATGGCGCTCGAATCCACCCCGCCGGACAGGAAGGTGCCAAGTTTCACATCACTGACAAGTTGACGTTCTACTGCATCGGTGAACAATTCCCGGACACGCTCCACTGTCTCCTGCCACGAATCAGTATGCTCTTCACTTTTCACATTCCAATAGCGATTTATGGTCAATTTTCCTTGCTCAAAAACCGCACAATGGCCCGGACGAAGTTCATGAATACCGTCAAAAATGCCATGGCCTGGTGTACGAGATGGGCCTAAAGCCAGAATCTCATGCACCCCTTCTGCTGAAATACTAGCCTCTTTAGCAGGGTGGGCCAAAATCGCCTTTATTTCTGAAGCAAACAGAAATCCACCCTTGTGCTCACTGAAAAACAGCGGCTTTACTCCAAGACGATCTCTGGCTATAAACAGTTTCGACTTTTTCGACTCCCATATGCTAAACGCAAAGATTCCATTCAATTGCTCGACACACTGACTGCCCCACTCCATATAGCTCACGAGTACAACCTCGGTATCTGAATGGGATTGGAACGTCCATCCTTTAACCTTTAACCGCTCTCTTACTTCGTCTGTATTATACAATTCACCGTTATAACACAACACATATTCTTCCTCATTCGCCTTACGAACCATGGGCTGTGTTCCTCCGGCGGGATCTACGACAACGAGTCGCCTGTGCCCAAATGCAGCGGGGCCTTCAATCCAGTTTTGATGCTCATCAGGTCCACGATGAGCAAGTGTTTTCGCCATCTTGTCGATCGATTCTCTCTTATTTCCTTCTTTTTCGTGAAAATCAATCCAACCTACTATTCCACACATCTAACCACCATCCTTTTCCTCAGAAAGACGCAAACCAATAAAACGCAGAAAAAAGCACCATATAGCAATATATGATGAAATGGCTGGTTGTGATGAAAAAAGCTTGACATTTTTATTGAGAATGATTATCATTATTGTTGAGAATAATAATAACCCGTCCCCCAAATTCCGGGTAGTTGTTCCAAACCAATTATAAAACCCCTTTTTCAAAAAAATTCCTGCATGCTAACAGGCATGCAGGAATTTTTTATATCAGGCAGGCAAAAGCCCTAATTCTAAGAAGCCGAAACCTAGGATCAGGGCGATAACCGCAGCAATAACAAGCTGTGTCCACCATCCACTTGCAGGCTTTTTCTTCTTGTACTTAATGCAAACCATTTCCATTGCTGTGATCACCCACAAACCTACTAACAGCTTAACAATAACGAGTGCATTATAGTTGGCGTAGGCTGCAAAAAGTGACCCCCCTGAGTAAAGAACCAATAAATAGTCCAGTCGTAAAATCATATGGGAGATTTTAGCCGCTTTTTCATTTCCACTTCTCGTAAATGTCGTCACAAGTCCTACTAAAACAAAGGCAATTACCCAAGAGGTAATATGTAAATGTGCCATTTGCTTTCCCTCCTTTTTACATCACTTTCAAAATCATCATACCACTTTATACATTTCTTTTCCTAATACAAAACATTTCAAACACTTTTTCCATAAGTGAGAAAATTTACATTAAACCTGTTATAATGAATTTTGATGCCTAATTGAAATGGAGGGATACGATGACTGTATCTAGTCAGCAAATCATCGACCAAACACAAGAGTACGGAGCTAAAAACTATCATCCCCTGCCGATCGTAGTCGCGAAAGCAGAAGGGGTTTGGGTAGAAGATCCTGAAGGAAATCGCTTTATGGATATGCTGAGCGCTTATTCCGCAGTGAATCAGGGCCACCGCCACCCTAAAATTATCCAGGCGCTCCATGACCAAGCTGGCCGTGTCACTTTGACTTCACGCGCCTTCCACAATGATCAGCTTGGACCTTGGTATGAAAAAATTTGTAAATTGACTAATAAAGAAATGGCTTTGCCTATGAACACTGGTGCAGAAGCAGTGGAAACAGCGATTAAAGCTACACGGCGATGGGCTTATGACGTTAAAGGCGTTGCCGAAGATAAAGCTGAAATTATTGCCTGCACAGGAAACTTCCATGGCCGAACAATGACAGCGGTTTCTTTATCTTCAGAGGAAGAATACAAACGTGGCTTCGGGCCGATGCTGCCTGGGATCAAAGTGATTCCATACGGTGACATTGAGGCACTAAAAGAAGCCATTAATGAAAATACAGCCGGATTCCTTTTCGAACCTATCCAGGGCGAAGCAGGAATTGTCATGCCTCCCGAAGGCTTTCTAAAAGAAGCATATGAGGTATGTGAGAAAGAAAACGTCCTTTACATTGCTGACGAAATTCAGGCTGGTCTAGGACGAAGCGGCAAAATGTTCGCTTGTGACTGGGAAGATGTAACACCCGACATGATGATCCTAGGAAAAGCTCTAGGCGGAGGTGTTTTCCCAATTTCTTGCGTGGTCGCAAACAAAGATGTACTCGGCGTCTTTAACCCTGGTTCCCACGGATCTACTTTTGGCGGAAACCCGCTGGCTTGTGCAGTGTCAGTCGCGTCACTTGATGTGATTGAAGAAGAGAATTTAGTAGATCGTTCTCTTGAGCTTGGTCGTTATATGATGGACGAGCTTAAGAAAATCGATAACCCTGCCATTAAGGAAGTGCGCGGAAAAGGATTGTTCATCGGGGTTGAATTAACAGAACCGGCACGTTCTTATTGTGAAAAATTAAAAGAAAAAGGGCTTCTATGTAAAGAAACACACGAAAATGTAATTCGCTTTGCTCCGCCACTAGTCATTGATAAAGATGACTTACAGTGGGCGATCGACCAGATCAAAGAGGTTCTGAAATAAGAAAAATAAGTTATTACAGAATGCATCAGGTTCATCCTGATGCATTCTGTAGTAAAGAAACTTTTTTTATGTTAACGGTCAATTGATTCAATCCCCGTGATTTTCTTTTGTCCCCACGGCGCTACAACAATTTCTACCTCCTGGTTCCCTCCTGCCTGTTCAATCTGTCTGCCTGTTTTCTCATCAACATAATACCGGTTTAAACCAATACTGACGTTATAAAAATTTAGTTGCTCATTATGCCGTTCAAGCTGTGCTTTAATCACCA
This sequence comes from Halobacillus hunanensis, assembly GCF_900166655.1. GTDB lineage: Bacteria > Bacillota > Bacilli > Bacillales > Halobacillaceae > Halobacillus_A > Halobacillus_A hunanensis. The sequence continues at coordinate 229,891 of NZ_FVZB01000007.1, read as the reverse complement.
CTTGGTCATCAGATGCCGCAAGCGAATGGGAAGAGGCTTTTGTAAGTTCATAGATCCCCGATTTATTTGGACTCAACAGTAAATGTACGACCTCATCTCGTTCCGGAGATTCGCCTACCCACTTTTCCTCAGGAATTTGTTCTACTTCATAATTTAACGTGACATAATCTCCGTAGAAAGGGTCTCTGGGATCAACTGGAGCTGTTTTCAATCGTATGGTTTCCCCATAAACATCCATTGCGTAATAAGAATAGGCCATTCCAGCAAGAAACAAAACTTGTAGTCCGACAACAATGTAGAAGTAAACTCGCTTCATGACGCTATCCTCTCCTTCCCTATAGCTCTTCGCTTACGTTCCAGGAAATAGCTTAGCAGAAACAAAAGGACTCCGCCGATAAAGAAAAACAGTGAACGATCCATAAAGTCCCAGGCTAGTTGAAAATAGGCTACGAACGTTGTGAAGAGAAAAGCAAATGTCCCTTTATTTACCCATCCTGACCTTTCCCTCTTATATCCAGCCAGCAGCCAGCCAAGTGAATAGATAAATAGAATGAATAAAGAAAGGAAATCTCCAGCTCCTATTCGAAAAACGGGGATAAACAAGACTAAGTCAATCCAATAAAACTTCGTCGACTCAAGAGCCGATTGAAGTACTGCGTAAACAAAGAACACGGTCCAGATCAGGAAAAAGACCTCTGAATACTCGACTTGCTCGCTTTCCTGCCCTAAGAGAAACACTTGAAATACATTCAAGATAAAAATAGAGCAAACAGCGAGGCCGCCGAAGGATTTCAAGTGGGACTGACCACGCACGAGATGGCTGACAATATACAATGCAAAGAACAGCAAGATCAGCCAGTAATAAGAAAATTGTAAAGAGAAAACCAGAATCAGACTCTGAATTAAATAGCTCGCCGCAAATAACAGGCTGCTTGTCGGGTCCTGCCGTTTATAGACAAACCACCCTAATCCAATTAGAAACAAACAGCCCATTCCAATGTGATAATCCTGATATACAAATCCGCTATACACTTGCCCAACCGTCAAGATCACGAGGACGGCTATGAAAAAACTTTGCTCTGAAAATAGGAGAAACACGAGGAAAGCTGCGGCAGACCAGATGAAAAAAGGTAAGGCACTAAAGGAATGATAATGGTACATTTGCCCGATTAAAAACTGGCCTGCCCCGAACACGAGAATTCCGAGCAGCAATAGACTGCGTCCCATTGGTTTTGAATAGGTTCGGTAAATAACCTCGCCCCCGATAGAAAAAAGCAGTAAAAACCCGATGATGATAGAAAGTTTCCCCATATCCGGGATGCCCGACCAGTTTGATGCAATAAATGTTAGAAAACCAAGACCAATGAAAATCGCTGCAAACGTAAACAACAATGGGTGCTTTGGTGAAGCATGACGGTTCAGAATTTGATCTCTTTGATGTTCTGTTATAATGCCATCATGAACCCAATGCTTTGACTCCTTTTCTAACTGTATCCGTCTCATTGCCCTTCCTCCCTTATGCAGACTGCTTCCCTTTTCGCTTCAACGGCTGTTTCTTCCTATATGTCAACGTGCGCCAAAGCCATTCCAGCGGGCCAAAACGATACGTTGTAAGCCAGGCTTTGCTTAGCATAATTTGTAAGGTGAATACGACTAATACGATCAAAACACTCATCACGGGCGATACCTGTCCATACCACCCCAAACCGACAGAGTAAAAAAGGAAAAAACTGATCACCGACTGAAAGATATAATTGGATAAAGACATTCGGCCAACCCATCTTAGCGGCTTTAACAACCTTCTCCCTGCATTCGTTCTGAACAGCAGCGTAACAGATAACACATAAAAGAAAGCGGACGCGGTTCCCCCTACATTATCTTGAAGAAGCTGGAACCATTCAGGATTTCCAAACAAATAAGGAACGGCTTTAAACAGAATAAAAATAATACCTGTCACTGCCCATAACCGTTTCATAGGAGATACAAATTGCCCGGGTGTATGAAGCCATCTTTTTCTAGCCAAATACATGCCAAACAAAAACATTGGGATGAGACTGAAAGCCAGAAACGGGATGGAGCCTACATTGTTAACATACGACCAGTCCACGGCATTTTGCTGCCATATATCCAGTAAACTTCCTTCCCCATAATTCCGTTTGGCAGCATTGATCGCTTCCTGATTATAAAAACCTCCCAGGTGATCCCGCATAGCATACAAAGAAAGCGTGAGCGGAATAACGAGAAACGCAAGCATAGCATATGCCCATAGTAAAAGTGTACGTGAAGAGACAGGAAAAAAAGCAAATAACACTAAACCAAATACGCCATAAGATAATAAAATATCACCATGCCATATGAGAAAGCTATGAATAAGCCCAAACCCAATTAATAGGATCAGCCTTCTTAAGAGCACTGGGCGATAGGGAATTTCTTTCTGATCTAAACGGTCCTTCATCATTTGCAAACCAAAACCGAATAGTAATGAAAATAATGTGTAGAAACTGGCCTGAAAAAATATATCGATGATGGTTTGAACAGCATGACTTAGCGGCGATGACCAAAAATACTCCTCTCCGCCATATAAAAAGTACGGAGCATTGAACGCTGGAACATTCACCATAAAAATCCCGAATATTGCGAACCCTCTGGCTGCATCTATCCAGTCGAGCCGGTCTGCTTCTTGAAGTGGTGTTGGATGTTGATTCATAGTTATCTATCCCCCTGATTACTTTTATTTTACTTGTATTACGACATTTTCACAATTTGAGTTTCATATTTATATAGAAAGGGTTTTTCATTATGCCCGCACAAGTTGGAATGGTAAAAGTACTAAGTGTGTCCGGTTCCAGTATCTTTAATATTGGAGATGTCTACAGCATGGCACCCGCTGCTTCTGTAAAAACATTTGCAGGAGGCGGTTCCTTTAATACAGGTACTGGAATCCGCGTAAATATAGATCGATCAGCCACCTACATCAATGATCGGGAAGAAATTGATCAATCAATCGTTAACTCCTAGGAGGGAGACCAAATGAATTTAACGGTCCACCAAACGATCTCGATTCGTTTCCTGCGGATTGGATCGGTAGCCAACTCATCGATTGTTCAAATTGGAAGTTCTGGAGTTATTCAAGCTAAAGCAGACCTCTATAATACTGGGGGATACACAGGACCTGGCGAAACAGCTCAACCTGTTTCAGGGCAGGTTACCGTACCCGAAATGGAGGCTGCTGGTACTCTTGTTCCACTTTCCATAACCTAGGCACATATCACGCTGTTTTCGCATAGGATAGTACGGGGGTGAATGCCATTGAACAACTACTACCAATCATGGAATCATTGGATCAGCCAAATCATGAAGCAAATGCAGGATCAGCAGCAAACCATTGACCGCCTTACTCAACAGGTCGAGCACTTACAAACCCAACAGCACCCTAAGACCGTCATTGAAAAAATCGAATATCATTTTGACCAATTAAAAATAGAAACACTTGAAGGAACCCTGCAAATTGGACTGACTCCAAATGGAACAGATGGAAACATTCTTGAAGACCTATACACCCCGGACGCCCAAACACCAGAAACTCATCCATACCTTCATGAATTGATGAAGGACGGGGTGCCTCAGTATATTGACAGCTATGTCAGTGAACATGGATTTCACCTTAGTGACAAACACCGGGAGCACATGATTACGGATATCAATAATCAGCTGCCTGAACGCTTTACGATTCACCAAGACCAGCACCCGGACCTTGACCCATCAGCGATTGTTCAGAAATTACACCAGGAAGTCCGCCATTCCGTTGCTCAATACTTCACTTCGAAGGAAGGAGAGAATTTCGAATGAATTACACCGTGTACAATTACGGGTTGCATGTCGGGAAAATTGATGTCACAGGTGTAGCCTCCTCCTCTGTTTTTTTAATTGGCGACAGTGAGACCATCCGTCTTCAATCCTTTTTTGATACCCCACCAGAATCGTTAGTGATCGGTCCATTTGTTCCTATAGAAGAGGAAGGTACCCTCGAGGAGGCCGCTCCAGTTGAAGAATAAGCGCATCGCTATTGCCCAATCAGCCCATGTTAATTCAGTTACCATCGGTTCAGGACTGCTAATAGGCGACCTAAAACAAATGAATCCACGCTCACGAGCTATTGCAGTACAAAGAGAAGGTCCTCATACGATTGAAGATAATGTGTCCTTTTCTACTTACCCTATTTTCCAGCGGGAGCCATCGCCAATGCTTCCTCCTCTTACGATTTCAACCTCCTTCCACCACGTGGATCCCGAAATTTGTGTTGACTCCATGTTCATGCTTGGAGCGTCTACGGCTTCAGCTATTCAAATAGGAGGCATTGACAACATCGATGCCCATGCTCGCGTTAAACATATTCGAATCCTAAGTGACGAACAGTAAAGAGCGCGCATACTTTGTATCATTAGGCTTTAAAAAAAGGAGGGCTTTTTATGCCAGCCATAGTCGGCCCGATTCGTATCAATAGTGTAGGTGGAGGTGTAGTGAACTTCGGGGATGCTTTTTATCTTGCACCGAAAAGCACGAGTAAAACGAATGCCGGTTCAGGAGCGTTAAATACGGGGGATTTTATATGTACGAATAACGGGCTCAGTTCCACGAATCCATTTGACCCTGACGTGAATGATCAAAATGTGACCGCCAATAGATAATTTTTTACAAATGCTCAATGGAGCGGACTTTTTGAAGTCCGCTCTTTCGTTATAATAAAACCATTTCGCCAAGCATAAATAATGTGCCAGACCTTCAAGCGAAGCTGAAAGTCTGGCACATTTTAATGATACTTTTTTGTTACTTAAACCAGTTCAGCGGCGCAGGATTTGTATTTTCAAATACATGTTTAACTTCGGTATATTCCTCCAGCCCTTGCTTACCGAGCTCACGGCCGATTCCAGAGGATTTATACCCTCCCCACGGGGCCTGGGCGAAATAAGGATGGAAGTCATTAATCCACACCGTTCCCATTCGAAGTTCGCTTGCAACTCGCTCTGCTTTCCTTATATCCGTCGTCCACACGGCCCCGGCAAGACCGTACTTAGAATCATTCGCTGTTTGTACAGCCTCTTCTTCAGTATTGAATCGTTCCACCGTCAATAATGGACCAAATGTTTCTTCCTGTACAATCCTCATCGATGGTTGACAGTTCGTAAAAATCGTCGGTTCAAGGAAAAATCCAGATTGTAATTCTTCCGCTTGAGGCCGTTTTCCACCTACTACTAAGTCAGCTCCTTCATCTACGCCCACCTCAATATATCGCTCTACTTTTTCACGGTGTTCTTTCGAAATAAGCGGACCGGATTGGGTAGTGTCGTCGAAACCGCTGCCGAGTTTGATATGCCTCGTCCGTTCCACTAACGCTTCTACAAAGTCATCGTAAAGCTCCTCTTGAACGAGCAGGCGGGCCCCAGCAGAACAAACTTGACCAGCATGGAAAAAGATCGCATTCATCGCCTGATCCACAGCTGTTTCAAAATCGGCATCCGCAAATACAATATTAGGGTTTTTACCACCTAGTTCAAGAGCAATTTTTTTAAAATTTTCTGCGGCAGCCGTCATGACTTTACGTCCTGTCTCGATGCCGCCCGTAAATGATATGAGATCAACGGAATGACTCTCAGCGAGGATTTGTCCCGTTTCGGCACCAGAGCCCAGCACTAAATTCACGACACCTTCCGGAATGCCGGCTTCCTCAATTAGTTCTGTTACTTTAATCGTTGTTAATGGTGTAATTTCACTAGGCTTGATGATCAGCGTATTCCCCGCTGCTAACGCAGGGGCAAGCTTCCACGAGCCTTGCAGCAATGGATAATTCCATGGTGTAATCTGCCCACAAACCCCAACAGGCTCGCGGACTACTTTACTTCTGGATTCAGGAATAGGGGATTCGATCACTTCACCGCCATCTTTATCAGCGAGCCCTCCGTAATAGCGGAACACTTCCGCGATATCCGCCATGTCGGCCAGGCTTTCCGTCATCGTTTTCCCTGTATCCAGCGTTTCCAATTCAGCTAATTCCTGCTGATCACGCTCAATAAGTTCAGCAATTTTCAAGACGAGTTTTCCACGTTCTGAACCCGGCATATGACGCCAGCCACCCTTATCGAAGGCTTCTCTGGCAGCGTCAATCGCCAGTTGAGTATCCGTTTCATTCCCTTCTGCCACTTCTGCAATACTTTCTTGATTGAACGGATTGATGATTGTTCGTGTACAGCCACTTGCAGCAGCAACCCATTGGCCGTTAATATACATTTTTGTCATAGCAAAGTCCTCCTTATCAACTATAAATCAGAATACCTGCGATTCCGGCAAGTCCAATCACCCAAAGAGGAGATACCTTTTTGTAAAAAAGGATGATCGACAAAACCATAATTCCATATTGAGAGTATTCAGCCGCTTGCGAAAATAACTCATTCTCGATTCCCATTCGAACGCCCGCATATAAAATCAGCGCTGTAATGACAGGATGAATTCCATATAAACTGCGGTTTAACACATTCGGACGAGCATGGTTAGTTATCACTTTGATTAACAGCAGCACCATTAACAGCGACGGTAATAAATTTCCTGCGGCTGCCATGAGAGCCCCAGGTACCCCGGAGGTTTGATAACCGATGAATAATGCTGTATTCGTCGCAATCGGACCTGGCGCGGAACCCGCTATCGCAATAATATCTGTGAACTGCTGCTGAGGGATCCAGTGATGTTCACGAACCGCTTGAGCCATCAGTGGAATCATGGCATACCCTCCGCCAAAACCGAACAAGCCTATTTTAAAAAACTCGACGAAGAGATTGAACAAAACCATTCGCTTCAGCTCCTTTTATTGCGGCACATCGAATAAAGCCAGCCGGCTATCCCTCCGCCGATAATTAGAAAGACTGGGGAAATAGCCAGACCGAAAAGTAAACCAGCCGCGGCTGCGAACAACAGCAGCGTGAATGGGTCACGAATCGATAACCTGCCTATTTTACAAGCGGCGTACAGAATCAGTCCAATAATAGCGGGACGTATCCCTTTAAAGGCGTCTTGCACGATGGCAAGATCCTGATAAGTTAAATACAGATAAGTCAACACAATGATAATCAGGTTCGCTGGCAGCAGCATGCCAACCATGGCAGCTATCGCTCCTGGAATCCCATGGACTTTGTGCCCTATATAAATGGAGGCATTTATAGCAATGGACCCTGGAGCTGATTGCGCAACCGCTACAATGCTTGGGACATCCTCTTTGGCAAACCATCCCCGCTTTCGGACGATGTCTTTTTCAATGTGGGGAATCATGGCAATTCCACCGCCAAAGGTAAGGGGGCTTATTTTCATAAAGGTTATAAAGATCCTGAACAGCACGACCAAATCGTGGCCGACTGTGTTGTTTTTCACAGTTTGTAGTGACAAAAGTTATTCTCCGCCTAAAACACGAGTACTGTGGGGCGGCTGCACTCTTGCATCAGGATCAATGTAATGCTTAATCTGACTTATCGCGGTAGGAGCTTCTCCAAAACCAGTTGCGATTAATTTTACTTTTCCGTCGTAAGTTGTAATGTCACCGGCAGCGTAAATTCCCGGAATATTGGTTTCCATTTTCTGATTGACAACGATGGAGTTCTTCTTAAGTTCCAGTCCCCATTCCTTGATCGCTCCAAGACTGGAAAGAAAACCATGGTTAACGATTAAAGAATCAATTTCAAGGCTTTCCGTCGCCTCCCCTTTTGGTTCTTTTAAGACAACAGATTCAATATAATCATCCGTACCAACCAGTTGATCGATTCCTCGGGGCGTCTTAATTTGAACACTCGTTTCTCTTAATTGATTAACGCTCGATTCGTGAGCCCTGAACTGATCACGCCGATGAACCAGCGTCACTTCTTTGGCCACATCCTTCAGCATCAGTGCCCAGTCTACAGCCGAATCGCCGCCACCTGAAATACAGACTCGACTGCCTTTATGAGCCTCCAGGTCTGTCACCGAATAGAAAAGGTTCTTCCCTTCATATTGCTGAGCCGCTTCGTGTTTAAGTCGACGTGGCTGAAAGGCCCCCGCACCACTCGTAATCAACACGGTCTTCGCATAATGCACCTGTTTCGTCGTGGTCACTTTAAAAAGACATTCCTCAAGCTTTTCAACGTCCTGAACATTTTCCTCAAGGCAAATATCCGGATCAAATTGCATCGCTTGCTCCTCGAGTTGGTGAACTAAATCTTTCGCTAACACTTTAGGGGCTCCTGCTACATCATAAATGTACTTCTCAGGATACAAAGCCATCAGCTGCCCGCCAAGCTGGGGCAGGCTATCCATGACCTTCACTGACATTTCCCTCATGCCGGCATAGAAAGCCGCAAATAACCCCGTCGGACCTCCCCCTATAATGATTACATCACTAACGTTTTCAGAACTGTACATGGTCAACACCTTCTTGTTTCATTATTTATAAACGATAACGTCTTCATCTTCTACGCGTACTTTGAAACTCGGAATCTTCTTATCAGGATTCGCAAGCATTCTTCCTTCATTTTTAATATCAAACTCTCTGCCATGCCACGGACAGCGAATAATTTCACCTTTATGGCAATACTCGTAGTCACCAGGCTTACTTTCTTCGGTTGTGGCCCCACAGAGCATTCCACGGTCAAGCGGCGCCCCCTGGTGGATACATTGATTCATAAAAGCATAGAATTCCCCGTCGGGAGTCCGGCAAATGAGTACATTCTGTTTTCCAAAAGTAGATTTCTTCATTTCTCCTGGCTTAATATCAGATGTTTTACATACCACTTGTTCTCTCATGTTACCCCTCCTCTGAATTTGGTAATTTCGGATAAAAATTCTTGGCATTTTCTGAGAAAATCTTTCGCTTTAGTTCGGAATCCATATTCGGTAAAGCACGATGAGGTGAATCGTAATCCCAGTGAGGATAATCTGTAGAAAAACATAACATCTCATCTGTCCCCATTTGCTCAAGCAGCGACATAAATTCCTTCTTCGTCAGTTCTTCAGCAGGCTGTGTCGTGAAGCGGACCTGTTCCTTCATAATCTGACTCGGCTTTCTTTTCAGCCACGGAACTTCATGACGCAAATCACGGAATTGCTGATCCATTTTCCACATTAAATGCGGAATAAAGGTGAACCCCCCCTCGATCATCATTAAGCCTAGGTTAGGAAATTTCTCAAATACTCCGTTGAACATCATGCTCGTAATTTGTTTCATATGTGCTGTCGGGATTAAGGTATGCCATTCGATAAAATATCTTGGCCACTTTCCATAATAAACAGGTGGTTCATTGTGATGCATGCCAATCATTAAGTTGTGTTTTTCAGCCGCTTCAAAAATCGGATGATAGTACGGTTCACCCCACATAATGTCGTCAATCGGCAGCAATACTTGCACCATTTTCGGATGAGAACCAACTCGTTCGATTTCTTTCACCGCTTCATCACGATCCTGTGCCGCAATATGCACGGAGCCGTATAAGCGTTCGTCCTTTTCGAGCCAATTTTCGATTTGCCAGTCATTGTACGCCGTCGCAAGAGCTGCAGCCATCTCGTGCCAGCCATGCATCGAAGAAGGTGAAGGATCAAGAGCACTTGTCAATATTCCGAACTCATGACCGATGTCATCAAGCAGCTGCCCTTGCATAAAAGCGAGATCTGATCCAGCAGGCCGACCGTCAGGCAGGATCGCATCAGCCCGATCCACCCCCGCTACTGACGGTTGGGTATAGGGCATATGTTTCTCTTGAATCCAGTGACAATTTTCAATGTAATGGCGAAACGGTTCATCCAATCGATCCAAAAGGTCTCGATATTGAACTCGTTCGTGAATATCCGTGTCTACTAGCGGAATTGTATTCTTTGGCATAGGTAAGTCCTCCTTGTTGTTGCTTTTCGCGAATAGTTCAAATCGTATCAGGGAGACATTCATATCGCCAAACCCGCTGAGAGGCACTGAGTAGCATTTAGATCCTTCAGTGACGTTCAGTGAAGCTCAGTAACGTTCAGTAATAACTTTATGTTTTGTACAAAAAATTTTTTTGATTTATTTTCACCCGAATTTTCCGACTAAGGAAAATGTCGAAAAATACTGAAACGACAAGGGTTAAGGAATCTTGGGAGAAAGCACCAACCATTACTTATTTTTCGGAAGTGGGTTTGCAATTCATATAAAATCTATGTAACATTTGAAAATGTTGTAGACGACCTCCTTCCTTTTATCACAGTTTTATAGAAACATAACTCAATATAGAGGTGATTAAATGAAAAATGTAACAGCCGTTTTTTGGTTTGGTCTTGCCGTTTGTGGACTATTTGTCCTATGGGGAGTAGTGGGACCAGAACATTTACAAATGACTACAGCTAAGGTAACAGAATTCATTTCCACTACGTTTGGGTGGTATTACTTATTAATTGTGACCTTGATGCTAGCATTCTGTGTGTATTTAATTTTTTCACGATTCAGTCACATCAAGCTAGGTAAAGAAGAGGACAAACCTGAGTTCAGCCTGCCAACATGGTTTGCGATGTTATTCAGTGCAGGCATGGGAATGGGGCTCGTTTTCTGGACGACCGCAGAACCAATTTCACACGCTTTCAAAAGCAGTCCCGTATCAAAAGAAGGAAGTGAGCAAGCTATCAAAGAAGCTCTGCAGTTTTCCTTTTTCCACTGGGGGATTCATGCCTGGGCCGTATATGCTCTAGTAGCTTTAGTACTCGCCTATTTTAAATTCCACAAAGGTTACCCTGGATTGGTTAGTGCCACCCTCATTCCGGTATTTGGTGAAGCAAAAATGTCAGGGAAAACCGGAGTCGTCATCGACACGTTAGCCGTTGTCGCAACAGTTGTTGGAGTGGCAGCAACTTTAGGGTTCGGAACGGCCCAAATTAACGAAGGACTTGCCTTTCTATTCAATGTACCGAGTAATTACACCGTCCAATTGATCATTCTTGTCGTTTCTACGATTCTATTTATCTATTCAGCCTGGTCAGGCGTCAGCAAAGGGATCAAGCACCTTAGTAACATTAATATGGTTCTCGGATTTCTGCTGATGCTCCTCCTCTTGATCGTTGGACCTACGTTATATATCCTCAATATGTTTACAAGTTCAATTGGGGGCTACCTTGCGAATTTCTTTGAGATGAGCTTTCGCATTGCTCCACTGAACGAGGAAAGTCGCTCATGGATTAACAGCTGGACCATCTTCTACTGGGCCTGGTGGATTTCCTGGTCGCCGTTTGTCGGAATTTTCATTGCCCGTATTTCCAGAGGGCGTACGATTAAAGAATTTATGCTCGGTGTGCTGTTTGTTCCAGCCATCGTCTGTTTTATCTTTTTCGCCGTATTTGGCGTTTCGGCGTTGAATCTTCAACAGCAAGGAATCGAGGCCATTTCTCAGTTTCCGATGGAGACAGCAACATTTGCTACCCTGCAGCATTATCCTCTCGGAACACTGATGTCGTTTGTGACCATTTTTGTCATTGCTATATTCTTTATTACATCCGCTGATTCGGCAACATTTGTGTTAGGAATGCTGTCTACACAAGGTTCCTTGAACCCAGCAGGACCCGTGAAGATTTTATGGGGACTAGCATTATCAGCTATGGCCGCCATCATTGTGTACTTTGGCGGCACCCAAGGCTTGCAAAATGTGCTCATCATTGCAGCCTTGCCATTCTCGATCGTCGTCCTGTTAATGGGGTACTCCTTCTTCCGGGCCGCAAAGGCAGAAGTAGCACCGGTAAAGCGAAAAGAAAAAAATCTTGTAAAAGAGAAGAAACCGTCTTGAATGTAAAAAAAGGTTGTTCTGATTCGTTTCAGAACAACCTTTTTGTATATCAATTCTGACACCTCTGTCTTACAGTGCTCTTTACTTTAAAGTGCGTCGCCGGTCAGGCATCAACTAGTTCTTCTATCCTATTTAGAGCTACTTTTATCTCACTCAGATCTTCTACAACGACATCAGCCTGCGACAGTTCTTCTTCTTTTGCAAAATCAAACTTACAGCCTACCGAAACTAAAACATTATCCCGAGCTGCCTTGATATCAGATAATCGATCTCCAACGACGGCTCCTTTTTTAATCTTATATTTTTTGATGATTGAGGCGATTAAATCGGACTTGTTCAGCGATTGGATTTGTTCGATGCTAAATATTTCAGTCACCCAATTATCCAGACAATAATAATCGGCTATGGCATTTAAATAGGCCTTTAATCCATTACTAGCTATGTATATTTTGTAATCATGATCTTTTAAATAACTAAATAACTCTTCAACATGCGGATAAAGGGCACCATTTCCTTTATTAATATTTTCAATCAACTTGTCATGAAAGAAATCATTGGCCTGTTCACGGGTTTTGTTTGATTGATCAGGTAATAATATTCGCCATACTTCGGGCAAAGGCACCCCCATAATTTCACGATAGTCATCAATAGGTGTTTGCTTATCCCATTCGCCGAGTGACCTTAGCTGGTCAAAGGTATCCTTCAGCGACAATTCTAAAATTCTGTCCGTTTGAAATAGAGTTCCGTCCATATCAAAGATTAAAGAGTGTGACATTGCTTCCTCTCCCTAATAAAAATTTCATTACATTTTTATCTTAAACAAAGTTTACTCAGGGCGAAACTTAACCTCATAAAACCTCATCGCTTTTTTATTTTCCTTTTAAAAAAGGATAAGAGAAGACTAACCCTAGCACATAAATAACGATCAGGAAGTAAGCAGGAAGTAAATGATAAAAAGAAGTATATCCAATAACAAAATGAGTCGCGATCCCCGCGATAAAGGCAGGCGGTGCACCGATCGCCAGCGTATTCCATACCCAGCTCTCTCCTTCACGGAACCCCCATAACGCGATGAGAAGCACTAAAACTCCTACACTGACTAATGCTCCGCCAAAACCCGCACGGTCATGGGCAATCACAGGGATCAAACGCTCATTGAGTGATTGCAGTATGTCAGGGGTAGCACAGATAAAGGTGATATCCGTCGGTACGAAAACATTGGTCATCCCAATGATCATAATCACTATCCCGCCTATTGCAATAAGAGCACCAAGGAGGATAAATAGCAGCTGGCCCCAATTCGCTTTCTGCCAAGCCGAGTGGTTCGATTGATTTATCGAACTAGGGTGGGAACGAGAATATTTTGTAAGCAGGAAACATCTTAGGTAAATCGGAAGCAGAAGGACCCAGAACACACCATGCAGCCAATCAAAATAACCATAACCAATAAAAGCGAAGATTCCTAGGAAACCTGCTATAGCTGCAACATGAAAAGCTCGACTTGCCCATCGCAGCAGATAAACCATGGCGTTTCGGGACAATTGTATGTATAGAATTCCTCCGCTGATCATCGTTCCAGCCAGGGCCATTCGATCATGTGCCATAAAAGCTAGTATTCTAGGATTAAACGCCGCTATCTGTTCCCGTCTCATCCCAATAAAGGCTTCATCATACGGCAAAATAACCAAAGTCATGCTAAACACTAAGGCAACGATACCAGCGAACAAAATCGCTAATCCAAACAGCAGCCCCCATCGAGCTCCTGAATCATTCCTCTCTGCAACTCCATCAGATAACTTTAGTTCATTAATTCGCTTCGGCAAACCTGGCCCTGAAAAAACATACCCTTCCTCCAGTAACAGAAGCGATACACCCGCTTGGTGGAGCTCAAGCGCTTCGATAGGTTCACTTACTCCTCCCTTCGTAATCATCGTGCAAGTTTGGGACACTTTTGATCGAATTGTACGAACCGCCTTGAGAAGGGAATGTGGAGCATCTTTACTTTCGGTAAAATATGAGTCTGTCCGTATCTTAGAAGGTTCTACAATTACCCCAGCGATATGATTTGATCTCATCAAAGTCGAAAGTTGATCAACCTCTAACTCATCTGCGTTCTGATGTATGTATAGATTCTTATGTATAGCAGTGTTGTTTAACTCATAAGCTTGCTTTAAGCTGATCGAGAATGAGTCAACGATATCACCAAGTACCTTTATAATTGTAAGTACTTCGCAGCCCGTCATCTGTTCATCCATCGTCACAATGGCAGGTCCCCCAAACCGTTTGATCTGGTCCCTGCTCTCCTCAACTGTCTTCATGGGCTCTTGCAAAGGGAACCATATTTCCTCTCTATCTGGCTTCATGATCGGCTCTTTCCCGTTGCTATTTGCAAGGGAGACGGGACCAACCTCAATAACACTAACTCCTAATGATGAAAAACTTTTTGCGCCAGTCCCATTTGGGTCAAGTCTTGCACTCACACCAATTGAACTTGCGTAATGTACTCCATCGACAATGGACCTTAACTCGTTCGGAGGGTGCAAATGACCGAGCATTTCAATAAAAGATCGTCCCCCCGGGATGGAGGCAATGCAGCCCATAGATTTATAAATGAATTCTCTAGATTTCCCTGGTGACAGTTTCGTTAACCAGGGTTTAAATAATGGATGATAACTCCAGTCTGGCATAAAACGCTCCTGTTCAACTATTGTATTTCTTGGTAAAAAGTCTGTCTGATTCTCATCTTATCGAATCTCATTCTTTTTTACTAGGATTGAAACAAAAGGAGTTAATCCCGACATCTAAAAATCCTCCTCACTGAGTCCACACTCAAGAAAGGAGGATTTTGAAAATAACATTACATGCGTAAGTTCGATTCCTGCTTAGGTGATAAACAAATATCAGCGTTTAATAGCCTGAAAACTCCTCTGTTTTAATATAGTCTTCATGAACTCCAGAATCCACGAGCATTTGGCGCATGTCCTGTACCATATCTGGCGGACCAGATAAGTAATAAATCGGCACGTTCACATCTGAAACATGTCGCTTAAGCATCTCAGCATCAATCAATCCGCTTTCCCCATTCCATTCACCAGATTTGGCTTCAGTCATGACAGGCACAAATGTAAAATGAGGATTTTCATCAGCATACCCTCTTAAATCATCCATAAATGGCGCATCCGCAGGGGTATTGTTCGAATACAGCAAGATCATCTTATGCGGTAATTGGTCATGTGTAGCCTGAGCAATCATGCTCCGAACGGGTGTGATACCGATGCCGCCTATAATAAATACCGCTGGCTTGGCTTCATCTTGGTGCAAAGTAAAGTCCCCATGGGGCTCGCCAAATTTGACTTCTGTACCCTCCGGCATATTTTTCAGCACTTGTTTGAAGGCAGAGTCAGACATACGAGTGGCTGTCTCTACGTCCTTTTCATACGGAGCATGCACGAGTGAAAAAGCCCGTTCATTGCCTTGATCATCAGTCTTATGTGGATCAACTAAGGTAACCTTACAATATTGACCGGCTATAAATTCGAATCCTTCTGGTTTTTCCCAGTGAAAGGCCATCGTATCGTTTGCTATTTTTTGTTTTTTTAATAATTTCACGTAATAGGTCGGCATTAGCTTCCTGCTCCTTTTTCATGCAGACAAAAGATCTGAAATGCCTGCATTTTTTAGCTCCGTTTAGAAACATTTCTCCCATTTAGTTAACGTTCATTGTTTATAGGTTTCGCAACTTTATTCAAGCTATGTATGTAAAACAAGACAGCTTAAAGTGTCATCTTACTTTTTCCATAACAATGTGCCTGCATGAACACGAGTGCTTGTGACTATGAGTACTGGTCAGAAATTCATTTATTTAGAGTTCATATAAAACCCCAAAGCCTCTCCTTGCAAGTTGGACAGGTGAATTCGCATCTTACTTCAGCCATTCGGCGTATCATTTCCATTATGGTGACATTTAGAAGCGCCGCCTCTATACTATCCTTAAGAAAGCCTCAGTCTAAGGAGGGATTTGTGCCATGAAGATTTCGCTAGATATAGACCCTGAGCATGAAGAAACAAAAGTTACCATTCACTGTAAGGGAGTCGATGCGTCCATTAATGAAATTCTTGACTTTCTCAATGCGAAGAATACCGAATTTATTGTAGGCAGAGATGGAGAAAGACAGCACATTTTAAAACCAACTGACGTTCACTATTTCTACTCGGAAGAAGATACCGTTTTAGCAGCCACTGCTGATGGAAGTTTCAAAGTAAAAGAAAGATTATATGAGCTCGAGCAATTCCTCCCCTCCATACAGTTCGTGAGACTTTCCAAATCCGTCATCGCCAATCTTTACGAAGTAAGTCATTTCGAATCATCGTTTAACGGAACTCTCTGTGTGTATTTTAAATCAGGCGTGAAGGAATACGCCTCAAGGCACTATGTCGCAAAGATTAAGAAATTATTAAAAATGAACAGGAGGGACAATAAATGAGGAGATTTTTATTCAGAAGCATCATGGGCATTTTCTTTGGCGGATTTATTGCAACTCTTACAACGATCGCTTTGATCTACTTTGGTGAGCAAAGCCTCATTGACGGAGAGCTTTTCCTGAAAAACTCACTAGGTTCCATATTTTGCGGCTGGCTATTCACCGTTACACCGCTGTATTTTGAAATCAGATCATTACGTCTTTATCAACAAACAGCCCTTCATTTCACCACCGTTACCATTCTCTACCTGATTTTAGCCTTGGCAATAGGCTGGATTCCAGCCGAAACCAAGCATATCATTCTTTTTCTCATCATTTCTGTTATCACTTATGGTATCGCATGGTTTGGGTTCTTTCTTTATTTTAGACATGAATGCAGAAAACTTAATGATGACCTAAAGCATATTTGACAGTGACGTTTCGGTCACAGCTCTTCTAAAGAACTTTTTTAACGGAGATTCTTAAATAGTGCATCGGTATTCTTAAATAACGCAGGCCCTTTCTAAAATAACCAGCTAGGATTCTGAAATATCCGGTTCAGATGCACATTTCACTTATAAATAGAAGAAGGCTCCACTGAAAAAGCGGAGCCTTTACTAGCTTATTGTTTTCCTCTATTTGGCTTTTCGCAAGGATCATGTCCATTACCAGGAGAATCACATTTCACTACGACCGTTGTTAATGGGTCTAATGTAATCTCATTGGCATTCAACTTAAAGCCTGAACGATCACTTACTTTTCCCTTTCCTGCTTCATCACTATCTACTATAACTTTACCCGCTGCTAAGTTATAGTTATTTAATGTAAGTTTACGTTCTTGATTATCGGCATTAACGAATACAAAGTAACTCCCTGTATCATCGGTAGATTCAGCTTTATAAGCGATGATCAGATCTTGTTCTTCCATTTCCGGCACATCGATAAGCGACACATTGGAGTTAACTTTGTCCTCCGTTCCTAAACGAAAAGCATTCGTTGAGCGACGTAATTCGATCAGGCCTTTCGTGTATTCCAAAGTCTCCCTGTGAATTCCTTCCCCTCTCATTTTGCTCCAATCCAACATATTGATTCGATCAGAAGAATCATAGGAATTATCAATAAAATATGGGTGTTCAAAAGGTTCTCCATTTTGATCTACCATATAGGTTGCTCCCTCTTTGGGCTTGTCTTCACCCTTCCACTGTTTCGTTCTCCCATATTCTTGGCCTGCATGGAGAAATGAAATTCCCTGGCTGGTTAAAATCATGGAATTGCCTAATCTGATTCTTTTTTGGATCTCTTCCTCATGTTCGGCCGGGTCTTTATTAATCGAATAGGCGATGACATCATGAAGGGTCAGATTATCATGTGCTGCTATATACTGAACAACATCACCTGGATCATCTTCCTTCACGTTTCCTGGCTGGGCCTTAATGTTGTTAAATATGGTTTGAATATCACGAGCTCCACCTGTTATAAATCTTGGCTCCCCTGCAATACCAAACCCTGATTTTAATTCATTTCTAATTTCATCGGAGAATACACTTGCACCATTCGTATGCCCCATCCAATCCTGGTCAGCTGGCATGACTTCATCTTCAGGACCACCATCCCCAACAAACGTCCTCCAGCCTTCTCCGATCATTAGAATATTCGGGTTTAATTTCTTAGCTTCGTTATAGGCTTTTTGTACACTTTCAGCATCTAAATCTCCCATCAAATCGAACCTGAATCCGTCCACTTTAAATTCATCGACCAAATATTTAATAGAATCAACCATTAGTTTTCTTGACATGGCATGTGTAGTCCCAACTTTTCCTCCACCATAGCCCACTTTAGGGTTTCCCTCTTCATCCATAAAATGATAATAGTTAGGAACAAGGTCTTCCAATATACTTACTTTTGCCGTGTGATTGTACACCACATCCAATATTACTCCCATATCTCTTTTATGAATTTCTTTAATGAGATTCTTTAGTTCTGCTATCCGTGCTTTGGGATCTTTCGGTTGTTCGGAATACATCCCCGTTGGTGAAAAATAGCTGTGTGGATCATATCCCCAGTTATAATTATTACCTTGTGAAGAATACTCCAATTCCCTTTCATCACTGGTAAGTTCATTTCCAAAATAGTACTTCATCACAGGAAGCAGTTGAATATGTGTTACCCCTAATTCTTTAATATAATCGAGTTTCTCAGCAAACGCGTTAAAGGTTCCAAATTGTGACTGCAGCTCTGATTCGAGGCTTGGATCAGAAGTAAAGTCTCTGACGTGAGCTTCCCAAATAATAGCATCTTCCCGCTTTTCGAACCCATCTATATCCGCGTAATCTAATGCTGGTCCTATCGATGAGGGGTCAACAATCGCAGCTTTGCCAACGCTGTCTCCGTCCTCATTGTTCCATGCTGCCATGGATTTTGCATAAGGATCAAGACCGACGTTCGTTTGGCCGTACACATCTATTTTGTATTGATAGTAATAACCGCTTAAGTCACTAATTCCAGTATTGGTTTGATCAAGTCGGACTTGCCATACACCGTTTTCACTCTGAGACATGGGTATGCTTTCTTTCATCACTTTATATTGGTCGTCTTTATCATAGAGAATGACTGAAACATTGGCAGCAGGGGGAGACCAGAACTTTAATGTTGCCTCGCCATTACCATGCAAGGTGGCACCAAGATCGTCGCCCTTGTAGGCAAATTCTTTGTCCATTAATTCCCAAGAGATCCTCGCATGTTTTTCTGTTCCATTAAGAGAAACGGTATAACTTTTCAACAGATCAAGGTTTTCAGTAGTAGTCAGCGTGAATTGTGAATGATTTACCTTGACGCTCTTTATTCCGATCTCTGTGCCATGTTGATCAACGATTTGTAGATCATCACGTGATAGCTCTTCACCACTTCCATTTAAGTAACCTGTCATTTGATTTTTGCTAGTAATTTCAGCATATGTCAGTTCGCTACTTGTTTCAGGTTCTTCCAAATAGACTTTTTCTTGACCTTGAACAAGCCAAAATTCTCTTTCCCCTGATGTCGGAAAAGAACGATCCTTCACAATATCTTTTGTATCACCCTTATGAACAATAAAGTTCAAGCCGTTTTTAATATTGCTTACTTTGATATCTTTGTATACTCCCCATTCTGATTTCTGATCAAAAATAACAGGATCAGCCCAGTCTACGACAAAATCAATGGCCGGATTACTCTCATCCTGGTTCCAAAGGTGTAACCCCCAGCCACTATACTCATTATCCGCCCTTTGGTAATGAACCCTTATATGACCCTCTGGGACCTGTGATTCAGTAAATGATTTAGATGTTGTTTCTTTCCTGGATTCACTAGCAGCAATGCTGCCTGATGATGCATACACCATAACAAATGCCAGCATGATAAGTACACTTTTTTTCAGGACTTTTCTCATTAAACACTCTCCCTATCCATTTATGACGACTTCTTAAATTAACAATTAGGGCAATCGTTTGCACAAAAGACAAAAAAACACCAACTCTCTTATATTCCTCCTTTCTTTACCTAACTTATATCACTAATTACGTTACCATTTTCCGAAAGCCTTTTCAAATTAATTTTTTGACTAGTCTGACATTTATTATATCATCGATTCACCTTGCGTTAATCTGCAATAGCTCAATTAATGATTTTTTAACCATTTCAATTGAAGCAAAATTCTATTATATTAAGTAACGAAGGGGATCTTTATTTTGGGGATGGAATAATTATTCGAAAAGGAAAGTGATTCATCACATGCTATACATATGGGATATCGAAAAAATCATTAGAAATACCTTACAAGAGCACAATCTACCGATTAATTATGAGTTTAACAATGATCTGCCTACACCTATGAATTTTAATGTATCGACGAACACGATAAAATTTCATTATCTGCAAATCAATGGATATCTAAGTAAAATTAAATTGAAAGAAACTGATGAAGACCTTGTTAAGATTATCCTCTATCACGAAATTGGGTATTATTTAACTTTTAGGAAACATAAACATGACCTAAAAACTCTCATGTATGGAGAAGAAGAGGAAATAGCAGCTCTTCAATCTGAAATCGAAACGAATGCCTGGGAATATGGCAGAGCATTGGTACCTGAACAACTGGTAGAATCATATGACAAGGTCCGAGAGCTGGATAGCGTGCTAATTGAGGGGTTATCAAGCCCACATAATTAGTGTAGGTTAGCTCTTTCAGAAATAGCCACCATGTTGATGGGATAGCGGGCTATTTCTTTTTTTTGTAAATGTTTCTATCACTGCTCTTATATCCACAAAAAAGAAACCAGCTTATAAGCTGATTCCCTGCGTCCATTAGCAAGTTCATTGGGTAATCTGCAAGGCAACCATCCTCCATGTTTAATACCAAGCCCCAAATCTAGTTATAGATTCGAAACTTTAGTAAAAAAGCTATGGTTTTGCCCATACTAAATATAAATAACCTGCTAAATATCTTTCTTCTTTTATCATTTTTAAATGGGATTTTTTTACGAGCTCAGTAATGTTTCTATTTTGACGGCACCCAAAAAGTTTTAAGGCTAAAGGATCTAATGTTTTTTGCAGTAAGGCTAATGATTTTTTGTTGCAAATCCCGTGCTCCATCATAAGTATTTTACCTTCAGACTTACACCACTTTTGAAATTTATTTAAAGTATAAATAGGATTTTGGTACGCACATAAGGTTCCAGAAGATACGATCGTATCAAATGTGTTTTCATCGAATGTAACAGATTCCACATCTTCTTCTATGAATGTCGTTTCAAAGGGGTAATTTTTTGCGGAAGCCTGTGCCACCTGTAACATGGCAGGACTAAAATCTAAGCCTGTTAGTTTAATATCTTTATTATAAAAAGGAAAGTTAAGCCCGGAACCAATGGCAACTTCTAGAACATTTCCTTCAGCCTCTGGAAAAATTTGTTCACGAAACTTACTAGCACGATCATTGTTCCGACGTTTATTATATTTGTTTGCTTGCTTATCGAACTTCTTAATTAAAGCTTTACGATTCATACGCCACCCACCGCTTTCCAATTTAATGAGGGTTCTTATCTAACATTACTTCGATTTTCCATTTTATAATCCCTGCGATACTTCATTAAATGGACCCTTACATGAATAAAGAACGCAATTCTTACTTCAGAATTGCGTTCTTTTATGAAAGTTCACATCATACGTCATTTAGACCTCAACACCGGGAACGTCAAAACTTTTATACTGTCTCTAAATTCAATATCTGCTAAAAGGATAGGCCAAGAGGCAGAATCAGCCCCGTGATAACGGTTAGACCTAAGAAGATAATTAACAAAGCCGGCAGAAATCGTGGGGTATCGTTTTTCGATTTATGCATGAAGTACATCTCGATTAAACCAATACTGCTAATCCCTAAGAACACTTTAAACAAGCTTCCAAGCGACACCGGCTGCATGCCAAGCGAAAAACCGCCGGATAAAACGGCTGCAACAAAAGAAGCGCGTAAGATATAGTGCAAAATAATGGCAGTTCTGTTCTTTTGAATGTTATACAAATGATTCACAGTGATGAGCAAACCAATGATAATGATAACCACTGCCAAGTGAAGATGAATAATCATATCTCTTACCTCACATTCTCTAATTTTAACCGTAAGCCATCCACTTTACCGCCTTCTCCTCCGATTCGCTTTACGTGTCGTAATTCTCTTCTCTGGATCTTGCTTCTTGACCCAGCGCAGATACTTCCCCATATCAGGATGGTCTGCCAGGCGTTCCAGAGTATGATAAAACCCTGCCAGCTCTTCATTTGTAAATAAGGCGTGAAGCTGGCGGTGACAGGCGCTGCACAGCATCGCCGTCGGTCCGTCAACCCCGCCGTATTGTTTAGGAATCAAATGATGCACAGTCGTGGTGATCGGTGTTCGCTCGCAAAGGTCACACGTGTTTTCCACTACCATCAACCTCCACTAGCAAGGGGCCGTTAAAGAAGTAAAGACAGCTTCTCTTAACTGGCTGATGCCAGATTTTTTCTAAAGCTGTTTGATAGAGTTGCAGCTGGGTTTCGTATCGCTTCTTAAGCTGATCCGGAACGCTTGCATCGTCTGCATCAAACGTATCACTTTTATAATCAAGGATCAGCCAGCCATCTTTATAGGGAATCATCGCATCGATAACCCCCTGGATAAATACCCTTTCCTCAGTTGGTTCTTGCCAATCTTTGTACACCTCATTAGCGGGCAGTGTCAAACTGAACGGAACTTCCCGCTCCACCTGTTCTGCCTGCTGAATCAGCTTACCTATCGGTGTTTGGAAAAAGGCGGCAATCGCCTCAGCATCGACGACATCCGCTTCTTCTCTTCTCAAAATTTCCTTCATGACAAGATGTTCAACAAATTCCAATACTTCTTCAGCTGTATGGTCTTTATGCAGAGGAATGTGCTGCATCACGGTATGCATGGCACTCCCTTTCTCCCCTGCTGTCAGTCGTTCGCTTTCCTGCATAAAACGCGGCCGCTTGGCAATCGGGGCACGGTAAGGAATGAGCAGCTGGTCACTGGAATACTCATCCTTTACCTCCCGTTGGCGTTTAATCTCGGTAACGGACTGCTTGGCACGGGACATGGCCGCCTTCTGATGTGGATACTGATAGTTAAGCCTTGCGTTGATAAACTCATTTTCCGAATCCGTCGGCATCGGCTTCCACTCCGAAATATGCTTCTGTAACTGCTCGTCCCGCTGCTTCTCAAGCTCACTCACTTCAGCAAAATCTTTCTTATGTTTCAGCATGACTTGCCACTCGGAAATATCCTGTTCGATCGCTTTTGCTGTTTTGACCGTAACCTGTTCTTCGCGAAGCAGACCGGTGTCCTGATGACGAATCAGCGCAGCCCCTACCCAGTCGAGATAGGACTTCGCCTCTAGACGGTCATGCGGCGGAAGCACCCAGTCTTGCCGATCAACATAGGTTTGCCATTTCTGTTGTTTTTTTTCAAAAGAAGCAACATTCCCGACCATGATAAGCTTTTCCTTCGCCCTCGTTAACGCTACATAAAGCACCCGCATTTCCTCGGCTAATAACTCCCTGAGTTTAATGCGTTTTAAAGCATGGTAAGCCAGCGTTGGAAACATGAGTCGCTTCTCTGGATTGATATAGCGCGAACCAAATCCATAGTCTTTATGAAGCAAGTAGCGATCTCGTAAATCCATCATATTAAACTGCTTATCCATCGCTCCCAGGATCACAACTGGAAACTCCAGCCCTTTACTTTTGTGAATCGTCATAATTCGGACCACATCTTCCTGTTCCCCGAGAGCTTTCGCTGCGCCAAGGTCATCCCCGCGTTCCTCCATTCGTTCAATAAACCGCAGGAAGCGGAACAGGCCGCGGAATGAAGTCGACTCATAAGATTTAGCCCGGTCATACAGGGCTCTTAAGTTAGCCTGACGCTGGCGCCCGCCTGGCATGCCGCCGACAAAATCATAGTAGCCGGTTTCCCGGAAAATATCCCAAATTAAATCAGATAAAGCCCCTTGGCGCGCTCGTTCACGAAAACTGCTTAGCAGATTTAAAAACTCCTGCACTTTGCGTCTCGTTTCCGGATTACCATAGTAGGACCGAATCGACTCATAATAGCTCACTTTTTGATTTTCTAAGCGAAGCTGCATCAGTTCATCTTCATCAAGGCCGACAATCGGTGATTTAAGCACAGACGCAAGCGGGATGTCCTGCATCGGATTATCAATAACTTTTAAGAGATTCAGCATGATTTTAACTTCGATTGCTTCAAAGTAACCTGTCGACAGCTCCGCATAAACCGGGATGCCTTGCTTCTTCAATTCATCAACAATGGTCGGAGCCCATGTCATGGAGCGCATTAAAATCACGATATCTCGATATTGCACAGTCCGCTTCATGCTGGTGGCTTTATCAACAACCATCAGCGGAGCTTCCTCTCCATGTCCGAGCCATTTCCGAATTTTCTCGCCATAAGCTCTCGCCTCAATTTGCGCTTTTTCTAAATCCTCGTAGCCTTCATCATCCTCAGAATCACCTTCCTTCGTTTCACGGTCGATAATCATCAGCTCAGCGCTTGCATCCTCACTCGTTAGATCATCGTAAACCGAATTACTATAAATCAGCTCAGCTTCCGGCTCATAATTCATTTCCCCCACTTCTTCATCTAAGAGCTGGCGGAAAATATAGTTGGTCGCATCGAGCACCTGCCTACGGCTGCGGAAATTGCGAGCCAGATCGATCCGCTCCCCTGCTTCAGGCTGCTCACCATAGTTTTTATATTTGGTTAAAAATAATGATGGCTCGGCGTGTCTGAATCGATAAATACTTTGTTTGACGTCACCGACCATGAACAAGTGACCGGCCTGCTGACCGTCTGTTAACAGCCGGAGCAATGTCTCTTGAACGAGGTTCGTATCCTGGTATTCATCAATTAACACTTCACCGAACTGATCATGAAAACTCTTTGCGACAGGCGATGGTACAGGTTGTTCTTTTGTAGAGGATTCATCCAGTAAAATTTGAAGACAGTAGTGTTCAAGGTCCGAGAAATCAACGAGTGCTTTCTCTTTTTTCAAGAGCCGATAGCGTTCATGAAAATCTTTTATAACAATCGCAAGCTGTTCCATAACGGGATGAAGCTCTTTCATATCTTTTAAATAACTCTCGAGGGTGCGCTGAAACCATTCATCTTTCATATCATTCCAGCGCTTTTTATAACCATTACGAATGCTCTTAGCTCGTTCTTTTTTCGCTTCATCACAATCCATTTTCTTGCGGGATAAGGCCGGGAATTTGCTTGAGGTCATCACGCTTTGCAGTTCGTTCCAGGAAACCGCATGAGCCCCTTTAGCCTGTTGAATCATCTCTAAATCCTGTTCTGCTGTTTCCCCATAGCTTGATGGTCCGTCTGGTTCACGCGTAAGCTCAAGCAGCTGATACGCCTCCGCTTCGATCGCATTGAGCTGACTCGTGACATCACGCTTTAAATGGGAGAGCCAAACAAGCTCATCCTCACTTCCTATGTCCTCAACGTTATACATGTCAACCATCTCATCCAGCCATTGTTCAGGCCATGGATTTTGCATCGCGAACGTATATAAATCGAGCACGAGCTTTTCGACGTCTAAATCACTGCGGTCACTTGAAAAACGATCGACCACGTCAAAGAAACGATCGCGTTCTTCTCCTTCTTTGCCATACCAGTCTTCAAATAAATCCTCCAGAACCTCCTGCCTGATAAGATCCGCTTCGATGTCATCAGCAATCCGAAATCCTGGGTCAAGATCAAGCATGTAGGCATTTTTCCGGACTACTTCCATACAGAAGGAATGCAGTGTGGAAATCGAAGCGTTTTGCAGCAGCGACAGCTGTTTTTTCAAATGCTGAGAACCAGGATTTTCTTCAAGCGCTTGGCCTAATGCTAGACCGACCCGGTTTCTCATTTCCTGAGCAGCGGCGTTCGTAAATGTCACGACGAGCAGAGAATCAATGTTCACTGGCGCCGTCTTATGGAGAAGCTTCTGAATGATTCTTTCGACTAAGACCGCCGTTTTCCCTGATCCAGCAGCAGCTGCAACGAGGACATTGGACCCTTCTGTATAGATCGCTCGTTCCTGTTCTTTAGTCCAGCTTACCAAATCGATTCTCCTTTCTCGTCACAATCTGTTGAATGACTTCTTCTTCCTTCCATTCCTTAAGCTTACGGTAGTCGTTATCCTCAAGGGAAGGATCAAACTGGCAAACGGAGCGGAATGGACAGTAGTCACAGGCTCTCTGTTGTCCTTTTTGAAAAGGGTTAAGATCAACCTCCCCTTCCGTTACCCGTTGTCCGGCCTCGATCATCACATCACGAATGTAACTTCGTAAGTCGTTGAATTTTTCCGTTTCGATCGTTTTGGATCCTTTATAAAATCCGCCATTGGCTTTAAGTCCGGCTGGAATGATCTGACTTTGCCCTTTCTCAAGACTCGTATCCATCATGTGTACTAACTGCTCATTTTCAAGCAGGAGACCTTTCATTTTAAACTTCTTGAAAATCTCCTCCTCGATCTGGTCATCACCAAGGATTTGTTTTCCTGACACCATCGGATTATGGACATGGAAATAGAGAACTCCCGCCGGTAGTGCCGGTGCGCCCAGCCAGTGCTCGGCATTCGTCAATACAACATCAAGGTAGGCCAGCATTTGTAAGGCTAATCCATAATAAACATCAGTTAAATTCAAGCCTTTTTCACTCGATTTGTAATCGATGATTCTTAAGTAAAGTGCCTGCTCGTGCAAGGCCCGATCTACTCTGTCAATGCGGCCCCGCAGCATCAACTCATGGCCGTTCGGCAGCCCGAGGGATAGCGGCGGCAGCTTGGCATCCTTGCCCGTCCCAAATCCAAGCTCAAGGCCGACCGGAGAGAACCTGCTTTTTCGAGCTTGTTCACTCAATATTAAAGCAGCCCGGGACACGACACCCTGAAGCTTATGCTTAATGTAATGATGGCGATTGGAACTGTGCAGAATTTGGTTTTGCAAAATCGGAGCGAGTTTAGTCATTACTTTTTCAGCATAATGAGCCGTTTCGTTTTTATTCAGATCGGCAAAGTCACGGCCTTCCTGCTGAACCCATTCGGTAATCTGTTTCAATGCCTCATGGAAAAGCTGGCCGATGTCTGGCGCATCAAGCTTGTACGTTTTACGCTCTTCTAAATTCAAGCTGTGACGCGAAAAATATTGGTAAGAGCAGCGATGGTACGTTTCAAGCCGTGATACACTCGTCTTCAGCGGGCCATCAAACATCCGTTTCTTCGTATCTTGCGCTAAATCCACTGGCTGATTTTTATAAAATAAACTGTGTAGAATTCGATTAGTCAGACCGTTCCTTTCCTCTGCCTGGATATACCAATTCAGGACATTCCACCAAGTAGAGGGAAGAGGATAGCCACGTAAATAACGGGATAGCTGTGAGGTTAAAGCGGACCGCGTTTTCACAGGGTTCGTAATAAACCGTGTGGCATCTTCCTCATCATCGGCATCTTTCAGGAGCACATGGCTGTTCCGGACAGCTGGAAATAACTCATCGAGCCGTTGAATGATCTGTGAAGGAACTTTAGACTTTCCTTCTTCATTACTTAATGGATAGCTGATCCATAGGTGCTCTGAGGCCATCGTCAGCGCCAAATACATATAGAAACGGTCATCAAGCAGCTGGCGGTTCGTGCCGTCTGCCAGTTTGATACCGCCTTCTGCCAACAGCGTACGTTCCCGCTCAGAGATCATGCCATCCACCGTTGGTTTCATCGGCCAGATTCCATCTGTAACCCCTAATAAAAAGGAGGCTTTGATGCCAGTGATACGGGAACGATCTACATTTCCGACGATCACATGATCCATGCTCGGTGGAACGTGAGCGAATGTCAGAGACTCGAGACCGCTCTCGATAATACTTCTGAACACTTGAAGCGAAATTCCCTCGTCTCCAGCCATCTCGACCATTTCATCTAACAGCTGCAGAAGCGCGTCCCAGACTTGCTCCTGCTCGCGTCCCTTCTCGATTTCTCCTCTTTGATCGAAGCGACCACGCCATGTTTCCAATTGAGCAGGAATTTCCATTGCTTCAAGCCAGCTGTAAACTGCTCGGGAGCGCTCTTCAACTGTCTTTGCCTCTCTTAGTTGTTCGTCGAAGGGCTCCAGCACTCTCGTGACTTGCCTGCGATAAGCATTAATTCGCTTCTGCTTCTGCTTTTCTTCATCTGTTTGAGAAGATTGTTCGAACCCTTTAAATCGCTGATAAATCCATGGTTCTTCACTAAACCAGCGCTCACGCCGGCGAATCCCGTATTCCAATACATAGTTTTCGAGTTCATCAATCGCATCCTCTGTTAACGGAAACGTTGGATTACTCGACGGAATCAGTCCTGTTTTCAGTAATCGGAACACCGCGTCATAACGAAAATTCCCTTCGATTACGTCAAGACCTGATCGAATCAATTCCATAACAGGATGATTCAGCATCGTCTTTTTTTCATCAATAAAAACTGGAATCCCATAATCTTCGAACAAAGTCTCGATTAAACTGTGATAAACGTCAGGCTCCCGAATCAGCACTGCCATATCTTTATAACGGTAGCCTTCATCCCTTACTAAGCGAAGGATTTCCTGGGCGACCCCTTCCACCTCAGCCCGCGGATGAGCGGCCTCGGCAAGTTGAATGGGTGCTTCTCCTTCCCATTCAGGGGCCGGTCGCTGATCAAAGTAACGCTCAAGGTGCAGCAAGGCCGGTTGGCCATGGAGACGTCCGTAATGATGATCCAACTCTACAATGCCTTCCATTTCTGTCCCTGTTTCTTCAGCAATTTGCTTCAATGTAAAGTACGTTTCCTTCGTTTCGTGAAACAGATCCAGCTCTTGATTTTCTTCAAGCTCAGGCATTTCTGTGGTTAATGACACGACAACACGATCAGCCTTTTTCAAAAGGGCCTCGATAACTGTATATTCCTGCGGCGTAAAACTATGGAAACCATCTAAATAAACCTCTGCCCCTTCTAAAAATTGGGCCTCTGGAATTTTATCAGCAAGCAGCTGCAGCTGATCCTCCCCATCTATGTATTGTTCTCTCAATGCATCAGAGAGGTGCTCAAAAATGTAGGATAAATCATCCAGCTTATCTCGCAACCCTTCTTCATGACTTGTTTTATGGACGATCTGATCCATAGCATTCATTTGCAACTGCAAGGTTTGCGGCGAGATGTTATAACGCTTAAACTCCGTAATCATCCCTTCTAGCTGCTCAATAAAGCCTTGTTTCTCAATAGCCTTCTGAAAAACTCTCCAATCTGACGTCCGCTCTTCCACAATCTTTCGAAGCATCATTTGTATGCCGGTCGAGCTGATAAACTTCTTCGTTCCACCGCCTGTTTCTTGAAAAACACGCCACGCCAGACGAGAGAAACTGAAGACTTGAGCCCTGATCGAACCTTCCACCCCGTCTCGTTTCAGCAGCGTATATTCCTGCTGGAAGGTCATTTGATCGGGAACGATATACATGATCGGCCGTCCTTTAGGATCAGCTTTTAATTTTGCTTCAATCTCTTCAAGCACTCGCACGCCCTTACCTGCCCCGGAGCGTCCAAGCAAAAACTGTATCGCCATGTCATGTACCCCTTTTCGATAATTTTTTCTCTTATTCTAGTATCCTTCATTTGGGACTCACTGGTCAATCATCGCGGTTGTAAACTCTCAGCGGTATGGCTTCCTGCTGCGTGGGATTCGGCCGTATCTCAGTCGAATTCTTCCCTAACTCGTAATGATTCGTCCCTAACTCTTTCTCGCTCCCTTCCTTTTCAGCTGCAAAATTTATTTTCATAAAAAAACACCGGCCGAACGCGGACGGTGTTGGGATCCTATTAGTTAAATTGTAAATCTACTTGAGAAACCGGCCAATAACAGACATCTACTTTCCCGACGATACTCTCAGTCGGCACAAAGCCGAAATATCGACTATCCAGGCTGTCCCTTCGGTTGTCTCCCATCACAAACAAGTGGTTAGCCGGAACTTCACTTTCTCCGGTTACTTTTTCAAGCGTGAAATTGGTTGTAAACAGTCTCCCATCCTCCGGCCTTAATTCATCCAAATAAGGCTCGGGCACGCGTTGACCGTTTACATATAATACATCATTTCGAAAAGCGATATGATCCCCTTCGACACCAATGACCCGTTTCACGTAATCTTCCTTCTCATTAGCATGGAATACGATTACATCCCCACGATTCACGCCTTGCCAGTCATAAACTACTTTATTTACCATCAATAGATTCCCGTCTTCAAGAGTAGGTTCCATTGACTCTCCATCGACTACATAACTTGCAAAAAAATAAGATTTAAACACGAATGCCAACAAAAACGCCACCAGCACAGCCTGAATGATCTTATAGAATTTTTTCATCATTCTATCCTCCAGCCACATGTTCTTCTACTATTGTACCCTTCTGAACAGGAAGCTAACCGTTTTGATCTTTACGTTTTTCCGCTTTGTGCTGCAACCTCTTTTCAATAAATTTCCCAAGAATCCAGAACAATAGAATACAGACACCTACTACGATCGACTTGACCGGGTTTTGTGCGAACGAGGCGATACTGCTGCCCACATAGGCCACAGTAAAGATCATAACAGATTTCCCTAACAGAACAGCCAGGATAAATTGCTGGCGGCTCACCGTAGACAGTCCTGCTACAACATTAATGATAGAGGAAGGCGAAAATGGGAAACACATTAATAGAAAGAGAGGCCCGAACCCATGCTCCTCAAGCCACGTCATCACCCGCCGAACTTGCTTATTTTTTCTAATTATTTTAAAGAACCTCTTCTGTCCCAGGCGTCGAACGAGCATAAAGACAAGAATAGATCCAAATGCTGTCCCGATCCAGGAATATAAAAACCCTTTAAACAGTCCATATACGACCGAATTTGCCAGGACGAAGACGATAAGGGGCAAGATCGGTAAGAACGCCTCAAACATAGGCAGGATAATTCCCGGCAACGGTCCGAAACTCTGTAATTGCTCCAATTGGTTAATCACATAATCGAACAAGCGATCATCTTCAGCTAATTTTTTTAGTTTACCTACGGATATATTCAATAAATACATGATGGCGCCCCTTATTCCTACCGAAAAAAACAGCAGATACTTCTTCTATTTTAATAGATACACGGGCTCCTGCCTACTGAAAGATGAACCCATCTACAGTTTCCCCCTCCACTGCCATGTTTAACCTTTGAAAAATATTCTTGCATACTTTTTTCAAAATCGTGATATAATAAAACAAGAACAAACGTTCTCATTAAATGGAGGGAGCCTCATGCGGCACTTAAAACAAGAAGAATTGGAGATTGCCTCACATCATTTATTTTTGACAATGGCCATTGCGGTCATTCGTCAGGACCGTAAACATTTCGAGCGAGGACTATTTAAAATTAAAGAACCATATATGGAGCTGCTGAACAAAATGGAGCTCAAGGCTAGAAAGGAACGACAGAAGCTTAAAGCTCAAATGGACCATCAGCACTTGCAAGTGATCGAGTCAGGGCGCAATGATTCATTTACTTCTTTTTTATTTCTAGCCCACGGCTATGAAGAAAAACGCAACTACTTTAATCCAGCCATCAGAAAAAGGGTAGAAGGTATTTTATTTAAATTGATGGAAGATGCCCATAAGCTGCCCGAGTGATCACGGATACCCTGTACTTGTCACTTAAGCTAAATTTTCAGCAACTCGATCAGGCTGAGAGATAGAAGCTGCTGGCGTATGGCTCAGACGATCCTCAAGAATGAAACGGAATTGCGCCGTTCGCTGGACCTGGTTCGCAATCATCCCTGCAGAAACCGGAACATTAACAGAAGCACCGTTTATAAAATGGATGGTCGTAGTATGATCGTTTTCTCCTTTATAAGAACGAATGTACTTATGGGCAATCCAGGAGCATTCTTTTCTTTTTGGGGAAATAATAGGGAAGAAATACATGCCCATCTTCTGGGAGATGACAATGGGAGGCTTATGCGTAAATCCAGCTACTTGCTTAGTCCCGGCCATACGTCCTTCAAGGCTGCTGGCAAAATATCGACAGGATTGATCAATAATTTGACCAGGATGAAAAGGTAAATCAAATTTGTCCTCACTTTCAATCACTTCTGTAATCACCTGCCCATGCCGATCATACTTAGCGATTAAAGCCATGGTTTGCGGGTTTACCTCATATTCTCTGTTTTGAATGTAATCCAAATTTCTCAACTTCCTTTCCATGATCATATGACTTTTTCCACTGTAAAATGGAACAAGTAACTTATACTTCTTAAATTTACCAAAAAACTCTCCGAAAGTCTAAATATTCTTTCAAAAATATTGAAACTTTTTTAGCAGGAGTAGATTCCCCTGAAAAAGGGTATTTTTAAAGTATGTTCTGAATTTGAAAAGTTAAAAAGGAGGGGTAGTGTATGTGGAAAAAAAAGAAAAAAGGCCAGTCAAAACACGAGCAGTCCCTTGAGGTAAAAGAATTATCACTAAATCAAGTACGGCAGGCCATTCATAAGTATGCAGATGATAAACCAGCCGAAATCCCTCTAAGCGTGTTAATCAATCACGACTTAACACTCGATTATCAATTGCTGGCACCCTACTTGCACGGCATCCCTAGACATCGCTATTACATGTCGCGGGAAACCTACGAACTATTCACCGAAGAAGACAAACAACTGGCCTATGATCTCGATGCCGTCCAACAGGCGGTAGACCAGTATATGCAGCAAACACAAGAAGCTCCTGTGATTGAGAACGACCCTTATAAAAAGATCAACTATTTTAAGCTTGAAGGGTTAGGACTGTTACCAGAACGTCCTGAACGTGATTTTTATTTAACAAATGAGGAGTTTATGATTACGTACAAAAAACCGGACTAATACTGACCCGCGTCCTTGAAGGCCAATTTGTCCAACCTCAAGTAATCCTCATCTACAATTGGTTATTTTTATCATTTCCAATTCAAAAAAAAGTGCCAATGAGACGACTGGTTAACTTTTGAGTGAGGGAATTAATTGTATGAAGAAACTAGATTATAGCTCCTTCACAACTACACTCATCAGTAATGATTACTGACCCCCAAATGTGATGTCATTACCACAAATGGTGTGTAATAAATAAGCGCGATCGCTTATCTAAATCTATTGTAATACATCTTCCTGCCCTATTCACCGAAAAGATTTTGCGGAAGACCGCAAAACCTTGCGTCATTACTAGTTTATGACATCCTAACCTCTTTCGGTATTCCCAAAACGCATCGATTTGGAACCCAACAATTTGCTAGTTTGTCAGCTTTTCCCGTAAATTTTTTCTTAATATTTTACCTGTAGTGTTTTTCGGTAATTCTTCCATAAAATGAATTCTTGCAGGCTGCTTGTATTTAGCTAGATATCCTTTGCAGTACTCTTTTAAAGTGGATTCATTCAAAGCTGGATTCGACGACACCACAAAACTGATCACCATTTCACCAGAATTTGGATCCGGGGTGCCGATAACGGCTGCTTCGGAAATATCAGGGTGATCATACAAAACCTCTTCCACTTCTCTCGGGTACACATTGTAGCCGCCAACAATGATCATATCTTTTTTTCGATCAACGATATATAAGTAGCCCTCATCGTCCATCCGTGCCATATCTCCCGTGTACAGCCATCCATCCCTTAGTGTCACAGCTGTTTCTTCCGGCATGTTATAATAACCTTTCATCACGTTAGGACCACGTACGATTAATTCCCCAACTTCTCCCGGCGGCAGCTCCTCTCCAAGCTCGTCCACCACTTTATTTTCTACATGAACGATGTTCGTGCCAATCGATCCTGGTTTACGAGGACGGTCCAGCGGGTTAAACGCTGTTACAGGCGAAGCTTCAGACAGACCATACCCTTCGGAAATTTGCACATTAAACTGCTCTTCAAATTTATTCAGCAGTGCCACAGGCATTGAGGATCCCCCCGACACACAAATTCTCATATGTTTAAAAGCTTCCGTTTGCCCGCTTCCTGTTTGAGCTAAGTAATTGTACATCGTCGGAACACCAGCAAATATCGTGGCCTTTTGCGTACTGGCAATCTCAAAAACTTCCTGAGGAGAAAACTTCGGTACAATCAGAACCGTTCCGCCATTCATTAGCGGAGCGTTTAAAGCAACCGTTAAACAAAACACATGGAACATGGGAAGCGTGGCAATGACCCGATCACCCTGGGAATAATTTAGATAATCAGCAACATCTTTAGCATTTGAATAAAGATTTTTGTGGGTAAGCATGGCCCCCTTCGGTTTACCCGTAGTGCCAGAGGTGTATAGAATAACCGCTACATGATCTTCCGATAATTCAGGTTTTGAAAAAGAAAGGTCACCTTCTTCCACCGTCTTTGTAAACGATTTCATTTTTTCCGATAAAGAAGATTCTGCATTGCCTATTTTCGTTTCAGCTACAAAGTAATGGGAAATCTCCAGATCATCATCCATCTGCTCGAATTTACCCATTAAGACATCCATCGTCATAACAGCCTTCACGTCACCATTCTTCAAAATATAGCGCATTTCCTCGGCCGTATATGTCGGGTTGATCGGGATTACAGTAGCTCCCACTCGTAGAGCACCATATAACCCAATCATGAACATCGGACTATTCCCACTTACTAGAGCAATATGATCCCCTTTCCCATAACCCAGTTTTCGTAAGCTTGAGGCAAATTTTGATACAGATCCATCAAACTCCTGGTAGCTTGCTCCTTCTCCCTGAAACAAATACGCCTGCTTTGAAGGGTGTGCTGAAGCTACAACGGACAGTTGATCACTTAAGTTCATGTACTGCTCCCCTTTGTTATGAATGAGTGTTCATTCATTTATTTTTGAATATTCCTTTTTATTATAAAATACTGACAATTGGATAGCAACAACAGTCTATTACAAAAACCGACGTTCGTTAAAACGCCGGTCCCTGTGTTAATAAACCATATCTAAAAAGTCTTCTTTAGTGATCTTCCCTAAGTAATGAGAGATGTCCACATCAGCGACAGCATCAGAAATTGCTTGCCGTTCATATTTTGTATCCACCAATTTATTTTCAATATCAGCGATGTCGCCAATTCCGAAAAAGTCACCATAGATTTTCGCATTACGAATATAGCCTTTTGCTACATCAAGACGAATATCGTAGCTTCCCGCTCCTTCAATCCGTTTTGTATGCTGAATGTTAAACTTCGGTGACCGGCCATAGTTCCAATCCCAATTCTTATATCGTTCATCGGCGATTTTATGAATCTCTTCCCAGTCCTTCTCCGTTAAGTGATAGTAAGGAGCATCTTTCTCGTCCTCCACATCAAATATATAACGAACGATCATGTTTTTAAATTCTTCGATCGTGATTGGTTCATCGAGGAACTCCGAGATGTTTGCCACCCGACTGCGAATCGATTTAATCCCTTTGGACTTGATCTTCTCTGTTTTAACATTAAGAGCTGAAACAACATTCTCGATCTCAGAATCAAGCATCAGAGTGCCATGGCTAAACATACGGCCTTTTGTAGTAAACTGCGCGTTGCCGGAAATTTTCCGCCCGTTCACTACAATATCATTACGCCCGGACAGTACTGCTTCTACCCCAAGGTTGTTCAAAGCTTGCGTAACAGGCTCGGTAAACTTCGCAAAATCATGGAAACTGTCGCCATCATCTTTCGTTATAAAACTGAAGCTCAAATTCCCAAGATCGTGATAAACTGCGCCGCCGCCAGATAATCGACGAACCACATGAATTCCGTTTTCCTCCACATAATTTGTATTAATCTCTTCGACCGTATTTTGGTTTTTCCCAATGATAATCGAAGGCTCATTCACATAAAAAAGCAAATAAGTCTCATTAATATCTAAATTTTTCAAAGCATATTCTTCCACCGCTAAATTAATGCGGGGATCATTGCTTTTAGTATCATGATTGATTACCAGCATCCAATCATCCTTTCCTGCTTTATACCCACTTTCTATTGTACGAGATTCGACACGATTTCACAATTTATTAAGATCCTTGTCCCATGTTAATCCCTCTTTTGCTAATTGAATCGATCCTTGAAAAACGTCCTCCGCCTCTTGTTTCAGCCGCGTGTGCTGACCAAAATGCGGCAAATGACTCAACCAAAGAGCTTCCACACTGGCATCCCTGGCTATTGTGGCAGCTTCCTCGCTTGTCATATGACCTGGACCACTCCCGTCCATTCCTTTATAAAAATTTGTATCCGTGATCAGCAAATCCGCTCCGCTGGCAAATGCGGACCAACCTTCGTTGTAGCTTGAATCAGCTGTGTACACAACCGTTTCTGTACTATCACAGATCTTCATTCCATAACAAGGAACAGGATGGCTCGTTTTATTAAATTCAATCGAAAATGGCCCCAGATAAAGGGTTTCCTCCGGATTGTAAGCCACGCCGCGTGTGTACTGATGTGCAAGTTCACCAAATGCTGCCTCATCTTTTTTATGACCGTAAATAGGCAGAACCCGCTCTGTCTCATTGATCATATTTTGCACGAGCCAAGCGTACTGCAGCACCCCTATATCCGCGATATGATCCTGGTGGTAATGGGATAGAATCACCGCATCCAAGTCCATAATTTCTTTAAAAGGCTGCAGCCTTGACAAAGCACCGCTTCCACAATCCACTAATAATGAGTATCCATCCTTTTCAACCAAATAACTGGATGTAGCACTGCCTGATGCAGGATATCCACCCCAATATCCGATCACTGTTACTTTCATTTTCCCACTCCTTCCAACTTTTTGACTATTTTTCATTTGTCTTATAACAGCCTATTGATTTTTGCATATTGTTATAATACAATAAATTCACAATAAACATTTGGAGGCGATCTATCATGATGAATGTTATCGAGTTCTTTCGTAATCTTCCAAAGAAGCAATGTTCAAGCTGTGGCAATGTCATTCAGGAGCAAGCAGACTGCTACAGTAATTTATGCGATGAATGTAATTCCCCTGCTCGTTAAAGGTCCTATTCCACAAAATTATACAATTGGAACATCCTCTATCTGAGCAGCTGCCTAAGCTGCTATTTTTTTTGCCCCACAGGATGTGGGGTAGTTCGACGTTGGCACAGGCCCTACACGACGTAGGGTCGTTCGGCGTTGAAACAGGACGTTTCGGTTTTAGCCGAACTTCCTTTGTAACCGGTCTTAACCGAACTTCCTCTGTTCCCGGTTTTTCCCAGAACTTCCTTGAACTCCGAGCTAGTCAATTACCCTATCCATGCTTCGGACCCAACTCAGTGTGATTCTACCCAAAGTCAGATTGATTCTCCCCATATTCAAAAATATTCTACCCATAACCATAAAGATTCGGACCTAACCTCTCCTTATTCTTCCCAAAAACAAATTGATTCTAACATTAATAAATCCGCACGCTTATAAAGGTGCGGATTGAGAAACCATTTGTTTTCGATTTGTAGACGACCTGACAATTAATTCGTGTGGATAAACAAAACGACGCTCCTGAGCAGGGCCTTTGTCATTCATTTTAGCGACTAATACTTCAATTGTTTTGGCTGCCATGTCCTCGACAGGTTGTTCAATCGTTGTTATGGCAGGAACCATAAGCAAGGAAAGCATCTGATTATCAAAGCCGATAACGGCGAGATCTTCTGGGATGCTCCACCGAGACTGACCGGCAGCATAAACAATCCCAGCCGCTACTTCATCCGATCCAGTAAACACGCCATCCACATGCGGATGATGTTCTATTAAGTATTGGAAAACTTTCTGCCCATCGCCAACATCCAGAGCCCAGTCCACCTCCATCTTTGGATCAAACTCAAGATCATTTTCAGCCAGTGCTGCTAGAAAGCCTGCTTTCCGCTCTGAAGCTATGAAAGTGTCATGGCCGCCTGTTACGTAAGCGAGATGTTCGCATCCCTCACGAATAAGGTGAGATGTTGATTCATAAGCGGCTTGTTTATGATCAATATGAATCATTGATACTCCATGGGCCGGCCTGTATTCATTACACAGAACAATGGGGCCTGAAGCGAGGTAGGGTTCGATGTCCTGCCAATCGTTAATCAGCGAAGCCATAACCACACCGTCAACTTGTTTCGTTTTAAGTAACTGCAAATAATCAAGTTCCTTTTGTTTATCATCATGTGTTTGACAGACAATCACCTGATAACCGTTCCTGGACGCCTCTTTTTCCATGGATTCAATCAGTTTCCCGAAAAATGGATTCGTAATTCGCGGAAGCAGGACAGCAATCGTTTCCGTGCACCGCCTTCGCAACCTCCTTGCTGATGAATTGGGGACATATCCTAAACTTTTCATAGCATCTATGATTCGCTGCTTTTTGTCATCTGTAACGTACGGTTGATCATTAATCACACGGGATACTGTAGTTCTTGATAAACCCGCTAACTTTGCTACATCTTCAATCGTAGCCATACTATTCCTCCTGCAAGTTTCTATTCTGAAATCGCTTACATAACAAAAGGATACTAATACATTCCAAAAGATGCAAGAATTAAATCTGCTGCATTAGATAAAGAACAATCTTAAGGAGATCCGGAACAATCCCATTGAGTTAAGAAACAATTGCTATTGGCTGCGGGACAATCCTGCCAAGTTAGCGAACAATCATTCCGGAAACCGCTGTGTTCCTAGCAAAATTTTTCACAAGCAAAAAAACGGCTGCATGATTGCAGCCGCCTAGTCTAACGCGAAGTCAGATTCAAATATTGGAGAACATGGTCGACTGCAGCTTCACCTTGATCGATACAATCCGGCAAGCCAATTCCTTTATAGGACCCCCCCGCCAAATAAACACCTGGAAGCTCACGACGCATATTGTCCTCTACGGTCTGCAAGCGCTGCTTATGACCAATGGAATACTGCGGCATGGCGTTATGCCAGCGAGTTACGAGAGAAAAGTCAGGCTGAGCGGTAATATTCATCGTTTGATTCAGGTCTTTTAAGGCAATCGCAACAATCTCTTCATCTGGTAAGTCCACGACTTCCTGATCGCCAGGCTTCCCTAGATAACAGCGAAGCATGACTTTTCCTTCCGGTGTTGTATGGGGCCACTTTTTATGGGTCCATGTACATGCCGTAATTCTGAATTTGCTATTTCGTGAAACAACAAACCCGGTTCCGTCAATGTCTTTTTTTATGGCCGATTTATCAAAAGCCATCACGACATTGGCTACAGATGTTGCTTTCATTTCTTTGAAAGCATCCATAAACGCATATTGAGACAGCATGCGCTGTGCCGCAAAAAATGGAGCGGCGATGACTACAGCATCACATTTTTCTACGGTTCCATCACTAAGCAGAAGGTGATAATGATCTTGTTTTTTCTCAATATGGTCGACTTGAAGCCCTTTACGAATCGCCCCCGGCTCGAGGTTGTCAGCTGTGGCATCAACAAGCGAGCTGAGACCGTGGCGCAGTGTCCGGAACATGCTTGGTTTTTTCGCTTTCTTAGGCGGCCGGGTTCTCGTTTTCCGTAAGCCTTTAATAAGACTGCCATAGTCTTGTTCCAGTTCATAAAAGTGTGGAAAAGTTGCCTGCAAGCTTAAATCGTCAATGTCGCCGGCATAAATGCCGGATAACAGCGGCTCGATAAGATTTTCAACGACTTGATTCCCTAATCTTCTTCTGAAAAACAAACCAAGCGATTGATCGTCCCCCGCCTTCTGTTTAGATTTAGCTAGATCAAAGGCCGCACGGATTTTCCCGGCGGGCGTGAACAGCCCGGAAAACAGAAAGGGACGAATTCTTGTCGGGATCCCCATGATAGCCCCTTGCGGCATTTTATGGAGCTTTTCGTTGACTAATATATATGACTGACCGGTTCCATTTGGAACGAGCTTGTCCTCAAGCCCTACTTCTTTCGCCAATCGTGTGGCACTCTTTTTTCGTTCTAAAAAAGAGTCTGGGCCGCGCTCAATGGTATAACCATCTTGTTTCAGGGTGTTTATCTTTCCGCCTAGGCGGCGTGAAGCTTCGATCAGTTGGACATCCAATGGCAGCTCGTGCTGCTGCTTTTCTTTTTGTAAATAATAAGCAGCGGTTAATCCGGAGATTCCGCCGCCTATTATAATTACTTTGTTAGATTCAGCCATCGTCTACACCCGTTCGTTGACTTTATCCAGTACTACACCAGCTAACGTGCCGATAAAATCCGGATGTGTATTCGGCATTTCTGGACGATAGTAATTCGCACCAAGCTCTTCACAAACGACCTTACATTCATAGTCGTTATCGTAAAGAACTTCCAGGTGGTCTGACACAAAGCCTACCGGAGCGTAGACGAATGACCTATAGCCTTTCTCATGATACAGATCTCTCGTCAAATCCTGAACATCAGGTCCGAGCCACGGATCCGGCGTGTTCCCTTCACTTTGCCAGCCAATTTCATACTGGGTAATCCCAGAC
Source organism: Halobacillus hunanensis (assembly GCF_900166655.1). Lineage (GTDB taxonomy): Bacteria > Bacillota > Bacilli > Bacillales > Halobacillaceae > Halobacillus_A > Halobacillus_A hunanensis. The sequence goes on along the minus strand of NZ_FVZB01000007.1, from coordinate 189,615 downwards.
GCTTCAGAAATCAGTTCGGCTGTTTTCTGAAGCTGATCAGGATAAGGGTCGCCGCCCTGCAAGATTTTTTCCGGTAAACTATGGGCAGATACGACTAAGCAGGCCTTCGACTGCTCCGCTTCATCCATTTTGGCATATTCTTTAAGGATTTGTTCTTTCCAGTAGTCGATAAAACCAGGAGCATCATACCAGCTTTCGACTGATTGAATGGCGATCCCATGCTTTTCTGCTTCTTCTTTTGCACGTCCATTGTAAGATTTAACACTGAACGTGGAGTAATGAGGGGCCAATACGAGCGACACCGCTTCTTCAATACCGTCTTTTGCCATTTGTGCTACGGCATCTTCAACAAAAGGTTCAATATGCTTAAGTCCTAAGTATAACGTAAATTCCACATCATCTTGCTGCTCATTTAATGCTTTGGCCAATTCCTCACCTTGATTTTGCGTAATGCGCGCTAAGGGAGAAATTCCGCCAATTGCATCATATCGATCACGCAAGTCCTGCAGCATCTCTTGTGTAGGCGTGCGGCCATGACGAATGTGTGTATAATAACGTTCTAAATCTTCTTCTTTATAGGGAGTTCCGTAGGCCATCACGAGCAGGCCGATTTGTTTTTTTGCCATCAGTACTTCACCTCTATAATTTGGAGTAGTCATGAATTAAATGTGTCAGCCGTTTTAGCGTTTCTGGACTGATATCTGGCGTGACACCGTGTCCAAGGTTAAAAATATGCGCAGGATGCTGACGTCCTTCATCAAGAATTTGTTTCGTTCGTTCCTCAATAACAGACCAGTCCGACAGTAAAATCGATGGATCCAAATTTCCTTGCAGCGGCTTTGTAATGCCCATCTCTCGTGCTTCTGTAATCGACATTCTCCAGTCGAGTCCTAATACATCAATCGGCAGGTCATCCCATTGCCCTGCTAAATGCCTTGCTCCGACACCAAAAAGAATGAGCGGTACACCTTCAGGCTGCAATTCATTAAAAATCCGCTCCATCACGGGCTTAATAAATGCCCGATAATCTGTTTCATTCAAGGCACCTACCCATGAGTCGAAAATTTGAATCGCACGTGCTCCCGCTGCGATTTGGGAACGGACGTACGTAATTGTCATATCCGCCAGCTTGTCCATCAGCATAAACCACGCTTCAGGATCACTGTACATCAGTGATTTAGTTTTATTATAATTCTTAGACGGCCCGCCCTCAATCATATAGCTCGCCAGTGTAAACGGTGCCCCGCTGAATCCAATCAATGGAACGTTCAGCTGCTCTCTTGTCAAAAGACGGATTGTATCGAGTACATAAGGTACATCTACTTCCGGTTCGATCGTCCCGAGCTTAGCAATATCCGCTTTATTCTTAACGGGATTATGAATGACAGGTCCAATCCCCTTCTTAATTTCAACATCCACCCCAATCGCCGGCAGTGGTGACATGATATCTTTGTACAGGATAGCTGCATCGACACCATATTGCTCCACAGGCAGGCGTGTGACATAGGCACACAGCTCCGGCTGATGGGTAATTTCAAACAAAGAGTACTTCTCTTTTAACTTACGGTACTCTGGCTGTGACCGTCCGGCCTGGCGCATAAACCAAACTGGAGTGTAGTCTGTTTCCTCTCCTCTAAAAGCCTTTAAGATCGTATCATTCAATTCTTTCGACATGATTTATAACTCCTTTATAATGCGTGTTCAAAACCTTTGAACATTCCATTCCACACGGACATCTTCATCCGTTTTCCACTATACCGATTAATGGACTTTGTGTATAGGAAAACGAACCTATTGTCACGATTTTGTACGTTTTGCGGGACGCTTTTACCAATCTAATGTTACGGGGTTTGAAGGTTCTCCTTCGAGGCCCGTCAACGGATCATAAGGAACAACGGTAAATGTCGGCTCATCCCAAACGTCCAGGACTCCAACGTGGTATTCACCTTTCCCTGTCACTTGATCCACTAACGTTTTCTCATCGCCTGTTCCTTGATAAATCCGATATACAACTCTTTCATCTTTACTAGGTGTCCACGACAGCGTGCCGCGAATCAGGCCGATACCGCCAAATCCGATCGAACCTTCGACATCTGTCAGCACGGGCAGCGTGATCGGTTTTGGCAGCTGTTTCATTCCTTCAGGTTTCGCAAAAGTATCAGCCAAATCTTGTTTACGATCGACCTTGGTTAAAATCGACTTCATTAATTTGGTCGGATACGAGCTGCCGCCAGATAGATAATACTCATTTCCTGACTTGTCGTATCCCATCCATAGTGTGCCAGTATATTCAGGGGTATAACCAGCAAACCATACCTCTTTATTCTTTCCCTCAACGGTCGGATGCTGTTGGGTGCCTGTTTTCCCTGCTAAGGCCTTTGGATAGCTTCCTGCTTTTGCGGTACCTTCAGACACTGTCGTCACAAGCATTTCCGTCATATACCAGGCTGTTTGTTTGTCAAAAACCTGTCGTTCTTCCTGCTCATGTCGATGAATCACTTCACCGTCCCGATTGATAATTTTTTCAATCGTATAGGCGTTGGTGACCTTTCCTTTTCGAGCAAAACTTCGATAAGCTTCCGTCAACTGCAACGGTGAATACCCTCTTGATAAACCGCCAAGGGCAATCGCTAGTCCTTGATCTTCTGTCGGCAAACCTAGTGCTTCCAAATACTCTTTGGCATAAGAAATTCCCATCTGGTCAAGCAGCCAAACGGCCGGAGCATTCTTAGATTCAACGAGAGCTTGATAAAGCGATGTGAGTCCAGCATATTCTCCATCATAATTACGCGGGCTGTACTCGCCATAAGAGCGTTTTTCATCAACAAGCAGTGAATATGGAATATATTTAGGACTCATTAAAGCTGGACCATACACAGCGAGAGGTTTGATGACAGACCCAGGCTGTTTTTTCACAGTGACGCGATTTATATCCCCGTGCGTGAAGTCACGCCCGCCAACTGCAGCCACAAGGGCTCCGCTGTCATTCTCCATTAATGTAAAGGCACCTTCCGCCTTACCTTTTGAACCCTGAACAAACTCACCACGCTTCATTTCAGCAGCAGCGATTTCCTGAATTTCAGGGCTCATGTTGACAACCAAACGATAACCTCCCCGCTTCAATTCCTCTCGAGATAAGTGGTACTCTTCCGCTGCCTCTTTGATCACAAGATCCACATAACTGTTTGACCATGTTTCCGTATCTTCTTCTGGTTTTTCGACCCCGAGGGTGGACCCTTGCAAGCTCACCATTTTTTCAGCCTCGAGCATTCCAAGCGCCTCCATGCGGGAAAGCACAATATTTCTCCGGTCCTCAGCCCGTTCAGGGTTTTCAAACGGTGAATAATTGTTAGGGGCTTTTGGCAATGCGGCAAGCAAGGCACCTTGAGCCACCGTCAACTCTGAAGCCGACTTATTAAAGTAAGTTTGCGAAGCGGCTTCGATTCCGTAAGCACCGTTGCCAAAATAAATGCGATTCAAATAAAGCTCTAAGATTTTATCTTTTGTATAATTTCTTTCCAAATAAATAGCTGCCATCACTTCTTTTGTTTTTCGCATCCAAGATTTGTCGTTCGACAGAAATAAATTCTTAGCCAGCTGCTGGGTGATGGTAGAGGCTCCTTCGACTTTCCCCATGGCAATAATGTCACGATATACGGCACGGAGAACAGATTTAAAATCGACCCCTGCATGCTCATAGAAACGGCTGTCCTCTATCGCCACAAAGGCCTGCTGCACATGTTCCGGAATCTCTGAAATATCAACTAACGTACGATTCTTCGTATAAATCCGTTCAATGACTTCACCCTCGGTTGTTTCCACGGTTGTGGCCACATCTAAAACCAGTTCTTTTTCTGAAACGACAAATCTTCCGCCAAAAACAATAAATAAGTACCCGGCTAAAGCCAGTAAGAATATGGCGCCTATAGCAATGGCCGGCCATTTAAGAGAACTCATCCAGGTTGGACGGCTTTTTAGATATTCTTTGATGTTCACACGTCGTGCATCCTTTCTTATCACGTTAAAACTTGCGATTGATCCTGCACAATTGCTACACTTAAGCTGAAGCAGGAAAGGGGACATTTCTAAATGATCGTATCTATGACAAATGGTACATTAAACTATTTAGCAAAGCTAGATCAACAGTACAAAGAAGCCAATCTGTTGTTCATGCAGGCTCAAGACAAAACCGTCGCCTACTATGAAGGAGACGAACCTTCCATCTTTGAAGAAGGCCGCGATTATGAAATCGTTGATTCTGCCGGAGACGTACAGAACACTGGATATGTAGTCATGAATAACATTCCTGTCTCTTCTGAAGGCCGCCCTTTATTTGAAGACCGCTTCAAGAAACGGGTGGGGTCAGTTGAAGGAATGGATGGATTCCAAGCCATTCGTATTTTGCGCCCCGTTAAAGGAAACACGTATGTCGTCTTCACACAATGGCGCAATGAACAGAGCTTTGAAGATTGGAAGAATTCTCAAGCCTTTGAGAAAGCCCATCAAAACTCTGGCCCCGATCACAAACAGAAACCGTCCTTTATTGATGGCAAGCCATATATCACTAAATATCACATGACCCAACTTGATGAATCATAAAGAAAGTGAGCAGCTTTAGGCCGCTCACTTTTCTTATGACTCTTGCTTTTCACCGTCCAGCACTTCTTGTTGGAAAAATTCTTCAAATGTAGAAGGCTTCTGTGACCCAACAATTCTAGCTACCTCTTCCCCATTTTCATAATGAACGAGAGTTGGGGTTGCCTCAATACCATACTCCTGCCACATATTCTCAAATTCCAGCAGGTTCATCTTTTTCATATCGACACCAAGATCTTGTACCAATGGAACTAATACCGGAGTCGTTCGCTGACAGTGCACACAATCTGGGCTGTAAAAATAAACCGTTGTAGGCTCACCTGAACTAATTTGTTTTTCCAGCTCGTCCGGCAGAATCTGATTCTGGTAGTTCGGATCATCGAGCTGTTCAATCGTCCCCTGCTCTAAGTTGCTCTTTCCGTATGGATTCCCTTCAGCCTTCTGGGAGTTTTGGTAGTTGACCACAAAAGCCAGGATCACTAGTAACCCAACTAATATCGTTCCGAATATAATCATATTTCTCTTCATTAGCTACTCTTCCTCTCTGACCGAATGATCATGATATGACTTATGAAAATGATAATAAATGCTGTTCCCGCTAAAAAGGGAATCGTAATAAAGCCTAAGTAGTTTACATATTCCGCGTTACATGGAACTAGTCCACAAGAATCTCCTGCTGATTGAAAGGCTGGTACTTTTTGAATTAAATAATGGTAAATCGATACAGCCATACCGATCCCACTCAAAATCAATCCAGCAATAGCCACTTCAGCTTTCCGCTTAATGAGAGCGGCTCCATAAATAATGACAAGCGGATACATGAGAATTCGTTGATACCAACAAAGCTCACATGGAGTGTAGCCTAAAATTTCCGAATAAAACAAACTCCCAAGTGCAGCCACGAGTGCCTGAGCCCAGGCAATAAATAACAAAGTCTCGCTTTGTTTCTTCATTTTGATCGTCCCTTCTCCTTCTCTCCACATGTTATTATACAAGTTATTGCTTTGAAATTAAACTAAATTAACCTTATAAATAGCCACCTTTTCCCAATTGTCAAAAAAAGTCCAAAACCAGGTTTAACTGCCAACACCCGTAGAATCTATTCCCGAGGAAATAATAGTGAGACCGGCATCCCATCGCCCCTCTCTGACTTTTGTGGATGTATCTTACGTTATAGGCAAAGATAATGTAATAACGACGTTTAAAGAGTTAAGAACAGGGAATACATGAAGTGGAGATAACATTAACTCGGAAGGATGATAATCAATGGATGAAAAAATGAAGAAACTAATCGATGGACTAAATGAAGACTTAGCTCATGAATATGCTGCTTCTATTATGTACACCTACAACGCTGCAGTAGTGTCCGGGCTTTATCGTTCTGTTCTTAAACCGTTTTTTGAAAGTGAAGTAGCCGATGAACAAGGCCATGCCGTTTACTTGGCTGAAAAGATCAGTATCCTTGGCGGTACTCCAACAACTAAACCAGCCGAGGTTAAACCTTTATCTGAGGTTAAAGAAATGTTAGTTGAAGCAAGAAATTCTGAATACGATACGATCAAACGTTATGAAGTACGTAAAGAACAAGCTGATGAACTAGGTTTAACTGAACTCTCCATTAAATTGGATGATTTAATTGCTGATGAAACAGGTCATATGGAAGAGATTGACCGCCTGTTAAAAGATTCCCGCTTACACGAAGCATAAGAATAAGCTCACTACAAAACCAACATCAGGCTGTCGGGTCCCGACAGCCTGATGTTTTTCTTTTCGATAGTGTTCATTTGTGCTGAAAAAACGAGGTTGCTCTACAAACTGAAATTCATCGCACGTATGGCGAGCTTATTTTGTTTCATTTTTGGCTGAATCCCTGATATATTGAATACCAAAGAACAAGAAGGAGGAATAAAGATGTGGGACTCCATTTTTCAAGCCATTGACGATCAATATGACAACATGCTGAAGACAAGAAGGTATTTACATCAACACCCTGAAGTTTCCTTTCATGAGACGGAAACTGCGTCTTTTATCGCGGATACATATGAACGGCTCGGCATTCCTTATCAGAAAGATGTCGGGGGAAATGGGATCGTTGCGACATTAGCTGGAGGAAAGCCTGGAAAGAAAGTAGCTCTGCGGGCAGATTTCGATGCCCTGCCGATCCAAGAAGAGAATGAAGTAGCTTATAAGTCAAAAAATGATGGGGCCATGCACGCCTGCGGCCACGATGGCCATACGGCTGCTCTTTTGGGCGTAGCTGAAGCCCTGCTGCCTTTTCAAGATCAGCTCCCCGGCACTGTAGTTTTTGTCCATCAGCATGCAGAAGAACTCCCTCCAGGCGGTGCAAAAGCGATGATTGATACTGGGGTGCTCGATGACGTAGATGCAGTATTTGGAACACATTTATGGGCAAGCACACCTCTAGGCGTTATCCAAACATCTAAAGGTCCATTTATGGCAGGTGCCGATAGTTTTACAATCAAAATCCAGGGAAAAGGCGGACACGGAGCTCAGCCACACCTCACAAAAGATGCTCTCGTGATTGCTTCGCAGCTCGTTTCTTCCCTGCAGCAAGTAGTCAGCCGTAAAGTCGATCCACTTAAAACAGCCGTCCTCACCGTCGGCACGTTTGAATCAGGTCAAACGTTTAACATTATCGCGGACACAGCCACTTTAACCGGAACAGTTCGCACATTTGACTCTGAAGTTCAAGAACTGATCATCAAGGAAATGGAGAAAATCGTTAAAGGTGCTTGTATTAGTGCTGGGGCCGACTATCAATTTGATTACGAGAAAGGCTACCCGCCGGTTATCAATCACGCTGCCCAGGCCGAATTGATCTTGCAGGACGCACCACAAGCCGATGCCTCCCTTCGAACTGAAGAGGTGGATCCTTCCATGGCGGGCGAAGATTTTGCCTACTATTTACAACAGAAACCTGGTGCCTTTTACTTTACAGGGGCGCAAATTCCTGGGCATGCCTATCCTCATCACCATCCGAAGTTTGACTTTGACGAGCGTGCTCTTCCCCATGCAGCAAAAACACTGCTGCAAGCTTACCGCTCATTCCAAGAACATGGTAATTAACCTTTCAGCATGCGGAGACGATAAGCATTCATTGTCGTCTCCCCTAATTGCTCAAGAAATCGTTTATTAGCTACATACCCTACGATCGCTCCAAAGCCAGGAACGAGCTGAAACAATTTAGCAAGATCAATCGTATCTCTGTATTCAATCTGCAACGTTTTCCAGTCTATCTCCTTTCGCTCTACAGGCGCTTCTTCCCAATTCAATACAATATCCCGTACCCTCACGCGTTCCTCATCACTTGAAAAAGCAAGCATAAAAATATGCAGTAAATACACGCGCTCTTCATACTTATTTACATCGACCCCATAGTACTGTGCCGAATCAAATAAAAACTTCATTTTAATGCTGAGCAGCAATGGAAAATCAACCGCCCCAAGCCAAAATCCTCCAAATCCTGTACCTGCCCCTTCCCAGGAAGCCGCTCCTTTATATTCTTGCAGTCGTTGTGAAACAAGCTCCTCCCGTTTCTGAAAATTCCACGATTCCTCAACATCGATCGGACGAATATATTTGGAAGTAGTTAAAGCCAATTCGATCATTTTACGAACACTTTCGGTAACAATGGAATGAACCCGATCCGGGATTCGATCGTTGATAGACGATTGTAATCGCTTGGATGATCTTTGGAAAATGGAAGAGCGCTTCTCCAGTGATCTGCTCCACCTCATTGCTTCTTTATACACATCTACTTCATACCCCATTAAACTGCCTCCTACTAAAAATAAAGCTGGGACAAAATTAAATTAATCATCCGAACAATTCTATTGAAATCAACTCAGATTATTTGTGTGGCAAGAAAGGATTTCTACATCGCTTCGTTAAAACACTTCGCTTTCCGCGGGCACGGCCTCAGCTTCCTCGGAAAGCAAAGGGCGCTTTCCTGCGGGATCTTCGACTCGCGCTGTTCCCGCAGGAGTCTACGTATTTTGACTACGCTAATGATCTGCGTTTATACAATTCACTTTTTCATCGTTCGTTTTTTGATATTATTGCTTTATTTATGTTCCAGCCTCACTATACTAACTTTTGTTTCACATAGCCCTGAATAAAGGCTGCACTAAACGCGATTCCGCCTGCCAATACGATTACCGCTCCTAACCAGTTCGCTTGAATCACGAACAACAACGTAAAGACAACGGTTTGAACGACCATCAGCTGGGTAAGTCCTTTAAGCATAGCCGTTTGTTTCCATTCCTGCTTAATTGGATATAAATCAAGCCAGGCAACTGTACGATGGTGATTCCAAAGTGACATCATTTGGAAAGCACTTAAATACAGAAACAAAATCGCGAAGGCCACCTTAACCCATAAGTTCGGTACAAACCAAACAGCCAAACCGCCGATGGCCATTAAACGTAAGTACATCCCTAAATAATCACTGCTGCGGACAAACGTGATTCGGTACAAATACGTAAAGGTTTGATCTTGACGATAGCTGATTGGTGCCAGCAACAGCCGAACAAGTGAATGTCTTTTTTTCACGGTATTTTTTAAATGAGGAACATCTGTAAACATGTTGGCGATCCGATAAAAAGTACGCATCCGGGCTTGATCCTTACTGACTAATAAATCAAAGGCCAGTCCGGCTTTTTTCCGAGATAAGTAGTAGGCATATAGCATGATCACGACTAATAATATCGTCACAACACTTGCGAAGACCCACTCCCCTTGAGCCAGAAAATAAAACAGCAGAACACTGATTACGCCTCTAACTAGTTGATCCGTCAAGCGAATATTCGCATTGCGTTCTTTTAACATCCACCAATTGGCCAGCATATTCCACCCTTTTGCAATCAGCATAACGACAATCATCGTTAAGTAGTGCTGTGTCCCAAGGGCAGGGTATGAAGCAAAATATAGTGGTCCCAGTGCGGCTGCCACAATGAAAATTAAATATAACTGAATAACGAAACTGTAGTACAGACAACGTTTGAAATAATCCCCAAGCTGATGTTCTGCCGGCAGCAGGAATATTAAGTCCGGCTCTTTCATCAAGGTACGAACCGGGCTGTAGCTGGCCACAAGCCCGAAGGCAATTCCTACAATCCATGCGGTTGGAAACGACTCCGGCAGATTCATCAGCCACTGTTGATAGTAATAGGCAAGAGCCGATATAAAGAAAATCATTGCAATCGCGATATGGCCGTTAAAAATATAACGCAAGTATCGGCTTGTTTCCTTTATGTGTTCCTGGAAGCGCTGATTCCAAAACTTTTTCGCATCAATCATGGTTTTCTTCCTTCGTCAAAGCGATATAAATATCGTCCAAAGAAGCTCCTGGTTTACCGAACGATTGTCTCAGTTCATCGAGCGTACCGATAGCGCGTATTTCCCCATCATGCAGAATAACGAAACGATCACAATACTTCTCTGCTGTCGCTAAAATGTGAGTAGACATTAATACGCCTGCTCCATTTTCCTTCATTTCATCCATCCATTGCAGGTATGATTGAATTCCAAGCGGATCAAGACCCACAAAAGGTTCATCCACGATATAAAGCTCAGGCTCAATCAGAAAGGCACACATGATCATCACCTTCTGCCTCATCCCTTTGGAAAAATGGACAGGAAACCAATTGAGCTTTTTCTCCAACCGGAATTCTTTTAACAAAGGATCAAGCCTTTTCTTAAACAGCTCCTCTGGCACATTATAAGCCATCGCCGTTAAGTGGAGATGCTCGTACAACGTCAATTCATCATACAGAATCGGCATTTCAGGGATATAAGCCAGTTGTTGGCGGTAATTCTCAGGGTCCTGTTCAAAAGTCGTGCCATTTATGGCCACTTTCCCTTTTTTAGCCTGCATCATGCCAATAATATGCTTAATCGTCGTACTCTTTCCGGCACCGTTTAAACCTATTAATCCCACGATCTCTTTTGGAAATACGTCAAACGATATACCATGTAATACATTTTTATGTGTGTAACCCCCATGGAGGCTATCAATATGTAACAAGGATTTCATGGTTCTCCCTCTTTTCCATTGCGTACATTCTTTTCAAATTTTATCACACTTTTCATTAGGGTTGCACCTTTCTACTATAGAGGGACGTCTCTCGTGAAAACGCCTTAAATTATGATATAATTATACAAATATGACCAAGGAGTGAAGGACATGACACAAGTAGATGATTGTATTTTTTGCAAAATTATTAACGGTGAAATCCCTTCTGCCAAAGTGTACGAAGATGACGATGTTTATGCTTTTCTTGACATCAGCCAAGTCACCAAAGGTCACACCTTGATTATTCCAAAAGAACATACGAAGGACCTCTATCATACTGACTCAGGTGTAGCTGAAAAGCTGTTCGCACGTGTGCCTAAGATCGCCAATGCCCTTAAGCAATCGTTTGAACCCATTGGCTTAAACCTTTTGAATAACAATGAAGAGCCTGCCGGTCAGTCTGTTTTTCATTTACATATCCACCTTATTCCAAGGTACGGAGCGGAGGATGGTTTTGAGCCTCAATGGACTGTCCACACAGATGACTACACGAGTGAGGACCTGCAGCATATCGCGAATAATATTAGTCAAAATATTCAGAATTAAAGACGTATGAATGCTTTGCATGGTGCTTAATTTTTGCTATAATAAAGCTATGCTTTTGCAGGCGACCATGAGGGTACGTCTGAGGAGTGAATTTTTGAACTACTACTAGATGAGATTAGTGGAGATGAGGAGAGATGAACAAAATGAATACTCGTGTATTAGTTATGCTGTCGTTGTTAATTGGGATCGGTACGGTGCTGCATGCCATTATGCCCCCGTTTTTCCTCGGGATGCGACCAGATATGATGCTTGCGATGATGTTTTTAGGGATTATGTTATTTCCTAAACTGCCGTATGTTTTACTCTTATCTGTAGCCACTGGATTTATTTCAGCCCTGACCACAACCGTACCAGGAGGACAGATAGCTAACTTAATTGATAAACCGTTGACTGCATTAACTTTTTTTGGATTATATATCGCACTAGGAAAGTTACTTAAGAAGGTTACGGCCTCTGTTCTAACAGCAATAGGTACAGTGGTTAGCGGAACTATTTTCTTAAGCTGTGTGTTATTTGTGATCGGACTTATGGATGCAAGCTTTACTGTAATGTTTGCTACAGTTGTTCTTCCAACTGCTGTTGTCAATACGTTCGTAATGACGGTCATTTATCCGATCGCCCAACGTATTATGAAACGTTCAAGAATCAGTCAATCTTTACCCGTACAGCCATAAAATTAATTAAGGTCTCAAGCATTTATTCATATAAAGGCCGCTACATCATTTGTAGTGGTCTTTTTCTCTAAGAGATCATTATTTTAAACATTTTTCATGATTTTAGGTTTCATTCTTGTGTATTTAGAGAAAATAATAAATAGGATATGGAATCGAAAGGGGTTTTTTTATGCCAAACGCAAAATCACTTGTACTCGGAATGATAGTAGGTGGAGTCGCCGGGGCTGCTTATACATTGCTCAACACACCATCCTCTGGGCGCGACTTCCGTGAAAATGCCAAGTTGAAAAGCGAGAACTTGAAAACTACGATCCTGAGCTTGAAAGAAGAAGGATTTCAGCTGAAGGATCAAATTGCACAAACCTCTAAAGAAGGCGCTGAACTCATCAAAGAATTATCAGAAGACGTGAAGACTTCGATCGAAAGCTGGAAACAAACTGTTGAGCCTCACCAAAAGAAAATCCAAAGTTATCTTGAACAGATTGAAGAAAGCTTAAAAGAGCTTGAGGAAAAAGCGAAAGCTGAACAAAGTTCAGATACACAGCCAAGCCATGAAGTGGTTAACCACCAATAAGGTAACGTTCAGCTAACAGTTGCTCTATACGAGCTTTTCACTCAAAAAAGCAGCACTCCAATATGATGGAGTGCTGCTTTCTTTTTAAGCTTTCTATTCTTTTGGCTGCAAGTCTTTAATAGACTCAACATCCATATATGCTGGTACAACTAGGCCGATTTTAGCGCCTTTGAGGTTAGGGCCAAGATCAACTAAGCTATCTTTATATTCTGCATATAAGTCTCCGTGAGTTCCTGGTAACCAAGCCGCTACCATTCCTGTTACTTCACCTTCTGCAACAGCTTCCCACATTGGACCATTATTCAGTGGTGTAATGGTTACGTTAAACCCTTGTTGCTTCAACACTTCTGCCACGACATTCGTTGAGGCAATTTCAGTATCCCAGTTCACGTACACAAGCTCAACGCTTGTTCCATCAACTTTTTCAGTACCTTTTGTCCAAGAGCTTACTTTATCTTGATTCTCTTTAATCCATGCCTTAGCAGCTTCTTCTGGAGCCGTTCCTTCATTAATATTAAGCATTACGCTTTGAATATCTTTTGAAGACCATTTGAACTGATCAAGAATTTTATAAGCATTTGGTTTATCTTCTTCTAGTCCTTTACGAACCATTGTCTTAATCTTTTCTGCTTCCCCAAAGACACCTTTAGGATCTTTTAAATATTTCAAATCATACTTTTCAAATTTCCAATGAGGTGACCAACCTGTTACTACAATTGGCTCTTCATTTTCAATCGCGTCACCTAAAGCTGTCGCCATAGCGCCAGAGGAAGAAGTGGACACTTCCCATCCAGCAAGACTGTCGTATTCTTCTACAGCTTTCTGAGATGCTGCTACTACACCAGCACCTGCTTCAATACCTGTGATAGTGTAATCTAATTGTTCCCCATAATTTGCTTCGCCTTCTCCTCCACTTGCGTTTGAGCTATCTTCTTCAGAAGACCCGCAACCTGCAGCCACAAGTGTAAGTGAAAGGCCTGCGGCAATTCCTAGACGTTTCAAGTTTAAATTAAACATGAAAAATGTTCTCCCCTTTAATAAAATATATTTATTGTCAAAAGGCTGTTATCAGCCTTTATAACCTAATAGATTAAGCTTGATCTCCACGTTGCGTATTTAAATTTTGCGTGAAGCGGTCAATGATAATCGCTAAAATAACAATACCCAGACCCGCAACAAAACCTGTACCTACTTCAGCACGCTGTAGGCCTGTAATAACTGTCTGTCCCAGTCCCTTGGCACCGATCATAGATGCGATAACAACCATGGACAGCGCCAGCATAACCGTTTGGTTGATTCCTGCCATAATCGTTTTCTTAGCCATAGGCAGCTGGACCTTAAACAGTTTTTGCATGCCTGTTGTTCCGAAGGCATCAGACGCTTCAATTAGCTCATGAGAAACCTGACGAATTCCAAGGTTTGTAAAACGTACGGTTGGCGGTGTTGCAAAGATAACAGACGCAAACACACCAGGAACCATCCCGATACTAAAGAATGCTACAGCTGGTATTAAATAAACAAAGGCTGGCATTGTCTGCATGAAATCCAATATTGGCGTCAAAATACTTTGTACGACTTTACTTTTCGCCATCCAGATTCCAAATGGAACACCGATGATGACCGAGATTAAACTAGCAAAAACAACTAAAGTAAAGGTGTTCATCAACTCTGGCCACAGCTCCTGGTTCTGAATAAACCAAAGTCCAATTACGGAGAAGGCTGTGAGCCCAATTCTTTTGCCTGAAATAAAGAAAGCAATGAGTCCAATGACAACAATAAACAGCCAAATAGGAATCTCCATTAACAGCCCTTCTGCAAAGAACTCGATAAAACGCCCGAAGTCTTCTTTAATAAAATCAAACAGGAATTCAAATGTATCTGTTGTCCATTCCGTAGCTGCGGAAACCCATTCAGCTACCGGTAATTTAGGAATTATTTTCATTTACATTCACCTCATTTCCAGCTAATGCTGCCAGCACTGAGCCTCTTACAATAATACCGAGCAGCTTTCCTTCTTCAACGACTGCAACAGGAACAGGTGCATCGTGAATAATCGTAAAGATTTCTTGCATGGAAGTACCTTTTTGTACTTGAGGCACCTCTGAACGCAAGATCGTTTTTAAGCTTTTCTCTTCATTTTTAGCCGCCTCCGCTACATCATCAGCCGTGACATAACCATGAAGATTTCTCTTCGCATCGGTGACATAAATACTGGAGAGGCCTTCTTTGCGCATGCGTTCAAGCGCAGTTCTTGGACCGTGTTTCTCAACATCTACCGTTTCTGGACGTTTCATGATGTGTTCTGCTGTTAAGACTTTAGAACGGTCGACATCTTCCACGAATTTCTCAACATATTCATTCGCTGGATTAACCAAAATCTCTTCCGGAGTTCCGATCTGTACAATTCGTCCGTCCTTCATCAGCGCAATTCGATCCCCAATCCGCAATGCTTCATCTAAATCGTGAGTAATAAATAGAATCGTTTTCTTCATCGACTCTTGCAGTTCGAGCAGTTCATCCTGCATCTCTTTTCGAATAAGTGGATCCAGTGCTGAGAAAGCTTCGTCCATCAATAACACTTCCGGGTCATTAGCAAGGGCCCTTGCTAAACCGACACGCTGCTGCATTCCGCCAGATAGCTGCCCTGGAAACTGTTGAATGTAGTCTCCAAGCCCTACCATTTCCAGCGATTCTTTGGCTTTTTTCTGCCGCTCTTCCTTATCGACACCTTGTACTTCCAAACCAAACTCGGCGTTTTCCATAATAGTTCGATGAGGAAACAGAGCAAAACGTTGGAAAACCATGCTCAATTTCTGGCGGCGTACTTCTCTTAATTTCTGCTTATCAATTTTTGCCAAATCTTCTCCATCAATGTACACACTGCCTTCAGTTGGTTCAATTAATCTATTAATTAAACGAACTAAAGTAGATTTACCACTACCAGAAAGGCCCATGATGACAAAGATTTCACCTTCCTCTACATCAAAGGATGCTCGATTAACACCCACTGTGTTTCCGGTCTTTGCTAATATTTCTTCTTTAGATAAACCTTCATCCAGATACTTCGTTGCTTTTTTCGCATGTCTTCCGAAGATCTTAGAGAGGTCCTTCACTTCAATGATCGGCACATCTCTCACCTCATCTTTTTATTGTTCAGTCATTGTACGACCAACGTACTCATTACATCGCCTTATACACTGTAACCTATTTGCAATATAAAATTCAAACGATAAATTCTTATAAATAAGTTCAAAAATTACATACAGTTTATTCTGTACGTAATTAAAATACGAAATAACTACAGATTTCGATAAATATCTCTGTTTTTCTGCATTATCTGTAATTTTTCAATTTTTGGCATGTATAGTAATGTAAAATTAACCTATTTGGCAAGGAGAGATCGAATGGTATCTACTTCTAATCAGACTATTGAACATTTTAACACCAAGGTTATCCAAGAGTTCTCTAAAACACTTGAAATGTTTGGCTTGTCCCTGGCGGATTCCCGCCTGTTTGTGACGCTCTACCTGCATCACCGTCCTATGACGCTCGATGAAATGAGCGAAGCCCTTGGGAAAAGTAAAACATCGATGAGTACCGGTGTCCGGTATTTAGTTGATCAAGGATTAGTCGAACGCGTGTGGAAGAAAGGGGTTAGAAAAGACCTTTATCAAGCAGATGAAAACTTATATAGAAAGTTTATGTCTTCCTATATACAAAAGTGGCTTGATGCCAGTCATGACCAGATGGCTGCTCTTCAGGCTATTGATCACCAAATGGAAAGCGGCTCTCATCAGGCCCAACTTGGATCCGAGGCCGCCCATTTACAGAAACGTATAGAAGATATGATCAGTTTTCATCATTATATTTCTAAAACATTTCAAGAAATCAAACCTAGTAATAAAACACCTTTACCCTGACATGTTCAAGCTTATGCTCCACTTCAATTAAATATCAATAAAGAGAGCCCTTCCTATTTTAAAGGAAGGGCTTTCTTATATGCGGATTAGCTTTAATAATCGGTCAGTAAGAGATGGATGTATGTTCTCTTCATACATAGCCATGATCGTGGCTTCGACCGGCATTTTATAACACAACATTCCAGCGAAATGAATAAGTAGAGGAGAATGATCGATTAACCCGTCCTCCTGGTCCTGCTCATATGTATGTTCAAGTTCCTCAAATAACCTGATCGTTTCCAAATATTCCGCTTCGGTTAAACCGTGCTTGATGACCATTTGAGTAAAAGGATAATGCTTCATTTCTTTTACATTCAAAAGGAGATGAACTTGAAAATGAAGGTCTTTATAAGAATCCTCTCTCTCCACTTTTTCTTGCCTCCTTTTCCCCACAACAGCAATGATATTTTACTGTATGTATAAGCCTTTTTAAATGGATGAAAAAATTAATATTTTTTTAGTAAAAAACCTATTGATTTTTCATACGAAACATACTAACATACGTCTTGTGCTTATAAAGCTCTACAGCACTTACGAGTTCATCATACCGATATTTTAAAACAAATCACAGTATTTTTTGTTTCGCAAAGGAGGATTCTATCATGAATTGCTGGAAATCAGTAAATATTAACAAAGAGTTCGGTTTCAATCGTGTCTGCTTACTATCACTATTAACTGGACTAATGTCTTTTCTAGTAATCTACCTTCCATTATCCATCATCCATGAAACGACTCAGATGATTGATCTTGGATTTATTCCCTTATTGATAGGGTTATTTCTCTTACCTGCGATACACCGGCTTATGCATATTTTACCATTGGTATTACTATATAAACGTGTTCGCGTAACGTTCAAATTCAGAAACAGAATTACACCAACTTTCACGTATCAGTGTACGTCAAAGCTTTCTAAACAAACTTCAATCATTATGGCCATGGCACCTACATTGCTAATTACTGTGCCGGCTTTGATGATGAGCGTAATTTTTCCAGGCTACTTTGCCTACCTGGTCATATTCGCCGCTGTTAATATTGGACTTTCACTTCCCGACTTTCTTTATTTAAACCAGTTTGCGCGAGCACCGCGCCGCTGTGTGATTGCCAATTCTAAAAACGGCTACGATATTCTGATTCAAAGACCAGAATTGTAATAAATCATAAGCGCCGCTCTTATAATGATAAGAGCAGGCGCTTTTTTTTAAAAATACTTGTCCATTATACATAATGAACAGCATATCATCCGTTAAGTGATTCACCGTATATTCATTCGTTAAATTTTTGGAACGAGCTCTTTAAAGGTTTCTTCTGTTCAAGGTGACAAAATTTTGATAGAGTAGGTTAATAGGAATAAAGGAGGTTCTTCATCGTGGCATTCGTATTTATTATTTACGGACTAATCGTCTTATTTGTATTCAATTCTCTCACTCATTCCTTGTGTTTAAAAACTAAGATGTCCACTGAAAAGCAATCACGAGTATTTCGAACAATCAACGTATTGATCACCATTCTGCTGATCACTTCCTATGTAGATGTACTCAACCATATGTAATCAAACAGGCTATGTTCCAAAAATAAACATAGCCTGTTTTTCATATCAAATTACATCCATGCTGCACCTACGATGATGAGCAAGATAAATAAAACTACGATTAACGCAAATCCACCACCATATCCGTAACTCATAAACTCACCCCCAACCTTGAGACATATGACATCCTATGCGATAAAAATCAGATGTGAATGGGCCCGCACCTAGACTT
The DNA here is from genome assembly GCF_900166655.1 of Halobacillus hunanensis. GTDB lineage: Bacteria > Bacillota > Bacilli > Bacillales > Halobacillaceae > Halobacillus_A > Halobacillus_A hunanensis. The sequence continues at coordinate 171,412 of NZ_FVZB01000007.1, read as the reverse complement.
CTTCTGATTTTTTACACTTCTTGTGGAATAGCTGAGGTAAAATATGTTATATTAACTCATGGGCTGTTAAACCTCTACGTGAAGAAAGACTACCAAATTGTTCGAGGAGTGTACGTATCATGAAGAAATTGGCTATAACGGCTGCCCTTGCAGCAAGTGTATTTACATTATCTGCTTGTTCCTCTGGAGATTCAAAAACAGTGGTAGAAACAAGCGGAGGAGAAGTAACGAAGGAAGAATTTTATCAAGAGCTTAAGAATAAGCATGGCGACCAAGTTTTACAACAGCTAGTAATGGAAGAAGTATTAGCAGCTAATTATGAGGTTTCTGATGAGGCCGTCAATGCGGAGTTAGAAAACCTTAAAGAACAATACGGTGATAAGTTTCAGACGGTACTTCAGCAAGCCGGTTTCTCAGATGAAGAAGCCTTTAAGGAAGTTATTCGTTTAAGTCTTCTACAGGAACAAGCTGCGGCTGAAGAAGTAGATATATCAGAAGAAGAAATGAAGCAATACTATGAGCGTATGAAGACCGAAGTACAAGCGAGTCACATTTTAGTGTCTGATGAAAAGACTGCTAAAGAAGTGAAACAAAAGCTTGAAGACGGTGAGGATTTCGGAACACTGGCTAGTGAATATTCAAAAGATGGGTCTGCCAAAAAAGGCGGTAAGTTAGGTTACTTCGGACCTGGTAAAATGGCTCCTAAGTTTGAAGACGCTGCTTACGGTTTAGAAGTTGGCGAAATAAGTGATCCTGTTAAGACACAGTTTGGATATCATATTATTAAAGTAACGGACAAGCGTAAAGTTGAAGATGTAAAATCGTACGAAGAAGCGAAGAAAGAAATTAAGCGTACACTCGTTAGTCAAAAAGTAAGCCAGCAGCAACTGCAAGCGAAAATGGATAAACTTATGAAAGAAGCAGAAATCGACGTGAAGCTTGATCAATTCAAAGATTTATTTAAGCAGCCAGAGCCTCCTAAGAGCGAAGGCGGCGGAGACTCTTCTGAAGGATCTGAACAAGGAAATAGCTCTGAAGGCAATAAAGAAGAAAGTAAATCTGACGAATCTTCTAAAGAAGGCAACGCTGAAGGAGAACAAAGTTCCTCTGAAGAAAACAAATCAAGTGAATAAGCATGAAAAAGCCAGGTGGAATCTCACCTGGCTTTTCTTATTTCTATTCAACTGCTCAAGTAACGCTTACCCAACGTCCCTTGCTCCTTTGTTACGTTTTTCTTTCTCTTCATACATTCTTTTCAAATAGACTCGTCCCTCACGCTCTATAAATTGCTGTTCCACCCTTTGCTCAGCCCTCATCGCCCGAAAAGCCATAAAACCACTCACAAAAATAAATACAATACAGAAATATACCCAAATTGGAATACCAAAGATCATCATGATATCCTCCCTGTCCCATTTATCACTATTCTATGAATCAACGTGATCTGATATGATCAGAAATTAGACAAGGCTTGTTTTTCTATTTTCACAAAAATCGTTCCCTCGCCAAATAGACGAATCTTCAAGTTTTGATCCCGCCATTTCACCTTTCTATCCTCTTTCTTTATTCCTCAAACGTTGGTTTATAAAAGGAACGCTGATCCATAGCATAAATCTTCTCCGTAAATTCTCCTGGACCTACTTTTTTAAGCGACCTATTTAACATATTCATACCTGCATCAAGCATATCAATTTGGTGCAGCAATTCAGCCTCTCGCACTAAAGGAGGCTTTGGACTGCCCCATTCAGATTTACCGTGATGACTTAGAATCATGTGCTGCAAAATGGTGACCTCTTCTCCTTCGATTTGCAATTCATCTGCAGCCACACGAATTTCCTCTACCATCATTGGAATATGTCCAATCAGCTTTCCCTCAAGCGTGTAGCTCGGGGACGTTGGTCCGGAAAGCTCCTTGAGTTTCCCAAGATCGTGCAAAATGATTCCCGCATACAACAAGTCCTGATTAATATCCGGGTAAAGGATCGACAATTGCTTTCCTATATTCAACATCGAGACAATATGATGCGCCAGCCCAGATACGTACTCATGGTGGTTTCTTACCGCTGCGGGATAGCTTAACAAATCATCTTGATAGGTTTTTAGAAAATGTCTCGTAATGCGTTGAATGGAAGGATTTTTCATCTCAAAAATGGCTTCCGTTAATCGTTCCATCAAATCTTCCTTATTCACCGGAGCTTTCGCCATAAAATCAGTGGCCTGTACACCATCCGTCGACTGTACCGGTCTGATACTTTGAATCTTCAGCTGCGGTTTATTACGAAATTGGCCTACATCTCCTTGGACTTTGACTAGCTCTCCTTGTTGAAAGAGCGCTTCATCCTCTGGAGTTGCCTCCCAAAGCTTTGCATCGATTTCTCCTGATGTATCAGCTAATATTAATGTAAGAAATGGCTTATTGTTGCTCGCTACCCCTTTGACAGCGGATTTAATTAATAGAAAATAATCAAACATCTCCCCTAACTTGTGCTGTGCGATTCCTTTCTTCATACGAACTCTCCTCCCTAAATAAAAAGACCATTCCAAAGAAGGCTTCTATCCGCTCACGTTTATTTCTTGGATTAGAAGTTGGAACAGTCTTGTATGTCATGTACTCAGAAGAGCTGCCTTAGAGTTAGACAGCTCTTTTACTCGCTATGTTTTTGATCAATCTTAGGAACATACTGAAAAATTTCCCCGGACTCTACAACATGAATAAACCGCATAAGCCAGCGATAATAGTTCTGGGCATAATGAAGACGGTCAATGTCTGAATCTATCTTCTCCTTTAAAGATACATCTTCTGTCTGCTCTTTAATTTGCAGTAACTCTTGAATCGCTTCATCCGCTTCTTCAATATTCGTTTCTGTATGGTGTCTCCAGCGGCTTCCAAACAAGGAAGTGAACGACTTATACCAATCTTCCTCCGATTTGTATAAATCTTTCCGCACCCCTTTTTTAAAGGCTGGCTCCACCATTTTCATATCAGATAAAGCTCTCACGCCTGTAGACATACTCGTCTTACTCATTTCGAGAGCCGCACGCATGTCATCAAGTGTCATCGGGTCTTCTTCAAAATAAAGCACCCCGTACAAGCGTCCAATAGATGGAGTCACACCGTAAAGGCTCATGTTTTTTGCTATCACCTGAATAAATTTTTCAATGGTTTCTTCATAATTTGTCCAGTCTTGTGTATGCTTTTCTGGCAATGGAAACCCTCCATTTGCTATATCATCTTTTTAATCTGAACACATTTTATCATTAATATTAGCAATTTGCGACCTTATCCTTCATATATATCGTTTATAGGGCAAAAAGGATCCATTCCACTTCTCTGCAAGCTCCTTTTGATAAGTAAACAGAATAATTTGATTGCTATGAGATAACGATGCCAGAAGATCCATCATTACCTCACGTCTTCCTTCATCAAAGTGCACAAACGCATCATCGACAATAAATGGCACCTGTATCGTTTCAGACATGGAAGCTCCTAAAGCCAGCCTGAGAGCTACGTACAATTGATCAGCGGTACCTCTCGACAATTCACTGGTCTCATACACATGACCCAGTTGATCTTCGACGTTGAGTCCGCCAATCTCAGGATCGATAAATAATCGCGTATACTTGTCAAACGTCAGCCGTCTAAAAAAGTCCCCTGCCCGCTTGATAACAGTTGGTAAGTGATTTTCTTGATAACGCGTTTTGGTGGTCTTTAAGATTCTAGAGGCCATTTGATAAACTGCCCATTCCTTTGCCTGTTCCTGAAAGGCATCACGCTGATTAGCCAGCTGATGCAAATGCTTGGAATGCTGCTCTGAACTTTCAAGTAAATCCAGACGATGTTTTCTTGCTGCGATGTCCTCCATGAGAGTGTTCTGCTCTTCAACAGCCGATTGGAGTTCTCGATCCGTTTCCTCCAGCTCCACTTCGAGCTCTGAAGGGTCTTTCGTAGCTTTCCAGACCTTAAATGCCTCCTGGTCGTGTCTATTCAACACCCCTTCTATTTGAACAACTAATTGTTCCTTACGCTGCATTCTTTCCCGATACTGTTCTGCCACTTGCATTTTTTCATAAAAATCGTCAAGGTCATGTGCATCGGCCTTTGCAAGCAATCCTGATTTTTCTGCAGAGAACGGTGTAATTTGATGGTCGAGATAGTCAAGATCTTGTTCTAAACGGTCGATCTCTTCCTGAAGACGTTTGCTTTCTGAAATGGTGGCTTGCTGTGTGTTGATCCACTTCTCAAGTTGGCGAAAATTCTCGGACATGTCCGTGTGTACGTCCTTCCAGTTTATCGCCGTAAAAAAAGCTTTTACATCCTGCTCAATCTCTTGTTTTCGCAGTTGGGCAGCTGTAAGTTCTTCCTTTAAACTATCCATGTCTTTTTGCTTTTCTTTCGTTTGTTTCAACAACTGAAAGAGCTGCTCCCAATGAGTGGGTTTCAATGAGGATAAAAAAGGATAGAGCGTCGTCTGTTCGTTGATTCGTGTCGTTAAACGTTTTCTCCGCTCAGATACGTTATGCTGTTTCTCATGGACTAGCAGCGACTCATGATTTACCTGCTTCCAGCGCTCGTTACTATGAGCATACTCCGCTTTCGTCCGCTCATAACGCTCAACCACCTCTTTAGCATGTAAGAAATCCGACTCACTTATACGGTACGTAGGCTGCCGATCAATTCTGGCAAGCATCTGTTCGTAATCGCGAGCTGCTTGTCTGAAGAACAGACCCGTCCCCGCACAAATCCCGCTCATGATTAACCCAACTAACAACAGCAACAAGCTCGAGGCGATGAAAGCAGCTGCTGCTCCCGCTGCAAGAACTACGATGGAAGCAATGAACGAGCGACGGCTCGCGCTCTGTTTTTGCTGCACGGAGGAGGACCAATCCCCCGCCGCTTCAGACGCTGATGGCACATAGGAATGGACAACCTGCTGGCAGTCCGTTACTTGTTCTGTATCAGGCTGTTCTCGCTCGAGTTTCTCCATTTGATCTTCCAGCCACCGTTGTTGAGCATCCAAAGCGTTCAATTCTTTGTCAATCGCAGCCGCTTCTTCATTCATATGATCGGCCTCATGTTTGATACTTCGCCACGTTTCTTCTATATAAAAAGGAAAATCAAATTCACGAAAAGCTGATCTATCCATGCCTAGGTTTAATTCATTAAGTTCTGCCTGGATTCGTTGCTCCCATCTCTCGATACTAACTTGCAGCCGCTCAATATCCTGTTCAACTTGATAATAGACAGTTTTCGTTTCTGCTATTGTTCTCGCTTCGTTTAGGAAGGTTGAAGAAACAGTTTGCAGATCCTCCTGGCTCTGCCTGGCCTCCGAAAGTTTCGCTTGAACAAATTGCTGTTCGCTCTCTAACGGCAGCAGTTTTTCCTGAATTTGGTGCATTCGTTCTGTACCGTTTTCAGGAAAAGAGCTGCGCTGACTCTCTTTCAGTTTCCAAACGAGCTGATGGTACTCCTGAACAACAGGAAGTACTTTTTTCAACTGTTGAAAACTTGATCGTTTTAAACGAAGCTGATGAATCCGTTCTTCTAATGCCTCTCGTTCCATCATTAACTCGCGCTGTTCATCTAACAGCTGCTGATACTGCCCCACTTCACGTTCAGAAGTAAGCCATTGTTTATCAGCTGCATCCAAAGAATCAAGCTGCTGATTAAGAAGCGGCTTCTTGCCCTTTGGCTTGAAGCGGCTGTCGAGTTCCTTTTCAAGCAGTTTGTCGGTTTGATAGATCAAATCAGAACCTGTCAATCCAACACTAATCAGTACCTCGCCTAATTCCTCTCCATTTACGCCATGCAATTCTGTTAGATCTTCTGCATCGAAGCTGTAAATAGACTGATAAGCTGCCTGAGACATATGCGAGGTGAGGCTTCTTAGAAAACCTTCCCCCCTCTCTTCACCATTAGCAAGACGGCAGATTGCAGCACCTTGATTACGGTCATGAACACGTTCGATTGTTACTGCTCCGTACTCTTCCGTTTGTAACGTGAGCTTCCCTCCCACGGGTCCTCCCATTTTCGGCTGATAAAGAACTCGCTTCTTCGGGGGCAGGCCGAATAAAACAAATAAGATAAATGTTCGTATGGTAGACTTTCCAGCTTCATTATCACCGGCAATCACCACAAGGTTACTGTCTGGCAATGTCATCGAGTAATCACGCCATTTTCCAAATCCATAAATATGTAAGTCCAGTATTTTCATAATTTTGGCTCCTCCTTAGACAGGAGCTGTTCCACAACTAGCTGTTTTGCCCGGGATAAGATGTCGTCTAGTTCCTCTTCTGTTAAAGAGTCTAAATATTTCGAGGCTAGCCGATGCTCATATAACGGGGACAACTGTCGGGATAATTCATCTGTCGTCAGAGCGTCAGCATGTCGCAAGTATTCCCCAGCAAAATGCTGTCCAGATTTAAGTTCTTCCATATCAAAAGAAGGTCGGTCAACGATCGTAACTTGATCGATCCAGACCCATGACTTTCCCTCAAGGTCTTCTGAGTCATTAAGAAGCTCAACCCATTCCTTCACGATCCCTTCCCGTTCCCATTTTTGTAAAAGTCCTTTATTTCCCTTTAAAACAATGCTTAACATTATGGGAGTGTCGGCACTGGCTTCATGTTTAGCTCGCGCAAGCAAACCTTCTAATTCTTTCACCTGGTCCACGTCTGCGGCAGAACAGGTTACTTCCTCAAATGTAAAGCTGTGAAGCGGAATAAACGTCTGGCTCGCTTCTGTTTTGTTTAATTCGACCAATGAGCAACCCTTTGCCCCATTTTCTTTTCTCGAACGTCCTTGAATGTTGCCTGGATACACAATCGGCGGTTGACCAGCCAGCTGCTGACGTTTATGAATATGTCCAAGCGCCCAGTAATCCATGTGCCGGTTACGCAGCTCATCAAGTTTAAAAGGGGCATACACGTCATGTTCACTATTTGTTTCAAGACTTCCATGAAGCATGGCGATATGAAAAGGACAAGTTCCCTGCTTGACGAACTCTTCAGCCTTCCTGTCTTCTACCGCACGGTTCACATAGCTGAAGCCATAAATCGCAGCCACTTGCTCTCCCTGCTTGTAGTAAGGAAGAGCTTGAACCGTCTCTTGCTCAAAACTGTGAACATTGTCCGGGAACGTGACCGGATAGCGCATCCCTTGCATATAATCATGATTACCATAACTAATAAACACCGCAATATCATGCTGTGCTAATCGCTTAAATCCTTCACGGAGCCGGACTTGCGCTTTTAAACTCCTCGTCTCTTCATCAAACAAATCACCAACAAGCAACACAAAGTCAACCTTGTGTTGAATCGCCTGCTGGATCAATCGGTCAAACGCTTCAAATGTCGCCTTACGCATTTGCTCCTGCAACAATTCTGGAAGCTGGTTCCTTCCTTTAAAAGGGCTGTCTAAATGCAAATCGGCACTATGTATAAATCGAACTGTACTCATGTTTATCCTCCACCGTCACTATTTTCCTTTATTTTATCAGAAGAAATAAACGAATGCACGTTCGTATAATCAATTACACTTAGAATGACACAAATTGAAAAAATGGAACATGTATGTTTTCTGCTTATTCAGTAAATAAGAAACTAAAAATGGACACACCCTTCCATCCCTTTATCTAATTCGACTCATTCATCGGTTTATCCTTTTCCAAATGATCAAATCTGTTGAATCATTCAACGGATGTTAATAGGCCCATTCTCTATCATTTCACCAGATATTCTTTTAGCGTAATGAAAGCTTACGAGCCACAAAATAACCGTCGTGCCTAACATCAGAAATGAACCCACGATCACAACAATTTGGATCGAAATCAATTGAGCTGCCATACCAAATGCTGTCGTCACAACAATGATACATACAGCTTCCAATAAACCATACACGCTGCCAATCCTGCCCATCATATCAATCGGGATATTATTTTGATAGAAAGTATGAAAGCCCGTATTCGCAAAGGCCAGCGAAAATGACAAAACAAAGAACCCTACCGCAGCCATAGTAAAGGTACTTGAAAAGGCATAAATAATATACCCTCCTGACACCATTACTGGACCTGCCCCCATCATAACTTGCGTGCTCAACTTCCTTGCCGTTAGCGTGTTTACGAACGCCCCGAAGGCAATGCCGGCACCTGCTATACTTACTAGGAAACCGTATGTTGCGTCAGTCAGAGATAAGACTTCTTTGGAGAAGGCTGCTTCTAAGGAATCTATTGCTGCAGCCATCACCATCATAAGACCAAATAATACATAAACAGCTGTAACATAGAAATAGTTCCTGCTAAACTTAAAAACAACTTTCCAATCGCTTTTAACAAGGTCAAACGATAGTAGTTTTCGATCGGATTGTGCTTTCGGTGCTTTCTTCAACTCAGGCAAGCAGAACATAATTAGACCAGATGCCAAAAAGGTCACAGCGTTCACGTAGATCGCGATCCAGGGGGACCCGATCATAAATAATACACCTGCTATAGCCGGTCCGATCAGAAATCCTCCAGAATCTACTAAACTTCTCAGTGAATTAAACTGCTTTCTGCCTCCAGATGGCACTAATTTTGTTATATACGCCATAGAGGTAGGAGCAAACACCGAACTCGCCATGTTTATCAATAATACTAGACCATAAATAACCCAAATAGATGAAAACAGGGGTAATAAAGCTGTTAACATCGCCCGCAACATATCCAGTCCGACCATGAGATTTCGCTGATGTAACCGATCTATCATACTCCCCGCCCAGAAGTTCGTACACAATACTGCTGCTGGTTTCAAAATATAAAGCATGGCCACTGCAAGCGGAGACCCCGTTATATCCAGGATAATAAGATTTAACGCAATTAAATAAATCCAATCTCCTACATTAGATAAACCAACTCCAAACAATAGAAGAAACGGATATTTCCACGACATCCATTTACGTTTTAAATACATGGCGATCCTCCCCGATAAGTTATGACAAATTGATTAGAAAGACATGTTAAAACTACTTGGCTAAAACAAAAAAATCTCACCCCCAAGACTGTAGTCTCAGGGACGAGATTGATATCGTGGTGCCACCCTAGTTTTTTAACATGTCGCCATATTAAACTTATCAGGTACGACAAACAGTATTTGTCTGCTTATACCATAGCTCTGTAACGGGAGCGCCCGTCACACTATCCCCCATCAGGTTCCAATGTGAAGCTCAGAGACTTGGTTCAGCAAACAATTCTTACTCCTTTTCACCGGCTGGAGCTCTCTTTAAAGCATTCCATTTACCTACTCTTCTCTTCATCGCCCTTATGTATTTCTATATAGTATCCATGAATACACAATAAATGTAAATAGAAATCTATACTTTATTGGTATACACTATTAAAAATAAAGCACAAAAATGGCGCCTGCTAAAATAATCCGATAAATCGCAAAAGGAACGAGTTTAACCCGGTTGATAAGCTTTAAAAAGAAGCGTATGGCAATCAGTGCAAAAACAAAAGCACTGACAAATCCCACAATGAAGAATGGTATAGCATCTACGGTAAAATACTGCCAATTCTTGATGAGCGATAAACCGCTGGCGCCCATCATAACGGGTACTGCCATAATAAAGGTAAAATCAGCCGAAGCGCGGTGACTCATGCCGAGAATGACTCCTCCAGACATCGTTGACCCTGACCGGGAAAACCCTGGCCATAATCCCATGCATTGAAACAGCCCCATGCCTAGAGCTTGTTTATACGTGATTTTATCAACAGTCGTTGTCGAAACGCTTCTTTTCTTTTGATAAACATCAGCGATAATCATTAATATGGCTCCAAGGAACAGTCCAATGATTACTGTTCTGACAGAAAAGAGATACGTATCAATATAATCTTCAAAAGCAAACCCCAGAACCCCAGCAGGAATAATACCCACAATTACCTGTGACAATTTTAATTTGTTTTCAGCCTGTTCTGTTCGTTTACCCAGATGAAGCATTTGAATAAATCGGTCCTTAAATATCACAACAACAGCTAAAATGGAACCCAATTGGATGACAACCTTAAAGGTATTGGCTACAGATTCTCCTAACAGTTCTGTTGAATTCAACCATAACTCATCTACAATAATCATGTGGCCTGTGGAGGAAACAGGTGCAAACTCTGTCATCCCTTCAACAAACCCTAGGATTAGTGAAACAAAAAATTCCCATAAACTCATATTCTATTCTCCTCAATTTTATAATTTCTGTCAGCAGCAAAAGGTTACCTACATACGGGATTTTATAGTTTTCTATATAACATAGTATCGATTAGCTTATACACAAAAAATAAAGCAGCAAAACCAAACCCATAGGCAAATAATGCCGCTTCGATCACAATCAGTGTCAGCGAAGATGTGATCAAAGCATTTGTCACATATAATGAACTTAAGCACAAAATCCCCGCGATTCCCGTGTAGCCCCACAAGTAATAATGAGCAGGCAAGTTAAAGATTTGGGTATCTTTAGATAAAGAAGAAAACTCTCTAATTTTAAAATGGTCAATGGCCAATTTAACAGCTTTCTCTCGTTCCATTCCTTGCGTCATTAAATCTTCAGTATAGTCCTCCAAATACGTTTGCAACTCCATCTTTTCTTCCTGCACCATTGCCAAATTATCCACAAATGTAATAATATCATTGTTTTTTCTGTACAAAATATTGACTTTTATGTGGCTAATATAATTAATAGCGCCCCAAATGACACCCACTATAAAGGCTATTCCATAACCAAATGCAGCCTGGATAGGGACATGAGAGGGATCATAGTAAAGATCAAAGTATAACGTTACCATAAAAAGTAAAATCGAAATCACGAGCAGCCAGCCATATTTTATATCCTTAAGACTGACAACCTTTCTATAAAGATGTTTCACATGATTTCCCTCCCTCTATAAATTAAAGTTTTCTTAGAATTACTCTGTTTTCCTTCCACTTTCTTAATCATCAATTGAAGCTATAGCCAAGTTATGTGCCAAGTTTGCCCAATTTTTATTAAATTTGGTACTGAGGATTGCGGTTGAATAGACTGGGATGGTTATTTTCCAGGTAATGGGTTTCTGTTTATAATCGCACCTCTGGATCTCCACGTTAGACATGGTGGTGGACCCTCCCATTTCTCTCGGCGTCATCGCGCGCAAATTCCTTCGTTCGACCTGACCATGTGTGGATGCCGGAAATGCTCCTCAAGTGGGTCTAAGCCCTTATGGTGAAAATAACGACCGGCTTCTCCGTGCTTCAATTGTGAAATCAATAAGAAAAAGACAAAAATCAAAGTTCTTTCGACTTAAGCGACTTCCTGCACATTTGGTAACTGAGGAATATCTCGAACCATACGTTTTTCACTAAACGAACACTTCCGTGTTCCAATCACAAAGAATATCTTGATGAGCTTGCGACTTAGGGCAATAAACGACTGTTTTCCTGTCAGTGGGTTCTTTGCGCGATTCTTATAATACGCATGTAAGGTTTTGAATCCTTCGTTATGAAAAGACAACGATCGAGCGACTTGATACAAAATGGACCGTAACCTTCTACGTCCCCGTTTCGTGATGGTGGTTTTCCCTTTAAACAGACCGGATTGATTCATTTTCAAATTGAGTCCCGCTAATTTAATAATTTGGCGTGGATCTCTGTAGTTAGATAGATCACCAACTTCAGCGAAGAAACCAGCTACTGTCATGGTACCAATGCCTTTCATCGCGATCATACGATCGGATCCAGGCACGTGAAGAACTAGGTCTTCAAGTTGAGTTTCAAGAGCTTCGAGGCGTTCTTGTAACGCTCGAAATTGATCGACGAGAAAACGAAACTCTTGACGGGCCATACGTAATCCCACAGTCAAACCTACACTGACTGAAGCAGCTTGCTTTAGCTGACGCATACGTTTTAATCCAATCGCTCGTTTAGCCGATTTCTTGACTTCCCTAAGAAGCTCTTCTTCCGTTTTTTGATCAATATCCTCAGGAAGATAGCCATTTTCCAAGAAATGTAACGCAGCCTTCCCGGTCCAATCCTTAAATACCGTCAAGAATTCCGGAAAATATCGATCCAGCGTATTATGCATCTGAGCTTTGATCGAAGAGAGATCCTCTTGGATCATGTCATAAAGTTTGATTCCTTCCCGTAACTCGGCGTACACATCCTCCGGTAAAATTGGTTCGTGATACCGACCATTACGCACTACCTGAGCGATGACTTTCGCATCCTTTGTATCATTCTTGGTGGGGGAATCATCATCAAGCTCCTTGGAGCGCTTCACCTTCATCGGATTAACAACCACAGGCTTTTCACCCTTAGTTTTTAAGTAGTAGGCTAAGTTAAGCCAATAATGACCTGTAGGTTCCATTCCTATCAGAAGTTTAGGTCGTCCGTTTTCTGCAGCTAAACCTGCCGTCCACTCCAGTAAATCACTGAATCCTTGCATCGAATTGGAAAAGATGAGTCGTTTGGATAAGTCTCTACCTCGATCATCAATTGCACGGGCAACATGTTTATGCTTAGCCACATCGACACCGATAATTAACGTCTGTTCATTGATTTGCGCAAGGCGCTCATTTTGTGTAAAATCCATAATAGAAGTCTCCTTTTGGTACTTAATTCGAGGTCATGCATGACACTCTCTATCGTACCAAGGGGACTTTTTTTATGCATCTGGATCCTACCTCGGTTTCCCCTCAAATTTCTTCCTTACAGGAATGCTCCTCAAATGAAGTGTTTAACCACTTCAGCCATTTGGACCCAGTCTTTAATATATTGTTGCAGCTGTTGTTTTCCTGTGCCTGTAATCGCATAATACTTCCTTCTCCCTCCTTGACTCTCTTTTCCCCAATAGGAATAAATAGCACCGTTTTTCTCCAATCGTTTCAACGACAAATAAAGCGTTGCCTCCTGCATTTCAAACTTCCCTTCTGTCTTTTCCTTGATCGCCTTTGAGATCTCGTATCCATAGCCATCCTTTTCATTCAGTAAGGAAAGAATCAGAAGGTCAATGGTTCCTTTAAGCATTTCTTTGTTCAAAGTAATGACCTCCAGCTAATTACTTAATGTTATTAAGTACTAAACGCAAACATACAGTATATTACTTAATAATGCAAGGGTGTTTTAAAAACTTATACGGATTATAGCACTGAAGTTCTAGTATTTTTGGCATAAAAATAGGCCCCCTAGAAAAGGTGGACCGCTTCTATAATCGAACATTATCTAACCTCATGAATGTTGATAGGCCAAATCGTTTCCCAACTTTACATGTTCAACTTGTTACTAACTAAGCGAAATAACATAGGAAGCTATTTCGTTAATTTTTGAGTTTTTCCCTGCACCCGTGAAGTTGAATATATTACAGAATGACAGGACTTTTCCATTCTCGTATAATAAAGTGCCGTCCACAGCGCCAGTCTTTCCGTGGGTGATGATGTTCTTAAGTTCGATCTCTGTCACGTTGTCTTTGCTCACTTGCTTCATCGCTTCTTCTACTCTACCCTTTCCCTTGATCGGTTTATGACCGACGATAGTCCAAGTCACTTGCTCCGCCATACTTTCCATAATAAAACCTGTATTATTGTCAGCAGCAGCGATATGTAATTCCTTTAGTTGCTGCCTTTTAGGCGAGTTTCCACAGTCTTCCGCACATCTTATAGTTAGATCTCTGTCTTCTCCATTTATGTTACCTATGATGGATCACTCCTTTTAAACCTGACTGTTGATTATCATTAATGCCTGAATCAATTTCATATTTTAAGCCTCTTGTACCCCGGGAATTCAAAACGTCTCGATTCTGAATGTCTGGGTTGAGAAGGGAAGGTGGGGAAGAATAATCCGCTTTCCGTGAGGTTGAGACAAAAGTGTTTTATCAAATGAAAATCCGGACTAAGAAAAAAACTATAATTGGTGCCTATAACCCGCTACGAAAATCTACTTCGCTTTCCGCGGCCCTCGCGCGTAGTGGGGTCGTTCGGTGTTGGCACAGGACGTGCCGGTTTTAACCGAACTTCCTTGTTTTTACTGCCTTCTTGCGCTGACGCACTGCGAGGTCTCACCTAGGCCTTTCCTCTCGCAGGAGTCTACGCATATTTCCTCCGCTAAAACAGCACATCGAAGTTTAGTTTTGTCCTATCCCCGTTCAGTGTTGGCACATGCCCACAGGAGATTCCCCTTGCCATATGTTTTTTCGTAGTCATCTCGAAATGACCTTTCCACTTGTTGTTTATTAATACAATTATTCAAAAGACCAGAACCTAAAAAACCCATTCTGAACCTTTCTAAGAGAGTATTATATTCTGCCAGCCTTTGGTGTTATAAAGTTACATCTTTTAATCGTAACGCGAATGATGTATAATTGGAATATTACCTATAGAGGGGAGTGTGTGTATGAAAAGATATCTTACTTTCTCACTTCTTTTATTCATACTCAGCTATTCCTTCTTATGCATGCAGGACAATATACAGCAGTTTGTTCCAGGTGATGTTCAAGAGAGCATTACATTGGATAGCACATTCCCGTCAGTTGATAATACTGGGAATGATTATTCGATTAGTGTGATCATGCCATTTACTCTTGTAATCATTCTACTAACGAACTTTCTAATTACGCTAGTACCATTCGTTAGAAGACTTCTTTTTCTTAACCCAGTTTTTTATCAATCAAACTTCTTAATCCATTCCCTTTGAAGTATAGACATTATATATTTCAAAGGAGGATACAACTATGATATGGTTTAGACTGATTATGATTGCAGCGTTTTCATTAACAGCTATTTCTTTGTTTACTTACCAAGGTACAGAGATTTTCCATGCTTTTACTGATTTTTTTAATAAAAAACAATGAAGTACCTGACGTTTCATCATACAAGATGGAATTTAGTTAGTGTAATTCCTGACCACGCGCACAGTGGCCAGGAATTTTTTTATGCTTCCATAGCTTTTTTTGACACAGCTTTTACGATGAGGAAATGCGGGCTGGTCATAAGGTAGTGGTAAGCTTCTGCTTTCACGTGCTTCATCTTTTCTTGCGGTTGGGGTTCAATCAGTTGATCAAGATGGAAACAGTGAGTGGTTTCGTTCACGATGCTTTGCATAGGTCTTCTGTAAAAACTGACGTCAATTGTAATAGCAGGTTTGTTCCAGGTTTCGGATAAGTATTGAGTTTTAAAGTAATCCTCACAATCGTGTCGGGTGTAGTCCATGAATGGGTGATGAACCGAAAATATAAACGTTCCGCCTGCCTTTAACACACGATTGAATTCTTGAAAAGTGGATGTCCAATCTTGTAAATAATGAAGTGTAAGTGAGCTTACAATCACATCAAAGGAATTATTCTCAAATGGCAGTGGCTCTAGAAGATCGTGGCAGAGAAATGTCGCCTTTCCCCCTGCACGTTCACTCGCTGCCTTCACCATTTCAGAACTCACATCAATTCCGGTAACCTCCGCTCCACGCTGCATGAATTGAGAAGAATACCACCCAGCTGAGCATCCTGCATCAAGCACTTTCTTTCCTTGTAGTGATGATGGCAAGGCCGCCATCACAGCGGGGCGTTCATACAAAGCGTTATATGGACTCGCTTCATCAATATCGTTTTGATAAGTATGAGCTAGTTTGTTATAAGTTTCTTTTGTACGATTGCTCATTTCATTTCCTCCTTCGACGTATTGACTCATTGTATGAAAAATAACGAACGAAATAGTGGAGAGGTTCTACTTAACGACAGCTGTCCCTGAGACCCAATCATAGACACTTTTCCTTTTTTTATTTGTAAAAGGTGTAAGAAAGTAAATAAGGATGGAGACATTTACAGCACTCAACATAATCAGAAGCGTCATTTCGGAAAAGTCTGCAGGAAGCATTAATCGCCATATACAAAAATGGGCCACCTCCCAAGGCAGAAATTTGACAGCCGTTCGAATAAAAGAACGACCCTTGTCAATACGCTGTCCACTGTCATCCACAACACGGACGACCATTTTTCTCTTTCCCCATGTCCCTTGCCATTTAGATTGTTCGCTTAGAATAAAGTAAAGGGAGACGGGGAGCGTCATGATTAAGAAACCTGTCAATTGAGCTGTAATTGGTGAATTCGAAAATAAAGAAGGAAAATACGATCCGAATAGGAAGGAAAGGCTGCCTAGAACGAGAATACCATATCCCGCGATAAGGATGTAATCTAACAAAAAGGCGTATATACGAAGTTTGAATGGAGCGTAAGGCATATGAGCAAAACCTCCTAATTTGTTTTGACAAGCTTCAGTGTTCCTCAGCTCTTAATTACGGGGTCCCCACAGCATCACAGACACTCCGACTAGGCATAGACCTGCTCCCAGCCAATCATAGAAATCTGGGGTTTTCTTATCGATCCCCCATCCCCAAAGAAGGGACAAGAGAATAAAAACTCCTCCGTAAGCAGCATAAACCCTTCCGAATGAAGGAAAAGTTTGAAACGTGGCAATAACACCATATAAGGCTAAGGATACTCCGCCCAACAGCCCCCAATAATATGGTTTTCCTTCTCTTAACCAAAGCCAAATTAGGTAACCGCCGCCAATTTCAGCCAAACCGGCTAAAAGGAATAATAGGATTGTCATTATCCCTCACACTCCCCCACCTTTTATTACATAAATTTTATCACAAAAATTACGAAAAAAGACCGAACCATAACAAAAGCCTCCACCTTTATAAGATAGAGACTTCCATTTCTCTCTCCTGCGTTTTTCGACAACAGCATTGTCTTTTTCAACAGCTATGCTCACCCAATCCCATTCTTCAAGTAAGGGACGGCAGTTTTGACGAATTCCTCCGGGGAAATGGTATGGCTGCTTCTCCTCCATTCTACCGAAGCTCCATAGATCCCCCAACTTAACATGACTGCCGTAACTTTGAGGGCATGATCCTCATCCGTTACATGTTGTTTTAGCAACATTTTATAGAAGATGATTTCCAGCTGATCTCTAATGATACGAGCTATAGTGTCTTCGTAACCTCGATGACAGCGATACGATAAAGACTTTTGAAAATTAGTAATGGCTTTAAAAATACTAACAAACACTTCTTCGTTCAATTCGCTTTTCTCATAGATATCACCATCCAAATTAATTAACAATTCTTCTGATAATACCTTTTCCAGCAAGTCATAAATATCTTCAAAATGATAATAAAACGTAGCACGATTAATCATAGCTTCCGTTGTAATATCCTTAACCGTTATATCTTTGAACTCCTTTTTACTCGATAAGCCTATAAAAGCATCCATGATTAATTTACGTGTCCTTAAAATTCGGGGATCTGTTTTTGAACCGCTCATATTGGAAATCCCTCCTGCTTTTTCAACAATTTCTTCAATGTGTTGTATAGACAACATATTCACTGAACTATTGGTATGGATGCTTTTCATTATGTACTAAACTATAATTACGAAGCAAACAGAAGGCTTACTAACAGGTTTCGCTTAAGCTAGGAAAGTGAGGAACATGAAATGACGAAAAACAATAATATCATTTGTGATTTAGAGACTGGTGTGTGTGGTCCAGCTGGAGAAGAAACAATGGAGGCTATTGATTTGAACCAACCAAAGAAAACCATTGATCTCTATTATGTGACAGACCCTATCTGCTCTCATTGCTGGGCACTTGAGCCTATCCTGCACCGCTTTAGAGAGCAGTATGGTCATTACTTCAACTTCCATACCGTCATGGGCGGTTTGTTGGAGAAATGGCATGACGGACCAATCGACCCTGCAAACGGAATCTCAGTACCCGCAGACGTTGCAGGCCATTGGAGAGAGGTTGGAGAACATTCGCGCATGCCTATTGATGGATCGCTCATGATTGACAATCCAGTGCAATCATCCTTCCCTCCATCACGCGTCTATAAAGTCATTCAAAAAAATCACGATGATGAAAAGGCCTATGAATATTTACGCCGGGCGAGAGAAGCGCTGTTTGCATTCAATCAAAATATTGCCGAGAAAACCATTATGATTGAACTTGTTAATAATCTTGGTCTCGATGGAGAGACCATTGTAAAAGAGGCAGAAGAACAAATGGGACAGCAATTATTAGAAGAAGACTTTGCGCTTGCAGCAAAACTGGGCGTCAGAGGTTTTCCAACCCTTATCATCGTCAATGAAGAACAGAAAGGTGTAAAGATGGTTGGGAATCGTCCGTTGGATTTCTACGTTTCCGGACTATCCCAAATCATAAATGGAGAAGATCCAAAGCCAAGTCAACCAGCTTCCCTATCATACCTGCTTAATAAAGAAGGTCTTCTTTTCGCAAAAGAAATCGAAGTGATGTATGATGTGGATCCATCTGACCTTCAAGCATTTGTTGAAAAAGAATTAACACCAAGAACCTATGAAGCGCGGGAAGTCCTTGACGAGAAATATTATGTGAAACAATAAATAAGATGATTTTATCAGGAAGAAGGTGCAGTGATGAGTTATGTACTACAAATCGACTTTAAAATGGATGGGCCGTTTTGCGAGGAAATGTCAAAGGCATTCACTGACTTAGCGAACAGTATCAATGACGAACCGGGTTTCATATGGAAAATTTGGACTGAAAATAAGGCAGAGCAAGAAGCCGGCGGAATCTATTTATTTGAAACAAAACAAGCTGCCGAAAACTATTTGACCATGCACACGGAACGCTTATCAAGCTTTGGGATTACAGACGCCCGCGGGAAAATTTTCGAAGTAAATGAACCGTTAACCAACATCACCCATGGGCCCTATTGAATAATGGAGTGGAAGAGTCTGAGACAAAAGTGTTTTTCACTTAAGAGGTTTAGATATGTCCCAGACTCTTTCAGGTAACACAGACATAATCCATGTCCCGCGAGCTCCCCATAATATCGTTCCATGGTAATAATTCATGGCTTCTTCAGTCTTTCCATACTTCTCCTGTATGATATTTGATTTACAAAATAGATACTGTAACAAAAATGGACAAGCCTTGTTAGAGAAATAGCTTGTCCTATCTTTTAGAAGTTTTATAATACAGAGTTGTTGACTGATTCATTTCCATTGTTGCTTTATATAAACTAATGTTTCCTACAGTTTGTTCGGAAGCATCGGAATGAACTTCAAAGTTTTCATCTAAGGAGATGGTCCAAACAGCTTCATTATTCTTCTTTAGGACAACAGCAAGCGTACCGAACTGAACGATGTTATCCCAACCAAAAGACTCCGTTTTACCATTTTCAGTAACGAAAATTCCATCCGTATTGCTTATCACTTCGATGTTATTACCTTCCCATATTCCATGAATCTCCGGCCCCACATAATAGTAAGACCTGCCACTACCCCGGTCGCCGTAAGTTCCAATGAATTGCTGAACCGTATTATCATCTGCTTTATACGTAAAGGCTGCAATATCATCTGCTAACCATTCCACTTTATATTCTCCGCCTATTTCATTTGGCAAAGTTTCTTTGGGGCGAGCTAATATACCATAATACGATCTATAATAAATCGCCTCTCCACTCTCCACATTCTCTTTAATCGAAAAAACATGTTCGAAGTCAGGTGATATGCTTGTTATATTTTTAATTACTTGGTTACTGTCAACAAGCAGTACGGCCTGAACTATTACAAATAGGCCCAAAACACTAGCTACTATTAATAGTAGTCTTTTCATTAGTCTAAGTAATAGTAATATGGCAAGAAATAAACAAATCACACATAAAATATTGAAGATGTAAAATAGTCGGTTGTCAATATATTCTACTTGAAATCTTTCATGTGCGAGTAAATATCCTGCTTGTAAACAGAAAAACCCAATCGCAAAAATAAATAGAGTCCATCCACTTATTTTAATCAGTTTATCCTTGTTTTGTTCCATTCGGCTGTACCTCCATCGAAAAATCCCACGTTAACCCATTATCCTTTGAAATAAATTTTCCTTTCACTTTACCACCTGCATAATCACCATTAGGCCCTTGATTAAGTAAAACAGATAAATGATTGTATTCTTTTACCGGAAACTCGGCTTGGACAAAAACCTTATCATATTTCTCAGGAATATGGATGACTGCTTTATTCCACGTCCTTCCTTCATCTTGTGTAACATAAAGACTTGGCTCCTGGGGATTAATCGTTCCATAGGACATAAATCCTGTACTTTCATCTACAAAACCACCATCCGCAATTAATCTCGTTGTTTCTGGAGATGCTGTCTCTTTCCAAGTCTTCCCACCATCGTGAGTTAAAAAGACTGTAGAAAGCTCTTGTGACATCGTTCGATTACCAGAAAGAACAGCATATCCAAATCGATCATTTAAAAAGTCTACTTTTCTAAAGCGCAGGGCAGGTAATGCTTCTGTAACCACACTTTCTTCCCACGTTGTTCCTTGATCAAGAGAGTATTTTAATAACACCTTTTCCTGCTTATATAAAAATGCTGCACGTTCTTCCGTCAGTATGTAACTCCCATTTATCAATTCTCGTTCATTCCCATTGTATTCCCCATTAAATAATAAATCTTTCTCAATCGGGACTTTCACCCAATTATTTCCTTTGTCATAAGTAATATTTAACTCGTTGTTTTGCAAAGTATAGCTGACTCTGTCATTGTTTACTGGTTCTAATGTCTTAGGTTGAGGCTTTTCTACTTGATTTAGGGATTTAGTTTTTTCCAGCCTATCATTTTTCTTATTTAATTGTAGCAATGAATTCTGGTTTTGATTTTGGTAAATGAAAGTACCAGTGATTAAGCCAACCACTATAATCGTAGCTAGTCCTAGGATTAATTTCTTCATTTCTGTCTCCCACCCTGTTATTATTTATATGTTAAAAAGCACCAGTTAACCTCTGTCACTTTATCCAAAATAAAAAATAGAAACCTCCACCCTTTAAAGATGGAGGCTTTCATTACCTTATCCTTCTTTCTTCGACAACTGCATAGCCTTCTTAATATCCTTGAATGAAGACGACTTTCCGTAAAGCAGTACGCCACCACTATAAACACGCGCTCCGAACCAGGCGAGCAACGCAATCGACCCGACGAGGACTCCCACCGAAAGGATGACTTCCCAAACCGGAATATCCAGCATCCCCACGCGCAAGAACATGATCAATGGCGAGAAAAATGGGATGTATGAAGTTACGGTTATAAATGTAGAATCTGGTGCATTCAGACCGAAAATAGAAATAAAGAACGCCGCTAAAATGAGATATATCATTGGTGAAATCATCTGTTGGGCATCTTCTAAACGGCTGACTAGCGAGCCAAGTGTTGCTGCTAAAGTAGCATAAAGCATATAGCCTAAAATAAAGAAGAGCACGGCGTATGCGATGACTGAGCCCTGGATATTAGATAAACCAAACCCTTCCATGATGGAACCTCCGCCGCCTTGCTGGATTCCGAGGTACCCTACTAACAGAATTAATGAAAACTGTAGAATTCCAACCAGAGCTATTCCAATGATTTTAGCGAACATTTGTGATACTGGCGAAACACTTGAAATCAAAATCTCCATAACCCTGCTTGATTTTTCAGTGGCTACTTCTGTGGCAATCATACTTCCATACATAATGACAGACATATATAACAGGAACAACATAACGTACACCAACCCACGTGTTTGGGCCAGTTCTGCTTCTGATTTTGCACTTTCTTCTAAAGCTATGGTATTAAACGTTACTGGGGAGGAAATTTGCTGTAAGGTCGCTTGATCTACCCCTGCTTCCTCGGTAGCCATTTCTACTTTAATTTGTTGAAGTGCTTGTTTGATTGGTTCACTGTTTTCTGTAGAAGCAATTTGCTCCGCGTAATAGTCAGCTTTTGGAAGTCCATCTTCTCCTGATGTAATTTTCACGACAGATTCATACGTTCCTTCTTTCACCGCTTGTTTTGCTTCCTCTAAGGATTGGTCAACTCGTTCTAATGTGAACGCATCATTTGCAGCAACCATCTCGACAAGAGTGCTGCTCCACTCGTCATTGTCGCTAATTAAAGCAACTTTCTTAGCCTCATCTTCCCCGCTAAAGGTTTCAATAATCGTTTGAATATTCGATAGGGCGGTAATTAAAATGAGCGTAACGAGCGTTGTGATCAGAAAAGATTTTGTTTTCACCCGATTCATAAACGTATGACCGACCATAATGAAGAATTTATTCATAAGAGGCACCTACTTTCTCGATAAAAATATCATTTAGAGACGGCTCCTCAAGGATAAATGATCTGACAAATCCCTTTCCATTTAACTCCGTGAAAATTTTTTGTGAAATGTCTTCACTCTCTACTTGCAAATTGCAGCCTTCCCCAAAAGCTTTATATTTGGTGACTCCTGGTATTCGCTTTAAGAATTCCGTGTCAAAATCAGCCTTCACCCGAACATTTTTCTTGCCAAAGGAACGCTTGATATCTTTCAAGCGACCATGGACAACTGGTGTCCCATGGTGAAGAATACAAAGGTTCTCACACAACTCCTCGACATGCTCCATGCGGTGGGATGAAAATACAATCGACATCCCGGACTCCTTTAAGTCAACAACCGCTTCCTTGAGCATTTCCACATTCACAGGGTCGAGTCCTGAGAACGGTTCATCTAAGATCAACAGCTTTGGTTTATGTAAAACGGCTGATATGAATTGAATCTTTTGCTGATTCCCTTTAGAAAGTTCTTCTACTTTCTTTGTTTTATAGTCTGGCACTTTAAAACGATCCAGCCAATAATCGAGTTCCTTTAGCGAGTCCGATTTATTCATCCCGCGAAGTTTTGCTAAATAAACAAGCTGGTCACGCACCTTCATTTTTGGATAAAGGCCTCGCTCCTCAGGTAAATAGCCAATCAAATGACTTTGATCATAACCGATCTCTCCGTTATTCCAGGAAATCGACCCTTCCGTCTCCTGCAATAATCCGAGAATCATTCGAAATGTCGTAGTTTTACCTGCCCCATTAGCCCCAAGAAACCCAAAGATTTGTTTCTCTGGAATCTCCAGCGATAACTGGTTCACCGCGGTATGCGAACCAAATTTCTTTGTAACATGATTTAATCTTAACGTCACGATCATTCTCCTCTCTTCCCATTTAACATACGAATTACCTTTAGTGTAGTTTCAAGAATTCATGAACTTTTTTTGAAAATGCAGAATCAGGCAGGAAATTCGACCGTTCATGACAAATTAATAAATAGTAAAGACATGTTCATGGAGGGTCAATAATGAAGAAATACTTTTTAACTGTATTCGAAAAAGACGGAACTAATGTATTAGATGAAGCATTTGAAGCTGAAAATGATGCAGAGGCCAAGGAAATCGGTGGAAACAAACTTGAAGAACATGGATTCAGTGATTATACCCACCGTTGCGTAGCCCCTGAAGGGCACCTCGTTTTATTCCATAGGTAATGTTACAAAAAGTCGCGTTCTCACGCGACTTTTTATTTTCCTTTAAAGTGTGGTTTACGCTTTTCTAAAAATGCTTCTACCCCTTCTCTATGGTCTTCGGATTGCCGAAGTTCCCACTGGGCTTGTCTTTCTTTTGCCAAATACTGCAAGAGTAGATCGAGACGATATTGATGGTAAATTTGCTTCGTCGTCACCATCGACTTTAAGGGACTCTGACTCCATCTTAACGCCAAATCAGCCGCTTCCTGATGGAGTTCTCCGTTGACGACAACATCTACCATATTAAAGTCATACGCTTCTTTTGCCCGCAGTTTTCGCCCTTCCCAGGCGAAATGTTTGGCACGATGAGTTCCAAGGCGCTGCTCTAAGAAGAAATGGCCACCACCGTCAGGGACGAGGCCGATACCGATGAAATTCATCGAGATGTCCGCATCAGCTTCAGCAATCAAGTAGTCCGCAGCCAAAGCTATGCTCAGTCCCAGCCCGACCACCGGACCATGTACGGCTGCAATCACAAGTTTAGGCATGTTATAAATCGTTGTTACAATGGTCTCGATATCATTCATCACTTGCTCGTAAACGTCGCGAACATGAATTTCTTTCATCATTGTAATATCACCGCCGGCACAAAAGCCAGCTCCGGTACCAGAAAGAACGACAACTTGTCC
The DNA here is from genome assembly GCF_900166655.1 of Halobacillus hunanensis. Classification (GTDB taxonomy): domain Bacteria; phylum Bacillota; class Bacilli; order Bacillales; family Halobacillaceae; genus Halobacillus_A; species Halobacillus_A hunanensis. Next base: position 147,389 of record NZ_FVZB01000007.1, on the reverse strand, counting down.
ACGCTGTTCTTTTACATGTTGAACGGCTTCAGCTAGCTCCTGCAGCATTTCAACATGTAAAGCATTATATTTTTCTCCTCGATTAAGGCGTAAATGGATGACATTATCGTTCTGCTCTATTTCTATAAAGCGCATGATATCCTCCTTAGTTTTTTTGCTTACTCTATAAAATTCGTCTATATCTTGAAAATTCCTGCAAAAACCGCTAAATAAACATAAGAAAAAGCCGCCCCTCAGGACGACTTTTTAAGCAAAAATAATTATTGTTGTGGTTCTTCAGGATTACCGTATAGCTCTTCAAGAGGCTTCGTAATAATACGGCTGACATCGTTAATCACCGTGTTTAGTCGCTGCTCTTGCTCCATCAATGTTGAAATTTGTGGATGCTGCTGTACCAGTTCAACAACCTGACGAGCTTGTTCCACTTCTTCTTCACTAATTTCTTCGCCTTGCATCTGCTTTTGCTGCAAAGTGATTTGAGTTTGGCGGAAATCTTCGAACATTTTCTTCGCAGACTCTTCGCTCATGACTGCATCATAAGCTTCCTTCAGTCCTTGAAATTCTTCACTATTACGAATTGCTTTTTCAAGATCGTAAGCATTGTCATAAATATTAGCCATAAATTCACGTACCTCCTAGATATTGAGTGAGTAACTCCTTCCCACTATAACAAACTCGTTTAATCATGTATAGGACAAGCTTTCTATCCCAGTAGAACTGCGATGATTCCTTGAACGAATCCAATCAAGCCCCCAAGCAATGCACCTAGGTACGTAATCATCTTAAACTCTCGCTTGGAAATACCGAGAACGATATCTTCTAAACGTTCAACAGGAAATGACGATACTTGCTCTTCAACAATCCCGGATAAATTCATTGAGTTCATCATTCGCTCCATCCGTGAAGCCAGGAGCTCTGTCACCTTAGGGGTGACTGCTGGAATCACATCGAGAATGATGTTAGATTGGATGGGTTTTGACCAATCGGATAAGGATCGGTTAAGCCATTGCTCCATCGGCAATCCTCGGCTTACCACTTTACCAAGAGTCTCGGCAATGGTTGTTTTTCCAATCTTATCTTCCAGTTCTTCCACAGGACGATTCAATGCTTTGCTTAACTCAGCTTGAATCATGGTTTGCAGCCAATCTGTAGCTTCTCGGGCTGAGACATATTTTATGAGCACAGGATGAATGCGATCAATAAGCCGCTCTGATCCCATAAAAGATGAGATCATATTCCCGAGAAATCCCTGATTGTCTAAGTAATCATCAATAAGGTCACCTATTCGCTCTTTTCCTTCATAACTATCAAGGTACATCCTGACTCGCTCCTGAATGTAAACAGCGAATTCATCAGCACTATTCTCTAGTTTGTATTTCCATTCCTCAGGCAGCAATTCACTGGCTGATTGTTCTCTTACTCCATTCATCATCGAATCGTATCGTTCTTCCACCCAGGTGGAAATCGAGTCTTCCAGACGTTCCTGGTCCAGATGGATATCAAGAGAAGATAGGATTGCCTGCATCGAATTATTATTGTTCAGCACCTTCTCTACTTCTTCTTGAACAAATGTGGTGAGCTGGTTTTCAAAGGCAGGTCCCTCGATTTTCCTTCGCAGCCCGTCTGCCGTTAGAAGATGATTTACGACCATCTCACCAAGCTGACGAGACAGTTCATCACGTCGCTTCGGTATTAACCCAGGCGTAAAGGGAACTTGGAACTTTCCGATCTTAATCGGTTTATATGGACGAAAAAGCATTTTAATGGCGAGGTGGTTCGTCACCCCTCCGATTGCAGCTCCTATTAGCATCATACCTACTATTAAAACAACTACATTCATTGGCATTCCCTCTTTTCAGTCATAGAACTGCTCCAATTATATATGACTTAAACAAGCGATGCCAATACAACTAAAGTACAAGCTCCTTGGTAACGTCCAATTATTGCCTTAGTGAGGGAAAAGATTTTAGGACAAAATAAAAACGAGGTGATCACATGCATAACAAGAAAAATTATGATCCGGAAGGGAAAAAACGCTTGGAACTGGACGTGGATCGTATGATTAATGAAGGGATGGCTGGAGGAAAACCTACTTGGCCAGTTTATGGTAGAGAGCAGATTGGAGAGACTCATCCGATCCCTGAAGAGAACCATCAGTCGGAGTCAGAATCGTAGAGTGGGCGGGATAAGCGCTGAAAGCCTGCACCAGGCACAGCGCTTATCCTTTATCGGCTTTTGACAATCATTTTAACGGCTTCTTCTATATATTCCTGAGAATCATCGTCTTTTTCCTGAGCCTGTTTTATGCTGGTTTCTAAATTTCTTGCTACAATATAACCGATAGCACGGTCCATAGCTGATCGGGCAGCTGCCAGCTGGGTCACAACTTCTTTACATTCCTTTTCTTCTTCCATCATTCTGATTACACCACGAACCTGCCCTTCAATCCGTTTTAATCGATTTTTAGACTCTGGTCCATATTGACTTCTTTCCTGTACTTGATTCATATCCATAACCTCCTTCAATTCTCTCCCTGTATTTTTATAAAAATCCTTTGTTTGCTGAAATAATTGTTTGTATTACTATAATAGTAGAGATTTCTTCAAAAAGGAAGGACGCTATGACTAAAATCGAGCAACTTAAACAGATCTACCCCTCGCTAATCGTTGTCGAAGAGCTAAGTATAGAACCATCCCATAAGTACCAACTTTTTCGTACGGACGAAAAGCAGGTAATTGCCATTTTAAAAACAGAGCTCCATCAAAAAGAAGTTCAGCTTCTTCACCTGTTTTTAACTCCGATTTCTAAACAGGATGATCAGAAGACAGCTCGAGAGCAGTTCTGGTTCAGCTTTCTTGAGGGTCATTCAGATGAATTGATGGCTGAACCGCTGCCTCAAAAGTTCAGGTTTGTATTTTTCTCTTTATCTGATCCAACTGTTGACCGTCAAACGTTTCAGGAAGCATTGCAATCCTTTTTTCCACGCGTGATGCCGCTGCTATGGGAGAACCATCAACAAGGTGTCATCATTGAAGAAATCATGGAAAACAATCAGGAACCGATTACGTTTCAGCCACTGATTGATGTATTAATGAGTGACTTTTATACAAAAATCCATTTTTATCTTAGTGAATTTAGTGAATCACCACTTGAGGGTCCCTCATTTTTTCAGTGGGCAAAGAAATGTTTTCATATCTCCATGCGAAACAGCATCGGACCTGTGGCAACTTTTCAAGAAGTGATTCCATCTCTATACATTGAATCGATGCCCAAAGCGGAACGAACCATGATTTCTGACTCATTATTTTCCACTGTTCGCAATGATCAAGACCTGCTTCAAACGATTCAAGTCTTTCTCGAGTCTGGCTCAAATGCTACTTTGGCAGCTAAACGGCTTTATATGCACCGAAACAGTTTACAATATCGCGTCGATAAATTTATTGAAAAAACCGGTGTTGATATTAAACAGTTTCAGGGTGCTATTATTACGTACCTTTCTTTACTTGAGTCGGACCGATAAACAACGTGCACAAATTACGAAAGCATTCTTTGTGCACGTTGTCCATTTACCCTTCCTGTTCACTGCGGTAGACTTATATTAACTAAAGAAAGCGATTTCAAAAAAACAGGGAGGCTCCTTTCATGGCAGAGTTAAAGTTAAATAATATTGAAAAAGTGTATGACAAAAAAGTAAAAGCCGTTGATGACTTCAACTTACATATTAATGACAAAGAATTCATCGTTTTTGTAGGTCCATCTGGCTGTGGTAAATCAACTACCTTACGAATGATTGCCGGGCTCGAGGAAATAACGGGCGGCGATTTCATGATTGATGAGAAGCGTATGAATGATGTAGCACCTAAGGACCGCGACATTGCGATGGTGTTCCAGAACTATGCCCTCTATCCGCATATGAACGTTTATGATAATATGGCGTTTGGCCTTAAATTACGGAAAATGGATAAAAAAGAAATCGAGCAGCGTGTCAACAACGCAGCCAATATCCTGGGACTTGAAGCTTTATTAGATCGTAAACCGAAAGCACTTTCCGGTGGACAGCGTCAGCGTGTGGCACTTGGACGGGCTATTGTACGGGATGCGAAAGTGTTCCTGATGGATGAACCCTTGTCCAACCTTGATGCCAAATTACGTGTCCAGATGAGAGCCGAAATTCAAAAGCTTCACCAGCGTCTGCAAACGACAACGATCTATGTAACGCATGACCAGACAGAGGCCATGACGATGGCTACACGTCTTGTTGTTATGAAGGATGGTATCATCCAGCAGGTTGGGGCACCTAAAGAAGTATATGATAAGCCGGAAAATGTTTTTGTCGGTGGTTTCATCGGATCTCCTGCCATGAACTTCTTTGCCGGAACCCTTCGTGAGGATCATATTCAAATAGGCGATGTGAACCTTGCTGTGCCGGAAGGAAAGTTAAAGACATTGCGTGACCAGGATTATATCGGTAAAGAAATCATTCTCGGTGTACGCCCGGAAGATATGCATGATGAACCGTTATTTATCGATGCGAACCCAGATAAGAAAATTAAAGCCTACATCGAAGTGGCTGAGCTAATGGGCTCTGAATCTTATCTTTATTCTAAACTGGATGATCAAGAGTTCATCGCAAGGGTCGATTCTCGCTCTGATATTAACGGTGGAGATGAAATCGTACTTGCAATTGATATGAACAAAGTCCACTTTTTCGATAAAGAAACGGAACAGCGAATCCACTAAATCTAAACTCAATTTAAAGACACAGCTGATCTTTTCTGCTGTGTCTTTTTTAGCTTATTTATGCAGCTCTCAACAAATCCGGAATCAATTTTAAAGCTTTTCATAAAAATAAAGAGGAGAAAGGGCGCACCCTTTCTCCTCCTTCAAATTATTTAATTATTTTTGTCCGCCGAACTGTTGCTCAGCCATTGACACAAGACGCTTAGTGATTTCTCCACCTACAGAACCGTTAGCACGGGAAGTAGAATCAGCACCAAGTTGTACTCCGAATTCTTGTGCAATCTCAGTTTTCATTTGGTCTAGAGCTTGTTGTACGCCAGGTACTACTAACTCGTTAGAACTGTTGTTAGCCATGTTGTCTCACCTCCTGTCCTGTGTAATAGTAGTATGATCGGGTACTGCTATTTTTATCACAGAAATTTCATTCCAATATACGGTAATTTACTTAGAGGTGAACGGCATGGCTAGACCGTTTATATAGTTACTTGGCGCTAGGCTTTGTCATCGCCTTTGGATCCACATATTCCTCGAATTGCTCTTCTGTAAGCAAACCAAGTTCCACAGCTGTTTCCTTCAATGTTTGATCTTTTTCAAAAGCTGTTTTAGCGATTTTAGCTGCATTTTCATAACCAATGTGTGGATTCAACGCTGTCACAAGCATCAATGAATCACGTAGATACTTTTCAATTTGCTCATGATTTGGTTCTAATCCAACAACACAACGTTCATTAAAGGAAACCATGCTGTCAGCAAGTAATTGCGCGGACTGCAAGAAGTTATAAGCAATGACAGGTTTAAATACATTCAATTCAAAATTACCCTGACTGGCCGCAAAACCAATTGTTGCATCATTCCCCATCACCTGTGCAGCAACCATCGTGATCGCTTCACTCTGGGTCGGGTTTACTTTACCAGGCATAATCGAGCTGCCAGGCTCATTAGCCGGAATTGTAATTTCACCAATTCCACAGCGCGGTCCACTGGCCAGCCATCTGACATCATTGGCAATTTTCATAACGTCAGCTGCTAAAGCCTTAATAGCTCCGTGGGCATGCACTAGTTCATCATGGGATGTTAACGCATGAAATTTATTCGGGGCAGAAATAAAATGCTTTTGTGTTTCATCATTAATTTTGGAAACGACTTGATCCGCAAAATCTACATGCGCATTAAGACCAGTACCGACAGCAGTTCCGCCAATAGCAAGCTCTTTTACATAGTTTGTACTATCAATCAGCATCTTTTCGGTTTTTTCAAGCATACGGTGCCATCCGCTTATTTCCTGCCCTAGCGTTAGCGGTGTCGCATCTTGCAAATGAGTACGGCCAATTTTAACAATGTCGTTAAACGCTTCCATCTTTTCTTCTAATGTATCCTTTAATTGTGTTAAACCCGGTAGTAATACATCCTCAAGCTTTCTGACTGACGCGATGTGCAGTGCTGTAGGGTATGTATCATTAGAGCTTTGAGATTTGTTTACATCGTCATTAGGATGCAAACGAGTTTCTTTTCCCTGCTCCTCAAGCCACTTATTTCCGACATGAGCGATCACTTCATTCACGTTCATATTAGATTGTGTACCACTGCCCGTTTGCCAGACAACAAGCGGAAAGTGTTCCTCTAAGACCCCTTCAAGAATTTGATCAGCTGCATGGCCGATCGCCTCTGCTTTATCTTTTTCAAGTAAACCGAGTTCATGATTGGCTTTGGCAGCGCTTTTCTTGAGAATGGCAAAACCTTCAATAATTTCTTTCGGCATTTTCTCATTGCCGATCGGGAAATTCTCCTTACTTCGTTGTGTTTGAGCTGCCCAATATTTATCACTCGGAACTTTTATTTCACCTAATGTATCTTTTTCAATTCGATAATCCATAATGCTCCTCCTTTATATCTTGTGTAAACATCCCTTATTAATTGTATCAATTTTCTTTTAAACATTCATTAATCAACAGGGGGAATTTGTTGAAAAATGCCACAACACATTTATCTGATTATTTACATTTTTCTGATCATACTATAAAATAAGGTTACCAGCCGAAAAGCGGGCTGATCTCTCACGAAGAGGTGCAGTTTTTTAGCTTGGTCTTTTCCAATGGGTAAATAAATGGGTGAAAAAGAGTCCTCGGGGCTCTTTTTCTATGTTAGTTTATAATTAAGGAAAAACGAGGTGTGGACATGCCGAATATTTGGACGCATATTTTGTTTGCGGAAGACGTTTGTGACCAGCTTGAGCGCCACGATCTTATCGAAACATCTGGGCGTTTTTTAGCTCTCGGTGCTCAGGGACCCGATCCGTTCTTCTACTACAATTTCTGGCCTAAACTCAACGACCGCGGGGTGCCCGATATTGGAATGAAGCTGCATACAGAAAAATGCGGTTCCTTCTTACACAACATCATTAAGCGTGGCAAACATGAAAAAAATCAGTCACAAGCCTATATTCTAGGTTTCGTTACCCATCATATTCTTGACCGCATTACACATCCTTATATTCACTATCGTTCTGGCTATGAGGGCCATAAACATCAAATATTTGAAGTCATCATTGACACCATCATACTGGACCGCTACCGGAACCTGAAAACGTGGAAAACACCCGCTTACAAGCACATTCAGTTGAGCAACCACGAAGCAAAAAAGCTGGCACAATGGATCGAGCAGGAAATCTATATTCAATTCCCCCATGCAGTACAGATTGTCCCTTCGAATTATGTAGTCCAGTCCTTCATGGACATCGCTCTCGCTCAGCGTTTGTTATTTGATCCGACTGGATGGAAGCATCAGTTGTTAGGTACACTGGTTTCTCCCTTTTCACATAGACCGATCGATAAAAAAATTGATTACTTAAATGAAACAAACTTAGAATGGAAGCATTCAGCCACCGGTGAAATTTCCACTTCTTCTTTTATTGATTTGTATGAAAAGGCCTTTGCGGACGCTTGTGTGATCATGGAAAGAATTCTGCAGTATTGGGGCAGTACAAATGAGCACCAGCTGGAGAAGATCGTGGATTTGATTGGAGATATTTCTTATGATACGGGAAAACCATTGACGCTTGGACTGGATAATGCCTATAGTGATCCGATTGTATGAGGAAATTTGTGGATATATCGAAATTGACACGGTGTTACTCCTTCCCTGTTCTTTTTAAAAGAACCTCCAAAGCAGAAAAGACAGAGCATTGGCTGAGTTAACCAATGCTTCTTTTTTATATAGAACTTTATGTGCTTTTAAAGTGGGAGTCGAGGCGTACCCATTTAAAGGAACTGCACGTAATAGTGGTTAATTTGTTTAATTAAGTTTTAACAATCGTCTTTTGTTGTTTTTTCGTATGTTCTTGAGCTTGAGCCATTCCTTTTTCAATATCAACAAATTTCAATAACACAATCCCACCGATAAAAAAGACGATTAAGGACATAATTCCTAGTCGGCTTGATCCCGTCAATTGGCCGACTAGTGCAAAAACGAACGGACCAAAAATAGCCGCGAATTTGGAGGAGATTCCATAGAATCCGTAAAATTCAGCGTGGCGGTCAGCCGGAACCATTTTGCCAAAAATAGATCGGCTTAGTGACTGCGCTCCGCCCTGTACCATCCCTACACAGATGGCTAACAGGTAAAAGTGCAAGGCAGATGTCATAAAATACCCTAATGCCACAATCGCCAAATAAATGTATAATGCCAGTATAAGGGCACGCTTTGCGGAGATTTTATCAGCGAGATAGCCAAACAAAAAGGCAAATGGAATCCCGACGAATTGAGTAATTAATAAGGCCAGAATCAGCGAATTACTGTTGATTCCTATATCTCTGCCATAGATGGTAGCCATCTTAATAATCGTGGATATCCCATCATTGTACAGCCAGAAAGCCAGTAAGAAAATGAGCAGGTGCTTAAATTGTGGCAGTTCTCTAATCGTTCTGCCCACTCGTTTGAAGCCGATTTTGGCGTAGGATGAAGTACGCCGGGACCTCTGCTTTTTCTCTTCCTTCACATTTTTAAATAACGGAATGGCAAAAATCAGCCACCATACGCCGACAGATACGAACGAAAGCTGGGTAGCTGTCAGTGTGTCAGGCAAGCCAAACCATTGATAATTTAAGATCATCATTAAGTTAATGGCTAACAGCACTCCTCCTCCAAGATAGCCAAAAGCGTAGCCCCAGGAGGATACTTTATCGATGGACTTCTCATCACTAACCTCTGGCAAGAAGGCATCATAGAACGCATTGCCGCCGGAGAACCCGATCGTACCTACAATCAGAAGCAGGGAAGCCAAGAGATAATCCCCTTCCCCTACAAAGGCTAACAGCACACTTGCCGTCATCCCCATGAAGGCAAAAAACATTAAGAACTTTTTCTTGGCTGCTGAAAAATCACTAATAGCACCAAGAATCGGAGCGAGTATCGCGATGATTAAGACAGCTATAGACTGGGAATACCCCCAGTAGCTGGTGGCCAGGGAATTCTCAACCCCTTTTGCTGCTACATCATAATAGAAAATAGGCAATACGGCAGCCATAATGGTTGTAGCAAAGGCTGAGTTCCCAAAATCATATAACATCCAGCTTAAGACCGGTTTCTTTTTCATTCCATGCCACCTCCCCTTGATTAAGTTTATCAAATCAGTCTGGATTATAGTTCAATTTTTACAAAATTCATAATAATGAGGTGTTACTGATGAAAATTGCCGTTTTTGGAGCCACCGGAAGAGTAGGAAGCCGTGTGGTCAATCAAGCTGCCGAAGAGAATATTGAAGTCAACGCTTTAGTACGAGATCGCACCAAGGCTCAGGAAATGATCCCTAGTGCCCATCTTATTGAAGGTGATGTGCTCAACGCTGAGGATGTGGAAGCCACCATTCAAGGCTGCGATATTGTCTTCAGTGGACTTGGTACGGATAAAACAACGACACTATCGCAAGCGATGCCTGTAATTATTCAGAGCATGGACAAATACGATATAGAACGAATCATCACGATCGGCACAGCAGGTATTTTAAACAGTCGGATTGAGGAAGGAAGCTATCGGTTTCAAACCAGTGAATCGAAGCGGCGTCAAACATTCGCTGCTGAAGAACATTTATTTGCTTATAAGGCTCTAGCCCAATCCAGCCTGTCCTGGACAATTCTATGTCCAACATACCTTCCTGATGGTGAAGCTGCAGGGAGTATCCGCCATGAAGTCAATTACCTGCCTGTTGACGGTAAAAAAATTACCGTTGGCGATACAGCCCAGTTTGCCTTTGACGAAATAATAAAAGCACGATTTCCTAAAGTACGTGTCGGATTAAGTGAGTGAATGAAAAAAGGAGCCCTCGTTCTGAACTATGCGTTAAACCTTGTTTAACGTGCCGTTCATGTCTGGCTCCTTTTTGTTCATGTATAATCAGGAAGCAGGATAGAATCCAAAAAATTCTTCCAGTGTCTCCTCCTGTTTGTGTATCTCAGTAGATATATCCGTTCCTACATATCTTAAATGCCACGGTTCATACGAATACCCCGTGATATCAGATTTTCCCTTTGGATATCTAATAATAAATCCGTACTCATGGGCATGTTCCGCAAGCCATTCTCCTTCATCGGTCTGCCGGAAGGATTGCTTTAATTTAAACGCCATTTGTGCCGAAGTTACATCCATAGCTAACCCTGTTTGATGCTCACTTGTTCCAGGTTTTGCAGAGAATTGATTCGCTTCCTTCTCTCCTCGCTCAGCCACGTTTTGCTGATAAATACTCTTTTGTCTCTCATATGAGCGGTACCCTGAAGCAGCAACTAAATCAATTCCGTCTTGGCTGGCAGCCGCAAATAATTCTTCGAGAGCTCTAGCCGCTTCTTTACGCATCTGCTTTTTAGGATGAAACTCAGTGAAATAAAAAGGGACTTCCGGAACCACCAGGTCAGGTGGTGTGTACCCGTCAGGCAGTTTTCGATGCTTATTAACCACAACATGCATACTTTTAGGTTCGTTAACGACAGTCAATCCATCACTATCTTTCTTTTCCTCAGCTTTATCCCCAGCAACTGGAACATTAGGATCTTCAGACTCTTCCTTTTGTTGTTCTTTGGATGGTTCAGAATTCTCGCTTTGCTTTTCATTTGATTGCTTCTGTTCATCAGCGGAATCTTCTTCACTTGATGGGGCCGGCTCGGTAGACGTCGGTTGCTCGCCCTCATTATCCGCACTAGTGAATTGATCGAGGGAGCACCCTGACAGCATCACGCTTAAGCCCACACCTAGTACAATATACTTCCATTTCATCATTGTCATACCTTCCTAACCCTTTAATCTTTATTCACTATAACACTTTCAGGAAGTTCCTGTACACGCAAATTTATGATGGCGAGTATGCAGGTAGTTTAGTTATAAAAGAAGAAGTTCATTAAAGTCGACATGAAAGGAGTTCGGTTAAAATCGAAATTCAAGGAAGTTAAGACTGGGAACAGAGGAAGTTCGGCTAAGAACGGAGTTAAAGGAAGTTCGACTAAGTTCGGCATGTCCTGTGCCAACGTCGAACGACCCTACGTCGTGTAGGGCCTGTGCCAACACCGAACTACCCCACGTCGTGTGGGGCAAAAAAAAGCGCCACTGAATAAGTGGCACTTTATCATCTATTCCCAAGTATAGGGTTGATATTTTTCACTCAAACGGTGAAATTCTTGTCTATCATCGTTATCAATGGCTAAGTTAATTTGTTTGTCTATCTGTTCTTTATTAAATTGAAAGCTTAATTCATCCAGAAGCAGTCTTGAGGCTAAACGAATCCCGAAGGACAATTCTCTTTTGGCAGTGATTTCACGATTCCTGAATCCAGGGTTTCGACGCAATACGTATATAACCTTTTGCTTTCTCATGAGAATACCCCCTTATTGCTTTTTTCCATTATGAAGGATTTAAGTGTATTTCGCAATGATTTTTCTGAATATTTAGTTATATAATTCCCTTTAATTTAAATTATAAACCTTATTTTAAACAAATTTTTCTTAAAAAATTTAAATAATGCAGCGTAGTCATGGCTACACTGGAACTGTTCAAAAGTTTACCTTGTACAAAGATTCTTACCGTCCGCAAGCTATGTGTAGACGGGTAGATTTTTTTCTCTAGACCCAATGTAACTAGCTTTGGTAAGCTATAACATGCTGTAAGACACAAATCGGGGGATCATGTTATGGGAGAATACGAAAATATAAAACGTGGTGAAAAAGGGGCATGGGTAAGTATTATTGCTTATTTGGTCCTTGCTGCCGTTAAGCTTATTGTGGCAGCCATTGGGAACTCTGAGGCTCTTAGAGCTGACGGGCTTAATAATACAACAGATGTTATTGCATCCATTGCCGTGCTTATCGGACTGAAAATTTCCCGCAAACCTCCTGATGAGGATCATCATTATGGACATTTCAGGGCCGAAACCATTGCTTCCTTAGTGGCTGCTTTCATTATGGTGACCGTGGGAATCGAAGTTATCATTGGCACTATTGAGGGCATCATACAGGGTCAAACCAGCGAACCCTCTATGTTAACGGGGTGGACAGCTATTCTGGCAGCCCTGTTTATGTTTGGCGTGTACCGTTACAACTTGAATCTCTCTGCACAGGTGAAAAGTCAAGCACTTTATGCCGCTGCCCAGGATAACCGCTCAGATGCACTCGTCAGCATCGGAGCTGCTGCAGGTATATTTGGCGCCCAGTTAGGAGTGTATTGGCTCGATCCATTAGCTGGCCTAATTGTGGGGCTGATTATTTGTAAAACCGCTTGGGATATTTTCAGAGAGGCCAGTCACACTCTCAGTGACGGCTTTAACAAAGTAGAAGTTAATGATATTCGCCATGTAATTGCCAGCCATCCATCCGTTTTAACCGTTGATGATGTGAAGGCTCGTCTGCAAGGGAATCAGATTTTCGTAGATGCTACCATTAACATTGATCCTAATCTGACCATTCAGGAAGGTCATGATATTACGGACGAGGTGGAAGACCTTCTTAAGCAGGAAATGAAGATTTATTATGCTCATATCCATATCGAACCTTATGAAGAACAGTGAGAAGCCTTCTGCAGTCTGGTAGGCCTAGAAGTTGTCCTCCTAAGGCTAATAACGGATATATCTTAATAATCGCGGTAATACTGAATTTATCGCGGATAACATCTTCTCCTATAATATAAGAAAAAAATCCTCTCTTAGTTTTGAACTAAGAGAGGATTAGCTTTTAATATCCTTTTTTCACGAAAAATGCTGTAACAACGAGTCAATATGCTCCCATCCATAGGCTGTCTCTTCATAGGTTCCTTGACCAATTGTCACTTCTTCCGCTTCAACGGGCTGAGCACCTAAAACACGATAAAAATTGCTCGATGGGTTACGCGTGAGCACCCAGACTAATAAAGATTGATATCCCTCTTCTTTCATAGCCGCAACGAATGCTGCGATCATCTTCCTCCCATAGCCTTTACGCTGATACTCATCCAATAAATAAATGGCGTAGATTTCTCCATCATACCCATAATTCTTCGTCCGTTCTTTTCCACCGGACACAAATCCTATGACTTCTTGTTGGTCATTCTCAATCACATAGGCAATCTGTCCATTAACTGGAGCCCGTAAAATGGTTTCCCACAGAACGACTCGATTTTCAAGAGTGATATTACTCATATCCCTTTCATCGATCAAGTCTCTATATGTAGATTTCCAACTTTGAATATGAATATTAGCAATATCTTTCGCATCCTCAAATCGAGCCACTCTAACATGGGTCATTTCTTTTCTCCCCTTTTTCATCTATCTATTTATCCATAGTGTAGCAGAAAAAATGGCACCACGCTCGTGGCACCATCTTTTTTTTAACAACTGAAACTTGAAATCCGATCCGTATCAATCCCGAAGTATTGCCAGGAATATCGGTTCGGGCGCCAACGATAACCAGCTACAGATGTCCGTCCAATAAAGATGGGATAAAACCAAAATCTTCGTCCGTTGTTTAAACGTACTCTAGTGAAACGAAACAAGCATCCATACATGGAACCTGGATCCACAGCAAATACCCCAGGACCACTAAACCCTTGCGCATCAGGGTATGACTCTATATCACCCGGCGGGGGCCCAGGGGGGTAATTTTGCGGCGCACCTTGCGTTCCTCCCTGTGGCGGACGGCCTGGCGGGGGGCCAAAACCTGGAAAACCGCCTGGACCACCTTGACCTTGCCCACCTCCGGGAGGTCCCCATGGGAAACCTAGTTGTCTGTACATAACGCCATCAATTCCTTTCAAAAAAGTGTCCCTATACGTTATGACACAAACACCCATACCGTGCTACAAGGTCATGAAAAAGACGGCCGCAATCGCCCCGAGCACGACCCCAATGATATGAACATTCACCCAGGCTAATAAAATAGCAACAAGAGCTGCGATGACTCCTATTTGAGGGGCATCAGGTTTGACAGATAAAATTCCCGGAAAAATCAAGGCCCCTAACGCAGCATAAGGAATCGCATTCAGCCAACGGTCCACCCATTTGGGAAAATGAGCTTGATCAATGATGAACGCCGGGATAAATCTTGGAATTGCGGTAACCACCGCCATGCCGATAATCATCCAAATGATCACGATTCTTCTTCCTCCCCATCTTGTAAAATCCATATTCCACTCAGACCGCCAATTAGAGTCCCAAGCACGATTGCCCATCCTTGATCCATTCCCCACCACTGACAAAGAAAGTTAATCATCATCGCAAAAATGGCCACAAGTGCAATTCGATATTGTTTGCGCACTGAAGGGACTAGCAGCCCTATGAACATCGCATATAAAGCGACTCCCATGCTTTGACTCAGCCTGCTAGGTATAATGTCTCCCAGCACACCGCCAAGGTAAGAACCTCCCACCCAAGATACATAGGCTGTCAAAATCAAGGCAGCGTAAAACCACGAAGCATGAGCCTCTTTGCTTTCTTTTCGATACAACATCGACACCGCAAACGTTTCATCTGTAATCCCTAGTGACAATGGTACCTTAGCTCTAAGTGCAATTCCTCTCAACCGATTCATAAATGACAAACTCATTACAAAATGCCTGAAATTCAGAACAAATGTGGCTATAATAATTTCCATTGCCCCCGTGCTCGCCGCTACCATCCCCACGGCAAGAAACTGAGAGGCGCCTGCGAAAACGAGCACACTCATGAGGGTAAGTTCCATATTTGTCATACCTGATTGTCCAGCCAATACACCATATGTTAAAGCAATCGGCAGATATCCTAACATAATAGGAAGACCTGCAATTGTACCGCGTTTGGCCATATGTAGACGAGTTGTTCCTGTGGCGGCTTCTATCACTTGAGTCCCCATTGTTCTATCCCCTATCTTGAAAATTTCCACTATTATACACAATTTTGAGACCACGATAAAGTTATTCACATTCATTTATCGGTGAGTCGTCTTATGAAGGGAATTTTTGGCGAGCGACTATCATTAGATTCTCCCCTCACTCTCATTGATTCGGCCGTAATATCGAATGATTCGACCCTTGAGCTCCAGGATTCTGCCCAAACCTTCAGTGACTCTACCCAAACACAGAAAGATTCTGACCTTCCACATTATCCAGGATTCACTCGCCATACTAAAAAGGTAAGCTGATCCGCTCAAATGGTTGACATAAACACGTTTCCTAGCATATAGTATCTATATGCTTCATCACTTAAAAGCGTTTAAGTAAAAAAGATACTAATCCTACATTGACTATAAAGGAGGTTTATCGATGCTTCATCTACAGCCAAAGAAGTTGCCAGGAGTTCTTGAATCCGTGCTAGTACTCCTTGGGATTATTGCTCTTATCAGTTTCTTTATTATTGTATTACAAAGTGCGCCCCACATTCCCATCCTGCTAGGAATTATCGTGATGCTGGCTTACGGATTTCTAAAGAAGATGTCCTTCAGTGAGCTCCAGAATGGCATGATTCAAGGCGCACAATCGGGAATGGCTGCTGTCCTGCTATTCTTCCTGATTGGTGTCCTAATCGCCAGCTGGATGGCCAGCGGGACCATCCCTGTCCTTATGAATGCATCCTTTCTTATCGCAGGCGGACCATGGTTTTATGCCATTACTTTTTCCATTACAGCTGTGGTAGGAATAGCCTTAGGGAGTTCGTTTACGACAGCTGCCACAGTGGGGGTCGCCATGATGGGAGTCGCACAATCCACAGATATTTCACTGGCGATTACAGCTGGTGCAGTCGTTTCTGGTGCGTTTTTCGGTGACAAAATGTCGCCTTTATCAGATACAACCAACCTGGCTTCCACCGTTGTAAAAGTAGATTTGTTTGAACATATCAAAAATATGGCCTGGACGACAGTTCCGGCTTTCGTAATCAGTTTTATTCTATTTGCGGTGCTCTCCCCTGCACGAAGCTCGACAGGAAGTGAACTATCATCATTTCAACAGGGCTTACTCGACTCTAACTTGATGCATTGGAGTTCATGGATTCCACTAATCATACTCATACTGTTAACGATCAGCAAACAGCCTGCCTTTATTTCCTTAACGATTACCAGTCTTACCGCCACAATTATCGCCGGACTCAGGGGCGTGCTGCCATGGGGTGAGTTATGGGGAACTTGGTTCAACGGGTACACGGCCGAAACGAACCATCAAGCAGTTAACGACCTTTTAACGAGAGGCGGCATGAATAGCATGCTGTTTACTGTTTCGCTCGTCCTATTAGCCTTAGCCCTTGGCGGACTCTTTTTTGCAACAGGTGTAATTCCTGCCATTTTGGAAAAAATTAAGGGAGCCCTGAAATCCGCCCGATCCATTACAATTTCAACGGCAATTACTGCAATCGGTGTAAATATAGCAGTAGGGGAACAATATTTATCGATCTTATTAACAGGAGAAGCTTATCAGCCCATTTATGAAAAGGCTCATTTAGCTAAGAAAAACTTATCACGAACTCTTGAGGATGCAGGAACTGTCATCAATCCGCTCGTCCCTTGGAGCGTATGCGGGGTGTTTCTATCCGGAGTTCTGGGAGTTCCGGTATTAGACTATCTTCCGTTCGCATTTTTCTGCCTGCTCTCTCCTATTTTAACGATGCTATTTGGTCTAACTGGTAAAACATTGACTCATACAGCCTTCACTTCATCTAAATCATTTAAAAATGCCAACTAAAAGAGCAGACCGC
The DNA here is from genome assembly GCF_900166655.1 of Halobacillus hunanensis. Classification (GTDB taxonomy): domain Bacteria; phylum Bacillota; class Bacilli; order Bacillales; family Halobacillaceae; genus Halobacillus_A; species Halobacillus_A hunanensis. The sequence continues at coordinate 130,483 of NZ_FVZB01000007.1, read as the reverse complement.
CCACAAAGCGGTCTGCTTTTAGTTTGTCTTCAAACGCGTCAGCAAATCTGCTAAATCCCGTACCTGACATCCCATTCTATGAATAGAACCGCCCCTGTAACAGCAAACTAATCAAAAAGGAGCGGTTTGTTATGGATAAAGAGCAACAGTCCCTCATGGACGACGGCTGGCATATGGCCCATGCAGAGGCCGAACAAGTTTTAGATGACCTTGCTTTTTACAGAACCTTAATCTCAAACGTTGTCTTTATAGGTCAAAAAGATTCAAAAGACTGGGTGTTAGTCGATTGCGGTGTCGCTCACTATGGCAAACGCATTATCGAAGCGGCTGAAAAGCGATTCGGATCCCACCCGCCTAAAGCGATCATCCTGACACATGGTCACTTTGATCATGCAGGTTCCGCGAAACAGATCGCTAAACAATGGAATGTTCCGATCTATGCCCATCCCGATGAAATGCCGTATATTACAGGCGAAAAAACCTATCCTATCCCCAATTCAACAATTGGGGGCGGACTGTTTTCTCTATTGTCGCCTTTTTTTCCGAGGGACCCAGTCCATTTAGGTAAATGGGTTAATCCGCTTCCCGAGGATGGCACGGTTCCGCATATGGACGACTGGAGAATTGTTCACACGCCAGGTCATACCCCCGGTCACGTTTCTTTGTTCAGGGATCGCGACCGCACGTTGATTTCAGGTGATGCTGTTATTACCGTCAAACAAGAGTCGAGTCTAGCCGTTTTTATTCAAAGCCAGCACATACACGGTCCCCCAGCTTACTTTACTCACGACTGGCCTGATGCCGAGAAGTCCGCTAAAAAATTAGCCAGCCTAAACCCTAAATTAATTCTCTCCGGGCATGGCCTGCCTATGGAAGGACAGCTGATGCAGGAACAGCTTACCCAACTAGCGAAAAACTTTAAAGATTATGCCATTCCTGCTCACCAGAATAAACCACATTAACTATGAATAAAGGATCGTGTGTAATTTTCTTAACCCTTCCAGCAATCGCGGACTCGGACGACAATATAATGACTCTTCGAGGACATGGATATTGTCCTCTTTGATTGCTTTCATCTCCAGCCATCCGGGCCTTTTTCTTAAAAGGTCCGGATTCATTTTTTCTTCCTTCACTCCAACCCACACCATACAAATGTGATCTGGATCTCGTTCTCTCACATCCTCCCAATCAGTCTGCACACTTGCTTCTTTTTCTTCACCGAATAAATTAACACAGCCAGCTAATTCGCTGATTTCTGTTAACCAATTTCCTTGTCCAGGCGTAAAAATAGGTTTAGGCCACCATTCCCAGTAAAGACTCGGCTTTTTCTCTTTGGCATTGCTTTTAGCACGATACATTTCAATTTCCTGTAAAAATTCATTCGCTTTCTTTTCCCCATGGTCCGGCAATCCGATAGCCTTTCCTACCTCTTTAATATCTATGGCAATTTCTTGTAGAGACCCCGGATTTAAAATCAATTGTGGAATGTTACGTTCCCGTAATCCTTCAATATTTTTTTCCATTCCAGGCACACTAAGCGAACTCAGCACAAGGTCTGGCTTTAACTCAGCTACTGCGTCAATATCGATGGATAAGTCTGGCCCAAGGCGTGGTAATTGCCTTACCTGTTCAGGAAAATCAGAATAATTGTCGACACCAACCAACATCTCTTCTTGCTCTAAATACGCGACAATTTCAGTGTTACTGGGGCAAATCGACACAATTCGAATACAATCACTTCCTTTTTCAGAATCCTCTGATGTTTCATTTTATTCCATTATAGCTTATATTTAGGGTAAGAAAAAAGTTAAGAAAGGATGAATGACGTGGCCGCAACATTATTCGATACAGCAAAAGGGATCGTAGAATTTTCATTTGAAGGAACCGGCCCGACCATCCTGCTCCTCAAAGGTGGGCACTGCTCTAGAGATACTGACTTATCCCATCGAAGTTTAATTTATGAAGGGTTTTCGTTATTAACCATTTCCCGGCCTGGCTATGATGCAACCGAAGTTTCTGCCGGACGGACTGCAGCCGAATTTGCCGACACAATTGTAAGCGTTTTAGATCATTTAAACGTAGAAAAGGTTGCTGTCATCGCCGTCTCCTCAGCAGGACCTACGGGAATTGCGTTAGCTGCTTACTACCCTGATCGGGTGGAGAAATTGGTTATGGAAGCCGCTGTAACAGCTCCCTGGGAATTGGGAACAAAAATGCGTGCTAACCTATTGTTTGGACCAAGTGAGAAAGCTACCTGGGGAATCATTAAATTATTATTAAAGGTTTGTCCAGATATAGTTATGAAGAATATACTAGCTTCTCTAACTACAGAAGAAGTAGATGATCTCTATAAACGTCTCTCTTTAAACGACCGCAGATTCATCTATAACATGCTGGCTGATTCCCAATCAGGTCATGGCTTTTCACTTGATATCAAACATGGCTTAGCTGATATGAGTAAAATCAAGGCCCCCATACTCGGCATGTACGCACGCAAAGACAAAAGTGTTCCTTATTCACAAGCCATTCTACTGAAGTCAAACACACAGAACTGTGAAATTTATGATGCACCATCTGATAGCCACTTGATTTGGATTGGCCCCAAAGCCCCAAATGTCTGGGCAAAACGATTAGACTTTTTAAGTCACTAAACCAAAGGAGGAGAACCGTTGGATATCATCAAGATTACCCATTTACGAGATGAATTCTTAGCTTTTTATCATCAAGCTGTCACATCAGACGCAGCCCCTGATACCAGGTTTGAACTATGGAAAGAGCTTTACGGATTTTCGGTAACGCAGCCAGGTGTGCAAGATGACCAGCTTGCGCGTGATATGTTAGACTATGCCTTCCCCAAGTATGCTCAAGCTGTTGACCATATTGAGCATTTCGAACCGAGTCATGAAGAAATCTTCTCTCTTTTACAAGCCGTTAAAGAAGAATTGGATTACGACTCTGCGCTTCACATGTCTATCGTCTTCTTTGTAGGGAATTTCGAATCGGATCCTTTTTTTGAAACAGATGAGGATGAGCAATTAACTCTTTATTATCCAATTGAGAAAGAGATGCAGCAAATGGATCTTGCAAAAGAACTGGCACGCGTCATTCATTGTCTGAAATCAGGGATGGCCTATCCGCTGGCAACAAGTATTGGGCATATTACACTTCAGGAGGGAATAGCTCTACATACGGCTGAAAAAGTTCACACAAGCCTTGCTCTGCCAGCGCCGTCTTATTCCTGGCTGGAAGTATGTAATCAAGAGCCAAACCGAATTATGATTAACCTGCTCCCTCATATTCAACGAAATGATTATGAAGCTTTATACTCCTTTACGAAAGGGCGGGGTGCCTCTGGATATTTCAATGAAGCTATATTTGTAGGATGGACAGCTGTGAAGCATCTACTAACTCAAGGAAACACATTATGTGAACTTTCTGCTATTCCGGATGAGCGCGTCACAAGTTTCATGGAAGAAACCCTTTACGATGTGCTGGATAACGCATATTTTGTCCAGCCGTAAAGACCCCTTCAAAAAAATTACTCGCAGGGCTTTCCTTTTTAAAAACCATCTGATATAATAAAAATTAATTATTGTTGTTCGATATGATTCATAACAGAGAAGATGCGTCATAACGATACGTCTTGATTGAATATGAAGAGCAAGAATAGTAATACATTGTGGATCTAATCCACGCAGGAGGTATTCTTCATGGTTGAAGGTACAGTTAAATGGTTTAATGCAGAAAAAGGTTTCGGTTTCATCGAGGTAGAAGGTCAAGACGACGTATTCGTTCACTTCTCTGCTATTCAAGAAGAAGGTTTCAAATCTCTTGAAGAAGGTCAAGTTGTAAACTTCGAAATCCAAGAAGGTCAGCGCGGACCACAAGCTGCTAACGTTCAAAAAGCGTAAGTAAGCTTTTAAAAGACTCCCTATTTGGGAGTCTTTTTGTTTTTACAAATATTTTCAATTAATTGTTGTTAAGAGTATCATTTATTTGGTGCATTTGTTATACTAATAGCAGTTATTGTTGTTCGGAAACGATTCATAGAACAGAAGTTGCTTCAAAGTAATTTTCGTCTTGATTGTGAAGAGCAAGAATAGTAATACATTGTGGCTAAAGATCCACTCAGGAGGTATTTTTCATGGTTGAAGGTACAGTTAAATGGTTTAACGCAGAAAAAGGTTTCGGTTTCATCGAAGTAGAAGGTCAAGACGATGTATTCGTTCACTTCTCTGCTATTCAAGAAGAAGGTTTCAAGTCTCTTGAAGAAGGTCAAGTTGTAAACTTCGAAATCCAAGAAGGTCAGCGCGGACCACAAGCTGCTAACGTGCAAAAGCAGTAATATAGGAACTAAAGCGTAAGCGCCCCGGTAGACACGACAAGCATAAGACAAGCGGCGCAGTGGAGTGGTTTTCCTCCACGGAGGCGATTGACTTATGACTCGAGTGTCTGGGCGCTAGAGCTGGATGTGGCTAACTTCATGTAAGCTTATCCACAGACAAATATTTTATAATTTTTCCAGACGATGAAAAAAGCTCCCTTAACTGGGAGCTTTTTTTGATTAGTTTATTGATCCTGATCGGTTAAAATCAGCGGTCCGTCTTTCGTTATCGCAATGGTATGTTCATATTGAGCCGAAAGAGAGCCATCAATCGTGCGTGCTGTCCAATTATTTTGATCCATCTTGCTTTGATAGCCGCCAATGTTAATCATCGGCTCGATCGTAATGACCATCCCTTCCTTAAGTCGCGCCCCTTTGCCTGCCTGGCCGAAGTGTGGAATATATGGATCTTCATGAATCGTCTCTCCTATGCCGTGACCCGTAAAATCGCGGACAACTGAATAGCCTTCTCCTTCCGCATACGACTGAATCGCGTGGCCTAAATCTCCGATCCGATTGCCGACCTGCGCCTGCTCAATCGATTTATAAAGAGATGTTTTCGTAACCTCCAGCAGCCGTTCTGCTTCTTCACTAATTTTACCAACCGGATGGGTCCAGGCCGAATCTGCCAGTGCACCATTTAAATTGACCACCATATCGATGGTTACAATATCTCCCTCTTGAAGCTTTTCTTCTCTTGGAAAGCCATGACAAACCTCGTCGTTAATGGAGGCACAGGTTGTAAACTCATAACCCTGATATCCCTTCTGCTCTCCAGTTGCTCCATGCTTTGCTAAATAACGTTCTACAAAGTTTTCAACTTCCATCGTAGTCACACCTGGTTTAATAAACTGACGAAGATCCTTGTGTACGTTAGCAAGCAGCTTACCTGCTTCATGCATCAGCTCTATTTCACGTTTACTTTTTCGTTTAATCATAGCTCCAAACCCTTTCCTCATATTTCACAATAAATATATGCTTTCATCCTATCATATGATAACGAAAAAACCTGGCTTCGACCAGTATTCCTTCTTACTCTACTTCGCGAATTATCTTAGCCGGGTTCCCGCCGACAAATACATTTGACGGGATATCTTTTGTCACGACTGATCCTGAACCAATCACTACATTATCACCAATTGTTACACCTGGGTTAATGATGGCACCGCCGCCAATCCATACATCATTGCCAATCGTAACAGGTTTGCCGTACTCAAGCCCGCCGGCTCTCGTTTCCCGGTCCATAGGGTGTGTAGCTGTGTATATTTGTACACTCGGCCCAAGCATCACGCGGTCACCCATTGTAATCGGACAAACATCCAGAAAGACACAGTTGAAATTGGCGAAAAATTGATCTCCAACGTTAATATTATAGCCATAATCGCAATGGAATGATGGCTCGATAAAGACTTCTTCCCCTGCACGTCCAAGCAACCTCTCAAGCATTTGCTCCCTGTGATGATTCTCTGTTGGCTTTGATTGATTAAAGGAATAAACAATTTGTCTAGCTCGTGTTCGGTCGAGAACAAGCTCATCATCCCATGGTTGATAAAGTTCACCTTTCAGCATCTTTTCCTTTTCTGTCATTTGATCACCTTTTTCTTATAAAAGTTCTATTCCCTCTTTACATTATCATACAACTTCGCTATTCTTATTTGAAATCAAAGGGGGAATCTGCAGATGATTATTCGACCACTTTCAGGTAGTGACGCCAGTACATATCGAACTTTACGGTTAGAAGCGCTTCAAACGAATCCTGATGCCTTTATCACTACTTACGAACAAGAGAAAAACAAGCCGGATGCGATTGAGACGACTGTTCAACGGCTTAACTCGGACGAAGCCCATACTTTTGGTGTGTTTATCGAGGAGAAGCTTGTCGGGAATGTCACACTGCAAAAGGAACCTCACCCAAAGTTCTCTCATAAGGCGTCCATTCTTGCGATGTATGTCCATCCAGAATGCAGAGGGCAGGGAGCCGGAGAAATGCTTCTTGAAAAAGCTATCCAATTTGCCAAAGGGATTGGACTTGAAATACTTCAGCTCAGTGTTGTCAAAGACAATTTGCCAGCGAAAAAGCTCTACGAAAAGGTTGGTTTCCGTGAATATGGGATAGAACATAAAGCCATTAAAATCGAAGACCGCTATTTAGATGAAATTCTAATGGAGTATTTTCTTCAAGATTGAAACATCCCCCCTCCTTCACTCGTATTTCTAATAGATGGAAATGAAAAGGAGCGTTCTTTATGATTGAGATCGAACGAGTAACGAAACAATTCCCTGGTCATACGGCTGTAAACGACCTTTCCCTTACAGTCCCAGACGGGAAAATCTTCGGATTTCTTGGCCCTAATGGAGCAGGAAAGTCCACCACCATTAAAATGATGACAGGCATTCTCCCTGTAGAGACCGGCCGAATTAACGTTAACGGTTTTGACATAACCAAAGATCCTATGAAAGCCAAAACAACGATCGGCTATGTGCCCGACCGTTCGGATATCTTTTTACGGTTAAAAGGAATCGAATACTTAAACTTTGTGGCGGATGTTTATGGAGTTCCTACTGATGTCAGACGTGAAAAAATCGACTATTACACAAAACAGTTCAGTATCTACGGTGCTTTAAACGATCATATCCTTACTTACTCCCATGGCATGAGGCAGAAAATTGTAGTCTGCGGCGTTTTGCTTCACGATCCCGATGTTTGGATTCTCGATGAACCGCTCACAGGGCTTGATCCGAAATCTTCCTATACCCTAAAAGAAATAATGCGTGAACATGCCACCAAAGGAAAGACAGTGTTTTTCTCAACTCATGTCCTAGAAGTCGTTGAGCAGTTGTGTGATGAAGTGGCTATTATCAACAATGGTCAGCTTGATTTCATAGGAAACATGGCTGACATGAAGCAGCAGTTCAAAGAGGATGACAACTTAGAAAAGGTGTTCCTGGAGTTGACGCAAAATGGCTAAAACGTGGAAGCTGATTCGAATTATGGTCAAAATGCAGCTTTCTCTAGTTGGCAAAAGCACTAATGAAAAACTGGGATATGTATTTCTGGGGATTTTCGCGATTCCTGCTTCATTATTTATCTTATATGTAATAAACGGCCTCATCAGTTCAATGTATGGTGTATTAGCGCCCAGCGGAAACGAAAGTGTCATTCTGGGCCTGCTGTTTGTGATCACATCGATTCTCTTCGTATTCATTAGCGTTGGGACGATCTTAAGCTCTTTTTATTTTGCTGAAGATGTAGAATCATTTGTAGCACTGCCCTTCCAGCCCTATCAAATTATACTGGGCAAGTCAGCGGTGCCTTTTTTAACATTATATTTGACTAACTTGGTTATTTTAGCCCCTTCGTTGGTTATATGCGGGTTGCATAGCCATGCCGGGATAGTGTATTACCTGTACGCTTTCATAATCTGGCTGCTCACTCCAGTTATTCCATTTGTGGTAACAGCGGTCCTTCTTATGTTTGTCATGCGCTTTCTTAACCTATCTAAAAATAAAGACCGAATAAAAGTGTTCGCCGGTTTGTTAACGTTTGTTTTTGCGATAGGAATTAACATCGTCATCCGCCTTAATTCTTCGGAGACAAATCCAGGCTCCAACCTGGCTCATCTGTTAGCCGAACAAAACGGTTTACTGCAGCTGACGACGAAATTTTATCCACCCGCTTATTTTAGTTCCATCAGTTTAACCGATCCGATGAGTATGGCAGGGGCGGGTTATTTTCTCTTTACTTTTGCTCTTGCTATTGTCGCCATTCTCTTCATGATGACAACAGGACAGAAGTTATATTTTAAAGGAGTTCTCGGCCTTTCCGGCGGAACTAAGAAAACGGTCAGCCCAGCGAAGATGTCCAAGAAAATACAGAAGAAAAACTTCCTTTATTCAAGTTGGGTACGAGAAATGAAAATCATGCTTCGCACCCCCACCTTTTTCACACAGATTATCGTGCAGTCGCTGCTGCTTCCTGTGTTATTCGTTATCATTCTTGTGATGGATACAAGCGGCTCCATTCAAGGCATCAGTGCAGTAGTTAATTCGTGGCAAGGAAAAACCATTATATTAGCAATGGTCGGCTTTACAGTGTTGGTGCTGGGAATTAACCCTGCTGCTATTTCCTCTGTTTCGCGAGATGGGAAGAGCTGGTTTAACCACTTATACATGCCGGTCCGTGCAGAGTCGGTCATGCTGAGCAAGATTCTGGCGTCCTTTTTCATCAACTTTCTAAGCCTTCTCGTCCTGTTTATTATGGTCTGTCTTCTTAAGCTCCCGATCATGCTTACTGTGATTTGGATCGTACTTTCGCTTTTGATCAGTTGGCTTACAAGCATAATCGGAACAATTCTTGACCTATATACACCAAATTTACATTGGACAGACGAACGGGAGGTTTTCAAAGGGCGTTTCATCGGTCTTCTTGCCCTGGCTGTAGAAGTCATTATTTTCGCCCCTCTAATTTTGATTCTGTGGAGGGTAGACGGATTTGGAGGAATCTGGATGACGACAATGATATTGTTTGCCGCCTTATCTCTTCTTATCTTCATCAGCAATCGAATATTGAAGACCATGATTGAGAAACATTTCTATTCGTTATTCTCTTCATAAAAAAGCTAGCCTCCTCGTCTTGAGGGGCTAGCTTTTGTCTGCTATTCTCCTAACCTTTCCGTTTTCATGTCCTGGATGATCCAGTCTTCTCCATCAAATTCCAGGGTAAATGTCTTATTCACATGTCCGCTGAGCTCGCTGTTTTGCTCTTGAGTCGCCTGGTACTTACCTTCTTCCATTTGCATCAAGTCGATAGGTTCTGAATCATTAAATGTCATAGGTCCATCTTGGGGAATCACGGTTACTTCTCCATTCGTTTCTTTGAAAAATCTGTCTGTAAACCCTTCAGCCATGCTAACAGACATATAGTTGTGAAGATACTCTTCCATTTCCTCAATAGAATGGTAATCATTGTTTTGAGTTTCATCGGATGTGACTTCAATGGTATGCTTCAACGCCTCTTCGTAACCTGCAAGTACTTGCATAGCTTCTGATTTCGTTAGCTCTGCCTCTGTTGAGTTTCCTTCTGCATCGTCGAAACTGCCTAAAGGAAAAATGGATAACGTCAAAACGCCTAACAATAATGCTTTCATTTTTTGAAGCCTCCTTTACTTTTCTTCATATCACATGAACAGCTTTCATAAACCTCAAATGTTTCGTTTTTTGGGACATATTTCTAACAAAATTATTCAAATTCAGCTAGGCATCTGCTGTCATACATGATATAATCTGTCTCGTTCTTGTCGGATTCAGGCACGAATGCAATCGTGTCAATTTTTTATGGAAAGAGGTGTAGCATTGAACACTGCTACAATTAAACAACAATGGTTTGGAAACGTAAAAAACGATGTGCTCTCAGGCATGGTTGTCGCTATGGCACTTATCCCTGAGGCAATTGCTTTCTCTATCATAGCTGGAGTCGACCCCATGGTAGGTTTGTACGCTTCCTTCTGTATCGCTGTCGTTATTGCTTTTATGGGCGGCCGCCCTGGAATGATTTCTGCCGCTACTGGGGCCATGGCTTTGCTGATGGTCACATTGGTTAAAGATCATGGACTGGAGTATCTTCTGGCCGCAACAATTTTAACGGGGATCATTCAATTTCTCTTAGGGGTATTGCGAATCGGGCAGTTTATGAAGTTTATCCCGAGGTCCGTTATGATTGGTTTTGTGAATGCCCTTGCGATTTTAATTTTCACAGCTCAGCTTCCTCATTTTGAAGGGGCTAACTGGGTAATGTATGCAATGGTAGCTGGTTCTCTTGCGATTATTTATATTCTCCCGAGGTTTACAAAAGCAGTACCTGCACCACTTATTGCGATTATCTTGATGACGATCATCACAGTTGCCGGCGGGCTATCTTTGAAAACGGTAGGAGACATGGGGGAGCTTTCGAGTACGCTGCCAATCTTTCTGATTCCCGATATTCCGCTGACGTTTGAAACGTTACAAATTATTTTTCCGATCTCTCTCGCTTTAGCATTTGTTGGCTTGCTTGAGTCTCTACTCACATCGCAAATCGTCGATGATATGACGGACACTGTGGGGGACAAGAACAAAGAGGCTCGCGGTCAAGGAATTGCTAATATTACTTCAGGTTTTTTCGGAGGCATGGCAGGCTGTGCTATGATTGGACAATCCGTGATTAACGTGTCATCAGGCGGACGCGGACGTTTATCAACGTTAGTTGCCGGAGTATTCCTGATGCTCTTGATTATTTCGTTTAATGACTTGCTTGTCCAAATTCCAATGGCCGTTCTAGTCGGCGTAATGTTTATGGTGTCGATCGGTACATTTGACTGGAGTTCTTTAACGAAATTTCATAGAAACCCCATTTCTGACTCTGTGGTTATGGTCGTGACCGTTACCGCAGTTGTATTGACCCACAATTTATCCATCGGTGTCTTAGCTGGTGTTATCTTAAGTGCCATCTTCTTCGTGGCCAAAATTTCAAAAGTGCATGTGGAAGAGAAACTACAGGCTGAAACCATGACTTATTACGTTAGCGGCCAAGTCTTCTTCGCTTCTATTGAAAGTTTAATGAATCAAGTTGATCTTCAAGCAGATGCGAAAGAAATCCACATTGATTTCACCAAGGCCCATGTGTGGGATGATTCAGCTGTCGCAGCCATAGATAAACTGATAACGAAGTTTAAAGAAAATGATAAATCTGTCCAAATCATCGGTCTTAACGAAGCTAGTTCAGACCTCGTCAACCGACTGACTGCCTATCAAAATAAGGCAAAAGCATCTTAGCTTATATGCAAAACGGCTGCACAGTTCAACCTGTGCGGCCGTTTTTGGTAGTTAATCGATATTATTTAACCTGAACCCGCTTATACTCTTCCATCCACACATCTGGAGATCCCTTTACCCTGAACGGATATACCCCTTTAATCGTATGCAAATAAAAAAAGCCATACGTACCCGATAAATTACGATAGGATACATCATGAACATCTTCTATCTTAAACCGGGCCGTTGGCGTGATGACTGCATTTTCGTATAATTCGATAGAAGCTTCTTCCTCGATAAAATGCTGCTGATTGTGATCAATAACTCTTTTCGTTAAAAACACAGGCTGAGAACAAATCAATCGCCGTCTTCCTTTCCCTGTCCTATACTCTTTATTATCCACTTAACGTTCCCTTCCTTTATTCTGATCAAACACAATACTTTCTTTCTTCACCTAGTTATATTAGGATAGGAAAGGTAAATCTGGCCAATGATAGGACGTAATGGAGGAAAATTTTTATGAGCGATCGTAACAAAGGAATTATTCTACTCTTAATATCAGCTTTTGGTTTCTCCATGATGGCTGCACTCGTCAAGCTGTCTGGAGACGTGCCTACAGTGCAAAAAACATTTATGCGAAACATCGTGTCTGCGGTCATCGCCTTTATTTTAGTCGTCTATAACAAAGAGAGGATTTTTGGTAAAAAAGAAAACCAGGGACTGCTGCTTTCCCGGTCCGCACTTGGAACCGTGGGGATGGTTCTGTTCTTTTATGCCATTGACCATATGGTGTTATCAGATGCAGAAATGCTGAACAAACTAAGTCCGTTTATTTTAATTATTTTTTCAGCGATATTTCTTAAAGAAAAAGCAAGAACGTATCAAATAGCCGCCATCCTAATCGCGTTTGTCGGTACATTATTTGTAATTAAACCGCAATTTTCTGTGGAGGTAGTCCCTTATATCATTGGTATTTTATCGGCAGTATTTGCCGCTGGGGCGTACACGCTGCTACGCGTACTTGGAAGTAAAGAACAATTTTATACGATTGTCTTTTACTTTGCTTTCTTTACAACGGTCTCCCTGCTGCCTTTTACGATTGCATTTTATGAGCCAATGCCAACGAAGCAATGGATTTACCTGCTAGGCGCAGGCGCATTTGCAACAATCGGCCAGTTTGGCTTAACAATCGCCTATAAATATGCGCCAGCTCGAGAAATTTCAATCTTTTTCTACTCGACGGTCGTTTACACTGCCGTGATTAGTATTGTTCTATTTAATCAGGTGCCTGACTGGATGAGCTTTCTCGGCTACTTTATTATTTTCGGAGCGTCCTTTTATATGTTTATTAAAAATAATAAAGAGACGAAGCCTGCCGCTTGAATTTGGATTCAATAAAGAGGTTTATGTGAACACATTACAAGTCATTCCGTTTGTATGGATTTGTGTAATTTTATTGGTCACTCTTGTTGCAACCCCGATCATTAACAAATTGGTGCCGAAGTTTGTTAACCCGACGGATGGATTTAATTCACGAGTATTATTCACGATACTGTTCAGTGTATCGATCTTATCCATTTTACTGACCATTATTGGACCCTGGATCGGAATGAGAGAAGTTAGTTTGGAGCCATTTCAAACATTCTTCTATGATTGGCCGCGTAATTTTTTTAGCATTCTGGGTTGAAGCATTGATTGCCCAGCCTATTGCAGATTTGCCATGAAAAAATTACATGCAAGCCAGACAGATAAAGCTGTCAATGCATAACATTCATTCTCGAAGATGGATTCGCACAGGGGCTGGGACATAACTAGCCTGAAATAATAAAAAAGGTTCCGATCATCGGTTTTTGATGATCGGAACCTTTTTTTATTGAATGAGGAAAGTTATTGGCCTTACTCTGCTGCCTTTGAGCGGTGTACTTTCTCAAGTTCACCGCCATGAAGGCAAATCCTAATTCATTCTTCACACTCTCCTGACCCCTTACGGACATTCGAGTGAAACGCAAATTAGCCTTCAGAAATCCAAAAAATGGTTCTACATCGACTTTACGTTTACCATAAAGTTCGCCCATTTTCTCTTCTGAAAGCAGTTCTCTGACCATATGTTTTTGTTCTTCCCATTTTTCATTGTAATAGATCTTGCGATTGTTGCCTTCTTTAGCCTTGGTACATTGACTACGGAGAGGGCAACCGGAACAGTCTTCACACTCGTACACCTTAAACTTCCGGACAAAGCCATAACGATCAGTCTTGTGGGAAAAATACCGGAACGTCAGTTGTTTTCCGTTCGGACAAATGAATGCATCATCTTCTTCGCTGTACTCCCAATTGGCTGAATGAAATGCCTTCTTTTTAAAACTTTTCTTCTTCTCTTTGCGGTACGTATTGTACGTGATCAATGGCGTGCGCTTGCGATTCTCCTGGACTTCTTCATAATTTTCTTCGCTTCCATACCCACTATCGGCGACAAGATGATCGGGTAGTTCAAAGAAGTGTTGTTCGATGTGATCCAGGAAAGGAAGGAACGTGCGCGTATCCGTTGGGTTCGGAAAAACATCATAAGCGAGCGCATATTGGCCTTCGGTCGCCACCTGTATATTATAACCGGCTTTCAGTTGCCCGTTCTTCATATAATCATCTTTCATTCGCATAAACGTGGCGTCATGGTCGGTCTTGGAATAACTGTTTCGTTCTCCAAAGATTTCCGTGTCGCTTTCGTATTTCTGCTTGCGCGCCGCAAAATCCTGAAACTGTTTATGGGATTGCTTTGGCTCTTTGCGCTCGGAACGAAGTTGTTTCCGTTCGCTCACTTCTTCGCTCTCTTCGATTTTCTGGCTCCATTCTTCGACCTTTTCTTCCAACCTTTCAGCTATATCTGTAAGCTCTTTGACCGATAATTCTTCCGGATTTTCCCGTACGATTTCTGGGATGATTTCCTTTTCAACCAATTCATCATACATGCGGTTGGACTTTTCGATCAGATTGGCGTTGTAATTTTCCACAGCCTTACGCCAGACAAATGTAAACTTATTGGCATTGGCTTCAATCTTGGTTCCATCGATGAAAATCGCTTCGTCATCAATCAACTCTTCCTGAACAAGTTGGCAACGGAACTGGACAAAGCACTCACGGAGGAGGGCTTGCACGTCGGGGTGGACACGGAATCGATTAATGGTTCGATAGCTCGGTTCATAACCTTGAGCTAACCACATCATGCGGACACTATCTTGGAGAAGCGCTTCGATTTTCCTTCCGGAGAAAACCGATTGCGTGTAGGCGCATACAATGATTTTCATCATCATTCGGGGATGGTAAGCCGGACAGCCCGTCTTCCGTAAGAAAGCAGCGAAGGCTTCGTTTGGAATCTGTTCGACTAGATCGTGGACGGCATAGGCGATATCATTTTCTTGGAGTTTCATTTCTAAATCCAGGGGCAAAATCACTTGATTCATGTTATACTGTTTAAACATAAGGACACCTCCGATGGTTATTGTGTGGTAACTATAATTTTATCAGAGTGTGTCCTTATTTTGTTTTCAAAATAGAATTTATTTAGATTAAAATAAAAGAGTAGCCCGCCGAACAAAAACTTTGTTCGGCGGGCTACTCTTCGTTTAGGAGACTGGGTTTTGTCCCACCCTCTTTTCTTATTGAAAAACATATCATAAGCTTATCCACCGGAATTATCCCCTAATGTGGATCCTAAGCCATCCCCCCTATACTTCTTTTATCATAACACACACCATCCAGCTCGCCGGTTCTTTACATTTCATCTACTCACCACAATTTTTAAGTATTAGCCTTGAGCTTTGCTTGATATGAACCCTTTCAATTATATTTCCTCATCTATAAATTCCTTTGATTCCTACCCAAAGGACCTAAGGATTACCAGCATTAAATCAACTGTTTTCAAATTTACTGAAAAAAGTGCAAATTAATTGTAATGTTACTTAACTTTCATTAAAATATAATTAAGTAACATTATTAATGGAGGAAAACGTATGGAATTTGTCGATCCTATCCGCAAAACTGAAGATATTAAGGCAATGAAAAAGATACTAAAGCGTCACTCTCAACGCGACTTATTGTTCTTTGTACTTGGAATTAATACAGGGTTAAGAGTCAGTGACTTACTCCCTTTAAAAGTGAATGATGTGTGGGACAGTGCAGGAGTCAGGAAATTTTTATATTTAACCGAGCCCCGTACTGGCGAAGAACATGCCTTCTATCTAAACAGAAGTGTGGCAAGGGAATTAAAAGCTTTTCTTTCGACAGTTGATTTTGATCAGCAGGATTACCTTTTTAAATCAAAAAAGAATAATAACCCCATTACGCGTCAGCAGGCTTACCGTATCGTTAACCAAGCGGCGAAGGATGCTGGGTTGACCGGAAAGATCGGCACCCATACATTGCGCAAGACATTCGGTTATCACGCCTACCGCAAAGGAATTGCTGTTTCATTTATCGCAAAGATTTTAAATCACCATTCTTCTTCTGAAACGTTACGTTACATCGGTATCGATAAAAACGATGATCACGTGGTCAAAGTGGATGTCAACCTATAACCTCTGAACTGTGATTTGAGTTTTACTACAAAAAGAAAGGAATGAAAAACAATTGAATGTACTGCTTTCAAAGTTAAAAGAAGTATTGTTTGCCGTCCTCCCCATTACTGCAATGGTTTTAATCCTGAATTTTATCTTAATACCACTTGACGCCTCACTTATAATTCGATTTATTATCGGATCTATTTTAATTATTGTTGGATTATCTATTTTCCTGTTTGGCGTAGATATTGGAATTACTCCTATTGGCCAGGCAATCGGGAAATCTATTGCCAAGTCAAATAAAATCTGGGTCGTTATGATTGCAGGTTTATTGCTGGGCTTTTTCATCTCCATCGCCGAACCAGATTTGCATATTTTAGCCGGACAGGTTGAAATGGTTACCTCAGGATTGATATCAAAAACAAGCCTAGTGATTGTCGTATCCATTGGAATCGGCTTACTAATTGCTACCGGACTTGTTCGAACTGTCTATAACTTCCCCCTTTATAAACTGCTCTCGATTTTGTATCTGATCATTTTTGTTCTTGCCATATTTACGTCCCCCGAGTTTTTAGCCATATCTTTTGATGCATCAGGTGCAACCACAGGTGCTTTGACCGTACCATTTGTTCTTGCCCTAGCTTTAGGGATTTCCACATTAAAAAAAGACAGTAAAGCTTCCGAAAAGGACAGTTTCGGCTTAGTGGCCATAGCTTCAACGGGGGCCATCATTGCCGTTATGATCATGAATATCATTATGCAAACTGATAAAATGACCGGAAGTCTAGATGCAGCTGGTCATGATGCAAATTCCATCATTGGACCTTTTTTACACGAACTTCCGATTATAACGTTGGAAATAATTGTAGCTCTGGTACCGATTTTAATAATTTTCCTTGTATTTCAGAAGAAATCGTTTAAAATGACTAAGAAAGCAGTAAGGAAAATTTTAATGGGAATGCTGTTTACCTTCATTGGGCTTGTCTTGTTCCTGGTTGGTGTGAACGCCGGGTTCATGGACGTTGGAAGCGCCATTGGGTACAATCTAGCCTCCCTGGATAATAAAACATATATCATTATCATAGCTCTTCTTTTAGGCTTTGTTACAATTTTAGCTGAACCTGCCGTACATGTCCTTACGAGTCAGATTGAAGATGTGACAAGTGGTTATGTAAAAAGATCAGTCGTTTTGAGTACTCTTTCTCTTGGAGTTGGATTGGCAGTTCTTTTATCAATACTGAGAGTGCTGATTACTGATCTTCAACTATGGCATTACCTGCTACCAGGATACATCATTGCGATTACACTAACTTATTTTGCTCCAAAATTATTTGTCGGAATTGCCTTTGACTCAGGCGGAGTTGCTTCAGGTCCAATGACCGCTACATTTATTCTTGCGTTTGTACAAGGAGCTGCCGAGGCTA
This sequence comes from Halobacillus hunanensis, assembly GCF_900166655.1. GTDB lineage: Bacteria > Bacillota > Bacilli > Bacillales > Halobacillaceae > Halobacillus_A > Halobacillus_A hunanensis. The sequence goes on along the minus strand of NZ_FVZB01000007.1, from coordinate 113,336 downwards.
CAGCTGGTGCAGATGTATTGGTAGATGGATTTGGTATGATTGCGCTTGTAGCTATGACACCACTAATTGCTTTGCAGGTCCTAGGGCTTGTATTTAAACTAAAGTCGAAAAAAGATAAAGGAGGAGTGAAGCGAAGTGTCGAGTAAAACTGAAACGACGGACCTTGAATTGGTTTGCGTTATCGTTAACACCGGACTTGGGAGTAAGATTATGAAATCAGCTAAAAAGTACGGGGTCTCAGGAGGGACGGTGCTTGTTGGAAGAGGTACAGTAAAAAGCCGCATCCTTGACATGCTGGGACTGAGCCGTGTAAAAAAAGAAATTATCTTAATGGGATCCAGTGAAACAACTGCGATTCATGCGCTTGAAAAGTTAAGTGAGAAATTTAAGTTCAACAAGCCAAACCACGGCATAGCTTTTACTACCTCAATCAATCAAATTTTCGGTGCAAGAAGTTTTAAAAGTGATCGTCTGAAAGAAAGTGGAGGTGCAGACAAAATGTATCACGCTATTACGGTAATTATCGAAAAAGGAAATGCAGAAGAGGTAATCGACGCAGCAACCGAAGCCGGTTCAAAAGGCGGCACGATCATTAATGCCAGGGGATCTGGAATTCATGAAACGAGCAAAGTTTTTTCGATGGAAATTGAACCTGAAAAGGAAGTAGTACTGATTCTTTCCGAGCGGGACAGGACCGATGCGATTGTTTCATCCATCAGAAAAAAGCTTAAAATAGATGACCCGGGTAACGGAATTATTTTCATTCAGGATATCAATAATACGTATGGTTTGTATCAGTGATTTAGTTACTGTTGATCCACTCTTTCAATAAAATTATCAAGCAGGCGAATAACAATTATAAATAATCGTCAGCAGAAAACCGGTCAGCCTATAAATTGCTAACCGGTTTCTTAGATTAATTCCGTAATATAATATAAACCAGATAAATAATGTATGCGACAACAAGCAACAAGCCTTCTCTCTTTCCAATCTTGAAACTGGTCCTTGAGAAAATCAATAATAAAACGGTCAGTACAATCATAAGAATCACATCAATAAACACTTTATCATTCACTGCTAATGGTGAAATGGCTGCAGATGCACCAAGTACAAATAAAATATTGAAAATGTTACTCCCCACAATGTTCCCCAGCGCGATTTCGCTTTCTTTTTTCAGCGCTGCAGAAATAGATGTCACCAGTTCAGGAAGTGATGTCCCTACCGCAATAATCGTTAGCCCTACCAATGTTTCACTCATACCAAGGGAATAAGCAATTTCTGTACCATTATTTACTACCAGATTTCCCCCAAATATAATTGCCGCCAGACCTAAAATGCTAATTAATATATTTTTACCCCAGGTAATGTCTTCAGGGACTGATTCATTCCCTGTATCCCTCCGGCTTTTTAGGCCAATCTCAATAACATAGTACATAAAAATGGATAAGAACAATAAAAAGATGAACCCTTCACTACGTGTAAGCATATTGCTGTCAAGGCCCTGCAACGCAACATCACTCATAAGAATGAGCAAAGCAGCACTTGCAAGTAATGTAAATGGGATTTCCTTTTTGATGGTTTCATTTTCGACTTTCAAAGGAAATAAAAAAGCAGCCGCCCCTACAACGAGTGTAATGTTAAAGATATTGCTTCCAATCACGTTACCCAGTGAGACATCTGCACTTCCTTCCAATGCTGCAATAATACTCACTGTTGCCTCAGGCGAACTTGTTCCAAATGCCACAATCGTTAACCCGATCAGAATGGGCGGAACCCGGAGAAGTCTTGCAATATTGGAAGACCCGTCAACAAAAAGATCTGCCCCTTTAATCAATAATGCAAATCCAACAATTAATAAAACATAAGCCATCATCTGTGCTCCTTCTTCAAATAGTATTTTCTTACTGCCACTACTCACACCTTAATTTCTGTAACGGAAGAAATTTTTTCGATTGGACTATAATAAAGTCTTGGTGGGTTCCCGAAAAATCCAAATTAAATCCTATTCCTTTCCATTATATTGATCTTATGTTTGGTACAGGCCCTGATCCTTATTCCAGAAGAGTTGCCCTTATGCGGAAAACTTGATGTCAAGATAAAATAAACAGAATGAACACCTATTTCGGAGCTTCACATCAACTCACTTATACTCTTCTTTTAATCGATGATCCTCATTGAAATGTGAATTGGGGTGATAAGGAATAAAAGGCAGATTCTCCAAACCTTGAAGTAAAGGTTCTGGATGGGCATAAACAATAAGGACATTCATCTAATCAACCTCCAATTAAAGTTAAGTCCGAACAAAATAAATAGAGTTATTCAGGGTCTGGATAATATACAAGCATAAAAAAGCTTGCCAGATCATCCGAATCATTTTGATAACCATGTACCGATTCACCTAAAAATTGAAGTCCATCCCCTGATCTTAGCTGTTGAACCTCTCCCTGAACATTTACCTTTACTTCTCCTTCTTTCATGATGATAAATTCTTCCCCTAAGTGAGAGCGACCATCATAAGAGCAGCCTGGCTGTAATTCCACCACGTAAATTTCGAATTTTTTCTCTTGATGGTATGGAAATAAGGGAAAAACCCTGTACTTGCCTTCATCGTCTATCAGAGGATCCATATTACTAATGTTCACCTTTTTGATGACAGGTGCTTTCTCTTTCATAAATGTTGAAAATGAAACTTGAAGGCCATTAGCGATTTTCCAAAGTGTCGTAACCGTAGGATTACTTTTCCCTTTTTCAATTTGGGCTAACATCGCCTTACTAACTCCTGTTAATTCTGATAAGCGATCCAATGTCAAATTTCTTTGTTTTCGTATGGTATAAAGATTTTTCGCTATTGTTACTTGTATATTTTCCATGTGGATTCTCCTTAAAATTTGTCAACGATTGTAGCACACTTATATTCAATATACAAAATAAAAATACAGTATATTGAACAGTAAGTCCTCATAAAAGATGTAAATACTCACTGCCCATGCCAAATTTGAAGTAAAAAAAGCGATTATCTAATGTTAGATAATCGCGACCTTTAGATAAACAGTGAGTACATTATCAAAGCGGTAGATGCATTTCTTTTTTTGGGTTATAAACTTTAAGCCAATTCTCTGCTTCTTCCTTCATCCAACTTCCAAAGTGATTCAAGAATTTTAATATTTCTTCTGAACTTGATAAGGGGTTGATTGCGTACCAAAGCGACTTTCTCATCTCTTGCTCTTTTTCAGGATAATGCTTCGAAAATAGTTTATAGGCTGGGAATAAATCCCTTGTGTACGACTGTTCTTGAACAATGACAAGCGCAAGACCAGCCCTCACAATAATTCTCATGATCCATGAACAGCAATCCTTAATGTCCTCAGTGTCGTCATTTCCCGTTAAATCATGCTTGGCTTTATCAATAAGAGATGTTAAATGAATGAGGTGTTCATTCGCCAAGGATCTGTCTGGTTTATAATCAGGGAGCTTACTTATTAGGTTCTCACCATACACACAAATACCATAGGTTTTTAGAATAAATGGAATCATGGAGCAATATTTTGATTCCTCAACCTCACTTAAAGGGCAGAATCCTAATTCTACACCGTTTATAAAATGGAATTTTTGATCGATGAATTGTCCCGTCTCCTCCACCCAATCAAGGTCAATATCTTGAGGATTAGAATAGGTTACTACTATTACGTCAACATCTGATACACCTTCAATGTCCAGCCCTCTTGGCACAGATCCTCTTATATAAATACTGTGAATGTCCTTTGGTAGAACGGAAAGACAGCTTTCATTGATTAGTCGGATTACTTCTCGAAATTTATTATTGATTTTTCCGGGATCAGACTGGTTTAGTATATAGCCTTTGTCGTCTACAGAACATAAAGATCCTATTTCTTTAATTTCAGTCATACTTAAATGTCCCCATTTCTTTTCAGATTGTATTTATTCAACAAAATGGCCTTTTTATGTATTTTTAAATCCTCTATCAACCAAAAGACAGTAAAGTATCAGTGATGCCAAACTCGACTGACAATCCCCATTAAAAAAATTGATGTTCATGTAAATCTACTAAACGATTTTCAAGGGACTTCCTAATCCCCACAATACGATCCTACTCAGAAATAGCCTTTTCCGCAGGTGCTTTCCATCCTCTTTCATCACCAGTTACATGGATATCCAAATCCTGCGCATCCCAGTTCTCTCCTGTGATCCTTATTCCATATAAGCGCCCCATTTACTTTGTAAATAGACAAACGATAATTAAGAACTTTTTCGTTTGTTTTTTATGGTAAGGATAGCAATTACTATTATCAATATAAAGCTATTAAATAGTAACAAATAACCTAAACCAGCAGCCGCAAACGCAGCCCCTTGATTGTGTATGTTTGCCGCGTATGAAATCCCTCCTATAAAGAGAAGAAAGGGAGAACAAATCATTACAACCACCAGCAAGACATTTGATGTTCCATTTTTGGTATTGTACCCAAACCAAAACCAACTTCCAACTAACAATACAAATGCAGCAAGAAATAGCAGCACTTCGTTCACCTCTCAATGGATAAAATAAGAACATTGGAAACAATTCTTTTATATACCTGCTTCAGAATTGCATCCTTTTAACAGAAGACTAGATTTCAAGTTAAAAGATTCTCCCTAAATAGGTTTATTCCCCGACCACTAGTTAGGTGACATTTGCGACATCATTGAGGCAAATGCGAAAACCGAACCATTACCAATTGAAATTAGTATTGTGATAAATGCGATTGCATTTTTTCTGTCTTTCTGGACAGAGCCATAAAACCAAAAATGAAAGAGAAAATCAGTAACGAGAGTATAATCACAGTACTTGTAATAAAACCCATCGATAATAAAGCGGCCATTATTCCTAAGAATACAAATGTTGATATTAAGCTCAATACTAAGGACCAATAGCTTAACCAAGTATATTTCTTCATTTTATGCCTTCATTAGTTAAACACCATTTCCATTGAATAGCCCTGGTATAGCAGCATCTGGTTTAGTAGATAGAGTATTGTAGACTCTAATCACGCCCCTAACGACTAAAGGTTACTTTTGTTTATCAACAAATATCAAGGTTACTCCTAATAAGAATACAATGCCTACCAGAACATAAACAATAAAAGGTGTTACGTCTCCTACATATCTAGCGATAATAAATATCGCCTCTGCAACATTCGATAAAACGATAACCATTGCTAATGTTAATAAAGATAATCCGACTATAATTAAAGGGACGGAATATGAAGCGTAAGGTTTCGCAGAATCTATTATCTTTAACGTCTGGTTAAACGCAAAACCGAATGCAAACAAACTATATCCCTATAAAAAATAGGATTTTTCTTGTTTTTTCATATTTACCATAAAAACTCCCTTTACAATTACCTCAAATTTACGATCAACATAATGATTGTTTCAAATTTCTGTCATTCACACAATCATTCATTCCAAAAAAATGGTATTATTACTCGATGAACGCGTCCGTTTGCTATTGATCCATTGCAAGCATTTTAATTAATTCCACAACTTTCTCATCATCACCCGTGTCTACAGATACTTGCTTTGTATTTTCAATAATTTTGTTGTAGGTATCCTCACCAGCCCGTTAATTTAATAACGATTATTTCAGATTTTCATATTTGTCACAAGAAGTTACTCCATTATCTGGCTCTAAAATGAAAAGTGAGCACAATTCTTATCACAGATTGTGCTCGATACTTTACAAGACTTAGCATAAAGTCTTTAACTAATTTCACAAATTCCTTAGCAAATATTAGGCACCTTCAATCATATCCCGTCTACTATAACCAAGGTAACCTATTACCATCAAAGCGATGCTAATCACAGTTATTGTAATGAAAATTAGAGCATCAAAATTCTCCATTGGCATTCGTGGAATCCAGCTTTGAATGGCTGTTTTGGAAAACCATTCTGGTAACTCCAAGATACCGCCAAAGTAATTGATTACAAAGGAGTAGCCAAGGTAAACATAAACCACTTTTCCTAGTTTCGGTGCCCAGCCGAGTGCTAAGGCCGCTAGACCAGTAAAGAATAATACGGATGGTAAGAAGTTGTAGCCAGCAGCAAGAAAATCTAGTGTATCCATCGTTGAGCTATCCCCCATGGCTGAGATAGCTGTACCACCAAGACTTCCCGCGGCTAATAAAATTCCTACTAAACTTGCAAAAATCGCTAATCCAATACTGGTCCAAAAAAGTTGGATGCGGGTCACTTTTGTAGCATAAATTTGACTTAAAAGGGACCGGTTTTCTTGTGCGAATAGTTTGTTCACAATTGCAATTGGCAATATCGATACCAAACCAAGCATGACCATCATTATCGTGCTTGTGAATGATTCTTCAATGGAAACGCCTGAACTACTGAACATTTGTTTCATTACTTCGTTACTTTCAAGGAAGGTTTGCATGTCTCCATAAATTGAACCATAGGCTGCCCCCATAAGGACAAAGGCAATCGACCAGCCAATCATGACACCTTTGTTAATTTTGATAAATAGTCCGCGGACAGACAGTAACGATTTCTTTGCATTTCCCCGGCCCTCTCTTTCAGGAAGATATCCAGCTCCCATATCGCGCGAGCCTTCAAGGGCAAAAGCAATGACTACCATGATTAAACTGAAAATAAATGCAAAAATCAGTAAGGTCCAGTTATTTTCTGTGAAGGGATAAGTTAAATATGTCCACCCCAAAGGATTAATCATGGACAGGTTAACGTTGGAGACATCTGTCCCCGCACGAATGATATAAAGAAGTCCTATGATTCCAAGTGTTGAACCTGTTGCAGCCGATGAAACAGGCATAACTTGTGCCATAACCAGAGCAATCACGGCACCAATAATACCCGCCATACCGATTGAAGCTCCGAATAAGAAGGAACCTTCAACTGAAATCGAATCAGCGCCAAAGCTCATCATTACTCCACCAATAAAAAGTGCTAATAAAACGTTAATGAAAACAGTTTCCATCATTGCAGCAAGAGAGTTGGCTTGACGACCAATTTGAAATGAACGCACTAGTTCAGTCAGACCAAGATCTTCTTCTTTACGTGTATGGCTTATAACGTGTAGAACAGTGATGACCATTGCAACTACTCCGCAGAATAACAGCATTTCATGCGCGTACATAGCTCCTAAAGTATAATCTCTTGCTGTTTCAACCGGTGTAGGTCCTACCATCGCTATCATTGCAGGATTTTGCAATGTTTCGTACATTCCAAGCAAACCCTTGCCTTTTGCTATTTCTTCAAAAGCTGGGACATAAGCAGCTGAAAACAAGCCAATTCCTAAAATCCATATAGTTATTTTTTTCCAATCGCGCTTAAGATATAGCAGAAACAGTGTATCCCAACGGGCAAATTTTTCTTTCATCGTATTTCACCCTCCTTTCAGACTGTTATCCTTCGTAATGACGCATGAACAAATCTTCAAGAGTCGGCGGCACAGATTCAAATTTCTTGACCCCTAATTTGCTTGCTTGCATTAAAATATCATCAAGGTGTTTATTATCCGCAGAGAATGTCGCTAAATTATCTTTTTGTTTGAAATCAAAAACTCCATTTAAATTGGCCATTTCAGCCACATCACGTTCTGTTGCTATGGTTATGGCAGAACGAGTCAAATGGCGTAATTCATTTAGGCTGCCGGATTCCACAATCTCACCTTGACGAATGATGACAACTTTGTCCGCTAAGCGTTCTACTTCACTCAAGATATGAGAGGACAACAGAATGGATTTGCCGGACTTTTTGATTTTTTCAACTTCTTCCTGGAAAATCGCCTCCATCAAAGGGTCGAGACCAGAAGTTGGTTCATCAAAAATGTATAAATCCGAATCAACAGATAGAGCTGCAATCAAACCAACCTTTTGCCGATTTCCTTTTGAATATCCTTTGGCTTTTTTCTTTGGGTCCAACTCAAAGCGTTTAATTAAAGCGTCACGTTTTTGCTTATCTCCCCCACCATGCAATTTAAGGAATAAATCAATAATTTCACCGCCTGTGAGGTTCCCCCACAGTGTGACATCTCCTGGGACATAAGAGATGCGTTTGTGAATTTCAAGGCTATCTTTCCAAACATCCTTGCCAAATATCTCCGCATTACCAGATTCTCGGTTAATAATTCCCAGCAAAATACGGATGGTTGTGGATTTACCAGCTCCATTTGGGCCTATAAATCCGACAACTTCTCCGGCATTTACGGTGAATGAAACGTCACTTAATGCCCGAAACTTACCGAAACATTTTTGCAGCCCTTGAATATTTACAATTTCTGACATAAAATAAACACTCCTTTATTAAGATTTTGACACCCTTTTTACAACATACTTTTCAGCTCATACAAAAGTTGAAAAGTATGAATTAAAAAACAGCTACAACAATCTCCACTTTTTTCTCAAGTTGATAACTTATACATGCTTTACTTCATTTTATTTGTAAAAGCTGTATTTCAGTAATTCCGTATACCCTTTCCATTCCTCTAGATATTTCTCACCAAATTCGTGGATATCTTCAAAGGTGTTTATTTGCTGCAGTCCTTTTTCACCGAATCCGAACATCGTCCAATTCAGGATTTCAATCGCCTTTTCAATATCTATTCCTTCACGAAACTTGGAGAAATCGATATGCTTATATATTAGTTCTGTGCCTCGATCATAGACGGGATCAACTTTTTTCTTGATCATATCTTTTACTTCAGCTGATTCCTCTTGGATGGCAGCTGCCAGGAAATCAAAAACGTGAGGAAACTTTTTATGGATATGCAATTTCTGTAATCCGATATTTTCGATTCTTTTAAATAAATCCGTTTCATTCAAATCAATTTGTTCATAAAGATTTTCGATAACTTGAACACCGTATTCGATTAAATATATATAAAGATCTTTCTTGTTATGGAAATAATTAAATAACGAACCTTTAGAGATCCTTGCCTCTTTGACAATTTCATTTGTTGATGCTTTTTCAAAACCTCTTTTTACAAATTCTTTTATAGCGGCGTTTATAATAAGCTCTTGTTTTTCTGATTTCAGGTTGTTAAATATGGGGTTTATGATGGTTACCTCCTTTCGACCATAAATCAATTGACCACTTTGGTCATTTGAATATAACACGTATGACCAAAGTGGTCAATTTGATTTAAAAAATCACAATCCCATATTTTATGATCAATAATAAAGAGTCCATTTGGAAATAGAAATCAAAATGGATTCTTTTCTTGTGAATTAGCATGTAGTGTTATTCAACAAAATCGCCCTTAAATGAAAAATGAGCGCTGATCCTTATTAAAGAATCGCGCCCCGTTTCTTGAATTATGCCTATATCAGAGGATGAACTTCTATTTAGTTTTTAACGCTTCTAATAAGCCGTCGTCATCAGAAAAGTCAATATTAGATATTTTTCCTTCTTCATAAATATGCGCTCTACCAGTTACTTCGAAGGTCATTTCCTGGCTATTTTCCTTTTGATATTGAACATTCACAGTGAAATCGTAAGCATTCTCAGTTGTATCATTTTGTTTAATATCAATATTTTTCACTTCTAATTGATAGCCGTTATTGTATGCGGCTGTATGGTAGCCTAACGCATAGCTGCCAATAAATTTATCATACATATCTTCAGTAAAATAGGATTTATAAGTTTCTTCCAAATATAAATCTAATTCAGTTGGTTTAGTTTCCGAGGATCCATTATCTCCTTCTTTGCCAATGATTGTTTGATTATTGGGATCATCCAATAGTTCAATTAATTTTTGATCTGGTCCCGTAAATTGATGTTCTAAAACGGTCTCTATGGTGGTAATGTTTTCATCTTGAGGTGTAGTTTTTGAGGTATCCGAGGAAGAACAGCCGACAATCAACAGAAATATTCCAGAGAGCAGAAAAGCTTTAAATATTCGAGAAACATTGCTTTCATTCACAAAAATCCCTCCCATTGCTCTTATTCAATTAGTGCGCCCATCTATTGAATTAGGATTGTACAAAATCCTTACTGTTTCTGCAAGATCGGTAACGGAATTTACATTTTAGAGATTCCGCTAGCAAGAATGCTAAATAAGAAACTGATGGTTGTTAAACCAGCAACAGGTATGGCAAAACCTTTGTTATTTTTAAATTCATAAGCAGCTACAAATACTCCCGCCACACATAAGACCAACCATACAGGAGTAAATATTCGCTCTGCTATGTTCATAGGTAGTAAAGCGTAAGACCCAGTTAGGAAAAGCAACCAATTAATAACCAACAGCCCCAAAACTCCGTATGAAATTTTCCGAGGTGCTGGTCCCTTCTCATTCCTTTTAACAGCCATAAATGCAGGTATAACAAACGTCATAAGTATAATCGTTCCTACAACTACTCCAAATATTAGTGAAAATGTGATTACCATCACTCCTTTGGATTGATGAGAATATGAAGTCCCTTCATTTTAACACAAAATGGAAATCAGGAATCCCTCTTTCCTTAAAATTATTATTCAATTATCTGGCCCGATACATCAATAAAAGCGCAATCCTTTGTTCCAGAATTGCGCCCGTTTGCTGAACAGTCTTTTCTAATATTAGCTGGTATTGCAGATGATGGTTATAAAAATCCTTGTTTACGATCCCCGCAACTCCAACAAAAAATATATTTGATCTGTAATCTCCGATAAGACCTGCTCTTTTGATACACTATCATCCAGTAGATATACCATGATTTGTGCTGCCAAGATACTGTACATTAGAGTAACCGATCTATTGACCGGATAGGATTCAGATAAATGTCCCGTTTCTTTTTCCCGTTCTAGCACTTTTGCCATTAAGAACATGAACTGTTCATCAATAGCAAGCATTTTGTCAGATACTTCTTTAGAATTTTCAGTTTCATTGGCCATAACTGAAAACAAACCCCTATAAAATGAACGTGGGAACTGATGAAACACTGTCATAGACAAAGAAATGATGTCATGTATTTTTTCTGGCAGGCTGAGAGAATCATCCTGTTGAATCTTTGCAACCTGTGATGATAAATCAGGCAGATTATTACGGAATATTTCCTGCAGCAATCTTGATTTCGATTCGTAGTAATTATAAAGGGTGCCTACACCGATATCACAGTCATGTGCGATGTCCTTCATGGTTGTTTTTTCATATCCTTTAGAAACAAATAAACGTTTGCCTGATACTAAAATTGCTTCTCTCGTTTTTTCTTTTTTTCGTCCTCTAAGGTTGCTCATTTTGAACCCCCTTTTCCTGTTATATCTTCATTCGAAGCCACTCTTTTTCGATTTGCGCTTACAAACAAACCAATGATAGCTCCCAAAAGTGACACCAGAACACAACTGAGAAGTGCCCCATTAATCGCTTCTGCTTCTTTTACATTAGCCATTAACTGACTTTGCCAGATAGCTGAAACGACAGATACGCCCAATCCAATGCCAAGAAGAAAGATTGTGTACGAAATCCGCCAAGCAGCATCGGACTTTTTAGTTGAAACATTTTTGTCTCGTATGTTGACACTCAAATCTTCCTGAGCGACGAATCCGGCCCCAGCAACCACCAACGGCGCAAGGAAAAAGACCCATGTCGTTTCGGCAGAGACATGTGCAAGCCAAAATGTACCTATAGCCACTAATAAGAAACCTGGAGTCACTAACCATCGAGCGTCCACACGTTTGGCAAGAAGTTCAGTAACAGGCGAGACCACAATTCCACCCACAATAACCGTCAGTAATAGCAACCCAGAGATCAATGCTGAGTAACCAATCTGTGTCTGCAAAAAATCAGAAATAGCAAAATAAATGCCCATACTTGCGAATTCACTTGCCCAACGCAAAAAGTTACCCAAAGTGAATGATTTGTGGAATAATCTCATGTTAATCAACGGATGCTGTACACACAATTCTGAAATTACAAATAAGAATAATAGAGCAATAGAGACTCCAAAAAAGGCCAGGATGACCGGTGAAAACCATCCGAACTGTGCACCCTCAATAATCGAGAAAAACAGTAAAAACAAACCAATACCACCAAAGACCAAACCAGTCATATTTGGCATTTGTTGATCATAAACAGGACTTGACTTGCTAATGACATAAGGGGTTGCCAAAATAACAACAATACCTATAAGAACGTTCAACCAAAAGATATATTCCCAGGATAAAAATGTTGTTATTGCTCCACTTAACGGCGTTCCCAACAGTGCCCCTGCAATAAAGGCAATACCCTGTACTTTAAAAGCCAGTTGTTGTTTTTCACCTGTAAATGTTGTTTTAATCAGAGCAAAGACACTTGCTTCTATCATGGCCGCCCCGATACCCAATACGATTCGTGCACCAATCAAAAACTCCATAGATGGAGCAATAGCACACGCAATCGAAAAAATAGTAAAAACCATTACTCCAGACAGGAAAAGTTTTCTCTTCCCATAGATATTAGCCACTGCAGCACTCGGGTGTAGGAAGACAGCAAAAGATAAGGTGAAGGCTGCAATCACCCATGTGGCCTGATCAAGACTTCCGCCCAAGTCCTTCATAATTGTTGGCAGTGGAATGAACATTGAGGAAGAATCCAAAACTACAACAAATGAACTCATTGTCAAAACAAATAACATTATCCGTTGTTTTGGTTCAAGTACTGTTCCTTGTTGCTTTTCATTATTCATTATTGATCCCTTCTCTAACTATTTCTTAAAGTAAATTGCTATGTTTGGCTTTAAATATGTGAATTGCATTCATAAATGAATGCAATTCACATATTAGATATATAAATAATATCTGTCAATATCCAACCATCAAGTACTATTATAAAAATAGCCACTCTGTTCTTTAGAGTTGGTCCCCTCACTGTGTTCCCATTCAAATAAAACTTTTGTTATATATACATGTTTCTGATTAGGCCTGATTAAGGAACTACTTAATGGAAATAAAAGCAATAATTAATGCATTGTATTATAGTTGTTATGTGGGAAAGTAATCATTCACAGCCACCTTTTTAAAAGAAAGAGAGACTTATTGATGGGAACATTAGACAAATTACAAACCTTTATCATACTATTTGCTGTTAGTTTTGGTCTTTTATTAGGGCAAGCAAAAAAAAGGTTCGGGTGTCCTACCTGCTGGAAGGTTAGAAGATTTGGGCTGTTTTACGATTCGGAGTGCAAAAGGAAAAATAACCATAATAAAAAGCAGGCGTAGACCTGCTTTCCGATTGATCTTTATGCGTTTTGGTCTTTGGCGTAGTTTGTTACACAATCGTTAGCAATAGGTAAGCGTTTGAAGTTATCTCCGGCTTTTCCCCTGCTCCGCACCGAACGTGCTAGTTTCCCAGCATTCGGCGTTCCATCTAATGATATGTATTAAATTATAAGTTCCTTGTTACTCTTCGAGACTGGATCGCTCGATCCCTTCCATCCCACATACCTTACGGTATTGGTTAATTTTATCTAAAATTCGTTGGTTTTGTGGAATCTTTTCAAGATAAACTTTGATTCGCTCGATATCTCTAATGTGAATGAGCCGGTGAACATCTTTATGGAGAATGCGGAGATTTTGAAACTTATCCGTCCCTCCAAGACTCTTGGGTACGTAATGATGACAATGAACATCTGAAGCATGTAAGTACTCGCCTGTAATTTCACATTTGCCCATCTTCATACTGTACCGACTTATTCGATTATCAAGATATTCTATACTCCGATTCTGTAGAGAAGCTTTCATTAAATAACCGACTTCTTGTTGTATATCCGGTCGTAACTTTTTATAAATTTGTTCTCTACCTTTCTTTGTGTAAAGCGAAAGCTTTGGACTGAAGTTCATCGTATGGAATGTTTTAACATTACCAATAGGAAAAAGGTACATCCCTCTAATGTTGATAGTCTTCGTTCCTAAGCTAAAGTTCTTCTTATAAAAAGGTGGTGGCTGAAAAGGATGTTCTAGTTTTCCAACCGGTCGAAGACGGTTCACTAGAAATGGTTTAAGATCGAAAGCAAGACGTGAGAACGCAAGGCTTACATGAGTCGCTCGCTTGAAGTAATGATGAATACCCAAAACGAAACTATTATAACGTTGAATATTTCCAGCAGAAGGGGAAGCTTTTATTCTTCGAATGAGCTTCTTAGCTTCCTGTTTGATTTTCCTTCTTTTTGAGGAAATGACCCCTGTATGGGCCACTCGTTTCTTCCCCTTTTTATTCGCACGAATGGTGAAACCTAAGAACTCTGATTCTCGTTTTCTCAAGTTTACAATTTGAGATTTCTCTGGAGAGATGTCCAACTTTAAACGCTCTTTGAGGTAAAGACGTACCGCATGGTACCACCGTTGAGCTGTCTTTCCATCTCGGCATAGAATTTTAAGGGAAGTAGACCACTGGAACCTCCCCAGTAGCCCCTCTCAGAACCGGACGTGAACCTCTCGGCTCATCCGGCTCCCATTATTCAGCCGTAGGCTTAATACCTAATTCCCAGTGTTTAAAAAGCCTGGGGTTTTGTTTCGCAATTCTACCCATAAAATGTTCTGCCCTTTTCTTATGTTTTGCTAACTTTTTATATTTTCTCCTAGCCCACATAATTAAGGCTTTATTTACATGCCTTAAAGCATTATACATTTCGGATTTGTAGAACTTACCATAGTAATTGACCCAACCTTGAATTACAGGATTAAACATATTTGAGAGGTCTGTGAGATCCTTTTCTGCTTTCAATTGCAGTTTCCAATCCCTCACTTTTTGACGAATTGACTTCTTCGATTTATTACTAATCGCAGGTGTGAAATTCACAAAATGTTGCCCCCACCTGTTCTTTGACAGCCTAGGTCTAAATGTGTAGCCTAGAAAATCGAATGAGATGTTTTCATGCTCTTCTTTTCTATCCGCATCCTTACAATATACAACTTTCGTTTTGTCTGGATGTAATTCAAGCTTGCATTCCCTCATTCTCTTATCGAGACATTCTAGCATTTCTTTTGCCTCTTTTTCTGTCCTACAGTGGATGACTGCGTCATCTGCATATCTAACAAACGGATTCTTTGAGTGCTGAATAGCCATCCATTTATCAAACGTGTAGTGAAGAAATAAATTCGCTAATACTGGGCTAATTACTCCACCTTGCGGTGTCCCTGATGTACGTTCTCTTATTCCTTCCTTCGTTTGAAAAGGTGCTTTCAACCATCTCTTGATATATAACTTTATCCAGTCGGTTTGTGTATGCTTTTCTACTGCTTTCATCAATAAATCATGATCAATGTTGTCAAATAATCCTTTAATATCGAATTCAAGTACCCAATTGTACTTCCAGCACCGTTTTCGTGTGGTTTCTATTGCTTGGATAGCACTTTTGTTAGGTCTGTATCCATAAGAATCGTCGTGAAAGAATGGTTCGACCGAAGGTTCGAAAAATAATTTCACTGTCATTTGGGCAATTCTATCCGCAACCGTTGGAATCCCTAACATTCTAGTACCTCCGGCTTTCTTCGGTATTTCCACGGCCTTAACTGCTGGAGGGAAATAGCTTCCAGATGACATTCGATTCCAAATTTTATACAAGTTATCTTTGAGGTTCGCTTCGAAATTTTCGATTGATTGTTCATCAATTCCTGCTGACCCCTTGTTTACTTTCACTTTTAGGTAAGCTTCATATAATAATTCTTTAGGTATTGCATATGGCTTTGTTTTAATCATAAGTTCCTCCCATTTGATGGTTGACTTGTTCATAAAACTGAATAACATAACCCCTTCACTCCGTCTCCGTTAGGAGATTTCACAGTTACTACGGGTTATTCCGCCCCTATACATGGCATTGGTACTCTAATTCTTGTGGGATTTCCACTTGAACTTCTTCCTTAGCATCCATGTCGTAGGTTCCTACGTTCCGCACTCAAGCCTATATTAAGTTCACGCTGCCTTTATACCGGTCACCGAACGGACAGTAAACAGGTTTCCTCCGAACTTATCCTGAGTTAACGACTCCCCCTCAGTTTTGATGACATTCCTACGCTTTCGATACTTCCTCAGCAGTTCAATGGTTTTCGTCTCCTTAATATGTACCTGACAAAATCTAGTCCTGCCTTTTCCTTAACGCTCAATACCATAGCTTTTGACTATAGCACCTTAAGGTGGTTTGCAATCTCTACCTGTATAGCGATTGCGAGAGGCCTACTCTCATCTTAAGTGCAGCATAGCTCCCTTTGGTGCGCTTACGCACAACTTGGTTGCTTTCGTAGCACACAATCATCGGCGTACCTAATCAAGTATCCTTGCTTCAAGTTTGTTTGTTTTCTAGCTCGCCTTTTAGCATCATCTGAACTGTAGGTTTTTGTGAGAGGAAAGAACTCCCATTGTCCTGCAACCCATTGATCTAAGTCATTTAGAACGACATTGGAGAGTAAAGGGGATAGAATACCACCTTGTGGTGATCCTTTCACAGGCACTCCTTCTCCATCGATTTCAGACTTGATCATTTTAGCTATACAAGCGAGAACCTTTCGGTCTCGAATGCCCATATTCCAAAGCTGTTTATTTAGGGGTACCGCCAGCAAAACGCGGAAAACGTACGCTAAGCAAAACTCGACACAAAAAAGTCCGGCTTCCCTTACGTTAAGGGGGGTAGTACCAACATTTTAACGTAATACTCACGCTAAGACAGTTTTCACATAAAAAAGACCGGAATTCTGTACGCTAACGAATTCCGGTCTTTTAAAATTTTCTATGTATTTACGTAGTTATCAGAATGTCTGATGCGACCACATAGGGAATGATGAAAAGCGTTCTATATTTCGACAGTCCTATTTTCCTCTTTTTATATTATTCAAATGTACCTTATATATGCCCACATGGCAATAACTGAATTGTCTTCCCCGATAATGTCCTCTACTTGTCATTTCAAATAATTTGCAGGAATATTACAAAATTATGTCGAAGTAATAATTAACATCAAATAAATGGAATAGGAGGTATTTTGTACAAAGACATCTATCAAAATACTAAATGGAGGGTATGTTATGAAAAAGTTTTATTTAGTTGTTGCACTGCTTTTAAGTGTCGTATTTTCTCTATTTTCTCCTACAAGCGAAGCTGAAGCTGCAGCGTGTAGAAATCTAGATATAAGCCTTTATTCTCAAAATACTGCAAATGGAGAAGTAATTTTAAGAATAGAAGGTACCCCTGGTAATGAAATTCAACTTGCAATAGGGAAACATATGATGGAGGTACAATTCATGTAGAGTATTTTTATATGCCTAGTAGTGGGGTTGTTTATAAAGGATTTGACCTTGGTAGTGATGGATATTATCGAGCTTATACTTTTCAGTATCATCCATGCACAGATAACGACGCAGTTTATTTCTCGATGTAATAAAATGAGCATATATATTTAAAGATCGCCTTAATCTGTTCAGTTGATTAGGGCGATCTTTTTACGAGACTTATTTTCCTGATCTTTCCGCATTACTATTGTCTGTTACGTTAATTTTAAATAATTCAGGTTCATACTTAGTGTCCTTTATAACCTCCATGGCTATTTGTTTCATCTGATTCTTTATTTTTTCAGTAGCTTCTTTATCTACCGAATTTATTTCTATTTCAACTTTTTTATTGGGTGAAATCTCATATTCCATCCCAAATGAGTAACCTTCTTTATATAATTTATATCCCACTTCTTGCAAAACTTCATCTTGTATATCTTTGTTATATTCTATATCAGACTCGACAAACCCATTATTGTTTTGTGCACTTACTTTTTTATTTAACCCGGCGCCTGTAGTAAAGGTGAACATGATTAAGAACGATGAACTTATCGCCAAAATTCCAACAATAATTTTTTTCATTTAATTTCCTCACTTTCTTAGGGTAGTTGTTACATATTATGTCCCATTATATAGATAAGAATTCAAAAAGTCATTCCATCATTTTACAACTTTTTGTCACATTACTCACGCTAAGCTATTTATTTACAAAAAGAGGGCTGGAATAGCGTAGATATCGAATTTAAAATGTTGGAGGGACCCCGTTAAGAAAATTTGGCTATTTTCACTTCATATTTAAAGGATGCAGCAATTCGACGGTGGTGCTGTTTTTAGATTCAAAACGATATTCTCCAAGAAAATTGATATGCTCCCACCCTAATGGTGAAATATGATTCAAAAGCTCCTCTTTCATTTCCCCCTTCTGTCTTAAAACTGTAACAGCTTTCTCCAAATAAACAGTATTCCATACACAAATAGCATTTATAATGATGTTCAGTGCGCTGGCACGTTGGAGCTGATCTTGAAGAGCCTTTTCCCTCAACTCACCATGTTTTCCAAAGAAAATGGCACGTGCCAATGCATTCATAGCTTCTCCTTTATTAAGCCCCTTTTGGATCCTCCGTCGCATAGAAGCATCTGCAATATAATCCATCAAGAAAATGGTTTTTTCTATTCTACCCATTTCACGTAATGCCTTGGCAACTTTATTTTGTCGGGCGTAAGATCCCAATTTCCCCATAATAAGGGCACCAGATACTTTTCCAGTTTGAATAGAATGAGCTAGACGTAATACATCATCATAATTATCATGAATAACTTTTCGATCAACTTTACCTCTTATAAGGGTTTGAAGCTTAGGGAAATCGCTAGGTGGGTTCATAGAGAAAAGTTTTGAATCAGATATATCACGTAGCCTTGGGGCAAAACGAAAACCCAACAAATGGGTTAATCCGAAAATTTGATCCGTATAGCCAGCTGTATCCGTATAATGCTCTTCAATGTTTAAATCAGATTCATGATGAAGTAATCCATCTATGACATGTACTGCGTCTCGGGCGTTGGTATTAATCACTTTATTATAAAAGGTAGAAAATTGGTCACTTGTAAAGCGATAAATGGTTGCGCCTTTCCCTGTACCATAATGAGGATTAGCTTCAGCATGTAAAGATGAAACACCTACTTGTACACGCATACCATCGGAAGATGATGTCGTTCCAGTTCCCCAGTAAGAAGAGAGCGCTCGTTTGTGATGGAAATTAACTAACTGTGCTTGAGCACGATTCATCGCATCCTCATACATCCTCCATTGAGAAGTGTTGGCCATTTGTCGATAAGAAATATCCGGGGTTGATTCTGCCATTTTAGTTAAGCCGATGTTCGTTCCCATAGCCATTATGGTAGCTAATAAAATTCTCTTCTCCTCTTTGTCTGGTATTCGTCCTGTTGAAGCATGAATGAATTGCTCATCAAAATTTGTCCAATTGCTTACTTCCATGAGTAGATCAGGGAGTTTAATCCGAGGGAGCATAGCATAAAGGGATAAGCTAAATTCTCTCGCCTCTTCTGGGACATCCTTTTCCAACCGTTTTATATGTAGTCTTCCTTTATCTAGATTAATCCCATCCAATTCTTTGTTGTTTTTGGACAACCATTCGAGACGTTGGTTCAATGAAGTTTCTCTTTCAGTTAAATAGTTACCAGCAGAGATAGGTACAGCCAGTTTAATTCCTTTGGTGCAATCGGTATGCCATTCTTGTTTTGTCACAAAATAATCTTCAATATCCTTGTGTTGCCTGCTGCCAACCACTGAAATATCACCGGAACGGATATGGTTCTTTAATTCCGTTAATGCAGCCATTTCATAATAATGGCGGTTAATAGCACCATCCTCATCATAGACGTGCTTTTCCCAACGTTTTGGAACAAAATCGACTGGTGACCCTTCCGGTATTTTCCGTTTTCCTGTTTCATTCATGTCGTTTATGGTGTCAAGGGCTTTTATTATTGGTTTCGCAGCAGTAGTTGAACGAAACTCAATGGATTTAAGTAGCGTCGGTGTATATTTTCGCAGATAAAAAAACCTTTGTTCTAACAAATCTAGGTAATCATAATTCGGTGGACGTGAAAGTTCTTTAGCTTCCTCAACTGATTGGATCACTTTTTCCCATGACATGATAGATTCAATCGTTTCAAAAGGATCAAGATTTTCATTTTTCGCTTTTATTAAAGCTGTACCTAGATTGGTAAAGTGTATTAACTTCTCATTCACAGTTTTCCCATTTTGTTTCTGAATTTCTTCTTGTGCTTTTCGACCTTTATTTTGAAGAGATACAATTTGTTTATCATGTATATCAATGGCTTGATCAATGAGATCTTGACTTAAGTCCAGTATATAAGTAACTAGAACACTGTATCTTTTGTTAGATAGGAACCGTCTGAAAGCATAAGGTTCATACCTGGCACCTAACCGGGATAATTGGCGAAAACGGTTGGGAGGAATGTCATGGGTATTGACCTTTAAATCAAGCTTTCGAATATATTCTAATCGTTCAATGACTTTTAAAAATGTGTCCGGTGAGGATGTACCAGGATATTCTTTCAACCAAGCTAGTGGCGTTTTTCCGTTATCCATAGTGGGCTCTAGAAGAGAATCCAACTGTTGTTCTTGTTTCGGTGATAGTCCATCATTAATTGAATTAAAGATCCATTGTTCTGCTCGATTACGCGCCTCCCATACAACCCTCTCTATGGTCGTCATACCAGGTAAAATGATTTTTCTTTTACGTAATTCCTCAATGGATTGCCTAATCAACAGGACACTATTTCCATTTTCAATTGCCCGATGAAATAGGTAACGTGAAAGATAACGATATTCGCTAAGCGAAAAGTTTTTGTATCCATATTCCTGTCTAATTTCTTCCAGGTGTTCACGCCTTGTAGGTCCGCGTTGAGCGTATAAGGCGAATGATTCAGGATCAATATCTAGCTGTTTCGCTATATAGGATAAAATTAACGGGGAGACTTCCTTTATGTCTGATAAAGACCATCCCGGATAACGAAGTAAACATAATTGAACAGCAAAGCCCAATCGATTGTGTTTCCTACGATGACGATTAATGACCTCTAGATCATAGTTAGAAAATGTATAATAGGTAGCCAGATCCCATTCTGTAATCTTGGACGGATGCAAGAATTCTTCTCGTTGTTCAGGAGTAAGCAATTCTTTTCCTCTCATTCATTTTCACCTTCCTATAATAATTCCATTTTACTTTTTAATTTCGCTTGATCTGGATTGGTATATAAGAGTGTCGTATGAACATTTGAATGCCCGGCTTGGTTGGCCACCTCATGAATACTAAGACCTTTTTCAATCCCATTTGAACAAAAGAAATGGCGTAATTGATGAGGTGTTACCGAATCACTAAAATTCTTAAATATGCGGTTCACGACTGTTCGATCTAGCCGGACCCGTTTTTTGCTGAGGAAGAGATAAGGCGAATGCTCCGAATTTGTATATTTATCTCTTACTTTTAAGTATTCTCTTAGAGATAGAATAACCTTACTATTAAAAAGCACGATCCTTTGCTTCTCTCCTTTTCCATTTCGGATAATACATTCACCAGTTTGTAAATTAAAATCATCTAATTTAACAGCAAGGGCCTCTGAAATACGGAGACCAGTGTAAGCAATAAGGACGACTATAGCATAATTTCGCTTGTTACTACTTTCCAATACATTTTGTAGAAACTGTTTTACTTCTGTTTCTGTCACCTTCGTAGGTGATGCGTAAGAAGTTTGAACTTTTAACATGTCCGATTTGTCTACGACAAATTCATCTTGTTTATTTGTTTCAATCAAAAAAGCGTTGAATTTAGAGAGACTACTAATCTTACGATTAATCGTTTTTGCATTTTGCATTTTGACATTTTTTAAAAAGCTAATGTATTCCAATACATTTTCACGGTACAAGGCTGGACATTCTTTACCATACGAATTGTGAAACCACTGGAAGTATTGCTTCATATCTTGTTTATACCCTTTGACGGTGATTTCACTTTTTGTTTGTTGATGGAGATAAGAAGTGAAATCGTTAAGCAAATCCATATGTATAACCCTCCATAAATTGTGTTGCGTTAAAATTCTAGTGTTTTGATATAAATTGTGTTGCATAACTAGGTTTATTATAAGGTTTGTAAACTGCTAATGCAACACAAATGATATTATGTTGCATTAAAGCTAAAAGAAATTAACGTACTGTAAAGTCTTTAAATTAGGGACTTTTTATAATTAGCGTACAAAATTCTTGTTTGGTGGTGGTACCCCTTATTGCTGTAATACCTATATTTTTTCTACAGAGGGAAGGTTATGGTTGACACGAGAACAAACTGTCCCTGATTAATCCTTTTCGCACGACTCTATGGGGAAAGAGGAATCGGGATACTTGTCAAATCTGCATCCAGTTTGTCAAGTCCCAAAAAATAAAAGCCTAATTTCTCAGCATAAAGCGAGAAATTAGGCTTTTCAAAATTTCAACAGGTCACTTTGATTTCACTTTTTCGAAACCTTTTGGTACCTTGGTAGAAAAATTGCTACCCTTAATTTCTGTGTTAAATTTGATAGATTTGGTCTCTAAGGAGGTCACGACTTTTCCTTGTTTATCATACTCATTCAATTGAAGAATAACGCCTGTATCTTTATCGACAAATAACTCAAAGGTAATAGCTCTATGTTTCTGTTGATAATAGTCATTAAAACTTCCTTCAATTACAACTGCATTATGACCGTTCATTTGGGTTTCAGAGGCAATAGACCAATTATCATAGTCTTCTAAAAATCCTAAAGCTATTTCTTGAGGAAAAATAGACATACTTGCCATACCTGCCATGATAGTATCAGGCCTATAGATATAAACTTTTTCCCCATTATCCTTTCTTTGATACCTTGCTTCAATAACTTTATTTTTATCTTTTATTTTCACTTTTCTCTTAGCCATATCTGCTTTTTTATAAGTTTCTTTTTTAAGGTTTTTTTCAATTATATCCTCTCCATCGTAAATATGTTCAGTTGATATCTCTTTATTTTGTATAACAACTTTTGAGGATGGTTTGCTATTACTATTACCAGTTTTAACCTTGTAATCAATATTTACATCTACATCTAATATACTATTTTTATAATCAAAATTTCCTTTAACACTTTCGAAGTAATCAACTGTATTAAGCATTTTGTAGTGAATATCTTTCTTTTCTTCCAGATTACCATCTGCAGATGAGTTATCTGCAAGACTAAATCCTATAACTAATAGTGTAACAAAGGTCAATGCTAATAATTTTAATATATGCTTCATTTTCTCTCTCCCTCTATAAATTAAAGTTTTCTTAGAATTACTCTGTTTTCCTTCCACTTTCTTAATCATCAATTGAAGCTATAGCCAAGTTATGTGCCAAGTTTGCCCAATTTTTATTAAATTTGGTACTGAGGATTGCGGTTGAATAGACTGGGATGGTTATTTTCCAGGTAATGGGTTTCTGTTTATAATCGCACCTCTGGATCTCCACGTTAGACATGGTGGTGGACCCTCCCATTTCTCTCGGCGTCATCGCGCGCAAATTCCTTCGTTCGACCTGACCATGTGTGGATGCCGGAAATGCTCCTCAAGTGGGTCTAAGCCCTTATGGTGAAAATAACGACCGGCTTCTCCGTGCTTCAATTGTGAAATCAATAAGAAAAAGACAAAAATCAAAGTTCTTTCGACTTAAGCGACTTCCTGCACATTTGGTAACTGAGGAATATCTCGAACCATACGTTTTTCACTAAACGAACACTTCCGTGTTCCAATCACAAAGAATATCTTGATGAGCTTGCGACTTAGGGCAATAAACGACTGTTTTCCTGTCAGTGGGTTCTTTGCGCGATTCTTATAATACGCATGTAAGGTTTTGAATCCTTCGTTATGAAAAGACAACGATCGAGCGACTTGATACAAAATGGACCGTAACCTTCTACGTCCCCGTTTCGTGATGGTGGTTTTCCCTTTAAACAGACCGGATTGATTCATTTTCAAATTGAGTCCCGCTAATTTAATAATTTGGCGTGGATCTCTGTAGTTAGATAGATCACCAACTTCAGCGAAGAAACCAGCTACTGTCATGGTACCAATGCCTTTCATCGCGATCATACGATCGGATCCAGGCACGTGAAGAACTAGGTCTTCAAGTTGAGTTTCAAGAGCTTCGAGGCGTTCTTGTAACGCTCGAAATTGATCGACGAGAAAACGAAACTCTTGACGGGCCATACGTAATCCCACAGTCAAACCTACACTGACTGAAGCAGCTTGCTTTAGCTGACGCATACGTTTTAATCCAATCGCTCGTTTAGCCGATTTCTTGACTTCCCTAAGAAGCTCTTCTTCCGTTTTTTGATCAATATCCTCAGGAAGATAGCCATTTTCCAAGAAATGTAACGCAGCCTTCCCGGTCCAATCCTTAAATACCGTCAAGAATTCCGGAAAATATCGATCCAGCGTATTATGCATCTGAGCTTTGATCGAAGAGAGATCCTCTTGGATCATGTCATAAAGTTTGATTCCTTCCCGTAACTCGGCGTACACATCCTCCGGTAAAATTGGTTCGTGATACCGACCATTACGCACTACCTGAGCGATGACTTTCGCATCCTTTGTATCATTCTTGGTGGGGGAATCATCATCAAGCTCCTTGGAGCGCTTCACCTTCATCGGATTAACAACCACAGGCTTTTCACCCTTAGTTTTTAAGTAGTAGGCTAAGTTAAGCCAATAATGACCTGTAGGTTCCATTCCTATCAGAAGTTTAGGTCGTCCGTTTTCTGCAGCTAAACCTGCCGTCCACTCCAGTAAATCACTGAATCCTTGCATCGAATTGGAAAAGATGAGTCGTTTGGATAAGTCTCTACCTCGATCATCAATTGCACGGGCAACATGTTTATGCTTAGCCACATCGACACCGATAATTAACGTCTGTTCATTGATTTGCGCAAGGCGCTCATTTTGTGTAAAATCCATAATAGAAGTCTCCTTTTGGTACTTAATTCGAGGTCATGCATGACACTCTCTATCGTACCAAGGGGACTTTTTTTATGCATCTGGATCCTACCTCGGTTTCCCCTCAAATTTCTTCCTTACAGGAATGCTCCTTAAAATAATTAAGATTGGATGTATTTAGTCAACTAATCTTAGAGCATCTGCTCCTGTTCTACTAGCAGGGTAATAGGCTTGTCCGCCCGAATATATCATATCTCCAGCTGAGGAAACGGAGAATTGATAGTACTGATCCTTATTTATCCAAACAGTTTCAATTCTATTCCATCCCCCTAAGGCGTTATATTGATCTATAGCATTCATAGCCGATCCACCTTTATAATATTTTGCTTCTGTATTAGTAAAGTCGTAATTATTCAAATACACATCAACTCCCCACCATCCTGATCCATCTGAACAAGATGTTAGAGTGCTCCAGTAAAATCGTGAATCATACACATAGTAATCATCCCCTGATATATGATAATCATCACCATATGACGGAACGTGCCCACCACCCTCATACCAACCAGACTGGTGGCCGTTCCCCGAATCATCATCGATTACATTTGAACAAGCAGCACTTACTTCTTGAAAGGGTAAAGCTAGGGAAAGTAAACAAAGAAAGGGAACAAAGACAAACAATAATCTCATAAAAATAACCTCCTATAATACTACTTTTTTTCTACTCTACCAATTATTCAAGGTCATTCTGTCAAATACCTTCAAAAAATTTACAATTAATTTGTCGAAAGGTGGGTTTTGATCCTTCAGATCCTTCTATTTTCTTTACAATAATTCAATTGATTTAATTGATTATTTGTGCATATACATCAAATCAAAGGATGAAAATTTGAATATACTGAGGTGATTATTTTGGAAAATAATAAATTGTCGGGATACTTACGAGTGCTCGCTTATTTATTAGGGTTTATAGGTTCTGTAATAGGGATTTACATTTGTTGGACAAAACATTTAATTGTAACAGGAGGACCTATAGAAATAACTCCAAGTAGTAAAGATCTAATATCCTCACAAATTAGAACACTTTACTTTTTCATTGAAAGAATTAATGTAACAATACTTTTATTTATACCTGCATGTATTGGGATATTAGGAACAATATTAAAGAATCCAATCTTTCTTTATATGGCCTTTTTAATGAGTATCCCTGTAGATGGAGTTATTTCAGTAAAAGCTTCTTCAATGCTTTCTGTTCAATATCCAATGTTTTTATATCTTTTCTCTGCATTATTATTTACTTTTATAAAAAAGTTACCACGTAACCCTGCAAGGACCTCGCCATCTTTACGAAACTAAACTAAGGATCTTACCCTATCACTCTATCGATAAAATTATTGACAGAGGAAATGGTTAGATATGAACATTAAATCGGCGAATTTGCGTAAATTTGGGAATCGGAGTTAAAAGCTGCTTCCCAAAAATTACTCTTATGTGACCTTGCTGAATATTAATGATGCTACATTCTTTAAATATGAAATGAAAAAAGCCGACTTTCCTAAACGTACGGGAAGTCGGCTTTTTTTATGTCGAATTTTGCTTAGCGTACGTTTTCCGCGTTTTGCTGGCGGTACCCCATTTAGTAATGAGTGATTCACATTATCAAAGAAACTTTTAATATCTACATCGACGACAAAATGAAATTGCGCTTGGTTAATTAAATATTGTATCCTTGCCATAGCATGGTGGGCAGACCGAAGAGGTCTGAACCCGTAGCTATGTTTGAAGAATTGAGATTCAACAATTGGTTCGAGTACTTGTTTGAAGCTCTGTTGGATGATTCTATCTAAAATACATGGAATCCCAAGAGGTCTCCATTTACCGTTCTCTTTTTCAATCCATTCTCTTCGAACTTTCTTCGGGTGGTAGTTTCTTAGTTTGGTTCTTAGTTCGTTTACGAGATCGTTTTCCGATAGCTCTTTCATGTCATCGATGGTTTTTCCATCGGTACCTGGCGTTTTGGACCCTTTGTTGGTTTTAATCATGCGAAAAGCGAGCAGGATGTTTTCTCTCGAAATGATCGCGTCATAAAGATGAGAAAACTTGTATCCTTGACTCGCTTTTTCATGTAGGTCTGTAAACGTCTCCGTCATGCGATAATAATCCCAGTTTCGCAGCGTTGGCACTGTGGCACCCCTCCTTACGGAATGATGTTCCCACGTTCCTACCCGATCGGTGCCATTCACGTTAGGAAAATAATTGTTTCATTCATTAGACTTGGGGCTGTTCTTCCACTCCCATTACAGGAGATTCATCAGTCATTCCCCTACCCTCACAAGGACAAATGCTTTTCAGCATAAACTTTATAGCAACCGTTTCGGGTGACAGCCCTTGTTTCAACGTCCCTTGCTTTCCAAGTACCTTACAACGTAGCTTTTCATACTAAACATAGGTGCTTCCTGTAAGCCTGTGAGCTGGATACCGCCATGGTTCGGTATAGCGTATTTCAGAGGGCGCAGTTTTACTCCACACCACTCACCCCATCGTGAGATGGGACATAAGTTTCCTTATGTTCGAATCTTTAGACCCTTACATTCGGAAGTTTGTCAGTTCCTATCTCAAAGAACGATTCTCACCATATCTAGTTTTTCAGCCGCGCGGCATATCCGTTGGCATACCTTTTCTTATTGAATGGCTTCAGCCTTCGTTCTGCCGAATCTACCTGTGCTTCATACCCTATAACCTGTCAGTCATAACGCATGCAGGAGTATTGACGGGATGGTTTCAGGAAACATGGTTCCGTCATTCCCATCCTCCGTTGTAAAGTTGAATTTCTAAATGCTTAAAATTCCTGTATTTTCACGCTGAAATGCGCTTATAACAGAACTTGTCGCGCGCGCCCGATAACAGAATACTTGATTTCAAGATATATTTAAGATTTTCAACTAACGCAGCCAATAGGTTAATACTCTAATTTAACTGTTTTACATCAAATTTTAATCTATCTATATCCCACTCATCTTCATCATAATTTTTTATGACTTTTACTTGTACTTTTTGCCCTTCATGATATTTTTCCGGATTGGAAACTCGTATAGTTTGTGATTTTGGCTTTTTTTCAAATTGATGTGACCCTGTAGAGGATCCTGTATCGCTAATTGTTGTCCATGAAACGATATCGATTTCCATATCTCCACTTTCTTTATTAATATCTGTTATGTCCCCTTGAATAAAAGTTCCTTCCTGGGAACAACCCATCAAAGTAATAGCTAAAGTTACAATAATGAAGAATATCTTGCTTTTCGGCATTAAGCAGTCCCCCTTGCACTTATTCAGTACTCCTGATCTTATTATAATAGCTAACCAGGTAACATACAGCCCCATTAAAAATTAGCTCTACGTTTTTCCCTTTTAGGTTTGTTTTATAGAATTTGTATGTGTTTCTTTTTTTACCAATTGGGTCTGATAACCATTCGTTGTTGGCGATAGGGTACTCTGTATCTCCAAATTTAATGGTTTCGTCTGTGTTTATTGTTTCCATGCTAAGTATTCTTGCATTGTGTTTAAAGCAGTTGAACGCATGGTACAAGCCCAGTAAAATTTCTTGTTCTCTGTTTTCTGGATTACCATCTGAATTTTGAGCTTGTTGTTTATCCCGGCTGTACTGTCTTGAAGTTTTTAAAAACAAGGTATCCGTGTTTACAATCCAAGTCAACATCTCCATATTTAGTTTGTATCTTTCCGTGTCGCTCCAAACAGTATCTCGGTTATGGGCCATTTTTGCATCACGAATTTCTTGTTTCTTCATTTTAAGAATTTCAATGCTTCTTTCCAATCTTTCATGAAGGTTACTCATCCTAACACCTTCTTAAGTTAGATTTTTTTTAAACCATACTTTGTACAATGTCCCGATTCAGACAGGAGTGCTACTGTAACAATAGCGCCCGTGCGTAGTATCGGTAGTATAAATATTGGCTACCACGTATCTCCACCCGTAGGAGGGGGCCACTGATTCAAATTACGTCTGATGAACACAACTTGTCCGGAATGATAACTGTTATGAGAAATTAAAGAAAGAAGATGTCTCACTTGACCATTTGAAACACCATGCTCGTTTTCTGCTAATTGTACAGCTTCATTTAAACCATTTGTATATCTGTTTACGGCCAATTTCCAATCCCTTTTGGTAAGTGGTTTTACCTCTGTAGGCCATGTCTCTGAAGCATGTTTCGGCGGTACTGTCTTTTCTCCCCTCAAAAGACGTAAAATATATTCTTGCCAGTAGATCATATGATTTAGAATTTGCCATATTGAATGCTGGCTAAGAACCACCTCACCTGCTTGTTCAGTGCCTAATCCATCAAAAATTGTCAATGTGTTTACGTGAGCATTTTCTCCGTATAATCCTTTGGTTAAATGGTTCATGGCTTAGTCACCTCTTCTATATGTAAAACTACTGAAACATCCCATCGCTATTAAATTCTTGCGCCCCTTATACGGAAGACTCAAAGTCGAGATATCTCCAAAACAATCTTACTCAAGCACTCTGCTAGTGAAATTATTTATATACTTCTTTTTCTAATTTTTGAATTCTTGCTCTCAAGTTTTTGTTCTCTTTATTTACTTTTTCACATTCAATAAATGCCCCTAACGCTGCGGAAAATCCGCACAAAGCCAAAAACCAAATCATTACAAATCACCTGCCCTGAAACAAAAAATACACTAAATTAAACTCTACTCCCCCGTTAGTTAGAAAGGGTATAATATATATTTACTCCGAAATTGCGCCCCGTTTACGGAAGATCGATAAGTTTAAAAGAACTTCAAAAAATAACCTTTAGTTATTATGCTAACGCAGCCGTTAGTTGAAGACTATTTTTTAAAACTGTCTAATAAGACGTAACCAAAAACTATCCCGGCTATTGTTGTAACTGTCGGACTTCCAATTAGAATTATCTCTGGTATAGAGATGGAGCCTTGACCCAAAGGTGAGTATGGCAAAATTGACATTGTTATTATGTAGAGAGATGGTAATGCAATTGCTATGAACCTAACCCAGTCAAAAGTCCATTGCTTGTTCTCTTTAATTTCAATT
Organism: Halobacillus hunanensis; assembly: GCF_900166655.1. Taxonomy (GTDB): domain Bacteria; phylum Bacillota; class Bacilli; order Bacillales; family Halobacillaceae; genus Halobacillus_A; species Halobacillus_A hunanensis. Next base: position 83,481 of record NZ_FVZB01000007.1, on the reverse strand, counting down.
ATCAATTTAGGCAATCGTAAGAACAGTCCAATCACAATAGGGAATATGGCAGCAAACATTATAACAGGAAATAATTCGAACTCCATTTTTGCTACTTCTTCTAGCCGAGATTGATACTTCATTCCCCAGTAGATTATAAGACCAATTATAATTGTCCAAGCGAAATAGTATAAAAAACGCTTAACTGTAATCTCCCCCTTAAAATACATTATTCTCCTTTAACTATCCTACTCGATAGCCGTATGAAAAAATAAAACGGACTGTATTTAGGCAGCCCTTTATTCAACTTTTGCGCCCCTATTCTTTAAGAAGATCTAATTATTTTGTGTTTTTTGGGAAAAGAAATAGGCAAGGCTAGCGATCAATATTATGACCAACAAATGAAAGCTTCTTCGCCCAAAACTCACTTCTTGAGGAAAAGAACCTCCTAAAAAAGAAATGTCTGGAGTATAATTCATAGTCAAAATTAAACCTGATGCCATTTGATAAACTAAGTAAAGTAAAATGAAACTCCCTATAAAAATGAAATATTTCTTCATAGCTTCCCATCCTTCCCCTTATCTATATTTACGGTTGGGATCCAACATAGTTTCAAGCACAAAAAATTTTCTTACCATAATTGGGATTGAACAGGTGAAAAACTCTTAAAAGTGTATCAAATATCTCGAATTCAAGTCTTCCAGATAATGGCTCTTTAATTGAAGAAGACGGAATAAATTATAAAACCTACTATTATTAAAAGAATAAGTATTCCAGTACCTTTCCAACCCAAACTCCCAACTAAATCAGGAAGTCCTCCACCATAAATACCCCCTCCAGGGTTTCTCTTTATTTCTTCTTGTCTCAATCTTTCTCTTCTTTCTTCAGGATTTTCCTTATCTTTACTCAATAAAAAACACCCCAACTTCAAATTTTGAAATTTATTTTATTGATATCCTTTAATAATCCTGCTGCATTAGCACAAAAAGCGACTGCCACTCTTGGACAATCGCGCTTGTTTGTTTAATATTTACGTCAAATGATTCGCTTTTTGATACAAAATTCTTTGTTGTTTCTCCCTGTATTTGTTTCTGATAGGCTTCTTATGAGAAGCATCGCAATCCGCACAGTATTCTCCCATGATTTTCTTCTTCCATGTTCACAATCAACAACATTGAATAATATGCCATCATGTTCGATATGTATAACAAAATTCATGACGTGATCAAACGTCTTTCTTTAAAAAGATGTCTTTTCTAATTCAATTATCTGGTCTGTCCGTATCATAAGGACGCACTATTTGATTAGCGCGCCCTTACAATTGATTAGCTGTAAAACTAATGAAGCTTTTTAAAAGCTGCGTTTCCCAGCCCAAGCTCCTTGCATTTTACTCAGGGATACAATTTGCCCAATATGATATGCGTTGTGCAATGCTAAACTCTTCAGTTCAAGCACTAACGAATTATCTTCTCCTGGGACCTGTCTATACAAATCTTCATGTTCTGATTCTGCTAGTATTTTTCCAAGTTCACGATGAACATAAAAGCATTCTTGTTTTGTTTTCTTCCAATCTTCTAACGTCTCAGTTGGTAATCGAAATGTATCTTCATTAACTTCTGCCTGGGGTTCATTCGCTGTTTCACCAAGAAATCGCATCAGATATCTCTTTTCATAGAAAAGTAAATGACAAACTAATTCCCAAATGGAATTCATTGTTCTATCAGCTGGTTTCCAAATTGCCTGTTCAAAAGTGATATCCTCTAGCGCTTTTTCAAGTGGTGGAAACCAGTCTTGTTCATCTAGGCAGCTTGCCCATTGTTGTAACAAAAGTGTCTTTACATCCATTTTCTTTTCCCTCCCATTTAATCCCTTTTATAGATCATCCCTTTGGTCAAAATTCATTTACGGCGTATTGTTCTGGTATAACTTACACTTTCAAGATGAACCAGCTAATTACCTTCCTTACTCCACAATCATGGCGATTTCGGAAAGATAGGACGCCGATTCTTACTCCAGATAGGGCCCGATTGTGGATTAAGTTTTATAATCGTAAAATTTTGTCAAAGCATCAGCTTTGTACCAATCACCTCTGACAGTAATTTGCAGGTTATCAATAACTTTGCTCTTCAAATTAATGTTTGGGTTCAGTAAAAAAAATCCGTTCTGAGACATTTTATTTACTTTTGACCTTGAAATGCCAAAAATTTCTGCTATTAGTTTATCTATTCTAAGACCAAAATCATATTTATAGCAAAGTTTTATAGTCAACTCGTTAGATAGTGAATCGAGCTTTTCTCTTCTTACCTCGTATCGTATATCCGTATTCACATCATGACATAGTTTTCTTAATTTATTGATTTGAAAAGCATAGTACCAGATTGTCTCTTTATCATTATTCGTAAACTTTTGAATTAGCATAGAGTCAATTTTATTAACATGTACTCTCGAAAAGATAGGGTAATTCCAAGTTCCCTCACAATGTGTACAGTTATAAATAAGCCAAATATCAACTATTTTCTGATTTGCATTTACCCTGAATTTCTCACTACAATAAAATTCTGTGTTCGTTTTACATTTACTACAATTTCGTTTTATATAAGGTGTTTCCTGAGCAATGATTTCATAAGTGAATAAATTATTAAAACTCATACACCAGTTCCTCCTATTTATTCATAGGAACGCAAAAAAACGGTTGAATGAAAAATATTTCCCATTAAAAAAGCGGAATACCTTACAGGTATCCCGCTGGAAGTAAAACAACTGATTATCCTGCGTTTCCTGTAATGGTTAAAAATAGGCACACTTCTCCCGTCATTGAACATCATGTTCAAAAAAAGAAATGTACTATTTAGCTGCTGAACCATTACAAGTATGTTGGCAAATCAGTTCCACCTTTCGTATTTCTCCTATATTATGAGTATACCATTATTAAGCTTCATTTCAATATCACCAAAACTTACTGTGGATTTCCAAGTCGATATTTATAACCAAAGATACTCCTCTTCACTAAAATTCATATTTTAATCTTCAACAAAATGGTCCGTCGTATTGCCGAACACTATATTGTCAATCAACAAAAAAATCCCAGCAGACTATCAAGCATTTTTCGAAGATGTAATAACTCCATGTCTACCTGTTCTTCACTCATCATTTTCTACGCTTTGACACCCGATTAGACACCCCAGGTGACACGGTATCGATCAGTGAAAAAGCACTGCTATATAAGGCTTTACAAGGCAAAACCATGGTCGGAAACATAGAGTAAACAATGATGATAAAAAGATTTGAAATAAATACAGACAACGATTGCCCAATAAATTTTTAAAAAAATGAACCGATAGCGACACCTACTACTACACCTGTTTCGATTATAGATATAAGAACAGTCGAAATGAGGAATTCCAGAAATGAATCTAGCAGAAATCCGCAACCTTCAATCTTTCCCCAGTAAAAAAGAACTTGACCTCCGTGTACGGGCCTTCTTGTATCATCACAAACAAGCGTTATCAGAAGGAACACTTACTGTTTTAAAATATATATGGCGACATTCGGTTAAGTATACCGGGGTTTCCTTTGCAAAAGTGGAAACCATTCAGGATAAAACGAATAAAAGCCGCAGCACAGTTATACGAGCGATTAATTGTTTAGAAAAGAAAGGTCTGCTCAAGCGAGTCCCCACTCTAAGGCCAAACGGAAAGCGTGGCGTTAATATTCTCGTGTTGCAGGCAGAAGGAAGCGAACGTTTGCCAAAGAAGAAACCTGTGGCTCCTTCCTCACTAGACAGTGCCCCCGAAACAGCTCCAACCGAACAAACACTCCATGAAACACAACCTGCAGAAACAGATAACATACAAGAGAAGATCCAGCACCCGCCAGTCATCGATGCGGACTATCTCCCCTCTTACATACCTGAATCCTTTCTAAACGTTTCTCGTCCATTTTTAACTCCTCATGATATTTTATCAGCCTGGAAAAGTGTTCAACGCGCCTATCAAAAAGTAAACCTTACGCAGCCTCTTGAATGGTACATCGAACAGATCAACCGTACATTTAAGCGGGCAGTTTTCGCACAGCGCCAAGGTACGATTAAGAAATCGTTCCTCGGCTATTTTTACGGTAGTCTCAAGGAAGCTTTTATCCAAATTGTAAGAAAAGAAGTCATGGCCGATTCATCAAATCTTTATTATAATTGGCTGGATAATGAATCCTAGGCTTAGTGTTACAGTTTTACCTGTTAAGATTCTTGTTGTAAACAACCACGGCTTAACACCCAGTTCTTTATAAAAAACTACTCTAGCTGTACTATAGCTTTGACATTTTGACTTGTATCGTGTAAATTAACTTATGTACGAACGATTTTCAAAACATATAATAAAACATTCGGTTTTAGGGGTGTGAATGATGGAAAACGTGTTTGATTACGAAGATATCCAATTAATTCCTGCAAAATGTGTGGTAAATAGTCGATCTGAATGTGACTCAACCGTAAGCTTTGGCGAATATACATTTAAACTGCCTGTCGTGCCTGCCAATATGCAGACCATTATCGATGAGGAAGTGGCTCTGTCTTTAGCGGAAGGCGGTTACTTCTATGTAATGCACCGTTTTGAACCAGAGAAGCGTCTTGCTTTTATTAAAGATATGCAATCACGAGACTTAATCGCTTCAATTAGTGTCGGGGTCAAAGATGAAGAATATGAATTTATTCAACAGCTGGCAGCTGAACACATCGCTCCTGAGTTTATTACGATTGATATTGCGCACGGTCATTCCAATGCCGTAATTAAGATGATTCAATATATTAAGGCAAAACTCCCTCAATCCTTTGTGATTGCCGGCAATGTCGGGACCCCAGAAGCAGTAAGAGAATTAGAACATGCGGGGGCAGATGCAACGAAGGTCGGTATCGGACCAGGAAAAGTATGTATAACGAAAATTAAAACCGGATTCGGAACAGGCGGCTGGCAGTTAGCGGCGTTACGCTGGTGTGCAAAAGCGGCCAGCAAACCAATTATTGCGGATGGCGGCATTCGTACACATGGAGATGTTGCGAAATCAATTCGGTTTGGCGCTTCCATGGTCATGATCGGTTCCTTGTTTGCGGGCCACGAAGAATCTCCAGGTGAAACCATTGAAAAGGACGGCAAGCTGTACAAAGAATATTTCGGCTCTGCCTCTGAATATCAAAAAGGTGAAAAGAAGAATGTTGAAGGTAAGAAAATGTATGTAGAGCACAAAGGTTCCTTAAAAGATACACTGGTAGAAATGGAACAGGATCTTCAGTCGGCTATTTCGTATGCTGGAGGAAGCAAACTTGAGGCCATTCGAAATGTTGATTATGTTGTTGTGAAGAACTCCATTTTCAATGGAGACAAAGTTTATTAGTCAACAAAGGGGCGATCTTTTTACAGACGCCCTTTTTTAATACCTTTGGTGAAAATCACTCTCTTGTAACACTTCTCATAATCTACATTATCTGTACATTCTATGGAGGTGATACTAGTGATTCACACGATTAAACCAGGTGAAACACTTACACAGATATCAAGAGATTACCGGACACCGCTCGCGATGATTATAAATGTCAATCCTTCCATTAACCCTAACCTCATTTATCCTGGGCAATCCATCGTAATACCAGGATTTCCACCAATTGAAACGATTCCTTATCAAATTGACGTTTCGCTAACGAATCGTCAGCTTAAGTTATTCAGAAATGGAGTGCTGCAAAAACAGTATCCCATAGCAGTGGGAAGAATGTTACATGGGACTCCCACTGGCCATTACATTATTATTAACAAAGCTCCCAATCCAGGCGGGCCGTTCGGAACTATGTGGATGAGTTTATCCAAACAGCATTACGGCATTCACGGAACCAATGATCCAAGCTCAATTGGCGAAGCTGTATCCCTCGGCTGTATCCGTATGTACAATCGAGATGTGGAGGAACTGGCCAGTATTATCCCGATCGGTACTCCTGTTTTCATTCATCCATAACCTAAGAACGTGTTCCTGTTCCATTGCCTGTATAAGCGAAAATAGAGACGTGAATACTAACATTACAATTATTTTCCATAAGCTACATCAGATAAATGCATAAATCACTGTTGAGAGAAAGGAAAAGATCATCTTGAAATGGACACAGACACAGAAACAGAGAAAGAAAGTAACGAAGCAATTGAAAAAAATCATTAAAAAGTCTAAATCGATTAAACACTATGAGCTCACAAATGAAGAAGAAGATATGATCCAAACGATTCGCTTCACAACTCGTGAACATAACCGAAATAATGTTACCCGAACTCAAGCCTACTTCGATTTTTATCAAAAACATCCCGAAATCCATTGGGCATTATTAGCTCATCTAGTTTCACGCAATGCGGGCTGGAATATGACAGATCTCAAAGGTGAATATTTACCCTTTCTGCTATCCAGAAAAGAACAAACTGACTTTTTTTCCTTCCTGGAACGTGGCAACTGGCTGATTTTTCAAGATGCTTACCCGCAGTTACTGCTGTATGAAGAAAGCAAAAAACGCGGTTCACCTCTCTTTCATCTGCTGTCTTTCATGGAAATATCAACGTTCATGGAACCTTTTTGGACTCAATTCTGGAAAGAGTCTTCGAAAGAAGTGCTGACTGTTGCGTTGATTATTAATGAACAGCAATACATTGAGGAACGCGTCGTCCAACATAAACAGTATCGAGAAACCGTGCTGGATTCGATCCTTTTTAAGCTGCAAGATGTCTTCGAATTCAACCATATTTTATTCCCTTACACACCCTCCATTCAAAAGAGTACCGTGTTAGCCGGAGGTGCCGTGCATCATTTCTCATCCGTCAAGGAACGCATTAATCTCGGCAAAGGGTTATATCCATTATTATTCTCGGTACCAAGCCGTCTGAAGCATACGATCGACTGGGCAGAAGCAAATCCGCATACGGGATCACGCCATGACTTTTGGCCGCATCTGTTTCATCATATAAAAGAAACAGCACCTGACGAGAAGCACGAGTTAACAAGTAATCCATGTTCGCTAAAGCCGATATCGCCTAAGATCTACAGCCCTCAGCTAACCAGCGTGTGGAAGGATTTCGACCAGGAAGCGGTCATCCCTGGGGACTGGTTTATTAATAAGAAAATGCTTCATTTTGTAAAAAAACCTGTAAAGGTATTGAAAGGAGATATTCAGAAGACCTACTGCAAGGCCATTGAGGAGCTGGAAAGTGCCGCTTCGACTAAAGCACTTTTTCATAAGAGAAACTAAATTTCCACTCAGAAGGGGCACAATCCCCGATTAACTAACTTCCTTCTCGGAGTATTATGGATGATAACCTAGCATTGCAAAAAATAAAAGCAGCAAAAGATAAACCACGGTAACTGGAATCATACTGAAGTATGTCAAAAACGTGTGTTTGCCAGTTTTGCTATGAGTAATACGTTTATAGTATGAATACACCAGAAAGGCTAGCAGCGGAAGAAAATAAAACGCGAGAAACCCATCAACGAAATCCGATCGTTTTTCCCAAAAGGAGAACAAGGCCTTTACATCCGCTTTATCCCTAAAGTCATACTCATTATTTGAAGCATACTCAACTCGATTGCTCATAATCTTGCTATACCCTCTGGAGAAGTAAAAAATGATCACACCATAGTACACAAAGAGGGTTAGCTTTAACCATCCATTCACATACTTATCACTCAACAATGAAATAAGCAGGAAAACGATAAAAACGTAAATAACGCCTTCCATCTAGCCCCCTCCTCAATTTTTCACCTGACCTTTCTATACGCATATGCTGTCCTTGCTTCATAAATGACGAGCCAAAAGGGGTTAAGTTGGGAAGAGAAGGTATTGCGCAAACTAATGGTTGATGGATAAGACGCCATTGTACTAGAAAACCTAAGAATAGTCACGATCGTGATATGATTTTGATTGACTACGTGCAGATGGGATCCCAAGTAAAACACGGATGATCCCAATAAGGACAAAGGTAATGAAAATACCTAGAGCCAACCCCATTTTTACACCTCGATTCATTGAGATTTTGAAGAACATATCTTTGACCTCAAAGCGGCTAAGTACGGGAGACTAATCATTTTCTTCCTTCTTTCCCTCATAATCATAACCCGATTTTCCCCAATAATATAGAAACATAGCAGAAGAAATGATTCCTAATAACGCGATCACTAAGTGAATATTCATCACTCCCGTCTGGACGCACAATGAAGTGAACTATCGTTAGTTAAATTGTACCAATAATCAGAGTAATCAACAAACACCTCGATTTCAGCTAAATAATCAACCAATTCTTTTCTAATTGTAGTAAGGTTTCTTGGATATCAACGGATTCTTTGCTGCTATTTGATGGTGAATCCTCCCATTTCTTAAGGGATTCCTTACCTCTCCCTAAGGAAGCCAAAAGGCAATTCTTTTCCCTATCTTTACTGAAAACGTTCGCTAACACGTCCTGATATATAGGCCCCTCTTCTAAATTTTTTTGTATTGCTTCAAGATGATTAGGCATGGTTACAGGAGCCGTAAATGATGCCACCCTTACAAAGGTTGCAAGGGTTAAAGAATCTATAATGTCAACGCCAGATAAAGCCACTGTTTCTGAGTAGATCTCTACTGAAATGTTACTATATGTATTAGCTTGCTGATTCCTTTTGAAGATCTTATCATGCTCATTCTCCATAAAAGCCCGGTAAGATTGGAATTCCTTCCAAAATGATAGAATCCCAGCTTTGGATGACATTTGCGAATCCCATCCACCTATCTGCCCTAGAAACCCCTCTATATTACGAAGCGATTTCCATTGTGTTTGTGCATATGAAAATTCTTCCCTTTTATTTTCCGGTACCTTACAAACTATCCACTTGATGATCATGGCGTCCCCCTTAAAAAATTTGTACTCATGAGCAGACTATTGTCCATCTTTCTTGTCGCTTAAAAAGAATGGCGTACAATTCCAGTGTGTAGTAGATTGTTTTGTATAACTATTCCATCCCCTTCTTCGTAATTCCTTTCCAATAAATAGGTTGAAAAAGCCGTGTCCCACTAAAACAACAGTATGGTGTTCATGTGCAAACCTGATTAAATGATAAGCTGCCTCTTCAGCCCTCACCTTAACTTCGCGTAGTGACTCACACTGTTTAGAGTATCCAGCAAACCACAAACACCTTGTGATCACCGTCCAGATTGCAGGAGTGAGTTTTACACCTGGTAATTTTGCGGAAATAGTTGGCAATGCGATTTCTGTGTATATAGAATCCGAAATAACATTACTGGCAGAATGTAATAGCTTAGCAGATTCGACTGACCTGATAAGGTGGCTCGTCACCACGATATTCGCTTCTTTCACTTTTTCAATGGTATGGGCGGGATAAATCTCTTCTTCCGCCACCCCGCTATCATCATATTTTTCAATCCAGTGCTTATATTCCAGGCAGGTTATTCGTGTGTTCTCTATATGCTTAGATTTACCATGTCTTACTAATGAAATTTCCATCTCAAGCTCCCCATTAGCTATAATAAGATCCTTTACTCCACTATTACATATCGGATGCGGTCTCAATTGTACTCGTTATTTCAATTTCCTTTAATGCCTGTGTGGCTAATCGATCCGCTTCCCGGTTTTTCTTTCTGGAAACCAATTCATATTCTGGTTGAATCCGTAATTGACTTAGTTTCGCTTCAATTCGATCCGCCCATTTGGACAATTCTTCTTCCAAACACGGCCACTCCCCATTTAACTGATTGATGACTACTTGAGAATCCCCAACTAATCTAACAGGAAGATCATGGACTTGCATGTGTTCTAATTCCCGCAATCCAAGATGGAGGGCGGCGTATTCCGCTTCATTGTTTGTGTTAAGCTCCTGCACTAATGCATTTCTTCGCAGCCGAAGTGATTTTCCATTCTGCTCATAATAAATCGCACAGCCTAAGCCCGACTTTCTTGTCTCAAGATCAAAGCCCCCGTCAAAATAAACTGTAATATTGTGTGGTTCTGTCTCGATTTCCTTCATAAATTCTTTCAACTCTTTTAAAGTCCATGAGTTTTCCATGCTGTCAATAAAGGTTAAGTTTTTGCCGCGCTCCGTACGTTCCAGATCTTCAGTAAGTAATATCGCTTTACCAGCATTCATTTCCTCGGAGCTGAATGTGGCGTTGGTTCCTTTTGGTGTTTTATAGGTGAATTCAATTCTTACTTTCATTAATGGACCTCCTTACATAGTATCAGTTTTCGCTCATCGGCCTTCTTTAACTAAGACCATTGTGCCCATTCTATCACCTTTTTATTTCATGAGACGCAGGGAGATTAAAGACGAGTTTAAAGGGTTTTGGAGTTAATGGAACACAAATAGATCACGAACAGTCCTTTCCTAACGAGGGATGTAAATAAATCAATGAAGCAGCCATTGATGTAATACCGCCTATAAATATCGTCGAGGATGTCCCTATATATTCAGCTAAAACTCCGGAAAGAAAAGCTGAAGCTGGCATAAGGATCCATGTCATAAATCCTCGAAAGTGATTGACCTTCCGACAGGCTGGGCAGTGTTTTCATAGTTATGCAAGTGAATGGAACATGTCAAGAAGAAAGTAGGTGCTAAATTCAGTATGTGTGACCGTGATTAAAAACAGATGAAGTCATAGTTCTAAATTTCCAAAAAATAGTTGATTTTTTCACAAGTAATCATTATAATACTACTAAGTAATATAACAGAATTGTTCGAATATTATTGAATGGAGCATGCATCATGGGAGCGCGAGGGAGAAAAAAGGGATCAATCGGTATGGAAAGTAAAGAATGCTTGTTATCGATTGCGGCAGAAGAATTCGCTGAGAAGGGGTATTTTAAAGCCACAATCAGTACCATCGTAAAACGAGCTGGTTTTACGCAGCCCACTTTTTACTTATATTTTACAAGCAAAGAGCATATTTATAGTGAGTTAGTCCAATCTTTTCAGGAAAAATTGGAGCAACTCACCGTAGACAGTCGGTTAGAACCAGAACTGAATACGGATTCCCTTCCAGAACGAATCACCAAGAGTCTATCTGCCATTCTTCAATTTTTCGCAGATCACCCACATTTGACGAAAATCGGTTTCTACGAATCAGAAGAAGCCACAAACATCAAGCAATCAATGGTGGATCAGATCCGCGAAAATTTGATTTTCGAGCAACAAAACAACTATTTTTCCGGTCAACTGAACATGGAGTTAGTTGCCCAGGTGTTAGTAGGTGCGATTGAGCGCCTTACCATTACGAAACTTTTTTCCAATGAAGCGACAGCTGTAGGTTTAGCCAAGGAGATCGTTGACTTTTTCCTATATGGAATGGTGCCAAGGGAAACAAAATAAGGAATCTAGGGGATATGTGAACAAATGGAATCTTTGAAAAAAGAACGGTCGGGGCAGCTCGATCACGAGTGGGTACAGTTGTTGAAGATAGCCAAGGCACTTGGTTTTTCGAAGAAAGAAGTCGAGTATTTTATCACTTCTCATAAAAAGGGAAAGAAGCCTGAAAAACCAATCAACGAGTTAAGTTGATTGGTTCGTGTCGGGAAGCCCGATTGGAAGTTTTGATCTTGGGTTTCCTCAATTTTCTTAATGTTCGATTCTTATTGCTAGCGCTCCCCATTGCCTTTCCTGCTCCCTTGTGTAGATTTCATATGTGCCACTTACCATACTTTCAAGACTCCACCCTTCATTTCCAAAATCCTTAAAGGGGATGTCTTCATACATCTGTTTAAATGTTTCATACTTCTTTAGTTCTACTACTTTGACTTTTATAGATTCATTTTGCTCGGGTACTTTTATGAACTCAATAATATCTCCCGTATTAATTTTTCTTCTTTTTTCATCAAATAACCGTACCTCAACTTTTTTCGTACCTTCTTTTATCAGATTTAAATATTCACTAAATAATCCCATTCTATGTATCATTTTTATCTCCTTTTATAGTCTTTCCTTTTCTCAAAGTTTCTACCTTCCATTCCTTGGCAAGAACACTGTACAAAACTAAATCATGAAAATGATCATACAAATATTCGCCTTCCCTTTTAACACCTTCTTGCCTTAAACCAATTCTCTCAGGAATAGCGCGACTTTTTTTATTTTCAACCCCACACTCTATTTCCACACGATTGAGACTATACTCTGCAAAGGCACAGTTTATTAATGTCTGCACAACGGCTGTTACGATTCCAAAGCCCTGATATTTTTCCGATAACCAGTACCCGATAGTCGCTATCCTGTTTGCCCAATCAATGCTGTTGAAGCCAGCAACTCCTGCTAATTTTCCTTTGTAAATTATCCCTGCCTGAAGTCCCTCCTGAGAAGCAAATTGTTTCATCCACAGTTCAATAACGGGCTCATAATCCTTTTCACGATTCATGTCATCGACCCATGGCAGCCACTCTCTCAAGTAATCTCTTGATTCTTCCACCAGAGAAAATAATTCTTTTGTATCTCCTTTTTCAAGTAATTTAAGTGATAGATCTTCCTTTATTTGCAAAGAAAACATAAAAATCCTCCCCCTACTCCCCGTGTAATTAACATTATCTGTACCTCATTGCTATAAAGTAAATAGCCCCTTCTAAACAAGTTAGACTTATTATATGATGATAGTATCTAAACGTATAGTATTAATTTTCCAATAATTACTGAAAGCGAGTGATGAAAGATGATCCCGCCAAAACTTACAGAGGGTGACGAGATCCGTATTATTTCTCCGGCAGAAAGTATGGCTATGATTGCGGACGACCAGCGCGATCTTGCCATTCAGCGCTTTAAGCAAATGGGACTTACCATTTCCTTCAGCCAGCATGCCTATAATGAGAATCCCACTATTGAACAACGCGTATCTGACATCCACGAGGCCTTTAGAGACCAGGAAGTAAAAGCCATCTTAACAACGATTGGCGGCTATAACAGTAACCAGCTGCTGCAATACTTAGATTATAACCTCATTTCCGAAAACCCTAAGATATTGTGTGGTTTTTCAGACATTACAGCGCTTGCCAACGCCATTTACAGAAAGTCGGGCTTAGTTACTTATTCCGGCCCACATTTTTCAACGTTTGGAATGGAAAAAGGGATAGAGTACACCGAGGAATATTTCAAGAAAATGTTTTTAAACTCAGACCCTGTAGACATTTCTCCTGCAAATCACTGGAGTGATGACAAATGGTTCATGGATCAGGAGAACCGCTGCTTTCACCTCCATGAGGGATATGCTGTCATCCATGAAGGACGGGCTGAGGGGGTTAGCATGGGCGGAAATTTATGTACATTAAATCTGTTGCAGGGTACGGAATACATGCCTTCCCTGGAAGGAAAAGTATTATTCCTGGAAGATGATTTTCTGACGAATGTTCCTACTTTTGATCGTGATCTGCAATCATTAATCCATCAGCCAGATTTCAATCAAGTTCGCGGCCTCGTAATTGGACGTTTTCAAAAGGGTTCAAATATAAGTATGTCGGACTTAAGAAAGATCATTAGCTCCAAGCCTGAGCTTTTGCACATACCTGTTGTGGCCGAAGCCAGCTTTGGGCATACGACACCGCAATTCACTTTTCCAATCGGTGGCGAAGTTTCGCTCGAAGCCCGATCTGACCAAGTGGCGATAACTATCACGCATCACTAATTAATTAAAAGCAAATTCATGCAAGCTATAGGAGTCTCTTCCGTCTGAAATGCTTTAAACACAAAAACCCGAATAAGGGCACTCTATTATAAGGTTCCTTTATTCGGGTTATCGTTCAGCTATTAAACGATTGTATCCATAACTCACTTCTTATTTGGCAGCGGAGCTTTCGGTGAGATAAATTCTCTTTCTACGAGTTCCTGCCAAAAGGAAGCTGGGATCTCTGTTTTCATAGACGCCAGGTCTTCCTTAATTCGATCTGGACGAGTGGAACCTGGAATAACGGCTGCAACCGCGGGATGTGCTGTTGAAAATTGAAGGGCAGCAGCCTTTAAGCTAACCTTGTGGTTCTTGGCGATCCCATTTAATTGCTCTACTTTTGTCATAATTTCGGATGGTGCTTTTTCATAGTTGTAATGAGAACCTCCAAGTAAGACGCCTGAATTGTACGGACTGCCGACTACAATGCCCACACCTTTTTCTTGTGCAGTTGGCATTAATCGCTGTAAAGCGCGATCATGGTTGAGAAGTGTGTATTGAGTAGCCTGCAAGCATAGGTCAGGGTTTGCATCTTCTAACTCCAACGCAAGTTCGATCGGTTCTGTCGTATTCACCCCGATGCCCCAGGAATTAATAACCCCTTCTTCACGAAGCCGCGTTAGCACGCGAAATGCTCCTTTTCTGGCCTCATCAAACTTCGAAATCCATTCATCACCGTGAAAATCAGGCGAAATATCATGAACATAAACCACATCCAAGTGATCGGTTTTAAGCCGCTCTAAACTTTGCTCAATCGAGCGGAGCGTTGCATCTTCGGTATAGTCAGTAATCACTTTGTTTTTACGTGCGTCTTCGAACAGTCCTTCTTTTTCTTCCATTTCATCTGAAATGACGCGTCCCACTTTTGTGCTTACCACATAGTCATCTCGATTATAGTTGGATAAAGCTTTACCTAATCGCAATTCTGATAAGCCAGCACCATACAAAGGGGCTGTATCAAAATAACGAATGCCTTGATCCCAAGCAGTTTTGATTGTTTCTTGAGCTTCTTCCTCTGAAACCTCGCGAAACATATTTCCTAAGGGTGCTGTACCGAAACCGACTTTTTCTTTTAGTGCATTGTGCAAATTGTTCATAGCGATCGCCTCTCCTCAAAATGGTTTTCCATCTACTTGATGTTAACATTACCGCTGTTTTTGCTGAGCGAAACAGATTTATACCTGAGCACAGCTCACGTTATGATTTGTTAATCAGGTCATATAGCTTGTACACTTTTCCACTCTCAATAGATGCATAATCATTTAGCAAATCCATTAAAACCGCTGCCACTGTTTTAGGAGAATTCAGTTTGTCTTCCTCTTTCAAGGACTTAAACTTATCAAGATCCGCAAATGCCGATTCCTTGGAAGAGCGGATTTCCTTCTGCATATCTGTATCAATCACACCAGGGCTATAGGCAAACACTTTGTGTGAATGTCCGGCCATTTCCTGCTCTAAGGCCGTGGTTTCGGTAAAGCGGTTGATGGCTGCTTTGGAACTGCTGTAGACACTCCAGCCGTGGACCGATCTTTCCGCCGCTCCTGAAGTGATATTTATAATCGACGTATTTATTTCGTGCTCATTGGCTTCTTTCAATAAGGAATTGGTGAACATAATAGGTGCTGTGACGTTAACCATCAAGTGCCGGTTCACATCTTTCACATGAAAATTTCCCACCGTTTCAATCGGCTCAATGACTCCAGCATTATTAACAAGGTAAATGAAGTGGGCATCCCCTTTTGCAGCGTGCCTCATCACTTCTTTGATCCCTCTCCCGAGTTCATCCTGGTCACTAAAATCACAAGGCACATGTGTATAGTCCACCTCCAACCGTTCAGCTAATTGGCGAAGCCTCTTATTAGCATGTCTGGACACCCCAATAACGCGAATCGATTTTTCCAAAAACTGTTGGGCAATCGCCTCGCCAAGTCCTCTCGAATCTCCTGTAACAATTGCATATTGCATGTAGTCGTCCTCCTTAACATTTATCTGCTCTTAAATTTCCCTTCTATCTCCGTTCAAAAACATGAATGGTTTACATTGGGGAAATCAACGTATATGATTAAAAAAGTACAGTGTAGACTGAAGGTGGCAACGATGAAATACTTTTATTTATTTATTATATACGTTGCGGGGCTGGTTATTTCAAGTCTAGGGCTCGCGCTGATCATTAAATCAGGTTTAGGTGTAGGTCCTGGAGATAGTGTGGCTGTTGGAATATCGAGACACGCACCGATAACTGTAGGCAGCGTAATGATTATTGCATTTGTCATTCTGCTTCTCGTGAATGCCTGGATTGAACGGAAGCGGCCTCAATTTGAGTCATTGCTCCCCATTATATTACGTGGACGAACACTTGATATTTTTCTTTATGGAACACTTGACCACGCTTCCTTTGAAGTTTGGTGGACACAGTGGGGCATATTTACCCTGGGATTGATCGCAACAG
This sequence comes from Halobacillus hunanensis, assembly GCF_900166655.1. Classification (GTDB taxonomy): domain Bacteria; phylum Bacillota; class Bacilli; order Bacillales; family Halobacillaceae; genus Halobacillus_A; species Halobacillus_A hunanensis. The sequence continues at coordinate 67,354 of NZ_FVZB01000007.1, read as the reverse complement.
CCGTTGGAATTGCGATTTATTTACGAACTCCCTTCCCGCGTATACCGCTAGACCATTTTATGATGATTATGAATGAGAAAACGAAGCAATCCAAAAGTTCTGTTCGAATCTTCACGGAATCGGGAATGGCTTTGATTGGATTTTTGCTGGGTGCGCCCGTAGGCATCGGTACTTTGATCGTTGCTTTACTATTAGGTCCCTTTATCCAGGCGGCTTATCAAGGTGCTCGGCCGATAGCCAATCTTTGGAGTCAGCCTAAGCGGGCCAAAGCGCAAACGCCTCGATAGACTGTTTTGAATTAAGACCGGGAACAGAGGAAGTTCGACTAAGTTCGGCAATCAAGGAAGTTCGGTTAAAACCGGCACGTCCTGTGCCAACACCGAACTCCCCCACGTCGTGTGGGTCAAAAAAAAGCGTGAACCTGTGCGATGGGTTCACGCTTCTTTTTATGCGTTCAGATTAAGGTTTGTAAGACCTCGCTCCTCCAGCTCTTTGCCTATTTTTTCTTCGTATTGGACGCTTTTGGCTATCATTTTTTCCGTTAACGAGTCAGGAAGCGGGCCAAATTCTTTAATTAACTCTTTCTCAGCTAATTTTTCGACCAATTTATCCCAAAAGCTGAATTCGTCATATTCTTCCACGTAGTTATCAAGCAGCTCATTTTCATATTCTACTGCCAGATCATGGACATCGAACGGTTCCTGATACGTTATTTTACCTTCAAGTCCAGCCTCATTATATTTAGAAAGAACCAGGTTGCGGACGTCTTCGAATGACTCATCCAATTCAAGTTGGGTTGAATTGACCATCCATGTCCCGAGAAACACCGTCTCTACCAGTTTTTCGTATTGATCTTGACTCATTTCTAAGTTGATTTTTTTCAAAAAATAACCTCCATTACTACAGGAATGTTTGCTTATTTACTGGCTTTTACATGCGTAAACATGGATTGAGATTCTTTAATGGCTGCATCCTGTTCGTACTTCTGCTGCAGCTTTCTTGTGATAGCTCCAATCTTGCCATCTTTTACAGCATTCCCATCCACTTGAACAATAGGCATCACCTCAGCCGTACTGCTCGTTAAAAACAACTCATCGGCATATTGGATATCCTCCACTCGGAACGATTCTTCCACAAATGGAATGCTTTCATCTTCGCAAAACTGTTTGATACGTGTGCGGACACAACCGTGGAGAATATTTTCTTTAGCAGGATATGTGAAAACTTTGCCATCACGAACTAGATACACATTCGAGGAACTGCATTCTGTCACTTCCCCATCTTTATGAAGAATCGCTTCAAAGCAGCCTTGTTCACTCGCTTCCTGCTTTGCTATTACGTTTGGAAGTAAATTCAGACTTTTGATGTAACACCAATCCCAGCGAATATCCGGTGTCGTAATAGCGGATACCCCTTCTGCCATGAAATCCATTTTTCTGGACAGATCCTGAACGTAAGCATACAAATTAGACTTGACGTTAAGAGGGAAGACATGGTCTCTCGGCGCCGAGCCACGAGTGATTTGCATATACACTTTAGCGTCATTTTGAATTTGATTCTTTTGCAGCAGTGCATCCAGCTGTTGATACATCTCCTCTTTTTCAAATGGCATCTTTAATTTGACAGCTTCAGCCGAACGGTACAGCCGATCCACATGTTCATCAATTAAATAATAATTTCCATTATAAACACGAATGACTTCATATATTCCATCCCCAAATTGAAGACCTCTTTCTTCAAAAGGGTACTGTAAATCATCTTTATGAACAAAATCGGACTCGGTCAGCACATAATCGTATACACTCATCACTTTAACCTCCTAAAGTTTCACTTCTTGTTTAACGACTAGTTTACCAAAAAATCATAACGTATAGGAACTAAATCAAAAATCTCACCAATACCCTACAATATACCCATACAATATTCCAATAAAACCCACCTCAGGTCATCCAGAAACTGGATGACCTGAGGTGGGTTTTATTGGAAATCAGTGTTTACAAGTATTTTTTCTGGATCTTTTTGCCGCTGTAACTAAAGGCTACGTTGCGGTCTTCAATGACGGTTTCCATATGAACAGGTCTCCCCCATAATTGATAAATATAAGGAAGCGTTTTTTCTAAATACGATATATCCAGCTCAACCTCTTCAAAGTGGTGCTTCAAATACAGTTCTCCATTTTTCATGTAGTCGCCATTTTGAACTGTAAGATAAGGGAAGCCTCCATTGACACGCATCGTAATTAACTGATCTCTTACTGACTCATGATCTTTATCAGTGATTTTATATTTCTGCCCTTGCTTTTGAAATAAATACATATCTTCCTGTTTGACTAAATCCTTTGTTAAATAATTACGAATAAAGCTCTGATCAGATTCAATTTCCCGAACTTCAAATATTTTCTCTCGCCCTGAACCTTCCTCAATCCCATGTTTCTTCATCTCATCAGTCGGGTTATTATAGCGTTCTTCAATGTCTTCAAAAATCTTCAGTCCCAAGTAGTAAGGGTTCAACTGAGTTTTAGACGGCTGGACGACACTCGCGTTCAAATTCGCAAAGTCAATAACCTCATCACTCGTTAAATTCAGCTCTCTTAGGATCCTCGCATGCCAATACGACGCCCAACCCTCATTCATAATCTTCGTTTCAAGCTGCGGCCAGAAATAAAGCATTTCTTCCCTCATCATCGTTAAGATATCACGCTGCCAATCATCCAGTTCCCGACTAAATTCTTCGATAAATAAGAGCAAGTCTTTCTCAGGCTGTGGCGGGAATTTTTTACGCTTTTTAAAAGCAGGCTTTTGATCTGGTGATTCACCAATTTTCCATAAATCATCGTAGGGGGTTCTCGGTTTCTTAGGCTCCTTTAATTCCTCTTCTTCTACCTCCTCTGTAACACTCCATGACAGCTTCGGTCTTACGAGTGAGGGGTCAATATGCTCTTGAATAGCGAGCACAGCATCGAGGAATTCTTCCACCTCTTCCTTTCCATATAATTTTTCATACGCCGTAATTCGCTCAGCTGTAGCTGACATACTTTCCACCATATCCCGCTTCGTATTTTGAAAGCGCGCATTATTTTTGAAAAAGTCACAGTGAGCTAACACGTGCGCTACAATCAGTTTATTTTGAATCAGACTATTTGAATTTAATAAAAACGCGTAACACGGATTAGAATTAATGACAAGCTCGTATATTTTACTTAGACCGAGATCATATTGCAGCTTCATTTTGTAATACTGTTTTCCGAAACTCCAGTGCGAAAACCGAGTCGGCATCCCATAAGCACCAAATGTATAAATAATGTCATCTGGACATACCTCGTAATGCATCGGGTAGAAATCGAGTCCGAATCCTTCAGCAATTTCTGTAATTTCTCGTATCGCTTTTTCCAGATTAAGATGTTCTTCTTGTTTCAAAAATGCCCCCTCCTTAAGCTTTGCCTACATTACTATATGAAAGAACAGCCAGGAACATGAAATGTAACTGTCTTTATTAGAAGGGAATGCTTAATTATGAAGGAGGAAATGTTTGACTATCACTATTTTTTCCATAAAAAAACGGGATTCTCTCGGCTGAGAATCCCGTTTATATTATGACTGAGCATCTGGAAACAGACGGTCCGTCATGCGGCCAAATTCACGGAAGAAACCTTGAATTGGTTCACCATTTCCTACGTCATCCACGTAGTTATTTGTTAAGTCAACAAAGTCCGGATTTGTGGAAATATACACGTTGTTAATATCCTGATCTGCATCCTTAACAATTTTTGTGATTTGCTGCTCAACCTTATCACTAACTTCTGTTTTCGCTTCACCATTCTGGTTACCCAGAACCGCTGCCACGTAGGCATTATCGTTTGTCGTTAACACATATGCTTCGTTAATGCCCTTCACGTTAGCTTCGATGTTTTGCGCAGCTTTCTCCGCTACATCATACTCATGCTGGTCAGCACCATTCTTATTGTCATTGCTAGTTCCCATATGGTTGTCATCGTTGTTATCTCCCATACGGTTATCGTCGCGGTTTGCATTGTTATTATTTCCTTGGTCATTCATATCGTCAGCCATACGTTCAAAACTCGTGTTTTGAGCACCTTCATTGTTGTTGCCGTTACCTGGTTCTTCATCAGCTTGACAAGCAACAAGAGAAGAAGCAACGAGTAGACCAAGCGCAACTGCTTTTATTTTCATGGTGTATTCCTCCTTCCAAGCTTACTTGTAGTATGTGTTTTGAAGAAACTTATATACTAAAATTACATGGAGGAAATTGCACAGTTCTTCAAGCAGCTCGAAAGGTTTGGTAAAGTGTCTAACTTCTTACGATCTTACCCCGATTAAGCATTTTTATTTCCATAAAAAAACAGCCCTTTCTTTCCGGAAAGGACTGCTATGATCAATCACTAGTTGGAAGCATGAACCAGATGTGAATGGTTACCATGTATAAAGTCAGCATTGCATTAAAAAATATAAAAAATACCGGAGCTAATTTAAACAATCCTTTTATTTTAGCGTAACTATAGCGCAGCAAGACCAAGCTGGCAATAAATACAACATAATATAAATAAAACCAGATCCAGCCATGATTCGTGCCTTGATTTACCCCAACTTCGTATCCAATTCCAAATGCGATCCAGACACCGATAAACGAAAGTACTGAAATTGCAAACCAGCGCTGCCGATCTTTTATGTAATACAACGTCACTCCAGCAAAAATAAAACTAAGTAAAGCGATGATCTCACTGATCATAACAAGGGCACCCTCGGCAGGTCCGTTTATAGCTGTACATAGACTGATCAAAATAAACAATCCAAATGCGCTTACTCCTCCAAGGTTAATCCATAGCCAATATCGTTCTTCCATGACTGATTTCTCCTTCCATCCTTACCAAGTAAATCATTTCCATACCATCATACCAATCCTTTTCAAAAAAATGAATAGTGTCGAATTTTCCATTTCTGTGAAGAACTTTCTGATTCATTCTTACCCTTCATGGAGACAATAAAAACAATCCTTTCTAAGGAAGGATGAAGTGAAAAATTATGTATTATCAAGATTATGACAAAGCATTGCATTACATGATCTGGGGAGAGTGGGATGAATTGCTTATACTCATGGTAAGAACCCGTGACCATTTTCTTTCTAAGAAAATAGAAGCATTTCTCCATGCTTTTCACTACCCAGGACATGAAACCACCCTGCTCGAAAGCCATGAAAGCCTGTTACACTATATCGACCACGCCCAAGCTACGACACAACCAGCCCAATATGTATAAAATAACCACCTCAGGTCATCCATTTTCTGGATGACCTGAGGTGGTGTTTATTGTCAGCTGTTATTTCATATATTTTACTCCGAACAGGGCGGCTTGGGTTCGGTCGTGGACTTCTAATTTTGAGAAAATATTCGATAAGTGCGTTTTCACCGTTTTTTCAGTAATAAACAAATGGTTGGCAATTTCTTTATTGCTGCGCCCTTTCATAATCTCCTTCAGTACATCTTTCTCACGTCGTGTGAGCTCGTGAATTCGTTTCTCCTCTTCCTGTTGAGGGGAGCCTGTCACGTGTGTCATCAACTGAGTAGCTGCTTTAGCATCAATCATTGTCTCACCTTTATAAACACGCCTGATCACATCAGCTAATTGGTCTGGGTCAATATCCTTCATTTGATAACCATTAGCACCAGCCTGAATCGCCGGAATGACGGTATCGTAATCGGAAAAACTTGTCAGCATGACTATTTTTATATCCGGAAACTGTTCGCGAAGCTGCTTCGTTGCCTCAATGCCATCCATCGTCGGCATTTGAATATCCATTAGTACGACATCAGCCGGATGACCTTCCAAATATTGAATAACTTCTAGACCATTTGCCGCCTCATAAACAACTTCAATATCTTCCTGTGTTTGAAAAAAGAACACCAGTCCTTTTCGCACGACCTGATGGTCATCCGCAATCACAATTTTAATCATCTTTAACTTCTCCCCCTTCTACAGGTATCTTCACTCGAACCGTGGTTCCTCCTTCAGGCTGACTCGTGACCGTAACCTTGCCCCGATGATGCGATGCTCTCTCCCGCATCCCCGATAAGCCAAAGGAGTGATCATAACAATCTACATTCGTAAAACCTGTGCCCTCATCACGGATCTCAAGCACCACTTGATGGGGAAGCTTTTGTAACGTTACAGCAACAACGTCGATTGCTGCATGCTTCCAGACATTATGCAACGACTCTTGCCCAATTCTGAACAAGCTCTCTTCTACAGCATAGGGTATGGAGGTCGTACCCGCTGAATCAACGGTACACCGAAGCCCAATCGTACTTGCGTATGACCGCAATTCAGCTAAGACACCTTTCTTAAATCGACCGCCTTTTTCCTCAGTAACGAGTGCGCGCATTTCCTTCAACGCCTGTGATGAAATATCATGGATGTAATCCACTTGCTCTTTTAAAGTTGGAACCGAGATAGCTGAACGGCTCACGGCCTTTGAAGTTAACACGATTGAGAAAAGTAATTGATTGACGGAATCATGTAAATCCTGGGCAAACCGCGACCTTTCCTCTCTTCTAGCCATCGCTTTTTCCTTTTCACTAAGCAACAGCTTTCGTTCTGCTACCCTGCTATATTCCTTTACCAGCTCAAAAATCTCTGTTTCTGCTTTGGAAAAAGACCGCCCTTCCATGTCGATCAACTGCGGGCTTATGCTACCGAACGAATCAGCCGCTTCGTCTGCTTCTCCGCTGGACCATTGAATCGAACCTCCTGGGTATAATTCTTGCAAACCATGTTCAACAGTCGTTCGTAAACTATGTAACGTGTCCGCCTCTTGAATGCTTTTCGTCAACTGATGAGATTTCATGAGCAGCGTGCTCCATTCTTCCTCCGCTTCAAACCGCTCGATTCGTTCAAGCGCTGTACCAATCTGCAGCGCAACCGCCTCTAACAACTGCAGATCTTCCGAATAACTTGTCTTATGTCTCATCGCGACGTTGAATAAGCCAAACGCTCTCTCCGGTGTTTGCAAGGGCACCGTTGCATGATGTGTAATGCCATCCGTCCCCTCGATTCCTTCTTCCAATGCCTGTTCAATCCGCTTACAGGCAATAATACTTGTGGCCTTTGTCAGCCGGCCATTTTTAAATCGCGATACACAATGACAGTCCTCCCCGCACATACGCTGCTTCTGATTACGGGCTAACGCAGGAGGAAGCCCATCATCCGCCACAAGCTGCACTCCCGCTTTATTTTCAAGAAAAATCCATCCCGTTTCAAAATCAGTCATGGAAATGAACTTTCTCAACACATTACCGAGAACCTGTTTATTTGTAGACTCATTCAACAACTCAGCAATATTTTTTAATGTTTTCAATTGAGATGAAGGATCATGCATAAACATCACCTTTTCTTATATGTAGAAAATTCATTAAAATGATTATAACACGACGTAAAAAAGACGAACCATGAGCTGGTCCGCCTTTTAACTGCTGATCTTATGTCCGATCCGGCTTAACTTCTGTATCAATATGATAATTCAACTCAAATAAATCACGACGGCGATCGCGAAGCTGTCTTACCGTACCTGACTTTCTCTGTCTTCGCAAAACTTCCAAGTCGACATCACCGACCACAACAGTCTCCACATTAGGGTTACACTCTCCAACCACACCATCACGTGCAAATTCAAAATCGGATGGTGTAAAAACCCCGGACTGAGCATATTGGATATCCATATTTTCAACTTGCGTCATGTTGCCAACCGTTCCGGCAATGACCGTATATACCTGATTTTCAACCGCACGAGCCTGAGCACAATAGCGGACGCGCAAGTAACCTTGGCGGTCATCTGTACAGAACGGAACAAAAATAATATTGGCTCCCTGGTCCACTGCATAGCGGGCCAGTTCAGGAAATTGAATGTCATAACAAATTTGGATGGCAATTTTTCCACAATCGGTATCAAACACTTTCACCGCATCTCCAGGCTGGATCCCCCACCACGTGCGCTCATTCGGTGTGACGTGAATTTTGTACTGCTTTTCGATCGTACCATCACGTCTGAATAAATAAGAGATGTTATAAATCTGCTCATCTTCTTCAACGAAATGCGATCCACCGATAATATTCACATTGTACTTCACTGCCAGGTGCTCGAACATTCGAATATAGTCCTCCGTAAAGTCAGATAATCTTCTTACCGCCTGGGATGGCACCTTTTCCTCGAGAAAAGACATTAACTGCGTCGTGAAAATTTCCGGAAACACAGCAAAGTCTGAGCCATAATCCGCTGCAACATCGACATAATACTCACACTGTCGGCTGAACTCTTCGAAAGAATCGATATTTTTCATCATGTATTGAATCACCATAATACGGACAGGGTGGCTCGTCTTAAAATGACGTTTCGTCCGCGCACGATAATCAATATTATTCCACTCCATTAATGTGGCGTATTTTGATGAAGCCTTATCATCCGGCAAGTAGTTTGGGTTGATACGCATCACTGTGAACCCGTTAATTATTTGAAACGTTAAGACAGGATCATAAATATTTTGATTACGCACCTCTTCGACATATTCTCTTGGTGACATCTCCTGCTCATATTTATGATAGTTCGGAATACGGCCCCCGATGATGATACTTTTTAAATTCATTTCACGCGCCAATTCTTTCCGCGCTTCGTACAACCTCCGGCCAATCTTCATCCGGCGAAATTCCGGATGCACCATCACTTCAATACCGTACAGGTTGTACCCATCCGGGTCATGGTTTGTGATATACCCTTCATCCGTAATATCATCCCATGTATGTTTATCATCGTACTCGTCAAAATTAACAATTAGACTTGAACAGCTTCCGATAATTTCGCCATCATATTCGACGACAAACTGTCCTTCAGGGAAATGCCTGAGATGACTTTCAAGATGAGCCCTCTTCCATGGATCCATATTCGGAAAACACAACTCCTGCAACGCAAAAATCTGCTCTATATCATTTTCTTGCATATTACGTACTATCATTTTTTTCTCAAATTGTGATAAATCAAGTTTAGACATAAGTTCGTTCCTTTCTATGAAAAGTCTTACAAAGCGAAACACTTCTATCGTACTGAATAATCGACTAAACTGTCTAGTTCTCTTTCCTCTTTATCTATATTGAATATGAAATGAATATTTTGATTAAGTTCATAACTGATTGTATAGTAAAAGTGAGGTGAAGCCTATGAACGGGTTTGAAAAACGAAAAGAACGGAAGAAAAATAATATTATTGCAGCCTCGTTTGAACTTTTTTCAAAGGATGGCGTGCAGAAAGTCAGCATCCAGCAAATTGCAAAAGCAGCCGACGTTTCCCAAGTGACCATTTATAATTACTTTGGCGGGAAAGATCAGCTCCTGCTGGAAACCATTAAATCATTCGCTTATGATCTACTGGAAACTTCCCGTGCCATTCTCCACAGCCCTGATCTTAATTTCAAAGGAAAACTTGATCGCATGGTCCTCAGTGAGAAAGAAAGTTTTTTTCACCTGGACGCTGACTTTATCCAGTCGATCATGTCAGAGCATCCTGAAATTAAGGCGTTTATCAGTTCTTTTACGAACGAAGAATCGATCCCGCTTTTCATCGAACTGATTGAACAAGGAAAGGCGGAAGGATACATTTCTGATGAGCTTTCCTATCAATCGATTATGATTTATATCGATATGTATGCTCAGGCTTTACGAAAACATAAAGAACTTTATCGGACAGAAGAAGACATCCAGCGATTCACCGATGAATTCACCCACTTATTCTTCTACGGATTACTAGGCGACCCTTCATAATGGCTGTCCTCTTTTTCAAAAAAGATGAGGCAGCTTTTATCTAAACTTCCTTACATACCAGCGGATCAAACTATTCATATTGCTGTCAAACAGCTTTTCCCGCCAATAGATATCGGCTGTCTGGGAAACGATAGTATTTCGTGCTGGATAAGGATGAATGACATTGGATAAGGACTGAAATTTTTTATTTAAGCTCTGGATCGTACCCACTTCCTGCATCCACTCCCCTGCACCTGGACCGACAGCATGCGCGCCTACAATTTTTCCACTGCTCGTTGTTAGTACTTTTACCAATCCTTCCGTCTGTCGCTCAGCTATAAATCGGTCATGATCAGAAAGCTTCGTCTTAAATGTTAGCAGCCGATCCCTATATTTCTCTCTCGCCTGCTCTTCCGTCAGGCCCAAATGATAGATTTCTGGTGCCGAATAGATCACCCATGGAACCTTTTGATAAGAAACTTTCCTTGAAAGTCCAAGCACTGCATTTGAAACGACAAGTTTCCCTTCCATGCCGGCCACATGAGTAAACGGCATCGAGCCGTTGCAATCGCCAACAGCATAAATATGGTTCTGATTTGTTCGCAAACCATCATCGACCTCAATGGCTCCATGTTTTGTCTTGATTCCTGCGCGTTCAAGAGAAAGCCGTTCAATATTTGCCTGTCGTCCTGTTGCTAGCAATAGCTGATCAGCTTCGATACTTCCTTGAATGCCATTTTGAGAATAATGAACTACGACCTGCTCTGCTCCTTGTTCAACACGATCCACAGACGCGTTTGTTAAGATCGATACTTCTTCTCCAATCACCTGTTCCGCTATTTGGGCGATTTCACGATCCTCCTGTCCAACGATCTGATCCCCAGCTTCAACGATCGTAACATTCACTCCCAGCCGAGCCATCGCCTGGGCTAATTCAAGGCCAATCACACCACCGCCAATCACCACGAGTGACTGAGGGCGTTTCTTTAAATTAAAAATCGATTCATTCGTCAAATAGCTGACTTGCTCCATCCCTTCTATCGGCGGCACAACCGGCGATGACCCTGTAGCCAGCACGATGCGTTTTGCCGTAATGACATCCTCTCCGACCTGAAGGGTATGCTCATTCACGAAGCTTGCTTCTTCCTCAAACAGATCTACTCCTAACTTAAGAAAGCGATCTTTAGAATCATGGGCCTGAACCTCATCAACCGCTTTCGAAACCTTATCCATTGCTACAGTAAACAAATAATCATACTGCTCACTGGAAAGTTCAGTCAGCTCTGCAGTCACATGCGCTTCTGCCGCACTGTGAATCAGAGCTTTTGAGGGCATACAGCCATAATGTAAACAGTCACCGCCTAACTCCGTTTTGCGTTCGACCAAGGCTACAGAGGCCCCTAAACTTGCAGCTCCTGCTGCAACAGTCAAACCACCCGATCCACCGCCGATCACGGCCAGTTGATAATCAAATTTCATGAAGATGCCCCTTTCATTTGGTCGAGATATTCCTTGGAGATACGTTCCATTCGCTTACGATTCACCCCGAAATCTATGCAGCCAACTCTTGAAGCAGACCGAAAATGAACCCTTTCCTCTAGTTGATCAAAATAAAACTCCACATCGTCTTTAAACTTCAGAAACTTCGATGTAAAAACAACGTGTAAATAATCCTCATGCTGGCTTTGAATCTCAGTCCCCTTCTCTGCACCAATGATATTCAAGATGACGTTTTTTGCCCCATCTTTATCGTGAAAAAATGGTAAAGACTCCATTTTCTGAGGGGGTCGCTGTGCCTGTGTAGATATACAATTTGGAGAATTGGGACACGGTGCTAATTCTCCATTTCTAACTCCCAGCCATTCCTTAGCCATGATTACCCTTCTCCTTTTTCTGTCCTCCCTTATATATTCACAGAATGAACAACAAAAAAACACTTCGTTCTGCCGAAGTGTTAGTGAGGTCCGTTACCATTATGTTTGTTCGCTTTGCCATGGTTATGCTTCTTGCCAGGGCCATTTCCGTTATGACCTTTGCTTTTCTTCTGGTTTTTGTCATTGTGTTTCGGTTTTTTATCCGGTTTATGATCATCAGTTCGTTTAGAGGGGTCAGGTTTGCTATGTTGATTATTCTTTGCTTTTGATGAATGATTCTTGTTCGCTTTTTCTTTGTCCGAAGCAGGACGATCATGAGCACGCTTATCTGCTTGATCACTTCTGTTTGCCTGACCAGGGTGAGGTGAAGGATCCTTTTTTTTAGCTTGGCCTGGAGGATTCTGCTTTTCTTTTGCTTGAGAAGGTTTAGGCTTAAATTCACCCTTTGGGACAATGAACATTTCTTTGGAAGAATCACGGTTGATCTTCTGAGACGGCTTTTTCATTTCGTTTCCGCTTGAATTTGACGATTCTGATTGGTTGTAAAAGGATTGTATAATGGCTTTATCGTCAGCCTCAATCGTAACTTTCGCTGATTCACCTTTCTTAGATTCACTAAGTGAATCTGCCATCAATTCATTAACAGATACCTTTTCCTTTTTCGCCTGTTTCCTTAATTGGCTGGGAACATTATAGGAAGCTATCGACATATTAAAAGATTGTTTAGCTAAATAGCTTTCAATTTTGGCAGAAAAGTCCTCATCATGCTTCTTGACATAGCTTACACCAATCAGCACCTGATTTTGGTTATTAATATAACCTAATTCCTGACTTAATGTAATCATGTCAAAGGTGACTTCGGAGGCAGGGTCATTCCTCCAATCCTCAAGCTTTGATAAAAGGACCTCCGCGTCTTCATTCAGCGGAATCACATCAATGACTTGCATGTTTTTATTAAGCTTAAGTTCAACACTAGGGTTCATATCAATATTTACAAAAGCATAGGCTTTGTTACTCCCATACCATAGATAGGCTGGAAATAAGGCAATCAATAAAGCTAACGCAACAGCGACAAATTTCATCCTGGGCAGTGTAAACACCTGGGCAAAACCTTTGTGTTTAACAACGGCAGGTTGAAAATACACTTCCATTCCTACTTCAGCCCGCTTTAAGAGTTTCGCTTTATGGAAATTCCCATCATTTGTCATCACGATCGTATACGATCTGCTTTGCTCCATGACAATACCTTTTCTCACATACCCACCCCCTTTAGATAATCTTTTAGATACACATAGTCACCAGAAAAGATGAGTACCATAGCAATGATGAATTTACGGTTTCGCTCCAATGTTTTCTTACTGACCTCTACTACTTTAACGAGATCTTTAATGGGCAGCCGGCCTTTTTCAAGCACTTGCTGACGAAGCTCATCGTTTTCATAAACGATACGTGCCACCTGAATAGCAGACTCTCTTGCGTCCACATGTTTAGGAGAAGCTTCTGTTAATTCAGCAAAGGAAAGCTTGTACTTTCGCAAATGAGCCTGAAATTCACGAATCTCCTCCCTGCGATACCACGCTTCGGTCTCAAGAACATAGCGGTCTTTCGCTGCTCTTACCTCTGAAGGGTTTTCCATTTGTTCATCCTCAACATAATCTTCGTCAAGAGAAACTACTTTAAGACGCTTTTGCTCGTTTCGGATATAATCAATCACTTTACGCTTTATGACAAGCTTCGCAAAAGATAAGAACGAGCTGCCTTTGTCACAGGAATAAGCGTCAATGGCCTCGTTAAAAGCGAGCAAACCGATACTGTATTCATCATCTTTCGTTGGATCAATGTATCTTTTACATACTTCAGAAACACTTTTGGCGATAAAAGGTTGATACTGTTTAAGCATTTCATTTTTAATGTTGTCGTCTCCCTGTTTTGCAGCTGCTACCAGTTCATCAAGGGAGGTGTCCTTCGTTCGAAAAAGACCTCTGATCAACCTTCATCACCTCCAGCTAATAAATATTTTCGTTTCATATTTGATCTATTTGGGCGTATTTTAAATAAAAGTTTCATTTTTATTACAATTTTGTATCAACCATATAAAACTGAAGTAGTTTTCACTAATTGTATAAGGCAGGTATGTGGATATTGTATAGAGCAAGACAATTTTACTCAATATTCGACTTGTATTCCACCACACACGATTTACATTTTATTAAATAATCATTTCAAAAAACAGGTATTTAGAATCACGCAATAACCATTATCAAGTTAAGAACGTAAACATGCCCACTTAATGAGTCTTATGAACTACAAAACAATGATTCATAATACCTATTTAACCCCCTAAGTAAAACGTCAGCTATTACTTAGGGGGTTTCTTGATTTGTTCGCTCGTAGTAATAATCGATAGGGATAGCAAGGCCGACCCGCCCTTTTTCCTCATGGTCTAAGGTAGCAAATACCACAGCAATCACTTTTCCTTGAGGATTAATGACTGGACTTCCCGAATTGCCTCGATAGATTGGTGCATCAAGCATTAGAACAGGCTGCTTCCAATCTTCTAATGTAATAGAGTCGATAATCGTCCCTTTATTCGCAATTCCTGTGAAACTTAACGGATTTCCGATAAAATAAAAAGGTTCCCCTTCATCGAAAGATGTTTGTTCTGCCAATGTAAGATGTGGAAAGCCGCTTCCTTCGGCTTGTAATACAGCTAAGTCAACCTCAGGAAACTTCTCAACAACTTTGGCTTCAAACAAACCCTCGTCAGGAAATGCAACAGAGATCCGTTTCTTTCCTTCAATCACATGGTGGTTTGTAATAATCGTTCCCTCGTTATCGATTGCGAACCCCGTCCCTTTACTTTGCCCTGCTTCCACAACAACGACCGCTTCCTGATATCGATCAATGTCTGGATTGGTAGAGAGCTTTGCAGACGTCACTAAGAAATCAATCGCGGGAATCGAGAACGTTTTCGGAATGACAGCAATGATGTTTGCTATCATCATAAAGGCGATTAGAAAGAACAGCCATCTTGGAAACGGACGCTTAGATTTTCTCTCTTCTTTTTCTTCCCGTTCGTGTTCCCAGGCCAGCCTCTTTTCCTCTTGAATAAGTTCATATAATTCTTCATCATCTATTTCTTCATATAAATCATCATCAATGATATCCGGCTTTTGATCATCATGGTCTTTCATGTATCGACACCTCATAAGCCATTAGAATAAGAACTACATAGCACCTGCTTTAACGGCACCCTGCTGCATTTGATACATGTGGTAGTACTGGCCGCCTTCAGCCAGAAGTTCACTATGTGTTCCTCGCTCTATCATTGTACCACGATTTAATACGAAAATTTGATCTGCCTGCTGAATAGTGGATAATCGGTGGGCGATCACTAGTGTCGTCCGACCTTGCTTTAATACTTCCAAAGCTTGCTGAATGATCTGCTCGGTTTCCGTATCAATGTTCGCCGTCGCTTCATCCAGGATTAAAATGGCCGGATCAAATGCTAGTGCCCTGGCAAAGGAGATCAACTGACGCTCTCCCATGGATAAAGAATCTCCCTTTTCCTGCAGGATGGCATCATATTGAGCTGGCAACTTTTCTATAAAGCGATCTGCTCCCACAGCTTTCAAGGCATTGATAGCCATTTCCCGGGAAATTTTTTCATCATTCATCGTTACATTCGACAAAATTGTTCCTGAGAAAATAAAGGGATCCTGGAGCACAATCCCCATGTGACTACGTACCTGCTGCCGTGACCATTCTTTTGTAGAGTGTCCATCGATCGTGATCTCACCAGCTTGGGGGTCATAAAAACGAAATAGCAAGTTCATGATCGAACTTTTTCCAGAACCTGTGTGACCGACAAAGGCAGCCGTCTGTCCCGGCTGTACTTCGAAATTAATATCTTTGAGCACGTCTTCTCCTTTTGTATAGGCAAAGGTTACCTGTTTAAATTCAATCTTCCCTCGATAACGAGATACAGGGTGATGGTCTTGAGGTTCCACCGGTTGTTCAAGCAGCTCGAATACCCGCCCAGCAGCGACACGAGCCTGTTCAAGCCGCGGCAGCTGATTAACGAGATCCGTTACAGGTTGAAAAAGCCGGTTCAAATAATCCACGAAAGCGTAAAGCACTCCAGCTGTTACAATCCCTTCCACTCCAATTGATGAGGAACCAAAATACCAAAGAAAGGCAACAAAAGCGATGTTTCTTAATACATTTACCAAATTAAACGAAGTTAAAGCACTCAGTCGTACAAGTTTACGTTGGTAATTGAAATGTCTCGTATTCAGACGTTCAAAATCCTCCGACGTTTGTTTTTCCTGACGAAAGGCTTGAATAATCGACATGCCTTGTATCGCTTCATTTATACTTCCATTCATATCACTGACGGTAGATCGCACAACGGTATTGTACTTGCCTCCATAATGCTTATACAGCCTCATCCATACCAGAATAACCGGGATCAGCAGCAAACACATGAAAGCAAGCTTTACATCCAGCAAAAACAGTGCGACATAGATTCCCGCCATGTAAAAGATACTTGTAACAAATGTAGCCAGCACCTTGACGTAAAGCTCCCGAATCGCTTCTGTATCGTTTGTAACGCGCGCCACAATTTTCCCGGCCGGCTGATCGATAAAATAATTCACAGGCAGACGGTGAATGTGAGCAAATACGTCATCTCTCATTCGCTTAATGATACGATTGGACGTCTTTTGCAGAATAAAAGTGTGAATGAATTGAAACACAGCTGCGATCAGCAGGAGTCCAAGATAGATGGCAAGCAGCCAGTAGATGGAGCGCTGCTCAGGCTCGAAGAAACGATACAGCTCCGTCAAAGACAGTTGCTCTGCTTCAGTCTTCACCGTTTCCCCGTTTAAAGTAATGGTAATGACACCGTCTTGATAGGAGCGATTTCCTTTCAGAGGCACATCAGATGGGATAAACATATAATTTCTGCCTACTTGCAGAATGGTTGCCGTATCGGTTACTTCATCATTAACCTCAATACGGTCGGCCCGTTTATACAGTTCTCCGTTGTAAGAAACTGTGTAGCCATCGTGTTGTTGCACTTCATGCCACTGGTCTTCGATACCGACGATATGTTCATCAATCAGACGTTTGGCAATAAATGGTCCTGTAAGCTCTAAAGCAACCGCAATGATTAAACAAACAAGCCCAATAAGAATACTTTTCCGATACAATAAAGCAAAATTAAATAATTTACGTTCTGTTGAAGGCTTCTTCATTCCTTCACCTCCCGATCGAGCTGCTGATGATCGTATTGTGTCTGATACCAGCCTTTCTGCTTCATCAACTCCTGATGTGTACCTTGCTCAGCAATTCGGCCCTCTTCAAGGACGAGAATATGATCAGCGTGAGTCACCGCAGACAATCGATGGGCAGCAATCAGCGTTGTTTTCCCTTCTCGTTCCTTACGAAGATGTTCGATAATGGCTGCCTCTGTCTCTCCATCTACAGCTGACATTGCATCATCAAGCATGAGAATTTCCGGGTCCATAATGAAAGCCCGGGCTATCGCCACCCGTTGCTTTTGTCCTCCAGACAAGGTAACTCCGCTTTCTCCCACCATCGTGTCGAGCCCTTTCGGTAAAATTTTCATATCCTCTAGAAAGTGGGCTAACCGCATGACTCGATAAATTTCCTCATCCGTCGCACCTTCTTTACCAAACTGAATGTTCTCGCGAATGGTCTTAGAGAACAAAATTTGCTCTTGTGGGACATAGCCAATCCAGGATCGTGTCGTATCTAAGTCCAGGTTTTTGATGTCGATCCCGTTAATTTGCAGCGAGCCTTGAAGCCCCGGATATTCACGGAGCAGCTGTCTAAACAGGGTGGTTTTCCCAGCACCCGTCTTCCCGACAATTCCAATCGTCTGCCCGCGTTTGATTGACACATTCAATTGACTTAACCCTTTAACTTCTGTCCCTGGATATTGAAAATCTACCCCTTTAAACTCGATCGTATCTGGATAATCGAGCCTTCTCGGCTGACTAGGTGACAAAACGTCAGGCTTATACTGCAGCGTTTCATTCACTCGATCCAACGAGGCATTCCCACGCTGCATCACATTGATCAGCTCACCAACCGCAAACATCGGCCAAATTAACATCCCTAAATATACGTTAAAGGACACCATCTCACCGAGCGTAATCACATTGTGAAAGACAAGTGAGGCCCCATACCCAAGACCGATGGTGTAGGAGATTCCTACGAGCACCGTTATAGTTGGTTCAAACAAAGCATCCACCTTGGCTACTTTGACATTTTTTCCATAGACATCTTCAGTTATATTCTGAAATCTATGCTGGTCCTGTCGCTCCTGGACAAAAGCCCGAACCACTCGAACTCCTCTCACTGACTCCAGCACATAATTATTTAAATCGCCGAAGGCTTCCTGAGCTTCCATAAACCGCTTATGAATCACACCGCCATACTTATTCATCACAAATGCCATAATCGGAAGCGGAATCAAAGCTGCTAAGGTTAACTTAAAGCTGATCGTCACCCCCATCATCGCAATAATTAAGATCATAAAAATCGTCGAGTCGATCAACGTTAGTATCCCAAAGCCAGCCGTCATTTCAATGGCTTTAAGGTCATTTGTACTCCGGGCCATCAAATCGCCAACCTTATTGCGTTGAAAAAAAGTCGGAGTCATTTTCAGAAACTGGTTCATAAGTCTTGAACGCATGCTTTGCTCCATAATGGCTGCCCCGCTGAATAACGTATAATCCCATAAATAAGAGATCGTGTAACTGGCAATAATCAATCCGCCATATAAAAGCAACACATTAATTAAATGTTCCATCGTTAAGGTGTTAAACTGTATTTCGTCAATCGCCATCCCAACCAATTTTGGCGGGATTAAATCAATTGCACTAACAATAATTAAGGCGATAATGGCAAACGTGTATCTTTTCCAATATTGCTTAAAAAACCAACGTAATTTCACTAACACACTAAACATCGCTATCATCCTTTCATCTGTTGACTAGCTAACCGCTTTCTTTCCACTCTTCGTTCCATTCTTTGTGCATCCACTTGTTACCCATTTCATAAAAACCTCCTGTAATCATGTATTTATGTGAAGCGGTCCCAGCCGCTTGCCACCAAGAAAATGAAGATCTGTCCTTTATGACAGACACCTAAAAACGCAAAAAAGCATACGTACGTGACGTATGCTTTCCTAACACATAAATAGGCCACGAAATATACGTGGCCCGCTATGAAACTATTCTCATGGAATAAACTAGGTTTACCGGCTGGCCACGAACCATATGAAATTGGACTGGGATCGTACAATTCGTTTTTTCATGGTCGTGACCTCCTTTTCTCAATGATTATATATTATACAATTTTCGGAAAATTAATGCAACAGATTATTAAGGAAATTAATTCCTTTCTACTGTTTTAACTGTTCCGTCATTATGAAATTGTCCTGATTGATAAAGGTTCCGTATTTATTAATATGAGGATGGGGATGGAAAACCACTCGCTTTCCACGGGGAAGACGGCAAGTCTCCTCGGTCTCCGACCTCCGGGGCCTCGCCAGCCTTTCCTTTCCCGTAGGAGTCTCGCAGTTTCCCATCCCCATTTCGATAATGAGCTCTACGGAACCATTTACGAGCATCGGGCCTTCCATTAACGGAGATTAAATTTAACGGTACTGTTCATTCATGAAGGTAGACCTATAAAAGCTGTCATAATTAATGGCTATGTAGTGTTCCTACACTGACAGGTACCCGTTCCGTTTCTTTTACTAGGTAAGGTGGTCGGGGAAATGACGAGACTCCTGTGGGATTATAGTACAGGGTGAGATCCCGGAAGGCGGAAGCCTGAGGAAGCTCACCGTACGCCCACGGAAAGCGAGTTATTTCCCCGACCACCTTCTTCTATTCCAATGACGCAGCTGCTAAAATGTTTGTACTGGAAGTTAAAATAAGATTCTGACTTTCCCATACTGGTTGTTTACAGCCTGTATATCCATTATTATAGGAATAGCGTATTTTTTTATAGAGGAGCGTATATATGAAACAATCCATTTACGGATTAACCTTTGACCAACTGACGGAGTGGATGATCGAGCACGGTGAGAAGAAGTTCCGCTCAAAGCAAGTTTGGAACTGGCTTTACCAGAAACGTGTCACTGATTTCACGCAAATGAAAAATGTGAATCAGTCCTGTATCGACCTTCTTGATCAGCATTTTACGATAGAAACGCTAACGGAAGAAATTAAACAGGAATCAAAAGATGGAACGGTTAAATTCCTATTTAAATTAGACGACGGCAACGTGATCGAAACGGTGCTGATGCGGTTTAACTATGGTCTTTCCGTTTGTGTCACCACACAGGTCGGCTGTAATATTGGCTGTTCGTTCTGTGCAAGTGGCATTCTGCGTAAAAATCGTGACTTAACAAGTGGTGAGATTGTCGAACAAATTATGCAAGTGCAGCACCATCTAGATGAGCAAGGCCAGGACGAACGTGTCAGCCACATTGTCGTGATGGGAATCGGTGAGCCGTTCGATAACTATGACAACTTGATTGACTTCTTGCGCGTCGTTAATGACCAAAAAGGCTTGTCAATTGGAGCACGTCACATCACCGTATCTACAAGTGGAATCGCGCCGAAAATGTACGAGTTTGCGGATGAAGGAATCCAAATCAATTTGGCACTATCCATCCACGCCCCTAACAACGAACTCCGTACGAAAATTATGAAGATCAATCGCGCCTATCCATTAGAGAAACTAATGCCAGCTATTGATTACTATTTAGAAAAAACGAACCGTCGTATTACCTTTGAATATATTCTATTAAAAGATGTGAATGATCATAAGAAGGAAGCAGAACAGTTAGCCGCTTTACTAAAAGATAAGCGCCATTTATCGTACGTTAACTTAATTCCGTACAATCCGGTCGCGGATAATCCGTACGAGCGAAGTGAAAAAGAAGCGATTCTTACCTTCTATCAGACTTTAATGGATCGTGGAATAAAATGTGGTGTCCGCACTGAGCACGGAACAGACATTGATGCAGCATGTGGTCAGCTTCGCAGTAAACAGATCGAAAAGGAAAAAGCTCGTAAAAAGAAAAAATTACAGGCAAATTAAAAAGCATGGGGCTGTCGGCCTCATGCTTCTTTTTGATCCCACTATTCCTTTTCTGCTGAAATAATCAGGAACATAGGTCTTCGGTTTTCATCTTTCATGGGATTATTCTGTACCACCTCATCTGAAGGCATAGGCTCCTCAACAGCTTTCACTTTAAGACCAGCTTCAATCAGGATATTTAAATAAGTTGATAATGTCCGATGGTCTTTATGACATCTTTACCTAAGAAGTTCGTTTCACGTATTCCCTCCAGCCGGTAGTTATCCACTGGCCAATGCAGACGATTTCCTTGTTCATCCACATACCAGTCTTGTTCCTCACGGGAGGTAAAAATCGGGTGTTCAACAGAAAATATAAACGATCCTCCTGAGACTAGAGCATCATGGAACTTTTTACAAATTTCTTTAAATGATCATCTAAAAGCAGTATTTCACGCTCTTCGCAAAATAATATTAAGCCTTAAAGGGGATCATTCCCCAGTCATCCATATACTTTTGAAGTCTCTGCACGTTCCGATCAGGATGCACGAAACCAATGTGCCCATCCGGTCGCACTAGATAAATGGCTCCTCCGCTAAACCCTCGTTTTTCTGCGGCAGAATCATACTTGAATGTATGAAGCGCCAACCCACGGTCCTGACAAAAGTCGCGAAGCTCAGAGTTGGCCCCGCCATAGACATGTACTTGCCAATCCCACGCACGTAAAGCTTCATAGTTCTCCCCTGTATAAGGGAGCCGAATACCAGCTTGGAGTTCGTTTACTTTTCCTCTGCTCAGCCGGCTTTTTGTGTACTCAATCTGCACTTGGGAAAGGATCATAAACAGCTTTCTTCTGGCACGATCTGATCGATTCGCTAATGGAATCAGCAGGGGAGCAATTCTTTTTCGAAACAGTCGATTGGCTCTCTTCTTAGAGACTACTCGTGTAAACACACGGTCTGTTGTATCGACTAGACGTTCTGCAAAGGCCTTTCGCTCCGTCTCATACGTTTTGAGCACCTCTTGTTTCATTTTTCCTTGTACGACGGCTGCCAGTTTCCAGCCGAGATTCATCGCATCCCCAATCCCCGTATTCATTCCCTGGCCGCCTGCTGGACTATGAATATGGGCCGCATCCCCAACTAGAAAAGCTCTTCCCTTTCTAAATACTTCCGCCACCCGATGATGCACTTTGTATGTCGAGAACCAATTGACTTCTTTTACGTTTATCTTGAATGCCGACTGCATGTAATCCACCAGATTTTCAGATGTAATCTCTTTATAAGCTGAGGTCATATAGTCGGGAACCACACCAATCGCTCTCGTCGTATCGGTACTGCGAACAGGCAATAATACGACAAACTCTTCCCCGTGCATACACATCGCTAATCTATGAGAGCCAATCGGTGCCCCTTCGGCCTTCATATCCATCACATAAAATTCCTGTTCATACGTCCCGCCTGGAAAACCTGCACCAATTTGATGACGAACCGCACTGCTTGCGCCATCACATCCGCATATATAAAGGAATTCTTGTTCGCTTTCTTCACCATCACAAACTAATACTGCCCTTGTCCCTTCATCAGTCTCTTGAAAGGACAACAGCTCTGTGTTCCACTCAACGTTTACTCCATACCGATCAAGCTGTTTCAGTAAAACTTTCTCATGCTCATCCTGTGGAAAACTGTAAGGCGAAGTGAAGCGGCTTATCCCTTCACCGATCGACCCAAGATCGAGATGTGCCTTTTCTTTACCATCTACATGGACATGGACGCCTTCAATCTTGATCCCGCCAGTTACGAATTCATCAGCGAAGTTAAATTGATCATAAAACTCAAGCGTTCTCGGCATCACGGCCATCGCTCTTGATGACTCCCCCGGACCGGCCTCTTTGTCAATAATCTTAAAAGGAACCTGCTGCTTCGCCAGGCTCAAAGCTAAGGAAAGTCCAGTCGGACCGGCACCTGCAATTAATATTTGAGGCTTCATGTAACCCCTCCTCTATCATTAAATTCCTGTCAGTTGTGCCGCAAATTCTATAAGTGCTTACAACCGAATGTTATGTAACTTCTGTATATTTATTTTAACCGATAAAAAGAAATAACCCCACTTCTAATCAAGGAGTGAGATTATCCAGGGAGCGTTATTTACCCATTTCATCAGGGTGCGGTCCTAAACGATTGTTTTTGTCTAGGGAATTGATTTTGTCCATTTCAGCTGCTGCCAACTCAAAATCAAAGACATCAGCGTTCTCTTTTTGACGCACTTTATGGGTTGATTTTGGTATGGTCACAATTCCATGCTGCAAGTCCCATCTTAAAATGATTTGCGCTGGTGTTTTCTTATATTTTTCCGCCAACTCTTGTAAAACAGAGTTATCCAAGTATGTGCCACGGCCAATCGGTGACCAAGCTTCCACTTGAATACTACGTTGTTTACAATAATCGACGAGCTCTGCTTGATAAAGTTCGGGATGAAATTCAATCTGGTTGACCATCGGCGTCACTTCCGCATCCTGTAACAAGTCGTCCAAATGATGCGTCATAAAGTTGCTGACACCAATTGCCTTCACTTTACCATCCTTATAAAGTTTCTCTAACGCTTTCCACGTATCTTTATAGCTGCCTTCAATCGGCCAATGTATGAGGTAAAGATCGAGGTAAACCAGCCCTAATTTACGCAGGCTTCGGTCAAATGCCTCCAGAGTCTCCTCATACCCTTGTTCATCATTCCAAACCTTCGTCGTTACAAAAAGTTCCTCACGCGAAAGGTCACTTTCACGAATAGCCTGACCTACCCCTTCTTCATTATCATAGAAAGATGCTGTATCCAAATGGCGATACCCGAGGTCCAGAGCCGAACGAACAGCGTTGACCACTTCATCACCACTGTCCATTTTGTAAACACCGAGACCGACCCACGGCATATGTACACCATTGGATAATTGAGTTGTATCCGTTAGACTCATCTGACATGCACTCCTTTATTTTTACCATAACCCTTCTGTACCCTGTTCAGAATCATTTGAAACTTGTTTATTTCAGAGAATGCTGCTGATAGGGCGGCTCATTCAGGTGATGTAATAAAAAATCATCTGGGTGATTTCCGATCATATATAACCTGTGAAGCGGCCTTGTCATGGCTACATATAATACTTTGATATCCAATTCATTTCTTGTGAAAGGAGAATCTTCACTGAACAAAAAGACCACGTCAAATTCCAATCCTTTAGCCAGGTAAGCTGGCAAAATCATCCGCTTCCCCATTTCCGTTTCTTCATTCAATGGTTCAAAGTTTAAAGAACGAATTTCTGGAATGTGCTGGAGTGCAGCTGTTTCTTTCATCGTTTTTGTAACAATTGCGAAACTCTTCATCCCTTCGTCACTCAACTGGTTCACAATCTTGAGTAAAGCCTCTTGCCACCCTGGTTGTTTTTCAATGAAAGTTGGCAGCGGACCATGTCTTACCACCGGTTCGGCCATGGGTAGGTCTTCCGGCATCAACGTTAGCAGCCTATTCGCTAAATCCATGATTTCTATTGTCGTTCGATACGTTTTTTGCAGCGTTAAGTAATTTGGCTGTCTAAAAACTTCATTGAGAGATTCCCAGCTTCTTAAGCCCCTATAACGATAGATTCCCTGAGCAAGATCGCCTACAACCGTAAATAAGTCTGTTTGGAAAGCTTTTTTCAAACTATAAAATTCAAGAAAACTATAATCCTGCGCTTCATCGATGACTACTTTTTTCATTTGATCGTCCGAATGCAGCCCTTTTAGAAAAGTAAATATATATAGCAATGGAGCCAAGTCTTCTGAATGGAGCCGCTTCTTTTGCAAATAGCGCCGTGTCATCGTGCGCAGGTACTCCATTTGCTCGGAATCTTCATCTATTAACGAACAAAACATCTCTTCCTCAAACATCGCCCGGTAAAGGGTTGTCAGCTTGTGCTTGGGAAATTGCTTCATATAGCGAGAGACCGCTGTACGCGTTAGTTTCTTTAGATCTTTTAGCCGCTCTTCTTTCCTCGTAATCAGGAAACTGACTCTCTTTTTCCGTTTCGCTTTATCCTTCATACCAAACAGTGCTTTGTCCAGCTCGTCATCATATTTAGCGGCTATTTTCTCTAGGATGATTTTCTTCTTTCGTCTCAATTCACTTTGCAGTACTTGTTTTATTTTTTCCACCCGTACTTCATAAGGAAAAAGTTGAAAGTCTTTGAGAAAAAGCCGTTTAATACTGGAACCGCTTCTAATTTTGAATTCTCCCAGCATGAAATCTTCTTCAACGATGTAGGATTGTTTTACTTTTTGGATATACCTGTCCAGCAGCTGCTTGAACGCTTTTGATCCTTTGAACCCAGCTGCCTGTAGGTGAGGTGCGTCTTTATTTGCTGTTTTTTCAATGGTATCCATAAGTACTTCATGCTGGCTGACGACTGGCCAATCTACATCCACCATCTCTTGCACAAAATTCGCGAATGTTGTTTGTTTAGCTCTATTTACACCGAGCTCTGGAAGCACCTCGGATATGTACTGAATGAACAGACGGTTCGGAGCAAGGATCAGCATTTCATCAGGTTTAAAAATATCCCGCATACTGTACAAAAAGTAGGAGATGCGATGTAAAGCAATAGTAGTCTTGCCGCTTCCCGCTGCCCCCTGAACGATAATCGGCTTCCTTAAGTCAGCACGAATGACCCTGTTCTGCTCCTCCTGAATCGTTGACACAATTTCTGTTAAACGATGTTCAGCATTTTGGGCAAGAGAATCCTGCAGCAATTCATCTTTTGTCGTTAAGTCAATATCACGGAATTCTAACAGTTCGCCATCCTCAATTTGATACTGACGCTTCAGTGAAACATTGCCTTCATATTCTTCTCCATGAGCTTTATAGCTGACCTCGCCCAAGCGCCCTTCATAATACACATTGGCTAGCGGTGAGCGCCAATCTAGAATAATCGGCAACTGTGTTTCGCGATCGAACAGAGAGACTTTTCCAATATAAAAGATTTCTTTGTCTGGTTTTTCTTTACGGTGAAAATCAATGCGGGCAAAATAAGGTTTCTTACGTAGATTCTTGAGGTTTTCCAGTTGATCCTTCGATAACTTCATAAAACTTGAGTGGGTCAACATCTCCTGATAGCGAAGACTGCTGTCTTTAAAATCGAGCTTTTGCAAGGTATCTTCCTGCTGTTCCTTTAGTGCTTGTTGGCCTGATTCTTGAAGGGTAATTAAGTGATTCATGTACTCCTTCGTGAACAGTAGTCGTTCTTTTTCACTTTGCAAGTGCTCATCATACATAGACATACGCCATTCTCCCTTTCGTTATGTGATCGGAATGACTATGTAACCGGCCTAAGTGGAGCCTATTCGAAGCAACGAGAAATAAACATACCACAAATTTTCTGTAAGCGCAATCATAAATTTTAATAGCTGTAAAACCTTAAGTCAAATTGCCTTTTAAGACGGCTATTTTCGGCTCTTTAAATTTAAATACCGCCCTAACATTGGCGTATAAAGACTTAACTAGTTACGATAGCTGCCTAACGCCTGCGGATAGTGCCCTAACCTAGAGCGATAGCACCCTAACGCATGAGGATAACGCCCTAACCCCATTTTCACCAAAAAAGTCTGCTATTCATAGAAATAGCAGACTCATTGATATTTTTTGTTCTCCACATATTTAGGTAACTTACTCTCTATGAATACAAAAGATGCGACTCGCAGCAAAACAGGATAAAACGCCAACAATCCAATAATATCACCTATTACCCCGAGCGTATTCGTCGAATACATCCACAGCGCTAAAGCGAGCATCAAGATCATTGTCACTAAGCCTGCCGGACCATTAATAGGTGTCCACGTTCCAACAATCGTTTTTGTATCTTGCTCTACCTCTTGAAAACATCTGTAATGGTAAGGTCGAATTCTAAACCAATTTGAGGCCGTAACCAGCTCATCACGATCCCGAATCGGCTTGTAGCAATAACGACACATTTTTGATTTCACATCATCTACCCCTGATATAGATTTATTTCTAATTTTATTATAACTCATGGGGCCTTGCTTGCATACTTACCTGTTCCCTGCTTTTTGCGCATGTTGAATAATGGAAATGACTTCATTTTTCGTTCGTCTACTTTCATAGTTATTCATATGATGGAGCAACTCTTCTTTGGAATCCATTAACCGTTTCACCTCTGTCAGCAAGCTTTCAGAAGTCAGCTCTTCCTCCTCAAGCTTATGAGCATATCCCTGTTTCACAAAAGAATCCGCGTTTAAAATTTGGTCGCCGCGACTTGCTTTTCTTGATAAAGGAATAAGCAGCATCGGCTTTTTCAGGGCTAAAAATTCAAAGATTGCATTGGAACCAGCACGTGAAATAATAAAATCACTTGCCGCAAACAAATCCTTTAATTCATCATTTACATATTCAAATTGAGCGTACCCAGGTCGGTTGATTGATTCGTCCTTATGTCCTTGGCCGCAAATATGGATGATTTGAAGATCTTTTAGCAACTCGTCTAAATTAGAACGGATCGCATCATTAATTTTCTTGGATCCCGTACTGCCGCCCATCACCAGTACAACGGGTTTCTGAGAAGTCAATCCACTAAAGGATAGACCTCTTCTTTCATCTCCGGTAAACAGCTCTTCCCTTACAACAGCTCCAATATATTGCCCCTTCCCATCAGGCAAGTGCTTCATCGTTTCTGGGAATGTAGCCAGCACCTTTTTGGCAAAAGGAAACGACAGCTTATTGGCAAGACCGGGGGTATAATCAGATTCATGAATAATAGCCGGAACGCGGTTTAATTTTGCGGCCGCCACAACAGGCACTGATACAAATCCACCTTTAGAAAAAATAACCTGCGGCTTTCGTTTACGAATGATCCGGATCGACTGCATAAGCCCTTTCATAACCTTGAAAGGGTCTTTTATATTTTCCTTAGACATATAACGGCGCAGCTTCCCTGTTGAAATGCCATGATACGTGACGCCTTCTAAAGAACCGATTAACTGTTTTTCTATTCCATTATAGGACCCTATATAATCAACTTGGTAACCTTGTTTCTGAAATTCAGGAATGAGAGCCAGGTTCACAATCACGTGCCCTGCTGTTCCTCCTCCTGTAAATAAAATCCGTTTCTGATTCAACATTCATCGTCCTTTCATCAGTGGCTCTGTTAGCTGCCACGATACAAAATGTGCTATAATCCTCGTGTCCTATAGGAATTGTACCAAAAAGGAGAAGTCCTATGTATGAAACAACGACATTAAAAGAAAAAATAAAATTATTCACCATGATTCTCATACCTATTTTTATTACGCAAGTCGGCATGTATGCGATGAACTTTTTTGATACGATCATGTCCGGTCAGGCAGGGCCGGAAGACTTGGCTGGTGTAGCAATCGGATCAAGTATATGGCTGCCGATATTCACCGGATTAAACGGAATCCTGATGGCGATTTCCCCCATCGTAGCTCAGCTTAAAGGGGCGAGAAAGGATGCGGATATTCCCGAATCCGTCAAACAAGGGGTATATTTATCGATCGCCATTGCTGTGGTAATCGCAGGAATCGGCTTCTTGTTGATTGACCCTATTTTGTCATTAATGGAGCTCGAGGAATCTGTACAGCATATTGCGAAATATTATTTAATTGCTCTTGGAACTGGGATCATTCCTTTGTTCATTTTTAATCTACTGCGTTCATTTATCGATGCACTCGGTCACACTAGAATATCAATGATGATCATTTTACTAACACTACCAACAAACGTTTTCTTTAACTATGTATTGATTTTTGGAAAATGGGGCTTCCCTGAACTCGGTGGAATCGGCGCAGGCTTAGCAACCTCCTTAACCTATTGGGTGGCTTTTGCCATTATTGCTGTTGTGATTCATAAACTTTACCCATTGCGCACGTACGGTATCTTTAGAAGCTGGGTCACACCTTCCTTTAAAAGCTGGTGGGAACAACTGAAAATTGGTATCCCAATTGGATTTGCGATCTTTTTTGAAACGAGTATCTTTTCAGCCGTTACTTTTTTCATGACCACTTATGATACGTACACCGTTGCCGCACACCAGGCAGCCATTAACTTTGCTTCTTTCGTCTATATGATGCCTCTGAGCATCGCTTTTGCCTTAACGATTGCCGTTGGGTATGAAGTAGGGGCGAAGCGATTCACAGATGCCAGAACCTACTCCTATCTTGGGATTTCATTTGCCGTCTGTATGTCAGTTGTGGCGGGGGCTATACTGTATATCTTCGACGACTCAGTTGCGCGCCTGTACAGTTCCAATCAACGCGTGATTGAATTAACAAAGAACTTTATTATTTTTGCTATCTTCTTTCAACTATCCGACGGTTTCGGAGCCCCAATTCAAGGAATTTTACGAGGCTACAAGGACGTCACGATTACGCTCCTTATGTCGTTTATTTCTTATTGGGTGATTGGTTTACCCAGCGGTTATATTTTGGCCAATTATACGGAGCTTGGTCCCTACGGCTACTGGATGAGCTTAATTATCGGTTTAACTGCCGGAGCCATTACATTGATGCTGCGTATGCTCTACCTGCAGCAGAAGAATATTCGCCTTTATCAAAAGGGATGAGGAAAGCGCACAAATTAAACCTTTTGATGTTTATCCGCGATAACTTCGATATTACCGCGATTTTTAAAATATATCCGCGACTATTAGAATATAACCGCTAAAATGAGGATATATCCCCGAATCGCCTATTCTAGCATTTTCGCGAGAAGATAGCTGGATTCGCCCGTACGTGGTTATAATGCTTATAAAGGAAAGCAAATGGTTTCACTTCAAGCTGAAAAGAGGCTGGGACAAAAATACTTTTACCAAATGAAAATCCGAACTAAGCAGAAACTATGAATGTTGTATAATCCGCTGCGAAAATAAAGCATATCGTTCGTCTTTTTACTTAAAAAGTTTAGTTATGTCCCAGCCACTTTTTGCAAAGAGAATCCTATTCTTATTGATTTAAATTCAGTACAACCAGGCGCTCCTCCGTCATTTCTTCAATGGAATACTTAGGGCCTTCTTTGCCGGAACCACTATCTTTCACACCACCATATGGCATAAGATCTACGCGGTATTGGGAAGAATCATTGACCATCATTCCGCCTACCTCGACATGTTTAGCTGCATAAAATGCAGTATCTAAATTTTGTGTGAAGATTCCACCTTGTAAACCATACGGAGACTGGTTCACTTCATCGATGCATTCTTTTATATCTGTAAACGGAATCAAGCTGACAACTGGTGCGAATATTTCTTCGCATACCACTTTCATATCGTGCGTGATGTCCTGAAGAACGGTCGGCTGAAGCAGGGCACCTTCCCGTTTGCCGCCATGCACGACCGTCGCTCCAGCATGCTTCGCTTCCTCTACCCACTGCTCAGCACGTTTGGCCTCATCTTCACTGATCATCGGCCCAACATCTGTTTCATCATCACTCGGATCACCGACGTTCAGTTCCTTCACCGCTTTTATAAATTTCTCTTGAAACTCGTCGCGAACGTCTTCGTGTACATAAAGACGCTGCACTGATAAACAAACTTGCCCGGCAAAAGCAAAGCTCTTTGCTGCCGTGTTTTGGGCTGCTGCATCAATATCTGCCTCTTTATCAACAATAACCGGTGAATTATTTCCGAGCTCAAGGATCAGCTTATTGAGCCCGGTATTCTGTTTCAGTTTCAGTCCGACTTCAGCACTTCCTGTAAACGTATAAAGCTGGATCCGTTCATCTTGCATCATTTGATTACCGACTGTTGATCCTGAGCCTACCACAACGTTAAAGAACCCTTTTGGCAAGCCGGCTTCCTGAAACATTTCAGCTAACATTAAGGAAGCTACAGGTGTTTTACTTGCAGGCTTCAACACTACCGTGTTTCCCGCCGCAATAGCAGGTGCGATTTTATGGGACACGAGATTAAGGGGAAAGTTAAACGGGCTAATCGCCCCGACCACACCAACTGGCACCTTAATTGTAAAAGCCATACGATTCTCAGAGCCAGGGGCAGATTCAACAGGTACGCCTTCCCCATGAATCCGCTTCGCCTCTTCTGCCGAAATCTCAATTGTCTGTGTTGCGCGGTCTACTTCAGTACGGGCTTGTTTAAGCGGTTTTCCAGCTTCCATCACAATCGTCTGAGCGAACTCTTCTTTGTTGTCCTGTAACAGCTCACTGACACGCTTAAGTACCTGATAACGCTTATAAGGAGCTAAAGGTCCGCCTTTATAGGCACGTTCAGCCGCACTGATTGCCGCATCCACCTCTTTTTCAGACGCTTTGGCGACTTGAGCAAATGTATCTTGCGTATATTTATTTCCTACATCTATTGATTCATTCGTTCCTGTCCATTGACCGTCGATATATAATTTATATTGCTTTACCACGATACATACTCCCTTTCAAATGGAATCTATAGGGAATATAGCCTTTTTCGTCACCGTGTAAACACCCATACAGGACAAACAACATGTTTAGAAAGACTAATCATGGGGAAAAGAAAAAAATTGCTCATACAAAAAACCTGGCGAGAGAATTTTCTCTCCAGCCAGGTTTGTCCATCAGTTTTTTATAAAAATAAACCAGCCATTGTAGCGGAAAGCATAGAACCAAGTGTTGCACCAATCAGAAGTTTCATACCGAAACCTGATACTCGGGCACCTTTATCGGCATCAATTCCTTGTACAGTTCCCGCGATGATCCCAATAGAAGAGAAGTTAGCGAAACTGGTTAAGAATACTGTAACAATACCGACTGTTTTTTCTGATACTTGATCAACCATTCCCTGGAATTCAAGCATGGCAACAAATTCGTTTGTCACAATTTTCGTCCCCATAATGGCACCTGCATCAAGTACTTCTGATGCCGGGATTCCCATTAGAAGACCGAGTGGAGCAATGATATATCCAAGCCCTTCCTGCAAGGTAAAGCCCGCAAATAAGAAGGAGAACAATGCATTGACCAATTCCAGTGAAGCAATAAATGCAATTAGCATGGCTGCTACGATCAAGGCAATTTTACCACCATCTAAAGCACCATTTCCCATCGCTTCGAAGATACTCTTCGAACCAGATACATCGTGAATATCTACGTAATCATCTTCCTTAGATACTTTAACCGGCGCAATCAAGGAAGCAATAATTAGTGCACTAAACATGTTTAATGGAAGGGCGACAAGAACATACTCAGCAGGCAGAATGCCGATATATGCCCCTACGATGGAAGCGGATACGGACCCCATTGCTGATGCACTTACAATAAATAGACGATTATCACTTAAGTGCTTAAACTGAGATTTAATCGCAATAATTGCCTCAGATTGACCAAAAAAGATACTGTTTACCGCGTTGAACGATTCGATCTTAGGAAGACGAGTAATATACGATAAAAACTGACCAAAATACTTGATAATAAACGGAAGAATTTTCAAATACGTAAGCACAGAAAGAATAGTTGCGAAGAAAATAATAAGCAGCAATACATTAAAGAAGAAAACAGATGCACCATCTTCTGTCGCTACTCCGCCTAGAACAAAGTTCACCCCGACTGTTCCATATTCAATGAGTTTGTTAAAAACCCATGAAATTTTATTAATGATCCAGGCACCGACTTCTGTCTCAAACATCACAAAGGTTGTTAGAAGCTGCGCCACAAGCATGACACCGATACCGAAATAATTTATATTTTTACGATCATTAGACATTAGGAAGGCTATTCCAAGAATCACGATTATACCCAAAATGCCCAATAAGATACCTACAATACCCACTTAGGTTCCCCCTCAAAAGTTTTAAGTCGTCAGAATCACAAAAAATGAAAATGCTTTCATGATCTGTTTCTATTAAGGATTTTAACAGGTTGTCAGACGTCTTGCAATAGTTATCAAATAAAAAGAATTTTCATAAAATAGATCTTTATCCTCATATATGGACATTATTCCCTAAACTACAGCATTTACACTACATCAAAAACATCTAGATTTCGAGGGGTTTTTCATAAATAATTCTCGAAAGACTTTTTTCCTATTTTCTATTTGGTCTGAACTAACATGAAAACACACACTAAAATGCACCTTCCGGCGGTCAACCGAAAGGTGCTATACCTAAGGGGAGGTATATCTTTTATATAATGAAAGGACTGCTTTTACTACTACGTCCTGTTCACCCAATTTTGCTAAATGGATCTTTGACTTATAGGATTCACTTAACGCTTTAAAGTGATTCTTAACTATTAGACGACAAAACAGAGCTTCAGGTTTCAAAAATCTGCAATTCCCTTGATTAATTAATAATACCATGCTGTTTCACATCAACTTCTACCTTAGGAGTAATCGTTATGTTTGGATAGTCTTTATTCCAGTCCATCTGGTTCCAAACCTCAGGATAATAGGCTTTGACCCGCCTTCCAATCGAAAATACGTCACTGTTTGCCGATTGAGTTTTGGCTGCGATTTCTTTCGCATCTTTTGTTAAAACACGTGTTAGTCGATCGGAAAGTTTATTAATAATCTGTAATGATACAAGTTGATTATGCGGATACTCCAGAATCCGGGCAGAAATTTTTAAAGATAAATCAGCTTTCACCTCACCACCTTGAACTTTAACATTTAAATCTCTTTTTATCTTCATCACTTTAATGGTCACATAGTTTAATGGTTCGTACGCTTTATCATTATTGACTTTCCTTGTAATCCGAGCCCTCTTCCCTTTTTGTCCTTGCATCAATACGAACAGTACAGCGTCTTCCTGTTTAATTTTCTCGCCTGTGTAAGAACGGTTATGGAAAAGACCTAAACCGTTATATTCTACTAACTGCTCATCGCCTTGAACTACTTTTTTTAATATCGGAAGAGTAAAGTCTTCTCCAGGCTCCATTAATTCTGCACTAATAAGCTGAAGGTTTTCGCCTGTTGAATAAGTTCCTAACACGACGCTTTCAAGCAAACCTGTTATATATTGGCTGACTCTTGATTCATTTGGTGTTTTTACTGAAATGACCTCTTTAGCTGATCCTTCGACAACGGCTAATCGTGCGTTTAGATTACTATTTGGATTACGGTAAAATCCGTCTAAAACTGGATAAATGTCCCGCTTCGCCAAATCTTCTCCAACTAAGACGACCTGAAGTTTAGAAGGGTCAAAGGAAGCTGAGATTCTTTGGTCAATTTTTTCCCGAGCATCTAAAGTCGTAGGAGCTTTCGAGGACACAATTTGGACTTTTGGTTTAAGCGGTCCCTCTGGACTTCCCATAATGGTCGGAATAGAAACTGTTTCAATAATGCTTCCATTTTCTAATTGATCAAAGCCAACGGATAGAGCAAGATTATAGTTCTTAAAATGCCTTTGATCCCAGCATCCAGTCAGGACTAAAAGAGAGAGGATTACGCATATTACCTTATTCACTCTGCTTCCCCCCTTCCTTTTTTGCTTTAAACCTAAGGGCACTTATACATAACGTAAAGATTGGAATAAAAATCCCGAACGCATACCCAAGAAAAACGACCACATTCCCTAACAATTCAAGCCGTTCACTCTCGAAACCAAAGAATATTGAAATGATAAAGATACTGATGGCTGCCAGCGTGACCAGAATACTGGATTGTTTTTGAAAAACTGTTTGCAGTCCCATTCCTGTCATAAAGAGATACGTTGCAAATGAAGTGGCCACCGAAACCACCCAAATCGAAAGAAAGAATAAATCGATTCTTGCTATAATAGGAAACTGAAAGGATTTTAGCATATAAAGGACTGGCTCTTGAACGAGAGCAATTTCCTTCGTACTAAAGAATGTAAAACTCACAAGCACTACAAATAAGTAGAAGCAAGTGACAAAACAGTGAGCCCAAAAGACCGTTTTAAATTTATCTTTCGGTTTTCCCTCTACATACGTATAGATAACGAGTGTGACAATAAAGCCGAAATAGGACAGTAATCCTTCATTCGCCCCTTTGACAATATTTATCCAACCAGACTGGGCCACAGGTAGAATATAGAGGATCTCCAATTCTGAAAAACAAAAGACCATAAGAAAGATCAGAATAAATAAAAACAGCGAGAGGCTTGTATATAGGCGAGCAATAATTTTCAAACCACTCGCTGTTAAATACAAGCAAACAGATACCATCAAAATCGACAAGACCCAGAAAGGAGTACTCGGCAAGACCCAGAGACTGAGCATTCGGCCAAATAATAGTACAATTAATACCGACACAGAGGTGAAATAGATAATATAAGCGACAATAATGAATTTGCCAGGCCATTTGCTAAACACTCGTTCTAAAATTTGGAAAAAGTTCAAGGATGGATGACGTTTAGCCAGCATCCACAACAAGAACAGGATAATCAGTAAGGAAAAGGCCGTAATAAGCAGGGATATCCACCCATCTTGTTTTGCGATGCCGTGAAGGTCATAAGGCATCGATAAGACCCCTACACCTATTTCGGTTTGAACGATAATGAAAAAGAATTGCCGCCGGGATATCATTGGTTTACTTTGACTGCTCATTCTTCTTCCACTCCCTTGATTCCTCCATTGCTAACTGCTTGGTGGGATGGGCATCTTTCGGCCGTTTGTTCATTTTATAAAGCGGGATTCTTACAAACGTGTCTTTTAAATCATTAAGGCTCAACGGTGCGATAGGAGCAAAATAAGGCACTCCAAACGATTCGAGTTTTGTTAAATGAATCGCGATAAACAATAATCCAAACATGATACCCACAAACCCTAAAGTTCCGGCCAGGAATATGAGCGGAAAAGTTAACAGCCTAAGTGTTGTACTCAGTTCATTCGAAGGAACGACGAACGATGCAATAGCCGTCAAGGCGACGACAATAATCATGAGATTTGAAATTAGACCTGCACGTACAACGGCATCTCCGATCACCAAGCCTCCTACGATCCCAATCGTTTGACCGACAGGAGATGGCAGCCTAATCCCGGCTTCCCGTATCAACTCGATAATAATAACCATGACCAATGCCTCTACAAGTGGCGGGTAGGCAATATCGTTGATAGAACTTTTCACAGGAACAATCAAATCATCAGGGATCACTTCAAAGTGGAAGCTGACGACAGCTATGTAAAACGCCGGCAGCCCAATAGCAATTAAGAAACTAGTCAATCGAATTAAACGAATAAATGTCCCCGTATACCACCGCATATTATAGTCATCGGGAGATTGATAAAACATAAAAAAGGTGGAAGGGGCGATTAAACTTGTCGGGCTTCCCTCCGCCATCACTGCAATGCGTCCCTCCATGATGTTAGCAGACACCCTGTCTGGCCGTTCCGTATTAAGCATTTGCGGAAATGGCGATGAAGTTGAATCCTCGATAAACTCTTCAATGAAACCTGGACTCTGTACCATATCCACAGAAATATCAGTGATCCTTTGTTCGATTTTACGAACGATTTCCGGATCAGCAATCCCATTCATGTATACAATGGCGATATTTGTATTCGTCTTCTTGCCAACCTTGAAGTATTTGACGACTAAACTCTTATCCTCGATACGCTTTCGAATTAAATTAACATTAGTTTTGATATTCTCGACAAATCCTTCATGTGATCCTCTTACTACTTTCTCATTAACTGGTTCTTCTACACTACGATTAAAAGACGCAGTCACGTCAAAATAAGTAATTCGTGTGCTGTCTTCATCAAAATACAGCACATGGCCGCTTAACAGTTTTTTTATAGCTTCATCTAAATTTGTCATTTGTCTGGAATTAGGAAGATCCGGTATTCGTCCCACATGTCCCATTTCAATAGGAGCAAATATTTTCTTTTGCATTTTTTCATGATCAACGAGTGTTTCGTAAAATACCAAAGCCGCACGACCGTCATCTAAGGCTCTAACCTTTAAATCACCTGTTTGTTTACACTGCGAAAAAAGGTAGTCGATATTTTCGGATAATTGAGCAGATGAACTCATCTGTTGAGGTTGAGCATAATGTGGCTTCTGCGGTAGTTCATGTTCGAATGCTTTCTCTTGCTTGTTGCCTTGCTCACTTTTTCCAACTAGAAATTTTTTAAAGAATCCCATATTCATCACCTAAAAATAGAATGCACCAAAAAAGACCAAATATGCATCCCCACCCAGAAACTGGATGACCTGAGGTGGAAGTTTATGTAAAAAACCACCACTGCGAGAATGCAGTGGTGGTGATGTGTGTTAATATCCGGGGAAGAAGATCATTTGCAAGATGAAGATAAATCCGAATAAATACAGAATCCAGTGAACATCTTTCGCTCTTCCAGACATGATTTTCAAGAGTGGGTAAGAAATAAATCCAAAGGCGATGCCGGTTGCAATGCTTGAAGTAAGCGGCATCGATAAAATAATAATAAAAGCCGGAAATGCTTCATCGAACGCCTGCCAATTAATCTTTGCTAACCCTTCCATCATAAAGCAGCCAACAATAATCAATACCGGCGCTGTGATCGCAGATAAGCTGGAAACCGCTCCTACCAGCGGAGAGAAAAAGATAGAAATGAAGAACAAAGCTGCCACGACAACTGTCGTCAGCCCAGTTCTCCCTCCTGCCGCAACTCCGGAAGACGATTCAATATACGCAGAAGAAGGACTGGTTCCAAACATCGCTCCCGCTGTGGTGGCAGTTGCGTCAGCCATCAAAGCTGCACGTGCTCTCGGCAGGCTTCCATCTTTGCGGATAAAGCCAGCTTGCTCCGCTACCCCAATCATCGTTCCTGTTGTATCAAAAATCGTCACAAGCAAAAAGGCGAAAATAACTGTATAAAGCCCGTTGCTAA
This sequence comes from Halobacillus hunanensis, assembly GCF_900166655.1. Taxonomy (GTDB): domain Bacteria; phylum Bacillota; class Bacilli; order Bacillales; family Halobacillaceae; genus Halobacillus_A; species Halobacillus_A hunanensis. The sequence continues at coordinate 29,746 of NZ_FVZB01000007.1, read as the reverse complement.
ACACACCTGCTATGTCAATATCCCAAAAAACTGGTGCTGGCGGTACAGAAGTGATACCATTCTCAAACTCAAGCTGGCCGGTAAATACGCCTAACAATGCTGTTATGGCCATGCCAATAAATAACGCCCCAGTTACTCGACGGGCAATAAGCCCAAGTGTGACAAATAGACCGACAATCGTTAACACCGTCCCAGGGGCCGTCAAGTCGCCCATTGTAACCAGCGTTGACTCACTAGCGACAATAATCCCTGACATGCGCAGCCCTAAAAAAGCAATAAAGAGGCCGATCCCGGAGGTAATTCCGTATTTGAGCGAAGGAGGAATCGCTATAATCAGCGTTTCCCTTAATTTCGTTAAACTTAAAATAACAAATAAGATCCCAGCAAGGAAAACAGTACCTAAAATAACGGAATAGCTGACATCCTGCTGAACAACTTCCGTTACAAAGTAAGCATTCATTCCCATCCCCGGTGCAATCGCAATCGGGTAATTGGCAGCAAGCGCCATAACTAACGTACCAATAATCGCTGCAATAACAGTCGCCATAAAGACTTGCTCAAACGGTAAACCAGCAGCCGATAAAATCGCCGGGTTCACGACAACGATATAAACCATAGTTAGAAATGTAGTCAGGCCTGCTAATAGCTCTGTTCGGACGGTTGTATTGTTTTCTTGTAAACGAAACATCTTCAACATCACCAACACCTTACTTTCCGAATGAAAAATCACAACATCCTTAATAATATTCGTTTTACGAACAAATTTCAAGGGATGTCCATAAAATGTTCGTCTTTTAACAAAAAATCGATTCCTGCTTAAGAGCAGAAATCGATAGAAAAACGATCATTTAGTTTGGAACCAACTCATTATGGTTTCGGAATCATCCTGGTCTAAGTAAAGGCACCGGGCCCTTGTCTTTCCAGCCCCGGTCTTGACCATGACTTCAATAGAGGAAAGCCGGCCACGCTGTTCAGGGATCGACCTCGAGAACTGACAGGATTGGATACGATGCTTCTTAATAAAATAAGTTTGTTTCGTAATGAGACGATTGCTGAGCATCAATTGTTTTTCTCGAATATTCCAGCCAGCATCACGGTAATTTAACATTCCCAGCCCGATGAAAGCAGGAATCATTATGAACGATAGTAAGCCCAGCGGCCAGAAAAACACACTAACTCCGATCGAAATCAGTAAAGGAAGCCATATACATCTGAAGACATAACGACGTTTGGCACGTTTTGGAGGACTTTCAGGAGAAACTTCTAGCTCATACTGAGGAAGAATGCTTGTCAGCACTGGTTCAATTTGGTCTCGCTTGATAAAAGGAAGAATTTTAAATTGCTGATCTGCCCCTTCCTTAACTGATCCTCCGGCACTAATAATCGAGACTGTAGCGAAACCTAAAGGCTGCCTGACTATGTTCTCATCAATCCTGATTCCTTGAATTCGATTGAGCGGGATCGTAACTTGTTTCTTTTCCAAGAGCCCGCGAGTAATTACCAAATCGTCTCCCTCATGAAAAACAGAAAAGTTTCCAAAACGCAGAATCGTTAAAATAACAGCTAGTCCATAAGCAATGATCAAAACAAAGGCAGCTATGACTCCCGCAATGACAACACCAAATTGCAGCCAGTTTACTACCTCATTATAAATTGCGCCAACCGGTAAAAATTCAGTAATTTGCGAAAGAAAGACAGCTACCCCTGAAATCACAACTCCTGCCCCGCCTGAAGTTACAGCCATAAGGATCAGGTCTTTCGTCGTCATTTGATAAACGAGCGAACGACTTGTTTCTTCTATGATTTCTGCGTCACTTTCGGCAGAAGAAGGATCAGATTTCTGCTGATAGATCGTTTTCTCAAGCTCTTTCGCGTCGAGGCGTTTAATTGCCGTCAATACCGCTTCAGCTTCTAACCCCGAAGTGGCAGCCGTTTCGATCGACACTTTGACAAGCTGAAACGGCCTGTGCAAAATACCTTCTGAGAAATCCAGACTTTGAATACGTTCCAGCGGAATATAACGTTTTTTCCGGAACAGTAAACCGTGTTCGATTCGCAATTCTCCTTCGTCAATCCAATAAACAAAACGAAGCCACTTGACCACACCGCCAATTAAAATAATTAATAAAAATACTCCTGTTAAAATAAGCGGCAGCCAGCCAAGAAACCCTCCCTCGCTGTTTCCATTAAAAAAGAAAATCGCAACGATTGGCAGAATTGCATCTTTTAGCCCTTTTGCGAAGTTAAGTACAGCTGAAATAGGATGAAGACGTTTCGGTTCAAACATCATCTTCAGCCACCCGTGCTAATGATGAAATCGAACGCCGCAGTTCTTCTGCTTCTGTTTCATCCAGCGCTGGGATTTTATGTACAGTAGCTGCAGTAGAAATGCTGATCGTTGCCAAACGATATTTGCGCAGCAATGGCCCTTGTTCTGTATCCACATGCTGGACACGAACCATTGGTATTAACGTGCGTTTCACAATAAACAGACCATATTGATAGTCGATTTCCTGCTCCCTAACCTCATACCTGAGCCGCTCCCACCTGATTGAAGGAATCAGCCAAATGGAAAAAATAATTTCTAACAGAATCACAGCCCCAATCACAAGACTTGGCCAGACCGGCCATGAGAACAGATTCGTTAGAACCAGGACCGCGACAGCTACGATGACACTGATCCCTGTGCTGATACACCCATGAACCCTCCACAATGAAAGGGCACGTTTTGAAATTTGTTTTGTAGGTGCATTCATGAACAGCCCCCCTTTTCTCTCTGCTATATCTTCTACGAGCGATCTCACCGTTAGGTTTCATCATAATAAAATCCAGACCAAAAAAGCCTGGATTTTACGCCCTTTATGAACCACTGGATAATTCTTTTGATTTATTGGTGCAAGCCGTCATAGCTTGAATGACCGAACTTCTCAAACCTGTCTGTTCAAGCGCAGTCACCCCTTCAATGGTCGTGCCGCCTGGCGTACAGACCGCATCTTTTAGTTCACCAGGATGCTTACCTGTTTCCAGCACCATTTTCGCTGCCCCCTGCACGGCCTGTGAAGCAAGCTTATAGGCCTTGTCTCTTGGAAACCCCTGCTGCACCGCTGTATCAGCCATTGCCTCAATAAACATATAGACGAATGCTGGCGATGATCCGCTCAGTGCCGGCACAGCATCCATTAAGTGCTCCTCTATCACTTCAGCCTCGCCAAAGCTTTCAAAGAGTTCCTTCACATCATGAAGATCCTCTTCCGTAATGAAGTCATTCGGGCAAAGGACACTCATTCCGGCACCCACGAGTGATGGTGTATTTGGCATGGACCGAATCACTTTAACTTGCGATCCAAATGATTCTTTTACTTGATCAAGCGTTATTCCAGCTGCCACTGTTACGATGACAGTATGTTCATGGATTGATGATTTAATCTCCTGGATAACCCCTTGATAGATATAAGGTTTCACAGCCAGAAACAAAATGTCACTTTCCTGCGCCAATTTTTTATTATCAGTAGAGATATGAATCCCATACTCTTCATCGACGAAATCGATGGTTTCATCGCTTAAAGCAGTGGCCGCAATTTGCTCCGGCTTTACCAAATTCGACTGGATCATCCCTTGAATCATCGCCTGACCCATGGAACCGCAACCCAGGAACCCTATTTGTTTATCCACCGCACAACACCCCTTTCTTGTGATTCTCATTGTATCCGAATATGACTTCTACTACAATCTCTTATCCATTTAGAAAGGTGGATGGATTATTTTTTCTTGATAAAGCCTTTACAAATTCAACCTGCTTTACTATAATTAACAGTGTATTCTTCATATCATAACGAATCACAACAAATATCATAGCTGCTACGAAAAAAGCTGAGCTGCCTTCAAGCTCAGCTTTTTTCGTGGGGTAAGCCAGCGTATCTATCTTTTTCCCATTTTTAAAAAAATTAAACCACTTTCTAATATAAAGAAGCCAGGTTCCTTTTGAACCTGGCTTCCCCTCTTAACTCATTGCTTCAACACTTTCTTCATCATTAAAAAACGCTTTCATAGCATGAAACACATCTGGTTTTTTTCTTAAAATATGATGTCTGAATTTAGGATGATCAATAGATTTATAGGCCTGCATTAAACTGGAAGAACGATTATACTGGTTCACTTCCCCATATCCAAACATTTGCGATACTTCAATTAAATCTTTAATTAAGGAAATACACCGCTTGTTATCAGAAGTAAGATTATCGCCATCAGAAAAATGAAAAGGATAAATGTTATAACGTTCCGGGGAATACTTTTCATCGATAAGCTGCAGTGCTCGACGATAGGCCGAGGAACAAATCGTCCCGCCACTTTCACCTTTTGAGAAAAAGTCTTCTTCACTGACTACCTTTGCCTGCGTATGGTGCGCAATAAACTCTACATCTACTGTCTCATAATTTTTATTTAAGAATCGATTCATCCAAAAGAAAAAACTTCGAGCCATATATTTTTCCCATTGCCCCATAGAGCCACTTGTATCCATCATTGCAATAACAACAGCTTTTGACTCCGGTTTCTCTTGATCTGTCCACGTTTTGTAGCGAATATCTTCAGGATAAATCGGGGCAAAAGTTGCTTTGCCGCCAAGCGCATTGCGTTTATACGCCTCAAGCATCGTCCGCTTCTTGTCAATATTTCCTGTCAAACCTGTTTTCCGGATATCGCGAAATTCAATGTCCTCATGAACAATCGTATCTTTTTCTTTCTCAGCTAAGTTCGGCAGTGTTAATTCTTTAAAGAAAGCTTCTTCCAGCTCAGCAAGGCTGATTTCTGCCTCATAATAATCTTCTCCTGCCTGGTCTCCAGCACCTTCTCCTTGACCGGGCTTGCCTTGTTTCTCCTGTGACCTGCCTAATACATCGCCAACTTCACTTTCACCGTCTCCTTGACCAGCATGCTTATTCTTGTCGTGGTTGTAGCGAATCTTATATTCATCAAGTGACCGAATCGGTATCTTTACAACTTTCTTCCCATTAGACATCACAATGTTTTCTTCCGTAATTAGATCAGGAAGTTGTTTATTCATTGCATCTTTTACTTTTTCCTGATGCCGGCGCTGATCATCATAGCCTTTCCGGTGGAGGGACCAGTCGTCTTCAGCAATTACGAAACTTTTCTTATCATCCATTTACAAATTCCCCTCCTAGCTTTGAGTATTACTCTATCGTATGCAGGTCCATGTCAATGGATGAAGCGAAATCAACGAAGGTTTGATTATTTCTGAAAAAAGAAATGTATGCCTATTTTTTTAAAAAAGAAACTCATTAAGCGCGCAGAAAAAATTAAAAGATTGCAAGGCTTGAAGACATAACGATGAAACTATTGAATGAGTAATGGATACTCAGAGGTGTGGAGAAAACGCACCTACTGGGGCAGAACTGCCGGAGCTTTGGGTAGAATTTGTGCGTGCTAGGGCCGAATCCTTGAAGCCTCGGGCCGAATAAGCGCGTGCTAGGGTCGAACCCACGAACCTCAGGGCCCGTACACCCGCAAGCATCAAGGAAAAATCCACACAAATTCGCGCAAGGAAACCCTCACCTGTACAAAAACAGGCTCCACATCTCCCACTCCTTTATAAAAGCACATAAAAAAGCACCTCGCTTCATAAGTAGCAAGGTGCTTCTCTCAAACTTTATCCTTCTAATAGTAGATCGTAAGGATCTTCAATCATTTCTTTAATTCGGCGTAAGAATTGTACCGCATCTTTACCATCAACGATTCGGTGATCATAGGAAAGAGCAATGTACATCATTGGACGTGCCTGAATCGTATCATCAGGCATAACTTTAGCTCGCTTCTCGATATTGTGCAAGCCAAGAATACCAACTTGTGGTGAATTCAAGATCGGTGTGGACAACATAGAACCAAAAATTCCACCATTTGTAATCGTAAAGGAACCACCTTGTAAGTCTTCGAGCTGAAGCTCTTTATTACGAGCTTTCGTAGCTACATCAGCAATCCCTTTTTCAATGCCGGCAAAATCAAGACGGTCAGCATCGCGGACAACTGGAACGACCAGACCTTCTTCTGTAGAAACAGCCATGCCAATGTCATAGAATTGCTTCTTCACTATTTCATTGCCCTGAATTTCAGCATTGATCAGTGGGAATTCTTTCAGAGCTCCAACAGCGGCCTTCGTAAAGAACGACATGAATCCTAATTTAATATCATGCTTCTTCAAGAACGAATCTTTACGTTCTTTACGAAGATTCATTACATTCGTCATGTCTACTTCGTTGAACGTAGTAAGCATAGCAGAGTTTTGCTGCGCTTCTACAAGACGCTTAGCGATCGTTTGGCGGCGGCGAGACATTTTCTCGCGCACTACCGGCTTATCAAACTCTGTCTTCTCACTTGATTCTTTCTTGCTTTCTTTCTTCTCCTGCTTAGGAGCAGCTTTTTTCTCATTCTTGCTGCTAGCCGCAGAGTCCACATCTTCTGGGCGAATTCGGCCTAATGGGTCTCGTGCAGAAATCTCACTCAGGTCGATCCCTAGCTCACGCGCACGTTTACGCGCTGCTGGTGTAGCGATCACATCGCCTTTAGTGCTGCCTTCTTGTTCATTTGAACTTGCTTGTTTCTTTTCTTCTTTTTGCTCTGAAGCAGTGCTTTGTTGCTGCTCTTGTTTTTCTTCCTTAGGCTCTTCCTGTTTTTCTTCCTGCTTATCATCGGAACTGTCATCAGAAGATCCGCCTGCTTCACCGTTCTCATCCACTTTAGCGATAACGTCCCCAACTTCTACGTCATCACCTTCTTCTTTTAAAAGCTCCGCAATTACGCCGCTTGCATCGGCGTTCACTTCCACATTTACTTTATCTGTCTCTAGCTCGAGTACAGGATCACCTTTTTCTACTTGATCCCCTTTTTTTACGAGCCACTCGGCAATTGTGCCTTCTGTGATGGATTCAGCTAATTCAGGAACTTTAATTTCCTTCATTTGATTTTCCTCCTTTAGACATCTGTAACGCTTCCTGGATGATTCGGTTTTGTTCTGTTTTATGAATGTTCGGTTCACCTACGGAAGGAGATGCACGATGCGGTCTGCCTACGTAGCGGTGAATTTGTCCTTCTTTAAGCAGCTTGTGAAGGATGCCTTCTACAAAATACCAGCTTCCCATGTTTTGCGGTTCTTCTTGAACCCATACGAGCTCTTCCAGATTTGGATAAGCCTCTAGAATCTCAGCAAGTTTCTTGTCCGGGAATGGGTAAATTTGTTCGATTCGAACTGCATCAACGGCTTCGAATTTTTGGTCTGCCTTCTCTACTGCATCTTCAATTTCAACCATGATTTTCCCGCTGCCGATGAGCAATGATGTCACTTTCTCTTTAGCTTTTCCTTCTTTAGTTAAACCAGGTTGTCTTAGGATCGATTGGAAGCTTCCTTCACTAAAACGTTCAGCTTCTACCGCCACTCTCTGGTTACGAAGCAGACTCTTTGGTGACATAACAACTAATGGTCTAGCTTCTTCTTTATTACTAATCGCTGCCTGGCGTCTTAGTAAGTGGAAGTATTGAGCTGAAGATGTCACGTTTGCCACTGTCCAGTTGTTTTCAGCGGCTAATTGTAAGAAACGTTCCAGTCGAGCACTGGAGTGTTCAGGACCCTGGCCTTCATAGCCATGAGGAAGCAAGAATACCATACTTGATTTCTCTCCCCATTTAGCACGGCCGGCTGCAACAAATTGATCAAAAATAACTTGACCCGCATTAGCAAAGTCGCCGAATTGCGCTTCCCAAATGACAAGTGATTCAGCCGCTTGAACACTGTATCCATATTCAAAGCCAATTACACCAGCTTCAGACAATGGACTATTATAAATATCGAAGGAGGCCTTTGCCTGGTCCAATCCGTGAAGCGGACTATATGTTTCATCTGTTTCAATATCATGGAGAACCATATGACGATGCGCGAATGTTCCACGCTCCGTATCTTGTCCGGTAATTCTAATTGGAGTTCCATCTTCTAAGATCGATGCAAAAGCGAGTGCCTCAGCTGCACCCCAATCGACCTTGTTGCCGTCATCCAGCATATCGCTCCGTCGCTTCAGAATTTTTTCAAGTTTCTTAAACCCGTTGAATCCTTCAGGACGTTTGAGCAGATCCTGATTCAACTGTTTCAAACGGCCCAGTTCAACCTTTGTTTCGAATTCATCAAGCGGACGTTCTACCCCGCCTGGACGATCTTTTACATCGGCTTCCTCAGTCTCATTTTCTTTCATATTATTGTATGTCTCACGAAGGTTTTTCTCAATTTCTTCATTGATTTGAGAGAGAGATCCTACCTCGACTAACCCCTCATTTACGAGAGTTTTCTCAAATAGATTAGCCACTGTCGGGTGCTCATCGATTTCCTTATAGAGCCTCGGCTGCGTAGAGCGTGGCTCGTCTATTTCATTGTGGCCGTAACGGCGGTACCCGACCAAATCAATTAAAATATCCTTATGGAACTTTTGACGGTACTCATAAGATAGTGATATAGCAGATAAACAAGCAATAGGATCATCAGCATTCACATGAATGACAGGAATTTCGAAACCTTTTGCCAAATCACTTGCGTATCGAGTGGAACGGCCATCGCGCCTATTCGTTGTAAAACCTACTAAGTTATTTGCAATGATATGAAGCATTCCGCCTGTACGATACCCAGGCAGATCACTCATATTCAACCCTTCTGCTACAACTCCCTCACCAATGAAGGCAGCGTCCCCATGAATGAGCACACCAAAGGCTTCTTCCTCATCCATTTGGGCATAGCCAGGATTCGAACGATCGTCTTGAGCCGCTCTGGTGAAACCTTGAACGACAGGATTTACGTACTCTAAGTGAGATGGATTGTGACTTAGGGTGACACGAGTGCTCGTTTGCTCTCCATCACCAATTTCACGCCGGGCACCGAAGTGATATTTCACATCGCCCGTCCATCCGTAGTTAATGCCTGTAGATCCTTCTGAAGGTACCAGTTCCTTATTAGGAGAATGATGAAACTCAGAAAAAATCCGATCGTAAGGCTTGCCTAAGACGTGAGCAAGCACATTTAATCTTCCGCGGTGGGCCATGCCCATCATAATATGATTAATTTTATCAGCTGAAGCTGATTGAACTAAATGATCCAGCATCGGGACCATGACATCCAAACCTTCAATAGAGAAGCGTTTTTGCGCTACAAAAGTTTTAGCCAGGAAGTTCTCGAACCCTTCCACATCGGCCAGTCTTTTAAGAAGCTGCTTCTTCTCTTCATTGCCTAATTTCACTTGAAAAGCCGCTGACTCTACTTTATTTTGCAGCCACATCCGTTCGTCATCGTTGTTTACATGGTCGTACTCAAAGGAAATTGTACCAGAGTACCTTTCTTTGAGTGTGCGGACAACACTTAAGGCATTATCTAATTTGACAGGGGATTCTGGCCATATCCATTCTGCCGGAATTCTCTTCAAGTCTTCCTCAGTTAACCCATAATTCTTAATGTCTGTTAGCTGTGTTTCTTGACGATCTTTACCGCCCACAGCATAGATGTCTGCCTCTAGATGTCCATGACGACGAATAGCCTCAACAAGTTTCAATGCTGAGGTTACTTTAACAATATCTTCTGATGAAGCTTGAGCTGATGCCTGTGCTTCTCCATTCGTTACTGAAGATACTGATGTACTCATCCATGCTGGTGCACCATGAGCATCAAATAATTCTTTTAATGAAGCGTCAACAGAATTTGCATCTGTTACATATAACTCGTATTGTTCCTCAATATACCCCATATTGGGGCCGTGAAATTTTTCCCAAAAGCTTTCACTGGAGCCTTGATTTGACACGTCTAAATACCCCCACAAGTAGTTGTTGTCCAATGCTAGAACGTAAACGTTTGCAAATACACATTCTATTATAGAGTCGAAACGTCCCGAAATTCAACATATAGCACTTATTTTTTGAAGCTTAAACAACAGTTCTATTATAACAAGAAAGATGTAGCAATGGGGCGCCTTTTTCACTTTTTATTACTAAAGCGACATAATAAGAATATTCATAGTTTTCAGTGATTACTCAGACCCATTGCAAATAGGATGTTGTCGGATTTTGTCTAATCGACTACGATTACCGCTCTTCATTATTCCCATCTTCGTACTATGTAAAACATGTTTCCCTGAAAATAAAAACAAGACCACCCGAAATTCGGATGGCCTTGCTTCTTTAAATTACTGAACTATCGATTTAATAAACTTCCCACATATTTTAATAGTTCGTTAGCTGAAGTTGAATTGTATCCATGCTCGTCAATCAAGGTCGCGACAACTTCATTAATTTTCTTCAGCTGCTGTTCATCCGGCGTCTTCGTAGAGGTCGTAATCTTAACAATATCCTTAAGATCCGCGAACAATTTCTTCTGAATGGCTTCACGAAGCCGCTCATGAGATTGATAATCGAACTTCTTGCCTTTCCGTGCATAGGCTGAGATTCGGATAAGGATTTCTTCTCGGAAAGCCTTTTTCGCGTTCTCAGAGACTCCGATTTGTTCCTCAATGGAACGCATTAATCGCTCATCTGGATTCATTTCTTCCCCTGTCAGTGGATCTCTTAGTTTAGCCTTATTGCAATAGGCCTCAACATTATCCAAATAATTATCCATCAGTGTGCGTGCTGACTCTTCGTACGAATAAACAAATGCTTTTTGAACTTCTTTCTTAGCCAGGTCGTCGTATTGTTTTCTAGCAAGTGAAATAAATTCTAAATACCGTTCTTTGTCTTCTTTAGAAATCGACGGATGACTGTCCAGCCCATCCTTAAGGGAACGAAGTACGTCGAGCGCATTAATCGAAGTCATTTCCTTTTTAATAATGGTCGAGGAAATTCGGTTTATGACGTAACGTGGGTCAATTCCGCTCATTCCCTCATCTGAGAATTCTTTCTTCAGCTCTTCAACATCAACATCGCTAAAGCCTTCAACATCTTCTCCATCATACAGGTACATCTTCTTCAACACATCGACAGACGCCTTCTTCGATTCTTTCAAACGAGTTAAAATCGTAAACATCGCGGCCACTTTTAATGTATGTGGGGCAATATGCACATCACGAATATCACTTTCGCGAATCATTTTTTCATAAATTCTCTCTTCTTGCGTGACCCTCAGGTTATATGGAACAGGCATGACAATCATCCGAGAATGGAGTGCCTCATTTTTCTTATTGGCTATAAAAGAACGATACTCCGCTTCGTTTGTATGGGCAACGATCAGTTCATCGGCTGAAATTAAAGCAAATCTCCCCGCTTTAAAATTGCCTTCCTGTGTCAGGCTTAACAAATGCCATAAGAATTTCTCATCACATTTTAACATTTCCTGAAACTCCATCATGCCTCGGTTCGCTTTATTTAACTCCCCGTCGAAGCGGTAAGCCCTTGGATCAGATTCCGAACCATATTCAGCTATAGTCGAAAAGTCAATGGAGCCAGTCAAATCAGCAATATCCTGGGACTTCGGATCAGACGGACTGAAGGTTCCAATCCCTGTTCGTTTATCTTCTGAGAAAAAAATTCTTTCAACTAGTACATCTTCCATACGTCCCTCGTAATCCTGCTCAAGTCGCATCGTGTTTAATGGAGAGAGACTTCCCTCAACCCGAATGCCATACTCCTCCCTAAACTCATCCCTTAAATGATGCGGAATCATATGAAGAGGGTCCTCATGCATCGGACATCCCTTAATTGCAAATACAGCTCCCTCATCTGTATACGAATACTTTTCAAGCCCTCGTTTTAATAAATTTACAAGGGTTGATTTACCGCCGCTTACAGGTCCCATTAATAATAAGATTCTCTTTCTCACATCTAACCTTCTGGCAGCCGGATGGAAGTACTCTTCCACGAGCCGTTCCATTGCTTCATCCAACCCATAAATATCTTCATCAAAAAAAGCATACTTCTTATGGCCGTTTTCTTCCTCTTCCACACCAGCTTGTGTAACCATATTATATACACGCGAGTGAGCGGACTGAGCTAAATGCGGCTTCTCTTTTAATAGATCCAAGTATTCTCGAAAGGTACCTTCCCACTTCAATTCCTCTTCTTGCTCTCTTCGTTCCTGGACTCTTTTTAAAATATCCACTTAACGACCTCCCTCGTCGTAACAACCAGAAGTTAATTTCATTCTATGCCCAACCTTACAAAAAAATGAATCTCACAAAACATTTAGAAAGTCTTTAAAACTTGTTATGGGAAAGAATATGACAACCCCTAGCCTGTTATGTGGACAAGGGTGTATACTATCAGATAAATGAGCAATTCATTTAAAACATAGCTTTTGACTTGGAATTTTTACCTTGTTAGAATTATCTTGATATTATAAGCTGGCAAGGAATTTTATAATGGAAAGAAGGCTAACATGATGGAAACATGGTACTTTGTCGATTCTGACCACCTCACTCCAGCCTTAAATATGGCTATGGATGAAGCGTTGATGAATTGGCATCGTGAAGGAAAAATCCCCCCTGTTTTACGCTTTTATGGTTGGGATCCAGCTGGTCTATCCGTTGGTTATTTTCAAAAAGTTCACGGAAAAATTGACGTAGAAAGCGTAAAGAACCATGGATATGAACTTGTCCGCCGTCAAACAGGTGGTCGTGCTGTCCTTCATGACAATGAACTTACATATAGCGTCATTGTTTCAGAACAACACCCTGATATGCCTGCTTCTGTAAAAGAGGCTTACTTAGTCATTTCACAAGGATTATTGGAAGGTTTTAAGGAACTTGACATCGCTGCTGAATTTGCGATCCCTGAAGGGAAGCTCGACACAAACGGGTCGGCTGTTTGCTTTGAAGAGCCCTCGTGGTATGAACTGATCGTAGATGGTAAGAAAGCTGCCGGCAGTGCCCAAACGAGGAAGAAAGGAATCATCCTCCAGCACGGGTCGATACCTATAGAAGTCGATGAAACCAAGCTTTTCGATATGTTTATTTATAAGAATGAGCGAATAAAAGAGAGAGCTCGAAAAGCCTTTAGCGACAAAGCCATTTCCATTAACAACCTGAGCCCGGCTAAAAAGTCGTATACTGAAGTAAAAAAAGCTTTCCAACAGGGATTTGAAAAAGGATTAAACCTGAATTTGGAGCCCTTTCATTTAGATGAAGAACAATGGGCTGAAGTGAATCAAATTGCTGAAGAGAAATACAGCAATGACAAATGGAATTATTCCCGATAACTTAAGATTAAAAAACCATCTGAGGAGTGGATCAATCGTGGCAAAAAAGAATCAGGATTACATAAGAAAACCAGATTGGCTTAAAATTAAAATTAATACCAACAAATCTTACACAGGTTTAAAAAAACTCATGCGGGAAAAGAAACTCAATACAGTATGCGAGGAAGCACGCTGCCCGAACATTCATGAGTGCTGGAGTGAAAGAAAAACAGCTACGTTTATGATTTTAGGCGACACATGTACGCGCGGATGCCGCTTCTGTGCCGTTAAGACAGGCCTGCCAAACGAGCTGGACTGGGGCGAGCCAGAACGAGTGGCTGAATCCGTGGAAATTATGGGTCTTAAACACGTTGTCGTTACAGCGGTAGCCCGCGATGACTTAAAAGATGGCGGAGCTGCTGTTTTTGGCGAAACCGTAAAGGCGATTCGTCGTAAAGTTCCAGGCTGTACAGTTGAAATCCTGCCTTCTGATATGAAAGGCGACTACGAAAGCCTGCACACGTTAATGGGCGGGGAACCGGACATCTTTAATCACAACATTGAAACAGTCCGTCGTTTAACTAAAAAAGTTCGTGCCCGTGCGATGTATGACCGGTCCCTCGAATTACTGAAACGTGTGAAAGAAATTCGTCCAGATACACCAACAAAATCAAGCATCATGGTCGGGCTTGGAGAAACAAAGGAAGAAATTGTCCAGGCTATGGATGATCTTCTTGCCCATAACGTTGATATCATGACGATTGGCCAATATTTACAACCAACGAAAAAGCACTTGAACGTCGAACGTTATTATCACCCGGATGAATTTGAAGAGTTAAAGAATATTGCTATGGAAAAGGGCTTCAAACATTGTGAAGCTGGCCCAATGGTCCGTTCTTCCTACCACGCTGATGAGCAAGTTAATGAAACGTCTGCTCAGCGCCGCATCAAGTATATGAAAGGGTACGAATCTCAGGGAGAAAAGTTAGATACGACGAACATCTAATAGTAAAAAGTCGCCTCGTTGGGCGACTTTTTTTATGACTGATTTTTATTGTTTTCCTCTTCATTTGAAAATTGTTCTTCTGGTGATGAACCTGATTCACCTGATTCACCTGATTCACCTGATTCTTGTGAACCACCATCTGATTCTTGTTCATCAGAATTTTCTTCCTGTTCATCAGAATACTTATTTTCTTCATCTTGACCATCGCTTGGATCTCGATCGGTTATGTCACTAGAATCGTCCTCTTCTTCTATTGGCTCTTCAGGTTCATCTGGTCTGTGCGTATCTTCCTCTTCTTCAGGTTCCTTACTAACCGGATCTTTCTCAGTCGATGTCTCCTTATCAGGTTCCTCTTCTCTAACCTCCTCCTCCGTATCATCTGTGTCGTTATAAGAAGGTGTAGTAGTTGTAGACCCACTTGAAGAACGACCCTCAGAGTAACTGGAGGACGGGGAACTGTAACCAGACGTATTATTATCTTGATATGTATAATTGCTTTCGTTCGACTCAGTTGAGTAGTCTGGTTCAGAACTGTTTAAAACTTGGTCCCCTTCATTACTTTTCATGAAGGTTTCATCGTTTATTTCCTGTGTTACTTGATCATTATCTTCCTCAGTTTTGTTAGTAGAATCCTCTTTCTCATTGTCTTTTTCTTTCTTGTCTGTTTTTATGTCAGATTGCTTATCCTTGTCCACTTTTTTCTCAAGCGTAACAGTTATCGGATCTTCCGCCTGTCCCTCCTCTCCTTGCGCTTGATCACATGCAGCTAGAGATAAACAAAAGCTCCCCAACAAGAACGACATCATGACAGCCTTCACATTACCTACGCTCCTTTTTTAAAAATTTCCCTATCGACTCGATGATTGGTCTTATAATATATACATATTGTACCATAATATAAGAAAATAGCCGCCTATTCGACGGCTATTGCAAATATTTTTACCAGGGAGATCCATAATAATAAGGCGGACGTCCATATGGCGGTGGATATTCATAGCCATAACCATAGCCCGGCCCGTATCCTGGCCCTGGCCCAGGTCCCGGGCCATAATATCCTCCTCCGAAACCACCAGGAGGCACGATTACACTTCCTAGTAATCCTCCAAGAAATCCTCCTACAAATGGACCCCCGAAAAATGGTCCAAAAAATCGGTCGTCATCATAACCGTGTTCATAGCCAAACATCTGTTGATCAGCAATTCGTGCATGTTCCTCATCATAATACCCATACTGATAAGGATAGGGCTGGTACTGATCCATTACTATTCCTCCATTTCAGCCTTGGTTAATCACCTACGTTTCAATCTATGTGGGGAAAAACCTATTGTGTAGGCATTTAACCCAGCCATTGATAATTTCTTAAGATATTCCATAGACAGGCGATTCACATTAACCAGGATATGGGGTATAATAAACAACAGCATGCTTGTCTTTAAAGACTTTAAAGGAGGCCGACATACATGAAATTAACATTGATTATCTTAGTTTGTGTGACGTACTTAGTATCTATTTTTTCAGCAGGATATGATACGAAAGCAGGTAGACCTAAAAAGTAATGGATGGACAAAATCGCACCCCTGCTGGGATGCGATTTTTTTAATAAAAAAATTTTATTTGATCAAACCAGGGAAATTCTGCTGTTTTAAAGCGTTGAATAAGATGATAGAAGCCGTGTTAGCTAAATTTAATGAACGTACTTTGTCCGTCATGGGAATACGCAGGCAGCGATCTTCCAAGCCCTCGAGCAGAGTCTTAGGAATCCCGTCTGACTCTCTTCCAAATACGAAAAACCACTCCTGTGCCTCATCGCTAAAATCAAAGTCTACGAAAGAGCGGGTGCCAAAATTCTCAATATAATAAAACTCCCCATTCGGATAAGATGCATAAAGCTCTTCAATCGAATCGTAATAGTTTATTGTCACGTCATGCCAATAATCCAGACCAGCTCTTCTAAGCATCTTGTCATCCGTTGAGAATCCAAGCGGCCGAACCAAATGCAGCTGGGTATTCGTAGCTAAACATGTACGAGCAATATTACCTGTATTGGCAGGAATTTCTGGTTGAAATAATACGATATGGTTAGCCATTTTGTTCACCTCGTTGTCTACAGAATCAACCTGACTATTATACCATATTTATTCCGCTCCTATCTTGAAAAATTTATATTGAATAGCCGGAGTATAAGCTGTAGAGTCTTCATAATCCCAGAATCGATGGCGGCTGTTCATTGTGTGGGCGTTGACTAAAGGCAGACCTTTACTGGTCATTTTCACTACAATTGTATTATGATCAAACCGCCCATCTCCTTCAAAGTCATAACAAATGACGTCACCTGGCGATAATAGAGCTGCATCTGATACTTCTTTTGCTGTTAATCCTTGCCTTGCCCCGCTTAAATACCAACGAAGCGAGTGGGCAACAGCCCAGCTGTAGCTCCAGTTGGACCCTGAGTACCACCAGCCCCTGCCACGGTTCGGCTGTCCCCACACTGGCGCACCGCCAGCTCGAAGGCATTGAGATACATAATTGGTGCAATCCACATCAAAATGTTTGTAAGCCGGATTGTAACTATCCCACCATCGTTCAGCATATTGAACAGCCGCCCTCCTATCGTATTTGAAAGGCAGCCGCTGATCTTGATGCTTATCCGTAAACGCTGAAGCGAGTCGTTCTTCCCCTGTTGTACTTGCTTCCGTTTCCGTTACCTGTTCTATTAACTTCCCGCCATTTAAAAAAGCCCTACAGCGATAGACCCCTTCTTCTAAGTAATAATCCTGCCGATCTTTAATAAGGAGAGACAACGAAAGCATATATGACATATCACTCACTCTCTCATATCGAACGCTATGAAAAGGCTTCACACCAAATGTAGCTCGTTTAACCAGCTGGCCTCTTTCATGAAGCTTTTTCACTTTGCGCTCAAGCCATGGTTCTTCTTTCTGGTCCAATAACCGCTTCATGATGTCTTCCCAGTACTTCCTTAAAGCATCCATTCACATCGCCCCTTTTTACAAGTTATGAGCGAAAATTTAAAACCATGAGCGGAATTGCTTTTATTCCGGCGCTTACAAAAAAGGGATGCGCCTGGCGCATCCCTTTTTGTTTCGCTATTCAGCTTGCTGAAGTTGTGGATTTCCTTCCCATTCAAGCAGTTTCTGCTTTTTATCCAATCCGCCAGCATAACCTACCAGCTTCCCGTTACTCCCGATCACTCGATGACAAGGAACAACGATGGAGAAAGGATTTTTGTTGACAGCCCCGCCAACTGCTCGCACTGACTTAGGAGCTTGCAATACAACCGCAACCTCCTTATAAGACTTCACCTCTCCATGTGGAATGGAATGAAGCAGTGCTCTCCACACACTTCGTTGAAAAGAAGTGCCATAACAATTGAGCGGGATGGTAAACTGTTTACGGTTTCCGCTGAAGTACTCATTAATTTCCATCTTAGTTTGCTTCACATATTGCTGATCGGCATCTCGTTTAAATTCACCTTTTAAAAAGTGCTTCTTCGTCCATGCTTGGTAAAATGTTATCCGTTCTTCAAACTGTCCATAATCAATCCGGTTTACCCCTTTGTCATCAGCTAACACTGTTATTGGACCCACAGGGGAGTCAAACACGTCATAATACAAATAAGATGGATGATTCATAGATAGTCCCCTTATTAACATTTTTTTCTATTATACAATAATCTATCTCCATATGAAAAGGTATACTATATTATTGTTTTTGGAATTTCAGGCCCTTTTCCATTTCAAAAAGCACTTCTTCGTTTTCTTCTATCGCTTGTGCTTCTTCAATGGCAGCGTAGCATGCGGCCGTACCAATTTTCCCAAGTCCATAGGCCGCTGTTCCTCTTATAACTGGTCTGGGATCTTCCTTCATCAAACGAACCAATTCATCCACTGCCGTTTCATCTTTATAATGAGCTAAAGCCAGAATTGCATTGCGCTGAATCGGCTTTTTCCCACGCCATGAACCCGACATCGGCCCAAACTTTTCTTTAAACTCACGATTGGAAATGGACAACAGCGGAATCAGCTTCGGCTTAGCCACTTCCGGGTCCGGCTCAAATTCTTTATGATTGTGAAAGTCTTTTTTCTTGTTTTTAGGGCAAACCGTTTGACAAGTATCACATCCATATAGTCTATTGCCCAGTTTATTTCTAAATTCCTCAGGCAGAAAATCTTTCGTCTGGGTTAGAAAAGCGATACAACGCTGGGCATTAAGCTGGCCGCCCTCAACGAGTGCTCCTGTTGGACAAGTATCCACACATATATTGCAATCTCCACAACTGTCATCAACTGGTTCATCTGGTTCAAACGGAATGTTCGTTACCATTTCGCCTAAATACACATAGGAGCCGAATTCCTCGGTAATAATCGCACTATTTTTCCCGCTAAATCCGATGCCAGCGCGTTCGGCTACAGCGCGATCAGATAATTCACCTGTATCAACCATAGAAGCCAGTTCTGCTTCGGGAAAACGTTCCTTAATAAACGCAGCTAATTTCTGTAAACGATCCCGCAATACATCATGATAATCCCGGCCCCATGAAGCACGACAAAAAATCCCACGCCGTTCGCCTTTCACACTGCGAGGGGCGTCGTGCATTTTCGAAGGATAGGCAAGCGCCACTGAAATGATCGATTGAGATCCAGGAAGCAAACGATCAGGCTCAGTCCGCTCCTCAAGACTCCCTTTCTCAAACCCGGATTGATAGCCAAGGTCCTGTTGTCTTTTCAGTCTTGCTTTCAGCTCTCCAAATACATCGACAGAGGCAAAGCCAATTTTGTCTATGCCAACTTCTTTACTGTATGCAATAACTTCTTCCTTGAATGTGTGAATGCCCACCTTGACTACCTCCCTTCAACAATTTATCTCATATCGTTCACTTTAGCTGTACGCAGCCGATTAAGAGCAGCCGCGATTTCAAATCTGCGCGGGCGGGCTAACTCCCCTGGATGCTGATCCTTAAAAGGAGCAAATGAAGCGAGTCCCTGTTCATCAAGCTGCTGGTCAAGTTTATCCAGCAGTTCATGTAACGTTAAGTTTTGTTTTAATATCCCTTTTTTATCTAAATGTAACAAAAGGTCAGCCACTAATCGTGTTTGCGACGTATCGACCAGCTGTTCCACAGCGTCAAGTGTCAATTCTGTTCTTCCCATTAAAATAAGCGTTCTGCCTTTTGCCTGCACTTTCTCTTTCTTCCCTTTTTTAGCTTGAATCGATTGAGGGGCAAACGATCTCGCTGGCAAAGTTCCAAAGTATTCAGCCACGGATTCCCGTTTACTCGGATATTTGGCTGCAATTTGTTTCGCCTGCTCTGTCACCTGATGAGGCACATATTGATCCATCATAATCACTTCATCAGCGGCGTGAAAATAGTCTCCGGAACCGCCCATCACTAAGATGGTAGACACATCAAGTTCATCGCGCATCTGCTGAATTTTATCAATAAACGGGGTGATCGGTTCCTTCTCTCGAACGACAAGCTCCTGCATGCGCTCATCCCGAATCATAAAGTTCGTGGCACTCGTATCTTCATCGATCAAGAGCGTATCAGCACCAGCTTCAATCGCTTCAATTACATTGGCAGCCTGTGATGTACTGCCACTGGCATTTTCTGTTGAAAATTGTGTCGTATCCACGCCATGAGGCAGATTTTTAATAAAAGGTGAAATGTCAACATTGGTCACCTGACGGCCATCTTCGGCTCTTACTTTAACAGCCTGAGGATCTGTCACGACGTATTCACGGCCGTCTCCTTTAATATGCGGATAAACGCCACGCTCAATCGCTTTTAATAACGTACTTTTTCCATGATAACCTCCACCAACAATCAGGACAATTCCTTTACGAATCGCCATGCCTGTCAGCGGCTGTTCGCGGTGCGGTAAATCAATCGAAACCCGGTTGGCTTCAGGACTTTGAAAGGCCACCGCTTCCTTCATCGGTTTGTCGCTTACTCCGCTTGCACGAGGCAAAATAGCCCCATCCGCTACAAACGAAATGTAGCCTTCTTCCTTCATTTTATTCAAAACCGTTTCATGCTGATCTGCTAATTTTACCGACTCTGCAATTTCCTGATCTTTTATACTAAGAACAGACTTCTCAATGATGTCAGGGAGCAATTGGAAAAATAACTTCTCAGCCTGCTTACCATTAATCCTGCGACCGTTCGCGGGCAGACCGACTGTTAAACATACGGTTGTAAACCCATTCTCAAAATTGACCGCTGTCCGCTCTAACACTTCCTGCCCTGGCCGATCAATGGCTACGAGACCGCTTTTTCCAGAACCGCGCACATCAGAACCAGTTTGGTAAATCGCCTGAGCTACCTTTCTCGTCATCACATCTTCAGCGAAAACTTTCCGCTTCCTTGTTGAGATCCATTCTTCGTCGATCTTGCGGGTCTTAGCGGGGATGCGAAGCCGTATTTTCGAAGGAGCAGCAAACGGATCTCCCTGAACGTAATCAATCATCAACTCATAAGCTGAGAAAAAATAACGCCCCTGAATTTGCTTATAACCTTTATAACTCTTGCCATCTATTTGTTGCAGCATATTTCTTAATTTATTCATCGCACGTCACTCCTCTACTACCTATGTATCCTATCATCTTCATTAAAAAACGCAATGCTTCGTTACTTGAATAAACGAAACACTGCGTTGGCTCACATATTTAGGTATTATTGCTTCCTACTCAATTGGTAGTCATGGAGCGGGTGAAGGGAATCGAACCCTCGTCATCAGCTTGGAAGGCTGAGGTTTTACCACTAAACTACACCCGCGTTTAAACAGTTTCATTAGCCGCGTATTTACATGCCCTTACCTCTAACTAGCTTATTCAAAGAAGCTAATCGGGGCGGGCAACTCGAAGCATACTCATGAAGTATCGCTCGTGGCTGAGGTTTTACCACTAAACTACACCCGCAAATCGTTCTTATTTCGAAACCGTAATTCAAATTATAACAACCCTATCCAAAGGATGCAACACGAAACTATCGATTTTTGTCGAATAGTTCATCTTATCTATTACTAGTATAGTAGTTACCTAGCCATTCTATACATTACTTTCTTAAAAATAATATAGATAAGGAGAAATTACATGATTAACTTTAGCGATCGGGTTGACCACGCTTATCGTAATCGGCTTATAAATTTGGAGTTATCTATTCGACCCGAATAACGCCCTTGTCAAAAAAGCAATTCATCCTCCTCCTTCTCGTATTCACCGTGATTACCCTATACCTGTTAAGTACAGGTATTTACCATAGCTATTTAAACTGAAACAGTTGAATTGACGGACAAAGAGCCTTACGATAAGGAGAGCACAAATAGCGATTTTAATAAAGAAGGTTGATGAAACATTGAGGTTATTACAAAGAAAAAACTATTGGATAAGCCGTTTTCTTGCCTCAGATCCAGGTAGGAAAAGGCTCAACCAAGCTGGAAAAGCGACAATTAGCTTGATTTCCGCTGTCGTCACCGTCATCCTTGTTCTGAATTTATTAGGACAACCTCCTCTGATGCCAGCTATTGTGGCAGGAATCACAGGTATGCTTGGGATTATGACAGTTATGGATGACACGAAAGAGAAAAAGAAAGTAACCACTTTGCTGCTCGGCGTCTCCGCTGCATGTGGGGTAACTGCAGGTTCTTTGTTAGCCTCGAACGCTTACCTAGTTTCCGCGCTTATGATTCTGATCATTTTTTGCGGATTTTACTTTTCACGTTTCGGAAGCCGTTATTTTTCTCTAGGCATGATTGGATTTATGACGGTTTATTTATCTTCTTTTTTAGGACTATCTCCTAGTCAATTCCCTTGGTTTTATTTGGGGATCGTGATCGGAGGATCTTTCGCATTTTTATATAACTTTATCGTCTTTAAAGATTCAGCTCAATTGTTAAAAAGAAGCATGCGTTCTTTTCATATCCAAGCCAATTTAGCATTTGATCTTCTAATTGAAATCATTCAGGATCCAGAGATCAATCATTCCCGCATTAAAAAGCTTCAATATAACGTCAGTAAGCTTAGGGAATATGCCAGCCATGTCGCAACTGACCTTAACACACAGGATGTAACAGAAGTCTGGCCAGGTCTCACCACCTCACAGTTAAGACTGTATGTTTTTGATACGTCGATGCTTGTTGTAACCCTGGCCGATTCCCTCCACCGGTTGAAGAAGGAAGATGCACTAGAAGCAAAAGAATTACAAGACCTTTTAGCCAAGGTCATTACCTCGCTTCACAAAGCCGAAGTTCTTTCACAAGATTATGAAGTACAAAATCTTGCAAAGGCTCAAGCAGCTACCGAAGAGTTACGCCACATGAGTACTCATTTGTTTGCCAGGGAAAATTCACGACCTGAAGGATGGCTTTATTTAATACGCAGAATCGAATCGATTGCTACACATGTAACAAATGGGGCGTTAGCCATCCAACAATCGCTGCACTCAGGCCAACAACCTACTCAGAAGAAGGAGGAGGAAGCAAGCGAAGCAGACGACAACGATCAAGAGGACAGCAAGAAGTTAAGGCCCTCTACGAAAAAAGCGTACCAATCGTTAATTGCTGGGACCATCGCGATTATTGTCGGGCACCTCATCTCGCCAGTCCAGCCCTATTGGGTATTGTTAACGACATTTATCGTTCAGCTCGGTACAGAGTCCGTTGGCCGCACGTATATGAAAGGCTTGCAGCGATCAGTAGGAACAGTCATTGGTGCCGTAATTGGCTTCGTATTAGCCAAGGCCGTTTCAGGACATTCCATTATAGAAATCGTTCTTCTTTTTACCGTTGTATTTTTAGCTTTTTACATTGTGGCGGTCTCTTACACGCTAATGAGTATGCTCATCACGTTGCTCATCGCCTTCATGTATGACCTATTACTAGGAGGAATCAGCTTCGCTCTATTAGGAGCACGCGTAATAGACACTATTGCAGGAGCAGCCATTGCCTTAACCATTGCAGCTTTGATTTTCCCAAAGAAAACGATGGAAAAAGTATCCGAAGCCTTTAATGACTACCTTGAAGAACTCAGTTCATATGTGACCCAGTACATCCACAGTTTTCGTGAACCTATGGACATTAAAGAATTAGCTGACCATGCCTTTAAAATGGATGAAAAGGTTCAAGCCATTAAGGATGAGTCCAAATCGCTTCTTCAACGGCCGGGAGCCCTAAGACATCGTGAACTACCACGATGGATCACGATTTTTACAGCGATCAACTATTACGCTAAACACCTGGTAGCTTCCTCATACCAAAAGCATTTTACTTATCCGGAAGAGTTCGAGGCTGTTTTCATCTCAATGGAGGATAAATTCAAGTCCAACATAGAGACGTTAACTCATATGATGACAACAGGAGACCGAAGCGGAATCACATTTAATATGAATGAAGAAAGAAAACAAACCGAACAATACGCGCCTGCCCATCATGGGAGCCAAAGTGACCTCATCCATCATCTATACTATGTATGGAGGATCAATCAATCGATCGTCCTCTTAGGAAAAGAAATGGGTGCGGAAGAAAAAGACCAAAAAACGACCTGACACTAAATGGGTGTCAGGTCATTTTTATAAATTATCCAGGGGGGCGAACAGGCGAAAATGTATATTCTAGCAGTATAGCTGGCTATACTAGAGCAAAATATCTATTTTTTCAGGAGCTGAGCTACATGTTAAATTGGAACGACCCATTACACGTAAAGATCACCAACCTTCAAGAATTGGAAACAGAAGCACAAGCTGACCTAGAAGACCTCAATAAGTATATTAACCAACTGGACCCCGGCTACAGCAGAGAGGTTCTAGAACAAAAACGAGAACTTAAGAAAGAAATCTTAAAGTCTATTGGAGCTGAACTCAACTATATGAAAAAATAAACAAGGTTCCATGGCCTACAAACAGCCAGGAAACCTTCTGATACGAACTATTATTTATAAGTACACTCATACTTGAATTATGTGTAATCATCATCAGCTGTCCACCACGTTATGCCCTCAATCGAATTATACAGAAGAGGTAAGCTGACTCTCCCCCATCACCTTGCTATAAACGTTGAGCAGCTCATCTAACTGTTGACTGCATTTAATGACTTCTTTGTTGGTAAGTCCCTTTTCCATGCCAAGTTCAATCATTTCAACTCTCTTTTTATCAATACACCATTTTATCAACTGTCTTACATTCAACAATTCCCCACATCTCCTATATGTTTTTGTCACAACCAGACATTATTATCTAGGATTATTATGTGTATGTAAATGCTTTTGACAAAGGAAGATAAAACAAGACAAATCAAGACATTATGAATTCGTTTTCATTCTACATACGTTAAAAAAATACCATGTGCAGGGAACTTCATTGGGTGTTTTCTAATCCAGCGTTTCCGTAATTCCCCAAACTTTGTCAGTTCCACTATAAGAATTTAACGCAATATCCAGATCATGAAACATTCGGTGAAGATTACGAACCGTTTCTTTATCCTTATTCTCAAGCACTGTGGAGGCATAAGAGCCTATTTCCTCCAAATCAGACTTAAGGCTATTTGACGTAACATTCGGTTTTAACGTCTCGATCTGTGAAAGAATCGTCTCGGCCTTTTTCCTTTGGTCATTCCAATTTAAAGAGGCGATCGCCCCATAACCTGTTGTATCATTGTAAAAATCATGTGTCTTTGAAACAAACTCCCCAACGTCTTTATTTGCTTCTCCAACCGTTGCCTGCGTTTCTTCAATTTTCTCTGTTGAAACCTCCCCGGCTTCCGCTTCCTTCGTTTGACCGGAATCGCTTGCAGCTTCCTCCGTTTGACTAGACTCGCTTGCCACATCCTCCTTCGTCATTACGTCCGAAACAACAAGGTAAACGAACACAGCTAACACGAGGAAAGCAATAATTCCGAGAGTCCACATCGTTCTTTTGAATGTCATTTTATCGTATCCCACCTTTTTCTCATCTTTATTGTAATATTATCGTAACAAAGTCGCATATACGTGTAAATTATTCCAGTAAAAAACCGCCAAAGTATGGCGGTTTATTTTCTAAGTTGATCATTCCTAACTCATTCAATAGGTGCGATATTTCCCACCATAAAATTTAAAAAACAATTCTTTCCATTTAGGTTAATGTGTGCCGAACTTCATCATTAATGGCCTCTATGGTACCGCTAATATATTTCTCAAAGTTTTTAAAACCGAATTTGTCATGACGTCCGTCATATGTACCTGTCACAGCATTATACTTGGATCCCTTTGAAAATATCACAAATGAACCACTTCGGTGCCTTTTGATTAGTCTTGCGCTTCTCGGTATTTTCTGTCCGCCTATTTCTCCCTTCTCCCAACAGCCACGGTCAACATACTCTCCTGGATCCAGCTCCGCTAATTCTTCGTGGTTACTAGAATTAGAATAAACTTTACTATCAGGCAGCTCACCAGCCTCCAAATAAAAATATGCCCATTCTGAATCTGCTTCCTGATTCCAACGAAAATGTAGTACCTTTGGTTTTAAAATTTGAGGGTTTCCGTCAAATAGTAATTCTATAGTCTCTTCCTCTGTAGCCAAATCAGCACCAACTAAATCCAAACCGCCACTTTCAGGCAAAAATGTGTGGTTTGAAGCCTTATGCTCACCTACAAACTTTAATACTTTCATAATGTCCTCTTTTTTATCCCAGTCAGCTTTATTAGGTACACCATTAGGAAATAGCTCATGTAATAACTTAGTCCATAACAGCAGCTGCTCATCTCTGTAATATTGAAGCATATCATCTTCTCCCTCTAATTTTCCATTTTCAAAATTTTACATTTAACACTACTTATATAATAGTTACAAAGACTTATATACGTCAACAGTTTTTTTAAAAAAACGCCCTGTGGGGACAGGGCGCCTTCATTTCACTATTTTCATAATACTTGGGGCAGCTCAGCTCTTTCTAAGCATTTTATCTTTTTATCTGCCACAGCACTTCTTATATTTCTTTCCACTCCCACAGGGGCATAGTTCATTTCTGCCTATCTTCACAACCTTTTTACCATCATTGTGGTTAAATTCAGATGACGGTAATGGCTGTAGATGTTTTTTCTCCCGCGTACTCAACTCTGTTGATGTATATCCTTTAAGAAACCATTCCCTAGTGTTATTCATTAAATACACGACTTTATCCATTACAGCTTGGACAGTTTCCTTACTATCAAATTCTAATAAATTTGATAAATAAGTTAAAACATCATTTGGACCATGCCCAATCCTAGTAGCATAGACGCATTCTTCTACAGTGCCGTCTGCTTCCTCTTTACCCATTCCAAAATGCTTTGTAAAGAAGTTGACTAATTGCTTATAACTTTTGTTCCTATCCACAAATCCTGGTTCCCCTGCTGTTAGAACTTGTTGCTTAGTAAAAGGATAGAACGGTACATTTCCTCTCATTTCATGTTCCTGTTTTACCCGTTTCGGATCAAACACACGAATATTTGAGAAGCCCTCCTCATCTATATATACTTCCTCATGATAAGAAATGGCATCAGCAATTATTTCTATATATTCTGCAAAATTGAACGTATCTTTTGTGTACTTTTCCAGCAAGCTTATTAATTGCCTGCTGCTTAATGTTCCATAATAATACAAAAGCCCTTGTGTCAGCTTAATCCACTCTGTATTTCTACTTATTGCCGCTCTTACTTTTAAATCATTTTTTAAGGATAGGATTGGCTTAATCAACTCATCAGGTACAGCCAGTATTTTCTCCCCTTCCAGGGTTCCAGTATAAATCAAACCATAAGCACGAAAATACTCGACTTGATCGGCTTCCAATTTTGGCGCGACCACATAACCACCATTACTAGCTATGTTGGTTAGCAACTTAAAACGTTCGCTATCCCATAAGAGGGGAATTTGCTTAAGGTAAAGTTGAACCCTTTCTTCTAATACTGCTATTAATTCCTTCTTCTTCAAGCTGCTCGCATTTTTAACTTTTAAATTTTTTCTGATAGCATCTAGTTCATATTTCGTATATTTGCTTAGTCCTTCATATAGCGTAAAAGGAACTTTTATTTCACTCCAATGCCGATTATACTGTTTCTCCTCCTGCTCTCTTTGCACCCTTTCTAATCTTGAAAAAACCGATTTCATCTCTTTATCTAGTTTCTTTCCACTCACTATTTCCACCTACTCTCGATACGTAGTTTACAATTTATACAACTAGACTTCTGTGTTCTTCTTTTTCAGGTTCTTGCTATTTTTCACTTTATCAACTTGTTGTAATGGTTACCGTACTTCATCTCACATCTATTAAAACTGATTTTATCCTTGATTAAAGTTTTATTATACAATAATCACTATGAGAATTAAAAAAGACCACAACATTATCGTTGAAGTCTTGTTGTGCATGTATTTGTAATAACGGTGATGTTTTTTCGTTCACCCCAACTCAACACGTTCACTTGTTTTGGAACTTCCTTAAAAACGTACCATTTTCGTATACAATAGAATTATTCAACGTCTCTACGACTTTTTGTATCCCTCTTATAAGTAGTCAATAGGATTTTTCGATTCTGCAAACTGTGAATCGTTCATTACCTTTACTCCCAGAAAAAAAGACGCCTTGCTTTACGCAAGAACGTCTACTTTTGGCTATTTTGTAATACCGGTGGCCGGGGTCGAACCGGCACTCCCGAAGGAACACGATTTTGAGTCGTGCGCGTCTGCCAATTCCGCCACACCGGCATGGAGGCGGCAACCGGAATCGAACCGGTGATAAAGGAGTTGCAGTCCTCTGCCTTACCGCTTGGCTATGCCGCCATATTACATTCTATACAGTCATTTCAATATTATGAATATAAAATGGAGCGGGAGACGGGATTCGAACCCGCGACCCCCACCTTGGCAAGGTGGTGTTCTACCACTGAACTACTCCCGCATTTATTGGCTGGGCCAGCTGGATTCGAACCAGCGCATGACGGTACCAAAAACCGTTGCCTTACCGCTTGGCTATGGCCCAACAACATTTTTTTAAAAAAATGGGGCGACTAGTGGGATTTGAACCCACGCATGCCGGAACCACAATCCGGTGCGTTAACCCCTTCGCCATAGCCGCCATAATTAATAGTAGAAAAGCAGGGGTAGTAGGAATCGAACCCACATTGACGGTTTTGGAGACCGTAGTTTTACCATTAAACTATACCCCTATGAAAAAATGGTGGAGGGAGTAGGACTCGAACCTACGAACCCGATGGGAGCGGATTTACAGTCCGCCGCGTTTGGCCAACTTCGCTATCCCTCCATATTAAATAAATGGTGCCGGCCAGAGGACTTGAACCCCCAACCTACTGATTACAAATCAGTTGCTCTGCCAGTTGAGCTAGGCCGGCAAGCTGATGAAATGGTGGCTCGGGACGGAATCGAACCGCCGACACACGGATTTTCAGTCCGTTGCTCTACCGACTGAGCTACCGAGCCAAATCAATCTATGATTGTATGTAAAAATGTAATCAGTGGCGGTCCGGACGGGACTCGAACCCGCGACCTCCTGCGTGACAGGCAGGCATTCTAACCAACTGAACTACCGGACCGTATTTTGGTTGCGGGGGCAGGATTTGAACCTGCGACCTCCGGGTTATGAGCCCGACGAGCTACCAGACTGCTCTACCCCGCGATAATGTGGGTGAACCTTTATTTGGTTCCCATAATAATGAAATAAATGGTGGAGGATGCAGGGCTCGAACCTGCGACCCCTTGCTTGTAAGGCAAGTGCTCTCCCAGCTGAGCTAATCCTCCACAAAAGGAATGTGCCTAAGCATGAGTAAGGTGAATATGTACATCATGCATTTGTTGGTGACCCGTACGGGATTCGAACCCGTGTTACCGCCGTGAAAGGGCGGTGTCTTAACCACTTGACCAACGGGCCAAACGAATATCTTCGATATGGCGGAGAGCGAGGGATTCGAACCCTCGAAACCGCGAAAACGGTTTACACGAATTCCAATCGTGCTCCTTCGGCCAGCTCGGACAGCTCTCCGTAAATGGCTCCACCGGTAGGATTCGAACCTACGACCGATCGGTTAACAGCCGATTGCTCTACCACTGAGCTACGGTGGAATAAGTATGAAACCTGGCAGCGTCCTACTCTCACGGGGATCGACCCGACTACCATCGGCGCTGAAGAGCTTAACTGCTGTGTTCGGCATGGGAACAGGTGTGACCTCTTCGCTATCGTTACCAGATCTCTATTATTCATTTTCAAGGACAAGATATATTATAAGATCCTTGAAGGAAAATATCAAGAGTTTTTTTGAAAACCCTCAAAACTGGATAAGACATTCAAGTTATCAAACATATTTTATCATCTAGCTCCGACTCCCAAGTCCTCATGTTCTAAGCTATCTCCCCTCAAGGCTGAAAAATCACAGCCTTAATGTGAGCTTGCTTAGCCCAGCGGACTTAAACGGTCGTCTCCGCTTTTGAATATAGTTAAGTCATCGATTGATTAGTATCCGTCAGCTCCACGTGTCACCACGCTTCCACCTCGGAC
>NZ_FVZB01000002.1 GCF_900166655.1 Halobacillus hunanensis | reverse complement strand
TTATAACATGATGTGGTGGCGAGAGCGAAGAGGTCACACCTGTTCCCATGCCGAACACAGCAGTTAAGCTCTTCAGCGCCGATGGTAGTCGGGTCGATCCCCGTGAGAGTAGGACGCGGCCACGTCAATCTAAAAGCCTTGGATATTTCCAAGGCTTTTTTGTGTGAAGAAAAGAAAAATGATGTCACTCTCACCCGTAAGGACGCTGAAGGAGGAACGCTTTAGCATCTCTTATCATAGGGTATAAAGGAATTAGGAATGATGCCCAAATAAGTTGCTACTGGAATAAGATCAGTGATAAAATTTCAGCAAATCTCATAAAACTAAAACTTTTAATAATTAACAGGTATATTATTAATAGATTCGGAGATACTAAGGGTAAATTAAAGATAGTTCTCAGGGCAGAGAACACTTTGAGGAGGGCGCCCAATATGAAATCTACTGAAAGCTGCAGTATTTGTTCAAAGAAGACTGATGATGGTATTCACTTGCTTCAGGTCTATATTTGCCATTCGTGTGAGAAAGAAATGATAAACACTCCGTCTGATGACCCTAAATATCAATATTTTGTACAGCAAATGAATAAGGCACATCGTTCAGTTATTGTATCCTAGTTTTCAAGCCACTCTAAATGTGTAGAGTGGCTTTTTTCAATGATTAATAGAGAGTATGATAAACATAAGGGACAAGGGGGGAATCACATGAATCCAAGTCAACATAAAATGCCGCTTTATGAAGCACTACTCAATTTGAAGAAAGAAGAGTCTTATTCCTTTCACGTTCCGGGCCATAAATTTGGTACAGTCTTTTCAGAGAGTGGAAAAGAACTGTTTCAATCTATTTTAGAAGTGGACGCTACGGAAATTGCAGGTCTAGATGATTTACATGCAGCTAAAGGTGTAATTAAAGAGGCTCAGGAATTGGCAAGTCAATTTTTTGAGAGTGACGATACTTACTTTTTAGTTAACGGAACAACTTCAGGAATTTTAGCTGCAGTTCTGTCAGTTTGTCGTCCGGGGGATACGGTTATTGTTCAGCGGAACTGTCATAAATCTATTCTTCATGGCTTAGAATTAGCTGGAGCTCAGCCCGTGTTTTTGATGCCTGATTATGAGAAAGATACAGGACGTTACAGTGGAGTAAATGCAGAAATAATTAATGAAGCATTGAAGCAGCATTCGGAAGCTAGTGCAGTTTTTCTTACTTATCCAGATTACTTTGGCCGCGTTTTTGATATGAAAAGAGTATGCGAAGTTGTACATAACTATCATATTCCAGTGGTCGTCGATGAGGCTCACGGTGTCCATTTTAAATTAGGTCTGCCATTTCCACCTTCCGCGATAGACTTAGGCGGGGATTTAATTATTCAGTCTGCACACAAAATGGCTCCTGCCATGACCATGGCTTCCTATCTTCATGTGAAGGGGGAGAAGATAGATCAATCACGTCTTAATTATTACCTGCAAGTATTTCAATCTAGCAGTCCGTCCTATCCTCTGATGGCGAGCCTGGATTTAGCACGGCATTATCTGGCTTCCTTTACTCAAGCTGATAAAAGTAATTTGTTAACATACATCGATGGTCTTCGAAAGGTTTGGGCAGAGGCCTCTAGTTATTGGGGATTGCTACCGGGCGGATATTTGGATGACCCGCTAAAGCTTACGTTAGAGGCCCGCGGCGGTTTATCCGGATTTCAAGTAGCAGAAGTACTTGAGGCTCATCATCTGTATCCAGAACTTGCTACAGAAAAACAGGTGTTATTAACAATCGGGCTCACTCCAAATATGAATCTGCACAAACTGCATGAACGCCTGGAAGAGGTAAATTGCCAATTAAAAAAACAGCTGAAAAATGCTACAATAAGTGTAGATCAACCACTGTTTCCAAAGTTTCAAACTTTAGATATAGATTATGCGGAGATGTCGTTAAGATCTTCAGAATTTGTGGAGTGGAGGTATGCAGCCAACCGA
This sequence comes from Halobacillus hunanensis, assembly GCF_900166655.1. Lineage (GTDB taxonomy): Bacteria > Bacillota > Bacilli > Bacillales > Halobacillaceae > Halobacillus_A > Halobacillus_A hunanensis. Next base: position 47,631 of record NZ_FVZB01000002.1, on the reverse strand, counting down.
ATTTGTGCAGAGGCTGTAATACCCTATCCCCCAGGCATTCCTTTTATTCTAAAAGGGGAACGTGTCTCTAAGGAGCAGGTAAATGGTGTGAACGCGTTGCTTCGTCAAGGGGCAAGTTTTCAGAATGTGCATGTTGAACGTGGAATCTGGGTATTTTAAAGGAGAATTGTTGGTGAAGGGACTTTTTATTACATTTGAAGGCGGCGAGGGAGCCGGAAAATCAACCATACTTAAAATCGTTGGAGAGGAACTATCCGCAAAGGGATATTCTGTACTGGAAACGAGAGAACCCGGCGGTATTCAAATTGCTGAAAGAATACGAGACATCATTTTAGATACACATCATACGATGATGGATCCGAGAACAGAAGCTCTGCTTTATGCTGCTGCCCGCCGCCAGCACTTAGTGGAAAAAGTTCTGCCGGCGATGGAGGCTGGCTCCATTGTACTGTGTGACCGTTTCGTTGATTCGAGCCTGGCTTATCAAGGAGCTGCAAGAGGGTTAGGGATAGAAGAAGTACGGAAAATAAATGAATTTGCTATTGCAGGATGTATGCCAGATCTGACACTATTCTTTGATATAAAGCCAGAACAAGGATTAAAGAGAATTGCTCAGAATGAAAAACGGGAGAAGAACCGGCTGGATCTTGAGAAGCTTGAGTTTCATGAGAAGGTATATCAAGCTTACCATAGGCTCCTTGAACAAAACCCGGATCGAATGAAAGTAATAAATGCTGATCAAACAGTCAAACAGGTGAAGCGTGAGGCGATGCGGGAACTTGAATTATTTTTGTCATAAAGAATAATGGGATTCTGCTATAATGAGTAAAACGGTAATGGGAGGATGCATTTTAATGAAAATGATTATTGCGGTTGTTCAGGATAAAGACAGTAATCGTTTAAATGATGCATTGGCTGATAATCAATTTAAAACGACAAAACTATCGACAACAGGCGGATTTTTAAGAGAAGGAAATACCACCTTTATGATTGGGTGTGAGGATGAGCACGTTGATGATGCCTTAACAATCATTAAGAAAAATTGCAGTCAGCGTGATCAAATGGTTGCTCCGATTTCACCAATGGGCGGGAATGCAGATTCATACATTCCTAAGCCGGTGAAAGTGGAGGTAGGCGGTGCGACTGTATTTATTCTTCCGGTTGATTCTTTCTTTCAGTTTTAAGGGAAAGGGGTTATCGAAATGAAGATTACCCAGGAAATGCGCACCCAGCTCGATGCAGCTAAAAAGCAGCCGCCTCAGCAAATGAGTGGAAAGACAAACTTTAATCAAATCGTGCAAACTCAAACTCAGCAATTGCAGCAAGACCAACTTAACAAACTGTTGAAAAGTATTGCGGCCCAGGGTGAACGAGTGGCGAGGTTTCGTTCGTTTCGCGATCTTGCTAAATATAAGCGGTTGGTAAAAGATTTTGTTGAGGAATCTGTTCAGTATGGGATGAACCTTAAGCATAGTCATAGTTTTGATTGGCAGGGTCATAGTCGAAAGTTGACCATAGTGGAATCAGTTGACCAGAAGCTGGCAGAATTGACTGAATCTGTTATGGATCAGGAGAGGCAATCCATTGATATTCTGGGGCTTATCGGTGAAATCAAAGGGTTACTAATTAATTTATATACTTAAGGACGGAATCATTATGCAGTCATGGGGAGAAATGAAAGAAGTTCAACCGCTAGTAAGCCAAATGCTTATGAATAGTTTTAACAAAGGACGCATCTCGCATGCTTACTTGTTCCATGGAAACAAAGGAACAGGTAAGCGTGAGATGAGTATGCTTTTTGCTAAAAGCATTTTTTGTAAGCAGCGTAATGGGGCAGAACCATGTCTTGAATGCAGGGACTGTATACGAATTGATTCAGGGAATCATCCTGATCTTCACTGGGTAGAGCCTGATGGTCAATCTATAAAAAAAGAACAAATACTTAATTTACAAAAAGAATTTACGTATACGGGCTTAGAGTCAAATCGTAAAGTGTACATTATAGTCGATTCAGATAAAATGACGGTCAATGCATCAAACCGTTTACTCAAGTTCCTCGAGGAGCCCAGTCAGCAGACTACAGCGATGCTGTTGACAGAAAATAGTCAGGCTATGCTTGATACAATTAGATCACGTTGTCAACTGCTTTCTTTTCAGCCTCTCAATCAACTGAAAATCGCGGAAAGGCTGGAGGAACAGGGGGTCTCTCAGTCAAATGCAAAATTGCTGTCAGAGCTTACGAATAATTTGTCTGTGGCCCAGGAGTTAAATGACGATGAGTGGTTTGCTAATGTGCGAAAATTAGTGATACAATTAATTGAAGTGCTTCTAAATAAACCAAATGAAGGACTTTTATTTATCAACCATCAGTGGATGTCTCATTTTAAGGAGCGTCAACAGCTTCAGATGGGGTTGGACGTGCTAATGCTATGGTTTCACGATTTAATTCATTATGATTTGGACCGCGAAGATGCCATTGTTTTTGTGCAAGAGAAAGAGAAAAGGAACCAGGCTGCTTTAAGGTGGTCACGTCAATCCGCTGTGCAATCCTTGTCGTTCATTCTTGAGGCTAAACGAAAGATAAATCAGAATGTCCATCCTACTTTAGTGATGGAACAGCTTACACTTCAACTGCAGAGGTGATTATCAAGTGATCGAAGTTGTAGGTGTCCGATTCAAACAGGCGGGAAAGATCTATTATTTTGACCCCGGTGATTTAAAGATGACGACAGAAGATTACGTCATTGTCGAAACAGTCCGGGGAATTGAATTTGGTAAAGTTGTCATCGCTAATCGATCGGTCGATGAGGAAGATATTGTCTTACCTTTGAAAAAAGTAATCAGAATTGCTGATGATAAAGATAAATTGACTGTGGACGAGAACCATGACAATTCCCAAGAGGCCTACCGTGTATGTGAGATGAAGATACGTGAACATAAATTGGACATGAACTTAGTAGAAGTTGAATATACGTTTGACCGTAAGAAAGTTATTTTCTATTTCACAGCAGACGGTAGAGTAGACTTCCGTACGTTAGTAAAAGATTTGGCTTCAGTATTTAAAACACGAATTGAACTGCGCCAAATCGGTGTCCGGGATGAGGCCAAAATGCTTGGCGGTATCGGACCTTGCGGACGTATGCTATGCTGCTCCACCTTTTTAGGCGACTTTGAACCAGTGTCTATTAAAATGGCCAAGGATCAAAACTTGTCGTTAAATCCAGCTAAGATTTCAGGTCTATGCGGCCGCCTGATGTGCTGTTTGAAATACGAAAATGATGACTATGAAGCTGCTAAGAAAGAGCTTCCTGACATAGGTAGAAATGTTGCTACTTCCTTTGGTAAAGGGAAGGTTGTAGGGTTAAATATGCTGGAGCGAATCGTTCAAGTTGAATATAAAGAACAGGAACGTGTCCTTGAGTATTCCCTGCAGGAACTGATCGATGAAGGAGTCGTTCAAACCGAAGCCACAGAATAATGGGGTGGAATCAAGCGTGAACAAGAAAGCTATTTTTGAACAAGTATCACATTTAGAGTCACAAATTGGCGAGCTCTATGAGCAATTAGGTGACTTAAAGGCCCAACTTGCTTACTTACTAGAAGAAAACCAGCACTTATCGCTTGAAAACCATCATCTAAGGCAACGTTTGGATAAGGAAAACGAGCAAACAGAACAAACGTCACGGGGATCAAATCATGCGAAAGGAACAGTTGTTGGCGAAGGTTATGATAATTTAGCCAGACTGTATGAAGAAGGTTTTCATATTTGTAATTTGCATTTTGGCAGTCCACGTGACGAAGATTGTTTGTTTTGTCTGTCTTTTTTGAACAAGAAGAAATAAATTCGGTCCAGGCCTTTCCTTGCTCCACTCGAGGAAAGGCTTAATTTTTGGCCCCACAGGACGTGGGGGCGTTCGGCGTTGAAACAGGACGTTTCGATTTTAGCCGAACTTCTTTGAAGTCGAACTTCCTAACGAAAAAGACGAATGATGTATTGATGCAGCGGAGAAAATATGCGTAGACTCCTGCGGGAGGAAAGGCCTAGGTGAGACCCCGCAGTGCGTCAGCACAAGGGGACTCACCGGCCGCCCGCGGAAAGAGAAGTATATTTTCCGTAGCATGCACCGATCATAGTTTCTACTTAATAATCCCCCTTAAATTAATGATCGAATTGATTTTTCACAATAGAAAGGAATACATATATGGTTGTGTTAAAAGGTGATGAACGAATAGACTTTCTGTTAGCAGAAGAAAATATGAGAATTATCCAAAGTAAAGAAGTTTTTGCTTTCTCAATTGATGCTGTCTTATTAGCGCGCTTTACTTCAGTCCCAATAACCAGAGGGAAAATTCTGGACTTATGTACAGGCAATGGAGTGATCCCATTATTTCTTAGCCGAAGGTCGCAAGTAAAAATAACTGGTGTGGAAATTCAGGAGCGCTTATACGACATGGCTGTTAGAAATGTCCAGCTTAACCAGCTTGAAAACCGGCTTGAGATGATACATGCAGATTTAAAGGATATGCCGGCTCTAATAGGGAATGGGAAATTTGATCAAATTACGTGTAACCCGCCCTATTTTGCTACTCCTGTAACAGATAAAAGAAATATAAATGAACACTTGGCCATTGCCAGGCATGAAATTCATTGTTCACTTGAAGATGTGATAAAAGCCTGCAGCCGCTTATGTAAATCTGGCGGCAAGGTTTCAATAGTTCATCGTCCCGGAAGGATGATTGATTTGATCTCCCTTTTTCGAAAGTATCGCTTAGAACCGAAACGGATTCAACTCGTCTATCCTAAAAAGGGGAAAGAAGCAAATGTTTTACTTATTGAAGCCGCGCGTGACGGTAAACCTGATTTGAAAATTCTTCCGCCGCTGTACACTCACGATGAGGATGGCGAATATAGTCACGAATTCAGGGAGATTCTTTATGGGAAATAACCACTATGTGTACATGCTTCGTTGTAATGATGATACGCTTTATACAGGTTACACAAACGATTTAAAGGCAAGGATTGAAAAGCATACAGTGGGCAAAGGAGCCAAATACACGAGAGGACGGGGGCCATTTGCCTTAGTCTATTGTCAATCCTATGATTCAAAAACAGAAGCGATGCAAAAGGAATATAAAATTAAGAAAATGTCCAGAGTTGAGAAGGAAGAGTGGATTGTAAATCATCAAGGGGGAATGCTGGATGAATATTCAAAAAAGCTTCGCAGATGATAGACAGGCAGGCGAACTTTATATCGTGCCGACGCCGATTGGTAATTTAGATGATATGACTTATCGGGCCGTTACTGTGTTAGGCAAAGTGGATGTGATTGCTGCAGAAGATACAAGAAACACGAAGAAACTGCTCAACCATTTTGAGCTTTCCACTTCCCTGATCAGTTACCACGAGCATAATAAAATGACGCGAGGACCTCAACTTATTGATCGACTGAGCAATGGGGAAATGATCGCCATCGTAAGTGATGCTGGAATGCCGGGTATATCTGATCCGGGCTCTGATTTAGTCAGGTTAGCTCTAGATGAGGAGATTCCTGTCATTGTCCTGCCTGGAGCCAACGCCGCTCTGCCTGCTTTAGTAGGATCTGGTCTGCCGACAGACAGCTTTTATTATTATGGTTTTTTACCTAGGAAAAAGAAAGATCGGCTAGCAGAGTTAGAATTATTGCAAAATCAAAAATCGACTATTATTTTCTATGAATCGCCACACCGTTTAAAGGATATGCTGGCCCACGTACAAGAGCAGTTTGGAAATCGAAGGGCTGTGCTGGCCCGTGAGTTAACAAAACGTTATGAAGAATACGTACGCGGAACGTTGGAAGAAATATCAGAGTGGGCTGAGCACTCAGAGGTAAGGGGAGAGTTTTGTGTGGTTGTTGAAGGTACTACGCAAAATGAAGTGACGGATCCATTTTGGTGGAGTCATTTGTCAATTAACGAACATGTGGAGTACTATATTGAGGAAAAAGCTATGAAGAGTAAGGAAGCCATTAAGCAAACCTCTTTAGATCGTAAACTTTCAAAACGAGATGTCTATCAAATATATCACGTTGAGGAATAATAAAGCCCTAACTGTCAGGCCTGTTTCAGTTAGGGCTTCTTTGTGAGCATATGCCATCTTTATTAGTAAAAATTTGTTACATGCCAGTTGTCTGTTTATGTCTTTGTTTTATTTGTTTATATGGCTTTGAATTTCTTTGAGCAACATTTGTGCGCCTTCTTGGCTAAGCACTAAGTTACCATTTGCAAGTTTCATGTTGTCATCGGAAACTTCCCCTGTAACGTGACAAGTCATGTTAGGCTTATATTTCTTAAGAACGATACGATCATCATCAACGTAGATTTCTAGAGCATCCTTCTCGTTGATTCCAAGGGTGCGGCGAAGTTCAATTGGAATTACGACACGACCCAGCTCGTCTACTTTACGTACAATACCTGTAGATTTCATTTTTTTGCTCCCCTCACTCAAAAGTTATTCGTCATATTTCGACATATGTCTCGCAGTATATAATACCAACGATTCCCAAACATGTCAATTCTGAATATTTTGTCCTATTTCCATGCATAACGAGGAAATAACAACCAAAAATCCCTAGATCATCGGCCTGTTTACGTGCTAGGCAGGAACTAAGAATTCCAATAATGGATTTAATATCCAAGTTAAGAATTAATTACAGTTTACCAAAGTCATGATAGATGTAAAACAACTAAAAATAAATAGCTGCTCTATTTTTTGACATTTTATTAATTCATTCGGTATATTTGGAGGCTAGGAATGGAAATACAGAAAATATACAAAAAAAATGATACAATACACATTATACGTGGCGAAAAGTTGCCAATATGGCTGTGAAATAGAGGAGGGAGTAAGATGTCTGAGAATAAAAAGACATTTTATATTAGTACACCAATTTATTATCCAAGTGGAAACTTGCATATAGGTCACGCCTATACGACGGTAGCTGGTGATGCTATGGCTAGATATAAGCGTTTGCAAGGCTATGATGTAATGTACTTAACCGGGACGGATGAACATGGCCAGAAGATCCAGCGTAAAGCTGAAGAGAAAGGGGTTAGTTCCCAGGCTTATGTAGATGAGATCGTAAGCGGGATTAAAGACCTTTGGGACAAGCTGGATATTTCTTATGACGATTTTATCCGTACCACACAGGAGCGCCATAAGGTCGTAGTAGCGAAAATCTTCGACTATCTTATGGAGAAAGGGGATATCTACCTTGATGAATATGAAGGGTGGTATTGTACCCCATGTGAGTCGTTCTTTACTGAACGTCAGCTGGATGAAGGGCACTGTCCAGATTGCGGCGGTCCTGTTGAAAAAGTAAAAGAAGAATCGTATTTCTTTAGAATGAGTAAATATGTTGACCAGCTTCTTGAGTTTTATGAGAATAATCCTACATTCATTCAGCCCGAAAGCCGTAAGAATGAAATGATTAATAACTTTATTAAACCAGGGCTTGAGGACCTGGCCGTATCAAGAACAACATTTGACTGGGGCGTTCAAGTGCCGGGTAACGAGAAGCATGTGATTTATGTATGGATTGATGCGTTAAGCAACTATATTTCAGCTCTTGGCTTTGGAAGTGATGACGAGGAGTTGTATAAGAAGTACTGGCCGGCGGATGTGCACTTGGTTGGAAAAGAAATAGTTCGTTTCCATACAATTTATTGGCCAATTATGCTAATGGCACTGGACCTGCCGCTGCCAAAGAAAGTATTTGCTCATGGCTGGATCTTAATGAAAGACGGGAAGATGTCTAAATCAAAAGGAAATGTCGTTGATCCTGTTCAATTAAGTGATCGTTATGGACTTGATGCGCTTCGGTATTATTTACTACGTGAGGTGCCATTCGGTTCTGATGGGGTCTTCACGCCGGAAGCGTTTGTGGAACGGACAAACTATGATTTAGCAAACGATCTAGGCAACTTGTTGAACCGTACGGTGGCCATGATCAGTAAATATTTTAATGGTGAGGTCCCGGCCCTTTCACTATCAGAAGATGAGTTTGATGCCAATCTTGAGAAATTAGCAGAAGAAACTCGCGTATCTGTTGAACACTCATTAGAAAATATGGAGTTCTCTGTTGCTTTGGCAGACTTATGGAAACTTGTCAGCCGGACAAATAAATATATTGATGAGACACAACCTTGGATTTTGGCTAAAGATGATAATAAAAAAGCACGCTTAGGGAATGTGATGGCCCATCTGGCTGAGTCTTTACGACACATAGGAGTCATGCTTCAACCATTCTTGACACATACGCCTGAGAAAATCTTCAAACAACTAGGAATAAATCAAGGTGAGTGGAAGCAGTGGGACAGCATTACTGAGTTTAAGGGACTTCCCCAAGGTACGACCGTACAGAAGGATGAGCCAATTTTCCCTCGGTTGGACGCAGAGGAAGAAATTCAAATTATTAAGGATATGATGAAAAAACCAACTCCTGAAAAGGTCGAAAAGAAAGAAGAGAAGCAAAATCAACAGGACCAGCTTAAAGAAATAACGATGGATGACTTTATGAAACTGGATTTTCGTGTTGCCGAAGTCATAAAGGCAGAAAAAGTAAAGAAAGCTGACAAGCTGCTCAAGTTGCAATTAGACCTTGGCGGGGAGAAGCGCCAAGTGGTGTCAGGTATTGCAGAACATTACGAGGAAGATGCGCTCATAGGAAGAAAGGTTATTTGTATTACAAACTTAAAGCCTGTGAAACTTCGCGGTGAACTGTCGCAGGGTATGATTTTAGCTGGGGAAGATGAGCAAGGGAAACTTGCTTTAGCTTCGATCGATCAAACCATTGAGAATGGGACAAAAGTTAAGTAAGCAAAGAAGGAAGGGGGAGCAGGGAATTGACGCTTCCCCTTTGCTTTTACAGGTAACAAAGGAGGCATTGATCATGTTGTTTGATACACATGTGCATTTGAATGCAGACCAATTTACAGAGGATCTTGAGGAAACGATCACACGGGCGACAGATGCAGGAGTTACCTACATGACGGTAGTGGGCTTCGACCGAAAAACGATTCCCGCAGCTATTAAAATTGCGGAAGATCATGAGCATATTTATGCAGCGGTGGGCTGGCATCCAGTTGATGCAATTGATATGACAGATGAAGATCTTGACTGGATTGAAGAACTTTCCGCCCATCCTAAGGTAGTCGCTATTGGGGAGATGGGGCTTGATTATCATTGGGATAAGTCTCCGGCAGAGATTCAAAAAGAGGTATTTCGCAAACAAATTAAATTAGCCAAAAAAGTAAACATGCCTATCATCATCCATAACCGAGAAGCGACTGAAGATATTGTCGAGATCTTACGAGAAGAGAATGCTGCAGAAGTTGGAGGAATTATGCATTGCTATAGCGGCCCAGTTGAAATAGCCAGGGCATGTATTGATATGAACTTTATGATCTCCTTAGGAGGTCCAGTTACTTTCAAGAACGCTAAACTGCCAAAAGAGGTAGCTCAAGCTATTGACCTTGACCATTTACTTGTCGAAACAGATTGTCCATTCCTTGCCCCGCATCCGAATCGGGGAAAACGGAATGAACCTGCTTACGTCAAGCTTGTGGCGGAGCAAATTGCTGAATTAAAGGGACTGACTTATGAAGAGGTTAGTCAACAGACAATGAAGAACGCCCTCGATTTCTTCCGAATTAAGTCATGATAAAGAGGACTTTTAGATTAATATTACAAACAAACGGTGAAAATGTATGGGAATTGTAACATGTTTGTTATGTTAATTTCATAGGTACAAGTGCATAATGATAAGAGTCAGCTACTATTAGCTGGCTTCTTTTTTTTATGAAACTGTATTTTGTGACATCATTTTGTCATATTCACTATAAGTCAACGCATGCTTAAAGAAGGAGGAAGGGGAGAATGAAAAACGTTAAATCAGTACTGTGTTCAGCTCTGGTTTGGACATTTGTAATTTCAACCTTGAGTATCACCTTTCTAGGGTTCGTTATGTATGAAGCCACAAAAGCTTCGGTACAGGTTACCACGGATGGTGAGCAGCAACTCGTTCGCACTCATGCCGATACGATCGAAGGATTACTGGCAGAACTCAATGTAACATTAGAACCTCATGATCGGTTGTCACACGAGTTATCACAACCTATTACATATGGTATGGATATAGAATATACCCAATCAAAAACTATTAACCTAGCTGTTGGTAAAGAAGCAAACCGTTTTCACACGACTGCAGCAACAGTTGGTGAATTTCTTAATGATCAGCAATTGGAACTAAAGGATCGGGATTACATATCACACGACATGGCATCACCCATTAAAGACGGAATGAAGCTTGAAGTGAAGAAGGCCGTTCAAGTAACGTTTAATAACGGTGGTGAGAAGCAAAAGATTTGGACTACAGCTTCTACTGTTAACGATTTTTTAAACAAACAGAACGTTACGTTAGATGAAATGGATCAGTTAAATGTATCTAAAACGGATAAAGTTCACTCTGACATTCCTATATCAATTACACGGATTGAAAAAGTAAAAGATGTTGTCGAGGAAGAAGTTGAGTACACGGTAATCACCCGTAAAGATGATTCTATTCCTAAAGGGGAAGAGCGTATTATTTCTGACGGAGAAGTTGGTTTAGTCACGAAAGAATATGAAGTCACCATTACGAACGGTGAAGAAACAAATCGGGAGTTAGTGAAAGAGACGGTAGAAAGGGAAAGTCAGGATCAAATTGTTGCCCTGGGAACAAAGACGGAAGCGCCAAAGGCGGAACCGAACCATGTGACAGCCTCTGCCGACAAAGCTAAGGCTTCTCAAGAGCCGGCAGTAACAAATGTCGTAGCAACGAGTACAACTTCTGATACGTCAACGACTCCATCAAGAAGCAGCGATAGCGGGGCTAAGACGCTTTATATGAAGGCTACCGCCTATTCAGCGAACTGTCCTGGATGCTCAGGTATCACTGCTACAGGAATTAATCTGAAGGAGAACCCTGATAAGAAAGTGATTGCTGTAGACCCGAGTGTCATTCCTTTAGGAAGCCGTGTCTGGGTGGAAGGCTATGGCTATGCAGTGGCAGGAGACACAGGCGGAGCTATTCAAGGGAACAAGATCGATGTGTTTATCCCTTCAAAAAGTGAAGCTGGCAGCTTCGGGCATCGAACTGTACAGGTTAAAATATTGGAGTAAAAGTCGAAGCAGAGGTTGTTCCCTCTGCTTTTTTCTGTTTTGTACTCGTGGTATGCTAAGTAAGGTTATAAGGAGACATATACTGGAGGAAGATAGCTTTTGAGGATAAAAGAAGTTATTGTTGTTGAAGGAAAAGACGATACAGCAAAGGTTCGTCAGGCTGTTAGTGCAGATACCATTGAAACGAATGGATCTGCTATAGATCGATATGTAATTGAACAAATTAGGCATGCTAAGGAGAAACGTGGAGTTATTATTTTCACTGACCCGGACTATCCCGGGGAGAGAATCAGACATATTGTGGATCAGCAGGTGAAGGGATGTAAGCATGCCTTTCTTCCGAAGGACCATGCAAGAGCGAGGAAAGATCGGGGCGTCGGTATTGAACATGCTTCCCTTGAACATATTAGACAGGCATTATCATTAGTATATGAGCTGAGTGATCCCGCGTTAAGCGAGATCAATAAAGATGACCTGATTGCTTTTGGCTTAATAGGCGGCCCCTCTGCCGGCAGAAGGCGTGAGAAGTTAGGGAACCGGCTTCACATAGGAAAGACAAATGGCAAGCAGCTTTTACGCCGCCTTAATATGTTTCACATTACGAAAGATCAGCTTGGTACGGCCATGAATCAGATTATCCAGGAGGAGAAGAATGAACAGTAAAGCTGTAGCTACACCCAGACGTACAAAGGAAATCCTTGACACATATGGTTTTTCTTTTAAAAAGAGCTTAGGCCAAAATTTCATTATTGATGTCAATATACTGAAGAACATAATAGAACATGCAGAAATCGATCAAAACGCCGGCGCCATTGAAATTGGGCCGGGAATTGGAGCTTTGACCGAACAACTGGCTCAGTATGCAGACAAGGTGGTGGCGTTTGAAATCGATCAGCGTTTATTGCCGATCTTAGGTGACAGCCTCTCCCCTTATAATAATGTTGAAATAATCAATCAAGACATTTTAAAGGCCGACGTAAAAGAGGTTATTGAGGATCAATTCAGTTCAGGTCAAGGGGTGAAAGTGGTTGCTAACCTTCCTTACTATATTACCACCCCTATACTAATGAAGCTGTTGATGGATCGTCTGCCAATCGACAGTATAACGGTGATGATCCAGAAGGAAGTCGCTGATCGGATGGCGGCCGTGCCTAATACCAAAAGTTATGGATCTTTATCGATAGCGGTTCAATATTATACGGAAGCTCAGATCGCTATGAATGTACCTAAGACCGTGTTTATGCCACAACCGAATGTCGATTCGTCTGTCCTCCATTTGAAAATGAGAACGGAACCGCCTGTAAATGTAGAGGATGAAGACTTTTTCTTTGAATTAGTGAAGGCCTCGTTTGGCCAGCGGAGAAAAACATTAATCAATAACTTAGCCCGTCATTTTAAAGGGAAAATGGATAAGGCTGATATCCAGGCACACCTGGAAAAGGCCGGGATTGATCCTAAGCGGCGTGGGGAATCCTTATCGATGGAAGAATTCGCCTTGTTAGCTAGGCACCTTAACTAAAGTCACACGATCTAACTCCCCACATACACTAACGTAGTGCTAGCTGTGAGGTGGGGAAATAAATGCTAACCAACGGAGATCTTGTGACAAGGAAGTCTTACAATCATGATATTTTGTTTCGTGTAAAATCAACGAATGGAAATCTGGTCAAGTTAATGGGGGAAGATATTCGTTTAGAAGCGGATGCCCCATCAAATGATTTACAAAAAGTATCGGGAACCGAATATCACAAGCGTAAGTCTCATATTGATAAACAAGAGGCTTATTCTTATCGCTTGTTTCGGCAGGATTATCGCCTCTTAAGGGAAAAAAGGGAGGCAGAGGCCGGGAGCGGCTATGGTGACAGCAGTGAAGAACCAAATTACTTTCAAATACCCCCGCGCATTCTCCATATTGATGGCGATCCATTGTTTTTAAAGAAATGTATTCAATTGTATGAACAGCTAGGGTTACAAGTTCATGGGCAATATTTACAAGAAAAGGAAATGCCGGAGAAGGTCTTAGCTTTAGTGGAAAAGATTCAGCCTGAAATTGTCGTAATCACTGGTCACGATTCCTTTTCCAAGACAAAGGGATCAATTCGTGAGTTGGATTCATATCGTAATTCGCGCTATTTTGTTGAATCTGTCCGAAGTATACGCCAAAAATACCCCCACTTTGACCAGCTTGTTATTTTCGCGGGAGCCTGTCAGTCACATTTTGAATCATTAATAAGGGCTGGGGCTAATTTTGCCAGCTCACCAGCCAGGGTAAACATTCATGCCATCGACCCTGTTTATGTTGCAGCACGTATAGCCTACACATCGTTCGTGGACCATATCAATATTTGGGAAGTCATTCGAAATACAATCAGTGGGGAGAAAGGAATGGGCGGAGTAGAAACACGCGGCCTGTTGCGAATTGGAATTCCTTACTCTAAAGATGCTGAAGAACGACTTTAAAAGAGGTGCTGAATGGTGATTCCGCACCTTTTTACTCATTCATTAACGGTTAACACATATTTTCCCTTAAATTGGATATGATAAACAATATCAAGTTTTACAGGTTATTGTATTGACATTGAATTTACCATACTGGTATAATTAAATATTTTATTTGACTTTATCCGTAAACCGTGTTATATTTTTAATAGTGAGGTGGAGTGTAGTGGCTAAAACGTTAGTAGAAATCAAGCAGTCCCTTGAAGGGCAAATTGGAAAACGTTTAACATTAAAAGCAAACGGCGGCCGTCGGAAGACGATTGAGCGTTCCGGTGTTCTTGCGGAAACGTATCCAGCCGTTTTTATTGTTGAATTAGACCAAGAAGAAAATGCTTTCGAACGTGTATCTTATAGTTATGCAGATGTACTCACAGAAACGGTCGAATTAAACTTCGATGATCTATCGACGATGGCTATGGAGCAGTAACCTCTTCTTGAGGTTGCTGCTTTTCTTATTTTACGAAAAAAACTTAGTTTTACCCTAGAAACAGTTACCAGTCTTACATACATATGCCGGAATGAAAAAAAGTGCACATCATATACTAACCTTGTCGTAGCTAAGTGAGGCGAAAGGAGCTGAAGACGATGGGACGCAGAAGAAGTATGATGTCCGATTCGTTGAAAGAAGAAATCGCAAAAGAGCTTGGATTTTACGACAAAGTGCAAAGTGATGGTTGGGGTGGGATTACAACCCGCGATGCAGGTAATATGGTAAAGCGAGCCATTCAGATGGCAGAAGAACAAATGAAAAAAGATCAGTTTTAGGCTGAAACTGTCTCTCCAGCACTTATAAGTGCTGGAGGTTTTTTTATAATAAGGGTCCATGACCGTCTTCTACGCTTTTTGTTATGATATGGTACAATGCTTTTTAGAGAATATGTGAGAAGTGGGTGTAGGATATGGAAATTTTGGAGAAGGCCCCGGCCAAAATTAATTTATCATTGGATGTATTATATAAACGGGAAGACGGCTTTCATGAAGTGGAAATGGTCATGACAACCGTAGATCTGGCAGATCGAATTGAGTTGTCGACGTTAAGCAGTGGTATTATTCGCGTTGAATCGGAAAGCCGCTTTGTACCTAATGATGAACGGAACCTTGCTTATCGTGCTGCGAAACTTATGAAAGATCATTACAAAATTAAAGAAGGCGTAAGGATTTTTATAGAAAAGAATATTCCGGTAGCAGCCGGGCTTGCTGGCGGCAGCAGTGATGCTGCTGCTGTACTAAGAGGTGTAAATGAAATCTGGGGAATAGGGGCAAGTTTAGACGAGCTTGCTGAGTTGGGTGCAAAAATAGGCTCTGATGTTTCATTCTGCGTGTATGGGGGCACAGCTTTAGCTAAAGGTCGTGGGGAACAAATTCTGGAATTACCGTCCCCCCCACCTTGCTGGGTTGTGCTTGCTAAGCCTACGATTGGGGTTTCCACTCAAACCATTTATCAAGGGTTCAACCCAAAAACAGCCTCCCACCCGGACACTGTAGGAATGATAAATGCTTTGAGACGGGGAGACTTCGATGCGATCTGTGGACACGTCGGGAATGCTTTAGAAGGAGTAACGATGAAGTTACACCCTGAAGTGAATCAAATTAAAGAACAAATGCGGCAGGCAGGAGCTGATGCCGTGTTGATGAGTGGAAGTGGTCCTACTGTTTTTGCTTTGGTAGGTCAGGATGCGAGAGCCCAACGGATTTATAATAGTCTAAAGGGATTTTGTACTGAGGTCTACGTCGTAAGAATGTTAGGGAATCGGGAAATGACTTGATGAAATCCGTACAAATCTGATATATTGTAATAATAACATTCGGATTTTAGAGGTGGCTTTTCATGAAAAGAAGTGAACGATTAGTTGTCATGACGCACTATGTGTTGGATCGTCCTCGTGAATTAGTTTCTCTTCCTTTTTTATCAGAGAAATATGAAGCGGCAAAATCTTCCATCAGCGAGGATTTAGGAATTATGAATAAAATGTTTCGCCAAGAAGGAATTGGTTATCTGGAAACTGTTTCTGGTGCTGCAGGAGGAGTGAAGTATATTCCTGCTTATTCTAAGGATTACAGCCATCAATTTGTACATGAACTTTGTGAACGACTTGAAGATCCAGCCAGGCTGCTTCCAGGCGGATACTTGTTTATGAGCGATATTCTGGCTGAACCTGATACGGTCCGTACGATTGGCCGTTTGTTTGCTTCGGCATTTGCAGATAAAGAAATTGATGCGGTTATGACCGTGGCAACGAAAGGAATTCCGTTGGCCTATGCTGTGGCTTCTTATTTGAATGTTCCAGTGGTTATTGTACGTCGCGATCCTAAAGTTACTGAAGGGTCTACGGTCAGCATCAACTACGTTTCGGGATCAACAAGGAAAATTCAGACCATGGTTCTGACAAAGCGCTCGCTGGCAGAAGGATCAAAAGTATGTATTATTGATGATTTCATGAAAGCTGGCGGGACTATCAATGGTATGAAGAACTTATTGACTGAATTCAATGCGGAAGTAGCGGGCATTGGAGTATTAGCTGAAGCAGAAGATGAAGAAGAAGATCGTGTAGTGGATGATTACATTTCACTGGTCCAAATCATGAATGTGGATGACCGGGATGCAAAAATTGAGGTGCGTGCTGGAAATCTCCTGAATCGAATTGAATGAACTGACCCTTTGAGAAGAAAGTCTCATCTGTTGCAGTGACGGCTTTCTTTTTTCATACATAAGAACTGAAACGGGCTTCATAATTAAATCTTTAAATTTTTTTAGAAATAAGCAGGAATTTTTCCCGATATGTGGAATTATTCTAGTAAGTTCTTTTTTGGGAAAAGGTGGTGAATGATAATGGAAGTAACTGACGTAAGACTGCGACGCGTAAATACCGAAGGAAGAATGCGAGCAATTGCTTCTATTACCTTAGATCAGGAGTTTGTTGTCCATGACATACGGGTGATTGATGGCAACAATGGTCTCTTTGTGGCTATGCCTAGTAAACGGACACCTGACGGGGAATTTCGGGATATTGCCCATCCGATCAATTCTGGTACACGTGGGAAGATTCAAGACGCTGTACTTAATGAATACCACAAAGCTGGTGAAATTGATACGGAAGTAGAGTATGAAGAAGCAGGTGCCTCTTAAAACTTGTGAAAAAAGAAGCCGGATCTCGTTTCAAAGAGAACCGGCTTCTTTTTGTTTTTGCATAAATCTTAGAGGCGGAAATTCTTCAGTTTCGGAGCGCGTCAAGATTAATAAAGATAGGCCTGCTCAGTTTACTGCATATGTCTCATTGTTGAAATAAAGCCTATTTTAAGATATTATTCATAATGGATAATTAGGATGGAGGTTACCTCATGACCAATAAGTATGCGGTAGTGTTAGCAGCCGGACAAGGTACACGCATGAAGTCAAAGCTTTATAAAGTTTTACACCCAGTATGCGGTAAACCAATGGTGCAACATGTAGTTGATCAACTAAAGGAATTACAATTAAATGAGTTAATTACCATTGTTGGTTTTGGTGCAGAAAAAGTTCAAGACCAACTCGGAGAAGATAGCCATTACGTCGTGCAAGAGAAGCAATTGGGAACTGGGCATGCTGTGCTTCAGGCCGATCATATTCTTGCTGGAAAGCCAGGAACAACGGTTGTTGCCTGCGGAGATACGCCGTTACTCACGAAAGATACATTGCAGAAGATGATGGATCACCATGAATCTACCCAAGCGAAGGCAACTGTACTAACAGCTCATGCTGAGAACCCTCATGGATATGGACGGGTCATTCGCGGCGGTAATGGGCAGGTGGAGCGAATTGTTGAGCAAAAGGATGCTTCACAGGATGAACAGGCTGTCCAGGAAATTAACACAGGTACATATTGTTTTGATAATGAATTTTTGTTTGAAGCCTTAAAGGGCGTCTCCAACGATAATTCACAAGGAGAATATTATCTGCCGGATGTCATTCAGATTCTTCAGGACAAAAATGAAACAGTAAGTGCCTATCAAACCCCGGACTTTTCTGAATCCCTCGGTGTTAATGACCGGGTAGCCTTAGCTCAAGCAGAGAAGTTGATGAAGCAGCGTATTAACGAACGGCACATGCGCAATGGTGTAACAGTAATGGATCCTGATCATACTTACATTGGCCCGGATGTGAAAATGGGACAAGACGTGATCGTGTACCCAGGTTCTATTATTGAAGGAAATACAACGATAGAAGATGATGCCATCATCGGTCCTCATTCAACTGTAAAGGATTGCTATATCGGAGGAGAAACAGCTGTTAAACAAAGTGTTGCAACAAACAGTCATATTGGGGCGCGTGTCAAAATAGGGCCGTTTGCTCACATTCGTCCAGAATCGTCTCTCGGTGATGATGTAAAAGTTGGTAATTTTGTTGAAATTAAGAAGGCTGCTTTCGCTGAAGGCAGTAAGGCATCACATTTAAGCTATATTGGTGACGCTGAAGTAGGAAGCGGGGTTAATATAGGTTGTGGTACAATTACAGTGAACTATGATGGACAACATAAATTTATGACGAAAATTGAAGATGATGCCTTTATAGGTTGTAACTCAAATCTTATTGCACCTGTTACTGTAGGCAAAGGTGCATACGTAGCAGCTGGCTCTACAATCAATGAGGATGTCCCGGCCGAGGCCTTGTCAATTGCCAGGTCCAGACAAACCAATAAAGAAGGCTATGTAAGTAAAATTAATTCAAATAAAAAAGACTAACGGAGGGTTCTATCCATGGCAACTGGGTACAAGGATTCAAAATTAAAGGTATTCTCTCTGAATTCTAATCCTGAACTAGCAGAAGAAATCGCTGAGAATATTGGGACAGATCTTGGGAAGTGTACGGTTACGAGGTTTAGTGACGGGGAGATTCAAATCAACATCGATGAAAGTATTCGTGGCTGCGATGTATATGTAGTTCAGTCCACGTGTGCACCTGTTAATCAGCATATCATGGAATTGCTGATTATGATTGATGCTTTAAAGCGTGCTTCTGCACGTACAATTAATATAGTTATGCCATACTATGGTTATGCTAGACAAGACCGTAAAGCTCGCGCACGTGAACCAATTACAGCGAAGCTAGTTGCTAATTTACTTGAGACAGCAGGGGCTTCTAGGGTCATTATGCTGGATTTGCATGCCCCTCAAATTCAAGGTTTCTTCGATATGCCAATTGATCATCTTGTAGGTGTACCGATTCTTTCCGATTACTTCGAAGAAAAGAATTTTGAAGATGTAGTCATCGTATCTCCGGATCATGGGGGAGTAACGCGAGCGCGTAAGATGGCTGACCGCCTTAAGGCCCCGATTGCCATTATTGATAAACGCCGTCCACGGCCAAATGTAGCCGAAGTTATGAATATTGTTGGAAACATCGAAGGAAAAACAGCAATTATGATTGACGACATCATTGATACGGCTGGTACCATTACGCTTGCTGCTAACGCATTAGTTGAAAACGGAGCGAAGGATGTCTATGCTTGCTGTACTCATCCAGTACTCTCAGGACCGGCTATTGACCGTATTGACAATTCAACTATTAAGGAGCTGGTTGTCACGAATACGATCCCGCTTGGAGAAGATAAGGCAAGCGAGAAAATCACTCAATTATCAGTGGCTCCTTTAATCAGTGAAGCCATCATCCGTGTTCATGAACGTCAATCCGTAAGTATTTTGTTTGATTAATTCATTTTTTTTGCTATAAAATGTTTAACTAAAGACCAATAAGGGAATCCATCTTAAATGAATGGTAAATTCAATGGAGGTAGATTATTTTGGCTATAACACTTAAAGCAAATCAAAGGAAAGATTTAAAACACTCGGCAACTCGTGAACTGCGCTATCAGGGCGATGTTCCAAGTGTCGTTTATGGTAAAGATAAAGAGCCGGTTACTGTGGCTGTTAACAGTATCGAATTACTTAAAACCGTCCGTGATGAAGGAAAAAACGCTATCATTTCATTAGATATTGACGGTGGCAACACAGTAAACGTAATGCTTCATGAATATCAAATCGATCCACTTAAGGATGAATTGATTCATGCAGACTTCTATATTGTGAATATGTCTGAAGAAATGGACGTTGAAGTACCGATTCACCTTGAAGGTGAATCGGCAGGTTCGAAAGAAGGCGGCGTTCTACAACAGCCGTTATATGAGTTGGCAGTCCGCGCAAAACCAGGTGATATCCCTGAAGAGATTGTCATAAACGTTTCCGAGTTAAACATCGGTGACAGCGTGATGGTTAGTGATTTGAAAGAATCTCGTAACTATGAAATTACAGAAGATGAAAATACAACGATCATTTCTGTTACTCCACCTGAAGAAATGCCGGAAGAGCCTGATACAGATAACGCAGATGAAGAACCTGAAGTTATCAACCAAAAAGGCGATGCGGATGAGTCAGAGGACGACGAAAGTAAAGAATAAGAATGAGTTGCTTAAAGGGGCGTAGCCATCAGGTGCGCTCCTTTTTTATAATGCCTTCAGTTTTTTGACATATTTTTTACGATGACTTTGATATAATAACGAATAGGAAAAAGGAGAAAAGGAAGTTTTGCAATGAAGTGTATTGTAGGTTTAGGGAATCCTGGAAGGAAATATGAAAAAACTCGCCATAATATTGGATTTATGATTGTTGATGAATTAGCAAAACGAAATGATTGGACACTGGAACAAAAAAAGTTCAAAGGACTGTTTACCATTGAGCATTCCAATGGTGAGAAGATTCTTTTGCTAAAGCCTCAGACGTACATGAACTTATCGGGTGATTCTCTTCGCTTGTTCATGGACTATTACGAGATCGAAGAGGACGACATACTCGTCATTTATGATGATCTGGATTTACCGCCAGGGAGAATGCGTCTTCGGCAGAAAGGCGGACATGGTGGTCATAATGGAATACGAAGCATCATAGATCAGCTGGGTACGAAAGGGTTTAAACGCCTACGGGTAGGCGTCGGAAGGCCTTCTGTACCGATGAGCGTGGTGGATTATGTATTGGGTACATTTGATAAAGGCCAGCAAGAGCACGTGCAAGAGGCAATAAACCAATCCGTCAAAGCTTGTGAAGCATGGTTTGAACAGCCATTCGCCGAAGTCATGAATATCTTTAATGTGAAATCATAAATTAAAATGGTGTTCGTATAAGCAAAGACTCAAGCGGTAACAATAAATACAAATACTTCTGAATCGGAGGTTTGTATTTATGAATATCAATTATATATGCCGACATTGTAACCGCCAAGTCGGAAAATTAGACCGTGAACGAGTCGAAGTTTCCGAGCTTGGCTTAGAGTGTTTGAATGAGGACGATCACAGGGAAATGATCACGTATAGCAGCAATGGTGATATGAATATTAGAACGATTTGCCATTCGTGTGAACGTACCCTTGATCAACATCCTCATTATCATGAGCAAGATTACTTTATTCATTAAATCGTGGTCACCCTCTATGGTGATTGTGGAGGAGTTTGTTATGCAGGGAATTAAAGATTACTTACGGCCTCAGGATGATATTCGCTCGGTGGTAGAGGGTTTTGAATCCGGGATGAATGAGCAAATGATTGCAGGTTTGTCTGGGGCCGCCAGAAGTATGATGATTTCATTATTACATGAGTCACTACACCGACCTGTTCTTATCGTGACACATCAGTTGATTCAGGCGCAGCAAATGTATGAGGATATGTTAGAGCTTTCTAATAGTGATCAGGTGCATCTTTTTCCAGTTAATGAGCTTATTGCATCTGAAATTGCTACGGCCAGTCCAGAGTTGCGAAGTCAGCGGATAGAAGCGTTGAGCAGGTGGCTTAACCAGGACTCAGGAATTTTAATAGCTCCTGTGGCTGCATTAAAAAGGATCATGCCGCCAAAGGAATACTGGGAGCGTAACCAGCTCCCTTTTCGTGTTGGGGAAGAGATTAATCTAGAAGAATACTTGAAGCGATTTGTCAGCATGGGTTATGAGCGGACGGATATGGTGGCAACCCCAGGGGAATTTTCTCTTCGTGGCGGAATTCTCGATGTGTACCCACTAACAGCAGAGTTTCCTTACCGTATTGAACTGTTTGATACGGAAGTGGATTCAATTCGCACATTCGATTCGGAAACGCAGCGCTCTCATGATAAGTTTGATCATGTTCATGTTGGACCTGCCACTGAGCTTCTTTTAACAGAAGAGGATTATGCCAGGGCTTCACAACGACTAGAAGAATCCCTTAGTCACTCTTTGCAGAAGCTTTCAAAAAATGAAGCGAAAGAAACGCTCAATACTTATGTAGAACCTGATATAGAAAAGCTCCGACATCAAGAGCGTTTTCAAGATATGTATAAATATATTGGTTTCTTTTATGATCAGGGACTAAGTTTGCTAGATTACCTTCCAAGTCACGGGTTAATTGTGTTAGATGAAATGAGCCGCATTCAGGAAACGGCAGGCCGTTTAGATCAAGAAGAAGCAGAATGGCATCAGAGTCTGCTTGAGGTTAATCAAATTGTAAGGGACCTTCGCATTTCCTACGACTGGCATGATACATGGGAGAATATGAAACAGTCAAGATTGTACATGTCCGTATTCATGCGACATATCCCTAACACCCATCCGCAAAATGTCATTAATATCTCCAGTCGTCAGATGCAGCAATTCCATGGTCAGATGAATTTGCTGAAGAATGAAATGGATCGCTGGATGAAGCAAGATTACTCTGTTGTGATTATGGCCCCTGATGAGAAGCGTGCCCAAAAGATTCATGATGTGTTAGATGATTATGATATGGAGTCTATTGTTGCTAAAGAACCGGTTCGTTTACCTTTGACACTGCCAACGATTGTCGAAGGGAATCTTAGCAGCGGTTTTGAGTGGCCATTGCACAAAGTAGCTGTCTTAACCGAGAGTGAACTATTTAAGAAGCGAAAGGCTAAGCCTAAGCGCAAACAAAAATTATCAAATGCCGAACGAATTAAAAATTATCAGGAACTCAAAGTCGGAGATTATGTAGTTCACGCTAACCATGGGATTGGGAAGTATATAGGGATTGAGACCTTGAAAATGGGCGGGAATCATAAGGACTTCCTGATGGTAAAATATTCGGGGAATGATAAGCTGTTTGTTCCGATCGACCAAATTGATTTAATTCAAAAATATGTCGGTTCT
The DNA here is from genome assembly GCF_900166655.1 of Halobacillus hunanensis. Classification (GTDB taxonomy): domain Bacteria; phylum Bacillota; class Bacilli; order Bacillales; family Halobacillaceae; genus Halobacillus_A; species Halobacillus_A hunanensis. Next base: position 24,781 of record NZ_FVZB01000002.1, on the reverse strand, counting down.
GAGGGGAAAGAACCTAAAGTATATAAGCTAGGCGGCAGTGAATGGAAAAAGGTGAAGAGCCGTGTTCAATCTTCCGTAGAAGATATTGCAGATGATCTTATCCAGCTATATGCAGAACGAGAGGCCTCAAAAGGTCATGCTTTCGGGGAAGATGGGGAAATGCAGCGTGATTTTGAAGCCGCATTTCCGTATGAAGAAACAGAAGATCAGTTTCGCTGTATTGATGAGATTAAAGAAGATATGCAACGCATTCGCCCGATGGACCGATTGCTCTGTGGGGATGTTGGTTATGGAAAAACGGAGGTTGCGATCCGGGCTGCCTTTAAAGCGATTGAAAACGGGAAGCAGGTAGCATTGCTAGTTCCGACTACTATTCTAGCCCAGCAGCATTATGAAACCTTACAGGAGCGGTTCCAGGATTTTGGGATAAACATTGGCTTGCTCAGCCGCTTCCGAACAAAGAAGCAGCAGAGTGAAACGACGGAACGTTTGAGAAAAGGTCTTGATGATATTGTCGTTGGAACTCATAGAATTTTATCAAAAGACATTAAATTTAAGGACTTAGGACTGCTAATTGTAGACGAGGAGCAGCGTTTTGGTGTGAAACATAAAGAAAAAATTAAGCAATTAAAATCGAATGTTGATGTGCTGACATTAACAGCCACACCAATTCCGCGAACGCTGCATATGTCTATGCTTGGAGTTCGGGATTTATCAGTCATTGAGACGCCTCCTGAAAATCGCTTTCCGATTCAGACTTATGTATTGGAATACAATCCGGTATTTATGAGAGAGTCGATTGAAAGAGAAATGGCGAGGGGCGGACAGGTATTCTTCTTATTTAATCGTGTGGAGAACATTGAGCGAATGGCACAGGAAATTTCTGCGCTCGTCCCAGAAGCAAGGGTTGCTTTTGCGCACGGGCAAATGAACGAAACGGAACTTGAAAATGTTATGTTCTCATTCCTTGAAGGAGAATTTGATGTTTTGGTCAGTACCACGATCATTGAAACAGGTGTCGACATCCCAAATGTAAACACGTTAATTGTTTATGATGCAGACCGTATGGGTTTAAGCCAGCTTTATCAATTAAGAGGCCGTGTAGGGCGTTCTAATCGAGTGGCTTACGCCTACTTTACCTACCAAAAAGATAAGGTGCTGACAGAAGTGGCTGAGAAACGGCTTCAAGCGATTAAGGAGTTTACGGAGCTTGGCTCAGGGTTTAAAATCGCCATGCGGGATTTATCCATTCGAGGGGCAGGAAATTTACTAGGTGCTCAGCAGCATGGGTTTATTGACTCTGTCGGTTTTGACATGTATTCGCAAATGCTAAAGGATGCGATTGAAGCTAAACGTCAAGGAGTCGAGCCGGAAGCCGTCCAACCATTTCAAACCGAACTCGATCTTACTATCGATGCGTACTTACCGGCGGATTATATTGCAGATGAGAAACAAAAAATTGATATGTACAAGCAATTCCAGGCAATTGAATCAGAAGATGACATTAGCGATTTAAAAGATGAATTGATTGACCGCTTTGGCGATTACCCGGAAGAAGTTGAGAATTTGATTAAGGTGACCTCAATTCGTTTGTATGCCAAAAAGGCCCGAATCGAATCGATTTCTGAAGGAAAGAAAAAGATTGAGATGCTTATGGAGCCTAACCAAAGTCAGCAAATTGACGGCTCGAAGCTATTTGATTTAGCTAATCAATATGGACGAATGATTCAGCTTGGTACAGAGGGCCAACAGCTGAAAATTACGCTTATGTGGGAAAGAAATACGAAGCCAAGAAGATACGAATTGGTGGAGGAATTCATCCAACGTCTGCCGCAGTTGTCAGAGGCAGCTACTAGCGCATAGTAAGGAAAAGGGAGCCGTCAATGGCTTAAAAGGGAAATTTGAGATCTATTCTCTGTCTTTAATGAGTGAATATAGGATACATCACCACATTCTCATTATGTTTTTGAAAAAAATCCATTCTTGGGATGAATAGGTTTTTTCTGGAGTATCATACTATCCTTATCACCTGTTTATTCCGCATGTATATTTGCGCGAGGGTAAACTACAGAGAGGGAGGCAGCTTATAGAATGAAAGCAACAGGAATAGTACGCCGAATTGATGACTTAGGACGTGTGGTGATCCCAAAGGAAATCCGCCGCACGCTTCGAATTAGGGAAGGTGACCCTTTAGAAATATTTGTAGATCGAGAAGGAGAAGTTATCTTAAAGAAATATTCTCCAATAAGTGAACTGGGAGACTTCGCGCGAGAGTATGCAGACGCACTGCATGAATCGTTAGAGGCGCCTGTTTTGATTTGTGACCGTGATGAGTTTATTGCAGTTGCCGGAGAATCGAAGAAATCCTATATGGGCCGTCAAATAGGCAGCCGTATAGAACAGGTAATGGAAGGACGTACTTCTGCGTTTGAAAAACATCCGAATCCGGTAGAATTTGTCCGTGATTTAGAAGAGGACGTTATTTCTTATATTATTCATCCCATTATTGCGCAAGGCGATCCAATTGGATGTGTCGTTGTCTTTAATAAAGAAGGCACTCCTATTGATGAAGGTTCCGAAAAGGCTGTCCAAACGGCAGCAAGCTTTTTAGCCAGACAAATGGATTAACAAATAATCATGGGAAGGTGGCGGCACCCACTTAGACAAAAAACGAGTCACGTTGCAGGGCAGATGCCACCAGCCACCCCATAGGGCTACTAAGTAATACATCACATACTAGAACTAAAAAGGAACAAGCCAGGTCACTCATAGGACCTGGCATTTTTGTGCTATAATAGGTGCAATTGTATTGATATGGGAAGGGCTCTGCATGAATCATTCAAACTCATCGCATCTTTTGTTTAAAGGTGCTTTCCTGCTTACTTTATCAGGGTTGATTGGTAAAGTGTTAAGTGCAGGATATCGTATTCCTTTGCAAAACATCGCAGGGGATTTTGGCTTTTATGTTTACCAGCAAATCTATCCGATTTTAGGAATAGCTATCGTGCTTTCGTTATACGGTTTTCCGGCGGCTATTTCAAAGTTAGTGGCAGAAGTAAGGGAGCGGGGTCAGGTATTATCATTGTCCACTTTTTATCTCCCTGCTTTGTTATGGTTGTTTGGAATTTGTGGACTGATCTTTATGATCGGTTACACTCAGTCAGATGAATTGGCTGCCATAATGGGGGATGAGCGTTTAACTCGATCTTTGCAGGCTGCATTTACGGTATTTCTTTTGCTGCCGATCCCCTCATTATTTAGAGGGGTGTATCAAGGTCAGGGAAATATGTATCCTACGGCGATATCACAAGTTGCCGAACAATTGATACGGGTTCTTCTTATTATAGCGGCTGTGATATTCGTCGTATCGGAAGGGCGGATCTATCAAATTGGGATCGGTGCTTCTATCGCATCGCTTGGGGGCCTCGCAGCCTCTATCGTTATATTTCTTATAATTATTAGAAAGAACCCGCCTTGGACGAAAGAGCCTGTTGATTACGCATCGCCTTCCTTTCTAAAAACAATCGTTTTTTATGGGATATTTATTTGTCTTAATTATATGCTGCTGTTACTTATTCAAATGACTGATGCTTTAACTCTTGTGCCTCACCTGGTAGAAGCTGGGGCAGCACCTGTGGAAGCAAAGGTGCTAAAGGGAGTATTTGATCGCGGTCAGCCGCTTATTCAATTAGGAACAGTCTTAGCGTCATCTCTCGCTTTAGCTCTAATCCCTTCTATTACAAAAAAGAAAATTAAGGCCCATCCGAAGCAAGTAGAGGGGTACATCTTTGGTTCGGTAAAGTTTAGCCTAATCTTAGCAACTGGAGCTTCAGCAGGGCTAATCACATTATTTCCCTTTATAAATGAGTTGTTCTTTCAAGATGAAAAAGGAACGCAAGTACTCAGGGTCCTTATGCTTGTCATTATATTTAGTTCATTGGCCGTGACCTTTTCTTCCATTTTGCAAGGACTCGGCTTTGTTACCCATACAGCTGTCATCGTGATCTTTGCTGTTTTTGTGAAATGGGGGTTGAACATCCTTCTTGTTCCCTATCTTTTATTAAATGGAGCGGCAATAGCTTCGGTTTGCAGCACTGCCTTCGTAGTAGTTTGTCAGTGCCTTTTCCTAAGCCGTTATTTTTCATTTAGAAAATGGCGGAGGCTCCCATGGCTGTCCATAGCTTGCGCCCTAGCCGGGATGATTGTTGTACTAATGGTGCTGATTGGGGTCCAATCCTTGTTAGGAGCAGGGATAGGAAACCGGTTTTTATTACTGGTTTATACGCTAAGTCTTACTACTGTTGGTGCCACTACGTATCTCATATTGTTAATAAGATTAGGTGCTTTACACAGGAGAGAGTTAGAAGCTTTACCATATGGAAGTTCACTTGTGCGATTTTTGCCAAAGGGGTTGAAGTAGATGAAAACTGTGAAGATTTTAGGTCTGGGCGCTGGTGATTTGGAGCAGCTGCCGCTTGGCGTTTACCGTCAGCTTATCCATACAAATGAACCTGTTTATAGTCGAACCCTCGATCACCCGGTGATAAGAAATCTGGAGAACGAAGGGGTGAATTTCACAGGCTTCGATGATGTGTATGAACAGTATGATCAATTCACAGCCGTTTATGAAGAAATCGCGGACAAATTAGCGGACGCCGCGCAGGAAAAAGATATTATCTATGTTGTGCCGGGGCATCCGATGCTTGCGGAGCGTACAGTTCAATTATTACTGGAAGATCAACGAGTAGATGTAGCGATTCAAGGCGGACAAAGTTACTTGGATGATGTATTTTCTGCATTGAAAGTAGATCCAATTGAAGGGTTTCAATTTTTAGATGCGACGGCCCTTGATCGAAGTCAATTACAGCTTCAAAATCATATCGTTCTCTGTCAGGTGTACGATCAAATGATTGCATCTGAAGTTAAGTTGACATTAATGGAAGACCTTCCGCCAGAGTATCCTGTGACCGTTATCACTGCGGCCCGGAGCAGCGAAGAGGAAATTACTGAGGTTGCACTGCAGGAGTTAGACAGGTTTGTGGCGGTAAATAACTTAACGAGCGTTTATATCCCTCCGGTGCAAAAAACGAACTTGAATCATAAGTTTTTCCGGCTGAGAGAGGTGATTCGTACACTGCGAGGGCCAGGAGGATGCCCATGGGACCAAAAGCAAACCCACGAATCATTGCGTCGCTATTTAATTGAAGAAGCCTATGAGTTTATTGATGCAGTAAATCGGCTTGATGATCAGAATATGGCTGAAGAGTTAGGCGATGTCCTCTTACAAGTTATGCTTCACAGTCAAATTGGGGAGGATGAAGGATTTTTCACGATTGATGACGTCATCGCCTCCATAACTGAAAAAATGATCCGCAGACACCCTCATGTATTTGGTGATGTGCAGGTAAATGATGCCGATGAAGTGGTCACGAACTGGGATCAAATAAAAAAACAGGAAAAGACCGGGTCTACCGGGTCCTTATTAGATTCTGTTCCGACAAGCTTTCCGGCCCTTCTGCAGGCCGAAGAAGTACAAAAAAAGGCCGCTAAGGTAGGGTTTGACTGGGACAAAGTGGAACTTGTCGAGGATAAAGTAAAAGAAGAATGGGCAGAATTTCTCGAAGCAAAGGAAATGAATGATCCGGATGAAATGGAGAAAGAGTTTGGAGATTGGTTGTTTGCGATTACTAATTTAGCGCGCCATTATAACATTAACGGAGAAACAGCTCTACAGCGTACAAATCATAAGTTTAGAACAAGGTTTTCGGCGATGGAAACAAGTGCATCAAATGCGGAACGCACTATTGAAGACTATTCACTCGATGAGCTCGAAGAGTTGTGGGTAGCAGCTAAACTAAAACACAAAGGAGAAGAATAACTCATGCGATTAGATAAGTTTTTGAAAATCTCAAGGCTGATTAAACGAAGAACCTTAGCTAAGGAAGTCGCTGATCAAGGGAGAATTAGTATTAATGGGTCAAAAAGCAAGGCATCTTCAGATGTATCGGTAGGAGATGAATTGACGATTCAATTTGGTCAAAAGGTGCTGACAATTGAAGTGAAATCTTTAAGAGAAAACGTGAAGAAAGATGAAGCGGCGACCTTATATGATATCAAGAAAGAGGAACCTGTTAACAAATAATTCTTAGCCCACTGCAGTACCAGCAGTGGGCTTTTTCATGATATAACGCGATGTATCGAATTATTTTCAATGTCTTACCATACGTTCTAAATGGTCCTCCTTTTACATAGCTTGTACTAGAGAAGAAGGAGGCTGGGATAAATGGAAGGCTACGATAAAAATTTAAATGCACGGGCACACCAGGTGGATCATAATGTGAAAATGTGGAATAGAAGAAACCTTGAAATCTCTGGTGTCAGAGAAGTGGACAGCTTTGACAGTGAGGAGTTTCTGCTCCAGACAAGTATGGGGTACCTAGTCATTCGAGGTCATAATCTACAAATGAAAAACCTGGACTTAGAAGAAGGTGAAGTATCTATTAAAGGACGCGTTGATGAGATGACGTATTTGGACGAGAACCAAGGGGAGAAAGCTAAAGGATTATTTAGCAAGCTTTTCAAATGACACTCACCACACAATTTATGACGATGGTGGTCATGGTAGCAGGGGGCATTTATGTAGGGGCAGCAGTTGATACCTTTGAGCGACTCTTTTCTAAACGAAATAAAAGGAGCTGGCTTGAGCTTTTCTGGCAGCTCGCCTTCTGGATTGCTCAGGCTGCTCTTCTTTTTTTTCTTTTATTCCTGGTAAACTATGGTGAATTACGTTTATATGTATTTATAGCCGTAATATGTGGATATTCTGCTTATCGTGCATTATTTCAAACCCGATATAAAAAGTTGTTGGAATATATGATACGCTTCGTGACTCGATTAATGACCTTCTTCGCTCGGCTTTTTAATGCCATTATTATTTGGCCGATTCGAACAATATTTATGCTGATAACTACTTTACTATTATTCGTTTATAAAGTATTTTATAAGGGAATACATTTATTGTTTCTTGTCGTTTTATATCCATTCCTGTTGATTTTTCGAACGATTTGGAAGCTCCTCCCGAAAAACCTGAAAAAAAATTTAAACAAAACAGCAGGGTTTTGGGTTAAAATAAAGAATACTATAAATAAATGGAAAGAGCGAAAGCGCAAATAAAGGAGGTCTAACGTTCATGGCAAAAAAACAATCAGTAGCCCGCCTAGATTCTACATACATGAAGCACTACGATGCCTACTTGGAACGGCAGACGAAAAAGAAAAAGCGTCTATTCCGCCGAATCGTTTTGTTTGCCTTATTCGTAATGATCGTTGCAGGCTCCATGGTCACTTATCATGTTCAACAACAAACTCTACGTGCTCAGAAACAGGAACATTATGAGGATTTACAAGCAAAAATGGATACATTAAAGAAAGAAGAGAAAAACTTAAAAGAGGAAATAAAGCTTCTTAATAATGAAGAGTATGTACTACAAATTGCAAGGTCCGATTATTTCTTCTCCAAGGAAGGCGAGATTATTTTTAAAATGCCAAATGAGGACCCTTCGTATTGACACCCTTTTCAATGCTTATATATAATAGTTAAGAAGATATTTTTATCGAAATTCTAAGGAGGAGCATTTTTTTTATGTCCATTGAAGTAGGCAGCAAGTTGCAGGGTAAGGTAACGGGTATCACTAATTTCGGAGCTTTTGTTGAGCTTCCTGAAGGGCAGACTGGTCTTGTGCACATTAGTGAAGTTGCCGATAACTATGTAAAAGACATTAATGAACACCTAAGCCAGGGTGACCAAGTAGAAGTGAAAGTCATTAATGTTGGAGATGATGGAAAGATTGGCTTATCCATCAAAAAAGCAAAAGAAAATTACGGTCGTCGTGCGCCAAGAAAACCTCGTAAACCGGCAGAATCATTTGAACAAAAAATGAGTGCCTTTATGAAGGATAGCGAAGATCGTCTAGCATCACTGAAGAAGCAAACCGAAACCAAACGTGGAGGTCGGGGTGCTAAAAGAGGATAGCTTGCTGTCTATGACAATGAGTAAAAGATGCGCATGAATGAATATATAAAAACAGGCCTGCTTTAACAGCAGGTCTGTTTTTTATATCTCTACATATGGAGCTCAGAAATAAAGGTATGCTTACATAGTTGATGCTGAGGAGATGGTGATAAGTGGGTTTACCTACAATAATTCCTGAAGAAGGCAAGCGTTTGATAGTAGGGATAGATGGATTAAGTCGCTCAGGGAAGACTACCTTTGCCAAAAAGTTAGTTGAGAATCAGAGGGAGAAAGCTATTCCAGTTCTTGTGCTCATATTGATGACCACATAGTGGCTCGAAAGAAAAGTATGATACTGGATATGAGCCATGGTATGAGTATTATCACTTGCAATGGGATGCCGAACGGTTGAAAGTGAATTTGTTTGAAAAACTGAAATGATCGGATCAACTTATCCTCTCTTTTTATGAACAGGAGGATGATACACATACTGCAGCGATCATTAATCTTCCACTGTCTGGTGTAATCCTAATTGAGGGAGTGTTTTTTCAGCGTAAAGAGTGGAGAGGTTTTTTTGATTATGTGGTGTACTTAGATTGCCCGAAGGAGATAAGGTTTTCCCGGGAAGCAGAATCTGCCCAACTGGATCTAGAAAAATTCACAAATAGGTATTGGAAAGCTGAAGATTACTATTTAAAGACGGAATCTCCAACAAAACAAGCCAATTTAGTTATAAGCACCTAATCTAGAATTTTCACCAGTAGGTAGCTGCAGGATACCGAGTCAATAACAACAAAATCCAAATTAAACATAGTGAATCCTAATAAAGTCATCAAAAAACCGCCATTCAAAATATGAATGACGGTTTTCCTGCTGATGACCCGTACGGGATTCGAACCCGTGATACCGCCGTGAAAGGGCGGTGTCTTAACCACTTGACCAACGGGCCTTAATTATGTATGGATAAGGCTTATGCGTGTCGCATCTGGACAAAGCCATTCAGCACTACTATATATAATCCGGCCTCATGGCTTAGGTGCTCGCGACATAAGTCAGTCCCTTCCATGTTCCAAAAAGCGGGAACATTGCAGCGCCTGTCTTATGCGTGCCGCACCTGGACAAAGCCATTCAGCACTAAATAGTAGCGGCGGAGGGGATCGAACCCCCGACCTCACGGGTATGAACCGTACGCTCTAGCCAGCTGAGCTACACCGCCATATGTTCCAAAGACACAAAAGTTATAGTACACCATCCTAAAAATTATGTCAATAAAAAATAAAATTGTAAGAGTAGTCTGTTAATTTCGATAGAGAATAGTAGGGAATTTTAGAACAGAAGGAGAACCCTCTGGTGTTTTTTTGTAGAATTCACGTCAGAGTACATGAAAAGCATCGAAGTTTTTGTTACGACTCTCCTGTTGTTTTGACAAAAAGCTTGTCTACCCTGTGATTAAATGAAACATAACTAAAGAAGGAGTGGTGTATTTTATGTTGGGGACGGTAATGAAACGTGCTGGGCGTGAGGCAGTTTGGAAAGAATCTACTTTAAATAAGGGGATTGAACGTGTTTCTTTTTCAATTGTTAGCTTTTTAGCTAATAAAGGTGTGTTTCATTTAGTGCTCAGCTTCCTACTTGGACGGGCCATTATTTTATCCTCCATGGCACCGTTTGGGGTTGCTTTTCTTGCGGTGATCTGGTGGTTGAAACGCCCTTTTGTGATTCCGGCTACAGTAATGATGGCGGCTGGGGCATCTACATACAGTCTAGGGCATGCTGGATTCATTCTCGGAGCATCAGCTACCTTTTTATTACTCAGTTTAATTTTAAATCGTATGAATCAACCGCAGCAGCTACTTCCCTTTATGGCTATGCTCGCTAGTATAATCCCAAGAACAACAAGCCTGGCTTTCTTGGAACGCTGGCATTTATATGAGATTTTCCTCATAGCAGCTGAAGGAATACTAAGTTTCACACTTGTTCTTATCTTTATGCAGAGTCTTCCGCTATTATCACCAAGACGTTATCATCCAACTTTAAAAAATGAGGAAATCGTATGTCTCATTATCTTATTAGCTTCTGTATTAACAGGTATGATTGGATTTGAAATTCAAGGTGTAGCCACAGTGGATGTGTTTTCCCGCTATTTAGTTATTTTGCTGGCTTACATCGCTGGTGCGGCAATTGGGTCAACAGTAGGTGTCGTAACGGGGCTTGTCTTGAGCCTGGCAGCTGTCGATAATTTATATCAAATGAGTTTGCTCGCTTTTTCTGGTTTGTTAGGGGGACTTTTGAAAGAAGGAAATAAACTGGGGGTTAGTGCGGGATTGCTCGTGAGTACGGTGTTAATGAGTTTTTATATGGGAGGAAGTCTATCTTCATCGATGTGGGCATCGGTATGTGCTATTGCATTATTTATTATGACACCTAAACAATGGGTGAAGCGGCTTTCTCGGTATGTACCGGGGACAGAGGAGCACAGTCAAGAGCAGCAGAAATACCTGCAGAAGGTTCGGGATGTGACAGCTGTTCGAGTTGGAAAATTTTCAGATGTATTTGAAGCACTATCCAAGAGCTTTACTCATTTAGATGGCTCGAAAGAGGAGGTTAGTCAGAATAAGGAAATTGATTATTTTCTCAGTGATGTGACTGAGAAGACGTGTCAGTCATGTTTTAAAAAAGAGAGGTGCTGGGTGAATCAGTTTGATGAGACTCATCATTTAATGACGGATTTAATGATGGAGCTCGACGAGAAAGAAGATCCAGGAAGGGTAATGCGTAAAAATGTAGACCAATACTGTGTAAAATCGCAAAAGCTGATCGATACGATGAAACATGAGCTATCGTTTTATCATGCAAATAAACAGTTGAAACAGCAGGTGCTAGAGAGTCGCAGATTTGTAGCGGACCAGCTTCATGGTGTTTCTGAAGTGATGAACAGTTTTGCTAAAGAAATCGTTAAGGAAAGGGAGCATCATGAGCAAAAAGAACAAATTATTCACGGAGCTCTTGAGCGAATGGGTTTTGAAATAGCAAAACTTGAAATATATACATTAGATGCAGGAAATATTGATTTGGAATTAATAATTGAAATTGATAACTACCGAGGGGAGGGGTCTAAGCTGATTGCCCCTGTTCTATCAGACATCCTTGAAGAGACCATTGTGGTTACCATGGAGGATATTTCACCATATCCACACGGCCGCTGTCTGCTTACTTTTGGTTCGGCGAAGCATTATACGATTGAGTCAGGCGTGGCTCACGCAGCCAAAGGCGGAGGATTTATCTCCGGTGACAGTTACTCGATGATGGAATTAGGGAGAGGCAAATATGCGCTTGCCATAAGTGATGGCATGGGGAATGGAGAACGGGCTCATCAGGAGAGCATGGAGACGCTTCGTTTGTTAAAACAAATTCTACAATCAGGAATTAAGGAGTCGGTGGCTATTAAGTCGATTAATTCGATTCTAGCCCTCAGAACTAGTGATGAAATATTTTCGACACTAGATTTAGCTGTCATTGATCTTCATCAAGCTAGTTCTAAATTTATAAAAATAGGGAGTACTCCAAGTTTTATTAAACGGGGCAGGCAAATCTTTGCCGTAGAGTCTGGCAATCTCCCAATGGGAATTATTGAAGACGTCGATGTTGATACAACAAGTGAGCAGCTTAAAGCAGGTGATTTATTAATTATGGTAAGTGACGGCATCCTGGAAGGTCCGAAACACCTTGAGAATGTGGAGATTTGGTTGAAGCGAAAAATTAGAGAAATCGACCGAACGGATCCTCAGGAAGTTGCTGACTTATTACTAGAAGAGGTGATTCGCACACAAGCGGGAGCTATTGATGATGACATGACAGTACTCGTAGCACGAATCGATCATTATGTTCCTGAATGGTCCGCTATCCCTTTTGATAAAAAACGGGCATAGCTTTAAGTATATTTACCTTCTTTTTCGGTCAAAATGTTGACAATGAAACAGGAGGGATATGCTATGAAGCCAGGACGGCTGAAACAAATTCTATTGTTAACGGATGGATGTTCGAATTACGGAGAAGATCCAGTAGTTGTAGCTGCGCTAGCCAGGAATCAGGGGGTCACGGTCAACGTCATTGGCGTGCTTGATGATGAACAGAGGAATCATCCTCAAGGTCTTGAAGAAGTAGAATCTATTGCTGAAGCGGGCGGTGGGGTCAGTCAGATCGTCTATCAGAAAAATTTATCGCAAACCGTCCAAACGGTAACGAGACAAGCCATGACACAAACTATTCAGGGGGTAGTGAACAACGAGTTGCAACAGATTTTAGGCCAGGGAAAGACGATGGAAGAGCTTCCTCCCGAACAACGAGGGGAAGTTGTAGAAGTCGTAGATGACCTGGGGGAAATGTGTGATCTTGAGGTTCTTGTTCTAGTGGATTCAAGTGCAAGTATGCACCATAAGCTTCCGACCGTCAAAGAAGCTTTGTATGACTTATCACTGAGTTTGAACGCACGAACCGGATCAAATCAGTTCAGCATTTTCTCTTTCCCTGACCCTAAATCTACAATTAAAAAAATGATAGATTGGACACCAGAACTCGATGCTATCCACGGGATATTTTCCAAGCTTTCAAGCGGAGGATATACTCCAACGGGGCCTGCTCTTAAAGAAGCTTTATACTCCTTCGCAAGTAAGCCGGTAGAAAAAAACAGGCATGATGGAGAAGATCCTTATGAAGAAGCTGGATTTTAATTTCACCCCTGGAACTACCTTACAAGGAAAATGGCAAGGACACACCTACCGTATTCTAAAAAAGCTTGGTGAAGGAGCTTGTGGTGTCGTCTATCTTTGTAAACGAAATGGCCATACCTATGCTCTGAAGGTGGGAACAGATAGTTCTCGAATGATGCTAGAGGTGAATATGCTTAAGAAATTCAGCAAGGTCCAAGGTGTCAAACTTGGACCTTCTTTTGTGGACGTAGATGATTGGGTAACCCCTAGACGTCTTACTTATCCTTTTTATGTGATGGAGTATGTGCAGGGCCAACCGTTACCGGCATTTCTACAAGGCAAAAGTAAGGATTGGATCGCTTTAACTGCAGTGCAGCTTCTAAGTGATCTTGAGCATTTGCATGCAGCCGGTTATGCCTTTGGGGACCTGAAGACAGAAAACCTGCTTGTTTCCGCTTCAAGGGTGCGTTGGATTGATGTGGGCGGGGTAACTGCGTTTGGCCGAGCGATTAAAGAATTTACCGAGTTTTACGATCGTGGATATTGGGGCTGCGGATCTAGAAAGTCTGAAGCACAATACGATTTATTTGCTGTGACCATGATTATGCTGGAGATGGTTTATCCAAAGCGTTTTATCAAAGGAAAAGATCCACATAAAACATTGCACCATAAACTAGCATTAGCCCAAATGCCTGACTTTTGTAAAAAGGTAATTACCGGCTGCTGGCAGGGCAAGTATCAAACAGCGAAAGAGATGAAGAAAGGGCTTGAAAAAGGGTTGATGAAAAGGCCGAGTAAGTCTTCCCGAGTCTCCAGAGCAACAGCGAAGAAGTCGTCATCTGACCGGTCTGAATGGGGGGAATGGATCGCGATTTCGATTCTCGTTACGATGTTCTACGGATTGTCATGGTTATAACTGAATGTTTTGCAGGATCGAAGTAGAGAGTGGTACGATAAGAATAGGAAAGTAGATGATTAGTCATTCTAAATGTGAAGCGTTATTTAGGGCAAAAGTGAGGGGTGTTCATGCAGGTTGTTCAGTCATTCATAGAAAAACATCAACTTTTACAAGCGAATCAGACCGTCGTTGTTGCGGTCTCAGGGGGTCCTGACTCCCTTGCTTTGCTTCACTATTTAAATCAGCTAAGCGCGACCATGAACCTAAGAATCGTTGCTGTCTCAGTTGATCATGGGTTAAGGGGTGAAACTTCACTCGAGGACCTGCGCCATGTTGAGAAACTGGCAGTCGAATGGAATGTGGAGTTTGTTGGAACGACAGTAAATGTTCATTTGTACAAAGCACAAACAGGTGCAGGTACACAGGAAGCAGCAAGAATTCTGCGTTATCGTTTTTTTGAACAGGTGATGGACCAACTTGAGGGGGATGTCCTAGCTCTTGGTCACCACGGAGACGACCAGGCTGAAACAATGATGATGCAGATGGTACGAAGTGTTCGCCCTGAATCAGTTCGTGGAATGCCTGTCAGCAGACCCTTCTCATCGGGGAGACTTATTCGCCCATTTCTTTGTCTGGCGAAAGAAGATCTCCTGGATTATTGCTCCTTGCACAAAATAACTTATAAATTAGACGAATCCAATCAACACACTGATTATACACGTAATGCGTTTAGAAAATACGTGATGCCTTTTGCAAAAGAACAAAACCCTCAACTGAACAAGCATATGCAGTTAATGAGTGAACGGGCAAGGGACAATCAGCTGTATCTGAACTCCCAAGCCGAACAGGTTCTTGAGACAATGGAAATATCTAATAAAAATGAACCTTTTGTGAAGTTTTCAATTCGTCCCTTTTTAACGTTTCCACTTGCTTTACAAAGAACGGCCTTTCATCTAATATTAAACTATCTGTACGGTTACCAACAGGAAGAAGTTTCCTACATGCACGAAGATATATTTTTCAATCTTTTGCATGATGATAAACCTAATGCAGAATTGGATTTGCCAAACGGCTTGAAGGTAATTCGAACTTACGATGAGGTGAGGTTGACATTTAGTAAGCCGTGTCAACCTGCAGCTTTCACTAAGACTTTATACATAGGGGACACCATTGAACTTCCTGATGGTTCGATCGTCACCGCAGAGTGGACTAAGGAAGATAATGAGCTAGATTTATTTGATTATATTTGTGATTCATATCACGTAAAACTTCCACTCATAGTACGAACGCGTGAACCTGGGGATCGAATTTCTCCAAGAGGAATGGATGGTTCCAAAAAGGTAAAAGATATCTTTATTGACCAAAAAGTTCCGGCAGACAAGCGGAAGGTTTGGCCGCTTGTGACGGATAGCGATGGTCAAATTCTATGGCTTGTTGGGTTGAAAAAGGGTGGAGATTGTGTCAGGGCTGCATCTGATACAAGGCTTCGATTACAATATAAAAATAACCGAGACACGTAGGAGGAGCATGCATGCATAGTGAAATTGAGAAAATCTTAATTTCTGAAGAAGAAATTCAAGAAAAGTGCAAAGAAATGGGGGCTCAGCTGACGGAAGAATATAACGGGCGCTTTCCACTGGCTATTGGTGTCTTAAAAGGAGCCATGCCTTTTATGGGCGATCTGTTAAAAAGAGTTGAAACACATCTTGAGATGGATTTTATGGATGTTTCAAGTTACAACGGCGGCATGAGGTCTTCAGGTGAAGTTAAAATCGTGAAGGACCTTGATACCCAGGTGGAAGGAAGAGACCTGTTAATTATAGAGGACATTATTGATAGCGGACTCACATTAAGTTATTTAGTGGACTTATTTAAGTATCGTAAAGCTAAATCCATCAAAATCGTCACCCTTCTTGATAAACCTACAGGTAGAACATCACATATCAAGGCTGATACGATCGGCTTTGACGTTCCAGATGAATTCGTTGTTGGATATGGGTTAGATTATAATGAAAAGTATCGTAACTTACCCTATATTGGCGTACTCAAACCGGAAGTTTACGGCGGCTGATGTATGTGAGGGTTGCTTTAGGTTTAGAAGTACTTCAAATAAGGGTAATTAGTTGTGTCTCTAGTTTTTTGTGTGATAGTATTTACTATAGTTTTTCTCGCTTGGGAGGAGGTAGGCAATGAGCCGGATATTTCGTAATACCATATTTTATTTACTTATCTTCCTCGTAGTTATCGCCGTAGTCGGTCTATTTAGAGGTCAAGGTGAGCCGCAAGAAACGTTAAATGTGAACGAATTTTACGATAGATTGAATAATGGTGAAATCGAAGAAATGACGATGCAGCCTGTCAATGGGATCATTCGTATCACAGGACAGCTAGCTGGCAGTGAAGAAGGCCAGGGAATGTTTACAGCTAAACTTCCAGCCAACGAACAAATTATTTCCAACGTGACGCAAACAGCACAAGAACAAAGCGTGCTGAAAGTTGAAGAAGAAGAACAACCAAGTGTATGGGTGACTGTTTTAACATCCATCATTCCGTTTGTGATTATATTTATTCTGTTCATCTTCTTACTTAACCAGGCTCAGGGCGGCGGAAGCCGTGTCATGAACTTTGGTAAGAGTAAGGCGAAGATGTATAGTGAAGAAAAGAAAAAGGTGCGTTTTAAAGACGTTGCCGGTGCTGACGAGGAGAAACAGGAGCTTGTTGAAGTTGTAGACTTCCTTAAGGATCCGCGTAAATTCTCGCAAGTAGGTGCCCGAATTCCTAAAGGTGTTCTTTTAGTGGGACCACCTGGTACAGGTAAGACATTACTAGCAAGAGCTGTTGCTGGAGAAGCGGGTGTTCCATTTTTCTCTATCAGTGGTTCTGACTTCGTAGAAATGTTTGTGGGGGTCGGTGCATCCCGTGTTCGTGATTTATTTGAAAACGCCAAGAAAAATGCTCCTTGTATTATCTTTATTGATGAAATTGACGCTGTAGGGCGTCAACGTGGGGCTGGTCTTGGTGGAGGTCACGATGAGCGTGAACAAACCTTGAACCAACTTCTTGTTGAAATGGATGGATTCGGTGCGAATGAAGGAATCATTATGATTGCTGCAACCAACCGTCCAGATATTCTTGACCCTGCATTGCTTCGCCCTGGACGTTTTGACCGTCAAATTACGGTTGACCGCCCAGATGTGAAAGGACGACAGGCAGTTCTAGGTGTGCATGCCAGAAACAAACCGCTATCAGATAATGTGGATCTTAAAACCATTGCTTTGCGGACACCAGGCTTCTCTGGTGCTGATCTAGAGAACTTATTAAATGAAGCTGCTCTAGTTGCTGCTCGTTCTGATGCAAAGAGTATTGATATGGAACATGTCGATGAAGCGATTGACCGAGTGATTGCCGGTCCAGCTAAGAAGAGCCGTGTTATTTCTGAAAAAGAACGTAACATTGTGGCGCACCATGAAAGTGGTCATACAGTGATTGGTATGGTTCTAGATGATGCAGACATGGTTCATAAGGTAACAATCGTCCCTCGAGGCCAAGCAGGTGGATATGCTGTTATGCTACCTCGTGAAGACCGCTACTTTATGACAAAACCTGAATTGCTTGATAAAATTACTGGCTTATTAGGCGGCCGCGTAGCTGAGGAAGTAATGTTTGGTGAGGTGTCAACAGGTGCACACAACGACTTCCAGCGTGCTACAAGCATCGCCCGTAAGATGGTTACAGAATACGGGATGAGTGAAAAACTTGGACCGCTTCAATTCGGATCCAACTCTGGCGGACAGGTATTCCTTGGCCGTGATATTCAAAATGAACAGAATTATAGTGATCAAATTGCTTATGATATTGATACAGAAGTTCAAAACTTCATTAATCACTGTTATGATCGTGCTAAGACAATCATAACGGACAATAAAGATAAGCTTGAATTGATTGCAGGTACTCTGTTAGATGTTGAGACATTGGATTCTACTCAGATTAAATCTTTATTCGAAAAAGGCCGATTGCCTACCGATGAAGAATTAGAAGAAATTGCAATTAAGAACAATAAACAGCTAAAGCTTAATCAAGAAGAGCAAAGAGAAATTGATGAAAAGCAAGAAAAAAACATGAGAGTTAATGTTCAATCTAAAGAAGAGGAAGAGTCTCGAACGACTTCTGAAGATGAAAATGAAAATAAATCTCATGAACCATCTCAGGATCAGCAAGATCCGAATCAAGGTTCTGATGATGATAAGAAACAATAATACACTAACCGTGTTCTCCCTGTATGGGGGGAATGCGGTTTTTTATTGTGAAGAAGGCATGGATCTAGTTGTTTGAGCAAGGCACTTTCAGTATTCATATGGTATGATGGTAGCCGAAGGAATTGAACCGGGAGGCTAGTTGTATGAATTTTGTACTCGATGTGGGAAACACCAACACAGTGCTCGGAGTATTTGAAGAAGAGCAGCTGAAGTACCAGTGGCGTATAAAAACAGACAGACATAAAACAGAAGATGAGTATGGCATGCTTATTAAATCATTATTTGACCATGAGGGATTAACCTTTGAAGATATGGATGGAGTGATCATTTCTTCTGTAGTTCCGCCCATAATGTTTGCTCTTGATCGAATGTCTCGTTATTATTTCAAGAAACAGCCGATGATTATTGGAGAACATGAAGTAGACCACGGATTAGCTATGAAGTACCCAAATCCGGCTGAAATAGGTGCAGACCGCATTGTTAATGCAGTCGGCGCTATTGAAGATTACGATACTCCATTGATCATTATTGATTTTGGAACAGCGACAACGTATTGTTATGTTAATGAGAGTGAAGAATATGTAGGTGGTGCAATTGCGCCGGGTATCAATATTTCAATGGAAGCTCTCTATGCGAAAGCGGCTAAACTTCCTAAAATTGAAATTAAAGGACCATCAGAGGTGATCGGTCAATCGACTGTCGAGGCCATGCAATCCGGAGTTTTTTATGGCTATGTAGGACAGGTGGATGAGGTGGTACGTCGTATGAAAGAAACTTCGTCCAAAACGCCTACAGTGATTGCTACAGGGGGACTGGCCTCCTTAATTGCTGATGAATCACGTACTATAGATTGTGTCGACCCTTATTTAACCTTAAAGGGGCTTCATAAAATTTATCAAAACAACAAAGATAAACTTGCTTTTAAAGGAGAAGGATGAGTAATGTCAGATTATTTAGTTCGCGCAATGGGATATAACGGACAAGTTCGCGCCTATGCTGTTCAGTCAACCGAAACTGTAGAAGAAGCACGTCGGAGGCAGGATTCATGGGCGACAGCCTCAGCTGCATTAGGCCGGACACTTACCATAAGTGCCATGATGGGTGTTATGCTGAAGGGTGAAGATAAACTGACGATTAAAGTTGAAGGGGATGGCCCGGTTGGGGCTATCATTGCTGATGCTAATTCCAAAGGGGAAGTAAGAGGTTACTTGAAAAATCCTCACGTAGATTTTGATCTCAATAGCAAAGGGAAACTTGATGTAGCCCGAGCTGTAGGAACCACAGGGACATTAAGCGTTGTAAAGGACCTTGGCATGAGGGATCATTTTACGGGTCAAGTGCCTATTGTTTCTGGTGAGATCGGTGACGACTTCACTTATTATTTTGCCAACTCTGAGCAGGTTCCATCTGCTGTAGGTGCAGGTGTCCTCGTAAACACGGATCATTCAATCCTAGCCTCCGGTGGTTTTATTATTCAGATGATGCCAGGTGCAGATGAACAGACGACGGCAGCAATTGAAGAAAGACTCAGCCAAATAGCTCCTATTTCAACGATGATTCGTGAAGGAAAGTCCCCAGAAGAGATTTTGCACGCGTTGCTTGGGGAAGAAAATCTTCAGGTGTTAGATACCATGCCTGTGTCCTTCTCTTGTCATTGTTCCAGGGAACGTGTTGAAATGGCCATTTCAAGCCTCGGAGATGAAGAAATTGAGCGTATGATTGATGAAGATCAAGGCGCGGAAGCAAAATGCCACTTTTGCAATGAAGCGTATCAATTTGATGAAAAGGACTTGAAAGAATTACAATCAGGAAGTTCACAATAACTAATGTTAACCTGCGACAAGCGAAACAGTATGAGGCTGTTTCGTTTTTTCTTTGAATGAAGGAAACAATAGATTGAAATGTTTGACAACGGACATTCAGTTACGTACAGTAAAGATTAAATCCCATAAAAATACTTGGTATTAGGAGTGAAAAAATGAGAGTAGCTAATAGCGTCAGTGATCTAGTAGGTAAGACCCCAATGGTAAAGCTGAACAGAAGTGCAGACGAAAACAGTGCAGATGTTTATCTGAAACTTGAATACATGAATCCGGGAAGTTCTGTCAAAGATCGTATTGCTCTTTCGATGATTGAAGCAGCTGAAGAATCAGGAGAATTAAAGCCTGGCGATACAATTGTTGAGCCGACAAGTGGAAACACCGGTATTGGCTTAGCGATGATTGCATCCGCCAAAGGATATAAAGCGACTCTCGTCATGCCAGATACCATGAGTCAAGAACGTCGCAACTTATTGCGTGCTTATGGAGCTGAACTTATCCTGACTCCTGGGAGCGATGGAATGAAGGGTGCCATTAAGAAGGCTGAAGAACTCAAGGATAAACATGGTTACTTTATGCCTCAGCAGTTTAATAACAAAGCGAACGTCGCTGTTCACGCCCAAACCACAGGTCCAGAAATCGTTGAGCAGATGGGGGATCAGCTCGATGCCTTTGTATCCGGAATTGGTACAGGGGGAACCATCTCAGGGGCTGGTAAAGTACTTAAAAAACATTATCCAGAAATTAAAATCTATGCGATTGAGCCTGAAGATTCCGCGATTCTCTCAGGAGGAGAACCCGGTCCACATAAAATCCAAGGACTTGGTGCTGGATTCGTTCCAGAGATACTGGATACTGAAATTTACGATGAAGTTTACACTGTATCTAAAGAGGACTCCTACGCTGCTGCTCGTGAAGCCGCCAGTAAAGACGGGGTACTAGGCGGAGTTTCTTCCGGGTCTGCGATTCATGTAGCGAAGCAAGTGGCTAAAAAACTAGGCAAGGGAAAGAAAGTTGTGGCTGTCCTTCCAAGTAACGGAGAACGCTATCTATCCACGCCGCTTTACCAATTTGATGAAGAATAAATTATAAAAAGCTGAGCTCATGGAGTTCAGCTTTTTTTATGGATAGGATCCTTCAATGTTTCCGTGCTAGATGTCGTAAATTGTTGTAAACTAGAAGGATAAATTAATTTTTGAAAGAGGGAACGGAATATGCTCAATACTAAAGTGAAAAAACTCGATCTTTCTACACAAACCCAAGTGATGGGCATCCTTAATATTACGCCAGACTCTTTTTCTGACGGCGGAAAATTTAATGAAATCAACAAGGCGGTAACACATGCCTTGGAAATGGAGCAGCAGGGTGCCCATATCATTGATGTTGGGGGAGAATCGACCAGGCCTGGGCATGCCCCTGTTACAGAGGAAGAAGAGATCGCACGGGTTGTACCTGTAATAAAAGCGTTACGCGAAAAGCTCTCCATACCGATTTCCATTGATACGTATAAGGCTGAGGTGGCAAAACATGCGGTAGAAGCAGGAGCTTCCATAATAAATGATGTATGGGGAGCTAAGCATGAACCTGCGATTGCGCAAGTGGCAGCGGATTATAATGTGCCGATTATCCTGATGCATAATCGCAAGGATAAAAACTATGATTCGCTAATCGAGGATATGAAGACGGATCTTAGGGAAAGTATTGATATTGCGAAAGGGGCAGGTGTCAAAGAAGAACATATTATTTTAGACCCGGGGGTTGGTTTTGCGAAAAGTTCTGATGACAATTTAGTTGTGATGAGACACTTAGATGAGTTTGTTGCCTTAGGATACCCAGTCTTATTAGGAACCTCCCGAAAATCTTTCATCGGGTTAACCCTTGACCTCCCTGAAGATGAGCGAATGGAAGGCACAGGGGCCACAGTTTGCTTTGGAGTTTCGCAAGGAGTGCAGATTGTACGTGTGCATGATGTAGAACCTATCATAAGAATGACAAAAATGATGGACGCTATGATGGGAAAGGAGCCGTATAATGGATAAAATCTATTTAAATGAAATGGAATTTTGGGGCTACCACGGCCTCTTTCCTGAAGAAAATAAACTCGGACAACGTTTCTATGTTGATCTTGAAATGGAGTTAGATTTAAAGCCAGCTGCTGTGCAAGATGATATGAACCAGTCTATAAATTATGGCCAAATTTATGAAGTTACGAAAACGGTAGTAGAAGGAGAAGCGGCGAAACTTGTAGAAACAGTGGCAGAACGACTTGCTCAAAAATTATTACATTCCTTTTCGTTGCTTGAGGCATGCCGTGTCAAAATAACTAAGCCTGATCCGCCTATTCCTGGACATTATAAATCTGTCGCGATCGATATTTACAGGAGCCGACGAGATGACTAAAGCCTATATTGCCCTGGGATCTAATATTTCTCCGCGTAAGCAATATCTAACAGAGGCGATTGATATGCTTGGTGAGCACGAAAAGATCACATTAGCTAAACAGTCAAAAGTTTATCAAACGGCCCCAGTCGGATATACCGATCAGAATGATTTTTTGAATATGGTCATAGAGGTAGAGACGGTCTTACAACCGTTGCAACTGCTTGATTATTGTCAGATGATCGAACAAAATTTAGGCAGAAGACGAATCATAAAATGGGGCCCGCGCACAATAGACCTTGACATTTTATTGTATAATGATGAAAATATGAAAGCAAAGCGACTTACGATTCCTCATCCTCATATGCACGAACGAGCATTTGTACTCGTGCCGTTGACAGAAGTGAATCCTGAGGCCAACCTGCCTACATTAAGGAAAACAGCAAAAGAGGTGCTTCAACAGCTGCCTGACGAAGACGTGAAGACTATTCAGCCTTTGTAACCTTGCAACTGTATCTGTACACCAGGCAGAAACTAGGGACACAAAGCCAAACATTCTTTATGAATGTTACGAATGACCTTGAAGAAAGTATGCCGGTCTCATAGTTCTTTCTTCGTTGACACGAAACAAGGTCTTTTCTATACTAAATCATAGTTGCAACACTGCCAGGACTCTTCTGGCAGTTTTTATTATTGAGCCGGAGTCAGGGTAAATGATGTTAGGAATGGAGTGATGAAAATGTCAGAAGAACTCAATGATCAAATGCGGGTGCGCAGAGAAAAGTTGAGTACGTATAAAGAGCAAGGACTGGATCCGTTTGGAACTAAATTTGAAAGAACAGCCCTCGCCGAAGATTTAAAAGCAGATTACGATAAATTTTCTAAAGAGGAACTTGAAGATAAACAAGCCCCTGCTACCATCGCTGGACGAATTATGACGAAGCGCGGAAAAGGAAAAGCTGGCTTTACTCATATTCAAGACCTTAGCGGTCAGATCCAGCTTTATGTCCGTAAAGATAGTGTAGGGGACGAAGCTTATGATTTGTTTAAAACAGCAGATATTGGTGATATTGTCGGTGTCTCTGGGGTCATGTTCAAGACAAACGTGGGGGAACTCTCTGTTAAGGCGGACGAGTTTCAGATTTTAACAAAATCACTGCGGCCTTTACCTGAGAAATTCCATGGTTTAAAAGATGTAGAACAGCGTTATCGCCAGCGTTATTTAGATCTTATTACGAACCCGGACAGTCGAGATACGTTTGTGACGCGAAGCAAGATCATTCAGTCTATGCGTAGATATTTAGATGACTTAGGCTTCCTAGAGGTAGAGACCCCAATGATGCATGGTATTCCTGGAGGGGCATCAGCACGTCCGTTCGAAACTCACCATAACGCACTCGATATGCCCCTCTATATGAGAATTGCTATCGAACTTCACCTGAAAAGATTAATTGTAGGCGGTATGGAAAAGGTTTATGAGATCGGAAGGGTATTCCGCAATGAAGGAGTTTCCACTCGCCATAACCCTGAATTCACAATGATTGAATTGTACGAGGCCTATGCAGACTATCACGACATCATGAGCTTAACTGAAAATTTAGTTGCTCATATCGCGAAGGAAGTGCTTGGTTCTACGATGGTCACATATGAGGATGTGGAGGTCAATTTAGAACCAGAATGGACTCGGCTCCATATGGTGGATGCGGTGAAAGAATACACAGATGTGGATTTCTGGCAGCAAATGAGTAATGAAGAAGCTAAAGCCTTGGCCAAGGAGCATGGTGTGGAAATCCAGGATACGATGACATTTGGCCATATCGTAAATGAATTTTTTGAACAAAAGGTTGAGGAGAAACTTATTCAGCCTACCTTCATCTACGGGCATCCTATTGAGATTTCTCCACTTGCTAAGAAGAATCCGGAGGACGAGCGTTTCACCGACCGCTTTGAATTATTCATAGTAGGGCGCGAACACGCGAATGCGTTCTCTGAGCTGAATGACCCGATTGATCAGCGTCAACGCTTTGAAGCTCAACTCAAAGAAAGGGAAGAGGGAAATGACGAAGCGCATATGATGGATGAAGACTTCCTGGAATCGTTAGAATATGGTATGCCTCCTACAGGTGGCCTAGGAATCGGAATTGACCGTCTTGTCATGTTATTAACGAACTCTCCGTCAATCCGGGATGTATTACTGTTCCCTCAAATGAGAAATCGCGATTCTTAACTTCAGCTACATCCCTCGACTGTTGTCGAGGGATTAATTTTCGGCTATATCTGTCAGAAAATACTTTTATTTTAATTAGCACTTGATTTGACCATATAATCATGGTAAATTATTAAACGTCGCATTAAGCGAATGTAACTTTTTTCGTTTCTTGCCGAAAAAATCTTGTTAAAAAGTTATTGACTTAACTTTCTAACCATGATATATTAATTAGGTCGCTGTTTTGAAGCGGCACTTAACATTTTGATCTTTGAAAACTGAACGAACCAACCAGTACGTCAACATATTCTTTCTATTCTATAGAGGGAATTCAAACAAGCACATTCGATGTGCAAAGAGTTAAGGAACTTCAACGAAGTTCGCAACGTCCTGTTGCAACGTTGAAGTCAGTGCATCCATGCACAAGCAAACTTTACTTTTATGGAGAGTTTGATCCTGGCTCAGGACGAACGCTGGCGGCGTGCCTAATACATGCAAGTCGA
>NZ_FVZB01000003.1 GCF_900166655.1 Halobacillus hunanensis | reverse complement strand
CCCTTTTTTGTTCCTGCCTACCGGCGAGGGAGCCCCTCAAGGATTGAGGGGTTGGGGAGTTCGAAAGAGGGAAGTTTTTGGGATTGCCTTTTTTCAAAAAGGCGAGGTCTTATAGGATGGTTTTGGGCTTGCGCTGGCAAGCCTTCTTTTTTTGGTTTAGGCACGTGTGCGTGCCTTTGGCGAAGCCAAAATAGCCTCGCAGAGCACACGACTTTTCGAATGAAAAGTATAGTGTGCTATACTTTATGGTATAAAGTCTCTCTTGTGCCGAGTTTGTGCATAGGGGATGATGTGAGGAGGGTGTGTTGCATGAGTTATGCGATTTGCCGGATGCAAAAAATGAAATCGCACGACCTCAAGGGCATGCAATTTCATAATCAACGAGAACGAGAAAGTCGGACGAATCCGGACATTGATCAGACGAAAAGTCATCTCAATGTGGACCTGGTGAACGAGGAAAAGATTGATTACAATAAACGCGTCAAAGAGATCATTGAAAGCCAGAAAATCACTGATAGAAAAACGAGGAAAGATGCGGTGCTCGTGAACGAGTTAATGATCACCAGTGATCGGGAGTTCTTTGATCGTTTACCCGAAGAAGATCATCAGCGTTTTTTTGAGAAAAGCTATGAATGGTTAGCTGAACGGTATGGCCAACAGAATGTGGCCTATGCGGTGGTACATAACGATGAGAAAACGCCGCATATGCATATGGGCGTGGTACCGATGCGGGACGGGAAACTGCAAGGGAAAAACGTGTTTAATCGAAAAGAGCTCCAGGCTCTTCAGGATGACTTTCCGCAGTATCTGAAAAAGCAGCAGTTTCAGCTGGAACGGGGAAAAAAGGGATCCGATGTGAAGCACTTGCGCACACAGGATTTTAAAGCGAAAACGCTGGAAGAACAGGTTCAATCGTTAGAAGGAGAATTAAACGATAAACAGGCAGAGAAACAAGAAGTGGAAACATCGATCCAAGATATCAAAGGACGTTTAGATGAATTAGGAGCCTCTTTAGATAAGGTGAAACGGGTTGATGATATTCAAGTGAAGGAAGGGGGCTTATTTGGCTCTCAGACGGTCAAATTAAGCCGGGAAGACTATGAGGGTATTCAAACCCTTGCAAAGTCTTCGGAAACGCTGAGACACGAGAATAAGGCGTTACAAAACGAGAATCAGCAGCTGAAGGAAGATAAGCAGAAGTTGCAGAAGAAGAATGATAGATTACAAGAACAGGCTTCTCTGGCCGAACGGTATAAACGAGAGCGTGATCGGCTGGCCAACCTCATTCAGAAGATACACAACTTTTATAAAAAGCGCCTTCCTGAAGCTACAAAGACGTTTGAGCATGTGATGGGCTACTGTAAACAGGTACTAAATCGCAGTACCAAAAACCGTGATCTTCCTGCTTTTCGCAAAGATAACCTGACGAAGCATGAACAGGATGGATTTGATCAAGGAATTCAAGAGGTGAAACAGAAACGTTTGAACAAAAACCGGGGAATGGAGCGATAATTAAGCCTATTCCCCTCTTTTGAACATATGGTAGGATAAAAAGGAAGAGAATGTAAGATTTAGGGTTGTTCTCTTACAAGGTTTCAAATGTTTTAACCGCCTAGTAGAGTAGGCTTTTTTTCTGTTGATCAGAGGGAAAAAGCCTATTTTTTTTGCGTTGAACAAGGAAAAGTAATGTCCATGTCGAAATGGTTAACAACGAGGTGAACGCGATGAATCACAATAACAATGGGAACTCACAGAAAGCCTATTGGGCGAAAGATATAGCTGATTTGCTTGACATCAAGACCTCAACCCTACGAAGATGGTCGATTGAGTTAGAAAAGGCCGATTATCGCTTTTATCGTGATGAACATTACCGGCGTGCATACTTAGAAAAAGATATCATGCCGTTACGTAAATTAAAGGAATTTCTTGTGAATAAAATGAGCATGAAGGACGCCACAAAAGCTGTCGCATCGATGTTTCCTACAAATGATAACGGCGAAATCACACTACCCGTTCATGAAGAAAAAGAGGATGAACTGCGCTTATCGAAGCGTGAATTTAAAGAATACATTGATCAAGTAGCCAATCAAGCTGCGCAACGTGCTGCAGAAGAAACAGCCAAGGCCATGCAAGAAAAATTGAAAGATGAATTTGAAAAGCGTGATCGTATTTTAACGCAGCAGTTAAATGAATCCATAGAGCAAAAACAAATAGCAGCAGCGACTGAGGAACAGAACAAATCATGGTGGAAAAAGCTTTTTAGTAAATAAGTTTTAATGTTTCATCAGCTATGCAACATATATGTATCAATTTTGCATCATCTTGTTGCAAAAGAAGCAATATTCTATTGCAAATAGAATATTGCTTCTTTTATTTATGTATTTTATTCTCCGTTAGTGTATCTAAGTAAGACATTCATTCTATCGGCTTTACCGCCTTTAAAAAGGACATCTGGATTGGCCCTATAAAACCCATTTCTAACTTTAATTAAAAAGTTACTTTCTTGAAGAACTCCCATTGTTTCAGTAACCGTTGGAAGAGAAATTCCTGTATTCTCTGCAATATACCTGTGAGTACCTATGAACTGATTTTCTTTATTTAACTCATTCATAATGAACATAGCTACTTTTATTTTTTTATTGCCTATAAGATCAAGAGTTTCAAGAAGGTGCCCTAACCAAATTTTATGGAAATTAGCGTCACGTTCTTCTATATCTGTGACTTGCATTTCTTGTTTTTCTCCTGTTTCAGCATCAATAAATTCCTTTGTTCCCAGGAACTTGACCTTTTTTCTAGTCGCATTAGGTTTTTTATATTTGCTCATCTTTGTAACATTGTCCCCTTGCTCCTCTGGTGTAGCACTCATATGTATAAATCCTCCTTTACTATTTGTATAACTCTATTTTAACTCACAACCTTAATATAATACATAAATTGTATAAATGCAATTTATACAAAAGATATTAAAAATTTATACAGATAGTAAAGAAAACTTATACAAACACATCACCTATAAAAGCTGCCATATCAACATTTATTCAATAAATCACTCAAAATTCACTCTTATCTATAATTAAGAGATTCTCTTTTAATAGATTTAGGTTGTTACTAGAGTTAGAAACTAATTAACCAAAAGGCTTTTCTTCAGGAAAGGTTCGGGTCGTATTTTTCAAATCGCTGAAGCTGAAAAATCTCCACCCTTTCCCCCTTGCCTTCCGAAATTTGGCAGGTGCAGGCCTGTCGCCAAGCCGAACAGACCCAAAACGAGGAACACAGGGATTCGGCTTGTTTTATCCATGGTACCTGCCAAATCGCCAAAGCAACCGTTCCAAAATAGTAATCTTAGGCTACAAATCGTGACGCTTATAGACCGTGGGGTTCAGTCCCCACACGGCTGGCCATCCACCACCCCAAAACAAGGGGAAACCAAAAACTTGGTAAAGATCAACAAGCCTTTTTAGCTGTTTATTTTATTGAATAGGGGATAAATTGTGTTATTATTGTTTATACAATCATAATTATATAAACAGATAGGGTTTAAAACCTCCCTTTCTGTTTAAGCTAAAAAGGAGATTGTTAAGAAATGAGCGTGGAAACATTGGAAAACAAACATGAGAAGACCTATACACGTCGCGTGAGTCAAGTCGGAAATAGCCTATCTGTCAGTGTTCCGAAAGATTTAGCCGAGCTCTTAAAGATGAATAAAGGCGATGAAATTGTGGTTAGTTATGACGAAGAAAAAAACGGATTGGTCATGAAACCTGTAAACCATGTTCCGGAGGGGGTTCGTCCAGAAGTATTACAAGCGATGAATCGAGCAATCACAAAGTATGACGATGCCCTTCGCAATTTAAAAGATCGATAGGTGGTTTTGGGGGAAATGATGTATTTCACAGGGGAAGAAGTTTATCTATTACATGTAACGATGATGGAATTCTACAATGATCAAGAACAGGCCGGCATCAAATACCCGGATAAATTTGCAGCCATGCTAGAAAGACCCAAAACCGAATTATTTGGGGAAGAACAGTTTCCCACTGTCCTTGAAAAGGCTTGCTGCTATTATCATTCGATAGCAAGGGGAGGACATATTTTCCATAATGGGAATAAACGAACAGCGCTTGTCGTATTAGAAACGTTTCTTGATCTGAATGGATATGAACTCACATTTACTAATCAGGAAGCAGAGGATTTTACGGTGTATGTCACTAAAGATGATAAGTTTAAAGAAAATGATTGTATCCATTATCTTGTAGAAGAAATTAAAGATCATATCTTAAAAAAGGACTCCTCAGAATGAGGAATCCTTTTTTAATTTCATTTTGATTTTTAGGAGCCTCCGCCTTTGACATCATAAGTTCTATCGCTTAGATATGTACCATCCTTGTACACATAAATGTAATTTCTTACGATATAATCATAATTTGGACCATTCTCATATTTTATATATTTGTAATTCTTCTCTGTACTGCCAGGTACCGCGCTTGAAACTGCCCAAGAACCAGCCAGCCCTAAAGCACCTGCCAAATATTTATAAGTACCTATAGGCCAAGTTAACAAACTAGACTTTGCATATACATATGTCGATCCAAAAATAAAATCGCTTTTAGTCAATGTGGCCGTAACAGTACCTATGTAATCCCATTCAGGATCCCCACCAGGGCGTTCCGGTCCACGGGCAGGTTCATCTTTGGAATAGGACTTAACAGTTTCCTCACCAAATTTTTGTTTTGCGAGTTGTATCGCTTTTTCCTCTTGTTCATCGGTAAACTGAGGGTCATTTTTGATTTTGACAATCAATTCATTCAATTTTTCTTCTTCTGAAGTTTTTTGTTTGGCAAAAGCAGAGTAAGGCGTAAATACAGACAATATCAAACTAAGTATTAAAAAGGTTTTAAAAATCTTTGAATACATTTTATCCCTCCTATGTTATTTATTACATTTTGTAATATAACATACATACAATTGTAATACTATCATATATTGTAAATTTTCTAAAAAATCGTAAAAAAAGGGAAATAATAGGTTTGGATGTTCCTTTTGGTATAATATACTTTGTGTTAAAATATGTTTTCATCAAGGAGGGAAAGTATGAAAGGAAAAAAGATATTTTTCTATTTGTCTTACATTCTCATAATTTGTGGGATTTTTATTGTATATAACTATTTATCTTTTGGAAACTATGGTACTCCATTTGGAGTTAATATTGAAGAAATGGATAACAGAGTCATTATTCAGGAATATGACTGGAAAGGAAGTGTTTCTAACCAATTTCAGTTAGAGAATCTTAAGGAAAATAACATAGAATTAGAGGTGTTGGAGTCTCAATTTAAAAAGACATTTTCCATATTAGTTACTCTAGCATTAATTTTATTATCTGGTATTTACATAAAGATATCTTCAAATAAGTTAAATGTTTCAACTAATAAATTAGATATTCCTGTTATATGGTCCAGAATATTTTTCATCTTATTGTTTGGTCTTTTTGTGGTTTTATCTATAATGACTATATTACAATATAACGATTTAATTATTCAGAGTGAAAACTTGTTAAACGAACTGGATCATCTAAAGTAAAAAGTGGCCTATATAGGCCACTTTTTACTAACTCCATTAATTAACAGACTTAGATAAATATGCTGTTGAAGCTCTTTCACCAGATGAAAATGCACCCCTTCTATATCTACTGTAAGAGCTTTTCTCCAGGCAAGGTCCGGGTCGTATTTTTTGAGAACCCCACTCAAAAAATCTCCACCCTTTCCCCCTTGCCTTACGAAATTTGGCAGGTGCAGGCATGTCGCCAAGCCGAGCATACCCAAAACGAGGAACACAGGGATTCGGCTTGTTTGGTCCATTGTACCTGCCAAACCGCCTGAGCATCCGTTCAAAAAACAGCATCTTAAGCTACAAATCATGACGTTCATAACTTGGGGGCTAGCCCCCAAACCCCCAGCCACCTCACACCCCAAAACAAGGGGTTAAAAGAGAAAATCTAGTAATAAAAAGAGACACCTTTTTAAGGGCGTCTCTTTTTATATGGAGAGAAGTTATTATTGTGCAGCTGTCTTTCCGTTCTTAAAAATCTTAATTAGTTTTTATAATATGTTCAGCTACCTTTATTATCTTCTGCTTATCTATTGGATTGTTTTCTTTTGGAAGTTGATCACTATAAGTCAAATAATAATTTTTGTCATTATAGTAGAAATTTATTATTTGAGCATTACCATTATCAACATAAGTCCCTTTTACTCCCTTGATTAAATTTAAGGATTCATGTTTGGACTTACCTGAGTCAATTAAGTTTACTTTTTGATCAGTAATCTCTATATTAAAAACTTTACTTTTAGGTCCTTTATACTCAATCTTTAACATCGGTTTTTCACCAACATCCATTGTATGAGCACCTGTGCTTTCAACTTCGAAAGGTAATGTCTTCTTTGGAAGTTCGACATCAAATGGAACTTTCTCTTTAGCAACATCAATTCCTTTTTGATCTTTTTGTATAGAAATACCAGTCTTTTTTCCTTTATCATCAGAAGCATTAGCTGTATTACCACTAGTAAACTGAAATAATCCCCCGGCAATTAATCCCAAAACCAAACTTAAACAAACTAGTAATAATGGTTTTTTTCTCATATTTAGCCTCCTCTTTATTGTCTTAACGCAGTAACAATATAAGTATTTCCGTTATATGATCCGCCATTTCTAATTTGTGTAGTTATTTCTGGTTCTTCTCCGTCATAATACTGTACACTTCCTCCGGTGCTTGCATTAGAGATATAAAACACGCCGTCTGTTAAATATCTGTAATCAATATCTGGGTTCTTATATAATTCACCACTTTGCGGAACATAAATCCAATGTCCTGTGAAAAATGATCCACCACCATTTTCAGGTGCATAAACCCCAACGTCATATTTAGTGCTGGAAACGTCAATATAATATGGACCGTCACTACGTGCAGTATCAGTTCTTGCAACATTCCAATCAAGTTCAGTATTTGCCGTGTAGTTATAACAAGAAGTCCAACTACTATATACATCACAGAATTTAGATGCAGCTGAACTTATTCCTGTTAAATTGTTAGTAAGTATAAAACCAAAGAAAAAAGTCCCAACCAATAGAAGGCATTTCATTATTTTCCCCATCGAATTCTCCTTTTTCTTCATATTTTGTAATAATTAGCTAAACTAGTTTAACCAATTATTAGTATAAAGGTAATTATATTACAATTCAATATTTTCCAAATAATTAGTCTTTTTTACTATTTCTACTTTTTAAATATAAAAAAACCCAGGTTCCTATTATTAAGGAACCTGGGTTAATCATTAAATTACTAGGAATAATCACGAGTCTGGAATTGGTCAGAACGACTACGTTTAGATGGAATACCTAGCAAAACGCGAATTATACCTATAGCAAGAAAAACACCTACTATACCTAATGCCATTCCCAAAGTAATACCTCCCTTTATTTTTATTTTAAACGTTCGAATGAATTGGCTACTTCAATAAGGTTTTCTTTATTTAATTCCCCATTTTTTGGTGAACTTAGCGTATAAGATAAATTATCTTTTTTCCACTTTAAAATGTGTGCCTGATCTGCATTAATATAGGTTGCTTTACCTTGATCGATTTCTAAAGTTTCTCCATCACCTGATAAATTTACATCTCCCCCAAAAACTTCCAGTTTCAACCCCATATTTGCATCTTGGGGAATGTACATAATAGATATGGTTTTTTGAGAATTCATAATGCTAATATCTTTAGAGTAATTTTCATAAGGAATCTTTTGAGGTAATTCTGGTGATATTTGAGCTTCGTCAAGTTTATTTACGAATTTTTCTTGATATATCGTATCTTTGCTAACATTCTCGCTTGTACTGGAATCATTAGAACTACCACAAGCAGATAAAACCAGGAATGTACTAATACACATTAATAATAGTATTTTCAAGATTAAAGCCTCCAATCACAAAATAATTTTACATTTCCAATTATTACAATAACATCTTTCTAATTTTGTTTATAGGAGCTAAAGATTTAGGGTCGTGGAAAATAAATTCGTTCTTACTTTATTTGCGTGGTAAAATAAGGAACGTGTAGCAAGGACTGTGTCCTCCGTCGAAAGGAGGATACGCACCTATGAGTCTTAAAGGCAACAAGGAAGCAAGAAAACCTTGCAGGGTAGAAAAGACGGGGAACTGGTTGAGAGTCATCTACTTTTCCTTGCTAATTAGTAAGAACGTGCTGTTTAGTGCATTACAATACTTAGGTATCTTGTAATTAAGCTACAGCCAGCAACATGATGGGTTGTATTGTATGGCTTAGTAAGGAGATTGTATAAATGGGAATTTAAAGCTTCATATCCTTCTTTTTCGTTCGGAGAATGGATCTCTGTTGTTTCATTAGAGCTTGAGTACACAATCTTTTTGGAGGATGATAGAAAAGGACTATTTGAGCAGTCAACTGAAAGGTCATCTGCAATCTGTTAATAACATGAAAAAGCACGATTCTTCAAAGATGTTAGAGGCATCCTTAGAAGATCGTGCTTCTTTTAATGGGTCTAATAGGAATTTTTGCGCTTTCAGTGTACAAGCTTTTCAAATCAGAACAGCAAGATTTTTATGGAAAGCTTGATCCTGATTCAGCCCGATTACTAGTAAAGGCTGTTTCCCATATACTGGTTAAAGACCCAATTCGCTCTGAAGATACGCACGCTTAAAGGCAAGAGTGCATTTGCTGTAAAGCTTATTATATTAGTATGCCGATGCAATTGCAAAAAATTCATCCAATAGTGATTCTCATAACTTCACACCCCATAAATGTTAGTTTTTAGCAAAGCTAAAACGAACAGAAAAGGGGTATAGTTCCATTTAAATATGAAGAGCACCCTTATATGTATTAAGAAGCACTAAACGGTTTAGAGATGCTTTAAAATGATTTAAGAGCGATGTGAAATTTTTTAAAGAAAGTCTTTCTGAGCGTGTGTCCACGGTAAATGGCTGACTGAAACGAAAGTGGAAGGAATTTAAGGAGTGGACATACTGGATGCACCCGAACCCTCTTGGCACCGAACAAAAACCCTTTTTTGTTCCTGCCTACCGGCGAGGGAGCCCCTCAAGGATTGAGGGGTTGGGGAGTTCGAAAGAGGGAAGTTTTTGGGATTGCCTTTTTTCAAAAAGGCGAGGTCTTATAGGATGGTTTTGGG
>NZ_FVZB01000004.1 GCF_900166655.1 Halobacillus hunanensis | reverse complement strand
TTCCTATTTTTACACTAGGTGCGCTAATTTTTGCAATGATATGGGCCCAAGAAGCTTGGAGTCGTTTCTGGGGATGGGATCCTAAAGAAGTGTGGGCTTTAATTACCTTCTTTTTCTATGCTGCTTTCCTGCACCTCAGACTTTCAAGAGGATGGCATGGAACGAAATCAGCATGGCTTGCTGTGGGAGGGTTTGCCATCATTATGTTTAACTTACTTGCTGTAAATTTAATCATATCTGGTTTACATTCCTACGCGTAAGCAGGAAGTTTTATACCGTGATTTAAAATGCTAGCTCTGGACCAGGCCACACCTTCTAATTATACGGTCTCAGAAATATTACTGTTCTGGGAAGAGATCTAAGATCATCGATCATTAAAGAAAGGCGTGTTTTTAAAAGTGAAAAATCGTCGCAAACGATCGATCATGCGTATCTCCATATTAAGTGTATTTGCCCTTCTCATAGGGTTTGTCCTTTATCAGAACTTCACAAAAAATTCAGGGGTCGTCAATGCCGGAGATATGGCCCCTGACTTTAAATTGGAGACTCTTGATGGGGAAATTATTCAACTTAGCGATTACCGGGGACAAGGTGTATTTCTCAATGTATGGGCAACCTACTGTAAACCCTGCGAGAAAGAAATGCCCTACATAGAAAATCAATATCAAATTTTTAAAGATAAAGGTGTACAGGTTCTCTCTGTCGATGTAGGAGAAAGTGCTGTAACGGTACAAGCGTTTGTCGATCGTAAAGGAATGATGTTCCCCGTTTTAATGGACTATGGTGAGGAATTACTAGATGCTTATGGAATTGGGCCCATACCGGTTACCTTCTTAATCGATGAAAACGGGAAAGTCGTTGATCGTATCACAGCTGGGATGACGGAAAAAGAAATCCATGGATATATGAAGAGAATTCAACCGGATGACTGGAGAGAGTCGAATGGCTGATATCAATCTACTATTAGCCTTTGGAGCAGGGTTTTTATCATTTATTTCGCCTTGTAATTTACCCTTATATCCTGCATTTCTATCTTATATTACTGGAATGTCCCTAGATGATTTACAGGACAAAAAATTGTTGGCTAAGAAACAACCCTTTCTTCACACATTATTTTTCCTCTTTGGTTTTTCCATCATTTTCATTGCTATTGGTTTTTCAACATCTTGGATTGGTGGGTGGTTTATTCGTTATGATGATTTAATTCGCCAATTAGGTGCCATCTTAATTATCTTTTTAGGCTTAGTGACGCTCGGGATCTTTAAACCTGAAGTACTGATGAAAGATTATAAAGTTCCCCTAAAAAACCGTCCTCAAGGATATCTAGGGTCAAGTGCTGTCGGTATGGGATTCGCAGCTGGATGGACCCCTTGTACAGGCCCGATCCTTGCCGCTGTCATTGCTCTTGGAGTCTCTTCCCCTAACCAAGCTGTTCTGTATATGATCTGTTATGTCTTAGGGTTTTCTATTCCTTTTATAATCATGGCTCTTTTTATCGGAAGGTTAAAATGGATTAGAAAACATAACAGGAAAATCATGGCTGTTGGTGGTTATGCCATGATTGCAATGGGAATCGTCTTATTTTTTGGTTGGATGACTCAATTTACTTCCTTTATAACCAATCAGTTTTTTGGTGGTTGGACTGGATTTTAGACACAAAATAGAATCCCCTTTTTAATATATAAGGCTTCAAAGGCAACGGAGGAATAGTGGAAATGAAAAAAATTACTTTGCTAACAGTTATAATGATATCTTTTCTCCTTTTTGACGGGCTTCCCGTAGGAGCAAATGAAAAAGGAGACCGTAAATGGCAAGACGGAAGTATTTATTTCATCATGGTCGATAGATTCATGAATGGAAATACTGAAAATGATAAAAATGTTAATGTCAATGCTCCTAAATCCTTTCAGGGGGGAGATCTTGAGGGGATTATTGAAAAGTTGGATTATATTAAAAAGATGGGATTTACCACCATCCAACTAACTCCTATTATGGATAACGGGACAAATGGCTATCATGGATATTCAGTCATAGATTTTAAATCTATTGATGAACACTTTGGGACCATCGAAGATGCCAGGAGATTAGTCAAAGAAGCTCACAAACGGGACATGAAGGTTATCTTTGATTTTGTTGTGAATTATACAGGGAATCAACATCCTTGGCGGAAAGACCCGGGGAAGGAAGGCTGGTATCTCAAAGAGAACTATATGAACGAACAGAAGACTTCCGATAGTTCCGCAATTTCTACTCCTTATGTCTTGAATATGAAGAACGAGGAAGTAAAACAATACATATTGGATGCTGCCTCCTTCTGGATCAAAGAAACCGGCGTTGATGGCTTTGGTTTAGATACAGCAAAACCAGTTTCTAAAGAATTTTGGACAGACTTTTCTAATCGTGTAAGATCGATTGATGAAGACTTTATCTTACTCGGTAAGATAAAGAATGAAGGTTATATATCACAATATAAAGGAACCGGGATAAACAGCCTCGTTAATTATCCTTTCTCTAAACGTGCAAGTGAAACGTTCAAGGAAGCTGGCGAGTCACATAACCCTCTTTTTAATCAATGGGAAAAAGATAAAGAGCTTTATAATTCCTTTAATATAGGTCATTTTCTAGATAATCCTGACAGTCAACGCTTTACAAGACTAGCACTTGAAAAGCGTCAAAATCCAATCACAAGGTGGAAATTAGGGTTAACTTATATGTTTACCTCTCCAGGAATTCCTATTCTCTATTATGGAAGTGAAGTGCCTTTAGATGGAGGTGAAATACCTGATAATAATAGACTTATGAATTTCAATTCTGGAGATGGCCAACTAAGTAAACGAATTGAAAAACTAAATGCCTTGAGGGACCAATACCCTGTCTTAACACGTGGGGACTTTGAGAAATTATATAGTGAAGACGGATTTTTTATATTTAAACGCACCCTGGGGGATCAGGTGATGGTAGTTGCTATCAATAATGATCGTTCCACAAGGACAGCAGAGATTAAAGGGTTACCGGAAGGAAAACAGTTACGTGGGATCCTACATGATGGGTTAGTACTTGAACAAAAACCCGGAATGTATAAACTAGCTCTTAATCGTGAACAAGCTGATGTATTTTTAGTTGAACCTAAACAAGGTCTTAACTGGCCATTTATCTCATTTGTACTTGGTGTATTCGGACTATTTGTGTTCGGGGTGAGTTACATTAGTATCAAGAATAAAAAAAATAATCAATATTCAGTGTGAGTTTACTGCTTATGGAGGTGATGCTCATGTTACGACCGATTGGCAAAACATTTGAAGTCAAGCCCTCTAAACGTTTCTATATCCCCCGTAAATGGAGGGACAAGTTTAACTGGATTCAAGGACACAGTGTTAGCTTACGTTTTCAAGAAAGCAATCTTATCATACAGGAAGAGGTAAGTGAAACTGATATGGTTTGTGTCATTGGCAGAAAAGGTAGTATCTTTATACCCGCTGAAGCCATTGGAAAATTAAATCGAAAGAAAATACGGTTCCTGTCCGTTTATGTGGACGAAGCTAAGAAAAACATTGTGTTAGTACCAAAATCTAATACGAGTCATCTGAAGGACTAGATCTTACAAACAAAATGGTTAGATGTTAAATAGTTAAGAAGTTGTCACATGGCATCTATATATGAACAAATGTTAATGTGGTATTATGTACACGGAATGGATTCTACCCCCATTCCATTCTAGGACATAAAGGGATGGCTGCTAAGCCATCCCTTTAATTTGATCTATACATGATATGATGATCCAAACAAAATGCTGTTCTAAACCGACTAATTTAAAATAATAGGACGTGTTAGTCGCTTTGTTCCCTGATGGCCAAAAAATAAGCAAATTCCTATAGATGCTACAAATAATAATAGCAAGTTACTAGATAATAGATCTAGTTGCTTATGAGGAATGAAAGCCTTAACCGTCTGGATAACAAACCCGTGAAGTAAGTACACGTACATTGTTCTTGCCCCTATAACGGTTAATTTAAATGGTTGGTTGGGGACCAGTGCTAAAAAACCGATGGTTGCGGCAATAGTTAGTCCATATTGTATTAATCGAATAGCTCCAGCTTCCCAACCACTTACTCCCATACTTTCAAATGAATAAGATCCAAACAGCCACTGTATACCTTCTTTAGGAAAGACAAAGTAAAAGGCTGTTAATATGGTCAGAAGTAAGATGACTCCAACCCACTTCCACCGCACCTGATTTCGTATTTTGTTAAAATGCTCCCTTTGTAAACAAAATCCTAATAAAAAGATTGGGAAGAACACAAAGGTACGGGACAAACTTAGAAATTGACCGATCACATCGATATATCCTATAGCGATACCAAAAATGAAGGCTACTAAAACCCCCCACCATTTAAATCTTCCTACAAGGGGTAGTACCAACATTTTAACGGAAAACTCACGCTAAGACAGTTTTTACCATTTAATTCTATGATTTGGACTTTGGATTCGTTATGATGTTTATTACCAAATTGATCTGTATATTATGACAAAAAGTAAACTAAATATTAAGATTATTTCAATTTATTTGCAGGACAATGACAATTTAATGTCGAAGTTAAGTTATATACCAAAAAATGGGAGGGGGGTTCTTTTCTACATGGGGTACCGCCAGCAAAACGCGGATAGCGTACGCTAAGGATAAAAACCTTATCGCTTAGGCTTTTTCTATGTCTTGAGTTTTGTTCGCTCTATACAACATAAATATAATTGTGTTGTATTAGATAGTTGTAAAAGCATTATTTATCCCTTTTACGCAACACAATTTAATTAAAATATAAGAAAAACTAATGCAACACAACTCTTAACGTACGTTTACCGCGTTTTGCTGTCTGGACCCCTACATCAAGAATCTACATAGGTAACTTTTAAAATCAGGGAGGAGAGTAATCGATGTTTAAAAAAATTGGTTTACCTTTTGCATCGTTAGCTTTGGCTGCATCCCTTCTGGCACCGGGAGTTTCTCATGCTGAAGTAGCAGGAATGACATCACCAGAAAAGGGTGGGGTAGCAAGTCCAGAAGTGAATTCATCAACAAATGATCCTATCGGCGTCGAAAATGTAAAAGTGACACCAGGTCCATTAGAAATGAGTTCGTTTTATATTTATGATCCAGGTGGATGGCAATCTAGAGGAAAGTTTAAGGGATACGCTTATACTGGAGATGATACATTTTATTATACGCCAGTAGGTGCAGGTGATAATTGGGAATCCGGCGGTGGAAACTTCAAGATAGAGTTCACTGGTGTGAATAATAATTTCACTGTACAATTAAGAGAATACGATGGCCAAGGTAATTTTGATGAAATCGTTGGTGACCCGATTAGAGTATCTCAAGCCTCTACTGTAACGTGGTCTGGCATAACTAACCAAGTAGATGGTAGTGACGATGAAGCCGAATTTTATATTACAACGTACAATGCTGCTCCATACCAAGCGAGTTTTTATGCTGAAGGGTTTGACTGATCCCTTCTATAAAAAGATGCTCTTCCACAAATAAGTGGAGGGGCATCTTTTTATAGAAACAGGAATATCAGACATTCATCTTTTAAATTGAGTCTCTATTATTGACCAAAGGTAGTAACCCCCTATTCCTATACCAGCGCCTATAGTGTTTAAAATTACATCGTCAATATCTATGCTTCTTCTCAAACCAATTTCAAACACACTATAATATAAACTTAATACGAATTGTATAAATTCAATACCCACTGTACAAAGCAAAGTATACCAAATCGCCTGCTTATAACTTTTAGTCCATTCAAAATAGAGTAAAGCAAATGCAAAAGGGGCAAGCATGATTGTGTTTCCAAATACCTGATACAAAACATTTAGATTTGAAATATTTTGTGTAATTACTTCAAAAATGCCCTTGATGGGAATTAAGTTAACTGTATCAAAAACATTTTTTGCGTTTTCAAAAGAAAAACTATGAGAAAACCCTATAACGATCCCTTTCAGTTCAACAGTCTTCGAGTACAATATACAAAAATATATTGTGAAACAAATCGCAATGAACAAATCAAGAACATTTCTAAGAGCTGTGCGTTTAAAAAGAAAGGTCAAGCAAATCATAACAATTATTAAATTAATCAGTGCCTCTAAATTAAAATATCTAAAAAGTTCTCTGTAAAAGAAAATTGGGATGACTAACAATAGATATTTTTTCATTCATTACCCCTTTCTTCCCAAACTGTATTTTATACCCAAATTATACTGAAAACCTTTCTTGGACTCAATCGTCATAAGAATTTCGAATTGTTTTTGCACTCTGTATAAACCCATTGTATTAGGGTATTTGTTAGGTGTTTCAGCGTTAAGAGTAACAAAAACCCGAGAAAGGCTCTATGTTTTAGCCTTTCTCGGGTTACAGTTTAATGTACATAGTATCTTTAATTTAGTTTTCGTTTGAGTCATGATGCTCATAATTTAACATTTTTACTTTAATTCCTTTTGCTACGTCTCCCGGTACCACACCGAAGGTTATTTTATCTGTCCCCCCTAATTTTGGACCGAGGGTTGTAGTATTCGTTTGTTTGTCATGTTTTGTTTTGATAGGTTCAACAGTAAATGTCACCTCATATGGACTCTTTAGGACATGACCTTTTTCACTCTGATCTACTTCAACGACATCATAACCTTCATCCCACCAGTTATACTGAAAACTTATTGAGTCATCCTTATAATAATTGGCGACTGCTTTGTCAATATGTTCATTAAAAAGCTTCAGCATAAGTTGATCTGTTGCTTGTTCCGTTCCTTTTGAATCGTGGTTATTAGAGTTTTGAGATTGAGCAGAAGCAAACGCGACCCCAGTGAATAAACATAGAAGAACAATAACTGTTGTAAGTAAACGCTTCATTAATGATGCACCATCCTTTTTCCTAGTCTTATCTTTATGAAGCCTTAGTACAAGCCTATCCAAAAAAATTATAATTATGTATCACGATTTGATATGTCTGTTCCAAAATAGAAGTATCGGATTTTTTATATACTTATCATAGAATTATGACATAGAACAATAATTCTATGATAAAATGAGCTAAAGTCGAAACGAATCAATCATGTGTTACCGGTGTATAATCAAAGATTAATGGCCGGAAATTTTAGCGTAGAATTATGTGATGGTGTATTAAAGGGGAGTCCAATGACGAAATCAGTATTAGAAGTGTTCAGAGAAGAAGGTTTAAAGGGGAAGTCAGAATCAACTTGTGACACATATATACATGCATTAGAGCAATTTAACCATTGGTTAGAAGGAACGGGCACAAACTTAGAAGATTTTTCAAGATCTGATGTGCAACAGTACATTGATTATCTGACGGCTAAACGGAAAAGTGCCGCAACTGTTAATAAAATTTGGAATGCCATTAAACCTTTTGCAAGATGGACAGGCAATGCCAAAGCTG
The DNA here is from genome assembly GCF_900166655.1 of Halobacillus hunanensis. Lineage (GTDB taxonomy): Bacteria > Bacillota > Bacilli > Bacillales > Halobacillaceae > Halobacillus_A > Halobacillus_A hunanensis. Next base: position 82,663 of record NZ_FVZB01000004.1, on the reverse strand, counting down.
TTCAGGATATACGTGTTGTTAAAATGGCTGACCTTAAAAAGCAAGCTCCTAAGGGATTAGATCGCATTGAGCGAAATCGATTAGTTCGTGAAGTAGATCGTGACGGTAACAAACGCGACTACGCTATTATCCTTATGCTTCTTTATACAGGAGTACGGGTCCGGGAACTCGTTTCCCTCAACAGAGATGATATTCAGAAAAGTGAACGAAAAGGTGAGGTCCGGGTTATTGGAAAAGGTAATCGGGAGAGAATTATCCCCTTAAACGTGGAGGTGCGTCGTGCGCTTACAGATTATCTTGATCAAAGGGGCGACAATCAACCAGCCTTATTTTTATCAAGCCGGGTGAAACGAATCAGTATTCGAAGTGTTCAAACCGTTCTTGGAAAGTACAAAGTCCACCCTCATGCTTTACGTCATACGTTTATCACAGGTCTTGTACGTGCGGGTGAAGACATTTCTGTCATTCAGTCATTGTCCGGTCATCAATCGGCTGACATGGTCCTCCGTTACAGTCAGCCCACCGCCCAGGATAAAGAAAAAGCTGTGGAAAATATCTACATTAATTCCTCCGGTTAATAAATAAGAGAGAGGAGTAATACTTTTGTATTTAAGGGAAAGAGGAATTGTTAACATCAGAACAAAGGATACAGTTTATGAAAATCCCATCCGATATTAGTAAGTGGGAATTAGCGAGTTACTATACCCTTTCTCCACAAGACATTAATCTTATTAAACGTCGCAGAAGGGATCATAATCGTTTAGGATTCGCTATTCAACTTTGCCTTCTGCGCTTTCCGGGCTGGACCTTATCTGATGCGAACCCTATTCCAAATGCTGTTTTAAACTATATTGCAGACCAAATCCATGTGAACGCACAGGAATTTCAATATTATGCAGGACGGGAACAAACCAAGTATGAACATTTGGAAGAAATCAGAAAGTTTTATGGATATACTTTCTTTTCAATGAGCAACTACCGACAGTTATCACGTTATTTGCTCCCTTTTGCCATGGAAAACAATCAATCCCTCCATTTAATTAAGATAGCTATCGATGAAATGAGAAAGCAAAAAATCATTCTACCAGCTATGACAACTGTTGAAAGGTTGGTATGGGAAATCCGGCGAAGGGCGGAGAAGAAAGTTTACCAACGATTAACAGAATCTCTGACTTCAAACCAAAAACAACAGCTTGATACATTAACAGAACCTTCTGATGAACAGAGAAGAACACCTCTGTCATGGTTAAGAGAAAAACCTGGGCAATCCTCTCCAGACGCCTTTTTGGATGCTATTAAACGCTTGGAGTATGTTCGGGAGATCAATCTTTCTTCTAATACTAAAGAAATCCATCCTAACCGCCTACTCCAACTATCCCGTATGGGAGCAAGATATGAGCCTCATTCATTTCGACGATTTAAGGAATCAAAACGTTATGCCATCCTTGTCGCATACCTCCTATATCTAAGCCAAGAATTAATTGACCAAGCCATTGAAATTCATGATCGTCAAATCATGGTTCTACAATCCAAAGGCCGAAAAGCCCAGGAAGAGCTTCAAAAGCAACACGGGAAATCCATCAATGAAAAGGTCATTCATTTTGCTGATCTGGGCGCTGCGTTAATTAAAGCACGAGATGAAGGGCTTGATCCATTTGAAACGTTGGAAACAGTTATGCCGTGGGAGAATATTATTTCTTCTGTGGAAGAAGCCAGAAAATTATCACGGCCCGTTGATTATGATTACTTGGATTTACTTGAAAATCGTTTCTCATACTTACGAAAATATACACCCACTTTATTAAATGCCTTAGATTTTCAATCAAATCAATCAGCAGAACCCTTGATGGAGGCCATAGATACGATCCGTACAATGAATCAATCTGGAAAGAGAAGAGTTCCAGAAGATGCTCCCCTCGATTTTATTTCTAATCGATGGCAAAAACATGTATATGATGAGGATGGGTCCATTAACCGTCGCTATTATGAAATGGCCGCGTTGACAGAACTTCGTAATCATATTCGATCAGGAGATGTCTCCGTAACTGGTAGCCGCCAATATAAAAACTTTGATGAATATTTAATTTCAAAGGATGAATGGAAGAAGATTGATTTACAAAATAGTAAACTTGCGGTTAGTCCTTCAGTTGATCAATTCATAAGTGAAAGAACACAAACACTTACTGAACGCCTGAACTGGGTATCGAACCATGTTCATGAATTAGAAGGAGTAAATATTGGAAAAGGGAAACTTCATATTGATCGTTTAGAAAAAAACACTCCGGAAGAAGCAAAATCCTTTAGTTTGTCTTTATATAAGATGCTTCCAAAGATCAAACTAACCGATCTTCTTTTAGAGGTTGCGAGCTGGACGGGTTTTGATGAAGCCTTTCTCCACGCATCTTCTGGTCACCCGCCAAAGGGCAATGAGAAATCCATCCTCATGGCAACACTCATGGGTATGGGAACTAACATTGGACTAACCAAAATGGCCGATGCTACTCCTAAAATTTCTTACCATCAAATGGCCAATATCGCTCAATGGAGAATGCATGATGATGCTATGAATAAGGCGCAGGCTGCACTCGTTGATTTTCATCACCAACTTTTATTGCCATCTTACTGGGGAGATGGGACTACCTCCTCATCAGATGGTATGCGCGTCCAAGTAGGAGTTCCTTCCCTTTACGCTGATGCAAATCCCCACTACGGTCATGGGAAAGGAACGACCTTTTACCGTTTTACAAGTGACCAATTTTCAACCTTTAGTGGAAATGTCGTAAACACGAATTCCCGCGATGCACTTCATGTAGTCGATGGACTGCTGCATCATGAATCTGAACTTAACATTGAAGAACATTACACGGATACAGCTGGGTATACAGACCAAGTGTTTGGTCTATGTCACCTTTTGGGCTTTCGATTTGCTCCTCGCCTTCGGGACTTGACGGACACGCGGTTACATATTATGGGGAAGCCAAATGAATTTCCAAAGCTTGAGTCGTTATTAAAAGGTCGCATTAATACTAAGGTCATTCAAGAAAATTACGCTGATGTGTTACGTATGGGACAATCTGTTGGTCAAGGTAAAGTTTCTGCTGCACTTATTTTAGGTAAACTAGGTTCCTATTCGAGACAGAACAACCTTGCAACGGCCCTCCGAGAGATGGGGAGAATCGAAAAAACTATTTTTATCTTAGATTACATTTCAAATGAAGCAATACGTCGAAGAATTCAGCGAGGATTGAATAAGGGTGAAGCCATGAATGCTTTAGCCAGAGCATTATTCTTTGGAAAAAGAGGAGAATTGCGTGAACGTGCATTACAAGATCAACTGCAACGAAATAGTGCATTAAACATTTTAATAAACGCAATAAGTGTTTGGAACACGGTATATCTTACAGAAGCAATAAAGGTCATGAGGGAAAAGGGTGTTTTAAAAGAAGAGTTAATTGGACATGTTTCACCATTAGGGTGGGAACATATTAATTTCCTAGGAGAATATTCATTTGATTTAAAAAATTTGACCAAAGCGAATACATTAAGACCATTAAATATCTGAAACAGTCCCCCGGAATTCGTTAGCGTAAAGAATTCCGGCTTTTTTATGGTAAAAACTGTCTTAGCGTGAGTTTTCCGTTAAAATGTTGGTACTACCCCAATTAAATTTCCCTAATTAAATTGAACTAATCTGATGTCTTCACCATCCATGTGTTCACTTAAAGGGATGGAGTATTTAGTTAATTGCCTTAACACGGTTTCTAGTTTCACTGGTACTTTCTCTTTCTTCATTATATCTATGATTAAAGAAACAGCTCCTGTTATATGCGGTGCTGCCATTGAAGTTCCGGTTATTTTACCATAGAGACTGTTGGGAAATGTCGAAAGAATATTACTACCCGGAGCTAGAAATAAACTTCGTCCGTTTTTGTTTGAAAAACTATTTAATTTTAGTGACTCATTAACCGAACCAACCTGTAGTACTTCCTTAAAAGAAGCAGGATATAACCTTTTTGAATCTCCACTATTTCCGGATGCCGCAATTATTGGAATATTTCTTTTTGTTGCGTTAACAATTGATTTATAGAGATTATCATCATCGTAATGGCCACTTAAAGATATATTCATAGCTGATACCTTTTCCCCTTTTGGCCCTTTCCATTTTATAGCGTAATTAATGGCGTTAACTAATGAAGTGTAAGTACCTGAGTTTCTTTTATCAATTACCTTGAGAATTAATAATTTAGATTGCGGGGATACTCCAATAATTCCGGATTTTATATTGTTAGCCGCAATGGTTCCTGCAATATGAGTCCCATGGAAATTGCTATCTGAAAAGTCATGGTGTTCCCCTTCACCTGTGAAATTATACCCTCCAATAATGTTATCTTTTAAATCAGGGTGATTTCTATCACACCCCGAATCAATAACAGCTATTACATTCCCTTTTCCCTGATCAGATTTCTCCCATAAACTTTCTACATTAAGTAATTTTAAACCTTTCGGGATGTTTTTACCTTGTTCTATTCTTTCCCTAATCTCAAGTATTTTGGTGCTCATTAATTATTTCCCCCTTTATCCATTTAAAGAGTAACTTCAAAGTTATTATTTAACTCCAAATTTTTTTCATTTCGTGTTTATATTTGTTAGCAAGATACTCTTTAAATAGTAAGAAGAATAATAATTGCTTTAGAAGTTGTGGTAGTATAGCCAAGTGGTAAGGCAAAGGTCTGCAAAACCTTCATCCTCGGTTCAAATCCGAGTACTACCTCTATATTTGAATGGGGATTTTAAGTAAAAAAGGAGTAGACATGGAAGGTGAGTGATTTGTATGGAACCAAATTATTGGATCTCTTTGATAGGCAATTTAGGATTTCCTATTGTCGTTACGTTTTATTTACTCATGCGATTGGAAAGAAATTTTAATCAACTGGAGCAAGTTGTAGAAGAGCTTATTATGGAAATACGAAGAAACAAATAAAAAAGTTCGTCAACTAAGCAATTAAAAAACGACACTAGAGAATGAAAGTTTCATATCATTCTCTAGTGACATATCGGTATTAAACAGATTTATTACCTCTAAACCGATAACCCCTGAGTAAGGGGTAGCGTCAGGAAAATGCGGATTTACAACGTTAAGCGCATTTTCCCGAATGCTATCCTATTTTTAACAACGTTAAGGGAGTTTTAATGGCCTTAAGGTCGGAGAACAGCTAATTGTACTGCAAATCCCAGTCTATTTTCATCCCTTCTACGCTTGTTAATCAGTTCTAAATCCGAATTAGAGAATGTGTAGTAGGTTCCAACTACGAGTTCGTCCTCAGGAATCTGTATAAAGGATTGCCGTTGTTCATTAGTGAGCAATTCTCTCCCTCTAGCAATAGACATTTAGTTCACCCATTTCATAGAATATTCACTTTACTCTTACGATTCTATCAATAGAGTGTACCCTATTGATAGAAAGTCGGCTCCTTGATATCATAAGCTTTATAGTCTCTCAATAACACCTATCAAAAATACATATAAAATCGAGGGGATAAAATGATATTTGGGTATGCTCGAGTAAGTTCACAAGACCAAAATTTGGATAGTCAGGTAGAGCAACTTACCACGTATGGGGTGGATGAAGTTATCAAGGAGAAAATTAGTGGGGTAACTAAACAAAAGCAGCAATTGGAAGATCTCCTTTCTAAGCTCACTACAGGGGACACTTTAGTTGTAACTCGTATGGATCGCCTAGGAAGGAATACAGTTCAGATGTTACAGCTCGTTGAACAACTTCAAGAAAGAGATGTAGACTTTGTAATCCTAAATTTGGGGATTGACACTAGAACTCCAACTGGGAAATTCTTTTTAACGGTAATGGCGGCCTTTAGTGAGCTTGATCGAGAAATGATTAAGGAGAAACAACGTGCGGGGATTCAGTCGGCAAAGCAAAAAGGAAAGTATCGGGGAAGAATAAAAAAGTACACTGATAAACATCCGGGGATGAATCATGCAATTGAGCTTCGTAAAAATTCTGATAAGACTGTTAAAGAGATATGTATGATTACAGGAGGAGTGCAGCTGCTTTCTACCGAAGGCTAAAGGAAGGGGATAAAGATTCTTAGGGGGTGACTGGTATAATGTAAAATAATTACTAGAAGGAAGAGAGTGATTTTTCAATCAGTACCGGGGAGGTCAATAATTGAGATTATACTCTTCCTTCCTCCTCTAAACAAAAAGGATGTTCCCAGGTTATATTTAAAACCCAGGAACATCCCTTGGGATCTTAAGAGTCCCTTGTTACTACCAAGTCTATTTTATTTTACAATACTATCCATTAATTTTCAATTATATCGTCACTATAATGTGAAAGCATCGAATTAAAAAGACCAATCGAAACTTGATTGGCCTTTTGTAAGTACTGCTCTTTTCAACAAAATAAGATTAGCAGTTACAATTGTTTGTATCTGCTGCAGAAGCTAGTGAATAATCTCGGTTAAGTTCTACAACCTCTTCAAATTCTGCAAAATCAATACCTTCAGTTTCATTTTCAAGTAATGGAGTATTTGCCATAATATCACCTCCTTTCAAGTTAATTATGAACTTTATTGTTTTACTTCTTCCTTTGAAAATGTGATCTGTTTGTATAAGTTTTTCACATAAGCTTCTAAATTTGACTTTAAGGGGGGACAAGGTCTTGTATCTTTACCATGCTCAATTCTAACCAAAGGACAAAAAGAACCGTGGCATATAGGAGCAACCTGACATGACTGACAATGGGGATCAGTTGCCCCATCTAAAGATACCCATTGACTAAATTTATACATATCAAGTTCAATTTCTCCATTCGGATGTAACTGACCAACATGATTCATAGGGTTATTAAATGCCACGGTACATTTGTAGATGATCCCATCCGAACCGATTACTAATGAATTTTCTTTAGCTGCGTAACAGACATTATTAGGGCGAAGGGCATCTAAAAATTTAGTTGTCGGTATCCCCTTTTCAATCCCTTCCCAAGTCTTATCTATCTCAATTAGATTCGCTTGGTTTGAAGTGCAAATAGGAAGTTCCTCATCATTGGGTCCTCCCCATTGACCTACAGGTTGTAGATCAAACGTAAATCTTGGATCTGACTTAAAATTACTTGATAGTTCATCAAGAAAGTCAGAAATGTTTTCAGTATTAAAACTACTAAAATTCATTCTTACTTTAATTGAAACGTCAAGGTCAGAATCTTTAATATCCAGTAAGTTTTTCATAATCTTACTGTAAGTTTTTTGACCTCCCATAAGGACTCTTGTTTGATCATGATAGTCTTCCGTACCATCTACAGTTATTTGATAGCTTCTAACACCCATATCATATAACTTCTTTGCTTTTTCTATATTAAGAAGGAATCCATTAGTGGTCATTCCACTTGTATATTTAACATTATTTTCTTTACATAATTCTATAATCTGAGGGGATACATTCTCAATTACTGAATACCCAACTAGTGGCTCACCACCAAACCAACTTATAGCAAGGTTATCCCAATTAGATATATTTGCTTTAACCCATGATATTAATCCTTCTTGTAACTCTGGTTCCATTGTTCCTTTCAAGAATTCTTCGTAGCAATACACGCATCTAAAATTACATTGTTCCGTTGGCATTACAATGATTTGCTGGGATCGGTCTCCTTGATGTTGCTGATAATCAAACCTTTGTTTTGCAAATTCATCAATACTCTCTTCCACTAAAAAACCCAAATCGACTAACTTGTCATCCCCTTTCGCTAAAGGGGCTCCATCAGTATAATAATTTTCTCTTCTTTCAAAAGATTGCTCTGAAGTCATCATTTTCTGGTTAGCAGTGTTATAAAGCAAGAAGTTTTTTTTGTGTGTTGGAACCGTGAGGTTATATTTTGACCACTTATACTTTCTGTTCCCGCCTGATCTCTCTTTGTTCATTTTTAAATTAATTTTTTCGCCACTTCCCAAGTTCATACTATCGTTTCCTCCTTTGCAGTTTCTAAAATAACCCTGAATTGTTCAAACGTCGGAAGAACCAAAGATTCTTCGAATTTTTGTGAAGAAGTCGAGTATCCCTCATTAACATTTTGAATAACCCGTATATTTCTTTGTTCAAGCTTAACTATGCTTTCCTTCACAATATCTTGGTCAGCTATGGTTTTTTCCATGTTAGGGAACACAATGATGGGAGCTCTAGTAGAGATAACAGTTAATGTAGCCAAGTTATCAGCTATTCCATATCCCATTTTATTAATTGTATTAGCACTTGCCGGCAGAACCATTACAATGTCTGCCCAACTACCTAAAGCAATATGAGGTATTCTTGCAAAGGTGCTACCAATTGATTTATCATCCGTAAACGTGTCCGCAAAGTAACCAATTGTTTTTTCGGGAACGAATTCTGCTGCACTATGGGTAAGAATACATTTGCAGCTAAAATTTAACTTCTTCAACTCTATTATGAAACTAGGCAAATTCACGATACCAATAGAACCAGTCCCAATTAAAAGAACATTCTTCAATTACTTACCCCCTAATACCATTTTTTCTTCTGATCCTTTTCTTAAAAGATAGTTTGAAATACACTTATCGAATAATGATATTACTTGTTCGTGCTCATCTATTGAAAATTCTGTAAGGGCCATTTCTAGGGTGTTACCCTGATAAAATGAACCTAAGAATGCGTTTATCTTCTCGCTAAAAGGGTAGACCTTACCATTGCTTCTAATGAAAAAACTCTGCTTTTGGAGGTTTCGATTATCTATCTCAAAATTCACAGATTGTACCTTTTGTATGATTTCTCTATACGTAAGACCCTCAATATTTTCATTGGCAATGTTATGAAGGTTAGTGAGCTGATCATCGTCAAATAATTCAGATATATCAAAAGGTAATTCAAGGTTAACGATCCTACCATTTAAATGATAAATCTCTTCACGAGAGTGGTAATTTTCCACTGATAGTAATTGGTCACCAATCCTTGTCCCATATTTATCGTGATAAAACATTGTATGAGGCGTATCAATCCCACCAATCCAAGGTCTACCAAAATGCACATTTGTCAATTTAACTCTATAATCAGCTATCATGGCCTTTTCCCTATCAGTTTTTGAAGTGGTTTCTTCTTCATAATATAAAGAACGTGGGATATCTTCTCTGTTATAACCCCTAACATTTTTAATTTTAAATCTTTGAGGATCTTTAGCTACTATGGCACCAGGAGTAAGAGAAAACTCTCCTATGCCAATCATTGTCCAATCCTCTTTTGATTCTTCTAAGAAACTAAAAGTGTCCATAGCTTCATCAAATGTTTCGGTAGGAAAATCTATGAACCCCATCATTTGAACACCAATGTTTGCATTGTTAAAGTTCTGAATCGTTTCTTTTATTTTGTCAACAGTAGTTCCCTTATTAATTAAATCTAAGACTCTTTGTGTCCCTGATTCATAACCTACGGAAATACATGTACAACCGCTTTCCTTTAACAACTCACACCTTTCCGCAGACCAGTATCCTTCTAATCTTATTTCGGCCCCCCAACGAATATCTATTCTCTCATTTATTAATTTTTCTGCTAATTTAAGGAGCATGGCAGGAGCAAGTACATCTACAGAAAAATATATATACTTATAGTTTTGGGATAGAACTCTTAAATCTTCTACTGTTTTTTCAATAGGATTTTGTCTCCATGGACTCGTAGGGGAGTCGGAGTTTAGACCGTAGTCACAAAAAGTGCATTTATTCCAGTAGCAACCTCTGGATGGAGAATAATAGATGAAATTATGCGGCGAGAGGTACTTATCCCACGGCAAATCACCGTATTGCGGAGTTGGTATGTTATTAATTTTGTTATATTGGATCTCATGTTTTAATGGAATGTTGTGTTTAGGGTGGAATATTACATTCTTGAGGGGATGGAAACTCTTTTGGTGTTCCACGCAATCTAGCAATTCTAAGATAGCTATTTCTCCTTCTCCTACTACACATGCGTCAGCACAATTAAAAACTTCAAAAAAAGTATTTTTATTAAGAGAATACTTCCATATATCGGCAACTTCTGTTCCACCAAAAAATATATGTAAGTTAGGAAAATGATCTTTTATCATTCTTGCTATCTCTAATGCGAATGGAGTTTGAAAATTATAAGTTATATTAATACCTATAGCATTATATGATTGTTGATATATCTTATAAAATAAGTCTTTTTCAAAAAATGTTACCAAAGGCTTCATAATTTTTCTTGTTAATTCTCGATTCTTAAGATCACTACTGCTATTTAAGTTAATGTATCCTTGGGTTGTTAAGCTGAAGCCGTCAAACTGCCCTGGGAAACCATAAACGGATATAATCTTCATCCAATTACTAATTGTTTCGGCAGAATATCGATATTTATTGTAGTCATAAAACATTTCTTCATTTCTCATAATTGATACAGCTTCCCATAAATTATCGTACTCAAATTCATTCCCCAAAAGTAAGTACTTTAATTCATGTTGTTCAAGACCATTAAGTTCTTCTTTATTATTAAGGGCGTTAATTCTATTAGAGACATGGGTTTTAAGGCGATTATAGTAATCTTTGGAAAAGGTTTTATCTATTGCTTCAATATTTGTATCAATGATGTCTATGTGGTAATCCCTATGTTCTTCAATATACGATTTTAAATAGCTTAAACTATGATAACCTGAAGTCGGATCGAATATTGGGGGGTAAAGAAACAGTGTTTTCATTTTAATCCTCCAATTTTATGATATGTTTACAGCTTGCTTTTGTTCACTTTGTTCCTTAAGGTTAATAAAAAGTAAAGAAGATAATAAGATGCAGCTTCCATAAATCAATAAAATGAGGTAAATATTTACGTTCTCTAATACTATGCCTCCGACTAAAGTTCCCAGAGGGACAGATATTGCTGAGAATGCCCCACTTACGCTGTTAACCCTCCCTAGGTAATCTTCTGGAGTAATGAGTTGGGTAAGAGTGCTTATTCCAATTCCAGCAAAACTTAAACCTATCCCTAATAACATTGACCAAATAAGTAGAGACAAGTATGTATCCCATAATCCTCCGATTAGAAGGGCTACCCCTTCTAAGACTAATCCCAAAATGGCTAGCTTTTTTTTGTCAAATTTAGAAAAATACATAACTGTTAAGCTTCCTATTACAGCACCTAAAGCTAAAACAGAATCAGCTGTACCTAATCCCTTGGCTCCTACTTCTAAGACTTCCCCGCAAATGTAAGTTATAAAGGCAAAAGTGGGTGCTAGAAACAAATTTATCAAAAAACCACCAACGATAATCAGCCTTAATAAAGATGGATCTTTTTTAAGAACGTTAAGGCCATTTATAAATGACTTTATGTACCCCCCTTCTTTGATCACTTTGATAGGACGTACAGTTATAAATAATTCAGCAACGGATGAAATGAAGAAAGTAATTGCATTTAGATAAAATACCCAGGCTATGTCAAATTGACTTATTAGTATCCCTCCAACTGCCGGACCTAAAACATTTGCTATTTGGTTTGTAGTGTTAACGGATGCATTTGCTTGTGTTAAATCGTCTCTGCTTACGATTAGAGGAATAGATGCTAAAAGTGCTGGTTTAAAAAATACATTCAATGTGGAGCTTAAAAAAATTAATATATAGAGGGGAACAGCTGTAGTATTATTAGAAATCAGTATTCCTATGACAAGCATTAGTACAGCATTTAAAAAATCTGAGATAACCATTATCTCTCTTTTTTTATTCGTATCTGCCAGTCTTCCCGCATAGATCATAAATAAAAAGGAAGGTAAACTAATACAGAGGGCACTTAAACCTAAAGCAAAACCACTTCCAGTTAATTGAACTATGTACCACATAACACCTATCATATAGATTGAGTTACCAAATACAGAGGTGGTGTTACCGAACCATAACAGTGAAAAAGATTTATTTTTTATTAGCTTCATTTTTAAATCCTTTCTATGTTGTGTATATGAGTGTATTAGTCACCTATCGTTTCCAAATAAAGTATTTCCTAGTGAGAATTGTAGCCCAATTCCAAAAATTTAGCAATACAAAAACTACATTTATTTGAAAGGGCTTACATTACCTAAACTACCCTCTTTCCTCCATAACACTTGATGAGATTATTAAGGAACCAACTGGGTTAAAAACACTGAAAAGTTCATCAGGTATCTCTTAAATAACAAAAGACACCATTTCATCCTACAAAAAAGAGAAATGGTGCCTTTTTCTTACCGTTGTAAATCCGCATTTTCCTGACGCTACCCCTACAAGAAATAAGAGAAGGTGCCAACAAAACAAACTTAATAGAAACCAAAGTGTCCAGTGAGGCTGAAATAAATTAATAGTTAGGGTTGTTTCCTTCCCAGTCATATAATAATAAACACTATAAATGACTTGAAATAAGAGATAAGGTAGTAACAGCTTCTTAGTGATGCTTAAGATGTACCCTTTTCGTTGATACTTCTTTGCAAAGTAACCTGACATTAAAGCGAACCCAGGCATATGGAATAGATAAATGGCCGTATAAAGCGCAAACAACAGTTGATTGTCATGTTTCAAAGGGCTAATGACATGTCCAAAAACCACCAAAAAGATAAGTAAAAACTTAGCATTATCAAAATATGCGTCTCGATGATTCGTCTTGTCCATTATTGAACACCTGGCTTTCGTTTAAAAAAGTTAGTCTATTAATTATAGATAAAAATCACTTAAAGATTACAGCTTTTTACTTAATTTTATGGTTCGAGAATGACAGAAGGTCATCTGGGGATAATAATACCCTAGAATATAGCAAATATAAAAAGAGCAAGATAGCCGTATAGAAAACTATCTTGCTCTTCCGAACATATCATAGAAACAAAGGATTATTCGTCAACGTCAGGGTTATCATTAGAAGAATACGGCTGCAAAAACCTTAATAGATCCCCGTAAACGACTTGATCGGATTTGTTTAACTCCTCTTTAGCCATCGGTTTCCATTCTTGGCATTGTTTTGACTCAACTTCATTACCACTTGGTTTGCGATAGCATTTCCCTTCCGTGTAGATATACTTGTCCGTGATAAAACTTCCGTCCCTTAATACGGTAAAATCTTTTCTTTTTTTGGCAAATAAATCTGTTCCAAATTGGATATCGTTTTTAATATGCTTACCTAGCAAGTGCAAGATGGTTGGTTTCAAATCAATTTGTCCAGACACTGTCTCCATGACTTTGCCTTTTTGTCCCGGATTATGAATAATGAGTGGGACTCTTTGTAATTGGATGTGTCTGTACGGAGTATGTGGTTTGCCAAGGTATTTTTCCATTGCCTTAGTGTGATTGTCTGATATACCATTGTGATCGCCATAAATGACGAAAAGAGAATCCTTATATAGACCTTTTTCTTTAAGCCTATTAAAAAATTGTTTTAATGCATTATCCTCATAGCTAACTGTTGTAAAATACCGGTTAAAAACGCCGTCCTGAGAATCCCATTCCGAAACAATCTCATCTTCCTCTTCTAAGGAAAAAGGGAAGTGGTTGGTCAAGGTAATATATTTTGCATAAAAAGGTTCGTTTAGATTATTCAAGTATTTCATGGATTGTTTGTAGAGGTACTCATCTTTTAACCCCCAACCTGCTGACTTTTCTGGAGTAATATTAAAGTCTTCTTGAGAAAAATAACGATCATACCCAAGGGTTTGATACATAATGTTGCGATTCCAAAAACTCTTATTATTAGCATGGAAAACAGCCGATTCATAGCCAGATTTCCCTAAAATTTCTGGTGTTGCATTATACTCATTTTGAGAATTCGTAAAGAATACAGCACCACTTGGCAAACCATATAATGAGTTTTCGACAAGGAATTCGGAGTCCGATGTCTTCCCTTGTCCTGTTTGCTGATAAAAATTCGGGAAATAGTAGCTTTTATCAATTAAATCATTTAAAAATGGGGTAATCTCCTTCCCATTCACCTTGTTATTGATCACAAAGCTTTGGGTCGATTCTAATGAGATAAGAATGAGATTTTTCCCTTTTGCTTTACCAAACATTTTGGCATTGATCCCATGAGGAGTTGCCTCCGTATATAATCTTATAGGTGCTAATTCACTACTCTCGGCGAATGCTCTTTTAACTTTCGTGTTTGACTGTAATACTACATCATACATTTGATAGTTGTATGGACCGAGATATTTCATCAGCATTTCTCGGTCAAAAGTTCTTGTTAACAATTCCGGTCTCTCAATGTAGGCCAAACCGACATTGACCACAAAAATACTTAAGGCTATGAGAATACCGAAACGACGGGAGCGACGTTTAAAAGGCACTGCTGCTTTAGGTTTTCTTCTTCTAGCAGCAAACACTATTGAAACAAGTGTCAACACAATGATGTCAATAAATATAAAAACGTCAAGAGGCTTAGCAAGTGTAGCCGTACTTCCCCCTAAATCGCTAAAGTTTTTAGTCTGAAAAACGACAGGCAAAGTGATAAAGTCGTTGAAAAAGCGATAGTATAGCAAGTTAGCGTACAAAACACCAGTGGCTAATAGATTGGCCAATGCTTTGTAGATAATATTTTTAATGAATTTGTCTGATCGAACAAGTGTAAACAACAAGATAGAGAAGCTTAAAGGTGAAATGAATAGAATAACTTCCTCTAGTAACGATTCTACTGATAACTCAAACAAAAATCTTAAGACAACGTAAGTTTTTAACCATAAAAGTATGATGGATGTCATATAACCGTTTCGAAACTTACCAAATGCCCCTTTTACATTCTTCATTATAATAGTCACTCCTTATAAATATTGGGATTCGGTAGTTGAGGAATCCGAGCATTAAAACAGGGTAATGAGCACAGTGAAGACGGTGTTTTATCGACTACAGTGCTCTAGAGTATAATATAGAAAAGTGTTTGGTTCAATGAATCCTCTTTTCTATTAAGACCGTATCCCTTTTTTTGAAACTACTAACCCTCTTCTATTAATTCGAGCCATGGTATAACGCATTCATGCAACCATCCTCCCAAAGTATCATATGGTCCTTCCCAAATCGACGATAGATAAAACAAGGCTATTGATTTGCTCACTTTTAATTGAATACAATGATTCCTTTCGTTCCTTTCGGAGTGTTACTAGTCCCAGTTTTCTTAATATACTTAGATGATGGGAGGCTGTCCCAGAAGATGTGCCAATAATAGTAGCCATTTCACCTACGGATAATTCGTTCTTTTGTGTTAAAGCAAAGATAACTTTTAGTTTAGTTGGGCTAGCCATGATTTTAAGCATACTTACTGAAAAGCCAAAATCATAAGCTACTAAATTTCTTTTAATGCAATCTACATTATTTTCTACTGAAAAAACGTGCTTTTGATGATGATTATTAATATAGCACACATCCTTCATTATGTTCATATGTTCATATGATTCCATCCCATCTTAGGATGTCGGATGTAATTGGTCAACCCTATTACAGATACTCAGGGGTTTTTTTGCAATTTATGGGCGGGGTTATTTGATAGAATTACGCCTATTTTTACCCTCATTCTTACTTCTTCAAGGAAACTCCTTACGAACATAAGGTTGTTCATAGACTATATTTATGAACATATGAACAAACATTGAAGTATTTATTACAATTATTTGTTGAAATTTTGACGGTTTATTGAACTCCATTTTTTAGACTTCCTTTTTCCTTTATTCTTTGTCAAGTACTCCATTTGCTTGCCTTAGATAGGAAATAGCATTTGTACAAATGTGGAAGGAGGATCAAATAAGCCTATATGAATATAAAAATTGTTGTGAAATACATAGCTAGTCCCTTTGCTTTGTTATTCATTCTTTCGGGATGTAGCGCTGGTGTACTTGATCCAAAGGGACCTGTTGCAAGTACACAGTATGATTTGATTATTTATTCGATTATATTGATGAGTGTTGTCTTGGTGCCAGTGTTTATTGTCTTCGGTTATGTGGTGTACAAGTATCGAGAGCGTCCTGAAAATAAAGATTACGAACCGCCAGAGATTGAGGGGAATAAAAAACTGGAGGTCTTGTGGACAGTGATTCCGATCATTATTGTTACCCTACTTGCTGTGCCAACAGTTAAAGCAACCTATGATTTAGAAACTTCACCTTCACCTAAGCAAGAACCGTTAGTCATCAAAGTGACGTCAGCTCAGTGGAAGTGGATTTTTCAATACCCTGAACAAGGTATTCAGACGGTGAATTATGCTTATATCCCGGTTGATGTACCGGTTAAATTTATATTAACGTCTGCCGGTGCGATGAACTCCTTCTGGGTACCACAATTAGGAGGTCAATCATACACAATGGCAGGGATGAAAGATCAAATGTTTCTTGAGGCATCTGAAGAAGGTGTTTATAGAGGAAAAGGCGCCAATTTTACTGGAAGAAGATTTGCCGACATGAAATTTAAGGTTACGGCTGAAAGCCAACAAGATTTTAATGCCTGGGTTAAAAAAATAAAGACCACCAAACCTGAGTTAACTATAGAGCAAGCAAAACAACTTATGATACCCGGCACCGTTGGAAAAATGGCCTTCTCTTCTTATCCGGAAAACTTTAAAATGACGCAACTGAAAGAAGGTGTACAAAATGAACCTAAGCGAGATTAAGGATTTCCTTATAGGGGAGTTTTTTGTAACGGGAGACCCAACTATATACGCCGCACAGGTAATGATTGCCCTAACAACTATTGGGATTATCTTTACCCTTACCTACTTAAAGAAGTGGAAGTGGTTATGGCGGGAATGGTTAACCACAGTTGATCATAAAAAAATTGGAATTATGTACATTATTGTTGCTATGTTGATGCTGTTCCGCGGTGGTGCAGATGCGCTAATGATACGGACACAATTGGCTTTACCGAATATGGATTTTTTGGAAGCCCAGACATACAATGAAGTTTTCACTACTCACGGAACCATCATGTTATTATTTATGGCCATGCCATTTCTCATCGGCTTAATCAACGTGGCAATGCCTTTACAAATTGGTGCACGGGATGTTGCGTTTCCTTATTTAAATGCACTTAGTTTTTGGCTATTCTTCTCTGGAGCTATGTTATTCAATTTGTCATTCATAATCGGAGGCTCTCCCGATGCAGGATGGGTGAACTATCCACCGCTTGCAGGCGGGAATTTAAGCCCCGGACCAGAAATCAATTATTATTTAATTGGCTTGCAGATTGCTGGTATTGGAACATTGACAACCGGTATCAACTTTATCGCGACCATCTTAAAAATGAGGGCACCTGGGATGACTCTTATGCGTATGCCAATTTTCACATGGTCATCGCTGATTACATCTATCATTATCCTTTTTGCCTTTCCAGTACTGACCATTGCTCTAGCGCTATTGACGATTGACCGTCTATTCGGATCACACTTTTTTACTGTGATGGGTGAAGGTTTACCAGAAATGTATGTGAATTTGTTCTGGTTATGGGGACATCCGGAGGTCTACATTTTAATTTTGCCAGCTTTCGGTATTTTCTCAGAGGTAATCAGTACATTTGCCCGTAAAAGATTATTTGGTTACAAAGCCATGGTGTACTCAATGATTATCATTTCCCTATTGAGCTTTGTTGTATGGGTTCATCACTTTTTTACAATGGGAAGCGAACCTGCAGCAAACTCTTTCTTTTCCATTTCAACGATGGCCATTGCGATACCAACAGGGGTGAAAATTTTCAATTGGCTGCTTACCCTGTATAAAGGCAAAATTAAATTCACAACAGCCCATTTGTGGGCACTTGGATTCATGCCTAATTTTGTGATCGGTGGTGCTACAGGAGTCATGCTAGCAAGCGCCCCGGCCGATTATCAGTATCACAACAGTTATTTTCTCATTTCGCACTTCCATTATGTCTTAATTTCCGGTACAGTCTTCTCCATTTTTGCGGGACTTCATTATTGGTGGCCGAAGATGTTTGGTCATAAATTGAACGAACGACTAGGTAAATGGGCATTTTGGCTGTTTGTTGTCGGATTTAATGTAACGTTTGTTCCGATGTATATAGTTGGTCTAATGGGTATGACACGACGTGTTTATACCTACGAAGAAGGATTAGGCTGGACAACATTGAACTTTATTGAAACTTTAGGTGCTTACGCGATGGGAATTGCGTTTGCCATAATCGTTTACAACATTTACTACAGTGCTCGCTACGGAGAACGAGATAAAACTGGCGATCCATGGGACGGTCGCACACTTGAATGGTCCATCCCTTCTCCTGCTCCGGAGTACAATTTTGCTCACGTCCCTAAAGTGAAAGGGTTAGATGCCTTTTGGATAATGAAGAAAGAAAATAAGACTAAGAAAAAAGAAAAAGAACCTTACAAACCGATTCATATGCCAGACGATTCTGGGCAACCATTCATGATGTCCCTCTTTTTCTTCATATCCGGATTCGGGTTTGTATGGGAGTGGATGTGGATGGGAATCTTGGGCCTCGTAGGGGTCGGTGTGATTATGATTCTTAGAACTTTTGATAAAGATGAGGGTTATCATATCAGTTCAAGAGAAATTAAACGTCGTGAACGTGCAGCGAGGGAGGATCGAATCGATGAGTAAAGCGAACGAATCTACCATACAAAAAAATATTCCCTTAGAATATGCCAATGAAGAAGGTAGAGTTAAGATCATCGGCTTCTGGTTATTCCTTGCAGCTGAGATTGTTTTATTTGCTTCTTTGTTTGCTGTGTACCTTGTCTATCTTGACCGCACGGCTGACGGTCCGACCGCAGAGGAAATATTCGAGATCAAGGGCGTTGTTATACAAACGTTTCTTCTGTTAATTAGTAGTTTTACATCCGGCCTTGCAACCCATGAATTGCGCCGACGAAACACGAAAGGCGTAGTCGTATGGATGATCATTACATTATTGTTGGGCGTTAGCTTCCTAGGAATGGAAATTAATGAATTTATCACTTATGTTTCAGAAGGGGTCAATATTTCTACAAGTGCGTTTTGGTCAGCGTTTTTTGTTCTTGTTGGCACGCACGGAGTTCATGTAACCTTTGGAATCATATGGATTTCGTTTATTCTTGTCCAAGTTGCTAGGGAAGGCATTAACACGGTCACATCAAGAAAGCTCTTCATTGGAGGCCTTTACTGGCATTTTCTTGACGTGATGTGGATTTTTATATTTACCGCAGTCTATTTAATAGGGATGGTGCTATAAAATGAGAGAGAATATAAAATTTGAAGAGCATCATGGATTTCCCTGGAAACAAGTTATTGGTTTTGTTCTATCCATCATTTTGACGGTGGCCGCACTCTGGGTTGTTTTTTCGCTTTCCTTAACTGCGAAAGCTACGATTATAGTGATTCTAGCTTTGGCCTCAGCCCAACTGCTCGTTCAATTAATCATGTTCATGCACTTAAGTGAACACGAAAAAGCTTTCCAAATTTCAGCCTTGGTATACGGGGGTACAGTCGCATTAATTGTTGTTGGTGGATCCGTTTGGCTCATGAATGGGATGTAACTCATTATTAAACAGAGTAAGAGCCAGTTTCTATCAAACCTTTGGAACCGGCAAGGGTAACAAGTTTACTAACACTGAAATTACAGATACCTAGCTACCAACACTTCGGATAATTGGACATGTATCTCCAAAAGGGAAGACCTTCATAACAGGTTTTCCCTTTATTTTTTCATTCTTGTCTTACATATTGTCCAACCTACATCCGAATACATTCTTTAGGGATAAAAAAATGGAAGTGGCAAAGTATATTCTAACAATATGATAAATCCACAACACTTTATTCATACAACAAAAGAACGTGCGGAAAAGAAGATAAATTCTAAAAGTGGGAAAGGGGTTAAAGAGAGATGCTTTATGATGACGAAAAAAATCTTTATTTTATTGGGACTTTAGCTATATGTTCATGGTTTTTATATTTTATGATTTACTTTGATGATCTCACTTTTGTAGTAATTCTTTCTGGTATAGCATTTATTTTAATTGCAACAACAATTTTTTTCATCTCTGTACATGTATACCACAATGTAAAATCTGGACAGCAATTGGTGATATATAGTTTGCTTTTTATTGGATTTTCCCTATTATTAGTATGGTTTAATTATGCTAAACTTCAAACGATGTTTCCTAATATATTTGAACCCCTTTAATATATTAGAAATTTTCTTCAAAATCAGAGGACTTTTTAGAAATAATCCTCCCCTTTTGTCTTGTACTGATGTCCAAGGAAGGATAAGAATAAGGAAAAAACGTGTTTGGGAAGATTCGCACCCGGTAGCATCTAAGGAATTGGAATCCAGACCCGTTAATATCTTTATCCCAATCATTACAGCATTAATTCTGACCATCGGTTTATCTTGGTGGGATGGCTACAAGAAGACTGGAAGTATGTTGGATGCATTTATTAAAGCTGATGTGTCAAAATCCATGTTTATTGCGATCCTTATTTCATTGTTGGTTACATTTGGTTTACTTCTCATTGAAAAATATCCACTAAAGAAATTATTTAGTTACTTTTTTGAAGGTGGAAATAAGCTAATGCCAGCCATCTTCTATTTGCTTTAGTTTGGGGATTATCTTCAGCTACTGAAGACCTTGGCTTATCCAATTTTGTAACAGCCGCACTTGGTTGGATTCCGACAAATTTTATTCCCCCTGTTATATTTATATTAGGATCAATACTGGCCTACTTTGTTGGCTCTACATGGGGTTCTTGGGGACTTTTAATGCCCATAGGTGTGTCACTTGCAGCCACATCAGGCATCTATCTTCCTCTTACGATTGGGATTGTTTTTGCATGTGGGGTCTTTGGAGGATTAACATCTCCACTCAGTGGAACGACTGTCACTATGTCTAAAATTATGGATATGGAAATATTAGCTTATTCAAGATATAAGTTGAAACACAGCCTTACTGGGTTGATTATTGCCGTTATTCTTTATGGAGTGATTACATTTGTATTATAGTCCCGTAGGGATTCTGGATTCCATTAAGATATAAGCGTCGCGGTAATTGCCTTCTATGCGCATGCACAAAACTAACCGAAGTGTGATATGTATCAATATATATTCCTTTCTTCTTAGTTACTCTTGTTGGACATACTATATACCAACTATCCAAAAGAAATGAGGAATTTAACTTGAAAAAGGTTGGTGTTGGAGTTCTTTTAGTTAGTTTTCTTATTGTAATCATGTTCATTTTTATAAAAAGTGATAAGTCTCAGCAAAATCAAGTAAATGCAGAAAATTCAACTGAATTGGTAGGACATGAACGTCAAAAAAAAGTAAGATCAGAAATGGAACAAATTGAAAAGGAGCAAAGTAAAGATTCAAATATCTTTAGCAAAATTACTAATGAGTTAAAAGCAAAGGATTATAAAGTCCTTGAAAGTAAGGGTATTCAATACACATCAGAAAATGGATGGGAACTTTTAATTGAGATCCCTGCAAGGAACAATACTCTAAACTCGACTAAAAAAGAGATAAAAGAAATAGCAAATAAATTTCTAGAGAAAAGTGATATTTCTGAATTAAATTTTTCTGTTAAAATAAGACCCGTTGATGTAAAAAATAAGAAGAAACAGTAGTGGTTATTCTATTCCATTCTAAAAAGGAATCCTTGTTTATTCGAGGATTCCTTTTTCTTTTGTCCCAAAGAAAATCATGTGCATAGGAAGCAAATAACACGGCAGCCTGCCAAAACTTCCTTTTACCATAACTATTGTGTATACTACAAAAAAACCCTATTCTCTTCATGAATAAAGGAGGATTGGGGTTTTTACGTACCTAGTAGCAATATAAAACCGGACCACTCCTGAAATTGGACAATTCTGTGTCTTTTATCGCGATAACCTATGTGAAAATGAGTGAACCATTTATAATAAAAAACACGCATATATATACAGAATAAAGTAGAGGCTATTTCATTCGTAAAAGTAAAGCAACAAATGGGGGAGATAGGAGGCTAACTGATGGCGACCAGTATATTATTAATAGATGATCGCAAGTTGTTTCGTGAAGGAGTAAAGCATATTTTGGGTTGTGAGTCCAGCTTTGAAATCGTTGCAGAAGGAGATAACGGATCTGAGGCGCTTAGCCTAATTGAAAAAAATAACCCTGAAATTGTATTGATGGATATTAATATGGGTTTAGAAGTGATTGCTAAGATTACGAATCGCTATCCAAACGTGAAAGTTATCATTCTTTCCTTCCATAGTGAGGATCACTTCGTAACCCATGCTCTGAAAATAGGGGCCAGAGGGTACTTGTTAAAAGAAATGGATTCTGATTCTTTAATAGAAGCGATTAAAGTAGTCGATGATGGCGGATCCTATTTACATCCAAAGGTGACCCACAGTATAATTGCTGAATATCGCCGGCTATCGGCGAAATCATTCCAACCGGTAGAGTATCGTAAGCCCCTTCATCTGCTTACCAGCCGTGAGTGTGAAGTACTGCAGCTTCTACTGAACGGTTATACTAACCGTGGAATGGCTGAATCGGTTAATATCAGTGAAAAAACGGTTAAAAACCACGTAAGCCATATCTTGCAAAAAATGAAAGTCAATGACCGTACACAGGCCGTCGTCACAGCCATTAAAAACGGCTGGGTTAAAATTGTCTGAAACTAAGCAATGGAGAACGTTTTCTCCATTGCTTTTTTGTTGGAAATCCCTTATTTTTCTTCCCTTTTTATGATAAGTCCCGATACATAGAACTTCTTCCTTTTGTTCAAAATAAAGGTGTATTTCAAAAGAACTTTTAAAGGAGGATGTAACAAAATGAGTGACGATAAGTTAAATAACAAGCATTCAAAAGAACAGTTTGGGAATATAAAATCTTACCAAGAGATTAACAATGAAGTTTCTAAAAATGAGAAGTTGAAGCACAAGCAACCAACTCCTCAACCACAAGACTTTGAAGAAATTGAGTATTAAAAACTTAAGTGTACAGGACAATTTTCTATTCATCAAGGGTGACTCCCTAGACGCTAACAGATTCTACTGTATTGTTTCGAGGAGTGGTTAAAGTAGAGCAACAACAAATCTTACCAGAAGAGATAAGTGTCATTGTTATAGCAGTGCTTTTAGGGACCTTGGCAAGAGCACTGGTTTTAAAAGAGGATTATCGCCAGTATCCAAGTTACCCTAATGGCCTTTTAATTAACATTATTACAGGTTTTGTTGCTGCAGCATTAGGTGCTGTGGCTATACCAGCATTAATGAGTAAGAACTATATTGCGGTTACGTTTCTTACATTGGCACTACAACAATTTAGAGATGTACGAAAAATGGAAAAAGAAAGCTTAAGCGATCTAGAGTATACAGAGTACACCTACAGAGGAAATGCATATATAGACGGCATTGCTAAAACATTTGAATCCCGAAACTATATTGCCTTCATTACAGCTTTCTTTACTTCACTAACGATTACTATTTTACCATTTAATTTATGGGTGAATGTTATGGCAGGAATTATAACCGGATTAACTGTATTTTATTTTCTTAAACGCTTCACTAAAGGGAAAAGCATTGGGGATATCGCACAAGTTAAGCCTGGAAAGATTGAGGTCAAGAACTCAAGCCTATTTGTTGACGGGATTTTTGTTAGTAACCTTTTAGGTACTGATAATGCAGAAAAGCTATTTAAGGAGGAAGGATTAGCTGTTGTCATCTATCCAAAAGAAGATCATTTTCGAATCAATCTTGATAACTTTGGTCAGAGACAAGCAGCTCTTTTTGAAGCAACAAGAGCGCTAGGTAATAAACGTTATCATTTTTCAAGGAAAGATTATGAAAAAGGAAGAGTTGTTATAACCCTTGTGCCAATTAAGCAAGACATTGATGCTTTAATAGAAGTCGTAAAAAAATGTCCATTGCTAGAGAGTGCCAAAAAATCTCATAATGTGATGAAAACGAACTTAAAAGGGGAAGAGTAATGGGGAGAGAATCTACCTTGAAGCCTAATTATGAAATTCTAGCTTATATAACAAGAGTAAAAGAAAGACTGTTAACAAGTAATTGCCTTTGTCTATTGGCAGAATCGGAGGAATCTGCCAAAGAGATGACAGTGGATATTGCCAAAGCAATGAAAGCTGATGTTGTCCAATTAACAAATGGAGATTATATGATAATACGAGTATAAAAATTTAGATTATATGACGATCCGTTTAATTAGCTCTAAATAATTACCTACCTCCCTTTCCCCTTTTTCTTTTTTCTTTTTTCCTAAGATTATGATCCCCGATAATTAAAAATAATTCCCTTTTCGCATTGAATTAAAAACGCACCGATCCATTTAAAGTAGTTCTTTTAGGTGAATCATATTCTTTATGTGTTGCATCAATAGGTTCACCTTCTTCATGTAAATTTAATATTGGTGTTCCCCCCTTTAATAATTGACTTCCATTTTCCTAACGGTTAAAATTTTTACCCAAGGAAACTTTTTAGACCTAGTGAATAAGATAAGATTTATTAGGAATTTAAAAAATGCCCTCCATTTTTGAGGCATCTTTTAAAGTGTAAATAGGGGGAAAAATAAATATGATTGACTTTTTTTTAGATCTTAATCCAATCGTTCAGGCTCTAATCGCCACATGTTTTACATGGGGGATGACGGCCCTTGGAGCAGCCCTAGTATTTACGACTAAAACACTAAACCAAAAACTGTTAGATGGGATGCTGGGTTTCGCTGGAGGAGTTATGATCGCCGCAAGTTTTTGGTCCCTTCTTTCCCCAGCCCTTGATATGGCTGAGGCTGATGGAATACCCGCCTGGATTCCAGCAGCAGTAGGATTTTTATTAGGAGGTATATTCCTATGGGGAGTTGATAAAATTCTTCCGCATCTGCATCCTACGTCATCTATCGAAGAAGCAGAGGGGATTCACCCGAATCAAAAAAGGCGAAGTACTTTATTAGTGCTTGCGATTACGTTACACAACATACCCGAGGGGCTTGCCGTGGGTGTTGCATTTGGAGCTATCGCAGCTGGGTTCCCGTCAGCTTCCTTGGCAGGAGCTATTGCTTTAGGAATCGGAATCGGTATTCAAAACTTTCCTGAAGGAGTTGCGGTTTCGATGCCCCTTCGTAGGGATGGAATGTCACGCAGGAAGAGTTTTATGTACGGACAGTTTTCAGGGATGGTTGAGCCTGTTTCTGCCATTATAGGGGTGATGGCTGTTACATTAATCGAGCCTCTTTTACCCTATGCTCTAAGCTTTGCTGCTGGTGCAATGATATTTGTTGTTGCAGAAGAAGTCATTCCAGGTTCCCAGGAAGAGGGAAATAAAGATTTAGCATCGATGACCTTAATGATAGGTTTTACAGTAATGATGATTTTAGACGTCGCACTTGGATAAATAAACTACTCGAAAAAGCTAGGATGGTCTCAAAAAAGTAAATGTTAGTCAGAAGTACACTGCTTTAATAAATCATTCTTTATTAATTGTCTAGAACACCTGGAATACTGCTTAAAGCTAGTCGATAGAAAGCAAATGAACACAGGTAGTCAAAATAATGATGACTGCCTGTGTTTTAAAATTGTATAAAACCCTACCTCTTTTTTAGTTTGCTTATTTAACTTTATGAGATTTGAAATTAGCTATTCAGATTAGAAATACATTACTGTTCACTATTATTTTTTCTTTGAATTTCCTGTAAATCCTGAATCCGTTGTTCATCCTCTCGAAAGAATTGGACCAAGTCGATAATACGACCTAACGTTTTCGAGCTAAGATGATGTTCAATCCCTTCCACTTCCTCATAAATATTTTCCTCTTCAACACCGATAATGCGAAAAAGGCTTTCCAATAATTCATGTCTATAAAGTAGATGTTTTCCCATTTTCTTCCCAAATGGGGTAAGTGTAATTCCACGGTATTTCTCATAAATTAGGTAACCTTCTTGATCTAATTTTTGAACCATTTTTGTTACTGAGGAGGGTTGAACACCCAGAATTTCTGCAATATTGGAAACACGAGCATATCCCTTCGTTTTAATAAGTAAATAGATTTGTTCAATATAATCTTCCATGCTAGGCGTAGGCATAAAACTCCCTCCAAAATATCTAATCCTTTTTACATTATAACGAAATTAAACTCATTGTTCCTCCTCCATCAGAGGTCATAGAAGCTATTGGCTCCTTTGCTATTCTCGAATTTGAAGAAGGAGATATAAGGTCTTTATAAGATACTTGCTCTGATACTTGCTATCACTCCAGAATGAAACAAGTATATTTGATAAATATTAAACCAAAATATTCTAATAATAAAAAGATTAACGCAAGGAATTTAAAGGATTAATATAGATTAATAGAAATGCATAGACTAAACTATTAAATTGTTAGTTTAGGAGAGGTATAAATGCATAAAAAACGTATCCCAAAATCTATGCGACTAATTATCAAATATACTTTGCCTATGATTATTGCTCTATATCTAATCATTACTCTAATCACAAGTACTGGATTAAAGGAATATTTCGTTTCTCCTTTTATTTATTCCATTTCAAAGGCAGCGCCTAAGGAGACGGCACTTTTTATCATGGCGCAGGAGATGACACCTTTAAGGGTGCATTATTCTGACAAAGTAACGAAACAGTTTGACTGGATGGAAATGGTTACAGACGTAGATGTTGGAGATATTCGTAGTTTGTTAGGAAGAGAGATTCCAGGACTTGAACGTTATCACACTGAAATTGCCATAGCAGGCCAAGGAACTGATTTAAGTACTCTTCCGATAGAGTCCCCTCCACCAACAGAAGAACAATTACAGAACCAAGAAGTCAACCAAAGCCAGCTAGAATTAACTGAAGAGGAAGACCCTCCGCCCAAAAAAGAAATACCCAAAAAGTCAGTTTATATCTATCAATCACACAGCTGGGAAGCTTTTAAACCCTTAATTAAAAGTGATCTCCCTCAAGATGCATCTAGCACGAATGAAAAAGTCAATGTCATAGCAGTCGGTGCTAAACTGAAGAAAGAATTAGAAAGTCGGGGAATAGGTGTTAAACATAATAAAACAAACGTAACGAAAGGATTAAAGAAGAAAAATTGGGATTATACTCAATCATATGACTTTTCAAGAGGACTTGTCCAAAAAGCTCTTTCACAGAATGAAAGCTTATCATATTTAATTGATATTCACCGAGATTCTCAACCCAGAAGTGTTACCACGACAACGATAAACGGAAAAGACTATGCACGACTCTTTTTCGTAGTCGGTAAAGCAAGTGAAAAGTTTGGACGAAATTTAGAAGTTGCTAAGGAGATTAATGCGGCACTTGAACAAAAGTATCCCGGGATTAGCCGAGGAGTCTTTGTCAAATCGAAATTAGAAGGAAACGGGGTCTACAACCAAGATCTAACGAACCGTGCTATGTTGTTAGAGTTTGGCGGCGTTGAGAATAACTTAAACGAACTTTATAATTCGATCGAGGCTTTTGCTGAGGTTTTTTCTACCTATTATCGGGAGGATGCAGAGAAGGTAAATGCGAATTAATGTTCCCACTAAAATGAAACTATAACCAGACTGGGGATCTTGACGAACACTGTTTGCTCTAATTCTGCAATCAGATAGCAAATGTATAAAATCCACCTCAGCACTTCCATACTTTGGATGTACTGGGGTGGAGGTTCATGTTAAATAGTGTACTAATGGTATGTTTAGGTGACTGTTTTATTCGGCTTTGGCGAGATTGGATGGGGCAGATTCAGTTCCATCCAAATATACCGTTGTTACATAATAAGTGTATTTCGATGCTTTAGGATCGGTATACGTTTTGCGTTCATGTTCGGAGATGCTTGCGACTTTTTCAAAGTCTTCTCCGTTTTCACTGCGGTATACGCGGTAACCTGCTACACCATCTACACGTACGGCATGCCATGTGACGAAGGTTCCGTTTACTTCGACATTGGTTGGTGCCTTTATGTCATAATTTGTATCTTTTTGCGTTTTTTCTTTACCTTTCTCTTCGTCAAGTGATGATTTTAGCTCAGAATAAACGACGAGTCGATCCAGATACGTTCTTTTTTCATAGTTAAAGACACCTGTGCAGGTGATCAAATTAAGCCTTTTCTTGTCTGTTTTTCCGAAGATCTCTTTAATAGGTGCTTCGTCCGCTGGATAGCTTTCCAGCTTCTGGACCACGTAGGTCAGCTCTTTGCCTTCGTCGTTTGTGACGATGATTTCGTCGCCTTTTTGCAAATCTTTCAAGTAGTAGAATACAGCTGGACCTGATTGGTTATCAACGTGTCCGGCGACAACTGAATTTCCTGTATTTCCTGGTTTCGTTCCTGGCTCAAACCAGCCCACGGTTGTATCATCTTTCGGCACACCCATTTGTCCGTTATCGAGCACGCCTACTTTAGTAACAGGTGCGTTGATATCGATACTTGGGACCTTCAAATTGGTAGGGACAATACCGTTGTTTTGGTCTGGTGTTTCCGTTTCGAAATCAACATCTTTAATATCCCCTGATTCATTAATGACAGTAAATTCTTCTGATTTTAATGAGAGATCAGAATCCTCATTTCCTGAAGGAACGTTCTTGTCTGCCTGCTGAGCTGGATCATAGCGAGAGGTGAAATTTGCCCACACATTTGAGTTGTACCCCGCAAGCAAGAGGGCTGCCAAGCCTACAATTGTAAAATATGTTCTCCACTTCATATTCATCACCTTTTCTGCTTAATTTACAAAAAGAAGAGAAGGTTTCCCCTCCCATCTTGCTTATCAGTCATCCGACAGTCTTGGGAGAGTTACTTTTGAAAAACTCATAAGTAAGTTACTTGGTAGTAGTCGGCAACACAGTGACCAAATGTTTGAATCACACATTGCCAGAGAGCGTAGATCAGCTGCTGTTGCCTCTACATATCAACATATACTTAAATCTTTCGCGGAAAGTCTGGGATACTTTTTCCCTCAACTGCATAATGATCAAATATCTTTAATGTTCGTTTCGCGCGGTTAACAATTTTCCTGTTTTCCCTTTAAGGTATTGATCTGCCTTGTCTTACTTAGCTATCGTGATTTGATGACAATTGGATCACTTTTTCATATCTTTTTTGTGATGGTTGTCCTGTTCGTTTAGTAAACTAATACTTTCTGAAAAGTTTGGGGTATGTATTTATGTGATTTACTACCTCCAATGGGATGATTGAAGGTTGGAGGTACTAAAAAAAGCATCCAGTAATAATTAGAAAAGCATTTGTCCTCCAAATAAAGACAAATGCTTCTTCATTAAATACTAAGCGATATATATTTTACCTCTAAGTATTCTTCGATGCCTTCTTGCCCGCCTTCACGACCCAAACCACTTTGCTTCATACCGCCAAATGGTGCTTGGGCTGCCGATGGAATGCCATCATTCCATCCAATAATTCCGTATTCAAGTCCCTCTGAGATACGGGTGCCCCTTGATACATTTTGGGTAAAGAAATAAGCTGCAAGACCAAACGGGGTATCGTTGGCTGCTTTTACTGCTTCATCATCTTGGTCATATTTTGCAATGGGAAGAATCGGCCCAAAAGTTTCTTCATTCATAATAACCATGTCATGATTGGCATCAGCTAGTATGGTTGGCCTGTAAAAGTAAGTCCCTTTATCTGTATCTGCTTGACCTTCACCACCAGTGGTTACCCTAGCTCCTTTTTCCTGGGCATCCTTTACATGACGTCCTGCTTTTTCAAAACCTTCTTTATTGATTAAAGGGCCGACATCAATATCATCTTCAAATCCGTTGCCAACGTTAAGCTTTTCAACTTCGGCGGTCATTCGTCTAACAAGTTCGTCGTAAATACTTGATTGAGCATAAACGCGGTTAGCCGCGATACAGGTTTGGCCACTATTTCTAAACTTAGCCGCCATTAACATTTCGACGGTTTGATCGAGATCTGCATCATTACATACAATCACCGGTGCATGGCCGCCGAGTTCAAGGGAAAGTTTCATGACTTGTTCAGCGCTCTGTTTTATTAACAACTTACCGACAGGCGTTGAGCCGGTGAATGTTAACTTACGAACGCGCATATCAGACATAACCGTTTCTGAGAATTTTTCTGGATTACCATTCACGACATTGAAAACACCTTTCGGAATGCATGCTTCTTCGGCTAGTTCTGCTAGTTTCATACATGTTAAAGGTGTTTCTTCAGGTGGCTTTACGATAAATGTACAACCTGCGGCTAAAGCAGGGCCAAGTTTTCTTGTAATCATAGCTGCTGGAAAGTTCCATGGTGTAATGGCCGCAACAACGCCGACGGGTTGTTTAGTCACCTTAATACGGTGGTTTTCCCTTTTTCCAGGAACGATCCGTCCGTAGATGCGCTTACCTTCCTCGGCGTACCATTCTATGAATGAAGCCGCATATTGTACTTCTCCTTTAGATTCTTTTAACGGCTTGCCATTTTCCTTCGTCATAATTTCAGCGATTTCATCCTCATGCTCCATAATGAGGTCAAAATATTTTCTAAGCACATCACCCCGATCAGCTGCTGACTTCTTAGACCATTCAGGAAGTGCTTGAGACGCTGCTTCAATTGCTTGTTTGGCATGTTCTTCATCAGCATTAGGGACCGAACCGATGTTTTCTCCAGTTGCCGGATTAACCACTTTAACCTTATTAAAACCGTCGCCAACCCATTCACCATTAATATAGTTTAAATAGTGGAGTTGTACCATAAAACCCCTCCTTTTAAAGTATTATTAAAATTTATTTAGCATAACCTTGTTTACTTTTCCATAATTTTCGTTTTTCATACAGTTTTAGGCGTTTTCCTTTTTTTATCCATGATGAGACATTCTCCTGTTTCTGAAATTCTCTGAGGTTCAGAAAATAGTCAAAGAGAAGCATCGAGGGGGATCCCCCCCTTTGGGCCTTACGAGAACGCCAATAAAAAGTATATAAAAGAATAAATTTTTGTATTAACACCATCCTATAAGTAAAACAAAATTTTGGATGGTGAATATTTTGGATATTTTAAAGGAATTGACTGAAGCTAATGGTGCTCCGGGTTATGAAGGTCACATTCGGTCTATAATGAGACGGGTAATTGAAGATAATGGGGCACAGCTTATTAATGATCATATGGGCAGTATTCTTAAGTCCTTCCCTATCCAACAAAGCAATCTTTGATTCAAATTCAATTTCTGAAATTGCCAGAATCCTTATAATTTCACCCTTACTTACTCTTAGGTGTAATAGAACACAAATTAAATTCAGCATATTCTTTGATGTATCAACTGAAGGAAAATTATCTCCTCTCGAAACAATTTTATTTTCATAATTATAGTTAATGGTATCACTAAGCATTGTGGCATTTTTTCTCCTTTCAGAACTTACTTTTATTAGGTATCTCTTCGATGTCCCCAAAACTAAATCCTTCTTTATTAAACAATCTGGCCCTTTTCTGGAATTGGGTTTTGTTACGTTTGTAAAAGTACACCTTTACGAACAGTCTACAAATATCTTAAATCTATGAAATTAAACGTTCGTAAAAGGATGAAAATTAATTACGGACGTTCGTTGTTTTCTATATACATTTACGAACGGAAAAGGGTACAATTAAAGGAGAAAGACCAAATGAAAGAGAGGTTATCCTTTAAATGGAGAATCGGAAGTATGGATACATACGAGTGAGCAGTAAAGATCAAAGTGAGGAACGTCAAGTCGCTGCAATGAAAGAGCAAGAGATCAATAAGCGTGATATATTTATTGATAAAGTAAGTGGTAAGGATTTTCAAAGGGAACAATACCAGCTCTTAAAACGAATCCTTCGCCCGGGGGATGTGCTGTACATTCATTCCCTTGATCGTTTCGGTCGGAATAAAGAGGAGATTGTGCTGGAGTGGAATGCCATTACAAAGGAGCTTCAGGCCGACATTGTAGTATTGGACATGCCATTACTTGATACCACCCAATATAAGGACAGCATGGGAACCTTTATAGCCGATCTCGTTTTGCAAATCCTTTCTTGGATGGCGCAGGAAGAACGGGACCGGATTCGAAAACGACAGCGTGAGGGAATTGACGTGGCCATGCAAAAAGGAATAACTTTTGGCCGTCCTAAAGCAAAGATTACGGATGAGTTCATGGAAGCTTATTATGAATGGAAGAATGGCAAGATTACAGCAACGCGGGCCATGGAGCAAGCAGAAGTTAAAAAGACCACTTTTTATAAATTGGTCAAACAACTTGAGGAAAGCCAGGTGTAACAGTTTTTATAATACGCGAAGTGGAGTAAAAAACAACTTTATAACCCAAAACCTTCATTATAATAGCTGTTAAATAATTCAATTATAAGACGACACAATAGATCGGGGAAGTTCCATAGATTCGATATTACATAAAAGATTCTCCTCTTACATAAGACAGGAGAATCTTTTTATGTTGTAGCATTGTATTTCTGTTTTATTGGATGTGCCCAGTCAGGCAGGTCGTTGGCTACAAAAGTTATACGGCCATTGGAGGTTTCTAAAACTAGTTCTCCATCTGATTTACTGTTATCGATGACGACGAGATTGTCAACGAGATACAAATTGCGAAGTAAATTTTCTTTGGAAGTCGAATCTCTTTTCAAAATGTCTTTTGTCGGGATATGATGCCCACCATTTCTTACACGTAAGGCCACTCGTTCAATGTTTTGTTCTACGTGGCCCAGTCCAACGTAAAACATTGTGACTTCAAAGCCTTTTTCTCTGGCTTTGTTCATTTGGTGGATAGCATTTTTCCCAGCAAGCGTCGTTTCAATCGAAAAGCTCTTCTCTTCCTCAATACACTCATAGACTAATTTTACTGCTGCTTTTCCTGCTGCGAATTGTTTGGTCTCGGGTGCTTGCGGATTCAACCTGCGAGCAATGGAATCCGGATCAATATTGATGTCTATACCTAACTTATCGATTAACAGGTTACGTAACGTGCTTTTTCCACTCCCATTGTTTCCAGCAAAGATATACATCATGGGAGGGAGCTTGGCGGACCTCATTAATTATCACCATTTGGCTTTTTGTCAAAATTCACAATGGTTCCATCCGGATATTCTTTCACGAGTCCGTCTTCTGTTTCGTAAACAATATATGTGTTATTTGCTTTAGCATCGATTTTTGCTCGATCACCCGTCATTTTCACCCATTTATCTACCCAAGCATATTTCCTTCCTTGGGATTCGCCTTCACGCTCTAGCATATAAAACACCACCTTTGTTTTATATATAAATTATATCAGACGAAATTACTGCTGTCATAAGTGTTCGTTTTTGATACAATCACTCAACGACTCAAATCAAATAATTTTTCATCCTTGTACCAGCATCCGTTAAGTTTCAAAATCCGTACCAAAAACAAAGTATCATTATATACACTAATCATCCTTTTTGATAACATATAAGTAATGAATTTCAAAAGGAGTTACAAAATATGTTATTTGGATATGCCCGAGTCAGTACAAAGGATCAAAATTTACATATGCAGTTTGATGCATTAAAGCAATATGGTGTAGAAGGGAAAAATATCTATTCGGAAAAAATTACCGGAACAAAAAAAGATCGTCCAGCATTCACGGAAATGATGAAGTATCTACGTGAAGGAGATACGGTAGTTGTTTATAAACTCGACCGAATTGGTCGTAGCACAAAACACCTGGTAGATCTAGTCAACGACTTTCAGGATAAAGGCATCAACTTTGTATCCATTAATGAAAATATTGATACCACAACAGCGATGGGAAAATTAGTGTTTACGATTTTTAGTGGATTAGCGCAGTTTGAACGTGACATTATATCTGAACGAACGAGATCTGGTTTAGATGCTGCAAGAGCTCGGGGACGAAAAGGTGGTCGACCAAAAAAAGACCAATCCAAACTGGATATGGCCTTTCGAATGTATGATAGTAAAGAGTATAGTATAGAGGAAATACTGTATGCAGCTGACGTTAGCAGAGCTACCTTTTATAGATATTTAAGTAGTCGTTAACAGCCGGTTTCATTTATGTAACAAAGGTAGAATTATTAAATTCATTATTTCAAATATGGACTTAGGCTGATTCTTAATGAAGTAGACTTCTCACTTTCTTGGGGCGAGAGGTAGTTCATTACCTGCTTTCTTGTTTAAAATATTCCTTAAGGACTTGTTTATGTTCTTTGAATTTTCTGCTTTTACTACTAAAGTAATCTAGTAAACCCTTACGATCATAGTAGATACTAGAGGGAAAATTACGCTTTAATAGTGGCTTCATTTTTTTACTATTATTTTTCTTCTCTAAGTAATTTATTGCGTCTTGCGAAAAACTACCAGAAGTAATAAATACCGGAATAATTGTTTTACCACTATCCTTTTTAATGATAGAGCATGTTCTCTCAAAAAATTTTTTAACGCTGTCCGGCTCTTTTTCGTGTTCACCTAATTTAACTTCTTTTCCTTCATCGTACCCCTTAACTTCACAAGCTATAATCTCATCTACATCTTCACAGACTATGTCGCATTCGCACTTTCGTCCTTCAAGATCCTTATAGCGAAGCCCTATACTAGTTTTATAACCAGCATCATTGAATATAGAAGCCACTAAAAAATTAAAAACGTAACCCTTTAAGTTTCCAAAATCGCCATCTCTTCCTGACTTATTTGCATTATCAAGTATCGTGGATAACTTTTGCGGATCTACCTTTTCTGGGTCGATTTCTTGGAGCTCTTGGAGTGACTGAGCTAATTTCGTTCCAAATACGTCACTTAGTTTCATAATAAGTATTCCGCGCTCTCTAGCAAGTTTATATGCATCTTTTTCAACAGTATCTACAAAGCAAATGGGAATAACTTTTAGATTTTTATTCGACTTTATTGGACCACAATAGTTATCTACCCTACTAATGAAACCTGTAATATCATGACGTTTAGTGGTTCGGTGCAATATAGACTCAATTAAGACCGGGGATCCTGCTTTATTCCGAGTAGGCTCAAACAACTCATCTTTTTGATTTGTCCGATATAGTCCCCACAAGTATGTATAACTTATAGCATCAAAATAGAAACCATTGTATCCAATGTTATAATCTTGTATATCTCTAGTGTAAGAGTTTTCCCAACCAATTAAGTTCATACTTTCTAGCCATTTCAGAAGATCATCAGTTAAGCCTTTAGTAAAGGATAATTTTTGTTTCCTTTTACTTATAGCAACTAATATATCCGTTTTTTGGGGAAACCATTTTTCGGATGCAACTACCACCGGGATGTGTTCATGATGTTTCAATTCCTCAACAATCCCAAGGGATTTCAAATCATTGAATAGGTTGGTTGCCGACTTACGTGAAGATTGGGATGAATCAACTACCCCAGAAGAAATTTTTGCAAATTCGGACCATAACAAGAATCCATTTTCTTCTACTAAGGCTTGATATATTCTATTAAGTGTTGATGAATGATCTGGCATTATTTTTTTTAACTTTGCTTTTAAATCATGAAAAGGAAGGTAGTAGATCAACTCTTGATGTCTTAACTTGACGGGATCAGTGCTAAGGAATTCTCCACTGTTTTTCAACCTGTTTATGATGGCTCTAGCATTCCCCTCCTTAATCCCTTGTCTTTCAACAAGAATTTTGCGAAATTCACTGCCCAAAAGGGGACCTTTTTCTTTTAATATCTGAATACAACTATCTTTATATTTTTTTCCCAACTATACAACCTCCTTTATTTTGTAACACTATGCTTATTATAGATTATAAATATATAAAGGGTAAGATTTCACAAGGATTTTAGGCTGATATAGAGGGGTTTTGGCGTGACAATCAGGAGAAAATAATTGTAACGTATGAGAGTAAGGCATACGCAGATTGCGTTTGTGCTCCAAACCATAAAAATAAAATTAAGCTTTTAATACTTTGTATTATGTTTTGTACAATGCTAATGGTTTAAATTTCATAGCAGGCTTTATTGCGTAAATATCCTGTTCAGTAGAAAAAAACTTTGTCATCATTGGATTATCAATACTTTGATTAAACTGCTTTATAAACTGTTTTATTTCTTTGCTTCTCATTACCTCTAACATCCCAGTTTCAGTAAGGTCAAATACAATTTCTTTCTCAGAAGTCTCAATTTTTTTATCAATTTTACCTATTACAGTGAATTTTTCAGTATTTAAATCCTTTAATTCTACGTCTTCATCTAAGAACCTCTTTTTTATCTCAGACACAAAATAGTATTTATTATTATCTGGCGAAAAGTTGGGTTTAAGAATAATTTTTTGTGATTTCTTATCCTCAATAGTTTCAGCATGATCTACGTATTCATTAAATTGTTCATCATTCCCAGGATTAAATATAGACTTTTTTCCAAGTTTCCTTGTAAACTCAGTGAATAAATATAGATTTGATACCTTTAATTCACAATCGAACTTAATAAATTGATTTTCGGATAGTTGTCCCCAAGATTCTCTATCTAATTTTTCTTTTATATCAATCATTGCAGGTTCCAAATACTTTACCAAACGAGAAAGTTGTGAAACCTCATTTAAGGTCTTGAATTCTTCAATTTTAATTTTTTCAGATTTTCCATCCCTTCGATAAGAAAAATCAGGAAGTGGAACTCCTAGAGTACTAGATAAAATTTCGCCAAGAGCTCCTGTTGAAATTTCGAATGAATGATTTGGACTTCCTTCCATTTTATTTTCATATTTATATTGCGTTAAACCATCTTCTATCTGGGTTAGATAATTTCCAGATAGCTTACTGTCTAAATAATAGAACTCCCGAAGTTCGCTCAAAAGAAACACTCCTACATATATTGGATTTATAACGAAATTATACCACACGATTACTCAATGGCCTTACGGTAGGAACTTTTTTCACTGAACTACTTATAAAACATAAAAAGATTTACGGGATGACTGAACAACTCTGAATGAACATTTTAAACCTTGACATTACAGGGTTTTATTTTGTTTATGCAGGGTGTACTCTAATTGAACAATAAAAAAGACCGAATGGAAAAAACCATTCAGTCTCACATATGAATTTTTCAACTAAAGTGGTAGATTTGCTATATTTTCCAAAGTATCCCCTCAATCTACGTACCCCTTTAGGACACATCTTTTTTGGACGGCGAAAAAACTAGTTCGCAGTCCTTACAATAAAGGTGAAGAAACATTTTGTCTCTTAACCAGATTAAAGTAGTTAGTATTACCGCGAAAATCAATACGCTAAGAATATCGAATATATAAAATGTTGAGATATATGCTACTCCAATAGATATACCTACTATGAAAATGGATCCAAAACAACCTAAGGAACCGCGCTCACCTACTCTACGACTATTGCATCTGGGGCACCTCTGCCACTCCAAAATAATCACCTCTTCCAATCAGGAAACTGTATATTTTTTCTTTCGTCCTGACTTTTTATTATCAAACTCAAAATTGATTTTTCCGGCTGCTGCATCCTCCCATATGAGATAGGCATCAAAGGACTTTCCCTTTTTGCTTGCAAATCCCTTGATGAGATTGGTCTTCCCTTTAGCCAATAACTTTCTAATGTTAGCTTCAGATATATTTTTGCTTGCTATCTTTTTCGGAAATGTGAAACGGCAGTCGTTTTTATATTCTGTGCAACCGAAAAATTTACGTTTATCAACTATATTCCCTTTTCGACAAGACGGGCATTTCCCGAGACTACTTTCTTCCTTCGATTCTTCAATCCTCTGTTCAATGGTTGTTGCATCCAACGCTTCAGGCGTTTTATTAATTAATTCATGGATGAATTTATCGATGTTTTTTAGGAAGCCCTCTTTCGTTTTTTGCCCCTCACCGATCAGCCGCAAAAACTGCTCCCATTTGGCTGTCATTTCAGCTTTTGATAAAAGTGTCCCTTCTACCGACTGACAGAGGATTTCACCTTTCTTTGTGACCTTTACTTTATTTTTCTTAACGCTGATATACTCCTGTTTTTTCAAGGTTTCAATGATATTCGCCCTGGTTGCTTCGGTGCCGAGTCCTTCAATATCCTTTAAAATTTGCTGTGATTCACTATCGTCAATCGCTTTACCGCAGGTTTTCATCATATTAATGAGCTGACCTTCCGTATATGGTTTTGGGGGCTGCGTCATACCATCCTTAATTTCAGGTTTAACAAGTGCGCTCTCACCTTCCGTTAATGGTGGTAACTTTGTCTCCTGCTCCCGATCAACATTTTTGCTTTGTTCATTGGCAAACAACGCTTTCCATCCTCTGTCTTTTTCGACTTTACCTTTTGCATGGAAAACGACCCCTTTTACATCAACTTCAGCCTTTGTCTCTTCATAAAGGTAGTCCGGTGCAAACATGGCCAATGTATTAAGAAGAACTTCAAAGTAAATATTCTTTTCTTTTTCATTGAGTCCATCAATGGTTTGCGTTTTGGGAATCGTCTTTGTTGGAATAATGGCATGATACGTTAACAGCTTTTTTTCGTAAAGGTTTTGCATGATTTTCAATACGTCCGTTGGACTGTATTTCCACTTTTTATTTGCCTTTGTCTGCAAGGTGGAAAGACTGTGCAATTTAGGGGATTTGGTTTTCTTAGATTCTTTGGTGAGCTTTGTAATCGTGGTGTTTTCTTCGGATTGTAAACCTTGATCTTTCATGAAATTTATTAGGTCATCTTTTTTGGAAAAACGATCTTTATATTTTGCTTGGAAGGTACCGTTTTTAACTTTGATATTCGCGAAAAGTTCATAAAACGGTTCCGGCTTGAAATGATGTATTTCCTGTTGTCGAGTGTAGATCAAATATAACGTTGGTGTCTGAACCCTTCCCAAACTGAAGGTTTCCCGAATACCCTTTTTCTGTAACAGTAATGAATATAAAGGGGAAGCATTCATACCCACGATCCATTCACCAATTTGTCGAGCTTGAGCTTCTTCATAGATAGGCAAATACTTGTTTCCATAATGAAGGGTTTGAAATCCTTTTTGAATTTCCTCACCTCTAACGAATTAATCCATAACCGTTTTGTAGGTTTATTTTCAGCTCCGGCCTTCCGAATAATACTGCGAGCAATATTTTCCCCTTCACGATCAGCATCAGTAGCCACGACAATTTCACTTGCTTTCTGTAGTAAGCCCTTCACAATATTGAATTGTTTTTTCTTATCTTTGGGCACCTCAAATTTGTAATGGTCTGGAAGAATGGGAAGATGCTCTAAACTCCATCTTTCCCACTCCTTTTTATAAGCACCAGGCATCTTTAAAGAAACAAGATGACCGAACCCCCATGTAATCACAGCTTTGTTATTAAAGTAACGGCGATCATTCACTTCAATATACCCGTCTTTTTTGCTCGTGTGTTGGAAAGCATCTGCATAAGCCTTAGCCTGACTCGGTTTTTCTGCGAGGATTAATACGTATCCCACTTTAAATCAATCTCCTTGTTTAAAAAGTTATCGTAACCCTTTACGCTTACGTTGACTTTGCAGACGATTCATTTCTTGCAGTTTTTCTCGTTCATCATAATCAGCTTGCTTTAAACTGTTCTCCACAATGTTTTGAGTTGCCTGAACCATGCTAGATAATGAAGTCATTTGCCTTGTATCATTAAAGGAAATATAGTCTTGATGTTTACCTTCATAAGAAGATAAAATATCCTCTAATTTCGACTTCGTATCCGCATCAAAATCTTTTGTTTCCAAACATTCAGCAATAAAATAATGCTGAATGGATGCACTGCCGGAAAGGATGTCAGCGAACCTTGTTTCAGTGTCAGCTTCCGTGTTTAGATGACCGTTTTGATAATCATGAAGCAAGTCAATGATTTGTGCTTTTTCATCGGTGCTAAACTTGAATATCTCGCTAGGATGACCTTCACCATTCAATGGCACGGTCTTATTAAAATACTCATTGTAGCCGACAACTAATTCCTTTTCATTGATGGTCATTTGCTTGCTAACATCTTGGTCATACATCCGAGTGATTTGGTCGTTATAATACGTTTCTAAAAAGTTAACAGCATGCTTCGTTGATTGTAGCGTTTCATGTGTTGATCGGATGTCATTTTGTACTTCTGGTGTAAGCCTTTCGAATGTTCTAGGCTTATTAAAATCGACTCTGTATTTAAGAAGTAAAGCTTCAAATTGATTGGTCAACTGATCTTTTCTTGTAATTAAAGTTTCATAAGAATAATGACGATTTTGAACCAGTTTAGATAACTCGTGATTGACTTCTTCTTGTTGACCCTCTTTTAAAATCTTCATCGTTTCATCTTGGTCAAAAATTTTATTTTCCTTCACTGATACATCAACTAAATATTTCGCAGAAAAATCATTGTACATCTCTTTTGATAATGCAGGATAATGTTTTTCGATGAAACGGTTTGCTTCTTTGTTTAAAATGTTATCAACCACTTCTAACTTATCTTTAATGCTTTTAATTTTTTGCAGTGTTTCACGATTATCACTTTGCCCATTTTTCGTCAAAGTTGAATGTTTCCATCTGGCTAGCATCTTTTCTTTTTCATTAATATTTCTAAAAGAAACAAACATTTTTAATGACTTTGCAGATTTAGAAATTTCCTTTTTCTCTTTCGGAGAAAAGGAACGGGAAAGTTGTTCGGATTTTTCGAGTTTTTGTTTTTCCTGTTTATATTCATTTAACAACTGTACTTTGTCATTATGTCTTTTCACTTGTTTATTAACGGCTACACGATCTGATTCATCACCCATTTTACGTGCTTGATATCCTTCATGAATCGTTGGAACAGTTTCTTTATTAAGAGACTCATGAGAACGATGAGTTATTGTTTCGTTGATATCGTTTTGATCTAACGATTGATTGGCATAATCTGCCCATTGTTTACGCCACTTTCTAAAAGTATCACGGTCGCCCCAATTGTTTTTATTGATTCGTTTTTGTTTGCCATTTTCTAATTTAACTTTCGATGCTTTAGCATCCCATTCTCCATTTTCTTTAAACCCTCTTGTAGTCAGCATGACATGAAAATGCGGATTATTTACATCGTCACGATGAATGGATAGATCGGCAACCATACCCTCATCGACAAATACTTCTTGGACAAATTTCTTTGCTAACTTAGTCTGTTCTTCATTGCTTAATTCAACAGGTAATGCCACGTTGAACTCTCTTGCTAATTGGGCATTTTTTTGATTTTCAACTTTTTCAACTTCATTCCATAATTGCTCTCTGTTGTTTGCCCATTCAGGTGCATGTTTAGGCTTCATCATAAATGATTCAGGTTGTACTATACGTTTGTATTCATTGGTTTTATTGTATCTTTCACTATGTAATTTATCACCAGAACGATAAGCAGCCGCAGCCGTTGCAGATTGTCCCTTACCTCTTGAAATCATTTGACCTGAAAAATGATAAATAGCCATAACATACATCCTCCTTTCTTTTTCAACATGAGCGAAGCGAATTTTACCACATATCATTTGAGGGCGTTATCCTTCTCAAACGTTAGTTTGACAGGTACTGGCGCACCGTTAAAAACGGTGCATAAGTGCGCCCTTCGTTCATTGAACTTGGGAACATTATAGCAAACAGGGAAAATTATTGCAATATTATTTGAATTATGCCACAATAAAATAAAACCCCAAAGGAGCGATTAACTGATGGCAAATAGAATTAAAAGTAAGCAAGAGAAAATCGAAGAACTTCAAAAACAAATCAAAGAAGAAAAACTGAAGTTTGAAAATAAAATTGGTAAACAATTTTTAAAAACATTTAACCTAGATTATGAAGATGAAAAAAAAGCAATTGAACTAATTAGTTACCTTAAAGATCAATTTGACGAACAAAATTCAAATTTAGAAACATCATCTTCAGATCAATACGCAAAACAATATTAAGGTAATTATTCATGAATAAGATTGATCGAATCCAAGCAAAAATTAATGAATTGGAACTTGAAATCAGTCGTGATCGTCAAAAGGTCGAATCAAAAGAACGTAGAGAACGAACCAGAAGAATTATCCAAAAAGGTGCTTTACTTGAAAAGTATTTTGAATGTGAACATTTATCCATTGAAGATACAGAGGCATTACTTAAAATGTTTTCTCAATACGTCAATCAAAATAAACCCAACAAATATCATCCCTCTAATGTTAATCTATAAATCTTACATCATGGAGTCATAATTTGAATTGAATAGTGAAAACTCGTCAGTGTTTTTTCCTTGTTTTCATGGTTGCTTCAGCAACCAATAAGCAGGCTCGATGCCTGCTTTTTAAACCAAAGAAAAACCTTAGTTTTTCATCCATGCGTAACAGTTTACCCGGTCAGAATCGAAACCGGGTAAACAGCGTTTATCATTCAATTTCCTCTAACAATTTATTGTATAACCTTTCTCCATCATCCCAAGTATAGCTACTTAGAAATTCACTTATATTCATTCCTTCAGTGTTTTGTTTCAACCAATTTTCAGAGACTTCAAAACTTCCTTTGTAAGTATTTATTGTTACTGTTTTGTTCGTTTTATATTTCATCTTCTTCAATCTCCTTTATTCCCCTCAAAGGAATCACCATGAAGGGGAATTTTTAATATTTAAATGTTAGGCCCTGAATGTAGTCACTGGCTTTTTGCGCTTGTTGAGACGCCCTTATAATTAATGTTTTATCATTCTTTAATGCTCGCAACCATGATTGAATATACGATGCGCTGTTATCAATTGTTGTATTTTCTATTCCCGTTACTCCACACAACATGGAAGCCCCAAGCTCTGCAATTAATTCTTCTTTGCTGTAGTTTTCACTCCCGAATTTTATAGTCCCTGTGATACCTTCCCTGCTTAATCTTTCTTTGTGTCCAGTTGAGTGAATAAGTTCATGAAACAGCGTACTATAATACTTGTTTACATCCTCGAAATCTTTTATAGGTGGGACATTAACTTTATCTTCGAAAGGCTTGTAATATGCGGCACCAGATATAAAACTAAAGGACGGCGCATTTACATATTCCCGTTTAATTTTT
Source organism: Halobacillus hunanensis (assembly GCF_900166655.1). Classification (GTDB taxonomy): domain Bacteria; phylum Bacillota; class Bacilli; order Bacillales; family Halobacillaceae; genus Halobacillus_A; species Halobacillus_A hunanensis. Next base: position 39,728 of record NZ_FVZB01000004.1, on the reverse strand, counting down.
TCAGCTTCTTCGATGGGATTATGATTGTAACTTTCTGTGTCTCGTTTACTTTCTAACCCTTCAACTTGTGTATTAATTTCAAAGACCCGATAATAACGTAAAAATGGGATCTTTTTTTCTTTTTCTGTTTCTTCATCCTCAACCTCTAACCACTTCCAAAAAACAACGATTTGGCTTTTCTCTCCCTTTTTAACCTTTCCCCCACTCTCTTTTATTTGTTTAAATGTGGCGTACTCTCCACCCTCTAAAAGCATGGTATTAATGCCGCGATATGGATTTTGTGTTTTCCAATTAATAGCTACACCATTTTTAAAAGGTTTTTTCCAAGGGACTGTCCCTTCCTCCAACTTCTTTATGATCTGATTCGTAATCATTTCATAGATTTTTTTACTCATTACCGTTCACCACCTTTCTTTTCTATTTCAACAACCAGACCTTTTCCTACCCAAGACAAGGGAACTTTGTTTCCATCGGTTTGTTCATACTGCACACACCATGCAGATTTACCTTCTATCCTTTCAGCATTGCGACTTCCCCCTTTTTTGGTATGAACAAAATATTTTCCTTTGTCTGCTTTGGCACTATTGAAATTTACTATCATTTGCTTTTCGCTCCTTTGAAATTATTTTTGATTTTTGTAACTCCGAAACGGAGTAAGTCCCCTAAAGGGGATTATTTTTCCCTTTTGCTATGGAGAATCTCACAACCCCTATATGAAACTGTCAATAAAACATGGAATACCGTAGCGAAAGCGAAGGCTATGCCGTGAAAGTTTATTGATGGTTTCATAATCTTCTTAGCTTCCAATGGGGAAAGGCATACGGTACCTGCCCCATTGGAAGGTTAGAAGATTTAGGGCGTTGTACGATTCGGAGTGCAAAAGGAAAAATAACCATAATAAAAAGCAGGCGTAGCCTGCTATCCCTTTTGAACGGTCTTGATGGTTTTGTCATCGTTCACCCGTTAAGAAATCGACAGGAACTTATCGGACTGTTTTTGCTTCACGACCTACCCCTTTGCTACAGCCCGTTGTTATCGACGATTTTAGAGGGAAGCGAGATACACCAATTTGTTAGATAGCGTACTTGGCTATCTTAGAAACTGGTAGTAGACCCTTTGGGTGACCCCTATAAACTTATTCTTCACTCCAATAAGATTTAGAAATAAATTTAAAATCACAATTATGATTAGATTTAGTATTAATTTTAATTTTATGGTTAGATTCAATAAAAGTACTTATGTAAGTGTTGACTTTAGAGTTAGTCAAAGTATAATAATAAGTAACAACATTAAATATAATTTGAGAGGTGGTATTAATTTGGGTACTGTTATTTGTATTAATAACAACAAAGGCGGTTCGTTGAAAACGACAACAGCAACGAATTTGGCAGGAGTTTTAGCTACCGAAAAAAAGAAAGTCCTCATCATTGATGCGGACAATCAGTCGAATGTTGCACTAACCTTCGGCTTTAATCCAGATAATGATTTTGAACAGGGATTATACAATGTATTGCTTGAAGAAACGGACCCTAAAGAAGTCATTGTAAAGGCGCATGATTATATTGATATTTTACCTGCTAATGATGATTTAGTAGGATTTGACTTCGGAGTGATCGGAGACAGAGATCAATACCCTGAACCATTTACCATCATGAAAAAGACATGTGCTAAATTAAAAAATGAGTACGATTATATTTTTATAGATACGCCACCTTCTTTGTCCCTGATGGTCGGCAACGCCTTTACATTTGCTGATGAAGTGTTGATTCCTTACAATCCAGAATCATACTCAATGAGATCGTTAATAAAAGTGCTGCAAACCATTGAAGATTTTAAAGAGCAATATAATCCTGACCTAAACTTGCTCGGTGTGTTTGCAACAATGGTGAATTACCAAACAACACTGCACCAAGAAGTCATGCAAGAAACACGCAGATACGCCATAGAAAATGGCGTGAAAATGTTTGATACGTATATTCCTTCAACCATCCGATTTGCAAGTTCCGTGGCGTATGATAATTTACCTGCTACCCTGGGTAAAAATATACAAAAAGCAAATGTCTATTTTGAACTATGGAAGGAGATCAATGAGGATGAGTAATAAAAAAGGGTTGGCCGGATTTGGAAAAGTCGCTAATACTGATAAGAATAAGAACACTAACACTAATACAAATAATGAAACGGATAATAACACTGAATCTAAAAACAATAAGAACGTCAAAGATAATTCTAATATAAGTTTTAAATCCAGTACTAATAATAACTCTAAGTCTAATTCTAGTACTGAAAATAAAACTAATGAAAGTGTTAACACTAATACTAATGATAATAATGAAACCAGTTCTAACACTAACAACATAGAAAGTATTGTTTCTGCGGTCACAGGAAAAGAGAAGCCAGTAAAGAAACGGCAAGTGAGTATTCATCTCGATGAGGATATCGCAAAAGAATTTGAGAAATTCGGAAAGAAGCACGGGAAAGGGGCACGATCTAACCTCGTTAATGAGTTCTTGAAATCCGTTTTTAAGTCATAGATGAGAGGTACCTGAATGACTAAAAAAAGAGCAGCATTAAAAGCATTCAATAGAAGGTATGAAGAAACAATTACATGTGGTTTATCAACCGGAGAAAAGGATCGTCGTTTTGCCACGCTCATGACGGAAATGGAACAAGCATTTAATATTCCAATGCTGAAAAATCAGGAATGGGAAAGAGAAAACAGAGCTGTCATTGCTTTGTATAGAAAAGTGTCTCGTAGTAGAACGACTTAGCAAAAGGAAAGGGGAAATAAGGTAATGGGAACTAGCGAAAAGAAGAAGTACGGGTATATCCACAAAATAGGGGAAAACATTTCGATTTGTTTTCTTGATGGAAAAGTGATGAAAGGGAAGTTACTGAAAGTATTCCAGTATGAAATCATTCTGGAAACGGAAAAGAACGGAGAGGCTGTAGAAGTGACCGTTTTCAAAGGGGCCGTTAAGTATATTATTTAGCACTAATGTAAGTGTTAACATCAATACTCATATTAGTACTGAAATCGAATCTAATATGAATACTAATAACAATATTAAATTTAATTTTAAATGTAGATGTTTTTTATAAATTAAAACTACAAATCATTGTATAAGCCCCATTTAACAATGGTTACATGTTATAATTAATGTACAATGGTTCGGTTTTTCTCAAGGTCGGGGTCGGCGCATTCCTGCTGTTTGTCGTGTCTTTTGGACATGTCGGATGCAAAGGGGGTGTTAGCCTTTGACAACCTTTGAAGTTCTATTTTTGATGATCGCCTTCGCAACACTTGTTGTTACGATCATAAACCATAAAAAATAGACCCCACCTTCTGAGTTAGCGGCTCGTGGTGAGGTCTGTTCCTTACTGCTCCGTCCCCCCTTGTAGGGGAACTGATCATATTGTATTTAGACCGTATGGTGTTAGTAGCACCTGCGGTCTTTCTTTATTTTATGATTATTTGTTGTTTCTATGCTTATTATACCACGGACAGCAACTTTGTACACCTGAACGACCTAAACCGCCCTTGAGTAGTTTGTTTCAGCCTTTCCTTAATGGGAAAGGCTGCTTGCCTATATCATGTTCAATAGCACTAACAACAGACCCCCTTATGTGATGGCAAAAGGACACCATTAAAGCCTTATCCTCTTGATAGTTCGGTCTGTTGTGACCTGCGTTGTTAAAGCACCGTGGGCCTTCTTAATTTAGCTACTTCTATGTTTAGTGTACCTCGAAAACAGGACATATACACATTTCCTATACTTAAGAACATGTTATTCATCCCATGTTCGAACTTTTGGTTTATAAGGTTTTGCTAAGGAGCCATAGAAGTATTCTTGCAGCATATTTTTTGTATGTTCCCGGAGTTGGCTAGACGAAAGCTCAATAATCCCGTCCTGGTCTCTTGTAGTCCATTTGTATTGTAATACTTCACCTTTTTGATTCAACTGTTTGATATCTACATGATAAACCGAATACATTTGTTGTTTCACATGGTTGAGATCAGTTTGTACGGATTCGATAACCGAATCCACTTTGTCTAAGTAGACATTCCTCATTTTGAATTCTTGGAAAAGCTTTTTATCATTCTTTAGCACTTTTATGACAAGGGGGAAAATAATACATTTCATCAAGATATCTTCCCATGTCTTGATTCATACTAATCACCTTTTTGTATCTTAATTTCACAATATAGCTAGAAGAGGTGCTGCCTGATTAATCGTTGCCTTCTAAATCCTTCCGTCGTCGGTAATATCAACTTCTTCATACAATCCTTTTCCTGTTTGTTTTTTCAGGATTTCGCTTTGTTTTTCCTCTATCTGCCACAATCGTTCAAATTCACTTTGCTTTTCTTCTTCAGTCATTATTCTTTCGAATCATAAAATCCCTCCACAAAGGTGGATTAATGAAGTTTCGTCCCATCTCAATAAATATTGATAGGGTGCAAATTGCCATTTTAGGCTTTATAGGCGTTTTTAAACAATTCCCCTTATAAATAACCCTTATTTAGACATAAAACACCACACATAGCAAATATGGGCGTTTTAAGCGTCAATCATGGTGAACGTAAATACTCAATCTTTTCAGGGGCCTCCTCTGTCCACTGAATAAATTTATGTTTCCTGAAGAGTTAGCACCTGGTAGACATCCTTTTCATCACGTCCAGTCCAAGGCACAGCACGCCTATGGACGGGGATCGACCGTGTACACCGCAATTATAGATGATACCAGTGTTTTTCTTCCAATATTAGAAAGCATGGTTCACCCGTCCTGTTTAACCGATCATAATAATTCATTATTTGCTTTTTCAACAGCTTCAGTTATCTATTTATTGTAAAGGGTTATTGCTATTACCTTTTAAGAATTGAATGAAACCATCTGTATCTATAGAAACACTATAGCCTTCATAGTTAAATGGTTTATCTTCTAAATAAATATCTATCATTTTTCCAATCATTAAGTCATCTTCTATTCCCAATTGGTTAGATATATATACCTTGAGTTGATCGTCTATCAACATAATAACATCACCTTCAGGGGATGGAGTTTTTGTTTCTTTTAATACGTATCTATTTTTTCTTATTAAGTCCAAACAATTAAAAATAGAGTATTTATCCATTACATTTTTCTCCTTACGGACTTATTAGGATTCTTCTAACCAGTTATAATAAAGGGTTGATCTTAACTGCTGTCTTGCTCGTTTTCTTTCAACATCTTCATCTTGATCCCGTTGGACTTGTTCATGATGATTTTTTCTGATGCCCTTATTTTTTTTGATTATAGCAAGACCCTTAGCAAAGAATTTACTAAAAACTGTAATACTTCCCTTGTCAAGTTGCTCTATAACTCGTTGCCATTGTATATCAAGATCGGCCCTTGTGAATGATGTGATTTCAAGCTCGGAACATTTAATAATGGTGTCTTCAATATCCCGATGGTTAACTTTCTTATTGTCAAGGTAATCATAGAGATATTGATAACTACTATTTTCATTGAATAAGAGATTTAGTTTTTTTATGTTCTCATCATCATCAATATTTTTTTTAGGTGATTCTCTATGTATGGTGTTATCTCTATCTATTGATGATGATGAATTATTTAAAACATTATTACTTTCATTTGATACATTACTAGATTCATTTGATACATTATTGGGTTTTATTTTTGAAACGGTCAACCGTTTTACTTTTGAAACGGTTACCGTTTTACTTTTGAAACGGTTTAAGTGGTATTTACCTACCGTTTTATTTTTAAAACGGTTAGAAGTTGTGTCCTTTTCTATTTTTGGACGTCCTCCTTTTTTGCCGAACTTGGTTCCACTTGATTTATAGTCTGTTTCGTAATCACGTAGTTTTTCTAATGGTTTAATAGCAAGCCCATAATCATTTTGAGGATATTCATATATAATGACATTCACAGGTTTTTGAGTTTTTCTTGTTGATGCTTCATATTCAATGAGATCAACAAGCCCATAATTCCAGAGGGGTTTTATCAATCGGTAAAATTTTGCCTTACTCATTCCTAAGTGTTTTTTGGCTAAAGATTCAATATCATAAGGTACTATATCTTGGATTCTCTCTGGATCACGACGGTCGGCATGGGTTAATAATTTCAACCAGAGTACAAATGATTTTTCTCCTAATTTGTCAACCCAATCGTCCATTGCAACAAAGTGAAGTTGCGGTAACCGTAATTCTCCTCTTGGTTTCTTTGGCTTTGTTAAAATTGCTGTTTGATTTTCCATTATAAAAACCTCCATTTTTTGTTCCCTGCGCTAATAACGCCCAAAATGTGACAAGGAAAAAACAGAGGTTTTATCTTCACTTTCATGAATATTTCTGATACAATGAACAAAGAATATAAATGATAGCTATATAAAAACCTTCTGCTTTCTTGGGAGTTTCATTTGGTGCTGTCGCCAAACAAGAACCAAATGAAACTGAGTGCAGGGGTTTTTTTATTTTTGTAGAATTTTCTAAATAGGCAGTTTGTTCTGCTATTTAAGACATGGTATCATATTTTATGAAATATCCTTGATACGAATTGTCTTTGAATAATATTATAACAAAACTTTCCTTCAAATAAAATAGAGAATTAGGGGGCAGGACATGCAGTTGCAAATCAGCGTCCTTGTAAATAAAGAAATAAATGAAGTGATTAGTCGTTTAGCGAAAAGAATGGGGACGAGCAAACGAAATATAATTTCCCTTGCTTTATCTAATATATTAAAAGGTGAGATTACCAGAAAAAAAGTAGATCAAATTAAGATGGATATTCATGGTTTGACTCATGCCACAAACATTACCGTAAACCAACAGTTTAAAGACCGATTAGATCAGCTCGATCACTTTGGATTATCAAGAAGAAGGTTTTTCGGTTTATTAGTCTGTGATTACTTCTACAAACATTCCCATGAGTTTTTAGGGGAGGATATATTAAAAGAGGATGCAACAATTTATAGTGCAACAAAAGCTAATGTTCAAATAACAATTGATAAAACAATCAAAAATAAACTTATGAAATATTGTACTGAAAATGCAATATCATTAAATAGTCTGATCGCTCATTATGTAATGAACAAAACATTAACTGTAAAATCTTTTCATACAACTAATAAAGATTTTTTACATCTAACATTTGGGGAAGAAGTAAAAGAACAAATCCAAGATAATGCTGAAGAAATGAACATGAGTGAGCGATATTATTTAAATTTAATAATGGCACAAATCAGCATTGATTTGGGACTTTAAAAAACAGTAAGAATTTGCTGTTTTTTATTTACAAAATAATTCATACTTGATATGATGTTATTAAGGATGAAACCAAAAAAAGAAAGGAGAGAAATCAATGGGCCAAAGCGAACGTAGCACCATTATTGAGTGGCTTTATGTCATTACAGGGACACCTCGTTCGTTCTGGAAGAATTATGATAGTGATGTTCTCGATCGGTTGTTTGTGAAAACGATAGAGGATCATCAAGCTGTGTGATAGACTCGAATTGGATATAACTGGAGGTGAATATCATGGTAAAACTGTCATTTGAAACCTTCATGGGTGAGAAAATCCTCACAGATCGTAAGAGAGAAAAGGGCATTTTATATAAGGACTTTCAGTCACTTCCGGAAACCCAAAAGGAACATTGGGCTCATACTTACGGCAAGCCGGTGCCATCCCTTAGAAAAAAGGTGATGCAAAATCGGTCTGAAACTGGAATCGATATCAGTAAATACAAACTGGAAAGACACATGCTGAACAATGGGGCCTCATTAAAAGAAGTTAAAGCGCTGGAAAATGTCTCTATGCCCGATTTGACAGAACAAGTATTGAAGATGAAACGAGGGGCATCCGAAGTTCAATTTGCCGGAAATGCTATGTTGGAAGGTATGTTTGATTTATTTGGAGTCAACCAACATAAAGCTTTGGAAAGATACCAGTCACAAATACATGAGATTGAAACCGAGGAAGGTAATCAACAAAGAAGGAAAACTCAACAAATTAACCGAGCTTTTGACGAAGGAAGACACCCGTAAGAGGTTGGAAGATTACCAATCTAATACAAAAGAACAAAGAACAACACTTTCAATCAGGCGGATTAAGGAGGATGACGAATGATAGAACAAAAGATAGATAGTGCTTTACTAACGATTCAAGGCGTTTTGACAGGGTTAGTGGTCAGTGTGGGCATAGTCGTCAGTCTTTATATCATCGTGACGAGTATGCACAAGTTGAAGAATCCACAAGAGAAAGATGAAGTGTTTCGTTCCATCGGTCGAGTGATGGGGGCAGTTGCTTTAGGGGCTGCGATTATATGGGTTGCTCCGTGGGTCTACAATCTCTTTACGTAAGAAGGTGTTTGTATGGAAGAACCGCAAGAAAAAGTTTTTATTTTTCCTGAAGAAGTCGAATCAGACTACAACATTATTACAGGTATTTCTTTAAAGAACTTTGTGACTAAAGTGTTGCCTTTCGCTTTGATCGGTGTGGGTATTGTGTTAATTCCCCCGTACCCACTCTGGTTGTTAATTATCAGGGGGGTTATAGGTTTAATTGTTGGCTCTATTGGATTCGCTCTTGTCTTGATGAAACCTATACGAGAACGTATGAATATCACACTTCTGCAATGGCTGAAATATCAGCAAGACTATAAGAATCGTCAAAAGCTATTCTATACCAAAACAAAACCGAGAAATCATTTTCTTGAATGAAGGATGAAAAGCAATGTTTCTTCAGAAAAACAAAGCGAGTAAAAATAAGCCTTATGATATGTCTTTGCATGAAAGAGAGCAGCAAAGGCAAACCCAAGTGCAACAATCGATTCAAGACATGTCCTTAATTAAAGCGCAGTATCTTGAATACATCGTTTTAAATAATAATCATTTAGTTGCGGCCATGTCCGCAACAGGCATTAATATGGAACTCTTCAATACTGTTGAACAGGCAAATGTATTTGATGATTATGCAGCGTTTCTCACCAGTCACTTTTCGGGAGATACAACGAATACATCCTTACAGACATTGGATATGACTGTTCCTGTCAATTTTGTGCCGTACATTCTGGCTTGGAAAAAACGGTATATTGAAGCAGAAGAACGAGGAGACACCGTTAAGCAAAACTTGATTGCTTCTTATATTGAACATTTTGAGCGATTCAATGACACATCGGAAATGACAACAAAAGAACACCTTATTGTCATCAGCGAGAAAATGAAAGATCAATCGCTAGAATCGTTGGAAATGGCAAGTAAAAATCTGGATGAGAAAACGGCTGAATTGAAACGATCACTAGAAAATACGTTTTCGAACTACGACTTAGTTGTACGAAAATTAAGTGCCGATGAATACAAAAACATTCTGTATTGGTTTATGAACTTTAACCACAGATAATCAACACAGAAGGAGGGAGAGATAATATGTCAGCTATTCGATCATTACTGTTCCCTTTTGCAAAACCGAAAAAGCGTGAAAGCGTTGAGGAAGATATTCAAATCGATGATTCCCTGTCTTCAGATGAAATTGATAACGTACTAGATACACACACGCTAGATGAAATCTATCCCTTTTCGTGGGAAGAAAAAACAGAACATATTGAAGCAGGAAGTAACTACATTCGAGTAATAGCAATAACAGGCTATCCTAATCAGCGAAGTGGAAACTGGTTAAATGACTTAAAAAGAAAAAGGGGAAATATCACCATTTCACAGCACTTGGAATCAGCCGATGATTCCAGGATGGTTCACCATTACAATGAATCCATTAAAAACAAGCAAGTGGAAATGGAAAAAAGCGTTGACCCGTATCTGAAGAAACAGTTAAAAAAGCAGATTGAATCTGCCAATCTTCAACTGGACAAATATTTAAATGCCGAAACGACTTACATTAAACAACATACGTATCTGTTTCTTCAAGCTAATAGTTTAACAGAATTAGATAACTTGAATGACTCAGTAGTGAGAACGTTGACAAGGTTAAGGCTGCAACAACTCACACCAACGAAAGCCATGTATCACGCTTTCTGGTCCTCGTTGCCGATCGAACAAAACTTGTTGACCGATTATACATCCCGATTAAGTAACACGGAGGCTGCATCCTCCTTTATGCCGTTTGACGATGCAGAAATATTGGAGCTAACCCCTACGGCTCAAGTGGAAGGGGTCAATCGGGAAACAGGGTCGTTAATCGCTGTAGACTACCTTGACCGTAACAAGACATTAAACCAAAACATGACGATTATTGGGACATCGGGTGTTGGAAAAACCACCTATATGACGCAAAAGATCATGCGCCTATTTGCTATGGGAAATCGCATCTTCATCATTGACCCTGAAAATGAGTATTCAAGCATTGTCAGCAAATTAGGGGGGCAGGTTATTAACCTTTCTTCTAATTCGGAAACGAAGATTAATCCGTTTCAAATCTTTAGTTCGGATACAGGCAGCGATGAAGTCAATGAAACAATTGAAATGATTGTGAAGAATAAAATTCAACGATTGAAAGCGTTTTTCAATGTATTAAAACCTGATCTATCAAAAGTGGAAAAGGCGCTTCTGGACAAAGTCATCAGAGATACTTACGATGCAAAAGAAATTTTTCAATACAAAATGATCGAAGAGGTCCCGTCAGAGGGATTCCCGACATTAAGTGATTTATATGAACAGCTACAAATATTAAGGCAAAAGGATATCGAGCGTTTTGAACGATTACAAGACTTTTTCTACATCCTAGAAAGTTACTGTTCAGGTTCGAACACCATATTCGATGGTCATACCAATGTGAATCTGAACGATCAGCTCGTCAGTTTCAATTTAAAGCGACTGCAAAATGAACACGATGTTCAAGCTGCAGCTTATCTCAATACGTTTTCGTTTTTGTGGGATGAAGTAACCAAAAATCGAGATGAAGCCGTTTATTGTTTCATTGATGAGTTTCACTTTCTTTCCAAAAACCCTGATTCGATGGAATTTTTCTATTCGGCTTACAAGCGATTTAGAAAATATAATGCAGGGGCAATAGCCGGTACACAGCAGATTCAGGACGTATTAGATGCTGCTAATGATTTAGGGGCTGCTGTTATTGAAAACAGCTTTACCAAAGTCTTTTTTGGACTTGATAATGTCGGGGTAGAAGAAGTCACTAGCCGATTAAAAGAAAATTTCTCGAAGGAAGAAAAAAGGTTGTTGAGTGCCAAAAGGCAAGGGGAAGCCCTCTTTATCCACGGGTCAAACCGAGCCTTTATGAAGGTGCAATTGACACAAGAAGAATTGCGCTTATGGGATCAAGCAAGGTACGAAAAAGAGTATGATCTACCGGCTGTCGATGAGCCTGACTATACGGAGAATATCAGAATTTCAAACGCAGAAATCGAAGAATCCAAAGAACATGTTATGTCATAAACGAAAGGGAGGGTGAAGCCTTGAAAATTGCGAATTTTGGTGAAGGAAATATTAAAATTGCCAAAGATCAGGCGGTTGTACAACTAATCGAAAACGGAGAAGCTGAGGAAATCAATTTAGATAGTCTACAACACGCTCATAATCAAGAGCCGGATACACTTCATCTTCAACAGGCAACGATGGAAAAGGGCAGGGTGCAGTTGACGTACGATATTCCCGACCAGTTTATATCTCTTGAACAATTAAAAAAGGAAACCTTACCTGTTCGAATAGCAGCGATTAAATCAGTTTTAGAAATTGACCCTTTAAGCCGTAAATATACCTATTCGCTGCATCCAAGTACCGTTTTCTTTCGCCCGATGACCAGTGTTCGCTTTACCTATGTGGATGTTATAAATAAAGGCGCACTTGGAGAACACGAAGCTATCGACCAATATAAAGCCCTAGCGTATGCGCTTATCTCCTGTCAGTCTTATGAAGCCTTTTTGCGACACGGGATGAAAGCCTATAAGCAGAAAAAGTTAGTTTTTAAAAAGAGGGAACAAGAGCAAGTCATTAAGTTACTTAAAACCATTGAGGAATCTGAAAACCTTTCCGAACTAAAAGCCGACCTACAACAAAGCTACGAATACACCCAATATCAATACTTCCAAGACATTGCATCTATTGAGAAAAGATTAAAGAATCGTTTCTATGCGGTTGTCGTTTGTTCGCTTGTCGCTTTGTTGTTAGGGGTGACAGGGGCTTACACGTTAACCAACGCCCAAAGTAAAGCCATTGCTCAAGAGTATAGTGAAAAATTAGAACAGAAGGAATTACAAATTGAAAAAATCCAAGCTGTTCACGATCAGGACTATAAGCAAGTGGTAGACATTATGAAAAGGGCAGGCAAAAGCGAAAAAGAGATTGCTGCTTTTCTCATCAAAAAAGAACAATACCAACTTGCCCTGGATACGAACCCGACAAATAAAACCGTAGAAAACGTTGTATCAACTATGTATGAACAAGAGAAAAAGGAAAAAATACTTGATTTAAAACTAGAGGAAAATCAACGTTTGTCTGATGCAAAAGCTGTTGTGGCTTATAACAAATCAGTGTTAGATAGCCGTAAGAGTTTTATTGAGGATGCAACACTAGCCCATCGAATGGGAAAAGCATTCATAGAAAACGGCGATTTACACTCTGCGGAATATTTGGCCAATCAATTTGATGATAAGGAATTAACGAAGTTAATTGAAGAAAAGAGACAAGAAAACGAACGGCTTAAAAAAATCGAAGGAATTGAGAAGCAAATTGATGATCTGAAAAAGCAAATAGAGGATACGGACGATGAAAAGGAAAAGGAAAAATTGAACGAAGAACTGAAGAAAGCTGAAAAGAGATTAGAAGAATTGAAGAAATAGAGCAGGGAGGAAGTGAACATGTCTGCTGTTGCTACAGTCAAAGGAGCAATGATCGCTAAAAAGCACTGGAAAAAAGCCGTGTATGCATTTTTGATTTTAATCCTGCTTCTAGCTTCAGCCGCATTGGGTTTAAAGAGTGAACAGCAACCCAATTATGGAAACGTTGGAACGATTCACGGAAAGGCACAAGTTCCGGATTATATTGCCAAATGGAGACCTCTCTTAGAAACGTATACAGAAAAGTATGGAGTAGCCGAATATACAGAGTTTTTATTAGCTTTGATGGCTCAAGAACTTGGAGCTTCTGACACATTGGATATTATGCAAGCATCAGAGAGCTTGGGATTACCACCCAATACAATACAAGATCCAATAAGAAGTGTTCAAGTGGGAGTACAATATTTTGCTGATTTACTTCAAAGAGGTGAAGAAGCAGGAGTCGATTTCAAAACAATTGTGCAAAGCTATAATTTCGGTGTTGGCTATATCGACTTCATCGCTGAACATGGAGGAAAGCATACACCGGAGTTAGCCAAAACATTCGCCCAACAACAAGCAAAACGCTTGGGTTGGGATGATTACGGCGACCCACAATATTTAGTCCATGTCATGGAGAATTTAACAGGCGGCAACAATCAAGGCAACACCAACATAAAAATGGCTGATAATGCTACTCTGCAAAATATTCTTGACAACATGGTTAGGTTCGAAGGAGACCCTTACGTGTGGGCAGGGGCAAGCCCATCGGTCGGCTTTGATTGTTCTGGTCTAATGATGTGGGCGTTTGGGCAGGCAGGCATCAATATTCCTCGTACAGCACAAACCCAATACGTTGCTAGCATGAAGATTCCACCCGGGCAAGCGCAAGTAGGGGACTTGGTTTTCTTTACGGGAACCTATGAAACGCAAAAACATATTACGCATGTTGGTATTTATGTCGGTAATGGGAAAATGTTCAATGCAAACGGTTCAGGTATCGAGTTTTCAAATTTAAACAGCAGCTACTGGTCAAAACATTTTGTTGGGTTTGGTAGAATTGCAAATTTTTAAAGTTAAAATTAAATTCAACAATAATATCTACATTAGGTTTAATAATAAAGTTAGGTTTAGTACTTAACTTAGTATTAAAACTAATACATAAGTTAACACTAAATATAACACTAAAACCAATATTAATGGGGTTGAGATAAGGTGAAACAATACTTCATTATAGGAGCGTTGATTCTCTCAAATGTTATTTTCTTATTGCTCTATATCGGTGCGTTAAGTACCGATCATCAAGCATCAGCGAATGAAAAAGAGGAAAGAGAAATTACAAAAGGGGAGAAACAAGGTAAGACAGAAAAGGGTTCTGAAGAATCCCTATCACAAGACAAAGAGAAGTTCATTAAGGATACATTTAAAACGCTTTTCGATTATGGAAATGAAGATTATTTAACACGATTTGAAGTCGTAAAAGGAGAAGTTAGTAAAGACGTTATTCAAACTTTAAATGGCATGGGTGGGGGAGAAGTTCCGAAGGTTAAATTTCAGAATAACGTCAAAGGAATCAAGGTTTATGTTGCTTCTTCTCCACCAGATAAAGAAAACACAAAGGATGTCCTTGTTTATATGACGAGTTCTTACGAAATCGAGGGCAGCACACCGAGTGAACGGCATCAGCTTTTCCGAGCAGGTGTGAAAACAAAAAATGATGGCTATATCATCACAGCCCTTGAATCATACGGGTATATCCAACCTGTCAGCCAAAGTTAAGGGGGAGTTTAAAATGATAAAGCAAAAGATATTGGTTTTCGTTCTTTGCTTTTTATTCCTTTTTGAGATCACCATGCAAATCGGACACCTGCTTCCTTTCATTGCTGAAAACATGGGGAATCTCAATCTAAACATGATTAAAGATAAAGCTTTCACTATTTTATTGAATCCTTTGGATGTGAATCCAAATCCTCTTTTTTACATGCTGCTGATTGGAAGTATATTTTATTCAGCTTACCTTGCAGTTACATTAGGAAAGGAAAAAGAAGGGTGGGAAGTCGATCCGAACGAACGGTATCATGGTTCAGCTCGCTTTGCTAAACCGAAGGAGATATTTACAGGCAACGAATTTAAAGGAGCAACAAGAAAGGATGTCTTTCATGAATTAATGGAATCAATAGAAACCAAGGGAGGGGACTAAATTGAAAACGAACGGCATCATCTTAGGGGAATTTCAAAAAAATCTCATGATACAGCCAACAGACAGTAGTGCCCCGAATCGTAACCACTTTGTTGTAGGTGGTCCAGGTTCTTATAAAACGCAAAGTTATGTGATGACAAATGTGCTGAATGAACGAGAGTGTTCGATAGTGGTCACCGACCCGAAAGGTGAGGTATATGAGAAGACATCTGAAATCAAGCGCAAACAAGGCTATGATGTTCGTGTCGTCAACTTCAGTAATATGGTTAGCAGTGATCGTTACAATCCCTTTGATTACGTAAAGAAAGATATACATGCAGCAACGGTTGCTAATACCATTGTTGCAGCTAAAAACGACCCGAAGAAAAAGGATATTTGGTATAACTCACAATTAAGTTTACTCAAAGCATTGATTCTTTACTCAATCAATGAAATGAAGCCATCAGAACAGAATATGACAGGGATACTGGACTTTTTGCAGGAATTTGACCCCGAAAGAGACAAAAGCAAGGGTGTAAGTGAACTCGATGAACAGTTTTTAATGCTTGATCGGCGTAACCCTGCCAGACGTGCTTATGAACTCGGTTTTATGAAGTCACAGGAAGAAACCCGTGCAAGCATCGTTATCTCTTTACTTACTACGATTGGCGATTTTGTAGATGATGAGGTTGCTGCTTTTACTTCATTCTCTGACTTTTTTGTGGGGGATGTAGGAAAGCGAAAAATAGTTGTCTATGTAATTATTCCCGTGATGGATAGTACATGGGAAGGGTTGATTAACCTATTTTTTAATCAGATGTTCAATGAACTTTATCGTATCGGTGCAGAGAACAATGCAAAGCTCCCTCAATCTGTTTTTTTTATCTTAGATGAGTTTCCCAATCTTGGGCGATTTGATGACTATGAACGATTTTTAGCCACATGCCGTGGCTATGGTATCGGTGTGGGAACGATTGTTCAAAATATTACTCAGCTACAGGCGATTTACGGTAAAGAAAAATCGGAATCCATTATTGGTAACTGTGCGGTGAAAATCTGTTTGGGGAACGTGAATGAAACAAGTGGTAAATTTTTCATGGAACAAATGGGTAAAGCGACAGTCAAGGTGGAAACAGGGTCAACATCAAAAAGTAGGGGGAAAAGTGAAAGTAACTCCGCATCTGAAAGTTTTAATTACACAGGCAGGAATTTAAAAAACTTGGATGAAATCCTTACCATGCCCGATCACGAATCAATTGTGATTATCGCTGGCAAAAGGCCTGTAATTGCTAATAAAGCATTTCAATATAAATTGTTCCCGGGTATTATCCCCCAATCAAATCAAGACAATAAATTTTTAGTTCGTCAAGTTGATTATGAGAATGAACCGACAGAAGAAGTACTGACAGCGTTTGAAGAAAAAATACAAGCCTTCGATCAAAGTCAGGAACAAAAGAGGGAAGAACAACAAGAGAATCAGATGGATGCTGCCGAAAACTTCTTTAATCAAGAGGCGAACGGATAGGGAGTGTTGACGTTGAAAAAATACTTATTGCCATTGTTAGTAATGACATTGTTACTTGCTGCTTGTGGTGGGGGAGGGTTTAACCCTGAGAAAGCAGCAAAAGAGAGCAAGCAAGCACTGAAGGACTTTTTCTCACTTTATGAGAATGGAGAATCCATTGCAAGTCTCAACAATGGAGAAATCAAAAATGCTGTTGATAAAAAAATGATTGATTATTTCACTGATGATTTCAAAAAGGAGGTCTATCAAGCTATAGATAACCGAAAAGAATATAACAAATCTTATCAAAGTGAATCTGCTTTTTTTCTTAACACAAAAATTAAGGAGAAAAAAACTACTTTTAGGAACATTTATGAAATAACTGATTACCGAATAAACGAGGAACAAAAGCAAGTATTGTTAAGGATAGATGCTACTGAATCTACTTTAAGAGATAGTGCATTGAAAATAGAAATGGTTTTAAAGGATGGGGGATGGAAGATCAATAAGGTTAGTTAAATATGAGGGAGGGAGTTGAGTGTTTAATTTAACGGATAATATAAAGGAATTCTTTGAGAACTTAATTTCGGATGTCTTAGAATCAGCCCTACAATGGTTAGCAAACATAGTTTTTACTCACAAAGGATTGACAGGGTTCTTAAATGAAACGTATCTATTATTTATTAGCTTTGGTGCAGGAGTTATGCTCGTGATTCTTCTATGGAAAATCCTTGAATATACGATTCAAACTAATGCAGGTGCATCCCATCAAGTTGGGTTATCGGATATTCTCCTTCGTGCTGTGCTAGCTTCTGCATTGATACCCATTCTCCCTTTCATTTTAACTTTTCTTGTTAGAGACATAATAACACCCCTTGGAACTTGGATGTTTGGGGAAATGGGAAAGTACACCGCAGAAGGTGTAACGGATTACTTATCAAAAGGAAGTATTGGCGACATCATCGGTGATGGCTTTGTGTTTCTAATCGTTTTAGGGTTTGTAACAGTTGCTATTGTTGCATTTACAATCAAAATATGTATCTATCATGTCGATTTACTGGTTCTGGAATTACTTTCAATTTGGGCTGCTATCTCTGTCTGTTCAGATGAAAACAATTACATGTCGGTTTGGTGGCGTGAAGTTTTATCGCAGCTAACAACAATTATTGTACAAATGGCGTTGATGGTTGCCATAACAGAAATTTTAACAAGTGACAGCTTTACATGGTGGAAATTCATGTTGCTAATTGGCATGTGTGTGTTAATCATTCGCGGACCATCTGTTCTCCGTCATATGTGGTATGGAACAGGTTCTTCCAGAACCATGATCAATGGGGGGAAAATGGCTACTCGCTTTGCCATGGTTAGAGGGCGAACAAGATAATGATAATGGATTTTTTGGAGAGTACAATTGGTCCATATAATGTATTTACTTATCTATTTTTGGCAGTGGTTAGCTTTTACGTGACTCTTAACGTAAAAAGACAAATTAGAATGATAAAAGAAGACAATGAAGCGAATCAAACATGGAATAAGTTTAAACAAAAGAACCGTGAGATGTTTACTAAAAAGAATTTTGTAATGGTAAAAAAATATTACCTTAAAAAATTCAAGAATTATTTTTTAAATAAAAAATAACAAAGGAGAGATGCACGATGAATCAAAGAATTATGAATGAAGCTATGGAGCAGCACGGTCAGGAATTAATGAACGTCATTAACCGCCAGTTGGAAGCAAAAGATAACGGTCAATCTTTATTAAGTGAAAATCAAGTTGAATCTATGCTAGATAAGCATTTCGAGAAAGTTGAGAGTTTGCTTGAATCCTATACACAACAGCAGCAACAAAATAAAGGGGTTTCCGTATCAGAATGGATTCAAGATTTTCAAGAGAAATTAAAAGAACTGGCCAATGAATTTGCCAAAAAGTTTAAGGCAAAGGTTTTGGAATCGAAGAATAATGTTGCTGAAAAAACCCGAGGAAAAGTCGAAGACGTACAAGAGAAGGTTAATGAGAAAGTAGACCATGTTAAAGAGCTTGCTCAAAGCAAGATCGACAATGCTGTTTTAAATTTGAATAATAGAGTGAAAGAAATAACTCAAAAGGTAGAAGATCACCTTAACCAGAAGGAAGACGTTCCGCCAGAACAAAGTCAAACAAATAATGACGAACAAACATCTAAGGCTTCGGAAATTGAAGATTTAAAAGAAGAGATCAAGAATTTAAAAAAAGAAAATGAAAATCTCTCTAAAAATAATAAAGGCCTTCAAGGTAAAATGGATAAGGTTCAGCAATTTTTTAATGAAGATCAAGATGCACGGCAAAGTTTAAACAAGTTTTTAACAGGCAATGAGGCGAAACAGGAAAAACAGCAGGATAGGAAAGAAGAAGTGACGGAGGAAGCCAAGCAAGGTATCAAATTGTAATAGAAGGGGTGCTACCCCTTCTTCATTATTTTACTGTCGAGTGACAATAAAGATGTTTCCGTTACAATAAAAATGTTCCGCAATAGACAGTTTGTTGAATAAGTAACCAAAGTAGGTGAGTGTATGTGGGAAGGATAGCAGAGAAAAATAGAAAGTTCATAACCAAATCGGGATATGGTTAAATCGCTTTCAAAAATTTATCAACTCTATACGTTGTCCGAATTGCCACTAGCTAATGTTCATATATTGCTTGATCACTTTTTATGGGCTTGGACAGAATATGATGGAAAATATAAAGGTTGTACATGGTGGTCTGAGAAAGCTTATGAACAATATGTTAAAAGAAAAAAGACAGAATGAAAGGACATGACCATGTTGTACCTCGTGATGTAATTAGACGAGAAATATTAAAAATGCTGGGTAACAAAAGTAGTGATGAACAATTGTATGAATTTCTTGATAAGAATCTCATCGGATGTGTGATAACAAAAGAAGAAGATAATATGTTGAATAGATTAGGTTTAAGAGATGTATTGGGTTGCACTTTAGATAACCATACGACTTGGAAAAGATACGAAGTTGCTAGAATATCAAGGAAAAAAGTTAAATGGTAAAATGAAAGAGTATTTTTAATAAAGTTTTGTTATTCCGGAAAAGAGGCGCGATTGTTGAGCAACACAGGTAAAAAATAATCAAACTTTTTTATAAAAACAAAATTGAAATCTGTCGGGAAGAAGCCATTTTGAAAAAACGATCGAAAATGGCTTCTTTTTATTTACCATAAAATGTGGGTTTTTGAGGTGTTTACTTTGCATTAACTTTATAATTTAGCTTCAATTCTTTAATGATTTTCTCTACAACTTGTACAATCTTTTTATTAAAGCTGATTTCTCCGTACTTCGTTTGTTGTTCAATTTGCTCATTTAATTCTCCTGTTAGATCTAATGTAATGTTGTAATTGAAATTTACAGCAGAAATATGTAATCGCTGGTTTTCATCATCCATTACTGCGTACACTTCTTCAAAGTCAGTAATAAAGAATTCAAATAATTTTGCTTTCATACCTATTAATACCCCTTCGCATTTTTGTTCCAGTTCAACCACGTTTTAAACAACATTGTTGTGACTAGATACGCTCTATTATATTTTTCGTCTCCTAAATACTTCTAGCCTTCCTTAGTGTCATCCTCTTTTTTGTCGATTCTTCCATTCTTGCAGCAAGATTTTGAATATAGGATTCTGTTAATTTGTGTGGGATGTATCCAATCCGTTCACGTATCAGATTTTCTAGGACAAAGCACTTTCTTGTCCAGTAATCATACATATCATAGGTGTAACGTTCACCGTTTTGAAACTCATCAGCACCCGTTTTCATGGCTTGAATAAACGTATGACGAGCATGGTAGGTGTCTGATCGCTCTTTACGAGCGATTTTGAGCATGAACATAAGTTCAATAGTTGTATAGGTCATTAATTCAGGTGTGGACTTCTCTGCATCAATATTGGATGGTTGGGATTCCGGCAAGAAGTTTTTGCGCTTGCCGTCATGTTGTACATCCGTCTTTCCAATTTTCATTTCACAAAAATCACAGTAGTAATGTTGTTCGTAGGGTTCAACCGGACTTCCGCAGTAACAGCACGTTTTCATCATAACAAAACTCCTTTTTATTGTAGTAGAAAAATTTAATTTGCTTTAGATTTGTGCAATGTTCGTCTTTCCATCTCAATTTTGTTGTTTTTGTCCAGGAATACTAGAACAATTTCATTCAAAAAGACGAACGATATTTTGTCCTGGTTGATTGACCAAGTTCCGAATAAGCGAACAATGTTTTTTGGCCATAATTCCGGGAGATAAAAAAACTGAATGTTTATTGCTTTTCTAGGGTTATATCACAGTCACCACATTTTACATTCACTTCTTGTTTTGATGACCGCATAATAAGCCCGCAGC
Source organism: Halobacillus hunanensis (assembly GCF_900166655.1). Lineage (GTDB taxonomy): Bacteria > Bacillota > Bacilli > Bacillales > Halobacillaceae > Halobacillus_A > Halobacillus_A hunanensis. The sequence goes on along the minus strand of NZ_FVZB01000004.1, from coordinate 18,884 downwards.
CAGAACAAACCCACTTGTAGGATGATGGTTTACCTGCCGATGACGTTTCCCTCCCTGATTGGGCTTCGGCTTCTTCTGCTGATTGACCGTTTTCTAAGGCATTAAAGTACATAGAACCACGCCGTGAGATGGTAAATACATCAGCGTTTATATTCATGTTTGAAATTTCATACTTTGCTTTTTGCCCCAACCTTGCATAAGTCCAACCGTGAGTAGGGTCGGGTTTGTCGCTTTGATATTCAAATCCAATTTCTAGCACTTTCTTTTTAAAATGTTTATTATGGTACGTCCCTTTACGGCTACAATCCTGAATGTCATTAACTTTGTGATAAAGATGTACCATTTCATGAAGCAAGGTGTCCATCGTTTCGTGAAAGTCCAAATCAAGGAACTCTGCTGATAAGTTGATTTCATACATTTTGGTTTTGCCTTCTTTATCTCCCCATACGGGTACAACCGTACACCATCCCATCGATTTCCGTTTGTGTCCTGATGATTGTATGGTGATTGCCGGAGTCGGCAACTCATCATTGAAATAGTGTTTATTGAATAAGTAAAAGGCATTGTGCAGCTCCTGCGTAATTTTATCTATATTGACCTCATGAATTTCAGGCATTTGGTTCAACCTCCATTTTTGAACCATATGGTTCAATTTTATACTTCATTATATCAGAAGGAGGAAGATGAATCCCCCTTCCTTATCTAGTGTTTTAGCTGGTCTACAGTTTAGGCCCATAGCTTCGGGTTTTTATAGAACGTCTATCTTCCTTTTCTTGCTCTTTTTCCTTCTCCACTTGTTCTGATATTCCACATAAAACTACGTACACACTACGCAATCCCTGTACTGTCTCCTCAACACCCTTGTATTTAAGGGAAATGACCCTGACTACTGATTGATCAGAGAAACCCCCGTTATCCTCGATCAAATGAAGATTAATTAACATGGTGTAATGGGGATAAACCCAATCGTCTCCTTGTTTAATATAGATGGGGAAACTTTTATCCAAAAAATCAATCTCACCTTCACGGTTGGTGATGTCCCTAAGCTCATTCATTGTAAGGATAGGCTTGTGTTTAAACACTTCTCTCTCTAAAACAGCTAGGGAAACATTTTTCCCAACAAGTGGTTTTAATGTTTTTGCGACCGCTTTAACTCTTTCAGGAACCTCGGCCTTCGCTATAACCTTCGAATTTTCATCTGGAACCACTACTGGATTAACGAATTCATTCTTCATGATATTCACTCCTATTTTTAAATTCTTCCTTTTCTCTTTGCATGTTTTTACTCCTTTCCTTTTGCATCCGAAACGGATGGTTCCCCAAAGGGAATTATTTCTGCCCTTTTGACATGGAGAACGAATCTGGAGCATAGACAGCAGCGCAAGGGTTTCCGCACAAAAAAGTTTTCGCTTCCGCTTTTACTTATTAAAAGCGAAAAGTTTTTTTGCCCCTTGCGCTGCTAGCTCGTTCACTTAGAAAAAATAGGTAGGGCATACGGGACCCGACCTGTTTTTTTCTTAGTGGACTTGCGAGTGATACGATTCGGAATGCAAAAGGGACAGAAATGCTGAAGCAAAAATAAAAAGCAGACGTCAAGTCTGCTTATCGTATCTAACGCAACCTTGAAGTCCTGCTTTTTGACTTCAAGGTGTGCCCTCTTCGATTTTGCTATCAATGCCGACTCGTTCACCCCTTAAAAAATTGACAGTCCGTAGTTATCGCTAATTTTAGGGAGAAGCGACACGTACAGAATGACGGAAAGCGTTCTTTGCTTTTCGGTCAGTCTGTACGTGCAGTAGGCCAACTAGAACTGAATTAATATAAGTTCTTCCCACATCATGTAATAGGGTATTATTTTTTCTTTGCCAATTCATCCCTGTCTAATGCTCTAGGTGGTTCCTCCATCCATCCATTTTTGATCATGATGTTTGCCCCATCCTCTGCTAATTTCTGTATTTCTAAGGACAATTTGTTATACGTTTGTGAAACCTAGTTTTGCTGCTTTTGATGCTCCATAAAGTGCATCTCAACTGCCTTCTAACCCGGAAATAGGGATTTGTTCACAATAACATTTTGATGCTCATCGTCCAGAACTAACCTTCCGAATTCTTGTGAAAAAGGGTGTTTTTGTCCCCCGTGTTCTTGATTAGTAGTTTATCCAGGTTAGGATTTGAAAATTTTGAAGTATGGTTCTCCATTCTGATGGTTAAGCTTTTATTTGTCTTAGTGGTGGGCGTAAACTACGAGGAATTGAAATAAGTCCTGGGTTTGCACTTTTTTCGAACCGCAGTATGGTATGAAAAAGGTCACCTATCGATGCCAAGCATACCAACATCTATTAAAATCGATAGGTGATTAGAGCGAAAGAGTATTCAATAATAACGGGTGATGCAATGCCTTACCAAGGAGTGATACTACCCCTGGGAGGTTACTGAGAACTGCCCCTACGGTATCAACGTTCTTAGATGTTAAATCTTGTTCCTTTAATACCTTTTCTCTCTTAGGTTCAACCTTATCCAATTGAAGGGAAGTTAGGATTGAACCATTTTTTTGATCAATAATCTTTAACTTTCCATCTTTTATTTCTTTACTTACCTTTCTATTCAAGGGTTTTGTATAGGATAGTCTTTCGGGGACCTTATACTTTACACCATCAACTATAAACGTGGTTCCTTCGGGAATAGTAGAAGTTTGAAAATTTTTGAATCCATAGTCTAGTAGTTTTGTAGTATCGTTATAAGCCCCTCTTTGGAAATTGCTATTTAGAGTGATTACTATTAAGCTTATGTTTTCTCTTTCTGCGGTAGTTGCTAAAGTAAATCCTGATTGGTTAACAAATCCTGTCTTTCCACCAGTTACTCCTTTATATGGATTTTGCCTCATTAATTTATGATGAGTATAAAGGGTAGTATCCCATGATTCGCCGTTCCATTTTAGTTTCTTTGTGCCAAATATTTCTCTAAACACTTCATTCTTCATTGCATACTGTGTAATTTTAGCTAAATCCTTCGCTGTAGTTACATGTTGAGCATCAAAAAGACCGTGTGGATTTACAAAATTGGTATTTTTAACGTCAATGACGTTTTCTAAATATTGGTTGAGCTCAGTGGAGAAACGCTTTACACTCCCACTCAAGTGTTCCGCAATCGCAACACCCGCATCATTACCGGAATTAATCAGCAGCCCTTGAAGCAACTTTTTTAGGGTAACTTGTTCTCCTTTCTCCAAATAGACTTTTGTGCCCACCGTGTTTCTTGCATTTTCACTAACGGTGACAACGTCATCCAAATCACCCGTTTCTATCGCATAGATAGCTGTTGCAATTTTGGTTAGACTAGCCGGATACATTTTTTTATTGGCATTTTTTTCGTAGAGCACTTCGCCCGTCTCTGAGTCTATCATGATAGCAGATTTGCTCATTAAATTTGGCTGGAATTTATCTGATGCACCAAAAGCTGTGGAAACAATTGATACATTCATGATAACCATCATGGCTACAATTAATGTGATTCTTTTCATGTTAATACCCCTGTCCAAAGTTTTTCTGTACCACAAAGTTACTTAACTAGATAAAAATGCTAGTTTTGAATGTATCAAGCTTTATGGTTCCTCAATAAGTATTAAGGTTGCTAGATTACATAATATCACTACCTATAATTAGAGTGTATAGATTAAATGATTGTAATGAATACTTAAAATCATTAACCCTTTTGTAATAAATCTGGCGAATGTTTCCACTATCATGATGGTCACTTTATGTTTTCTCTAAACAACTTACACATAATCCCAATTCGTTAAGGGATAAGACGAGCAAGGGTGATCCTATAATATGGCCGTTCCATCGTTAAATAATGGTTTTCCCTTCGGTAGTTGAATCAGTAGCATAAAAAAGAGGCTGTTGGGATCATCTCAACAGCCTGTGGCTTTAGTAGGGTTTAATTAGTGGTCCTAAGAGTTAGAGACATATATTTTTTCAATTTTATATCCTTTCCCCTCAATCTTAAACTGTAAATAAAGTGAGATGGTAAGGATACTTTCTCTTGAATGTTTTCTTTTAAAGAGGTTATTTTGGCTCAGCTTAATGTTAAATATAAATAGATCCCCCCAATTCCTACCATACCCACAATAAGGCTATACGTCCATGAGGATTGTTGTATAGACTCTTTAAAAATCTCCTGTATGGCAACCATGAAAATAATGGAAATCGTTATATTTACAATGAAGGCTAACAAAAAAGGGAAACTAATATCGATAAATTGTCCCAATAGAGAACCTATGATGATGGGGAGCGTAACAACCATTGTACACAACATCCAGGTTAGAATCCCAAACCCCGATAAAAATAAGGGTGTGAATATGATAATCCCCTCGGGAATGTTATGTAAAAGGAGAGTTAGCACCATGGCACCAGCTAACTCTGTTCCTATATTTGAACCAAGTACAAATCCCATTGGAAAATTATGAACAGAAATACTAATGGTTAAGATAATACCTGTTCGAACAAAGATATCTTTTTGAGGGCTTCGGGTAATGATTGTAACCTTATCAATAGAGTGATGAATATACCGAAAAAGAGTGATTCCAGCAATGGCCCCTACAAAAAACACCCCCCATCCGCCCAGGCGGAGGCTTTCAGGAATCATTTCAAAAGCTAACAATCCAATGATAAGGCCCGTGCACAAAGCGTATATAAAGCTTTGTTGAACTCCTTTAAAAATCCAAGCAAAAATTCCGCCGATTCCTATTCCTAATCCAGAGGCAAAAGCCCCCATAATCCATGCTGTTCCCATTCTATCTCTCCATAGTTGTTTTGACATTAATCAGAAGCGTAAAATGAATGTATCCCCCTAATAACTTATTTATGTTTGACGTTGATTTATCATGCGTGTAATATGTTCATATGTTAATGTATACATATGTAGGGGATAACTTCAGAAAGGGAGAGATATTGCTATGAATGATGCAACACAAACCAAAAATAATGGTAAAGCCGTGGTAACGGAGTTACATGATTTTGAGGATAAAGTGGACGACAGGTCCCTAAAAGAACTTGATGAGGAAACATTATTTGTCGTTTCACAAACCTTTAAAGCATTGTGTCATCCAACGAGAATTCGTATTCTCCATTTACTGTTTCAAAATGAATATGCTGTGAACGAAATTGCTGAACATCTAAGCCTAAGTCAATCAACAGTTTCCCATCAGCTGACTTTTCTAAAGAACTTACGGTTAGTAAAATTCCGCAGAGATGGGAAAAGTCTGTATTATTCCCATGATGATGAACATGTTATGAATATGCTAAACCAAACGATTAAGCACGCAAGTCACTGTTAATAAACATTTGAAAATAAGGGATTAACATAGGAGGTATGAGTTTGGGACACGATCATGGTCATGATCATACGCATGGCGCAAACAAAAAAGCTTTAATGATTAGTTTTATTATTATTACTTTGTATATGATTGTGGAGGCCATTGGGGGAATCTTAACCAACAGTCTTGCTCTCTTGGCTGACGCAGGACATATGCTAAGTGACTCCGTATCGTTAGGGGTTGGCCTTTTAGCCTTTATAATGGGAGAAAAAGTAGCCAACTATAGCAAGACTTATGGATACAAACGATTTGAAATCCTAGCCGCCCTCTTCAACGGGGTTACACTCATATTAATTGCATTGTACATTTTCTATGAAGCCTATCAGCGCTTTTCGGATCCGCCTGAAGTTGCTTCTGCTGGAATGCTTACGATAGGTTTTATTGGTCTCCTTGTAAACGTAATTGTTGCGTGGATTTTGATGCGTAAAGGGGATACCAAGGAAAACATAAACTTGCGAGCTGCTTTTCTACATGTATTAGGTGATTTATTAGGATCTGTGGGTGCTGTTATTGCTGCGCTACTCATCATGTTCTTAGGATGGGGGTGGGCCGACCCTCTCGCAAGTGTCATTGTAGCTGTCCTTGTATTAATTAGTGGTTGGCGTGTAGCCAAAGATTCTGTTCACGTCTTAATGGAAGGCACACCTAAAAACGTAAACATTCAAGACGTTACCGACACGATCGAAGCGATTCCCGAGATTCTAGGTATTCACGATCTACACGTATGGAGTATTACAAGTGGGCAAAATGCTCTCTCCTGTCATGCTGTAGTTACGGAGAATTTAACAGTCCAAGAGTGTCAGGAACTATTAAGAAATGTTGAATCCCAACTAAAGGATAAAGATATAGGCCATGTAACGGTCCAAATGGAAACACGTGAGCACCCTCATGATGATTCTCTTTTATGTAAAAATGAAGGTGAAGATCATTCCCACCAACATGACCATTAAATCGTATGCCTCCATTGCTTAGCCTTGGGGGCATTTTTTTGGGGGAAAAAGTGACCTATCTTTCGTTTTTGAACACTTTCAAACAATTATCAGATTTGAAAGCGTTCTTTATTGTTAAGGTGTTATTCTGATTAAGAATTCGTTAAGAAAAAGGGGGCAAGCATGAGTGAAAGGATATTCATTCCATTTATCTAAATTGAAGAAACATGTTAGGTAAATAGACCTTTACGGGTGGATTCATTCACGGGACCAGTTTCTTTAAGTCACGCCAGAAGGAAGGAGGAGTCATAAAAAGATAGGAGTAGATGTCGGTGAAATGGATGCTATTGTTAGAGACTTAAGAAAACTCCTTTTAAAAAAGAAAAGATGAAAGGAAGATTCGATGAATAAAAAACTCTTAGCTTCGTTTATAGTATTAGCATTGATGGTAAGTATGATCCCAATGAATACCATAGAAGCACACTCTGTATTAGAAAATTCCACACCTAAGGATGGTGCAACTCTAGAAGAGCCCGTAGAACGTATCAAATTATCTTTTAACACGAAAATTGAAAAAGGAAGTACGCTGTATGTTCTGAATCAACAGGGAGAAAGTATTGAACCAAACTCAGTTACCGTCAAAGGTAATACTTTGGAAGCTAGTTTTAAAGAAAACCTTGCATCAGGTACATACCAGGTAAAGTGGAAGATCCTTGGGGCCGATGGCCATTTAATTGAAAAACAATATAGCTTTACGATTTCGACGACTCAAGAGGCATCACCTGACACAGAGAATTCAGGCAACTCTGAACAAAAAGAAAAGGCAAATTCAGAAACCGAAAACCCGGATAATTCAGCCTCCAAACAACAAGGGACGGATGGAAAAAATGCTTCACAGCAGGTTAAGAGTGAAAATGAATCCAATCCATCTCCATTCATGTATGAAATGATTATAGTTATACTCATTGCCGGGGCCTTATTATTGTTCTGGATGCTGTTTAGTAAGAAAAGACAATAAGGGTGGGTTCAACATGATAATTGTATTAACGTTAGCTGAAATTTTATTATATATTTCTTTTTCAGTATTAGTCGGGGCACTCATCCTTCTGCTCGTGCCGGATACCCATAAACCACCGATTAACATACCTAAAAAGATACTTTTTATAGCAACAGGGGTTATCCCTCTAGCTGCTTTATTTCCCGTTATTCGAACAACGGCCATCTTTTCGGGAGATCGTGACATGTGGTTCATTTTTAAAAATGTCTTATTCACGTTTGAAGTGGGTCAAGCCTGGGTGTTCATTACCCTTATTTCAGCGCTTCTTATTCGAGTTTTACTACCTAAAAACTTCAAAACTAATCCTATATTGCTTGGTTTAGCTCTACTATTGACATTGTTAATGCTTGTTGGCTACACACGATCCAGTCATGCAGCAACGATTACAGAATGGCAGGGTTTTCTAGCCCATACGTTTCACTTTTTAGCTGTCATAGTGTGGATAGGGATTCTTTTTGTAGCAAGTTGGTTTTCCAAAACAAAGGAGAATTGGTTACGATTCCTTAAATGGTTTACCCCAGTTGCAGTGGTTTGTTTGATTATTGTTTCTGTGGCAGGTTATTTTACGATGAGTATTGATATTAATTCATATGATGATCCTAATGCCTCCATTTTTCAAGAGTATCAGAATAGTTTAACCGTAAACTATGGACAGGCCTTGCTTTTTAAGCATTTATTCATGGTTTCCTTAGTATTATTCGCGATAATTAATGGAATTATTTTTCGAAAAAGGAACAATGATGTATCTTTTAACCCCTTGAAGTGGGCACGATTAGAAAGTATGTATGCTTTGGTTATCTTTGGCCTGACCGCATTCATGGGGCAGTCATGGCCTCCGCATCAAATCTATAGTTTAATAAAATCTTATGGGGCTTCCCCCCTATACACAACTTTTACGCAAAGTGATCTAGTTGAAACCATTCAAAATGCAGAGTCTTTAAGAATATTTAACGTAAGCTTTTCTTTTGGACCCATGAGTCTTCTTTTAGGTATTATGGGCGTGTTATTTACGACGATAACTATTATGGCAGCCGTTAAACGGGAATCGGTAGCCATGACTTCAAGCGCTACCTTACTTATGGTTTTATCATTCTATTTTGCTTTGATGATAGGAATTCAATAATATAAAGGTCTTTTGTCTGTGACAAAAGACCTTGAAACATTAAATATTCTAACTATAAAAAGGAGAATCTATGTTTCATGAAATCAGCTCATAAACTTCCTTATTTTTTTATTGTTATTTACATTGTGTTTTTTTATATTTCCAGTTTCATTACGGGCTTACTATTAGATTCTAAAAACATGATCTTTCTTACTGCACTGGTTGTTATATACTGGTTTACAGCCACTACTCTTATGAGATTGTTTAGTAAACCCCAAAGGTTGAAGCAGCTCCTTCTTAAAACAACCATTAGTGTAGGGGTGATTATGTTAGTTACTTCACTCCAACAAGCGCTTTTTATTAATACCCCTTACAGCTTTAGCTTTTTGTTTTTCGCTATAAGTCTAATCCTATTGTTATTGCTACACACCTTATACTTCAGCTGGAAGTTAACTTCAAATATCCCTGACTAGATCATGTGAAAGAAGAGAATTCCCCTTTATGGCCAATCCATCTTTTTGTCCGGGCAAGTTTGTAGAATGTCTTATGTAAAAGGTTAAAAACGGTAAAAAATGAAGTGAGGGTTGGTTATGACAATTGTATTATTCCTTTTAGCTGGGTTAGCTGAAATTGGTGGTGGGTATCTTATTTGGCTGTGGCTGAGAGAAGGAAAACCTTTTTATTGGGGGATGTTAGGTGGCTTATCCTTAGCTATGTATGGTGTTATAGCTACGTTTCAAACGTTCCCTTCTTTCGGGAGAGTTTATGCGGCCTACGGAGGTGTTTTTATAATATTATCTGTCCTTTGGGGATGGGGTATTGATAAAAAAACGCCTGATTTTTATGACTGGGTAGGTGCAGGTATATGCTTAGTTGGAGTTTCTGTTATGTTGTTTGCCCCACGCCAATAAAAAGGAGGTTATCAAAGTGATTATACAATCAAATATGTCACCCAAAGCTATCGTTGAAGTTTGGGGGAATACAGTCGATGTTTTTAAGAAACACAATATTCCACTAGCTGAAAAAGCTTTAGGGACAATGGTTGAAGCTAATGCGTTGACTCCTTTACTTCAAGAACTCAATGCTATTGTTGGAAGTTCAACGACTACTTGTATAGAAGGTGGCTGACAAATGCCATCTCATAAGGAGTAGGTTACTCCTTTAAATGTACATATTCTAGTTCCACAAAAGGGACGCGATTGCTAAATAACGAAATAATTTTTTAAAACAGCCGCATTCTTTATTGAAAATGCGGCTTTCAGACGTTGAAGGCAAGTAACTTTATTTGCATTGAACAGTTTCTACCAACGTGACAAGACTATCATGCTTTTCTTTTGTTAATTCTTTTATCTTATTAACAATATGGGTAACTTCTTTAACCGTAAGATTTGGGGGAAGTGTAATGGCTACATCTATTATAACCTTACTACCTGAAGTCCTTGCTTTTATGTCTTTCACACTTTCGACTTCATCAATATTGGAAATAGTCTCCTTGTATTTTTGTATGTCATCAGGGTTAATTCCATCTGTTAAAATCAAAGAAGTTTCCTCAAAAATCTCCCATGCTGCCCATAGGATTACAAGACCAATCACAACACCTGTAATCGGATCCAACCAAGAAAGACCTAACTGTGCTCCTAATATTCCAATCCCCGTACCAATACTCACTAAAGCATCGGAAAAGTTGTCTTTCGCAATGGCCTTTAAACCTTGGCTATTGGCTTTAGAAGCTATATTACGATTTATAAAATAAACAATAAACATGAAGGCTCCACTTCCAAAAGCAATCCAAGAAGCTAAGGGGTCTGGGGTAGCGTAATTATTATTAATAATGGAACGAGTTGTATCAAATAAGATTTGAAAACCGATCATAGCAATGACAAATGAGGCTAATAGGGAAGCTACGTTTTCAGCCCGTAAATGTCCATAAGGATGATTATCATCACGCTTTTTCTTAGCTATGTATAACCCAATAATAAGCGCTACAGAGGTGACAATGTCGGTAAGATTATTTAAGCCGTCTGCTAATAACGCAACTGAGGCAGCTTGTAAAGCAATTATAACTTTAATGGCAGCAACCAATAAATAGGCAAATGTACTAAACCATGCTCCAAACCTAGGGCTGTTCAATTTCATGTTTGATCCTCCCCTTACTTCCTTCCCTATATGTTCCACTCAAAAAAATGATTTATTCGGTTTTAACGAGATTACGATCGTTTAATTATTAAAAAATCCCCTTCCAAAAAGGAAAAGGGGATTTATATTTAACCACCATATTTTGACTTCATTAATCGTAAGGAATTTAAAATGACAATAAGCGTGGCTCCCATGTCAGCGAATATTGCCAACCATAGAGTCAACCAACCGGGTATAACTAGTAACAAAGCTATAACTTTTATTCCAAGGGCAAAGGTCACATTTTGTTTAATCACATTTAAAGCTTTCCGGCTTAAGGATATGGTATAAGGAAGCTTATCTAAATCATCAGCCATTAAAGCGATATCGGCTGTTTCTAGGGCTGTATCTGTTCCAGCTCCCCCCATAGCCACACCAACCGTAGCCGTTGCTAAGGCAGGGGCATCATTCACACCGTCTCCCACCATTGCGACATTTCCATGTTGTTCCCGAAGAGACTTAATGGCATCCAGTTTATCTTGGGGCAAGAGTTCAGCTTTCACTTCGGTTATCCCTAACTGTTGACCAATGGCCTTTCCTGTACCTTCATTATCTCCTGTTAACATCACCGTCTTTTTAACACCTAACTTGTGCAGTTTTTGAAGGATGGACGGACTATCCTTGCGAACTTGATCAGCCACAGCTATTAAGCCGTTTATTTCTTGTTCGTTCCCAACCAGCATGACAGTTTTACCCTGTATTTGTAGGTGTTTGACTTGTTGTTGTATTTCGTTTGAAATAGAGCTTAGTTCATGGAATAAAGATGGACTTCCAATATAGTACGTCGTTTGTTTGATGGACGCTTTTGCACCTTTGCCTGTAATGGATTGGAAATCTTCAGCTGTATAGGACTCCGTATTATCCTGTTCAGCCTTACGAATAATTGCTGAAGCAAGGGGGTGTTGTGAATATTCTTCAATAGCAGCTGCAACACCTAACAACTTTTCCTGTTCGATTCCTGATATAGACACTATATCTGTCACTTCAGGGACACCTTCAGTGAGGGTCCCCGTCTTATCAAAAGCCACGACTTTTAAACGCCCGGTTTCCTCTAAATGAATTCCACCTTTAATAAGCACGCCCCTACGTGCAGCATTTCCAATCGCCGTAACAATGGCGACTGGAGTTGAAATAACAAGCGCACAAGGACAACCAACAACTAGAACAGCTAGACCCTGATAAATCCATTCGGACCATACCCCACCCATGAAAAGGGGAGGAATAACACCGACAAGGAAAGCAATCGTTATAATAGCCGGAGTATAGTATTTGGCAAATTTATCGACAAACTGTTGAGACGGTGCCTTTTCAGCTTGTGCTTCCTCAACTAGATGAATGATTTGGGAAATCGTTGTATCTTCTACGTGCTTGGTCACACGAACTTCCAACACACCTTCTTCATTTAACGTTCCGGCAAATACTTCATCTCCAACGTTTTTATGGGCTGGTATGGATTCTCCTGTTATCGCTGATTGATTAATCGACGATTGACCTTTGACGACCTCACCATCCATAGCGATTTTCTGCCCTGGTTTGATAAGCATAACATCATCGATTTGAACATCCTCAACGTCCATTTCCATAACTTCATCGCCACGTCTAATGGTAGCCCTATTGGGGGCGATGTCCATTAAAGATCGAATGGACTGGCGTGCCTTATCCATGGAGTAGCCTTCCAGTGCTTCACTCAAAGCAAATAAGAAAACAACAACAGCACCTTCCCCCCATTCTCCAATAACAGCAGCACCGATAATGGCAATGGTCATTAAGGTTTTCATATCAAATTGAAACTTGGTTAGGTTCTTCAGACCTACCTTGAATAATTCAAAACCCCCAACTAAGATTGCTGTCGCAAACGTGCCAATCGTTATGACGTCATCTTCCCCTAATTGAAACGATAGAACATATCCAATCACAATGAAGAATAAAGAAACCATCGTCATGACATTTCCACGGTTCTTCCAAAAAGGTTCCTTCTTCTCTGGTTGTCGTTGGCGTTCAGGATAAACTTTGATTCCATCAAAGGCTCCTGCCTGTTCCAACTGTTCAACCGATGCATCCCCATGGACTGTTATTTTAGATGCGCCAAAGTTAAGATCGACATCATTAACGGTTTGAATATCGCGTATGTTTTTTTCAAATTTGGCGGCACAATTTGTACAGGATAATCCTTGAAGACGATAAACGTTTTTATGGTCTTCCATTAGAATCACCTTCTTTTGAATGAATCATCGCGATAGACACTAACTGATGGACATGTTCATCAGCTAGAGAATAAAAGACAAGCTTCCCCTCTTTTCGATACTTAGCCAATTTCATATTTCGTAATAATCGTAGATGATGGGAAGCCGTTGCCGTGGTTGAACCAATGATGTTGGCCACATCACACACGCATAGCTCCGTTTCTAATGTTAAAGCATAGGCAATTTTTAAACGTGTGGCATCGGATAATGCCTTAAAAATCAACTCTACACCCTGAACGTTATCCATTTGAGGTTGTATCCGGTTAACGATCTCTTCATCGTAACAAAATGTATCACATGTATCGGGAGACCCAGCGTTCACTATATCTTTACTCATTTTACCACCCTCATTCAAATAATTATTTGATTATTAGTTTATATTTTATGCGTTTACTGCGCATATGTCAACGCGGGTATTTACACCAATTATGTCACTGATTTATTGAGGAGGTTTATCCAGTTGGTCCGTAAACCAAACTTATAAGTAAACACAAAACGCACTTCAAAAAGTTTATAAAGCATGTTAAATTCAGAGACAACGTTTGTTTACATTGTTTTTTGAAAATACCAATTCGGAATTTTTTTCTATGTAAATAGGAAATGGCCGAAAAACAAGGAGATAAAAATATGAAAGTAAAGAATCGATTAAACATACTAGGTTTAACACTGTTCTTGTTTATCTTTTTACCCATTCAAGCATTTGCTCATAACCCAGATGTAAGGGCAACTGGTGAAGGGAATTTATTTCAACAGTACACTTGGTTCGAGATACTAAATCCCATTTTACTTTTGTCTTTAATAGTGGTTTACATTGCTTACCTTAGGACAATGCGTAAAATATCAAAGAAACGTTTAGGAGAACGTAATCTTAGGAAGAAGATATGTTTTCTATTAGGGTTATTAACCATTTATATTACATTAGCAGGCCCTCTTGCTATCTTATCCAACAATCTTGTATTTAGTGCGCATATGCTTCAAACATCTTTGATGTATATTGTCATGCCCCCCCTTATTCTATTAGGTATGCCACAAGGGTTTTATCATTTTTTGGACGAAAAAATATTCAAACCAAAAATTTTACGTATTTTAAAGTCTCCTTTGATTAATTTAATATTATTTAATGCACTTTGGTCCTTTTACCATATACCATCAATCTATGAATACTTTCTGGAGGAATTTATTCTACTGGAGATCTTACATATTGTCTTGAACACATCTGCATTCTTAATGTGGATCCAAGTTTTGGCACCAGAAGGTCAAATTAACGACATGTCCTATTTAAAGAAACTTGGTTATATGTTTGCGAATGGACTGTTAATAACACCAGCCTGTGCTTTAATTATTTTTGGGGGAGATGTAATATATCCTTCTATCTTTGAATCACCCCAACTTTTCCCATGGCTTGGCCCACTACAGGATCAGCGACTAGGGGGTATCATTATGAAGGTCGTTCAGGAGTTTTCCTATGGTACGGCGATAACCTATGTATTCTTTAAATGGGCACGATTGGAGAGAGCGAAGGATGCACAAATTGATGAATTACCAGAGCATTTTGTAAACGAGTAAATTGATTTGTTCCTTTAATAGCTATTTTTCATTTATGAGGCACTCTTTCCCAGAGTGCCTTTTGTTATTTTCGAGATCACATTTCATAATGCTAGATCTTAAAAAGGAATGAGATACTCATCGGTTAACACTAGTTTCCTCTCAACTAGAACATAAGGTTGTAAAATGAAAGATAACATTATGCCAACATTCAAATAATTATTTGAATGGGTATATATTTGGGTGTTAAACTATAATCGGTTCAATTGAAAAAGTTTTAAAGAAGTAGATTTTTTCAAAGAAAGGAGTTCTTTTATGATTGATCCATTTTTTGTGTCTATAACCCTCATGGCTGTAGGTATATCTATTATATACACGATATTCATAGTCATCCTTTTAAAACGAAATAAGAGAAAAAAAGAGAGTGATCGTAGAAAGCCTTAAATGTCATGGAATCGTTATAATCATGCGTAAACCCCAATCAATTTTCATGATAGGGTTGTTCTAAATCTAGCGTATCTTGCTAAAAAATAAACCGTTAAGGAGTGAAGTCCATGTCTAAAAAGAATCCTATGCCTATAATTATGGTGGTTACTTTAGTAATTATAGGGTTGATTACCACCCTTGTTTTATTAAATAACCAAAGCGAAAGTGCAGGAGAAAAAGAAAGCCATACGACAAGTGAATCCCCTTCGATAAAAAACCACCCCACTATGGGAGAGGATAATGCACCTGTACAAATCATTGAATTCGGTGATTATAAATGCCCTGCCTGTAAGAAATGGAGTAAGCGTGTGTATCCGCAATTAAAAGAGGAATTCATTGATACTGGAAAAGCCAATTTTACTTATATTAATACTCCGTTTCATGGAGAAGGATCTAAATTAGCTGCCCAAGCTGGAGAAGCCGTTTACAAACAAAAACCGGAAGCTTTTTGGGATTTTCATAAAGCTCTTTTTGAGGCCCAACCAGACGTAAATCATGATCAAAAATGGTTGTCAGATGAAAAAGTTCTTGAGGTAGCTGAGGAAAGTGTTCCTTCCATAGATCTAACACAAATGAGACAGGATCTTCACTCAGGTGCCATTTCTCAAGAAGTTCAAAACGATACGGATCTGGTCAACGAATATGACGTCCAACAAACTCCAACCATCATGATCAATGGTCAAATCTTAGAAAACCCGTTTGATTACAAAGCAATTACTAGTTTAATCAACCAAAATCTTGATGATAATAATGGATAAGGCTATGGAAAATAAGAAAAACCGTCCGTCTTATCTTCTCTACATGGCTTGGATCATCTCTGTCCTTGCCACCCTTGGCAGTCTCTACTTCAGTGATATTCGGGGGTTTGTTCCTTGTGAGCTCTGTTGGGTTCAGCGAATTTTTATGTATCCGATGAGTATCATCCTTGGCATTGCTACGTTTTTCAATGATCGGAAAGTTATAAAATATGTATTACCTTTATCCATCATCGGAGGACTTGTTTCCATCTTTCATTATATGGAGCAGAAGGTACCTGGGTTTGCTAAAATAAAGCCCTGTACGCAAGGGGTTCCTTGTAGTTCTGAATACATCAATTGGTTTGGCTTTATAACCATTCCCTTTTTAGCTTTACTTGCATTCAGCCTCATTAGTATATTGCTGCTGTCGGTAAGGAAATAATTCGTAGCAAGGGCGATTAGCCAAAACAACTCCACGGGTATTTACAATAGATAACTTAAAAGGCATAGAACCTTTGAATTGTGAGGTTTGTGTATGACAAACATTAAATGTGAATGCGGGCATGTGAATCCAGAGGGAACGGTACTATGTGAAGCCTGTGGTAAGCCTATAGCAAATCAGCATAACTATGGGGTCGATAATCAATCCTTATTAAATATGAGATATGATGGGAGTGCCAGGAGATCCCAAACGTATAATCGCACAATCATCGATAAAGTATGGAATTTCTTTTCGTCAGTTAAAGTTGGAGTGTGGCTTATTGTACTTACCTTAATCGCTTCAGCAGTTGGAACGATATTTCCACAAGAAATGTATATACCTCCTGGTGTTAGTGCCTCAACCCATTACGTTGATCAATATGGTTTAGCAGGACAGATCTATTATCAGTTAGGCTTTCACAATTTATATAGCTCCTGGTGGTATATGCTTTTACTTGCGATGATTGGCATTTCAATCGTTATTGCTAGTATCGATCGGTTTGTACCTCTTTATAAAACACTGAGAATACAAAAACCTAAACGTCATGATCTATTTATGAAAAAGCAAAGAATATTCGGTGTGACGGAATCTAGTTTTGTTGATAGGGAGAAACTGAAGGCTAACTTGGAAAAGAGACATTTTAAGGTTAAGGAGCAAGATGGTCATATCTTGGCAGAGAAAAACCGTTTTTCTAGATGGGGACCTTATGTCAACCACATTGGTTTAATTATCTTTCTACTGGGGACGTTGCTCAGATTCATTCCTGCTCTTTATGTTGATGATTACATTTGGGTCCGAGAGGGTGAGACGGCTGTTATAAACGGTACGGAGGGACAATATTACATCAAGAATGAAAAGTTTATTCTAGAAACATACGACGAGGACGTCGAACGATTTCAGGAGGCCCTTGAAAACAATGGAGGGCCCGTACCGAAGACCTATCAAACGAATGCTGTTATTTATAAAAGAACAGATCCTATTTTAGTCGGCGGAGATCCTGAGCTTGAAAAAATTAAAGAAGATCAAATTCGCGTGAATCATCCCATTAAATTCGGTGGGTTTGCTCTTTATCAGGCAAGCTATCAATTAAATGAATTTAAAGAAATGACGTTCAAGATTCATGATAAAAACAATGAAGATAGCTCTTATGGGCAATTTACTGTGAATTTGTCTGAACCAAAATCGGAATACCAACTCGATAGTGGCTATCGTGTGGTTCTTGATTCTTACTACCCGGAATATGAACTCCAAGACGGTGAACCCGTGTCTGTATCTAAATATCCAAAAAACCCAGCATTTGTATTTAATGTGTATCCACCAGGTGAATCGAAACCAGAGATAAGTTTTGTGGGAATTGGTGTCAATGTTGATGCGACGGGTCAAAATAATTATAAAATAGGCCTAACCGAATTTGATGTACGGGATGTAACCGGACTGACGGTTCGTAAGGATTATACGCTTCCTTTCATTGCGTTAGGTGGAGCCATTTTCATGATTGGCGTCATTCAAGGGATGTACTGGAATCATAGAAGGATATGGATTAAACCAAAGGAAAATGGAGTATGGATCGCGGCCCATACGAACAAGAACTGGTTTGCATTAAAACGTGATATTGAACGAGTGATTGACGGTACGGGGATAGAGTCACCTAAGGATCAACAAGAGATGGATAATTAGCCTCTAAGGGGCCATCAAGGAGGATCTAAAATGGAGTTGACTACAATAAGCAGTAACCTGCTTTATGCTGCTTTTATTATCTATTTAATTGCTACATTTTTCTTCGGAGGAACGATTCGTGATAAAAAAAGGAAGAATGCGGGAACGGCAGGTAACATTGGCATAGTATTGACTATTATAGGTTTCCTTAGTCAAGTCGGCTACTTCTTTACAAGATGGGTTGCGAGTAATCACGTTCCTGTTAGTAATTTGTATGAATTTACAACATTTTTTGGCATGATGCTTGTGCTGGGGTTTATTGTTATATATTTTATTTACCGTATCAACATTCTAGGATTGTTTGCACTGCCTATAGCCCTGCTAATTATAGCTTTTGCGAGTATGTTTTCAAGTGAAATATCCCCACTTGTTCCATCATTGCAATCCCATTGGCTTTATATCCATGTAACAACGGCATCACTTGGGGAAGCTATTTTATCGATTAGTTTTGTCGCAGGATTGATCTTTCTAATCCGCCAAACGGATCAAAGTAAAGGGTCTAAGCATACTTTTTGGTTAGAGAGCGTGATTTATATGCTAGCTGCAGCTTTAGCGTTTATCATCATCTCTTCAACCTTCAATGCGATGAATTACGAAGCCACATTCGAAGCTCCTGTTGAAGGACAAACTGTGGAGATTACTTACCAAATGCCAGCTATAGCTGGGCCAACGGACGGCGAGTTACTGACCGATAATATGACTCCACTTTTTAATGTGCCAGAGTGGATGCGTGGTGTGGATGCAGCTGTTAAATTCAATACCATACTGTGGGCCTTCCTTGGGGGCCTCGTTATTTACTGGCTTGTACGTTTATTTTTAAGAAAGCGCATTGGAGCAGCAATTCAGCCTTTCTTGAAAAAAGTGAACCCAGAACTTGTTGATGAAATATCTTATCGCGCAGTGGCTATCGGGTTTCCTATTTTTACACTAGGTGCGCTAATTTTTGCAATGATATGGGCCCAAGAAGCTTGGAGTCGTTTCTGGGGATGGGATCCTAAAGAAGTGTGGGCTTTAATTACCTTCTTTTTCTATGCTGCTTT
>NZ_FVZB01000005.1:315000-940014 GCF_900166655.1 Halobacillus hunanensis | reverse complement strand
GTACGTCCTCTGTATGCGGCAGCTTCCGTCACCCGTAAGGGTGCTTCCACCTTGCATATTTCCTTAGAAAGGAGGTGATCCAGCCGCACCTTCCGATACGGCTACCTTGTTACGACTTCACCCCAATCATTGGCCCCACCTTCGGCGGCTGGCTCCATAAAGGTTACCTCACCGACTTCGGGTGTTGCCAACTCTCGTGGTGTGACGGGCGGTGTGTACAAGGCCCGGGAACGTATTCACCGCGGCATGCTGATCCGCGATTACTAGCGATTCCGGCTTCATGCAGGCGAGTTGCAGCCTGCAATCCGAACTGAGAATGGTTTTATGGGATTTGCTACACCTTGCGGCTTCGCTGCCCTTTGTACCATCCATTGTAGCACGTGTGTAGCCCAGGTCATAAGGGGCATGATGATTTGACGTCATCCCCGCCTTCCTCCGGTTTGTCACCGGCAGTCACCTTAGAGTGCCCAACTGAATGCTGGCAACTAAGATTAGGGGTTGCGCTCGTTGCGGGACTTAACCCAACATCTCACGACACGAGCTGACGACAACCATGCACCACCTGTCACTTGGTCCCCGAAGGGAAGACCCTATCTCTAGGGCGGTCCAAGGATGTCAAGACCTGGTAAGGTTCTTCGCGTTGCTTCGAATTAAACCACATGCTCCACCGCTTGTGCGGGCCCCCGTCAATTCCTTTGAGTTTCAGCCTTGCGGCCGTACTCCCCAGGCGGAGTGCTTAATGCGTTAACTTCAGCACTAAGGGGTGGAAGCCCCCTAACACCTAGCACTCATCGTTTACGGCGTGGACTACCAGGGTATCTAATCCTGTTTGCTACCCACGCTTTCGCACCTCAGCGTCAGAAACAGACCAGAGAGTCGCCTTCGCCACTGGTGTTCCTCCACATATCTACGCATTTCACCGCTACACGTGGAATTCCACTCTCCTCTTCTGTCCTCAAGTTCCCCAGTTTCCAATGACCCTCCACGGTTGAGCCGTGGGCTTTCACATCAGACTTAAGAAACCGCCTGCGCGCGCTTTACGCCCAATAATTCCGGACAACGCTTGCCCCCTACGTATTACCGCGGCTGCTGGCACGTAGTTAGCCGGGGCTTCCTCGTTAGGTACCGTCAAGGTACCGCTCTATTCGCACGGTACTTGTTCTTCCCTAACAACAGAACTTTACGATCCGAAGACCTTCATCGTTCACGCGGCGTTGCTCCGTCAGACTTTCGTCCATTGCGGAAGATTCCCTACTGCTGCCTCCCGTAGGAGTCTGGGCCGTGTCTCAGTCCCAGTGTGGCCGATCACCCTCTCAGGTCGGCTACGCATCGTCGCCTTGGTGAGCTATTACCTCACCAACTAGCTAATGCGCCGCGGGCCCATCTGTAAGTGATAGCCAAAGGCCATCTTTTACCTCTTTCTCATGCGAAAAAAAGGATTACCCGGCATTAGCCCCGGTTTCCCGGAGTTATTCCGATCTTACAGGCAGGTTGCCCACGTGTTACTCACCCGTCCGCCGCTCATTCCACAGGCATCACCCCCGAAGGGGATCTGCCTGCTTCCTGCGCTCGACTTGCATGTATTAGGCACGCCGCCAGCGTTCGTCCTGAGCCAGGATCAAACTCTCCATAAAAGTAAAGTTTGCTTGTGCATGGATGCACTGACTTCAACGTTGCAACAGGACGTTGCGAACTTAGTTGAAGTTCCTTAACTCTTTGCACACCGAATGTGCTTGTTTGAATTCCCTCTATATAATAGAAAGAATATGTTGACGTACTGGTTGGTTCGTTCAGTTTTCAAAGATCAAAATGTTGAGTGCCGCTTCAAAACAGCGACCTAATTAATATATCATGGTTAGTAAGTTAAGTCAATAACTTTTTTCATGATGTTTTGCTGCAAAAAGCGATGTGTTCTGTTCGCTTAATGCGACGTTTAATACTATACCATGCTTATTAAAAATGAGTCAATACTTTTTATGAGCATTTTATAATTTTTCCTTAAAAAGAATAAAAACCCTTTCTGCTTAGAAACAAGAAAGGGTCAAGCATCATTATTCATCCTTAACGAATTGGGGCTGCTTGATACATTCGATGGTATATATTTGCCCCTTTTGTTTCTTGGGGGACAACCTCTATGAGTCCTTTATCTACCAAATATTCTACCATTGAAGACAGATCAAGTGCATATTCTTGTATTTCCGGATGTATTTTAAGCTCACCGAAAGACCACGGTCCCTCTTTTCCCATAAGCATAAGTAAATGTTTCGCACTAGTTCGAGATCTGACACTAACGGCATGCTCTACAGCAAGGATCATAAGCTGAACTCGCTTATCAATATCCTCTTTACTCTCAATAAGCTCTTGATAAAGCTTATAAACTTCCGGTTCAATTCTCCTCACTTGATTCCATACTGTAACTTCCGGATGAAATCCTTTTTCAATCACCGCTAGCCGTGCTAAATAATGCAGCGAGTGAACCATCCGGCTAAATGCGTCAAGAAACTGTCCGGATTCGAACAAATCCTTTGATTCACTATAGCTTCTAATTAATTTCGCAAACTCAATAGCTTTCTTTAAATCTCTCGTATGAGTAGGAAAAGTTCTTAACCGTTCTTTGAGGTTTGTCACATAATCGTTTCGCTCAAAAACAATCGATCCATTGATCACCCATTCGACAGCCCTTCGATAAGAGCTTGTATCTATCCATTTTTGCAAGAGGGTTTCATCTACAATATGCATCGCAGCAGACTGGTCGTCGAACTCATAGTGCTTCACGTACCAGGGTTCCTGAGCATCTTTAACAATAATAAATAGAATAACGTCAAAATTATCGGTAACCGGACTGTTTGGTTTCTTCTTTTCTAACAGAAGAATTCCCAATGTATTAGCTTGGCTCGCCCTCTCTTGATAAATTGGGCGCAATATATCTTCCATGATTTATCCCCCACATCATTAATCGCTTCACTTTTTTATTCGATACTTTTTGCTAAAATCCTTTTTTCGAATTATATTTTGCCAGAGAAAATATGCTATACTACCTTTGTAGAGAATCTAGGAGGGACCTTAGATGGAGTTAAAGTACACCAGTAAAATTAATAAAATACGTTCTTTTGCTTTCTGGCTTATATTTGCTGGTTTTGGTGTTATGTACATTGGGTTATTATTCAAGGAAACAGCCTGGGCTATGGCGCTCTTTATGATCCTCGGAATGCTATTTATTGGACTAAGTACAGTGGTATATTTTTGGATCGGTATGCTTTCGACAAGAACGATTCAAATTGTCTGTCCGTCCTGTGAGAAGCCAACGAAAATGCTGGGACGTGTAGATGCCTGTATGCATTGTAAACAGCCTCTTACGTTGGACAAGTCACTTGAGGGGAAAGAATTTGATGAAAAGTATAATTCGAAGCGTTATAAAAAACAAAATGCAGAGCATCAATCATAATTGCTCATAATAAAAGGGGCCT
This sequence comes from Halobacillus hunanensis, assembly GCF_900166655.1. Lineage (GTDB taxonomy): Bacteria > Bacillota > Bacilli > Bacillales > Halobacillaceae > Halobacillus_A > Halobacillus_A hunanensis. The sequence goes on along the minus strand of NZ_FVZB01000005.1, from coordinate 936,547 downwards.
GCTGTAATAGCAGGCCCCTTTTATATAGAGAGAAAACTAAAAAGCATAGCTTTCCGCTCTAATGGGCAGATTTAGCTTGACACTGTGAACATGTCCCGTAAACTTCCATGCGATGATGACTTACAGTAAATCCAGTCACCTGTTCAGCTAATGCTTCCACTTCATTTAACTTAGGATAGTGAAAATCAACGATCTTTCCGCATGTTTCACAAATAATATGGTAGTGGTCAGAAGTGTTACAATCAAAGCGGCTTGATGAATCGCCATAGGTGAGTTCTCTTACAAGTCCAATTTCTCTGAAGACGCGCAAGTTGTTATATACTGTTGCGACACTCATATTTGGAAACTTACTCTCCAATGCTTTATAAATATCATCAGCTGTCGGGTGAGTCATAGCATTCAGCAGGTATTCAAGCACCGCATGACGTTGTGGTGTGATTCGGACCCCAGAACTTTTTAGTGTATCAATCGCTTCTTGCAGTCGCTGTTCAGACACCGTCATGCACCTCGCTTTCATATATTAGTTCCTGAATTAGAAAATTATTAAATTAGAATCTTTATAATTAGTTTAACCTGTTGGTACTAGTATTGTCAATAAATACCCATGAGCGACATGGCTTCTATTTGATTAAACATCCGGATGAAGCGGCAATTCTTTTCCTCCTAAGTGCTGATTCACATACCTCGCTGCGACGAAAAGCAAGTCGGATAACCGGTTTAAATAGGAGACCACAAGTGTATTGACCTCATCGCCCAGTGCAACGGCTGTTCGTTCTGCCCTTCTTACGATCGTACGAGCCATATGCAGGCCGGCTGACGCTTCATGTCCAGAAGGTAGAATAAAGTTATTTAACTCTGCCAAATCTTCGTCCCATTCATCAATATATTGTTCGAGCTCTTCAATATGCTCTTTTTTTAGTTCCCATGTAACTTTTTTCCCTTTCGGTGTGGCCAGTTCAGCTCCGACATGGAAGAGGATCGTTTGTATTTTTTGCATAGAGGAAAGGAATTCAGTCTTTCCTTCCCATTTCTCACGAATGAGGTGGCTTAAAGCAACACCTATCGCTGAATTGGCTTCATCACATGTTCCATACGCTTCTACTCTTAGATCACTCTTAGCCACGCGGTCTCCATAAATTAACGAAGTCTTCCCCTTATCCCCTGATCTTGTATAAATACGCATGCTCAATACCCCCGTTTAGGATCAATAAGATTCTTCATGTTCCGATCTTGGTTTAAAAATGATTGCAAGTTTTGCTCAAACAAGTCAAATCCACGCGGAATATACTGTGGCGACTTCCCTGATGAATGCGGTGTCATCGTAATATTCTTTTCCTCCCAAAATGGATGATCTTCAGGGAGGGGTTCTTCTTCAAATACATCTAACACGGCATGACTGATTTGGCCGTTTCTAACAGCCTTCAGAATCACGTCCGAAGCAACTAGATCGCCTCTTCCCATGTTTAAGAAAACTGCATGATCTGGCATAAGCTGAAAATGGTCTTCTTTTATAAGATATTCGGTTTCGCGGGTGCTGGGTAATACCGCAATGACTAGATCAGCTTGTGGCAAAGCTTCTTCCAGCCTGTCTACTGGAAGGGTTTCATCAAAATAGTCCTTTGCCTTTCCAGATTTAGATACCCCAATTGTCTTAATTTGAAACGCCTGGGCAATCCGGGCTGTTTCTTGGGCAATGGATCCCGTTCCAAGTAATACCATCGTTTGCCCGTTTATTTCTCGGATCGTAACACTGCGATTCCATTCATGGTTGTGTTCTGAATTAATCAGATCTTTCGCTTGGCGATACACTTGCAGAATCATGGACAGGGCGTATTCAGCCATCGGTTTTCCGTGGATCCCACGCACATTTGTTACCACAATATTCCGCTTCTCGATCTCTTCAAACGGCAGTTTATCCATTCCGGCAGAAAGCACCATGATCCACTTGAGTTTTACTGCTTCACCTATCACATCAAGAGTTACGTCCTCCCCGTATGTAATCAGGACATCCGCTTCAGCTAACAGCGCTCTTCCTTCTTTCATTCCGTGACAAAAGTGGAACTCAACTTGTTCAAAGTTATTTCTTAATCTGGTTTTTATCTCTTCAGGAACCCGTTTAATAACCGATACAACCTTCATGCGTACACCTCATCTTTTTATCGATCACTATTTAGTTGAGCTGCTCTGGATTTAAAGCGAGCAGTTCTTCTTTCACGAATAGACCATTGTCTCTAATTAATTCTCCGTCAAAGTATACTTGACCGCCGCCATACTCAGGACGCTGAATCAGTACCATGTCCCAATGAACGGTGGAATCATTGCCATTTTTGGCTTCATCATAGCATTGGCCTAAAGCCAAGTGCAGGCTCCCGGCAATTTTTTCATCAAAAAGGATGTCTCCCATTGGCTCGGTAATGACCGGATTAAGTCCTAAAGCAAACTCGCCAATGGATCGTGCACCGTCATCGGAATCGAGTATTTTAGTAAGTTCCTCTGTTTTATCCGCAGCGGCTCTTACGACTTTTCCATTTTCAAACGTTAACGTGATATCGCGAAACACCACACCTTGATAAGGACTCGGGGTGTTAAAGCGAATCGTGCCATTCACGCTATCCTTAATGGGCGCTGTGTACACTTCACCATCGGGAATATTTCTTTTGCCTGCACAGATCACGCTTGGGATGTTTTCAATAGAAAAAGTAAGATCCGTTCCTTCCGCTGTTATTCTTACTTCTTTTGTTTTATCTAGTAACGTTGATAATTCTGTTTGTGCCTGGCTCATTTTCTTATAATCAATCGTACAGACTTCTAATAAATAATCAACATAGTCATCAAAAGGCATCCCGGCTTTTTGCGCGGCCGCTTTCGTAGGATAATTAAGCAGCACCCATTTCTTCTCCTGTACAACAAATTCATTGGCTGGCTTCATTTCTTTCATAGCCATCTGAAACTGTTCTGCCGGCACACCGCTTAGTTCGGCATCGTTTTCTTCCCCAATAATTTGTACAAAAGCATCGATGTCCTTATTCTCTTCAAGCTTCCGTTTATTCGTTTGGGTAAACACTTCCTTGGGTGCACGAGTTATCCACGTTCTCATAAGTTCATCATCAGCCAACTCATAGAAGGCAAGTGCTCCCCTTTCGTGAATCCCTGAAATCAATTCTTTAATCAATGGCTTCGTGTTTGTCTGCCCCTGCACCATCACCTTTTCTCCTGGTTTCACATCAAGTGAATGGGATAATAGAACGTCAGCCAATTCCTTTAACCTAGTATCTCTCATATGTATCATGACCTCCCCTCTCCTATTATTCTGTAAAAGTTGCTTTTTTCCTTCAAAAACAAATAAAAACCGCGATAGACGAATCTATCACGGCTTAATGGTTTACGATAGGTTTTCACGAATATACTGAAGCGCTGATTCAACATGCCCGTCCACTTTTACTTTTCGATAGTCTTCAGCTAAGTTTCCTTCTTTATCAATAATGAAAGTAGAACGTTCAATTCCATAATATTCTTTACCAAAGTTTTTCTTCAACTTCCATACCCCATAGTCTTCGGCTACTTTATGGTCCTCATCAGCAAGCAGTAAGAAAGGTAAATCATGCTTATCAATGAATTTCTTATGGCTGTCGACTGGATCTGGGCTTACGCCAAGAATTACGGCATCTAATTCTGCGAAGTTTTCGTGTTGATCACGGAAATCACATGCTTCAGTTGTACATCCTGGTGTCATGTCTTTCGGATAAAAATAGAGCACAACATTCTTGCCACGATAATCGGAAAGTTTCACGGTTTCCCCGTTATTTGCCTTTAATTCAAATTCAGGGGCTTTCTGTCCAGCTTCTACTGTCATTCTTTAATCCCTCCTAATGAGTGTCTAATCTTAGATTATCATGTTCTGGTAACCTACATCCACTATCAGGAGTCGCGTGCAGAAGATTGCCATACCTTTGCGACAATAGCCGCCGGTAAGGTGTAGCCGACTAACGCCTCAATAACAGCGACAAACCGCCCCCATCCAATCGGCATAAAGTCTCCATATCCTACCGTGAATAAAGTAACTCCGCTAAAATAAACACCACGGGCAAGCTCTGTGATCCACTCTGTTGGAAATATACCGGACGTATGCGCGAAAATAATAATTCCCTGGTAAGAAAGAGTCGCGTAAATAATCCCAAATCCAACCATTACGATCGTGTACAATAGAAGCAAAGCAAAGAAAATCTCGACTGAAAATGTTCGATGCTCTACTTCGAGAGAAGCGAACAACTGTCGCAGACTCCCAGCAATTAATAATAGAATGAAGAAAGCTACAACTATGCTGACCACAGTAGATACACTCCCTTTAGCAAGTAAGGAAAGGTTACCAGAGTTTAATTCGTTTAAAGCATTTATGGAAAAATCCTGACGCTTACTCACACAAGTTCATCTGCTTGGATCGCTTAGGTGACTAGAATTGTGTAGATGATCTATAGTGCATGGGAATGATACTCGAGTGAGGAAGTGGAGCTTGGTAATAAGCAAGCGATTAGGGGAACTGGCGATAAATTTAACTTACAATATCACGTGTCTGGATGAGATAATTCTAAAAAAGACAAGCTTGCGTCTATACTTTTTAATTATGTAATGACTTTCTTGTTTATGCTTACTCAGGAGTCAACAACCCTAAACATCGATTCAATAATGTAAATAACTTCCACCTCTGGTCATCCATAAAATGGATGAGCCTTGAGGTGGCTTTCTTTTCCTTTCATGGTTTTGTTTTTGGCATGCTACAATAGGTGATGGAAGTTTGATTATTGGAGGGAAGTTCATGAATTTCACTAAATCTGAACAGTTATACGATGAGGCCAAACAGCACATTGTAGGCGGAGTCAACTCCCCGTCACGTGCCTATAAAGGAGTTGGAGGCGGCACACCGGTGTACATGGACCGGGCGGAAGGCGCCTACTTTTATGATGTCGATGGCCAGAAATATATTGATTACTTAGGTGCATATGGCCCAATTATTACAGGTCACGCTCACCCACACATAACCGAAGCGATTACGAAGGCTGCCCAAAACGGTGTATTGTATGGCACACCGACCGTGCTCGAGAATACGTTTGCCAAAAAACTAAAAGATGCCATTCCGTCTTTAGATAAAGTCCGTTTCGTAAATTCCGGAACAGAAGCGGTTATGACAACGATTCGTGTAGCTCGCGCCTACACTGGCCGCAATAAAATTATTAAGTTCGCGGGCTGCTATCACGGTCATTCAGACTTAGTCTTAGTTGCAGCCGGCTCTGGACCATCTACTCTTGGCACCCCGGATTCAGCAGGCGTACCTGCTTCTATTGCCGAAGATGTCATTACGGTCCCCTTTAATGATATTGAACCTTATAAAGAAGCGCTCAAACGCTATGGGGATGAAATTGCTGGAGTGCTGGTAGAACCGATTGTCGGAAACTTCGGTATTGTAGAGCCAAATCCGGGCTTTTTGCAACAAGTAAATGACCTTGCTCACGAAGCAGGCTCACTTGTTATATATGATGAAGTCATCACAGCCTTCCGTTTTACATATGGAAGCGCACAGCAGCTCCTCGGTATTGAACCAGACATGACGGCTATGGGCAAAATTATCGGCGGCGGTTTGCCCATAGGAGCATATGGCGGACGTGCTGACATTATGGAACAAGTTGCGCCACTGGGTCCAGCCTATCAAGCCGGCACTATGGCTGGAAATCCCGCTTCGATGTCAGCAGGGATTGCTTGTCTGGAAGTCCTTCAGGCAGAAGGCGTTTATGAGGAGATGGACCGACTTGGTGCTCTTCTTGAGGAAGGCATATACAAACACGCTAAGGCTAACGATATTCACATCTCCATCAATCGGCTGAAAGGTGCCCTAACGGTTTATTTCACTAATGAAAAAGTCGAGAATTATGAACAAGCTGAAAACACAGATGGTGAGCAATTCGCAAGATTTTTCAAGCTCATGCTGGATCAGGGAATTAATCTGGCCCCTTCTAAATATGAAGCCTGGTTCCTGACAACCGCTCATACAGAAGAAGATATCAATTCGACGCTTGAGGCCGTCAAGCATACCTTTGAAACGATGGCAAAAGAATAAAACGGCTCTGTTAACCCTTGAGAATTTCCTCAAGGGTTATATGTTCTGTCCCGTCATTCTTTCTCCCATCCGTGCATAGTTCTTATCGAGGTTCGATTAATTCATTTCACGAACGGGTACGATATTTTGTAAAAGCTGTACCCTATCTCTTCCCTGCAAAAGAAGAAATAAGCTATACTATTCTAAATGAATGAAAAAGTAAGGATGATCGTTCAATGAAATTAGGCGCACGTATGATGAAAACGGGGCTGGCCGTAGCTGTAGCCTTATATGTAGCTGAATTACTAGGTTTTGTTTCGCCACTGCTAGCGGCAATTGCGGCTCTGTTTTCGATTCAACCTTCTATCTACCGGTCTTATCAATCGATCGTGGAACAAATTCAGGGGAATTTAATCGGGGCCGGAATTGCTATTATCGCTGTTTTCACACTAGGAAATGATCCATTTGTGGTCGCTTTTGCCATCATTGTTGTGATTGGACTCACGATGAACTTGAAGATGAATGAAAGCACGATTTCTCTAGCCGCCGTAGCTGTTGTTGCCCTAATGGATTCAACTGATCTGACATTTATGTATTTCGCGATTTCGCGACTGAGTTCCCTGTTTTTAGGAATACTGGCCGCGTTTGTGGTCAATCTTGTCTTCGTTCCACCACATTACGAAACAAGACTTTTTGCAAAAATTGATACAACCACAACTGATATTCTTCAGTGGTTACGAGTTACGACAAGACAGCTATCAGATGAACCAGCCCTAAAATACGAAATTACGCGTATTCAGGATAATTTTCGCTGGATCGATCACACGTATTTGTTATATTCTGAGGAACGAACGTACTTTAAAGGAAAACGATTTGCCAAAGGAAGAAAGCTTGTCCTATTCAGACAATTAATTACGACAACGAAGAAATCATTTGATGTGTTAAAAGCTTTTTACCGGCTCGATCACCGAATTGAACAAATACCGAGCGAGTTTCAAGATTCGTTGGTGAATGAACTGGATAAATTAATCAATTCACATGAAAAAATCGTCCTTAGCTTAAAGGGACGAATTAAACAAACCCATAAACAATCATTGAGAGAAATTGAAGAACCCAACATTCCAGTGGTTGTCGAACAGTTAATTAAAGTATATGAGGAAAATCACAATCCGGATAAACTGATTTTTCTGCCGCTGGCTTCTCAACTGATGGAGTACCACTATCAACTGGAGAAATTTAAGCGTTTATTAAAAAGTTACGAGAAGCATCGCCATCGTAACTCCATTCAAACTACTGAAAAATAAAAAGCAGGAGGCCTTTCTCCTGCTTTTTATCATTTTTACGTACCCAAATATTCTGTTTTCTGATCATCAAGCTGCTGGACCTGGTACAAGTCATAATAATGACCTTTTTGCTTCATTAATTCTTCATGTGACCCTACTTCTACGATCTCTCCATTTTCAATATGAACGATACGATCCGCATGGGTGATCGTCGCTAACCGGTGTGCCACAATAAAGGTCGTTCGATCAGAAGCCAGACGTTCAAGCGCTGATTGAATGAGACTTTCACTTTCCAAGTCTAACGCCGATGTGGCTTCATCAAGCACTAACAGAGGAGGATTTTTCAAAAACACTCTGGCAATCGCAACACGTTGTTTCTGACCGCCAGAAAGTTTCACCCCGCGCTCGCCGACTAATGTATCGTAACCATGCTGCAAATTCATAATAAAATCATGGGCATTAGCCGCCTTAGCCGCTTCAATCATTTCTTCTTCCGTAGCATCGGGGTTGCCCATCTTAATGTTCATAGCAATCGATTCACTAAATAGAATATTATCCTGAAGCACCATTCCTACTTTGTCTCGTAAGGAACGAGCTTGCACATCTCGAATGTCCTGGTCATCGATTAAGATTTGCCCACTCGTTACATCATAAAACCGAGGGATTAAACTAATCAATGTTGACTTTCCGCCCCCACTCATGCCGACAAAGGCGATCGTCTCCCCTTTTTCGACCTGTAGATTCACTCCGTTTAACACATCCGGCTCATCTTCATCATACCGAAATGATACATCTTTAAACACTACATCACCGTGAACGTGTTCTAACCGTTTGGCATCCTTCTTATCCACGATGTCATATTTTTCATCAAAGAATTCAAAAACCCGATCCATGGAAGCAATAGATTGTGTTAAGACGGTAGCGGAATTGACTAGCCGTCTTAACGGATTATAGACACGATCCATATATCCGACAAACGCTACCATTGTACCTACCGTCAAAGCCCCCGTAATTACCTGGTAGCCGGCAAAAGTGATAACAAGTAAAGGTGCCAGGTCAGTAATGGTATTCGTAACGGAATACGTGTAAGCATTCCAGTTCGTATGCTTAATCGCTTTATCTAAAAAGTTAGAGTTGCGTGTATCGAACTGTTCGTGCTCATAATCCTCAAGTGCAAACCCTCGTATAACCGGCATTCCTTGAACTCGTTCATGGAGGTGTCCTTGAACTTCAGCAAGTGCCTGAGAACGATCTCTGGTGAGCCTCCTTAACCTTGCATAGAAAAACTTCACAGCAAACCCGTATAACGGAAACAGTGCAACAGATACCAGTGTTAACCAAGGATCAAGAGTAAGCATGATAATAATAGCAATAACAATGGTAAACATATCTAGCCAAATATTCATTAACCCCGTTATGACAAAGGTTTTGGTCTGTTCCACATCATGAATGACACGTGAAATGATTTCACCGGTCTTGGTTTGGGAATAAAACCGCAAGCTAAGTTTCTGGATATGATCAAACAGCTTATCTCGCACATCATACAAGATTGTATTCCCAATCCATTGGGCTAAATATTGTCGAATATACTCAATTGGCGGGCGCAAGATCAGAAACACAAAAAAGGCGCCGCCCATAAGCAGCAGTAATTGATCAATTTTCTCTGATTGTGCTAATGATTCCGCATTAATGATATTGTCGATCACATATTTTATAATCAACGGCATCAGTAAAGGAATTGAAAATTTCACAACTCCTACTAACACAGTCAGAGCAATCTTTTTTTTATATGGCTTAACAAAAGCCAAGTAGCGCTTAATACTATTCAAACTATCACCTATTTTCCCTCAACATAAGTATGCGCACCATACAGTGCGCAAAAAAGTAATCTTATCGGTATGTTAAGTAACGTTCATACCATTGATCAATGAATTCCGGCGAAAACGGACCTTTTCGCTGTCTGACCCACCGAACAAGGGTGTCTACATTATTATATAAAATCCGATCCAAAACATGAGGATAATTCATTTGACGTTTGTGTATTTCATACTCGTCCTCATCAAGCAGTTTAAACGTCATATCTGGAAATATCTTCACATCCAGGTCATAGTCAATGTATTTAATCGTTTCATCCTCATATATAAAAGGGGAACTGATATTACAATAATAGTACACCCCATCATTTCTCAGCATACCTATTACATTAAACCAATATTTTGAATGGAAATAACAAATAGCTGGTTCACGTGTAATCCACGTACGCCCGTCACTTTCTTTTACCCTAGTACGGTCATTCGCTCCAATTATTACGTTTCTCGTTCCTTTTAAAATCGTTGTGTTTTCCCACACACGATGTAATTGTCCATTATGTTTATAACTTTTAATTTCAATTCGCTTTCCAGCGGCGGGGCCGGGCATACTCATCTCCCCTTCCCTTTTATTTTCCCGAGTCACACCTTCTATCTATTATAACGACAATCGATACTGAATGAAAACAATTGGGTTTAAAAGCCAAAAGCGTAGGGTCGTTCGAGTCGGGACAGGACGTACCGGTTTTAGTCAAACATCCTTAAAGACAAACTTCCCCTGCTCGAGTCTTAACAATCTTAAGTGAAAATATGAACGGTGCTGTCGTAGCGATTTGTATGCACCCAACTATATTTTTTAGTTCGGATTTTCATTTGATAAAAAAGCTTTTGTCACAATCTCAAAAAAAGAAGAAGCCGTCCACATTTGGACGGCTTCCGGGAGTTTGATACCAGGCTAACTAGCAGCCTGAAAAGCTAGATCAGAACTCAGGTTACTTTTTCTTAGCCTGAGATTTTTGATTTTGCTTTTGTACTTGCTGTGCATTTGTTTGTTCTGCACCAAATTCAGTACCAAATTGGCCCTGACCTTGGGCAGCTTTTTGGTTCTGTTTACGAACCTGCTGTGCATCAGTACCAGCTGCTTGTTTACCCGCTTGTTTGGGTTGTTTAGCCATCATAATCACCTCCGCAAAAATTATTGTGCGCAGATATACCGATTTCATTCTCACTTTTTCATCTTTTTTTTATAATAAATAGTTCAAACGGAACATGGCACAATATAAAAAGAACGCCTCCGAAGAAGCGTTCTTTTTTAGCATTATTTTTAGAAGCGTTTTCCCCCAATGTAACGCGGGCTCCAGTATGGGTTAGAAAGTGAACTAATTTCAACACCATCGGAAGAACCTGAATGGATGAACTGATTTCCACCAACATAAATTCCTGCGTGAGAAGCACCTGGCTTATACGTTTCAAAGAAAACAAGGTCTCCTACTTGCAAATTAGAAACACTGTCTAAGCGGCTGTCAGCATAGATAGAAGCAACAGTACGTGGAAGGCTGATTCCTTCTTGTTCAAAAACATATTGGATGAATCCGCTGCAGTCAAATCCTGCTGGTGATTCCCCGCCCCACTGATAGGGTGTGCCAAGATGTTGTTTAGCTTCTTGAATTAGTCCAGAGTTTGAAACCTCTGGTTCTGGGGTATTAGATGAAGTATCAACCTTATCCGTAAGGGCTGATCCTTTTAAGCTAAGCGTTTGACCCACATAGATGATATGACCGGAAATGTTATTCCAGCTTTTCAGGGAAGAAACACCTACGCCAAAACGACTTCCGATTTCTGATAATGTATCACCAGGCTGTACAGTGTACTTTTTAACGTTATCACTAGCAGTTGATTCTCTGGAAGGACGTGATACTTCGCTTGAACCTTCAGATGAATTGCTTGTTCCATCAATGGACAGCTGATCACCTGCGAAGATTAAGGAAGAGCTCAAGTTGTTCCATGCCATCAAGTTGCTTACAGAAACGTTATATTGACTTGCAATTCCTGATAAAGTGTCTCCGCTTTTGATTGTATATGTACTCGTTGACGTGTTATTGGAAGCTGATTCATTTGAGGATGAACCGTCTTTACTTACGACTAAGGACTGACCGACGAAAATAAGGTGACTATTTATATCGTTCCATGACTTAAGTTCTGAGACTGAAGAACCGTATCTATTACTTAATTCCCAAAGAGTATCGCCTGATTCTACTTTATGTAATTCATCCGCAAAAACTGTCGTTCCCCAAAGTGACGCCCCTACTAAAGTTCCCCCAACAGCAGTAGCCAATTGTTTTTTATTCATCGTAAAACCCTCTCTATTATTTACTCTGTTTTCTATTATTCATAAATTAGTTTCAGTTGTAAATAGTATGAAACATGAGTAATAGACTAGTAATCTATTATTTTCCTTGATATGACAAGCTTCACCACGTTTCGTTACATTTAAGTTACAGTTATGTTACATGTTTAGCTATTATAGTCATTTTTTACCCTTAAACCCTTATATTACTGCATAAAATCGCCTTAAAAAGTCACAATAATAAGAAGATGAAAAGATGCTTATAACTTCAGTCGAAATTTGTCATAACCTTTAAAAATTGTTGTGTTTTGCTGCTTATAAACTGAACTAAAAAATCATAAAAAAATAAAGCTATGCAGGAGTGCTAAAAACCTGCATAGCTTTAGATACAGAACGTTGCAGCTATTGTATAAGAGTGTGCTGATGAATTTTTTGGTGTGATACAGGGTAAGGAAAACTTTTGATATTTTCCTTCGTTACAAATTGCGCATTTTGTCGATCAAGATCACCGCCGACTATGTTTGCACGAACAACTTCCACTTCCCAAATCAGGTGAGAAAAGACATGCTTCACATGGTCTACGGTTGATTGTAATTCTATTTTCAGTCCATATTCACCATAAAACCAATGCATCCCGCTCTCTTTATCCAAGTCGTCCATTGGTACCATAGGATATTGCCACATTGAAGCCAAAAGACCTTCATTCGGTCTCTTTTCGATGAGTATATTGCCATTTGCATCTTCTATAATCAGAGCGAGATAAGGGACTTTCTTCTGTTTTTTCTTTGAAGACTTAATAGGCAATTCTGACTCGATCCCTTCCGCAAAAGCACGACACTGGTCCTGAACAGGACAGAGCAGACAGGAAGGAGATTTAGGGGTGCAAATGAGCGCCCCCAGCTCCATTAACCCCTGGTTGAATGCAGAGGGATTCGACTCTGAAATCAGCTCATATACAAGAGCTTCGAATAGTTTCCGTGTTTTAGGTACAGCAATATCATCTTCAACAAATAAAATCCGTGACAGCACCCGCATAACGTTCCCGTCGACTGCCGGTTCTGGCTGATCATAGGCAATACTTAGAATCGCCCCTTGCGTATATGGGCCTACACCTTTTAACTTTTTTAGCTGGGACTTCTCATCAGGTACAATACCTCCGTAATCCTCGACAACCTCACGTACAGCGTTTTGAAGATTACGAGCTCGGGAATAGTACCCTAAACCCTCCCATGCTTTTAAAACGGTCTGCTCATCCGCATCTGCCAAATCTTTAGGAGTTGGGAAAAGTGTCATAAAATGATTATAATATGGAATAACTGTATCAACACGTGTCTGCTGGAGCATAATTTCTGATACCCAGACACGATAAGGGTCTTGATTTTCTCTCCAAGGAAGAATCCGCTGCTCTTTATAAAACCAGTTAATTAACTGGTCCCTAAAATGCTGCTCGTCAAAATGTTCGATTATCTGAGGAACTCTTTCTTCAACTTTCATCATTTATCATCCTTCGTGTTACACTATAGATTATGTCGTTTTTGCCAAAGGAGGTAGCTTTAATGGACACTGGTACACATGTAGTCATGGGTGTTGCATTGGGTGGATTAGCCACACTGGATCCTGTGGTCCAAACAGACCCTATGTTATTTAACGCTGTATTAGCAGGGACACTCGCAGGGTCTCAGGCACCCGACTTCGATACGATCCTTAAACTAAAAAATAACGCTGTATATATTCGCCATCACCGTGGAATTACCCACTCGATCCCAGCTGTTATTTTATGGGGGCTTGGTATCCCATTTCTTATACACTTATTCACTCCTGAGGTGAACTTTTTCCACCTTTGGCTTTGGACATTTCTGGCTGTTATCCTTCATGTATTTGTAGACGTATTTAATGCGTATGGAACCCAGGCTTATCGTCCTTTTACAAAAAGATGGGTTGCCTATGGGTTCATCAATACATTTGATCCATATATCTTTACGATGCATTTAGCAGGTATCGTCGCCTGGAATTTAGGCGCTGACCCAGGATATACGTGGCTGATTGTCTATTTTGTGGTCGCCCTCTACTATGTTAAACGATATTTCGAAAAACGTGAACTCGTAAAAATGGTCCACAAATACTTTGACGATGTAGAACAAGTAGCAACTTCGCCGACGATGAAGCAAAATGTTTGGCGTATCGCAATTACTACCACAACTCATTATTACGTCGGGCGTGCTGTTGATGGACACATTACCATTCAAGACGAATTTATAAACAAGGTCATTGATTACGACGATCCGGTTGTTCAAAAGGCGTTAACCGATCATAATATCAAAGCTTTTTTGTCGTTTTCCCCGGTATATCGTTACGATATTAACTATTTTGATGAATTCACGGAAGTACGCTTCACCGATTTACGGTATCGGTCAAAAGGCCGTTATCCGTTTGTAGCGCTTGCGCAAATTGATGATGAACATGGAGACGATGAACTTAAAATATTGAATTCATACACTGGATGGGTATTTACAGAAGAAAAGTTGCAAAACAAACTATCGATCGCACCAGAGTCGAAAGGATAACCATTCACAATAAGAAATCCGTGCTGACTGCAGCACGGATTTCCTAATGCAGATACCCTTTTTTCCTTAAAAGTTCTTTATATTTAGGATTTGTCGCTATAAACTCATGGAGTTTTGGACCATAATTCTCAATCCATCTTACCACGATCTGTTCAGTCATTTGCTTGCCCTTATATTGACGCCCTGCCTTAGCCTGGGTCGTTTCAAAATCTTCCCAAAGTAGTTCTACCCACGTTCTTGCTTCATCAATTGTTAAATGACCATTTTTTTCGTACAAATGTTCAGCCAACCGCTGAAAATTATCTTCCATCGTTTTCACCTCAAAAAGTGGCAATGTTTACTTTGTTATTGTAGCACATAGCATTAGGAATATGACATATACTAAGTTTGTTCACAGAATGGTGGACAAGGAGGAATGAACATTGCGTAACAAAGCAAAAGGATTTCCAAATAAGAAAATGACCAGTGCTCCTGAGGATCAAAGTGAATTTTTAGCTTTACGCCCCGATGGCAGCATAAACTCTAACCCCCAAGAGCGTGCGCTGAAATCACGAGAACGTGAAGTAAACCAGGGAGGGAAATATTAGTATGTCTCACAATAAAGGCAAAAAACATTTCCCCCACCGCGGGACAAAAAACTTGAGAGACAGGGTAAATGGTGAAACCGTACAAACGCAATCTGAACGTATCACAGAAGTTCAAATGCGTAAAAGAATGTAATATACAAAACCTGTACACTTATTTTAGTGTACAGGTTTCCCCACTTATACTTACTTTTCCTTAAGCATGGAAATAGGAAGCGCCTCTTCCTTGTTTCCAACTCGTTCTCCCTGTTGACTCATGCGGTATCCCCAGGCAAATACCCCATTCATATACTCAATGAAAAATGTATGGGCCGGGTCTCCATCTATTTGATAAATTTCGTTTGGTTTAAATTGATCCGGGTCCATCATATATGATTTTGCCATGATGATTTTCCGTTCATGCACGGCATACTCATTCACCATTCCTAATTGCTCGGCTTTTAATGCTTTCTCTTTTAGTTCTGCAATTTCTGACCTTAATTCTTCGTAACTAAGATCGCTATATCTTCTCTCCACATCCATTCTCCTTTATAACCATTCAGCTTGTGATGCTATCCCTTTAAGGCCATGAGTCTTGAACAACTCAGCCCATCTATTTACATTTTAGCAGGATTTGTTCACAATAGAAATGGTGAGGAGATTTATATGGGAGGATTGGAAAATGGAAAACGTATTAATTACCGGAGCTGGGACAGGTCTTGGACGAGCTCTTGCCCATCAGTACGCTCATAACGGCTATCATGTCTATTTATCAGGGAGAACAGAAAGCAAACTGCTTATTGTAAAAAACGAGATTACCAAGGCAGGGGGCAGTGCCGAAGTATTAATTTGCGATGTCACAGAACCCGCTTCTGTGAGTGAAGCGATTAAGCAGCTTGGCCACCTTGAAGTCATGATTAACAATGCTGGTCTCGGAATATTTAAAAATGTAGAATCCTATGACGAAGAAGATATTAGCAAAATGTTTAATACAAACGTGAAAGGCACCATTCTTATGACTAAGGAAGCTACTTCCCTGCTAAAGCTTTCGAATGGACGAGTGCTTAACATTATTTCTACAGCAGGTCTGAGGGGAAAGACGAACGAAAGTGTTTATTGCGCCTCAAAATTTGCAGTTCGAGGGTTCACGGAGAGTCTTCAGCAAGAATGGGGAGACGAGGAAATGTCAGCTACAGCGGTATACATGGGCGGTATGAACACACCTTTTTGGCATGAAAGCACACATGTGCCAAACCCTGAAGGATTAAAAGGCCCTGAAGGCGTTGCTCAGCAGATTTTCCAGGAAGATGATGGCCGCAAGGAAATTATTATAGATAAATAATTGGATATATAAAAAAAGGCTGATCGGTAGTGACCAGCCTTTTTTATATTACTCTCCAAGTTTTTCTTCTTTTACTTTAGCGACAATTGCTTCAATCGCTTCCGCTTCATCTGAACCTTCAGCTGTAAACTTCACTTCCGCTCCATTTGGAATCCCTAGGGACATAACGCCCATAATGGACTTCATGTTTACGGACTTTCCTTTGTACTCAAGGTTAACATCAGATTGATATTGACCCGCGATTTGCACTAAAGCTGTTGCTGGACGTGCATGAAGCCCGTCCCCTGAAGTAATTGTTACTGTTTGTTCTGCCATGAAAAATTCGCTCCTTCTATTTGTTTAATTGAATAATATCAGGCTCGTTTCGCTTAACTTCACCCGTTGCTTTCAGCTCCACAGACTGATCTTCACTCAAATTTGTGAAGACGATTGGTGTCACAATGGAAGGAGCATGTTCCTTCACATAGTCAAGATCCACTTGCATTAAGGCCTGTCCTTGGTTAACAGTGTCGCCTTCTTCTATAAGTGCCGTAAAACCTTCTCCTTTAAGTTTAACGGTATCAATTCCAATGTGAATCAGAACTTCCATCCCATTGTCAGCTTGAAGGCCGATCGCATGCTTCGTCGGGAAAACATTAAGCACCTTACCATTGATAGGCGAAACAATCTTACCATCTTTCGGCTCAATTGCAAAACCATCCCCCATCATTTTACCAGAAAATACTTGATCAGGTACTTCTGTAATAGGAAGTACACGGCCTTGGATAGGACTGATAAATTGTAAGTCACCTGCCGTAACGGATGCTTCTGCACTTTTGGCTTCGTTCACAATCTCAGCCACGTCTTCCCTGGACCGAGGCGTTTTGCCATCAATGATGTCCTGCATTTGTCCTCTTAGTGTATCAGATACGGGGCCAAAAATCGCTTGAATATTATTTCCAACTTCCATAACGCCCGAAGCGCCAAGTTTTTTCAAACGGTTTTTATTCACATTACCTTTATCATTCACAGATACACGAAGTCGTGTAATACACGCGTCTAAGTGATCAATATTTTCCTGACCACCCATAGCTTCAAGGATTTCAAATGGAAGATCGCCAACTTCGCCGTCATCATCGGCATCCTCTGCCTCATCTTCACGGCCAGGTGTAGCCAGGTTGAACTTAAGAATCGCCCATCGGAAACCAAAGTAATAGATCACGGAGAAGCAAAGACCTACAATGATGACCCACCACCACTCAGTACGGTTAGGCAGTACGCCAAAGAGAATGAAATCAATCAAACCTCCTGAGAAAGTTTGGCCTATTTTGACCCCTAGAATTTCCATAATCATAAAAGAAAAACCGGCAAATATACAGTGAATACCAAATAATAACGGAGCTACGAATAAGAATGAAAATTCGATTGGCTCAGTAATCCCTGTTAAGAATGAAGTCAGGGCAGCTGAGGCCATAATACCGCCGACCACTTTTTTACGTTCCGGCTTAGCCGTATGGTAAATCGCAAGTGCGGCAGCAGGAAGTCCAAACATCATGAACGGGAATTTCCCGACCATAAAGGTACCCGCCGTAAATTCAACACCATCTTGCAACTGTGCAAAGAAAATCGCCTGGTCACCACGGACAACTTCTCCAGCAGCCGTTGTGTACGTACCAAACTCAAACCAGAAAGGTGAATAGAAGATATGGTGTAATCCGAATGGAATTAATGCACGTTCAATGACACCAAAGAAAAATACTGAAATGGTTTGATTGGTTTCAAGCATTAAGTAAGACAATGCGTTTAGTCCAGATTGTGCGTAAGGCCATACGAAAAGCATAATAATCCCTAAAAATAAAGACATGAAAGCAGTGATTATCGGCACAAAACGTTTTCCCGCAAAAAAACCTAAGAATTGCGGCAGCTCAATATTGTAGTATCGATTGTACATCGAGGCCGCTAATATACCGACGATAATCCCGCCAAACACACCGGTTTGCAACGTAGGAATTCCGAGAACTTCGGCATAAGCAGGATCTGATGTCATCTCAGGAGTAACTTCTCCCAGCACCCCCATTACAACGTTCATAATCAAGTAACCGATGATGGCAGCTAAGCCGGCAACACCGTCTCCTTTTGCCAAACCAATGGCCACACCTACAGCAAACAGTAACGGCAAATTATCAAAGACAATTCCGCCGGCTTCTGCCATGACTTTAAGTAACGTCTGAACCCATGGCGTGCCGAAGAATGGTACTTTGTCTACAAAGTCATCTTGGGCAAAACTTGTCCCAAATGCCAGCAGAATACCAGCAGCAGGCAGCAATGCTACGGGAAGCATCAATGCTTTACCCACTTTTTGCAATGTACCAAATGCATTTTTAAACAAGTGAATCTCCTCCTATTTTTTTATTAGTGATGAAAAACAGGAATCGTCAGAAAAATAAAACGGTTTCATAATAGCTGAAATAAAAGAGCTGACGCCCCATCTCTTTTCACCGCCACCGTTAACCATTAAAAAAGGCATGAGTACAGAGTTCCTGAAAGGTCCATTAGGATATACTTATCCTAATGATAACCTCAAGGATCTCCGATACTCATGCCTGATCTTGTCAGTAACACGTAACGTTAAGATTTATAGGTTAACCGTTGGAGATGAATCGTCAAATAAATAGCTTCTGATTCATCTACTGGCTTATTCAGCTGTTTTTGCATCACTTTAATCAACTTCCATGCAAGATTATAGCATATCGGATACTCTTGTTTCAACATATTAGCGAGCCGAATTTCATCCCCTGTATTTTCCTCTTGGTAGACTCTGTCTATTGCCCTGTGTAAGTGCTGCACCAGACGATGGTAATCGACACTATGACGATCAATGGTCACTTCCATTGTTTCTTCAACAAGCTGGACTAATGTTGTAATCAATTGATTGTGGCGATTGATCTCACGAAGCGTTTTATCCGTTACCGCACTGTGAATATGTAAGGCGATGAAGCCTACTTCACCTTCAGGGAATTGAACAGATGTTTTATCAAAAATCATCGTGACAACTTCCATGGCTACCTGGTATTCCTTCGGGTAGAGCGACTCAATCTCAGGTAAGAAAGGGTTTCTAAATTGCATATTCTTTTGTGATCGATTAATTGCAAAAGCTAAGTGGTCTGTTAAAGCCACATGGATATGCTCATTTAACTCCTGCCCCATTCTATTTTCAATATGAAAGAGAATATCGTTCATAAAATCGATAAAGTCTTCCTCAATGTGAGGAAGAAGATTCACATACTGCTCTTTTTCCTTCTGGTTTCGCAGTAAAAACGTTTTATCGGCTTTATTAAAGGAAGCAGCCTCTCCTTTTTTCTTGCCAAAACCTATCCCTTTCCCAATGAGGACAACCTCCTCATAAGAGGGATGTTTCGCGATCACCACATTATTATTCAATACTTTATCAATCATCAAACCTTCATCCATTTTTGTTCCTCCACACCATCGTACTAGTCATTTTTTACTAACTTTCTTTTTATCTATAGTTCTTATCGTATAGTTCCTGTTCCCATTTGACAACAGCTAGGAATGGAAAGTAGGCTTTTCCTTTGTTTCTCATCAGCTGAAGTTGTACAATTTGCAAGGGCGTGTTTACAAAATCACCCTCATGAACTAGGGAAAAGCTAAGCACTTTATCTAACGACTTAATTGGGAATAGGAAGGAGTTCCACTCATGATCAAATTATTCATTTCAGACCTTGACGGAACATTACTTGGCGACGAACATTATATTAAACAAGAAGACATTCATTCCTTTCAATGGTTACTTAACCGCAATGTTGAACTAGCGATTGCTACAGGTCGTATGGAACATGAAATTACAGAAATACTTCGGAGAATGAAACTGAAGGGGCATAGAATCAGTCAAAATGGTGCGTTTATTTATGGTCAAAATGACATGTTGCTCCATTCAGAAACCTTTACGAAATCTAGCGCTGACCACGTTTTGCACAACATTCAGGAGTATCCTATGATCACTACGATTTCCACTGCCACAGACACTTATACATCTGAATATAACGAATGGATTGATATCATTAATGAACAGCTTTTTCACGAGATCATTGTGAATCCTAATATGGCACACGAGCTCGGCCAATCCATTCAGCCTTCTAAATTCACGCTTCATGGCAGTGAAGAAGATATCACACATGTTCATCAGCAGCTTGTACATCAATTTGGAAAAACGGTCGACATTTTTATTTCTCATAAAAATGTCATTGATATCATGCCGCCATCGATTAATAAAGGAAATAGCATTTTAGCTCTATTAGACCACCTTAACGTCAAACCTGACGAGATTGCCTGTATAGGGGATTCTTTCAATGATCTTTCCATGTTTGCCGTCACGCCCAACAGTTATGCCATGTCAACTGCTCATCCTGATGTGCAAGCCAATGCACATACTGTGGTTAACCATGTGCATGAGGCGGTTGATGACTTAGCACACAGAGGCCTCGTATAGCATTCAGAACCGCCCAGTTATGTTAAATAGCTGAGCGGTTTTCCATCTTATTCATGATGAACAAATCAGCAGTTAATAATGGAGAAACCCACGTGGTCTTTACTCCTCATGGATCTTCTCCTCAATAAATTTTTCAATTAAATCAAAACTGAACCCCTTACGATACAACCCGGTTTTAACCTTTTGTTTTAGTTCGAACCCTTCCGCTTTCCGTTCGAATTTCCGGAGTAATTTCTCTCCTTGATACACAATGGCTTCCCATTCTGTATTTTCCCCCTCCTCTTCTGGTAATTGCTCAAATACTTCTTTTATTGCATCGCTTTGAAATCCTTTTTGCATCAAATTTTGCTGGATGGTTTGGATGAGTTGCCGCTGTGATTTCTTCTTTTCACTGGCTATCTTCTTTTTGGCAAATTTTAATGCCTTTTCCACTTGTTTATCAAAAGGAAAAAATTCAAGAGCTTCTTCCGCCATAGAAGCTTGTACTCCTTTTTCAATTAACTCTTTTTTAACTAAAGTCGGTCCCTTGCTCGACGTTTGCACCCGAGTCCTAACTAGAGAATTAGCAAACTCTTGATCATCCACAAGCTTCTCCGCTCTTAAACGGTTCATCACTTCATCGATCTGTTCATCGTCTGCTTCCTTCTTCACTAAGTAATCACGTATTTCCTTTTCTGAACGCATTCGATAGCTTAAATAATGAATAGCCAGGGTATATGTTTTATGTATCGTATCTTTTTGGATCAACGCACTGATTGTAGATTTGTCAATTTCCATTGATTTATGAAGGTGAAATTTTACGAGGAGATCTTCATCGACACTGAAGCCATAGGCCTCGCCCTGCCCATGATCCAAGAAGATATTATAACGGCTTTTTGATTTTTTTTGTGTCGTAATTCGCGTAATTTTTGGCAAAATAAACACACCCTTTCTCATTAATTGTAGCACGGGAACAATGGAACGCGATCTTGTGAAACACTGTTTTTCTTTCCACAAGATCGAAAATAAAGGAGGAGATGCAATTGAAATTTGCTATTACTGGCGGAACAGGATTTGTAGGCTCAAAACTCACAGATAAACTCACTCATGAAGGACATCACGTTTATATACTGACAAGAAGTCCTCAAAAACATAATGATACTGAAAATGTTACCCATATCGGCTGGTTAAAGGATGAATTTGCCCCCTGGGAGCACCTGCCTTCAGTAGATGCCATCGTCAACTTGGCCGGAGAATCCTTAGCCAGCGGCCGTTGGACAGAAGAACGAAAACAAAGCATTATGAATAGTCGTATTTCAGCAACGGAAGGTGTGATCGATCTTATTGAACGAATGGACCGTAAGCCAGAGGTACTTGTTAATGCTTCTGCTGTAGGGTTTTACGGCAAATCAAACTCTAAAACGTTTACGGAGGAAACAGAGGAACCTGGAAATGACTTTTTGGCGAATGTCGTCGTTGAATGGGAAAAAAGAGCAGCTAAAGCTCAACACTTTGGAGTGCGCACTGTCTTCGTTCGGTTTGGTCTGATTCTTGGCGAGGAAGGTGCTTTACCAAAAATGATTATGCCTTACAAATTTATGATAGGTGGAAATGTAGGATCAGGTGAACAATGGATGTCGTGGATTCACATTGACGATGTCATAGAACTCATTTCCTACTCTGTGAAGAAGACTTCTCTTGAAGGCCCTGTCAATGGGACTGCCCCCAATCCAAAGCGAAACACGGACTTTGGTAAAACCCTTGGCAACGTACTTGGACGGCCCCACTGGATTCCAGCACCTTCATTCGCCTTAAAGACGATTCTGGGTGATATGAGTACACTACTCTTAGACGGCCAATCTGTCCTGCCAAAAAAGGCTGTATCGCAAGAATATACATTTTTATACCCTGAATTAAAACCAGCACTACAATCCATCTTAAAACGATGAGCGAAATAGCTTTCCATTTTCGCTTTTTTTACCTTATGTCTTATGGAATCACCTCCAATTTGAGCGATAATTAATGGTTAAATGGCATATTTTCATGAGTGAATTCTGATAAAAAATAGTTTATTTAAATTTGTAAAAATGCCTATTCCTTTTTCAAATCAAATCGATTATGATTACCTTACGAAAGTCATATTGATCTTAGGTGTAGGGAAGGCAAATGGTGCGCCACCAGTTAAGTTGCTGGTTCTAGTGGGTTCGATTCCCACCCCGAATTTTTGTGAGCAATTGATAAAAATTCGAGGGTGGTCCGAACCAACTAAGCACGCTATTTCCCTGCGTTCAGACTGCCCTCTTTTATTCGCAGGGAGGGATTATTAATGTTAAAAAAGCGTGATTTGCATGATTCTAAACGTCTGTTTGACCTGATGATTCATCCAGATGTATTTCCATATGTTCGTCATAAAGCTGCCTCAAGTGATGAATTCTACTTTTTAACGAAACAAACATTAGAAGCAGAGGAAAGCGGGGAATTAATTTCACGCACCATCCTAGATGAATGGGCCCAGCCGATCGGAACAATTAACCTTTTTGATATTGAGGATAACAAGGGCTTCCTGGCAACATGGATTGGCCAGCCCTACTTCGGAAAAGGATACAATCAGATGGCAAAAGAGTTATTTTTTGAGGAATTATTTTTCCAACTCGATATTGAAGCAGTTTTTATGAAAATTCGCTGTAGGAATATGCGGTCGATGAAAGCTGCTATTAAAATCCCATATGTAATGAGAGCTAACGAACTTTTTCCTGATGTTTTATCGAGGATTAACCGTGAGCAAAAGGCAGTTTATGATGTGTTTGTAATCACGAAAAAACAGTACCTTTTTCATTACTATGGTGGCACGGAACAAAATGAAGAAGAAATGTTAGAAGCATAAGGTGCTCTTATGCTTCTTTGTTAGATAATTTGTGGAAAAGGAACGTTCGTTTCGTGTGCCGGAGGATCTTTTTTCACCTTTTCTAAAGGAATACCAATTTCAGGTGTACCGTACACGCCTGGTGCCACCTCGAATTTATTGAAAACAAGAACAAGTTGTTCACCTTCAATATAAAAAGCTGTATCTTCTCTCACAGAGTTGAATGATTGATGAAAATAAGTATCCGGCTCACTCTCCAACTCTTTTTTTACTTGTTGATTTAGCAAATTCATATCCACGATATCTGTTAAGGTAAAGAGTTGGCCATCTTTCCCGTCTTCGAAATTTATGGACGCCACGTCCGAATTATATTTGTCCCCTCTCGAAATATTAGAGGTTAGAACAACAGAAAAAACCTGACCTTCCTTCACTACAAATTCTTCTCCATAATAGAGAATGGGAAATCCAGATGATGCTTTAGCAACCTGCTTCACTTCCTTCATTGTATCTTCCACATGATTGCTGATCTTCTTATTTACTTTTTCTTGAAGGTCTGTATTTTGAAGAGCATTAAAAATTGGATAATCAAGATGGATTTCATAATCCTGCATGACCTTATCTCTGTTTTCAATCGTATATAAACTTTCAGCTGCAATTACTTGTGCACTGAATATGATCAAAAGTAAAAACCATATACTTATTTTCTTCAAGAGCTCATTCCTCCTTTAGAATTAGTGTGACCAAATTAGTTAAATCTAAAGGAGAAAGGGCTTAACTTATTTTTCCAACCTCCGAAGCATCTTTTCATTCGCAATATAAATCGCTTCGTTTTCTACATCCGCGAATCCATATGCTGTTTCAAGTCCCAGGCACTCATACTTAAAGGCAGTCTGCCAAATATCCAGCTTATTCGTAATCTCTGCTACTGTAACAACACTCTCGTTAAGTGATCTTTGACTAACTAAGCTGGGACCAAAAGTTTCACCCAATTCTTCTGCAATTTCATTTACTTTTAGCTTTGCCGATTTTACAATCAAACAGCCTTTCATCTTGTCCCTCACCCTCCCAACAAGAACATTTGTTCTATTATATCCATTCCCTACCAACAATTCAACTCTTTTTTTACTATTCTCAAAATAGTAATTGCTTTTTTATGAATATTTGGTAAACTGATAAACACTTTACTAAAAAAGGGAGGGATTATATGATTCGCAGGCTTACCTCTTATGATGACCTGCAATGTCAGCAGCTTTTATCCGCAAAACCAGCTAAAAATTTATTTATTATAGGTGATATTGAAAATTTTGGTTACGAACAGGATTTTCAAAAACTTTGGGGCGATTTTACAGAAAAAGATCAATTACGTGCTGTTCTGTTAAAATACCATAATAATTACATCACTTATGCAAATGATTCTTTTAATGCCAAGGGGTTTGCAGCTATTATTAACAGTGATCCAGAGTTCATGCAATTATCCGGGCTTCAGGAAATCACTGATAAAATCCTTCCCCATATTAAAAACGGAAAAGTGAGAACCCGCGAATTATACTACGCCAAATGTGATGATGCCAAAAAGTTGAATTCAGACTTCGATATTAATCGGGTTAAACAAGCATGCATAGAAGATGTCCCGCGGCTTGTTGCATTACAAAATCAGATTACTGAATTTGAGCAGGATAGCAGTCGAGAAGACAGCATCAGGAGAGGAATGCAGCAAAAGTCGGCAAGAAGTTATTACATTGAGGAACAGGACGTAATGATTTCAAGTGCCTCTACAACTGCAGAAAACTCAATGTCAGCGATGGTTGTTGGCGTATGCACACACCCCCACTACAAACGTCAAGGGCTGGCGAGTTCCTGCATGCATAAATTATGTCAGGATTTATTATCAGAAGGGAGAATGCTCTGTCTCTTTTATGATAACCCCGAAGCAGGATCGATCTATAAAAGACTTGGGTTTGAAGATATCGGCATGTGGATGATGCATATTTTTGAAAAAGTAAAAAAGCCTTCAACTATATAAATGAGGAGGATAAGGTGGGAGAGCAAATAACTCGCTTTCCGCGGGCGTACGGTGAGCTTCCTCAGGCTGCCGCCTTCCGGGATCTCACCTTGTACGATCCCCCCACAGGAGTCTCGCCATTTCCTCTCCACCTTTCTATAAAAGAGGGAAGGAACGGCTCTCAATCAGAAACACTCCACAGCCATTTTAACGCCGAACGCCCCCACGTCCTGTGGGGCCGTGGAAAGGGAGTGGTTTCCCATCCCCATTCTCCTATTAAAAATACGGAATCATATAATTAAGTTTAAAATCTCCGCGAAAAGTTAATATAAACAGTAGAACATCAACATGAAGGAGGAGATCCAATGGAACAAGTCATGTTTATTCAAACCGGAACAGGTACCGATGTTCATGGTCAAAATATAACGAAGGCTTCTGTGCGGGCCGTCAAAAATGCTATTCATTCTAATTCGATGCCTGGCATTAGACTCTCATTGCCTAACCAATCTCTCGATGAAATGAAAATTCATGTCAAACTTGCTTTGCCTACAGACCATGATAAGCTTGACGAAGAAGAATTGAAGCAGGCTATCCCGTACGGTCAGGTCACATTGGAAAAAACACAAGGCGGTATGCTGACATCCAGCAGGATTTTCTTAGAAGATAAAGAAGACAAGAATGATATGATGTATATTGTGAACGCAGCAGTTGAAGTCGGATATTGATTAAAATTGGCCCCAAGGCAAAGTAACCTGGGGCCAAAGTTTTATTCTGATTGTTCCTCGTCTTGCTCGTCCATATATTTTTCATAATACTCATTTCTCTGGAAATTCACTTGGTCTGAGCCAGTATATCCCTCGATATTTGTAGAAACAAACGGCTCAAATTCCTCCACATATCCCGAATTTTCGTCAGCTTCCATTAATGAAGAACCTTCATAGGTCATACCACTATCATTAAAAGAAGCGACTTCCTCATAGCTGTCATTTCCATCATCCCATTCCAATTCATGAAGGACATCCTCTTCTACTGGGCGGTCTCCGGCAACATGCTGATCCCCCGCAGCCTGAATGGTACGGGCAGTCGGCATCGCTTCCAGCCTCTCAGGAGGGATCGCTTTTCCAGTTACTTCACAAATCCCATACGTCCCTTGTTCAATTTGCTTTAAGGAATAGGATATTTCTGATAGCTCATCCTCTAAGTGAGTTAACAGTGCCATATCTTTTTCCCGCTCATAAAGGTCTGTTCCCGAGTCAGCCGGGTGGTTATCATACTGTGATAATTCACCAGATGACCGGCCGCTTGCCATACCGCGCTCCAGTCCAAAATGGTTATTATCAATTAATTGCTGTTCAATTTCTCTTTTTCGTTCTTCTAATTGCTTTTTATAATGTGTATAATCCATTTTTCACACTCCAGTCTTTCTTACTGTTAGTGTGGCTATCTCAACTTCCCCTATTCAACAAAAAAGAACGACCCTTTCTATAAAAGGCCGCTCTGTGAATTATTTACGTAACGCTTGTAAAAAGTCTTCTTTTAAATCCTCAATATCCTCCAGCCCGATGGATACTCTAACTAAACCATCCGTAATTCCCAATTCGCCTCTGCGCTCTGCAGGAATCGACGCATGGGTCATTTTTGCGGGAACTGAAATTAAACTTTCTACAGCTCCAAGGCTTTCAGCTAATGTGAAAAAGCGAGTGTTTTTGAGAACTCGGTCTGCTTTTTCGCCGCTTCCAACATCAAAGGAAATCATTCCGCCGCTTCCACGAGCTTGTTGGCTGTGAACATCATATCCTTTATGATCCTCAAGTCCAGGATAATAAATGTTAGTCACTTCCGGAAGACCTTGCAGAAATTCAATAAATTGACGCGTGTTGTCCTCAATCTCTTCCATGCGAACACCAAGTGTTTTGATGCCGCGCATCAGTAACCAGGAGTCTTGCGGTCCTAAAATACCTCCTGATGAATTTAAAACAAAATGTACATCTTCAGCTAATTTTTGTGAATTGACAACAACTAAACCGGCTACAACATCACTGTGTCCTCCAAGATATTTGGTAGCACTATGAAGCACGATATCCGCTCCAAAATCAATTGGGTTCTGCCAATAAGGTGTGCTGAACGTATTATCGACAATAAACGTAAGATCGTTCTCCTTGGAAAGCTCAGACACTTTTTTCAAGTCGGTGATTTTCAAAAGCGGGTTGGTTGGCGTTTCAACGTAAATAGCTTTTGTGCGATCTGTAATAGCAGCCTTAATGTTTTCAACATCACTTGTATCTACAAAGCTTGCTTCCAAACCGAAACGATTGATCACATTAGAAACGAGACGATATGTCCCGCCATACACATCATCCGTGAAAACCACATGATCTCCTTGATTGAATGTCATTAATACGGCTGTGATAGCAGCCATTCCAGAACCAAAAGCGAAACCAGCATGTCCGCCTTCGAGTTCCTTAATCAATTCTTCAAGGGCAAATCTTGTCGGGTTGCCCGTTCTTGAATATTCATAGCCGCGATGCTGGCCGACCCCATCTTGAGCATAGGTGCTTACTTGGTAAATAGGTACAGAAACCGCGCCTGTTTTCTCGTCTCCAGTAATTCCGCCGTGAATCAGCTGTGTTTTCTTTCTCATCGACATCACTCCTCATAAATCCCTTGACTTAAATATCGTTCGCTGCTGTCAGGGAAAATCGTAACAATCTTCATTCCTGGTTTCGCTTGTTCAGCTTCCTTTAGTGCTGCTTCAAAAGCTGAACCCGAAGAACTACCTACTAGAAGCCCTTCGTTAAGAGCAAGTTCTCGTACCCGGTCAAACGCTACCTGGTCCGGGATCGTGTGAATCGCATTAAAATATTCCTTCTCCATATAAAAAGGCAAAAATTCCATTCCTATTCCTTCTGTTCGATGGGACCCAGGCTCACCGCCATTTAAAATTGAACCTTCTGGCTCAACAATGACCGTTTTGATGGAATCGTTCTGTTTTTTAAGATAGCGGGCCGTTCCCATAAACGTGCCACCTGTCCCGGCCCCAGCTATAAACACATCTATTTCGCCATTTACGTCATTATAGATTTCTGGACCTAGTGTTTCATAGTACGTATCTGGGTTAGCACCATTATTGAACTGCTGCGGACTGAAAGAATCAGGAATTTCCTCACAAAGCTCTTCCGCTCGTTTGATCGCACCCCGCATCCCATCTTCAGTCGGTGTATTCACAACTTCCGCTCCAAGAGCTCTCATCAAGGTTTGTTTTTCCTGACTAAACTTCTCTGGAGTTACAAACATAACACGGAACCCTCTGCCTATCGCGGCAAGGGCTACACCGATCCCGGTATTACCCGCAGTTGGTTCAATAATCGTTCCGCCAGGCTTTAATAAGTCTCGTTCCAGTGCATCCTCAATCAGCTTTAAACCCAGACGGTCTTTCACACTACCGCCTGGGTTCATGAATTCAAGCTTAGCAAAAATACGTGCCTGATTTGGAATCGATGAGTGAGTCAGCTCAATCATCGGTGTGCTGCCGATTAATGATTGTACGTTTTTAACGTAAGCCATACGTGCTCACCCTCCAAAATTAAAAGACTTCTGTCCATTCATCACGTTTATCTAACAGTTCTTGCGCAAGCTTTTTCGCACCTTCTAAGCTATGACTTGCTGCAAACCCGCATTGTACTTCATTACAAGCTGGAACTTCATCCGCTTCAAGCACATCTTTCAAGGTATCTTCCAGCAATTGAAGTACATTTTCATAGTTATCATCGTTCAGCACTGCTAAATAAAATCCTGTCTGACATCCCATTGGGCCGATATCAATGATACGGCTGTGATGATTACGGCTTTTCTCTGCCATAAGATGTTCTAGAGAATGCAATGCCGGCATATCCATATGCTCTTTATTAGGTTGCTTCAGACGGATATCATATTTATATATTTTATCGCCGTGCTCACCTTCTGTTACACCGACAAGACGCACATATGGTGCTTTTACTTTTGTATGATCAAGGTTGAAACTTTCCACATTCATAGGCATAGATTTAGTCTCCTTTTTTAGCTTGTATTAACCAAGCAAATTTGTTCTTTTGTTTAAACGATACCTCAAAACCTTGCTGCAAAAACATTTGCTCTAAGTCTCCAAGGTAAGGATAATATTCTTCCTGTAAATCCTGTGCTAAGTTAAGATGACCTTTCTCCTCAGCATCTTTTATTAAAGACAATTTGTGTGACTCATCTTTAAAAATAGTATCGATGAAGATCACCTCTCCACCTTCTTCAAGTTTATCATAATAAACGCTTAATGCTAATCGTTTCTCATCTTCTTTTAAATGATGAAAGGCAAAGGAACTGACGATTGAACGAACAGGCAGTTGTAGAGCAGGGAAGTTGATAAAATCTCCTTCATAAACAGCAGCCTCAGGACATTTCAAATTCGCAATCTGGCGCATTTCCTTTGAAGGCTCAACACCTGCCACCACTTTATTTTGAGCGACTATTTTTCTCGTCAAATTTGCTGTTCCTACCCCAAATTCAAGTACAGGGGATATCGCTAAATCTGCCAGCTCCTGGAGCATAACATCATAATCTTCAAAGACCTCTTTATATTCAGGATCGTTCCCCGAAACTGTATCATCATATGAACTTGCCCATTGATTAAACAAGTCGACAAATTCTACTCCCATTTGCTTCCACCCCTTATAATTAACAATTCCCATCCACTTACTCGGAATTATATTTATAACTTATCATATTTCATCATCACACTCAATGTTATTGATTTTTGAAAAAGTTTTACGGATGAATTAGTCTAGTGCTTGGCCAGCTGATCTGGGATTTGAGTGAAGAGTTTATCCTCTGCATTCCTTACTGTCGAAAAGATTGTGTTCGAATTCATACCTGCTGCGGGAGATTGCTCCCTAACGTCTTATGATTCTAAATTAGCCCCTTGGTATTGTTCCCTAGCCAACATAACACTCCCTCCCTATCGCAATTTTTCCATAAAAAATACAGCCTCGATAAAAGGCTGCATCAGTTACGTTCTTCTTCGTTTCGCCGGCCGTTTTGGAGACCGCTTCGACTTAGTTGAATCCGTTCGATCGCTGTCCTTCTTTGGGGACAACGTATCCAATGTGCGTCTGTGGAGTTTCTCCCCGATCCCCTTCTCGATAACACGAAGAGCTTGACGATCTTTAGGAGCGATAAATGTTATGGCCAGACCTTTGCCACCGGCACGCCCTGTGCGGCCAATCCGATGAATATAACTCTCGGAATCTTGAGGGATATCATAGTTGAACACATGGGTAATTCCTTCGACATCAAGACCTCTCGCGGCTACATCTGTTGCAACTAAATACTGAATTTTGGCATCACGGAATCGCTTCATTACCTTTTCCCGTTTTGCTTGAGACAAGTCGCCATGAAGTTCATCAGATTCAAAACCATGTCTCAGCAGCGCTTCATTCAACTTTTTGGCCCTTCTTTTGGTACGGCAAAAAATTACAGCTAAATAAGGGCGATGTTCACACATGATTTTTAATAAGGTATCTTGTTTGGCCCGATCTGTCGTTTCATAAACAAGCTGTTTAATTTCTGACAATGTCACCGACTCCGACTGCACCGTAACCTTCTCCGGAGTCTTTAAATATTGTTTGGAAAGGGAAGTAACCTGGTTTGAAATCGTTGCCGAATAAGCACTTGTCTGCCTGCTTTCAGGTGTTTGCAGCAAAATGTCAGCTACATCGCTGAGGAAACCAGCTTCAAGCATTTGATCTACTTCATCAAGGACGACATGATTAACATTAACAAGTGTGATTGTTTCCCTGCGCACATGATCAAGCAGACGCCCCGGCGTGGCCACCACAAGATGGGCTCGTCCATTTAATTTGCGAGCCTGTGCCGCCACATCCTGCCCTCCATATACAGCGAGAACGTTGCAGCCTGTCGGGAGCAGCTTTTTTGCCTCGTTCGTTATTTGTATGGCTAGTTCCCTCGTTGGCGTAATGATTAATCCTTGAACCTCATTTTTATCGACCTCGATTTTTTGTAAAATAGGTAATAGAAAAGCGAGCGTCTTCCCTGTTCCCGTCTGGGCTTTCGCGAGGACATCCTTGCCCGCTAACAGCTGAGGAATCGCCTTTTCTTGAATGGGGGTAGGTGCTGCAATTCCTTGATCACCAAGCTTTTTAACGAAGTGTTTTTCTATTCCTATTTCTTCAAATGTTTTCATCAGCATTCACTTCTTTCTTTAGTTCATCTGTATTTCCAAACCAAGTTCTGTACGATCATTACACAAAATAATTTCATGTACGTCTCTCGTCATCCATATACTATACTGAATATGTATGTGAGGAGGTTACCTATGCAAATTCAAGTGAGACAAGGAGACTCATTTTGGTATTATGCCACCACTTTTAATGTTCCTTTATCGTTGATCATTGATTCCAACCCTACCCTCTCTCCTACTACACTGCCTATCGGGCAAGCTGTTCAGATCCCTGGTTATCGCTCGACCAGCTATCAAATAAAGGCCGGAGATACTTTAGATAAAATTGCTGCGTCTAATAAAATTCCAGTAGACCTCTTGCACTTGGTCAACCCATCAACCGCTCCTACTAAACTGCAGGCTGGGCAAATCATTCAATTCCCGACTCGCATAACGGCGCCGCTGGTAAACGGTAATCAAAACTATGACTTTCAAGTGCTGACTGATCACTTAAACCAACTTTATGAATTATACCCTTTTATAAAAAGAAATACGATTGGAAATAGCGTAATGGGGAAAAATTTAGTCGAACTGCAAATTGGCCGTGGCCCAAAACTTGTGCATTGGAATGCATCCTTCCATGCTAATGAATGGATTACCACAGCGATAATGATGGAATTTATTAATGAATATCTATTGTCCCTCACAAACAGGGAACCCATTCGCGGGCGTCTAACGAATCCACTTTATGATCAAGTTACTCTGTCCATTGTTCCAATGGTTGACCCTGATGGAGTAAACCTAGTTCTAAATGGTCCTCCAGAGGGAGACTTCGGTGAACTGGCTTTACGAATTAACAGCGGCAATTCAGATTTTAGCGGGTGGAAAGCTAATATTCGGGGAGTTGATTTGAATAAACAATATCCTGCCAAATGGAAACTTGAGGCTGCGCGTAAACCGAAGAAGCCTTCCCCTCGAGATTTCCCAGGTAATAGACCGCTGACAGAACCAGAAAGCATAGCTATGGCTAAGCTGGCTGAAAAACGATTATTTGAAAAAGTGCTAGCTTTTCACACTCAAGGAGAAGTCATTTATTGGGGTTATGAAGGTCTCGAACCTTCTAAAGCTGAAGAGATTGTCGATGAGTTTGCTCGGGAAAGCAGCTATGAACCCGTCCGGTTCGTTGATAGTTATACGGGCTATAAAGACTGGTTTATAAAAGAATGGCGTCGTCCCGGCTATACCGTTGAACTGGGGCATGGGGTTAATCCACTGCCGCTCAGTCAATTTAAAGAAATTTATAATAAATCCCGCGGAATCTTTCTAGCGAGTATGTATATGTAAAAAGATGCCTGTTCCTAGGCATCTTTTTCATTGATAACCTGTTTAATCTGCTTGAAATGGTGTTCATCGTGCTCCATAATTCCTTTCAAATAATCATATAAACTTTCTTTTCGCGATTTCAACGAAAGCGATTCTCCATATCGAATGCCTTCAATATCGGTTAATTGTTCCAAAAGTTTGCTTCTTGTTTGTTTAAATAACTCGACTGTTTCTTCCTTACTATCATCTCTAGCCTGGATGGCCGCTTTAGAGTTCATAACCTCCACATCTGGCGCGCCAGGGAAATCTTGAGAAGTAAACAGATACGGCAAACGTTTATGGATAATAAAGTCATCCCATAGAACGAGATGGCGGATAACTTCAGCGATGCTCCACTTTCCTTCTTCTATAGGGAGCCGCCACGACTCCTCAGGCAATTGATTCAGAGATTGCACCCAATCGATCGACTCCTCCAGGTGCTTTATAACTTGCTGTTTTTCAGAAAAACCTTGCCCGTTCATTACGCCACTCCTACTTTACTTACTTTCCAGTTCGGATGGATCCATATGTCCTTCATGCTCCTTAATCACGTTTAAAGCACTTTCATAATTCTCATCCTTTACATCAAAGCGCAGCAAATGAGTTAACTGTTTATCAGGGCCTGATTTATCTAAATTATTTAGCGGGATTAACCGTGATAACAATGGAGTGTTATCTGGAATAGGCTCGATATATTCATCCTCAATTGCCAGCTTTTGCAAAGAAGCCTTAACACTTTCAGCATCATTTTCCGTTTCAAAATAAGCCTCTACATGTTTAGTCATCTCGTCAAACTCCTTTAGTGTTTTTACTCTTATCATACCCCTTTTCATTCCCCTCAAACATTACGGCACACGCGTTATGATATGAAAGCACGATTTAAGAAGTGACAGTTGGCTGAGAACCTTGCAATGACTTTGCGGCGAACATTTTTATTACAGCGTCATCCATCGGCGGGTTATGCAGCCCAGAACGTACGTCCCGATAATAGCGTTCTAATGGACAGTCTCTTGACAAGCTGCGTGCCCCAACAATTTTCATGGCTAAATCAACGACATGAACAGCCTGATTTGTTGCAATATGCTTTACAGCCGCTAACTCTGCTCCCATATCGGCTCTGTGATCGGGCTGCTGCACCCATCGGTTCGCTACAGAGTAGAGAATTTCACGGGATTGGAATAAGGCAAGCTCCATTTCGCCTATTTTCCGCTGCACCTCTGGCACTTCTTTAATAGGACCAGGCAAACTGTTTGGCTGATACATACTGGCAAAATCAACCGCATATCGACAAGCAGCTGATGCGATCCCTAGATAACAGGCCGGGATATGCAGAAGCCAGCCTTTCGGTGCAGGAGGACCCACTCGCTGGCCTTCCTCTTCGACAAAGTGTTCAGATGAGACACTTACATTCTGGAAAATAAGATCATCACTTCTCGTTCCTCTCATTGAAGCAGAATTCCATGTAGGGTCTACCTTTACCCCTTCCTGGTTATGATCAACTAGAAAGATACCGATCCTGTCTGTTTGTTCAATACGGGCGGTAACTAACGAATAATCCAACGCTTCAGCCATAGATGCAAATGCTTTCCTGCCATTTATAATCCAATGGCCGCCTTGCAGGGATGCTTGCGTCTCCGGAATCCCTCCTCTCGTCGGGCTGCCCGTACCTTTTTCCGTTGCAGTCCGATTTATTAAAGCTTGCTCATGTACAACCCTTTGACAAAGGTCACGGAATATCGCCTCCTCCCAGCTATGGTTTTCAGCCAGCTCGAGTACACTCCCTAAATGCCAGCCAACTGATAAGGCAGTAGCTCCATCCCCTTTGGCTAACTCTTCCTGCAGCTGTAAATACTCATACAAGTTCAGACCGAGTCCTCCATACTGCTTCGGTACAGTCCAGGACAGGTAGCCGGCATTTTTTAAATCTGCAAAATTTTCATGTGGGAAGTCACCAGATTGATCCACTTCTTTGGACCGTTTATAAAATTGATCACGAAGCTGAATGACTTTCTCAAGACGTCCTTGCTGTTGATCATCTGCCATATATGTTCCCTCTCTTTCATGCGTTTTTTTCAAGCTGAACGGACTCTTCTGCCTTTCTCTCAGGCAGCACTCCTGCTATAAACATAACCGTAAATCCAGCTACAGAACTTGCAAACATCGCTAAATAAATGTTTTCAATAATGGCCTGATTCGTAAATAGCACATAAAGCGTTACCCCTACGACCACTGCTGCAATGGCTCCAAGTCGGTTCGCTCGTTTCCAAAAGTAACCTAAGGTAATCGGTGCTATGATCCCGCTGATAATCGCGGAGAAACTAAACTGAATAAGGATCGATAACGACTCTGGCCGGTCAAGCGAAATGTATAAGGTAATCGCCCCAATAATAAGAAGGGAAGCCTTCGCCACGCTTACACTTCTTCGGTCAATCAACTGAGGGTCACCTCCACCTTTCGTAAAAAAGGATGCAAGCACTTTATAAATATCATTGCCGATACTAGTCGTTACACCGAGATATAAACTATCTGTACTGGACAATATGGCTGATATAATTCCGACGATTAAAATGGCTACCACTACCGGTGGAAAAGCTTCCATCAAATAAGCTGGAATCGCTTTATCAGCGCTTTCTAAGGAAGGAAGAAGCACACGAGCCGCCAATCCGCCTACCACCATTAATGTAGAAATTAAAAACAAGGTAAGGCCAGCTGATAGTGTAAATGGACGCAATTCTTCCTCTGTTTCTAATGAAAGCACCTTATTTAACAAATGCGGCATTAATACGAAGCTGAATAATAGAAACTGCACAGCCAAAATAGCCAGAACACTATTGTATGGCCCTGTTGACGAAATAGGTGCAACAAGATTGGGATCGATTCCAGCCAAACGACTAGAGAGCTCCCCGAAGACTCCGAATCCGCCCCCGATTGTCCATAAGAGAGAAATTAATATGAGAACAGATGTAAACGCCATAAAAATTCCCTGGATGCCATCAGTAATAATTTGCGCAAAGGCGCCTCCTAAACCAATATATACGACGGTTATCGCAACTCCGATAATGACTCCCCACATATAGGGAATTCCAAGAACGGTTTCAAAAATCGTTGCCAGCCCGACATTTTGCCCTACGATATAGTACACATTAAATAGAATAAGCAAGCCAACGATCACCTGCAGGGCTTTACTGTTGTATTTTTTTCCTAACCACTCAGGCAATGTTGAAACCCCTCCGAACTTTTTCCCATATCGAAAGAAGGTTTTCGCAAAAAACAATAACCCTAACCATGAAACGCCAAAGCATCCTAATGTGTACCAGAGCACGGCCGTACCATATTCATAGGCGAGCCCTGGCACTCCAATAAATAAGTTTGCACTTGCATAAGTCGTTGCGAAGCTGGCTCCAACGATCCATGGGTTCACCTTTCCTCGAGCTGTTGCAAAACCACTCATCGTCTTACTGTATTTCGAGCCTTTACGGCCAATCCATGTGACAAATAAAAAGTAAACGAACAACAAACCGCCGATAAACCACACCGTTCCCTGTGATAAGGTCTCCATTTACTTCCCTCCTTTGGATGGCTTATACATCCCCTGCCATAGAGCTAATCCTGCCGCCCAGAATACTACGATTCCTATTCCATAAGTAACAAACATGAATTTCTCCTCCTTTTATGACCACTCTTTTGGTACTTCCACGAGAATCGCGAAGCCTTGCCCTCCGCCTCCGCATAGTGATGCAATTCCTCGGCCCCCGCCTCGGCGTTTTAACTCATGAACGAGTGTAAGCACTAATCGAAACCCTGTGCCGCCCAGTGGATGTCCGATTGCAATCGCTCCGCCATTTACATTAACTTTTTCAGGATCTAATCCGAGCTCATCAATGCTTGCGAGTGCTACACTTGCAAAGGCTTCATTTATCTCAAATAAATCAATCTCTTCTTTTGTTATCTGATACCGTTTGAGGAGTTTTGCAATCGCGTCTGCCGGTTTCGTATGTAAACTTGAATCAGGTCCGGCTGTTTCCGACCAGCCGATGACCCTGGCAAGAGGAGTCTGCCCGATCTTTTCTGCATAACTTTCCGACGCAACCACGCCGACACTAGCTCCATCAGTCATTTGTGAAGCGTTTCCTGCCGTAATCGTGCCGCCTTCTCTAAAGGCAGGAGGCAGCTTGCTTAATTTTTCCGCAGTAGACTGGGGCCTGATTCCTTCGTCACTTACAACCTGTTTGCTGCCAGCCTGAACAGGTACAATCTCATCATTTAACCAGCCTTCTTCCTGCGCCCGCGCTGCCTTTAACTGAGACTGCAAGGCAAATTGATCTTGTTGTTCCCGGGTAATATGTCGTTCTTCGTTTTGAGTATCTGTCAGTTCGCCCATGGAAGAATCCGTCAAAGAACACCAGAGACCATCGTTAATCAACGTGTCAGTAAACTCAACAGGACCTGTAGCCAGCCCGTTTCTAATGGTCGCTACATGAGGGGCATTGGTCATGGAATCAAATCCGCCGACAAGGTATAACTCCCCTTCCTCAAGCTTGATACGTCTAGCCGCGTCCGCCACTGACGCAACCCCGGCCAAACATACATTATTAATCGTAATCGCCGGTACCGACCATGGAATGCCAGCTCCTGCTGCAACTGACCTGGCAGGATTCTGTCCCTGTCCAGCCTGCAGCACCTGTGCCAAAATAACTCCATCCACATTCAAGGCCTCCGGCACACGCTCCGCCAGCGCCTTAGTCGCTTGAATGCCAAGATCCTTCGCTCCTAATTTGGATAATCCGCCTTTCCATTTACCAAATGGTGTACGAACACCATCTAAAATGACAACACTCATTGTCCAGCCTCCTTAATAATCAAAATCCTTTTCTTTCCATTTACCCTCTTCCATAACTTCACTCTCATCAGTAAAGCGCTGTTCTTTAAACGGATCTCCTTCGTTATGAAACCCATTTTGTTCCCAAAAACCAGGCGTATCTAACTCCTTAAACTCAAAACCTCTAATCCACTTTACACTCTTCCAGAAGTACAAGTGCGGGATAACGAGCCGGAATGGAAAACCATGCTTTTCCGTCAGCGGTTTGCCATTATAGGAATGAGCCAGGATCACATCTTTCGCTAACAAATCTTGTAGAGCAATATTAGCTGTATAATCATAATCCCCATGAACCATCACGTAACGATTGTCTTTAGGAATCTCAAACCCATCCAGTAAATCTTTCAGCAGGACTCCTTCAAACTCACTATCGAACTTTGACCACCTCGTCACACAGTGAATATCACAAACAACTTTCGACTGTGGCAGCTCCATAAAATCCTGATATGAAAAACGAAGCGTTTCATCCCCAGCCCCGGCAATCTGAAAATCCCATTGTTCGAGGTCATAGGATGGTACTTCACCAACTGTTAAAATAGGGAACTTCTCCGTTAAAACCTGACCCGGCGGCAGCCGTCCGTCAAACCGCTCGGTAACCTGTGGATCCTTTGACCGCTTCAACCGCTCCGCCTTATTCATTTCAATCACCCGCTTTTTGAATAATAAAAAGCCCCTTTCAAAATGAAAGAGGCTGAAGATTTTGCTTCGACCTCTCATCTTCCGGACTATGTCCGTTGGAAGTAGCACCGTGTCTATAGACCGGTTGCCGGGCGTCAAAGGGCCAAATCCCTCAGCCTGCTCTAGATAAGAGTAAGTAAACGTAATTAAGTTACTTGCCATGTTACAAATAAACTTTGCTAAAGTCAATAATATTTAGAAAATTACACGAAAAAGCTGCTTTACTGCACATGCTGTTTAGCTAGCTCAAGCTGCTGTGCCACTTGTTCAAATCCAGTACCGCCTTCACTATTTCGAGCAGCCACAACCTGTTCAGGCGCTAATTTTTCATAAATATCCTCTTCAAACAGCTCAGAAAACCCCTTATACTCGTCAAGCGGCAAATCAAGCAAAAACTTCTGCTCATGAATCGCATACAGCACAATTTTGCCGATCACCTCATGCGCCTGACGAAACGGAAGTCCCTTCAACGCTAAATAATCTGCAATATCCGTCGCATTTGAATAATCCTCGTTCACCGCCTGACGCATATTCGCATTCTTCACTTCCATCGACTCCACCATTGGAGCAAGCAGAGAAAGCGCCCCATCCAGCGTCTCCACCGTATCAAACATGCCTTCCTTGTCCTCCTGCATATCCTTATTGTACGCAAGCGGCAGCCCCTTCAGAAGGGTCAGCAATCCCAGCAAATTACCATAAATCCGCCCCGTTTTTCCGCGAAGCAGTTCAGGCACATCCGGATTCTTCTTCTGCGGCATAATACTTGATCCCGTACAAAACGCATCATCAAGCTCAACGAAATTAAACTCCTGACTGCTCCATAGAATCAACTCTTCCGAAAACCTTGATATATGAGTGATTAAAATGGAAGAAATAGATAAAAACTCCAGAATAAAATCCCGATCACTGACGGCGTCCAATGAGTTTGGATAAACGTGATCAAATCCGAGTTTCTCAGCTGTCATCTGACGGTCGACTGGATAAGGAGTACCAGCAAGCGCTGCTGCACCCAGGGGGGACCAGTTAATCCGCTTCACACTATCCTGAAGACGCTCTTTGTCCCGCTCAAACATCCAAAAATACGCCAGCAAATGGTGAGCAAATGAAACAGGCTGGGCTCTTTGCAAGTGTGTATATCCTGGAATGACTGTTTCCACATGAGCATCCGCCTGGTGGACAAGTGCTGCCTGGACTGCTTCGACCAACTGTATTAAATGATGTGTCTTTTCTTTCAAATATAAATGCATATCAGTCGCAACTTGATCATTTCGGCTTCTCCCGGTATGGAGCTTACCACCCACAGGGCCAATCTCTTCAATCAGCAGCTTTTCGATATTCATATGAATATCTTCTTGTTCAACCGAAAACTCAACTTCTTCGTTTTCTATTTTCTTCTTAATAATGTGTAAGCCCTCTTTGATTTGAGAGACTTCCTCTTGTGAAATAATTTGGCACTCCCCTAGCATCTCCACATGAGCTAAACTGCCTTGAATATCGTGTAAAGCCAGTTTAACGTCAAAGCCGATCGAAGAGGTGTACTCTTCGACCAGTTTGTTCGTTGGCTTCGTAAAACGTCCGCCCCACAATTTACTCATAAACACTCACTGGCTGTTGGGAAGCCTTTTTATCCTCACCTTTATGCACATCTGCATGAACTTTAGTCGGCAGTCCCCACAGTTTAATGAAACCAACTGCGGCATCGTGATCAAACGCATCATGCTTCGAATATGTGGATAATTCGTCATTATAAAGGCTAACCGGTGATTTCTTACCAATAACTGTATGATGCCCTTTAAACAGCTTCACTTTCACCGTACCCGTAACTGTTTTTTGTGTTTCTTCCACAAATGCTTGCAATGCAGGCTGTAAAGGTGAATACCATAAGCCATCATAGATCATCTTGGCCATTTGCTGGTCGACCGTTGCTTTATACTGCGATACTTCTCGCGTTAATGTCAGAAATTCTAGTTCTTTGTGTGCGTTAATTAAGATCATCGCTCCCGGATTCTCATATACTTCTCTCGATTTAATCCCAACGAGGCGATTTTCCGTATGGTCAATACGTCCGACACCGTGCAGTCCGCCTAAATCATTTAATTTTTCGATTAGGGGCACAATATCCATCGGCTGGCCATTTAAGGCAACAGGAACGCCACTATTAAACTCGATATCTATTACGTCTGGTGAATCTGGTGTCTTTTCAACCGGATTTGTCCATGCATACGCGGCTTCAGGAGCTTCGGCCCACGGATCTTCAAGCACTCCAGCTTCGCAGGCACGTCCCCAAATATTAGCATCGATCGAAAATGGATTATCTAAATTAACAGGAACCGGAATTCCTTTATCCTCTGCGTATTTAATTTGTTCATCACGTGTCATCCCCCACTCTCTGACAGGGGCGATAATCTCGAGGTCCGGGTTAAGTGCCTGAATCGACACTTCAAATCTCACCTGGTCATTTCCTTTCCCTGTACAGCCATGAGCGACCGCAACTGCTCCTTCCTGTTCGGCAATCTCTACTAAGAGCTTCGAAATCAATGGGCGAGACAATGCTGAAGATAAAGGATACTTCCCTTCGTACAACGCATTCGCTTTTAGGGCTGGCATTAAGTATCCCTCAGCAAGGAGTTCCTTCGCATCTACCATGATCGCCTTGATAGCCCCAACATCCAATGCTTTTTGACGAATCGTTTCAAGATCCTTTCCTTCGCCGACATCTAAGCCTAGCGCAATTACATCATACCCGTATTTCTCCTGGATCCATTTGACCGAAATAGATGTATCAAGTCCTCCTGAATAGGCCAATACTACTTTAGGTTTTGTCATTGTAAATGCCTCCTTGTAAAATTCCATTAAAATAATCCGCCTCTAACTAATGTTAGAGACGGATTTCATATCTTTGTTAATCCGCGGTACCACTCTGATTGTCTATTAAGCATAGACCCGCTTGAATCCTGATAACGGGGAGTCCCGGTTTACGAGCTACTTATGTTCACTCGAACTTCTCTGAAGGGCGTTTCGATACGGGATGAACTACCAGGCTTCCACCACTCCCGGCTCGCTGTTGTTCGTTCACCGATCTACTTATCTTCGTCGTTGAATGTATATTTATTATTTAATATTTATAATTATACATATTCATTTATAGAAGTCAACGTGTTATCTATTTTTCTTTTACAAAAATTTATAACCATTTAGCTGAATTCATTTCATAAATTGCTCTTTATATGAGAAAAGATAAAATTTCTCTGTGACAAGGCGCTTAGAAAATGGGCCAAATTAAATAGTTGTAAGCTGTCCTCACACCAAGTATAATTTGATAGTTACATGATTTATTCCATTGAGAAAACAGGAGGAATATAATGACGATGCAACCTTATAACAAAACGTTAATGGCTGGTCTATTGCTCGCGGGTTCCTTTATCGCGATATTAAATCAGACACTTATGATTACAGCTATTCCTCCAATTATGGATGAAATGAATATATCAGCTAATACAGCTCAATGGCTGACTACGGTCTTTATGCTTGTGAATGGAGTAATGATTCCCATTACTGCCTTCCTAATTGAACGCTTTACGACTCGACAGCTCTTTATGACAGCTATGAGTGTATTTACTGTGGGGACAATTGTAGGAGGGCTTGCCCCAAACTTCGGTGTATTGTTAATTGGAAGAATCATTCAATCAGCCGGAGCCGGGATTATGCTGCCGCTCATGCAGACGGTATTTCTTTTAATTTTCCCTGTTAATAAACGAGGAGCAGCAATGGGGTATATCGGGCTTGTAATCTCCTTTGCTCCAGCGATTGGACCGACCTTGTCAGGCTGGGTCACATCTCATTATTCTTGGAGATTTCTTTTTCTACTCGTTTTACCTTTAGCGATTTTAATTATTTTTATTGCTTATTTCATTTTAAAAAATGTTACAGAACTCACATATCCGAAACTCGATATTCCATCGATCATCTTATCTTCCGTCGGCTTTGGAGGACTTCTGTTTGGTTTCTCAAGTGCCGGAAACTATGGGTGGGATAGTGGGCGAACTATCGCCATTCTTGCCATTGGGGCCCTTACGCTTGTCGTCTTTATTATGCGGCAGTTACGTATGAATCACCCAATGCTTGAGTTCCGGGTATTCAAATACAACACATTTACGATCGCTACCATAATTGGAATGATCTCATTCCTCGGGTTGATCGGCTCAGAAACCTTAATCCCGCTGTATATGCAGAATATGAGAGATTTCACAGCTATGGAGTCCGGACTCGTTCTCCTTCCTGGTGCTCTTATTTCCGGATTAATGTCCCCGATTACCGGACGAATTTTTGACCGGATTGGAGCTCGTTTGTTAGGGATAGTTGGTTTAACGATTATGACTGGTGCAACCTTAGCTTTTGGCTTCTTGGGTACATCAACGACGCTTACTTTCTTAATTGTCATGTATGCTGTCCGTATGTTTGGATTCTCGATGGTGATGATGCCGGTAACGACAGCAGGTTTGAACCAATTGCCGCAAAAATTGATTCCACATGGAGCGGCTA
Source organism: Halobacillus hunanensis (assembly GCF_900166655.1). Classification (GTDB taxonomy): domain Bacteria; phylum Bacillota; class Bacilli; order Bacillales; family Halobacillaceae; genus Halobacillus_A; species Halobacillus_A hunanensis. The sequence continues at coordinate 893,553 of NZ_FVZB01000005.1, read as the reverse complement.
TGAACAATACGATGCGGCAAATCGCTGCATCCGTCGGAACCGCCATCCTCGTTACGATCATGACGATGACGGCCCAAAGCGCCCAGCAAGCTCCATCCATCTCAAATCCTGGCATCCACGGAGTCAACGTTGCTTTTATGGTCATTGCCGTTTTATCGTTAATCGGTATTATCTTATCAATCTTTGTTAAAAGGACCTACCCGCCAGCTGAAGAAGAGTTTGAAGCTGTGGAAACAGAACACGGTAAGAAAAAAGCAGAAAATATGTAAGGTAGTAATAAAGGAGAGAGCATCCATTGAACGGAAACTCTCTCCTTTTTCGCTGCCTGTATGAATTTTTACAAGTGTTTTACTAATAGGATTTCGTCAGTGATGGGTATCCCGTTGTCTGATAGAAAAGGGATTTCGGGTTTCATCTTCCTTGCCTTCTCAACAGCATCACGATAAATCTCCTCAAGTCGATACCCCTTCTTTTGATAGAATCCTAGCGCGTGTATATTATCATTTGTCGTCACTAAACGGATATGTTGATGACCTTTTTCACGCACTGTCTTTTCAACCTTTTGTAAAAGTAACGTTCCTACACCTTTGTTCTCGACCACACTATCTAACGAAATAACTTCACACTCATCTTCTTCAATGATATATGTAATTAAGCCCATGATGTCTCCATTTTCATTTAATACCGCTCTAACTGATCACATTGAAATATCCCCCGTGATACGACCATTTTCGAACTTCCCCAATGGGCCGTAAAAAAAGCCGTAACTACATTTTTGTCTAGTTTATGGTTTGAAATAACTTCCATCAATGTTCCTCCTCCTTTTGTAATTTTAACAGGTTATAGAGAAATCCCTTGTTTTCCCTACTATCATTTTTGTGTACGGGCGAATACTATTCTCCTTCCTCGAGAAAGACGGCAATCCTCCTCCATCTCCGGGTTCTCGACAGCCTTTTCTTTACTGTAGGTGGTCTCGCAGTCATCCCCCCTCGCTATTTCAACAATGAACTCATAGGGACCATCTTAATAAAATACGGAACGGTGGTTTGTGGAATTTTTTGGACTAATTGTACTAATAAACAGCTAATGGAAAGTGGTTTCGAGTTGATTCCGAAAAAAACATACGGAAAGGGAGATGGGGAAGGGGGAGACTCCTGTGGGACTAAAGTACAAGGTGAGATCCCGCAAGGCGGCAGCCTGAGGAAGCTCACAGTACTCCCACGGAAAGCGACTCCTTCTCCACCTCCCCTTCACCCCTCAGACATTCGGAATCGAGTTTTTCAAAATACTGGCTTAGCCTAATAAATTTATCAAAATTCCTGCTTGTTAAATTTTAGTTTAATAGAGCATAAAACCGGTTACATATATGATGACGTTAAATCGATTTTTTTAAAAAGGGAGTGTCGCACAAAAATGGAAAACGATCAAAATCAAACACAGACCATTAGCATGCCTCGTATTGGTGAAAGAGCACCTGACTTTAAAGCCGCATCTACACAAGGAGACCTCTCCCTAGATGCTTATAAAGGGAAATGGTTTGTCTTATTTTCGCACCCGGCCGACTTTACCCCTGTCTGCACAACAGAATTTGTTGGTTTTCAAGGAATTTATGACCAGCTTCAAGAACTTGATACAGAGCTTGTCGGTTTAAGTATTGATAGTATTTCGTCCCACATTGCCTGGATTCGGAATATTGAAGAAAACTTTCAAACGAAAATTCAATTTCCAGTTATCGCAGACTTGGATAAAAAAGTCGCAACAAAATTTGGCATGATCATGCCTGAAAGCAGTGGTACCGAGACATCCCGCGCTGTGTTTGTCATCGATGATAAAGGAACGATACGCTCCATTATATACTATCCGTTGACTACCGGCCGAAACATGGCTGAAATTGTTCGTCTAGTGGAAGCACTGAAGACGACGGAAGAACATGGTGTCTCGACACCGGCTGATTGGCAGAAGGGTGAACAAGTTATCGCACCACCTCCTAAAACACAAGAAGATGCCGATAAGCGGATGGATGATCCAGAATATGATTGTGTAGATTGGTACTTCTGCAAAAAGGACCTTAACAAATAAAACAACCCATTTGATCACACATAAAAACCCCTCATGACCGTTAGGGCCATGAGGGGTTTTGTTTATAATCATTTAGGGATAGTAATGAGTACACGGCCGTCTTTAATGTCGACCTCTGCCCCCATTAAAGCATTTTCCATTAGCCAGTCACTGCCATGAATACTAAGCACATACCCATTGTCTGGAATAGGTGAATTGTTGCCGCCTCTTTTAACAACCTTGCCTTCTACTACAGTCACCTCATACCCGTATATGTTCGTGCCTGTCGTGTCTCCATGCTCAGGGGTGTACTGGATGAGCTCCCCTGCCCCCCGAAATTTGTTGACACCATCAAGGGGTCTGGACAGTACATATTCTCCATAGATCGCCTGAAACAGGAATGGTTTAACCACAAACTTACCAACCTGCTGCGGTATTTCTTCAAGTTCATTGACTTTAGCCATAAGCTTCTCTCTATATTGTTCAGCCTCACCTGAATCTCCGGCTTTCTCTGCCATTAACAGTTGAACAGCGATGACACCAGCTTCCCCGGATAATTTCAGTTTCTCTAAATATGGATCTACCTCTTCAAGGAACCTTTTATTATCCATATTCTCCCGTAATCTTTCCGGTACGGTTTGTATATTTTCAAATTCAGCAATTAAGTTTTCTGCCGCTTGCTCTGCGTCTGCTGATTCGTAAGCCGCCCAAAATTCTTCAATTAACGGGCTTAGCGTTAACGATTCTTTATCCGTAATACGTGAGGAATAAGAGTTTTCTGCAAAAGTTCTCAGTGCATTGGCCGCATCACCGCCAAATGACTGAATACTGCGTTCCCATGACTCCTTTGGATCGTAAGCATAGGAGTTCCACGTATAATCAGCAATGGTGTACAGTGGAATTTTCGAAGCTTCTGCCTCATTCATAGGATTTGCGGTCAAGCCGATGACTCCGTTTTCTGTTAAGTCAGCATCCCTTTTAACTAAAGGACCCAAGAATAACCGGTTTCTCTCAAAGTCATTGACAGGGTAATTGTCCCAAATTAATAGATCATGCTGAAAGATCTCCGATACCTTTGCTGCTCCCTCAGAGGTTATTTCCTCAGGAACGACAGCAGGACCTGTCCACATGACTACAATCTCATCATGCACTAATTCAGCAAATTGTTTACGATACGTGTTTGTATGATTCCCGGCGTAATCTGTCGGAACTGTAATTAACCGCTCGGCACCTTCATGGGTTTGAATAAACTCCTGATTAAATCGATTTAAAAGATAAGCTTGAGCGGCAGCCGTCGGATCAGCTTCATCTCCGAATTTCTCCTTGTCCTGCTCGCAGTGAAGGTCGTAGCTGATATCATCTAGAAAAATCGCATACGAACGGACTCCGAGGTCCCATACCGCTTCCATTTTATCCATTAATAATTCAAAATCCTGATCCCCTGAATAACAAACTGTATTTCCTGGTGAAAGGGAAAATGTAAATTCAATGTGATTGTCATTGGCTTTATCCACTAGCTCCTGCAGATCACTTAACTCTTCGGCAGGATAAGGTTCACGCCATTTTTCTCTATGGTAAGGATCATCTTTTGGTGCGTATATATAGGCATTCATCTTATTCTCACTGTAAAACTCCAGCTGGCTTAACCGATCTTCGTGTGACCACGGAGGACCGTAAAACCCTTCAATTGAACCACGGATATCCATGTCAGGCCAATCACGAATTTCTACAGCTGGAATCCAATCCCGACCTTTTCTCTCTTTAATGATTTGCTCAAACGTCTGAGCCGCGTAAAACGTTCCAGCCTTGTCCTTCCCAGCAAGAACAATTTGCTTCTTAGTTTTATTCTGTGAAACGAATACATAGCCTTCTTCTTGCAGCTCTTCAGGTCCCTCCACTTCCGAATTCTTCAGCACTTCCACTGTCGCCGAGTTTTCGGAAGGTCCCCCGATCCATATCGTAATAGGAGTATTTGGTGCTGACTCTCCAGCTGTCTTTCGAACAATTCGTTTAACCTCGGCTTCTTTTAAGGCTTGTTTCACTTCGCGTACAGCTGCTTCATCTGTATTCTCCCCGACAACCAAACCTACAACAGGGGTCAGAGGGAAACCTTCACCCAGCTTTTTCACTTCCTGAGGTTTGGGGTTTATACCTAACTTACTATCCTCTTCGTTTTCTTCCGCATGTACATAGCCGACCATCATCAATGATGCGATGAACAGAACGAACATACCGAAAAACAAACGCTGCCTGGTCGCTAACAAACCTACCACCCACCTTTTTAAAATTTAAAAAGATGCCGATTCTTAGTTGTGAAATCGCTTTCAATTATATTAACAACTATATGTATATTTGTCTATACCACTTTAGTTCTTAGATTTGTAAAATAGACAGGACATTATACCTTGACTTTTTGTATATTTTCCTCTCACGAACAAAGAATAGGAGAACAGAAACGGAGGGGCTTTTATGGGTTTTGCAGTATTTTTCTTTATAGCATGGCTGATTACAGCGATATTTTTTGCGATTCAGAAAAAATTATCACTTATTGAGAACACATTTATCTTTATGCTCATTCTTGTGATCAGCATCAATTGGTCCTGGATTATTTACGAAGGATTCAAGTTTATTAAGATCACCAAAGAACCAATGAATTATACGGCATTTTTGTTTTTTAGAAGTGTTATTATTCCAATGCTTCTGGTGTTACAGCTGAATTTAGTTCATCAATCCAAAACATTTGGAAGTGCCGCTTTGATTACATCCCTTTCTGTTGCGACATTACTTTTACTAGATGGACTTTCGTTTTATCTTAATATTACAACTTATAAAAATTGGCACATCTTCTACGATTTCCTGTATTTTGCTGGACTTCATGCCATTGCCTATTACCTTCTCTGGCTATTTAGAAAAGTTTCATACCGAGGGGTGAACTACTCATGATTCTATGGGAAGCTTTCGATAAGAATGAGATATTTATATTAATTTTGAACATCATAGCTTACGGTGTATTGTTTTTGCTTCCTAAGAAATTTACTCGCGATATTGTCCTCTTATTTTTAGTGTGGGGCTTTACCATTGGGATCTTCTTTGATTTTACCATTGGCGGAGGTTTAATTGACTTTTACTTACTAAATGATTCCAATAAATACGGACTGAACGATATATGTTATTATCTGGCTTTTGCTCCGTTCGGCTATTTCTTTGTTCACTTCTATGAGGTATTTAACATCAATCGGGGAACGTTCATTTGGTACGTGACGGTGTGGGCATTAGTCGGGTTAGGACTACATTGGATATTCATACTAATTGATATTGTGAATCCTAAGAATGGCTATCAACTGCTCTACTCTTTCCCAGTGTTTTTGATCACCCAAACCATGACCGTCCTATTTTATCAACTAGTCAAGTCCAAACATAAAGTACTTAAAAACGCAGAACAGCCTGACTAAAGGGAAAAAGGGAAAGTACAGCCCGAATGGAAAAAAGTGTTTTATCCTTCATCCATGGATTGCGCTGCATCAACAAGGTCCCTCAGTGTGTACTTCCCTTCTGAATCTTCTGAGATAATAAGGCTCAGGGTCATCGTCGACCCATCACTTTTTTCCCACTCAAGTTGTTTTACGTTTTCCTTGTCACTCAGTACAACTGCCTTCGTTCCATTCAAATTCACCTTTCCAAGCTTTTGATCGTCATGATCCTTTAGTTCCGTATACCAATGAACAACATGCAAGTTTACTTCCTGGTTTGAAATCAAGAATTCTGTTCTCGTTATCTCGTCTGATTGAGACGATACTGTTTCATAGCCGAAGTTTACATAGGTCGGTTGAAACGGAAGCTGTTTAGGAATTGTTAATTGCCTCTGAATTGTTGTGGGCAGCTCCGCTATTTTTTCCTTGACTGCTTTCGGATACTGTTTTTTCAACTCTGCTAAACTAACGTCATAGGAACATGCGGCTAAGAATACCACAAGCAGCATCAACAACTTCTTCATAGGTTTACTCCCCTTTTTTTCTTAAAATCTAGCTACATTACGGTATGTGATAGACTGACAGATCATGTCCTGCATCATTCTTCACACAATTAGCTAGGGCTATGTTTGAATGCATGTTTGTGGTATAATGGCATCTGTCAAAATTTTTATAACAAATCTGTTACAGATACAGGAGAGGTTCTAGCTACACCCTCTATAAAAAACTAAGGATGGAACTGTACCCCCTTAGGTGCGGTTTTTTTACGTTTTTTGAGGTTTAGTAGAATTCTCTTTTCAATTGAAAGGGGATTTTTTTATGGATAAAAATAAAGCTGTTGTTGTGTTTAGCGGAGGTCAGGACAGTACAACGTGTTTATTCTGGGCTCTTGAAAAATATGATGAAGTTGAAGTGGTGACATTTGATTATAACCAGCGTCATAACCAGGAAATTGAAGTAGCTAAGGAAATCGCCACTGATTTGAAAGTGAAGCATCATGTGCTCGATATGTCCTTGTTAAGTCAGTTGGCACCTAACGCTTTAACAAGAGATGATATCGAAGTAAAAGATGGTGAAGACGGCGAATTACCATCGACTTTCGTGCCAGGACGTAACTTATTGTTCTTATCGTTTGCAGCTATTTTGGCAAAACAAGTTGGAGCAAAGCATGTCATTACCGGGGTGTGCGAAACTGACTTTAGCGGCTATCCCGATTGCCGGGATGTTTTTATCAAATCACTAAACGTCACCTTGAATTTATCTATGGATGATCAGTTCGTCGTTCATACACCGTTAATGTGGCTTGATAAAGCACAGACGTGGGAGCTCGCCGATCAACTTGGAGCTTTCTCTTATGTAAGAGAAAAAACGTTAACTTGTTATAACGGGGTTCGCGGAGACGGCTGCGGAGAATGCCCGGCATGTAAACTTAGACAAAACGGACTCGACACCTACCTTAAGCAACGAGACGAGGTGAATAAGTGATGCAGCAGTACGGGTTTACCATCGTGGAAAACTTGCAGAAAATTGATGAAGATATTAAGCGGCATGAGTTGAAATACCATACTAAGCGTGTTCTCGTCAGTAAGGAGTTTACCTTCGATGCTGCGCACCATTTGCACTGTTACGAAGGTAAGTGTAAAAACCTTCACGGTCATACGTATAAAGTTATTTTTGGCATAAGTGGATATGTGGATGAGATTGGGATTGTCTTGGACTTTGGGGACATTAAAACCATCTGGAAAGAGCAAATTGAAGTTCATCTCGACCACCGTTACTTGAATGACACACTGCCGCAGATGAATACTACTGCAGAAAATATGGTCGTCTGGATCTATGAGAAAATGGACCGCGCCTTGCAAGATGAACGGAATGACCTGCGCGTGGAATCTGTGCAGCTTTATGAAACGCCAACAAGCTATGCCGAAGTGAGACGGGAGTGGATGAATCATGAATAAATTTCCCGTCTTAGAAATTTTCGGACCTACTATCCAGGGAGAAGGTATGGTAGTCGGAAGAAAAACGATGTTTGTGCGAACAGCAGGGTGTGACTATAGCTGTTCCTGGTGTGACTCAGCATTCACATGGGATGGCAGTGCGAAAGAAGAAGTACAACGGCTTACTGCTGAAGAGATTGTACAGCAGCTCAAAGAAACAGGCGGCGGCTATTTTGACCATGTAACGATCTCCGGTGGGAACCCTGCTCTCCTAAAAAATCTCCATGAATTGATTGAACCGCTTCATGAGATGAATATAGAAGTTGCCCTGGAAACTCAGGGCAGTCGCTGGCAGGATTGGTTTCTTACCATTGATGATTTGACGATTTCGCCCAAACCGCCAAGCTCGCACATGGAAACGAACTGGAATGTGTTAGATGAAATTATTGAGCGGTTGGAGTCAAACGATCGTCTGGCGTACACAAGTCTTAAAGTGGTTATTTTTAACGAGGAAGATCTTAAATATGCCGAGCAAGTCCATCAACGATATCCTGCTATTCCCTTCTTCCTTCAAGTCGGGAATGATGATTTACAGGAATCTGAACCTGCTCGTTTGGCCACGGATCTTTTAACAAAATATGAATGGCTGATCGATCAAGTCGTCGCCTCAACGACTCTAAACCATGTGCGTGTGCTGCCGCAAGTCCACGCCTTGCTTTGGGGTAACAAACGCGGTGTATAACAAATGGAGCTCACACCTGATGATGTGAGCTCCATTTGTGTATCACTTTTTACTATCGTAATGTCCTTTAACGACCACAGCTGCGTGTACAGCACCTGGCACATAAAAGATCATCGTTAAGAGTAAGTTTAATAACGCTTTTAACGGTTTTCCCGTAAATAATACCGCTACAGGCGGCAGTAAAATTGCGAAAATATATAACATGCTTCTGATCACTCCTTCTTCTTACTTTGATACCCGATTAACAGCTCTGTTTAACTTACCGATTTCCTTTGCCGCCTTCTCTGTCTCCAAATCGTCAGCTCCAATGCGCCAATACAAATGGCTAACCATGAAAGTCCCAGCAAGAGACCCGCAATAATATCTGTTAAAAAGTGCACCCCTAAGTACACACGGCTGAGAGCAACCAGCAAAATAACAATCATCAACGCCATGTTAATCGGCCATTTCCACTTTTTATCTAATGAACTGATCACCACAAGGTAGATGACAAACCCGTAAAAGGTTACGGCTCCCGTTGTATGTCCGCTTGGGAAGCTAAAACCTGTCCCATCATATTGAGCGAGAATATCGGGACGCTGCCTTTCAAACAACAGCTTCAAACCTTTGGTCAATAAACTAATCCCAATCATATTCACACCAAAGTAAACCGTTACCCACGCACTAAATGATGAGAAAAACAGTAGGTAAACTGCCAACATGATCGAAAAAATAGTAATCAACGGAACAGACCCTATATCAGTAATCCAGCCTACTATCACGGAAAGCTGTTCAGAACTAATTGTGTTTACAAAGTTTGTAGCCGCCTGGTCAATGGCAAACTTCTCTTTTTCGATAACATCCTCAGCTATCTCAAGAAATAGGAAAGCAGCACTTGCGACTGCAGCAAACCCTGCAATAATTAATAAAACCGACATCCTTGAAAGATCGGAAAGTTTAGTACCAGAAAACAGCAAAATCTAATTCCTCCCACCCTATAAACAATTTCATAATCGATAGTATTCCCTTATCCCGACCAAATGAAACGAAGTCACAGCTCTGCTCATAATCCTTCCATATAGTTTGTCATATTGCAAAAATACTGATACGATTGTTTGAAAATTATTGAAATTACGAAAGGGAAGATTCGTATGAAACTCTATATGTCTGTTGATATGGAAGGAATCACAGGTTTACCGGATTCCACTTTCGTTGACTCAAATCGTCATAATTATGAAAGAGGACGAATCATCATGACAGAGGAGACGAATTATGTCGCTAGAGCGGCTTTTGACCACGAAAATTCAGAAATAGTTGTAAATGACAGCCATTCTAAGATGAATAATCTGTTAGTCGAACAACTACATCCTGATGTACAACTGATTACTGGGGACGTTAAACCTTATTCAATGGTTCAGGGGCTGGACCACACGTATGAGGGAGCTATTTTCCTAGGATATCATGCACGGGCGGGAAACAGAGGTGTGATGTCACACTCGATGACGAACCGTGTTCGCAACTTCTTTATTGATGATGTTGCTGTCGGCGAACTGGGGCTAAACGCTTATTATGCGGGATATTATGGTGTTCCTGTGCTTATGGTTTCAGGAGACAACATGGCTGCCCAGGAAGCAGAAAAACTTATTCCACACGTGATTACCGCTCCCGTAAAAGAAACCATTTCACGTTCCGCTGTTAAAACATTATCTCCAAAAAGAGCCGGAGAATTGCTGCAGCGTAAAACAGCTGAAGCTATTCAAAGCCGTAGTAAGATTCAACCGCTTGTACCGCCATCCCATCCTACACTTCGGATTGAGTTTACCAATTACGGCCAAGCCGAATGGGCGAATCTTATGCCACGCACGGAACTTGAGCCGGGGACTACGATTGTTTCCTATAAAGCAAAAGATATCCGTGAAGCTTATCAAGCTATGTTAGTGATGACAGAACTTGCTGATCGGGCCACATTCTCTTAATCAAATAGTGCTTTACTGAGGAGCTCTTCGCATATAATAGTGGAGAAGTTTAAACTCCAGTAAAATGAATGAACGCATGCGTGTGGTGATCGCAATCAGGCTTAAAATGAGCGATTGTCCACATTTAAGAGCGAAATTGTATTCTAAGCGAGCGTTTTTATGTAATCATGAGCTTTAGACATGGACTTCTGAGCGATAAGTGCCAAAAACACATGGAGGGAAGGAGAAATTTAATTGTTACTTCCTAAAAAACTGAAACCTGGTGACACAATTGGTGTGATCGCCCCAGCTAGTCCGCCAAACTTGTCGAATTTACAACGTTCCATCCATTTTCTCAACCAACTCGGTTTGCATGTTAAAGTCGCCCCGCATGTGAGAAGTGAATATGGCTATTTGGCTGGCACCGACTCACAAAGACTCGAGGACCTTCACACCATGTTTGCCGATCCTTCCATCAACGGCATCATTTGTGCCGGAGGTGGATATGGCACGAGTCGAATAGCACCATTTATTGATTACAAACTCATTAACCGAAACCCAAAAGTCTTTTGGGGCTACAGTGATATTACCTTTTTACATACTTCCATTCGCCAACAGACAGGGCTTGTCACCTTTCATGGTCCCATGCTTTGCTCAGATGTAGGCAAAGAAAACTTTGATCCCTTATCTAAAGCAATGTTTCAACAGCTTTTTGAACCAACAAGATTAATCTATTCTGATGCTGTATCTCCTCTTCAAATTATCAGCCATGGAGAAGCTTGCGGTGAAATCGTTGGTGGAAACTTATCCTTACTTGTTAATTCAATCGGGTCAGCGTATGAAGTTGATACAATAAATAAATTATTGCTCATTGAAGATGTTGGCGAGGAACCTTACCGCATCGACTCCTTCTTAAGCCAGCTGAAGCTTGCCGGGAAGTTAGATCAGTCAGCAGGAATTATTGTCGGAGATTTTAGTAAAGCCACACCGAAGCATCCGGAAGATTCCTTAACACTCGAACAAGTTTTCAACTACTATTTTTCTTCACTTATGAAACCGGTCGTATCCGGATTTAAAATTGGCCATTGTCTTCCGCATTTCGCCGTCCCCCTGGGTAGTCAGGCTGCACTTTCAAGCTCTACAAAATCACTAAAGGTAAACCCAGGTGTACAATAGAATTCATTGATTCTGAACAAGATGAATCGATCATCTTGTTCTTCTTATGACTCACTGAGTGAATAGGACAAAAAGTAACAAGCATATAGTTAGTTATCTACAAGAAAGAAGGGATATCGATGGACCTCGTCATTACTGCGGGAACAACGTTACTCATCGGTTCAATTTCTTATGGGGTCTATAAGTTTTCACAAAAAGAACATACAGAACACATAACCCTAACACCTGTGGAGTATGTGTTCACGAAATCAAATAAATCACCTAAACAAAAAGTAAAAGAAGTCATTGATCACACAAAAAAAACATTAGATGTTGCCATGTTTTTATTAACAGAAACTGATTTTGTTACACACATCACCAAGGCGACCAAAAGAGGGGTAAACGTTCGAGTGATTACTGATAGAACCCAAGCGAGTGATCAATCCAAACAGACCGCAAATATTCAGAAGCTAATCGAGGCTGGTGTACCTGTTAAGGTCAATACTTATGATGGAAATATGCATTTAAAAGTCATGATCTCAGATCAAAGCCTTGTCACAACCGGATCCTATAATTTCACTTACTCAGCTGAGAATAAAAATGATGAAGTACTTGTCGTCATTAGAGGTAAAAAGATCGGCGAGGAATGGAACGACAAGTTTGACTCAATGTGGAATGACAGCTCACATTACAGTCCTTACTCACAGGACGCTGAAGAGAAATATGCTTAGTCCTGGCTCGAACGCTAGGTAATTGGAAATTTGCATGTGAGCCGGGACAAAACTGAATTAAGCATAAAATAATCTTAGTCGAACCTCCAATAATGATTTCCTCATGCCCACATAGATTTCGACATCTTTTTGACTATATCAGTATTTAAATGGGTAAAGAGAACATTTCTGTTAAAATTGAATTAGTTACATTTAAAACAAACCTATCCTACGCACAAATAGCGAATACATTCGAAGGAGATACAAATGAAACCCACAACTAATCAGAAAAATTATACAGGAATTGTCGTCACTCTTACCCTGGTCATTAATGGTTTAATCGCATTGCTTTTCTTTATGCCAAAGCTTGAGCAATTCAGCCACCTGGATGTTACGTTTCTGCCCTTGTTAAATGCCGTGTTAAATAGCTTTACATTCATCTTTCTGTTAGCAGCGCTCTTTATGATTAAACAGCGAAACATTAAAGCACATAAACGATTCGTGCTGGCTGCCTTTACGACAACTTTCTTCTTTTTGCTTTCGTACGTCACCTACCATGCGCTTGCTGAGTCAACGCATTTTGGAGCAGAAGGTTTGATTATGTACGTGTACTACTTTATCTTAATTTCACATATTTTACTTTCCATCGTGATTGTTCCTTTGGCTCTGATTACATTATTCCGCGGTCTCAACCGTCAGGATGAACGCCATAGAAAAATTGCACGCTGGACGATGCCGCTGTGGTTATATGTAAGCTTAACCGGTGTTATTGTCTATTTAATGATTTCTCCTTATTATTAAACAGCACAAAAGACCCGATTCAACACACTTATGTTGAATCGGGTCTTTTATTATTTCACCGACTTAAAAGGTTTTTCCATAAGAAGTAAATCGCTCCGTTTCCGATTGGTGGCGATAATATAGATAGCCAGAATTCCAATTATTGAAACAATCACAGTCCCTAAATTAAACCAGCCTTTTTCTGCTGTCCACACAATCGCATATCCGAGCGCTCCCGTCATCGTCACATAATAAGTAAATGGGATAATGGTTTTCCTGATTACCTCTCCCTCTTTTCCTACTAAACCAACAACAGCGGAAGCTGCTACAACATTATGGACACAAATCATATTCCCTGCCGCTCCACCGACCGCTTGAAGAGCGACAATCCAAGAAGCATCTACACCAATTTGTGCGCCCACATCGTATTGAAATAGTGAGAACATCATGTTACTCACGGTATTACTTCCCGCAATAAATGCTCCAACTCCTCCGATGAGCGGGGCGAACAATGGCCAAAAGTCACCAGCTAAAGCTGCAATTCCATTAGCGAGCTCAATAGGCATGCCTTCATACCCGGCAGTGCCTCCACCCGAATTTAGGAAAACCTGCACCATGGGCACAGTAAAAACCAACGCTGTCGATGCCGCAATCATGGTTTTAGCAGAATGCGACCATGCACGTTTATAACTGGATCTATTCATTTGATGGATGAAAAATGTAATCAGAGAAACGAGAACAAATACCGACCCTGGTGAGTATAGGGGCTGGAAGCTTGCTGTAATATCAGAGCCAAAAATATTAGGCACTGAAATGGTCCAGGCTTTGACTAATTCAAGAAATGGCAGCGCTTCCAATCTAGTAATGACTAAAAACAATCCAATTAAAACATAAGGAGTCCAAGCTCGAGCCATCGACATTTTTCCACTTTTATGAGAGATATCCTTGATTTCAATACTTCCCGTCCATTCAGGGTCCCACTGAGATTTCTCTTCAAAATCCCATTGCTCCTCTTTAGAAGGCATCAGGAATCCCTTTTTAGCAGCTGAAACAACGATAACTAATCCAACTAACCCGCCAATCATGGATGGGAATTCAGGTCCTAGAAGGTTGGCCACGATAACGTATGGAATCGTCATAGAAAAAGCTGCAAATAAAGCAAATTTCCATACTCTCAGACCCTCACTAAACGATTTATTTTTCCCAAAGAACCTTGTCATGAGTGCAACTACAAATAACGGGATTAATGTTCCGACGATTGCATGAACGATAGCTACTCTGCCGCCAATCATCGTAACAAGCGCTAAAAAGTTACTCGTAATCCCAGGGTCTGCTGCCAGGCCGGACTGTACACCAACTAGAATCGGTGTCCCCACGGCACCAAAGGAGACAGGTGTGCTTTGGATCACCATTCCTGCCACAACAGCTGCCATTGCCGGAAAACCGAGGCCAACGAGCAAAGGAACAGCCACCGCTGCCGGTGTACCAAAACCTGCTGATCCTTCGATGAATGATCCGAATAACCAAGCTATGATGATCACCTGAATTCTCCGGTCAGGAGATATACCGATAAACCCTTGACGAATGGTCTTAATCCCGCCGCTCTCCTGTAAAGTATTTAATAATAAAATAGCACCAAAGATAATATAAAGGAGTGTTGCTGCAACGACTAAACCATTAATGGAAGCTGCCGCTACGACAGCACCAGGAACCTGCCAAACAAACAGTGCTAAAACCACAGCCACAAGATAAGAAATCGGCATGGCCTTACTGGCTGGCCACTTAAGACCCACGAGAAAGACCGCTACAGCTACTATCGGCAAGATCGATAATAATGCTAAGACACCTGTGTTCATTATTTTCCCTCCAACATTATTTTTATGTCATTACACTAGCCTGACTCTTTTAAAGCAGCATGTATGATTGGCGATGTGGGATATGGGCAGCAGCGTAATGCAAGAGAGGCTGGAACATAAGTAAATATCTAAAGTAAAAGACGAACAAAGTGCTGTTTAAGCGAAGTATATTTTCGTAGCGGTTAAATCCACCAATTACAGTTTTACCTAAGTTCGGATTTTCAATTGATAAAAATACTTTTGGCCCAACCTCTTTTTAAATGACGGTATTTATTTATGGCGGGTTCCTGATGGTTTAGAATCTACTCGTGACTTCGATCGTCAGAGTCTAGGAACTTACTAATGTTTGTGAATTGATTGTCTTGTTTCTTAATGTTCCGATTTCATCTACCTTACATTCGATCACATCCCCTTCTTTGACGAAATGTGCCCCTAGCGGACTTCCTGTAAGAATGACGTCACCTGGATGCAAGGTCATGACTGTAGACAAATAGGCAACCATCTCTTTCAAAGGTACAATCATGTGTTCCGTAGGGCTGTTCTGCTTTTCTACCCCATTAACTTCAGCCTTCACCCTCACCTTTAACGGATCCAGCTCTGTTTCAACTACCGGACCAAGCGGTGTAAAGGTGTCAAAAGATTTTCCTACTGTCCAATGACCATCTTCATGGAAAAATTGCGGCGCGGTCACATCATTCCCTATCGTATAGCCAAATACATATTCCAGCACTTGATCTTTCGAGAGGTTCTTTGCCTCCTTGCCGATGACCACAGCTAATTCTGATTCAAACTTTATTTCCTCGATAGCGTTTGGAATGACAACATCCTGCTCTGGCCCTGCGATAGAGGAAGCGGGTTTATAAAAGAATACGGGAAGTTCAGGAATTGTATCAGGCAATTCTTCCTTACTGGCCACATAATTCGCACCTATCCCAATCACTTTGCCTGGGGACACAGGCGCTAACCATTCCACATCTTCAGCTGAATAGATTTCTTCAGTGAATTCCCACTCATCAAAAATATCCCCTTTCACGGCCTTAATTCCTTTCTCAGTCAACACCCCATATTGTTCTGAATGATTGTAACGAAATCTAGCAAACTTCATCTTTCCACTCCTCTCAATCGGTTAATGAGCTACCGTGTCTTTTACGATCTTTTTTACATCCATACAACGACTGGGTGTCGGGAACAATTTCCCTTGATTTAGTAAATTCTCCGGGTTAAACACTTCACGAATTCTCGTCTGTGCTTCCAGTT
Source organism: Halobacillus hunanensis (assembly GCF_900166655.1). Classification (GTDB taxonomy): domain Bacteria; phylum Bacillota; class Bacilli; order Bacillales; family Halobacillaceae; genus Halobacillus_A; species Halobacillus_A hunanensis. Next base: position 877,654 of record NZ_FVZB01000005.1, on the reverse strand, counting down.
CTTCATCTGAAAAAATAAATCGCATCTCTTCTTTTTTCTCAATTCCAACACCATGTTCTCCTGTTATCGAACCGCCAACGTCCGCGCAAGCTTTCAAACAGGCTGATCCTGCTTTCAAAGCCTTCTCGGTTTCACCCGGGACCCTGGAATCAAATAAAATTAATGGATGGAGATTCCCATCACCCGCATGAAAAATATTCGCAATTCTCAAACCATATTCTTTGCTGATCTTTGCTATATTGCTCAATACCCCAGGCAGCGTACTTCTCGGGATGACCCCATCCTGCACAAGGTAGTCTGGTGATATCGCTCCCATTGCTCCAAAGCCAGTTTTTCTGTTGGCCCACCAGGCTCCTCTTTCCTCCTCACTTTGGGCCACTTTTACTTCTCTTACATTTCTTACATGACAAACTTGTAAAATCTCTTCAATCTGCTCCTCAATACCTGCCGTAATGCCATCAACTTCTATCAGCAGTAATGCTTCGATATCTTTAGGATGACCTACCGGAAAAGCACCTGCTTCTACACCTTCAATCGCAATTTTATCCATCATTTCTAGTGCAGCAGGAACAATACCCGCTGAGACAATATCAGATACGGCATGGCTTCCATCTTCTACATCATCAAAATAGGCAAGTACCGTTTGTTTCCCTTGTGGATTTTTTAAAATGCGAACGGTGATCTTCGTAACAATCCCAAGTGTTCCCTCTGAACCTGTCAATAAGCCTAATAAGTCATAACCGGGTGTATCAGGTATTCCATTTTCGCTGATCTCAATAACTTCCCCATTAGGAAGCACAACTTCGAGTCCCAATATATGATTGGTTGTGACTCCATACTTTAAGCAATGTGCTCCTCCGGCGTTTTCCGCGACATTCCCTCCGATCGTACACACATATTGACTTGAGGGATCCGGTGCATAGTAATATCCTTTGTCAGAAATTGAGTTCGTTAATTTCAAATTAACAAACCCCGGCTGTACCACAGCCTGCCTGTTTTCATAATCAACACTAAGTAGCTTCTTCATCTTCACCAAACTGATGATCACTTCTTCATTCAGGGGGATGGCGCCTCCACTTAGTCCCGTTCCGGCCCCTCTAGCTAGAAAAGGGATCTGATGCTCAGAACAGTATTTCACCAAAGCCGCAACCTCTTCGGTATTTTTCGGAAAAACGACTGCCTTTGGAAGAGCCTTCTCAATAGCAAACCCATCACAATCATAAGATAAAAGGTCTGCCTTCTTAAAAAGAATGTCGTCCGTTCCAACAATGTTCGCCAATTGATCAATGTACCTGTCACCGCTTAACTTTTTCTTTTTATTTAATGAGAACAACAGGTTCACCTCTCTCCAGCAGATACTATTTTTTCTTTTCCTAGATTCCCATGATCCTGATCTTTTTGATAAGCCCAATCCAGCAGCTGCACCGTATGAACAATCTCTGCCTTTCTTCCATACTTTTGAACACCTAGAGCCATCTGAAGCATACATCCTGGGTTTCCCATTGAGATCATCTCAACATCATGTGGAACATGTTCCATCTTTCTTTCCAGCACAGAGCCGGCCATTTTCGGATTGGTAATATTATAAATGCCTGCACTTCCACAGCACGTATCAGCATTTGACTGTTCAATATACTCCACTCCAGGTATGTCATTGATTAGCTGTCTAGGCTCGTGACGAACTCCTTGCCCATGAGCTAAATGGCATGCATCATGATACGTAATTTTTTTATTCAGCTCACTTTTCGGCTTCTCGTAACCGCTGTCATATAAGTATTTAGAAATGTCCTCTACCTTTGCTGAAAAGGACTCTGCTCTTTCCCTCCAGCCTGGATCATCTTTAAATAATTCAGGATATTCTTTTAGTGCGCACCCACATCCCGCTGCATTGACTACGACTTTGTTTGTGTCTTCAAAAGCCTTGATATTTTGCTTAGCCAGTTTCTTTCCTGTGTCTCGATCACCAGCATGTACATGAAGAGCTCCACAACAAGTCTGGTTCTTAGGAAGTGCCACTTCATTTCCATTGTGGGTTAACACATTGATCGTTGATTGGTTAATATCACTGAACATAACATCCATAATACATCCCGTAAGGATCGCTACCCGTGCTTTTACTTCTCCTTTTGCCGGAATCACATCTACATCTTTAAATTTACGTTGGACGGAGGTTTTGACCATTGGCATGATCGACTCCATCTCAGCAAGATGACTAGGCATGACACGAGTGGCTCCAGTTTTACGGACAGCTTTTTGAAGCCCGCTCTTTTGATAAAATTTCAAAAGACCACTCACGGTATTTAAACGGTTCTTATGAGGAAATAACCCTTGCAGGAAGAACTTGCTCACTGCACCCTTTACGCCTGTCAACGGCATCGCCTGACGAACTTGGCCCCTTGCTTCTTCAATAAGTCCGCCAACATCGACATCTGCCGGACAGGCTGTCGTACATGCACGACAATCAAGGCATTGAAATACTGGGTCCATAAACTCTTCGTTTAATTCGATCTTGCCTTCCGCCACCGATTTTATTAAGTGAACCCGGCCTCTTGGCGAATGCTGTTCCTGTCCGGTTTCTAAATACGTTGGACACGACTCCAAACACATGCCGCAATGAACACAGTCAGCCCATTTGTTCTCATCAGGATGATCCTCTGGGAAATAATTGCTTAAGCTAGCAGTCGAACAAACCGGTTTATTATTTTTCACCTTCTCTACCAGCATCCTATATCCCTCCTATGAACCTCTTATAATTTAACGTGTTATGGGGGTCTACTTTTGCCTTAATGCCTTTAAATAAGAAAAAGTAGGAAGGAGGTTCTCCCCAGACGTTTACTTCTGAACGGAGGTTAAATGGCAAATGTTTAATAGCTGCGTGGCCGCTTTTCTGTTCCGCAAAATTTCTGATATGAGGAATTGCCTGCTTCATGCTAGTTTCTGATCCCTTCAAAATGATATGACTTACCCCATGTCCTGCTCCACCGTGGGCTTCCACCTTCATATCATATTTCTCCTGGATACGTCGACTTTCTTCAATGAGCTCAAAAACATCCAAGTTTTTACTTCCTAGTTTCAAAACACCTTCTATCTCAGCGTCGTCACACATTTCCTGTAAGCTGTTCGGAGCATTCGCAGCAAATTGAGCCCAAAAACCTTTGGCTTCCTGTAAGGATAATTGCGTTATTTCAGTACTGTCAGGTTTGTGTTCCTCCACCCAGTTTTCCTGATATTGAACCGAATTCTCGACATCTTCAAACGAGATTAATAAGCTATAAGCATGTTTATTAAGGAGTTTATAGGATAGAGTTGGATTCAGTAATTCCAATGAAGCCGGCTCCAGCATCGAGTCCTGCAGCTGAACCGCAAATGCCCGCAATTTCCCAAGTAGGTCCTCAGTCGCGGAGAGGATTATTAAGCTCTCGTATTTAGGGACAGGGCGCAATTTTAATGTGATTTCAGAAATCACGCCAAGTGTGCCCATCGAACCTATAAACAACTTGTTCATGTCATAACCGGCGACATTTTTTACAACTTTACCTCCTGTACGAATCACACTTCCGTCTGGATATACAACTCGTAACCCAATCACAAGATCGCGTGCCGATCCATACATTAAACGTTTAGGTCCACTTTCGTTTGCTGCAATAACACCGCCGATTGTCGAATCATCTGGCCAAGCTGGATCTATGGCCGCCATCTGGTTATGCTCCTTTAAATAATTCTGCAATTCAGCTATCGTCGTACCAGGTTTTAAGGTCACCGTCATATCTCCGACCGTATGTTCGACAATCCCTTTATACTTAGCTAAAGATAACAAATAATCGTACTCCTCCATTCCTCCTCCATAACCTTGTTTCGTTCCCCTGCCCATAACGGATATCTTCTTCCCTTCTTCTTGAGCAGACCTAAGTACCATTGATAGTTCACTTTCAGATGTTGGGGTGAGCACAGTCACTCCGTTATGACCAAACGCTTTATTCGGAACCCTTATTTCATTCATTAACTCTTTTAGTTCCATACCATCCGCCTCCTGTGAGAGCTTGATGAGTGATGACATCCCCTACATATTTCGACTATTTATTTAAATATTCAGAAAAGTATAGTTAAAAAAATATATGTAAGGTTTTTTTATGATGGAGGTAAGAGGACCATAAACCCATACACGAGTTCAATGGTCCTTCCTCACATTATTTAGCGTGAACCCGACTTTTCGCTTCAATCCGACGACGGTGAAGAATCGGCTCGGTATACCCGCTAGGTTGCTCCAAACCTTTAAATACTAAGTCGCAAGCAGCTTGAAAAGCTACAGAATCGTCGTAGTTCGGAGCCATATTTCGATACGCTGAATCAGAAGCATTTTGCTGATCCACTACTTTAGCCATTCGTTTTAATGTTTCCAAAACCTGTTCCTCCGTACACACTCCATGGTGAAGCCAATTTGCAATATGCTGACTGGAGATCCTTAAAGTCGCTCGGTCTTCCATCAACCCAACATTATTAATATCAGGGACCGTTGAGCAGCCGACTCCCTGCTCCACCCAGCGCACAACGTAGCCCAATATCCCTTGAGCATTATTATCCAGTTCCTCTTGCACTTCCTCTTGTGTCCACTGCTGATCTGCCGTAAGTGGAATTTCTAAAATATCATCCTGTTGGTCCGTAAGCGATTGTGATAAATTATTTTGTACGTCGCGTACATCTACCTGATGATAATGCAAGGCGTGCAAAGTAGCCGCGGTTGGCGATGGCACCCACGCCGTATTAGCCCCAGCCTCAAGATGCCCGCCTTTTTGTTCCATCATGGCTTTCATCATATTTGGCATGGCCCACATCCCTTTACCGATTTGCGCCCTGCCCTGTAATCCAGTTTCCAGTCCTGCTTTAACATTCGATTTCTCATAGCCTTGAAGCCATTTCGAAGATTTCATGTCATTCTTACGGATCATCGGACCATGCGCTTCCATGGAAGTATGAATCTCATCACCTGTTCGATCGAGGAACCCTGTATTAATGAATACGATTCGCTCTTTTACTTCACGGATAGCTGCTTTTAAGTTTAACGTAGTACGACGCTCCTCATCCATTACGCCGATTTTTAACGTATTTCTGTCTAATCCAACCAAGTCTTCCGTACGATCAAACAGTTCATTCGAAAATGCTACTTCTTCAGAACCATGCATTTTTGGCTTCACAATATAAATGGAACCTTGAGTAGAGTTTTGATATCTTCCATTTCTCAACACATCATGTTTACCTAACAGACCCGTGATCACGGTGTCCAATATCCCCTCAGGCACTTCGTTACCATCCTGATCAAGTACAGCATCGCTTGACATTAAGTGGCCAACATTACGCACAAACATGAGCGACCGTCCCGGTAACGAGAATTCCTTCCCTTCTGGTGAAGAATACGTACGGTCAGGGTTCAAGGTTCTCGTAATGGTTCGGTCTCCTTTCGTAAACGTTGCCGATAAGTCCCCTTTGTATAAACCTAATAAATTGCTATATACGAGCACCTTATCCTCAGCATCTACAGCAGCTACCGAATCTTCACAGTCGATAATGCTTGTTAAGGCAGATTCTACAAGTACATCTTTTACACCAGCCTGATCCGTTTTTCCAATTGAATCGTCTCGGTCAATTTGAATTTCAAAATGAATGCCATTGTTTTTAATTAAAAGTGCATCAGGCTCCTGCGGCTGCCCCGTATACCCTGTCAACTGATCGTGCACTTTTAAACCAACTGTTTTACCACTGCTTAATGTAGCAGCCAATACGCCATTATTGACGAAGTAAACTTCTACATCTTTATGGGACGCTTGCTCTAAAGGTACAACTCGATCTAAAAACTCTTTAGCATAGGCAATGACCTTCTCACCGCGGAGCGGGTTGTATGATCTGCCGATTTCCGCCCCATCCTCTTCACTAATGACATCAGTTCCGTAAAGAGCATCATACAAGCTTCCCCATCGCGCATTTACTGCATTGATCGCATAACGAGCATTATTCACAGGTACGACAAGCTGAGGGCCTGCCTGATGAGCAATTTCCTCGTCAACATTTTCGGTAGTGATCTGTACATCCTCCACTGAAGGTTCCAGATATTGAATTTCTTTCAAAAACGATTTGTAACTCTCTTTATCAAAATCGTGCTTATGTTGTTTATGCCACTCATTTATTTGTTGTTGCAAATCATCCCTTTTAGCTAATAAGCGCTTATTCTTGGGAGATAGGTCATGGATGATAGAAGCTAGACCATGCCAAAACTCCTCCCCTGTCAGTCCGCTTCCAGGGATGGCCTCTGAATTAATAAATTCATATAAAACAGGAGATACTTGAAGATTATCGATCTGCACGTATTCTTTCATAAATCATTTCCTCCTTAAAATGAATAGATTGACTGGCGGAATGCATTCTCGATGGGTTTTACACAAATGTTTCTCGGAAAGCCTTTCCACTATATTCGGCTTTCCATTCATCTACACCTTCCCGTGCCTCATCTTTTATAATATAATAAATATTCAGACATAAGAAATACTTATATAGAATGTGATGTATTCACTTTTGTTATAATAGATTTTTCTTGAAAAACGGAGGAATTCAATGGATATTCGACATTTGGAATATTTCTCAGAAGTTGCCAAGCATTTAAGTTTTACAAAAGCCGCCGCTTCGTTGCATGTCTCTCAACCTTCCATCAGTAAAGTCGTAAAAAATTTGGAAGACGAATTAGAGGTCCCCTTATTCTATCGATCCAAGAACCTCGAATTAACGGATGCCGGCAAAGCTGTATTATCGAATGCTAAGGATGTTCTGGAGGCCTTCTCAAACTTAACATCAGAACTGACAGATATTATGGAATTAAAAAAAGGAGAAATACGAATCGGCATTCCTCCCATTATTGGAGCAGCTTTTTTCTCAAAACTAATCACTCATTATAAAGAAATCTATCCTTTAATCGAAATTAGTTTAACAGAAGTAGGATCGAAGGAAATTAAGCGTGGAGTTGATGAGGGATCACTCGATATTGGCTTAATCTGCAACACCCCTATTAAAAAGGAAAACTTTGAAATCGTCAGAGTGATCAAGGACCCGTTAATGCTGATCGTACATAGCTCTCACCCATTAGCTGAGTATCAATCCATCGATCTGTCAGCATTGCAAAATCAACCCTTTATTTTGTATCGTGAAGACTTTACCCTTCATGACCGAATTATGGAAGAATGTGCTTTGAACGGGTTTGAACCAAAAGTTGTCTGCCATAGTTCGCAAAAAGATTTTATGATCGAAATGGTTGAAGCTAAGCTCGGGATTGCCTTATTGCCCAGTAAAATTTGCGAAAAAATTAATAATCCCGAAATTAAGGCGATCACCTTAACAAATTCTAATATCAACCTTGAGTTAGGAATGGTGTGGAAAAAAAACAAGTACTTGCCATACAGTGTCCGGGAATTTATCTCGATGGCGGAGGGGTTTGTTACGTAAAGTTGAGATCACTCATTAAGTTCTCAATTATTCTGGCAGCATCACCTTACTAAATTCTTCTATAAAAGCTTCGTAATGAAGATGGATAGCAATGCTCGTTTCCCCAGTCTTACTAGTCGGACGAAGGTCAATATAGGACATGCCTCTTGCTTCTATGCCTTCAACCACATTTGCATTATAGTATATGTAATCAACAATAGCAGGATTTTTAATAAGAATAATAGTAAGAAGATCGTGAATGGGCGCACCTAAAATACCTGGTACGGTTTCTTTATAAAAATCGTAGTAAAATTCAAAGACAGGCGCCATGATAGAGGCATAGACGTTTTTCTTGTTTTGAGAAATATCTTCAACGATATCTGGAGTGATAATGGCAAATTGAGTTACATTTAATGGAGTTACCGTCAGGTTATGGGCATTTTTAACAACATAATTAGAAGATGTAGGATCTCCAAAGAAGTTAGCTTCCGCCAATGGTGTTACGTTCCCTGGGACAAAGAATGCCCCGCCCATTACATAGAAGGAATGCACCATTTTTATTTGGTCCGGAAATAGAATAAATGCAGTTGCCAGAGTAGTCGAACGTCCTGTATCTACAATGATAATCTCATTTCTATATCTTTCTATAATGAGACGAATGGTGTCAAAAGGATAAATCTGATATTGCATATTACTAGGAGGCTGAATCGGACCAATTCCTTCCTCACCGTGAATTCCCGGGTAAAACGTCACTTCATCCTCCTGTACTGGATTGGAAGCACCAGGAATAATGGGAATATCGTTTCTACCCGCTAATTGCACCAAATAAGCAGCATTGGCTGTTGCCTGGTCTTGTGTAACATTCCCATAACTGGTGACAATTCCGACCAGATCGAGTTCTGGGTCTAGCATGGTGTACATAATTGCCAAGGAATCATCAATTCCAGGGTCACAAAATAAAAGAATTTTTTTCGTAATAAGAGCCCCCCCTTTCTGCTATATATATTTCAGGATTCATCCATCATGCCTAAAACAGATTCCGAGAACCTTCCTTTTCAACAAGCAGTACACCGTTCTTTTGTGAGAAACTTAACTATGCAACCTTTGTTACGACCAATGCACCATCTGCATAAAAAATATCACCATTTGCAGATCTTATTAAAACTCGTATAACATCACCTTGAGTTAACATTAATTGGTCTGTTCTTGATAATGTATCGACTTCATTAACATTAGTAGCAATAAGGGTTTGAAAATCAAGTTGTTTTGAAAAATCAGGAGTCCCGTTTATAGAGAGATTAAAAGTAACATTAGCAAATGATCCTTCTGGGCCTATCGCATTTACTACAGTTGAAAACGAAACCGTATATACTCCCTGGCTATTCACAGTAATAGAGTCATCTGCAGTATTTGGTGTTGTTCCACTAAAGGGACCAACTATTGCAAAGTCAACATTTGTGTCACTTATAGCAGGACTTCCGGTCCCAGGCTCAGTAGATAGTGAACCATAAACTGGTGTTACCCCCGGCCCCGGAGGCCCTTGAGGTCCTGGGGGGCCAGGCTCTCCTTGTGCCCCTGCAGGCCCCGATGCACCTGGGTTCCCCTGTGGTCCTGCGGGTCCCGGTGCCCCAGGGTCCCCCTGTGGTCCAGGAAATCCTCTTGGCCCTCTTGGACCTTGGACAGAACAACAGCAAGGATTCCTACTACAACGGGGACAGCAGTGGTTTGTTCTTTTGTTATATGACAAAAAACTAACCTCCTATTTTTACTTTTAGTATATTTATATTAAGGTTGATTCATTTTGCTTGTGTCCTTGTTTATAATTGTCCTGTTAAATAGTACGAATGACTCTACCACGTTGAATAACTTGATCCAGAAATGAAAGATCCACCAGAAAGAGAATAAACCATTTCTTAACGCTTGAACTTTAATTTGATTAATATGGCTAAAGCAGTTCATTTAGCAAATGAGTTAAAATAGAATCTCTAATTCATTAGAAAAAGCCTTCATCAAATAAATGACTTGATGAAGGCTTTCTTCTCTGCCCAGCAGAATAGTGTACGTGCAATTCAGCGGGTTACAACGTTAATACCCAGCATAATACCTATCCCAGCGACATAAGAAAAACCCTTGCTATAGCAAGGGTCAGCTTGTAGAGAAACCCCGTGTTTTTCTACAAGCTTTTTTTCTTGCCGCCAGGAGCGAAAGCCCCTTCCCTTTCCGCGGACGAGCGCCCGAGCTTCCTCGCGAAACCCACGCTCGGCGATCTCGGCTCACTCGTTCTTCCGCAGGAGTGGAAGGGGACTCGCTCCTTGGAATTTCTTTAAGATAGAAAAAGACTCTCCTTCGCCTAGCTCACCCTGGCTAGATGGAGGACAATCTTTTTCATGTTCTGACAGGCAGCCGTCATCAGCGCCTGTTCCTTCACTTTCTCTTTTCCACGCAAGCGGCAATAACGCAGCCCATGCAGTTCTTTTGAATCTGCGAAGCTACGCTCGACTTTCTCTTTTCTCATACGGTAGATCCACTTTCCTTCATTGGAAAGGCGGTTCAACCGAACCTGCTCTTTGTCGTCTTCCCACACATGGCGTGTGATCGTTTTCTGATGCTTTTGATTTTGGGTGCACTGAGCGAGAAGAGGACATTCCTTACACCGGGCAGGATCAGATTTGTAATGGCGATATCCATCACGATCTGTGGTAGCATACATCAGTTCTTCACCTTGTGGGCAAACATACATATCACGATCTTCATCATATTTGTATTTCCATTTAGCTAGAAATCCTTTCCTCTTTTGAAATCGACGGTGGGCAATAACTCCAAATACATCTCTTTGAGCGAGGCCGTGACAAATGGGATTGGTCAAGTATCCGGCATCTAAACCAACAGCTTCAACATCAAATCCGAATCGTTCGATTTGACGGTCTAAACGTTGTAAATAAGGCTTGGAATCATGAATGTTGCCTGGTGTGACATGGACATCCGTGATGATGTTGTACTTCAGGTCCGTCGTACGATGATCGAGATAAAAGAACCCTTCCGGCTTATTTTCCCGATACAAATATCCACTTTCCGGATCGGTATCACTGATTTTAACTTCTTTGGTTTTCTTCACCTCCTCTTTTTCTTTGAGGGGCTTTTTTCCGTGATCCACCCGATCCTCAAGGACAGCTTCATTCAACTCTTCGATATAGTCAGCTGTTTCTACGTGAACTTCTTGTTTGGAGAACTTTTTCTTATTGGCGTTCGCTTTCAAATGAGTCGAATCTGTGAAAAGCACACGCCCTGCCACCATGCGGTGGTTCATGGCCTGAAGCACGATTTCATCAAAGACCTCTTGAAAGATATCGGTCTCTTTAAAACGTGTTCTGCGATTCCAGCTGATCGTCGAATGATGAGGGACAGCGTCCGTTAGGTTCAACCCCAAGAACCATCGGTAAGCCACATTGGTCTGAATTTGTCGTTCTAACTCACGTTCGGAACGTATGCCATAAAAATAACCGATGAACATCATTTTGAATAATACAAGGGGATCCAGAGATGGACGACCATTATCTTCAGAATAGAAGGGACGTACTTTTTCGGGGATAAAGGAGAAATCTATGTATTGGTCAATCTTACGGAGTAAGTGATTTTCCGGGACAAGCTCTTCAATCGTTACGATTTCCATTTCATTTTGTCGTTCTTTTCTTGACTGAAACAAAAGATCACCGCCTAAATAGATTCTTATCAATAGGATAACAAATGAGAGCGGTGAAAAATAAAAGAAATCAGAAAAAATCAGGCTGTCGAGACTTTCTCGACAGCCTGACCCTTGCTATAGCAAGGGTTTAAGTAATGGAGCATAGCGGGCTCGAACCGCTGACCTCTACACTGCCAGTGTAGCGCTCTCCCAGCTGAGCTAATGCCCCGTCTGAATCGACAATAATCATTATATCGTTTTCACTTTATGTAATCAATACTTTTCCTCAAAAAAATAATTGCACAAATCTCAACTTAATTGCACGAAGTCAAACCATAATTGCATATTTCATAAAAATATAAGCCTCCCTACGACTATAGAGAGGCTTATACATTCCTTATTAAGCATTCGCTGGTTCACGACTCTGTCCATTGCCATTTGTCGTCATCAGTGTGACAACGATCAAGACAATAACAGCAATCGGAACAGCGATCACAACACTATTGATGTCGAAAGGTTTTTGTAAAATCAGTTCCCATACTAGTGTGGCCACAACACCTGAAAGCATGGAAGAGATACCGCCGGCGGCATTCACGCGTTTCCAGAAGAAGACAGCGAGCAATGCTGGTGTTAAACCGGCCCCATAAACGGTATATGCATACATTTGTACGCTGAGTACAGTTGGGAAATAGCTGATCAGCAGATAAGAAAGTACACCCAGGATAACGATGAATAGACGTGTCATCCCTAATAACTTTTTGTCTGAGGCTTCCTTATCGACATAATTCCCATAAATATCATACGTCAAGTTGGTCGCTGCAGATAGCAGGTATGAGTTACCTGTCGTAATGATAAAGGATGCTGCTGAAGCAAGTAAGATCCCGCCAAGCACTGTCGGCATAGCAAGCGTTGTTGCCATTAAGGCCATTCCAGGATCAATATCTGGAAAGATTGAGCGAGAAGCAAAGGCGATAATAGAAATCGATGGTGAAATGACAATCATAGCAATCAGCCAGCCGATTTGGCCCTTTTTAGCCGAGCTGTCGCCTTTTGATGAGGCAAGACGCTGATACATATTTTGGTCACCTAATAGTAGGAAAAGTGATGGAAGCAGGTACCCCATAAGCTGGATGGTTGTTAAACCACCAGTCGCTGTCATATGGGACTCTGGGACGTTGGCAACGATGTCTCCCCAACCGCCTGCGACTGCAATAATCGTTGGTACCGTAATGATGAGTCCGCCGACCATTAAAAAGCCGCTAATCGCATCAGTTTGAGATACAGAACGTAAACCGCCGATCATGGCTAAAAAGATAATCATGATCCCGCCAAGCAGTGTCCCTAATCCAACAGACATGCCTGTGGTCAGATTCAATATAAAGCCAAACCCTTTCATCTGATAAGACACAATTCCCACATAGGCAAGGATAATAATGACACTTGCTATATTCCGGGACTTACGGCCATATTTCGCCTGCAGAATGCCTGATACTGTAAATTTACCGAATTCGCGGATTTTTGGTGCAATGACATAGAGGACAATAATACCTAATAACGTAGGAAGCATCAGCATTAATGCAGGCCAAATTCCGTAACTGAAGGCCATTGAGGTCTCCCCGCCGGAAATACTACCGCTGCCTGTCCATGTAGCTAGCAATGTCCCCATTAGTACGAAAGGTCCTAAACTCTTTCCGGCCAGAACGAAGTCTTCACTTCCTGACACCTTTTTGGATGTAAATATTCCAATACCGACCATAACGACGGCATAAAGTCCGATAAACCAAAGTAAAGTCGGATCATTTTGCAATTCCATACTACATACTCAACTCCTAAGAATAAGAAATAAATTCACTTCAAATACGTCTAGACTATTTTTTCCCAATTTCAATGTGTTATACGAGCTCGTTGACACAACGTTATCTAACCTAACACAATCTTACACATTGTGAAAATAGCAATATTTTTATAAAAGACTGCTTATTTGTCGCGATTATCAAGTATGTAACTTTTTCACAAACTTACTTATTACCTCTATGACATAGCTTAGGAGAATTGCATTATTATTGCGAAACTTTAAACAAATGGTCATCGGACAGCTAAATACAACCTTGTAAAATGAGCCTAAATACCTACAAAAGCCTGCTGACATTTGTTTATCAGCAGGCTTTATTTTTCAAGAAATAAAAGCTTTTATTCGTTGTTTTAATAAATTTTTCAGCAATTGCTTTCCATCCCCAGTTCCAATTGATTCCGGGTGAAATTGCACCCCTTCTATCGGCAGACTTACATGCCGGAGCCCCATGATTTCTCCTTCGACTGTTGCAGCTGTCACTTCAAAGCACTCTGGTAACCCATCGAGATCCACGATTAAAGAATGGTAACGCATGGCTTCCATTGGATTACTCAGTCCTTCAAAAATACCTTGGGCATCATGATGGATTTGTGAAGACTTTCCGTGCATAAGTTGATCAGCTCGAACCACATTTCCGCCAAAACTTTGAGCAATCGCTTGATGACCAAGACATACTCCAAAGATCGGTACCTCTTCTTTAAAATGCTCAATGATTTCCATCGTGAGCCCTGTCTCATCAGGGGAACATGGACCTGGTGACAACAATAACAAGTCTGGCTGTAATTGCTCTATTTCCGTTATACTCACCTGATCATTACGCCGGACAATGATCTCTTCACCTAGTTCGCCTAAATACTGAACAATGTTGTAGGTAAAGGAATCATAGTGATCGATCATATATATCACTCTGCTCAACTCCTCTATGCTCAGCTTCTAATCCTATTTTATAAGCTCATGGACACTCTTGTAGAAGCGTTCAAGAGCATCTGCCTCATTTCCACTCTTAAATGCTTCGAGTTCTTCTTCAATCAAGCGAATAATTTTACTCCCGATAATAACACCGTCTGCGTGTTCGCGTACCAAGTTGACGTGATCATTTGTCGAAATCCCGAATCCTACCGCAACAGGTACAGAACTGTGTTCTTTTACTTTTTTAATAAAAGTGATGACGTCTGGAGACATTTCGTTGCGTTCCCCTGTCACACCAAGTGTGGAGACACAATAGAGAAACCCATTCGCGTGTTCGGCAATTTGTTTGATTCGTTTGTCTGAATTTGGGGCGACGAGTGAGATAAATTCAACATTTCGGTCAGAAGCCAGCTTACGAATGCCTTCACTTTCTTCAAATGGTAAATCAGGGATCAGCACCCCTTCGGCCCCGTTTGCATCAAGCAGTTCAAAGAATCGGTCGTAGCCCAGCTGCATCACGGGGTTATAATAGGTGAAAATAACGACGGGTATTTGCAAGCCAGCCCGGCGCATTTCAGGTACAAGTTCAATGGCTTTCGTCAACGACATCTCATTTTTCAAGGCACGTTGGGCAGCACGCTGGATCGTCGGTCCATCTGCCAGTGGATCTGAATAAGGAATGCCAAGCTCAAGAACATCTGCCCCCGCTTCTTGTAATCGCAGCGCAAATTCAATCGTAAGTTCTGGTGTTGGATCGCCCGCTACAATAAAAGGAATAAACAAATCTTCGGTTTTCGTTAGTTTTCCCTGGAAAGATGTTTTCGTGAGCATGTTACTCCTCCTCCTGAAAATGCTGCATTAATGTGGCCATATCTTTATCTCCACGTCCTGATAGATTGATCAGGATCGTTTGATCGGAGCTCATATTTCCTGCTTCTTTAAAAGCCTGGGCCAGCGCATGGGCGCTTTCAATCGCTGGAATAATCCCTTCTTGTTCTGTCAAAAGCTTCAACGCATGGAGTGCCTCTTGATCAGTAATCGACTCATATCTGACACGCTTTGTTTGGAAGAGGTGAGCGTGTTCTGGGCCAATGCCTGGATAATCTAGCCCTGCAGAGATCGAATAAGGTTCAGTGATTTGCCCATTTGCATCTTGCATTAAATACGTTAGTGAACCGTGTATGACACCTGGATTACCTTTCGTCAACGTTGCAGCGTGTTCACGAGTATCGACTCCCTTACCGGCTGCTTCCACCCCGATCAGTTCAGAAGCATCCTCTAGAAATGGATAAAACATGCCCATCGCATTACTTCCTCCTCCGACACACGCATAAATCCGGTCAGGAAGCTCCGGTTCAACTTCTAGAAATTGCAGTTTTGATTCATCACCAATTACACGCTGAAAATCTCTGACCATTTTCGGATAAGGGTGTGGTCCCACCACAGATCCAATCAGATAGAAATGGTCTTCACAGTTCGCCACCCAGTACCGGATCGCTTCGTTAGTTGCATCCTTCAACGTACCATTTCCGCTGGAAACCGGAGTGACCTTCGCACCGAGTAATTTCATGCGGAACACATTTAACTCCTGACGGCGAATATCTTCTTCCCCCATAAAAACCTGGCATTCAAGGCCGAACTTAGCTGCAACGGTCGCAGCTGCTACACCATGCTGACCAGCTCCCGTTTCAGCAAGGATTCTCTTTTTCCCCATCCGTTTAGCAAGCAATGCCTGGCCAATTGCATTATTCATTTTATGGGCCCCGGTATGGTTCAAATCCTCTCTTTTTAGATAAATTTTCGCTCCGCCTAAATGTTCCGTCATTTGATCAGCAAAACTTAATGAGGTCGGCCGACCGGCGTATTCCTTCAACACATCATGATACTCCTGCAAAAAAGCTGGATCATCCATCGCTTTATTTAATTCTTCCTCCAGTTCCTGCAGCGGTCCCATTAACGTTTCAGGAACATATTTCCCTCCAAAATCTCCAAATCGACCTTTAACGTCCGGAAACACTTGCAACATGACGTTCCACCTCTTTCATCACGGCTTGAATTTTATTAATATCCTTCTGTTCATCTGTTTCAATTCCACTTGATACATCGATTCCATCTAGTTGTTTCTCCATTAACTGTTCAATATTATCTGGATTAATCCCGCCTGCTATAAGACAGGATACGTTTTGGGCATTTGCAGCCTCAAGATAGCTTTCAACGGCCTCCCAGTCAAAACGAATCCCCGTGCCTCCATAGGCTCCAGCCACCTTCGAATCGATCACGTATCCATCCACTACACCTTTAAAGAGCTCCATTTGCTCTAAGGCGTTTTCCTGATGGTGGATAACCTTCCATACAGGCAGGTCGAACGATTCTTTAATTTTCAAAATATCGGATACCGTTTCATTACCATGAAGTTGAATTACATCCAATGGGGCAAAAGCTAACACTTCATCCAACTGTTCCATGGAAGGCTCTACAAAAACACCGACAAGTTTTTGCTGAGGGCGAACTTTTCTAATCCACTTGCCTACCTGCTCAGGACGCACATAGCGCTTCGTACTATTTACAAATATAAATCCGAGGTGAGTCGCTGATGAAGAAGCCGTCTTCTGCACATCACTTAAGGATCGATTGCCGCACAATTTCACTAACGGTTCAAGCATCACACATTCACCCCTTTCATTAATTGGCTAACTGCCTGTTTAATATTGGCCTGACGCATTAACGATTCTCCTACTAGCACAGCTTCTGCGCCGTATCCTGCAACCTGCTCAATATCATCATAAGTAAAGATTCCACTCTCCGAAACGAGTAAACAATCATTCGGAACCAACTTTGCTATTTGTTTTGTCTGCTCAAGCGTCGTCTCAAACGTATGCAGATTACGGTTATTAATCCCAATAATCTCCGGGGTGAATTCCTTTAACACCCCTTCAAGCGTCTCCTCACTGTGTACCTCAACGAGCACTTCAAGTCCCGCTTCATAGGCCTGTAAATACAGCTCATGCAGTTTGCCCGCTTCGAGGGCTTCTCCAATTAGCAAAATCGCATCCGCACCAATCAGCTGACTTTCTGCCACCTGCACGGGATCGATAATGAAATCCTTCCTCATGACCGGCACATCCACAAACTTCTTAATATCTGTTAAGAAATCACGATGCCCCTGGAAAAAGTGTTGATCTGTCAGCACTGAAATCGCCTGCACTCCAGCATCAGAGTACTGTTTTCCTACCATCACGTGATTAAAATCCTCCCGAATAATTCCTTTTGACGGGGATGCCTTCTTCACCTCAGCAATTAAACCAGCCGTATAAGGTGATTGTTTCAAAGATTGATAGAAAGAATATTTCGATACATCTGCCTCCTCTGGCAAATACATTCGTTCAATCTCTTGTTTTTTTACGGCTAAAATAGTTTCAAGCATACTGACGATTCTCCTTTTCTTCCTGGATCGATGTGAAATAGGTTAGTACTTTTCCACTGCTGATCGCGTCCTGGACTTGTTTTACACCATCTGTTAAGCTGACGGCTTTTCCTGCCACGTAAAGTCCTGCTGCTGCATTCATGGTCACGATCGTCATGGCACTCTCATTGGCTTCTCCTGAAAGGACCTGTTGAATCAAATCTGCACTCTGCTGACTATTCGTAATTTGAATATCGGCAAGTTTGCCTCTTGAGAGTCCGAGGTCTTCAGGGGTAAGGGTAAATCTATGAATGTCACCGTCTTTCAACTCTACAACATCGGTTACCCCCGTCATCGTAATTTCGTCCAATCCGTCCCGGCCGGTAACTAATAATACATGTTTTGACCCTAGCTGTCTCAGGGTTTCTGCCATTTTTTCAGCATAAGACGTATCATAAATTCCGATCAGCTGGCGCTTGGCATTAGCTGGGTTAGCCATTGGTCCAAGTAGATTGAAAATGGTTCGAAACCCTAATTCTTGACGAGCTGGCACCGCATGTTTCATCGCCTGATGATAATTTGGGGCAAATAAAAAGGTCATCCCTTTATCCATAATCGCCTTAACACCTTGTTCTGGTGTTGAATCGATCGGAACCCTCAATGTTTCTAAAACATCAGCACTCCCACTTTTGGAAGATACTTTACGGTTGCCATGTTTGGCGACTTTCACATCAAGGGCTGCCAATATAATGGAAACAGCTGTAGAAATATTAAACGTGGAACTGCTGTCGCCACCTGTACCGCACGTGTCAACGAGATCGTCCGGAGCCATATCGAGCTTTGTCATCTTAGCGCGCATTGCCCGAACAAAACCAGTCATTTCTTCCACAGCCTCGCCTCTGTGACGCATAATGGAAAGCATGCTCATAAGCTGCCCTGTAGACACCTCGCCGTCCATGATCTGAGTCATGATCTGATAAGCTTCTTCCTCTGTCAATACATTGCCTTCCACTAAGCTGCTTAATTGTTGTTTCATTTTGCCTCAGCTCCTTCTCTACTCTGCTCAAATAACTTCTCAGCTAATTCAATCGTCCTTTTTAGAGCACTCGCCTTATTTAATGTTTCTTGATACTCTGCATCAGGGTCAGAATCTGCCACGATTCCAGCTCCTGCCTGTACATACACTTTTTCATTCACCTTAGTCATTGTCCGGATCGTAATACAAGAGTCAATGTTCCCATCAAATCCTAAATACACGATGCCTCCTCCATAAAGATGTCTTGGAGTTGGCTCAAGCTCCCTTAAAATCTGCATTGCCCGGACCTTCGGCGCTCCAGATAACGTGCCGGCAGGGAAGGCTGAAATGAGGGCATCAATTGGAGAAATATCCTTTTTCAATTGCCCTGTTACTTTACTAATGATGTGCATAACTTTTGAAAAACGTCCAATCGTCATATAATCATGAACGTTCACTGTTCCGTATTCAGAAACTCTTCCAATATCATTACGTGCTAAATCGACTAGCATCCGGTGTTCAGCCTGCTCCTTCTCATCGGCCAGCAATTCATCAGCCAAGGCGTCATCTTCCTCTTGAGTAGCTCCTCGTTTCCTTGTGCCGGCAATCGGATGAATTTCAAGCCGCTGCTCCTGTACTTGCAACAGCCGCTCCGGTGAGCTGCCGATTACTTCTACATCATCAAAATGTAAATAAAACATATAAGGTGAAGGGTTTACTTTTCTTAAGACCCGATAAAGCTCAAATCCGTTTCTCTTGGTTATTGCCTCAAAACGCTGTGACAAAACCGCTTGAAAGATATCTCCTGCTCGAATGTATTCTTTGATTATCTCCACATCCTGCTTAAACACAGGTTTTTGATAATTACTGGAGAAATTTATAGACGGTGTAAGATCTTCATTTTCATCAGCCAGCATTAAGTCAGGCAAGAAGTTCTGACCTTTTAGGGCTCCCTCTACCGTTTGTAATCTTTCTTTTGCCGAATAAAATGTTTGCTCAACATCCGTATTCTCATCAATCCTGGCATAGGTCAGGATCGTCGCTTCCTTTGTTCGGTGATGGTAGGCAATAAGCGTCTGGCAGAATAACAAATGGTAATTGGATAAGTTTATATCGTCTTCGATAGCTTGCGGCACAGGTTCATAATCAGAAATACCATCGTATGCCACATAGCCGACTGCCCCGCCTTTAAAGGGTAACGAAACATCTGCTGACTCCACTTCAAGTTGATCAACAGTACTTTCATATGCCTCTTTTAGAGAAGACTTTTTCGTCTCTCGGCCGGTAAGAATGTCACGGATAACAAAGGAACCCTCGTTCTGTTTAATTTCAATCATTGGATCTAAACCAATGAATGAGAAATTAGACCAAGG
Organism: Halobacillus hunanensis; assembly: GCF_900166655.1. GTDB lineage: Bacteria > Bacillota > Bacilli > Bacillales > Halobacillaceae > Halobacillus_A > Halobacillus_A hunanensis. Next base: position 857,956 of record NZ_FVZB01000005.1, on the reverse strand, counting down.
AGATTCCGGGTCCTGACTTTCAAGCATATATACGGCTTCCTCTTTTAATGCATGAAACATGTGAATAGGTGTTAACGTATCGGTGTAAAACGTTTTAGCGATGGGAATCGTTTTATATTCCTTGACGCTTGCAAGGAACGATTCCAGAGTGGTATTACTCATATGCGGACTCACCTCTCCATAAAAATTTTATGGAAAATGAGACGTTGAGGGGTATAAATAGGGGGTGAAAAAATATTGGCACAGGCAATCCAAACGGCTCCAAAGGTCCAAGGATCCCTAGCTCTCTCAGCTCAACTCAACCTATTTCCTCAACTCATCTAATCTCATTCTCAACTCTAAATACTTTCGTAACAGTGTATAAAATTCTGATAATAAAGTCAAATTTTTCGTTTAAAAAAGGGAACCTACATGATAGGTTAAACGTACAAAAACAACAGAGCAAAAAGGAGGTATAACATTTGATTTTACTCATGCAGGATGCCACCCGAATAATCCAGGAAAACTTTGCAATCTTGGCTCCCCTATTTATCATTCAGCTCATACTTATGATCACTGCACTTATTAGTTTAGCAAAAACTGAAGCTGCAAATGGGCCAAAATGGCTGTGGGCACTCATCATTATCTTTATTAATATTATCGGTCCTATTATTTATTTTATTTTTGGAAAGCGAGATTATTAATGATGATTAAAGTTGACCAGCTTACGAAAATGTATGGCCAAAACTATGCTGTGAGAGAGGTTAGTTTTCAACTTCCTGCCGGAAACTGTATTGCTTTATTAGGTCCTAACGGTGCTGGCAAAACAACCACATTAAGAATGATGGCCGGATTAATCCGCCCGACAAGCGGCACCATCAGCCTTGGCCCTTCCATCACTAAAGATAATAGGAGAGAAATCGGTTATCTCCCCCAGCATCCTCAATTTTATCTTTGGATGACCGGAATGGAGTTCCTCATTTATGTAGGGCAGCTTGCTTATTTAAGTAAAAAAGAAGCTAAGAAAGAGGCAGAACTTTTAATGGAAAGGGTAGGGTTAAAAGATGCTGCCAAACGTAAGATCGCAGCCTACTCCGGCGGAATGAAACAGCGCCTCGGGATCGCTCAGGCAATGATCCACCGGCCAAAACTCCTTATGCTGGATGAACCAGTTTCTGCCCTTGACCCGATTGGCAGACGAGATGTACTCAATTTAATGGAGGAGTTAAAGCAGGAAACAACACTGCTTTTCTCTACGCATATTCTCAGTGACGCGGAAGAGGCAAGTGATGAGATTTTATTAATGCATAAAGGATCGATTATCGAATCGGGTACGTTAGATCAGCTAAGAGAAAGGCATCATGTGGACAAAATTTCTATCAAAGCATCGCTGAATCATGAGGATTTGCAACATAAACTAGCTCAACTGCAGTTTGTAAATCGTGTAGTCAAAGATAAGCAGCGCCTCGATTTATATGTAACCGACATAAAATCTGCACGCGATCAAATCTTGAAACGATCGTTAGAAGAAGGATGGCAGTTAGAGCAATTCGAAGTAGGGCGGATTACGCTCGAGGACTTATTTATGAAGGTGGTGAATGAGCATGCAGTGGATGACCGTCTTTAAGACAGAATCGATCGGAGCGTGGCGCAATTATAAATGGATATGGGTCCCACTCGTTTTTATACTACTCGGGATTATGGATCCACTGACCACTTATTACTTACCGCAAATTCTCGAATCAGTAGGTGGTTTACCTGAGGGAGCAACGATTAATATCCCTACCCCTCCCCCTGCGGATGTATTTATGATGAGCATCAGCCAATTTAATATGATTGGCGTCGCCGTTCTCATCCTTATGTCGATGGGTACGATTGCTCCTTATGTCGATGGGTACGATTGCCACCGAACGTAGAAGCGGCATTGCAGAATTGATTCTCGTAAAGCCGGTAAGCTATGGTACATATGTTACAGCCAAGTGGGCAAGTATCGTCGCCCTGAGCTTACTCAGTTTGTGTGCTGGAATTCTTGGCAGCTGGTACTATGTCAACCTCTTATTCGGTAGTTTAAGCTTTGAACTAATTGGGGCTGCTGCTGGCTTTTACGGACTTTGGATAATATTCGTAATTAGCGTGACCATCTTCATGAATACTCTGGTAAAAACGCCTGGATTAGTAGCGTTCTTAACAATCATTTCACTGATCGCCTTGTTTATTCTCAGTACGATATTTGCCCATATTATCGAATGGAATCCTTCACTTCTTACATCGTACGTGGGAGACATACTACAAACCGGTTCAATCCCTACTGATCTATGGGGAACAGCATTCGTAACTACCTTGCTTATTGCCGGCCTGCTGATTTCAGCAAGCTACATCCTAAAACATAAAGAACTCGCCTGAACAAACCCATATTTCACCACCTCAGGTCATCCAAATATTGGATGACCTGAGGTGGTATTTTTTTGAATATATTGCTATTCTTGCATTTTGTTAATTCTTTTGCAATTCTTCGGCAGATTTTCTAAATCCATAAAAAGGACGATAGCCTCGGTCCGTATAGTATTCCTTCGAAGAATTGGTAGCCAGCATTTCAATTCTAGTACTAGGATAACAACCATGCGCTTCCTTCATTAGCTGTTGGGCGATCCCTTTTTTACGATAATCTTTTTTAATAAGGATTTCACAAATATACAATGTAACTGCTCCGTCTGTCAGCCCTCTTAAGTATCCCACTACTTCATGCCCATCTACCACTACTAAAGTAAGATCAGAATTCAGCAATGCCTGCATCGTCTCTTCCCTATTCTCTACAAGATTGCTCCATTGTTCTTGTTGCAGCAGCGACTGAATCATATCGAAATCATTTTCCTGAAAAGTACGAATGGCAAAGTTACTCATTGGAGACTCCCCTTTTAATAGATTTGTTAATCTAGCTTCTCTGTTTCTGAAACTTCCCATAAAATAATCAGACTAAGGACTTTCTATTAACTTACTTATATAACGAAAGATCCTCTGTTCTGGTTTCAAATTATTTTGACCTGATTTAAACAAACTGTAGAAGCTTTTCTAATGTCTAGCCATTTGTGCTAAAATATGTTCTGTATATATTAAGGATGTTAGTTAACATAGGGAGTGTACGTATGAAATCCATCCATAGATTATCTCTTGTCATCTTCTTTGTTCTATTAGCTGGCTGCTCATCCGGTCCAGACCTCTCACTAAGTCACTTAAAAGAACTTTATCCGGAAACTTTCGCCACCCCAATCGAATCTTTATCTCAGGAACAGCAAGACAAGCTCGGGCTTCCTGAAGAGCTTCCATTTGAATTGAAATCATTGAAAGCTAACGTGAACGGCAATGAAACGGAAGTTATTTACCAATCCGATTCGTCTGTACAAGCTCTAGTTCGCACTATTTTCGATCCGGGCAATGATTTAGAAGAATCCGAATTACAGATTCCTCTCGATGCAGGAGGCGTTGCAGGAATTCAAAAACGAGACGATCACGTTTTTGTCGAGTGGTATAACGGAGATTATGATGTCATTTACCAGCTAGAATATACAAGTACGAACAAAGAGAAACGTCTCAAGGAAGCCATGGAAATCACCAACTCTATATCGTGAACTTAAACCGTCACTTAATTAGTGACGGTTTTTTTATGATTTATATTACCCTGAGAGTTTAACTTTCTTGATTTAAGGATAATCAAATAATTAATGTACAAAAAAAGGAGATGGAAACAATGAATGACACTTATCATTCTTTATTTGAAAAGTTGAAAATCAATAATAAAGAGCTTCCTAACCGATATGTAGTGGCTCCGATGACCCGAATTAGTGCTGAGAATAACGGTCTGGCAAATAAAACAATGGAGCAATATTATAACCGCTATGCGAAAGGCGGATTTGGAACTATCATTACAGAAGGGGTTTATCCTGACGAAGAATTTTCGCAAGGGTACTATCACCAGCCGGGCCTTGCAAATGAAGAACAGATGAAATCGTGGAAACCTATTGTAGAAAGCGTTCATGCTAACGGTTCTCTAATTATTGCTCAGCTCATGCATGCAGGTTCACAATCACAGGGAAATCCCCATGCCGATCACTCGATCGCTCCTTCTGCTGTGAAGCCAAAGAAAGATATGGTTCCTCTTTACGGAGGCGAAGGCCCATACCCAGTTCCCGCCGGGATGAGCCACGAAAATATGAAACAAGTAAAACATGGCTTTGGACAGGCTGCCAAACATGCTAAAGAAGCTGGCTTCGATGGTATTGAAATCCACGGCGCCAATGGTTATTTACTTGATGAATTTCTAACAGACTATATGAACCTTAGAGAAGATCAATATGGCGGCGCAACCAAAAACCGTGTTCTCTTTCTTACAGAAGTCATCCTTCATGTTAGAAAAGCTGTCGGAAAAGAGTTCATGGTCGGTATTAGGATATCTCAAGGAAAAGTCACCGATGCCGATCATCGTTGGGCTTTGGGAGAAAATGATGCTGAAACAATTTTCACGGAACTTGGGGATACTTCTCTGGATTTTATTCACGTTACAGATGCTTCCGGAACACAACCAAGCTTTGGAGAAGGAAGCAAATCTATTGCTGAAGCAGCCAAACATTATAGTGGCCTGCCTACAATCGCTAACGGCCAGCTCCAGGACCCTGAAACGGCCAGTTCACTAATAAAGGAAGAAAAAGCGGACTTAGTCAGTTTAGCGACCAGCGCACTACAAAATCCGGATCTTCCTCACCGAGTCCTATATAATAAGGAAATTAAACCTTTCGACTTTGATTCCATTATGCTTCCAAAAGCCAATATAAAGGAACATGAATTAGAAAAAGAAATTATAGAATAAAAACCCTCAATTAAGACTCCGCATCCCTCATCATTTGCGGAGTTTTAATTGATATTTTATTAGTCTTAATCAGTTATTTTATAGACAAGACGGTCTAATGTCACCTCTGTCATTTCCACCCTCCACGACCTGAACTTCCTTTAAATTCCCCATTGCATCAAAGTCAATAGACAGAAGATCTCCCGCTTCAGCGAATGCAATGAGTCGTTCTTTCAAGACTAATAGTTCACTTTTATTAGTATCTTCCTGAATCAATATCGCATATGAACCTTCATAACGATCTAACTTATATTTATTCAAAACATGTTCCCTCCAGACAAAATAGCTGAAATTTCTAAAAAATTCGACCTATTCCTCTATACCCTATCCCGTTTTCAGTAAACCATCTGATCACTCTTCAACATTTAAAAAGGCTAGACAAACAAATTATTCGGTGATACAATTAAACTACCGACCGTTAGTTAGTGAGGGATGGACATGTCAAAACAGAAAATCATTGATGTCAGCCTGGAGCGTTTTGCTCATAACGGCTATGAAAATACAAGTCTTACTGATATTGCCTCTAAAGTAGGGATTAAAAAGCCTTCGCTTTATAATCACTTTGGAAGTAAGGAAGCAATTTTCCTGGAGGTATTAAAAGAAGTAGCTATGAAGGAGACGGAACATTTCCAAGCGTTCACGGAAAAAACCTACGATCAACCCGTTAAACAACGTCTGGAAAGAGTGTATCAATTCTATGTTGATCACATGGCTAATTCAACTGAAGGTACGTTCTTTAAACGGTTTACCTTTTTTCCGCCGGAAGACTTCTCGGAAGAAATTAAGCAAGTGTTTCTGCAAGTGGAGGAACAGACAAATGATATTATCCGGCCCATTATTGAAAAAGGAATGAAAGAAGGCAGTTTACGACAGCTTCCTATTAAGGATGTACTCTCAGCCTTCTATACGTTAATTGATGGTCTGTTTCTTGAAGAAAATTTCTACGATAAAGATACGCTGGCTCAACGAGAGCAAGCAAGTTTTAAAATATTCTGGCTTGGTGTACAAAAGTCAAGCAAGGAGGATTAAATATGGCCTGGATCTATTTATTTATAGGTGCTCTGTTTGAAATTGGCTGGGCCGTGGGTCTTAAAATGTCTGAAGGGTTTACAAAACCCTTCATTACCGTTTTTACTTTGATATCCATTTTCATTAGCTTTTTCTTATTTACAAAAGCAATAAAAATGATCGACATCGGCACTGGATACGCCATTTTCACAGGAATAGGCGCAGCTGGTACAGCCGTAATCGGAATGGCATTTCTTGGCGATATCGCAAGCGCCGGAAAGGTCTTTTTTATTGCCGTTTTAATTTTTGGCATCATTGGCTTAAAAATGTCAGAGTCATCAAAGGTGGAAGTTATTACTGAGGAGGGGTTATAATGTCATGGATCTTTTTACTTTTTGCTGGTATTGGAGAAATGTCAGGGATGCTGTTCCTCAAACTATCAGAAGGATTCCGCAGAAAAATTCCTACCCTGTTAGCCATTGTTTCAGGGGGATTAAGCCTATACTTTCTCTCCCTGTCGCTTAAAGACCTGCCCATCGGTACCGCATATGGGATCTGGACAGGAATAGGCTCTGTTGGAACCGTACTGCTCGGTATCCTATTGTTTAAAGAAAAAGCTAGTGTGAAACGACTATTTTTCATTAGTTGTATTGTGATTGGAGTCGTAGGTTTAAAACTAGTTTCTTAACATTGAAATTTTCTTGCAGATTCGACAAAATATGTTGCAATTGTCCTAGGCAACAAGTAAAATAAAAAAGGAAATTCTAGTGAAACTCAAACTATTTGATAGATACTTCTTCGATCCCTTCATATAAAGTTTGAAATGAGACCATTTTAGACCATTGTAATTCTTTCATCATAACTTCAAGGGATCTCTAAATTAACATTCGTCTAAACACAATGTACACATTACTCCCTGGAGGTATTTTAGTGAGAAAAGTATTATTCGCAATTTTGTTACTCATTGTCATTTCATTCGGTTTTGTAGGTTACACAGACCTTGAATCCAAACCTACGGAAATGGCACCAAAACAAACAGAACAGTATTGATATACTAAACCCGCTGCCTAAGGCCAGCGGGTTTTTAGGTATTTATTTCTTTTTCGGCAAGTTCAACCCGCGGTCCTCTCCCCATGTCTTTTCTAAATATCTCCCTTATGATTACTTAGAGCATGTCAACACGAGTTTATATGAATAACCGAAGAAATTGTTTATTCTTCCTCCTCAAGATACAGCCCTTCCACATGCTTCTTTCCCATTTGATGTTTAATTTTTCGGTACTCTTTTGATTTGAAAATAATATCAAAGTCGTAGTCTTCAGGATAAAGTTCCTCTGCAGGGATATGAAGCTTTAACCGCTTGTGATTAATGGTCTGTTTTTCTCCTTTAATTTGCACAATATAATTCCCCCGTTGGTCTGGCCCTTTATAAACAATTGCCGTTTCCCCCGTCGCTTGAACGGTAACATTGTCTCCCATCTGGAATTCGACTGGTTTCTGGTCCGTTTTCCCTCCCGAACGAGACACCTTTCCATAACGGTTAACGGCAACTTGTTGGCTATAATCCAGTTTTCTTAAACATGTATCATCGACATGAAAAGTTTTTTCCTGTTTATACGTAATCGCGTAGGCATTTTCAAGAATCTTCGGATGTAAACCAAGCTTTAAGGCGATATCAAATGCCTGACTTTTCCCTGTTGCACCCAGGATAAGTTTGTACGTTGGCTGCAGTGTGTCAACATCAAACTCCATGGCGGCATTCATAAACCCTTGTTTACCCGCTGCGTAGTCCTTCATTTCACTGTAATGGGTAGTAGCTAAGATTCTAGCCCCTTTATCAGCTAATTGATCTAAAATTGCTGTAGCCAGCCCCATTCCCTCTCCCGGATCCGTTCCAGAACCTAATTCATCAAGCAGCACAAGACTGTACTCATTGGCTTGCCTCATCACTTCAATGATATTCACAAGTCTTGAGCTGAACGTACTCAAATTTTCCTTGATATTTTGTCCGTCCCCTATATCGACAAGTACATGTTGGTATAGAGGCAGGGTGCTTTCTTTTCCAACGGGTATGTGAAGGCCTGCTTGCGCCATTATTACCAGAAGTCCAACTGTCTTAAGGGTAACTGTTTTCCCACCTGTATTCGGTCCTGTAATCACTAAGCTTTGATCCTCCGAGTCCATCGTAATCGTCAAGGGCACAGCTTGCTCCTTAAGCAGTGGATGTCTGGCTTCATGTAAGTTGATGACATCCTCCTCATTTAAAGTTACTGACTTTCCATTGATGTGGTGACTGTACTTTGCTTTTGCAAAAATAACATCATACTTATGCATCGTTTCCATGGCAATAGACAGTTCTTGTTCGTAGGATGTAAACGTATTCGTCAAAGTGTAGAGGATTTGCTCTACCTCTTGCTCCTCACTAATTTTAAGAATATGCAACTCTTCTTGATGAACTGTAATCTCCTCTGGTTCAATAAATAAAGTAGCTCCTGAAGAAGACTGACCCACAACGGATCCCTTTACTTTATTTCGATTTTCTTTCTTAATCGGAAGAGTATATCTTCCGTTCTTTTCGACCACCAGTTTATCCTGCATATACGGTTTAAGCTTAGCAGACTTTGACATGTGATCGATTTTCTCTTTAATCTTCATGCTTTTAGCTGCTATTTGTTTGCGGATTTTCGCTAACGTTTTAGAGGCATGGTCATCTACTTGACCATGCCGAATCACCCGATGCAATTCTTCTTCCAGTATAGTTAAATCCACTATTGACCACGCATACAGACTAATCGTCGGAGCCATGATTTCCTTCCCTCTCATGAACCGTTTTAATTTTGTGCAATGATCTAGAAATGAAGCCAGACGTGAAAATTGATCAGCCCGAATTAACATGCCTTTTTTGGCTTGTTCCAGCATTTGAGTGACATTATTCAAGGTATGAATAGGCACATTACCGGAGCTCGATAGGATCGCTTTTGCTTCATCAACTTCCTTATGCCAATGGGTAATCAGCCGTTTATCATATGATGGTTTGCTTGCTAATATCGTTTCTTTTCCTTTATCGGTTAATGCATAGCCGCTCACTTCAAGTAAAATCTCATGAAATTCTAACGTTTGAAAGGTTACCTTGTTCAACTTCGATTACCTCCTATTTTAAACCATAAAAAAGCCGCCATAAGCTTAAAGGCTCATCGCAGCTGAAATGGTTATTTATGGAGAACTAAAGACACATTGCTGTGCCCGTCTGGTACTCCGCCATTTAAATGATATAAAAAAAGCTATGACTAAGTAAGCCATAGCTTTGTATATCAAATGCTTCTGCTATGAGAATGCTCGCTCTTAACTAAGTTCTGAAAAATTTAGAAAACACAAATATGACCTGCATATTGCATGTCTTTCTCAATATTTCAGAACAGTATCCAATTAACGGATTTAGTTAAGAACAACACTCATACAAACATTCTCCTTTAAAGAATGGATTTAAATGGCGGAACATACCGTTCTCTATCCTTAGAATATACAGTTCCCTCAGTAATGTCAATAATCAAAAACCTTATCGATATCGGTTTCAGAGATTTTGGCTGTATTCGCAAATAATGACCTTTCGATAATTTTAATCGCATTTTCGTTATCTTCTTCTTTCTCTGAGGCTATACCATCTCGTGGAATCCATAGATTAAATTCACGCATATAAGCGTCATTGGCTGTAAATAAAACGCAAATATCCCCCGCGACTCCGGTTAAGATCAAGTTGGAAATGCCCAGCTGCCCCAACAGAATATTCAATTGAGTTCCGTAAAAACCGGAGTGTTTAGGTTTAATAATAAAATAGTCATCATCTTCCGGGAGAATTCCGTTAATAATGGGGCGGCCGATTCCCTTTCTGCACTCCTCAATAAGGTCGGTTTTATTATCCTGCCATAGCCCAAAATTATCATTTACATAGATTACAGGTATTTCTCGTTGCTTGACCCCTGCTTTCAAGCGATTTAAGCTATCCATTATGGATCTCGTGTTTTCCAGCAGAGCCTCACCGCCGTCAAAATCCATTTTGTTAATCATATCGATAATGAGTAAAGCTGTTTTTTGGGACATCCTTACTCGCCCTCATATTTAGGAGGGCCGGCGGGAACTTGTCTTTTATGCTCTGTTCGTGCATGAAGCGCTTGAAGTCGTTGCTCATCCTCAGGGTCAATGTTTTCTCCGCGCAAGTAGGCATCTATCGAGTTATAGGATATCCCCATTTCCTCTTCGTCAGACTGACCTTCCCACAGTTCAGCACTTGGCTTCTTCTTGATCACTGATTCAGGGATATGTAAGTACTCGGCCATTTCCCGTACCTCTTCCTTTCTCATATGGATCAACGGAACTAAGTCCACGCCACCGTCTCCGTATTTTGTAAAATAACCGGTATAATCCTCAGCCGCATTATCTGTACCAACCACTAAATAACCATAATTACTGGCCACTGCGTACAGGGTGCTCATCCGCAATCGGGCTTGAAAATTTGCGCCGCCCAGCTGAGATGTTTCCTCATTCCAGTCTCCCTTTTCCACCAGTTTTTGCTGAATAGATAAATAGGTCTCATTATAAGCCTCTGTCAATTCTATTCCAACACAATTGAGATTGGCTTCCTCCACCACTGCAACGGCATCCGTCTGGTCTACAACCCGTTGATTGATCGGAAGAATTACTCCAAGCGACTGATCAGGGAAAGCTCGTTTAATCAGATAAGCCACTACAGCTGAATCGATGCCGCCGCTGACACCGACCAATGCTCCCTTTGCCCCTGCTTCCTTTACCTTCGTTTGCAGCCAATAAACAAGATAATTGATTCTTTGTTCCATAAAAGAAAGAACTCCTCTCTGTCTCCTCTTGCCTGTCTCATTCCTTCTCCCGACGTCCGCTAAACCTGTTTCAGATGTAAACAAATAGCTTTAAAAACGAGCTCAACTGCGCAATAATGTAGAATTAGATAACCACTTAAGGAGCGATTCATATGATCGAAAAAGAAAATCATGTCCTCGTCATTTTTCCGCATCCCGACGATGAGGCATTCGGTGTTTCAGGGACGATTGCCTCTTATATTAATCAAGGCACACCGCTTACTTACGCTTGTTTAACACTTGGTGAGATGGGACGAAATCTTGGCATGCCCGCTTTTGCTACACGAGAAACGCTGCCGGATATCCGCCGTACAGAACTGCAAAAAGCTGCGAAAGCGATGGGAATTGAAGACTTACGTATGCTTGGACTTCGGGATAAGACATTGGAATTTGAAGACGATCACAAAATGACTCAGCTTGTCAGCGAGTTAATCGATGAACTGCAGCCCTCTTTAATAATCAGCTTTTATCCCGGGTATGCCGTTCACCCTGACCATGAAGCGACAGCAAGAGCTGTTGTCCGTGCTTTAACACAAATCGAACCAGCTAAACGTCCGAAACTTCATGCCGTTGCTTTTGCCAATAATACTGAAGAAGAACTTGGTGAACCAGATGTCGTCCATGATATAACAAACGTTCAGGAACAAAAGCTGAACGCTATGCGTGCACACATTTCACAGACAGCCAGAATGCTCGAAACCCTTGATGAAGGAATTCGAGCCAACGATCCAGAAGCATTAAAATGGGTAACTAGAGAAGCCTTTTACAACTATAAATGGGATGACTAAAAAAAGACTGAGAGAAACTGAATGAAGCGTTAGGTAATCCGAACCATTATTGAAATCAGTTCAGATTACTTGTGTGCCATCTACCATCGCTCCACAGGACGTGCCGAACTTAATCGAACTTCTTCTGTCTCGTTTATAGTAGAAACATCCTCAGATTCCTCGGAAAGCAAAGGGCGCTTTCCTGTGGGACATTTGGGATCCAAATAGAAGCGATTACTTAGTATCAAAAACAGTGTCACACCATTGCCACAACAAACTCCTTAATGTCATGTCATCCTAGAATTCTACATGTTATGATAAGTGTGACTATTTGACTAACTTAAAATAGAGGAGATTCTGACATGAAAAAATTAGCAAACATAATCGTCTTTTTTGGATTAATTCTCATACTTACGGCTTGTGGATCCTCTACCGAAAACGAGGCAAGTGAAGACTCCAGTACAAATAGCAGTAAAGAACCCGTAATGCCGGAAGTTGAGGTACAATTCCAGGAAGAGCCTCTTCCTTTGAAAGAGGAAACAGTCATTCAAGCCGTTGTTACCAAGGGTGAAGAAAAGGTGACAGATGCTGAGTCCGTTGAATTCGAAATCTGGCATTCTGAAGCAGGACAGGAGCAATCTCATATGGTGAAAGCTGAGCATACGAGCGGCGGGGTCTATGAAGCTGGCTATACTTTTGAAAAACCAGGCACCTATGTAGTGATTGCTCATACTCAGACAAGCACTATGCATGTTATGCCTCAAGTTGAAGTCGAAGTAGCAGGGAAGGAAGCTGACAAGAAAGAAGACAGCCATGGTCACGGTGGAGAGGGTGAATCAGCTCAAGGTCACAGCCATGGAAACAGTGCATTCATGGTTCATTTTATGAATGATCATGAATTTAAAACTGCTGAGGAATCTACGCTGACTACTCACATCAATCACAAAGAGGAACCATTTGAAAACGCTATGGTAAAATTTGAAATCAGCTCAGATCAGCTGGACAAGCATAAATACGTTCCTGCTGAAGAAAAGAATCCAGGTGAGTACACTGCTGCCTATACATTCCCTTCTGAGGGAGAGTACACAGTAACCATTCATTACGAAAAACCTGACCAAGAGATTCATGGTCATCAGGAAGAAACCGTTCAAGTAACAAAATAACGTAAAAAACGTCTGATCCGTTTTGGATCAGACGTTTTTATGAATTACAACTCTGCGTTCTGAAGTTTTTTCTTCTTAGCCATTTTCTCACGTTCGTTCTTATTCAAATATTTCTTACGAAGTCGTACTGCTTCAGGTGTAACCTCGCAATACTCATCATCATCCAAGTACTCAATCGCTTCTTCAAGCGTTAGCTGACGAGTCTTTTTAATGGTGCTCGTCGTATCTTTCGTTGCTGAACGCACGTTAGTCAAGTGCTTCTCTTTTGTAATATTAACGGTTAAGTCATTCTCGCGACTGTGTTCTCCTACAATCATTCCTTCATAAACCTCTGTACCAGGCTCTACGAAAATTGTGCCGCGATCCTCAAGGTTCATAATACCATAGGTAGAAGACTTCCCTTTATCAAGAGAAACAAGCACACCTTGGCGACGTCCGCCTACTTGCCCTTTAGTCAGAGGAGCATAGCCATCGAACGTGTGATTTAAAATTCCATACCCGCGCGTTTGTGTCATAAATTCAGTAGAATACCCGATTAAGCCACGAGATGGTACGAGGAATTCAAGACGAACTTGACCGTTTCCGTCGTTAACCATGTCCTGCATTTCACCTTTACGAATTCCAATCGACTCCATAACAGCGCCTTGATATTCTTCAGGTGTATCGATTTGAACACGTTCCATCGGCTCACACGTTACTCCATCGACTTCTTTCAAAATAACTTTCGGCTTGGAAAGCTGAAGTTCAAAGCCTTCACGACGCATATTTTCCACAAGAATAGACAAGTGTAACTCTCCACGTCCTGATACGGTAAAGGCATCAGGAGAATCTGTAGGTTCAACACGCAAACTTACATCTGTTTCTAATTGTGTCAATAAACGTTCTTCGATTTGACGGGATGTTACATACTTCCCTTCGCGGCCTGCAAATGGGCTGTTGTTCACTAGGAACGTCATTTGAAGAGTCGGCTCATCGATACGAGGAATTTCCATTGCTTCCTGGTGAGTTGTCGGACAAACCGTTTCCCCAACGTTAATGTCTTCCATACCAGCTAGAGCAATAATGTCACCGGCTTTAGCTTCTTCAATCTCGATACGTTTCAGACCGATGAAACCAAACAGTTTAGACACCCGGAAGTTTTTCACAGAACCGTCTTTCTTCATAAGTGACACTTGCTGTCCTACTTTAATACTTCCGCGGAATACACGTCCAACTCCGATACGCCCAAGGTAATCGTTATAATCAAGGAGGGTAACCTGGAATTGCAGCGGATCATCCTGTGTATCAACAGGAGCCGGAATATTATTCATAATCAGCTTAAAGATCGGATCCATTGTTTCGTTCTGATCTTCAGGCTCATCACCGGATGTACCATTCAATGCGGAAGCATAAACAACAGGGAACTCAAGCTGTTCATCGTCTGCACCGAGCTCGATAAATAAATCAAGTACTTCATCAACTACTTCATTAGGACGAGCATTAGGACGGTCGATTTTGTTCAAAACAACAACTGGTGTTAACTTTTGTTCCAGCGCTTTTTTCAGAACAAAACGAGTCTGTGGCATACAACCTTCATAAGCGTCAACAACTAATAACACACCGTCTACCATTTTTAGAATACGTTCTACTTCTCCACCAAAGTCTGCGTGACCTGGTGTATCGAGAATGTTAATTCGTGCATCATTATAATTAATCGCGGTATTTTTCGCTAAGATTGTAATGCCGCGTTCTTTTTCCAAATCATTAGAGTCCATAGCACGGTCATCCACGTGTTCGTTCTCACGGAATGTACCAGAATAGCGAAGCATCTGATCCACAAGCGTTGTTTTTCCGTGGTCAACGTGTGCGATGATCGCAATGTTACGAATATCATTTCTGTGTTGCATGAAGCACACACCTCTTTCAAATCGCAAATTATTCAACCTGTCTAGTATAACACATAACGAGATTTGTCGATACCTATTATGCACTTAATTCGAATCGTGTACACATCGAGACAGAAGGTTTATTTCCCAAACCCTTTCTAATCCTGTCTATTCACAGTACAATAGGAAACAGCTTTAAGAGAAAAAGGTGAAATCAATGAAAACGAGACGCCAAGGTGAATGGTTTGAAATTACGATCCCCAAAAAATGGGATTCCTATACAATTGAACGGATCCTAAAGAGTGAATGGAAAGTCCCTAGAAAACTCCTTCATAAACACCGGACGGAACGGAGTGTAACGTTGAACAATGAATCGAGGCATTGGAAACAAACGCATGTGAGCGAAGGGGACTCTCTCCGTATCAAACTGTTTGAACCTCGTCCGCTTGAAGTGACCCCGACTTATGCTGACATTACCGTTGTATATGAAGATGACCACTTACTTGTCGTTAATAAACCAGCAGGAGTGGATACTCATCCAAACAGACCTGAGCAGACGAATACGCTCGTTAATGCAGTGGCCTTTTATTTTCAGGCGAATGGAATTGAATCCACTCCAAAGTACGTGCATCGTTTAGACCGTGATACTTCTGGAGCCATTTTATTTGCAAAACATGAACTTGCGATTGCATTGCTGGGCAATTTGTTGAAGAGAAGAGAGATTAGCAGAACGTATCTGGCGTGGGTGCACGGTAAAATCAAACCGGCTCAAGGTACAATTGTACAGCCAATTGGTAAAGATCGTCATCACCCCGCACGAAGAAGAGTGTCTGCTGGCGGACAGCATGCTGAAACGTTTTACGAACGGATTCAATATAGTGATGATCGGAGAGCTTCTCTCGTTAAGTTGAGACTCGGCACAGGACGCACTCATCAAATCCGCGTCCACTTAAGTTATGCAGGTCATCCTTTGCTTGGCGATGAACTTTATGGCGGGGAAGCACATTCTCCTGGCAAACAAGCTCTTCATGCCGCGAAACTCAGCTTTACTCATCCGTTCACTGAGGAGTTTATTGAATGTTTGGCGCCACCTGAACAAACGCTGAGCTTATTTACCTCTGACCATGTGCAGGCATTACTAGACTCTGAATGAATTTTGATTCTGCCCGATCGATCAATGATTCGACCGGAAAGTTAACAGATTCTGCCCAAACTTTATGGGATCCAAACTAAGAAGGATTCTACCCTTAGCGCAAAAAGATTCTAACCTAACGTGATTTCGAAGCAAAAGAAGTCGCTCATCCCTCAGATGAACGACTTCTTTCTTTTCGCTTGTGCATAATACAATTTCCACCGTAAACCGCAACTGCTCCGGAAGCGACCACAGAGGCTGCGTCCATAATGAAAAGCGCCCCTTCATTATTTCTCATCACAACCTGATTTAAAATCGCCAGCAGCAGTGCACACATGAAAAAGACGATCGCTGCCCAGGAAATAACGCTGGTGTACTTCTTGGGTGATTCCTTCATCGCCCAAATAAAAAATACAGCTGACACCAGAGTTCCTGCACAGAAAATCATGGCCTCCCCCGATGACACAGGCGGGCTGATAAGAATTTTCGTTTGATAGAAAAAGGTCAGTGCACCTGTTGCAAGGGCAACTGACCAAGTGATTAAGAATACACGCATAACTGATCTCCTATTCTGTTATCTGTTTATAAAGGTTGTCATATTTGTCTGCACATTCGAGATCAAGCTCAGTCAATCCTTTCGCCTGCCAAGATGTTAATTTAACTGTAACCATTTTATAGTCAATGCTGATAAACGGATGGTGCTGGATATCTTCGGCGTACTCAGCAACATTATTCACAAACTGAATTCCTGTTAGAAAATCCCCAAACCGATAACGTTTGACAATAAACTTGCCATCCAGCTTCCAACCCTCTAACCCATCCACTCTTTCTTGCTTCTCATCGTCAGGTATCCTTTTTTCCATGAATTTATCCTCCTCGATTCGTTTATATACATAGTCGATTATGATGTGAGCTCTAGAAACTCTTCTACATCTGCCCGGCAAAGGTCAAGCGCATGTTCCCAGAAATCTGGCTTTTCAAGATTAACATCCAAATGCTTTTGAGCCAGCTCTTCCACCGTCATGCGCCCTGTATCTTGCAGAAGAGCAATATATTGATCCTCAAAATCGTGACCTCCCTCAATTGCTTTCGCATACACACCGAGGCTGAATAAATAACCAAATGTATAAGGAAAGTTATAAAAAGGAACATCTGTAATGTGGAAATGAAGTTTTGAGGCCCAGAATGTTGGGTCATATTCATCTAAGCTGTCTGCATAGGCCTCTCTCTGTGCCTGCACCATTAATTCGTTTAACCGTTCAGTAGAAACTGTTCCCTGTTTCCGTTCCTCGTAAAATCTTGTTTCAAAAAGAAAGCGAGAATGAATGTTCATGAAAAATGCGACACTGCGTTGTATTTTATCTTCAAGTAACGCTATTTTTTCACCCTCATTGGCTGCATTTTTCACTGCGGCATCTGCCACAATCATTTCAGCAAACGTAGAGGCTGTTTCCGCTACATTCATCGCATATCCTTGATTCATGATCGGCAGCTCATTCATGACATGTTGATGGTAAGCATGTCCAAGTTCATGAGCCAGTGTAGCCACATTCGACAACGATCCTGAGTAGGTCATAAATATCCTGGTTTGCTCGCTATCCGGAAAACTCGTACAAAATCCTCCTGGACGTTTCCCAGGCCGATCTTCCGCTTCAATCCACTGCTTGTCAAAAGCCATTGAAGTGAATTCCGCAAGCTTGGGACTGAATTTCTCAAATTGTTCAATGATGAACTGTGCCCCTTCATTATAATTCATGTTCTGATTACTATCCCCGAGGGGTGCTCCCACATCATACATGCTCAGTTTCTCTTGGCCGAGTAATTGCGCTTTTCTCTGTAAAAATTCTTTATAACGATCTTTAAACTTAGAGATTGTTTCCCACATAGTGGTTAATGTCTTTTCACTCATTCGATTATATTCAAGCGGCTCTTTTAAGACGTCGTCCCATCCCCGGTGCTTATAAGTTTGCAGCCTGAACCCCGAGAGATGATTCAGTGTTTCTGTGAACAAATCCGATTGACTGCTCCAGGCACTTTGAAGCTTATCAAATACTTTCTTTCGCTGATCTCGATCAGAAGTGTTCAACTTGTTAGCAGCTTGCCCAACCGATAACGTCTCCCCATCTAATTCTATCGTCATTTTCCCAACGATCGTATCATACATTTGACCCCAGGCGTGATAGCCATCTACTGATAAGTCATTCATTAATGACTCTTGAGCAGCATCTAGCTTATCCTTCACCTTTCGTCTCCGTTCTTCCAGCACGAATGATAAGTCGGCAAGTGAAGGTGTTTTTAGCATAGTCCCCCAAACATGCGAATCGATTTGAACTAATTTCTGGTCAAATTCAGTCATTATATTCCCGAACCTGGCACCGAGTTCGCTTCGTTTCGTGACTAAGGATCCAGCCGCTGTATCATTGACATTTTGAGCTGTCAAACAGCTTACAAATGCGCCAAACTCCCCCAAATGCTTTGATGTTTCTTGGCGTTTATCAATAATTGAAGTCAGCTGGTCTGTCTGCTCAGGGTTTTTCGGTGGCAAAAATTGATAAACAAGCGTTTCTAGTTCGCTTAAAAGAGTTTCAGTCTCATCTATGTACCCTTTCAATTCCTCTGAGTGGCTTCCCCCTTTGAAAATAGTATCTAGATCCCAAGTTGGTTTATAAACTGTCATCCCGACCATCCTTTTTCAATCGTATTTTTCGGCTCTATAAATCACTTCTATTGTATCAGAAATTTTCAAAGATTATAGACAGTTATAAGTTATAGGTTTCCTTGATCATGTTATAATTTTCCTATAAATTTGGATGAGGAGAAGATGGTCGAGGAAATAACTCGCTTTCCGTGGCCCCACTACGCGCGAAAGCGAAGTATATTTTCGTAGCGGTTTATATGCACCAATTATAGTTTTTACTAAGTTCGGATTTTCATTTGATAAAATACTTTTGTTCCAACCCCGTGGAAAGCGAGTGATTTCGCACCCCATTCTCCTATTAAAATTACGGAACCTTGCTCGGTCCAACAAACGGAGCGATTGCGGAGCAACGACAATAGAAGGAGATCTATCAGCCTTTATTTTTGAAAAGGCCCATCATGAAATTACTCTCAGGCATAAGACTTACAGGGAAAGGATGATCCTATGCGCTATAAACGGCAAGAGATTCTGAGGTATGACTTTAAAGAAATGGTTTCAGCACACTTCAAAGTGATCAATCACGCTGATGAATCGTCTTACCCTTCACAAGGCACCGGACAGATTGTTAATATAAGCGCCGGCGGTCTGCTTCTTGCTACCAGTTTTAAACTTCCAGCTAAGCGAAAAATCCAGCTTTTCCTTGAAACGACGATTCTTCACCATACGTTGCACTTTATTTCAGAAATTGTCTGGAGTAAACAAGTTGGTACGACTTATCATTATGGACTTCGTTTCCTCGACGATCACCATGATGAAATAATAAAAGTTCTTAAAGAATATCAGAAGCAGCAAAATCCTCTCTAGGGTACTCCTAGAGAGGATTTTTTAATGGTCATTGCATAGATTGAAATTGTTTTTCTACAGCTTGAAGTAAAGGATGCCCTTCTCTGAGTTCAGATACTTCCATCAGGGCAGCTTTAACTCCTTTTTCTTCTATCAGAGATTGAAGCTCTACTGCTTCCTGATCTTGATCCTGTTTGTAGAGTAAGGCCGCTGCAATGACTTCAACTAAATAAGCCGGTGTTTCCTTATTCCATTCGACATATTCGACAGCCGGACGAATTAGGCGGTCATTTGCTCCCAGCTTACGCTTCGGAGCACGGCCTACTCGAGATACTTCGTCTGATAATTCCGGGTTCGCAAACCTTGATAATATCGTTTCTATATACTGTTCATGCTCACCTTTTGTAAATCCATATTTTTTAATGAGGACATCGCCTGACTCATCTAAGGCCCCTTTTATTTTAGGAAGAATTCGATCGTCATGTAAGGCCTGATTGATCGTTTGCAGTCCATAATAACTTCCTAAATAGGCAGCTACAGCATGTCCTGTATTCACTGTAAATAACTTTCTTTCTATATAAGGAGTCAGGTCTTCCACAAGTTTGAGCCCGTCGATCTCTGGAGTCTCTCCTTTAAGCGAAGATGAATCCGCTACCCATTCAAAATATGGCTCGACAGTCACTTTCAATATTTCGTCGTGAACTTGACCCGGAACGATTCGATCGACTGCGGCATTAGGAAAACCTGTTCTTTCTTCGACACGTGATGCTTCTTCTTGGGTTAAGTATGAAAGCACGTGTTTCTTAAGCAAATCACTGCCCCCGATCATATTTTCACATGCAATCACATTAACAGCAGTTGTTCTATTCTTTAATCCTTCAGCCATCAAAGGGGCCACTTTGGGTAGAATAGAAGGACCTACGGCTGTTGTAATGAGGTCTGCTTGTTTGATCTGTTCTATGACCTCTTCTGGGTGCGTCAAACTATTGACGCCTGATATGTTTGTCACTTCTAATACATCATCCGATCCGGCCAGTTCAACCGTATATCTTTTTTTATTATTTATTTGATCGATTAGCTCACCGTTCACATCAACAAATACGATTTCGTAACCTGCCTTATATAATAAAGCACCGATGAATCCTCTGCCGATATTACCTGCACCAAAATGAACCGCCAGCATTTAATTCACCTCTTCAAAAATGGCAAGAATGGCTTCCTTGGAATCAGCCTGCAGTATTTTATCAATGTTCTCTTCTTCAGAGCATACAAGAGCAATTTGAGACAATACCTCTAAGTGTTCGTCTCCTTTACCCGCAATACCAATCAGTAATTTCACGATATTTCCTTCACCAAAGTCTACTCCCTCTGGAACCGTTACAATCGTAATCCCTGTCTCTTTCACAGCTTTTTTTCCATCTTCTGTCCCGTGAGGAATGGCTACATAATTCCCCATATAAGTAGAAGTAACTTCTTCTCGTTCAAGCATTTGGCCAATGTATTCTTCCTCGACATACCCTTGCTTATGAAGCAGATTTCCTACAAATCGAACCGCTTCCTCCTTACCATCAAACTTTTCGTTTAAGACAATATTGTTCGCAGTTAAAATAGTTTCAGACATGTTCATTCTCCTTTTAATTTGAAAGTTTTTCTTGTAAAAATTGATATAGTTTGTTAGAAAAATAAATGTTCATACGTTCCTCATCATGGGATTGCAGTACATGCGTACTTTCCTCATCCTCTACAATTAAGGAACTTAAATAACTTAACACTTCATTCCCGCGAATAGACAAATCAGCTGGAGCGAGCATTACAATAAAGGAATCACTATTCATGTTCTCTCCATCCATTCCTTGCACCTCGATTGCCTCCTCGAGATGAACGAGGGTGAAACATGGTTTTGCTATTTCCTTTAATTTTGTATGATAAATCGCAAGTTTGGTATCGGGAATACCCAAACCGCCAGCTTCCTCTCGTTTCAGTAAGGCCTTTGCAACCTTAGGGACATCATGTACAACGTCAGCCTCTTTTAAATACTGGCAAGCTTCAAGCAACACCTTCTCCTTATCTGCTTCAGTTGTACGTATGATGGATAGATGGTTTAAAACTTCCGTAACGGTTTCCGCATAAGCCTGAATGGCCTCTATTGAATATTGAATATCTTCCTTCGATTCATGTTTAAAGGGAAGCCTGGAAACAGGTCTGGCTTGCTTCAATCGCTCATCCATTCTTACCTTGCGAATAACGTGCTGCAGTTTTTGAATGTCCTTAGTAGGAAGCATTGGATTAACTAACACATAATCTGTGTAATCTCTCATAGGAACCGTAGATATCACGAGATCATACTGTTGATGATCCGATTTTTCCAAATCAAACAGGGAACGATGATCTACCTCTTCAATCTGATAAAACTGCTGTTGAAGTTTGGCAGCGAGTATTTTGGCCGTTCCCATTCCGCTTGAACAAACAACCAATACTCGAAGTCCACGCGTTTCCTCCATATTTAGCAGCGCTGAGGCAAAATGCATCACGATATAGGCCGTTTCCTCTTTAGGAAAAACAAGACCGGGAAAGACTTGTATAACTGCACTCTGTACAGTCTTGAACAAGTCAGGATAATCCTGTTCAATCTGCTCGGTCAACGGATTTTGAATATCCATTTGCTGCTGAATTCGATATACACTCGGCTTCAGATGGACAACCAAATCATTAAGCAGCTGTGTAGAATGATGAAGTTCCTGCCGTGTAGCCTTTGAGACAAATTCAATGAGCTGTTTGGCTTTAAAAGCAATACTTAGACTGCTGTCTTCAATTATGGCATCTGTATCATAGCGGATCTTCGCCCCCATAAGATGCATCGTAATATAGCCTGTTTCATCTTCTGGTATATCGATCTCAAAAGTACTCTCAAGTTTCTCAATCAGCGCTGCAGCCAATTCAAATTCCTTAGAATCCTTTAAAGAACGCAAGTATTCCGCATCCATAACGATAACTTCACCTTGTTGTAAACGTTCAATAGCTAAAGCGATATGGATGACTAAACCGATATAGGCATGGTCTGTTAAGTCATAGTGTAAAGAAGGTCGAATGGATTCGACAGTTGTTTCGATAAGAGAGATATTTTCCCTGCTTACCAGACCCAGTAATTGTTCTGAAACTTGATCGAGCGAAGCATCATTCACGTTCTCGCGAAGCAGCGTTATAAAGTCTAATTCGTTCATATGCTTCATAATTAATAAGCTGATCGCTTCGCGAATATGAGACTCACTTCCTTTAACCTCAACTCCATATCCTCTTTTACGAATCAGTTCAAGCTGAAAATCATTGACTCTCTCTTCCATCTTATCCAGGTCATGACTAATCGTCGCTACTGTCACACCTAATTCTGCAGCCAAGGAGAAAAGTTTGACCGGTTCCCTAGCCTCAAGCAGTTTAGACAAGATAAGTACCTGGCGCTCCTCAGGCGTATAATCTATAGCCTCGTGTGAAACGATCGCTTCTTTTAACTTTTCCCTGCTCGATTGATCCCCTTCTATCGCCAGTCCTTTGCCTGCTTGTCTTTGTAAAAGCAATCCATATTCCCGAAGAACCTTCTCAATTCCCTGCAAATCCCTGTGAATGGTTCGTGCACTTACATCAAGGTATTCAGCTAATTCTTTTATAGGTACCGTTTCCTTTGCATCAACCAGAAGCTGAAGCATTTTTCTTTCCCTTGCAGATATAAACATCAATTATCCCCCCCTTTCCTTAGAAAGTAGAAAGAGGTTGGGACATAACTAAATCTCCTAAGTCAAAAGACGATGATGTGCTGTTTTAGCGGAGAAAATATCTTTGTCCCAACCACATTCATTTATTCACTTTCCTGTAATTCACCAACCAATTCATCATACTTCGGACTATTTAAGAAGTTTTCAACAGAAATATGATGTGCATTCGGAACTTTCTGTTTGGCTCTTTCTGTTAAATCTTTATGGGTAATGACAATATCCACATCTGAAGGAAGATCGTTGATTGCCATATTCGTTACATTTATATCAATCGAAGCTTTTTTAAATTTATTTTTTAATAACGAAGCACCCATGGCACTTGATCCCATACCGGCATCACAGGCGAATATGACTTTATCAATAGCTCCCTGGTTGATCTGAGGAACCTCTTGAGTCTCGTCATTTGGCGTTTCCTGCGGCTCATTTGCCGTCAATTGATCAGCCACACTGCTTTTCTTACCTTTCATTTCTTCCATTTTGGAGGTAGCTGCTGTAATGTCCTGTTCTTCTTTTCCAGACTTCAGAATAACGGCAGCGACTACAAAAGTAACAGCCGCGGCCACAAGTACACCAGCAATCACTCCTATATAGTCCCCTCTAGCAGTTAGAGCCAGCACGGCAATGATACTGCCAGGCGATGCCGTAGAAGTAAGTCCGACTCCGAATGCAGCAAATGTAGCTGTCCCTGATACACCACCTGCAATAAGCGCAAGAATTAAGGACGGCTTGGACAGAATATAAGGGAAATAAATTTCATGAATTCCCCCGAAGAAGTGGATAATAGCTGCCCCTGGGGCGGACTGTTTGGAAATTCCTTTTCCGAATATGGAAAAAGCCAGTAAAACACCAAGTCCCGGTCCAGGGTTTGTTTCCAACAAGAATAAGATGGACTTTCCTAATTCTTCTGTTTGCGTTACGGCAATCGGGCTCAAAATCCCATGATTAATAGCGTTATTTAAAAACAGAACTTTTGCAGGTTCAATAAATATATTGACTAATGGTAAAAGTCCCGCATTGATCATGACTTCGACACCTGCACCTAAAGCTAAGGTAATTCCAGTAACAATCGGTCCAATGATTTGTAAGCCGATAATGGCTAAGATTGCTCCGGCAATCCCGGCACTAAAGTTGTTAACGAGCATTTCGAAACCTGACTTAACTTTTCCTTCAAAAAGCTTGTCAATCCATTTAATTGCATATCCACCTACTGGTCCCATCAGCATGGCGCCCATAAACATAGGAATCTCTGCTCCTACAATGACCCCCATAGCTGCAGTGGCACCAACAACGCCGCCGCGTAAACCGTGAATAATACGTCCGCCGGTAAAAGCAATTAATAATGGCAATAAATATTTAATCATCGGGTCAACTAGTGCGGCCAGATCCTCATTTGGCGCCCAGCCAGTCTCTATAAATAATGCTGTAATAATCCCCCAGGCGATAAAGGCAGCAATATTTGGCATGATCATTCCGCTAAGGAAGCTGCCAAACTTTTGCACTAACGCCCTTATCCCTGACTGTTTATTTTGTTCAGACATTGTATGTTTCCTCCCTCTTTTGCTTCGTTTCCTATACTTTAATACTAAAGCGATTACAGCAACCTTATCAATATAATCTAAATGCATGTTTGGCAGAAGGAATGTTGCCATTTTTTAAATGAGGTTTCAAGTAAACAAATATACTCCATGTTATTATTGCGTCTTGTAACACAAATGAAATATTTTGTCATAAAAATGAAACCTTTTGCCATTTATATCCGTCTAATAAGTATAAGAAGTTGAAGCCGATGCTTTTCGTACAGCAATTATTCAGTAGATTTATGAAGTAACAGCAAGGCAGACAAGATTTTGTATTTATAGAAAGGGGCTCCTATTATGAGAAAGCAAGCCGAATATAATTCTACAGATTTCATCTATGGTATTAGTGGTTCCGCAATTTTAGCAAGTATTCTTTATATCCTTATCTATATTGTATAATTAGATGAGTACTATACGTGCCTCAAAAATGAAGTAAGAAGCTGCTGGATCGCCTCAGCGGCTTCTTACTTTAGGATATCTTTTTCTTTTCTATCGTTATCCTCATTTTCTTCAACGGTGATTTCCTCATTCTCATGAAATTCTTTGTCGGTTTGGCCTGTTATATAATCGAAAGGGGTATAGGAACTATCTACCGGTTTCTTTTTTATAAATATTTTCAAAGCTACGATTATGATCAAAATAAACACAGCAACCCCTACGATCAAAAGGCCTATACTGTTTAGCAGCAAATAATCGCCCCCTTTATTTTTTTCATTTTCCCTCTAAACTCTTTCTGAAACAACAAACAGACCTGCTCGTTTAAAAACAGGTCTGCGCAGCGTTATTCATTATCTTCACGATTTTTCTCTTCAAATACTTCAAGAGCTGAACGTCTTTTCTTCTTGTTGCGTTTTTTCCACCTCTTGATATGAATGGTAGGAGGTTCGTAATCATCAGAGGCCCGAATATCTGTATTCGAAGCTTTGAGAAATGACCAAGCTAACAGAAACATGATAAAAATCAATGGGAACCCTCCGACAATACTAGCCGTCTGCAAAGTATCTAGTCCTCCTAAAAACATCAGCACTAACGGCATAATACTTAACGCGAAAGCCCAAAATAGTCGATTCCAGCGAAGCGGCTCTCCCTCAACTTCTTTTTGTACAACAGAAGCCAAAATATAGGAAGAGGAATCAAAGGTTGTTGCTAAGAAGATAATCGCAAGAACTGTAAAGACCAATACCATAAACTTCGCTAAGGGAAGCTGATTAATGACCTCAATAATCGTTGCCGGAGCACCATTTGCATCCATAAAACCGACGACATCGAACTGACCTGTCAGCTGCAGATACAAACCGAAATTCCCCATAATCCCGAAGAATAAAATACACCCGATGGTTCCATAAATCATAGTCCCTAGAATCATTTGCCTTATCGTTCGGCCTCTTGAAATCCTAGCTACAAATAAACCGACAAACGGTGCATACACAAGCCACCAGGCCCAGTAGAAAATTGTCCATGATTCTGGGAAACGTGTCTCTTCAAATTGGTCTAGATTTCCAAAAGGCTCCATCCAGGTTGCCATTCTGAAGAAATTATCCAAGATAACCCCTACTGAGTTAACGGTTGTTTCTGATAAAAATCGAGTAGGTCCAAAAATGAAAATAAAAGCAAGCAAGAACAATGCGAGCCAAATATTGATATCACTTAATACCTTAATTCCTCGTTTTAGACCCGAATAAGAACTAATGGCAAAAATCACTGTGCATATGAGCATGATCCCTGCTTGAAGACCCAGTGTGACTTCTAATCCAGTTAATTCACTGATGCCCTCAGCGATCATCGGGGCACCTAGTGCTAATGTTGTCCCTGCCCCGCCTAATAAACCAAACATAAACAATACATCAATAAGATTGCCCAATGGTCCGTCAACTGATTTTCCTAAAACCGGACGGACCGATTCACTTACTTTCAATACAGGTTTCTTTCTAACATAATAGAAGTAAGCAATCGGCAAAGCAGGTAATGTATAGATCGCCCAGGCGATAGGTCCCCAGTGGAATATGCCGTAAGCTGTGGACCACCGGATAGCCTCCATTGATTCAGGTGCAAGACCGTATGGCGGGCCCTGATAATAATAAGCCCATTCGATGACACCCCAATACAATATACTTGAACCAATACCAGCAGCAAACAGCATAGCTGCCCATGAGAACGTGCCGAATTCAGGTTTTTCACCTTCATCGCCTAATTTAATGAGTCCATTTTTACTAAAAGCTACAAAAATTAAGAAAGCAAAAACGACTAGTCCCATAATAATATACAGAACTCCAAATGTACCTGTCATAAACGAGTTGGCTTGATTAACAATTTCCTTTCCGGCCTCTGGAAATAATACAAGTGGTACCGTTACTGCTAAGAGTAAGACAAGGGCACCAATAAACGTAGGCCAATCAATCAATTTCATATTCACAATGCATCTTCCTTCCCGGTAAAACCATTGCGTTTCACCATAGTGATATTGTAGAGAGGAAAAACTTTGAAGAAAATGTGTCAAGAGGATGGGAGCACAACCAGTAATAAAAGGAATAAAGACTATGACTTTAGAAGCAGTATGGTATAGTTATACCCTCTTCCCCAAAAGATTAACACAATAATCGACAAGATTCTCACATCGTTGATATTCTTTATTTAAACACGGGTCACAACAAATAATAAAAAACGTAACCCATCAAGGATTACGTTTTTTGCTCGCTTAGTTTATCACGACAGCCATTTTTTATTCGCTGCCTAAACCATAAGAAAGGAGGCTGGATGCGATGAGTTTATTCCAAAATTGGGACAGGTTCTTCTCACCTTTGTATATCCCCTCATACACAGCATGGCCTGCCGCTTGTTGGCTGTTGTTCAAACCAACTGAATGGGAGAATGTCGAAATTGTTCTGCTCATCTTAATTACCCTATTCCTCATTTTCGCTGGGACAGTCGAAACAAATAGCGATGAAAAGAAACATCGTCTGTTCGGTTATTTATACTTAAGTTCAAGCCTCTTGATTTCAATAGCAGGTCTTTGCTATTGGCTGGTTTAAGTTTTTTAAATAAAGAATAGCCAAGGAAAAATTATCGGGATCATAATGATGATGGTGACAATAAGCCACTTGTTGTAATCCTCACTTGTTAATTGTTTCCGGTAAGATAATGCCCAGGCCAATAATAACAGCACCGTTACGACAATACTTTGTAAATGAAGGCTTCCATCTTTAGTATTTAGAAAAATATAGACGCCGCCCTCAATAAGGATGAGGGCACCTAGTATAGAATTAAAAATATGCGTAAACGTCTTACTCACCTTATTTCACCTCACAAAACACCTAATTCTAACAACGACAAGTATAGCAGATTCCCTGAAAACATGTACATTAATCAGGCAGGCGCATTGATATTTAGCGCCTGCCTAGTAACTCTGAAAGAGCTGTTTCAATGAATTTGTCATCTCAAAAGCGGACCTGTCCTGCTTCAGTATCACCCAATAATCATTATAAAACAAAATATCAAGAAGTTTAGTATCTCCTGTTGATAGTGTAAGCCCTCCAATTGGTGTTCCGCTGCCGCTTACTTTCTGATCCATTTCAGCACTTTTCTTTAAGGCCTTTAAATATTCCCGGATTTTTTCCTCTTTTTTGATGGTGAAAATTTCTCTCTTTTCATCAAACCGATATAATTTAAGAATCAAAGGACGTTGATAGTCGCTCCACGCATGCGGCGTAATTTTATCTTGATTAAAGACCAGTGGGTTAAAAAAATATGTATGATTTACATAAATAACAGTAATTATGACTAAAATTATCACGATTATAGAATAATTTATTTTCTTTCGCATCCTTACACCCCTGTCTTTACGCACTCATTCAACTAATAGGTAATTGAATTAGCAAAAAGTGCATTACATTTCTATTACTGTTAACCATGTATGGTATACGAATAACCCGTGTCTTTCGTTTCATTTTTTCATAAAGACACTATCCGAATCACCCTAAAAAGAGTAAAGACCTGAGAAATGTATCTCAGGTCTTTACTCCTTTACCGTACTTTTATTAAACCTTCCCGAATCAATTGGGCTGCTCTTGTTTTCTTAATTCAATTCGTCTGATTTTACCTGATGTTGTCTTTGGCAGCTCAGTAATGAACTCAATTTTTCTAGGATACTTATAAGGAGCCGTTAATTCTTTCACGTGATTCTGAAGTTCTTTAATCAACGATTCTGTTCCTTCATATCCATCTTGCAGAACTATAAAAGCTTTTACCACATTTCCACGAACTTCATCCGGACTGGAAACCACGGCACATTCCTGAACGGCGGCATGTTTGACTAGCGCATCTTCTACTTCAAATGGTCCTATCGTATAACCGGAACTGATAATAATATCATCGCTTCTTCCTTCAAACCAAAAGTATCCTTTTTCATCCTTTTTAGCTTGGTCACCGGTTACATAATAATTGCCCCTTTGCGCTAGCTTAGTGCGTTCATTGTCCTTATAATACTCCTTAAATAAAGCAGGAGTATCTAAATGGACAGCAATATCCCCAACTTCACCTGCCTCAACCGGATCGCCTTCCTCATCGATGATATCCACATGATTTCCAGGTGTAGGACGTCCCATGGAACCAGGCCGAACTTCCATATCCTTCATAATCCCAACAAGTAATGTATTTTCAGTCTGGCCATAGCCATCACGAACCGTTACATCAAAGTGACGATTAAATGTATCGATTACTTCTCGATTTAGCGGTTCCCCGGCTGAAACGGCACTATGTAAGTGCTTGAGGCTGTATTCCTGTAAATTATCAACTTTGGCCATTAATCGATATTCAGTTGGTGTACAGCACAAGACATTGACTTGATGTTGATCAAGTAAACCCAAATATGTCTTCGGGTCGAATTTACCTTGATAAATAAGCCCCTTTGCCCCTGTTCCTAAGACGGAAAGAAAAGGACTCCAGATCCACTTTTGCCAGCCTGGTCCTGCTGTTGCCCATACTGTATCTCCATCCTCGATCGCCAACCATTTATAGGCGGCCGTCTTTAAATGGGCGAATCCCCATCCGTGGGTATGTACGACTCCTTTTGGATTTCCTGTGGTTCCAGAAGTATATGAAAGGAACGCCATGTCATCTCTATGGGTATCAGCCATTTCCAATGAATCAGATTGCTCCTCCATTAAGTCATCAAGACTTAACCAGCCTTCTTTAGATCCACCACTAGTAAATGCCTTCACATGCCCCATTTCCTTCACTTCATTAAACTGATCAGTAAAAGCATGGTGACTAACAACTGCTGTGACTTCTCCGTGAGAGATTCGGTAAGTCAGATCCTTAGCACGGAGCATTTCAGAGCTGGGAATGACAACGATGCCCACTTTTAAGGCGGCAACATATACTTGATATGCAGAGATCAGCCTTGGGATCATGACTAGCACTTTATCTCCCTTTTTTAAACCAGCTTCGAGGAAAGCGTTTCCAATTTTGTTCGCATTTTTTATTAACCCGTCATATGTAATTTCTTCACGGTCGCCTGTTTCATTCAGCCATAATAAAGCTTTTCGATCATAATCTTTAGCATACTTTTCCATTTCCATTACGATGTTATATTGTTCTGGTGCAATCAGCTGAGCTTGGTCCACTATGACTCCTCCTTTGATTATGAGTACCTATTCATTTTGATCTACTTAAGTATATCAAAATTTTCAAAATTTTAAAATGAGATAATCTCCTATAAAAAAAGCCACCAGAAAATCAATCTTTTCCAGTGGCCTGCCATTTGCTGGTTCAAGCTAAGCGTTTAAAGTTTTGTCCCATAATTTCATTCATAGAATGGACGGTAATAAAAGCTTTGTTATCGATAGCCGTCATATACTTTTTAAGTCGTGTATAGTCTTTTCTGTTCATGATGGTAGTGATAACTTCTTTATCTTCCTGATTGAATGCGCCTCTGGCATAATGGATTGTCGCTCCACGCCCCAGATTATGCACAATAAAATGACGAACTTGTTCACTCTCCCGGCTGATGATGACAATTTCTTTATTGTGATTAAACTGCTGCAGCGCGTAATCAATTACTAATCCATTAAGGATCACTCCGAAGAAGGCGTACATGCCAACCGCTGGCCCAAATACAAAGATAGAAGACACAGCAATGGCAAGATCAGAAAAGAGTACTCCTTTTCCAACCTCGATTGAGAAATATTTATTTAAGATCATAGCAAAGATATCGGTTCCGCCTGTGGAAGCCCCTTGATGAAATACAATGGCCATCCCTGAAGCAGCAATGATTTGTCCTATAATCAGCTGGATTAGCAAATCATCACTCAACGGCTGGTTCATAGGAAATAACGCTTCAAGTCCCCATACCATAAAGGATAGAGCAAAGCTTGCATAGATAGTTTTAGCCCCGAACTGAAATCCTAGAAATATAAAACCAATAATAAATAAAACCACGTTCAGCATAAGCATAATCAATCCCAAGGATAGATCAGGAAATACATTGCTTATAACAATAGATAATCCACTTACTCCTCCAGTGGCTAAATCGTTTGGCGAAAGAAAGAAATGAACATTTACAGCTACTCCCAAAGACCCAATATTTATGAGTAAGAAGGAAAGTAATTTTTTCATCATTCAAAAGCCCTCCCTTACACAATAACATCTAATTCAGTCGATTATTTTTTAGTACAATCGGGATTATAGAAGGCTTTTAAGAGTTTGTAAACAGCTTTGCTTTAAAAAAATAAAGTTTTTTAATGTAAGCGTTTATTGCGTAATTTTTCTTAACATTACAATTGATATTATAGTTCTTAAGGCTTACGTTAGAAGATATATCTCCTCAAAAGAATATATGTTTTCTGAATTTACTATCTAACTATAAGTTACTGCATCAAAAAAAACCCGCTGCCGAAAACCGCAGCGGATTCTTTAAATTTAAAGATCATATGGCAAACTGATGGTGACAGAAGTCCCTTGATCCAGTTCGCTTTTATAAGCAATCATACCATTTAAATCATTAACCATCTTTTTGGTTACCATGACGCCAAGGCCCGTTCCTTTTTCTTTCGTAGTAAAGAAAGGTTCTCCAAGTTTGGCCAGATCTTGATCACTTAACCCCTGTCCGTCGTCAATAATAGACAAGATCAAATCGTCTTCTCTTGTATAAGCAGAGACTTCGACATTACCATCTTTGGCAGTCGCATCAATGGCATTACTAATGATGTTCAGCAGTATTTGCTTCAGTCTTTTAGGTTCTGATTGAAAAGAATTCTCTACAATATTACAAGTAAAAGTTAAGTTAATATTTTTACTGGTTGCTTCAGGATCTAATAATCGCAGAACATAGGAGACAACATCTTCAATATCAATTTCTTCTAATTGAATGGAAGACTTCGGTTTAGACAGCATCATAAAATCCTGGACAATCGATTCAATACGGTTCACTTCATCCAGGATAATTTCATAATAATTGTCCCGTAAATCCGGATTAGCTGCACCAATTTGGAGAAAACCTTTTATGGCCGTCAAGGGATTCTTTATTTCATGTGCCACACCAGCGGCCATTTGAGTAATCGTTGATAATTGCTGTGATTTCTCTTTAAGCTGGGCCATTTCCTTGAATTTCGTAATATCCTGATGTGTGCCAATGACATATTCTGCGCCTTCATTGATCACAGGAAACCCTTGTGTTCGAATCCACTTTTCTTCCCCGCTTCTAGTCGTTATTCGATACTCCACATGATGTTTTTGCTGCTTCATTATAGAGAAAGCACTGGACACTTTATTGTAATCATTCATATGGATCAAATTCTTCAGGGAAGACCAGCCTGATAATAGTTCTCTTCTTTTCATACCAAACATCTCATTAAAAGCAGGGCTGATATAATGAACCTTTTGAAAATCAAAATCACAGATCCAAAAAACGTCATTAATATTATTGGCTAAAATCGAAAACCTTTTCTCAGACGCTTGTAACGCTTGAAGCTGCTGTTTATTTAAAGTAATATCTTGTCCAATTAATGTTAAACCTTGAGCTGTAGGTAAAATCGTCATTTTTACCGTCTGGTCGCGCATATCCCCTTCGAGTTCTATCATCTCCTGAGTATCCATCGCCCTCAGGCAACGCTGAAAGAAGCTGGCATACTCCTCTACAGAGATCACATCCCAAAGTTTCTTCTGGGAATTCTCATGGTAAGAAAGACCTGTTAACTGCTCCATTTTATCATTTGCATAAATGACTTCCCAATAGTTATTGATCATGGCTAACCCATGTGGGAAGTGGTCGGCCACTTGTGTAAACAATTCTTCTTTGGATGATGTTTTATGATCGGTAAATGAATCCGTAATCAAATCTAAGTTATGAATAGCCGGTTTTGATTGGTTCGTAGAAGTATTTGAGTGTAAATATGAATAATTAGAGGGTAACGTGTCTTCATCCCTTTTATAAGGTAATGAGCCGTTTACAGTTGATTGTGCATTTGAAAAAATAAGTACTTTTTGATCATTTTTCAAATTGACCATCTTGCACATAAACATATGATAGTCGTTTGCAATCTTAAGATGAATTGAAAGACTCTGCTCCTTCTCTTTAGGAGTCTGATGAATTAATTGATGGATTTCCGGACGATTTGAAGTGCGGATCAAAGACAACCATTCACAAAAAGATAGATAAACTTGATCAAGCTGCAGCATTTTACGCATTTCATCATTGAATGTAACAGACTGGTAATGGACATTGATGAGACATGCCGGAGTACCGCTAGCTTCTAGAATGTCCAACACTTCTCCGCTATGAACATGGTCAGAATACCTCTCTCTAGTCACCAATATTAAGACCTCTTTCCTTTACCATCCATATTTTCCAACATGGGTTTTATTATAACGCATTGATATTAAATTTTGAATATCATCCCAGCATTTCGTTTGGAAAAAATAAGGACGAGTAGCTTTTTACCATCATACGAGCCGAACTGATAAAATATGACTTAAAAAATGCTTATTCAACCTTCTATACTTCTCCAAAGCGTCAGGGAAGCGTAACTTTTAAAGGGTTCCCAGTCAGCACTTAGTCCATTCATTTGTTCAAAGTCTGGGCGTTTATCTAACTTAAAATAACGCTGTATAGCTTTTTGGATGCCGATGTCAGCTTTGGGAAACAAATTATTTCTGCCAACTCCAAACATCAGCCAATTTTCTGCCGTCCACGGCCCAACTCCCCTTATCTTTACAAGTTCAGCCATAACCTCCTCGTTCGTTTTCTCAGCAAGTTCGTCTAAACTTAAACGGCCTTCCATAATTAAACGTGATGTATCTATGATATATTCCGCTTTTCTCTGACTAAACTGCAGTTCTCTAAGCTGCCCGTAGTCCAAACAGGCCACAACTTCTGGATCAGGATAAAACCACACGTCATCCTTCTTATACCCGTATTGTTCGACAAACCTTGTACTTAGTGTATAAGCAAATTTCATATTCAACTGCTGGTGTATAATCACTTTCATTAAACAATCATATAAATTAAAATCCTTAACAATCGGGGTGCCGGGGTAACGCGCAAATAAGTCACCTAAATTCGTATGAGCAAAGTGCTCCTGAACCTCTTCCAAACTACGCTTCCATTGAAAGAGATGAACTACATGAGCAAGAAGACTCTCCTTATTCTTTTCACTATCTCCTTGAATCTTAAACAAGGGGCGTTCAGTTGTTCCCAGGCTTGTTACTCGAACAACACAGGAATCATCCTTCATACGGACAGGAATATCGACCCATTTTTCCCTTTCATTTAAATGCGTTAGCGGGTCCATAGCCCATCTTTGCAAGGCATAATCAAAATCATATATACCTGCAGCTTCCATCTCTACTTCCCACATTCTAAGCCCTCCTCTACATAAACCAAAAAAGAGGACCTAACCTGTTCCTCTTTATTGCATTCGACTTTCATTATGTATTATCCTTTTTTTTGTAAGTTTACACCAATCCAACGTATAAAAAAAGACCTGGCTAGTATTACAGCCAGGTCTTTTCACATCCTATAAATGAACTATTGGAAAAGGGAGAAGCTTTTTCATCATTAATTCATTTAAGCTTCCAAAATGATATCCTCTTTTTCTTAGCTGGATAATCAATTCATTCAAAGCATCTGCATTATCTTTTGACACGGTATGCAACAATATAACAGCACCCGGGTGAATTTGCTTAATGACACTCTGATAGGCATATTCCCATCCCTTCTGATGGTCCGTCTGCCAATCAACAAAAGCAAGCGACCAAAAAGCGTGAACGTAGCCTAGCTCCCTGGCCCATTTTAAGGTTTGTTCATTAAACTTTCCTTGTGGAGGACGTACATATGTCATGGATTCTTGGTCTGTCAGATCTCGCACGGATTTTTCTACTTTTCCAAGTTCTTTTTTCATTTCCTGCTTTGATAACTTAGTGAAGTCAGGGTGGCTCCATGAATGGTTACCGATAATATGTCCTTCTTCTTCCATTCTTTTAACGAGCTTGGGAGCACTCTTAATATAATGACCTGTCACAAAAAAAGCAGCAGGAACTTGTTGTTTTTTCAAAATATCAAGTACTTTTCCTGTATATCCCTGTTCATAACCATTATCAAAGGTTAAATAAACCACTTTTTCACCAGAATGATCTACATAAAACCCATCGTATTTCTCCACCAAAGGGCCGTATTTCCCCACTTCGGGTTCTTTCCCCTCACTGCTTTTCTTATAACCCCATCCCTCTGCGAACGCTGTTATTGGGAGAATAAGTAAAGTAAAAGCAATACATAACGCAAACAATTGTCGCCACATAACTACCACTCACTTTTTACTTAGTATGTGATAGGATAGGGAAAATTATATAAGAAAATTTTAAAGGATTATCCATTTATTTCTTCTAAAGTATCAATGAAGCCGCCAATCCGAAAATAAATAACGGAATGTTATAGTGAAGGAAAGTCGGCACACATGTGTCCCATATGTGATTATGTTTCCCATCAGCATTTAATCCTGAGGTCGGACCAAGCGTACTGTCTGAAGCTGGTGACCCCGCATCTCCAAGGGCTCCTGCTGTGCCAATCAACGCAGCAATAGCCATAGCTGAGAATCCTGCACTCACACAAATAGGAACAAACAATGCAGCCAGGATAGGAACCGTTGCAAAGGAAGATCCTATTCCAATTGTCACTACTAATCCTACAAGCAATAACACAAATGCAATCAATGCCTTGCTGTCGCCTAAATACCCGGAGCTTGCTTCAACCAATGCAGAAACCGATTTAGTTTTTGTCAGAACATTGGCATAGCCTGCCGCTACTAACATGACGAAAGCGATCGTCCCCATCATCGCAATTCCATCATTAACAATTCGATCACCTTTTTTAAATGGTACAACCTTAAAGATAAACATGAGGGTCAATCCGGCTAGTGCAGCCAAAATAAGGTCTTTCCAATAGGCTTGTATTACCAAAGTTACGAGGATCGCAATGATCGTAAACCCGTGCTTTTTGTTGAAACGCTCTGGTGTGAAATTTCGCAGGAGTGAGCTCGGTTCCTCATCAAAATTCTCCGCTTGGGGAGGCTCTTTCCTCTGCCGGTACGTAACAAACACCGCAAACAGTAACCCTGCAATCATCCCGAGACCTGGTACAAACAGTGACTTGGCAATCGTATTTATTGTAATGGAAACACCATTTGATGCCATAGCTTGCTGAATCGTTTCATGAAATATATAACCAAAGCCGATCGGAATCATTATATAAGGCGCTTTGAGTCCAAAGGTCAACGCAGAAGCTACTGCCCGCCTGTCTATTTGCATGCGATCGAACATGTGAAGCAACGGAGGAATTAGAATAGGTATAAAAGCAATATGAACAGGCACCACATTTTGTGATAAACTTGCTACCCCCGCGATAATTAGAACAGTTATGGTTCGCTTGTCTTTTAATACTTTTAGCAAATAGCCAACAAACATACTGGTAATTCCTGAATGGCTGATGGCTACGGCAAAAGCACCAAGCAGGATGTAACTTAATGCTACCCTCGCCTGATCCCCCATTCCACTAACTAACAGTTCTAAAGAACTTACTAACGTTTCTCCATTCATGATTCCTGCTGTAAGACTCGCTGCAAGAATCGCTATAATAACATTCACTCGAGCTAAACTTAAAATAGTCAGCACGAGTACGGATACAATAACAGCTGACGCCATCATGGTCGCTCCTCTCAGATGTATTCTCTCTTTATGCTTTCTTACATTAGCGATTTATCATGATAAAGTATTATGACCAAAAAATCAACCCCCACAATTGTGTGAGAGTCAGATCGATTATTTACATTTTTCTTTCAAGATCCTCAAGCATTTTTATTAGTTCATCAATATCTTCAACGGAAGTATCATTAGGATCCATTTGATCAACACGATTCATAAACGCAGATAACCGCGCTTTAAGGTCGGAAAGTTTTTCTTGCTGAGACATTCTCTCATACCCTTTCAACGTTTGTTTTTTAGCCACCTTGCCTATCATAGTACAAAGCAGGAAGTGTGTCCATAAGATACAACACGATTAAGCATGGTATAATAACTCACATAAACCCTTGACGACTTTGTCGGTCTCTTGGGTCGTGGAGCTATACAACTAAACGCTCCCTGCATAAGCTTAATCGGGAGGCATTTCACGTGGAACAATTCGGAAAATTCATCATAGACTTGTTTGAATATAATAATACCGTTCAAATTCTCGTCAGTGCGATCATTTTATTTGTTGCTGTCTTGATTATTCGTAAAGTAATCAGATCATTTTTTAAGAGAACTTCATTTATAGAAGAAAGAAAAGAAAAGACACTTGAAGCCATGATCAACTCGATCGTCAGTTACGGAGCCCTCATCGCCTTTATCATTATCGTGTTATCTACATGGGTTGATATCGGAAAAATTCTAGCCGGTGCCGGAATCATAGGGATTATTATCGGCCTTGGCGCGCAGAGTCTGATCAAAGACTTTTTTGCAGGAATATTTCTTTTGTATGAGAAACAACTGCATAAAGGGGATTATATTACACTGAACAATACACACCACGGCATTGTTGAAGATGTCGGGCTTCGCTTCTTAAAAATCAGACAATGGAGCGGTAAGCTTTTGACGGTCAGCAACGGTCAAATTGATACGATTGAGAATTATAATATAGATTACATGCGTGTCATTGAACATGTAACCACGAACTTTCTTGAGGACCCAAGAAAAGTGTTTACGGCTTTAGAAGCAGCATGTGTACGTTTGAATGACGAAGCAGGCATGTATCTGAAAAAAGATTTAGCGAAAAAGCCTATAGAACCTTATAAAGTATATGGGATGTATTCACTCAACGACCAATACCATGGTTATCAATATACGATAACAGGTGTTGTGGAAGACCTGGTCTATTGGACCGCATCAAAAGAAACGCGCCGTATCATTGCCGAGACAATGTTTGATCATAACATTGCCATGGCGGAGCAGCGCGTTCAAGTTCAGTCTTATTCCTCTAAAGAGGAGTAAGGCTTTATTTTAATTCAAAAGAGAAACTGACATGATCCTGAATCGGAATCCAGGCTCCTATCCCTTGTCTGGTAACATTTTTAATTTCCAAGGTTGCTTTCGAGCCTTTTAACTTGATGTAAACATCACCAAACGTGACTTCCCCTTTTTCATTGATAGCAGGGGCATACGCTTGAAGAACACCTGTTTTATTCACGGGCACAGCGTAAGTGTTTTTCTGCTTCGTTCCCGCACCAAATACTGTATGGAATGAAAGGGGGAGTTTCGAATTCTTTTGTGCCTCTAATAAAATCAACTTCATAATTTGATCACTATGGCTGATCTTGGATGTTAGTCCGCCTTTTACATGCTTTTCTTCCTTCTGCTCGTAGCTCATTTTGGCTGGTTGACTGCCTCCATGATTATCAAGTTCATTAACATTAATCTGCTGATACTCCCAATTAATATTAGATTCTGTTGATTTATAAGCTAATGGCCATCGTCCTAAAAAAATCTCCGCTCGGTAACCTAAGGCAAACGGGGAAGGTTGAAGGGTTGTTTCATTTAGCATTTCGATCAACTGCGGGTTCGTAATACGAACATCTGACTCTTCCATCAGTTCATCTGTTAATTCTTCAGCTTCTAATATTTCCTGATCTTCTGTTGAGTTAGGATAGGTGTTATCCTTTGAAATATTTAAGACGTGATTAGGGATGGTTGAATTTTTGTCCTGTCCTTTTTCCTTGGCAAGTGTACCCTGTGATGAAACTAAAGAGATGAAGCCAATAAGAACAATAAGTCCTAGCCACTTGAATCTCATCCTGTTTCTGACCACCTTTCATTTTTCTATAGCTTGTGAAAAATGGTCCTGAACTATTCTCATTTAAGCAATCAATTTGTTCATTACACGTTCTGCTTTTGGATCAAAGAACTGGATAGTCGGTCCAATTAATACGAGGATGATTACAGTCCCAAGACCGATTGGTCCGCCAAATAACAAGGCAAGGATAAGCGCAAAACCTTCTGTTAAAGTTTTTGCTACTGTAAGTGATAGACCAAACCTCTTCTGTAAGGCCACCATAAAACCATCAATTGGATTGAGTGAATAGTTTGGCTGTAAATACAGCGAAACGCCGATCGCAAGTATAACTATCCCTAATATCAAGAAAGCAAACTGAGTCAAAAACCCGGTAATGGAGACATGTGCCAAGCCTGTGATTAGCCAGAAATCAATCATCTTCCCGATAACTAAAATAGTAATCACCGCCAATATATCGGGACGTTCCTTTGCAATTAGAGCA
This sequence comes from Halobacillus hunanensis, assembly GCF_900166655.1. Taxonomy (GTDB): domain Bacteria; phylum Bacillota; class Bacilli; order Bacillales; family Halobacillaceae; genus Halobacillus_A; species Halobacillus_A hunanensis. The sequence continues at coordinate 818,634 of NZ_FVZB01000005.1, read as the reverse complement.
TTAGTACCAATCAAAATGGAGCCGATAATGATGACCCAATTTCCCACAGTCAAGCCAATTATTTCAGTGAGACCGACATTCATCGCATCCCATGCACCTGCTCCAAGGTCTGCTTTAATGGTTAAGGTAATACCGAGTGAAATAATAATTAAACCCAATATATAAAAAAGTGTTTTTACTAGAAAAGCCTTCATCCTTTCACCCCTATATGCAGAACCTTTTCGAGTAAGCCGATCAGGTTCGTAATACAAAAAAAAGAAGCTCATCCTGCTTATCTCAGGATAGGCTCCTTTATTTTACCTGCTAAGCTGAATACACTCAAGAGATTCCTCTATTTCGATACTATCCTTTACAGATTGAACCATGGAACAATTATTACGGGAAACTTCTAAATTCTTTAGCAGTTTATCTTGATTTAAATGATACCCTTTAACAACAAAACGCAGGCTGACTTTCTCTATCCGGTTGGCTGCTTCCGTATTCCGTTCAACTTTTGCCTGAACCGTAATGTCTTCATAATTAATTCTTTGCTTGTCCAAAATTTTACGGTACACACTCAAACTGCATCCAGCAATCGAGGCAACCATCAACTGAAACGGACGGAAACCACTCATTTCATCGCTGGAGATGTCCAGTTCACCGTAATCAAAAGATGTTCGAACACCCTCATCTTTAATATAAAATTCCATTGTACTCTTCCCCTTTCTGCAAAGTTTCTTTCTCTTTATATATATAATAACCGTTTTAGGCAAGTAAATAACCTCTTCTATACAATATCCTTGCCGACTGAAGTTCATTTCGTTTACGATAATATGGATGAGCTAATATAGAGGGGGAGGGTGTTATGGTTTCAGTACGATCAAGATTTTGGATTCTCATTGGACTTGTGACAATTTCCGGTTTTTCTCAAGGAATGCTGTTACCGTTATTAGCGGTAATTTTAGAGCAAAACGGTGTCTCTTCGTCGATTAACGGACTTCACGCTACCGGATTATATATTGGAATTTTAATCTCTTCCCCATTTATGGAGAAACCCCTTCAGAAACTAGGGTACAAACCCGTCATTATGATAGGGGGAGCCCTCGTCTTTATTTCGCTTGCCTTGTTTCCATTTTGGCAGGCTTTATGGTTTTGGTTTGCTCTGCGTATGCTTGTTGGTATTGGCGACCAAGTCCTGCATTTTGGTACCCAAACATGGATTACCGCCTCAGCTGCTAATGAATCCCGCGGCAGAAGTATTGCCTACTACGGTTTGTTTTTCAGCGTAGGGTTTACTCTCGGGCCCTTAATGACCAACTTACTGTCGATCAGCCTTTACATACCGTTTCTAGTATCGGCTCTTTTAAGTTTGATCGTTTGGAGTACCATGTGGTTTGTACGAAATGAGATGCCTGATCATAACGAAACAACTGTTTACAGTACAAGTTCAATTAGACGGTTCGGCCGGGCACTTAAGCTTGGGTGGGTAGCTTTCCTCCCTCCTCTTACGTATGGATTTCTTGAAGCTACTCTCCATGGTATTTTCCCTGTCTATGGAATGCGAATTGGTCATGATGTTAACACTTTATCCTTGATTATTCCATCATTTGCCGCAGCGAGTTTATTATCACAAATACCACTCGGAACTTTAAGTGATAAAATCGGCAGAAAAAAAGTCATTCTTTCAGTAGTAGCGGGAGGAATCGTGGCCTTCCTACTCGCCGCCTTCTTTGAACATTCTACCCTGTGGTTATTTGTAACCTTTGCTTTAGGCGGACTCTTTGTAGGCTCTTTATTCTCACTGGGAATATCCTATATGACTGACTTGCTTCCAAAGGAATTACTTCCCGCAGGCAATATTATGTGCGGCATGGCCTTTAGCCTTGGAAGTATTGCAGGACCTTTTCTGTCAGGGATTGTTATCGATCTTTTTCCTGGATTATCATTCTTTTATATTATTGTCGTATTACTCATGCTCGTATTTATATCAACTGTTTCAAAACGGAGCCCACATGTTCAGCACCTTAGTAGTTCTCCACCGTAAAAAAAGCTGCGCACCATTATGGGTGTGCAGCTTTTTATTATTTTGACAAGGCTTTAGACAACACTTCTAGATTCTGTTTCATTAGACTAAAGTAATCTTCATTCGCTTGAATATCTTCTTCTGTTAACACCGAGAGGTTATGAATACGCAATGGTTCTGCACCGATTTCATTTTGAACAACTTTGGCTACTTTAGGTGTAACGTTTTGTTCAAATAATACATAGTCCAACTGAAATTCCTGTGCTGTTTCAATAATATCTTCTAGTTCCTTTTGCGAAGGCTCACTAGTTGGGGTTAAACCTGAGACAGCCACTTGTTCAATTCCGTACGCATGCTCCCAGTACCCATAAGCAGCGTGGGAAACAATAATTTTATCCTTAGGCTTACTTTCTAACTGATTATGGAATTGCTGATCCAGATCAACTAGTTTATTTTTCAGTTGATTGAAATTCTCGGTAAATTGCTCCTCAGATTCTGGTTGTATAGAAATGAGCATTTGTTTAATATTCTCAGCTAATTGAATCGAACGAATGGGGTCAAGCCAAATATGAGGGTCTTGATTCCCGTGTGTATGCCCCTCGTGCCCCTCACCTGCATGTGAACGTTCCTTTTCTTCTTCATGAGAATGCTCTTCATCACCATGTGTATCTTTTTCATTAGAATCGGTATTCTCCCCATGGTTGTGAACATGTTCTTCGAGTTTGATTCCTTTCGACGCTTCTAGAATCTGCACTCCTTCAGGCTTCACAGTATCCGCGATCGTTTTCGCATAGGACTCCAGGCCCGCTCCATTATAAATAAAAGCATCCGCTTCGGCTATTTTTATCATCTCTTTTGTGGTGGGCTCATAAGTATGAGGGTCTGTTCCTGGCGGCAGGATGCTCGATACCTCTGCTAAATCACCAGCAATTTGCTGCGTAAAATACTTTAACGGATATACAGTCGTATGAATTTTTAACTGTTTGTCTGATGAATCTTCTGGGGATGTTTCATTTCCACATGCAGACAAAAGTAAAGTAAGTATCAAAATAAGACTAGCGTATTTCCCCATTGTTACTCCTCCTTCTCTTGAATATCATTTCATGAATAGTACTGACCTCTAAATTGTAATCATTACTTTTTGTATCAGCACAAAATAAAAGTCCACGACTTGTGTCGCAGACTTTTATTAACTGCACCGGGGACACTTTCCGTAAATCTCAAATTTATGATTTTCAATATCATAACCGCTCAGGTGTTCGTTAATACTTTCCATAGGGCAAAACTCAATGGATTTCGTTTTCCCACAATCCGTACATATAAAATGGTGATGATGACCATGGGTTTCACAACCTAAACGAAAATGCTTCTCCCCGCTAAGTTCCGTAGCTTCAAGAATTTCTTCTTCCGTTAACAAGTAAAGGTTGCGATACACTGTATCGTAACTCACACTTGGAAAGTCTTCTTGAATTTGTTTAAGAATAGCTTTTGCAGCAATGTATTGGTCTTGATTGACGAAGATCTCAACAATACGCTCTCTTTGTCTTGTCCGTTTGTATCCTTTATCTTTAAGTCGTTGCAAGGCTGTTTCCACATTCATATTGTTTCACCCTTTATATAGAGTTGATTTCTCACCTTTTTATAAAGCATTGACATCATCAAGATAATAATTGCCGTCAGCACAATGGTTCCCCCAGGAGGGACGCTTAAATGATAGGAGGTATACAACCCAAGAATAACGGAAAGTTCACCAAACGCAATCGATAACCCAATCGTTTGTTTGAAACTGGCAGCAATTCGTAAGGCTGCTGCAACTGGCAGAGTCATCAGAGCTGACACCAGCAATATTCCGACTACTTGCATTGCTGATGCAATCACTAAAGCCACCATGACAATAAACAAAAGATGGATCCATTTGCCATTCACTCCGGAAATGGAAGCATGTTCTTCATCAAATGAGAGCACAAACAATTCCTTATAAAAAAGGATAACAATCGTAATAACAACGATAGTAATGATTAAAACTGTCCACATATTAGAACGAGTGACGGCCGTGACACTGCCAAATAAGTAACTGAATAAATCTGTATTGAAACCGTCTGCTAATGAGATTAGCAGCACACCTAACCCGATCCCGCCAGATAATATAATAGGAATCGCCAGTTCCTCATAATGTTTATAGACTTTCCGCAGTTTCTCAATTAAAATAGCTCCGCCTACCGAAAACACCATCCCCATATAAACAGGGTTGAGATCTTGAACAGCTGAGACTTTCTTTTCCAGAAGAAGACTTGCTGCAATACCTGTCAGTGTTATGTGAGATAGGGCGTCGGCAATTAAAGAGAGTCGTCGAACCACGATAAAAACACCTAATAACGGTGCCACTATCCCGATTAGCATTCCTGTTATGGCTGCATTTTGTAAAAACTGATACTGAAAAAAACTTTCGATCATGAGTGTTTCACCTCATGATGATGGTTATGAGTAAGCGGCTGAACAGAATGACCATATAATTGATTCAAGTTCCCCTCTTCAAAACCTTTATATTCTTCAGAGATTCCATGAAAGTGCAGAGATTTATTCATGCACGCAACATGTGTTGCATGCTCTGTTATTGTTCCAATATCGTGTGTCACCATTAACAAGGATATGTCCTGCTCTCGATTAAGCTTAGCTAGTAAGTCGTAGAAATTGGCTACATGCTTGGCATCCACACCAACTGTGGGCTCGTCCAGGATCAGTAAAGAAGGATCACTGACAAGTGCCCGGGCAATAAATACACGCTGCTGCTGCCCACCTGATAATTCGCCAATACTGCTCTCAGCGTAGTCTTCCATCTCAACGATTTCTAGAGCTTTCATTGCTTTCTCTTTATGTTTCCGATTAAAAAAACGAAAGGCTCCTATACGAGACACGAGCCCAGTTTTCACAACCTCAAGTACAGTTGCCGGAAACCCTGAATTAAAACTGTTTGCTTTTTGCGAAACAAACCCGACTTCCTGCCATTGATTAAAATGTCGAAGTTCCTGGCCAAAGAGGCGAATATTCCCCTGATCTGGTTTGACCAGTCCAAGCATTAATTTAATTAGCGTAGACTTCCCAGAGCCGTTTGGGCCGACAAGACCTAAGAATTGTCCTTTTTCAATAGATAGATCCACGTCCTGCACAATCCACTCTGCATCATATTTAAAAGAAACATGGTCTATTTCTATAATTTTATCATTGCCCATACACAGGTTCCCTTTCACAAATAAGAATGATTACGATTTAATTATAACGGTTCTCGATTCAGTTGTAAACGAGTAATTCAAAATGATTACGATTTAAAAATGCCATTAATATCATAGTAGGAATGAAGCCGTAATGCAAGTTACACCTCTTTTCCTAAATTGGAAAAGAACATGCTTTCATTTATTGAAGGCTAACGTAAACTAAAATCGCCGGTCACCAGGACCGACGATTGATGTTTATAAATATTTATTGTAGCGACGCTCTAAATAATCTTGAAGAACCGAGAAAAACAAGGTTAATACTAGATAAATCATCGCAGCCAGAATATACATCGTTAATGAATCTGTTGTGCGTCCTGCAACAATTTGAGCCTTGTTCAATATCTCCGGAACCGAAATCATTGCAGCTAAAGAGGTAGCTTTTAATATATCAAGAAAAACGTTCGCTAACGGCGGGATCGCAATTCTCGTCGCTTGTGGCACAATAATCCTTCGCATGGTTTTCCAATAAGATAATCCAAGAGCCCGCGATGATTCCCATTGGCCATGATCGACACTATTCAGTGACGATCGATTGATCTCTGCGATGTACGCTGCACTATTCGTCCCGAAACCGATAATAGCGGCTACCGGTGCTGTCAGTGTAATTCCGACTACGGGAAGACCAAAGTAGAGCACGAATAAATAAACAAGAATCGGTGTCCCCCGCATTAAGGTGATATAAATACGAGCAGGCCACCTTAGTAGAAAATTGTCTGATCCTCTTGCCAAAGCTAAGAAAAAGCCCAAAATCAGACCGAGCACCATACCTAGAACAGCTACTAGTAACGTGTACGGTACCCCTTCTAATACAAACGGTAAATTGTCCCAAGCACGTTCTGGCACAAACAGCTTCTCTAAATTGATGTCATTGATTTGAATACCAAACATAACGAGACCCCTACAGGTCTAAACCTTCAATTTCTTTTACATCGGCTTCGGGTTTCTTAGAAGCATCTTTTCCACCAAAGAACTCTTTAGAGATTTTTGTCAGTGTTCCATCTTTCCTCATCTCATTTAAAGTTTCATCAATTTTCTTTTTAAGAGTTGAAGCATCTTTTGGCATCACGATAGCCGACTCTGTTGGATGAAATTTGAGATCTGGATGAAGCTTCACCGGTATCTCTGGTAATGCTTTTAACGCTAACGTCTGCAAGTAGTAGTCATTGATTATAAAATCCGTACGTCCATTAGCTACATCACGAAGGTACACATCATTGGCTACATTTCCGTATGTCTTCGTTTCAGCTCCAAAGTGCGCAGCAATTTTCGAAAACACTGTGGTTGCGCCTCCACCATGTTTCTTGCCTTCAAGATCCTCTAAAGTTTCAATACCTGAAAGGTCTGATTCACGCACAATCATCGTTGAATACGAATACTTATATGGATCACTAAATGCAAATTCTTTCTTCCTATTTTCAGTAACTTCCATATCATTAATAACCACGTCTATACGACCACTTTTAATAGCAGATAACAATCCATCTACACCGTATTCTTCAAAAGAAACCTCTAAACCTAATCGTTTAGCCACTTCACGCATAATTTCCACGTCATACCCTGTAAGCTTGTCAGAATTCTCAGGATAGAAGGAAGCTGGATAAAGTGTTCCTGACGTGCCAACTACAATCTCACCTGCCTCTTGGATTTCACTCCATTTTGAGTCCGACGTCTGCTCTGCTGACTTACTGTTTTCAGTTGAACCCTCTTCACCCTTATCTGCTCCGCATGCATCGAGAACAACAGAAAACATGAGAATAAATATAAGTAAAAGACCCTTTCGCATGGAATATGTCCACCTCTCTACGTTAATTTAACACTTATTCAATATAGCAACTTGACACATGTAATATCAACCTTCGAGCTCGGATATTTTCCCCCTGCACCTATGTAAAAATTTTCTGAATTTATAGTTCCTTTTCGACACTTATTCCATTGACTTATATTGAAATAATGATAATATAATAACATATATAAATTTATAATAATTATAAATAGCACCCCCTCCTCATACACCTTATGGATTGGTTTCTAACAACATAGAAGATAATTATTATCAATTATAAAAAAAGGAGATGAGAATGCCATGCCTGCAGAAGTTCGTTCCATTCGTGTACGTCCATTTTCTTCTTTTTCACTCGTTGAAAATAGTAAAGAGCATGTGGAATTAATTGCTGCTCTTTTTAGCGGCCTGATCCTGTTTCTTACTTGGCTGAACATCGAACATCTCCCCCAAAGTGCCTATATTACATTGCATATCATTGCCTTCGTCACAGGAGGATACGCCAAAGCCAAAGAGGGAATAGAGGCGACCATTCGTGACAAAGAACTAAATGTTGAAATGCTAATGATACTCGCTGCCATCGGAAGTGCCTCGATCGGGTACTGGACGGAAGGTGCGGTTTTAATTTTCATCTTTGCTTTAAGCGGGGCTCTCGAAACATATACCATGAATAAAAGCCAGAAAGAAATCTCCTCTCTTATGGACCTTCAACCTAACCGAGCATGGAAGGTCACTAAGGATGGATATATAGAAGTCGCTACAGATTCACTAATAATAGGGGATAACATATTAATTAAGGCAGGGGAACGCATACCTTCGGATGGGAAAATTGTAAAAGGAACAACTTTTATAGACGAAAGTGCCATCACCGGAGAATCCATACCGGTAATGAAAGACCACAGAAAAGAAGTTTTTGCTGGCACAGTAACGATGGATGGCAGTATTACTGTGGAAATTACGAAAACACAGAAGGACACCGTTTTCCAGCAAGTTATGGAGCTTGTACGATCAGCCCAAAGTGAAAAGTCTCCTTCCCAATTATTCATTGAGCGTTTTGAAGGGACTTATGTAAAAGTGATTCTGATCGTTGTTGCCTTGATGCTCTTTCTCCCCCACTTCCTGTTTGGCTGGACGTGGATGGATACGATATATCGAGCGATGATTTTACTTGTTGTCGCTTCCCCTTGCGCTTTAGTTGCTTCCATTATGCCTGCAACACTATCAGCCATTTCAAGCAGTGCCCGGAACGGAGTTCTATTTAAAGGCGGGAATCATCTTGAGAGTTTGTCTCACATTAAAGCCATCGCTTTTGATAAAACAGGGACTCTGACATATGGTTCTCCTGAAGTAACTGACATTTATATTGATCCGCTTTACAATAAGGAGGATGCGCTGGCAGCCATCGCCTCGATTGAACAAGAATCAAACCATCCACTGGCCAGAGCGATTGTTCGCTATGCTAAGCAGTCTAACATCACTTTCCCGCCTATAGGTAACATGAAGAATTCCAACGGGCAAGGAGTCACATCCGTGGTAGGTGATCAAACGTGGAAGATTGGCAATCCAGCTTTTATTGGGAAAAAGGCGGCAGAAATGTTTCAAGAAGGGGCAGCTGTGCGGCTTGCATCAGAAGGGAAGACAGTCGTTTTTGCGGCGAATGAGGAAGGCATTGTTGCGGCAATTGCCTTAAAAGATACTGTTCGAAAGGAAACCAAACAAGCGATTAAAGTGCTTAAAGATCATGGTGTCTACACGATAATGTTAACAGGTGACAATTTAAAAACAGCCAAGGCTATTGCAGAAGAGTCAGGGATTGACCACTTTGTTGCTGAATGTATGCCAGATACAAAAGTAGGCGAACTCAAAAGGCTTAAAAAGAAATTTAATCAAATTGCAATGGTGGGAGATGGCATCAATGATGCACCAGCCTTGGCAACAGCTAACATAGGAATCGCTATGGGTGAAGGTTCTGACGCGGCGCTGGAAACGGCAGACGTGGTACTCATGAAAAATGACCTCCCCAGAATTGCAAAGGCCCTGAAACTTTCACAAAGGATGAACCAGGTTGTTAAGCAGAATATTATTTTTTCGGTATCGGTTATTATGCTGCTGATTATATCGAATTTCTTTCAAATATTGGACCTTCCTCTTGGGGTCATCGGGCACGAAGGAAGTACGATATTAGTCATTCTTAATGGACTGCGTCTGCTAAAAGGGTATGAATAGAGGCTGGGACATATCTAAAGCTCTTAAGTGAAAAAACGGACGATGTGCTGTTTTAGCGGAGAAAATATGCGGAGACTCCTGCGGGAGGAAAGGCCTAGGTGAGACACCGCAGTGCGCCAGCACAAGGAGGCTCAACAACAAGGAAGTTCGGTTAAAACCGGCACGTCCTGTGCCAACACCGAACGACCCCACGTCGTGTGGGGCCGCGGAAAGTGAGGTGTATTTTCGTAGCGGGGTTTATGCACCAATTATAGTTTAATTAATTCAGATTTTCACTAAAAAACTTTTGTCCCGAGCTCTTAACTTTATTAGTTCTTTTGTTGTTCTCTCCTTGATTCATACAAAAGGCTTAAAAACTTCTTCTCGACAGCCTGAGGGAAGTCCTCCCTGGTTTTTCTAGTTATTTGACTGCCGAAACTTTAAAATCACGGCATTTATTTCACCACCCAAAATAATTACAACCCCCGATATATAAAACCATATCATTAAAACGATAACTCCGCCTAAGCTGCCGTACGTGGCTGAATAATTTCCCATACTGCTTACATAGTAGGAAAATAAAAGAGACACCAACTGCCAGCCTATTGTTGCAAAAATAGCCCCAATCGTTATTTCACGGATCTTCAAAGATTTATTGGGGGCCATTAAGTAGAGAAAAGAAAGAACGATAAAGAAAATGACAGATGAAACTACCCATCTTAAGGCATCCCAAAAGAAAATAAAATCACCCGATACACCTAAAAAAGTAAAAACAAACGTACTGATGGAATTTCCTAAGACGGGGAGAAGAAAAGCAATCCCGATCACAAAGACCATGGCAATCGTCAGTACAATTGCCGTGAATCTTCCTACGATAAACGATCGGTTTTCATCAACATTATGAGCCCTATTGAAAGCACGCATGAGAGCATTAACTCCATTTGAAGCCGCCCATAAAGTACCAATAATCCCTAAAGACAATAACCCACCGTTTTGATCGTTGAGCAATTCAGTAATGTTTTCAGAAATCAACTCATACGTTTCGGGAGGAGCGTATGTACTTATGAAGTTCAATACTCGATCCTCTTGAATATTCATGTAGCTTAATAATGTGATTAGAAAAATGATAAACGGAAACAAGGAAAGTAAAAAAAAGTAGGCAAGCTGAGCTGCCATACCAGGGATTTCATCTTCCCCAAACCGGGTAAACAGCTCCTTGCCAAAACGCATTACCTTACTCAAAACGCACTCTCCCCTTTTGGACCGCTTAGGAAGCCTCCTTCGAATCATCTACTGCTTCTAGCTTCTGACTTACATCTTTTTCGATCTCACTTAGCTTGTTGAGAGCTTCCTCAGCTTTATTTAATATTGTTAATACATCGTCAATACCTTTGTTTATACATTGCGCAAATGATTCATAATTCATTCGTACTGAATGCACCGCTGCAGATGGGTGAGCGACAAATTTTTTACATGACGTCCCTGCACTTCGAGTCTTACCTGTTACATAACGGCGTGTCCCTTTATCAAATAGCATTACAGAACCGCCAACTAGGGCACCTAATACCATACCTTTACATAGCTTATGCTTTGTCATGATAATTCCTCCTTATTTCTGTCATTTTGTTTAATTTCTTCCAGAAGTCCCACACAGCCTTGGCTTATTAATTCGTACACTTCATCAAAGTTTCCTGTGAAGTAGGGATCGGGTACATCCTTTTTATCATGAGTTGAAACGTAATCCATAAACATTTTTACAACTACTCCATTCTTCTCCCGGATCCCTTGTAAGTCCCTCATGTTCTTTTGATCCATAGCAATAATATAATCAAACCTGTCCCAGTCTGAAGGGTCTACTTGCCTTGCTGCAAGCCCTTCATAGGAAATACGATTTTGATCTAATATATCTCGGGTTCCTTCATGCGGGGAAGCCCCCACATGCCAGTGGCCAATCCCAGCTGAATCAACTGTAATATGATCGCTTAATCCTTCTTTGTTAATCAGATCTCGCAATATCGCCTCTGCCATCGGAGAACGACAAATGTTCCCCAGGCAAACAAATAATACGTGAATCATTTTCATTGTCCCCCATCTTTATTATTTCATCTATTACAGATTATATCGAAAAAAATTAAATCATTCATCATTATGTTGGTTATTTCCCCTCCGTGCTTCAAAATAAAACCAAATACCTTATGGTTTTAAAGATATGGACTTGACAATTTGGAGTAATTTTCGGAATATTTAATATAAAGACAAGGTAAATACAAGTTTTTCAAAAAAGTTAGGGGGAGTCACATGGAAGATCAAGGAGTCATTTATGAATTTTTAAGTTGGGCAAGCGGGATTGTTTGGGGTCCTGTCCTATTGGTTCTTCTAGTAGGAACAGGAATATACTTAACGTTGCGTCTGGGTTTCCTGCAATTCAGGACCCTTCCGTATGCGTTGAAACTTGCGTTTAAACCAAGCAAGCCTCAAAAAGGTGAAAAAGGTGACATCTCACATTATCAAGCCTTAACAACAGCTTTAGCCGCTACAATTGGTACCGGGAACATTGCCGGTGTGGCGACAGCCGTTGTTCTCGGTGGACCCGGGGCCGTTTTTTGGATGTGGATATCAGCCTTATTCGGTATGGCGACAAAATATGCCGAAGCTATCCTTGCGGTTAAATATCGGGTTACGGGTAAAGATGGAAAAATGTCCGGCGGCCCTATGTACTATCTCGAACGTGGACTAAAGGCCAAATGGCTGGGTGTTTGTTTTGCCATATTTGGTGCTGTGGCAGCCTTCGGTATCGGGAACATGGTTCAATCAAACTCTGTCTCTGATGTTATGGAAACCACCTTCAATGTCCCAACTTGGGTGACTGGAATTATTCTTACTTTCTTTGCTGGTCTCGTCCTTTTAGGTGGTATCAAAAGTATCGGAAAAGTTACCGCGTTTTTCGTCCCGATCATGGCTGTCTTTTATATTATCGGCGGATTGATCATAATTGTCTTAAACTTTGATTTAGTTCCACAAGCGCTTGGAACAATTTTCTCTGATGCATTCTCAGCCAATGCTGTCGGGGGAGGGATTCTTGGTACTGTAATTCGTTATGGTGTAGCTCGAGGTGTGTTCTCCAACGAAGCAGGTTTAGGATCTGCTCCTATTGCAGCTGCTGCCGCAAAAACGGATTACCCTGGCCGACAAGCTTTAGTATCGATGACTCAGGTATTCATCGACACAATTATTGTTTGCAGTATAACGGGTTTAACCATTGTAATGGCTGGGGAATATGGCGGAGGATTAGAAGGTGCTGATTTAACTTCGGAATCCTTTGAAGTCTTCCTTGGAGATATAGGTGCCTACGTCGTTACACTTGGTTTAATATTCTTTGCCTTCTCTACAATCGTTGGCTGGTCCTATTATGGCGAGAAATGTTTCGGATATTTAACTGGCGGCCGCGGCATCAATGCCTATAAAGCTGTCTTTGTCCTGTTTGTACTTGTGGGATCAGTCGCACAGCTTGATACAGTTTGGAAATTCGCAGACGTTATGAACGGCTTAATGGCCTTCCCGAACTTAATCGGCCTCTTGCTCCTGTCAGGAGTTGTTGCAGCTGAAACAAATAAGTTCTTGAAAGTGGCCAAACAAGAAAAAGCCGAAGAAAAACGAGCACGCAATTCAGCTTCATAATTTGAGACAAAAGAGCCGCTTCGGAGAGCGGCTCTTTTCAGCGGGAACGCTGGGAGTCTTTTGATGTATAAGTCGTTCTTTTTGTCAGCAGCTGAACCATTCCTTCTGGCGACAGCGGTTTACTAAAATGATATCCTTGATAGGATTCACATTGGTTTTCCCTTAAGAAATCAAGAACCTCTTCACTTTCAACCCCTTCAGCTACTACACCTAACTTAAATGCATCGGCAAGCTGAATCATTGCTTTTACAATCTCAGCATCACTCGGATCTGTAAGGACGTCTTTCGTGAAGGTCTGGTCTATTTTCAACTGGTGGATAGGAAATTGCCTCAAATAACTCAATGATGAATAACCAGTTCCAAAGTCATCTATTGCAAGGGAGACACCCATCCCCTTCAAACATTGCATAGTGCGAATACATTCCGCTGTATGCTGCATGACACTACTTTCAGTAACTTCTATTTCTAAATAACGTGGATTCAATCCCGTTCTCTCCAGAATTCTCTGAACCTTTAACGCGAAATCGTCTTTCTGAATCTCGTTAGCTGATACGTTTACGGCTACACGCTCAGGTGCATAGCCTGCTTCAATCCAATGTTGATTTTGTCGGCATGCTTCGTAGAGTACCCATTCATCGATCTGAGTAATTAATCCCGTTTCTTCTGCTAAAGGGATAAATTCACTCGGTGAAATAAATCCTTTCGTAGGGTGATTCCACCTGACTAATGCTTCCATTCCGTTTATGTATCCAGTCTCCACATCAACTTTAGGCTGATAATGTAAACTCAGCTGTTCTTTACTAATTGCTTCACGTAAATCTCCTTCGAGTGAAATAAGTTGATTGTAAGATCGATCCATTCCCTTTGTATAAAAAAGAAGATTATCTCTTCCTCTTATTTTACAATAATGCATGGCTATATCCGCTTTGCCGATCAATTTCTGTGAAGTGCTGCCATCCTCAGGAAATGTAGAAACCCCTATGCTCATCGTTATAAATACTTCTTTCCCCATTAATTTAATTGGACGACTGACTTGCTCTAATATTTTCTTACCGATCTGACTTGTGCGCTCCGATGGCGAGTTACCTTGTAAACATATCACAAATTCATCACCACCGAGCCGATACAGGGCAGCCTCTTCACCTAAACAGGCAGTAATTCTCTTTACCATCATTTTAATGACTTGATCCCCTGCTGCATGGCCCATAGCATCATTCACATACTTAAATCGATCCAAATCACAAAACATGATCGTCATAGGTGACATATGTTCTGACAAATCAATATACTGCTCAAGGTCCAGCTGCAATTTTCTCCGATTAGGGAGATCTGTTAATGGATCATGATAAGCCATATGGCGAATGCGTGATTCGGCATGTTCATACATGGTGACTTCGACCGCACTCCCTATAACTTCAACCACTTCCCCCTCAACTTCTACTGGAGATAAGGTGGTAAGAAAAATCCTGTCTTTATAGTAGTGTTTGTAAGAAATTGATTTTCGCTGAAATGCCTGTCTGTACTGGTTTCGGTAAAAAGCAGCCTGATGGGAACCAAATAAGTCGTTAAGGCTCTTTCCATAAACAAAATCTGTTGTCAATTTTATTTCATGAGCGAGCTTACCTTCGAACATCACATAACGGTAGTCTTTTGTCTTCGAATCATACCTCACCTTGAACACTAAATTGGATAACGCATTGACAAGTCTTTTATAGTCATCCTGGACAGCCGTTATGGGCCCGGACTCCTCAACAGAGGACGACTTCTTCCCCAGTATGAACACTGCGCCCTTGCTAATATAAGATAAAGGTACACAGGAAACAGACAGCCAGCGCGTTTCTCCCAATGCATCCTTAAAAGCCAGTTCTTTTATCCACAATCCCCCACCCTTAGAAGCGGAGTATTCTATCCAATCTAGACGACTATCTTTTGTTAATAAAGACAGCAAAGAGGCCCCTGCTAGATCAGATCTATCCATCTGAAGCATTTGACAGAATGAATCATTCGCTTCTTGAATCATCCCTTCGTCATCAACAAGAAGCGTACTAGCAAAAGAATTGGCCATTTTAAATAAGTTATGGCTCCCTTGTTCATATGCATTTAGAGTAGAACTGATTTCGTCCACAGCACGGCGCGTGTGAGGATCTAATGGCTGGCTTTTAAGTTCCTTAATATGCTTTATTGCTCGCTTATAGGTATGAATAGAATTGGAATCTTGCATGAACTTAGCCTCCGTTACTTTTCTACTTGCTCCTTTTACATTATACTACAATGGCTAAAAAGCCGGCCATCACGAGAATGTCTAGTAAAAAAGGAATGAGACTCGTGAATGATCTTCTCATCCCATATAAAAAACCTGAAAGCAGCAGCGAAGCTGATTTCAGGTTAGTGGAGCGATACATTCTGCCCCTTCATTTTTAGCAGAATTCACATACGTACTCACTTTGTGGGCCTCCAGTCCCTCCATTGTCATCTGCTGAAGTAACTGATGAGCATATGCAGACTCCCAGGAATTCGGAGCGATCCATTGTTCCTGGAATTCAGACCCCAGAATCACCGGCATACGGTGATGAATGTTTTCCATAAACTCATTGGCTGCCTGAGTCAGGATCGTACAGGTAAAAAGCTCTTCCCCATTGTCGGTCCATTTATCCCACAGACCTGCAAAAGCGAATACTTTTCGCGTACTAGGTTTGATCCTCATTGGCTGCTTTTTTCCATCCGACACTTTCCACTCAAAAAAACTATCTGCCAGGATTAAGCAGCGTTTCCTTTTTAAAAGTGAGGAAAAACTAGGCTTTTGATGCACCGTCTCACTTCTTGCATTAATCATCTTGTAGCCTATTTTCGGGTCCTTCGCCCATGATGGAACAAGCCCCCACTTCATGTAGCCAGCCCGCTTCCTTGTTCCATCATGGATTATGGCCAGAACCTTTTGTCCTGGGGCAATGTTATATCTTGGCTCATAATGCTCGATCGGTTTTGACAGCTCAAACTCCTTTAATATGTCTGGCTCGTTGACTGCCAGGGTAAATCGTCCACACATGTAGAAGCCCCCCCATGCAAAATAGATTAGCTATCAATTATTCACAAATAAACAACGTCAAAAGCCAAACCTGCGATTGATTCTTCCTTCGTATTGGCGAAAAGCACCCGTTTGCTGCATTTTTCGCTTTTCCATCAACAAATTAAATCGAATTCTTTTTTCAGAGAGCTGATGCTGAAAATGAGATTGCCGCTCGGGATCATGGCAATCCGCCAACAATTCCTCCAACTGCACGATGTCTTTCTTGATCTGCATTTCTTCTGGAAGTATATTCGCATTTTTTAAAACACGATAGCTATTCCGCAGATCATCAGGAACGTAGGCAAGCTCATCTTTAGGTAATGGCTTTCCTTTTCCAGGCAGGTGATCGAAATCTCCGGACTCAATGGACTGCTTAATTTTCTCTTCAATAATATGGCCAAAATCCATCGCAGCTACCCCTTTCCGAGTTATAGACGTCTTGATAAAGATTGGCGCAAGTCGTCTGCTAGAGCCTCTACACGAATAATTTGGTTGATTTTTTCTTTATTATTCCGATCATTAAACTTCACATCGTTCACATTTGCCACCGTTACGCCTGCCGGGTCAGCATGCTTTAAACGCATCACATCACCTTGAGATACATTTCCCTCTTTCAGTACCCGCAAATAAAATCCCGTGAAGCCGGTTTTAGTTAAACGTGCCGGTAAATCATCTATGCCGTGGGTACGAGCTATGATATAACAAGGTTTCCGAGGTTTCGTTACTTGCACTTCAGCTTCCCCCAACGTAAAAACATCCCCAATATGCGTGTCACACTCATGAATGCCTTCAACCGTAATATTTTCCCCAAAGGATGGATAAGGAAATGTCATGCCATATTCCTTTTCAAAGTGTCGGTAATGGTTAGCAGGATATAGACAGACGGCCTGGTCCACTCCGCCATGATGTTTTTTATCCGCCTGTTCATCTCCAGAAAAATTTAAAGAGCTTAAATACACCGGTTCAGTTACTGGTTGTTTTCGGTAGGCACTTCTTAGTTCTCCTTTATCTGTCGAGTAATTTTCAGGCCTTCCCACGTTTAACGAAAGCACTTTAAAGCTCATGCCATGTCCCCTCTCTCCATTTTTCAATCCAAACAGGCAGGTAGTCATAACTCCATACGTCACCAGGATAATCGACTAATACATTCTCTCCATTTTCATAGAGCACTTGGACCAGCTCGTTAATAGCTTCAAAATAATGATTGTATAAAAACTCATAACTGGATGGTTCTTGAGGCAGATGTTGTTCTGCACATACCTTCGGATCAGCATAATTTAAATAAGTACGACAAGGGATGGGTCTCACCTCATAAGCCATACACGTTTGTGTTTCAGGATCAAGCAGCGGACAAGGGAGATTCAATTTTTTATAGGCCAACTTCGTCTCATCTGCATTATGATCCATTCCTGCCGCTTCCTTCAGAGTTTTTGCATATTTTTCATAATAAAGGTCCCAATGATCATAGATAGCCTTCTTGCGATCTTCTGAAAAATTTTCAATCGAACGAAACATTATTTTGGCTTCCATTTTACTTAAAACAATAGGAAAATAGCAGCAGAAGGCACAGCCTTTAAAACAACTTGCTGTTAAGTTCGCAAAATGCTCCATCCGCCCTATTTCATAATCTACTTCTTGAAGCAGCCGTTGAAATCCTTCTAAAATCACATCCTCTGAATCTAGTTCACTATTTAGAAGCTGGTCGATAACCTCATCGAAAACCCCTTGATCAAGCACGTACGAGTCACTTATTTGTTTTGTTTTATTTATAATTTCATGATGTTTTAAATACCTTTCCATTAGGAAAAAACTCCTTCATCTAACGTTACTGTTATTATACACGTCCTAGACGCCTGTCGACTACCTGCTGTCCCCCATTAAATTCCTGTTGTATGACCCCCATAAACCTTTTAAAATAAAAGAAGAATTATAAGAGAATCTGTCATCTTATGGAGGTACGTCTACATGTTATCAAATGCTGAAATCGGAATCGATTTAGGAACAGCCAATATATTAATCTATTCAAAATCCAAGGGAATTCTGCTAAATGAACCTTCCGTCGTCGCCTATGATACGGAAACCAAAAATGTCGTGGCCGTTGGGAAAGAAGCGAAAGAAATGGTCGGGAAGACACCGAAAAATATCATCCCAGTCCGCCCCTTAAGGGATGGTGTCATTGCTGATTACGATATGACAGCTCAAATGCTGAAAGAATTATTAAAGAAAGTAAGCAAGAAATCAGGTATTTCAATGCGCAAGCCAACCGTTGTCATTTGTACCCCGTCCGGTTCTACTTCTGTAGAACGAAGAGCCATTCATAATGCTGTAAAAAGCTATGGTGCGAAAACCGTACACCTTATTGAAGAACCGATTGCTGCAGCGATTGGGGCTGACCTGCCTGTCGATGAACCGATTGCAAATGTGATCGTTGATATTGGCGGGGGAACTACTGAGGTGGCCATTATTTCTTTCGGTGGAGTCGTTTCATCCCGCTCCATTCGAACAGGCGGCGATGTTATGGACGAGGAAATCATTCAATACGTTCGTAAAGCTTACAACATTTTGATTGGTGAGCGAACAGCAGAACAAATTAAAATGGAAGTCGGTTATGCGCTTATCGACCATCCCGAGGAAAAAATGGATGTGCGAGGACGCGATATGGTAACTGGTTTACCTAAAACCATTGAACTTTCCTCTACCGAAATTCAAGGTGCCTTAAAAGAAACGCTGGAACAAATCCTTGAAACGATTCGTGCTACCTTAGAGGAATGCCCTCCAGAATTAAGCGGAGATATCGTTGATCATGGGGTTATTTTAACAGGAGGCGGCTCTTTACTAAAAGGCATGCAGGAATGGCTGTCAGATGTCATCGTTGTCCCTGTCCATATGGCTCCATCGCCATTAGAATCAGTAGCCATTGGCACAGGCCGTTCCCTGAAAATGATTCAAAAGCTTCAGAAAGCAACGAAGTAAGACAATACCATTCCTTAGTTTCTAGAATTCATGAATCCTTTATATGTCACCGAAAAGCTGCCCTCATTAGGTCAGCTTTTTTTATAAAAAATAAAGGATATCCACAAAAAAATGGTGAATGATTTATGTTAGAAAAGGGAATGGTCAGAAGCAGAGGCGTATTTTTTTATAAATCATGAAGCGAATGAGATAATAGAATAAACCATCGTTACAAATAAGCTAAAGGAGAATCGTTATGCAGCGTACGACATTAATGAAATGGGTGACCGGGGTTGCCGAAGGCCTTCTGGCTATTCCGATCGCCGGAGGCGCCTTTGTAATCAGTACCGGCTGGATGGCACTATTAGTCATGTTTATCCTCCATGCTATAACTTTGATTATTTCCATTAAAGATTCAAAGTTCAGTTCAGGCAGCATCGTCGGAATGGTAGCCAGTTTTCTTGGAGCGATCCCCATCCTTGGCTGGATGCTTCACACGGCTGCAGCTCTCGTACTCTTGATTGATGCTGGGCAGGAAACAGGAAAAGCAAAGCGAAAGACCAATAACTAAAAAGAGGTGTTTTTATGAAAATCGTTATTTTAGGCGCAGGAGCACTAGGGGCGTATTTCGGAACACGCTGGCAAGAAGCTGGTCATGAAGTCGTCAACCTTGTGCGGTCTGGACGGGCAGAACAGTTAAAGGAAAACGGATTGATTTTACATAGCGAACAGGGAGATTATACCGCTGAAGACGTGATCATTGCTGAGAGTCCGGAAGAAATTGAAGATCCTGACCTTGTTTTTCTAGCTGTAAAAGGCTATCACCTCGAAGGAACACTGCACTGGTTAAAGCAGCTTGTCCAAAAAGGTGCAAAGGTTTATCCTGTCTTGAACGGAGTAGAGCACATCCCCATTTTACAAAAGGAACTGGGAGAAGAAGCCGTACTCGGAGGGCTTTCTTACATTATGGCTACTCTTGATGACAAAGGGCATGTTGTGCATACAAGTTCGTTTCACGACCTTGTATTTGGACCGTTACACCCTTCCCAACAGCAAATTTGTGAAGAATTATCATTAGCTTGTAATCAGGCTAACTTTAATGGGAGATTAAGTCCAAATATCTTAGAAGACATTTGGAAAAAATATATGTTTATTACAGCCTTCTCAGGAATTACTTCAGCAACCAATCTGCCTATTGGAGAAGTGCGTACCTACCCGCAAACCTTTCTGATTGCCAAACGAATGCTCGAAGAAATGAAAGAGCTGGCTGCGGCTCATCAGGTTCACTTAACGGATGAGCATGTTGAAAAAGCCTTTAAACAATTACAAAATCTTGAGCATGAAGCCACTTCCTCTATGCACCAGGATCGCAGGAAAGGGTTGCCACTTGAGGCTGAGCATCTCCACGGAGGCGCTTTACGGCTAGGTAAAGAGCACAACGTTCACATGCCCTATATTGAAACGATCCGAGCAATGATCAAACCTTTCGAAGCATACCAACATTAGGATACTTAAGAATAAAGTACCCCTCTAGTGAATATTCACTAGAGGGGTGTTTTATTACTCTTCTGCCAATGCTTTAGGTTTTGGGCGCAGACCTCTTTGCAATTCACGAATACTAAGGCCAAAATCCATTTGCAGGTGGGGATAGTCCTTAAATGACTTCCAGTCTCCACCCCATTCGAATCCTAATCCTTTAGCGATCTCTACTACTTCCATCCAATCGGCCTGGCCATCATCATTCCCGTCATAGCTTCGATCCCAAATAACATTTCCGTTATCCGAACGCAGCGCAAAATCAATAGCCAAACCATAGTTATGGTAGGATTCGCCCCCCGAAGCATACGTTACTATTCTTCCTTCCTTCGAACGACCTTGAGCATATAAAGCTTCTTGCTCCTGTTTCGTCCTCAGTCCGTCCGTAATAACAACATCAATTCCTTGTTCAGCTGCCTGATTGACTAAGTGCTGTTTACCTTCTTCTACAGCTGGATGTAAATCTGAAGGTGTTTTCTTATCTTTCACTTGATATATATGTGAATTTCGTTCTTGAAATTCAATCAACGTAAATATAAGGGAAACTGTGACTCCGCCAAAGAATAAGGTCCAAACGACACGATTAAATAGCCCCCTCACACATAAACGACTCCTTTATTCGACATGATTCCTGATTACTATGATCATACCATAACGGCAATTACTATAGAAAACATTTCACTTTGGCATTCAACACTATTTAATAACTGCTCTGAGTGACACATTCATGTAATTTATTTAACAAACCACTAGACATCTCCACTAACCAATCCACCGCTGCACCACATATAATAATAGATCACATAATGAAAGGATGAGGGGAGAATGCCTTGTTTCCCTGGTTATCGATATTGCGGTCCATGGTGCAGCGGCCCAGGGGCTCCTGTAAATCAGTTAGATGCTTTATGTATGGAACATGACGCTTGCTACCGAAAATTCGGTTCAAAAAGAATGTGCGATAAAATGTTTTTAGAGCGGCTCAGACCATGGATGCATCACCCCGGAAGAATAGGAAGGGATGCACGATTAATGGAGATGGCCATGAGATTTAAAACGATGTGGTGACAAACTCAACATGATATAATGCTTAATAGGAAGGAGATTCATAGCAGTGAAGCATTCTAAACATAATTTTACCAAGACCGTTTATGAACTTATCATGGTACTACTTGCTACACTGTCTGTCTCAACCATTTGGCAGCAAACGCCTTACGACAGTTTAATCGTATGGGTGACGTGGAGTATATTCTTCGTCGATTTTCTCTACAGGCTCTTTACCAGTGATCATAAATGGTCATTCATTAAAAAGAATCCATTTATTGTGATAGCTGCCATCCCTTTAGATGCAGTTTTTCAATTTGCCAGGGTAGCTCGAATCCTCCATTTATTCAGGCTTAAATCGATCACAAAATACTATACAAAGCCATTTATACGATTTCTAAAGAATCAGCGTTTTTTTTCCGTGGCAATCATCACGTCCCTCTTTATTTTATTTCTCATTATTCCATTGACTATCATGGAGGATAAACTGACCAGCTATACCGATGCATTCATAAGCACTCTTACCGCGCTTATCTTTTTCGGCAAAGCTGGGTTTGAGCCAGAGACGATAATGGGACATGTCATTATCGTCATTGTTACAATAGTCGGTGTCATTATTCATGGACTAATCCTTAGTACAGCTGTTGACTACGTAATACGCCTCCCTTTTGTAAAAAAATATAAAAATCGTTTCAGCAACAAAAAAGACCCAGAAGAATTAAGGAAAGGGTCATAAACAGATCGACTGTTCGGGATCAAGAGCAGCCGATCTTTTTTTATAATATGTGGTTTAATCATAAGCAATATTAGGGTACATAGTTGACATGGAGGTGTAGCAAATGCCTGCACATAATAAAAAAGCTTATGATAAAGAAGATTTTAAGGAGAAACGTAAGAAAGATAAGTTAATAGATGATGACATTCCTGAAGAAGAAGTCAAACAGAATGAACGTGATGAAAAACACGGCGATCATTCCAAAAATAATTCTTCCTCTGAGGAAAGATATAATGAAGATTTATAAACGATATTGGTAATTCAAGGGAGTGACCCGTATGACTGATTTTAAAGCCTTTTATATTGACCAGTCAGATGGAAAGACGAATGCAGGCATAAAGACGATTTCTATTGACACTCTACCCTCAAGTGAGGTTTTGATTAAAGTTCATTATTCAAGTGTAAATTACAAAGATGGAATGGTCTCATCACCAGGAAACCCGATGGTAAAAGAGTACCCTATTATTCCCGGTATTGATTTAGCCGGAATTGTTGTTCACTCAAAAGATGACCGTTTCAACGAAGGAGACGCTGTCATAGCTACAAGTTATGAGATCGGCGTTTCCCACCACGGCGGATACAGTGAATACGCCTCTATCCCCGGGGAATGGGTTATTCCACTTCCAGATGAATTAACCCTCGAAGAAGCAATGATTTATGGAACTGCGGGTTTTACTGCTGCATTGTCTATCCATAAATTAGAGAAAAACGGCCTCGCTCCAGGCGAGGAACCCGTTCTCGTTACAGGGGCTACTGGAGGCGTAGGCAGTATGGCTGTAGCTATGCTCGCTAAACGAGGCTATAAGGTAGAGGCAAGCACTGGCAGTATAGAACATAAAGATTACCTGTTTGAGCTTGGAGCGGCCACTGTCGTTTCACGAGAAGAGGTATATGACGGGAAGTTAAGAGCACTGAGCAAACAACGCTGGGTCGCAGCCGTTGACCCTGTGGGCGGTGAACCGCTCGCCTCCCTTCTCTCTCAGCTTCACTATAACGGAGCAGCAGCTGTAAGTGGACTTACAGCTGGGACAGATGTTCCGACACAGGTTTATCCTTTTATATTAAGAGGAATTAATCTTCTTGGAGTGGATTCAGTTTACTGCCCGATGGAAACGAGAAAAGAAGTATGGAACCGGCTGGCAGGTGATCTGAAAATAAGTGATTCATTCGATAGAATAAAAGAAGTAATTTCTTTGGAACAAGTTCCTGAAACTTTAACAAAGATTCTAGAGGGGAAGACACGCGGTCGCACAATTGTGAAACTAGGATAGCATCATCAAAACCGCTGTTCTAAATGCCGATATTGACAAATCACACAAACCAAACTATACTATTATATTAGTGCCTTCGCTAAAGGTAACTCGGAACAATGAAAGAGTGATGTGTATGAGACTGGCATTCTGCTATGTTTTATCACGACTTAATCACACTGGATCAGCTTCGGAGCTGTAAGGATGCAATAGAGGTAGGGATTGCGTCGTTTAAGTTGATAAAAACTACCTTGTAGAAGAACCGCGGCAATATAGGTTCATAACCACTTGCAATGGAAACGCAAGATGATCAACGAACAATTAAAATTCATTAGTCCGATGTATACAAAGAGAGAAAGCTGAACATGTTGCTTTCTTTCACTTATAAAGCGGTTCAGACTTCAGTCTGGACCGCTTTTTCCAATGTATAAGCTTATTTTTATGGACTATGTGGTACTATAACTTTATCAGTAAGCAAAGGAGAGAAGAAAATGCCTACTCATTATCTAAATCAACTCACACCTGAAGACGTGGTATATTTATTAGATCTACGCGAACTTAAAGAGTTAGTTCAAGAAATGTTAGGAAAAGCTTCTGAATTCGTTACTGTTGAAATTGATTGGGATAAAATTAATGACAAACATAATATCACCACCTTCCGGCCAATGGTCATAATGAAAGAGATGGCTAACCTTACGGAGGAAAAACGTCATACGATCTTAAATACTGGCTTCAGCCTCGGTCAACCATTTGAGAGCGGAGATTATGCCATGGAAAGAATTTTCGGTGAGAACTATACCATAATAGCTGCTACCGAAGATGAAGATGGCGATTTTTTTACTGTGGAGGTTCCATATCCTGATTTTATAAAATTTAAGCAGTAAACAATTTAAAATAAGCCCCATACTCTGACGCTTATTGACAGAGTACGGGGCTTATAAAATTACCCGTGTATTTGCTTTACTCTTCCTACTTGACCATCTTCCAAACGAACTTTTATACCATGAGGATGACTGTGTGATTTAGTCAGTAAATCTTTGACTATCCCTCGTGTTAAATTTCCAGTACGCTGGTCTTTTTTTAAGACAATATCGACTTCTAAGCCAGGTTTAATATCTTTGCGTTGTTGACCATTCATCTCTTAACCTCCATGCTATTTCTTTCCTTTATCATACCATGTTTTCTATACGTTACAGAACAAAGCTGCGAGATTTCCTGGTCTTGAATGGTTGTTTAATTGCTGTAGGAGGTCTGGTCCTGGATACTGCCATCCTGCTTATGAATGATCACACTGGTTCCTTTATTTTTTGCTACTTCCTTCGCTCGCTCCACAGCATCCTGCTTATTTTCAAATACATCAGAAGGCTGTTTAGCATCTTCGGCCTGAACAGCCCAGCCATCCTCATGCGACACAACATGCTCGCCTTTATCTAATAACTCAGGGCGACTGGAGGATTGATCATCTTTTTCCCGGTTTCGCAACTCTTTGTCGCTTTTATTGCGCATCTGTTGCTTCTCATCTTGTGAAGCGTTCTCATGCCATTCTTTGGCTTGTTCTGTCGCAATTGGAATGGCTCGCCCTTCATCATATCCTTCATCAATCATGGCATTTGCGATATCAATCGCTTTTTTTCTTACCACAGTATCTAAACTTTTAAATGAACTTGGATAATCTTTTGTATCCCAAGGCATAGCCCCACCCCTTTTGATTAGATTTATTTGTTCATTACCGCATATATTTGAAGGTTAAACCTTGTAATGCTATTTTCTCTCTTCAGTAACTTCACTCCACCATAATATTCCAAGGTTTAATAGTAAGTATTCATGGGAATCTTCCTAGGTACGACGTAAACATTTTTGAAGATGAGGGGAAATGCATGAATTATTCGAAAGATAGTATTAAACAGATCGTAAAAGATGAAAAAGTAGAATTTCTTCGCCTGGAGTTCACCGATATGTTAGGAGAAACGAAGAATGTGGAGCTGCCAGTCGAAGAAATTGATGCCGTATTAAATGATGAAGCTATGTTTGACAGCTCTTCTATTTCAGGTTTTTCTGAAATTCAAGAAAGTGATATGTATCTTGTACCAGATTTAGATACATTTAAGGTATTACCTGAAAATGTAGATGAAGATTGTATTGCTCGTTTTATTTGTGACATTTATACACCTGATGGCAACCCATTCGAAGGTGATCCAAGATATATTTTAAAGAGAGCCATGAAAGAAGCTAAGGATTTGGGTTATACAGTAAATGTAGGACCTGAACCAGAGTTCTTTCTGTTTAAGTTAAATGAAGAAGGGTATCCGATTCGAAAAATGAATGATCGGGCAGGATACTTTGATGCCTCGCCTAAAGATAAAGGAGACAAAGTGCGCCGCGATATTGCCCGTACATTAAAGAACTTCGGGTTTGAGATGGAAGCCTCTCACCACGAAGTTGCACAGGGTCAGCATGAAATTAACTTCCGTTTCGACAATATGCTAACAACGGCTGATAACATTCAAACCTTTAAAAACGTAGTAAAGGACATCGCCTCTAACCATGAGTATCATGCGACTTTTATGCCTAAACCGATTACCAAAGAAAACGGATCCGGTATGCACTGCCATCTTTCATTATTTACTAAGGGCGATAGTGCCTTTTATGATCAGTATTCTGATGATGAACTTTCGGCTACAATGAAACATTTTATGGCTGGAATCTTACACCACGCTAATGGGATCGCTGCAATTACCAATCCGAATGTAAATTCTTATAAACGTCTCGTTCCTGGTTACGAAGCACCAGTTAGTGTGGCATGGTCCCACTCTAACCGCAGCTGCATGATCCGTGTTCCTATGACCCGTGGTAAAGGCACGAGATTTGAGGTTCGTAACCCTGACCCGACAGCGAACCCCTATCTCACTCTAGCCGTACTAATCAAAGCAGGGCTTGAAGGTATTCGCAACGAACTGGATGCGGGGGAAGCTGAAACCCGTAATCTTTATGAAGTCACTGACAATAGTGTTCCAACTTTACCAACGAATTTAAAAGAAGCTCTGAAAGCATTGAGGAATGATGAAGTCTTGATGGATGCGTTAGGAGACCATACCTCAAAAATCTACCTTGAAGAGAAGGAGCAAGAGTGGAACACGTACTCTCTGCAAGTCAGTCAGTGGGAAATTGATCATTACATGAATAAATAATTTATAGCACAGTCTTAGGCTGGCACAAGACTGAATTAAGCACAAATAATCCGAACATTTAGTTCGGATTATTTGTGTGTCAAGAAAGGATTTCTCCCATAGCTTCGGCAAAACACTTCGCTTTCCGTGGGCAAGCAAAGAACGCTTTTCCTCCGGGATCTTCGACTCGCGCTGTTCTCACAGGGAGTCTGCGTATTTTGACTACGCTTATGATCTGCGTTTATACTGTTCAACTTTAAATAGTTCGTCTTTTCATTTTTAAGAAGTTTAGTTACGTTATAAAGCTTTGAACGAAGAAACCTTGTTCATAAATATACTTAAATTGGTGGTGTTTTAAATTCAATAGAGGAACTATGGCTTCAAAATCAGTTTTCCTTTCGTCTTTCTAGTTTGCATTGATTCATGTACTTGTGCCGCATCTTTTAACTGATAGACTCCTCCAATTGTCAATTTCAGCTTACCACTTTGGACCAACTTCAACAGCTCCTGCAGACTTTGCTCAAATAAAATCGGCTTCTTCATAATTTCAGGCAAAAAGAAACCGATAATGGATAAATTACGATTCATCAGTCCTGAAGGATACATCTCAGCTGGTCGACCACTGGCAGCCCCATACACGACAATTCGCCCAAATGACCGCATACACCGGATGGTTTCATGGAATATGTCTCCTCCAACCATTTCAAGGGCGATATCAACCCCTTCTCCTTCTGTTACTCTCATAACTTCTTCTCGCCAATCATCCTTAGTGTAATCCACTGTGTGATCGGCCCCTAGATCACGGGCTGCAGTTCGTTTTTCTTCTGTACTAGCTGTCGCAATAATTTTTCCGGCACCAAAGTGCTTGGAAAGCTGAATGGCTAATGATCCAACTCCCCCAGCTCCCGCATGAACGAGCACTGTTTCACCTTTTTCTATACGCCCCATGGTGGTTAACAGATGATAAGCGGTTAGTCCTTGAAGCGGTAGGGAGACGGCAATTTCATCAGTTAAGTCCTCAGGTATAGGAATTAACGCAGCTGCTTTCGTTACTACATATTCTGAATAGCCACCTGACCCGATGAGTGTGACAATCCGATCACCGACCTTATAGCCATCAACACCTTGCCCAATCTCTTCAATAATTCCCGCAACTTCTGCGCCCGGTATAAAGGGGAGTGGTGTAGGGACAACGTATGCCCCTTCCCTCCTTGCGATATCTGCATAGTTCACACCGATCGCTGTTACTGCAATCAGTACTTCACCTGCCTCTGGTTTCGGCTTCTCTCTCTCTGCAGGGCGTAAAGCTTCTGGTCCTCCATATTCTTCAAACTGAATAACCTTCACGTGTACATCTCCTCACTTTCCTGCAAAAACAGGCTTACGTTTATCTTTAAAGGCTTGGATTCCCTCTTTATGATCATTTGTTTGTGCCATCATTGTTTGTACTAACCGCTCTTGTTCAAGGATAGTGGCTAAATCAGATTGGTCTGACTGATCGACAAGCTTTTTCATCATTCCGAGAGCCTGAACAGGTCCCTTCGCCAGGCTAAGGGCATAATCCATAGCCCCTTCCTCCAGATCTGAAAGCGGAAATACACGATTAACCAGTCCCCACTTCAATGCCGTTTCAGCCGGCACTGGTTCTGCTTTAAATAAAAGCTCCTTCGCTCGATATGGACCTAGAATCTTCGCTAAGAAATAATGGCCGCCCCCATCAGACACAAGGCCAACCTGTGCAAAGCTTAACACGAACTTACTTTCTTCTGCTGCGATGATTTGATCACAGGCAAGAGCTAAATTGAACCCGGCTCCTGCAGCGTAGCCGTGAACGACAGCTACTACTGGTTTTGCAAGGTCTTTAATCATCAGAATTAACTTGTTTAAAGCTCCTAAATGCTCGTACATTTCTTTAGCTGTCGCCTTCCCCATATTTTTCACATCGCCACCAGCTGAAAAGGACCTTCCAGCCCCAGACAGGACGATTACTTTGATGTCCTCATTACGTTCCGCTTCATGCAACGCGTCTTGTAATCCCGCAACCATTTGATCCGAAAAGGCATTCAAACTATCGGGTCTGTTTAATACACAGGAAAGCACAGGTCCATTCAATGACACACTCAAATGTTCATTACTAAGATTTATCATAACTACCAGCTCCCTATTAAAAGTTAGATGATCTCTTGTTTCTCGTTCAAAACAACCCGATCACTTATGAGCTATATTTCCCGGGAAATTATTGTCGAGCCATGTCAGTGATCTAGATTATTCGAATACTTTTTTATTTGTCCGCTCTCCGGTTCATATTTAGCGATCGTTTCAAACAGTCCTTCCTGTGCTGCAAATTCAATTTCTTCTTCGTCCATGCCCATTCCCACAAGTAATTTGCCAATTCTAGAAGTGCGTAGTAACTTAAAGGCACTGTGACCGCTTCCTTGATAAAAGTGTAGAGCAGTCCGTGCGGCATCAGAAAGATTAAAATCTCCTTCTTTCATTAGGAAAGATACTAAACTGCCTGCGCCATAAAAATCCTCCATTGTATAATGGCCGCTCGTCCCTGAACAGACGAGAACGATCGTATCGTTCGGATGCTTGTCAGCTAAGTGATGCGCCATAGCTGGGTTATTTAATAGGGATGAAGCATATAAAGCATCAGCTTGGCTGGAGCGGTTTAGTGCTACGGTCCCATTCGTTGTCGACAACACTACATGCTTTCCGGTTACGAGTGGCTGCAAGTGGCTTCGTAATGGGGGCTCAAAGCCTTTAATTGTCCTTCCTTTGTCTTCCCCTGCTAACACATAAGGTTCGTGGATTGATTTTGCTTTTTCCCGGGCTTGTGCCTGGTCGTATACGGCAATAACCGAAGACGCTCCGTCAGCAAGTGCAGCTATGATGGTTGATGTGGCAAATAATACATCAAATACAACTGCAACTTTATCTTTCATCAAGTCGGGCTGAATATCTTCTTTTTTAAAAATGACTTGAATGTCACTCATTTCACAACCCGGCCGTTTCTTCTGCGTGTTTAATTAAGTTATTTACAAATACGTTCATACGGGAAAACCTTGGATCATCGGTTTGACCTTTCTTATAGCGATAATAAATTTGTTGAATGATTCCAGCCAGTTTAAAGTAGGCAAATGTAACATATACGTTTATATTACTTAAGTTACGGCCACTCTTTTCTGCATATCTAGCAATAAATTCATCGCGGGTGTAAAAGCCTTCGTTTACTGTAAGCGGCGACTTGCCTAGACCCGTTTTTAAAAGCTCTGGGTCCTCCGCTTCGATCCAATAACTCATCGCTGCCCCAAGATCCGCAAGCGGGTCGCCAACCGTGGTCATTTCCCAATCGAATAACCCTACCATATTCGCTTCCTCATCAAACAGTGCATTGTTTAATTTGTAATCATAATGAATAATGGAGGCCTCGTCTGAATCTGGAATATGTTCCACGAGCCAATTTTTTAATCGCTCGCCTGACACAACATCATCCGTTCTCGCCTTCTCATATCGCTTAATCCAACCGTGGATCTGGCGTTCCATAAATCCATCAGGTTTCACCATATCCCTAAGTTTAGTAGCTTTGTAATCAATTGAATGAAGTTCTGCTAATCGATCCACCATAGTTTCAGAGAGTTTACGGCCGAACTCGGGAGTGGGGGGCATCCCTTTGGGAAATTCCGTGTCAAAAACGAGTCCATGACGACGCTCCATCACAAAAAAGGGCCGGCCTAAGAGTTCACCCGATTCAAAAGCAAGCGGTTTTGGTGCCAGAGGAAAAACCGGATGAATAGCTTGTAACACACGGTACTCACGTTCCATATCATGGGCTTTAGGAGCAACTGGCCCCATAGGCGGTCTGCGTAACACGGCCTCCCAATCACCTATTGTAAGTTCATACGTTAAATTCGAATGTCCTGCCCCAAATTGCCGCACTTCTAATTTTTCATCTGGAAGGCCACGAAGCTTTTCGCGCAAAAAGGTCTCTATCCCCTGCTCATCAATTTCTTCGCCTTTACGAACCTTCTGGGTATCAACTGTATAGGCCAATACACGTCCCTCCTAGTTTGCTGCCATTTGATAAGCTGCCAACTGTTTCTTCATGTCTTCTGATAACGGATCACTTTGCTGCGAATCGAAATCGAACTGCACAATTACACTTGATCCCTTCGCTACAATTTCTCCTGATTCTTTCTCATATATTTCCTGGTCCAAATGAAAACTTGAATGACCAATTTTAGCTACGCCACTTTTAATGACCAGCTTTTGTTTAAAATAAACCTGCTTTAAAAAGTCGCATTTAATAGAAGCAAGAATGAAATTCCAATCTTCTTTTACTACCTCTACATCTTCAAAAAAACGTATTCTGGCATCCTCTAAATAAACAAAAAAGTTATTATTATTTACGTGTCCCAGTAGATCTGTTTCGCAAAACCGTACCCCTACTTCTACCTCATGCATGAATCATTTTCCTCCTCTAGTTGTTCACTTTATGACTATAAGTATAGAAACCTTTACCCGTTTTCCGGCCAAATTCACCGGATTCTACTTTTTCAATAAGAGTCCTTGATGGTTGATCATTTGGATCACCGGATTCTGCATACCGCTGCTGCATAACGTAATATCCAACATCGATTCCTGAGAGATCCATCAGTTCAAACGGTCCGACAGGATGACCTAACGCTTTACGAGTAATTTTGTCTATATCCTTGAAGTCAGCATATCCTTCTTCGTACAAGGCCATTGCTTCCTTCTGGATCGCAAACAGAATCCGATTCGCAACAAACCCAGATATCTCTTTTTGCAAAAGGACGGCTGTACGATTCATCTGGTCACAGACATTCATTGCAAGTTGGGTCGTTTCGTCTGAAGTATGGTCACCCTTGACAACTTCTACGCAATCCATCACGAGTGGCGGAAAAAAGAAATGCATATTGCACACTTTCTCCGGCCTCGATGTCGCATCAGCAATCAATGAGCTTACGATCGTAGATGAATTGGTCGCAAACACCGCATGCTTTGGAGCAACTTCATCCAACTCAGTAAGGACTTTACGCTTTACTTCAAGTTTCTCTACAACAGCCTCAATAATAAAGTCTGCATCGCTCGCTGCTTCTCGTAAGTCCGTAGTAAACATAAGACGCCCAAAAGCATCGTCACGCGCTTCTGCGGTAATCTTCTGTTTGCGCACCCATTTGTCCATAATCTTCGTTAATTTCGTCTTTGCTTCGTCAAGTGAATCCAGATTTACATCTTGTACATTCGTTTGCAAGCCTGCGAGTGCACTGAGCATTGCAATTTGGTGACCCATTGAACCCGCTCCAATTACTGCTACCTGTTCAATCGTCATACGGCTCCTCCCCTATTGCTTATAGATTTTGTAAAATAAGACATTCATCACAGCTTTTCACCTAACATACTTACCAGTTGGTATGTAAACCCATTTTATATCGACTATTCTGAAAATTCAAGTCAGATAATGAATATTCATTCATTTAAATTCAATTCATTCAAAATAAAATAAAAAAAAAAGTCTGCCATCATCAGCAGACTTAAACATGTTATGTCGACGAGGGACGCAAGTAGGTTCTTTTGCCCCACAAAACACCAGGAATGACAAGAACAGCAAGCGAAATAACGCCTACCCAGCCCCACCTGCTCCATAAGAAACCTGTGATCGTACCGCCGCCTGATACGCCCACATAATAACTAACAAGGTAGAGACTTGAAGCCCCTCCTTTGTGATGGGTGGCTTGTTGATTGACCAGCCACGCCATCATCGAATGGATGACAAAGAATCCTAAACACATAAGAATCAGACCTGTGTACACAAGCGATGCCATTGGTAATGTCGTGACAGCAATCCCAGTCAGCATAACTGTTGCACTTATTATGATAATTTTGCTTAAATCAAAGGTAAGCGACAACTTACTGGCAAGTGGTGAACCGACCAACCCCATGCCATAGGCAAAATAAGCTAACGTAATCGTTCCAATCGATAAATAATAAGGGGCCTCCATTAAATAGAAGGGCAAATAAGTCCAAACCCCTGTAAATGCCAGTTGAATCACAATCCCCATATAAAAAGCTGGAATGAGATTTTTATTTTTCAAATGGACAAACATCATAGCCAAGTCTTTTTTCACTGGAAGGCTACTTGCCACAAAGTTTTGAGATTTAGGAAGTAAGAAAACAAATAATAGGAAAAAAACCGTTTCGATCCCAAATAACAACCAGATGGCGCTCTGCCAGGACATTTGCTCAGTCAGGTAACCAACGAATACTCTGCCAAACATACCACCAACAGCATTACTGGCGATGTAAAAAGAGATGCCAATCCGTACACTACGCTGTTCAAATTCCTCTCCAATATAAGCAATGGCTGCAGCAGGCAGTCCGGCTGCGAAAAAGCCCTGAATAAACCTTAAAACCAATATATTCGTAAAGGACTCTAGAAAAGGAATAATCAATAATGGAATGATAGAGAGCAGAATTGTTCCTTTCATTAAGGCGACTCTTCCCCATCTATCCGACATCAATCCGAAAAATAACAAACCTAAAATAAGGGAGAAAATCGTTAAGGACAGCATTAAACTAGATACCGTCGGGGTTACTCCGAACTCACGAGCAAATTGTGGCAAAATCGGCTGCACCATATAAATATTTGAAAAGGTCATAAACGAGGCGACTGTCAACGCCACGATGGCCATCCAAAAAGGTTTGTCTTTTGATGTATATCCTGATTGGCCTGTCATATCTTCCGTTTGGCCCATATGAATCACTTCCTATCGCCTCGATGTAAAAACATAAAAAAATAACTCCCTGAATTTAAGAGACAGGAGTTTATTTTTCAGATAAAAATCTCACCCTGGTGGAATGTAAACCAGGAACTGAAACCTTGTCGTATATTATAACTCATTCTTGATCATACATAAAAAAGGCTGTTTCAAATGGAGCATAGCCCCAATTTGAAACAGCTTGTTATATAGCCAGTAACTCTTTTTGGGAAAGTTCCTCTCTAGTAAATTACTTACTCTCCGTTAATGTTGGAGCACCCTCTCGTACAGCGATAAATTCAGGACGTTTTTTTCCTCCTGAATAAGGCTCCACTAGCTGATTTTCCACACTATTAAAAACCATGAACAGATTATTACGGCTGTACGGTGTAATATTACCGTTTGACCCATGCATGGTATTGCTTTCGAATAAAGTAATTGAACCAGCTTTTCCGGTCGGCACGGAAATGCCGCCGCCATGATCAGCTAACCAGCTTAAATTCTCATGATCCGGGACTCCAAGCTTCTGCTTCTGCAGTGACTCTTTATAGTTATCATCAGGCGTTTCCCCTACACAGCTGACATAGTAGTTATGGGACCCTGGTATAAGCATCAATGGCCCGTTAAACGTGTAATTATCAGATAAGGCGATAGACAAACTAACCGCTCTCATCCTCGGCATACCATCTTCCACATGCCATGTTTCAAAATCAGAATGCCAGTCAAATTCTTTTCCGGTAAAACCAGGTTTGTAATTAATACGGGACTGATGGATATAGACATCACTTCCAAGGAGATGGTTGACGATATCAAGTAAACGCTGATCATTGGCCACTTTTTTAAAATAGTCGTCATCCTGATGCACATGGAAGATCGACCTGATTTCGTCACTTTGCGGCTCCCGAACTACCTTGTTGGAAGTAACGTCTTTACTGGAATCCTGCAGTTCAAAAATGCCCTTTTGCATTTGAGAAACCTCTTGCTCAGTGAAGAAATTTTCGATCTGTAAAAAACCATTTTCCTCATAGAAATTAAGTTGTTCTCTGGTAATAGGTGCCTGACCGTCTTTTGATCGATCCGTAT
This sequence comes from Halobacillus hunanensis, assembly GCF_900166655.1. GTDB lineage: Bacteria > Bacillota > Bacilli > Bacillales > Halobacillaceae > Halobacillus_A > Halobacillus_A hunanensis. The sequence goes on along the minus strand of NZ_FVZB01000005.1, from coordinate 784,047 downwards.
AAATCACAGGGTCTTTCCGCTTAAAAATCTCCGGCTTATGATTTTGTCTAGAAGGGTATAAATCTTTCATCAAAAAACACTTCCTTATCAAAAAAATTTATTCTTCGAAGCCGTGTTCCTAGTTGCTGCTATTACTGACTTCCCCTCAAGGAACTTTCCCACGTACGGGATTCATACCCACTCTAAAAATTGATAAACACCATTATTCACGAATCCTGTGATAAAAGTAGAATAACTTAAAAAGACTCAAAAAAAAGCAGCAAAAAAGTGCTAAATGTAATAGAAAATCACTGGGGAATGCTCAATTGATCTCACGCTGCTTTATTGCTTACTAGTTAGACCGCGCTTTCTCGCTACAATAAAACAGCTTTCTTTAGCGCTTATTCAGATAAAAACCGCTACCCATGGCAGAAGATTTTCCCCTCGCTCCCTTCATCATCTAGAACAAGATAAACTAGATCCATATCCAGCATTCAAAAATATGTCCTAAGAGCGATATTTAACCCTGACGTTGTACAATGGAGTACACCAATGTGTCTTTCTCATTAAAATTAACAGTTCTTTCATAAGAAAGACCTGTTTTACGTGCAACAAAAATGGATGCGGGGTGATCGGGATTAATCAAAGAAATTAACTTGTCAGAGTGAAGCTCGTACAATCCATAGTTTTTAAACAAGATCGAAGCCTCCTTAGCAAAGCCATTGCCCCAATAGCTTGGGTGCAGCCAATAGCCGATTTCCAATTGATTTTTCCCGTCTATCTCTTGATTTACTAAACCTGCATGGCCGATTAATTGATGGTTAGACTTAAGAGCCATTGCGTACAATCCTGTTCCCTCCTTGTACTGTGGGAAAAGCCAATTTTCCATACTGCTTTTGGCTTCCTGATAGGTTTTTGTTTTACCCCTTCCGATATAGTGGACTACCTTAGGGTCACCCCATAAAGAAGCGTAGAAGTCAAGGTCTTCCATCGTATAGGGTCTGAAGATCAGTCGTTCACTTTTTAACATGTAAACTACCTCACTTTCCAAAAGTTTTTCACGAAGTAATCGCAATCACGATCATTTATATTAGGACAAACAAGATAATGATATCAAAGTTTCGCAAGTATATAAGAAGGGAACGAGGTGAGAAAAGGAAGAGAGGAGATCAAAAAATGACAGACCCATTGAGATTTCAAAAATTCGGATTTATCAAGATCAACCGCCGAATCGCCGTGCTTATATCGGCAACTTTGAAGAACCTTTTCATTATGGAATTCATGGTGGAGTGAAGGATTTTTACAAAAAGGAACCAGAAACTGAACATCCATCAACTCTTGACCATATTGTTGCAGCGGCTGCTGGCTGAATGATCGGGACACTTTCTGGCGCGCTGGAGGCGCGCAGCATACCAACGTATCCTGATAAACTGAAAGCAGATGCTGAAGGCACCATTGAGGCTCCTGAAGGTGTCATGAAAATTACACACATTCAAATTCATTTTTACGTAGAGATCCCAACAGGCAAACGGACTGAAGCCGAACGCGCCCTAAATGTGTTTGAACGCAACTGTCCAGTGGCGCAAACATTAAAGGGCAGTGTCCAAATTGATTACGATTGGGAGCTCGAAGAACTTGAAGCTTAAAATAAAATAATAAGCCTGGTAACACAGGGATATGGTTAAATACACCATATCCCTATCAGCTGTATCAATACCTCCCGTTTTGCTCATCATACAAAACAAGGAGGTGTGATACATGGCACAGGATGTTCTTTGTGAAGTGAATAACTGTAAATATTGGGCTTCAGGTAACAAGTGTAACGCAGATTCTATTTATGTAGTCAGTCACAAAGGTAAACATGCTCATCATAGTGAAGAAACAGATTGTAAAACATTTAAGCCAACCTCTTAACTATTTGAACGTTAATTTTCAGAACAGGCGACATCAGTTTCATACTGATGCCGCTTGTCCATTATGCAGTACTTCTCCAAAGAGTACCACCGTATTCTTAATTAATCTAGATGTCCATTAAAAAACCGCCTCCCCTTTATAGAGAAGCGGCGCATACTTTATTCTAAACGGTACGACCTACATACTCATCTAGATCGATCTTAGATTTTTCTGCTAAAGTTTTGCCAAGGGACTCGTCAGCATGGTAAAAGTTAGCAATCGCCCGCCCAACAATATTACGATCTTTAATTTGGTCAAAGTCACCAAGTAAGTTCCGGATTAATGCATCTTTCTTATCCTGATCATAACTTCGATAAATTCGACCAGCTTGACCATAATAATTTGGTTTATCAATGATGGAACGTTCAATTTCTCCACTTAACGGCTGAGCAGGTTCTTCATAACCGTCAACTGGTTGCGGCTCACCTTCCCGGCTGTTCGGTTCATAATTGGTATGGCTAATACCGGTGTTTTGAGCCATGAACCCTTCTTGCTGATTGTTACTTACACCCTTTTTCGGTCGATTGATAGGCAGCTGTAAATAATTTGGCCCGACACGATGGCGCTGTGTATCTGAATATGAGAATAAACGCCCCTGGAGCAATTGATCCTCAGATGGCATCATTCCGGGTACCAACACGCCTGGATTAAAGCCAACTTGTTCCGTTTCTTCAAAGAAGTTATCTACATTTTTGTTTAATGTCATCGTCCCGACAAACTCCCACGGCACGTCCTCTTCTAACCAATCTTTTGTAGCATCTAAAGGATTAAAGTCGAAGTCATCCAATTCATCAGGACGTAGCACTTGCACATACAGATCCCACTCAGGATAATCCCCAGACTCAATTGCATTATATAAGTCTACAGTTGCATGGTTGAAGTCTTTCCCTTGAACTTCCTGAGCCGCATCGGGAGTTAAGTTTTTAATACCCTGCTTTGTAACCCAGCGAAGTTTAATATAGAATGTTTCACCGTGTTCATTGTACCATTTAAACGAGTGGACACTGGAACCACGCATATTGCGATAGGTTGCCGGAATTCCTTCATCTGTAAACAAGTGAATCATCATGTTCGTTGATTCCGGGGACAGAGACATGAAGTCCCAGTAACGAGCCGGATCTTGAACATTTGTCACAGGATTCGGTTTTAGGGAATGAATGACATCAGGGAACTTTATAGCATCACGAATGAAAAAGATTGGCAATGTGTTGCCTACAAAGTCATAATTCCCTTCATCTGTATAAAATTTAACCGAGAAACCGCGGGGATCTCGTGCTGTTTCTGGAGAATGTTTTCCGTGTATAACAGTTGAAAAACGAGTGAACACAGGTGTTTCTTTCCCTTCTTCCTGCAAGAAATCGGCTGTTGTATATTTTTTCATGCTGTTCTTAGTAGTAAAAACACCGTGCGCGCCTGCACCTCGAGCATGCACGACCCGTTCAGGAATACGCTCACGATCAAAATGAGCGATCTTCTCGATCATTTGATAATCTTCCATTAATATAGGACCATTTCTACCTGCTGTTTTGGAATTTTGGTTGTCAGAAATCGGTACACCTTGATTCGTCGTCATGCGTTTACGATCATTTTTGTCAGACATAATACCCTCTCTTTCCAAATAAGTAGTGGTGTGAACTCAAGAAAGTTCTCACTTCCTCGCCTTCACTCTACCTATCTACCCTTGAGATAAAAGGTACAAACTTGTTTTTAATGATTATTATCTAAAAATTTATAAAAAAATTGCAGAATTCAGTCAGGTTCTATCAGAGCTAAGGGTCTTTTCTATCATTCGTTCCAAAAAAGCGATAACATCTTTATTTTTAGTTGCTGCCAACTCATCAGATATCCACTTAAACTCATGAGCCAGTATCTTGGCAGCCTGAGTGGCAGCCGAGATATGACCGCTTACCGTAATATGCTGGTACACATCCTGAAGCTTCGTTACCCATTCTTCTGATAGTGAACGTTCAATCGTTTTCAAACCGAGTTGAGCACGATCAGGACAGTAATGATGAAGCAGAATCCTCGCTGCATTAACCATGACATCATTGAGCACCTTCACACACCACAGATCGTTTCCCCGGTCAGCTGATTTTTTATATTGAAGCAGGAAAAACGCAGCATCATCCACCGCATCTACAAATTCCCCTTCCGATAAACGCAAGTGCTGAGTTGGACGGAATTTCTCCATCACTCCTTCTGGATCATACAACACTTTGAAATAATCTTTATGTGAAAGTGTTTTCTCTGTCACCGTAAATAAATCCATATGCAGCAGGTTATCATATACGGCAATGATTTGCGGAGCTATAATGAAGATATCATCGTGAATGAGAATTTCCCGGTACTTCTCTAAGTGCTGCACTCTGTCCTGCAAAAATGCTTCCTCATCTCGTTCATCTACCAAACAATACAAATCTACATCAGAATGCTCATCACTCTCCCCCCGCCCCATCGATCCTTTTAAGAAAACTGCTCTGACTCGTTCATCCTTCTCTAAACTCTTTGTCACGAGCTTAACCGCTTCATCTTGTCTCATTAGATAACCCCCTTTTAAAAATTCAGATTACATTATCGTACCACTAAAGGATTTTTCTTACAATCTATCAAGGAGTGATATACTTTTGAAAAATCGAACCAAAACGATGAGTCACACTCAATTGGAAACCTTACTCAACCGCCTGCACCTAGATCATTCTAAACGAAGCCATGTCCAAGAACAGTATGTCAGACAGAAGGCCGGCCACTATGGAGAGTCCATCGCCGACCATTACCTTCAATATTTGCCTCAAAAACATTATCTCACCATTCAAGACCTCCGACTCTTCGATGGGATCCACTTTTTCCAAATCGACGCAATGGTCCTTTGCCCGGAATTCATCTTGATTCTGGAAGTGAAAAACTACAAAGGAAAGCTTATTTTTGACCTCGAACACCAGCAGCTTTTTCGCAAGTATAACGACCAAAAAGATACCTTCCCTGATCCTTTTTTACAAGTCGAACATCAGGCGATTCAGCTTCAGCGCTGGCTGGCTCAGTTTAACTTCCCTGAAATTCCTATTTGTTCTTTCATTGTGGTGGCAAGTCCGAATACTGTTATCAAAACTCACGGTCGTGACCGCCAACAATTTAACAATAGAATCGTTCGCGCCAAGAATATTTACCATTCAGTGACATCCTCTCGTCCCTGAAGGACCGAGCTTCCTGTGAAGACCTCTCTTAGAGAGGCGGTAACGGCTCACTAAGGCGGGGAGGGAATCTCGCGACAGCCTCCATGTTGTTCCATTTCTGAACCGCCTTCCAACATGACCGCTATATCCCGTGCCACTCGGGACTCCCCATGCGAAGAAAAACAGGCTTGCATGTTGGAACTAGGATTATACCTAGTGGGCACTTGGACTACCCTAAAGACCCATCTCTCGACTATTCTTTAGGACGCCGCCAAGTTCGTGCTTGTTGCGATGTTTCGACTGGCATTGAGATCGGCATGAGCTTTATGACCGCATTTCTTACATGTGAAAAAATCACGCTTTCGATTGGATCGCTCCGCATGCTTACATGCGAAGCAGGTTTGGCTTGTTTGATGCGGATCGATATCCACCACAGGAATGTTGAACGTAGCAGCTCGTTCTTTGATGCATTGCTTCAACTGATAAAACGCCCATGAATGAATCGTTTTATCTGCCCGATTCATGCTGCGACAAGTTTTTCGGATATTGTCCAGTTGTTCGAGTTTAATCATGGGTTTCTCGAATTGCTGCGCAAACGTCACAATATCCTTGGCTAGTTTTCGGTTATAGTCTTTCATCCAACGGCTTTCTTTTTGACCTACGCGTTCCATAGCACGCTGTGCCTTTTTCTTTCCTAACGAACGACGTAGGGAACGAAAGTGACGTCGTTTATAGCCGACTTCTTTTCCCGAAAAGAATTGGCGTTTGCCACTTGTCGGTTCAGACAGAACCACAAGGTGTCTCAACCCTAGATCAACACCAATAGATGTGTAATCCATTAATGGCTTCGTAACGGATGGATGGCTGTTTTCTAGGTCCAAGTCAGAACTTACTTGGATGGGAATGGCGACATACCATCGTCTTCCTTTACGAAGTAATTCTATTGTTCCTCGGAACTCTCTGGTTTTGGTTGTTAAGAATGGAAAATAGCTTTGGACATCTTTTGTTTCAACCACAGGAAGGGCTTTTTTACCTTGGTTGCTTGTGAAGGCGATATACCACCTTCCGTTTTGATCGACAGTGTTCCAATTTTGGTTATTAATCTTGATGGTAAGGGAATTTCGGAATACAGGAATTGTTTTCGCTAAGCCTTTCTTAAAATCGGAAACAGCTTTCCTCGCTCGACGGATGCCTTCGTTCCTAATGGCTGATTTTAAGGGAAAGGATATATTTTCAGACGAAAGCTTTTCGCCGTTTAGGAGGCGTTCCACACAATGATTCACGCATGAGGCATAGACAGCCTGTTCATCCATGAACTGTTTATGTTTTTTCTTCGTTACATGCTTTAGCTTTACGAGAATCGTTTTCGTGGCCATGTTTTCACCTCCCCACACCCATCATACCAAACATACGTTCGAATAAGTAGACTTAATTTTCTATTTTTTAAAAGACAGACCCTCGGCATTCATCCCCTCATTGAAATAAGGGGCGTTCTGCCGATATTCAGTAAATAAGCTCCACGCTAATTTTGAGAAGAGCATTTTGAAAATGGAACAAGTTAAGGATCTGAGAAATTGCCTGCAAAAAGGAAATACACCCTATCGAGGCAGAGCCATTTTAGAAAGATTTGATCTTTCTGTCGATGACCTGGTCATGGGTGTACAATGCGCGAAATGTCTTCAATATCCAATGGTCCGGAAACGTGATCACTGGAGTTGCTTGAGATGTGGCTTTAAATCTGGAGATGCTCATCTGGCAGCGCTTAGAGATTATCAGCTTCTAATCAGTAATGAGATTTCTAATCACGAATTTCGGAAATTTACGGGGATGAACTCGAGGAAAGTTGCCTGGAAATTGCTATCAGAAGTCTGTCTCCAACATTCTGGCCAAACAAAAGATCGAAAATATATGCTCGATTTTCTTTAGGAAACAATCTTGCTGAGAACGGGAACAATCCTGCAGTGTTAGAAGACAATCACTCCAGCTAGAGAACAATCCTACATCGTTAGAGGACAATAGCTCCAGCTAGAGAACAATCCTACATCGTTAGAGGACAATAGCTCCAGCTAGAGAACAATCCTACATCGTTAGAGGACAATCACTCCTCACTCCTCGAAAAAACATAAAAAAGGAAGGGAAACATTCGTTTCCCCTCCATTAAAATCATTTATCGAATTTGGCCGTCGCCCTTCATTAGGAATTTAACGGTTGTTAGTGCCGGTAATCCCATTGGACCACGAGCATGCAATTTTTGAGTTGAAATACCGATTTCTGCTCCAAAGCCCAAAGCACCGCCATCAGTGAAACGCGTTGATGCATTGTGGTATAAGGCTGCGGCATCAACAAGGCTTAAAAAGGTTTGAGCAGCTTTGCTATCTTCGGTTACAATTGCCTCTGAATGCTTCGTGCCATATGTCTCGATATGGGCGATTGCCTCAGTAAGATCATTAACTGATTTCACAGCAATATCTGTACTGAGATATTCGTTAGCCCAATCTTCTTCTCCTGCAAGTACAGCTCCTGGAATAACGCTCATCACGTGCTCATCCCCATGAACGGAGATACCGTTCTGTTGGAAGGCATCCACAAGAGCTTCGCTATTTTGTGCAAGCCAGTCTTTATGAACGATAACCGTTTCGGCTGCATTACATACTGCAGGGCGATCCGTTTTGGCATTCACTAAAATGTTGATCGCTTTTTCAACATTAGCTTCCTTATCGATATAAATATGGCAATTGCCGACTCCGGTTTCAAGAACTGGCACAGTGGCATTCTCAACAACGGCTTGAATCAGTTTACCACCGCCACGTGGGATTAATACATCGACGTGTTCCTTCATCGTAAAGAGCTGATTAGTTGCGGCACGGTCTGTACTGGCAATAAATTGCACAGCTTCTTTAGGAATCTTCGTCTCAGAAAGTCCCTTATGAATAACATCTACAATCGCCTGGTTAGAATTGATGGCCGAAGATCCGCCTTTAAGAATAATAGCATTGCCGGACTTAAGTGCAAGACCAGTTGCATCAACCGTTACATTTGGGCGTGCTTCATAGATCATGCCGATAACACCAAGAGGTACCGTCACTTTTTCAACTTGGAGACCATTTTCGAGTTTCCAATCCAAAAGAATGTTACCCGTTGGATCATCAAGCTTAGCTACTTCACGCAATCCTTCAGCAAAATCCTTGACCCGTTCTTGTGATAAAGACAGACGATCCATAAAAGCATCTGAAAATCCTTTCTCACGGCCGTTCGCAAGATCCTTTTCATTGGCAGTCAAGATCGTTTCGTATTCTCTTTCCAAAACATTTGCCAGGTGGAGGAGTGCTGCATTTTTCTCTTCCGCGGAAAGTACCAATAACTTTTTAGAAGCTTTTTTGGCCTCCATTGCTTGTTCCTCAACGTTCACATTACTTTTTATTAGTGTCATCCAAGACCTCCTTGAGTTATTGTTCCCTGTTCAAAGCAGGGAAATGGTGCTAGTGAATGGTTCAACGAGCATGATCAGTCTTTCTTATACACCTACCGGTAATGAAACTTCCAAGTGGCAAACTAAATCTTTACTTTCAATGGCTGCCAGCTCATAAGATTCAAGTTCTGGATCTGTTAATCCGATCATTTCCTCTAATTGTTCTGAAGAATAGTTCACGACGCCAAGACCTATTTCTTCACCTTCTAGGTCATGAATACGGACAACAGCTCCTTTTTTGAAGCGGCCATTCACATGATGAACATTCATTGGCAGTAAGCTTTTCTTCATATCTACAATCGTTTCTCTCGCACGATGATCGATCGTTACTTCCCCTTCAGGACCAGAGTTAAACGCAATCCATTGTTTCTTCTGATTTAAATTTTCCTGATCTGGAGTTGGCTCAAAATAAGTTCCGACTGCGTTTCGATAAACAGCATCATATACGATGTTATTCGTACTGGCTTTTCCTAAATAGGAGGAGATACCTGAAGCCATCGCAATTTTAAAGGCATCAATTTTAGATTTCATGCCACCAGTACCCACGTCGCTGCCAGGATCGCCGGCTGCTTCTTCGATTTCTGGTGTGATTTCGTACACGCGATCAAGCAATTTGGCATTCGCATCTTTTCTAGGATCTGCGTCGTAAAGCCCATCAATATCGGATAAGATGATCAGGTCATCTGCATCCACAAGACCCGCTACTTTAGCAGAAAGTGTATCGTTGTCACCGAATTTCAAGCGGTCAATCGTAATGGTGTCATTTTCGTTTACAATCGGAATAATTCCCCGTTCCAACAACACATTAATCGTATTGCGCGCGTTATTATAACGGTTCTCATCTGAGAAGTCGCTGCGAGTAATCAGAATTTGAGAACCCATATATCCATGTGATAAAAATAGGTCAGAATAGGATTCCATCAACAGTCCTTGACCAATAGAAGCGGCAGCCTGCTTTTCAGGCAATGAACTAGGACGTGATAAGCAGCCAAGCTTACGGTACCCCGCTGCCACTGCTCCTGACGATACTAGAAGTACTTCATGCCCATCGTCTTTAAGCTGTACAACTTCATCGACAAGTTTTTCGAGTTTGCGGCGGCTGATCTCCCCGTGAAGACTCGTTAATGAACTGCTTCCAATTTTAATTACTACACGTTTCTTATTTGCATCGTTAACCAACTTATCACTCCTATTTCTACGTTGTGGTTCATCTATATCAAAATCGTTCAGGATTTCAGTTATTTTTGCCCGACAAGCATGCCTTCTAATTCTTTACTCATTTCCTTCGAACGGCTTGCTGCACCTTTTATCGCTGCGGAAATTGCGTTTCCTCCGCCTGCTCGGTTTAATGCATCAAGTCCTGCTGCAGTTGTTCCGTTTGGTGACGTAACATTTTCTCGCAGTTCGGATGGCGTAATATCCTGCTCAAGCATCATTTTCGCTGCTCCAAGCAAAGTCTGAGCCCCAATCTCTCTTAACGTTTCCCGATCTAAGCCTTCAGCACTTCCTGTTTCTTCAATGTGTTCCATCAAATAGTAGAAGTAAGCAGGTCCGCTTCCTGCAATCCCTGTAAATACATCCATTTTATCTTCTTCTATGACAAACACTTCTCCGATAGACTGCAGTAATTCTTTCGCTACCAGCACATTATCCATTCCAGCGAAATTCCCCGGACACACAGCAGTCGCTGACTCTCTGAGCATGCTTGATGTGTTCGGCATCACACGAATCACTTGCTGTTCTTCATTCAGGCGTTCTTCCATATAAGAAGTGGAAATACCTGCAAGTACAGATACCAACACTTGATTTGGTGTGATCTTATGTCTTAAATCTTCAAGAACAGCATCAATATCTTTTGGCTTCATAGCTAAAATAAATTGATCTACTTCTGAAAAATTTAATTCATCTTTTAAAACTGTCCGTACACCGTATTTATCTTCAATCTCATTTAGACGATCTCGATTACTTCTATTCGTAACAATAATTTGTTCAGCAGGAATATTCCCGGATTCAACCATTCCAGAAATCATAGCTTCTGCCATTGATCCTGCACCTAGAAAAGCAATCTTTTGTTTGATCATATGAGTTAATCTCTCCCGTTCGCATTTTTTGTTCGCTCTTTAATATGACGTTTTTCATCATAACACTTGGGAAATGTATATCAAGGGTTATAAAACAAGTCATGCCTATAAACTCCAATTAGTGAGCGTAAGCGGTTTCATGGAGAGATATTTGCGATTCATCCTTTCTCATCGCAATTAATGGAGTTACAAGCGAATATATGGAGATTTAGTTTTTTACAAAAAAAGGATAATCCCTCAGTGGCAGTAATTCGCATAATATTCTAACAATTAATCTTACCCGAAAAAATACCCCACTGCTTTAAGAGTAGGGTATTGATTAATTCAAGGCCTGACTATATTTAGCTAATTGTTGGCGAAGTTCTTCAATCGGTACAAAATGAGCTTTCCGAAAAAGCTCCCTCCCTTTTGAAAAAACCAGGACTGCCGGCACCGTAAATACTGTAAGTAACCCTGCTACCTCTTTTACTTCATCCGAATCCACATGTATAGATGTGATAAGCGGGTAGTCTTCCAGGACTCTTTCAATTTGAGGTAGCAAGCTATGACAGACAGAGCATCCTTGATGTGAAACATAAATCAAAGAAAGCTGTTCTTGCTCTATCACGGTTTCTATCTCTTTTCTAGAATAGACTCGCTTCAGAACAATCACCTCATTTACTATAATGTTACGGCAATTATAATGAAATATCGGACTGTTCGGCAATTATGAGGCAAGTATTCTTATATAAATAGAAAGTCTATAAATTAGTCACTGCAGTTGTTGTGGAGGATTCTGACCGCGCCCTTTATCTTCAACCTCTTTAAAAATATCGTTTCCACTCGCAGAAGAGGACGCCTGCAGTCCTGCATTTGAACCTAATGATTCTTTCAGAGTAAGGAGCTCTTTTTTCAAATCATCAATATCCTGTTTCGTGGCAGGTTTTTTATCATCCTTCAGTTCATATCCGACTTGGCCATTCGGTTCAAGTGTTGCCGATTTCAAATCGGTTATGGATGACACATTCTGCTGTCGAAGCTTCATCTCAAGCTGATCAACCGTAAATCGAAGCTTCTTTAAATTTTTCTCCTGAAGCTGACCATTACTAATAATAGATACAGATTGACCGGTGATAAACTTTTCAAACCAGTTCATCTTCACTTCACTATATTCGATTACAATAAGTGTTAACACGAGCACGGCTCCAACGCCGAACGTTACCCAAATATTTTTACCAGCAACAGGTTGAATTAATAAGGAACCGATCCCAATCATAATAACCGTTTGAGCCAGTGTCATTTGTGAAATTGACTTTCTCCCGGCTACTCGTAGAATTAACGTTCCTACTACTATAATAAGTATTGCTTTCCATATCCAATCCCACTCCATATTCACCCTCCTCGTCCTGTTATTGTCCCTTATTAAACATGAACTATTCTCGAAAAAGGCATTGCAATCCCATTTAGACTCCGTTATAATCTTCTCAATATCTCAAATTCCAGGATAAAGAGAGTAACTCTTGTGTCGTCATTTAAGCGAGTCAGGGATGGTGTAAGCTTGACGGACTGCCAACGAGTGAACCGGACTTTTAAGAAGCTGCTTTGAACTCAAGTAGGAGCTGTCGGGGATAACCCCCGTTATCAATTTCAAGTGGCTGTTTTCAGCTATAAGAGTGGTACCGCGAGCCAACCTCGTCTCTTCAGGGAGACGAGGTTTTTTTTATATTAAGGAGGAATTTATAATGGAAAAACACACCCTTGCCCTGCAATTATCCCATCTGCTCGGAGAAGAATTCAGCCGTGATTGGGTCTACTCGCTGATTGAAATCCCTAAGCAGGAAAAACTCGGTGACATAGCCTTCCCATGTTTTCAACTCGCCCAATCATTTCGTCAATCGCCAGCAAAAATAGCTGCCCAACTTGCGCCGCGATTGCAGCATGACCTATTTGTGAGCGTTCAACCAAATGGCGGATATATCAACATCTTTTTAAACCAGCGTGTCCTTACTGAACAGACACTAAAGCAAATTCTCACTGAAAGCACGGACTATGGCTCCCATCAGGTTGGAGCAAATCAGAATGTTGTACTGGATATGTCTGCGCCGAATATTGCCAAACCCTTTTCCATGGGTCACCTTCGTTCGACCGTTATTGGCAATGCATTAGCGAATCTCGCAGAAAAATGCGGGTATGACACGATAAAGATTAATTATATTGGCGACTATGGTACACAGTTTGGCAAACTGCTTGCGGCTTATCAGCATTGGGGAGATGAGGAGCAAATCCGCACTAATCCGATCCCTGAACTTACGAAAATATATGTGAAATTTCATGAGGAGTCAGCGCATGACCCTTCCCTTGTTGAAGAAGGACGTCATTGGTTTAAGAAACTTGAGCAAAACGATGCTGAAGCCGTAAAACTCTGGAAATGGTTTAAAGAGGCTTCCCTTGAAGAGTTTAATAAAATTTATGACTTGCTTGGTGTAACCTTTGATCTTACACGTGGAGAGGCCTACTACAATGACAAAATGGACAGTACGGTGCAACTATTGAAAGAAAAGGGCTTATTAACAGATTCCGACGGAGCAAAAGTCGTGCGCTTGGATGATGAAGGTCTTCCTCCCTGTTTGATTAAGAAAAGCAATGGCACAACCATTTATGCGACACGCGACTTGACAGCAGCCATGGACCGCTACAACAGCTATCGATTTAACGAAGCTCTCTATGTAGTCGGTCATGAGCAAACGCTGCATTTTCAACAAATCAAACATGTGCTTACGAAGTTGAACCTGCCCTGGGCTCAGGATGTCAAACATATTCCGTTTGGGATGATGCTTCAGAATGGTTCCAAAATGTCGACAAGAAAGGGCAAAACGATTTTACTGGCAGAAGTCCTGGGAGAGGCAATTGACCAGGCGAAAGCAAATATTGAGGTGAAAAATCCAAGCCTGGCTCATAAGAATGAAGTAGCGAAACAGGTTGGAGTTGGTGCGGTGATTTTTCACGATTTGAAGCATGATCGTCGTAATGATGTGGAGTTTTCGCTTCAAGATATGTTGACATTTGAAGGCGATACGGCTCCCTATTTGCAATATGCTTACGTACGCGCCCAGTCGATTCTTGAAAAAGGTGAATTTGTACTGGAAGATGCAGAGGTTTCTCTTGATGACCCGAAAGCATGGACAGTTGTGAAGCAATTACGTCTTTTCCCTGAGCTAGTTAAACGAGCTTATTCAGAATACGATCCTTCCAAGATTGCTCGCTATTTACTTGATTTAGCTAAAGCGTTTAATAAGTATTATGCGGGGACTAAAATTTTGCAGAAAGAACAGCTGCATGCACGTCTGACCCTTGTTCACAGCTTTTCGGTTGTTTTAAAGGAGGGACTGTGTCTGCTTGGCATTCAGGCACCGAAAAAAATGTAGCAGGAGTGTGGAAAATGGACTGGTTAAAAAATAATCATAAGAAGCTTTTATTAATTGGAATTGACGGCTGCGGAGGCACTGGGAAAAGCACGTTGGCTGAACAGAAAAAAATTGAAACAAAATGATATCTTTCGTTCGTAACTTTACGTATAATAGTAGTTTGTTAGGAAGCTAAGTAAAGGAGCATATTTATGGAAGGAACGAACAAAACAAATTACGAATTTCTCGCTGATGATCCAAATTTCAGTGTAAAACCTGTCATGATCTCGCTTATTATTGGTGCGTTTTTTGCCATTTTAAATGAGACACTGCTTAATATTGCCTTAACAACGCTGATGGCTGAATTTGGCCTCTCTGCAACAACTGTCCAATGGATGGTAACAGGATTCATGCTTGTGATGGGAATTCTAATCCCTATTTCTGCATTGATGCTGCAATCGTTCACGACGAGGCAAATGTTTATGGGTACTATGACCGTCTTCACGATCGGAACTGTCATTTGTGCTTTAGCACCAACATTCCCTGTATTATTAGCGGGCCGCCTCATACAGGCCGTTGGTACAGGGTTATTAATTCCGATTATTTTTAACACATTCTTGTTAATCTTCCCACCCGAACGACGCGGAGGTGTGATGGGAATGGTCGGCCTTGTCATTATGTTTGCGCCCGCGATCGGTCCGACCCTCTCAGGAATTATTGTGGAACATTTGGGCTGGAGATTTCTCTTTATAACGGTTATACCATTTGCGCTTTTCTCCATGGCCTTTGCCTATAAGTTTTTGAAAAATGTCGGTGAAGTCACGAAACCTAAAGTTGATATTCTATCCATTCTGCTTTCGACTCTCGGGTTTGGCGGAATTGTCCTCGGGTTTAGTCTTGCCGGAGAAGATGGAGCCGGTTTTTTAGATCCCGTGGTCCTTACCCTTATTATTGTTGCGGTGGCAGCTTTAATCCTGTTCACAATCAGGCAATTAAAGATAGAAGAACCTCTTCTCGATGTTCGAGTCTTTAAATATCCGATGTTCACGCAAGCTGTTCTTTTGTTTATCATCATCATCATGGCGATGTTCTCATCTGAAATTATCCTGCCGATGTTTATGCAAGGCCCGCTTGCGTTAACGGCAGCGGCTGCAGGACTCGTACTCTTGCCAGGCAGCTTGTTGAACGGACTGATGTCGCCTGTGATGGGGAAACTTTTTGATAAATACGGACCTAGAAAATTAATGATTCCGGCTGCAGCAATCTTGACCGCCACCATGTTCTCGCTCAGCCAGGTTGGAACCAGCACACCGATTTACGTGATCATTATCAGCTACATGCTGTTGATGCTGTCAGTTTCAGCAATGATGATGCCAGCCCAAACAAACGGTTTGAATCAGCTGCCGAAACAACTTTACCCGCACGGTACAGCCATTATGAATACGCTGCAGCCCGTCTCCGGAGCAATTGGTGTTTCTGTCTTTATCAGTATCATGACAGCAAGACGTGAAGGCTTTTTAGCAAATGCAGTTTCACCTGATTCCCCGGCTGCACAGTCCCAATCGATGGTAGCGGGGGTTGAGCTTGTATACTCAATTGCGTTTGCGCTGGCTTTAGCCGGGTTTATCCTTACTCTTTTTGTTAAACGGGCGAAGCCAGACGATGTGGCCCATCAGCAAACTTAATCCTTTCATAGGTTATGTCTGGCTAGGTTGCAAAGATTGATTTTTAACAAAAACAAACTCTATACTAGGGAGTTTTTCTGGCTGGCGGGAAACTATCGCCAGCCACCTTTTTTTCACTCTACTACACCACATTTATCTAGTTTCAATCTAGAAAGGAACCGCAAGATGAAATAGAAATGATAATGATACATAAAAAAGATTCTCCTCCACACTAGCAAGGTTTAACTAGGTGGAGGAGAATCTTTTTCGATTATACGGAATACCGTAGAAGTAAATATCGCGAGACTCCTGCGGAAAGCGAGTGATATATTCTCAGCCGATGGGAAGATAATAAAACTTGTAGAAAACCTGGTTTTTATCTACAAGCTGAGAAACTCACTTCTCAGGAGTTTGTCTTTTTTTACATGTAGAAAAAGGAAATGAATAGACTATAAGAAATGGATATTCTACGCCTGTGATTCATAATCCACATAGAAAGAGCTGGTTAGGTTGAAAACCATACTGTTTCAGAATTCTGTAGAAAGTCAGATGCCGTACAGTGAAGTGTTTTCCCATATTTATTCGTTTATGAAGCACGATCCTAGAGGGAATTACAAACTTATGCTCGGAACAGATTCTCAAATTCATGAGAGTCACACGTTATTTATTACGGGAATTGTCATTCAACGAATTGGCAAAGGGGCCTGGGCATGCTTTCGCAAAGTAACTGTCCCCAGGTGTATGACTGTACTGCACGAACGAATTTCCTATGAAACAACTTTAACGGAAGAAGTTGCCTCCCTCTTTACGAAAGAGTACATTGATGCCCTTATTCAGATCGTGCTCCCACACATTTATAAAGGAGCAAGTTTTATGGTAGAAGGCCATATTGACATCGGTGCCGGGGAGCGAAATAAAACCCGTGTATATGTCAATGAGATGATGGCACGGATCCAATCTTTAGGACTCGAACCAAAAATAAAACCGGACTCCATGGTAGCCAGCAGCTATGCAAACAAATTTACTAAGTAATCATTGAAGGTCCGATTTAGAACAGCATGATACCAACAGAAGAGTTACCATCCTACAAGATTTGTGATTACAATAAAAGGACTTTAGACAAGCAGGGGATTCAATGACCTATTTAAGCAAAGTGTGCCTCATGCTTCCTCTGCCATTTGCTGATTACTAGTCTCGTGTTTCTTTTTCGGCTTTCGAGTAGCCAAATAAACTCCGGCGAAAATAATCAGCAGTCCGATTGCTAAATTCTTCGTAATCGGTTCATCAAGCAGCACGTATCCCCAGATCATGGCAGTAATAGGTACAAGGTAAGTGACCGATGCTGCGAATTCCGCACTGCTGTTTTTAACAATGTAGTAAAAGATAAGATGGGCAATCCCGGATCCGAAGCACCCCAGACCAATAATGGCGAACAAAATAAGAGGATCTGCTAATATGGCCGGCTTTAAATTAGCTGTAGTGCCAGTAAATATCGTGCCGATGAGGCCTACGAGAGCGCCAGCAGCTAGTGAACATGTGGTTAACAGCAAAACACTAGTGGCTTGCAAGTGTTTTTTTGTGTATTGTGTGGCAAACCCATAAGAAATAGTGGTCAATACCATAGTTCCTATCCCCACGAAACTCTCATGAAACAACTGTCCGACATTAAACTCCATTAGTACAAGAATACCCGCAAACCCTAATCCAATTCCCAGCCATTGGCGCTTTTTTAACACAATCGAGAAAAAAAGAAACCCAACTAGTCCGGTGAAAATTGGCGTTAAGGCATTTAATACAGCTGCTGTACTGCTATTAATCTGTGTTTCACTTAAAGCAATCAGTCCCCAAGGAAGGCCTGCATTAAAGACACCGACAACAAGCATCGGCTTCCATGGTATTGGTTTTACTATTTTCTTTCTTTTCATCCAAAGAAAGGGAAACAAGATGACCACAGCTGCAGAACATCTCAGAAACACAGTTCCCCATGGTCCTGCAGGTTCAAGCAGCCATTTTATAAAAACAAAGGACATACCCCATATTAAACTGAGTCCAATTAAAGCACTATATAATTTCAACTTCCCACACCCCTCTCAGCAGAAAAAAATTACGCCCCTTTCACGACTATGAAAAAGGTGCTCACCGTACAAAATTTAAAGCTCCTAAATTATAACTCTGCCCCCTCACTCTTTAAAATAAATTGCTCAACAAAAGTTCACTAAACTTAAATATATGACTGGATTACAAATCCCGAAGATAAGGTATAATAGAAGTATAATAAACAAAGGAGTGGTGGTCATCATGTTCTCGATCTTAATGGCTGTCATCATTTTAGTGAGTATCATAGCACTCGTAGGGACGCTGTACGTGGGAAGGAACGTCAACCAGACAATTGCCAAGTACGAGTCGGAAGGGTATTCTTCAGCGGAAGAAGCTGCGAGCCTCCAGTCTCATGGAAAAAGCACGAGCTTCCGCCTTCTAACTATTATTTACGGGATAACTTTTTTGATTGCTATCATCCTTATGGCCATCTTCATTTTTTAAAAAGGTATCCTCTATCTCTTCGGCAGGGCTGGTTGCCAGCCAGGCAATCCAGCCCGCCAGCACACCTGCCACTAATTTTCCAATAACCACAGATAAAATCATCTCTTTATTAACACTGGCGACAAACCCTATATGGCCGCCAAGCACAAACGCCCCGCTGACTGCAAACGCTGCGTTCATCACTTTTCCCCGCGTGTCCATTTCCTTCATCGTCGCAAGCATCGGAATATGATGAGCAAGGGATGCAATAAACCCCGTCATAGCCAAAGAATTAATCCCAAGCTTTTGGCTAAATTTTCTCCACAATCGCTGTCCACGCTGATTAATAAACGTTACCATCGGATACGCACCTGCCAGCATGATTGTAATTCGGCCTACAATCCCTATCCCTTCCTCTATTGGTGCCATACCTGACACAATGGAAATGCCTGTTAACGTCTCTATAATGATCAGCACTAGCCCACTAATAATCAGCAGCTCGACTGCTCTGCCGAATTTAGCAAACAATCGAATTGTTACACGTGTAAACTTCCACAATCCAAATCCAATACAAACTGCCAGGACGACTGTAGGGATCAAGTTTCGTACCATCCACCACAAGTCATAGCCTGCTACCGCTCCTCCAGCAAGACAGCCGATAGGAATCGTAATCAAGCCAATTAAAATTCCTTTTGCAAAATAAGGATAATCCTGCTTGCTGATCATCGTTAAAGCAATCGGAATCGTAAAAACCAATGTAGGTCCCATCATCGTCCCGAGGAAAGCCCAGGAAAAGACAGCAGCTTCCTCACTTTCCGCAAGCGATTCAGCAAGCTGATAAGCCCCCATATCAATTGCCAAAATAGTTGAAGCAAACATTGAAGGATCGACCCCAAGCCATTGGTATACTGGTGTAATGATCGGAGCCAGCCACGCTGAAAGGACAGGCGCCAATGAAATGATCCCTACCATCGCGAGTGCCAGTGGTCCCATCATCATAAAAGCTTCATAGAACCTTTGTCCGAGACCCCAGCGGTTATGTAAAATATAGCAATCTAATGCTCCAATCACCATAAAGATGGTCATGATCAGGAGTAGCCCATCATTAAACCACACGGCTATCCTTCCTCCTTTTCGTTCAGAAAATTGAATGAGATATGAAATGATCTTCCTCTATCGCCACTCCATTCTTTCATATTTTGCGGATAACGGGAAGTATCTTCTAATGCTCCAAAAAAAAGAACCTTCCTTATAAAAGAAAGGCCCTCCCTCTTGCTATATTATCCAATACTGCAGGCGGCTGATCCATTTTTTTGTGAATATTTCTGATGATGCTCTTCAGCCTCATAAAATTCAGCCGCTTGGGTAACTTCTGTTACAATCGGCCGCTTGAAAATTCCCTTCCCATTCCATTGCTGAATTTTCTCATCGGCAATCTTCTTTTCAGGGTCGCTGCTGTAAAAAATAGCTGAGCGATACTGATGCCCAACATCAATCCCTTGTTGATTAACCGTTGTTGGGTCATGAGCTTCAAAAAAGATATTGACCAGCTCTTCATATGTTAGGACGCCCGGGTCATACTCTATCTTTACAGCTTCGGCATGACCTGTTGTGCCCGTTTTTACCTGCTCATAAGTCGGGTGCTCGACATTCCCACCCGTATATCCCACACGTGTTGAGATAACTCCGTCAAATCGTTCAAAGAAGGGTTCTACCCCCCAGAAGCATCCTGCACCAAAAATAGCTGTAGCCATAACTCATCTTCCCTTTCTGTTAATTCGGAACTTCTTTATAAAGAGAGTATGACGGTTTATACACCAAAAGACCCCTTTTCTTATCCAGTATAAGAAAAGGGGTCGTAATATTCCGTACGATCCTCTCATCTCTTAGAATGTTACCATCCTACAGGAATTGGCACCGTTCTCGTCAATCCTTATTGGATTGATTCGATGGTTGCCGGGCATCAAAGGGCCAGTCCCTCCGCCTCTCTGGATAAGAAGTTTCCGTTATTATTTTTTTGATATTATTCATCATACAATGATTCACCAATGAAGTAAAGGGTGAAGGCTTAACTTTTTCCTACTTTTTAATATATGTGTAAGACTTGCTGAACATGACGAACTCTATTCATTTATCAATAATATTCCTTCATCAGCTGCTTCCGGTTGTGTAAACTTCCTCGAAAGGCTGAACGATGACAAATCCTTCCCCTTTAAATTCCATCTGGATGGATTCGCCGCTGCCCCGCCCAAGAAATGTTTTAAAACTGATATCTGTCCGGAACTCTGGCTGCAGGTGTCCCGACCAGGCTACCGTAGCATTAGGGTCAGTTATAACAGATTCTCCAGGCCGGACGAGTAACGTAAGCGGTTCGTAGTGTGAAGTTACCGCCACTCTTCCGCTTCCTTTCATCGTAATATTAAACAACCCGCCTGACATCATTCCTGCCACTTTCTTCATTAATTTAACATCCCACTGAATACTCGGTTCGAATGCTAGCAGGTCGTTGCCATTCACTGTAATTGACTCGTTAGCAAGGTCAAAAATCGTTATCTTCTTCCCCTGGTCAGCTAAATATAAACGTCCTTGCCCTTGCGCCTTCATGAGTGAACTTCCTTCACCAGAAATGGCCTTCTTGAACATTTTGCCGACACCATGTTCAAGGATTCCTTCCCGAGTAAATTTAATGGCTCCATTATAAGAAATCATAGAACCTGTCTTCGCCCATACTTCATCCATTAGATTCACTTCCAAGATCCGGGGGGTTTCCAGCTCAAAATAATCATTCTCTGTCTCATCCTGCTTCGTTTGCTGAACGAATTGCTGTAGTGAATAATTGCTCATATGCAAGGTCCTCCTCTTTCGTACTGTTTAAGGTACGAATCAAGAACAGATAAGTTTCAGTTTTCGGAGAAGAAGCTATTGCTGAGTTTAAACCCGAGGTTGGGACAAAACCGAATAAAGTATAAAATAATCGACCAAATCAGTTCGGATTATTTGTGTGCCAAGAAAGGAATTCTACCATCGCTCCGTCAAAACACTTCGCTTTCCGCGGGCACGGCCTCAGCTTCCTCGGAAAGCAAAGGGCGCTTTCCTGTGGGATCTTTGGCTCGTGCTGTTCCCGCTGGAGTCTACGCATTTTGACTACGCTAATGATCAGCGTTTATACTATTCATTTTTTCATCGTATGGTATGTTTCTGGATCACCCTAGAAAAATGCCTCCATAAATTAACGATCCTAAAATAACAAAGGCGGGATGGACTTTTACTTTTTCCAATAAAAGAAAGCTGGCTACAATCAGGAGAACAGTTTGCACGGCCCCTGCCGAAAAATAGGAATCACGGAAGAACTGAAACGCTATTACTCCGAGCAAAACGGCAATGGTTGGCCGAATAAGGGCTGTCATGGTTTTCACCCGGGGCGAGTCTTTAAACTTATACAAGAGACTCAGCAGCGCAATCATTAAGATTAAGGAAGGAGCCACCGTTGCAAAAACCCCTACGAAAGAGCCAAGCATTCCGGCTTGCTGATAGCCGATAAACCCTGCCATCTTCGTTGCAATCGGACCAGGTAAAGCATTCGCCATCGCCAGCATTTCACTGAAATCGCTGACGGTCATCCAGTTAAAGCGCTCCACTACCTCGTTCTCTACTAAAGGAATCGAAGCTGGACCGCCTCCATATCCTAAAACTCCTGGAATAAAAAAAGCTATAAAAATCTTCCAATAAATCATGAGGATTGCTCCTTACGTAAAGCAGTTTGCGTTTTATTCTTACCCATCGGCCGCACTAAGGCTGATATAAGAAGCACTAAAATGAGAATTCCAGGATGTATTCCAACCCACTCTATTAAAATGAGGGAACCTGTCGCTAACAAAATGGTGTACAACCACCCCAGATTTACTTTTGCCTTTTTAAAGAAATCATAGGTGAGCTTGGCAAGCATGACCCCAACCACAGGGACAACGGCTTTGGTCATCCCACTAACCCAGGCTTGATCTTTAAAACTATTTAATGAAGTAATCAGCACGATCATGATGGTAATCGTCGGTATAATCGTAGCCAGGACAGCGTTTAACATACCTAAAACACCTGATACCCGAAATCCTATATAGCCTGCCATTTTTGTCGCAATCGGTCCGGGAAGTGAGTTTGCCAGTGCTAAAATGTCAGCAAAATCATCATCAGAGAGCCATTTATACTTTTCTACAACCTCTTTATGCACAAGCGGTATTGAGGAGGGACCGCCGCCATATCCGAGCATACCTACTCGAAAAAAAGCAAGGAAGAGATTCCAATGCTGTTTCAATACTCTCATCCCCTCTCACCATATCCTATCCTTTCATTGCCTTAATAAGCAGATATCGTGCCATCTGTTCGTGATTCGGTGCCTCCAAATAACGTACCATTTTTCAGGTCACGCCAAATAATCTGACCGCGCCCGAAAGCTCCTTTTTCAAGCTGCACTTCAATATGATGTCCTCTTCTCGCTAAGGCCTCAGCTATATGTCCAGGAAAATTCGGCTCTACCCATACGGTCTTATCTTTCATCCATTGCCAGCGGGGGGCATCCAAGGCAGCCTGCGGATTCAAGTGAAAGTCAATTGTATTCATCGCCACTTGTACATGGCCTTGTGGCTGCATAAATCCTCCCATTACTCCGAAAGGTCCAACAGGATTGTTTCCTTTTGTAATAAATCCAGGAATGATCGTGTGATAAGATCGTTTGTTTCCCGCTAATGCATTCGCATGATTTTCATCTAATGAAAAGTTATGACCCCGGTTTTGCAGGGCAACGCCAGTTCCCGGCACGACCAATCCTGAACCAAAGCCCATATAATTGCTTTGAATAAAAGAAACCATGTTGCCTTCATTATCTGCGGCTGCTAAGTACACCGTACCGCCTTTTGGAGGCTGCCCCGGCTCAGGAGTAAGAGCCTGCTCGGTAATAAGCTTTCTGCGTTCATTAGCATACCCTTCATCCAGAAGATCGGTATAATCCAATTCCATATGCCGCGGATCAGCTACAAACTTTTGCCCATCAGCAAAAGCTAATTTCATCGCTTCAATCTGTTTATGATACGTATCGACTGTCTCTTTATCTTCCATTTTAAAGCCTTTCAGAAGATTGAGTGCTGACAAAGCTACGATTCCCTGACCATTAGGAGGAATCTCCCAAACGTCATATCCTCGATAATTCACAGAGACGGGCTCTACCCACTCCGGCTGATAGTTTTGCAAGTCTTCTTTGCGTATGAATCCATCATGCTTTTTGGAAAACTCGTCAATTTTAGCCGCCAGCTCTCCATGGTAAAAATCTTCCGCATTCGTTTCAGCAATTTTCCTCAGTGTATTGGCATGCCCCTGGGAACTCCACTGCTCACCAATTTCCGGTGCTCGACCGTTAGGGGCAAACGTATCAAACCAGTGTTGAAACTCTTCTCCTTGAAGGGTTTCCTTGAACTTCTCTGCTGCTGTTCTCCAAAACTTCCCTAATACAGGTGAAATCGGAAATCCTTGTTCTGCATATTGAATAGCGGGCGCTAGCACGTCTTTAAAAGGCAGCTTACCGAATCGCTTGGACAGCTCCGCCCAAGCTCCCGGCACTCCTGGTACGGTTACAGGCACAAATCCGAACTTAGGGATTTCGTTATAGCCTCGTTTTTTAAGCTCCTCTATAGATAATGCGCCTGGGGCATGACCACTCCCATTTAACCCGTGCAATTTATTCTTTGTCCAGACGAGTGCAAAAGCATCCCCTCCAATACCATTCGATGTAGGCTCAACAACCGTTAGTGTGGCTGCCGTAGCAATTGCTGCATCAATGGCATTTCCGCCTTGTTTCAACATTTCCAATCCGGCCTGGGATGCTAAAGGCTGGGAGGTAGCGACCATCCCTTTACTTGCGACAGTCGCTACTCGATTTGCTGTATAAGGTTGATAAAGATAATCCATTTGATCCATTCTCGCGCCCCTCTCTATGTTCCTGTCAAAATATCATATACAGTAATTGCTCTATATGCTGGTGCCTTACACTTCGTGGCAGGCAACAAAATGATCTGGTTCAACCTCTCTCCACTCTGGTCTTTCCTCGCGACAGCGGTCATGAGCTAGCGGACATCGCGTATGAAAAGGGCAGCCCGTCGGGTAATTAGCAGGATTAGGAAGATCCCCTTCTAAACGAACCCTGTCTTTTTTCTTCCCTGGTATTGGCCTTGGAATCGCAGAAAGAAGAGCTTTTGTATAGGGATGGAGCGGATTAGCATAAAGTTCATCCGCTGATGCCAGTTCTGCAGTAGCTCCTAAATACATCACCAGAACGCGATCACACATATGCCTGACTACACCCAGATCATGTGAAATAAACAAATAAGTTAGCTGGTGGCTGTCTTGCAGCTTTTTTAACAGTTGAATCACTTGCGCTTGCACGGAAACGTCAAGGGCAGACACCGCTTCATCACATACAATCAATGAAGGGTTCAAGGAGATGGCTCGTGCGATACCAATTCTCTGCCTTTGTCCCCCGCTGAATTCATGAGGATAGCGATCTGCGTGTTCTTCTTTAAGGCCAACCTCAACTAATAGCTCACGAACTCTCTGTTCACGGTCCTTCTTCCCCAGTTCCGTGTGGATAATAAAGGCTTCTTCAAGGGCATCCCCAATGCGCTGACGGGGGTTAAGAGAAGCATACGGGTCCTGGAAAATCATTTGCATTTCTTTTTTATACTTCTTCAGTTTCTTTTCCGAAAGACCGCCAATTTCTTCTCCTCGAAGCTTTATCGATCCGCCGGTAAGTTCCTCCAGGCCAAGTATGGTACGACCTAAAGTTGATTTACCACAGCCAGACTCTCCTACAATTCCGAGAGTCTCCCCTTCGAACACATCGATGGATACGTTTTCGACTGCCTGAACGTTGGCCTTTGTTTTTTTAAGCAAGCTGCTTTTAATAGGAAAATATTTTTTCACTTGATTCACTTCAAGAAAAGGCTTTGTTTCGAGACTCATGCTGGGTCACCTCCTCTTGCAGCCAGCACTTAGATTGATGACTCGCTGATAAGGAGAAATGAGGAGGATCTTCTTCCTTGCACTTGTCTGTAGCAAATGGACACCTGGGATGAAATCTGCACCCAGTAATCTTTTCATTGATGTTAGGTAAAGAACCAGGGATCGCTTCTAATGAATGATTGGCATCGTCAACATTTGGCACAGACGCAAGCAACCCTTTCGTATAAGGATGACTAGGATTTGTAAAAATTTCTTCGACGCTTCCCGTTTCTACAACATTTCCTGCATACATTACCATTACGTGATCAGCAACTTCAGCCACAACGCCCATATCATGGGTAACCATCACAACCCCCATGCCCAGATCTTCCTTAAGATCATCAATCAAATCCAGAATCTGCGCCTGAATCGTTACATCGAGTGCGGTTGTAGGTTCATCTGCAATCAAAAGTGAAGGGTTGCAGGCAAGGGCAATAGCGATCATGACTCGCTGTCGCATTCCCCCGCTTAGCTCATGAGAGTATTGCTTTAACTTTTTCTCAGGATGCGGAATCCCTACCTGGTTTAATAAGTCAATGGCCTTATGCTTCACCTCTGCCTTTGATAGCTTAGTGTGTATTTTCAGCGGTTCCATGAGCTGATAGCCTACAGTGAATACTGGGTTTAAAGCTGTCATGGGTTCCTGGAATATCATAGAAATCTCATTCCCGCGCAGCCTTCTCATTTCCTCTTTCTTTTTAACAGTCAACTCTTCTCCATTAAACTTAACTGATCCTGTCGAGATCTCCCCATTGTTCGGGAGCAGTCCCATAACAGATAGTGTGGTAATACTTTTCCCACAGCCGGATTCCCCGACAATGCACAACGTCTCTCCTCGATCAACCGAAAAAGAGACCCCTCGAACAGCAGGGACGTTTTGCCCAGCTGTTCGAAAGGAGGTAACTAAATTCTTTACTTCTAATAATTGTTCCATTGTCTCACCCCTACTCTATGTGGACATTATAAAGGGACCACTGTCCTGTTGGATCAATCTGTAACCCTTTAACGGATTTGTTGTAAGCTGCTGTGACAACTCCATGATGCATAGGAATCCAGACAGCATCCTTAATTGCCATTAAATTAGCCTCCATCAACTTTTGTTTTCTTACTTCCTGGTCTACTGTTACTCGTGACTGATCTACAAGTTTATCAAACTCACTGTTGTTATAGCCCATACGGTTAGAGGAACCAATGTTATCCGAGTGCAGGTTTGGATAAAGAAGTTCACTTCCATCTGCGGTGCTGTTAGACCAGCCAAGGAAAGTCATTTGGAAGTTTCCTTCTGCTGTTGTATCCAGGAACGTTCCCCATTCCATTGTTTCAATTTCAACGTTTAATCCTACTTCCGATAACTGAGCCTGAACGATTTCAGCCATCTTCATATAAGATTCACGATTTGCAGCTAACAAGGTTATTTGCTGACCTTCAAATCCATTTTCTTCAATTATTTGTTTAGCCTTTTCAGGGTCATAACTGTATCCGGCGTCTGATGCACCTTTATCATAACCAAACACCTTTGGACCAATAATACTTTCATTCTTAGTTCCCAACCCGTTTAATTGTTTCACATAAGCCTCACGATTGATCGCGTGGGAGACAGCTTTTCTGAAATTAATGTCATTAAAAGGCTCTTTATTCATATTAAAACCTAAGTAGTAAACGGGTGTTCCTTCTCTCTTTTGTACCTCGACATCTTTAAGTGACTCGATACGAGGGAGTTGTTCAGTTGGAATCGCGTCAATGAATTGAACTTCTCCTGTCTGCATCATCGAAACTGCTGTGGAGTACTCAGGAACTACCTTCATCGTCACCTTCTCAAGCTGAGGGGCCCCTTGCCAATAATCTTCATTTTTAGAAAGTGTCACATGGCTGCCTTGCACCCACTCTTCAAAAACGAACGGTCCGGTTCCTACTGGATTTTGGTTCAAGTCGCCGCCTTTATCTGCCTTTGGACTTACTATAGATGCATTCGTATGGGACAGGGCTGCCAGTAATGGACCATAAGGCTCTTTCGTCTTAATCACAACCGTATATTCATCCCGAACCTCCACTGATTCAACAGGTTCAAGCAAAGAAGCTCTTGGTGCTGCTCTCTCTTCACTCATAAACTGATCAAATGTGTATTTTACTGCCTCGGCGTTAAATGGTGTTCCATCATGAAACTTGATACCTTCTTTTAATTTAATCACCCAGGTTGTGTCATCAGGTGTTTCATAGGATTCTGCCAGACGCGGCTTGATTTCCATAGTTTCTGGGTCTCTAACAAATAAGGTTTCGTACACTTGTTCAATGACGGCTGAAGATACCGAATCATTTGTATCAATAGGTGATAGACCTACAACATCTGAAGTAGTGGCATAAGTAAGCTCCTGACTTACACCTGACCCACTGTCACTTCCACTCTCTGAAGCATCACTGCTACACCCAGCTAAAGTAACAATCGCTAGCAAAATAAAGACAAACCATTGGACACTCTGTTTCCTCACATTAAAAACCTCCCATTTTAAGTATCAAGCTCCATATTAGGATCGAGCGCATCTCTCAAGCCATCCCCTACCACATTAAACGCAAATACAACGAGCATAATTGCTATTCCCGGGATAATCGTTAAATGAGGGGACGTGAACATAAAATCCTGTCCCGTTGCAATCATGGCTCCCCACTCAGGTGTAGGAGGCTGAGCACCTAAACCTAAGAAGCTCAAAGCTGCAGTGGACAATATTGCTGTTGCCATTCGCATCGTTGCGAATACGATAATCGGTGCCATACAGTTAGGGAGAATGTGCTTAAATAATATTCTTTTATTACTGGCCCCAAGCGACCTCATTGCCAGGATATATTCCTGTTTTTTAACAGATAGCACACTGCCCCGAACAATTCTGGCACACGTTGGAACTGACCAAATACTGATAGCAATAACAACGTTTACTAAGCTGGTACCTAACATGGCAATAATGAGCATCGCGAGCAGGATACCAGGGAAAGCAAACAATAAATCGACAACACGCATTATCGGTCCGTCGAGTTTTTTAAAGTAACCTGAGAGCAGCCCTAGAATAACGCCCCCGATTAAACCGAGTGATACCGACGTCACACCGACAACAAGCGAGATTCGTGCTCCGAACACGAGCCGTGACCAAACATCTCTGCCATAATTATCCGTACCGAGCCAATGTCCCTCAGCCCCGATGCCAAGCTGGGCGTTCGGAAGATCTTGTTCCACCGGATCATATCCTGCGAACAGAGGAGCAAAAATAGCCATAATTACTTGGATAGCAATAATAATAAGTCCAAAAACAGCCAATTTGTTTTTCAACAAGCGTTTAGTCGTCTTGACTAACATTCGTTCTTTCTTTTGTTTCTTAATCTCTGTTTTCACTTCTCTGCGGCCAATTAATTCTGAACTTGCCATTACATGACCTCCTTCCGTTTAATCGTAGCTGATCCTAGGATCAATTAAGGCGTAAACAATATCTACAATTAGATTGACAACCACGAATAGTGTCGCCACTAATAACACGGTCCCTTGCACAACTGGAAAGTCACGAGCAGCGATTGCATCAATCATTAACCTGCCTACACCATTAATAGCAAATACTTGTTCCGTGATGATCGTCCCGCCAAGTAGAAATCCGAAATTCAACCCGATCACTGTGATGACAGGAATCATAGCATTTCTAAGGGCATGCACCCAGATTACACTCCAGGCTTTCACTCCTTTAGCTTTTGCTGTTCGGATGTAGTCTGCACGAATCACTTCAAGCATGGCTGATCTACTCATTCTTGCAATCATAGCCGCGGAGGCTGTTCCCAATGTTATCGCTGGAAGGATAAGCTGCTTGATCCCTTCTATTGTCCAAAAAGGTGCACTCAAGCCTCCAACAGGCAGCCACTGCAGCTGTACAGAGAAAATCAGGATGAGCATGGCCCCTAGCCAGAAGTTAGGAATGGAAATACCAGCAAGTGCTATGGTAGTACTTGAAAAGTCAAACCAGGAATTCTGTTTAATAGCTGAAATAATCCCTGCCGGCACGCCAATTAATATAGCTACAATCATACTGGCCACCGCCAAATTTAACGTTTGCGGGAACCGTGTCATGATCGCTTCTGTTACAGATTGATTGTTTTGGAATGAGTAACCCAGATCCCCTTGTACAACACCTCTTATGTAATCGACATATTGCACGAGCACCGGACGGTTCAACCCTAATTCTTCTCGAATGGCTTCAAGATCTGATTCTGTTGCCGTTGGACCGCCTATGACCGTTGCTGGATCACCAGGTGCGATGTGCATGCTCATAAAAACGAGAAACGAAATGCCAAAGAGCAGAAGTAACAACTGTAAGAAGCGTTTTACTATTAAACCAACCATTTTCCCCCTCCTCCTTTTTAAGTAAAGTTACCTCGAAAGGATTACAACAAGTTTATTTTACTTTCAAATAAAATCACCTACTTATAATTTACAATCGTTAATCAATAGGTTAATATAATTAACAATCGTATTATGTTGTTGTTGATTATAAGGGAATTTTTGAAATTTTAAAACCCTTTTTCGTTAAAAATTCAGATTTTTTTATTTTTTCCCATATTTCAAATATCGTTTGAAAGAAAAGGTGCTTCATGCTACGATTTTTACGTGAAGTTGTCATAATGGAAAAAAATACAACCAATCTAGTTAAAATGATTTACTACTCCTGTTAGGTGGGTGTCTATGGAAGATGAGTTAAAAATAAAAATTGATGACACAGACAAACGTATCCTTGAACTGTTAATAGAAGATGGCCGGCAGTCTTATGCCGATATAGGAAAAACTCTCGGGCTCTCACGCGTAGCCGTCCGTTCGAGGGTAAATCAGCTGATTGAGCATGGTGTGATTGAAAGATTCACAGCGGTTGTGAATAGTGAAAAGGTAGGAAAAAAAGTTTCTGCATTTTTCGAAGTGGATTGTGAACCGCGTTCACTTGTGGAGGTAGCTGAGAATTTAGCAAACAACCCTTATGTAGCCAGCTGCTATCAAATGACAGGGCCAAGCACGCTTCACATGCATGTACTGGTCAAAGACTTCAAAGAACTGGAGTCGTTTATAAATAATGAGCTCTATGCTCTCGAAGGAATTACGCGAGTTGAAAGCCATACACTGCTGCGCCGATTTAAAAGCAGAAGCGGCTTAAAATTATAAAAGGACAAGAACTTTTTCAGTTCTTGTCCTTTTCTTTAGCTGTACCCAATCAGATTTCATATTAAGTTTTCCTCTTTACATATTCCTCAATCATGAATCGATGATTTCTAACCATATTTTCCGGCAAATTCACAGGATCTGCGAAAGCACACTGTATCGACTCTTCAGGATCGGCCCTTAAGCAGCCTGTATAGGAAGAAGTTGTATAGACCGTAGTTACCGAATAATATTCATCACCATTTTGGGCCACAACAAAAAAATCGGACCCCGAATAGATATCCATTAACTCTAAATCACACACCTGAAGCCGAGTTTCTTCAAACACTTCTCTTTTCGCTGCCTCCTCCGTAGATTCCCCGAGCTCCATCAGGCCTCCGGGCAGCCCCCATACATCTTTAGGAAATTGCCGCTGTTGAAGGAGAATTTTGCCTTCTCGATTTACGATGATCACAACAGCCCCTGTCAAAATGAGCGGCCGGTGCCCAACAATTCTTCTTAGATCTTCCACATACCCCATAATCCAGTCTCCCAACGTTTAAAAAAGATATGGTGTGTTTATACATCTTTATAGACTTTTAGTCAACGTATAAAAACTTGACCCCGGGGGATGATCTTTTAATTCACCAACAACTTTGTACCCCTTTGCTTCATAAAAAGATTTCGCTTGAAAATCGAATGTGGTTAACATAGAGTATTCAGCTCCTCTTTTTCTAGCCATAGACTCTGCCTTATGAAGTAACTCTGTTCCAATACCTATTCCTCGAAATGATCTGCTAAACCACAAATCTATGATTTCAAGCCAGCTTGAATATAGTTCCGCAGACATTCCTCCTACCCATCTGTTGTCTATATTTGTTACGATCATATTGATTGGCTGGGCTGAGCTTCGGCGTCTAGCAAGACTATGATGCAAAGAAAAATCTTCGTTGTACTCCATAATCTTATGATGAAGGTACTCCTGAAACTTACTGTTTCGCTCCATTTCTAACTTCACCTTGTATTTCAACCTGTCACCTCAATTTACATAAACCTTTCTGATTCCACCTTCATTTATAGATCGTTTTAATATCGAATATTATTCATTCCTTCCTGTGAGTGAGTATTCATTCATATAGAAAACCAATTTTATAAATCACTATTACATTTTACAAAAGATCACTTGTAGAAAAAAAGCGAATCTTGCAATCCATTTCATAATCTTCCGATTTTTTATCAGCTTTAGACGACAAGACACTACTTTCTCCCTTAATTGGAAGATAAAATCGAGGAACATGAGGCTATTTGACTACCTTACAAAAACAGAGGTATAAGTAGAAATCTCCCCTTTACATCCAAGCTTTCGTCCTTCTCTCAAAAGGTCATTCTTCATGACTGCTCAAATTTTATTACGATCTCATCTGCTTTGTGTATTGGCGTGAATTACTGGGTTGTTTAATCCAGTACCGGATCCCTTTACCCGCATATGGTTCATCTTTATACCTTGGAATCACGTGCAAATGAGCATGAGGAATCGACTGACCGCCGACCTCCCCGGTGTTCCATCCGACACTGTATCCATCTGGAGAATAGATGCGATCCAAATAATCCTTTGTTTTTTTCAGCAATTCTTGTGAATCCCTCCACTGTTCCGATGATAAATCGAACACGGTCTGAGTATGAGTCTTAGGGACAATCACTCCGCTCCCCTCTAGAATTTCCTGTTCAGAAGACTTTTGAATAAAGTAGCAGGTGGCATTTTCAAAAACAACCTGTTGCTCTGGGTCTTGATCAATGTGACAAAATGGACAGTCGCTATTCATATGTACCAAATCTCCTTCCCGTTCTATCCTGTAATTTTCTCACTTTCAAGCAAACGATTCTATAATTAATCAGAAAAAAACCAATTTTATCTATTTAAAGGGGCAAATTCTATCGTTTTTTCGGGAAATCTATCGAAAAATGCTGATTTAATAGGAGTTATGTGATTTTGGAAAATTTTTTGTCTTTATGTGAACACATAATTGTGATAGTTTATAATTAAGGGAAAGTGTCGTCGAGCCGTTTGAGCGAGTTTTCTTGTTTTATTAGAAGCTTGCGCCGGGCGGCTGAGTGAGTTAATTTGAAGATGTTTTATTATTATTTACACAAAGCATGATCACCACCAACTATACAATATTCCTGCCGTGATAAATCCTTATAATAACTTGGCAGCTTCTCCTCTCCGCAGAAGCTGCCAAGCCTTTGCAAACACGCTTACGGTTATTCCTGTTAGGTGTCACCGACATATAAGCTTCTTTAAAACAATAGATTAACTTAACTCCATGACGCATACCACCAGCTGAGAGACACTATAATTGATTAAGTAAACGCTCTCAATAATATACCTAAGGGGGTAAATGTATGAAATTAACAGCAAAGATTTTAATCGGACTTGCTCTAGGTGCTGTCGTCGGTCTAGTTTTACACTTTTTAGCACCGGATTTATTTGATACGTTAGATGCTTATATATTCAGTCCACTAGGAACGATTTTTCTAAACTTAATTAAGATGTTAGTCGTGCCTATCGTGTTTTTCTCGATCACTCTAGGAGTGGCTTCATTAGGAGACCCTAAGAAACTAGGGCGAATTGGAACGAAAACAATTGCTTTTTTCCTTGTCACTACAACGATCGCCATTTCCATTGCTATTGGGCTGGCTTATCTGTTTGAACCTGGAAATTCAGGAATTGATACTTCTGGTGCCGAATACGAAAGTCAGCAGGCCCCATCCGTTGTCGAAACATTCACAGGGATAATCCCTACTAACCCTATTCAGGCGATGGCCGAAGGGAATATGCTGCAAATTATTGCCTTTTCCATTTTTATTGGATTTGCGTTAACAATGCTTGGTAAAAAGGTTGAAGGTGTAACGAAAGTCATTGAACAAGGTAATGAAATTATGATGTTCCTTGTTAACTTAATTATGCGATTCGCTCCATATGGTGCCTTCGGGTTACTAGCTTCTGCCATCGGTGAAATGGGGCTTGATGGGGCCAAAGCGATGGCAGCCTATATGCTTGTCGTCATACTCGCATTATTCATCCATGCATTTGTTGTCTATGGTGGTGCTGTATCCTTACTCGGTAAAATGAATCCGATCCGTTTCTTTAAAGGCTTCTTCCCTGCAGCAACGGTAGGATTTAGTACGTCAAGCAGTAGTTCAACACTGCCGGTTTCTATGAAAACGGCTCAGGAAAACTTAGGTGTCCCTAAACCGATTAGCGGCTTTGTGCAGCCATTAGGCGCAACGATAAACATGGATGGTACGGCTATCATGCAAGGGGTAGCAACGATCTTTATTGCACAGGTTTATGGAACAGACCTAGGATTTACTCAACTAGTTATGGTCGTTCTCACTGCCGTGCTCGCTAGTATCGGAACAGCAGGAGTTCCGGGTGTTGGACTGATCATGCTGGCCATGGTTCTTAACCAGGTAAGCCTTCCAGTAGAAGGTATTGCACTGATTATCGGTATCGACCGACTTCTCGACATGACTCGTACAGCTATCAACATTACAGGTGATGCAGCTTGTGCTGTTGTCGTAGCGGAAACAGAGAAGAAACACGGCCTTCCAGAAGAATCCGTGGAAACAGGTATTAGTCACGTAAGCAACTAAATATACACATCTTCAGAGCAGACCATAATGGTCTGCTCTTTTTAAAAGGGGGAAAATAACGATGGACACTAGAGAGCAACGCCGCTTTATCCAGTCTCATTTAAGCGGGCAAACTATCACCAGTCTGCAAAAGAATACTGACGGATGGGATAACGATCTATATATAGTGAATGAACAAACGGTATTTCGCTTCCCGAAAACACTTGAAGTAGCTTCTAAGGTAATTCTCGAGGCCGAGCTGCTGCATGCACTCCACAACACGAATCCTATGTTGGAAATCCCAAAGTATTCCTCATTGTATAATGAAAATCAAGAATTAATAGGAGTATCCTATCGTAAAATTCCTGGCCAGCCTTTAGCAAGTGTAAAATCCTCGCATGTTTGCACATCAGCAAATGCAAAGCTGATTGCTGACTTTTTAACAAAACTCCATCGTCTCCCACGACATCAGCCCAGTTTGGTCAAAAGGTTAAGTGACTCCCTGACCACAACACACTGGGCCAAGCTTCTTTCCTCCATAGAAGAGAAGCTCTTTCCATACTTTAGTGATCTATATAGAGCAGAAATCACCGATACGTTCAGCCAGTTTATTCAGTCACCTTCTGTGCATTCTAAAACCACCGTACACGGGGATTTAACAGCCTCTAACCTGCTGATTGATCAAGAGAAACAAATTATGACTGGGGTCATCGATTTCACTGACGCTATGTGGGCCGATCCGGCATTTGACTTTGGAGGCTTTTATTGGACATACGGAGGGTGTTTTACTAAAGATATACTTGCTCATTATGATACAGATGAAAACAAGGATCACATATATAAACGAGTTCGTGAATTTTATGGATTACAGCCTGTGTTCCATGACATGTTATACACGATGCGCCATCAGCTCGAATTTAACTGGGCAACTGCCCTCTCTACGTTTCTTAAACGAAAACACGATCATTCCTAGTCTCACAAAGCCGTTAGAGTCCGGGTCCTTTATTGCTGGTGGCTCTTCTTTACTCCCCTCCTTGTGACCCAGCAATTATTTTCTAGTTGTATTTTTTTCTTATTTTTCCTAAGTTAAATAACTGAAGATATAGTATAATCTGAAAATAATTCGTTTGAAAAGGAGGAACAGTATGAAAACATTAGAGAAAATCAGCAGCTTTGTGGGGAGCACATTTGCCATTTGGGTACTGTTATTTGCAGTCTTATCCTTCGTTTTTCCTTCAGGTTTTACGTGGATCGTTCCCTACATCGTACCCTTATTAGGAATTATTATGTTCGGCATGGGGCTGACATTATCCAAACAGGACTTTCAGGAAGTATTTCGCCGGCCCAAGGATGTAGCTATTGGCGTAGCAGCCCAATTCACGGTCATGCCTTTGCTCGCTTTCTTACTGGTTACGATCCTGCCTGTATCTCCTGAAGTAGCGGTTGGGGTTATTTTAGTAGGGTGCTGTCCCGGGGGAACCTCATCGAACGTGATGACGTATTTATCTAAAGGCGATACAGCTTTGTCTGTATCCATCACATCGGTTTCCACCTTGCTTGCCCCCCTTCTCACTCCGGTACTCGTACTGTTGTTTGCCAGTCAGTGGCTTCCAGTCTCAGCAGGGGCGTTGTTTATGTCCATCGTCAAAATTGTTTTAGTCCCAATTTTGCTTGGACTTGGGGTAAAAGCACTTCTAGGGAACAAAGTACAAACTGGAGTAAAAGCCTTACCTCTCGTCTCTGTCACAGCCATTGTCGCGATTGTAGCTGCGGTGATCAGTGACAGCCAAAGTCAACTAGCTGAGACAGGGGTGACCATATTCGCGATCGTTGTGCTCCACAATGTGCTCGGATACCTTCTTGGCTACGGCATGGGTAAATTATTTAAAATGCCTGCTGCAAAACAGCGCGCAGTCTCCATCGAGGTGGGGATGCAAAATTCCGGACTTGGGGCTTCCCTTGCTTCTGTCCACTTTAGCCCGTTAGCTGCAGTTCCCAGTGCGATCTTCAGTGTATGGCATAATATTTCCGGCCCTATCATTGCTACGATTTTCCGAAAGCAACAGGAAAAGCATGAAAAGGGTCCCAGTCAGGATGAGGAGTCTACTTCTTCTGCTTCATAATAAAACCGTTCCGCTTTTCAGCAATAAGAATGGCGGCTTTCCATCTTCTGCTAGTTTAAAATAAGAACCGAAATATTCCAAAATGTAAATCTAGCAGTGTGGCTAATTTAGAGAAACAACTGCCCTTTATATGGTAAAATGAATACATCCTCATGTTAGAAAGGACGTATGGAATGTACGGGTTAGATGAAAAGAGACAAGAAGTCCTTGAATTCGTAGAGAGCATTTCCAATGAGCAAGCATCCAGGAAACCAAATGAAGAGTCCTGGTCGATTCTTGAAGTACTGGAGCATCTATACTTAATGGAACAGCTTGTTGTTTATCAGATCGGAAAGTCTTTAAAAGAAGGCGACGAACAACAAGTTAGCGAGAAACCTGTCCAACAAACGACGAATCGCAGCCAAAAGGTCCCTGCACCTGAAGCTGTTCAGCCAAAAGGAGAGCTCAATACCCTAGAGGATGCCAAGAAAGGATTGGAGAAAAGCAGGGAAGCCACAATGTTTTTGGTCCACAATAAAGAGGAAGAAATTTTGAAAAACCGTGCTTTCCCGCATCCTATCTTTGGCGAGATGAACCTGGTTCAATGGGTAGAATTTATTGGCTGGCACGAACTGCGTCACCTGGATCAAATGAAAGAGGTTAAACAAAATATATCCTAATCAAACAAGACCGTGCAGCTTCATTCGCACGGTCTTTCTTTCTCAAAAAATTTGTTAATCAGGTTTCGGTTACAAGTTTATGGTCTCGAGCAAGGTGAAGTGCATATTTTTTGACTATAATTGCATGAAATCTCTCAGCAATCTCGTGTTACATTGTTCTTATCTTGCCACTTTTGACTATGGCATTGATTTCACCGCCGAGAAGGATCAACAAGGAAGATAAATAAAACCAAACCATCAGAACAACGATGGTCCCAAGATTTCCATAGATGAGTGAATAATTGCTGACCCCTACATAATACGAAAAACCAAGCGATGCCAGCTGCCACCCAATCGTGGCAAATAGCGTCCCCGGAATAATATCTCTCAGCCGCAGTTTCTCATTTGGAGCCACAAAATATAAGCAGGCAAATAGTACGATTAAAATAAAAAAGCTTAGCGTCCACCGCAATACATTCCAGTCAGGTAAAAAGATAGTCGATAGCCCAGCGTGGTTAAAAATATATAACCCGATCGCTCTCCCAAACACGGATAGCAATAAAGAAATGATAACACCGACAATCATTCCGACTGTAAGCATAATGGCTACTAGTAATGACTTGATAACAGACCTGTTTTCTTCCACCCGATAAGCACTGTTTAATGTACGGATCAGGGCGTTGGTTCCTAAAGCAGATAACCAAACTGTCATCACCATACTCAGTGATAATAAGTCACCCCTCGTTACTTCAAGCACATGATAAAGGTTATTCTCAATCAACTGCATTGAACCTTGTGGTGCAAACGGCTTGACCAAGTTTAAAACGGATTGAACGGAAATAGGCAGAAAGCTTAGCAAACTGAACATTAAAATTAAGAAAGGAAGCAATGCAAGCAGTAAATAATAGGCCAGTTGTGCAGCCATATCAAACACTTTATCGTGTATAGAACGTTCGATTAGCTCCTTAATAAATCCCGTTTTATATTGTGTCATCTTAATCCCCTCAATTTAATCCCTCTTGTACAAACTGTATTCATTTCCAAGCACGATATTCTCTTTATCTGTTTGAGGAGAAGATGCTGACACATCCATTTTGTAAGCAATAAGGCCAGAGACAGGATGTGAAATTCCTCTCTCTGGCCTTTGATTAATACTCTATTAGTAAACGTTAGGGAGGTATAGCTATACGTTTTATACAAAAACAAACCATAAGATCGAAGTAACCACGATGGCAACAATTCCTTGGAGAAGGGTCCCCATAGTCTGTGCTCTATATGCCTGTGTAATCGACATGCCGCTAAACTCCTTCACGACCCAGAAGTAACTGTCATTGACATGGGAAACACACATTGCCCCTGCCCCGATCGCCATAACGACGAGGGATAACGGAACAGCCCCTTCGACTCCCAGCTGGGGCAGCAACGGCGCGATCAAGGTGGATGTGATGACAATAGCAGCCGTCGACGAACCTTGAGCACTCTTTAGCGCTGCGGCAATGATAAATGGGATGAAGATAAATAGAGCCCCTGTAAATAGTTCACTTCCTGCTAGACCTTTAATTAAATCAGCAATACTAGTTGAACTGATTACCGAACCGAACGCCCCACCGGCTCCCGTAATTAATAAAATCGGTGCAGCATCTTTCAATCCTACTCCTACCCAGTCCGTCAGTGTTTCCTGGTCAAACTTTGGCAGCAGCAGAAAGGCAAAAAGCACTCCGACAAGTAACGCTACGACCGGAGACCCGAGAAACAGGAAGAAATCAAACAGATTTCCTGACCATCCGGCAAAAGTAATAACGGAACTAAAACCGATTAATAGAATCGGCACAATAATTGGAGCAAATGACTTAAAGGTGGATGGCATTTCACCGAAGCCTTTGATAATTTCATCGTAATCATAGTCTTCTTCATGGTCTTCAATTTGAATTTTCGTGCCGGCTTTCATGGCCCAAATATAACCAGTAATGATCGCTGGAATCGACACAATTAAGCCGAACAAAATCACGGTCCCTAAATAATCTTCCGCCCCAATGTTTCCCGCTGCTGCTATGGGACCGGGGGTGGGCGGTACGAGAGTGTGTGTCGCAAATAAGCCAGTAGATAGAGCGATGGCCATGGAAGCAACCGTGACACCTGTCTTTTTCGCAAGCGCTTTCTTTAGTGACGATAAAATAACATACCCAGAGTCACAAAATACCGGGACACTGACAATACTGCCGATTAGGCTCATCGCCAGCTGCGGTCTTTTTTCGCCCACGAACCGAAGCACAACTTCCGCCATTCTTAAAGCCGCTCCTGATTTTTCTAAAATAACACCAATAATTGTTCCAAATACAATGACCAGTCCGATGCCGCCCATAAGTCCGCCGAAACCGCCATTAATCGCTTCGACGACATCAGCCAGAGGCATTCCTGCCAGGATTCCGATAAAAAACGCACCAAAAAGTAAAGATAAAAACGGGTGAAGATTAAATTTAGCAGTCGCTAAGATAACAAACACTACGCCTAAGACGATGACCAGCACAAGCCCGAATCCTTCCATGTTCTCACTCCTCCATTAATTTTGTATAAAAAGAGACCAATTGTCTGCAAGCCTCATACAGGTAAGTCTCTCCTTCTTCCATACACTCATCAAGCGACCTCGGACCAGGAACAATCGAAAAACAACCGGCAAAAGTTCCATTCATTTTGTCCAATTCACCGTCAAGGCTTCCAGATAAGAGAATTGCGGGTTTACCATATTTGTCAGCTAGCTTTCCTACATATCCTGGCGCTTTCCCATACAATGTTTGCACATCACTTTGTCCTTCTCCGGTGATGACCAGACCTGACTGTGCAATGGATTTTTCTAACCCAATGGCTTCTGAAACAAGCTTTGCCCCTGAATGCAGTTCGGCTCCTATAGCCAGCAAGGCAAATCCGAGACCTCCGGCAGCTCCTGCCCCTGATTGATTCGCGAAAGATCGCCCCTGGCCTCGTTCGATAAGCTGTCCCCATTTTCCAAGCGCATGATCATAAGCTTCGACTTGCTCAGGGTTGGCACCTTTTTGCGGACCGTACACATAGGTGGCTCCTCGCTTTCCCGTTAAAGGATTGTCAACGTCACAGGCAACTTTGATCGAAACTTCTTGCAATCTGGAATCGAGAGAGGACAAGTTAATAGAATCCACCTCAAACAAATCCTTGCCAAAGATTCCCGCTCGCTCACCATTTACCTTTGATGCTTCCATCCCTAAAGCCTGAAGCATTCCAAGGCCTCCATCATTCGTCGAACTTCCACCAAGACCGATGATTAATTCCTGAGCTCCTCGATCAAGTGCATAAAGAATCGCTTCTCCTAAACCATAGGTCGTTGTAAGATCAGGGTTTCTTTTTTCACGTGGAACAATCGGCAGTCCTGAAATAGCTGCACATTCAATGACGGCGGTTTTTTCCCCTACCTCTACATAATGACTCTCAAAAAGTTCACCTAAAGGGCCGTGACATAAAAAAGTAACTCTTTCACCGTTTGTAGCTTTTAACAAAGCATCAAGCGTTCCCTCTCCCCCATCGGCCATCGGCTTCAGAATTGTCTCTACGTTATAGGGAAGGGAATGTATTGCTTTCGCCATA
Organism: Halobacillus hunanensis; assembly: GCF_900166655.1. Classification (GTDB taxonomy): domain Bacteria; phylum Bacillota; class Bacilli; order Bacillales; family Halobacillaceae; genus Halobacillus_A; species Halobacillus_A hunanensis. Next base: position 743,617 of record NZ_FVZB01000005.1, on the reverse strand, counting down.
GCTTCAGCAGCCTGAGAAGCTGTAATACTTCCTTTAAATGAGTCAGGTGCAAGTACAATCTTCATAGAACTCTCCTTCATTCTTAGTTACTTCTATTCAACCGAAAAAACAGCGGAAAAACAATTAGCTGTATCCACTAAATTTACTGATTATTGCAATCGTTTTCTTATGCAAATGCACAAATTTAAAGCAACAAAGCTTGAAGGATGATCGCTTCTTTAAACACTTTAGGGTTCAGGCCTGTTTTTTTATGAATTTGTTCTAAACGGTAAACGAGTGTGTTCCGATGTATATGCATGTCAGCGGCTGTCCTATTCACCCTTAAATTGGATGCGAAATAACAGATCAGGGTCTCCTTATACACTTTTTCAAGTTGGTTTAAACGGTTCTGATAGCCTTTCGTTACCTCGTTTAAAATTTCAGGATCAATGTGATACAGCAACCGTTCCATTTGAACATCTTTACTATATGAATATTTCTTATCGGTTAAATGGATGGCATCTACAGCCTGAAAATAAGAACGACGCAGCCCGGCTATGCCATATTCGGCTCCACCGATCCCTGCTGAAACATCTATTGTATGTAATTCTTTCAAGATATCTTCTATAATAATAGAATCGTTCTGATCAGGTAACGCGGCTATCACCTCATTCTCTTGATGAGGGACGACAAATAAGGGGTGCTGCCCTTGTGAGGTAAGAAGTTGGCGAATCCTTTCACACCACTCGAAATGGTTTGATAGACAAAGAACGAGCACCTGCCAATTCTGCTTCACATCCACATTCAATGTATAAGTAGCTTCTTGGATTAAAAACTCCTCATCCATTTTGATAGGATGAAGCAGCTGTTGAACCCAGTTATTCCACTGTCTTTCTTGATAAAAAACCTGACGCTGTTGATAGACTTGTTCAAGAGCAATCTCGACAGACCCCCGAGTCATACCAGCTGCCTGCATAACATCCTCCGGACTCCCAGTAAGCCCTACTACCCCCGCCAGTTCGTCACGATGAAAAATGGGCAGATTCACTCCTGGCTTTACATTTGAGAGATCTTCTACATCACTTTCATGTATAATCTGTTCCTGCTTGGTCTCAATGACTTTTTTTGCCCCGCCATGTAACTGTGATACACGCCCCTGATCTGTACTTGCGACAATTTTGCCGCTGGGATCCATCAAGTTAATAGGCACATCAATATAGGCCGAAAGCATTGAAATAATTTCCTTTCCGAGTTGTTCTGATAGTTCCATCCAACTTCCCCTTTGTAAGGAGAAAAATAAAAGGAAAACCGAAGAAATGGTGATCCATTACTTCGGCTTACCGAGCATTCCTCTCCTGAATGCATGTTCGAATTTTCATATCATACTCTCGCAAAAAAATTCTTTCGCGACAACGTGCAAGAACTTATTGTTCTTCAGCAGTTACTGGAGCTGATTGCTTTTTAGACCGTAACCAAGTAATGGCCACTCCTCCTATCAAGACGAATCCTAAATAGCCCATCAATGGGTATACGGTGCTGACCAAGTCAGTAAATCCTACTAAACTTGCCGCAAAGGAAAGAAGCCCTACGACGACTACCGCACCTCTGAATTTCGGTGTATCTGCTTCTACAAATCGCGCGGTAAATGAATACAACATGCCAACAGCTGTATTGAAGATCATAGAAAGCAGTGCAATTGACATCAGGATGCCAACAAAAGGTGATATATCAGAAGCTAATGCCAGTGTCGGCATATCAACCCCTTGCAGCCGATTGATATTTGCATAGATTCCTAAATTGATCAAAACAACTAAAACGCCAAGGCAAATTCCACCTAGTACTGCCCCTCGTCCAGCCACTCTACTATCTTTAGAAGTAGAACCAATCAGCGTCATCATCGAAAACCCTACAGCAATATTAAAGGCGACATACAATAGGGCACTAAGCAGCCAGTGCGAGGCTGCTGATGGCTGGGCTAACGCAATGCTTTCCAGTTCTGATAGTTCAGCGTTACTGGTAAAGAATGAATAAATGGTGATGATAATAATAAGAGTTAACATATACGGGCTGATTAAACTAATTACTGAAATCACCTTGTCCGTATTTAGACAAAGGGTCAGCGTGGATAAAATAACCATTAAGATATTACCCACTAAGGGGGACATGCCAAATTGCTGTTCGAAGATCGAACCGCTTCCTGCGACCATAATGGTGGCCACCCCAAACAAAAAGAATGTCAGCGTAATATCGACCACTGGACCTAAGTATTTTCCGCAAATATGTCGAATGACTTTTTTATGGGAGGAGACTTGTAAATGCGATCCAAGCTGTATGAGCTGCATTCCAATAAACGCAAACAAGGCAATCGTTATAACAGCCCCGACGATCCCCCACAATCCAAAACTTGTAAAAAATTGGACAATTTCCTGTCCTGAAGCAAATCCTGCTCCAATAATGATACCGACATAAGCGCCGGCGATTCGTAGTGTGTTCTTCATGTAGATGTTCTCTCCTTTGAAAGGCCTTTCACTTCTCAGTCTACTATTCAGTTTATCAGATTTGTCAATTTTCGATAAACTTCAACAGCTAAGATAAAACGTCAATAAGAATTTTACCTAAAAGCCTTTCAAAGCGTTCCATTAGTAACTTGCCGTCCCTTGATATTTCTTTTCCACACGAGACACAATCTCCCGCCCAATTTCGAGCGATGCCGTGGCAGCCGGGGAAGGTGCATTACATACATGGACCATTCGCCGGCCCTGAATCATCATAAAATCATCAATCAAATGCCCGTCAGAATCAAGTGCCTGTGCACGAACTCCAGCTTTCCCCGGGACAATATCCTCTTCATCGATTTCAGGAATAAACCGCTGAATCTCCTTAACTAATGCTTTTTTACTATAAGAGCGATAGATTTCTTTTAACCCTTCGGCAGCATTTTTGCTGGCCAGCTTAAGCAATCCCGGGTAAGTAGTCGATTCAATGAAATCTTTCACTTCAAAATCCGTTTTGCTGTACCCTTCTCGTTTAAAACTAAGAACAGCATTAGGGCCGATCAGAACCCGCCCATCCATCATTCTCGTAAAATGAACACCAAGGAAAGGAAAGTCTGGGTTAGGAACGGGATACACCAGGTTTTGAACAAGGTGGCGCTTCTCAGGATTCAACTCAAAATATTCTCCGCGAAACGGGATAATTCTCATGTCCGTTTTAATTCCAGCCATTTGGGCGATTCTGTCACTGAATAAACCACCACAGTTAATGAGGAACTTGGTTTGATGGATTCCACGGTTTGTATGAAGCTGAACTCCATCTGTATCATCCGTCATATCTTGAACCTCTGTATTCAATATGATTTCCCCGCCATTTTGCTGAATTTGTTCGGCAAAAACTTGAGCAACCCGCTGGTAATTAACGATTCCCGTACTTGGAACTCGAATGGCTGCGATCCCCTTCACATGTGGTTCTATTTCCTTAAGTTCGTCAGCTGATATTTTTTCTACATCCAGCTGATTCTCCAACCCGCGCGCATAAAGATTTTCAAGCAGCGCCAGCTCATCCTGATTCGTAGCCACAATCAATTTGCCGCACATGTCATGCTCTATGCCGTGTTGTTTACAAAAATTAACCATCTGCCGGTTGCCTGTACGGGCCATCCTTGCCTTCAGACTACCCGGTTTGTAGTAAATTCCCGAGTGAATCACCCCGCTATTCCTTCCCGTTTGATGAACCGAAATGGCTGCTTCTTTTTCGACAATTAAAATCCGAGCATTTGGATAGCGTTTTGTCAGCTCCAATCCTACAGACAAGCCGACGATTCCAGCACCGATTATCGTATAGTCATACATCATCTATCTGCCTCTCCTCTACTAAAACAAATTGATAAGTTCCACTGCCCCAAGATACCCAAACAACAACAAGCTCCCAACTAATACAGCGTTGGTAATCCAGCCATTCTGATAGACTTTGTCTACACGTTTAGAATTTAACAACGTTAATAGTGAAATGGCCAAAAATGGCATAAACAAGGCCCCAAGCGCTCCGTATGCAATGACAATTCCAACAGGTTTATCAAAAAAGAGCAACAGCATTGGAGGAAATGTCAGCCATAGTAAATAAAAGCGGTAAGCCGGTTCTTTTTCTGATACCGGGGTGTCCAAATTCCGTTTGCGGACAAGTCTCATAAAATCAGCGAATAAATAAGGAACCCCATTCCATACACCCAATAAGGATGAAAAGGCAGCCGACCATGCACCGATTAAAAATAACCAGCGGGCAACACTCCCGAACTCAGAACTAAAGATCGATCCTAACGTTACAAGCCCTTCTTCTCCGTTGATTTCAACACCTGTTCCGTATAAAAATTCCGCACCGATTACGAGCAGTGATGTGGTAAAAATCGCTGTAATAATATAAGCAACTGACGTATCAAGCCTCATCATAGAAATCCATGATTTCCCTTGCCAGTTTTTCTCACGAATCCAATAGCCATAAGCTGCCATCGTGATTGTCCCGCCAACACCGCCAAGCAATCCCAGTACAAGCAAGAATGATCCACTGTCGAAACGCGGAATTGTTCCACTTAAGATATTTCCAAGGTCTGGCGCGATCATGACCGCTGACCCCACTACCGTTACGAACATAACTCCTACCAACACCGTCATCACTCGTTCAAATATGTCATACCGGCCTGTCAACACAATTAAAAGTCCGGCAATTCCATGTATGATGGCCCATGCCCATAATGGCATGATTGGAAACATAGTGACCATCATTAAGGCAGACGTCGTCATGGCTGCCGCCCCATAACTGAAACCCCAGAGAATCGAATAAACACCAAAGTATCCTGTCGCCCATTTTCCCATCGACCGCCAGCCTTCTAAAATGGTCTTTCCTGTTGCCAATTGCCAGCGCCCCATTCCTTCTGTTAAAAAGAATTTGAGAATCGCTCCGATGATGATTGCCCAAATCAAAGTTGTCCCGAAAGAAACTCCAGCTACGAGTGCTGCGACCAGATCACCAGTGCCTACCCCTGTTGCAGCAGTAACAATCCCTGGTCCTACCGTTTTTAACTTTCCCCCGATCGTCGTCGGAGCTTTAGGGACCTCTGTATGCATTTGCTCATGAGAATGTGCTTCAGAACCCACAACCATCCCTCCATTGTAATCGTTTTCAAAAAATTATAAGTACCGTTGTTTTACATTTTCAAGATGTTCTCTCATCGCTGCACTTGCAGAATTTGGTTCACCCTCTTGGATAGACTGATAGATCGCCTTATGTTCCTGTAATATTTGTTCGCTTTGCCCTGGTATATCCAGCGATCGGGCCCGGCTGTCCTCCAGCCCAATTAACACCTGATCAGATACCATGGTCATTACTTGAGCCAGTAATTGATTTCTTGCAATCCTGGCAATGTACATGTGAAAAGCCAAATCCTCCTCGGCAGCCAAACTATTAGCTACCACGGCCTGTTCGAGCTGAAGATAGGATTGTTCCAATCCTACAATATCCTGCTGATTTCTTCTATGTGCCGCGTAAAAAGCAATATCCACTTCTACAGCCTGTCGCAATTCCATAAGCTCAACCATATTAGCCGACTGTCCACGAATAAGAGCCCGTAGTTTATTCATAATATCTTCGATCGTATTTTCTAAGAGATAAACACCACTGCCCTGCTTGATTTCAACGATGCCAGATGACTCCAGCACGCTAAATGCCTCTTTCACAGATGTTCTGGATACAGACAACTTTGCAGCCAGCGTCCTCTCTGAAGGCAATTTCCCCCCAGGTACAACTTCCCCCCTTTTAATACACTCTTTAATTTGTTCTACGATCATATGATAGACGCGTTTTTTTCTGATAGGAGACTCCTTCATCTTCTCGACCCTTTCGAAAAATTATTGGACAGACTAAGTGGATGGTCCAGTTTAGTTTACAGGGTTATTTTTCAGAATTCAATGATTATTTAGAACCTTTTCATGTTCTTGAAAAGGTATATCAATTTCCTAATTTATTTTCTTTTCTAATTATTTGTTGACAATAGCCGTGGATTCATATTACGATTAGACTCAAATTTAAAATTCTTATCCAGAGAAGCTGAGGGATCTGGCCCTGTGAAGCTTCAGCAACCTCTGACTGCAGTCAGGAAGGTGCTCCGTCCAGCAAGATTTAAAATCTTGGGAGATAAGAGCGGAATGAACCGTTAAACCCTCTTTTCTCATTACAAGAAAAGAGGGTTTTTATATGTGTGATCGAGATTTTTTACACTTTAACGAAGCGCATTTAAATTATTAATGGAAAGGAAGTTGTTATATGAGTGATATCGTGTTGTTGTCAGGAAGCCCTTCAGAACAATCAAGATCAGAAAAAGTTTTAGATTATCTAGACAGATTGGTCGTTGAGGAAGGGTTATCTACGACTAAAATTTCAGTCCGCAATGTTTCGCCTGAGGATTTATTTTATGCCCGTTATGACAGTGAAGCGATTGAGAAAATTACGGAAACGATCCAGCAAGCAAAAGGCGTCATCGTTGCTTCACCCGTATATAAGGCCTCCTACTCTGGCATTCTTAAAGCACTCATCGATCTATTGCCGCAGGATGTGTTAAAGGATACACCCGTTCTTCCCATTATGAGCGGCGGCAGCAAATCCCATTTACTCGCCATAGAATATGCACTTAAACCTTTGCTGGCTACATTGAAGGGACAAAATCTAAAAGGTGTGTATTTACTGGACGATCAGATTGATAAATCCAGCCCTTCCCATCCAATCATCGATGTGGATTGTGAACAACGCTTGAAGAAACAGCTCGTTTACTTTCTTCAAATTATTCAAAAACAGGTTCCGCTAATGTTATAAGCACAAAGCAGGAGACACGTTCATGAGCTCATGAACGTGTCTCCTGCTTTACTATAAATTGACTCGGTTATTTTCTTCCTGTCCAGTACGCTCTTTCATCAAGATGAACAAACGGAATATCTGTATCCACTTCACCATGAATCCGTTCTAATTTAAGATCTTCCCCATCAAGCCACTTGGCGAAATCAAATTCCACCGGCTCCGCGTCCCCACCAAGCGCGAACCAGGTTTTCATTTCGTTTGGAAGATAACCTGATGTATGAATGGTTCCTGCCCAATTTCTGTATTGTTTTGAAAAAACGCCTTTATCTGTATCATTCATTAACCGGAAGGCATCATAAGCCCCGGCAAGATGTTCGCGCTGGCTGTTCATCGCGTCCATCCTTTTCATGGAATCGACAAGATGATTGCGGTTTTCTTTTGTCATGATTTCAAAGTGATTTGTGCAGACGTTAGCCTGACGGACCTTAACGCCTCGAGGAGAAGCCTCAACAACAAAGGTTTGATCACTCTTGTCAAAAACGGTATAGCTGAACGAATGGCGATGGGGAATCTCCTGCAGCATGTCCACCGCTTCCTCCACCGTCTCGCATGTTTCTAGCACGAGCCGGCCGATTGCACAGCAGATAAATCCATCTCCGGGCTTTTTCCGATGCATGAAATTGTAGCCAAGCGCCAGCCCCTTTTCATTCATTCCGTCCATTCGACCCGTAATGCGCTGAGTAGGTCCGGCAATCGCATAACCCGTGTCTGTCGGCTGAAAGAAACTGTAGCGGCCTTCGTAAGTTTTTGGCATATAATCATAATTTCGAATCATATATCCGTCCCCTGTTATAATGGAGCAGCCCGAGCGTTTGTAATCGACCCGGTAGCCGCCGAATTCCATCATCACACGCTCCATCGGCCATTCTAGGGCATCGCTTAAACCAATGAGTTCTTCCCAGAGGCCGGGAGCAAAACGCGTGATCGCCTCTTTGACTTCTGCTTCCTCCACCATAAACCTGGGCTTTCTTACGCTCCATTGCTTCTCGCGGTTTCTGACCGTCAACGAACCTTTCAACTGCTTACCTTGCAGGCAGCCAAAGTCATAATGTGTCCCTCTAAACTGTAAAATATCGCTGTGTATAGGCTTCAATGTACAATCCCTCTTTTGTTGTATGTCTTATTCCAATTAGTTTAAGTCAATGGCTTTAGGCGGTAAAGCGATTCGAACTCTCTCCAAAAAATTAGTGTGAGCGTTTAGGCGCAAAAGTGAGCGCTTGATTTACAATCCTGAGCGTTTATTTATAATCATGAGCGAATTTTCACCTTTTATGAGCTTATTATCTAATTCATGATCGAATCCACTGAAGAAAACTTAAAAAAAGAGGCAGCCAAAATTAGCCGCCCCTACTGATTGATGATATTGAGAAATTGCCGGGTTCGCTGTTCTTTTGGATGCTCAAACAGCACAGAAGGAGCCCCTCGTTCGACAATGACCCCATCATCCATGAAGATCACTTCATCGGCCACTTCTCTCGCAAATTTCATTTCGTGAGTGACAACGACCATTGTTCTTCCTTCGTTAGCAAGTCCTTTCATAACTCTCAATACTTCACCGACGAGCTCAGGGTCAAGGGCTGAAGTTGGTTCGTCAAACAGCATAACCTTCGGATCGATCGCCATCGCCCGTGCAATGCCAACACGCTGCTGCTGTCCTCCTGAAAGTTTGTATGGGTATTCATACATTTTTTCCTGAAGGCCTACTTTGGTTAACAACTCTGCAGCCTTGTCACGAGCCTTCGTTTTATCTACTTTTTGCACAGTCACAGGCCCTTCCATCACGTTCTGAATCACACTTAAGTGTGGAAAAAGATTGTACGTTTGAAAAACCATGCCTGACTGCTTGCGAAAATCACGGATTTGTTTTTTCGTAAGCTTCTTCGTAAAGTTCAGGGTCTGCTGGTCGATTGTCACAGAGCCGCTTTCAGGCTGTTCCAACACGTTTAAGCACCGCAGCAGCGTGGTTTTTCCGGAGCCCGAGGGTCCGATAATGACAACCACCTTCCCCTGTTCAACATTGAGACTGATGTCCTTTAATACAACGAGGTCACCAAACTGTTTATAAATATGGTCCATGGTTAGCATAGATAAATCTCCTTACGTTTTCACATAGCGATTTAATCGTATTTCGATTTGATCTTGAACAAGTGAAAGAATGAAACAAATCACCCAGTAAATCACGGCTGCTTCCGTATAAACGAGCAATGGCTCATAAGTGGTGGCCACAATTTCCTGCGCTTTTCTAAACATCTCACTTACTAAAATCGTCGAAGCAAGTGATGTCTCTTTCACCAGGCCGATGAACGAGTTGGACAACGGCGGGATCGAAACACGGGTAGCCTGTGGCAGAATGACGCGTCTTAGTGACTGGAAATTGGACATTCCAATCGAAGAAGAAGCCTCCCATTGGCCTTTATCAATCGATAGGATCGAAGCACGAATCGTCTCAGATGCATACGCCCCCGTGTTTAAGGAAAACGCGATTAAGGCACCTACAAAAGGATCGAACTTCAAGAATTCGATACCTAATGATCCCAGACCGAAAAATACTATAAATAATTGCACAAGAAGCGGAGTTCCACGAATTATCGATACATATACTCGTGCAATTCCGCTTAACACTTTTATTCCTGATATCCGAAAAATCGCAGTAGTCACGGCTAAAACCAGTCCAATGAAAAAAGAGAGCAAGGACAGCGGAATCGTGTAAGCAAGAACTCCTTTCAACAAGGGCAGAAAGGAGTTCTTAAGGATTTCAATTGATTCCGGACTCAGCAATGTACTACTTAACTGAAACATCTTCGTTAAACCATTTTTGGGAGATTTCTGCTAAGGTTCCGTCTTCTTTCATACCCTTCAATGCTTCGTTTACAGCTTCTACGAGCTCAGGGTTATTTTCACGGAACATCATCGCCGTTTCAGAGGCCTCTTCCTTTTTATCGACGATTTGAACTGGTGCGCTTTCCCCTTGTTCATTCAAATAATCAAGCACAGACAGACGATCATTTACGGTTGCATCTACACGCCCATTCGCAAGCAGCTGCATAGCTGGGTTAAACCCTTCTACACTTTCGATCTCAGCACCATGATTTTCGGCAATCGTTGAGTAATTACTTGTTAAAGACTGTGCTGATGTCTTACCTTCGAGGTCTTCAAAGCTTTTAATCTCTTCATTATTTTTTTTAGTTACAAGTACAGCGGATGTGTACGTATAAGGAATTGAAAAGTTGTATTTCTCTTTACGGTCGGGCTTAATCCCCACCTGGTTTGCGATCATATCAAATCGTTCACTGTTTAACCCAGCAAACATCGCATCCCACTTTGTTTCTTTAAATTCAGCTTCAACGCCCATCCGTTTGGCAATTTCACGGGCCACCTCAACATCGTAGCCAGTAAGTTCTCCCTGATCATTATGAAATGTATATGGAGCATAGGTTCCTTCTGTTCCTATCGTAAGGACACCTTTTTCTTTAATTTGATCGAGTAAAGATTGATCACTTGCTGCTTCGTCTCCACTATTGTCAGACTCACCTGATCCGCATGCAGCTAGAATAAGTATAAATAAGGACATAATTAGTAACGCGCCATATTTCTTCATCCATTTCCCTCCTATTTATATTCAATCCCTATTATTAAAGTCGGATTAGTTACCTATAAGATCATACAAGGTGAACCATGCTTCGTCAACAATAGAGCTCGCTCCTTAGTATAATCAGACTTTGAAAAAAGATTAATCATAATAAACCTCTTGAATTTCTATATTCAGAATCCAAGAGGTATGTGATCATTTTAATACAATTTGCCTTGTCGATACATCACCGTAGATAGCTTCATAACAGAATGAATATAACAGTTCTGTCTTAGTGCAAAAGGGTCGCCAAAGAACTGGGGAAAAATGGTGTCCATCGTTTGCTGCATCTTATCAAAAAGAAGCTCGTAAATTTCTTCTTCCTTATAAAATTGCGTCTCACGACCTTGAATCCATTCCAGATAAGAAACAATAACCCCGCCGGCATTCGCCAGAATATCCGGCACGATTAATACACCCTTACTGCTTAAGTGTTCATCTGCCTCTTCTGTAATGGGGGCATTCGCGCCTTCGATAATCATTCGCGCCTTAATCTGATCCATATTGCGTTCGTGGATCTGATCTTCCAGGGCAGCAAGCATAAGAACATCGACATCAAGTTCTAATAAATCATCCCGATTTTGGACTGTCGCTTTAATATCATTGGCAGCGAGCTCCTCCTCTGTCGTTGGCAGCTCCCCATCATGCTCTTTGGCATAAGTGTTTAACGCAGGGATATCAAGTCCGTCTGAGTTATAGAGCATAACGTTATGATCACTGACTGCAACAATCTGATTTTGTAAATATTTGCACTGATAAGCCTCAAGAGCGCCTACAGAGCCAAGATTTCCAAAGCCTTGAACAGCCATAGTCAGTTTGCGATTTGCATGGTCTAAAGCAGTTTTGGCAAAAATATTGTCTGTTTTCTCAAGCCATTGCTTGTTGTCGTGTAGGAAATTGTGCATCATGTAACGAAAGGTAAAATAAACACCCTTTCCTGTTGCTTCCCGGCGTCCTAGTGATCCTCCGTTTATAATGCTCTTGCCGGTAAAACTCCCTCTATAAGGCTCGCCCGGGTGAGTATTCTTATACTCTGCCATCATCCAATCCATCTCACGGTCACCCGTACCCACATCAGGTGCCGGAATGTCTTTATCAGGCCCGAGGATATCATTATTATATTGCACAAATTTCTTACAAATTAAATTCAATTCTTTTGGAGTGTAGTCTTTCGGGTTAATGACGACACCGCCTTTTCCTCCTCCAAAAGGAACCTCGTGAAGCGCATTCTTCAGTGTCATCAGCTTGGCGAGGTTGGAAACTTCCTCTTCATTTACAGAGGGGTGGAAACGAATCCCTCCTTTATAGGGACCAAGTGTATTGTTGTGCTGAATACGAAAAGAAGGGATGCGTACGATCGTGCCATTTTCCAAGGCAATCCTTAGGAACGACTTATGTATCTTGTTTGGTGTCGAAAGGATCGATACTAAAGACTTAAAAGCTTGGTCTCTCGTTTTGTCTTTCAAGTCGGGAAGAAAGTCCTTATCTTCCAGCAGCGCTTTTAACGATTGTTCGATTACGTTTATTTTCTCACTCATCAAAACAAAATCCTCCTTCTAAGTAATACAGGTCATTTCTCCTATGTCTATTCCCTTTTAAATAATTCTAAAACAAAAGAATGTTCGAAGTGAACTTTGTGAAAACTATCTTTGTGTTTATTAGTTTTTCTAGTGTTTATCTAATAAATTTGATAATGTGTTATTTGGAGTAAATAAATACTGTTATAAGTGAAGGAGAAAGGTATTGTGCGTGCAAAATATTCAATTATGGTCCTGCTTCTCATTAGTATGCTCAGTATTTACGGAGTTGTTTTTGCACAATGGGAAGAATACACCGAGGAGAAACCAAACACGGCTCCTCCTGAAAATAAGCCTGAAACAGAACCTAAGAAAGACGAGGCACCCGCTCCTGCCGTTGATAACAAAGAAACTGCCAAGCCAGAACAGATGACATCCGATCAATCGACAGCACTGGATGAAGTCACACCCATACCTGACTTTCCGCTTGACGTTCCACTCCTCAATCAAATGGACCCACCAAGACTATACAATGGATGCGAAGTAACGAGTATGGCCATGATTCTTAATTATTTCGATATCGCCGTTACGAAAAATGAACTAGCTGAAAAAGTGAAACGCGTGCCGCTGGTCTATTCAAATGGACTTAAAGGAAATCCTAATAAAGGATTTGTAGGGGATATGGAAGATGGACCAGGTTTATCGATTTACCATGGGCCGCTTGCTGACGCGACCAGAAGTTATGTCGGAGATCGTCTAATTGATTTCACAGGAAGCGCTCCCGACAAGTTGTTCCATTACCTGGATCAGGGACTTCCAGTATGGGTGATTGTGACGTCAACGTTTGGGCCAGTCAACAGTTTTCGCACATGGGACACCCCAAGTGGAGAAATCGAAGTTACGTTTGACTTACATAGTGTGGTCCTAACAGGCTATGATAAAAATAATTTCTATATTAACAATCCATACGGTTTAAAGAACCAAAAAGTAAACAAGGAACAATTCATTAAAGGCTGGAAGCAGTTAGGCAGCCAAGCGATCGTTATAACAAAGTAACTGTTTTTGCTATAGTTTTCTTCTATTATTTTTGGTAATGTTGAGATAGAAATATTCGAAAGCGGTTACGATGAATGGACAGAAAAAATGTGATCTATTATTAAAAAAGTGGGTGTTTACAATGAAAAGATTAGTTATATTAGGCGGTGGATACGGCGGCCTGAAAATATTAATGAACTTAATTTCTAATAACCTTCCTGATGATGTACATATCACGGTTGTCGATCGGAATCCCTACCACTCCTTAAAGACGGAATTCTACACAATTGCTGCCGGCACGATTGCTGATCGCGATGTACGTATGGAATTCCCGACGGATGCCCAGGTAAATTATGAATATGGGGAAATTGAGAAAATTGATATCGACAATCAGCAAATTTTGATGAAAGAGTCGAGTGATGCCATTGACTATGATTATTTAGTGCTTGGTCTTGGATGTGAGGATAACTACCATGGCGTTGAAGGAGCGCAAGAATTCACCGAAAGTGTGCAAACATTCGGCAAAGCAAGAAGTGCCGGACTGGCAATCGGTAATTTACAAGCTTATGGGAAAGTAACGATCGTCGGTGCTGGATTAAGCGGTATCGAGGTCGCCTCAGAAGTAAGAGAAAGCAGACCAGACCTTAACATTAGACTGCTCGACCGCGGGGCATCGGTCCTTAAAGCATTTGATTCTAAAATCCAGGAATATGTGGAAGAATGGTTTGCCAAAAATGACGTCGATGTCATTCACCATTCCAATGTTGAATACGTAGAACGAGATGGTGTTTGTAACAACGGCGTCTGTTACTTAAATGATGTGACCATTTGGACAGCCGGGGTTCGTCCTAATTACTTAGTTCGGGAGCTTTCTTTTGAAAAAGATGAACAAGAAAAAGTTATCTTAAATGATTATTATCAAGTTCCCACACATCCCCAAGTTTATGTTGTTGGGGACTGTGCTTCATCTTATCATTCACCAAGTGCTCAACTGGCAGGGCAGCAAGGTGAGCAAATTGCTGAGGTCCTCGGATCTGTACTCAAAGGAGAAGAACCGAGGAAACCAGCCGAGATTAAGTTAAAAGGTACATTGGGATCGCTTGGAAAATCCGATGGCTTCGGAAATATGATGCAGCAGCCTGTGACAGGTCGTTTACCTCGTTTAGCAAAGTCAGGTGTGCTTTGGTTGAGCAAACGCCACTAATAATGTAAGCTGCTTACTCACCCTTTTTCTGAAAAATATATAGTTGAGCTGATAATTTTCAAAACTAACTACCCCGAGAGAGTGGCGGTAGTTAGTTTTTTTGTCATAAAATTCCCTCACAATAAAAATGGATATAAATACCTTGCAATGATTATAGGTATTTATATCCCATCACCTTTCTTTCACAGGCATACAACATTGGTTAACTCCCTAACCATCCCAAAAAGAGTACAAATGACCTATTAAATTATTGTTGTAATTATTACCACTTCACACCTGTTTGTATCTTGTCGGCCTCTAATAAACGCTTGATGCACCTGCCCTAACGCACCTCTTATTGTAATTCACACAGACTTTAAAGCTTTAATCCCCTGCAGATTCCTAGAATTTTGAATTTACAGATAAATCTGCTACCATAAAACTTGTCTTTATGAATTACATAAATTGGGGGTTGGTTGAGAAGTGAAAATGTCTAGGTTGTTGTTATTTAGTCTGCTGATGTTGATTACATTTCTGGCAGCTTGTTCAGGCGAATCATCGTCTTCGAGCTCTGAAACAAGTCCCGAGGGAAGTGAACAGTCCGATAATAAACAGGTTCTGAACATCTCTGAATCAAGTGAAATACCTACCATGGATCCATCCATGGCTACTGATGTTGTTGCCTTCCAATGGCTTGCTGCAACAACGGATGGCTTATATCGATTTGGTAAGAATGCTGAAATTGAACCAGGGATTGCGAAAAGCCATAAGGTAAGTGAAGATGGAAAAACATGGACATTTAAACTGCGAGACGCTAAATGGACGAATGGTGACCCTGTGACGGCTCATGACTTTGTTTATTCCTGGCGTCGTGCCGTAGACCCGGAAGTCGGTTCCGAGTACGGACCTTACATGTTTAACGGAGTTGTAAAAAATGCAGAAGCTGTCTCTACAGGAGAAATGCCAGTTGAGAAACTTGGGGTAAAAGCCATAGATGACACAACCTTAGAAGTACAACTGGAGAAACCTATTCCTTACTTTAAAGAACTGACGACTTTTACAACCTTTCTGCCATTGAAGCAAGAATTTGTCGAGAAACACGGAGAGGATTTTGCTCTGTCATCAGATGCCCTTCTCGCTAATGGTCCATTTAAGATGACTAAATGGAGCCCCGGCGAAGGCTGGGTACTTGAGAAGAATGAAGATTACTGGGATAAAGAGAATGTCAAGCTCGATAAAATCAATGTAAAAGTTGTAAAAGAGGTGTCTACTTCTGTTAACTTGTATGAATCAGGTGCTTTAGACCGAACTGGGTTAACAGCTGAATTTGTAGATAAGTACAGTACATCCCCGGAATTTTCTACGATCAGAAAGCCTAGTCTGTTATACATCAAAATGAATCAGGAAAATGAAATACTGAGTAACAAAAATGCCAGAAAAGCTATTCAGCGTATCATTAACAAAGAAAATGTCGCCAACGTTATTTTAAATAACGGGGCTACACCGATAGGCGGAACTATGCCTGCGGAATTCGTGTCACACCCAGAGTCCGGCAAAGACTTCCGAGAGATTAATGGAAACCTCGCGCCGTATAATCCGGAAAAGGCTAAGGAATTTTGGCAAAAGGCAAAAGAAGAGCTGGGCGTTGAGGAAGTGGAATTAAACCTTCTTGGCGATGATATGGGAGTAGCCAAAAAAATGACGGCCTATTTCAAAGATCAGCTTGAACAGCTTGAGGGATTAACCATTAATGTTCAAACTGTTCCATTCAAAGAGCGCTTACGACGCAATTCGGAGATGGAATATGAACTGCAAAACTACGTATGGCTGCCTGACTACCTTGATGCCAATACATTTATGAACCTGTGGGTGACGGATGGCGCCAATAACAAAACGGGTTATGCAAGTGAGGAATATGATCAGCTCATTGAACGAGCCAATAATGAATTAGCTCAAAAGCCTGTGGAACGTTTCGAAGCTTTCTTAAAAGCTGAAAAGTTATTAATTAAAGAGGATGCCGTGATCGCGCCAATCTATCAAACAGGTACTGCTAAACTGCAGAAGCCTTACGTTAAAGGGACTTATCGTAACCCGATGGGATCTGGTTATATTTATAAATACTCATTTATTAAAGGAAAATAATCGCTGTTTGACGTTGTGAGCGTTAAACCCGAACAGGAGATTCTCCTCTCCTTGTTCGGGTTTTTGGCGCTAAGGTAGAATCCTTGAGCGTTAGGGACGAACCTCTAGGCGCTGGGGTCGAATTCCCGGACGCTAAGGCCGAATTCGTGTCCCCAGGGTCAAAGCTTCCAATACATTCGCCTATAATAATACATAATCCAAAGAAACGCACTAAAATGGATTCGGTACGTTTTTATAGAGAGTCAAACAAACTACGTGCTTCAAAAAAGGTCATGATTTTTTGTTAGTACTCTTAGGTTCAGAGATTTTACCTAGAAAGAAACTGTCTACTTCACTTAATTTCCCTCTCCAAAGAATTTTTCCTTTTGAAGGTGTCGGTTTGCTGTCCCCACAGTAAACGCGTGTATTTTTCAAATGAATAAAATGAGCTTCTCCATCGTTATTGGATTCGGCAGATTCACCTGCTTGAGCAAGCTGATTACTCAATTCCTGCGAAAGGTCGCTGCCGTCCTCGAATGATTCACTTAAATTTTCGAAATACTCTTTAGCAGAAACCATCGTCCCGGAAACAATCGCACCGTTAACAAGTAAGGAAATATCCAGTTCAAATCCATGCTTATTTGAAGCCTTTACAAAGAATTCCAGTATATTATCTTTCGTATCTTCACTCATTGTCATCTCTCCTTTATTTCTTGATTGCCTATGCAGAAGTGTCATCATTACTTGCTAATGCTGTCTCTTCCACTGCATCATCTGAATCTTTATTTTTTTGCTTTACTTTTGTTTTTTTAGTACCACCGGACTTTTTCGCACTATTCTTCTTATTGTTTTTAGCTTTGGAGTCCTTTCCTTCTTCTATTTCCTTATCCTTTTCATTTTTCTTACTTTTGCTTGATGAACGCTTTTTTTGTTCAGAGACTTCTTCTTCCTGCTCTTCTGCTCCCTCGTCTTCTTCCTCCTCACTTTGACTTTGATCCTCGTAATCCTCTTCTTGCTTCTCCTCGTCTTCCTCAGAGGTAGCAGCAACGGTATTGCTCATTTCAAGGAACTTGTCCATTTTCTCTTCTAAACTGTGCAGCCGTTCCTGAAGCATTTCATTTTCTTCTTTTAGCTGCTCATAATCCCCTTCTTCTCCTTCATCTTCATGATCTTCTTTCCCTGTTTCACTCATTTCAAGTTCAGTATCCTCATCTTCCATGGTGTCCAGTTCCTCTTCTTCCTCATCCTCAGAACCTTCAGGATCACGGTTTTTCTTCAGCAAGTTCGACGTGGAGGATTTCATGTTTTGAAAGGCTTGGGTTGATTTTTCCATTCCTGAATCTTTCACACTCGTAAACGTGTCTTTGGCCATATTTCCAAGCTTCGAACCCTGCCCCTTCAAGACTTCTTTGCTAACTTTAGCTTTGAGTTTACTTCTGTTTTTAGGTGTTGATAAATATCCGACAGTTGCGCCGACAATTCCACCCGTTGCGGCGCGTCTAATTGGGCCGCCTTTATTTGTGCTGTTTGAATTATTGGTTTCTTTTGTTTTTTCAGCCATGATCGATCCCTCCTATATTATTCTTGATCAGCTGTATTCCAGCGGTTATTACTCATTTGGCTTTCCAGAGCATCAAGTCGTTCTTTTAGTTTTTTGTTTTCCTCTTCTAGTGCCTGGTTATTTTCCGTAGCCTTTGAGCTCAAGTAAGGATCTGTTTCCCACCAATCCATGCCTATTTCCTTGGCCTTATCAACCGAGGCAACGATCAGGCGGATTTTAATTGTCAAAAGCTCTACATCTGCAATTCCAACGCGTATATCACCTGCAATCACGACACCTTTATCTAATACTTTTTCCAAAACATCGACGATCGTGCTGGATTGCATCGGTTGTTCAACTGCCATAACTTAAGTGCCTCCTCCCTATTTTGATACCTCTTCGAAGTCTTGCTACAGCAGGTTTCCTAATGGACCAAGATCTATATTTAAATCTTCAGCTTCAAGGCCAAATACCTCTTTCAACTCTTCCATTTTTTCCTCTAAATTCATTAAGGCGACACCGAGGTCTTCTACCTGTTCTTCTGTTAACGTTCCGCCTTCCACACGTCTCATTGCGTGTCGTTCAACGATTTGCCTTAATAGCTCAATCACCGTCATGACTAGCTGAGCAAGACCATCTTCTGCACGATCCGGATCAAGATTAATCCGTCCATTTGTTTGGCTGGCCGGTTGCATCGACTAATTCCCTCCTCTGCTCATCAAAGTTGTCTGATGTTACACCACTTTGATCATTTTCGTAAGATTGAACGAGCGTTTCGACTGAAGCAATTAAAACACGTAAGTCTAAATACACAAGGTCAACCCCGGCGATTGAAATAATCAGATCACCTTTGATTGCTACCCCTTTATCAAGAATGACATCTAATATATCTATGAGTCCTACTTCTTTATTTTCGACGGTTTCTCTTAATGATGACATCTAACCATTCCCCTCATTTCAAGAAAAACTGGAAAAATGGTAAGCTGGCCATGGTCCTGAAGCCTCTAGCCGCAAGCCCGAACCATCTAATCCTTTCTCCTCGGATTCAACCTTTGCTAGAAAGGCTTCTACTTTTGCTACAGGAAGCAGGTACACACTATTCCAGCTCATATTCTCCTTTAGACCTGTGACGTCCTTCCCCCAGTTTTTTTTCACATCTGCTTGCACAGCATAGGTTTTTAACTGTTCATGAATGTGATCACATAACCGGTCCTTTTCCTTATCGAGCTCTTTTTCAATGAGATGATCAATCTTCTTCCTCTCAAAAAATTGACGTCCTGGAGGTAATTCTTTGATTTCTTTACGTTTTTCTTCAATAGTAGTATTGTTCTGACTTACTTGCTGCTTTAACTGATCTTCATCACAGTAAATTTTCAAATTCCATTCTTCGTTGCCTTTGAGCAATTGAAATGAATTTTCAACCTTATCCCCGTTAGACTTAATGGATTGCTGCAAGCTCTCTTCACTGTTGTAAATCGTACAGAATTTCAAGGGTATAACGGTATAGTTGTTATAAAGTAATGTTAAGGCTTCATGATGATGAAATGCTTTCTTCTGCAGCCATTCCAAATCATTATTGATCTTTTGTTCAATTGATTCTTCGGCATATTCGTTTGGATCAAGGTCACAAACGACCGCGGTAATATCATCTATAGGAAAGGTGTATAGTTTCCCTTCCCCGTCAAAACCTTCAACCGATGGAAGCGGTTGTTGGTCTGCTTCTGCTGCTGGTATTAAACCGTATAAATAGATCTTCTTATCCATTTTACATTCACTCTTCCTTTTGCTTCGTCAACTCTTCCCATTGTTCCATTTCTTTACGTTTCGCCACCTCATACCTTTGTAGAAGTTCCGCTTCTTTCTCTTTATAAGCTTCTTCGGGGATTTCCTCTAATTCATACATCATTTGCAGTTGAACCAGCTTCTGTTGAATGGTTGGAAGGTCATAGAGTTCCTTGTCAGCTTCTTCTTTTACCTTTTCACCGACTTTCTTAACTACATTCATTGGCCCGGTCACCAATTTGTGAAGCATCACGTTTCCTCAACAGTCAAACGAATGTCGATGAAATTGTAAGCGGGCCATGGACCTGTGTAGTTGAACTCAACTTTGTCCTTCCATTCTTCATGAGCTTCATTGACCTTTTCGTCAAAGGCTTCTTCTTTATCGCGGTCTACTAAAAAAGACGCATTGAGAAGCATTTTTTCTCCGATTGGATCATTGGACTTGGCTGCTTCAGCTTTTTCTTCTAGTGGTGTATAAATGCTTGATTTCACTTCATCCTGCATATTTGCAAATATTTTTTGGGCAGCACCACCGAGCTTAATGCGATCATAATAACCAGCCGCTTCAGATTTGCCGCGAACCGTCTGGGCCATTTCCTCCACCTCAGGATTATCATTCACCCTGGATTCAAGCCACTCTTTTTTCCCAATGACTTTTAGGCCAAGTTCAATTTTCCCTTTAATTTCGGGGAACAGCTTTTCAAATTGTGGATACAAGTTCTCGAGCAGCACAGCGACATCTTCTTTTGATTGAAAAACGTTGCCGAAGCTAATCGGGATGACCGTATCATTATGAGCCATCACATTTGAGATCACGTTTTGATGCATCATCAAGTTCTCACGGTTCGGATGGTAAATTTTCATTGGGACTTCAGCCGCAACCATGGCGGCATCTTTATAAGGAATGGTAAAGGTTTCCCGTTGTTCTCCTTCTAGTTCAATTGCTTCAAACTTCTCGTCATGATTGGTTTGAATTCCACAGAAAATATAAATTCCTGTTTCATTTTGTTCATCCATTGTTCTCTCTCCTTCTGGCATCGACCTTTATACTGAACTACACTGATCCAGAATCAATTTTTCAGCCTCTTCCAACGGGCGGTCCGTTTCCAGACAACGGCTTACTGTATGACTTAATAAATCAATACACAATTGCTGGAACTCCTCGTTCTCACCATCTATCGGGATATCTTCTCTTGAAGCGAGCCTGGCAATCATGAGAGAAGATCTCAGACTTGGTCCATTACTGTCAGCTTTCGTGCACTGCTGACGTAAGCTCGATACAAGCGTCGTAATCGCTTTTGCTTCCCTTTTCTCAATTCCTATTTTTCCAGAAACAATATCTGCTTCCCGATCAGGATCCTGATCGTTCACCGAAATCGTGATCAAGCGATCCAATAAGGCGTCCTGTGTCTCATAAACCCCAGCATATTCAGCCGGGTTACTTGTGAAAATAACCGAAAAATCCGGATGCACTCGAACGAAAGGCTCCGTTAATTTCGATCCATATAAAGGAATCACACCTTCTTCTAAAATAGAAAGAAAGATATTATTTGTCGTTGGACGGGAGCGAGTAAACTCGTCATACACCAGGGTATAACCGTTCTTAGCCGCCTCCAGCAGCCGGCCGTCCCTCCACGATTCCGTCACCTGTTCATCCTTTTTATAAACAGAGCGTACGTATTGGTCGACAACCTTTTGACTCGTATAACCGGTAAAGTCACCGATTAAATCCTTGTTGTTTAGTTCATGGTTTCCGTGCATTAACATGACCGGACGTTTTCGTTTCTTAGCGAGTGCCAGTGCCAGGGAAGTTTTTCCGGCTCCAGCAGGTCCAGTGAAATGAATGGGATAACCTGCTTTTAAATATTTTAACGAGCGGGATAACAGATCCTTCGTCTTATCGTCCTGTATCAGCGCTTTTGAATCATGATTCTTGTTTTCCTTTAGGACAGTCATTTAGGATTTCCCTCCAGTCACCTCTGTCAACTTTCAATCTTACTCCGATAACGGATATCAACACGCTTAAAGGAGGTGACCTCTTTATCTTGATTGATCAGGACATCGTATGTTCCAAGCATTTCGTCCTTTGCGTACTTCTTCATATATTCCTTTTCTTCAATTACTTCTACCGTAACCCTCCATCCCTCTTCCTCTGATTTCTCAACGGAGGTAATTTTATGGGGCGGGGCTACATGTTCAGCAAAAAATTCATTCACATTCTGCATGATTTCTTTAATTTCCATACTCTTCCTCCACGTGATTCATAGTAAAAAGTGAAGGGGCCCACTGTCACTATGGGCTCCTTCTTACACTTTCTTCTTAAATACTAAACTGTGCATTTCTTTCGTTCGGCTGAGCAGGAAGTCCTTCTTCCTCCACATCGTCTCGAAGCAGACCAACGGCTTCAGCATATCGTAACCACGTATCAACACTGGCAATTACGACTCTAGCTTCAACCGTCAAGATTTCAATTCCTACTACAGAGACTCTTGCATACGCATCGATTACAATACCTTTGTCCAGAATACGGTCAATAACCTCAGCTAAACTTGAACTATCAGCAGTCTTTTGTACAGCCACTTTACATTCTCCTTTCAGTAATCAGCCTATTTTTTTAATGTCATTTACAGATTTCAAATCCGTTGATTTTTTTACTTCGGCTGGTCCTTTGATATTTGTTGCACTTTTTATATCCGAGACGCTTTTAAGGTTCTCAGCACCTTTTACTCTGTCACTCTTATTACTTGAGGAAATTTTCTTTTGAAATTCTTCCCCTGCTTCTTTTACGTTTCCAAGTTTGTCTCGCACAGAAAGTAAAACATCCTGAACCTTTTCTTTCGCATCATCGGCTTTTCCGTGAACATTGTGGGCATTGTTCTCTTTTACTTCAGCCAATTTCTCTGAAGCTTGATTTACTTTTGATTGCACCTTTTCTTCCACTTTGTCAGTTGCTTTATTTTGAAGCTCATCTTTAGCTTTCTGCTTCCATTCGGAAGGCGCTTTATTGATAGCTTTCTTCGCCGCCTTCCCTACGGCCTTCTTTACAGGTTTAGCACTCATTAAATCCCCCCTTCCAAGAGTGGGTCATGATTACTGCTTGGCTTCAAGCAATGCATTTAATTTCTCTTCAATCCGTTCGAGATTTTCATTTAGATGTTTATTTTCCTCTTTCAATTCCTTGTACTGTTCTGAATAGTCCTGTTCACTTGTGTCTTCGCCTGACGTTCTATCTTCTTCTGCTCCCTCTTTTTCCTGGCTTTGACCGAGAAGTTTCCCTTCATATTTACCCCAGTATCCTGCGGCTGTCTGCCTTAAGGTGATCATAGCCTGCTCGGTTATGATTTCCTGTGCGGTTCTTCGAAGTTCTCTGCCAGCACCTTTGAGCACCTCAGATTGCCCAATGCGACCGGCTACTTTTTTGCCTGTTTCGGGACTTGCCAATAGTCCCACGCTGGCGCCGACAACCCCGCCAATCAACGCCAGATTCATAGAGTTTGCAGACTCAGCAGATTGCTGCTCATGATCTTGCGTATTTTTATTTTGATCTGTTTGTTTTTCATCGTGTTGACTAGATGACTGTTCGCTTTTTTCTTGATTTGCCATAGCTTCACCTTCTTTCGACTTTTTCCAGACAAGCATTGATTATGAGATATTTAGAAACTAAATTGAGCCTCACGCTCACCTTGTCGTTCTATCATGCCTTCCTCTTGCACCTCATCTCGCAGTAAGCCAACAGCGTTGGCATATCGTAACCATGTATCTACACTCGCGATCACGACCCTTGCCTCAACAGTGAGAATTTCAATACCTACGAGGGAAACTCTCGCATAGGCATCAATCACAATTCCCTTGTCGAGAATTCTGTCAATGACTTCCGCAAGACTTGAACTGTCTGCACTTTTTTGGATACTCATTTGTGATTCTCCCTTCAAAAGTTAATCACTCAAAACGTCTTTTTAGTTTGCTTTGGTGCACAATAACACCTTTTTCTACACTTAAAACCTTGACCGTTTCATAAATCACAAATATTTCCACGTATTTCTCAAATTATTATGTATAGCCTTATGGTTGTAATATAATAAAAGCTATAAAATCAGCTTATTTGAAGGTTCGGATTTAGTAATAATACAAACATAACAATTGGGTTACATTTCTGATAATTTGACTGCTTTGACAGCCGGATTGGCTGCGAATTGTTCCTGAAAACCTTTTTCCACAAAAAAACCGCCCGATTACTCGAGCGGTTTTGAGAGGTGGGGTGTTTTTTAAAACTCAACTTCATCCTGATTTGTCACAACTAATAATGTTTTGCCTTTATCTAATTCCTCTTCCAATTGTTCAGCCTTGGAAGCATCAAATCCAATTTCTCTCATCTTAGATCTTAATTTATCACCTTTACCCCGGAACACGTTTTTAAGGGCTGTCCCAACACCCGTAACTTTCACACCCATCTTATTGGCATCTGTTTCTTTTCTATTTCGCCTGTCATGATCATTATCATGATCCAGAATAAAGATGTCTTCATCTCTGATTCCATTATTTCTAAGTTTATCAATGGATGCGCTCAACTGATCATCGTCGTGAAATACTTTAAATTTAGGTGTTGTCAATCTAATAACCTCCTTGAAAAGATGGTTACCCTATCTTTCTCTGTTTTTATGATCACCTGAAGCGTTCTGAGCGGTTCCTTTCAACTTATCTTTCTTCCCCTCATTTTGCATTCTCTTGTTATCTGCAGCATTTCCAACTTGATCCTTTATTTCACCTTTTGCCTTGCTGACGGCTCCTTTAACTTTATCTGAATATCCTTTTCCTTTACTCATGTTCTATCGCCTCCTTGAATTATATATAAACGATTTTAGAATCCAATAAACTTATTACTGCCAGCGATGATAAACGAACTCTTATGACACAAGCTTTCTATGTATCTCAATTTCCTTGATAATTGCCGCCATCTATGGCACAGTTTAAAAGACAACGTGTTAACAAAAATGAATAGATTGAATGTAGGGGGACCAGTGCAGCTGGTTGAGATTGTATCCGTAATAGATACTGACCCTTGGAACCTGATCTGGTTTAAACCAGCGTAGGAAACATATGAAACGAATTTTCGTTTATAAAGATATGCACCCTAGGTATGGTACCAGGGTGCTTTTTAATGTTCTACAGCCCCTGCTTCTCATAACATTCGCGTTAACATATCGATTTTTTTTGAGGAGGAAACCGAATGAGAAAGCTTTTATTACTTTTTAGCACATTCCTTGTATTAGCCGCCTGTTCGAGTGGTGAAGAAAGTGGGACGGCATCCGGCAAAGATAAGAAGCAGGAAGTGAAGCTCGTCCTCGATTGGACGCCCAACACGAATCATACTGGATTGTACGTAGCTCAGGCTGAGGGGTATTTTGCAGAACAGGGCTTAGATGTTGAAATCATGCTGCCTGGAGAAGCCGGGGCAGACCAGCTCGTTGCCTCTGGGAAAGCAGACTTCGGGATTAGTGCACAGGAAACACTAACAGAAGCTCGGATTCAGGGCGTTCCAGTTGTGTCGATTGGAGCCATCATCCAGCACAACACTTCAGGGTTCGCTTCACCTAAGAAGAAAGGCATCAAATCACCTGAAGACTTCGAAGGAAAAACATACGGCGGCTGGGGCGCGCCCGTTGAAAAGGCCGTACTCTCTTCATTAATGGAAAAGGATAATGCCGACGTTGAAAAAGTGAACATTATTAATATGGGAAATACTGATTTCTTCACTGCTGTTAAACGAGACGTGGACTTCGCGTGGATTTACTATGGCTGGACAGGTATTGAGGCAGAGCTTCGTGGTCAAAAACTGAACATGATGTACTTAACCGATTACTCTAAAAAACTAGATTACTATACTCCTGTCTTAACGACGAGTGAAAAGATGATGGCAGAAAATCCTGAGACTGTTGAGGCCTTTATGGCTGCTGTATCAAAGGGATATCAGTTTGCGATCGAGAAACCAGACAAGGCAGCAGACATCTTAATCGAAGCCGTCCCTGACCTCGACCCGGAACTCGTTCGTGCCAGCCAGGAATGGTTATCTCCTAAATACCAGGCTGATGCAGAACGTTGGGGGCAACAGGATATAAAAGTCTGGAAGAACTATGCTGAATGGATGTACAACCATAATTTACTTGATAAGAAGCTAAAAGCTGAGGAAGCTTTCACAAACGAGTTTTTACCTGAAAATAAATAAATTTAAAAGGAGACCCATATATGGCTAATTCACTTGTAAGCATTCAGATCTTACCGAAAACGAAAGACGGAGAAGACGTCATCCCCTATGTTGATCACGCCATTTCGATCATCGATGCATCCGGATTGAATTACGAGGTTCACCCCCTCGAAACAACGATTGAAGGCAACCTATCAGAAATTCTACCTTTGATTGAAAAGATAAATGACGCCATGGTTAATAAAGGTGCCCGTAACGTCATCTCTCAAATTAAAGTGCTTTATCAGCCAGACGGAGCTTCCATGGATGCTCTAACGGAGAAATATCGTTAATGAATAAGCTGATTCATAGAGGATGGAGACCAGGGTTGGTCCTCATCCTTTTGCTAACCTTATGGGAGGCGAGCAGTCGTGTCTTTGAAGTGCCCGACTGGCTATTGCCCGCTCCTTCGCTGATTTGGCAGGAAGCCATCCATGGATGGTCACAGTACTCCCATCACCTGTTCTCGACCATTCAATTGTCATTGCTGGGATTTGTCATTGGAACAAGCTTTGGACTGTTTGTAGCCATCATCCTGCACATGGTCCCGAGTTTGCGGGAATCCTTTTATCCGTTAATCATTCTGTCACAAAATATTCCAATCATCGTGCTCGCTCCTCTTCTTGTGATTTGGTTTGGCTTTGGCTGGCTTCCAAAAGTCATCGTGATTGTACTCGTCTGCTTTTTTCCGATTGCCGTTGCCACGATGGATGGTTTAAAGCAAACCAATCAAGAGCTCATCCACTATATGAAAATGGCCGGTGCCTCAAACGGGCAGATTTTTCGTAAATTACAGTGGCCTCACGCTGTCCCTTCCATGTTCTCCGGATTAAAAATTTCAGCAACCTATAGTGTGATGGGCGCTGTTATTTCTGAGTGGCTGGGAGCGAATGAAGGAATTGGTGTGTACATGACATTGGCCTCTTCTTCCTTTCGAACAGACCGTGTATTTGTAGCCATTTTCTTCATCATGATGTTAAGTTTGTTATTCTTTGGAGTCATTTCACAGGCAGAGAAATCCCTTACGAAATGGCAGTCAAAAGGCGGTGACCAGCAGCATGACTAAGTTATCGATTGAGCGATTATCCAAATCATTTGGTTCTGAATCCATTATTGACAACCTCTCCCTTCACGTGAATGAGGCTGAATTTGTTTCTATTTTAGGACCTTCAGGAAGTGGCAAAAGTACGCTCTTTCATTTAATCGGAGGGCTTTATCCGCCTGAAAAAGGTGAGATTTATCTTGATGAACAACGAATTACCGGAAAAAGAGGTGCCATCAGCTATATGCCGCAAAGCTCCTCCCTTCTGCCCTGGCGTACAATTCTTGATAATGTGCTGCTAGGGGCTGAAATTGCAGGAAAGCGGGACATGGAAACAGCCAGGGGGATGTTGAATAAAGCAGGATTAGGAGGATATGAAGCTGCCTATCCAAGCCAGCTGTCAGGCGGTATGAAACAACGCGCCTCTTTTATAAGAAGTTTGCTCAGCCCACAATCGCTCATTTGTTTGGATGAACCCTTTTCTGCTCTCGATGAATTTACCAGACTGGAAATGCAAAAATGGCTGCTGTCAATTTGGGAACACTATAAACGCTCGATTTTATTTGTAACCCACAATATCGAGGAAGCTCTGTTTCTATCAGACCGAATTATCGTGTTATCAAATAAACCTGCACATGTACAAAGAGAGTTTACGATTCCTTTCACACGACCAAGAGAAGAATCATTAATGCTCACTCAAGAATTCTTAGAATGGAAAAAAACAATCTACAATGAATTGAGGGAATTCTCATGACGCAGCGTATTATTGATGCCCATGTTCATCTCGATATGTATAGTGATAAAGCACAAGAGCAAATTTTGAAAGAGCTGAACACATTTCATATCGATCATTTAATTTCAGTTTCGAACCACGTGTCATCGGCACGAACGAATTTGCAGTTAGCTCACCAGAATCAGCGAGTCAAACCAGCTATCGGATTTCACCCGGAGCAGAAGCTGCCTGACGAAGAAGAATTACAGCAGCTATTCTCACTTATTGATCGAAACAAAGAAGATATTACAGCGATTGGAGAGGTCGGTCTCCCTTACTATTTACGAAAAGACGCCCCTTCCCTAAAGTTACAGCCTTATGTAGATCTGCTTGAACACTTCATCCAAATAGCCGTTAAGCTTAACAAACCTATCATCCTCCATGCCATTTATGAAGATGCTGATCTCGCTTGTGATCTACTGGAAAAATATGATTTCCATAAAGCTCACTTCCACTGGTTTAAAGGATCACCTGCAACGATTCAGCGGATGATGAACAATCAGTATTTTATTTCTGTCACCCCTGACTGTTTATATGAATCCGAAATTCAGCAGCTTATCGAACAGTATCCGTTAAGATTGATGATGGTCGAGACTGATGGACCCTGGCCATTTGAAGGAATTTTCAAAGATAAACTTACTCACCCAAAAATGATTCATCAATCGATGATGACCATAAGCAAACTAAAAGGGGTAGCATTGGATGAGGTGTATCAACAGCTCTATCAAAATACAATCAGATTTTACGGTGACTAAATACCAGATACTCTATATTTAAATGTTATGAAATCGGGTATAGGGTTATATATCCTATTAACTGAAGGAGGTTCCTTATGAGCGTGTTTAAATTAGGGGAAAAAATCCCTAACTTTACATTGCCGGCTGTTTCAGGAGAAGATTATACCTTTGAAGATTATCGACAGGCCAATGAAGGATACTGGCATTTACTCATCTACTTCAGAGGATCATGGTGCCCGGCTTGTATGGAAGAATTAAAAGGATTTGAAGAAAGCAAGAGCCATTTTGATGATAAAAAAGTAAAGTTAACCACTATCTCCACAGATAATCTTGAGAGTCTGAAAAAGATGGTCGATAAGCACGGGTTTACGTTTCCCGTATTATCGGATAGCGACCTGACAGTATTAGCCCAATATGATGTCTACTATCACGGTACGGAAGATCCATATGAAGACCATGGCACCCATGGTGAACCGGCATATTTCTTAACAGATGAAAGAGGAAATCTTCTTTACCAGCAGCGGCAGACTAGCCCATTCGGCCGCCCAAACCCGAAGGAAATTGGAAAGATCATCAAGTATATTAGTGAAAATTTTAAGTAATCATGAGAAAGCCCTGATCATCTATGGAGGATCAGGGCTTTTTATCTCCAGGACGGTGCGGTATTCTGTTTGAAATTTGAAGGATTCTCCCCTGAAATGAAGTAATTCTACCCTTATCGTTAATGGTTCGACCCTAAATTGAAGTAACTCTACCTTTTTTCATCAAAGGTTCGACCTTGGGGTTCGAAGATTCGGCCCTAGTGGCCATCGATTCGCCCCTTCATATCATAAATTCTGCCTTAACGACAAAGATTCTTCCCTAACGTAAAAATAGCGTTACAGACTATAAGCACTTATCCCCGAGGCTTATAGTCTTCGTTATGCCACTCCATCGAAGTCGCATATTCCAGAGATTCTTCATCTCCTTGTAAGTAGCCGGGAATAATCTCATTGAGCACAAAGCCGTTTTTTAATTGAAAGGTCATGACAGGATCATAAATATTCCTCTGGATGACCTGATTCGCGTATTCCTCTACAGACATTTGAACTGCGTATTTGTGGTAATGAGGAATCCGGCCGCCGATCACGATGCTTTTTAAATTTAAATCCTGACAAAGCTTTTTTCTAGCTTCATACAGGCGACGTCCAAGCTTTAGCTGTCTGTATTCGGGATGAACACAGACTTCTACCCCACAAAGGTTAACCCCTTCTGGATTGTGATTGCGGATATAGCCGTGATCCGATATTTCCTCATAAGAGTGCTTGCCTTTGTAATCGTCAAAATTAACGATCAGGCATGAGGACGTTCCAACGATTCGACCCTCGACTTCTGCCAGTATTTGTCCTTGTGGAAAAAGCGTAATTTGGCTAGCAAAGTGTTCCTGGGTAAAGGCTACCTCTGAACCAAAGCTTTGTTGAGATAAAGCTGCTACATCATCCAGATCCGCAAGTTCGGTGTTACGGATAATAATCTGTTTATCAGAATGCTTTTGATGAGTATGGCCCATAATTTTCTCTCCTTTTTCACAATGAGTTTGGACAAGTATGGATGGAGACGTCTCTTAATAGAGGAGGAGAAAGCTTGTTTTCGTTCTCCCTCCGATAAACGGCAATAGCTGTTCCTTACTGAATTTCTTCAAACTTTTCCTTAGAAGGATGTCCTTCGCAAAGCCAAACCTTTCGCTGTGATAGATTCATAATGATAGAGAACACAGTTTCCATGCGACGATGTTCCGGGGCGCGGATATTTTCAAAATGGTCGATAGAATTTGGCGCATTAAAGGAATCTGAGAACCATTCCCTGAATACTGCTTCGTCGATAGGCTGCTGTCTGGCAATTCTGGTATTGATCAACTGTTCTGCCCTTTTCTTGCGGATCATCGAATCATCGAAGACAAATTCACTTGTGTCAGTAAGCTTCTGTTTCAGAATGGGGGAGATTAAGTGGTTGGTGTGCACCAATTTCCCTCCCTCACCTCCCACCATATCAATGCCAAGTGGAGAGACTTCCACATTCAATGCCATCCCTTTCCCATTTCCTTCATCAATCCCAACTATAAAACTGGCAGCGGCGGCGATTTGACCGCCTTTAATTTTCGATATGGCTTCGTGGAGAGAACTTGAATTTAACACCCCCCGCAATCCGAGATGAATGGGGATTTCATTCGACTTTTTATCTGTCAGCAGGGCATTAAAGCAAAGTCCGATCCCAGCAGAATTAAAGCCGATTTTCCCAATGATGCCACCTTCCGTTACCATTGTTATGACAGGTTTTGACTGGTTATGGATTTCGAGCAGCAGAAGACTTTGTTTTTGGTCAGGTTTCCAATCCCAATTTTGGCCAATAATCGTCTCTGTGATAAGCGGAGCCGTGACCGCAATGGCCGTGCAGCCATCGGAGAAGGAGGCCCCTTTATAGTTGGCTAAGGCGATTTCGCTACGGGCGTTCAGAGCGAGGATATCGTCGAATTCTACCCCCGCCCCTTCAGCGACGCCTTCCATTTCTTCAATCAGCTCACGGTCATATCGTTCAATTGCCGGCAAGTGCTCACGGGCAAGTGTCTTTGCCTCCTCCCAACTGATGCCTTTATATCCGTGAAAGAGTTTTTCGTAGGTTTGCAAGCTTTTCAACACTTCCGCCTTTCCCTGACTTCCATGCTGCCTGCCTATTTCTTTTGGAGTGCCTTGGAGTACCAGCCTCTTCATGATCCATTCCGGCTCCTTTCCTGTGATTCCTTTTTAACAAAACTTTTTTTCGAATACGGAAATCGAATCGTCTAAAATCGTGATAATATCTTCGATTTGTTGTTTGTTAATGATCAGCGGTGGTGCGATAGCGACAATATTCCTTCCCACATTTGACGAAAGGGCTCTCAAGATTAGTTTACGTGTGAAGCATTCTTCTACCACTTCCGCTGATGGAAGAACCGATGGATCGAATGGTATGCCGCGGTCGCGGTCGGCGTACAGTTCAATTCCTGCTAATAACCCCACTGCTCTTGTTTTGGTGACGGTAGGGTGTTTATCTTTCAAAAAGTCAAATCCTGCCTGAAGTTCAAACTCCATGTTCTTCGTGTTAGCTACAATTTGGTCTCGCTCGATAATTTCAATATTTTTCATAGCCACTGCACACGCTGTCGGATGGCCGCTGTAGGTAAAACCATGAGCCAGCACTTGATCATACTGGACGAGCACATCCCGAATGTTTTCTTTGATCAATACAGCTCCCAGCTGGGAGTAGCCGCTTGAAATCCCTTTGGCCACGCTCATTAAATCAGGAATAACACCCCAGTTCTGCACGCCGAACATTTTACCCGTTCGTCCGAATCCACAAATCACTTCATCCGCTATCATTAAAATTCCGTATTCATTACATAATTCTCGTACCGCTTCCAAATATCCTTCTGGAGGAACGTGAACCCCACCAGACCCCTGGACAGGCTCTAGAATAACGGCAGCGATTGTATCAGCTCCCTCTTTTTCCACAATACCTCGAATAGAACTTTCATAATGAGGATCATTTTTATCGCCTCGTTCACAATTGACAAGATGCGGATTAGCGTGGAATACATCTGAAATGTTTGAGCCTGCGAAATCATGGAAGAGCGGGATCGCCGTCGCGGTCTGCGCCGCAATCGTGACTCCATGATAACCGTTCTTAATACTAATAATTTTCTTTTTCTCAGGCTTACCTTTCATCGACCAGTAGAAACGAGATAATTTAAAGGCTGTATCATTCGATTCTGAACCGCCCGACGTGTAGAAAACGGAATTTAGATCTCCCGGTGCAAGCGCTGCTAATTTCTCAGCCAGTCTGACAGCAGGTTCATTGGAATAACCAGCAAAGGACGAACTGAAAGCCAGTTTCGTCATTTGCTCTTTCGCCACTTCGGCAAGCTCTTGCTGTCCGTGTCCCAAGTTGACATTCCACAGCATGGAAAGCCCGTCAATATAGGTTTCACCATTTAAATCCCGTACGTATATGCCTTCGCCTTCTGAAAAAGTGAGTTTCGGACCTTGCTCGGCATGAACTTTAGGAATCGTAGTCGGATGCAGGTAGTGTCGTTTATCTAATTCTTCTAACTCGGACTGTTTTGCAGGATATAATTGATCTGTCATGGATAAAACCTCCTGATTATATAGTTTTTGCTAAAAAATCCAGCTCCGCAACATACCCTGTTGAGCTAACAGAGTACATATAAAGATCTCATACTATCGTCAGAGGGGCTTTGAAAATAAGCTCCCATATCCTTCAATCGACGAATCGTACTGACATGATCGGCGGTAATCTTTTCCCCAGGCGTCAACAGGGGGATGCCTGGTGGATAGGGAAGAACCATTTCACCGCATATACATCCAACGGCTTCTTGTAAGTCAGCTTGCTTACGCGGTTTGTGAAAGGCCTCATGCAATGATAAAGCCGGCTTGTGAAGGGTCCCTTCTTTTTCAAAAAGAACCATATCAGATTTATCAGCTGGGCTGCCATTATCCCTGGCTTGCAGCTTTTTATCCATCTCTTTAATCTTAGAGACCACGACCTCGATATCTTCATCGCGTTCGTCGATAGAAAATAAAAAGCCGACATTTCTGGGATCGCAAATCTCTGCCGTACAGTCTAGATCATAAAATTCATCGAGCAATTGAAATCCGGAAATCGTCTGATCCTTACTTGATATAATCCATTTCAATGGATCCCTGTGATGAACCGCGTGACTCCCACCCCATATTGAAAGCGCCTGCAATTCCAAATCAAGCGACCGTCTTCTTTTTTCCAGACGCTCCACTGTTTTTTTAATTTGGGATCGTCCTTTTATAACTAAAAACCGTCTCGCTAAATCAAGGGAGGCTAACAGCGGATAGGAGGGACTTGTCGATTGAATCATTCCGAGCACCTGTCCCAGCCGCTCACGAGACACAAGGTTCCCTTTTACATGAAGCATGGAAGCCATTGTCATCGCTGTTAACATTTTATGAGTAGACTGGACAACAAGATCGGCTCCTTGTGAAAGCGCTGATGGCGGGAGCTCTTCCGCCTGACCGAAGTGGGGGCCGTGGGCTTCATCTACGACAAGAGGAACGCCTGCCTGATGGCAAGCTTTAGCTAATGAAGAAATGTCTTGACTCATGCCGTAATAATTCGGGTTGGTAATCCATACTCCCTTTGCATCAGGATTTTCTTTCAATGCTTTTTCGATATACGAAAGATCAGAAACCTTGGCTACTTTAGTAGTTGGTTCAATTGAAGGAGCAATAAAAATAGGATGAGCCCCAGCTACCATCAGCCCGTGAAAAACAGATTTATGCATATTGCGCTGAACAATAATTTGATCACCTGGACTGCATAAAGTTAAGGCAGCCCCGATATTTCCAACTGTACTCCCGCCAATCAGAAAAAATGTGTGATCAGCTCCAAAGGCATCGGCAGCTAGCGCTTGGGCATCTGCGATGAAATTAGTGGGATGATGAAGCCCATCAATCCCTACAGATTCGGTCGCATCAATTTTTAAAATGTTCGCAAACCGACCTAGAGCTTCTTCGTCAAATACACGCCCATCCTTATGTCCAGGAACGTGTAAAGATGTTCGTTGACTCTTTTCATACGAGCAAAGCGCCTCATAAAGCGGAGCCGCTGTATGATCCATTGATGAATGTGATTCTTCATGATCTGTTGAAGCTTTTAACACCATTTCACCCTCTCCTTTCACTTTCGAAGTTCCGGCACACTTGTTAATATGAAAGGCTGTTTTCTAAAAAGATTATTGGTGGTGCAGAACAATAAACTGGGGCGTACTAGACGGTTTTGGAAATACACTGCGCTTTCCTTGGGCTAACGCTAAGCTCCCTCACTTGCAGTTATCTCACTGTGTGGTCTCATTCTTCTAAAGGAGTCTTAGTATTTGCTTTGCTGGTATGGCGGTTGATTGAAGCGTAGGGCAGTCGACTCCTGAGGGAAAAGCAACAGTTGAAGATCTCGCAGGAAGCACTTTTTGCTTCCGAGGAAGCTGTAGTGTTGCCCGGGAAAGCGCCTGCCCGAAGTGAAAATCAACCTTTCTCAGCCTCAGGGTTAAAGAGCGACGAAACTTACGAAAAGCGCCTATTGAAAAAATGGAACTATGAGTCTCACATATTTACTAAAGCAAGTTACGTGCCAAAACATAGATCTATAGTTAAAAACCTTGATAACACAAGAAAAATCAGCTTACTGTAAACTATTCACATTTCATTCAAGAGGTGATTTTGTTAGAAGACATAAAAAAACCGCCGAATTTCCGGCGGTTGCTTACGACAGCTTCAATTTATTCGATTTATATTGTAAGGTTTGGCGGGGAATTTGCAGCAATTTAGCGGCTTGCTGAATGTTGCCGTTCGTTTGCTGCAGCGCCTGGGTGATCAGTCGTTCTTCCGTTTCCATTAGTACTTTTCTAAGAGGCTGCAAGGGAGGACGGGGCATCGCAGCACAATTTTCAGTAATATGCGGCGGTAAGTGCTCCGTTAAGATCCGATCCCCTTCCACCATGTTCATAGCTGATTCAATCGCATGTTCTAACTCACGAACATTTCCCGGCCATTCATAATGGTGAAACATCTCCTTTACACTTTCATCCACCTTTGTTACGAGCTTGCCAAATTGGAAATTGTACTTTTGCACAAAGTGATCTACTAACAGCGGAATATCACAACGTCTGTCTTTTAACTTTGGAATGTGGAGCGGCACTACGTTAAGTCGAAAATATAGATCAGATCGCAGCCTCTTCTCCCGGACACAGACTTCAGGCGGTTCATTCAATGCAGCGATAATTCGGAGGTTCAAAGCCCTTTCTTTCGTCCCGCCGACTCTTCGTATCACACCGTTCTGCAACACTCTGAGCAGCTTAGCCTGAATATCGAGCGGCATGCTGCTCAGTTCATCCAGAAACAGTGTACCTCCATCCGCCAGTTCAAATAATCCTGGCCGGTCTGTGGCTCCTGTGTAGCTGCCTTTAGCGGTACCAAATAAAATACTTTCCAGCAGCGAAGAAGGGATTGCGGCACAGTTTTGGGCAATAAATGGCTGATTATGGCGCGGTGAGGCATTATGAATCGATTGCACGAGCAGCTCTTTCCCTGTCCCTGTTTCGCCATAAATTAAGACCGGTGACGTAGTGGAAGCAACCTTTTCAGCCCTTGATTTCAATTTAAGAAAACTGGGGTCTTTCGTAATAATATCAGTCATGTGAAAAACGGCCCCCGTACTGCTGCTGTCGGACTTCTTCGGCCCGCTTGTTGTATCGATTCTCGCTTGTAAATCGATCAGTTTTTCCGATAACTGCTTAATTCTCGTTAAGTCTTTGGCGATTTCCACAGCCCCGACTAGCTTACCATTCACCTTGATGGGCAAGGATGTGTTCACGGTATCCACGAGTACGCCGCGAATGTTACGGTACGATTGATGTTGGTTGAAAATAGGCTCCCCTGTCTGACAGACCTTCATTAACGTACTTGTTTCCGTAGATAAGGAAGGAAAATTACTTAATAAGTGCTTTCCTAACACTTCCTTGCTCTCTAAACCATCGAGCTTTGAAGCGATATGGTTATAGAAGATCGTCACTCCACTTGCATCTACTGCATGAATACCTTCATCAATGGTACTTAAGATCGCCTGGAGCATTTCTTTCGCATTCGCCATCACCATACCCCCGTTCCCTTAAAAAATGCGCTCAATTTTCGTCACTTTAATGCCAGAATTTCGGCACCTCAACGGATGAAATAAAGACCATGAACAAACATTTATATAGACCCCTTTTTTTTAAGTTCAGCAACCTCCTTTTCTGATAAGCCAAATTCCTTCAATAAATCAGCCGTATGCTCCCCTAACATAGGAGGGTGGGACTTCGCTTCAATGTTCGTATGCTTAAATTTGATGGGATTACGTACGGTGCGTACCTTCCCGAGCTTAGGATGGTCATTGACTTCTACCATATCTCTCGCTTTGACTTGCGGATGGTCAAACACTTGCTGCACATTGTTCACAGGTCCGCACGGAATATTACGAGAGGATAACTGCTGTTCCCATTCATCAGCACCTCTTTTCAAAAACTCCTTCTCCAACAGATCTCTTAATTCCTGCCTATTTTCAATTCGATTGGCATTTGTCTTAAACCTTCCGTCCCCTTTCCATTCGGGGTGTCCCATTACCTCTGCCAGCTGATAAAACATCCGGTCATTTCCAGCAGCGACCATAATCGGCTTGTCGGCGCAATGAAATGTCTCGTATGGGGTGATGTTGCCATGGGCATTGCCCATTCGCTCAGAAACATGACCTTTTAACAAGTAACTGCTGGATATGTTGCCAAGGGAAGCGACCTGAATATCAAGAAGTGACAAATCAATATGCTCTCCCTCCCCTGTCAGATCACGTTTCCTTAAAGCCGCCAGCACACTGATGGCCACATAGTGGGAGGTCATAATATCGACGACAGGTGTCCCCACCCGTGTAGCTTCACCCTCGGGGGCCCCGGTAATATCCATCAACCCTCCAACTGCTTGAATAACAGGATCATAGCCAGGAAGATGCTTATAAGGACCAGTCTGTCCGTAACCGGTCACCGAACAAAGGATGACATCTTCCTTCTGCTGTTTCAGTGTGTCATATCCTAACCCAAGCCGATCCAACGTTCCTGTTTTAAAATTTTCAATTACCACATCAGCCTGGGCTGCCATTTTTTTAAAGAGGGCTTTTCCTTCTTCTTGCTTCAGATTAATGGTCATCGATTTTTTATTACGATTGGCTGATAGATAGTACGTGCTTTCTTCTTCAACAAAAGGCCACCAATGGCGAATATCATCTTTGCCTCCAGGGGCTTCGACACGGATCACTTCAGCGCCGAGATCAGCCAGCTGCATGGATCCCAGTGGGCCGGCCAATACACGTGACAAATCGAGAACTTTGATTCCTTCCAATGGTTGCTTCATTACGAGACACTCCTATGTGAAGGTGCAATTTTCACTGCACTCAATATTTTTTCTTATAAAAAACTGATCATGTTATGGTGCCAAAATTACGATTGAAGACTACTTTTTGTTAACTTGTGTGAGAGATGTCAGAGTGTGGATCGTCCTCATTCAGGACCCGATCTATCTCCTGATTCATATGGTGATCAGAGTTCTCTGTTCCATATCTCGCGATTGAAATGTTATAGAGAACCGCTCCGAGCACCATCCAGGAGAGAACGATAATCCATTCATAAGGCCAAATGAGGGCTGAAGGCATACCTGGCATGTAGAGCACACATACGCCAAGCGACATGAGTACAGCTATCCAGCCGATTGTAGTTCCTCCCCGCAAACGGAATGGGCGATGCATGTCAGGGCTCTTTTTCCGAAGGATGATAAAGGAGACCGCTACCATCAACCAGGCCACGACTAGTCCTAACCCGCCCGCATCAACTAACCATACGAGAGCGGGCCGGCCGAACAATGGCGCGATCGTGGAAAGTATGCCGATTGCTAGAATCGCTTTATATGGTGTGTTGTACTTTGGATGAAGTTCCCCCAGTGATTTAGGCAGCATTCCCGCCTTCGCAAGTGCGTAAATAGCACGGCTGCCTCCAACATAGAAACCGATCCAGCTTGTTAGAATCCCGCCGATTCCGCCGAGTACGAGGATGTTTCCCATAAGCGTACTGCCTCCAAATGCTGCTGCCATCGCATCGGCTGTCACCAATGCTGATTCCTGAATAGCTGATGGAGACATGATCCGAGATACCCCAAAAATAACGAGAATATACCAGGTAACAGCGAGCAGAACAGAGAAGATTAATAGCTGGCCAATTTTCTTGCGCGGAAGATTGATCTCCTCAGCAGCTTGCGGAATCACATCGAACCCTACAAACATAAATGGCGTCATAATAATGACGGTCAATAATCCAGCCATCCCTTTATTAAACAGCGGCTGCATATTTTGTACGTTACCTGCCGCTGTACCGCCGGTGATTAATAAGATTCCGGCGATGATAATTAACAGTGTTAAAATGAACGTGATCGAAGTCGTCAATTTTATGCCACGATAATTAATCCATGTAATTAAAATCGACCCCAAAATACCGACTCCCGCCCACGTCGCTGTCACGTCCCAGCCAGCAATGGTGTAAAGATGCCCCTGGCTGTAACCTGGAATTAAGTACTCAAAAACCGTTGGCAGGGCCACTGCCTCAAAAGCAACGACGGATACATAGCCGAGGATAATCGACCACGTGGTAACAAACGAAGCTATCCTGCCCATCGCCTTAAAACTGTACACATGCTCCCCTCCAGTCAGAGGGAGAGCTGAAGCTAGCTCGGCGTACGTCAGGCCAACAAAGGTAACGAGAAGCCCTCCTAAAGCGAAAGCAAGGATCGCTCCAAGCGAACCTGCCTCGGTAATCCACAGCCCCGCAGTCACGACCCAGCCCCATCCAATCATTGCCCCAAAAGCAAGAGCGAGAACATCTTTATTCCCAAGCACCTTTACTAGTTTTTGATCATGCACGATGATGACCTCCCAGTTTGGAATTTGCAGTTAGCAATGACTTATGACGACACTCGATCACCAAGCTGCTTCTGTACGGATAATACCGCATCATGTAATTTTGCCACGATTGTTTGAACTTGTTCTTTGTTCAAAATTAATGGCGGCGCAAAACAAATGATATCCGTGCTGTCATAAGTAACTGCCCGACAAATGATCCCACGTTCATGCAGGGCTTCAATCACTTTAGGCGCGACTTGCAAATTAGGCGAAAAGCGTTTGTTCGTCGCAGGGTCCTCCACGAGTTCCACCGCCCCAAGCAAACCGACCATACGTACATCACCCACGATGTTTAACTCGTTCTTAATTTTCCTGAACCCTTTTAGCAATTCGTTCCCCATCACTTTTGAGTTAGTCACAAGACCTTCTCGTTCAATGATGTCAATGTTTTTCAATGCCACCGCCGCCGCTGTTGGATGACCGCTGTATGTAAACCCGTGAAAAAGCGTACCTGGTGATTTTTCCTTTAATACATTATGAATCGCATCCGATACTACAACACCGCCGAGTGGAATATAGCCGCTCGTTACCCCTTTAGCAAACGTCATCATGTCTGGAATGACCCCAGAATGTTCGAGTCCAAACATCTTTCCGGTCCGGCCAAATCCTGTAATCACCTCATCAGCCACAAACAAAATGCCATAATCGTCACACAACTGGCGGATTTCTTGAAAATAATCTTCAGGAGGAACTAAAACACCGCCGGCACCTTGAATCGGTTCCGCAATAAAGGCAGCAATATTTTCCCGCCCTTCTCGTTCAATGGCTTCACGGATGGAATCGATCGACGGTTTCGTACCTCGTTCATAAGGAGATTCTGCATGGATAAAACCGGGAACCGTAAGACCGGCCATTTCCCAAAACTGAGGGATACCTGTCGCACTCGTAGAAGCAGTGGCTACCCCGTGATATCCTTTTTTAAGAGCAATAATTTTGTCACGCTCAGGTTCACCTTTTATCTTCCAGTAGTGACGAATTAATTTGAAGGCTGAATCATTGGACTCCGAACCGCCAGAAGTGAAAAACACCGCATTTAAACCCTCTGGTGCGAGTTGGGCGATTCTTTCCGCCAGCAGAATAGCTGGTTCATTACTGAAAGTGGAAAACGCCGAACTAAAGGCCAGCGATTCCATTTGCTGCTTGGCCGCCTCAGCCAGTTCTTTTCTCCCATGCCCAATATTGACATTCCATAACGATGACATGGCATCGATATACGTTTTCCCTTCTGTATCTGTTAAATAGACACCATCTCCTTGTTTCATAATAGATTTGGCACCTTTCTCTTGCTGCTGCTTAATAGATGATGTCGGGTGAATAAAATGTTTTTTGTCCAACTCGAATAAATCTTTCATTTTCATCTCTCCCTCGTTTAGATTAGTCTAGAAACCGCTTTCAAACATTGATAAAACACCCATACTTTAAAAACTTATGGATAGAAAATAAAGAGCCAGCTATATGGACAGAGAAATGCACATAGAACTCCCCGTCTATATAACTGGCTCTAATCTAAGGATTGCTCTACTTCATAAATAGAGTCTGTTAGATTTGACAGTTAATGATTCGCTTAAAAACATATTATCAATGATGTAAAATGGGTGTCAATGGATTTCTGAAGGTTCTAAATTATTTGTACTCTATCTAAACTATATGACACTCCTGATTTCTTATGAATCCATTTTCACCTTCTCCTACTTTGCGGGATTATGACTTCCGAGTGTAGTGGACTGTATCCAATTACAATTGCTCAAACTTAGCTGCTTCTTATCGCTCCTCAGGGCTCACTATCAATCATTGAATATGCTAGAATACTAGAAAAGCTCAACTTCAGACTTACAAAACGGAGGTCCTTATGGAAAAGCTTCTAAGAGTGTCGCTTCAAGTTAAGATATTAGGGTTAGTTATTTTTCTGCTGCTGTTAGTTCTTAGCCTTGTTACCTTTATGGTGGCTTATATGGAATCAAATGAGGATGTCGAGAATGCAGAGAACCTGGCCGTTCAAACCGCAATAACGCTCTCTTATATGCCGGTTATCCAGCAATCTTTCCTGTCTGACAGACCAACAGATGAAATAGATCACCTAGCTGATCAAATAAGGGATGAAGTAGAAGCTTCAGCTATTAATATTGTGAACCGCGATGGTGACATCTACGGGTACGCCGGGCCGAAGAAAACGGAAGCCGTCCCTATTCAAGATCACTACCGGGCATTAGTTTACGGAAGCAATTATGTCCTGAAGACAAAGGATGGCGACGATCAATTGCTCAAAGGGATTGCTCCTATCATCATCGATTATGGCGATTATAAAAAAGTAGAAGGCGCAGTAGCAGTGGCATTTCAAATGCAATCGATACATAAAGAGATTGCCGCTGATATTAAAAAAATCATCATGGCCTCAGGTACCGTTTTTCTTATCGGAATTGCCGGCAGCATTTTCCTGGCCCGAAGTATTCGCAAAGACACCCTCGGGCTTGAACCCTTTGAAATATCTGCCCTCTATCGAGAGAGAAATGCTGTATTACAGTCCGTCAAAGAAGGAATGATCGCTTTTGACCATAATGGGACCATTACCATGATTAACCTGTCTGCACGGGAGATCCTTGACCTTCCGGACCATATTGAGGACCACAACATCCATGATGTGATCAGGTCACCTCAATTGCTTGATTTGGTTCATTCTGAAAAAGGGATCGTCAATAAAGAACTTCAATATAAAGATAAGACGGTCATCGTCAATAGCAGCCCTATTTTTTCCGGATATCAAAGAACGGGAACGGTTGTCAGTTTTAGAGATAAAACTGAAATTCGAAAAATGATTGATGCGATTTCTGAAGTCAGACAGTATTCCGAAGATCTCAGAGCTCAGGCTCATGAGTTCACCAGTAAACTTTATGTGATTTTAGGAATGATCCAACTCGGAAAATACGAACAAGCGATTCAATTAATTCAGGATGAAGCTCATACTCAGGAGCAGGTTACATCTATGTTCTTCAGGGAAATTCGCGATGAGAAAGTTCAGGCGATCCTGCTTGGGAAATTTGCCAAAGCCTCTGAGAAGAAAATCAATTTCACCATTGAGGAAGGAAGTTCGCTGGACCCTTTACCTTCGCATATTCAACTTTCACCTCTGATTGTGGTTTTAGGAAACTTAATCAATAATGCATTTGAAGCGGTTGCTGCACAACCGGCTAAAGATGTCTCGTTCTTTGTTACAGACCTTGGGAACGACATTATCTTTGAGATAGCAGATGGTGGTCAGGGATTAGAAGACGGTGTCGGAGAACGCATATTTGAGAAAGGGTTTTCTCTAAAAGGGAACGATCGTGGATATGGACTTGCCAATGTAAAAGAGGAAGTAGACATGTTGGAAGGCTCCATCGAAATTAGCAGTCGGGCACAGGAAGGAACCATTTTTACCATTATACTTCCTAAGCATATAAAGAAAAACACCTAAAAAGGAGAGGATGTTTCATGTTTCGCGTAGTGATAGCTGAGGATGACTTTCGGGTAGCACAAATTCACGAAGAGTTTTTGGCGAAAAAAGAAAATATGCAGTTGATAGGGAAAGCTGGCAATGCTGCGGAAACACTGCAATTGTTGGATGACCATACGGTAGACCTGCTTCTGCTGGATGTGTATATGCCAGATGAGCTTGGTACAGAACTTCTTCACAAAATTAGAGGACAACATCCTCACGTAGATATCATTATGATCACAGCTGCAACAGATAAAGCTTTTTTAGAAAAAGCGATCAATTATGGGGTGCAGGACTACTTAATCAAACCCGTTACCATCGAACAATTTCAAGACTCACTGGCGCGCTATCAGAAAAAGAAAGAAATCCTTCAGTCAACGAATGAAGTAAATAAAGCCATGTTGCAAGAGGTATTTGGTTCAAACCCGGGACCAAGAAGGCAGAAAGGCCCCTCTCTCCCCACTGGCATTGATTATAGGACACTCGATAAAATAAAGCAGATCCTTCAGCAAGAGAGTGAAGGCATTACATCAGAAGAAGCCGGAGAACGCATTGGAGCTTCCCGTACAACTGCAAGAAGGTACCTGGAGTATTTGGTTGGAATTCACGAAGCATCGGTAGAACAGGTATACGGCATCGTTGGCCGCCCTGAACGGCGTTATTATTGGCGGGGTTAACATACTAGAGTTGTATGAACATTTTGTGAACAAAACGCACAAAATGTTTTTTAAATTTTAAAAAAACATTATTTTGGAAACGTTTACACTAGATCAACGGTAACGGTACGATGATGTTAATCAGTCCTTCTCACCACCTTTCTGCTGCAGCACAGGTACACAGGGACTAAACTATTAAAGGAGTGTTTGTATTGCGAAAGTTAGCTATGATCCCCATTCTCTTACTTCTCCTCTTCATGACAGCCTGTTCAGGCAGTGCTTCAGGAAATGGAGACTACCCGACTCAAAACATTGAAATCGTCGCCCCTGCTTCACCAGGCGGCGGATGGGATTTAACTGCTCGTTCTCTTGAAAAAGTATTATCAGGACAAGAGCTGGTCAAACAGAACATCAACGTCGTTAATAAACCAGGCGGCGGTGGTGAAGTTGGCTGGAAATACTTAAAATCCCAGGATTCTCATTCTCTGGCCGTCAATTCAAGCCTCGTTTTGACAAACAATCTACTAGGTCAAAGTGATCTAACATACAAAGACTTCACGCCTATCGCTACACTAGCAACTGAATGGCAGGCACTTGCCGTCCCAGCAGACTCTGAATTCAGTACTGCGTCCGAATTCTTAGAAGCGACCAAGGCTGATCCTGCCTCAATAAAAATTGGTGTAGGGCCCGGACTCGGAAATGATGACCACCTTTCACTCGTCCAGGCAGCCAGTGAGTTTGGCATAAATCCTTCGCAGTTAAATTTTCTGGTGTATGAAGGCGGTGGAGATGTAGTAACGGCCTTGCTTGGCGGACACGTCGATGCTGTTACCACTTCCCTTTCAGAAGTTAAAGACCAGCACCTTGCCGGTAAACTGAAAATTTTAGCTGTCTCCTCTGAAAAGCCTGTAAAAGGAATTGAAGATGTTCCAACATGGAAGGAAGCAGGAGTTGACATGGTCTTCCCTC
Organism: Halobacillus hunanensis; assembly: GCF_900166655.1. Taxonomy (GTDB): domain Bacteria; phylum Bacillota; class Bacilli; order Bacillales; family Halobacillaceae; genus Halobacillus_A; species Halobacillus_A hunanensis. The sequence goes on along the minus strand of NZ_FVZB01000005.1, from coordinate 699,456 downwards.
ACTGGAGAGGCATCATGGGGCCTCCAGACATGACAGAGGAAGAAATTGCTTATTGGGATGAAAAATTAAGCAAAATGGTTAAAACAGATGAATGGAAGAAAATTCTCGAAAATAACGACTGGGAAGGTTTCTATAAAAATAGTGAAGAAACCAAAGCCTTCTTGCAAGAACAGCATGATCTATACAAACAACTCGTTGAGGACTCTGGACTCGTTAATTAACCAACTATAGTGCCTGTTGTCAGAGGGTATGGCAGCGGGCATTAATTCTAGCAAAAGAGGTGAGAACGATATGAAACTAATAAAAATAAGCGTGCCTGCTTTTTTTACCTTGTTTAGTATTATCTTTTTAATCGCATCCCTCAACTTACCAAAGGCGAACCTGGGAAACCCGGATGCCCCCATGTATTTTCCTGTAGGAATAAGTATCATCATGCTCATTTTTAGTGTTATTTATTTCATACAAGAGGTTAAAAACCTTCACGTTGAAAATGAGGAAATCAAACAGATCCTGTCTGGAAGAACACCGAAATTAATCGGATTCACATTATTATTTGGATTGATTTATGCGTTTATCTTCAACCCTCTGGGCTATCTAATTTCGACCATCATTTATTTAGGTGCCCTGCTCTTTTACTTAAACGGTTACAAAAAATGGTTAGTTAATATCATCGTTACGATTAGCTTCTCATTTATATCCTGGTATGCCTTCAGCGAATTACTAGGAGTCAGCTTACCTTAGGAGGTGATTCAACATGGATGTAAGCAGCTTTATGGAGGGCCTTTCGATTGCTCTCGAACCTATGAATATTATGTGGATTATTATTGGCGGATTTTTAGGAACGGTTGTCGGTATGCTCCCTGGTCTGGGTCCTGCTACAGCAGTGGCTGTGTTAATCCCGATTACATTTAGTATGAACCCGATCAGTGCAATTATCTTAATGGCTTCTATTTATTACGGAGCTATGTATGGTGGATCCAGAAGCTCGATCCTTCTCAATACCCCTGGTGATGGGTCAGCCATTGCGGCTACATTTGACGGTTACCCGATGGCAAAGAACGGCCAGGCAGGTCCCGCATTAGCGATCTCTGCAGTCGCTTCCTTCATTGGAGGGATCATTGCTGTAGTCGGATTCATTTTCCTTGCTGTACCGCTGGCAGATTTCGCTTTGAAGTTTGGCCCAGCTGAATATTTCCTTCTCATGCTTCTCACCCTTTCCGCCATCATAGCCCTCTCAATTGGGAAAATGGTCAAAGGGTTTCTAGCTATGATGATCGGTCTTGCGTTAAGTACAGTAGGGATTGATACACAAACTGGTGTCTATCGATTTACAATGGGCATCCCCCACTTTAGTGATGGGATTGACTTTCTGATCGTGATTATTGGGGTGTACGCCATTGGTGAAGTTCTTTATAACTTTTTAAATATTGACCAGCAAAAGAAAGAAAAGAAAAAAGTCGGGAAAGTGTGGTTTTCCAAGGAACAATGGAAACGCTCAAGAATGCCGATTTTACGCAGCGGTCCGATCGGCTTCATCGTCGGAGTTCTCCCTGGAGCAGGTGGAACGATTGCCTCGATGATTGGGTACACGACAGCGAAGCAAACTTCTAAGAACCCAGATGAATTTGGAAAAGGTGCCGTCGAAGGATTAGCCGCCCCGGAATCAGCCAACAACGCTGCCTCAGTGGGAGCCATGATTCCGCTGCTGACCATGGGAATACCAGGATCCGGGACAACAGCTGTCATGCTCGGTGCCCTTATTATGCTTGGGCTAAGACCAGGACCGCTTTTATTCGAACAGCAGCCCGATACGGTATGGGCGCTTGTGAACAGCATGTTTATTGGAAATATTGCTTTAATTATCATCAATATTCTGCTTGTCGGTTTGCTTGTCAAAATTCTTGATACTCCCGCTAAAGTGCTCTACCCGCTCATCGTCATGTTAGCCTTTATCGGTACATACACGCTGAGCTATTCAACGGTCGACTTTTTCTTACTGCTTGTATTTGGGCTGTTTGGGTTAATGATGAAAGTGATGGATTTCCCAATTGCGCCACTCGTTCTTGCCTTAATTGTCGGAGCAGATATGGAACAGAATTTCCGCATGGCCGTGCTGTCTTCAAACGGAAGTCTTGGAATCTTCTTCTCATCCGGCGTGAGTATTGCCTTACTTGTCCTGACCATTCTATCCCTGTTTTATCCATTGATTCTCAAACTAGTTAAGAACAAAAACAACAACAAGACCCAAGATGATGAGGTCTATAAATCATCCTAAGGAGGAATTATGATGGCCAACGATACCCATTACGATTTAGTTGTAGTAGGAGCTGGAAACGCTGCCTTATGTGCAGCCATTTCAGCACGTGAAGCAGGAGCCAAGGTTCTCGTCCTGGAACGGGGCCCCGAACATAAGCGTGGCGGCAACTCGTATTTTACCGACGGAGCGATTCGATTTGCCTACAACGAATTAAGTGACATTAGAAAACTGATTCCCGACCTGACCGACGAAGAAGCTGATAAGATTGTAATGCCTGAATATAGCACGCAAGATTACTACGGTGACATCATGCGTGTTACAAGTAAAAAAAGCACACCCGAATTAGCCGGCCATCTCGTTAACCAGTCCTATCAAACCATTTCCTGGATGAGAGAGCAAGGCGTTGAATTCGAACTCAATTACAGCAATCAATCTTTTGAAAAAGAAGGTCGATACCATTTCTGGGGCGGCCTTCCTGTGAAAACGAAAAATATCGGGATGGGCCTGATGAGCACGTTATTTGCCCGAGCTGTAGAGCTTGGGATCAATATTTGGTACGACTCCCGAGCCGTTGAATTGCGGACAACAAATGGCCAAATCTCTTCGGTGATAGTTCAACAACATAGTGACAAAACGAACGTAGAAACATCCGGCGTTGTATTAGCCTGTGGAAGCTTTGAGGCTAATAAACGTATGCGTTCTGAGCATATTGGCGAAGAATGGGAAGCAGCGATTGTGCGCGGTACGGAGTACAATACAGGTGACGGGTTGACGATGGCGCTTGCTATGGGCGCGCAGAAATACGGCGAATGGTCAGGCTGTCACTCCATCGGCACCGACTACAATGCTCCAAAGACAGGCGATTTTACGAAACCTGGTGATATTTTCAAAAAACACTCCTATCCATTAAGTATCATGCTGAATAAAACAGGCGAACGATTTGTCGATGAAGGAGCAGATTTCAGAAACTATACGTACGCAAAATACGGCCGAGAAATTCTAAAACAGCCAGATCACATCGCCTACCAAATCTATGATCAGCAAGTTCGGCCAATGCTTCGTAAAGAATACAATCTAGAAGAAGCCACCTATTATCAAGCTGACACGCTAGAAGAATTAGTCGGGCAACTAGATGTGAATCAAGAGCAGTTTCTAACCACCATTGCTGATTATAATAACGCTGTAGAAGATGGCTACTACAATCCCACCGTTAAAGATGGCAAAGCTACAACCGGCATCACTCCAGCTAAGACCAATTGGGCGCTGCCGATCGAGCAAGGACCTTTCTACGCCTTCCCTGTTACCTGCGGGATCACCTTCTCATTCGGAGGCATCCACGTAAATACAGAAGGTGAAGTCTTGAATAAGGAGAATGAACCAATCTCCGGCCTCTTTGCTGCTGGGGAAATGGTAGGCGGGATTTTCTACGGGAACTATCCAGGGGGATCCGGATTAATGTCAGGAGCTGTTTTTGGCAAAACAGCCGGTACTTCCGCAGCGAATTATGTACAAAATAAAGCAACGAACACCACTTCATAAGCAGCTGAAAAACCACCGGATTCATGGTGGTTTTTCACTTCTATAGGAGCATCACTTATGTATAAAAATTCATGGTTAGTAACGCTTTCTATCTTGCTATACTTACTATTTTTTCTGCCGTTATTCCACATGGACATCAAACTTCAGGCTGCAGCTGCCCTAGTGATGATTCAAATCCTCTGGATAGGCCGAGTGTTTCCATTGGCGTTTAGCTCGCTCCTACTTATTCTGCTGCTTTCATTTCACTTTTTCACCTATTCAGAAACCCTTGCCTACTTTAGTTCGGAGATCGTATGGCTGCTGTTTGCAACCTTCATTATTTCACATGCTTTTATTGAAACAGGCCTGGCAAGTCGCGTCTCTCTTCAATTGCTGAAAATTTCTCGCGGCTCCGGACGTGCACTGGTTCTGATCTCCTTTATTCTAATGCTTGTACTGTCGATCCTAATTCCTTCCAACGTAGGTAAAGCCAATCTTGTCACTTCAGTACTTGATCGCCTGTTAAAAAATTTAAAAGAATTCAGTGAGGTGAAAAATTTAGGGGCAGCTTTATTTATTGGCATCAGCTACTTAGCTGCCATCTCCGGGGCTTTTGTTGCCACAGGTGCAAGTTCTACCATCTACACGTTCGGACTTTTTTCAGAACTTTCCACTGATCTGAATTACATAACATGGATTTTGTATTTTGCTCCACCCATTCTCGTATATGTCGTCTTATTATGGTGCCTATTTTTATATTACTTTCCACCCGAAAACATTGAGAAACAACACTTGCTACAGTTGCTGAACAACCGTCTAGCAGAGTTAGGGAGTTTAAGTATCCCTGAGAAAAAAATAATAGCAATTATGGGTTTAACGCTCTTGTTATGGGCAACGCAAAGTTTACACGGTTTTTCTATCCCTCTAATAGGGTTGTTAGGAGCTGTCTTAACTATTCTGCCCGGTATAGGGGTATGGAAATGGGAGCAAGCCAAAACTTCCGTCAATTGGGATATGATGCTGTTTTTCGCCAGTACTCTCATGGTCTCAGGGATGCTCGTGAAAACCGGGACAATTAAATGGATTGCTGACTCCCTAATTGAGTCCATGACCTCACAATCAGCAATGCTTGTTGTGTTGGCCCTCGTTCTATGTACAGCCCTGATTCGGATTATCTTTGTAAACATTCTTGGTTTCCTGACAATCATGATTCCGCTTTCCATTCAAATCGGTGAAAACGTGGCAGGATTCTCACCACTCGTTGTAGCGATGTCTGTGTTTTTAACTGGAATTCCTGGATTTTTCTTAGTCACTCAATCACCCGTACACTTAATCAGCTACTCCTACGGATATTTTACGGATCGCGATTTACTTAAAATTGGCCTGCCTTCTGCCCTAATATGGCTGATCGTCATCGGATGTTCTGTTGTCCTATTTTGGCACTAATTGCCTTTTTTCCGGGATTTTGGACCGCCTATTTATAAAAAGGAATAATACGAAGCTAACTGAGCAAAATAGGGAATAACTGTAAGTGACGAGGGGAAGATTTTTTTGCAAACTTACCAAAACACTAATCGAGCACGACGATACAAGGCATATGTCAGCACACTCGGTACCACTCAAATTCATTTGAGAAACCCAATGATCATCGCCTGGTGGTCAGCAGCCTTCCCTGGGTTTGGGCACCTACTCTTATCTAAATACCTTCGCGGTTATGTACTCGTTCTATGGGAGATCATTATAAACATCAATGCCAACGTCAACCTGGCCATGATCTACTCTTTTAACAGAGAATTTGATAAGGCTACAATGATCCTTGAACCAAGGTGGGTACTGCTTTATATACCTGTCTATATTTATGGCATATGGGACAGCTACAGAACTTCAGTTGATATGAATAAAGTGTATATCTTGGCTGATCGGGAAAACGCCCGTTTTATTAATTTCCAAATTACGGCTTTGGAAATTAACTACCTTGATAAAAGGAAACCTTGGATTGCTGTAATGTGGTCGTTTTTTATGCCGGGTGCAGGACAGCTTTATATTCATAGAATCGTGACAGCTTTTTTTCTCATGATCTGGGTCGTGACCATCGTTTATTTATCCCATTTTCTTGAGTCAGTTCATTTTCTGGTATTAGGAAACCTTAATGAAGCAAAGGAAGTCCTTAACATGGAGTGGCTGCTGTTTATTCCTTCGGTTTATTTCTTTGCCATGTATGATTCCTACGTCAACACTGTTGAAAATAACAAGCTGTTTGATAATGAGCAGAGAAACTTCTTGATGCATCGTTACCAGAAACCCAATTTTGACTTACCCCTTACCCTTAATAAAAGAGACAGGTGATTAAATGTATGTGATGTCTACCTTTGAGCATTCGACTTATTTGGAATTAGCGCTTTCGGCACTCGAGATGGAAAAGATTCCAAAGGAAAGTATCCTGGCTATTCCTCTGAATAATAGGACAGAAAATAGAAAGCTGCTTGACACCATTCACCATTCTGATGGGGTTAGTTTATTTGATCTTGGGGCTGCTCTCGGGACTGGTCTTTCAGTGATTGGAGCCAGTATAGGATTTCGTTTGGCTTGGGGACCGATTGTCTGGGGGATTATTGCAGCAATAATTGGATTCGTTATAGGGGTTTTAATTAGTTTATGGTTCAACACAAAGAAACGTAAAGAACAAAGGAAATTAAGGGGAAAAACGTCTGAGCTCATTCTCATCGTTCATTGCCATGAAGAAAAAACTGAACTGGTCGAGAAAATACTGTGGGATAACCTTGCTCTTGGTGTAGCTATTTTAGATAATCATTATCAAACCGTCTAACTTGATTGTCAGGGGGAGAAGGGAGTGAGAACACTTGAACCGCCCCGGTTCTGTTCTCACTCTTTTCTGTTAAAGGAACTGGACCATCCAGCAGGAAGATCTCCCTCTCTTTTAAAACCTTTATGCTTCTGCCTGTTGACTCTTTGTGGTCATTGTAAAAAAGGCTACAGAACCTATGGAAGCGGTAATAAATAAAGCGGCCCCCATCGGTACAGCTGTTGTTTCATCGATACCGACAAGTGGAGAAACCATTGACCCAAATAGTAACGGAAGCATCCCTAAAACAGCACTTGCACTTCCTGCCCGGTGCCCTTGTTTTTCCATGGCAAGCGTAAAGGTACTTGTTAGAACCATTCCCATAGATGTCATGTAAATGAAAATCGGAATCACAAGCATGGCTAACGGTCCTTCAATGATCGTCATAATAAGCAGGAAGAAGGTAGCACCCACAGCTATAATGACAGCTGTCCTGAGCAAACTTCGCTCATGAATGATTCCACCCAGGCGTCCGATGATAAAACTCCCGCTAATGATCGCCAGACCATTAATACCAAATAGAATACTAAATACTTGGGGCGATACGTCATATATTCCCTGGTAGACAAAAGGCGTTCCTGATACATAAGCAAAGCTGCCGCCGTGAATAAAGCCAATCGTCAAGGCGTAACCGATAAACGAACGATCTTTTAGTAAACTGCCAATGGTATGGAAAGAATGACCAATCGAGCTTGGAATTCGCTTCTCAGATGGCAAGGTTTCGGGTAATTTTAAAGCAATGACTGAAACAATGATCAGTCCGAGAATACATAAAAAGTAGAAAATCGTATTCCATGTAGCGAATGGTAAAAGCAAAATAGCTCCACCAGTCATGGGGGCAATCATTGGAGCCGTTGCATTGATCACCATTAACAGTGCAAAGAACTTCGTAAGCTCTCTTCCAGTAAACACGTCGCGAACGACAGCGCGAGAAAGAACCACTCCAGCTGAAGCCGTGAACCCTTGCAGGAAACGAGCTGCCACTAACGTTATAATATTCGGTGCCAACGCACAGAAAAGGGATGCTAACGCGAATAAGAAAATGAAAATCATGAGGGGTTTCCTTCTGCCTTGTGCATCACTAATAGGACCGACGACCAATTGACCAACCGCAAGCCCGATTAAACAGGCAGTTAAACTGAGCTGAACAAGTGAAGCGCTAGCCCCGAAGTCTTCAGCAATCGCTGGAAAGCTTGGTAAATACATATCAATATTAAGGGGACCTAATATCCCAAGCATACCGAGAAGCAAGGCCAACCCTATGCGTTCTTTGCCTGTTGGATTATGCAGCATGAATCCTCAAACACCTTTCCTAACGATCTTTTATCTAAATGAATACCTTTTCCATTCGAATTCATTTATTTTAGCAAAGGTGGATATCCAATACAATTGATTAGTCTCATTGACTGCAACTCCGTTTTTCTTAATCATAAATATCAGCCTCGGGACAATGCTTCCTAAGCTCAGAAAGAAACCTATGTCTATCTCTCGGAGAAATCTTCACACTCCCGAGGACTCCAGATTTATAATGGACTTCAAGCCCATTGCTGGAAGACAGTATTCGATACCCTGTGTATATATCTTTCGTAGGGGCTGCTCTGGTAATCTCGTCATACGGAATTTTGCTAAAGAATGGTCCGCCTTTCACATGCAAATAATCATCATGAAATATATATTTTATAGAAAAAGAGACCCATAAAATAAACGCCATGGTAAGAAAAAATAATGATAACCATACTAAGGTAAAAGTAAAGGTATGCGTGGATTCATCGAAGACATATGGAACCAAAAAGACAATTCCAATGATAAGAAGGACTACCGTTGTGATCGCTGCAAACATCGAATCTATTTCGGATCGAAATGTCAACATATCACCTCCCTGATCATTACGTAAGGTTATTGACCTGCGGCTTCGTTGGCCTCTATAGAAAGTTAAAGAGATGTTAATGACCTCTCTCCTGTAATGGGTTTACAACAAAATGGAACGGGAATAGATAAGCAGAACAGTAACTAGCTAACATGCTGTCGTTACATTACTGCTGAAATCGCGGTCTAAAACGGAGCAAAGAGGAGGTCATCAATATTACCTATTAATAGGACAGACTTGGAGAAGATGGAACACCTCGCAAAAGACGACACTCCGGGAACATAATGAATAATTAACTTCTTAGTAAAGGTGATAATCTTGAACTTAACACAACAAATGTCTCATGCCCTCAAAGATTTCATTAACGTTCATGAGGTAGCAATCACTGAACTGTCACATTTACCTAAAGGTAAAAAGATAGCAGACCCTTCTGGAGATTATATGATTGTGTATTACCATCCTAATCATCGTAAGCTTGTCTACACATTTAAAGGCATGGAAGATACTTATTTTCTCCTGCATACGTGAACTTTTGGGATTTTTCTTCTTACGAGACTTTACAGCAATGGCTTATATTTTTCCCGATACTTCCCGCTTTCTTTTATAAAAAAGTTCTGCTCATAGGGTTTGATCTTAAAGCGGAAGTTTTCACGGGAAAACCCATTGTTTTTTATGAGCTGGATGAATGCTTCAGCATCTTCCTTAGTTTCAAAATGTACTTCATTCCTATACTCACCAGAGTTTTGCAGAAAGGTTATTTCTGTTCTTTCATTATACCATGCGATTACCTTAAAACTCATTGTAAGTTCCCTCCCTTATTGAAATAAGAAAAGCTGAGTCATCTTCATAAAATGGAGGTTCGGAAAAGTCGCTTAACTGCCTTTCAGTATTTCCTAATCAATATTTTCTTCCTACATTTTATCACAAGTTTTTATAATTAACTACAATTAATGCAGAAAATTCTGAATACTATCGTGTTTGTACGACAACTTTTGACATTTATAGCTGCTGCAAAATAATAGAGCACACCTTTTTCTAAGGCGTGCTCTTTCTTGATGTCTTATTCTCTAAACAACCATGTTACTCACTAGTCTGCTCTTCTTTTTGAACCAGGTTTTCTTTATGATCCTTCAACTTCCACAGTTTACCCGGCCAGAATGAGAACCTTCCTAATACGGCGGTGAGAGAAGGAACCAGTAATGGTCGGACAATAAACGTATCAAGGAGAACGCCGATAGCCGTCACTGTCCCAAATTGAACCAATACCTGAAGCGGCAGTACAGCAAGCACCGAAAATGTGCCTGCCAAAATGAGTCCTGCTGAACCTATAACGCCGCTCGTCTCACTTACCCCTTCACGTATAGCCTGTTTAAGCGGCATGTGATGACGCTTTTTCCAAATGCTTGAGACCATAAAAATGTTATAGTCTTCGCCCAGGGCAACTAGAAATACGAATGCATAAAGCGGGATTAATCCTGACATCCCATCTGCTCCGTAAACGTAATCGATAATCAGCCATCCTAATCCTAAAGCACCAAGATATGATAACACTACGGTTGCTAGTAAATAGATCATGGCTACAATCGAGCGCAGATAAACAACCAGCAGTAATGCTATGATGATCAACACAGCCGGGATGATCACGGACTGGTCTCGTTTCGTTATTTGTTTCGTGTCATAAAGTCCAGCGGTTTCCCCTCCTATCCACACGTTATTGGCGGCATTCTCTATTCCTGCTTCCTCAAGAGCAGCTGCTACCTCGCTCTTCATATCCGGAATAGACTCAATAGCTGTTTCCGAGTAGGGGTCAGTGGATAAGGTAACTTCATATTTCAGAAGTGATGAATTTTCAGATCCTTTCACGGGGTCACTAACCGAATCCACAACAGAAAGCGAGCTCAATGTCTCTTTCACATTCGCCCCTTCCCCTTCTGTCTCCACAATCACTTCGGCAGGGGCCACCTCCCCAGGTGAATAATGATCGGCAATGATGGAGAATCCTTCACGTGAAGGCATATCCTCCGGGAAGGCATCCAGCAAGCCATACGAATAATCGATTTTCGGTACAAACAGTGCCAGACCTCCTAACAAAATCGTACACGAAATGATAATGACCCAAGGTTTATCTGTAGCCCAACGCCCAATTGCTCGGTTAATAGGACCAGTTGATTGCGGGCGGCGCAAGGACTTCCCTTTCTTACGTTCCCGCTTCTGTATCATTTCTTCCGTACGAGGGATAAATGGAACGAAGGCCACCCTGCCTAAAATTGCTAAAATTGCTGGCAGCAACGTTAAGGCTGCAATACCAATCACGAGGATCGATAAGCTAAACGGCACGGCAAAGCGGTCATAAGAAGCATAGTAAGCTAATCCTAATGTTAACAGTCCAGTGAGCGTTGTTAAGGCACTGACCATAATTGCGCCCCCTGACCCGCTAACCGCTTTTTGCAAGGCGATTTTCTTATCTGCTTCAAAACGTAATTCATCTCGATAACGGGAGATCAGAAACAAGCAGTAGTCTGTCCCCGCCCCAAATAATAAGACAGTCATGATCGAAATGGCCTGGGAATCGACCACAATCCATCCCTGATCGGCCATAAATCCGAGTAATGGACTGATTAAGCCGTAAGCTACTCCTACAGCAACAAGCGGAACCAGTGCAAGGATCGGAGAGCGATATAAAATAATCAACAGCCCTAAAACTATTCCGACCGTTGCAATTAACAATGTCACATCGGCATTACTAAATAACTCTGTAGCATCAGTCTGAATGCCCACTGGTCCTGTAAAACGTACGTGGAGCCCATCTTCTGAGAGGTCCTCTTGAAAAGTCGCCTCCCCTGTCTGATCGATAATTCTCTCCTGTAATTGATCCAAAGCATGCTGTAAGGATTCCGTTGACGTCCCTTTTTCAAAAAAGACCGGAGTTGTCAGCGCTGCCCCATCTTCAGAACTTGCTCCCATCAGTGCTTGCGGAGGGGCCTTCGCAAACGGTGGAATCAGCTTCTGTTCGCTTACCGGATCCTCCTCCAGAGTCATATAAATGTCCTGAATCGTTTCATAATCTTTTTTCTCAAGCCCCCCATCTCGATACCAAACCATTAACAGGGGTACTCCTGAATTATTAGAAAACTGCTCAGATGAAATGTCAGAAGCCACAACCGACATGGCATCATCAGGCAGCAATTGGCTTGAATTGGTTTCTTCCTGATTAACTTGCGGCCAAATAAACGATAAAACTACAACCAGCAACAGCCAAATCATAATCGTCAGCCAACGCGTTTTCGAACCAGCCACGATTTGACCCCACTGAGTAATAAGTGATTTTTTCAAAAGAATCTCCCTCTCTTTTTACCATATCCACATGTATTTTATAACTTATATATGTGTACCCTAAATTATATATACTAGACAGTTAATTATCAAAAGTTTGCTAGTTCTTTTCAACAAACCTCGTGTGTTATACTAAACATGACCTTCCATATAAGGAGATTAAAGATGGAGAAACAAACGAATCGTTCCCCAGGACGTCCTCCCCACCATAAAGACAAACAGCCAACAAATGAACTCATTCTAACCAAGGCATCACAGCTTTTCCTCGAGAATAGCTATCAAGATGTATCGATGGATGATGTAGCGAAGGCTTGTAATGTGACGAAAGCATCGGTGTACTATTATTACAAAACCAAATCCGAGCTTTATACAGAGACGATGATTAGGCTGATGCACCGTATTCGAAACCTTACGCTTCAACTCCTGAGTGAAGACAAGCCTTTTCGAACAAGACTGCTGAATGTAGCGGAGGCCTATTTATCTGTATCGGTTGATTTAGATACAGAGCGTTTTATTCATGGTGCCAAGAACATGCTTTCGAAGGAGCAATTGATATCGATTCAACAAGCAGAAGAAGAGATGTATACGTCGATGGAGGAATCCTTTAGAGAAGCGATCGATGAAGGTCTCATCTCCCCCATCAACCCCACCTTTGCTGTGCACGGATATATTTCTTTGTTAAATACAGGTAACTATAAGAATGCCGATCATCAAACGATTTTCCCTTCAGCACATGAAGCTGCCAAACAGATCGTTGATTTCTTTTGGAAGGGATTAACGAAGAATATTCAAGACTCACAGTAGTAGGCCAGCCGGGCATACCAGCTGGCCTATTCTGAATTAGAATTGACTCGGAAAAATCTGTTCCAAATGGTGTTCCATATGTTCTACATAATCCCTCACTGCAAACTGCAAGGTAACTGTACTGCCACCTTCTGTTTTAAGCAGGTTTTCGTAATGTTGACTTGGAATGTTTGAAATAGTCCGGATGATCGTCTTATTTAAACTAACCCAGTATTCGATAATATCATCGACCGGGGTGTCTTGATAACCTTGCAGACGAACCCATTCATCTTGATTATAATCCCCCATAGGAGCAGGTTGTGAGGCAATTTGTGCCGCGATAAATCGTCTCTGATTGACAACAGCAGAATCACATAAGTGTCCTAAGATTTCTTTTTTGGACCATTTGTTTGGAGCAGGGCGTTCGTAATACTCCTGTTCAGAAAGCTGTTTAAACTCCTCGGGAACCGCTTTGATGAATTCTGTTAATTTTTCAATTTGATGTCTCATCTCATTTCCTCCCTCCATTGACTTTCCAAATGAAAAGTTCCATGACTTATGAACTCAGTTTCGGATTCGTTGATATACATAAAAACTTCACCACAGAATCTGTACGATTAAACCAATAATGTTGCACAGTTGAGTCAAAGTGAATACAATCTTTCGGCATAAGAACATATTCTTCCTCTTCCATCCATACTGTTAATTCACCTTCTACAACATACAAGAACTCCTCCCCTTTATGCGACAGCGGATTTCCGTTCATATCACCCGGATTTAATGTCACTAAGATCGGTGTAAAGATTGGCTGAATGTTTATTATTGGCTGGGTGATCATCAGGGTGATTGAAGATGTCGTTATGCCGTTAGATGGAGATGCCTGGCGAACAGCTATGTGGTATTTAATTACGGGGATTATGATCCTTCATTCTGTACTCATTTTTATCTTTAGACAACGTTATTAATACAGTCATTGCCCCCTTACGAAAAAGAGGCTCAGATTCGTAAACTGAGCCTCTTTTCTATTATAAGAGTCTTCAACTACCAAGCAATAGGAAGAAAATCTTTTGTAAGTATCCAGACACCCTTCTGAACAAACTCTTGAAATTCCCTCAACATGCTCGGATGATGCTCTTCTTATGACAACCACACAATTTCCCCCTCTTTACTCTTTTGTAAAAACTATTCAAGCGACGTCGCTAAAACCTACAATCTACGATTAAATTCGCTATAACAATTAAACCTACTCCATAATCCTAGTGAACGTATCTAGTAAGCTATAACACATTTTACTGACTAGGTGGGGGGTTGTCTGAACAACTGCCTTCAACTTACATAAGATATCTTGTAAGACAATTTAGTAGGAAAGGAGATGAAATTACTATGGGATGCTGTGGTAATAATAATGTAGGCGGTGCTTCTAATAGAAGGCACTGTGGTAACAACGTAGCTGGTGCTCAAGATTTCAAAGTTCCAGTAAGATCTTATATTGACGGCGAAGATTTCTGTCGTGCCGTAAACCGATGTCTACGAGACGATAGGGTTGGCGGTGCAGAAGATCGTAATCATAGATGTTGTTGTAAACATCATCGACGTCGTGGATGGGATTGGTTCTAGACTACAAACCCTTTCCATTGATAGAGAGAGTCTACTAGTTTTAACAGCATACAGTAGACTCTACTTTGCAGAGACGTGTTTGAATTCTTTAGAATTCAGCACGTCTCTTTCCATTAACTGAAAGTTTCATTCATTCTTCTTTCTTCTAGAAGCCGGGGCCGCCAGAATTCCTATTTGCTTCCGCACTAATTTTAATTCTAGCTTCTGATTGGGCGCGAGATCCTGTTTTCGCATCCCTTAACCTGTCTCCAAAATCATTGTTATACTTAGACTTAGAGCGTGAGGAACGTTTGCGAAATATTCCCACTAAACTTGGGGATGCCAACAGCACGATGATTCCCAGAAGGGTCAATAGACCTGACATACATAAATCGCTCCTTTACAAAATGAATTAGTACCTATACGATTTACACCTTCCATTTGTTTCATATTATACTGTAATCACCGCGAATTGTTGCCTAACAATCTAATTTGCACCACCCAGTCGTCTCCCCCTTCCTTCTACATATACTCACTGTTTTATGAAAATACGTTTCTTTTACTCTATAACTATTCTCTTATGATAATAGTACTTCCCGATAATATAACTACAGAATATCCCAAGTATAAAGGGGATTACTGAACTACTTGCCTCAAATCCGTTTGACGTCTCTTTGTAAAAATGAAACATCAATAATCTGAGATCAAACATGTAACCTATCAACAGAAGCAAACCGCTTATCATTATGAAAGACAGTAAAAATAGAAGCACTGTTTTGACCAATAGTTCACCCTCCAATCTTCCTATTCTCCAGACACGGCATCAACACAAAATCAAGATACTGAGCCCTTTTCTTCGTACCACCTGAGCATTCTCCATTTTCCATCGGACTCTTTCCGCCATACTTCAAGCGATAAAGCTTGAACCATCTTCTCTTTATATTTGTGGGTAATCTCATAAGAAACAGCGGCCTGGGTATCAGACTGAGGGAGAATGGTTAAGCCAGAATAGATAAATCTAATATCTTTTCCTTTATAATGTGCTGCTGCACTTTCATTTCCCTCTTTAATTTGTTCGAAGTTGAAAAGTTCTACTTGATCCTGATCAGGCATATAGAGATATCCTTGAAATTCCTTAGAATAATATTCATTCATTTCATCGTATCTGCCTTTTGAGAAATCCTCATGCAATTCTCGCATTCGATACACTCGAGACGCTACTTCATTTTCAATACTCATCTTTTCCCCCCCTTGTTATTGTAATCGTCTAACTAATCCTTCTATACGTGTATAGAATTAACCTTTAATGTTTCTATAATATGTACATCCTCATTGGGCGCTAATGGTTTAACCGCGCCATCAAGACTGTATTATAATAATTCCCATCTGAAAGGAATTTGTCCTTTTTTAAAACACCTTCTACTTCAAAACCGAATTTTTTATAAAGGTCTATAGCTTTACCATTGGTTTCAAGTACAGTCAAAGCTATTTTCTTTATGGCATTTGAATCTGCCCAACAAACCGATTCCTGCAAAAGATTTTTTCCTATTCCATATCCCCAATATTCTTTTAACACACAAACTCCAAACTCTACTTTATGAGAAAGCCTTTTCAAATTGCTTCCCTCACATCTTGAGAAACCTACAATTTCCCCTTTAACTTCAGCAACTAAAAACAGGTTATGATTACCGTCTGTATCATCTTTAATCATACTTCTAAAACCTGACTCATCTATGTAAGCCTCGCCCTTCTCTCGATCAAGATTTTCTGTCTCGCCGTCTATCTCCACTCTAACTTGGGACAGGTTTTCCGCATCCTTTGTTATGGCCGGTCTAACAATGTACGATAAATTACTCTTTTGAAACTCTTTTGCATGGATCCTCATTCTTAATCCCTCCTTTATGGCTTGTAATGAATTGATTGAATTTCCCCCTATGAGCTATACTCATATATAAAAAGGAGAGTCCGATGAAAATAAATTTATTGCTGTTTATATCTTCTACAAATGACCCAAACGAACATGCAGCGTTGATCAAAACATTTGAATCCACTTTTCGTCCTGTCCAAGGAGATATAATAGATGACCCAGGGTTTCATCCAAGTTTCCACAACGGATATGAAGTGGTAAAAGTGACAATCAATTATGCTTCTGATGAATGCTGGGTTTCACTTGCACCCCTAGCAATAGAAATCGAGGAAATTAAAATAGGAACCTATGTAAAGAAGCTTAAAGATAACGACTGGCGTGAAGTTCCAAGAGAAGAGTTACAAAGCAATAACTAAGCCATAGACGATCATTAAGTCTATCTATCATACGAATCAGTCTCTAAGTACGTTTCTTTTTCAATAGCTCTGATTCTTAAATAAACTCCAATCCTACAGAAAAAAGCCTGATTTCCGCTGAATACATAGGGAAATCAGGCTTCATTTTATTTCGCAGGCAAGCATTAGTCTTCTTGCTGAGGTTTTAGATTAGCATCTATTTCGTTCTTGCCGTCATAATTCACACCAAAAATGCGCTTCATACGTTCATGGGCCTGCTCCTTGATCGAATCCGTAATATGCCCTTTAACTTTATTCAGAGCATATAGGACGACCATCAAGTCATCAGCAAATCCCAGCACCGGGATAAAGTCAGGCACAATATCCAGCGGAAGAATCAAATATCCTAAGGCACCGGCAATCGTTACTTTAACGGACTTAGGAGTTTCCGGGCTTTTGAACGTATAGAATAACAACAGGCTGTAATAGGAAATTTTCACTCCCATTTTCTTAGCATACTTAAGCAATTTTGCTAAGTATTTATTTTCAGAGAAATGCTTTTCTTTCCCTTTAATGGCTTCTGAAGAGTCAAAGTTCTCTAATTTCTTATCATAGTCTTTTTCTGCTGACACGTATATCTCCTCCTTGTTCACCCCTGAGTTGTTCTGCTCTCTTTGGGGCTGGTCCAATTATACCTAACCTCTTCTTCTGTGGCAAAAATACCAGCAGAATTAACTATTTTCCTGCGATGGTTGTTCACTTGTTGCCTCCCCCACATCAATCGTTACGATAACTTTTTCGATTCGGTATTCCGTTACTTCGGTCACTTCAAAGAGGATCTGCTTAAATCGAATCACAGGCTTTTCGCCCACAGAAGGTACGTAACCAATTTGATCAATTAGAAAACCATTTAACGTATCAAACTCTTCTTCAGGGAAGTCAACGCTTAGCACATCCTGAAGCTTATACAACCGAGCAATCCCAGCTACAAAATACTTACCAGGCTCAATCATAGTGATTTCTTCATCATTAATTTCAGGCCCTATATTTTCACTGAAAATCTCTCCCACGATTTCTTCAATCACATCCTCAATCGTGATCATGCCCTCTGTTCCTCCAAATTCATCAAGAACGATGGCAATATGCATATTGTTCTTTTGCATATCACGAAATACTACATCCACACGCTGAGTTTCCAACACAAAGTATGGTTTGCGAATCATGTCTTTTAAATTAAAACCGTCATTATCCTTTCGCTCTACAAATTGAATCAAATCTTTTGTGTGCAGCACACCACTAATATTATCGATTCCCTCTTCATATACAGGGAATCGTGTGTACTTTTCTTCATTCACTAACTGCACCGTTTCATGCAACCCACTTTCCACATCTAGAACGGACATGTCTGTGCGGTGTGTCATAATATCAGAAACCGATTTATCATTAAATTCAAAGATATTATTGATCATAAATCGTTCAGCTTTTTCAATCGTACCTTTTTCTTCCCCTTCATCGACCATCATTCGAATATCTTCCTCTGTGGCCTCTTGATTCTCAGCATTCGGATCCACTCCAAATAAACGGACCGTATTATCGGTGGAAAAGGTAAGCAGCTTCACAATTGGTAAACAGATTTTAAACAACCAAGAAAGAGGTGTAACGGCAATGTTCGAGATCAACTCGTACTTTTGCAATGCGAGTTGCTTAGGTACTAGCTCTCCAAACACCAGGGTGAAGTAAGATAACACAATCGTTATCAAGACCACTGAAACCGTTTCAAGCAAGGCCTGAGACAAGGGAACCCCTGCATTATATAACGCTTCCGCTAACGGTCCGGCAAAAAAATCAGCGGCGAATGCACTCGCTAGAAACCCAGCAAGTGTAATGCCGATTTGAATGGTTGATAAAAAACGGCTTGGTTCAGATATAAGATTGTACAATTTCTTCGCTTTTTTATCACCACTGTCAGCCATGCGCTTCACTTTCTTGTCATTCAGTGAGATCAAGGCAATTTCAGATGCAGCGAAAAAACCGTTTAAAAGAATCAATATAACAAGTGTACCTATGGCAATCGTCAATGAATATAACCCTCCACAAAAATATCAAAATTCTTCCCTTACCAGGATAACTATAAGGAGATGTTTCCAGATAAAGTTTACTTATCCACCTTAACTTTAATCATAAATTCGACCGAATTCAACGATATACCATCATAGTTCCTATACAAAAAAGGACTCTTCCATACCTGAACAATAATTGGAAGAATCCTATTTCTTAATATAACTTAGTGGCTATGTTTTCAGTTATCTCCATTTTAACCTTTTCAGCCCCATCATAATCCTTCATCGTCAGACCTGTACAAATCAAATCGATTAAAAACAACTGGGTAATTTTAGACACCAGCGAACCACTATCAAGTGGACTTTCCTTAGCTGATGAAAGCAGCACATGATCAGCAAACTTGGTTAATGGTGATTTAGTATAATTACTTAATGCTATAACTGTAGCTTTTTTCTCTCTGGCAATTTTTACGGTGTCGATAATGTCCTTGGTGCTTCCCATTAAACTGATGGCTATCACAACTGTGTTTTCATCCATAGAGGAAGCACGCATAACCTGAAAGTGTGGATCGGTTACAACGCTGACTTGTTTGCCAATTCTCATCAGCCGATTTTGCATATCCAGTCCGGCGATTCCTGAAGAGCCGATTCCGAATACAACAACATCATCTGCTGCATCAATGGCATCAATAACCGCATTCAATTCCTGCGTGTCTACAATGTCATAAGAGTCTTCGACGGCTCCGACAATATTATTTCTAATCTTTTCAATAAACGTTTCATCATGATTAGGACCAGATTCCAATGATACTTCCTGGGCAAACAGGAATTTGAAATCTTGGAAGCCCTTGAAGCCAAGTTTCCGGAAGAAACGCAGAACTGTGGCTTCAGCTACCCCGCTGGCTTCTGATAATTCCGTTAATGAATGGTAGATGACCTGCTGTTTGTTGGATTGAATATAGTCATAGATTTTATGTTCGGACTTCGTGAAAGTCTGTTTATTTTGTTCCATAATAATCGATGGTTTAATCCCATTCCGTTGTGTATTCTCCACCTTAGCTACTTGCCCCTTTCTCCTTATCGAGTCATTAAGAAATGCTTGGCAGCTCCCAATAAATTCGCTTGGTTATGATGCTCAGCAAGTTTCACTTGTAATGAGCGACGATGGTTCGGCATGATTTGTGGTAAAAGGGATTCTTCAACTGCACTCCGCAAAAACTCCCCCTGGGCCGTAATCCCGCCGCCTATCACAATAAGCTCTGGGTTAAAAATATGAACAAGAGAGCGCAGCCCTATGGTCAGGTCGCTGATCCAACGGTCATATATCTTTAAGGCTGCCGCGTCTCCCCGTTTTACTAATGAGAAGAATGACTTCACGTTAACTTCGTGACCAAGCACTGATGTAACCATCTCCTCTAGAGCTGAACTTGAGGCATATTTTTCAAAACATCCATGATTGCCGCACGTACACGGCTTTCCACCTGGATAAAGATGAATATGCCCGAGCTCTCCTGCCGAAAAACGTGCGCCTGTATATAGTTTACCATGTAAAAACAAAGCACCACCAATACCTGTACCAATCGTAACACATAGAAAGTTATCTACATCGACAGCCGCTCCTTGCCAGTATTCGCCGAGTGCGGTACAGTTCACGTCATTTTCCACCTTAACAGGTATACCTGTGTGATTCCTTACCATATCTTCAATCTGTACTCCCGTAAAATCAGGAATGTTATCGGTGGCAAACACGACTTTGCCATTCCCGCTGTCAATTTGACCAGCAGAACTAATGGAAATTCCGTCAATTTGATAAGCATTCATCAGTTCATCACACAGTTGATTGACCTTCCTTATTACTTCAATTCCACCTAAATGAGCGTCCGTGGGAACAGCATCGTGAAATGACAGTTCACCTTTTTCATTAACTACACCATACTTAATTGACGTTCCCCCAATATCGATCGCACCAATCAGCATCATCGTCTACTCCTTTCTCTTAAAAAAGAGAAAAACCCCTCTTCAAGGTTTTTCTCTCAACACTACATATTATAAAATTCAAAGATTATCGATTGATCGTTACGTTGTGAAACAAATAACCGATCGTTGTAGTTCGGATTTTCAGCCGGATAATCTTCACGATAATGTGCCCCGCGGCTTTCTTTTCTCACAAGCATAGCCTGCAGCAGAATTTGTGATAGTTTAATAAAATTTTTGGCTTTGACAGCCAGCTTCCGAGAATGTTGATGTTGTATTAATGCAGCAAAAGAAAACGCTGCTTCCATTTCCTTTATTTCATTTAATGCACCCAGTAACTGCTGTTCAGAACGAACGACATTTCCACTATACCACATGATCTCCTTAATTTGATTGATCATCTGATTGGCATCCTTTTTCTCACCAGCTCCTGCATCCGCCAACAATGTTTGCAAAAACTGATCAGCCTCCTGATCACTGATTTCACAAGGAGTCAGGCCGCTCACATACTTGTTACAGTCCTCTGCCGCCCGTTTACCGAACACAAGACAAGCTCCTGTTGAATTGCCGCCGAGTCTGTTGGCTCCCTCGATATTAGAAGAGAGTTCGCCAATTGCATATAACCCGTCAACACCAGTTCGGCCATAGGTGTCTATGAACACCCCACCATTGCTGGCATGTGCAAACGGAGCAATTTTCACTTCATCTTGAGTAAGGTGAACGTTTTTTCCCTTCAGCCACTCCAAATAGACCGTATAGAATTCCTCTTTATTTTCGTAAAGTTCATCATCGTATAACAACGTAAAGCCACGTTCATCTTTAGAAGTAATGATGTTCTTCATCATCGCGATATCGAAGGATTTTGACCCAAGTGAATGGGTGAACGGTCCGTGTGTACTGCGAATTTCCAAACATTCCTTCTTGGACACACCGTCGGGCAAATGAGCATCCAGCAAGCTGTCGCCGTTATCATCCACAATATCCCGGCAATACATCAATGTGTGCTCTCCAAACAATGTTTTATAACGAGGAGTTGTAATCCCGGGAATAAATTGAATAAACTCCATATTAACCAGGCTGGCCCCCGATTCAAGCGCCAAAACGTGTCCAGATCCGTCAACATCTGCCGGGTTAAGATTGTGTTTAAAGATGCTTCCAAAACCACCTGTAGCTAACACGACCGCTTTGCATTCGACAAAAACAAATGCATTGTCCTCATCTAGAAGCAGAGCGCCAACAATCTGGTTGTCTTTTTTCATAAGAGATACGACAACTGTCTTCTGCATCAGCTGCAGATTGTCATACGTGTTAAAAATCTCCCGGACATTTTCCCGAATTTGATCCCAATCACTTAGCAAGTAAATGTCCCTGGAATGATTCGCAAAGCAAGCTTTTCTTTCACCTTCCAGCTTCTTAGCATGAATACCCATCCCCTCGTATTCCTTTACTCGCTCAGGAATATCATTCACGTACACTTCAGCCAGATCCTGTCTATGCATGCCGCGGCTCAGGTCTTCTATATCTTTAAGAAAATCTCCCTTATCATCCTCATCTTTCGTCACCTGTGTCCCAAGGGAAGCTTTCAACGGATAAAAACTTGAGCCCGAAGCCAATTTCGTTTTCGTAACCATTAGCACGTCATGGCTGGCAGCGGCAAGTTCCTGGCTGACTTTAATCCCCGACAAACCGCTGCCGACAACCAAAACGTCTGTTGTGATTTTTCTATTGATGTTCACGTTCACAACCCACCTGAATTACACGATTTTTTTGTTGTTCAGATCTTTCTTCTGATCATATACGGTAAGTTCCAAATCGGAATCTTCAGCCTTGCTTTTTCCGTTGAACATTAAGCTAAATAGATAACCGAATACGAGGGAACACACTAGATTGATAAGAGAGTAGGCCCATAAGGTAGTGTCTGTGAAGTAGGACACATAGATGGCAACCGCCGAAGTAGCAATAAAACCAATCATGGCACCTTTTGCATTCGCCTTCTTCGTTAGGATACCAAGTGTAAAGGTTCCTCCAATAATACCCAGCACTAATCCCATCAATCCATTGAACCATTCATAGGCTGAACTTATGTCTGAATAAACGAGAGCAATGGCAAAGGCAATCGACAGAATACCAACGAACGTCGATACATTTCTTGCGATCCGCGTACTTTTCTCATCACTCATACCTGGCTTCAACACTTTTTGGATATCCAATGTCCAACTTGTCGCAACACTGTTCAATCCCGTAGAAAGCGTAGATTGACCCGCTGCAAATAAACCAGCGATTAACAACCCGGAAATTCCTGCCGGCAGCTCGCTGACAATAAAGTTAGCAAAAATCAAATCCGAGTTTCCGCTTGGAATACTATCTCCAGAATTTTGCATATAAAACACATACATGGCTGTACCGATAAAGAAGAACAGAGTAGCTGTTCCAATGGAGAGCACTCCATTTCCAATCGTCATTTTGTTCATTTGCTTCAAATCATTCGTTGTCAAATAGCGCTGAACCATGTCTTGACTGGAAATATAAGAAAAGGCGGTTGATAACCCAGCACCTAAAATAATAATGAATAAGCTGTCGTTAAGAATGTTCGGGTCAAAAATCACTTCATTACTGAAGAATTTATTATCCTCAATCCCGGTTTGGAAGATTTCTCCTACCCCTCCATCAATAGAGATAATTAGCATAATTAGAGCAAACACACCGCCGCCAATTAAGACAACACCTTGAATAAAATCTGTCCAAAGTACTGATTTGATACCACCGAATGAGGAATAGATAGTGGCAATAACTCCCATAAAAATAATAATAGCCACTGCATTGATTCCGGTTACAGCAGATAAAGCGATGGACGGCAGGTACATGATGATCGACATTCTGCCGACTTGATACACAATAAACAGCACACTTCCCAGCATCCGGAGATTTTTATCAAATCTCCTCTCAAGGTACTCATAGGCTGTATCTAGATTTAAATTCCGATAAACTGGCAGGAAGATAAAAATAGCAACAGGCACTGCAATAAAAAGACCTAATTGAGCTACCCATAGCTGCCAGGAATCAGCGTATGAATTTCCAGCCAAAGACAAGAAAGAAATCGGACTAAGCAATGTGGCAAATAAACTAACCGATGTCACCCACCAAGGGATCGTTCCATCTCCTTTAAAGAATTCCTTTCCTTTCATTCCTTTCTTTCCTACAGCTATCCCAACATACAGGATGAATAATAGGTACGCGAATAAAATAATATAATCAATTACTGCAAAAGTTCCCGTCATATCAACCAATCCCCCTATTGATTAATTACAGATACTTCTCGGCCATCTGCTTAGCCCTTAAGACGCCATCATCCGTAAGCGATTTCATTGGTTTCCTGCAAGTTCCAGCATCTACGCCTTTATGTTTCAAGATTTCTTTAATGGTTTGATAAAGTCCATTGTCGAGAATTTCTCCAATTAAGTCATTGGTCACTTTTTGCACCTCGCGCGCCTCATCAATCTGTCCGCTTTGAGCTAACTGAAAGATCTGCTTGGCACGCTGGCCATTAACATTGAATGTACTTCCAATCGCCCCATCAACATTCAACACGCTCGCAGAAAGCAGCATCTCATCGAAACCTGAATAAATCAGTTTGTCAGGATAAGCATGTCTGATTCTCTCCAGCAGGAAGAAATCCGGTGCTGTGAACTTTACTCCGATAACTTTTTCATGATTGAACAGCTCGCCGAATTGTTCTAAATTCATATTCACTCCTGTTAGAGCAGGAATGGAATAGATAATGAAGTCATTATCCACATGTTCTAAAATCGTTGTATAATAATCCTTCACTTCTTCAAAATCAAACTTGTAATAGAATGGCGTCACAGCAGATATCGCATCATACCCAAGTTCTGTGGCGAATTGACCCAGCTCCACTGCTTCATCAATATTCAACGCCCCGATCTGAGCAATCAGCTTCACATCGTGTCCTGCCTCATCTTTTACAATGTTAAAAATCTGCTTCTTCTGATCTGTAGAAATGAGGAAGTTCTCGCCTGTGCTGCCGTTAACATAGAGCCCATCAACCTTGGAAACGTCAATATTATGCCTGATAATCTCCCTCAATCCTTGTTCGTTCACTTGCCCCTGTTCGTCAAACGAACACATAAGAGCTGAATATAATCCTTTCATCTCAATCACCTTTCTATTTAAAAGTTTTTTCTTTTACCGCTTCGGCGAATTTTTCTGTTATCAATTGCGGACGGGTAATCGCACTGCCAACGACTACTGCATGTGCTCCTAACTCGAGTGCCTGTTTCGCTTTTTCCGGTGTGTCAAAATTACCTTCAGCAATGACAGGGACGGAAAGCCCCGCTATCAGCTGCCTGACTAACTCCAGCGGTACGGCTCCTTGAGAATAAGATGTGTAACCGGCCAGAGTTGGAGCAACGATATCGACTCCGGCCCTTTCTGCTTCCACCCCTTCTTCAAGTGTCGAAACATCCGCCATAAAAAACTGATCCGGATAGTTTGCTTTCACTTCTGCAAAGAATTCCGGAAAACTCTTTCCATCAGGACGCTGCTGATTGGTGGCATCAAATGCAATGATGTCCACCCCCTCCTGATAAAGAGCCTCCACCTCAGAAATCGTTGGTGTGATGTACACCTTACTGTTCGGGAAATCTTTCTTGATAATTCCGATAATCGGAAGATTGACTTCTTTCTTAATCGCCTGAATATCAACTACCGTATTGGCCCTGATCCCAGACGCTCCACCCTGTTTCGCTGCCAGGGCCATCTTGCTCATAATATAGGAACTATGGAGCGGTTCATCTTCTAAAGCCTGACAGGAAACGATTAATCTTCTGTTGAGTTGTTCCAAAATGCTCATAACGAATCTCCTTACTGTTCATACTCCAAATAGCTAAATGGAAAAGCGCTTTCATGAAATATAACATTATGATTATTAACTGTCAATTAATTTTTAAAAATGATAATTAGCATACATTAGAAAGCAGTCGCATAAAAAAGCACCCGCGCTTTAGCTTTTTCACAAGCTTTTCAGCGCGGATGCTAACAATGATTATTTAAGATAGTCCTTCGGTAACGAGAAAAAGTCTCGACTTTCACTAAAGCTTGCTGCCAGCCTTCCTAACGGCCGCAGCTTTTCAAAATCCACCTTATATTCTTCCATATAATACTCTTCCTGAATATGATAGAGCACCATTTCACCGATAATTAAATGGTCACTGCCGAGCTCAACGATCTTGTGCAGCTTACATTCCATCTGAATCGGAGCTTCCTTAACTCTCATCGGTTTGATCTTTTCACTTGAAATCGGGGTAAGCCCCGCTTCCTCAAACTCATCTACCTCGCTCGCCAGGTTCTCGGAGGTTTTTTGCATCTCATTGCCTAGCGGGGTGGATGAGATATTTATCACAAACTCTTTCCCTGTACGTATATTTTCAAGGGTGTCTTTCACGGTTCCTTTTCTAGCCCCGACCCCTGGTCCAATTGAGATGCAGAGCATCGGCGGCTGTCTTGATGCAACGGTGAAGAAACTAAATGGCGCCAAGTTGCGAACCCCGCTGTCAGATATCGTGGAAACCCAGGCAATCGGCCGGGGGACGACAGATCCTGATAACAGTTTATAGATATTTTTCGTCTCATGTTCTGAAGGGTCAAACCTCATATCTTCTATCTCCTTTTTGCAAAAATGAATCAATATTAATGAGAAGTTGCATTTTCTTTTTTCACAAAATACAGACTTGCTAAAATCAATAGCACGACTACCATAATTCCCGAAATCAGCAGCCATCCAAGTGTGTAGCTTTGATGTTGGTCAACTAAAACACCGAACAGGGGCGGGATGAGAATCACTCCGATTGAACCGAGGGTAATACTGAACCCACTTGATAATCCTGCCTGCTCCTTAGGGACGAGTTCTGAGGCCAGATTCATCCAGATGCCATTAAACCCGGAAACTGAGAAGCCAAACACGAGAAAAATGGGAACCAGCAGCCAAAAGGGTGTACCAGCCGGGATAAAGGCTACGACGACACTTGCAACCAGGGTGATGCAAGCAATGAAAACAAGAATGATCAATCGTTTTCCATCAAATAGACGATCGCTGATCACTCCCCACCCTACTCTGCCTAGAGATCCGCCAACTTCCGACACAACGAGCAGCATTCCTGCTAATACGATGCTAAAGCCCAACTGTTCATAGGCGAACAGAACCAGATAAGTATTTAAACACATCTGTGATCCATTGACCCCCATGGCACTAAAGCTGACGAGTAATAAAGCTTTATTTTTAACCATACTTAGAATGGATGAATAAACCGATCGAAACGTCGGCTTTTCTTTTTTCACGGCTTGCTGAGAGGGATCACGATAAAGCAAAAATGCTATCAAGCCTATTACAACTAAACCTAAACAGGCGATGAACACAACAGGTCTCCAGCCATAGGAAGCAGCGAGCGGCAACAATAAAATAGCTGAGAGAGCTGAGCCAAAAGTAATCCCCATTTGCTTAATCCCCATCGCGGTTCCTCGCTGCTTTTGTGAAAACCAATAGATAATTCCTCGATTTGTGGTAGGGTGCATGCCGCCATACCCCAGCCCGCCAATCATCACTAAGAGAAGCACAAGCCAAAAGGCAGACTGAAGCGTCATAACAAGGAAGCTTGTGCCAAGGCATAAGGATAACACGAGCAACAACGGCCTTGAGCCAACTCGATCCGTAACGAATCCAGCCGGAATAGAGGCCAGTGCCTGTCCTAGAAAAAGCGCTGATGGCAACAGGCCAACTTGGGCCTTCGACAACGATAAGTCTTCTTCAATTAACACGCCAAGCGGTCCAAGACTGCGCCCAATAAAGGCAACCATAATTTGAGCCATCAGCAGCCATAGCAGCATTTTCCACGGACTTGTCATATTTGCCGGTGCAGGACTTACTGCAACTGTTCTCATATTATGACATCTCTTTTCTAAACTAGTATTCTATAACGCAAAAGTAATCCGCTTTTATTTTCTCCTAGCAACTTCTAAACTATCTAATTCACTTCATAATGTTACCACAACTCATAGACAAACCAGCCAATCCACGGATTGACTGGTTACTATGGATTCATTTGAGCCTTACATTCCTACAACTTGATCAGCTTCTTCCTTTTCTGCAACAGATACACTCATAAACAGACTGCCAATCACACAAATCAAGAGGTTGACAAGCAGTCCCCATAAACCGCTAAATATGCCTAATGGTGTAATGTTGGCAAAAGTCATAAATGAAGCAAGTACCGTACCGACCAGCATCCCTGTAAACACTGCTTTCGGATGGAGACGGTTCCAGTATAATCCTAAAATGATGGCCGGAGCCACTTGAATTAACAGTTCGAATTTCAGTACGAAAATTTGATACAACGTTGCTGGAGGGAACCAGGCAATAATCACCAGCAGCACCACAGCCGCTACCCCAACAAGTTTACCGACTAGAATCTTCTTATTCTCTGAAGCTTTCGGGTTAATGTATCGCCCATATAGATCATTAGAAACAATCGATGAGAACGTCAGCAATACAGAATCAGCTGTTGAAACAATCGCTGCGATTACTCCGCCAAACAACAGAACCATCGCCCAGTAGAAAATGACGTGTTGATTAGCAATAGCACTTGCTAACATCCCAACCAATTTTTCAGATTCAGCTGTTGATAAATCCGGAAACGCGGCGATCCCGATAATTCCGACGATAAAGACAACCCCTGCTGTAAGGAAAGGCATCCAAGCCATCTGTGTAAAAGACTTCTTTAACGTTTTTTCACTTTTAGCTGAGAATATTCTCTGAATCGCATGCGGATAAACAGCGGCGCCAATTCCGACAAGGACTAATAAACTGAACCAGTTGACGGCACCAGGCCCGTCCGGCACGCCTAATTTCTCAGGAGAGTAAGCTTGCATATAATCAGCGGCATTCGGCAATCCGCCAAAGTAGATGATCGACCCTATGAGAAGCATGAACACACCAAACAATAATGCGATTCCCTGCATAGTATCCGTGTAGGCAACGGAGCGCATCCCGCCAAGCCAGCCGTAAATCAACATGATGACAATGAAGAATACAACCCCGACTTGATAAGGAATCGTACCGCCGGTTAAACCAGCCACACCTTGTCCAATCGCTACAAACTGCTCTAATAAATAATTGCCTAACGCATACAGCATAAGAATGGCAGCCAGTATCGATACCGGTTTCGACTTAAATCGCTTCTCAATCCAATCGACAGGTGTAAGCAGTTTGTACTTTTTCCCCATCAAATACATCCTTGGTGCGAACAATAAATACACCATAATAATCAAAATGAAATAAGGAACAGATACGAGATACTCATAACCCATCCGGTAAGCCGTCGGAGGGTACCCGATGACTGTGTTTCCACTATATTGGGTAGCGAAGAACGTAAAGAACAGTACCATAACCCCGAGTCCGCGGCCGCCAAGATAATACTCATCAAGGCTTTCGTGGACATTTCTGTTCTTCCAATAGGTGGCGACCCCGACTCCGAGCATAATGGCACCATACATTAATAAAATTAAGATTCCAGACCAGCCAGCAAATGCTAATTCCATGGATTACTTCGCCTCCTTCTTTTCTTCCTCTTCTTCCAGCTGCCATTGGTATTTGATCACGTAGGAGATAAACGCCGACAATAAGAGCGAGGCAGCAATGATGATCAGCGCCCAGTATGGAATTCCCCAGAACAGCGGCTGATAGGAACCCTCCGGAAAATACCATGGATTAATTAATGCAAACAGAATTCCAAAAATGATCCAAAGCTTACCATTCTTGATCGGTTCTTTCTTCGGTTTACTCATACTTCCAACCTCCCTTAATTCCCAATATTCAGACAAAAGATGATAAAAAAACTGGCACGATTGCTTCTCCAGGTAAACATCGTTTTCTATAAAGAAGATACGGCATGCAGATCGGTGATTTTGCCTGCTTTGATAATTTGCCCTGGCACTTCTCGTTGTAAAATCGTCTCAAGATTCCTGGAGGCTGCGATGATCTGATCGAGATCAGCGTTCATCTTATAATCCATAAAGCTCAGCATGTGAACGAGATCCTCAGTACAAATATTCCCGGTTGCTCCCGGCGCAAAAGGACAACCGCCAAGCCCACCTAAAGAGGCATCATAGCGCGTGACCCCTGCACGGATCCCCTCCATCACATTAGCGAGTCCCATACCTCTTGTGTTATGAAAATGTAAGGTCACTGGCAAGTCCGGCCACCGGGCAAGTACCTGCTTACACAATTGATAGACTTGTTTCGGCGTGGCCATGCCAGTCGTATCAGCAAGTGTGATTCCATTCGCTCCAAGTTCAAGATAGTGTTCAATCAAGGTCATCACCCGGTTTTCATCGATACTTCCTTCAAAGGGACAGCCAAACGTAGTCGCCAGCGTTCCGTTTATCTGAATACCCGTTCCTGATAGCACGTTTGCGATGTTGTCAAAATCAGCAAACGATTGATCCACCGTCCGACGAACATTCTTCAAGTTGTGGGTATCACTGACAGATGCGACCAAATTGACTTCGTCTGCCTCACAGACTACTGCACGTTCAGCTCCTTTTGCATTGGGGATTAAGGTTGTATAGGTGACACCTGGCTTGCGGTCAATGCCGTTCATAACTTCCTCGGCATCCCTTAAGTTAGGCACCGCCTTTGGCGACACAAATGACGTCACTTCAATTTTATCGACTCCGGCTGCACCCAGCTGATTAATTAACTCAATCTTTTGCTCTGTCGGAACGAACTGTTCTTCAATTTGAAACCCGTCTCTCGTCGCCACTTCTTGAATATAAATTCGCTGCACAACTATTCCCTCCTCAAGCCTTTGGCTAGATGATTCCTTTCTCTTTCAACTGCTGAATCTTCTCGTCATCATACGTCAACCAGCTTCGCATCACTTCATCAGTATGCTGTCCGAGTTCTGGTCCAAGCCACTTCGTCTCCCCTGGCGTTTCACTCATCTTCGGCACTACTCCCGGGATTTTAAGTGATTCTTCTTCGTTGAGTTTGAAATTCTGGATCATTTCCCTGCTCAAGTAATGCGGATCTTTAACGATGTCTTCAATACTGTAAATCGGACCAGCAGGAACGCGCGCTTCATCAAGCGTTTGTAAAGCCGTTTCAAAATCCACCGTTTTCGTCCAAGCCTCAATCGTTTCATCTAGATAATCTGCATGATTAGCACGACCGCTATTCGTCTGGAACCGTTCGTCCTCTGCCAAATCTGGATGCCCAATCGCATTCATTAATCGTTTAAAAATCGCATCGCCATTTCCGCCAATGACTACGTATTTCCCATCACGGCATTGATACGTATTAGAAGGAGCGATCCCCGGAAGAGCAGAACCTGTCCGCTCACGCACGGCACCAAGCTTATCAAATTCAGGAAGCGATCCTTCCATTAAACTAAAGACAGCTTCATAAAGGGCAACATCAATAACCTGTCCTTTTCCAGTACCTTTTACATCACGATGATAGATCGCCATCATGGCCCCGATCACCGAATACATCGCCGCAAGCGAATCGCCAAGGCTGACACCGACCCTCGTTGGCGGGAGCTCGGGATTCCCTGTGATATGACGAAGCCCGCCCATCGATTCTCCGATGCTGCCAAATCCAGCCTTATCGCGGTAAGGGCCGGTTTGCCCGTAGCCAGACACCCTTACCATGACAAGCCCCGGATTAATCGAGGATAATTCCTCATAACCAAGGTTCCATTTCTCTAAAGTTCCCGGCCGGAAGTTTTCGATGAGAATATCACATTCTTGAACCAGTGATTTAATAATCTCCTGACCTTCCTCACTTTTTAAATCAACGGTAATCGACTTTTTGTTTCGAGACTGAAGCCGCCACCAGAGTGACGTTCCTTCATAAATATGACGCCAGTCACGGAGCGGATCACCTTTCTTCGGCGGCTCTACTTTGATAACATCCGCCCCGAATTCAGCCATCAGTCTTCCCGCAAACGGACCAGCAATTAAGCTGCCTAACTCTAAAACTTTAACTCCTTCTAAGCTTTGACCCATACGACCTCACCTCTTGTGCTAGTTTGTTAAGCAGATCAATGCTTTTCCATCATTCTGGATTTTCTTTATCTGGGGGATGAATCCAATCCATCTTGATAGCGCTTTCTTGTATTACGCAAAAAAGCTCTCTACTCTCACCTTGTGCTAATGCGGACATTTAATTGACCTTAGCACTTTGTTTATGCATGCATAAATTTCTGAATCTTTCGTTAATAGTAGCACTCTGTATACAGTAAATCAACCCACATTCTTAAAAAGCAAGAAAATAGCACATTTTTCTATTAAAAGGAGGGTGTTTGTATACAATATGGCAATTCACATTGAACCATTCTTTCCATTTGTATACAATAAAAATGAGGTGTTATGACAATGAATGCATATGAATTTATTAAAAAAGCGATCCTTCATGGAGAATTCCCGCCGAAAATGCGACTCACTGAAGAATTTTTAGCAAAAAAATTGCAAATCAGCCGGACGCCGATCCGTGAGGCCCTTAAACAACTGGAATCAGAAGGACTTACGGTGTCGATGAAAAGGGGCGTCCGTGTCCGTCACTTTACCAAACAAGATATTCAGCAAATTTACGATTTACGAACATTATTAGAAGGTTATGCTGCAGCTCAAGCGGCCATCCATCGAACCGAACACGGCATAGAGGAAATGAGAACAGCCAATGAGAGGTACGAACAGGCGATCAATAGCTACCTCGACTCAGGTGAAGCAACCATTGAATACATCTTAGAGATTAACCACGGATTCCATGACGCCGTTATAAAAGCTTCGCAAAACCAGCATATTCATTCCCACATATCAAAGGTAGTCGTGGTTCCATTAATATTCCGTTCCTTCTACTGGTTTGACGAATATCAGTTAAGACACTCGCTTGATGTACATAAAGTTATTTTGAAAGCGATCGAGGAACAGGATACGGAGCGGGCGCGTGCAGCGATGCATGAGCATATTTATCATGGACGCGATCAGGTGCTACTGCGGATCGATGATATTGATGACCACTATACGGCTAAGGAGAGTCTAAAGTAATCATAGTTCCGCTCAACTACATCCTGATGAGCGGAACTTTTTATGTGTAAGGCAGATATAGACAAGACTTCCGGAACAAGGTTAGCTATCAGTCGGCCACATTGCTTCGTAATAGGCCATGTCCCAGAACATGTACTCAAACCGGCTCGTATTTAAAAAGATTTCCTCGAGGCGGGATCGTTCTTCATCGCTTTTTTCTTCCGTAATTTCATTAAGCAAAGCAATCAGCCATTCAGAAAGTGCAGCAAAATCATCCGAACTATACATCTTCACCCATTCTCCATAGAATTCATGCTCCGTCGCACCAGGAATCTTACTCAGTTCTTTGCCGATCTCCGCATAACTCCACATACACGGAAGAAGAGCACAAATTAACTCAGCTAACCTCCCATTTTCAGAAACATGCAACATATAATGAGAATACGCCAGTGTGACAGGTGATGGTTTTGCCGTCTCCAACTCTTCCGTAGTAATACCAAACTGTTCAGCATATTGTCGATGCAAAGCCATCTCTTCATTTAACGTAGAGTCTAGCAGCTCTGCAAACTTGCCCATCGTTTCTACATCATGTGATTTTACTGCCCCTAAGGCAAATAATTTTGCAAAATCCACGAGGTACAAATAATCTTGAATCATAAAAAAACGAAACTTACTTTTTTCAAGAGTACCGTGTCCAATCCCTTGCACAAACGGATGCTGATGATTCTTTTCCCAAATCGGCTGTACCTTTTTGTATAAACGATCACTAAAACTCATTGGAAGTCCTCCTTGTTTTCTTTTTTCGAATGAGACCATTGATATATGAATTGGATCATCACCTTTGTGAAATCAATCAACTGGGATATTGGCAGCTTCTCATTAACCGCATGGGCATTCGTTAAATTTCCCGGGCCGTATATAGCTGTCGGAATGTTAGCAGTGCCGAGCCATCCTCCATCTGTTACGGTTGGAGACACGTCCATAACTGTTTGTCGGTTGAAATGAGATTGATGACATTGAGACAATGTTTGAACTCCTGGATGATTAGGATCCACTTCTAAAGAAGGAAAGATCTCGCCGCGATCCTCAATCATCGATGTGCCTCCCCACTCAAACACAGGAGGGTGATCCCTCAGCCAAAGATCTCCTTTAGCAACTTCTAATAAATGCTCCTCTACCTCCCTGGCCACTTGATCATGCGTTTCATCTGGATAGA
This sequence comes from Halobacillus hunanensis, assembly GCF_900166655.1. GTDB lineage: Bacteria > Bacillota > Bacilli > Bacillales > Halobacillaceae > Halobacillus_A > Halobacillus_A hunanensis. The sequence goes on along the minus strand of NZ_FVZB01000005.1, from coordinate 665,628 downwards.
AATGAACAGTCACCCATAACCGGCATTCATCAGCAACAAAAGCTGGATGCCGTCCTCCCTTAATAACAGCAGGGTTAATCGTATTGGCTCCTGGCGGAAAACCAGGATAGCTCTTCGTAACGGCCCAGTGGCGTTCCAGTTCCTGCAACCCTTCCACCAGCTTCATCATTTTCTCAATTGCACTTGCTCCTCGCATATCTCCCCCTGCATGAATCATGTTTCTTCTTGTTGCATCATGGTGAGTGGTTGGACTCTTGATTGTAACCCATCCGGTAATTACACCGCCTTGTGCCTGAATATGTAAGTCACTTGTATCCACGACAACGGCAAAGTCAGCATCGTACCCTCTTTTGCAACATTCCCACGTTCCTGCCTCCCCCACTTCTTCTCCAATGACTGATTGAAAAATTACATCCCCCGGAAGTTCGATACCGCTTTCACGTAACAATTGAATTGCAAATAATGCGCCAGCTAGTCCACCTTTCATATCAGCGGCACCACGTCCCATTATATGTTCTTCAGTAACGATCGGAACGAAAGGCCCTGCCTCCCAATTTTCATGTTCATCAATTTCAGCCACATCAATATGGCCGTTAATGATAAGACTGTTATAGCAGTCCGACTCCGCACCTCGTAACGTACCAACAACGTTCGGATCGTTTGGATACACCTCCCACTGGTCAACGGTGAATCCTTTACCTTCTAAAAAATCAGCCATGAACGATTGAGCGCCTTTTGTGTTACGCGCCGGAGGACTGGGTGTTTCAAATTGGATCAAAGTGCTTAGCAGCTCAATTAACTCATCCTTCCTTTCGTCCACCAAAGCCGCGACCTTTTCTATTGCATGTTCCACTCTATCTCCCCCCCTCTTTCTTCAATAAAAAAACCACTCTCATAAGAAAGTGGTCAGCCTTTTGGATCGTATATACACGGAAAAAATAGACGATGCAGTGAATCAGCTATTAATCCATACAAATCTCCCGCCACTTCCCTTCGCTAGCATTACCTAGATCAGGTAGTTAGGGTCGGGAACAATTGTCCCTCTCAGCCCGGAAGCCCCCCTAGTGTTTGGTGAATGATATGTAATTGTTACTATAGGATACATTTATCATGAATAGAAAATTTATGCAAACTATTAAAGGTACTCCCGCTCCCTCCAGTTATCCTTTCACGTTCTTTTATACCAAAGCACCACCCAATTTTTAATTCATAAAGAAAATCAACCTCCTTGAAAAATCAATTAACTAATGTAAACTTATTTATTGTATGGTTAACATTAAACTAGGATGGAGGAGATATTATGAATTTGATTGAGAAAAGCAAAAAGTATTTATGGCTGCCGTTTACACAAATGAAAGATTACGATGAAAACCCATTAATTATTGAGAGTGGAAAAGGCATTAAACTTAAAGACATTAATGGAAAAGAGTATTACGATGCTTTTTCTTCTGTCTGGCTAAATGTGCATGGACATCGAAAAAAAGAGTTGGATGATGCTGTTCGCGATCAACTGAATAAGATTGCACATTCCACCCTGCTTGGGATGACGAATATACCCGCTACCGAACTGGCGGAAGAATTAGTTAAGATTGCTCCTGATTCCTTAAGCAGAGTCTTTTACTCTGACAGCGGTGCAGAAGCCATGGAAATTGCCGTGAAAATGGCTTATCAATATTGGCAAAATATCGGCGAACCAAACAAACAGAAGTTTATTTCGGTACAGAATGGTTATCACGGGGATACAATAGGGGCAGTTAGTGTTGGTGCGATTGACATTTTTCATAAGGTCTACGGCCCTTTAATGTTTGAAGGGTTTAAAACATCCGTTCCGAATGTCTATCGCTACCCTGCAGATGCTCCGGCTAAATGCCGTGACGAAGCACTCGAAACACTTGAATTGTTACTAAAGGAGCATCATGAAGAAATCGCTGGGTTAACCATCGAATCGATGGTCCAAGGTGCTGGCGGCATGATCGTTATGCCCGAAGGTTACTTATCCGGCGTTCGGGAGCTGTGCACCAAATACAATGTACTCATGATTATCGATGAAGTGGCTACAGGATTCGGACGGACTGGCAAGATGTTTGCCTGTGAACACGAAGATGTTGAACCGGACCTGATGGCAGCAGGGAAAGGAATTACCGGGGGTTATCTGCCTGTTGCCATTACATATACAACGGAGAAAATTTATGAAGCATTTTATGATGATTTCACGAATCTGAAAACCTTTTTTCATGGTCATTCCTATACCGGTAATCAACTTGGCTGTGCAGCAGCATTAGCCAACTTGCAATTATTTAAGAAAGAAAATATCACTGTGCAGGTGGCCAGAAAATCCGAATATTTACATGAATTGTTTGAAGAGATAATAGAACTCCCCCATATCGGAGACATCCGTCAGCTTGGCTTCATGTGCGGGATTGAGCTCGTTTACGACAAAGAAAGGAAAGAGCCTTTTCCTTTCGAAAGCAGGGCAGCCTATAAAGCTTCCTTAAAGATGCGGGAATTGGGACTTTTGACAAGACCTACGGGAGATGTCGTCGTCTTTATGCCCCCTCTTGCCAGTACAGAAAAAGATTTAAAAGCAATGGTTGAGATTATGAAGAAGGCTATTGAGATCGTTACATTGGAGGAGGCGCATCAGATTGCTGCGACTCACACATAAGTGGCTCGAACAGGAAGTTGACGCGATTAAGAACCAGGGGTTATACAGACAACTTAGGACCATCTCCCCCTCTTCCCGGTCAAAAAAGTCTTATATTGATGGAAAAGAAAACATTATGGCCTCCTCGAACAATTACTTAGGTTTAGCGGGAGATAAGAGACTGACCGATGAAGCTGTAACGATTATGAAAGAATATGGTGTTGGAAGCACCGGATCAAGGCTGACGACCGGTAATACAATCTGGCATGAAAAGTTGGAGCAACGTATAGCTGAATTCAAAAACGAAGAAGCAGCATTGGTCTTCTCAAGTGGATATCTTGCTAATATTGGAGTAATTTCCAGCCTGGCAGGATCAGAGGATATCATTTTAAGCGACCAGTTCAACCACGCGAGTATAATTGATGGATGCAGACTCAGCAAAGCGAAAACCAGTGTTTATCGTCATACGGATATGGAAGATTTAGAGGTAAAGTTAATCCATAACCAACACTTCAGACGAAGATTTATCGTTACGGATGGTGTCTTCAGTATGGACGGAAACATTGCTCCGTTACGCGAGATTAAAGTTCTGGCAGAGAAATATGACGCCTATATCATTGTAGACGATGCCCATGCTACAGGGGTTATCGGCAAAAACGGCAGAGGTACTGCTGATCACTTCGATGTGCCAGTGGATGTTACAGTGGGAACATTTAGTAAAGCCATCGGTACCGAAGGAGGTTTTGTCGCAGGATCAAGACCGCTGATTGACTATTTAAGAAATCGGGCAAGATCATTCATTTTTCAAACAGCACTCCCGCCTGGCATCATGGCAGCTACAATCAAGGCCATTGATATTATCGAAAGCACGCCAGAACTTCAGAGTCATTTGCAGCACTTAATCCACCTCATTCGAACTGAGCTACTCGACTATGGTTTTGACATAAGAGGAGAGCATACGCCTATTTTACCTGTAATTATTGGAGAATCCGAAAAGTCGATGTATTTTTCAAAGGCTTTGGAAAAAGAAGGGATATTTGCTCCTGCCATTCGACCTCCAAGTGTGCCAAATGGGGAAAGCCGGATTCGTATGACGATCATGGCAGCACATACAGAACAGGATATTCAGCAAATCTGCAAGACCTTTTATAATGTCGGAAAAAAACTCGAGGTGATTTAATTGGGAGAAGGCATTTTTGTTACGGGAACGGACACAGGCATCGGAAAAACATTTGTTGCAGCAGGAATTGCTGCCGCATTATCACAAAAAAATGTTGATGTTGGTGTTTTCAAGCCAATGTTAAGTGGTGACAATCGAGAAGATCCAGAAAGTGACACAATGATTTTAAAATCTATGTCCGGCGATAAGTCCCCCCCATCAGACATAACCCCCTTTCAGTTTGAGGAGCCATTGGCACCTTATCTAGCCGCCAAAAGACAAGGGATTTTCGTAAACAAGACGGATGTGATCAATAGCTGGAATCATATAAAACATCGCCATTCCTTTAATATTGTAGAAGGGGCAGGCGGCATTACAGTGCCTTACGGGAAGGATTTTCTCGTAAGTGATATCATGAAGGAAATCAACCTCCCTGTGCTTGTAGTAGCACGTCCGAATCTCGGTACAGTCAACCACACTTTCTTAACGGTGGATTATGCCCGCAGATGCGGATTAAATGTATTGGGCGTGGTCATAAATGGCTTTAACTCCGAGAAGGCCGGAGTTGCGGAACATACCAATCCTGAATTGATCGAGCAATTCTGCAAGGTTCCTGTGCTTGGAGTCATTCCACAAATTGATAAAAGGGACAAGAAGACGCTGTCGGAGTTATTTCTTGCTAAGATGGATCTATCGGCTTTGATGTAAGCAAGTATTAAAAGCTGTTTATTTGTCTCTCAATGATGATACCGATAAAAACAGTATCTGCACTCGGCCTTGGTACAAGCTGACTGCGGATACTGTTACTAACTACATTTAAGTCTTAAATTAAATATAGTTAAAATGGTAATATCTTTTTAAAGAGGATTGTATTTTCTTCTTTCTTCAGTGCTCAAAAAATTTTAGTTCCACGTAAATATTTTCATCTACATCAGTTTCCTGCTCACAATTCATTCTCAGAAACCAATATCCCATCTTCATCTGCATAAAGATGAAAACCAGGCTCTATGTTTACCCCAGCAAATTGTACAGGAACATTTTCCTGACCTTTTCCTTGTTTATTGCTCTTCAATGGATTTGTTCCTAGCGAAAAAATTCCTATGTCCATTTCATTGACTTGGGCACTGTCCCTTATGCATCCATAAACAACAATCCCAGCCAGCTTTCTAGTAATAGCTATATGTGCCAAGTTATCCCCTAGAAGTGCACACTTGCGGGAACCGCCTCCGTCCACGACTATTACACTTCCTTCAGGTATGCTTTGCAGCGCTTTTTTTACAAGAACATTATCCTCATAGACCTTAACGGTATGAACTGGTCCGGAAAAGGATTTTACTTTCCCGAATTGTTTAAACACCCCATCTGCTACTTGAACTTTTTCACGGTGAGTATCACAAATATCCGCTGTTTGAATGCTCATCGATATTCGTTCCTCCTATCATTCAATGTTTTGTGCATAGGCTTTTAACACTGTAAAAATCAGCCTCTGATACAAATTGCGTTCATCGCCACAATCTTCCATTTCGTTTTCACAATTGTATCATAGCAGTTAACCCTGTTATATAAAAACTTTCCTTACATCATAGAGGGATCAATACGTTTCCGCGGATATTATGTGTCTTTGTCTGGATTATTCCAACTCTGCACCTTATCATCCTGATCAGACTCGATGATTACCTCTGTTACCCCTTTCTCATTTAAAATCTTCTCCTCAATGTTCTTCAGAATATCGGCAGCGTTCGCGATGGACATGTCTGGATCGAATTCTACTTTTAATTCAACGTGCAATTCCTCGCCTTCTTTAATTACCATTATCTCTTGTATATCTTTCACATGGGTTTCTGCAAAAACAAGCTCCCCTATTATTTTCTCCATTTCTTCATCAGAAACGCCCAACACACCTGCAGCGTTATCGAGGAAAACTCTCCCCACGACGTAAAACAACATGAGCCCAATAATGACTGACGCATACCCTTCTGCTTCATGAAATGGTGTATAGGTTCCAATAACAATTGATAAGATGGCGATGAGCGCACCACCTGTAGCTACCATATCTTCTAAAAACACAAGCTTGGTGGCTGGTTTTGCATCGCCTATATTTTTGAAACTCTCTATGACAACTCTAAACCCTTTTATCTCTTCACCTGCCATGTCTGCGGTTATTTCTTTCATCGCCTTAACCAAAACGACAGATTCTAAGATAGCCGCAACCCCTAGAACAGCTATATTTAACCAAAACCATGAGTTAGATTCAGGAGGATCGATAATATGGTGGATTCCTTCTTTTACTGTTTCATACGCTAAAATGCCGACAATCAATACGGCCCCAAGTAATACTAAGTTCACTAATCGCGCAAAGCCACCCGGAAAACGATCAGTTGGAGCTTTTTTACTTAAAGCAGATCCAATAAATACAAAAGATTGGTTAGCTGTATCACCAATGCTGTGCATCATCTCGGCAAACATGGCCACGTTGCCTGTTATAAAAAAAGCAATGGCTTTGATTATAGCTATAATTGCGTTCATTATGCTCGCCATTAGAGCAGATTTATTACCTTCTTTTAATAACCCCAGGAATTCCGTCATGGTTATACTCCTTTCAGGTTGTACTTTTAAGTCCATGATTCCGTCGAAGAACTACTCTTTAGCCTTCCTTAGATCGATGAAAAAAATCGCTGTTCGTGGAATTTCATACAAAAAAACCCAAAGAAACATCCCGGAGTGGACCAGGATGCCAAATGTGCTATAACGTCTTCTTCCCATTGATTGTAATGTTTTGACTATTTAGTATAATTACATTTAATAGACCTTAATCTGATGAGTTATGAACAAACATTTTTAGAAGGGGACTTCGATATGAACTTAACAGACAGCAATCTTTATGAGGAATTAAGAACATTTTTAAAAGAACATCAAGTTTCCAAAAATGAAACCCAAATCGAACAGCATAGTCATGACGAATCGTATCACAAAGTGAGTCCGCCAGATTTGGTTGTGTTTCCTGAGAATACTGACGAGGTGAACGCAGTCGTTAACGTTGCAAATGCTTATCAGACCCCGATCATTCCTTATGGCTTAGGCACAAGTCTAGAGGGACATGTTATTCCGTATGATCATGGAATTACGATCGACTTTTCACAAATGAACAAAGTCCTTGTGGTCCGGGAGAAAGACTTTCTCGTCAAAGTTCAGCCAGGCGTCACGCGGTCACAATTGAATAAAGAACTTAAAAAATACGGACTTTTCTTCTCCGTTGATCCAGGTGCGGACGCTACGTTAGGCGGCATGGCTGCGACCAACGCCAGTGGTACGACATCGGTAAAGTATGGGGTGATGCGGGATCAAGTACGTGATTTAGAAGTCGTTCTTGCTAATGGGGAACTCATTCATACGGGCAGCCTTGCCCAAAAGTCTTCATCAGGCTACAACTTAAACAGTCTCTTTGTAGGTTCAGAGGGAACGTTAGGGTGCATTACCGAACTAACGTTAAAGGTGTACGGAATTCCCGAGCATGTTGTGGCAGCGAGAGCTTCCTTTCCTAGCGTCAATGATGCAGTGGAAGCCGTTGTATCAATTTTGCAGGCTGGGGTTCCGATTGCAAGAGTAGAGCTCGTCGATGAGCCATCCATGAAGCAAGTGAACATGTTCAGTGAAACACATTATAAAGAGCAGCCTACTTTATTTTTAGAATTTCACGGAAACGAAGCAGGGCTTAATTATGACGTAGAGTTTACGAAAGAAATCGTAGCGGATCACCAGTGTGAAGAGATTCTTTTTGAACAAGATAATGCAGTGAGAAATCGCTTATGGGAAGCAAGACACAACCTCGCTTATGCTTATGTACATGGAAATCCAGGTAAAAAATTAATGGTAACCGATGTTTGTGTGCCCATCTCTGAACTTGCAGGTGCGATTGAGCACGCCAGGGAAAAAGTGAATGAACTTGGGCTTAACGGGGGAATTACGGGTCATGTGGGAGATGGAAACTATCACATTCTGCTTATGATGGATATGGATGACCCAAATGAAGTGAAAAAAGCTGAACAGTTAAATGAGCAAATTGTTGACTATGCTTTGCAACGCGGCGGCACTTGTACAGGTGAACATGGAGTAGGTGTTGGTAAAATGAAATACCAGCAAAGAGAACATGGCGAAGCGTTACGAGTCATGAAAAAAATCAAGTCGGCTTTAGATGAGAAAGAGATTCTTAATCCTCATAAGCTCGTCCATCAGAAAAAGACGGATTTATAAAATTTCTAGAAGGCAGTCAATAATAATTTATAATTGCTCAAAAAAACAGCTCTGGAAATCCTCCAGAGCTGTTTTCCGTAATATTACACCTACATCTCTTCATTCACTTTTACAAGCAGCGAAGAATCTATTTCCTTCACAGATCGTACACCCGAGAGCGCCATCGTAATATCTGTTTCATTAAGAATATGCTGAATGACTCGCTTAACCCCCGCTTTTCCTTTGGTTAATCCATAAACATAAGGTCGTCCTACTAGTACGGCCTTGGCACCTAAGGCAAGTGCTTTGATTACGTCGGTTCCCCGTCGAACTCCTCCATCAACTAATATAGGAATTCTGTCGTATACCACCTTTTGTATTTGAACGAGTGCATCCAGTGAAGAAATAGCGCTGTCAAGCTGACGACCACCGTGATTAGAAACAATAAGACCATCAAGATTATAGTCCACAGCCTTTTTGGCATCGTCGGGATGAACAACGCCTTTTAGTAAGATGGGCAGATGTGTGTAGGTCCTTACTTTCTCAATATCCTCCCACGTAAGACCTGGTTTGTCGATGATGTCGATTTGTTTTTGGATTGCTTCAGACAAATCCTCCTGAGGTACTTTCTTTAACAGTTTGCAAAAGGCAGGATCCGTTATATAGTTGCCAATCCCTTTCGCTTCCTCAAGAGGAGAGTAGCCATTCCTAAGATCTGCTTCGCGGAACCCAAGCATCGGTGTATCGACAGTAATTACAATCGCAGAATACCCGCATGCTTCCGCCCGTTGAACTAAGCTTTTTGTTACACTATCATCAAGGGAGCAATACAGCTGAAACCACCTGGGGCTGTCCTCCATCTCAGCGGCGATTTCCTCCATTGAAAAAGAAGAAGCACTGCTCGTAATGAATAACGCCCCCATTTCTGAGGCAGCCTTTGCAGAAGCCAATTCTCCTTGTGGATGAACGATTGCCTGAACACCGATGGGTGCGAACAAAAGAGGGGAAGAAACAGTATGACCGAATAAAGATACGGATAAATCTCTTTCAGACACATCACGCAATACACGAGGACGGATTCTCCATTTTTGAAACGCTTCAACATTGGCCTTCATCGTTTCCTCCGCTCCCGATCCTCTTGCAATATAATCAAAGGCTTCATTTCTGAGGCATTTTTCTGCACTCTCTTCCCATTCCTCAAACGAATTTTCAAGTGAAGAAGTATCATTTTCCGAAAGATGATTAACCAACTTAACACCCCCATCTCAATTAGAAAAATTAATGGTAATGCGTTATTTATTCATCACCAATTCCTTCTCATGCTCAATAACCGCTGCTTCTAAAGCCTGCAGTCCCTGATCAATTTGATCTTTCGTCACAATCAATGGCGGAATCATCCGGATCACGTTGGCATGCTTGCCTCCGAGATAGAACAATACCCCTTTTTCAAGTGCAAGATTAAGAATATTCATCATCCCGTCACTGTCAGGTTCTCCTGTTTCCGGATCAACAATATCGAAACCGATCATCAGACCAACACCACGAACGCCGCCAATACATGAATACTTCTGCTTGAGCTCACGCAGTTTCTCGATGGCGTAGGCTCCTTGAGTACGGGCATTGTCGAGCAGATCTTCTTCCTCTATAACATCAAGCGTAGCGAGCGCAGCCGCACAGGCGATCGGATTACCGCCAAACGTTGTCGCATGGCTGCCGAGCGGCCACTGGGACATAAGTTCTTTTGAGGCCACGGTGGCGCTTAGCGGCATCCCGCTTGCGATTCCTTTGGCAATCGCCATGATATCAGGGGTGACCCCAAAGGTCTGGGCGGCGAACCATTCACCGGTACGGCCGAAGCCAGTCTGCACTTCATCAAAAATCAACAAGATGCCGTGTTCATCACAAATTTCTCGTACTTTTTTCAACCAGCCAGCTGGCGGGACAACATAACCGCCTTCGCCGAGTACAGGTTCGACAATGACACAAGCCACTTCCTCCGGGGTCACCTGATGATCAAACAACCGCTCGAAATCCGCTTCAAGCTGCTCGATACACTGTTCTTCAGCCCCCTCTTTTGGATCAGCATACGGAATTTGATAGGTCAGCCCGTTCGGCTGCTGGAATTTACGGTATTTGCTTTTTGAAGTACTGACACTAAGAGCCCCCATAGAACGGCCGTGGAATCCTCCGGTAAAAGAGACCGCATAAGGACGCTCTGTTACATGACGCGCCAGTTTAAGGGCTCCTTCAATAGCTTCAGCCCCGCTATTTCCATAAAAGAAACAATCCAGTTCACCAGGCAGCCTCTCTCCCAGCCGTTTGGACAGCTCGAGAATCGACTCATACATAATTACGCCAGAAGGACCATGTGTCAGCTGGTCCGCACCGTCTTTAATCGCCTGGACCACTTTAGGATGACGGTGACCGACGTTAGTTACGGCGATCCCTGATGTAAAATCAAGATACTCCTTGCCGTCTTCCCCGTAATAATAGCAGCCTTCTTCTTTAACAACCGGCAGATTCGGATGATCTTTTGCCATGCTTGGGGCAAGCAAGTTGGACATTTGCGGGAATAATTCTTTCAGTTTAGTAGACATGTTGAACATCCATCCTTTTTAAAAAATTATATGAGCAATGGCTACGATGATTGGTAGTGTAATAACGGTTCTCTGTAGAAAAATGATGAACAGTTCGCCGACGGTAATCGGAATTTCTGATTTAATCAGCAGCATACCGATTTCCGACATATAAATCAGCTGGGTTAGAGAAATACAGGCGATAACGAATTTCGTCAGTTCTGCTTCAATTCCTGCACCAATAACGGCCGGCAGGAACATATCAGCAAACCCAACGAGCATCGCTGGTGCCGCCTCAGCCGCTTGAGGAATTTGCATGAACTCGAGAATCGGAATGAGCGGATAGGAAATATAGTCAAAGATCGGTGTGAATTCCGCGATGATTAAAGCCACTGTTCCAAGAGCCATAACGAGCGGCAGCAATCCTAAGTAAATATCGGCCACGGTCTTCACACCGCTTTTTACAACATCACTACCACTTTTAACCTTAGAAGCCTGCTCGACAGCTTTTTGAAAACCCCACTTCACATGTGAAGTATCCTCAGGCATATCTTCAGAAATCTGCTGGCCTGTTCCCTCATAATACGTATCCTCTTTTCTCGAAAGGGGCGGAATACGCGGGCAGATAATCGCCGCTACGATACTTGAGAACGCAACCGTCAGATAGAAGGGCACGAACATATCTTCCAGTCCGATAAAACTAATCACAACCAGACTGAAGGCAATCGAGTTGATCGAAAAGTTCGTGGCGATGATCGCTGCTTCCCGCTTCGTGTAATAGCCGCTTTCATACTGCTGAGTGGTAATCAAGACACCGACAGTACCAGCGCCCATCCACGAAGCAAGGGCATCAATCGAAGAACGGCCCGGCACTCTGAATAACGGACGCATGACTTTCCTGCACATCGTTCCGAAAAAATCCATCAACCCGAAATCCATGAGTAACGGCATGAGAAAGCCTGCAAATAAGAACCAGGTCGTCAATACGGGAATTAAAGAGTACAGCACCGTACCACCGGTTAAGTCTGAATGAATCACACTCGGACCAAGTTGGAATAGAGTTAAGATCGCAAAAATTGCAGCAACAATCCGTGTGATCACCCAGCCCCAGCCAATGTCAAATAATCCTTTCATAAAAGGCCTGTCCACAATAAAAGCAGGCTGGGCAAGTTTAGCGAACAAAGCCCCAACAGCTGACAGAACTAGGACGACAGTCATCGTTTCAACAAGATAATTTTCAAACGCTCCTTGAAACGTTTCAGCAAATACGCCGACCCCGATCGTAATCTTGCCATCAAACGGAATCGGGATGAGAAACAGCAGCAACCCGAGCAGTGATGGAATGATAAACTTCCACATATCTGCTCTTCTTACGGCGGGTTCTTCTGACATCAATGTACTTCTTTTTGGTTCCATAATAAACTCCCTCCCCATCTTTATATCCAGCTATTCACTTTTGAATAAGCCGGGATCAGCCCTGCTACAGCAGTGTATGTGATCATGATCATCTGCTTCAGCAGTCTGATGAAAAAGTACTTACTCTATAATAGTGCAATTATCATGCCAAACTTTTAGTTTATTTCATGTTTTCGTAATTTTCTAAATACAGATGGTTGACTAATCCCCAGGTACTCCGCCATCTTTACGGTTGATTGATAGCGCTGCTTAGCTTCGAATAAAATTTGTCTCTCAACACGAGCCAATGTGTCTGGCAACGTTTCCTCTGGCTGTTTATCAAATCGTACCGCTGTGTTATTACAATACTCTGCCGGCAAATCCTCTAACGTAATCACTTCCCCGACAGACGTGACTACAAGGCGTTCGATGACATTAATCAACTCTCGGACATTGCCTGTCCATCGATTCAGCAGCAGTTCCTGCCACACTACCCCGTCGAGGACTTTCTTCTTCCGATATTTATCGGAAACGGTCTCCATCATATGATCAATCAGAGCCGGAATATCGTCGGGACGTTCCCTTAGGGGAGGAATATGAATTGGAACAACGTTGATACGGAAATAAAAATCTTCACGAAACTCATGTTTAGCAATCGACTCCGATAGATCTTTATTGGTAGCGGTAATTAAACGGAAATCAGCTGTCCTTAACTCGCGCCCGCCAACCCGGTAAAATTGCTTTTCTTGAATAAGCTTTAATAATTTAACTTGATTCTGCTGGGAAAGTTCCCCAATTTCATCGATAAACAGCGTTCCACCTTCAGCTAGTTCGGCAAATCCTTTACTGCCGCCTTTTTTAGCCCCTGTAAAAGCACCATCTACATATCCAAATAACTCAGCCTCAAACAACGATTCAGAAATTGCACCCGCATTGATCTCAATAAATGGTCCATTCTTTCGCGAACTTCGGTTATGAATAAATTGAGCGAGCGACGATTTTCCGACACCTGACTCTCCTAGCAGCAGTACATTCACATCAACATCCGCAACCTGATCGGCGGTTTGAATGATCTGCTGCATTTTGTGACTCTTTGACACAATGCCTTCTTTGAAAAGCTGTTTTTGTTTCACACGGTCGAGTTCGTTCTGGACCTGCTTCATTTCATCTTCCATGTCAGCAATATAAGACTTCAATTCCTTAAGCTCGGTGATGTCATGTGAATAACTCACAACACGCGTGATCTCACCATCAGGGCCCTGTACAGGAAGCGCCGTGACCATCAACTTCTTTCCACTTGCAGCCGTTTGAATGAAGGTGACGCGCTTTTTCAGTCGTAATACCATCGGCGTCGCAAGGGGTGTAAACACGCCATCTTTTTCTAAATCAAACACCGACAGCCCAACTAAATGATCAGCCTCCATCCCGTAGATTTCTCCTGCAGCCTCACTTGCGATCATAATCGTTCCGTCCGGCTTTGTGACAATAATGTCATCTTTCAATGAATGAAGAATGGCTTGATATTCATTCCAAGTATCTGTTCCCACGTATTTCCCTCCCATGGATCTTACACGAGCAGAATTATTCATAATTGAATAGAATCACCTGTATTTAGGGTGAATTTGTTTATATGACTAATTCCTCGGCATGTATTCACTTTTGAATTTCCGAGGTATTTTTGAAGCATGTATTACATTCTACCGCAAAATTCGATAAATTCAAATAGTTTATAAACATTTAATTTAATTTATATTTATGCATTTCGTTCAGGAGATGTTGAAACGAAACTGAATAAAGCATAAAATAATCCGAATGATTTTATTGGAATCATTCGGATTATTTAGGGTTATTTGAGTGCTGTGAAAGAGTTTTTTACCATCGCTCCGTCAAAACACTTCGCTTTCAGTGGGCACGGCCTCAGCTTCCTCAGAAAGCAAAGAACGCTTTCCTAAGGGATCTTCGACTCGCGCTGTTCCCACAAGAGTCTACGTATTTTGACTACGCTAATGCTCTGCGTTTATACTATTTTATTTTTTCATTCATATTTGGAATTCATTGCTTACAATTATCTCAGCCTCTTATCTCCCATAAAAAAAAGGACCCAGAGCATTCTCTGAGTCCCTTTCTCTTGCTAATAAGCTTGTAACCTGCTTTCCCGATTCTCCTCTTCCAGGAATTTAATAAAATAATTCATGGTATGAAAAGGCTGGCCGTTAATGAGCGACACATATTCCATTTTGCTTTGGTCAGACATCACATCACTCTTGTGAATACGCTCAATGATGTAGTCCCTGCTCCGTTTGGCCATTTCTTTCTTCTGAAACCTGGCTTCTTTTGATAGCGCGAGGCCGATAGCTCCAAGCAGTGCATAAAATCCGATGGTAAACAGGGAGCTGGTGTGACCTGGCACAACAAATAGTAAATAAACTAAATTTATGAGTGAAACGGCAATGAACGGCAGTGAAAACAACGTATACTTAGACATTTTCTTCATAAAAGGTGCTACGGTTTTCTGCAGTTGTTCCATTTCTTTATTGATGAAACCCGGCATATCCGTTTTGATAAGTTTCATAGGATCCTTCCTTTATTAAGTGATCTACACAAACTGTCTATCGTTATAAGTTATTATGACTTTGGGTCTATCATGACAGTCAATTGCTCCTTTTGAAAAACAGTAAAAGATTTCGGTTTCTTGCATAGTTCAACCTTTACTCCCTGCTTTTGCAGCATCGCAGCAAACTGCTTCATTTTTTCTAGAGATAATTGATTCACTTTCACTGTAGCATCTCTCCATTATGGTCATTTTTTGTTAAAAAAAGCGAGACCTTTGCCGTTGATGGCAAAGGTCTCGCTGAACAATCGCTTGTCAATAAAGCCGATGGTAATAAAACCATGTCATGACGACTTTATTTTGGAGCTGGTCTCCCACCTCCAATGCTACTCCCCTTATATACATAGGTGAATTATAGAAAATGTTATAGATTTATTTTATCACAATCGCTGCTGATTGGCAATATGAGCACTATCAGGCGGCTAACAGGGATAGGATTCCCACATCCGCCCATCTCTGCATATACTGATTTTGTATGAATAAAGGAGGTAGATCGATGTTTAGACATCCATATGAGCAGCCCCCATACGTCCCAGCTTATTACTACGCCCCGCCTCAAGCCTATATGCGCCAGCAGCCAAGTTTACAGGAAATGATGCAGCTGCTTCGTACGCAGCACAACAACTTATACGCACAGCTTGAGCAAGCCGGTATGAACCGCGGAATTATTGATTATGTATTTTCTCTTGCTGTTAGTTTTACGCTGAATCAGGCTGACACCAGCCAATCAGCCAGACAAATTTATAACCAATTCCAAGCGAGGATCCCATGGCTGAACTTGTTCTTCAGACAATTTGGGATTGCTCCAAATGTCGCCGAGAGGATCTTGATAAGAGTGATTCAAATTACCTTAGATGCAATTGGCGGCGGAGGACAGCCACAGCCAGGTCCGGGCCAAGGCTGGTCCAACTGGGAAAGCTTAGGAGGAACGCTGACATCAGGACCTGCAGCAGCATCGTGGCAGCCGAATCGACTTGACGTCTTCGCAAGAGGTACCGGAGATCGTTTGTATCACAAATGGTGGAACGGCCGTCAATGGAGCGACTGGGAGAATCTCGGCGGCACGTTAACGTCAGCACCAGCAGCCGTATCATGGGGACCAAACCGAATTGACGTCTTCGCAAGAGGTACCGATGATACGCTCTACCACAAATGGTGGAATGGCAGTCAGTGGAGCGATTGGGAAAGCCTCGGCGGTACGTTAACGAGCGCCCCTGCTGTTTCTTCTCGTCGTTCAAACCAGCTAGATGTGTTTGTCAGAGGAACTAACAATCGCCTGTACAAGAAAACGTGGAACGGCTCGCGCTGGGAAGAGTGGGAAGACCTTGGCGGCTCCCTATCCTCAGCACCAGCAGCCGTATCGTGGGGACCGAACCGAATTGACGTCTTCGCCAGAGGCCAAAATCAAAACTTAATCCACAAATGGTGGAACGGCCGCCAGTGGAGTAACTGGGAAAGTCTTGGCGGCACATTGACATCAGGCCCGGCCGTTTCCTCCACAAGACCAAATCGACTGCAAGTATTCGTCCGTGGCACGAACCGAAACCTTTATATGCGCACATGGAACGGTTCGACGTGGTCGAACTGGCAAAACCTTGGCGGTTCACTGAATTCGGAGCCGGCAGCGGTGTCCTGGGGACCAAACCGGACTGATGTATTTGCGCGAGGCGATAATCGTGAACTGATCCACATTTATCGTGGGCAGTAGTTTTATAAAATAATGAAGGGCAGCTGTTTTCAAATTTGAAAGAGCTGCCCAAAATTTTTCTAGTATTGTAGAGTTAAATCTGAAATAACAGGATAATGGTCACTAGGGTATTGACCATTTTTTCGGAAGTTCACAATCTCGCTAGATTGGGTTGTTACATTCTCAGTTGATAGAATCCAGTCAATCCGTTTGTCTGGTCCTCCGCCGGTAGGATCATTAAATCCATTAAATGTACCAAGGTGTTCGTTCATTCTATTATCTGCTGCAGTCCAAGTATCTACAAATGGCCCCTCATTTGTAAGGATTTCATAAGGCTTACTACCAGGACTGGCATTAAAATCTCCCGTTAAGATAACAGGCAGCTCAGAGTCAAACTCTTTTACTTTTTGATTGATTAATGCTGCACTCTTCTCTCTCGCTTCTTCAGATATGTGGTCAAAGTGTGTGTTAACAAAATAAAATGACTGATCTGTTTTTGTATCGTGAAATTTCACCCATGTAACCATCCGTGGAATCGTGTTTCCCCAAGAAGTAGAACCAACAATATGCGGAGTATCTGATAACCAATAATGGTCATATTCCAGTGGCGTAAACCGTTTCTCATTATAATATACTGCCATGAATTCTCCTTTGCTGCCTCCCTCTCTGCCTAACCCAATCCATTTATAGTTCGCTAAATCAGAACCAACCTGTTTAACCTGTTGATAGACAGCCTCTTGTGTCCCAATGATACCAGGCTGTTCCATTCTGATGACCTGGCGCACTGTTGAACGTCTTTCCTCCCACGTATGTGGAGAGGGATCACTATCATTTAAATATCTTAAATTGAACGTCATCACCCTCAACTCTGTTTCATCAGCTTGACTACTTTTTTCAGAAGCAAAAGCCTCTAAGGGACTGGATAGTAAGCTGGCCATCATTAGAAATAAAACTGGCAGTAACATAAAAACATTCCATACTTTCTTCACTTTGAACGACCTCCTCTATATTTTTTATTACATAGAAAAGGTACCAAAGCGATGTAAAACCTTTGATAAACCGATGTAAAAAACTTTTTAATCTGAAATTAAGTTTCTAGAGAGAACTCTTTTTATAGCAATCGTTTACAGCCAATACATACTCCTTTAATTTTCTCCAACTATTCTATTAGAGGAAGATTCAAATACTATAATGGAGGTCATAAGATGGAGCAAAAAGATTTCAACAGAAGGGATTTTATAAAACTAGGGGGAATGAGTACACTGGCATTAACACTTGCTTCTACAGGTACGGCAACAGGATTGTTCAGTGGTAACACGGCTTATGCTGCAAAAAATGATAATGCAAAGCTTCGATTTAACCAAGATGGAAAGTTCAAAATTGTACAGTTTAACGACACCCAAGATGATGAACGCATAGACCGCCGAACAATCGAGCTTATGGAAAAAGTGTTGGATGCAGAAAAACCAGACCTTGTCATCCTTAATGGAGACAATATTTCCATTGGTTGTGAGACACCTACTGAAATGAAGCAAGCAATGAATAATGTTGTCCAACCGATGGAGCATCGTGAAATCAAATGGGCTGTGACATTTGGTAACCATGATGAAGATTCTACTCCAAAAACCGGTCTTGACGAAGAAGACATGCTGAACGTTTACATATCCTACAAACATAATGTGAATACGCGCGGTCCAAAAGACACTACCGGAACCGGGAATATGAATCTTCTTATTAAAAACTCTAAAGGCAATAAGGCGGCTTTTAACCTTTGGCTGCTAGACAGTGGCAGATACGCTCCAAAAACGATTGCCGGACAGGACTTTTCAGGTTACCCAACATGGGACTGGATCCGTTTCAACCAGGTAAGCTGGTACTATGAAACATCAAAGAAAATTGAACAGCAATGGGGTCGTAAGGTGCCTTCCCTTGTCTTCATCCATATCCCCCTCTGGGAACATAGGTACATGTGGTTCGCAAGTGTTGACGAAAGAACCGCTGATCACCATGCCAAAGCTGTGGAAAAGCACAGTATCACAGGTGAAAGGAATGAAGATGAGTGTCCTGGTCCGTTTAATAGCGGCATGTTTTCAGCAATGCTTGAAAGAGGAGATGTCAAGGGAGTCTTTTGCGGCCATGACCACATCAATACATACGCAGGCAATTATTACGGCATCATGCTCGGCTATGCCGGCAGCGCAGGGTTTGGCGCATATGGCCTATCAGGTTCTGAAAAAAATAGATTGCGTGGTGCCAGGGTCTTTCATTTAGATGAAAGTACAGAAGAGGGTCTCGTGGACACTCATATGGTTTTTGCTAAAGACTATGGAATCGACTTAACTGCTAATGACCAGAGTATTGATCCAGCACCGCTTAAGGAAGAAAAGAATAAAGGTAAGGTAAATCATTAGTGAACTTTATGGGTCTTTATGATTTTGCTCAACCTTGTCCGTAAATACATCCATGAGGTCATAATCTATATTTGGAATCCTTCCGCAAATTGATAAAAGACCCCAGCGCGTTCATGTATGAACGTGCTGGGGTCTATCACCTTATACCCAACGAGTAGTTATCACTTTTTTACGTGTATAAAATTCCACGCCCTCCTGACCATTCTCATGAAGACCCCCATAGAAGGAGTCCTTCCAGCCCGAGAACGGAAAGAAATGGGAGCGAGTTACTACGACCCCCCCTTCCTTTCATTTCTAACATCTTTCATATAATAATAGACCATCGTCATAACGAATAACCCGAGGATCATAATCAACATAAAACTTGTCATTAGTGTTCCCATCCCTTCTAAAAATCTAACTTTCATCCAATGAAAACCCGTCACTTCACATGTCTGGTCGATCGAACATGCATTTCACGTGCATTTGACTCCAACTGTGGTGTACTGGAAAAAATCAGGAACAATTTTTCTCTATCCACCCAGAGTAAGAAAGCACACAAGACTGTAAGAACCGTACTCAAATCCTGCACACCGATGTCAAAAAAGTAATTGACCATCATCACATTGACTATAATAGGAAAGTAGATGATGGCTCCTAAGGTTGCAGTTCTGGGAATCATAATTAAAATAGCAGCGATTACCTCGCCTAGTCCGATGAATATTTCGTACATTCGAGAATATCCAAAAAAGGACCAGGCCAGCACGAAGCCTTCTCCCCTTATAGCCTCAACTTCAGACGATGGCTCACCGAACTGCCCCATAGCTAACTTAGCTGCTCCATAAATTAAGAAAGTAATCCCTAAATAAAGTCGAAATGTAGCAGGTATGGATTGCTTGAGCACGCGAAAAATTCTACCCCTATTCACTAGGCCTCTCCCCTTTCCTTTCATCGATCTCTAGGAATCTGTTGCGAATTTCCGGTGTGATTGTCATACAGGTGTCCTGTTTTCCAAAGAATTGATACCGCCGTTTAGCAAACCATCGATATAATACATTTCGGAGCGGTTTAGGGATCAAAATCAATACATAGGCTGCTTTCCAGAAACCATCTAGTTTTCTGCAAATTCGAAGAACCGCTGTTGACTTTGAAAAGGCTTTGTCTCCTTCGATTAAAACAATAGAATCTAGCTCCATGTTAGGAAAGTGCACTGTCAATAGGGATGACGCTATATCCGACTGCAATGAAGCGAAGCGGAAATGTCTTTGGCGATCATGGCGAATAATAAATTGTACAGTTTTACTGCAAACGTTACAGACGCCGTCAAATATAATAAGAGAATGATTGTGTGTATCCACCAAGCTTTCGTTCATCCTTCTCCCTCCTTAGTTGTTACGTTCTTTTATTATTTTAACCCTTCACTTATAAAACTGGTTTAAATGGACTTTAAATTTGGTTTAAACCCCTGAATAAGCCTTTTATTAGGAATTTCCACTAAGTCGCAGAGGATTACTGAGCAGGTAATGGTTGAAGTGTTCGCGCGAGAAGATAATCAGAAGGTGAATGTGATCCATTTAGCAACAATTGAAAAATAACAAAAGAGCAGCTGCCTATTTACTGACACAGCTGCCCGAATTATACTATTTAATGGTTGGGAAAAGAATTGGAACAAATTGATGTTGTCAACCCGGCGACAAATGAAATAATCGCGCAATTATTGTAACTAGCCAAATGGAATGCATGGTTTTGATTTTTTTAGTTACATTGGGTTATAAAATTGGTGTCTCGACAATGACATTAACAAGACCTGCATTTGGAGTAATAGGTAGTTGTACCTTACACCCAACGAGTAGTCATCACTTTCTTACGTGTATAAAATTCCACGCCATCTTTTCCGTTCACATGGAGATCCCCATAGAAGGAATCCTTCCAGCCTGAGAACGGAAAGAAAGCCATCGGTGCGGGTACGCCAATATTGACGCCTAGCATCCCGGCATCAATGGTTTCCCGAAACGTCCGAACATGTCCACCGTCATTCGTAAACAAACAGGCACCATTAGCAAATCGAGACTGATTCGTCAGTTCTACTGCTTCTTCCAGATTTTCCACACGACTAATCGACAGCACCGGGGCGAAAATTTCATCCTGCCAGATCTTCATTTCGCTCGTTACGTTATCAAAAATCGTCGGTCCTACAAAATAGCCCTGATTCGGAAGGTTCTGATCCTCCCGACCATCGCGCACCAATTTAGCTCCTTCATTTTCGCCTGTTTCAATGTACTGCAGTGTGCGCTCTTTATGCTGTTCACGAATCACCGGACCTAAGAAGACGTCCTCGTCCAGTCCATTGCCGATTTTAAGTTCATTGGCTTTGCGGACAAGACCCTCTACTACTTGATCAGCGATGGAATGCTCCACAGCTACTACAGAACAGGCCATACAACGTTCCCCTGCTGACCCGAAGGCCGCCGCTACAATTTGATCGACCGCATTTTCAATGTTGGCATCTCTCAATACAATCGAATGGTTTTTCGCGCCAGACAGTGCCTGCACACGTTTTAAATTTTGAGTCCCTCGTTTGTACACGTACTCGGCAACAGGCTGCGAGCCAACAAAGGAAATCGCCGCAACTTTTGTATGATCTAATAAACCATTGACGACATCATGAGCACCGTGAACAATGTTCAGCACCCCTTCAGGCAGGCCAGCCTCCTCAAACAGTTCTGCTAGACGATTGGCCAAAAGCGGTGTGCGTTCTGAAGGTTTTAATACGAACGTATTTCCTGTCACAATCGCAAGCGGAAACATCCAGGCTGGAACCATCATCGGGAAGTTAAAAGGAGTAATTCCGCCTACCACACCGATAGGATAACGGTAAACCCCAGACTCCAGCCCCGACGCAATCGATGGCAGTTGCGAGCCCATCGTCAATGTCGGTGCTCCGGCGGCAAATTCCACGCATTCAATCCCGCGCTGAACCTCTCCATAAGCCTCTTTAAAGCTTTTTCCGTTTTCAATAGTAATCAGTTCGGCCAGCTCATCCCAATGGTCGACGAGCAATTGCTGGTATTTAAATAAAATACGCGCCCGCTTCGGAACAGATACCTCTTTCCATGTTTCAAAAGCTTCAGCCGCTGCTTCTACAGCATAGTCAACGTCCTCGTCTGACGAAATCGGGACACGGGCGATCACTTCCCCTGTAGCGGGATTCAGCACCTCTTCCGTTTGCTCTGATTTCGGTGTAATCCATTCTCCACCTACATAATTTTGAATGGACTTTACTTCTGTTTGTGTCAAAACTCTCATCCTCCTTCAATTAATTTGTCTGGTTTACTGCCTTATAGTACATCTTTTAGAAAAACATCTCGTTCTTCCTGACTTACATTCGCTGTAGTGAACAAGCAGGTAAGAATCATTACCACGAATCCAGCCGCCGCAGCCAGGAACAAGGAAATATAAATGTTTTCAAAAACGTTCAGACTTGTGAATACGACATAGAGCCCTGTGCCCGAAAGCAGTGAGGCAATCGCGCCATACCCGTTCGACTTTTCCCAAAGATAGCCGAGAACGATCGGCGCCAGTAAGCCACTGATAATCGCTGAAAAACTGAACTGTATCAGAATCGCCAGCGAATCAGGCCGATCGAGTGATAGGTAAAAGGTGACCAATCCAACGAACACCAGTGAGCCTTTTGCTACTTTCACAGAACGCAGATCGAGCTGATGCTGGGATAGCTTTGTTTTTGACAAAATGGGTGCTAACACCTTATAGAGATCGTTGCCGATGCTTGAAGTGATGCTCAAATACAGACTGTCGGTACTCGATAAAATCGCAGAAATGATCCCAACGATAATGATCGCGCCAATGATCGGCGGAAACGCTTCTAATACATAAGCCGGAATGGCAGAGTCCGCACTGCCAAGGGAGGGTGCGATCACGCGAGCCGCCAGTCCACCTAACACCATCAGAACGGTAATGAAAAACATGCCTAGCCCAGCCGACAGGGTAAACGGCCGCAGCTGCTCCTCCGTTTCCAGGGACAATACCTTATTCAGCAAATGCGGCATAACCACAAAGCTAATATGTAAAAACTGTACCGACAGGATAGCCAGTACACTGTTGTACGGACCGTTTAACGGCGCCACGAGTTCTGGATCGATCGCTTTCAGCTGGGAGGAAAGTTCACCAAATAAATTCAATCCTCCGCCTATCGTCCAAAATAACGAGGCAAAAATCAGGATCGACGTAATCACCATCAGAGCCCCTTGAATGCCATCCGTGACGATTTGGGCAAAAGCACCGCCAAGGCCAATATAGAGAATCGTAATCGTTACCCCGGCGAGAATTCCCCAGAAATATGGAATGCCGAGAACCGTTTCAAAGATTGTCGCTAATCCGACATTCTGACCGACGATGTAGTACACATTAAACAGGACTAGAAACGTAACGAGAACTTGCAAGGTTTTGCTGTTGTATCTCCTCCCGAGCCATTCAGGAAGGGTCGACACCCCGCCAAACTTCTTGCCATATTTCCAGAACTTTTTGGCAAACAGTAGCAGTGCAATCCATCCAGCCCCGAAGCCGCCGAGCGTGTACCATAACACGGATACGCCATGCTCATAAGCTAACCCCGGCACTCCGATAAATAAATTGGCACTGGCAAAGCTCGCGGCATAGCTTGCCCCGACCAGCCACGGATTCACCTTCCCTCTCGCTGTCGCAAAACCGTTCATCGATTTACTAAACTTATTACCCTTTTTCCCAATCCATGTGACAAAAACGAAATACAAGACTAGCAGACTGACAAGTGTCCAAAATAGCGGTCCCGTAACGAGCTGCATTAACGACGCCCCCCTTTCGTAGATTTTCTATAGCTTCTGTTCCAGATCAGTAAGCCAATTCCCCAGAAAGCTGCTAGAGCAATCCAATAGATCGTAAACATGTTTCTCTCCCCTTTTCATTAATCATAATAGTCTTCTGTTCCACAACACTTTTTCCGGGACCATATAAAAAAGCCCCTTTCAAAAGAAAGAGGCTGAAATATGTACACTGCTCCAACCTCTTATCTCCCAGACATCCATCTGTCTGTTGGAAGTAGCACCGTTCCCCTAATAGGGTGGTTGCCGGGCGTCATAGGGCCAAATCCCTCAGCCAACTCTTGATAAGAGTGATTTCGTTATTGAGTTGTTCAAATAATCTGATAACCAGCATCATAGCAGAGGTAAGAATTCCCTGTCAACACTAACATTAGCTTTAAGTTCCGAATCCGCAGTTGACATACACTTCGCTTTCCATGGGTGACCAGCGAGCCTCCTCGAACGTCACTACGTTCCGTTCTGCGGGGTCTCCCTTTGGACGCTGTTCCCATAGGAGTCTTCGTGTATGTCAACTGCTAATATGAAATACCATTATTAACTTAAATGATCGAAATTTTCTTAACCTGCACCACAGCAGGGTAAATTACAGAATATTTACAAAGTAGTGATTGACACCTTTTCGGATATGCTGTATATTTTGCATCAACTTAATAGTTAATGATATTTCTTATCCTGAGAGGTGGAGGGACTGGCCCTTAGAAACCTCGGCAACAGACTGATCAAGTACTGTGCCAATTCCAGCAAGCGGGAACGCTTGAAAGATAAGGAAGAGCTCTCAAACATGTACGGTTATCGGCCTCTTCTTTTTCTTTTAAAAGAAGAGGCTTTTTCATGTACTTGAAGCTATTTACATAGAGCAAGAACTTAAGGAGGAATCACAATGACGAAACAAATCATCCTAAATGCTTTTGAAATGAACAGCGCGATGCACAATTCCCACGGACTGTGGAAGCATCCAAGAAATGAGCGCCACCGCCGCTATAAAGACTTAGATTATTGGATGGACTTAGCAAAACTATTAGAAAGAGGCAAATTTGATGCCGTGTTCCTCGCCGATGTGCTGGGAATCTATGACGTGTATAAAAAAAGTAAAGATCCCTCGATCCGCGATGGGCTGCAGGTGCCGTTAAATGACCCTGCCCTCGTGATCCCAGCGATGGCCAGCGTGACCAAGCATTTGTCCTTTGCGATGACGGTCAGTACGACTTATGAAGCTCCATTCGGAAATGCCCGTCGCTTCTCTACTCTCGATCACCTGACAAAAGGGCGCGTCGCTTGGAACGTGGTGACCTCTTACCTGCCAAACGCGGCACGTAACTTTGGCTTAGAAAATATGATCAAGCACGATGAACGGTATGATATCGCTGATGAATATCTCGATGTGTCCTATAAGCTCTGGGAAACGAGCTGGGAAGATGACGCGTTTGTGGAAGATGCCGAAAACAACACACTAGTTGACCCCGACAAAGTTCATGAAATTAACCACGAAGGAAAATACTTTTCCGTGGAAGGACCGCACCTGAGTGAACCATCCTTACAACGGACACCTGTCCTCTATCAAGCCGGCACATCCGAACGCGGACGCGAATTCGCCTCTAAACACGCTGAGTGCATCTTTGTCGGCGGACCGACACCTGAGCGAATTCACTACTATGCCGATGATATTCGCGAGCGAGCGGAAAACCACGGTCGCAACCCAGACAACATTAAAATCTTCTCCTTCCTTAGTGTGATTGTTGGCGAAACGACAGAGGAAGCGGAACAAAAGTTTGAAGAATACGCGCGCCACTGGAGTCCAGACGCCGCGAAAGCCCAATACGGGGCCAGCGGGTACGACATCGGCGAGTATGAAGAAATGGACCCAGACCTTCCTTTTGAATACACGAAGTCAACTGAAGGCGGTCACTATAAAGCGGCCACACTGACGAAGGATGCTCCTAAAAAACTAACCGTCGGTGAAGTGCTGAACCGATTTGAATCACCAGACCGTAATAGCATTATCGTCGGAAATCCTAAAGAAGTGGCCGACGCGATTCAATTCCAGTTTGAAGAGTCAGGAGTGGATGGCTTTAACTTAAACCATTTAGTAACCCCAGGGGACCTCGAGGACTTTGTGGACCTGGTGATACCTGAACTGCAAGAGCGCGGGTTGTATAAGAAGGATTATCAGGATGGTACATTAAGAGAGAAGCTGTTTCCACATGGGGAAAGTGTGCTGCCTGAGGATCATCCAGGGAGTAAATACAGATATTCTCTCACCTAAATTCATGAAGTACCTGTCCCTCACTTCAGCAGGGAACAGGTACTTCATGAATACACTATACAATCTCGTAAGATGCTTAGGGAAAAAGTGAGGTCACACTGTGTTGCGCTCCAACTGTTCTTCCATTTCCTCCTGTTCCAAATCCGACAACTTGACGATTGAGAATCCGATCCCCGCATAAATCATCGATAAAATAGGAACAGTAAAATTCAAAATCGCGTAAGGGGCGTACTCAAAAGCATGAACGCCTAATGTTCCAAGGATAAAGACTCCACATGTGTTCCAGGGGATAAAGACAGATGTTAATGTCCCTCCGTCTTCCAAAGCGCGTGATAGATTTTTAGAGTGAAGCTTCTTCTTTGTATAGACTTTGGCATACATTCTTGCTGGAACGACGATGGAAATATATTGTTCCGAACAGGTGAGATTTGTCGCAAAGCACGATAGAATCGTTGTTGGGACAAGACTTCTCGCAGATTTTGCTGATTTCAAAATTTGATCAACAATCGCCTTTAGCATTCCTGTATTCTCCAGAATTCCTCCAAATGTCATGGCAACGATGGTCATGGAGACCGTGTACATCATGGAATCCAATCCGCCACGATTAAAGAGGTTATCTACCATTTCATTTCCTGAATCAATAGAGAAACCTGCCTGCAGCGTAGTGACCGTACTGCTCATCGTGTCACCCTGAATAATGACTTGACATAAAAAACCTAATAGAATACCAACTATAAGTGCAGGGACTGCAGGAACTTTCCGGATTACCAGCACAATTACAGCTAATGGGACAAGAAGCAGCCACGGTGAAATGACGAAGTTTTCATTCATAGCCATCATAGATTGTTGAATATTTTCCATATTGACGGATTGGGAACCAAATCCTCTCCCCAAGAACCAATACACTCCAAGAGCAATGATTAAAGCAGGAACAGTAGTGTACAGCATGTGTCGAATATGTTCAAACAAATCGGTTCCTGTTAGTCCTGATGCCAGGTTTGTTGTGTCCGACAATGGGGACATTTTATCACCAAAATAGGAACCTGAAATAATCGCCCCCGCAACCATGGGAGCAGAGATTCCCATACTGACACCTATCCCCATACCGGCCACACCGATGGTTCCCATTGTAGACCATGAACTACCAATCGCAAGCGAAACAACAGCACAAATGGTTGTAATCGCTACCAAAAACATGGACGGTGTAATTAACTTTAATCCGTAGTAGACCATCGTTGCCACAATGCCGCCGCCAATCCAAACGCCAATGGTCAGACCGACCAACATGATAATGGCAACAGCAGGCAAAGCTAATCGAATTCCTTTATACATGCTTTCTTCAATTTCATTCCATTGATAACCACTTTTCCAAGCAACTAAACCAGCTACAGCTGTCCCGAAAATTAAAGGGGTATGAGGGCTTCCTTCCAGTACAACAATCGTAACAAGCATAGCGACAATCATAAGAACAAGTGGGATAACAGCAAGTCCAAACGTCATTTCTTTTTTACGTGTTTCAACCATACGAACTCCCCTTCTATATTTTTATGTTTGCAAAAATATAAGGCGCAAGAAATCATTCTTCTTACTGATCTAACGTCTTTACTACTGTGTGAGCAAGGATCTCAATTCCAGAAAAAATGGCTTCCCGATCAAATGTCATCTGCGGATGGTGGAGACCAGGCTTTAGATTCGCCCCTAACCCTAGCATCGTTGCTTTTAAATGGGGACGCTTAATGGTATAGAAATGAAAATCATCTCCTCCAGATGTGACGATGGGTTCCATCGTATGTTCATTTCCGAGCACCTCTTTAATCGCCTCTTCCATATAGCCTTGAGCTTGACTGTCAGTCTCCGCAGCCGGTACATAGTCCATCACTCGAAGCGAAACAGGAAAATTGTAGGCTTTTTCCACCGCTTCAATTTTGCCTTCCACCTGTTCACGAAGCTGCTGAAGAGCCTCATTGGTTTGCGCACGTAAGTCAAGGGTAAATACAGCAGATCCTGGAATGATATTTGGATTGTCCCCTCCAGCTTGAAATTTAGTTACTTTGACTGAATAAGGGATCATTGGATCGAGGTAAATTCCTTTCAGTAACTCCACCATGGCGGAACCAGCCTCAATGGCATTATTACCTAAATGCGGACGTGCCCCATGTGTATCTTCACCTGCAATGTTCCCTTCCATAAACAGTCCTGCACCGTGAATGATCGCCGGTGAAGCTTGACCTCCTTTCATTTCCTGCACAGGTCTCAAGTGAACACCATACAAATAATCAACATCATCAACTACACCATTTTCAACCATTCTTAATGCACCATTTCCTGTTTCTTCAGCAGGTTGAAAAATAAATCGAACACTCCCTTTTGGAAGCCCTTTCATAAGAAGCGTAAGCAGGACTCCAACAGCCATACTCATATGGGCGTCATGACCACAGGAATGATTGGCCTGGAAAACTCCCTCTACTTCCTGCCAAAGAGCATCCATATCCGCACGTACCGCTACAACCGGCTTACCACTGCCGATTTCTGCAATAAGTCCGGTTGAGTCTGGAAAAGTAGTAACCTTTACTC
Source organism: Halobacillus hunanensis (assembly GCF_900166655.1). Taxonomy (GTDB): domain Bacteria; phylum Bacillota; class Bacilli; order Bacillales; family Halobacillaceae; genus Halobacillus_A; species Halobacillus_A hunanensis. The sequence goes on along the minus strand of NZ_FVZB01000005.1, from coordinate 637,222 downwards.
CTTTTTCCTCTAGCAATTGTTTAAGATAGGTAGTTGTATTTTCTTCTTTCCAGCTGACTTCAGGATTTGTATGAAGATGGTCAAAAACGTTCTGGATATCTGGTTGGAGCTTTTCGACAAACTGCTTTACCATCATTTATAGCACCTTCCCGAACAAAATCATCATGTCTCCGTCCATTTCCTTTAATCCATAACCATAGCAGCCATTTTCCAAAAGCCGCTTTTGCTGCTGATAATCTTCGACTGCTGCTGCCGAATATGTACGCCCATCTATGGTCATGTCTCTTCGTAAATCTTTGTAGAGCACATACCGTAGTAAGCCGCCATACATGTCTTTGATTTGGGCAATCATCATTCCTTGAGCCAATTTATCTTTCAAGCTCGGATAATTTGTAGGAAAAACGGTACAGCAAAGATGGCGGTACTCATTCGAAGTTTGATTAAACACTGTCATAATCCATTTAGCCAATTTCTTCTGCAAGCCATTCCCCCGGTATTCGGGGAGAATACAAGTTATTTCCTGGTGTACGACCTTCATTTGCTCTGCTTTAGATAAACCTAAATCGCGTCCTAAATTTTCCTCATCATCACCCGGATAAAGAAGCGCACGAAAGGCGACCAACCGCTCCTGTACGAACACGCCAAGGACCAGCCCTTTGCCGTGAAACAGCTGGGTTAATTCTTCCTGGGTCAACGCCTGCAAAGATTCTTTGACTTGCAGCTGTTCGAAAACAGTATCCTGGACTTGTGAAATATGCGATAAATGCTCTGACTTTAGCCTGCTCACTTGAAAACCTTCCCGCATTCCATTGAACCTGTTCGTTAATTCTCCTTGGTACAAGACGTCCATGCCTTTCCCCTCTTTTCAAAATCTATAACGTTACCTTGACTCAACCTTGTCATACATTACTGTTAATTCTTCTAGTATTCTCTCATCGACCTCAACGCCCAGCCCCGGACGGTCGCGTAGTTCAATAAAAGGAACATCATACGGCAGTGACCCAATATCTTTGGCAAATTTTAACGGACCTGTTAACTCCACACTGGTTATGTCTTTTTTCGCAAAAGCTACGTGAAAACCTGCCGCCGAGCCAACCGAAGACTCAACCATTGATCCAACCTGACAGCTCATCCCTGCCATACTTGCCTGGTGAACAAGTTTTACGGCTGGATAAATACCACCGCATTTCATTAGTTTAATATTTACCTTATCGGCTGCACGCTTGCTGATCACGTCACGCATCTCCCTCGTTCCTTTAAGACCTTCATCGATCATTAATGGGAGGTGGGCTTTTTGTTTCACTTCCGCTAAAGCCTCTATATCATCAGCAACGACAGGCTGTTCAATCCATTCCACACCTTCGCTTTCTATTTGTTTGATGATGTCTAGCGAATCAGCACTAGTTTTCCAGCCCTGGTTGGCGTCAATTCGAATCCGGATATCCTCTCCGACTCTTTGGCGTACACTTTTAATCCGTTTAACATCCTTCTCTCGATCGATCCCTACTTTCATTTTCAGAATCTGGTAGCTTTTATCAACAGCTTGAGCCGCTTCTTCGGCCATTACGTCCGGCTCTTGGATGCTTAATACATGAGACAAGGGGAACCTTTCATGATATCTTCCACCTAATAGATTATAGATTGGTTGATTGACTGCTTTACCCATTATGTCATGGCAGGCAATATCAATCGCTGCCTTCGCTGTAGGAGACTGATAGATGCTTCGATCCATGATTTCATGGATTTTCTCAAGATGAAAGGGATTTTCTCCTACAACAGCCGGAGCCAGTGTATGTTTGAGTACCTGAAAGATACTTTCCCACGTCTCGCCGGTTACATGTTCATCGGCTACTCCCTCCCCATAACCGACAACGCCTTGATCTGTCTCCACTTTGACGATAACGCTTGGCATCGTTGTGTACGTTTCGTAACTAATAATGAATGGATCTATCAATGGCAGTTTTATGCCAAAAATACTGATCGATGTGATTTTCATGGCCACCCTATCTCCTTTTGATCGACAAAATATTACATGTCGCTTGGTAGACGTTTATTTGTAATAAACACCTTATCTTGAATTTTCAGATTTGTCAATCAACATTTTTGAAACAGATGATGGGGTAAGTTATAATGATGGTATTATTCTCAAGAGGGGTTACATAATGGTAGTGAAAATCGCTGTATTCGGCTCCAAAGACTTTATTCACCACATAAAAAAATATGAAAAAGACATCAGTAACATAGAACTCATTCCATATTCCTACAATCATCCCCGTGAATCCTTACAATTGATTCAACAGGCTGCATACTGTGATGTGTTTTATTTCTCAGGTTTTTTACCCTACTTTTTCTCAAAAGTTGAACTTGATAAGTTAGATGCCCCCGTGGTTTATGCAGGCTTAGACGAAATCTCTCTGAGCTTGTCTCTTTTCTATATTCAGCATCATTATCACATCCCAATTAGTCGTATAGCCATTGATCTAACCGATAAAAAAGATGTGTATAACGTATTAAACTATGTAGACATTCCAGCAGAACCTCTTCATATAAAAAATTATCAAGGGATTCTAGAAGACGATGCCAGCTCCTTTGATTTAGAGGAAATCATTCAATTCCATACCAATCTATGGCACGCAGGAGAAGTTGAGATCGTTCTGACCAGTATCCACGCCGTATATGACCGTTTAACGGAACAAGGCATCAACTGTATGAAAATGATCGAGTCTGAAAAGCAGATTGCCGATTCCCTCATCAAAGCCAAGACCGCTGGTAAATTGCAAAAAAGTGAATCCTCACAAATCGCTGTAGGCCTGATTTCCATTAATGACTATGACAGGTTGGTTGAGAATGTGCCTGTCGTGTATCAGCAAGAATACGTCACAAAGATTCGTCAACCACTCGATCAGTTTGCCAGAAAAATTAACGCATCGGTTCAGCACCTCCAAAAAGACCGGTTCGTCATCTACGGTACAAAGGGGGGAATAGAGTTCATTACGGAACACTTCCAGTCGATGCCTCTCCTTTCTGAAGTTGAAAACAACATGCAAACGTCAATCAGTGCAGGATTTGGGTTTGGTTTGACGACAAAGGAAGCAGAAAACCATGCCGCCATTGCCTTAAACGAAGCGAAGGCACTCACAAACAGCAGTGCATTTATTGTCACAGAGGATAAAAAAGTAATCGGTCCTTTAAACGAAAATAAAAAGTACCATCGATTAAAAACAGAAAACCATCAGTTACAAACTCTCGCTAAAACGTTGCATTTGAGTACAACCAATGTCGATAAAGTGATTCAATTCATCAAATCGAGGAACTCGCACCGTTTCACCTCATATGACCTGTCTGAGTATTTAGCAGTCAGCCGCCGCACCTCAGAAAGGATATTAAAAAAGTTCTCCGACCATCACTATTTACAGATTGTCGGAGAAGAGAAAACCTATCAAAAGGGGCGGCCAAGGGCAATTTATGAAATCAACTTACCGATTGATCAATTCAGTTAATTGAGTCTCGTTAATATAGAAAAAGGAACCCTTCCTGAGAGAAAGAGTTCCTTTATTGAATTCTATAGTTGATAATAAAAGGGCAAGTCAATTTTACAATTTTAAAAAACAGGTTATAATGAAGCATATACTAAAGAAGACCGTGGTGCTATTACACCACGGTCAGGTACAATAGCCCTTGAAGAGGGCGGCTCACATAGAGTTTATAGGAATAACCAACCACATGCTTGCCAGGCCTATGGGTGGTTATTTTTTTATCCTTAAAAAAAGAAACATAAACAGCCAAAATGGCTATTTATGCTTCTTGTAAGACCCGCGAATCGCTTTCCGCAGATTCATTTTTTTTTTGATCCACTAAGTTCAACGCCTGCGCTGTGGAAGTATGAATTTCTTTAATTAGTTCAGGGTTTTCCACTAGCTTCTTGCCATAAGAAGGAATCATTTCTTTGATTTTTGGTTCCCATTCTTTGATATGCTGCGGGAAACATTTTTCCATTAATTCAAGCATGACAGAAACGGCTGTCGAAGCACCTGGAGAGGCACCGAGCAATGCCGCGATCGAGCCGTCAGCAGAATGGACAAGTTCCGTACCAAATTGAAGGGTTCCTTTGCCGCCTTCTTTCGTATCTTTGATCACTTGTACACGCTGGCCCGCTGTGACTAAATCCCAATCCTCGCTCTTGGCGGTTGGAATAAATTCACGTAACTGTTCCATACGCTTTTCTTTAGATAAAATCACTTGTTCAATCAAGTATTTCGTCAAGGAAGCGTTTTTCACGCCTGCCGCGATCATCGTAAAGAGATTATCCTTGCGTACGGATGTAATCAAATCAAGCAAGGAGCCTGTTTTTAAAAACTTCGGTGAAAAACCGGCAAACGGTCCGAACAGCAGTGATGTTTTATTGTCGATAAAACGTGTATCCAAGTGCGGCACAGACATTGGCGGAGCTCCCACCTTGGCTTTGCCGTACACTTTGGCATGATGCTGTTCGATCACTTCTGGATTGTTACACACCATAAACTGTCCGCTAACCGGGAAGCCTCCAATATGTTTCGATTCAGGAATACCAGTCTTTTGCAGTAAATGCAGGCTTCCGCCGCCCCCGCCGATAAAGACGAAATCAGACGTATGGGTTTCAAGCTTATCGTTCGTGAGATCCTGCACCTTCACTTCCCACGCACCGTCGCTGGTCCGCTTGATATCCTGCACACTATGCTTGTAATTGACATCAAGGTCTGTACTTTCCAACGTGTCAAACAACTTACGCGTTAACGCCCCAAAGTTAACATCTGTTCCCGCATCGATTTTTGTAGCCGCGATCGCTTCATTTGAGGTCCGGTCTTTCATGATCAGCGGAATCCACTCTTTCAGTGTTTCCGGATCATCGGAAAACTCCATCGCTTCAAATAAAGGGTTGTCCACCATCGTATTAAAACGCTTTCTTAGAAACTTAACATTCTGCTCCCCTTGCACCATACTCATATGAGGCAATGGTCTAATGAACTCTTGAGGATTACGAATCAGATTACTGTTTACAAGATAAGACCAAAATTGCTTAGAAACCTGAAATTGTTCATTCACTTTGGTTGCTTTAGACATGTCGATCGAACCGTCCGGCTGTTCCTTCGTGTAGTTCAGCTCACACAGAGCAGCATGTCCCGTACCTGCATTATTCCATACGTTTGAACTTTCTTCCCCTCCACTTTCAAGCCTTTCAAACACGCGAATATTCCAGTCCGGCACTAGTTCTTTCAACAATGCTCCCAGCGTTGCACTCATAATTCCTGCACCAATTAAAATAACGTCTGTTTTACTCTGGCTGTGGCTCATTTTTCCCATCCTTATTCACTAAGATTTGTAAAAAGCAAAAGTATATAGGCGCTCCTACTTAGGCTTCACAATCATCCAGGGAGCAACCTAATTACGCATATCTTTTTTGACTCACTATACCCTAGTGTATCACTATTGTTTTAAAATTTAAAACTATATATCCGCCATTATTTAATTGCAATAGGCTATAAAAGGTTGGTAAGAAGTTCGTTCACAGATCCCTAGGAACACAAAAAACCTTAATCCGGTTTCCTCTGACCCAGCTTCGCTATAGCGTTAACGCACTAGGGGTCAGCACTTTCTATTAATAAGTTTTATCCTTATACAACCAAACTACATATATCTATCTTCCATACCAAAACCAAGGTGGTCGGTTTTTCGACGCTTTCCCTCCTGTGGGTTTAAACCGAAACCGTATTCCTTCTATTTCTAATGTCTTCAAATACGCCTCAATACTTCGATCACCAATCACCCCAAAGAGATCCACCTTTGATACGATGATCCATATACTCTAATTGATTATCTATGTAAGCAAGAAGATTATCACCTTGTTTCATATCTTGTACATCACTTTCTTCCGCAATCCCCTCTGCAACGGAAAGGGAAGAATTAGTCGGCATACCGCCAGTAACCAAAGCCCCTTTATCGCGTGAGTACTCATTACTTGGGCCCACCGAGACCAATTCTTCCTGTTTCATTCTTTCTCCTGGGGATACAGTCGTCTCTTCATCATTGCTTATTTAATGATAGTAACTTAAATATTCTATAAAAAGTTCTTTTAAATTCTCTTTATTTAACATAGGAGACATAACAACAGGGTAGCTCTTATTAAATTCGAAGATAACACGCCTTCCTACACGCTCATCATCTCCTAAATCTTCTCTTCCCTTTACTTTTGCTTTCAGAACTTTAGATAGATTAAGCTCATCAATGATACTCAATATATTCAGAAGGAAATTTTCGTTACGGATATTTCATACTTGATTATATAATTATATAAGTCTAAGTTATCTATAATTAATTCATAATATTTATGCCTATTCAAACAAAATAAGGGCGATTACTTTTATAGGTATTCTTCTATCAATAATTGTAGTTTTTTTGACATCACCCAGGCAACCAAATGTTTTCATATCCATTCTGAATTGAATAATCATATAGGTGAATCATTTTCTCTTCTCTATAATTCATCAGGTGTTGATTCTGCGTGACAATCTCCTGATGTCCCAATAAAACTTCATTTCTCTCCACGACCAAGCTAAGATAATCGCGAACGGGCAACTTATCATTTTTCGATGTATTACAGTGACTGCATGTTAAGACGAGGTTCCATAATTGATCCGACTGCACAAATGACCATGGAATGAAATGATCCACATGAGTTTTGGCCTGCCCTATATTTAAGTGCTTCCCACAATAGAAACACCTGTTTTCACAATATTGAAGTAGTAAACGTTCAAATGGCTTTAAAGTAGAACGCTTCGCAATACTTTCTACCTTTTCCAGCAAGTAATTGATGTGCGGAACATCGTTTAATTTCTCTATCATTTTAGCCATATGGTAATTTACGAGATCTATCATTAAGAGCTGGTACTTCCTCATGAATGTCAAAACAGCCCTGTTAAACTGGAACCTTTCTTCTTTATGGTCAAAAGCATAAAAGGAACCTTGCGTATCTCCATAAAGAGCTCCAAATACGTTTGTCTTCATTACTGCTTTTATTCTCGTAGTTACCTTCACTTGGATAGTGACATCAAGTTTATCAAAAGTTATATCTTCTGGAATACCTTCTTCTCGTTGAATTTCAATCAGTCGATTCACAACAGCTGATCCGCTTGTTCCCTGCTCTAATCCATGATGAATAACAAGGTTCCAATAGATTTTTGCAAAAGAATAAGCAAGCTGATCATAAGTTACCACTGCTTTATCATCCACTTGATACAAATTTTCAATCATAGCCTTCAATAAACCATATTTATAAGTTGCAGACTTCTTGGATCTTGTAGTTAAAATAGTTGTGAAGGTTCTCCAAATTTGTTCTTCTGTTAAATAGAGGGCTTGGAGTTCTCCTACCCGCAACTTGTGGCTCATAAATTACTCCTTCTCTAAAGAACTGTTTGCCTCTAACTTTTTTATTTATTAACAATTTGAGTCGATTTATTTGTCTGCTTTTCTTCCAACAAGTTATCAAAATAGGTCGTGTACTCTGAACCCCGCTGTAAGATATCATTAAATACTCAATACCCCGTGTCATGCCAACATAAGCGCATTTCCCCTGTTCTTATGTTCTTCCAATGCAAAGGGGCATTATCGCCATTCACATTAAATACCTCCTGAAAATATAATCCTTTACTGCTATCCAAAGTAGATAGTTTAACTTTTCCGTCTTTTTTACTATAGAGACGCTTCGACTCCTGGCTCTATGTTACCCATGTAAAAGGAATTCCATATTTATTTAAAATGTACTTCAATGTATCGACCACACCGACTATATGGGTGTGTTTAACGCGATACAATATAAGCATATCATCATATGGGACAAGCTTTTCGCTATGTAAATTCTTTATTGTCTTGGCAACAATTTGTGCTTCAGGGGACCAACTCTTGGCACGTAGTAAAACAGGGTCCGGACCTTTTCTTCGCGTGCTTTGAGGCGGGGTAATTTCCTGTTCTTCAACAGAACCTGTCACCAATTTCTTGGATGCGCCTGGTAGAAAACCCACGCAAACTGAATGATTTGAGAGGTGTTCCGATAGTTGATATTCAAAACTTTAGAGCGAATCAAGCCCTGTATGTTGTAAATAGTCTCGTCCTCGCTGATAGGTCGTTTGAACCCGATCTTCAACAAGTAACATGGAGTATGTTCAAAACGGCCTCTATGGCTTCTGGCTGTGCAACCTTGGCTCTGGTTTGGACTGATATGTACTTTTCTTCTCCCCGATTACTCCCTGATAGGATCCATCATTTCGCTCTTGTCCTATTGTCATATTTAGCTCTTCCTGCTTTGTCCAGGTTTGGGCTAAGTCAACAAATAATCACCTGTTAAGATCTTGATATCAGCGCCTCTAAGTGCAGCCGCTTCTAATGCTGAATAAATTTCTCCTACCCCTGATTTCATGACAAATGAGGTCATAATATAAATGGTTTTAGAATGATTAATATGGTCTAGAATTTCCTGTAGAAGTCGTCCTGTATGGAGTTTTACTTCGTTACTCAATCCTGAACCTCAACAAGATAAATTTGTTCTTTAAAAGCCCCTCTTTTTTCGGCTTTATCCTTACGAATCTCCTCCACCTTATCCATAGATTCTCCATGAACATTTGCCAGAGCATGCATTAATTCTAGTAAATCAGCCATTTCCTTTAATGCTTCCTCATCATTTTCCGCTATGAGGTATTCGTTTAGCTCTTCCTGAAGTTTTTCCTTCAGTGAATCTATGTATTCCTTATCATCTAGAATCTTTGTTTCAAATTCTTTCCTGTCTTTTTCTGTAATTTCTGGAATTCTATCACGTACAAGCTTGTTATAAACTGGCATATTATTCTCTCCTTACATGGATTATGGTTCTGCTAAATTTATTATAAATCATATGTAGCTATTTAGACATTCCCCCTATTCAGGATCCCTCCTCATGGCTTTTTTCTATAGCCGCACAAAAGTAGATTCTTAGAAAACATATCCATATATTTATTAACAGTATAAAATAATGATTTGTGGGTTTGTTACAAAAATAATTCAATAGTTTACAATTATGTTACATTAGGTTAATATTTTTATAGATTATGTAACAAAATCGTACTTAAATTCCTTTTTTAATGAAAGGTTAATGCATTTTCAATGCTTTTAAACTGCAGCTAATGAAATTATAATACCTTCAATTAAGATCTTAATCATAAATTAGCGATATCAAAAGACATGTAGCAGTAAAACTGGCATGTTCTTATCTCTGTATAAAGGAGGAATCTAATTTGCCTACATTAGATGAAGTAAAACAGCAAATTAAACATCTTGATGGAATGGAGAAGTTGTTTGGCGGAAAGGAAATCAAAGTACTCCCGAACATTCTGCATGAGAACGAGAAAATTGAAAGAATGATTACAGGAAGCTACGATAATGGAAATGGTATATCAGTTGCTACAGAACAGAGAATTATCTTCATTGACAAAGGAATGTTTGGAAAACTAAAAGTTGGGGATTTCAACTTTAGTGAACTGGAATCAATCGACTCAAAGCTCGGTGTTATGTTTGGAAAAATCGTTGTCACTTCTTCCACAAGAAAAGCAAAGATAGAAAACGTTGATAAAAAACAAATGTCAACCTTTGTTGATTTCATTTACTCGAAATGTCCTCAGTGCCAAGACCCCCTGGAACCTTCTGAAAAAGTAGAAACTACATCAAATCAAACCAGTGATGTCTCTACAACTCAGAGCGGCTTCTTCCAGAAAGCGAAGCACCATTGGGATAACGCTGTTGAAGAAGCGAAACGCAAAGATGCTGAACACAAGCAACGTAAGGCTGATAAAAAAGAAGCGTTACGTAAAGAACTTGCTTATTGGTTCGGCTCTTCCCCTTCAACCACACAGGAAGTTAAATACTCCGTTAATCGCGAAGCCTTTAAACACTTGAGAAATAAGGTCTTTGTTGAGAATGAAAAGCCTCAAAAAGCTATTTTCGTTGAATACGACAAAAGGAAAAATACTGAAATTGACGGCGTACTCGTTGCTACCACTGAACGGTTAATTTTCGCTTATAAATATAAGTATGAACAATACGTCGAGGATTGGGATTACTCAAAGATAAAAGGATTTCACCTTAAACCGGATGGATTTAAGTGGGAATTATATTTTGAAATTGGCCGTTCAAAGAAAAAGTTTGATGATATTAAAAAAGACGATAACCTAAAAGAGTTTCTAAGTATTGTTGAACAGAAAATAAACCAACCTCAACCAAAGAAAAAGAAAACATCTAACCGAGGAAAACAACCTGATAAGTATCAACAGCTAGAAAAGATCGGCAAACTAAAAGAACAAGGAATTCTCACGGAAGATGAGTTTCAGTCTGAAAAGCAAAAAATATTAAATAGTTAAGGAGGCTAAGAATGTTTTTCATTCAACTCATTTTATTAATTGCCCTATTCATGGGTGTAATTGCATTGTTTAGAGGGCATCTGTACTTTTTAAAAGTTCCAATCCCAAACAGAAAAGTTGCTGCAATCATAACCATCATTTCATTGATCTTTATTGGTATCTTACCTAGTTCAGAAGAGCCCTCAAGTTCTCAAGGAAAGACTAAATCAGAAGAAGTTGTCAAAGATCAAGATGATGAAAAGAAAAGTGAGCAGGATCAACAAGAATCAGATGAGGAAGTTTCTGAAGAAAACCCTAAAACTGAGGAAGCCATGAACCATCCAACAAACGGAGATACATCAAGTAGCAAGCAAAAACCGGAAACCTCTGAGCTAAAACAGAACAAGTCCAATAAGACAAATGCCACTGTTACACGTGTTATCGATGGAGATACCCTTGAAGTAACCATGAATGGAAAAACAGAAGATGTTCGCTTACTTCTCATTGATACACCCGAAACTGTTCACCCCTCAGAGCCTGTTCAGCCGTTTGGTCCTGAAGCTTCTCAGTTTGTAAAAGAAAAACTCCATGGAGAAAAAGTCAGAGTAAAGATCGGGAAGGAAGAACGTGATCAATACGGACGTTTGCTTGCTTATGTATTTATTGATGGTGAAACAATCCAGGAGAAACTTTTGCGAAAAGGACTTGCAAGGACAGCATATCTATACAATGACTTAACGATGCTTGATGAGTTTCATGAGGCACAAAAGCCAGCAAGAACATCAGGTATTGGTGTATGGTCAATTCCTGGTTATGCTCACGTTGATCATGACCATGGCTATCACTACAAAGAAGAACCTGAAACACAACCTGAACCAGAGCCAGAACCAGATCCGGAACCTAAACAGGACTCAAACACAGGATTAAAATACAATCCTAATGGCCCTGATCGGGATTGTGGTGACTTTAGTACCCACCAGCAAGCACAAGCATTTTTTGAAGCTACTGGAGGCCCCGCTTCTGACCCTCATCGTTTAGATGGAGAAGGGGACGGTCTTGTTTGTGAAAGCTTATAATTTCTTATCTTTACTACTATATAGTAAATGTCCAAAGGGTCTGTTCCCAGCTGCTTAATGGCATGGGAACAGACCTTTTCACATGATTTGAAACTCTGCTTAGCTTATATAAGAACTTAGATGAGCATGGTATTTCGACACCATCGGATATTCTTATAGGAGGCTACAGTAATACGGAGATTACATCTTTCTTGTTCCCATCTATCATCCAGATCGAAAACCCAACAGACGAGCTTGGAGAAACGGCAACGAAACACTTGTTTAAGATTATTAAAAACAAAGATGTAACGGGCCGTCAGGTTATTATTCCTACAACAAGGACTGTCCAGGGTTCAAAGTACAAAACGCAGTCGTTTCCGAAAAAGTTATAAAAAAAGCCTCACAAGCCATCCTTTTCACTAGACAGCTATGAGGCTCTTATTTTTTATAAAATTCCGACCGATGATCATAGGATTCACTACTGCAACAGAACTAACTGGCATTACCTTTGGCAGTGAGTTTCATCTCTTGCCAGCGTAAATACAAGTATCCTCCGAGAGCCATAACCATCGCGACGATGAACTCCATCACGGGTGCGGCCATTGGATCAGTCTTTACGAAAATTGGGATCTGTTCCTCGGCACTTTAAAGTACCGGGAGACAGACCCTAATTTATAACCTATGATTGATAATCATTAGTGGGTGAAATAATGGATATGTATCCACTTGTAAAACGAAAAAATAAACCATTCCAGTAACTCGGAGTGGCTTACATATTACAATTTCATAATCATTATTCTCTCAGGGAGAGTAATTGAAAATTGATAAGGAAACATGAGTATCTGTATAGGTCCATTTAGAATAAATTTACGGATGCTCTAAACCATTAATAAAAGAACTAAAACTACCTGCGATCTTATAAATATTTCCATCCTCATCTGACTGGTCAAAGAAAAATGCATGGTCCCAATAGTAAACACCATCATTTTCTGAATCATGAATTAAGACGATCAACCCTGAGCCCGGATCGTCCCCAATTATTAAACTTTTTGGTAATAAATCTTCCCCAAACTCTTCATAACACTCTGCCAGGTTAAATGTTTGATCTACGTTTATACCATATAAGACATCTAAAGGAATATTCTCATTTAATTCCTTCACACGGAACTTACTATATCGTACTTTTGAAGTCCCACCATTATAATTTTTCAAAAAATTTCTATAATCATCTGGTAGAGAAAAACCTAAATAACCTTCTAGGTTTTGAACTTCATCTTCATTCGCTTTTCCAAAAGAATTTATATTCATCTAATCACTCCCATTAACTTTTGAATTTCTAGCGAGTGACATCCCGCCCTTATGCCGGAATCTCCTGTGTTGCACCTTATTAACCTCCTGCATTGTGGTTAAATTCTCATGATGATGCCATGTGTTTTATTAGATTTTGGTCCATTTGGAGCAAGTTTATCTGCTTTAGCAAAATCTTTATCTTAATGTTCAAACTTGCCTATTTGAACCTCTTGTTTTACCATTCCAGCCGATTTAAAGTCTGGGTAGCCACCTGGATAGCTTACAGAATTCCCCTCCCAGTCAGTATATCTCCAGGTATCTTGTTCATCAATTTTAATAGTTCCCCCCTTTGTTAAGCCACCTTTCTGGATTAGGTGCATTTTTAGGTTTATTTGCAAGTTGTTCCTTTGTAAACTTTACTTCAGGTATATTATCTCCTGTCGCTTCCCAACATCCCCTACAACTTCATCACCATTCTTTACAAAACTACTAACACCCTTGGCACCTTTACCTGCTAACTACTTTTCTATTATGAAATAAGTACGTGTCTTTGAATTTGCCAAAAAAGAGAAGGCTCTCTATCATAAATGTTATGCTTCAAGGGCAAATACATTTTGAAAGAGGCCTTCATAATAAGGAAAGCTTTTATTTAGTTCCTGTACCTGCTGCATCAGCCGAATGTACTCTATGACGATAGAAATCAGCATGATCAGGATCGAGCGGTTTACGTCCAAGGATAAGGTCCGCTGCCTTCTCCGCTAACATCAATACTGGTGCATGGATATTGCCGTTCGTCACGTAAGGCATGGCAGATGCATCGACCACTCGTACATTTTCAAGTCCGTGAACCTTCATGGTTTGCGGATCTACGACAGCCATAGGATCTGATTCTGGTCCCATTTTGGCCGTACAAGACGGGTGAAGGGCCGTCTCTGCATCTTCTCTTACCCATTCCAAAATCTCTTCGTCTGATTGTACGGTAGGGCCAGGGGAAATTTCTCCTGCATTGTACTTTTTCATAGCTGGTTGAGACATAATGTTACGAGTAATTCGGATGGCTTCTACCCACTCGCGTTTGTCTTGTTCCGTAGAAAGATAGTTATAGACCATGCTCGGATGCTCTTTCGGATCTTTTGAGCGAATCTTTAAGGACCCGCGAGCATCAGAGTACATAGGTCCGATGTGTACTTGGAACCCGTGATCTGTTGGTGCTTTTTGTCCATCGTACCGTACTGCTACCGGAAGGAAGTGGAACATCAAGTTCGGGTAGTCGACCTCTTCGTTTGAACGGACGAATCCTCCGCCTTCAAAATGGTTCGTTGCTGCCGGCCCCGTACGTCCGAGCATCCACTGCAAACCGATCCAAGGCATGCGCGCTTTACTTAAGTTCGGCTGTTCGGAAACGGGAACTGGACAAGCGTGCTGGACATAGACTTCAAGGTGATCCTGAAGGTTTTCTCCAACACCTGGAAGATTCACAACTGGTTTAATGCCAAGAGAGCTCAGGTGTTCAGCATCTCCCACACCTGACAATTGAAGCAGCTGCGGCGTGTTGATGGCACCGCCTGAGAGAATCACTTCACCTGCTTGAACTTGATGAGTCTTCCCATTGCGTTGATAGGTCAATCCTTTAGCTCGTGTACCATCAAAGTCGATACTTGTCACGAAAGCACGAGTCTTGACTGTCAGGTTCTCACGCTTCATGGCTGAGTGAAGATAGGCACGTGAAGCGGATAACCGCTGGCCTTTGTACACGTGTTTATCAAACGGCCCGAATCCTTCCTGGCGAAAGCCGTTCACATCAGGAGTTCTTGAGTAACCCGCCTCTACTCCCGAGTCAAAAAAGGCTTGGAATAAAGGATTTTTAGCCGGACCGCGTTCCAATTTGATCGGCCCGTCGTGACCGCGAAGGTCATCATCTGGTGATCCTAACGCATTTTCCAAACGTTTGAAATAGGGAAGGCAGTGCGCAAAATCCCAAGATTCCATACCTTCGTCGGATCCCCAGCGTTCATAGTCCATAGGATTTCCGCGTTGATAAATCATCCCGTTGATCGAACTGGAACCTCCAAGTACCTTTCCTCGGGCATGCTTGATCCGCCGGCCGTTCATATATGGCTCAGGGTCAGATTCGTATTTCCAGTCGTACAGGCTTTTGCCTGCTGGAAACGGCAAAGCTGCCGGCATTTGGATCAGCAAATCCCATGAATAATCACTGCGTCCAGCCTCCAAGACAAGCACGCTTTTTTTTCCATCTTCACTTAGACGATCGCCGAGTACGGAACCCGCACTCCCGCCGCCCACGATTACAATGTCATAGGTTTCAGTCATCTATTGTTCCTCCTTGATGTTGAGAATGGAAAGAAGGGATTCAGACAATAGGAGCAGCAATGCCCTTCTTTCATGTATTGATTCGATTCAGTGTATCTATAAAACTATTTCTAAAACCGGATAAAGCTTAATTCAATAGAATAAATACGATTAGAACCAGTTGATCGGCTCTGGTTTAAGATTTTGGTAGATATGCTTGGTTTCTGTATATTCTTCCATACCTAGTCTGCCTAGCTCGCGTCCAATACCAGATTGCTTAAATCCACCCCAAGGGGCGTGTGGGAAATAAAGGTTGAATTCATTAATCCAAACCGTCCCCATCCGCATCTTCGCTGCACAGCGTTCCGCTTTTGCAATATCATTTGTAAACACGCCACCAGCCAGTCCATAGATCGAGTCATTCGCAAGCTTTACGGCCTCTTCTTCGGCAATGAATTTTTCAACCGTAATAACGGGACCAAATCCTTCGTCTTGAACGATGCTCATGTCTGTTGTGCAGTCTGTAAAGATCGTAGGCAGGTAGAAAAATCCTTCTTGCAGTTCAGGATCTTCTGGGCGTCCGCCGCCAATAGCAACTGTTGCTCCTTCTTCGATTCCTTTTTCTACATAGTTCTCTACTTTTGCAAGATGTTCAGCTGAAATAAGCGGCCCCATTTGGGTATCTTCGTCAAATCCGCTTCCCAGTTTGAATTTTTTCACTCGTTCTACAAGCGCCTGAACGAACTTATCGTGAATGCTTTCTTCTACAATCAACCTTGTACCAGCGGAACAGATTTGCCCTGCATGGAAGAAAACTCCGTTTAATGCTTGATCGACAGCTGTTTCAAAGTCAGCATCAGCAAAGATGACATTCGGGTTTTTCCCGCCCAGCTCAAGAGCTAGATTCTTTACGTTTGTGCTTGCCGATTGCATAATCTTCTTCCCTGTCGCAATGCCGCCTGTGAAAGAAATCAAGTCGACGTCTTCGTTATTGGAAAGCTCTGCACCTACTGTATGGCCCGCGCCAAGAACTAAGTTAGCCACACCGGCAGGTACACCAGCTTCTTCCATCAATTCAAATACTTTTATAGTAGTAAGCGGTGTAATTTCACTTGGCTTCATGATTAACGTATTTCCGCTCGCAAGCGCTGGAGCCAATTTCCAGGACGCTTGCAGTAAAGGATAATTCCATGGCGTAATTTGCCCGCAAACACCAACGGGTTCGTGCACCACTTTACTGATCGAGTTTGATATCGGAGAGTCGATCAGCTCCCCGCCGTCTTTATCCGCAAGTTCTGCAAAATAACGAAATACTCCCGCGATATCATCCATGTCGCCGCGGCTTTCTTCTACGGTCTTGCCGGTATCCAATGATTCTAAGTAAGCAAGTTCTTCTTTATCTCTCTCAATCAATTCAGCAATCTTCCTTACGACAGCCCCTCGCTCGGTTGCTGGAGTAGCAGCCCATTCCCCGTTATCAAAAGCTTCTCTAGCCGCAGCGATTGCTGCTTTTGCATTCGATTCATCGCCTTCAGGAACAACAGCGATCACTTCCTGATTGAATGGATTAATAATCGTACGCGTATTCTCAGCGTCCGCACCAACCCAATTCCCATTAATATAATGTTGCAGCTGAAGTTTATGATCCAATTTTATCAACTCCATTTTCGATGTATGTTAATTTTATTAATAATTTATTTAACGTTTTTAACATTAGCATGCCTTTTTATGGATGTCAAAGTATTTAAAGATAAAGAACAGAAATATAGAAAAGTAATTAAGGTGATATACGAAACGGGATCATTTACAAATGACATCTTTGAAAGATTTCCATTTGACATTAAATCTGAACACGTTATCATAAAGTTCAGAAAGAACGTTTGATAAAAATTTAACACGTTTTACTTTTTAGAAAAGGAGTGGTCAAAAAGAAAAAGCTTAACAAGTAGTGATCAGGTAGTTTGTTGAAGACTGCTTGGATCCATCTCTGCCCCAATCTTACATATAAAAGAGCGGGCTTCATTTTGCAATTTTTGTTAAATCTATTCTTAATACATTTAATTTAGATGTGTTGGAATAAATATAAAAATAGAGGGAGCTTATCAACATGAACAAGTGGAAAGGAAAATTTGGTTTTATTTTAGCGATCTTAATGGTTACTGTTCTGACAGCCTGCGGAAGCTCTAATGAGGAAGCTACAGCATCAGAAGAAAGCGATAATGAAATAAGCATCGGTCAGATCAACTGGGCTGAAAACATTGCGGTCACAAATATGTGGAAAGTCATTTTAGAAAATAAGGGATATGACGTGACGTTAAAAAATCTGAACATGGGCAGCACGATGCAAGCGCTAGAAAGCGGCGACCTGGACGCTAGTTTAGAAATATGGTTACCCGTTCAGGATGCTAACTATTTAAAAGAATTTAAAGATACCGTTAATTTCTCAGAGGCTACCTGGTATGACAATGCCAAAGTAGGACTTGTTGTGCCAACCTATGTAGAAGAAGTGGATAGTGTCAAAGACTTGAACGAACATAAAGAAATGTTCGATAGCGAAATTGTTGGGTTTGACCCTGGCGCAGGTACAATGGAAGTAACGCAGCAATTAATCAAGGACTATGATCTGGAATATGAACTCCTATCAAGTTCTGAACCTGCGATGTTAGCTGAAATTGGGAAGGCAATAGAAAACAAAGAACCTATCGTAGCGCCACTTTGGAGCCCGCACTGGGTCTTCTCCAAATATGACCTAAAATTCTTGAAAGATCCGAAGAAAACATACGGTGGTGTAGAAAAAATTCACCATGCGACAAGAGAAGGATTTGGGGAAGATTATCCAGAAGTGAGCCAATGGCTGAAAAATTGGAAGATGAATGATCAACAAATCGGTAAGCTTATTGAGTATGTAGAGAATAGCGAGGAGCCTATTGCTGGAGCTAAGAAATGGGTAGAAGAGAATCAGAAATTGATTGGTGAATGGGTGAAATAAAATATAGACGTAAAGAGGGCATTCTCATGTGGGAATGTTCTTTTCTTTATCATTTATTGAGGTAGAAATTGCTTTCCCTTGATCTTACGTGCCCTTAAGTTGGAGACAGCGAAGCGACACGTTGTAAAGCATCCGCACTAATACCAGTATTAACACGTACAAAAAATAAGGGGTTGTTATCGCTTCCAAGTTGTTTTATACTTCTACATTATAGGATCCAAAACGTTTTGGGAAAGGTTAGGGAAAAGTGAATGACAACGATTAAAGATATCGCAAAAACAGTCGGCGTTTCCATCACCACTGTCTCAAGGGCACTCAATGGTTATTCAGATGTAAATGAGAAAACAAGGAATAAGATTAAACAAGTTGCAAAAGATCTGCATTACAGTCCCAATGCAGTTGCTCGCAGTCTGGTAATGAACCAGACCAAAACCATCGGGTTACTCGTTTCCGGTTTGACTCGAAGCGGAGCCAAAGATAACATCGTCTTCGATGTGCTTACTGGAGTTAATGACTATTGCGGCGAAAATGACTACGATATTGTCCTTTTTAACACAACAACATCGAAGCAAAAGGAAAAAACATATGCCCAACTTTGTCGTGAACGCAGGGTCGACGGTGTTATTGTTCAGGGAATCAAAAAGAATGACCCCTACTTAATTGAAATCATTGAAAATCAAATTCCGTGTGTATTGGTTGATATCCCTATCGAAGAAGATGCTGTCGGCTATGTCACAACGGATAATATTAACGGAATTCTAAAAGCCGTTGATTATTTAGTTAGTCTAGGGCACCAAAACATTGCTATGGTTAATGGACATGACCAGGCTTTTGTCAGCCAAGAACGTTTAAAAGGGTATCACGCCGGGCTTAAAAAGCACCAAATACCCATGCGCGAGGATTGGGTGGTAAACGGTGAGTTTGAAGAGGAGGCGGCTGAAAAAGTAACACAACAACTGCTTACAGAAGATCCTTCTATTACCGCTCTCGTGTGTGCAAGTGATCTAATGGCTTTTGGTGCCATCCATGCTGCCAAGAAACTTGGGTATGAAATCCCTAAGGATATTTCAGTTGTTGGTTTTGATAACATCGTTTTATCCTCGTATGTGACACCCACTTTAACGACGATCAGTCAGGATACCCACAAGATCGGGGTTGAAGCAGCTAAGTTACTAATTGAATTGTTAGAGAAGAAAGATAACCGAAGAAGTACCCTACTGCCCAATGAGTTGATTGTTCGGGAAACGACCGCAGCAAACCGTCATTAAAATTAAACACTTCCGTTTAATTTTCTTTTTTTACTATTTTTCCAAAACGTTTCGGAAAAGGAGGAATACAACTATGGATTATCGTGTTATGAAAGACAATGAGCTTTTTCTTTTAACGGATAAAGCAGGAGATATCCCTCCCAACCATTCATATGGTTTGGGACTATACAAAAAAGATACACGCTTTCTAAGTGATTTAAGCCTTACGATCAATGGAGAAAAACCTATTCTGCTTTCTTCTGAAGCCGACAGCAATTATATCTCCAGTGTATTGTTAACCAACCCCCATATAACAAATGGCGACAAGGTAGTATTGTGGCGTGAATCCATTGAAATAAAACGGGTCAGATTCCTTTATCATGATGTTTTTTATGAAACGATTAAAGTAAAAAGCTACCATCCTAAGTCTGTTGACTTCTCAATCAGCCTTTCCTTTGAAGCAGATTTCTCGGATATGTTCATAGTACGCGGATTCCAGAATGGGAAAGTTGGTCAAAAAACTGGACAAACCACAATAGACAATTCGATCACCTTGACCTATGAAGGTTCTGACGAGAATAAGCGAGAAACTAACATCAGCTGGGAAACCGATCAGGATACAACTGTAGTAGATAACAAAGTGACCATTCCGTTTTCCCTCTCCCACCAAGAAGAAAAGCAAATTACATTTAAAATTTGTCCCAGCATCAATAACGACCCGATACCTAACAACAGCGTTGAAGATGCTTTGGCTCAATCGGCTCAAGTACACCGTGACTGGAATAAGCAGCTTCCGACCATTAAAACGGACCACCTCCCTTTTCAGCGCTTAATTAACCGCGGGTTCAATGATTTGCACACCTTGCTAACTGATGTGGGTCAAGGTAAATTCCCTGTTGCAGGTCTTCCATGGTTTGGGGTGCCTTTTGGCAGAGATAGTTTAATTGCCGCTTTGCAACTACTCCCTTTTCAGCCGGAAATAGCGAAAGGGACACTTCGAACTATGGCCCATTATCAAGGTAAAGTGAAGGATGAATGGCGTGATGAAGAGCCAGGTAAGATTATGCATGAAATCCGTTACGGTGAATTGGCTAACACGAATCAGATTCCATTTAATCCATACTACGGAACAATTGATGCTACACCCCTTTTTTTAGTTTTGATGTCTGAATATTTAAAATGGACTGATGATATCAAATTCTTAGAAGAGTTGCTTCCTAATATAGAGGCAGCTTTGTCTTGGATTGATGAGTATGGTGACCGTGATGGTGATGGATTTGTAGAATACTTCCGAGGTTCGAGCAAAGGGATAGCCAATCAGGGCTGGAAAGATTCAGAAGATTCTATTGTGCACCGAAATGGGGATTTAGCGCATGCCCCGATTGCTTTAGCGGAAGTACAGGGCTATGTATATCATGCTAAAACGGGTATGGCTGATTTTTACGAAGCGATTAACAAACACCAGGAAGCTCAACAACTCAAGGAACAAGCGGTCCAGTTAAAACAAAATTTTGACGAAAAATTTTGGATGGAGAACCAAAACTTCTATGCTATTGCTCTGGACAAAGAAAAAAAACAAGTTGGAACGCTTACATCTAACCCTGGGCATGCTCTATTTTCCGGTTTGATTAAGGATAATCGGATCAACAGTGTGGTTGATTCACTGACTTCAGGTAACATGTTCTCAGGATTTGGAATTCGCACCATGGGAGAAGGTGAAGCTGGATATAATCCGATGAGCTACCATGACGGGAGTGTCTGGCCTCACGACAATAGCATGATCCTTTTAGGAATGGGTAAGGTTGGCAAGCAGAAAGAAGCGATGAAAGTAATCGAAGGGCTGGCCAAAGCCGCTGGACACTTTGAGTATGATCGGCTTCCTGAACTTTTCTGCGGGTACAATCAATCACTCGGAAAGCCGGTTCCTTACCCTGTCGCCTGCTCTCCACAAGCTTGGGCAGCTGGCGCTCCGTTAACCTTTATCCAAACGATGCTCGGGCTATTTCCAGATCGTTTTTCAAAAGAGTTGGAACTGGCTCCTGCACTTATGGATGGTATGAATGAATTGCACATAGAAGATTTGCCATTAGGCGAAGGAAAACTGTCTTTTTCAGTTATTCGCGGGTCTAATGAATTTACCCTTGATATTAAGAAGAATTCAACTGGCTTCAGCATTAAACAGAATCATATGTGTTCGACAGTTTAGGTCTATCATTCATTTTTGAAAGGAGATGGAAAGAATGAATTTTAAAAAATGGCTCGTCTATCTAGGAGTATTCAGTGTGCTATTAGGAACGGTGTTAACAGGTTGTAGTAATGGTGCATCCTCGTCTAATGATGATTCTGGAGATTCTAGTGAAGAGGTAACCCTACAAATGAGCGGATGGGGATCGACTCCAATCGAAGAAGAATTACTAAATGAAACCTTGGCTGCTTTTGAAGAAGAGCACCCAAATATTAATGTGGAATTCGACGTGATTGCTGATCAATACATGGATGTTTTGAAGACACGCCTTATTGGAGGACAAGCTGCAGATGTTTTCTTCCTTGATGCATTAGAAGCACCCGCTTTAATGAGCAAAGGGGTTCTTGAGCCGCTTGATAAATATGTAACAGATGAGTTTGATATAGAAGACTTTCAAGATCCATTGCTCAACGCATTTAAGCATGACGGGAAATATTACGGTTTTCCTAAAGACTTCTCTACCCTTGCCTTATTCTATAATGAAAAGGCATTTAAGGAAGCCGGATTAGAAGGCCCTCCTGAGAGTTGGAAGGAACTGAGAGAATATGCTGAAAAACTGACCGTCGATAAAAATGGTGATGGTGATCCTGAACAATATGGACTTGGCATTTCTAAAGAGTTAGCTCGACAATTCTTTAAGTTGAAACCTTATGGTGCTCAATTAACAAATGAGGAAGGAAAAGCAACATTTGCTACGGACAGCGCCGTGCAAGCACTCACCCCTCTTGTTGAGATGTATCAGGATGACAAAACAGCCGCGCTTCCATCTGATGTAGGGGCTGATTGGGGAGGCGATATGCTGGGCACAGGTAAAGCTGCCATGGTAGTTGAAGGAAACTGGACTATTCCATTTCTAGAAAATAACTTTAAAGATTTGAACTATAACACAGCCCAGCTCCCTACCCTTAATGGGAAAAAAGCAACCGCAGCTTTTACTGTTGCCTACGTTATGAATAAACAATCAGAGAAAAAAGAAGCCGCTTGGGAGCTTATTTCATTTCTTACTGGAAAAGAAGGTATGAAAATTTGGACAAGTAAAGGGCTAGCTCTGCCAACAAGGGAATCTGTGGCAAAAGAGCTTGGGTTCGCTGATTCTAAATTGCGTGCTCCATTCGTTGAAGGTGCATCGTATGCTCAGCCATGGCAGGCTGGTAAACATTTGCCAATTATTATGAACAATTTTAACAACCAATTTATTAGTGCCCTTTTAGGAGAACAATCGTTAAAAGAAGCACTTGAGCAAGCTCAAAAAACCGCTAATGATGAAATTGAGGCCTCTAACTGATTAAAGAGAGGAGGGTAGGGTACCCCTCCTCTCACCATATATTTTAAGGATGAAGAGGTGAATTAATATGGAACCTGCTAGAAAACCTACGCATTCAAAAGAACAAAGGGTTACCCCCCCTGAACGGAAACATGCGAAAAAAATAAAAAAACCTGCCTTCAGCAAAAAACTAAAGGAATCATTTTCCGGATACTTATTCATGTCGCCGACGATTTTCACGATCGGAGTGTTTATCGTCATCCCTATTATTTACGCACTTTTCCTTTCCTTTAATGATGTTCAACTGCTTGGCGGCACGAGTTATCAATTTGTCGGATTAGAAAATTATACCCGTTTTGCGGATGATAAACGCGCCATTATTGCTCTGAAAAATACTGCCGAATACGTTCTGATTGTCGTACCGATTCAGACTTTTTTAGCTTTACTGCTGGCAGCGGCACTAAATTCCAATATTAAAGGGAAAAATATATTTCGGATCATTTTCTTTTTGCCAACCGTTACATCATCCGCAGTTCTGACCTTGATATTTATGTGGATGTACTACCCTGACGGCCTAATCAACCAATTTTTATCTTTTCTCCATCTTCCGACTTATGATTGGTTATCAAATCCAGAAATCGCCTTAAAGTCTATTATGATTATGAATATTTGGGCAACAGCACCTTTCTTTATGGTCATTTATTTAGCAGCTATGCAGGATATTTCAGATTCCATTTATGAAGCAGCGACCATTGACGGGGCTAACTGGTGGCAAAAATTCATCTTTATTACCGTTCCTATTCTAAAGCCTGTTACTTTCTTTGTTGTCGTCATGGGGGTAATTGGAACCTTTCAATTATTTGACCAGTCCTACATTTTCTCAGGTGGTTCAGGGGGACCGAACAATTCAACTTTAACCATTGTGTTATTGATTTATCAATACGCCTTCAGATCACTTGATATGGGCTACGCTTCAGCTCTAGCTGTGGCACTTGCCGTTTTAATTATGGTTGTAACGATAATTCAGAAGAAATTTTTTGGAGAAGAGAAACTACACGACTAGGAGGGGATCGGAATGAAGAAAAAGCTAACAAAAACGATTGTTTACTCTATATTAATTTTGTACGCCGTCATCACGTTTATCCCTTTCTTATGGGCCATTCTTTCATCTTTTAAACCATTATCTGAGATCGTAGCTGCCGACATAACTTTTTTCCCTGAAAATTTTACATTCAATAATTATTTGGAAGTTTTCTCAAGAGAGCCACTTTTCCTAAGGTGGATGTTCAACAGTATTTTTATCACAACATGTATGGTTTTGCTAAATATCTTCTTTAACTCCATGGCAGGTTATGCATTGGCACGAATTCGTTTTGCCGGTCGAAAGTTTTGGTTCTTCTTAGTTCTGCTAGTTCTAATGATTCCATTTCAAGTCACTTTGATTCCCAGCTATCTGATCTTAAAGGAACTGGGATGGCTAAACACATATCAGGGGTTGATTGTACCAGGGATGGTGAATGCTACATTTATCTTTATGATGCGTCAATTCTTCATCAACTTCCCAAAAGAATTAGAAGAAGCAGCTCAAATGGATGGCCTGAGCAGATTTGGGACATTCTTCAGAATCGTTATGCCCCTCGCCAAGCCTGCTCTTGCAGCCCAGGCTGTATTCATCTTTATGGCTTCTTGGAATGATTTCATGAGACCTTTAATTATTATGTCAGAAGAGGAAATGTTTACATTGACTCTCGGTCTAAATAGCTTTAAAGGACAATATATTAGTTTTTGGAATTTAATAATGGCAGCATCAGCCCTTATGACTCTTCCATCACTTCTAATCTATGCCTTTTTTAACCGGTACTTTATAAAAGGGGTAACCTTTACTGGAGGAAAATGAAATACTCAAACTTATCAGTGAGTCTTCTCTATTTAGAAAAGACTCACTTTTTTTCAGTTTAAGTTACATTTTCGTTAAGTCTGAAACTATCCACCTGCCTCTAACTTTTCCCTATATAAATTTATAGAATTCCAATCGATGATAATAGAATCACTACCGCAACAGAAATAACTGGAATCAGTACAGCCACAACAAAGATATCTTTGTAACTGTCTTTGTGAGTCATACCGGTAATTGCGAACAACGTCAGCACGGCACCATTATGCGGCAAGGCGTCCAGTCCGCCGGATGACAGCGAAGCAACTCTGTGGAAGGCTTCCGGGCTGATGCCAGTGTTCTGTGCGATTTGATAATATTTGTCTCCGAGGGCTTCGAGGGCGATGCCCATCCCGCCGGAAGCGGAGCCTGTTGCCCCTGCGAGAATGTTGACGGCGATGGCTTCTGAGATCAGTGGGTTTCCTTTAATCCCCATTAGTAATTCAGTCAGGCGCTGGAAGCCAGGAACTTCTTTTACAACGGTACCGAAACCGACGGCCGCACTGGTATTGATAATGGCGATAACTGAGCCGTTCGCACCGCTGTTAATGGATTTGATAAAGCGTTTGAATTTGTCGATGTTCAACAGCATGATCAAAATAATTCCGGCAACAAGTGCGGTGATCACATCCCAGCTGAACACATTCAGCGTAATAAGTACGGTTAATAAGGGCAGGATCGACAAGAGAAAGTGTGGATCTTTTTCGTCTTCGACCTTTTCAACGATTTTCTTATCTTTCGGTTCTGTAAAAACTTCACCTTTGGCCGTGAGTTTCTTCTCTTGCCAGCGTAAATATAAATATCCTCCAACTGCCATAATGATCGCGGCGATGATCCCCATCACGGGTGCGGCCATCGGATCCGTATTGAAATATTCCATGGGGATCAGGTTCTGAATTTGTGGTGTGCCTGGAATGGCGGTCATCGTAAATGTGAAAGCCCCTAATGCGACAGTGGCTGGAATTAGTTTCCTGCTGATGTTCGCCTCCCGGAAAAGGGATAGGGCAAGTGGATACACAGCGAAAACCACAACGAACAAGCTGACTCCGCCATAAGTAAGGACGGCGGCAGAGACGAGCACGCCGAGAATCGCCCGACTTGTGCCGATAACTTTTGTAAAAGCAACAGCCACTGATCTGGCCATGCCGGTATCTTCCATAAGCTTTCCAAATATCGCTCCTAGCATAAAGACAGGGAACCAGTCTTTCGCAAATCCGACGAACCCGCTCATATAAGAGTCCTTATAGGCTTCTAATAAATCGAGGCCGCCTGTGAGCGCCACTACCCCTGCTGCGATTGGGGCTACCCAGATGATCGACCAGCCGAGATAGGCCAGCACCATTAACACGACGAGACCTAGTAAAATTCCAAACATGATGTTTCCTCCAATCGTTTACTAGATTATTTCCTTACTTTATTATTGGGCCGTATATCCGCCATCAATAACGACAGCTTGGCCTGTGACCCCTTTCGCCTTATCATCAGCAAGGAATAGGGTGTAATCGGCGACTTCCTGGACAGACAACAGCCGTTTTTGCGGAACCAATGGATAAATGACTTCTTCTAGTACCTTTTCAAGTGATACATTACGGTTCTTCGCCAAATCTTCCAATTGATTGCGAACGAGCGGCGTATCGACATAGCCCGGGCATACGGCGTTTACCGTGATCCCGTGTTCCGCTCCTTCTAATGCCGTCACCTTCGTTAAGCCGATTACACCATGCTTCGAGCTGTTGTAAGCGGCTTTACCTGCAAACCCGATTAACCCGTTAATTGATGCCATATTGATGATGCGTCCTGATCCTTGTTTTTTCATAATTGGGAAAGCATGCTTGGTCGCCATAAAAGGGGCCACGAGCATCACTTTCGTAATCAACTCGAATTTCTCGGTTGGAAACTCCTCGATTGCCGCGACGTGCTGCAACCCTGCGTTATTAATCAAGACATCCAACCTGTCATACTTCTCAACAGTGTGATCAATCGCCTGCTGCAACTCCAATTCTTTGGTCACATCACACGTCAGCCCGATGCATTCATATCCCTCCCGCTTTAATTGCTCGGCCGCTTCGTTTACTTTTTCTTCATTAATGTCACTGAGCGCGACTTTGGCTCCATTTTTCGCAAACTCAACGCCGATTTCGTAGCCAATTCCACTTGCTGCTCCTGTAATGAACACAACTTTATTCTCGACCATCGCTTGTCACCTCTCCTTGAAAAATGTTTCTACTCGTAGGTCTTTCTTTGCTGGACTGGACTGTTCGTTGCTCATGATTGAGTGGCACCTCCCCTTATAAGTAACCGCTTTCAATTTTCTGTCCAGTTAAATCTGCTCAGTCCTTCTCCCTGTTATATTGCAAGTACCGTGCCAACTTTTAGTTTTCAGAAAAGAGCAACAATGAAGGGTTGTTCACTTTTCTACAGTTCGTGGAGAGAGTACGGATTTCTGGAAAAACGGATTAAACTCTGCCCCACCATTCATGTAAACCCCTACTTACGCCGCATAAAATAAACCATTCCGATATCGCGGAATGGTTTTCCGGATTATCGGAATGGTTTAGAATTTTGTTTGTTAGCTTATAAGTGATAGGTGTTTGAAGCATATTACTTTTTAGCCCAGCTAAAGTTACTTTTTTTAAAAGAAAGAAAATCCTTTTAGCTTAAATACTCTTCTTCCCAATTTTCCTGTTTTTCAACTGGATCAAGCTGTGAAATATCCTTATATCCATAGTTTGTTTTCATTTCACCTGTTTTCCTACGACCACTACTCAAGTTATTACAATAAAATGTCTTGAAAACCTACTTCGACTAATTTCTCATTTTCAAATTTTATTCCTAACCCATGCTCGATTTCCCAAGTACAATCACAAATAAAACCTGCCTCTCTTTCATCTTCATCAAAAACCATCGGAAACAAAATTTGTTTTGGAGTAACTAATTTGTTTAATTCTGGAACTTCAGAGATTAGAGGAGCGTTTTTATTCTTTTCTACATCACTAAATTGCTCTCTATATTGAGGAATAACCTCCTGATAATAATTAAAAGTAGCCTCTTCAGCCTCTCTAACTTTCACGTTAATATCTTCAAAAAACTTTTTATACGCTTCTACTTGTGCATCTTCAAACTCAGCGTCGATTATAACCTGAATATTTATATTTTCTCCGAACATTTCCAGCTCAATTTTTTTTACCCAGCCGTAGTTGTAGTATAATGTACCAAATACAGAATGATTAATTTCTTTCTCCATAATCTATTCTCCTTTTTTATCTAATAACTTTTTGACCTCTGCTACTCCGCCTAAATGCCCGAACTTACTATTGATAGTAGATGGAACCAGTTGCATAGATGTCATATCATTTAATTCATGCCATGTTAACTTTTCTGTTTTTCTTATTTTAACAATTTCTTTCCTTGTCACTCCTAATTTTCAGCTAGCAATTCATCCGCTTTTCTAAAGTTTATTCTTCTGTCAGTAGACATTTTAGAAATTTGTACATCCCCTCTTGAAACTACAGAGAAATCAGGTATAGCATCCGAATAATCTATTCCATCTTTTCCAATTCCGTTTAAAATCTCGCGAGCGCCACCATCATAAGATATAAATGTTGACTCTCCTCTTTGGTCTGTCCATTTTCCATTACTTACAGGAGTTTGAGCTAAGCGTTCTTCATAAGTACTCTTAGGCATAGTTAGTTCAGTATCATCAACCTTAACAAAACTCTTAACACCCTTAGCACCTTTCCCGACCAGCTTAACATATCCCCCACCTATAATAGAGGCGGCCAGTATCGTTCGTTCCCAGCCCTCATACTCCACGCCCGTAATCAGGTTCTCCCCGGTCTTCGTCTCTATCGCTGCTTTGATATTTCCAACGATCGGGATAAAATCAAGACCAAAGGAGAGCGTCTTTTTCCACCAGACGACATCCTCTTCCTCCGCCGAAGCCATTACTTCTTCCCTTGTACATACCCCTCCTGATGTGAATTCATACTCCAAGGACACAGGTGATAGACTCTTCTGTTCTAAAATAAAACGATCCACTTCATTCGGAGCAGCTAATGACTTGGCCGTTGCTTGATTGATAGATTTCCATTCTTCCACTGATTGAAGCTGTCCTGATTGATAATGATCAATACTAATATCACCGGCCTCAAACTGAGAAGCAATCGATTGAATATATTGATGCATAGTGGAGAGACTTTGCTTCAGGTCTGCCAACTGATTTGATTGGGTTTGATCAAATTCATGCAGCTGCTCGCCTGTCTGCTCCTTTTTATTCCTTGCCTGCTGAATCTGTTGCAAAAATGCACTGTCATCAACGGGTGGGAAGGATACGATATCTTGTACGCCACTAACTGCCGCCCTGTCCGTTAAGGGATCCCTCTAAGTCAACGATGGCTTTTATACTGGTCTTCACGTGATGGATGGAGTTTCTCAAGTTAGCCAACATATGTCTGGTTTCTTCTCCACCCTTCTGCAGATCCGAAACGTCCAACACTTTCATGTAAGTAAAACCTCTTTCCAGTTTATTACCATTAAGTATATAGAAATTTGGCTTATAAAGAAATACTTCCAGATTTATTCTTTTGAAACGGAAAACTTCAACAACGGGTGAAATCCATTACTCCTTATTATTTTTGTAGTATTGATCGGCAAGTAGCTTCCAATCTTCTATAAATAACGATCTTAAATTAGGACGACGTCTCACAGCTAGCGGATGGTACGCCACTGCCGTCGGATACCCCTTCACTTCATGGACTTTGCCACGCAATGATTTTACATCAACCTCAGTGTCTTGAAAAAAAGATTGGACGGAGACATTTCCCAAGCAGAAAATCAGATCGGGTTGTTTTGCCTGAAGCTGCCGGTAAAGATGACGCATGCAGATGCGGCGCGCATCCTCTTTATCATATTTGCGCACAGGTTTTCTTTTTAAGATAAATGTCACATACAAGGCTTCTTGTAAGGTTTGCCGCGTGCCACACACAAATGGATTCCCGTCGCGGTCTTCGCGTGCTCCTGGGTTATCGAGAATAATCATGATAGGAGCTTCGGGGTTGCCTTCGCCCCAAATCATTCTCGATCCTTGTTCATAAAGACCGCAGTCCGTGCATTTTATTTGGTTATCCGGTGTGGGTTCTTCCGGCCATGGGGTGGAACAAAAATCGGACAATGCTTCTCCCTCCTACCTAACCTTAATAAGCTTAGGATGTCCAGGATGCAGTTTTCTTACTTATGGTATAAGGTTTACTGTTTAGAAAATCTCTAACCAGGAGAAAGTAGGAGAAACAAATAAGGAGATGCTTTTATGAAAGAAAACGATAATTTTACTACAGCAGGCACAAATATCGATGAGGTCAAAAGGAAAAATGAGCAGTCAGGTATGTCCTACAATGAAGCCAAAGCATTTATGGCTGAAACAACAAGAGGCCATGGTACGAGCGCATATAGTGATACTAACATTGAAGACGTGAAAAGTAAGAATCAAAATAAGAAATAATACTGAGCTCCGCTGGTAAATTTAAACCAGCGGAGCTCATTTATTTTTTCTTCATATTTTCTTGAGCCATTTTGACCATTTCCTTGACCATATTTCCGCCAATCGGTCCACCAACTTTTCCAGCTTGCTCAGAAGTCAGTTGACCGTTATATCCTTTTTTCAAGGGAACGCCTTGTTCCTTTGCCACCTCGTACTTTACGTTAGTAGGATCTGTATTATATCCTTTTTCCTTCATGACCCGCGCTTTTAATAAATCCAAATCTTTGCGGGCTCCTGGCACTAAAGTTTTATTCCTCGCCATGTTATCGCCTCCATATCTCATAGGGTTTCCTAAAATCATCAGAGTGATGTAGAGATCTTATCGATGAGTGGACAAGCGACTGCCATTATTACAGCTAGGCAAACGAAAAAAAATCCTCTTTTATTACGTTAGGGCGCTATGTTACTCTGTTAAGTCGCTATCGCCTCGAGTTGGGACGTTATAAGTTTTGAGACGGTCGCTATAGCTATGAGACAGGACGTTATCGCCTCACGTTAAGGTGTTATAAAAAAATACTCTAACATAAGAAGTAACGTGTAGACGACGCGGTTCTCCTTTTTGAAAAAACTAAATGAAAATGGAAATGAAAGGATGACCTGAGGTGTGCTCAACCGCAAACTTGCGTTTCAAGAGGTGCTTTTCCTTTATCTCATGTAAATCTTTATCCAGTATAAATCAATCACTTCCGGTTATGTTGAGATCATCTTCCACCATGGCTAAGACCGTATTTGTGTTTACTTCCTGATTCTCAAGCACTTCCAAAGAAGCAATAAGGCCGCTGGTACCTATCCTTATTTCCTCCAATAGACCATCATGATTTCTAACTAAAAATAATTTCTCCCATTCATACACATAATCATTTTTCTGAATTAAGATTTCTTCAATTTTACCATGACAAGGACTATAAACCGCTTATACATGCTGTCTCAAAACATATCCTCCTCTTTAAGTGCTAATACATTTCCCATCACTGATTTAAAATGAATGATTATCCGATGGAAATAACTCCTGTCAACACGGCCACAATCGTCATAACGATAGTGGCAAGGCTCGCCCACTTTAACATCATTTTCTGGAGATCACCGAACTCAACTCCAGCCATACCTACTAGCAGATAAGTTGAAGGTACGAGCGGACTTAGTAAGTGAACTGGCAGACCGAGCAGAGAGGCTCGTCCGATTTCTACTGGATCCAGCCCATAAGTAGCGGCGGTTTCCGCAAGCACCGGGAGTACTCCGAAATAAAATGCATCATTTGACATGAAGAAGGTAAATGGTGCACTTGCAAGCGCTGTGATCACGGCAAAATATGGTCCTAATTCTTCTGGAATGACTGAAATTAATGAATTGGCCATGGCATCGACCATCTCCGTCCCTGTAAGGATCCCCGTAAAAATACCTGCAGCAAATATCAATGACACAACTGATAGCACATTACCTGCGTATGTTGAAATTCTTTCTTTCTGCTGATCCATATGTGGATAGTTGATCATAATCGCAACCGCAAAGGCTACCATAAATAAGACGGGCGTGGGCAGTACTCCGACGACTAACGAGACCAGAAGAGCAATCGTCAAAGCAAAGTTCACCCATATTAATTTCGGACGTTTTATACTATCATCTTGTTCGACTGCTGCAGAAGCCGCTGCCATTTCCCCGGCTGCTACTTCATCAATAGCATCTTGACTAATGTGAATGACACCTAACCTTTTTCTCTCTTTCCGTCCATAGTGAAAGGCAACGAGTAAGACCACCAGGACTCCGCCGATCTGGGCCGGAATGACAGGAACATACAATTCAGATACACCGACACCTAAAGCACTCATAGCTCTGGCAGTTGGTCCTCCCCATGGAAGTAAATTCATAACTCCAGACCCTAGTACTGCAATACCGGCCAGGATAAGCGGATTCATGCCAACCCGTTTATACAATGGCAGCATGGCCGAAACCGTAATCATATAAGCTGTTGTTCCATCGCCGTCCAGGGATACGAAAAGAATGAGACAAGCGGTTCCCATTGCTACTTTCAACGGGTCGCCTTTTACAATTCTAACGATTTTTTCAACGACTGGATCAAATAATCCAGCATCAATCATGACCCCAAAAAACAAAATCGCAAACATAATCATAATGCCTGTCGGTGCCACACTCTTCACACCGTCCAGCATCATTTTGCCAATTTCTCCTCCAAAACCGCCAATTAATGCGAAAATGACTGGTATAACCATCAAGGCAATAAGTGCAGAGAGCCGCTTTGTCATGATTAAATACATGAACACAGCAATCATTAAAAATCCAAGTAAAGCTAGCATCGTTTCCACTCCTATTCTAAGCGCTTTCATTTTCGAAAAGTTAAATAACTGCAGTTTTTCCGAATGGTTGGTACCGTTTTCAAAGCTTAGGAACATCATAAATCATCGTTCTTGCTCTGTAACTGTTTTAAGTTTATTGTTTTTTTAAAAATTTCCGACTTATTTTTTGTTAATTTTGGCCACCAAAAAATGCACAATGGGCAGAATCCATTGTGCAAGTAATGTAGTGCTATTTAACGCTTAACTATGGTACTTACGTTCGGGGCGTCCGACTGATCCATATTCCACTCCTGAGCGGCACTTGTCTATGGAAATTAAATATTCTAAGTACCTTCTTGCAGTCGTTCGTGAGGCTCCCATCCGTTTTCCAATTTCCTCTGCAGACAGACCCTCCTGGCTGTGCTTGAGAACCTCCAAAATTTTATCTAGGGTGTCTCCATCTATACCTGTCGGCAGCTCCTGCATGACCTCTTCCTTCTCCTCTTCCGAATTCTTGAATAATCTGTCCACAACGCCTTGATTGATCTCATCCTCGTTCAGTAATAAATGCCTTCTTTGAATATATTTGTGAATCATGTCTGTAAAGCGTTCCATGGTAATAGGTTTGATTAAATAATTTTCTACACCGTTTCTCATCGCTTTTTCAAGAAAGGCTTTATCTGTGGCTGCCGTGATCATAATCACATCCAGGTCTTCAAATTCCTGTCGTATCGTCGTTAGAATATCGGTTCCCAGCTGGTCCGGCAAATAAATATCAAGCAATAAAAGATCAGTTTGCTGAGTGCGTAAAAGTTCCAGAGTTTTCTCAGCATTTAATGCTTTCCCCACCACTTCAACATCAGGTATTTTCATAAGAAATTTTTCATGAATATCGGCTACGCGAAAGTCATCTTCTGCGATCGCCACTTTGACAGTTTCCATCTTTGTCCTCCTATGAATGTTCTTTGGGAAGGTATACTGTAAACACTGTACCTCTTCCTGGTTCACTATGAAATTCAACCATCCCACCAAGTTGATTGACGGTTTCCTTCACATTAGCCAGCCCATATCCTCTCGGCTCATGAGATCTTTTATTTGTGAATCCTCTATGAAAGAGAAAGGCATGGTCTTCGATAGGAATGCCATTTCCATTATCATGGATTTCAAAAATAATATCATGGCCTATGTCCGTTGCAAAGAATGTTACCGTCGGATTTTTATCACGATCCGCAACAGCCTCAAACGCATTATCTACCAAATTGCCAATCATCACAATGAGGTGTGTCAAGTTAATATGATCAGGAAGCTTCTGCAGGGAACTATTTGCATCCACTTCAAATGTAACTTTCTTTTCCGAAGCCTTCCCAATTTTCCCAAGTAAAATAGCCTGTATCCTGCTATCTTCTATTTGATTAAAAAGAATACGGTTTTTCACCTCAACGTTTGTCGTTTCATTCTGAATCATATCAAACGCTTCATCATACTCTTCAAGCTGCAGCAAACTTGACAACACGTACAATTTATTCGTGAATTCGTGGGTTTGAGCCCGTAGGTCTTCCGAATAACGTTGAACTTCAGAAATGGTATTGAGCATTTCCTCGATTTCCGTTTTATCACGAAACGAAGCAACTACCCCTTTCACCTGATTCTGGTGAAAAATTGGCGCCCGATTTACAATGATTGTCTTATCCTCCAGCAGCAGCTCTTGGTCCATTTGAGCTTCTCCTGTTTCGAAAATCTGATATGGATGAGAGTCAGGCATAAGTTTTTCAATGTTTAAGTGACGGAAATCTCCCTTAATATTCAATAGTTTTCGCGCGGTCTGATTCATCATCATGACCCTTCCCGTATCGTCATATGACAACAAACCTTCTCTAATCGATTGTAAAATAGCATCTTTTTCCGTGTACAAAGTAGCGATCTGGTAAGGTTCTAATCCCATCGTATCCTTACGAATATTCTTGGCCAGCAAGACACTTCCGCCAGCAGCTATAAGGAGCACGATTAGTGATTTAAATGAAACCCTAAGTACATTTTGAAAAATCTGCTCTTTGATATCCTTTATTAGAATACCAACAGACACAATCCCAATAATTTGACCATTGTTATTAAAAATCGGCGACTTGCCTCTCAGTGAAGGCCCCAATGAACCTACAGCTCGTGAAGTGTAGTACTTCCCCTCAACCAGAGCTCGATAATTATCTTCACCAACCATTTTCTCGCCGATTCGTTCAGGTATAGGATGGGAATAGCGAATGCCTTCTTTACTGCCAACCACAACAAATTCTGCTCCAATTTCTTTTCTGATTCTTTCGGCTATAGGCTGAATCGTTTCAGCAGGGTCA
Source organism: Halobacillus hunanensis (assembly GCF_900166655.1). Taxonomy (GTDB): domain Bacteria; phylum Bacillota; class Bacilli; order Bacillales; family Halobacillaceae; genus Halobacillus_A; species Halobacillus_A hunanensis. Next base: position 602,320 of record NZ_FVZB01000005.1, on the reverse strand, counting down.
TCTGTTTGAATGGCACTGCTCACTTCAGGTATAAACGAAATGGTCTTCGAGATCTTTAAGGCCAACTGGGCTTTTTGCTTTTCAATCTCTTTCGCTTCCAAATAAGTAAAGGATGCGGTCAATAGAATGATAATCAAAAAGGCAAGGGATAAAACGAGAACCAGTATTTTAGTTTGCAGCGATAGTTTCAAAGATTACAACATCCTCCTACATTTACCTTCGTATAAGTACCTTTTCAGGGAAAGAACCCTGTATTCTTGTTCATACTATCATAGATGATGAACTGAGAGAGACATTGCAACGTGGAAAAAGGGGAGATCCGGGAGCTAAAATTGCTACTGTCTTAGCAAATAAAATATTGGTGAATTCGCTTCATCCCTTGACAAACCTCTGGTCGGCCAGTATGATCACTATCAATTCGAACTTAATTACGGGGAGATAAAGATGAAAATTTATGTTGATGCAGATGCTTGTCCGGTAAAAGATATTATTATCTCTGAAGTTACGAATGAGGATATTCCTGTCATCCTTGTTACTAGTTTTTCTCATTATTCCAATGCGGAACAACAATCAGGAGTGGAAACCATTTATGTTGATTCTGGGCCAGAAGCTGCAGATTATCGAATTATGAAGTTAGCAGAAATGGAAGACATCATTGTTACCCAAGATTATGGCCTTGCTTCCCTAGCCTTAGCAAAAGGTTGTACAGTCCTTCACCATAAAGGGTTTATTTATACCAACGAGAACATCGACCAATTATTACAAACACGTTATTTGAGTGCGATGGCTCGAAAAAGCGGAAAGCGTACAAAGGGTCCAAAGCCATTTTCCTCGGCGGATAAGGAGAAGTTTAGAGAGGTTTTTAAAACCGTCCTTACAAAGTAAAAGGTGCTTAATCTTACAAACCAGGGTCCTCACTAGTGTATGACACTTATAGAGGACCTTTTTAATCACAATAATTATTTTAATGTGCCTTCAAGTGAGAATAAACGGTCGTATTGAATAGTTGCATGTAATAATAGGAAAAGTTTCATTCAAGATCTCCCTCTAGATTAATTTTTCTAGTTCCCATGAACGAATTAATTGTTCAGTTCTGTGCCTGGGACGGTAATCCATGGGTCACCCTTTTCTCTCAGCTTGTCAAAGATACTCTTATTTCTATCTCGTAAAGATTCCTTATTATGGCTTTGCACGCCCTCCTTCACCTCAGCTAACCTCGTTACACCCTTCTGCTGCCATTGCCTTAAAATTCCGTCAATGTATTGGAAAAATAATTTATTTTGACGTACCGCAATTTTCAGTGCTTCCATCACCAATTCTTCCGACAGTTCCTCACACCATTCTTTCATGCTCTCTGCAATGAACGGAGTCACTGGTCCGATATTTTGGTCGTAAAAAGAATGAAGAATTGGACTGACTACTAGTACTACTTCTTTCTGTTTCTTTTTCTGTTTAACTAATGGGGAATCCTTATGGAAATTGCTGTAGTCCATTATTGTCTGCACGGAGATCATCTGATAGACCGCACTCAAGTTTGACCCTCTTGCTTTATGGATGATATAGCCTTTTTCTTTCAGCTCATTTCGTGCCCGCTTGAAGGTTCCATCACTCAATCCGGCTTTTGAACTTAACACGGATGCAGCAACTGTAAATTCCTTCTTCCATCCAGCTTTATTATTAATGTGCAACAGCGCATGCCATAACGAATTTGCTGCGCCAGACAGCGGGTTAACCTCGAGTTGGTTATAAAATGCATTGATTTCCTTTAGATAGTTCATTTGTTAATTCCTCCTTGATATGGTGTTGAAGACAGCCAGCACTCTTTTTCATTCTGAGTGAATAACTCCTTCTATACCTATAATCGTGTGCCGCGCAGAATAGGTGTCTTTGAGGTTGAAAATTTTTTAAACACAAAAAAGAAGCTGCCCAATTGCAGCTTCTCTCGTAAATTAATGATTAAATATCGTATTTGTCTAAAGCTTGTTCCAGGCTATTCATGTAAATAACCTCAAGAGCAGCATCCATCTTATGAAGAAGCATCGCTTGACGTGGTTGAATCCCAATAATAATTAATTCAGTCCCCATGTAGAAAAGCGATGTCATAATCTGTTTTAACCCTGCAATTCCTTCTTGCTGCATATCGCCTACAGCTGTGAAGTCAATAAGTACACGGTCGACATCTTTCGTTCGAACGGTATATAGGAGACTATCTTCAATAGCTCGTATTTTATCGTTGTTGATGTCTCCAAATAACGGGACTAACCCTGACTCCTCAGTTAATTTTATAAAAGGAGCAGATAAGCGATTATTCTGATGCATAGCTTCTTCAAGCTTTTCTTTCTCTTCCAATAGTTCAAGATTGGTATCATTCAACCTCGTACGCAGTTGACTTAAGGTGTTAGTAATTTTCGTCAGCTTTTCGTCTTTGAGAATAATGAGAACATGAGCATACAGTTCTCCTTCCCATACTACATGCATGTCAACTGTAAGAGGAGTGGAGGAATAGCTCGGAGGGCGTACAAGCACCTCTAAGGAAGCCTTTGCGTGTTCCGGGGTCACCCATTGCTTTACCTTTAGGATACTGTCCTCATCTACTAACTCTAGTAAATCAAATGGTTGTCCGAATATTTCTTTCGCTTCTTCTGTAAAAGATTGAATCTTATAATTCTTATTGATTATGAGTTGAGGCAAAGGAAAAGCCGGATCAACTTGATTCATTAAATATGCCTTCCCTTCCTTCACTAAGCCAATGATTCAACTGACTTAAATCTTTAATCACAATGACTTGTTCTGACAAAAACTCCTCAAGCCCGAGTTTTCGTGTCATTCTTCCACCAATCAAAATGGTAGGTTTCCAATCCAACGCGAGATAATCTTGTAATTGTTTTTTCAACGATGGCAGTCGATAACTTAGAGCTGCTGATATCCCGATCACTTGCGGCTTGTATCGGGTTATGTGTTTCATCGCATGGGCTGCGGGCAGATTGGGACCCAAATAATGGACTTGCCACCCCTTCTCTTTGAACGTATCTGCAACCATTTTTAACCCTAAATAGTGTTGTTCCTCTTCGACGCCAAACAATAAGACTTTATCCTTCATTCCGCCAAGGTCTTTAGACGCCAAGGAACTTCCAATTTTTGTCAACACAAAGTCACAAATGGCTGTAGCCAGGTGTTCATCGGCGACAGTTATTTTATTTTGTTCCCAAAGTTTACCGATATAGTACATGGCCGGTGTTAGCAAATCTTCAAATAAATAAAGCTTAGGATGAGCTTCAATTACTTGATCAATATACTGGAGGGCCCTCTCTTCATCCCCATCGAGGAAAAAGTGTGCCAGTTGTTGGTAGTGTTCCATAGTCATCACCTCTCTATAGAAGAAAGTTTAGCAAGCGCCTTCTGCAAATAAGAAAGGTAGGCATCCTGCTCCTCACGACTCTCCATCTCTGCCTGTTTGATTAAACGATGTAACCGCTCAAAGTTATCAATGATGAGCGCCGTCCCTACATTTCGTGATGTAAGAATAGTGTTCAACCACTCTGTATAGTCAAGGAAAAAGGAAACAGAATTCATCTCATAGGCTGTTGTTAAGTGATCGAGATGATGGTAATTATCCTCTTCCGTACGCTTATGGCCATTCTCGCCAAAGCGCTCCCACAAGTTCGGATACGCCTGATAGATTTCTTCCACCGAGGTGGAAACTATTTCGTCCCTTACTTGTTTTCTCATGTCGCCACAACCATGTATTTCGAGACTTTCGGAACAATTCCTTGCAGTTCCTCGTCAGGGTATTTCTTCTCAAGTTCATGAATTTTCTTAAATTCTTCACTGCGTGCCCAATTTAAATAGGATTGCTTATCTTCCCATTCCATATGAACAGTGATTTCCCCAGGTTTTCGCTCATTTTGTAAAAGTTGAAAAGAACGGAAACCCTCGGCCTGATCCACCAACCGGGAACGATTCTGGTAGATAGCAATTAAATCATCAGCTTTATGATCGGGAACCGTAACCATTGAGTCTACTACAAACACAAGTGCCTTCCTCCAATTCCTGCATCTTCTCTAAATTTAAGTTTAAAGGGTCAGAAGTACTTATGTAAAGTCATACCGTTTAACGCTTCCCTCAACAAAAGCTCTTCGTCAGGTCCTGGCGAAGAGCTTTTTGAATGATGAGCCTATTCACTGACAGCTATCGATGATTCAGCGCCCGAATGAACACTCTAGATACGAACCGTGCGATCAAACCTGCAGCCAATGCCGTGATAATACTCATAACAACATGATCCGTGAGAGATAATCCCGCTTGAAACCCTACGGCCAGCATAATGCCTATAAAAAACCCCACCATCGCCTTTTGACTATTTGAATACTCCATTCCAACCGTCCCTTCACAGGCTTTGCTGTACAGCAACCTGAATCGATACTTGTCTCTAGCTTATCCCATTTTCTCCTATTAAAACCGTTGAAAAGGACACTTTATCGCATTAATAAAGGAAGGGCCAGATCATTCCTGGACCTTCCTTTTCCTATTACATATGTAGAATAAAAAACCAGAACATCCATGCACGGGCTGTTCTGGTTTCTTTTGTATGGACATTACTTCTCTTGAAGTACATCTGATTCATGTTGGTATTCTTCTGGAATAAGTTCCCCGTCATTCATCCCGCACTCGGGACATTGACACCAGAGATAAGCTGCCTTTTTGTCATGAAAATCTTTACGATCCACTTTCAAAATCTTCGCTTCATCATGGAAGCATTGTCTGCACCGCTTCTGTATCAAGTCTCCTGCTCGATATTCTCTCATTATTTATCGCCTCCAGATTAGGTGGACTCAATTTGAATAATAACATGAGAATCTGGTGATTAACATGTCTATCTGCTAACAGTTTCATTACATTTTAAAGGAAAAGTTAACAGACTATACATAATATTAGATTTACACTTTACGTAAGATTAGAAGATCAAGATGAGAGGGTATAGTAGGGAATATACACAACATCATATAGGGGTGTCAAAATGAAGATGAATAATAAAATTCAATCCATAATAAAAAAATACCAAAATATGTCCAAGCGGGAGAAACGGCACCAAATTTATTCTAACCTTTGGGTAACGCCCATCATCTATGCAGGTATCGCTTTGATGCTTTTTGTCATAACGGTTTGGGCCGACTTAAAAATGGACTTTGGAGAAATGATGCCCTTTGTGTTTAGTGCAAGTTTTCAATTAACTAGTACTTTCCTTAGTACCTTAACAGCAGGGCTGTTATCGCTGACTTCCTTTACTTTTTATGGTGTCTTAACGGCTCTAACCACGTTTGCCTCCCAATTTTTACCGAGAATACTTAAGAATTTCATGATGACGAGAGGAACACAGCGAACAATCGGAATCTTTATAGGCAGCTTACTTTTCCCAGATGAACGAAACTCCATATATCGGTTTAGTCATCCTTTTACATTCAGGCAAAAAAAAACAAGGTCAGAGCTATACCCTGACCTTGTTTACACAACTGTGTTAATAAGACGCATCCTCATTATCTTTATTTTTCTTACTTTCCTCTTTTTCACTATCCTTGAACCTCAACAAGTCACCATAAACAACTTTGTCAGAATAGCCAAGTTCTGTTTCGGCTTTTTCTTTTAATGGTGCACAAGTCTTAGAATCGATTTCTTCTCCCGTTTCTTTTTCGTAACAGACGTTTTGTTGTGCGGCATATACATACTTGTCCGTTACAACACTTCCGTCACGAAGGATTGTTTCACTCTTACGGTTTTTATTTAACAGATCTGTACCGAACTGGACATCATTTTTCTGTTCAACCCCGAGAAGATTTAAGATGGTCGGCTTCACATCTATCTGTCCGCCAACAGTATCCATCTCTTTTCCTTCCATTCCTGGAACATGAATGATCAAAGGCACTTTCTGTAATTGAATGTGTTCGAATGGACGGATTTCTTTTCCAAGAATCTTGCTCATTGCACGGTTATGGTTTTCGGAAATCCCATAGTGATCTCCGTAAAGGACAAAAATGGTATCTTTATATTCGCCTTGTTCTTTCATCATCTGGAAGAATTTCTTAATCGATTCATCCATATAGCGAACGGTCTGGAAATAGCGATCGACAGACCCATCACCTGTATTGGCAGGGTCAATCATTTTCATATTTTCATTATCTAATATATAAGGGTAATGGTTCGTCATCGTTATGAACTTCGCGTAATAGGGTTCTTCTAAACCTTTCAGCATCGGCATGGATTGTTCGAAGAAAGGAATATCCTTCAACCCATAGTTTACGGAGTTCTCTTCGGTCACATTATACTCTTTTTTAGAGAAGTAATGGTCATACCCAAGGCTTTGATACATCACATCACGGTTCCAGAAACTTGCGTGGTTACCGTGGAAGCTTACAGGTGTGTACCCTTCATTTTTCAAAATCTCAGGAGTCGCATTAAACTCGTTATTGGCGTTCGTTGTAAATACGGCTCCTCGATCTAGTCCGTACATGGAGTTATCAATAATAAACTCTGAGTCAGATGTTTTTCCTTGGCCTGTATTATGATAGAAATTACTAAAGTAAAAGCTATCCTCTTTCAAGTCATTTAAAAATGGTGTGATTTCTTGTCCATTTAATTTACGATCGATGACAAAATTCTGGGTAGATTCAAGGGAAATAAGCACAACATTTTTTCCTTCCGCTTTTCCAAAGTACTTCCCTTTGGCTCCCATTTTACCTTGTTGTGAGTTCACGTAGTTTAAGACTTCAGACAGTTCATTACTGTCTGCCATGACACGATGGGAGGACGTTTTTGCAGTCATGACCGTATCATAGATATGATAATTATAGATTCCTAGCAATTTAACAAGTTTTGCACGATCGAACGTTCTTACAAGCAATTGTGGCCGTTCCAATTCAGCTAAGCCTAAGTTTACGACGGCAAATCCTAGAGATGCAGCAAAAATCATGGCTATTGTTTTTCTACGGAATTCCATAGCTGGACGAACCTTTTTAGCGACCAACCATGTGATTAAAATGACAATATCAATCCAATAAAGCAAGTCCATTGGATGAATCAACGCCTTGGTACTTCCACCCAAGTCACCGAAGTTCTTATATTGCATAAGAACGGGAAGTGTAATGTAGTCATTAAAGAATCTGTAATACACTACGTTTGCATAAAGAGCCAGGGACATTAAGAAATAAATCGTCATGAACGCTTTATTTCGACGCTTCGGTTTGAAAAAGAGCGAAAGCCCTAAGAAAAATAGGATAGAACTGATCGGCGTAATGATTATAATAAATTGTTGAATTGCATTCTCAATATCTAGTGTAAATGCTATATGAAGGGCGAAATAAGTTTTTGCCCATAATAAAACTGCAGCTACTGTAAAGAAAAACCAACCCTTTTTTAATAGGTCTTGTTGTTGATTAAACATAATAAACCTCCTAATGCAGCTGTGAAGTTGGGATAACAATTATACAATTTAACAGGGAATTGTCGTGAAGTACATTACATTTGGCTACCATTTTGTTAAATATTTGTTACAATGATAGATTTTTTTGAAGAAAGGGCGCGATTTACTATTTTAGAATCGCACCCCTATCTTGCAGTATCATTCCTTTGTCATATTATATGTTTCTTTTTTCCGCATACAAAACATGCAAAATAGCATTTAATTGCAAGGTTTCAACAGCATATCCTTGTTTCTCAAACCAATCAATGAGTTTTGAACGATTCGCATAAAACTCATCTTGAATCGCTTCAACTGCTTCTTGATTCCCTTCCTGCTCATAAGAAAAGAGCTTGATCTACAAGCTCCTTTTTGACGAACGTGCTTTATTAGCCGTTCGCTCTCTTTTCCTTTGACGGGCTTTCGCTACTTTCATTCGCATTGACCCATATGTCACGACTCCTATGCAAAAATCAATAATTAAGAATCCGATACCCATCAAAGCTGAAAATTCAAAACCAATGATCAATGTGTATAGATTAAACACTATAATAGCAGATAATATCCAGTAGCTTTTTTTTTTTCTTTGAAAGAATGTCGTAGAAAATATCACTAATGCTAAACTAAAAGCAACTAGATGTCCTATGAATGTTGTCGAATAAAATACAATATCACTGTTCATGCTACCACCTCCACTTACAGCACGTACTATTCTACCAATTTAACAGAAAACCAGGCAATAATCATGATTAGAAACTATATTATGTAGAAATTGAATGCTGATCATGCATCTCTTTCACATTCATAATTTATAAAGATTATTTGGTAAAAAACCAAACACCAAATAAGATCACACCTACCGTGGCCCATATAGAAGATTGTACTTTACCTTGTTTTGAGTTATTTTGAACCTTTCTTGTTGCCAAGTGAACAATAATTCCTATTCCTGCAAAAGCAATCGTCAACCACAATAACCAACTCAAACAAATCCCTCCCGCTCCATACCAGTGTACTGGTTGAGCTCAACAATACAAAAGGCATTATCAAAGATAATACCTTCGTTAAAAGTATTCGAGACTTATCCCAACATAAATGATGAGGGAAACGGCTATAAACCCCGAGAAAAATAGTACCTTGTTAAACTTAGACCAATTCTTCATCCAGCCCCAGCGTTTTCGATCAACATCAACCCAGAAAAAATCCACTGTTACAGCTACTATAATAAGTAAGAAAGCTGAGAAAGCACCCATCGTGACTCTCCCATTTGGAAAATCCTGTTCTACATTTAGTATAGCATGAAGTAAACACTAATATCCAAATAATTCCTATTCAAGCCAAAGCAATACTCCAATAACCACCATACTGCTTAAACAAATCTCTACAAGGGACACCTTGAAATTGGCTCGATTTTCCAAAAACCTCCACTCCACATAGGCCTGCAAACCAAACTGACTTATGATCAACAACATCGAAATTAGAAACAAGAGTAGGTTCTGACCCGGAAATATGATAAAACATGCAATCAAGGACATTACAAAACCAATTCGTAATGTCCAATCCCATTTTTCATGAAACTCGTTAAGGTGATTATAGGAAAACCATTTCTTTTTATCGGCGTCCATTTTCCATCGCAGGATGGCTGGAATTCCCCCGATAATCATCGCAACGCCACCAAGGATCGTAATCAATTTCAGCCAAAACCAGGGCGGCAGTCCGTAGTGCTCCATAAAACAATAGCCTCCTATTTCTATGTCTACTGTTTCATACGAAGTTAGACCACAGGAGGTTTCAAAATTTCGAAATATTCATAACTAGTAATCAGTGAATCCCTGATTACTTTTCGCTCCAACGGAAAAAACGTGAGGCCAGGATGGTAGAAACAACCCCTATCCCAATCAGAACGCTGACTTCCAAGCCGTATTCCATAATGGGAGCTTCATTCCATGTTCCGCGCAATAATTGAATGACATAGTAAAGCGGCAAAGCCTTGGCGGCATATTGAAGGACAGTGGGCATGAATTCCAGTGGAAACGTCGCTCCAGATAAAAATAGCATCAAGTTCAGAAATAAGGCGCTGATGGCTGCAGCAGCCTGTGTGTTTTTAGCAAGGGAGGTCACAAACAGTGCAAATGGGAAAAAGGCCAGAATACTAATGACCAACCCAAGGATCGTACTCCAAATATAGTCCGGAAGGGTAAGATCATACATGAGCATGCCGAACACCATGAGCAGCAAGGCCGATATAAAGAAAATTACAGTGCCCTGAAACGTATGTGCGGCAAGGATTTTCCAGGGCTGGAGCGGGGTAGACTGATAGCGTCTCAGCACACCTGTTTCACGGTACCCTGCTAATACGGTGCCAAGGGTAAAGAACGAGGTGGTAACGATGTTAACACCAATCCATGAAGGAACAAACATTTCTGCGAAAGCCAGGCCGCTCATTTCACCTCCCACAAACATAGAACCGAAGAGCCAAATCATGGCGACCGGAAATAAAAACGTCCAGAACACGTTAAGTCGATCCCTGAAAAACATTTTGGTTTCTATGGCTGAAAGTCTGATAATGGCTTTCATCTCATTGCCCCTTTTCCAAGTAATGAATAAACAAATCATCTAGTGATCCTTTTTCAAACTTGAAGTCTGAAAGCGGGATCTCGTTATCCTGGCAGTAATGAAACAAGTGATAGGCGGTCTGCTGCCGGCTATCGCTAAACAGAGTAAACCGCTCGCCTTCTTGTTCAACCCGCACAACATCGGGCAATGCAAGCAAGTCGTCATAGACTAGCTTATCGCTTTCTACAACGAGGGACTGCCCTGCGATTTGCTGTAATAACGCTTCAGGTGTATTCAATGCTTTCAGCTGCCCGTGATAAATCATAGCGACACGATCACAAAGCTTCTCTGCTTCCTCCATATAATGAGTCGTCATCACTATGGTTGATCCTTGCTCTCTCAGCAATCGGATCAAAGACCACATTTCCCTGCGCGCATGAGGGTCAAGTCCCATACTCGGCTCATCCAGAAATAGCAGCTCTGGCTTATGCAAGGTCGCCAGTGCAAGCGTCACACGCTGCTGCCAGCCGCCAGATAGATCTTCAAAGCGGCCGTCCATCTTTTCATCTAAACCTAATAATTCAATGAGGTAATCTTTCTGGGTGGGTGTTTCATAGAAAGATGAGAACAGGTTTAATGCTTCTTTTACTTGCATCTTCTTCTGGATCGCCGTAGCCTGAAATTGCACGCCAATCCGTTTGTTTAACTCCCTGAGATGTTTGCTGGGGTTAAGCCCAAGAACATCAATGTTTCCCTGTGTCGGCTTACTTATCCCTTCAAGCATTTCGAGCGTTGTCGTTTTCCCTGCACCGTTCGGACCAATAATCCCAAAGATTTCCCCTTTTTGTACCGAAAACGAAATATCCTGCACAGCCTGCACCTGTCCAAAGGACTTCGATACATGTTCGACGGTGATTACATGTTCCATAGTTCCCTCTCCCCACAATGTGACTAAGATTTTTTCATACAATTAGCAGCGGTTGACGTACAGCTTTTTTAGTAATACGTTCGAGGGGTGAGAAAGTTTCGTAATTTTTCAAAAAAATAAAGCCCCTCACCAGTCAGCACTAATGAGAGGCTATGCTTCTTATTCTTTTTTTCTAATATTATATTTCCAGGCCTGATCTTCATCCATCATCCGCTTCGCCGCGTAAATCAAGAGAAATTGAATAAAGATGATCGGCAGTCCCATCAGTCCTGAAACTACTTCTAACGGTGCTAATCCGCCAATCCGCATCAGAACGAGAGCAACGACTGTAATCACGGCAGAAATCACAACACGGAGCGTTTTCGAGGGTTCATGCTTACTCATATCCCGCGTGCTGGTATAAGCCGCTACCGTGTACGTAGTGGAATCAAGTGTAGTCGTTAAGAAAATAAGGGCAACGATCATAAAGATCACAATCGAGACCGCCCCAAATGGCAGGGTCGAGAGGATCTCTGGGATGGCTGCCATTCGTGCTTCTTCCTGAACAAATTGCAAGATTGAGGCATCTTCCGTGAGATATCTGTGCACCCCTAAGCCGCCGAGTACGCCTGTAGCTACCCAGGAAAGCAGTGTTGGTGCCAGCAGATAGGTGAGGATCATTTCTTTGATCGTTCTGCCTTTTGAAATTTTCGCAGCGAATACACTGTGAAGCATGGCCCATGTGGCACTATAGGCAAACCAGAACACGGTATTGCTCTGCATGTGAGTAGTTTGACCTTGGTGCACAGACTCTGTGTTTAAAGAAATAGTTACATAGTTCGATAATAGAAATGAAACAGTGTCCGTAAAATAGCTTAATATAAACACACCAGGGCCGGCTACTAGAATAAATAAAGCGAAAAGTCCTGCTAAATACATATTAAGTGTACTTAACCGTTTGATCCCTTTATCAATGCCTAAGTAAGCACTGATTGAGAATAATAACACCCAAATGACTGTGACAATGATAGTCATGCCAAAGTTCACTTCTATGCCTAGCAGGTTAGATAAATTATGGGTAATGATCGGCGTACCCAGCCCTAACGTTACGGCTGCTCCTGCCAGGATACTAATTAAAAATAGGATATCGAGTGCTTTTCCTCCCCATCCATCTGTAAAACGATCACCGAAGATGACTCGACAAGCTTCAGATATTCTCATTAACGGTCGTTTTTTAACATGAAGAATATATCCCATTGCCGGAGCGGCCATTACGAAAATAGCGAAAACCTGGAATCCCCATAGAAACATGCTGTAGGCGTTCCCCCACAGCAATGCTTCTGCGGAACCTGGTTCTACCCCAATGGGAGGATCGTTTGCGACCGACGTCCATTGCAGCATTCCTGTTCGCATTACCGTCGAACCGAGCCCCATCGCAATCAGGATTGACGCGTATTCAAAGAATGAAAACTCAGGTTTTTCGTTCGGGTCCCCGAGCACGACTTGACCATATTTAGAAAAAGATAAATACAACCCTGCACCAACGAGAATAATTCCATACCAAAGATATCCCCAGCTGAATACTTCTACTATATAGGCGAAAATAGAATTCAGCAGGGCTAATGATTCTTCCTCATATAAGGCAAAAGGTATACTGATTGCGATAATAATCAACAATGCGGGTACAAATATTTTATAATCTATTAATTTCTTGCTTTTCATCAAATCCTCCTCTGTTTGTTTCTCTACCTTCATGGTGCCTCCAAATCGTTTACCCGCTTAGGAAGAGGTTATAACAGAGAAAGTTACGTAAAATTAAAAAGAGCTTTCCCAACTTATTGGGAAAGCCCTTTGATTTCATAATGATGATTACGTTTTTTACACCCAAGCAAAGCTAAAGGCAATCGTCACACTATTTTCCACTTGATCGTGTCGATATATATTGTTTCACTACTTCCAAAACGTAGCCTTGATTAGCCGCAGCTGTATTCGGGTTGTATTCCCCGCCATTCGTTTTATTATTAGAAAGGATTCGGATCGCCAGGAAAGGAACCTCATAAGCTTTCGCGATTTGGGCAGCTGAAGCACTTTCCATTTCCTCTACGGATGTTCCGTATTTCTCATGGAACCATTGAATCCGGTCCACTTCATTATTCCAAACGTCTGCAGAGCCGATCGTCCCCTCGACCACTTTCCCTTTCGTGTATTGGTCTTTCACAGCCTTAGCCGCTGCCAAAAGCTCCGGATTGCCTTCATAGTAACGGATATTCTCTGCATCAGGGTCTTCCCCTGCACTTCCTTCAGACGCCATTAAGTCCATCGGCTTCCATTCCTTCGGAGCGATTCCTTCCCCATCTTCTCGTTGACCTGTCTTCAATGAGCCAATGTTTACCGTTCTTTTTCCTAGCACTATATCAAACACATGTAAGGCCGGATCATGACCACCAGATGTTCCTTGATTGATGATAGCAATTGGGTTATACCTTTCAATGGCTACAGCAGTAGCGGCCGCTGTATTCTCCATTCCTTTGCCCGTTTTCGCAAGGATCACAGGATAATCATCGATTGTACCTTTATAAAATTCAAACGTCCCAGATGTTTCTTTTTCCACATTGTCCAGTTTCTCGCGGAGTTTCTCGATCTCGATTGGCATCGGTCCTTCAATTAAAATCGGCTGCTGCGTTTCCTCCTGCTGAGCAGCTGTAGATTGTGAAGAAGATGAGCAGCCTGCCAGGACCACTACTATAAAGGCAGCGATAAGTGCCCCTTTCACGTACTTATACAGCATGTTGTTGTTCATAAACGATTCCTCCTCTTGGTGTTTGATCTACTCGACGTTTTCGTCCCTGATAAAAAAGGTCTGGAAGGTAAATAACTTCTACCTTCCAGACCTTTGAGAGTCAAAGCATGTATAACTGAACATAGTGGCCATTACACCATAATGTTCAGCGGCAGCAAGACGGCGCTGCCAACTACTTTAACTCGTAGTCCAGTTCTTTCAATGGGAACGTGGTAGAGACGCTCAGACCTTATTACCGAGCATATACGAGTAATGATATTTAAGATGAATACGGTATTACTATAGCAAATACCGAAGCTGTAATCAACGAAAACATGAACATTTTTTATAAATTTACATTTAACATTCGTGTTTCGGGCTATTAGGTCTATTCCCACTATTATATCTGGCGAGGTATGTTATATCTTCATTTATCGCTATGAATGGTATAGTAGTGATGTATACATGAAGAATACATGAAGATCAACAATGGACATTGTTTAGAAAGAGTCCATATTCGATTTTTTGATTAAAGGAGTTTATGTTATGAAACAAGAGAAGACGAGCAGTCTTAAACCTTTTATATCCCTCATTCTTTCAACTAAAATTCCAAAACTGGCCTTGACGATGGGGTTGATCGGAAGCCTTCTAACGACAGTGGTGGGCCTCACTATCCCCCTTCTAACTCGGGAAATGGTCGATGGCTTTTCCGTAGATTCGTTAAGTATCACCCTTATTCTCCTCATTGGCGCCGTTTTCATAATTCAGGCGGTGATCGATGGGTTTTCTACATATGCCCTAGCTTATGTGGGGCAAACGATCGTGGCGAAATTAAGGGAGAAGATGTGGTTTAAGCTGATTCGCTTGCCAGTGGGTTATTTTGATAGAAAAACAAGCGGTGAATCGGTCAGCCGAGTTGTGAATGACACAGGGATTGTGAAAGACTTAATTTCTCAGCACTTCCCGCAGTTTATTACAGGCATCATTACAATTATCGGTGCCATTACTATTCTCCTTGTTATGGACTGGAAAATGACCTTAATTATGCTGATTTCGGTTCCGGTTACAACGCTGATTATGATCCCGCTTGGCCGCAAGATGGCGAAAATATCCCGCGGCCTGCAAGATGAAACAGCCAGTTTTACAAGCAGCATTCAGCAAACTCTTAGTGAAATTCGGTTAATGAAGGCCTCTAATGCGGAAAAATTCGATGAAACAAAAGGAATAACTGGCATCAACACACTGCTTTCCTTTGGGTTAAAAGAGGGAAAAATATTTGCCTTGATCGGCCCTCTCATGTACCTCGTGATCATGGCTGTAATGGTTGTAATCATCGGTTACGGCGGCATTCGAGTGGCCGACGGAACGATGACAACCGGATCTTTGGTAGCCTTCCTGCTCTACCTGTTTCAGATCATTTTTCCCATCACGTCGTTCACAATGTTCTTCACTCAGCTGCAAAAAGCGACAGGCGCTACTGAAAGAATCATTGAGATTCTGGAGGAGGATGTGGAAGTCGGCCAAACGGGTAAATCAATCGACATCACTAACCTTCCCATTCATGTTAAGGACCTCTCCTTTTCCTATAACGACAGAGATCAAATATTAGAAGACATCTCTTTCAATGTACAGCCAGGCATGATGGTGGCCTTCGCCGGACCAAGCGGTGGCGGCAAAACGACGCTCTTCGGTTTACTGGAACGTTTTTACGAACCAACATCAGGCGATATCACAATCGGCACTACCCCCATTAAGGAACTATCAATGAATTCATGGAGGAGACAGATCGGTTATGTTTCCCAGGACAGCCCTATGATGGCAGGGACGATACGTGAAAACCTCTGTTACGGATTAGAAAATCCTGATGCTATTTCCGATGAGAAATTGTGGGAAGTGGCTCGGATGGCGTTTGCTGAACAATTTATTAATGAATTTCCGGAAAAGCTGAATACCGAAGTTGGCGAACGAGGGATCATGCTCTCAGGCGGCCAGCGACAACGAATAGCCATCGCCCGCGCTTTTCTTAGAAATCCGAAAATCCTGATGATGGATGAAGCAACGGCCAGCCTCGACAGTCAGTCAGAAAGAATGGTCCAACACGCTTTAACACGACTCATGGAAGGACGAACAACTTTCATTATTGCTCACCGCTTATCAACGATTGTTAACGCTGATCAAATCGTTTTTATCGAAAAAGGAAAAGTTACGGGGATCGGGACCCATCATGAACTGGTTCAATCTCATAACTTGTACCGTGAGTTCGCCGAGCAGCAATTAAGATAAAGACATTGAAGCTTGATCCGCCTCCGTGCTATTCGCTAAGTATGGGTGCGGCTCTTCTTTGTATCGAGGAGCGATTTCTCTCTATTGAGGAGCATCTTCTTGTATCGCCGAGCGATTCCCCTGCTTTGATGAGCGTTCCCCTGTATCGGCGAGCGATCCCTCTGCTTTGATGAGCGACCCACTGTATCGCCAAGCGATTCCTCTGCTTTGATGAGCGTTCCCCTGTATCGGCGAGCGATCTCACCTTACCGGAACCCACTCAACACACATTTATTTCCCAATAAAAAAAGAGCTTCTACCCCCTTGAACTACGGGAGCTCCTTCACTCGATTTTTCTAACAGGACAAAATAGCGCGCGCTGGGAGGGCGCATAATGAAAAAGAGGTTTTTCACTCAAAACACTCTTGGGCAGAAAGGAGAACAAGTTATAAAACTCCTCCACAGCTGCCTCTGCGTTGTGTACCTTCCACCGCCGATGATGAATGCCACCTCTGAAAAGCGACTCATTTTTCACGGTCCATAAATAGTATCTTTCCAACAGCCAAAACGACAAACTTTTATTTCCCGGGTAATAAGACGTCGAATTGGGTCGATAGCTCCCTTTAAAAGCAACATTAGACTCACCTTTACGGACACTTTGAATGTGAAAGTTTCCTTCCCTTTCTTCGTTCAGTGTCATGTTAGCACAATAGGAGGGGAGTGTGGTTAACCTGGCCCCTAATACAGCAAGAATTTTATCAGCATCGAGACTAAAAAAAATAAATACCGGAAAGCCCGTTATGCTTTACATAAGTTCGCACATTTAGTTCTAAGTAAGATTTCAAAAAGGGGATGGGCGGCACTTATTTACCTTATTTTAACTTTTTTATAAATAATATGTAATTTTAATTCTGTAAAAAAGACCGGCTCCTACGTGAAACCGGTCGTCTTAATGATCAATTCAATCGCATGGAACGTTCCGGGTAAATAAGAAAGAGGCTGTACTCCCGGCCCTCTTTCATTAAAAGCTTTTCCTTAGCTCTTTCACTTCAGCTTTTAACTCTTCCGTGTCATAGCGATCGCCAATATTCCTTTTCATCAGAAGGGCCAAAATAGTCAAGAGGATTATAATCCCGGCCAGGACAAGCAAATTTACAGGTTTAAAGGCCAGGAGTCCTGAGCCGAATACTCCTAACATAATAGAACTAGGCAACATCCCTACTGCTGTCGCTATTAGATGTTTAGATCCCTTTATGCGTGTTTTTGCACAAATGTAAGTCAGCAAGTCAAAGTTAATAGCGGGCAGGAGGCGAAGCATCAATACCGCTTTAAATTGCTGTTTCTCTACATCTTCCTTTAACCGCCTCAAGTTCTCCCTGCCTTGCCCTTCAATATCAATTTCCGTGGCGAACCGCCTTAACACATAAAAAGAGGCCAAAGCACCCAGGGTAGTTCCCACAAGGATATACACCGTTCCCCAAACAGGACCGAACGTTACCCCGCATGTGACAGCAATAATGGATAACGGAATCAAAGTGAACGGACGAATGAGAAAAAGCAGCATGAATACAAAGGGCCCCCACCCCCCTAGCTCGTCTGCCCAGCTTTTAACATCTTTTGGTTGGATATGAAAATAAAATTTATTTATAAGCAATAAGAAGCCAGCTATCCCTAGAAGAATCGCGATTTTGATTAGAAAGCTTTTAAATTTACTACTGTTCAATGTGAATACCTTCTATCCGCAAATTTTTTCGGTTCCATTTCAATTATACAGAAAAAGACACCCTCTTTGGTGTCTTGAAACCATCTGATTCTATATCATATGTTTCATTTCATTCTTCGTCAAAAGTATTTCACTCCGCTGCAGCATTTACCGCAGTGTCTTTTTACGGTATTCTAGTTCATGCATTGCCCTTCCTTATCAATTTTACATAAAAGGAATATCTTTTGCGGATCTATTATTATTTGGGAAGACAAGGAGGATCAGCATGTCTCATATCTCGCTTACTTTACTGCTCACTCTTATAGTAGGAAGCGCTGCCGTTTTGACGACTCCACTTTCGTGCAAAAGAGTTGCAATCATGGCTGTATTATCTGTCTCACTCATTGGATGCACACCAACATCGGAGGAGCCCTCAAGCGATGCGAAGGCTCAACAAGCTGTCCAAACCAGTGATGAGGAAAAAGAAAAACAAACTCCTACCCCTGAAGAAAACAACAATAATCAGTCTACTCAAACGAACGCTACCGTTACCCGGGTGGTAGACGGAGATACACTTGAAGTCTCTATGAATGGAAAAACCGAAGATGTCCGACTACTGTTGATCGACACGCCTGAAACCGTTCATCCTTCAAAGCCTGTCCAACCGTTCGGACCCGAGGCCTCCCAGTTTGTAAAAGAAAAACTTACCGGAGAAAAGGTTAGAATCGAAGTCGGTAAAGAAGAACGTGATCATTACGGCCGGCTGCTCGCCTACGTATTTATCAACGGGGAAACGATTCAGGAGAAGCTTTTGCGGAAAGGGCTCGCACGAACAGCTTATCTGTACAATGACCTTACGATGCTCGACGAGTTTCACGAAGCCCAGAAGCCGGCAAGAACGGCGGGGATCGGAGTATGGTCAATCCCTGGATACGCGCATGTTGATCATAATCACGGATATCACTATGAAGAATCAACAGAAAAAGCAGAACCGAACCCAGAATTGAACTACGATCCTAATGGTCCTGACCGTGATTGTGGTGATTTTACGAGCCGGCAGCAAGCACAGAATTTTTTCGAAGCTGCCGGAGGGCCCGATGCTGATCCCCACCGTTTGGACGGTGAAGGAGACGGTCTGGTTTGTGAAGGACTATAGCCTGCTTAAAAACATTCGAAAAGGCCAGATCCTAAAGGAGCCATGCTTGGGAACTGGTCTTTTGCTTTTTAAAATGGAATGGGAGTGAGGTCTTTTTTAAGAAACAGAGGGTGGCGTGGGTGTTTGCCGTTTTTCGTTTTTTTAATACAGTGGAGATTGTATCCCTGTAACATCTGCAGAACCTTGACTTTCCGATTTCTAATCGACGTGAATTTTTCTCCCCACGCCAAAATAATCGTCTTCGATTTCCCAGCAGCTTCCAGAATGTATCGATCGTTCTCGACACCTACAGGGTCCCTATGGGTGAGTAGGATTTCTGGACTCTTAGAAACCAATGCAAACAAATTGACGATATACATACCTCCATAGCCCCAACTCTTCGTAAAATTAACACACCTGTTTAGTGTAGTATCACAGATATCTGAATCAGCGGTGCTAGGGTTGAGCATCACAAACATGATCCTGTCCTTGCTATCATCAAACACACATTCCAACACATACCTGTAATTCATGGTTCGATCGAAAATGGCCTTGACTTGTTCCTCTTCTCTCCAATAACGATAACCTGACTTCATAGGCAGCCCCCACCTTTATCATTGAATTTTGGTCTTCAATATCTCTGCTAATACTCAATGTATGCAAGGCAGCCCAAATTCATTTTCGACCAATCCCATTTTACTAATTCAGATAGATCATAAATGACAGCCACCAACCTGGTTTGCCCCTCGTGAAATATGTATAATGGATAATAGAAGCACGAGCAGGTCAAATAGAACGGGGATGGTTACGATCGATGTACTGTACTTTACATCAGAGGATGAAAGAGTCAAACACTTATCACAAATCGATCCAAGATTACACCGTTTGATGAAAAAAATAAACTCGATTAAAATCCCATTAAAGCAAGATTATTACCAATCCATTGTGAAACAAATCGTTGGTCAGCAGCTATCCCTAAAAGCAGCCCACACGATCAACACACAACTCGAATACGTCTGGCCAAATCTGCAGCCGGAGTTATTAGACAGCCTTAATGACGATCAAATACGAAGTTCTGGGGTTTCCAGGCCGAAGATACGCTATATCAGGGAGTTAACTCAAAAACATTTAACGAAGGAAGTAGACTTCTCCCATATTCACACCCTCGAAGATGCGGAAGTGGTGTCGATTCTCACCAATATAAAAGGAATTGGTAAATGGACAGCCGAAATGTTTCTCATTTTTACACTGGGACGATTGAATGTTCTATCGTATGGAGATGTCAGCATTCAGAATTCGATCAGATGGCTGTATGAGTTAGATAAGGATGAGTCCTTGAATTTAGATTATTTTTACGAAAAATGGACGCCCTATAACTCCATCGTTTCCCTTTATTTGTGGGAAGCAATTAATTCGGGGATGGTTAAAAGTCCTCCGCCTAAACCATAGTTGAATACAATTGAGGCTTTGAAACTACATGTTTAATTACTTTGCAAAATAAGGTATACTAAGTGTAGAGAATCATACAATAAAAAAGACTGAACGGTGCTACCAACACCATTCAGCCTAAGTGTAATAGCCCTTCAAGGGGGCGGCTCACATTGGAGTGTTAAAATAATCACCCTAAATGCTTGCTAGGCGCTAGGGTGGTTATTTTTTGTTTGACAATATTGCAACAACTAACGTCGCAAACGAGATCATAAGAAACAAAGTCTCAAATACTGTCATCAGGCATCACCCCCTTTCTAAAAAGGGAAGTGAGCCACCACCCATGAATTAGCCTTATTACACTGTCCTCTGATTATATCAAAATTTTCAGTACAATTGGACATCTCCAATTGATTCTTGAGACAAACCATCAATAATTCAGCGGTACATCATCCCTCCATTCATGAAAACCATTTTCAAAACTTAGAAAAGGTGACTTCAACACTGCATGGAAGTCACCTTTTCTCTATTCCACAACCTATTCAAAGTATTGAATACCGTCTCAGCATTCTCTTAAGCTTCTCTGGCAAGGGAGATTTTTTTACCGTACCATCTCCACAAAATGAGCAAGAATTTTTCCAGTCAGCCCCCAAATTACCTTATCTTCATAAAGATAGAAATACTCATCGATTTGCCTTGTACGCCAATCGTAGTCCTCTCCCCCGACAATGAGGTCAAACGGAAAATCTTCCCCCGGTTTCGCTTCAAAGTCCACCTTGTGAATTTGCGGCTCGTTCTCCATGAAAAAAGAAAGAGGAACTGTGAAGTAGTCTTCCACTTCTGCCAGATTCAACTCAATCGATTCAAGATTATCAATACATCCGGCATAAGGATAGACAATCATCCCAAACGGAGAAACCATATAGTCTAATGGGAAAATATCAGATATATCCGCTTCATCAATTCCCAATTCTTCTCTCGTCTCCCTTAGGGCAGCCGCTTCCTCTGAGGTATCCTGCCGGTCAATTTTTCCTCCAGGAAAACAAATATCACCTGGCTGTCTGCGTAACTGCCTGGAACGAACTTCAAACAGGACATGCGTTTCGTTATCTTTTTGAATCAAGGGCAGTAAGATAGAAAACTTGGCAAAATTCTGACTGCCAAGTATAGCAGGAGTATGTTGCTGCACTCTGTTTAGGATTGTTTTTGCATCCATATTTTCACCTCAAACTTATTTCTTTTATTATAATAACAGGTTCTCATAGAAAACTCGTCCAAATTGATTCGTCCTGTCTGCTAATTTAGCGATCTCCCTATTAATCAGCGTATGTGATTTGCTTTTGAAACATGTGCACAACAGGTACTGCAAAAAGTGGCTTTTTTAAATAAAACAAGTAAGATTCTAGTTTAATAGTCAACACATGTAAGATAGAATAGTAGTGTGAAATTTCATATTATTCGTGAAAATAAATCCGATGAAAGGGAGGAGTTTTGCATGAAAGAACAAGAAATTGCACAAGTACAAGCAGAATCAGTGAAAAGAGTTCATGAAACAATTGATGAGTTATGGAACGAGGCACAGCTCTTTTTAAAAACCCTCGGCTCCTTTAAGAGCACGTTAGGGAACGAGCAAGAGATTCAATCATTTATCCTGAAGCATTTAGAGGAAATGAACTTGGAAACGACCTCTATTGAACCAGACCCTGAGAAACTATCTTCCTATAAAAATTATGGTCGTCCAGAGTGGCCATATGATGGACGGCCTGCTGTGGTTGGAGAATGGAAAACGGATCAGCCTAAAACCGGTAAAAGCCTAATCCTTCAGGGCCACATTGATGTCGTCAGTGCTGAACCTAAACATCTATGGGAGCATGACCCTTATTCCCCGGTAACGGTTGATGACCGCATGTATGGTCGTGGAGTGCTGGACATGAAAGGCGGTGTGGCTTCGATGATCTATGCTGTCAAAGCGCTTCAGCAGGCTGGAATTCAACTGGGAGCAGACCTTCAAATTCAAACGGTCATTGAAGAAGAATGCACAGGTAATGGCGCTTTAGCATTGCTGGACGCGGGATTCACGGCTGATGGTGCACTCATTCCCGAACCGACAGCGCAACGTGCCATTAAAGGACAAGTAGGCGTGCTATGGGTGAGAATCACCGTTCAAGGAGCAGGCGCCCACGTAGAGCGAGCTGAGAAAGCTCATAACGCCATTAACAAAGCTGCTTATTTAATCCAGTCGCTTGACGAATACAGGGAGTATATTAATGCTCGGCCTAAACATCATGATTTCGCCGATCACCCCCACCCGTTAAACGTAAATACCGGCGTCATCCAAGGGGGAGACTGGGCTTCAAATGTCCCTTCTGAATGTACCTTCGAAGCTAGGGTTGGTTTCTACCCCGACCAGAATCCGGCTGATATTCAGGCGGAAGTCAAAGAGTGGATCATGACAGCTGCTGAAAAGGATGACTGGATGCGGGAAACCCCTCCAGACGTATCTTTTTACGGATTTAGTGCACCAGGGTCTTCCACCTCCACGGACAACGACCTATTCCATAGACTTGCGGCAAGTCATACATTCACGACCAATCAAGAGTTAGAATCTATTGCCTTTACCGCTACCACCGATATTCGTGCCTTTGAAGAGTTCGGAATTCCGGTAACTTGTTATGGACCATCCGGCGCTAACATGCATGGACCGAATGAATATGTTGATTTAGCCAGCCTTAAAACGACGACTAAAACGATTGCGGCGTTTATTTTGCAATGGTGTAATGAAAAAGAGAGCTGAACCAAAAGATAAGAGCCCTGTTCTACTGATGTAGCCTGGGGCTCTTTCTTAGAATATGTCTTAACCTACCAAAGGGGTTCTTCTTCATTCGATAGTTCGATCATAAATGGGTAAAAACCTATCAGTAAGATTAGCATTCCAGCTAGGATAAGAAATGAAGCAACCGCAGAAAAGTCCAAATAAACGGAGAGCATAATAATTGGTGCAGTAAGGAATGGGATGAGACTACTCCTTTTTCTTACTTTAGACGTTATGTATTGCTTTTCCTTACAGTATGGACATTCCATAGACATTCTGAATGAAAGTGACCTCTTGAATGTTTGTCCCCAGCTCCAGTGACGACCACAATTTTGACAATTCGGCATGATCATTCTCCCCTCTTTCAGCTACATTTCTGAATGATTGTTCCCTAACTCGGCAGGAGTGTTCCTTAACGACTAGTGATTCTTCCCTAACTCCGCCGAATTCTTCCCTAAGCCTGTTTATAGTAGCCCTTTTCCGAACAGTTAATCTCTCATTACTCATTATACGATTGTCAGCCGATTACGTTTCAACTTCTTCTCCATTGCTAACAAAAAGACCTCGGCTATAGAATCATAACCGAGAACTTTTTGTTGTATTAGTATGAGGACTGCGCCTTCATGTATAGGCAATTATTCTAAGAACGTTTGAAATCGTTTCCCAAGCTGTGTAATTTCTAACTAATTTATCTTTTGTTAAAATCATGGTATAATACGATTAGAAATAGGATACACATAAGAAAAGGGACCACAGCTTGCGACTGTGCCCCCATGTAGATAGTGTCCAATAGGGATCAGCTAAGAAAAAATAGACTCACCCCGTTTCTGCCAAGAATAGGGAGTCTATTTTTTTTGGTGTATAATCGCTACAACAACAGCAATTATGCTCACAATTAGAGAACTAAAAGTGATCATTACCGTCAAAGCTTCAAATACACTCATGGCGTCACCCCCTTTTTCCTCTGACATGGGGCTAGCCGACACCCTATTCAATTTTGAACAACTACCTATCTATAAATATACCATATAACAGAGTTGCGTTATTAAAGAAACTGAAGTTAAGCAGTTAAGTACTATTAACACCGTATAAAAGCTTTTGTGGCGTTTCAACTTCTTCTCCATTGCCAATAAAACAATAAGATCCCGGCTATGAAGGCATAACCGGGACCTTTTAGTTGGAAAATTTCCTATTCACCTTCTATATACGCATATTTGTACGTATAATCCGGACTCATTGGATTCGCTGTAACATTTTTTACATAAGGTTTTTTAAGCTGAGCCATAGCACGTTGGTATAGAGGTACAAGGACGGCGTCTTCCTGAATAAGCATTTTCTCAGCCTCAAGGAAGGTTTCAAAGCGTTTCACAGGCTTCTGAGCCAGTTCTGTTCCTGCTTTTTCTATTAACGCATCATATTCTTCACTAGCATAGCCTGTTTTGTTGCTTCCACCGCCAGTCATCCATATATTTAAGAAAGTGTTCGGATCCATGTAATCCGGTGCCCACCCGGTACTTTGGATGTCATAATCCATCGTTTTGTCACGCTCTAGTTTTACTTGAAAAGGAAGGCTTTCTACGTTAATCGTTAACCCTTCAAGTTGTTCGAGTTGATTCTTAATATAAGCGTCGAGCTTTTGGGATACTTCTGTGTCTCCACCAATATAACCCAGTTCTACTTGTTCAACACCTAATTCCTCTTTGGCTTTAGTCCACAGCTCTTGTGCTTTTTCTAAATTTGATTCTACTAGAGGGCCGTTTATTTCACGGAAATCTTCACCTGTTTCCGGATGCTTGGCAAAGTTTGCCGGGACTACTCCGCCCGCTGGAATCGATCCATTATTCAAAATAACTTCCACCATACTTTTACGGTCAATAGCGAGCTGCAGAGCTTTTCGTGCATGGACGTTAGAGAGAACTTCATGCTCTTGATTTAATTTCAGGTAAAAGACAGTCGGCTCTTCGATGATACGAAATTCTTCTGAAGTACGATACTCATCAACGAATTCCGAGGTTAAATTCACCCTGTCTACTTCGCCTGTTTCATATAAATTAACTGCTGATGCTGTTTCTTTAACAATGCTAACGTTGATTTTTTGCAATTTAACTTGATCAGCATCCCAGTAATCTTCATTCTTCTTGAGTACAAATTTCTGTCCATGCTTCCATTCAGTAAGCTTAAATGGTCCGTTAGAAAGGACTGTGTCCGCTTCAAGACCATGATCATCTCCATGTTTTTCAACAAACTCCTGGTTTAAAGGAAGAAACGTCCCAAATGTAGTCATTGATTCAAAATACGGTGTCGGTTTTTCTAGCGTTACCTCCAAGGTAAAATCATCTAAAGCCTTAACCCCTAGTTCTTCCACTGGCATCTCGCCTTTAGAGATCTCAGCAGCATTCTTGATCACGCCGCCCATCATGTAAGGGCCATACTCAGATCCCGTATCTGGATTAACCGCCCGCTGCCATGCAAACACGAAATCATGCGCAGTAACGGGATCTCCATTGGACCATGTTGCATTCTCACGCAATGTGAACGTCCAAGTCAGGCCATCTTCACTCACAGTGTGTTCTGTAGCAATTCCCGGCTCTGGTTCGGCACCTTTCCCTAGCCGATACAATCCATCTATTGTCGTCGCCAGCCACTGCATAGTTACAGCATCAGCGGCCAATGATGAATCCATCGTCGGTATTTCCGCACTTTCTATAATGTTTAGAACTTGTTCACTTTCACCAGACCCTTCGGTACCTTCGCCATCGCCGCTGCCTGAACTCGTCTCTTCTTCACCACTACTGCATGCTCCCAGAATCATGGTCAGCATTACTAACATCGCTAACCACAACCACCTTGTTTTTATCATGAAAAAAACCCCCAAAAATATTTATCTACCAACAGTAATTATACTAATTTTCTAACTATTTTGATAGCCCTATGAGCACGGTCAGATAATAAGTCGTTAAATTCAAAAAGCGGGACATTCGCAAGACTGGTTCTTAAGGCAGATGTTTTGCCCACCCGAAAACCATGGTAAGATGAGAGTAATCAGGTAGTGAAGGAGCCACAGGTATGAGCCATTCATCAAGTCAATTAACCGGATTTTCAGATGGACCGGAGTCACCAGACGGCCTGGCCGATCGAATCGCAGAGATTCTTGGCTGTCCTGTCACCATTGAGGACCCTAACCATCGAATCGTTTCTTATAGTAAGCATGAACATAATGTGGATGAAGCGAGAACGGCTACCATCATGAGGCGCAAGGTTCCAGAACGTGTCATTAATGGATTGTGGAAGCATGGGGTTATGTCGCAATTATTCGCAAGCGGAGAACCGATTGTAGTTGACCCGATAGATGAAATTGGTCTCGGGAACCGGATTGCTGTGTCTGTTCGAAAAAATAAAGATGTGCTCGGGTTTATTTGGGCCCAGGCGAATGAGGTGACGATTACCGACCACCACTTACAGTTGATCAAGGACGCTGCTAAGCTAGTCAGTCGCCACCTGCTTCATCATCAAGTTAAAAAAAGAAAGTCCGAAGAAAATCAGAGGGAATTTTTCTGGCAGCTTTTGACTGGCACTCTTCGCTACAAGCCGGAAATTATTCGTCATGCCAAACGATTTGGAACTAGAGTATCAGGGCAGCTTTGTGTGGCTGTATTTGAATTCGATGAGAATATGACTCAGTCAGTCGAACGTCACGCGTATTACTTAACGGAAACCCTTCAACAAACCCGAATCGTCAGCCGAATTTTTGACGAAAATCAGTTGATCTTATTAGTACGATCTGACGAAACGGAAGACGCTGCCCGTATCTGTGATACCTTTATTCATGATTTTACACAGAAGATGAAGGAACGCTTACAATTTGAAGACGTGAAAGGATCATTTGGGATCATTTACGATTCGCCGGAACACGTTAGTGACAGCTACAAGCAAGCTCTGAAAGTTCTCGAGCTGAAAGAACAATTCCCTCGGGCCCTGCAGCACGTTTCCAGTTATCAGGAGCTTGGGATTTATCAATTTATAAATGAGTTAGCCTCCCTCCGCAGCCGCGAGCAGTATCGTAATGCTTTTCTTGAAAAACTATTTGACTATGATCGCAAGCACAAGTCGGAACTTGTCGGAACGCTGAAAGTTTTTCTAGACTGTAACAGCAATGTGCATAAGGCTGCCGAAGACATGCACATTCATACCAATACATTGAATTATCGACTGAAAAGGATCAAAGAAATCGGCGCGATTGATTTAAAAGATCCTAATCAGAAAACCACCTTATATTTAGATTTACTTATTCACGAAATGGAAAGAGATGATTTGTGATTTTACACAAACCATCTCTTTTATTTTGTGTAATCTTCCTAAATCAAAAAACGAAAACGCGAGATATACTAGCTGTAACATGTACTATGAAAGGCGGGGAATAGAGATGATTATTGGCATCCCGAAGGAAATTAAGAACAATGAGAACCGCGTGGCCATCACCCCATCAGGTGTCGTCAACATCATGAAGGCTGGGCATACAGTTCTAGTTGAAACGAATGCAGGAGTTGGCAGTAATTTTACAGATGAAGAATATAAAGCATCTGGCGCCACCATTATTGAAAGCGCTTCAGACGTTTGGACAAAATCAGAAATGGTTATGAAAGTGAAGGAACCTCTTCCTTCTGAATATGTCTATTTCCGCAAAGGCCTCATCTTATTTACGTATTTGCACCTTGCAGCAGAGCCTGAATTAACGAAAGCTTTAGTCGAAAATGAAGTAACTGCCATCGCGTACGAGACAGTTACCGTTAACAATACCCTTCCATTGCTGACACCAATGAGTGAAGTAGCGGGACGCATGGCTTCACAAATCGGTGCCCAATATCTTGAGAAATCTTACGGCGGAAAAGGAATCCTCTTAAGCGGCATCCCTGGTGTTAATCGTGGAAAAGTAACAATCATCGGTGGCGGAATTGTTGGTACAAATGCTGCCAAAATTGCTGTTGGACTGGGCGCACACGTTACCATTCTCGACTTGAACCCGAATCGTTTACGCGAGTTGGATGATCTGTTCGGTTCTGACGTGCAGACACTGATGTCTAATCCATTCAATATTGCTGAATCAGTGGAAGATTCCGACCTCGTTATTGGCGCTGTCCTGATCCCAGGAGCTAAAGCACCTAAACTGGTATCAGAAGATATGGTCAAATCCATGAAACCAGGCTCTGTTATCGTAGACGTAGCGATCGACCAGGGCGGTAACTTTGAAACCGTTGATCACATCACAACACACGACGATCCAATTTACGAAAAACACGGCGTTCTTCATTATGCGGTTGCCAACATTCCAGGGGCTGTTCCGCGCACAGCTACCATTGGATTAACAAACGTAACTGCTCCTTATGCGTTACAAATTGCCTCTAAGGGCGTTGTCAAGGCCATTGAGGAAAACAAAGCGATCGAACAAGGATTAAATACCGTAAACGGAAACCTTACGTATGAAGCTGTAGCCCGCGACCTCGGTTATGACTATGTGCCTGTTAAAGACGCATTAAAAGAATTTACACACGCATAAGGAATGGGGCTGTCTCTATGGACAGTCCTTTCTAATCAAAAACCCCTGATTTGTTTATGTTAATAATTACAGAAAATGAGGTACACTATAAATAGATAACTATATAATAATAAAGACTGAACGGTGCTGGAACACCATTCAGCCTGAGTGTGCAATAGCCCTTCAAGAGGGCGGCTCACGTTAGGGATAAAGATAACCACCTAATCGCTTGCTAGGCTAGGGTGGTTATTTTTTGTTTGACAATATGGCAACAACCAAGGTTTGCAAACGAGATCATAAGAAACAAGGTCTCGAATACTGTCATGCGGCATCACCCCCTTTCAAAAAAGGAAGTGAACCTCCACCCATGAACAAGCCTTATTACACTATTCTATTATAGCAAAAATTTCTATTCCGTAATAACTGAAATAGTGGCTGTTTTCCAAATAGTGTATTGCACAGCAACCCTTATTTCCTTCCCTTGCTTAATTTAACAAGATAAATATCTCTCACCAGATTTCCCATTTGCCGCATCAGATTATATTCGCCATTGAGCAGCTCACCCACTACGAAAGACCTGATAAGGGAACCAACATACAGCAAAACTATAATAAACAATACTAAAATCCCCATGGTCCCCGTAGCTTCCTCAAGACTGGTAATCTCATTTGAAAATACATACTGAATATACTGGATCCAGACGGGAGCTGCGATGGCCGCCATAATACCCCAATTGATTAAAAAAGGGACCTTTAAATCTTGAGCTTTTTTATCAACTAACTGTATCAAATACTCGAACTGATACGGTTCCACAATACCGCTTTGTTGAAGATGCTCTGCGAAATCTTCTTTCCTTTTATAGAAAACATCTAAAGGTGATTTCTGATGGTAGACTTCCTTCGCAATCCTGCTTTTTTCACTCCTTACGTAAAGCATAAATAACACAATCGGAATAAAGGATAACAGCACTAACCACTCTATCCCCAGCCAATAGGAAACATAAAGTAATCCCAGCGACACTACGACAGCCATTAAAAATAAAAGAATAAACAGCCATTTTTTCATATGTTTAAAATACACATTCCAAAAAGACATGTTCTCCTTATAAAAGCTGAATAGTTCATAGACCAAAGTGATCACCTTTTCGCTATTTTTTAGTCAGCCAGTCACTTTCTAATAGATTCCTTGTTCACCTTTTCCCTATGCTTCAAAATATAAAAAACCACACTCCATTTGTGTGGTTCTCATTCAGCTATAATACCTTTTTCAAATCCTTTTCGATTTTCTTCGGGTCAGTCGTAGGAGCATAGCGTTCCACAACCTGCCCATTACGGTCAATCAGGAATTTGGTGAAATTCCACTTGATGGTCGATGAGAGAATTCCCCTTTGCTGGTTCGTTAAAAATGTAAACAACGGATCTGCTTCTTCCCCTTTTACATTGATTTTATCAAACATCCAAAAACTGACCCCATAGTTTCTCTGGCAGAATTGCATCGTTTCATCCATCGAATCAAACTCTTGGTTATTAAATTGATCGGAAGGAAACCCTAAAATCTCCAACCCTTCATCGTTGTGGGCGTTATACAGTTCCTGAAGTCCTTTAAATTGAGGTGTAAAACCGCATTTGCTCGCGGTGTTCACAATAATCATCGGCCTGCCTTTAAAATCCAGCAATGATTTCATCTCACCATCCGTTTTTTTCACCTCATAGTCATATACAGTAGACAATGGACTCTCCTCCTCTTTAGTTCCATCATTCCTTTTTTTGTAACAGACAAAACCCATCTCACGTAAGTTTACTAACCGAATCCCTGTAAACAAACTTGTAAGGAATTATGATTCGCTTCGCAGGCTCTTGTTTATTTACTGTTTTCTCGATTAATGCCTTAGCAGATTGGGCACCGAGTTCATAAATATTCACATCAACCGTAGTTAAAGCAGGCCGGGTAATTTCAGATAAATAAACATTGTTAAAACTAACCAGCGACATATCCTGTGGAATACGAAGACCGTATTCTTCCAGTGTACTTAAAACACCGAGGCTGATTAAATCATCACTAACCACAACAGCAGTTGGCCGCACCTTAAGCGACAATAATTGTTCAACAGCTTCGCGTCCACCTGACTTCAGAAATTCAGTATGGATTTTGTATTCCTCTAAGTTTGGAATATCGAGGTTGGCCATGGCCTCCTCATAGCCTGTTTCACGATCCATCGTTACAAATAAATCCTTTGAACCGCCAATAAAAGCAATCCGCTCATGGCCCTGCTCAATCAAATGTTCTGTAATCTCTTTCCCCGCTGTTAGATTATCATTATCAACGTGTGTAATTTCAGCACTGTGTTCATAAGGTTTTCCTACCATAACAAAAGGAAAGTCCTTTTCCCGCAGGAAATTCATTACCCTGTCATTAACTCGTGAATACAGCAAGACGACACCATCTACGTAACTTCCATATACCATTCGCTGAACTTCAGTAAATATTTCATCTTCCGTTTTCCCACTTGAAAGGGTAAGGGAATATTGCATGTCATGTGTCACAGAACTGATTCCACGCAAAATCTCCGGGAAAAATGGATTTTGCAGAGCTTTATCAGCCGATGCTGGCATGATCACTCCAATGGCCTTTGTTGACTTCACGACAAGGTTGCGCGCATTAATATTGGGATAATACCCCAAATCCTTCATCGCTTTACGCACCTTCTTCTTAGTAGCCAAACTGATCCTTGGATTATCTGAAATGACTCTGGACACAGTAGAGGATGATACACCCGTTGCCTTTGCTACGTCACTAATTGTTACCAACATTCTCACCCTCTACTAAAAATTTTCTATATATGTGTGATTTATTATACCATTCTGACCTTCTAATAACCTAGACATGCTTCTCATGTATAAGTTTATCCCTTTGACCCTCCGGCTGTTAATCCGGAGATAAGGAATCGCTGAAGGTAAAGGTACACAGCCGCGATAGGAACCGCCACTAGAATCGATCCTGCAGCAAATCTCGTAAAATTGTTAGCAAACTGGTCGTTAATAAAATTATACAGTCCAACCGCCAATGTATAATTGTCCGCGCTTGAAAGCACTATGGTTGGAAGCAGAAAGTCAAATAAAGGCATCATAAAGTTAAATAAGGCAACAACCGCCAAAATCGGCTTGGCCAACGGAAGCATAATACTCCAGAACACTCTTAAATGACCAGCACCATCTATCCGGGCAGCTTGGTCCAGTTCGCGAGGGATCGTATCAAAGTACCCCTTAACAAGCCAAGCGTTAAAAGGGATCTGTCCGCCCAAATAGATAAGGATTAAGCCTGTAAGTGTATCAAGCAAGCCAATCATATTTAAGAAAATATATAGAGCAACCATCGCCATCATGACAGGAAACATTTGTAAAAGCAAAAATACATATAATCCATTTTTTCTTCCTACAAATTGATAGCGGGAAAAAGCATAGGCAACCAGTGATGTCAGAATCACACTGCCTATAGCAGTTGCTAAAGAGACAATCAGAGAGTTTTTGTACCATAATAAATAATCACTTTCTTCACTAAACAGCCACTCATAATGGTCTAAAGAGAAGGATTCCGGGATGATCGAGGAAGAATATAAACTACTTCCTTGGTTAAAGGACATCCCAACTGTCCATGCCAGAGGGTAAAATATAATAATAGCCACGATCGCGAGTATGATATAAATGGCTGTAACTTCCCAAACTGATTTCTTTTTTTGATTCATTATATTTCCCCCTCCTCTTTAAATGATCTCGTTCGTCTAAACTGATAAAACGCAAATCCCGAAACAAATAAGCCCATAATGATGGAAATAGCTGCTGCCATGCTGTAATTGTTGGTGTCAAAAGTTAGTTTATACACCCAGGAGATGAGGATATCTGTCCCGCCGGCATTTTGCCCTCGCACAGGAGGTCCACCTTCATTAAACAGGTAGATCACGTTGAAGTTATTAAAGTTCTGGGCATATTGCATAATGAGTAATGGTGCCGTTGCAAACATGACATGTGGAAGTGTAATATGTCTGAATTTCTGCAAACGGGAACCGCCATCTACATCTGCTGCTTCATACCAATCCTTCGAAATACTTTGCAGAACACCTGTAAATAATGCAAAAATAAATGGAAATCCCAGCCACGTCTGTACCATAATGATCGCAATTCTGGCATAAAACGGGTCACTTAGCCATGGGAGGCCGTCACCACCAAGGAGGGGAATGATAATATCCCTGTTTATGGCACCAAAATCATCATTAAACATAGCAGAAAAGATCAGAATCGTAACAAATGCAGGTACGGCCCATGGCAGAATTAGAATCGTACGAATCAATTTTTTAAATTTAATGCGCGGATCGTTAACAAGCAAAGCAAGAAATAGACCAAGACCAATTTGAAGTGTAGTGGCTACCACTGTCCAGACAATTGTCCATGAAAATACACTGATGAACGTGTCTTGCCAAATAGGTACGGTAGCTAAATTCACAAAGTTTTCGAAGCCTACCCAATCTACTAAGTTTCGAGGTGGAGAATTATATAGGTTGTAGTTCGTAAACGCTAATAACACTGAAAATAGCAACGGAAAAATCACGACAAAAATCATGAGGACTAACCCAGGGAATGTCATTAAATACGGAAACGCGTGATCATAAAACGTCCTCATACTCTCTTTCAAGCCCATTGGTTTCCAGCCATTCTGAATCTTACGCGCCTGGTTCCTTGCATCCACCACATTATAAATATAAAGCGATAAAGCAAAGAAAACACCAATTAAAGAAAGAACCCCGAAAACTAATAACCGGATAGAATGATCAGTCCCCGGAATGGTTCCCAGGGTACGTAAGCCCCATAGTCCATAATTTATCGATTCTAGCAGCGTTACTATAAAAGCCAATTCAACGATAACAAAAGTGAACCCTTTTAATAATCTGCGGTTATACAGTTGTCCCAGCCCTGCAAATAGTATGGACAAAATCATGGCCACTTTGGGATTATGTTGTTTTTTCCTCGGACTTTTTCTCTTTGATTTATCTTCGTACTCTTTCAGATCTGGTATAGCCAATGAATAGGCCTCCTTTCATACGTCTGGAATACTATCTACTTTGATGAAGATTGAAAAGAAAGGAGCTGGGACATCACTTTACTTTTTAAGTGAAAGACGAACGGTGTAATGGTTTAGCGGAGAAAATATACGAAGACTCCCGCGGGAGGAAAGGCCTAGGTGAGACCCCGCAGTGCGCCAGCACGAGGAGACTCAACAGCCGCCCGCGGAAAGCGAAGTATATTTTCGTAGCAAGTTTTACACGCAATCGTAGTTTCTGCTTAGTTCGGATTTTCAATTGATAAAACACTTTTGTCCCAGCCACTCCTTCTTCAACATAGATTTATTGACTTGCCCCGCTAGATTGTATTTTGGTGTTAATCTGATTCACAGCTTCGTCCAAAACAGCTTGTACATCTTCTCCTTCTGCTATGAACTGTAATGCATTATTCATTGGTTCCCACACTTGAGACATTTGCGGTGTACTAGGCATAGGTACGCCGTATTTCACTTGTTCCGCAAATACGTTATAGATTGGATCCTCAATCGATTCAAGGGCATTGGTATTGGTTGGCAATTCACCAGCCGTTTCAAAATAGTATTGGAGATTTTCTTCGTTGGTCATAAATAGAGCCAGATCTTGAGCCCAATTTTTATTCTCAGAGTAATAAGAAACCATCCATGATTTCACTCCTACCAATGTCTTACCAGTCTCCCCATTTATTTTTGGAAATGGTGCAAAGCCAAGACTGTCACCCAAAGCTTCTTTATATCCGGCGATACTCCACGGTCCATTAATCACTGCACCTACTTTTCCAGCCGTGAAAAGACCATCTACAACATCTGTCGTTGTTCCTGGTGGAATTTTTTCTGATCCAAAAAAGGACTGGAACAGTTTACCGCCTTTTACGGATCCTTCGTTGTTTAAACCAATGTCTGTCGTATCAAATTCACCCGTATCACCGCCAAATATATACCCCCCAAAGTTTTTAAAGAAAGGAAAAGCAAAATATAGATCATTAGGTTTCATTAAGAATCCATATTCGTCTTTTGATGGATTGGTATGCTCTTCAAGAATCGTTTTTAAATCATCAATCGTTTCAGGTGCATCCGATACGATGTCTTTATTGTAAAAAACACCATACGTTTCTAGAACAGCCGGAACTCCATAAATAGCGGTTTCACCTTCATATTTATAACTAACAGCCTCAACAGCCACGTCACTGTATCCACTCAACTCTTCGTCTGATAAATCAAGAGGTTCTGCAAGCCCCTGCGCTACAATATTTCCAATTTGATCATGAGGCTGGAAGAATAAATCCGGCCCGTTCCCCTCTGGACCAGCCAGCGATAATTCCTGCACTTGATCCAGCATTGATTTTGGTACGACATTTACTTTAATTCCTTCCTGCTCTTCGTAATCTGCTGCAATCTTTTCAATAGCTGCCAATTGTTTCTCCTCATCATTTGCCCAAATCGTCAGCTCTTCAGGTTTTTCAGCAGTCCCATCGGAACTTGTGTCTTGCTCACTTGTTACCTCTTCACGATCTGGCGCACACGCCACTAACAAAAACAGTAATGATAGAAATGCAAAAAACGAAATAAATGACCTTCTTCCTCCCATGCGATCTCTCCTTTTAAAAATAGATTTGTACCTTAAGCAGAACTTGCGAAAGTTTTGTGCAATCGCTTGCCTGCCAATTTGAAAATCATTTTACAGTTAATCCAATTTAGTTGCAAGCGGTTTCAGATAAATATCTGATTTTTT
Organism: Halobacillus hunanensis; assembly: GCF_900166655.1. Lineage (GTDB taxonomy): Bacteria > Bacillota > Bacilli > Bacillales > Halobacillaceae > Halobacillus_A > Halobacillus_A hunanensis. Next base: position 566,939 of record NZ_FVZB01000005.1, on the reverse strand, counting down.
TGAAAAGATTCGCTGTGTTGTAGGGTTATTATTCGGACATTTAATAAATAGGTATATTAACCTATGTACAATCGTGTCAAATTCGCGTATTAATAGAATTATCAGAACAATCATTTATAAAATCCGAGGGCCATGCTTTTGTTCTCTGCAAACAACCCCGACTTTTAATTTAAAAGTCGGGGTTTATTTTATGGAAAGGAGGATTAACCAAAAAAGGATACATTAATTAAGGAGGAGATTCTGTTGGCTAAAGTAATCAGCATTTTTATGCAATCGCTTGCTCTAACTTTTTTATTCCTCAGTACGTTTATGTTGTCGTCCATCCATGCCGAAGCATCAAGTGATGTCGACTACTCTAACGATGTAATCTATCAAATTGTAACGGATCGATTTTATGATGGTAATCCAGAGAATAATCCTACGGGTGATATTTACAGTGAAGATTGCAGTAATCTTCATAAATATTGCGGTGGTGACTGGCAAGGAATCATTGAAAAAATAAACGACGGCTATTTAACAGATATGGGAATTACAGCTATTTGGATATCCCAGCCGGTAGAAAACGTTTATGCCTTACACCCAAGTGGCTATACATCTTATCATGGATACTGGGCAAGGGACTACAAAAAATCAAACCCGTATTTTGGAAGCCTTTCCGATTTTGATCGATTAGTTGACACAGCGCACGCAAATGGAATTAAGGTGATTATGGATTTCACCCCGAACCACTCTTCTCCGGCTCTTGAGACAGACCCTGCTTATGCAGAAAACGGAGCCGTCTATGATAACGGAAATTTACTAGCTTCCTATTCAAACGATAATGAGAATTTTTTTCATCATAATGGCGGAACTGATTTCTCCTCTTATGAAGACAGTATTTATCGAAACTTATACGATTTAGCAGATTATAATTTAAATAATGAAGAAGTCGACCAATATTTAAAAGAATCTATTAAGCTCTGGCTGGACAGAGGTATTGATGGAATTAGAGTAGATGCAGTTAAACACATGTCACAAGGTTGGCAAGAATCATTGATGAGCGAAATCTACAGCCACCGTCCTGTATTCACTTTCGGTGAATGGTTTTTAGGCAAAGGAGAAGTCTCTCAACAAAATCATTATTTCGCTAATGAAAGCGGAATGAGCCTGCTTGACTTTCGATATGGGCAAACTATTAGAGAGGTATTAAAAAATGGTTCAGCCAATTGGTATGATTTTAATTCAATGATTCAGAATACAGCAGAAAATTATGATGAGGTTATTGACCAGGTAACGTTTATTGATAACCATGACATGAGTCGTTTTTCTGACGAAAATTCCTCAAACCGATCCACGGATATGGCTTTAGCAGTTTTATTGACATCCCGCGGCGTACCTACCATTTATTATGGGACTGAACAGTACTTGACAGGCAGTCATGATCCTAATAACCGAAAGCCTATGAAGAATTTCGACAGATCCACAAGTTCCTATGAAATCATCAGCCAATTAGCACAGGTGAGACAATCAAACCCTGCACTTGGCTATGGGGATACCGAAGAACGTTGGATCAATTCTAATGTTTATATTTATGAAAGACAATTTGGCAATAACATTGTACTAACGGCTGTAAACAGTGGAGATTCCCCTCAAAACATCACTAATTTAAAGACCTCTTTACCCGAGGGTACTTATAGTGATGAACTTGACCAGATATTAGACGGCAATGCTATTTCAGTGAATCAAGATGGTGCTGTTGATTCGTTTCAGTTAAGTCCAAAAAGTGTAGCCGTTTGGCAATTTAAAGATCCCTCTGCAACTCCAATCATTGGACATGTTGGACCGATGACAGGAAAAGCAAGAAACACAATTACAGTTAGTGGAGAAGGTTTTGGCTCATCAGAAGGCAGTGTTCAATTTGGTTCTACAAATGCAGACATCCTATCCTGGTCTGATACAGAAATTAAAGTTAGTGTTCCAGATGTAACCGCAGGAAAGTATCCTATTACTGTGACAAGTGCTAATGATATTCGCAGCAACAAGTACGACGAATTTGAAGTATTAACAGGCAAACAAATAGCCGTAAGATTTGGTGTAAATAATGCTTATACAGAGCCTGGAGAAAATGTTTATATAGTTGGTAATGTTAACGAGCTAGGCGATTGGGATCCTGATAAAGCAATCGGGCCAATGTTTAATCAAGTAGTTTATAACTATCCTACTTGGTACTACGATATTAGTGTCCCAGCCGGTAAAGAAATAGAATACAAATTTATTAAAAAAGATAGCTCTGGGAATGTAGTTTGGGAGAGCGGTTCAAACCATACCTACACAACACCTGCCAAAGGAACGGATACAGTCATCGTAAATTGGCAATAAAGTTCATTGACAAGATAGAGTGCTTTCACTAAGTTAATAGTATCTAATATGAGGGCAATGCTTTGTTGTAACAACAACCCCGTTTTCCTGTCTGGAAAGCGGGGTGTTTTTCTATCTTCTATGTGATCAAGCAACATTCCACTATAACATTCAGAAGCTTTTGTACTTATGAAAGGAGAGTTTCACATGATAAAAGAAGCCATTTACCATCGTCCAAAAGATAACTTCGCCTATGCGTATGACGCCAATACCCTTCACATTACACTACAGACAAAGAAAAACGATATGGACGCTGTGTCACTTGTGTTCGGCGATCCATATGACTGGAAAAATGAACAATGGCAGACAGCGAGCAGAAACATGATAAAATCCGGGTCGACCAGTCTTCATGACTATTGGTTTATCGACGTTAAACCAGAATTCCATCGGCTTCGATACGGGTTTAAGTGTACGAATGATTCTGAAACGTGTTTTTATACAGAGGGCGGCATATTCTCCTCCCTGCCTGAGGAGATTGCAAACTACTTCTGTTTCCCGTATGTAAACCCTATTGATGTATTTCATGCCCCTTCCTGGGTGAAAGACACATTATGGTATCAAATATTTCCGGAACGCTTTGAGAACGGGGATCCCAACCTAAACCCTGAAGGTACTTTACCCTGGGGCAGCCATCAACCAACACCCACAAACTTTTTCGGGGGAGATTTCCAAGGTGTGATCGATCGCCTGGATTATTTAGTGGAGCTTGGCATTAACGGAATCTATTTTACTCCTATTTTTAAAGCGTATTCCAATCACAAATACGATACGATCGATTACATGGAAATAGATCCTCAGTTTGGGGATAAGGAAACGTTCCGGCGTTTAGTTCAAGAATGCCATAAACGCGGAATTCGTATTATGCTGGATGCAGTATTTAACCATAGCGGCTATTATTTCCCACCATTTCAAGATGTATTGAAAAAACAGGAGCAGTCCGAATACAAGAATTGGTTCCATTTATGGGATTTCCCGACATCACCTGAAGGGAGCCAACCGAATTATGACACATTCGGATTCGTCCCGTCGATGCCGAAACTTAATACAGAAAACCCCCATGTGAAGGATTATTTACTGAAGGTAGCAAAGTATTGGGTCGAAGAATTTGATATAGATGGTTGGCGTTTAGATGTTGCCAATGAAGTGGATCACGCGTTCTGGCGGGAATTCAGACAAGCGGTAAAAAGTGTAAAGCCTGATGCTTATATTCTCGGTGAAATTTGGCATGACTCTATGCCTTGGCTTCAAGGAGATCAATTTGATGCCGTTATGAACTACCCATTCACAAATGGGGCTATTGATTTTTTTGCGAAGGAAGAAATTAAGGCTTCGGAGTTCATGAGTTCCATCACTAAGGTTCTCCACATGTATCCAGCTAATGTGAATGAGGTTTCATTTAATCTACTTGATAGTCACGACACACCAAGAATTCTTACACTCGCAAATGCGGAACGAGAACGGGTGAAGCTTCTCTATTTGTTCCAGATGTCCTTTGTCGGCACACCTTGCATTTATTATGGGGATGAAATTGGAATGGCTGGCGGACATGATCCCGGCTGCAGAGGGTGCATGGAATGGGATGAACAGAATCAGGACAGGGAAATGCTTCAATATGTACACATGCTTATCAATCTCCGTAAAAATAACCCTGTGTTTGGAAATGGCGGCAAGTTCCGGTTTATCTTTTCAGATGATGAGCAGAACTGTATCGCTTATGAAAAATTCAATTCGGAACACAGTCTTATTTTTATAATAAACAATAGTGAAAGTGCTAAAGTACTGTCCAGTAAACAAGTATTCTCTACCAATTATGAGCAACTAACAGAGTGGACGATAGCCGATGGATCGACACTTAATAAAAAAATGAAGGCTAACTTATCACAAATAGAACTTCAACGATATGAATTTCGGATTTTTGAGCTGAAACAGGCTAATAAATTATAGTAAGTGAGCACAGACCTTCTTTCCTGCAACGAATGGAAGTTACAACCAAATAAGTACTAGTTCGTTGGCGTTACCAGTCAGTTAAAACCATAGATTCTTCCTTAATCTTTTTGAAACAGGAAATCTATGGTTTTCAATTACTCACCCATAGCTTGCAATTCATTAACCGTAACAAATTCATATCCTTTTTGAGTCAAAGAACGCAGTATCCCTTCAATCGTTCTCCATTCATTCCTAGTCTGGTCATACATAGGATGCAGCAGAATAATTGAACCTGGCTGGATATTTTCATTTACGTAATTCACTTTATCCTCCACTGAAGAGAAATAAGTATCCGGCTCAAGATCCCACATGATCGTTTCTACCTGATGTTGATTTAGATAATATGGCAGGACGACAAGCTTTTTACCATACGGGGGACGAAAATCAATCTCGCCTTTAAAGCCCGTTGCCCGTATGGCTTGGTTAGTCCTTTCAACCTCCTCTTTTATCGTGGAGTACCTTTTGAAGATCATGCGTTCGTGAGAATGGGTATGATTTCCAATTTGATGACCCGCTTCCACTAGTTGTTTTCCTATATCAAGGTTGCTCTCCAATTCTTTTCCTACTACAAAAAAGGTAGCTTTGGCCTGATATTTGTCGAGTAGAGGCAGAATGTCTTCTACATTCTTTGTGGGGCCATCATCAAACGTTAGAGCCACCACTTTCTCATCTGTTACTACTCTGTTTGTTAACCCTCCAAATAACTGAACCGTCCTTGCATTCATCAGCTTATAAGTCCCATACAGGGAAAATAGGAGGGCTGTTAAAATCATCCCAGCTACGACCCATTTCTTTTTAATAAAAATCCCCCTCACTTGCAAAAATAGAGAACAATTCCTATTAAGAGTACTCTATTAGTTTATGATTAGCTAAAGCAGGCAGCTGATATAGGGATATATATGTTTAGAAAGGTTAGGACTGTTATCCTTCCTATGTCTTTTCTGTTTTGACCCTCAGCTTTTCAAATAATCTCCTTGGAAAATAGCCATAAAGGTAACCCCATGCCACTGTCCATTCCTGAATATATGTTCTTTTTGCTCCCCTTCCTTCACGAATCCTAACTTCTCGTACAACTTCATCGCTCTATGATTGAACGAAAAGAATCTCAAATACACTTTATGTAGATTCATTTCTGTAAAGCTATAGTTTAACACTAGCTCCATAGCTTCCCGACCATATCATTTACTCCAATAATCTTTCTCTCCAATATCAATTATGCACTCTGCGTTTCGATTCTTATAATCGATATTAATTAAAGAGACAATGTCTATCGAATGATCTTGATCCTTTAGTTCAATCATGTAACATTTTGAATCGATGGAATTATAATCTCCCTTATGAAACCTTCCGTCTCTTCTTGAGTGTAAACATCTAAGTTTGGACTCGTGTTCTCCATTACCACTGGATTATTTCTCCATTTATAATAAATGGGCGCATCGTCTTCAGTTACTTTCCTTAAGTTTATTCTGTTACTACTGAACATCCTCATCACCTATTTCTCATATTCTAGCGCAAATACTTATCATATTTATCAAGATCATCCGGATTTAACCCGCTGCTTGCCTGGGCTTCTTTTTGCATGGATTGGTTGCAGCTTTTACACACATAACGCGTTTCAGGATTTTTAAGAATCCTTTGATACTGAGTATCTGAGCGATCAATTGTATAGTTCTTTTTACAGAAAAAACAAATCGTCTTCAGCATTACGTCTCTCCTCCTACCTTTACGATCTCTATACTGTAATAGTTCTCCAACTTATTCTATAACCCTTTTTATTGAATACAAAAAGACGCCTTCCGGGGTAATTCGGACCAGCGCCTTAAAGCATTTTTTATAAAAAACCTTTACTAAAAAACCCTCTTCTGATCACGGTCGTCTTTCAGTATCTCTACTGCTTCCCTGAAGCGTTGCGAATGGACGACTTCCCTTTCCCGCAAGAACTTCAAACTGTCATTCAATTCAGGGTCATCCGACAAATTAATGATCCATTGGTAGGTTGCCCGCGCCTTTTCTTCCGCTGCGATATCTTCATAGAGATCGGCGATTGGATCACCTTTTGCTTGAATGTACGTCGCTGTAAATGGTGCACCCGCTGCATTATGGTAGAAGAGTGCTTTATCATGATCAGCGTAATGAGCTCCAAGACCCGCCTCTTTCATTTGCTCAGCTGTGGCATCTTTCGTGAGCTTATAAACCATCGTCGCAATCATTTCGAGGTGGGCGAACTCCTCTGTTCCAATGTCATTTAGCAGACCTACGACCTTGTCAGGGATCGTGTACCGTTGATTCAAATACCGTAGTGCCGCAGCTAATTCCCCGTCGGCCCCGCCATATTGTTCAATCAGGAATTTTGCTAACATTGGATTGCAATCCCGTACCTTTACGGGATATTGAAGTTTCTTCTCGTAATACCACATTCACTATTCCTCCCATCAGTTCGTTCTGTTTAAACCTGCCACGGCCAGGGTGTATCATCCCAGTTCCAAGGATAGCTTACGAAGCTTCTGCCAAAATGCATCAGCGGGCCAAACTTGCTCTCAAAACGAGCCTTAAGTTCCATCGATTTCCTGGTAAATTCATTAAATTGATGAATGGCATCATAATCATTGGGGTGTGTATCTAAGTAAAGGTTCAATTCGACTAAGACGAAATCAATGGCCTGAATTTCCTCAAGCTGCTGATAGTATTCAGGAGGCATCTTCTTACTCATTCTCTTCACTCCCCCTCTTGTGTGGATTTGGATACGGACTAAAAAGCTGCGGCCATAAAGTTCCACTGAACAGAGCCTCTTTAGGCGTTTGGTACTGGGCTAATCCATATGGCTGGAATCCCATGTACAACTGAGGCGGGGTGGAGTAACTCTTTATTTTCATGGGCGGACACGGATCAAACGGACTGTAATAGGGCCTCCAATATTTATACTGTGTGTACATAAACACCCTCCTTCCCATTGATAAATGCATCACCTCATATATATGAGACCAACCCTATTCCTATTCACACCTACATCTTGTAATGAGCGCATCCATAATAAAACGGACGCTGCCTTTTTCAAGACAGCGTCCGTGATGATTGTTTACTCGTGTTTTCTAAGTGATTCTTAAATAACTATTTAGGATTCTTAAATATCGAGGTTTCGCGGTCCTTTCAGTCAAAAAATGTCATATGCGGCTTATCCTCTTTATAATAGGTTAACCTATCCTGCAGTGTGCCTGTATGGAATTCAAATTTATGACCATCTGGATCCAAAAAATAAATCGATGGTTTGTCCTTCTTATCCCTTGGCCTTCCCGACAAGATATTTACGTTTAATTTCTGGAGTTTTTCATACATCTTATCAAAGTCGTTTTCCTCAATTGAAAAAGCAATATGGGTATAAGATTGCGAGATGTCATTTCGCGGAATCATTTTTTCCTCATTCAAAGCAAACCACATTCCATTTACATCAAAATAGGCGGTGCTCCTCCCTTTTACTAACAGCTTCGCATCAAACACCTCCTGGTAAAAAGCGATCGAGTTCTCCAAATCAGAGACTGAAAATAAGAAATGATTAATTCCCTTAATCGTCACATTACCACCTCACCTATAAATTAGTTAATATTTCCATCATACAACAAAATCATCCTTCCTGAAGATTGGTTCCAGAAAAGGTTCGATGTTTAGAATAAGTTCAGTTTGTTGACACTCATTTCACCAACTGTCTATACTTAGGTCGTGTTAAATCCTATGTGCAACAGACTGTTGAAAAACAGGCTGCATCATAAAAATAATGGTCAAGCAAGGAGTTCATATGGCAAAAGAAGATAAATATCAACCCTTACAAAGAGAAGTCAAAGACCACTGGTATGTAACGTACAATGAAATGGGATTTCCTTCGATACAGAAGGGATGGGTTTTACCAGTTGATCGCTGGGCTGAATTTGATCCCTTCATATTAATGGCGGAAGATTGGTTCAAGAAGGGGACTTTTCCAGATCACCCTCACCGTGGGTTTCAGACCGTGACGTATGTGGTGGACGGAAGATTAGAACATATCGATAATGGAGGCGGGCGCGATATCCTTGAGCCCGGAGATGTCCAATATATGAATGCTGGATGGGCGGCTCGCCATGCAGAAGATGGTGTCGAGGATGATATTGCACACACGCTCCAATTGTGGCTGAACCTTCCTAAAGACAAACGAAACACAAAAACGATGTATCAGAATGTGTACTCAGAAGAAGCCCCGGTCGTTCCTATTGAAGGAGGATCTGTTAAAGTATTTTCCGGGAAAATTGCCGGTGTCCAGGGTCCGTTGGAATCCATCGTCCCGATCACCCTTACCGAGATCACCTTATCTGAGGGAGCCGAGTACGTGCTTCCGTTACCGGAAAACCATAATGCATTTTTATATGTGTTAGCTGGAGATCTTGACGTCGGGAAAAATAAAATCAATCTGAAGAAACATGGGGCGGCCACATTGTCGTTTAATGACGATGGCGACGAGGCAAACTCCAGCGAGCTAAACATAAAATCTAACAAACGCCGAACCAAGATCCTCGTTTACTCAGGAGCTCCAATAAAAGAACACATTGTTCCTTATGGTCCGTTCGTGATGAATACAATGGAAGAAATCAAACAAGCTTTCAAGGATTTCCATGACGGGAAATTTGGTCCGCCGGCAATCTAAAGGCAACGTTAGGATAAGGCGTGCTACGGAAAGGAGAAAGATGACCGAAGTATGGATCCGGTCATCTTTTTTAGTGGCTTAAGTCATCTTTTTAAACATTAAGTATGTACATATTTAATGAAGCTGTTGGCGACTCATTTTACCTCAAGCTGAAGTTATGACATTGAGTACTAATGAGTCTACCACCAGAAATCAGCTCTGCTAAAATGACCGTAATCAATGACAACGAGATCACCTTTATGCGATAAAGCCAGGTTCTCTTCATTTAAATCCCCCGGATGTATGCCTTCTTTCAAGAAGGCATCCTCCAACTTCACTAGCTTTTTCCTATGGTCTCGCTCCTCCATCGATACTTTTCGAGTCATTTTTCTCATGATTATCCAGCCATGTCCAAATTCTTTCACAGGGCATAAATAGTTCCGTAAATGGTTAGGACAGTCTCGAAACAAATTAACTTCAAGTTCATTGGAAAGGAAACCCATTCTACGAGTGACCACTTTTAACACATATCCATTGTTAAGATCAAAAACAATTCGGAAGGTTCCATAACCAAGCACGTCATAGCTGAGTCCCATTTTCTTCTTTGCCTTTCTCGCAATTCTTTCATCATTATAATGTCCGTATTTTTCCATTATGGATAACCAATGCTCAATCGATCGCCATTCCTTGTCGGTTAAAATAGAATGTGTATTCCCCTTGGACATCTGTCTCATAAAGCTCCTCCTCTTAGAAGCGCGACTCTTAAACAAGCCAGGACGAAAGCTGCTGTCCTGACTCATTTTGTACTCTCCATAAACTAATCTTAGTAGCGTCTTCCGAAGCTGCTTGCTCCCACAATAATGAGCAAAATAAACAGCACCACGATCAATGCAAAATTGTTTCTATGTCCATATCCCATTACAACCCACCTCCCTGTATATCCATTAAGATATCCTATGCAGGAAGGTCGAACTTTGGAGAGGAAATCCGCTGAGTTTTTGCTAAAAATTCATAGATTTATGAGGAGAATCAGGATGCTAAATGGAAAACAGCCCTAAAGCATAATGAAAAAGACGCCCTTCTAAATAGAAAGACGTCTGGCTTAGCGCAATAAATACCCCATTCCGTATGTTTCCTCACGGGCAGATACTAGTTTAAACGGTCTATGACATATGGTCTGTCTTTTTTATCTGCCAGATCAAATGCCGATTAAATACTAATCCATTGAATAAATGTGACAAGCTTGCAAAAAATATGAGTACTGCTTATAACGCAAAAACGCTGCACAAATGAAAACGTATGGAGTAGATTAGGCTAGTGAAGGGGCATGACTATGGAACCCATTATATTATGGTTTTTACTAATCATTGGATTAACCTTATTGGTTTTCATTATGACAAAATTACCCTTTAAGGAGTTTCTTTTCGGGTATTTACTAACATCCTATTTTGCCATTGTCATTGGAGTACTTGTAGTAGAAGAAAAAATGATTGACTACCCTGATAAGTTCTTACAAAATCACTTTGACTCTAGCCTGCTATTTGAGTATCTGCTGTTTCCAGTCGTGTGCTTATTCTTTTACCGAACATCCTATCACTCTTCTCGTATCGGAATTTTGTTACAAGCTGCTTTATATTCAGTTGCTTTAACCGCTATGGAATTAACAATTGAGAGATACACAAGCCTAGTTGAGTATAGTACATGGACGGGAATCCATACATTTTTTAGTGTCCTTATTTTTATGATCTTTATACGAGTTCTATTGCAGCTGCTTCGTACCCGGACACCATAAAAGTTAAAATTTTCAGGGAAGAAATCCAATGGAGGGGGCAATGAATTTGTTTCGTGGTGATGCACATAAATTATACTTAAAATTAAAAAAGACGCGTGAAGCCGATATTCCTTTTGGTGAATTGGAGGAAATTAATGAAGTTACAGAAGTTCAGTCCTTTTATTCAGATCTTGATTCAAATACATTGGAGAAAATTTCATACCGCATGATAAAAGAAAAGAACGGCTCAGGAATGATTCCCATTTTTGTCTCCACGGGGCCGTGGCTGCTATTCTTGTTTTCGGATCAGCTGCAAGAATTCATTTTCACTAAAGGTATGACATGGGGTATTGTGTTCGCAGTTGCTTATATCATTGTCCTTACTTTAAGTGTCATTCTTCATTTTCGTGAAAAAGCGTGGGCTTCTTTTCACATTGCTATTATTGAAGATATATTGGATAGCAGATGAGCTTTTTTTATATTGTCTGAGTAGTTACTAATTGTAGTTATAACTATCCAGATTAAAAATGCAAGATCTGTTGTGGAATCTTGCGTTCTAATTAAGATGTAAACACTCCACATCCCTGCTTTAAGCTCATACTAGACACAATATAAAATCTCTCCTACATAAAATAATCACCTGCACGTATTCACGTCATGGTGGTTATTGTTGTACGATAATATGAATAGGACAATCATTTAACTCATAGAAGGATCCACAAATCCTTTGATGATATGAATATGACCATCATCCTCTGTTGTTTTCACCTCTGCATAATGGGTGTGGTACCCATTAGGTAAAGCAATTGGCGTACTGGTAAAAGTTTCGTAATAATGAATGTGACCGTCATCAAAGGTTGTGTTCCCCCACATTTTATGGACATGGCCCCCTTCTGTCTCAATCGGCGTACCAGTTACTCCCGGGTGCAAGTGAACATGCTCATCCTGACATGTCGTTGCCCCACCATGTCCGTGGGTATGACCACTTCTTTCATTTGGACTCATGGAATTTTGATTTGTATGTCTATAATTCGGATTGGGTGCTTGGGGCAGGTGAGGATATCCCACTCCAGGTGAATAAGGGACTCCAGACGGACTAACATAAGGGTGAGGAACATACCTGTTATACATCCGTTCATCTCCTTTTTGGATATTCCATATTAAGGTATGTAACGGTCGCTGCATCAGAACTATTTTCCCTCACCGAATCTGTTTTAATCGAAAAGTACATGTTTTATAATTTCCGATAATATCTTAATGATCTATAGTCGTCAGACTCTTTATTCGCGTACCCATTTTGTTCGTGTTTATAGACAAATCCCTTAGCTTCATAAAAAGGAATACCTTTTAAGTTCCCTTTTTGAACAGAAACCCATTGTTCAGTGGCGTGGAAGCTTTCTTTTTGCTGAGTGGTGACTGCTTCTAGTAACTTTGTGCCAATTCCTTCATTACGCCTGTTAGGATCTAAATAGAGCACAAACACTTCTCCAGCCGTTTCGCTAACCATTCCGCCTCCACACGCTCCAATTACTACCCTGTTTTCCAAAGCTACAAAATACCCTCCCCACTGCTTAGTGGCATGCTTGACTTCCTTTAGAATTCTTTTCGGGTTGTAAAACTCTTTTATGATCCTGTCGGTATATTCCTGAGTATATATGTCTTTATATGTTGCCCGTGTAGCGCTTGAACACACGTCAGCTATTCCTTGTACGTGATTCGGTTGTGCTTTTACAACATGAACCATTTTTCTCCCTCCGCGGGTCAAATGTTTGAGCTCACTTTAACTCATCTATTATTCCTAGCTATGAACAAATAACCAATCATTCCTAACAAAAGCATCTTGTGTTCTATAGATAGATCATCAGATAGCTCTACAATATCATTATCGACATCCCGGAAAATTCCCGTATACTCATGTGGAAACCGACCGTTAAAAAAGTAAGCCCAACGGTGATCATTGGTATCTTTCAAGCTGAAATCACCCGAGAACCCCGAGGTCTTCACAGGTAGAACCACCTCATCATGGCTGTTCATTAGCTCACCTTTTATATGAAAAAGGCTCTTAAATTCTTCTTGGACCCAAGTATTGATCCTCACTGTCATAGACGGATATTACACTCTCCTTGAACCCACGGCGCTTAAACGTAAACATGGTTTCCCCTTTATGTGAAATGAATGCGATGGTTAACGGGAGCACCGTTAATAAGGAACTTTTATAAGTTAATAGTGGGTAAAGATACCAGGGTATGTGTACAGGTTTATATGCACCCACAAAATGTCCGTTTTTCTCAAAACTGAGCAATCGTGGTATTAGCGCAGCATCTTGCTTTAAGACAAGATGATCGATCTCCAAAATAGATGTATTGGAATAAGGGATTGAAAAATCTTTAACCTTGTTATACTTCTGTCGGCTCGTTATGGCTATAGCTGCCAAAAATCCCAACGGGGCCAGGAAAGCGGATGCCTCCACCCAACTACTAGTAGTTTCAGGCCTTTCCAATACTAAATATCCTGCTACAACCAGAGCAACCAGCCCTGTAAGAACATAGGCTAGCTTTTCTCTACGTTTATACATTTCTGCTATCAAAATAGCACCTCCCAAGTAAACCTCACTATAACTACGAACATGAGTCATGTTGGTTTCAATAGGACTAACGATTTTTGTCTAATAGAAATGAGTAATGTTAAAAAGCAGCAGTCCAGCCCGCATCGGCTGTTATTACCGTACCGTTTACAAAACTTGAGTCATCAGATGCTAAAAATAGGGCAGCCTTCGCAATCTCTTCTGGTTTACCCGTGCGCGGCATGACAGACTGGGCAGCTCTTGTACGACTGGCTCCAAACTCATTGAAATTCTTTATCGATGAAGCAATATTTGTTTCCACGCCGCCGGGGGCAATCGCGTTGCAGCGAATTCCTTTCTCTGCATACATATAACCGGTATTTTTCGTTAGTCCAATTACCGCATGTTTTGATGCTGTATAAGTTGCCCCTGCATGAGCACCATTTAATCCGCCCGAAGATGCTGTATTCACGATAACCCCACTTTCTTTCTCCAGGAAAATCGGCAACGCTTTACGTGTCGCACGCATGACACCTTTTGTATTAATATCAAAAATGAGGTCCCACTTTTCATCCTCAATATCCCCGACAGGCTCCATCCCATCCATAATTCCCGCGTTATTAACCAATATGTCCAGCGTTCCATATTCATTTACAGCTGTATCAATCATATGTTCGATATCTTCCAATTCTGCAACATTCACCTTTACTGCCTTAGCCGCTCCACCATGACTATTGATGTCTCTTGCAACCGTTTCAGCTCCTTCACTATTTAGGTCGGCTACAACAACTTTTGCTCCCTCTTTTGCATATAAGTCTGCAATGGCTTTCCCCATGCCAGATGCTGCTCCGGTTACTACTGCAACTTTATCCTGAAGTTTCATCAAAGTTCCTCCTATTACGAGATTCTGTGAAAAATTAAACTGTTGTCCTTCTCCTTCCCCAACATCTCAATCCCCAACCTCAACTAGAAAAACTCTTCCTTCAAATCCTCCTAGCTGCTTACACTTTTCACGACGTATCCTTTCCACTAGTTTTAACGCAGATCCATGGGTTTTCGAAGCAGCATGAATAGTAAATCAGCTAACTCCTCCAACGCTTCGTGGTCGCTTTCTGCGGCTAAATATTCGTTTAACTCTTCTTCAATCTTATCTTTCAAAGAACACTTTCACTTAGGTCACGTGTGCAAAACGCCTTCCCTGATTCTTTGATAATTTCAGGAATTCGATCACGAACGAGTTTATGGTATACGGGCACGTTTTCTCACTCCCAAACCATATTAAATACATAATTAGACATTTTTCTATCAAAATCCTCCTATCATTAGTAAAAAAATAGATAGATTGCATGATTTAAAATATTCTTCCAATTTGGTACATTGTATACGGTTCTATTACAATTTTAAGGGGGAAAAAGACGGATGAAGAAAAGACAGTTGTTAACTGTTTTAGCCGCTCCAGTCATGGCTTTCTCGTTATTTCAGGCAGATGAGGTATCAGCAGAAACGAATTTCGACATGACCCAGTTAAGTGATACAGAGCTTTTGATCGAGCAAGACATTATTAAGCAGAAACAGCAGGTTCAAATACATAATAACCCTTATGTGACGCGCCTCGAAGTGATGAAAATGTTGAAGCGTGCGGATGAGATGAAGGGATTAAATCCGAAAGATATATTTTTCTCCGATTCATCGAATAAGTCCAAAGGCGCTAGTCCTAAGGAACCAATTACACGTATTGATATGGCCAAAGTATTTACACTTGCCATGAATAATGGCGAGATTCCCGAAGTAGATCTTGAAGTATTAAATAATTTCACGGATGTAGATTCCATTCCTGAAGAAGCGAAGCCATATGTAGCCTATGCCACTCTGGCTGGCGGATTCGACATTACTTTTGAGGAAGCATTCCATCCAAATGAGCCAATGACACTTGAAGAAGTGGCCAAAACATTCAAACCACTCGTCTTTGATGTGATTGATATTCTTTCTACTAACGACATTCATGGTCATATTACTCAAAATCAACAATACCAGCAAGGCGGTATGGCGATAATCGGCGGTATTGTTGAAGATTTTCGCTCCGTTAATGCTGATGGAACGGTCGTTGTCGATGGCGGCGATACAATGCAAGGAACGCTGATCTCTAATTCTTTTGACGGAAAATCTACTATTGAAACGTTAAATGATATTCAATATGATGCAGGGGCAATCGGGAACCATGAGTTTGATTGGGGAATCGATGTGCTGGAGCAGCGCTTAGATGATGCCTCCTATCCTATACTTGGCGCGAATATTTTCGAAGAAACTACAGGAGAGCGTCCTGAGTGGGCCAAGCCTTATACGATTGTAGAAAAAGGCGGTTATAAAATTGGAATTATCGGTTTTGCGACACCGCAAACACCACAAACAACCTTATCGACTCATGTGGAAGGTTTAGAATTTCCTACCCCTGCTCCAATTGCTGAAGAGCTGGCGGCAGAACTTGAGGCAAAAGGTGCTGACATGGTCATGGTTACGTCCCACCTTCCTGGATGGCATGAAAAAGAAACCGAAAAAATTATGGGTGAACTTGCTCAGTTGGCAAATTCCTCTGAAGGTGGACTTGATGCCCTTGTCGGCGGGCACTCACATGAGCGAGTGGCCGGGCATGTCAACGATATCCCAGTTGTTGAAGCAAGCCGTTATACCAATGCCATGGGACACATTCAGTTATTTGTCGATCCCGAAACAGAAGAAATCTATGATTCTGAAGTCGATATGCTAGAAACATATGAGCATCTCGCTGGTAAGGATGAAAGTGTTCAAGAGATTGTAGATTACTATAAGGAACAAGTTGAAGAAGTAAAAAGTGAAGTCGTATCTACGACCGAAGGACCGCTGACTCGTGATCGTAAATATGGCGAGCTTGGTGTCAGCCAGCTTGGAAATATGATCACGGATGCAATGCGTGAACGCGCGAATGCGGATATTGCTTTTCAAAACAGCGGCGGGATTCGTGCTGACATTAACGCTGGTGAAATTACTTATGGAGAAGTATTCGAAGTGCTTCCTTTTGACAACTATAACGTAACTGCCCAGATGACTGGTCAGCAAATCAAAGAAATCCTTGAAGGACCGGCACCCGATGATTGGAACTTCATGAAGATTCAGTTCTCCGGCATGGATGTTGTCTATAATCCTGCTAAATCAGATGGTGAACGCGTCACTTCGATTAAGTTAACGGATGGAACGCCTGTTTATACAAATGGCGAGTTCTCTGATCAAACGTTTACGGTGGTGACGAACAACTTCCTATCTACAGGCGAAGGCGACGGCTACACAACATTTGGTGAAGTAGAATGGACGTCACAGCCTGCTTTCCAGCGAGAGCTGTTTGCTGATTACTTGCGTGAGAAGCAAGCTAATGGTGAAACGATTGATCCTGCTGATGCGTTTGACGGTCGTTTGATTGAAAAATAATAGATTGATCATGAAAGCCAGCAGAATGTGGGGATTCTGCTGGCTTTTTCTGTGGATTATTTGATAATGCCGCTAAGTTGCATGAGGGTTGACATCTGAGACCAGCACCCTATTCGAACATACACGCTCGATTTTAGTTAGAGAACAATCCTCCCCCGCATCTACAACAAAACATCTAAAAAGCCTCCTGCCTGAGAAAACCTTCATGTTTGCGCTTCCCTTATAAGTGGGAAAATGATTAGACAGATGTTGTATTTCAAAGGTGGGAATAATCATGAATAAAAATTTACATAAAGGATGGATCTTTTTCTTTGGGGCTCTCGGCGGCCTCCTTTATGGATATGATACGGGGGTTATTTCTGGTGCCTTGCTGTTTATCGGCCAGGATATCCCTCTTTCTAATTTTCTTGAAGGACTAGTCGTCAGTTCTTTACTGGGTGGTGCTATTGTAGGTGCCGGGATGAGTGGTTATGTAGCCGATAAATTTGGCCGAAGACGTGTGGTCTTCGTGATCGCTCTCATCTACCTGATTGGTTCCCTCGTGTTAGCCTTTTCCCCAAACGCTTGGGTTCTGATTACAGGTAGAATTATTTTAGGCCTTGCCGTTGGGGGCTCGACAGCTATTGTACCCGTGTATTTATCTGAAATGGCTCCCACTCAATCGAGAGGGGCACTTGCCTCTCTCAACCAACTGATGATTACAATCGGGATTGTGCTCGCCTATCTAGTCAATTACGCTTTCTCCTCTATGGAAGGCTGGCGTTGGATGTTGGGCCTCGCCGCAGTACCGGCGATTATTCTAATGATTGGCGTCCTATTTATGCCTGAAAGTCCTCGATTCTTAATTAAACATAATCGAGAAAAAAAAGCCCGAGATATTATGGCATTAACGAGGAAACAAAATGAAATTGACGATGAAATTGAGCAAATGAAAAAGATTGAAGAAGTAGAGGAAAGTACGATGGATGTACTGAAGTCAAAGTGGGTTCGACCGATGCTTCTGATAGGCAGTGGTATCGCGGTTTTTCAACAGTTAATCGGGATCAATGCAGTCATCTACTATGCGCCTACCATTTTCACGCAAGCAGGATTAGGAAATTCTGCTTCCATTCTTGGGACGTTAGGCATTGGGATTGTCAACGTTTTAATGACGCTGGTGGCGATTGCCACGATTGACAAATTGGGCAGAAAGAAGCTGCTGTTGATTGGAAATGTGGGAATGACCTTGAGTTTAGCCGTTTTGGCGACCATCTTGTTCACGTTCCAAATGACGACCACCATCGCTTGGCTGATCGTATTATTCCTCGGCCTGTTTATCGTGTTTTTCTCGGCGACGTGGGGGCCGGTCGTTTGGGTCATGCTCCCTGAGCTTTTCCCATTGAAGGCAAGAGGTGCTGCCACAGGGTTTACAACCTTGCTTTTATCAGCGGCCAACCTGGTTGTCTCCCTCTTCTTCCCTGTTTTGCTAGGTGCAATTGGCACCGCATGGGTATTCGTACTCTTTGCGATTATTGGTGTTTTTGCCTTTACTTTCGTCAAGAAATACGTACCTGAGACGAAAGGAAGAAGCTTGGAGGACATTGAGCGTGATCTGCGAGGAAGCCATTAAGGAACCAGGACCTTCTATCAGTTTTTTCTAGGAATTAAAAGAGCCTTTCTTTACGTGCCTTTAAGCACTGGAGGAAAGGCTCTTTTAATTCCTTTTTGTAAGACAACTCAATCTAATATAAAAATTATTGCTCACTTGCCCGCGGTATATACTGTCCTTTACTGTTCGGCTGAACTCGCTGAACAAGTTCTGTAAAAATATGAGAATAGGATTGCAAACGGAATCCCCGCTTCTTTAAAAGCAGCATGATCGCTCCAGTCTCCTGTTGTTCCCTTGGGATAATGCGGATTCAGTCCGGGATTCACTTGGAGATCGAGGTCTAACTCATTACTGATATCTAGCGCTAGTTCTCTGACCCATCCTTTTTTACCAGCGTTTCCATGGACGTATCTCCTATCTCCCGCGGCAAGACTGTCCAAGTTAATCATGGCCTTTATGTGATTGATTTCTGGCTTCAATAATTTCTCATAAGCAAACACAGCAGCACAGAATAGTTTTTGCTTAGTAACGAATACTTAAAAAAAGAATTTAGTTAGGAGGTTTTACTATGAAGAATGACTACCAGCTGGCAACTCTTTCAGAGACTGAACGAGAAAAATTAGAAACTCTTGAAAAAGAATTCGGCAAAGTCCTAATCGCCTGGGAAGGAGAAAAGTAATTCACTTTTCCCAACCATACTAAGAATAGCCAGAACCTTAGCGTTCTGGCTATTCTTATGGTTCTTATTCCCCTGTTTCTGCAAACCGATGAATTCGCTCCCCAATTTGATCGCGAACACGCTGGAAGACCGCCCATTTTTCCCCATCCGTGCCTTCAGCTTTAGCAGGGTCATCAAAACCCCAGTGTACTCGTTGAATATGAGGAGGTGTGACTGGACACTTATCTGCGGCATCCCCGCATAACGTGACGATTAAATCGGCTTTGTTAAAAATATCAGGATCAATCACATCCGATTGCTGGCTTGAAATATCGATACCTACCTCGTTCATTGCTTTAACAGCATTTGGATTTAATCCATGGGCTTCGATTCCAGCGCTTTTGACATCCCAATCTTCTCCTAGATGTTTATTCGCCCAGCCTTCAGCGATTTGACTTCGGCAAGAGTTTCCTGTGCATAGAAAGTAAATGATCTTTTTAGCCATGTAAGTTCTCCTTTTTCGCTTGAATTTCTTATTTTTCATCGTTATAAAATGAGCCCTAACCATAGGTACAGTCCTGTTAACGTAATGAACAGTGTTGGAATCGTGAGCAAAATACCCACTTTAAAATAGTAGCCCCATGAAATCTTAAACCCTTTTGTTGCTAAAACATGCAGCCATAGTAGTGTCGCTAACGAACCAATCGGTGTAATTTTCGGCCCTAAATCAGAACCGATGACGTTAGCGTAGATTAGCGCTTCACGCATCACGCCAGAGGTGTTCGTTTCGGCAATCGCAAGCGCATCGATCATCACCGTCGGCATATTATTCATGATCGATGACAAAATGGCTGCAATGAAACCCATCGAGATAGTCGCTGCAAATAACCCTTGTTCAGCAGTATATTGAATAACATTTGCAAGCACATCCGTTAACCCGACATTGCGAAGTCCGTAAACAACGACATACATCCCGATTGAGAAAAAGACAATTGCCCATGGAGCACCTTTTATTACTGTTGTCGTCTCTACCGCGGTACTTCTTCTGGCCATCAGGAGGAAGAAAATCGCCACAATTCCTGCGATAATCGACACTGGAATGCCTAAAGGTTCACTTGCAAAATAACCAACTAACAGAATCGCCAGCACGGCCCAGGATAACCGGAACATTTTATGATCCTGAATCGCCTGCTTCGGTTCCCTTAACTGATTGAGGTCATAATTTTCTGGAATGCTTTTCCGGAAAAACAAATAAAGAACGAGGATACTCGCACCTATAGAAAAGAAATTTGGAACAACCATCCGCGTTGCATATTCAATAAATCCTATGCCAAAGAAATCTGCTGACACGATGTTAACCAGGTTACTCACGATTAACGGCAGCGAAGCCGTATCCGCGATAAATCCACTTGCCATAATAAATGGCAAAATCATCGCTTCCTTAAAATTCAAATTTCTCACCATCGCCAGCACGATCGGGGTAAGGATCAGTGCAGCTCCATCGTTAGCAAACAATGCAGCAACAACCGCTCCTAGAAGAATGACATACACAAACATCTTCTTCCCATTTCCACCGGCTACTCTAGCCATATGAAGAGCAGCCCACTCGAAAAAGCCGATTTCGTCCAAGATTAGTGAAATAATAATAATGGCGATAAACGCTAAAGTGGCGTTCCACACAATGTCCGTTACCGCTGCGACATCCTGAAAATCAACCACACCGAAAAGTAACGCCAGAATCGCTCCACCACATGCAGACCAGCCGATCCCCAAGTTTTTCGGCTGCCAAATCACTAACACTAGTGTAAGTATAAAAATAATTGTTGCTATAATAGCTAAGTTCAATTGAATCCCCCTACGAACCGCATTGTATACGTAAACCCGCTTCTTCCAATGCGCGTAATTTCTCTTTTTGATCTGGAATCTGCTCTAAAATCTGTTGAACGATCGGAGATGTTGGATGAGCAGTGTTTATTGTGTAAAAGATCCATTGCCCCCTCCGTTGTTCCTTCACAAGCCCAGCATCGCGAAGCTTTCTTAAATGCTGGCTAATGGAAGGCTGACTCATTTGGAGTACTTCCACAAATTCACACACGCAGCACTCTCCATCTTTTATTAATCCCATAATGGTTAAGCGTGTTCTATCACCCAGAAGTTTCAATGTTTGGGCAGCGTTTTCTAGCTCAACCTTTGTTTTTTCCATGAACATCACCTCGCATAATAATCATATTAGCATATACTTATATGATTTACAAAAACTTATCGTACCCTTTGAATTGTCTAATTTGGAGTTAGGTCGCAGTGTTCATTCGTTAGGAAGTTATCCCTTCTAGTTAGGGCGTTATCATTCCGAGACAGGGCGCTATGATTTTGAGACACGGTGCTATGCCCCCTTGTTAGAACCTTATAAAACAAACCTGTTAACAACGAATTGTTACTTTGTCACCTTTTCGAGTAAAATAGAGATAACAAAATTGATGTGATTTAGAAAGGATGGGGAGTCCCATGAGAGTCATGATTTTATTAACGGCATTTTTGATAGTGGGAATTGTTCTATCAGCTTGTGGCCAACAACAAGACAACCAGACTAACACCGACAACACTGCAAATGACGACAAAGCAGAAGAAGTAAACGGTGACCAGAATAACTCAAATGGGAACCAGAAAGATCCCAAAACGGACCGCCCCGGAGGTATTGTCGCAGGCAAATTAGAAACAAGCCTTAAAGTAAGCGAAAAACATGCTTATTTTCAAATTAAGAACCAAACAGAACGTGTCCAGAAACTTGTCATCTCTGGAAAAACCGCCTACAACTACATCATTGCAGATTCTGAGGGAAATACAGTTTTTGAGAAATCAAAAAGCCAGCCTCAACATGAGCCTAAAAAGCCGATCACATTAAAGCAGGCTGAAGAGGTTGAATACAAACTGCCCATCCCGGAAAATTTGGAGCCAGGGACATATTCAATCACAGCTATCTTGCATACCCAACCTGTGTTAAAAGCGAAAACTTCCTTCACAATCGAGTAACAGCTTTATAATGTAAGCAAGCCAGCAGGACACTTCCCGCTGGCTTATAATATCTATTTCAACTAAAATAATCCGTTATTAATTTTCTTCTGAAGCTGTTCAGCGGCAAATATAGCTTGCTCATCCTGCTGAATATCTCCAGGTTTGTTTCCCTCTCCAAGAACATAGCCTTCAAAAACAGTCCCCACAAAACTAAAGATATACTGAAATTGCTGTATTAGAGGAAGCCCCTTTAATAACGGCATATCCCCGCCCACTGCCACAACATACGCCTGTTTTTCAGCCATTATTTCTTTAAATCCTGGATATTCCTTAATGGACTGCGACCATCGATCGATAAAATTCTTTAGCGTTCCCGACATTCCATACCAATAGATCGGTGTTGCAAAAATGATCACATCATGCGAGAGCATACGATCTATAAGTTGTTTATAGTCATCCCCGACTTTTGGAAAACCAGCTTCATCGTGACGGTAATCTTCAATAGGCTGAATATCGTAATCCTTCAAAACAATTTTCTCCACTTCCATTCCGCCAATTACTTTTTCCGTCAATTGTTCAGTATTTCCTTTTGAACGAGTTCCTCCGTAAATAACGGCTATTGACATGCTCATCTACTCCCTTTCCTCGCTGCTTTTTTCCTGCTTCGACTTCTATACTATAATGAACTTGTAAATCAATAAAGATGATAATAGTGATTGTATTAATCGGAAATTTTGATGGAAGGAGAAAACGGATGGAAACCAAACAATTGAGTACTTTTAAAATGGCAGCCGAAACTTTAAATTTCACTCATACAGCTAATAGCTTAAATTTTGCTCAATCCACTGTAACCGCTCAGATTAAAGCACTTGAAAGTGAACTGGGAACAGTATTGTTCGAACGGTTGGGTAAACGATTAGTTTTAACAGAAGCAGGCCGTCAGTTTAAAGGTTATGCAGACAAAATGATTACACTTACTGAAGAAGCAAAGTTAATGACCGGCGAGTTAAAGGAGCCTACAGGAACTCTCGTCATTGGAGCACAGGAAAGCCAGTGCACGTATCGTCTCCCTCCAATTTTAACGGCCTTTAAAAGTCAATTTCCAAACGTCAAACTTATCTTTAAACCTGCCTACTCAGACGAAAAAGCAAAAGAACTACTCCACAAGGGAGAGCTTGATATTGCTTTCATAATGGATGTCCCTAAACCAGGACACTCTCTCATCGCCGAATCCCTTATCGAGGAAGAAATGAAACTCGTGGCAGCTTCAGAACACTCATTGGCACGGAAACAAGAAATTACTCCGGACGACCTGGAGCACGAAACCCTTCTGTTAACTGACGAAGGATGTTCTTACCGTACAATCTTGGAGGAAAGCTTAAAGAATCATGGAGTTTACCCTGCTAATAAATTTGAGTTCGTAAGTATTGAAGCCATCAAGCAATGTGTGCTGACAGGATTAGGCATAGCCTTTTTGCCTAATATGGTCGTGAACAAAGAAATACAAGAAGGACGGATCAGTGAACTTAAATGGAATCACCCTGCCTCGTCTTTTTTCACTCAAATTGCCTGGCATAAAGATAAGTTGATCACCATCCCGTTGCAGTCCTTTATTGATCTCACTAGAAAAACCTTTAAAGAAGGAAATTTCCAATAAAAGTAATACTGCATATTCCCCCTCTGCCCGTGCATGAATTTGTGTCATTACTTCATACTACTGTCAGAGGTGTTGGAAATGAAAATCATGGTTCTCTCTTTTCTTTTATTTTTTATACTGCCCCATGAAGATATGACGGATTATTTTTCACTGACCCATGACGGGGAAACGGTGGCGAGGATCAGTAGAACTGACTTTACTATCCCTTACCTTGACGAGAAGTTTGTGGATCAACAAGGGTTTGAAGCATTTATCGATGAAATCGACAGCAAATTATCTAAGTCCCCTGTAAATGCTACGATCGACGAAAACGGCACAATTGTACAAGGGAAAACAGGAACAAAGGTGAATCGTTCAAAATTAAGCAAACAATTTTATGATTATTTTTACTCCCATGAAGAAGCACAACTGGAGGTGCCTATGATTCGCGATTATCCTCAAGTAGATGGCGAATTACTTGCGGACATTAGAACAAATCAAATCGGAGCCTACCAAACTTTTTTTAAAAAAGGCAATCGCGAACGGACGAACAACATTTCTCTTGCGACTGAAGCGATTAATAACCACGTTGTCTTTCCAGGTGAATTGTTTTCGTTTAATCAGGTTGTGGGAAAACGGACGAAAGAAAAAGGATATATGCGTGCGCCTGTCATTGTAAAAGGTGAGCTGTCAGAAGATATTGGAGGCGGGATTTGTCAGGTTTCCTCTACATTATATAACGCTGTAGATGAAGCAGGCCTTGAAATTGTCGAGCGTTATTCCCATAGTCGACAGGTTCCTTATGTACCTAAGGGACGAGATGCCACAGTGAGCTGGTATGGTCCGGACTTTACTTTTAAAAACGAATATAACCAGCCCATTCTAATCCGAGCTACATCAAAAAACGGCCAAATGATCGTCCAGATTCAATCCTCAGACCGCCTTCGAAAACGTTAAACAAGATGGTTTAATTTGATGATTGCACGAGGCTCTGCTTACAAGGAGAAAACCTGTTATGAATGACAACAAGGAAATTAGAAATGTGTTGGAACGCTTATCAAGTTGGGAGCAGCGAATAGACTTTGATCGTCCCGTTGAGAAAACAATGGATATTCAAAGGTACCTGAACTACTATGGATTTGACATAGAGAATGTGGATTTTCATTTTGGGAAGATGGAAATTGATGAACAGGAAATCGCCGTTCAGATTTTTAACCCAAAGCAAAGTAAAGCGACTGTTTTTTTACTGCACGGATACTTGGAGCATGTCGGTTACTTAAGACATATCATTCAATTTCTAAACGACCATCACTACCGTGTGGTCAGTTATGATTTACAAGGGCACGGATTGTCAGCAGGGGAAGCAGCTTCAATCGATCACTTCTCCAATTATGTTTTAACGTTAGAAAAATTAATGAAAAAAGCAAGGGATGAGATGGCCGGACCTTTTTATATTATAGGGCATAGTACCGGGGGCGCCATCGCAATTAATTATGTATTAAAACATCACGATCATAATTTTGATAAAGCTGTTCTGGTGGCACCGCTCGTTCAATCCAATCATTGGTGTTTAACAAAATTAGCGTTTTACCTGATTAAACTTTTCCCCTTTATCAAAAGTGTTCATAGACGATACCGGGAAAATTCATCAAACCAAACCTATTTAAAGTTTGTCCGTAAAGATCCATTGCAACCTAAAACCATCCCATTAGAATGGCTGAATGCACTGATACGTTGGAACGAAAACATCCAAACCTATCACTCAACGGGAATGGAGACTTGTGTCATTCAAGGCACTAAAGATGGAACAGTGGCCTGGAAGGATAATATCCGTTTTATCAGCAAGAAATTTTCCCATCTAAAGATCGTTCATATCGAAGACGGAAAGCATTCATTATTTAATGAATCGAAACAAATCCGCGAACTCGTGTTTCATAACATTCATCGGTTTTTAACGGATTGACAAATTGCAAATATGACTTTAAATATGGTAATAAGGTTACTATCCAATTTTTGCAAACCTTCATTTTTTCCTTTTTCGGGTATTGTTTTCGACAAAACCCGTGCTATACTGGTGATAACATTCGAATAACGCTTTTTTCATATAATCGCGGGGATATGGCCTGCAAGTTTCTACCGGTTTACCGTAAATGAACCGACTATGAAAAGCTGTAATGATGAGATGATGCCTATTTTTGTGCTCTCTTATCATTTCAATTTGTTTTTTCAAAGCTCGAAAAAACTTGCTTTCCTCATAGTTGGTGCGGAAGCAGGATTTTTCGAGCTTTTTTATTTTTACAACAGAAGGGTGATCATTATGGATAAATTAGAACAAAAAATCAGAGATGAAGGAAGAGTGTTGTCCGACACTGTCATCAAGGTGGATTCCTTTTTAAATCATCAGATTGACCCTGTCTTAATGAAGCAAATTGGTGATGAGTTCGCCAACCGCTTCGCGGATGCAGGCGTTACGAAGGTGTTGACACTGGAATCATCAGGTATTGCTCCAGCCCAAATGACAGGACTCACATTAGGTGTGCCGGCCATATTTGCAAGGAAACGTAAATCTCTTACCTTAAATGACCACCTCTATTCAACAACTGTTCACTCGTTTACAAAAAATCAATCTAATGAGATTTCGGTATCCAAAGATTACTTGTCAAGTGACGATACAGTGCTTATCCTGGATGACTTTCTGGCAAACGGACAGGCTGCACTAGGATTGATGAATATTGCACAACAAGCGGGAGCCTCCCTTGCTGGTGTTGGGATTGTTATCGAAAAAGGCTTCCAGGATGGCGGTAAGCTCTTGAGGGAACAAGGTATTCGTGTTGAATCGCTTGCCATCATTGATTCATTAGCAGATCAAAAGATTACATTTCATAAAGAAGGTGCATCCGTGTGAAAACAGCAACGTTAGGAATTCAACACCTCCTTGCCATGTATGCAGGAGCCATATTAGTTCCGCTCATTGTTGGGGAAGCTTTAGGACTGACTTCTGAGCAGCTCACTTATTTGGTTGCTATCGACATTTTAATGTGCGGTGTTGCTACGATCCTGCAAGTGTTAAATAATCGCTTCTTTGGAATCGGCTTGCCTGTTGTGCTTGGCTGTACTTTTACAGCCGTCGGTCCGATGATTGCGATTGGCGGTCAGTATGGTATTTCGGCTATTTATGGCTCCATCCTTGTATCTGGTTTATTTGTCGTTCTCATTAGTTCTTTCTTTGGAAAATTAGTCCGATTTTTCCCGCCAGTCGTGACAGGGACCGTTGTCACAGTGATTGGGATCACCTTAATTCCTGTTGCCATTAACAATATGGGTGGCGGGCAAGGTGCAAGTGATTTTGGTTCTATCACTAATCTGTCTCTTTCCTTCGGGACACTATTATTTATTATTCTTATGTATCGGTTTACAACAGGATTTACCAGATCCATTTCCATTTTACTTGGTCTGATTGGCGGAACGATTGCAGCCGCTCTTCTTGGAAAAGTTGACTTTGCTGCCGTTACAGAAGCCTCTGTCTTCCACATGGTTCAGCCCTTCTACTTTGGGATGCCAACCTTTGAATGGTCAGCAATCTTGACGATGATCTTAGTCGCCATGGTTTCCCTAGTCGAATCGACAGGAGTTTATTTCGCCCTGGGAGATATGACCGAGGAAACCTTAGACGAAGAAGACCTTTCTAGAGGGTACCGGGCAGAAGGCTTAGCCATTCTACTTGGCGGGATTTTCAACTCCTTCCCTTACACCGCTTTTTCTCAAAATGTCGGCTTAATGCATATGACTGGAGTTAAATCTCGAAAAGTCATCCTCGTTACTGGTGTGATGTTGATTACTTTAGGGTTCATTCCAAAAATTGCTGCCTTAACAACCATTATTCCAACTGCCGTGTTGGGCGGAGCAATGATTGCCATGTTTGGAATGGTCATTGCACAAGGGATAAAAATGTTAAGCAGTGTCATTACAGACTCTCCTGAAAACTCAATGATTGTAGCGTGTTCCGTAGGTATGGGGCTTGGGGTGACAGTAGTTCCTGAATTATTTGCACAACTCCCGCAGAGCATCCAAATTTTAACGAGTAACGGGATTGTCGCAGGCAGTGTAACAGCCATTGTCCTCAACGTGGTCTTTAATATGACCCAATCAAGGAAAAAAGTAACGAGGTTAAGGGAGCAGCGGGCTTCCTAGTTATAGTTAATCTAGCTAAATTGAACTCCAGCAGTGTATAGAACACTGCTGGAGTTTTATTGGAATTACCTATCCGTTGTTACGAATTATTAAACGTTTGGGATATTTCTTTTTCAGCAAGTTCCGCATTGGCAGATTCCTGTTCTTTATGTGCATCTACGGAATCTCCGGCAAACCTGTCTTTCTCCCCTAAACTATTGGGACCGGTTCTTACACTTATTTCACCATTTGTATTTGTCTGTGTGGGGAAATCGAATGTCTTCTTGGGCTGTTTCTTCAAAGTTATCACCTCAACCTATAGCATGCTTTCCCCGCTGTTTTTTAATTCCCAAGCCTATTTTAATTAAGAGAAGCTCTCTGATTTTTAACCGACCCGACATCTTCCAACATTGAACCTAAACCGTCTTTCTAAACTCCTCATACATGGCGTTTTCCTTTTCTCGTCTAGAAAACAAGGCCACTGCAATAACAGTGATAATCGATAGAGGAAATCCAATGAAGACTGGATGAGCACCAAATGGGTGACCGGCAATTTGCCAAATCACTGCCACTGACAATCCCAGCCACATTCCTGATACTCCTGCGGCTTTGGTCGTCTTTTTCCAAAACAAGCCGAACAAAACAGGGGCTAATAATCCGGAAACGAGCATCGCACTACCGGTTACCCAGAGTGTGACCAATGTAGGAATATAAAGAGCTAATAGCACAGCAATGATCGATACGGCCGCGACTGATAAGCGACTATATAATAGCATGTTATGTTGATCGGACTTACCACCCAGCCTCGGCTTAACGAGATCATTTAGAAACCCAAGGATACTCGCGGCCCAGTACCCATTCCTGGCAATGTTAATATCCTTGGCAGCCCAGAAGCGCTGCCACAAATCCTGCCTGACGAACTGATAAGCCCCAATCGTGACATCCTCTCGGCACTGAAGGACCGAGCTTCCTGTGAAGACCTCTCCTAGAGAGGCGGTAACGGCTCACTACGGCGGGGAGGGGATCTCGCGACAGCCTCCGTGTTGTTCCATTTCTGACCCGCCTTCCAACATGACCGCTATATCCCGTGCCACTCGGGACTCCCCATGCAAAGAAAAACAGACTTGCATGTTGGAAC
The DNA here is from genome assembly GCF_900166655.1 of Halobacillus hunanensis. Classification (GTDB taxonomy): domain Bacteria; phylum Bacillota; class Bacilli; order Bacillales; family Halobacillaceae; genus Halobacillus_A; species Halobacillus_A hunanensis. Next base: position 537,913 of record NZ_FVZB01000005.1, on the reverse strand, counting down.
TAGGATTATACCTAGTGGGCGCTTGGACGACCCTAAAGACCCATCTCTAAACTGTTCTTTAGGACGCCGCCAAGTTCGTGCTTGTTGCGATGTTTCGACTGGCATTGAGATCGGCATGAGCTTTATGACCGCAGTTCTTACAGTGAAATGCCTCGCGATTTCGATTGGATCGCTCCGCATGCTTACATGCGAAGCAGGTTTGGCTTGTTTGATACGGGTCAATATCCACCACAGGAATGTTAAATGTAGCTGCTCGTTCTTTGATGCATTGTTTCAATTGATAAAACGCCCATGAATGAATCGTTTTATCTGCTCGTTTCATGCTGCGACAAGTCTTTCGGATATTCTCCAGTTGTTCGAGTTTAATCATCGGTCGTTCGAATTGCTGCGCAAACGTCACAATATCTTGGGCTAGTTTTCGGTTGTAGTCTTTCATCCAACGGCTTTCTTTTTGACCTACGCGTTCCATAGCACGCTGTGCCTTTTTCTTTCCTAACGAACGACGAAGGGAACGAAAGTGACGTCGCTTATAGCCGACTTCTTTGCCTGAAAAGAATTGCCGTTTGCCACTTGTCGGTTCAGACAGAACCACAAGGTGTCTCAATCCTAGGTCAACACCGATAGATGTGTAATCCGTTAATGGTTTCGTAACGGATGGATGGTTGTTACCTAGATCCAAGTCAGAACTTACTTGGATGGGAATGGCGACATACCATCGTCTTCCTTTACGAAATAATTCCACGGTTCCCCGGAACTCTCGAGTGTGACTTGTTAGAAATGGAAAATAACTTTGGACATCTTTTGTTTCAACCACAGGAAGAGCCTTTTTACCTTGGTTGCTTGTAAAGGCGATATACCACCTTCCGTTTTTATCGACAGTATTCCAGTTTTGGTTATTAATCTTGATGTTAAGAGAATTTCGGAATACAGGAATTGTTTTCGCTATTCCTTTCTTAAAATCGGAAACAGCTTTCTTCGCTCGACGGATGCCTTCGTTCTTAATGGCTGATTTTAAAGGGAAGGATACATCTTTAGACGAAAGCTTTTCACCGTTTAGGAGGCGTTCCACACAATGATTCACGCATGAGGCATAGACAGCCTGTTCTTCCATGAACTGTTTGTGCTTTTTCTTCGTTACATGCTTTAACTTTACGAGAATCGTTTTCGTGGCCATGTTTTCACCTCCCATACCTATTATACCAAACGTATGTTCGGATTAGAAGGTTTAGTTTTCTGTTTTTTTAAAAGACAGACCATCGGGATTCATCCCCTCATTGAAATAAGGGGAGTTCTGCCTATATTCCGTAAACAAAAAAACAAAGAAATTTTAGGGGGAAATATTAAAAATAGTGCATACGGACAGTGGCTGCATTTTCTGTAACGGTGCTCCATCCACACGGCAACAAGCAGCACCGCGACTCCGATTGTTTGAATCGTAACATGAATCGCATCCTGCCAGATAACTGAAACTAACCGCCGAAGTACGTTACCAGCGTTAACAATACCCAACTGATTAATATATCTGTCGACCCTCAGGAGTTTTCACTGCTTCTTCGTTTACCTTTTGTAAAAGGTCTTCCATTGCAGGAGCTGTTTCTGGCCTGCAGTCAATCTCGAGCAGCGTACTTCCGTAAATGGTTGGGTGAATGTGACTTTCGATGAACCCTGGCATTAACGTCTTTCCGTTTAAATCGATGATTTCTGTATCTTCCGTTTTCCATTCGTACACAAATGAGTCGTCCCCAACAGCTGCAATCATTCCATCTTTCACCGCCACAGCACTGGCTTGAGGAAATGAATCATCCATTGTCAGTACATCGCCGTTGAAGAAAATTACATCAGACTTCCTCATGATTTTCTGCTCCCTCCTACGTGAACGCCTCTCCTAATAGGAAAAATAAATCCAGTTAAAAAGTTAACTGGATCCTGTGGAGTTGTTCAATTATTTTATAATTTTCTAAATATTAAGTTATCATCACACTGCCTCTCTGTAAAGCAGTTGTCAATACTCGACATAATAGTCCAAGCCGGAAGAATACGCAGATTCTGCCGGCTTGGCTTTTAAAATAATTATCAGCTGAATGCCACTATTAAAATTGAAAATGATAGCGGGTATTGAAATCCACTAACTGCTTATTAATAAACAACCCCCGCACTACTTCAGTATTGAAATGGTGTGGGGGTTGTAATAAAAAGCTGCTATTCTTTCTTCTAACTTCATTTCACTAATCAGACATTACCATTTGACTCTCACTCTTTTTTTTACTCTTTGTCTGATTCTGTATCTTCCTCTTCCGATTCAATTTCTAAATCTTGTTCTGCTTCTGGTGCTTCCGTTTTAAATTCCTCAGATGCCGCTGCTTCGTGATAATGCTTATCAGGAGAAGGGTCAAACGGATTAACGTTCCCGCGTGAAACATAGCTCTCAAGCATCGCTTTCAAGTCCATTCCGGTAGTTTCCTTTAAAGATTCCTGAATACCCAGCATAGTTGAAGTTACACTATTCGCCACTTTCGCGGACCCGCCTTGAGAATTGGATCCTCCCATATCAATCACTTTCATATCTTTAATCTGTGATAAAGGAGCGGATACCTTCTCTGCATAATCAGGCAACACATTGATCATCATCTCCATAATGGCGGCTTCTCCATACTGCTCCATGGCTTTGGCCATTCGTTCTTTCGATTCTGCTTCAGCTATACCACGCTGGCGAATAACTTCTGCTTCTGATTCACCCTTAATGCGCTCCTTCTCTGCTTCTGCTTCTGCCCTTTTCGTCGTTTGATAAGCTTCAGCATCAGCGATGGAGCGGCGGCGTTTATTTTCTTCCTCTTCAAGTTCAACCGCACGCTGTTTCTCGATATACTGGACTTTCAATTCTTCGTCTTTAACTTGCTGAGCAAGCTTTTGACGTTCAATCTCACCCGCTTGTTCAGCATTAGCTTTGGCCCGATTCGTATCTTTTCGAAATTCAGCCTCTTTTATATCTTTCTCTTTTTTCGATTCTGCCACATCAGTTAAACGGCGAATCTCTTCATTTTGAGCTTCCTGGTCGTTCTTCGCTTGATAAATCCGTGTTTCTTTTTGCGCATCAGACTCTGCCATATTCGCTTTCTTCTGTACTTCAGCAATATGTGGACGCCCGAGGGCATCAATATAACCGTTCTCTTGATCAACGTCCTCTACGTCATTTAAGGCGAACGAAGTAATTTCAAAGCCCATACCTTTTAAATCAGATTCAGCAATTTTTTTCACCTGAGTATTGACCTCTTTAAAGTCATTGTAAATCTTCTCGATAGGCAGCGACGCAATGATGGAACGAAGATGACCGTTTAAGACATCCTTCAATTCGGATTCTCGCTCATCTTGCTTTTTCCCTAAAAATTTCTCGGCAAAATTCGCCATGATCTCAAGTTCACTGCCGATACTAATCACTGCTGTACTCGCTACGCGTACCGGAATCCCTTCCTTGGTATAGGCTTTATCCGAATTGACTTGCAGCTGAAAAGAGGTCAGATCAATCGGTGTAGCGGTTTGGAACATACGGAGCCGATATCCTCCCCCACGAATAATCTTCACCGAGCGTCCATTATCGTCCTCAAATACATTCTTTTCCTTCTCGGGATCTCCTAACTTTGGTCCCGTCACAATCAAGGCTTCATTCGAGCTTGCCGTTTTATAACGCACTTTAAAAATGATAAACGTAATAATTCCCCCGGCAACAACTAAAAAGCCAATAATTCCTAAAATCACAAACAATAATGCACCTTCGAGCATTTCCATTCCCCCTTAAAATTCTAAAACCCCACATAATAATCAATCTATGTATAAATTGGGTTTCTACTATTACCATTTTCGAGTTATGGCTAGTTAATCATCGGAAACCTCTTAATTACGTGGGTACCTCTCTAATATGAATACGTGTGGAAAGATGAATTGGTTTCAAAAAAACAGCAGAAATTAGAATTCTACTGGTTTTCATGGAGTAAATTGTAAAAATTTTTTGTACACATTTTTCAAAGCAATAAGCCAGCAGAATCATGAAGTTCTGCTGGCTTATCATCAATATTTTACTCCCTTCCCTAGTTCAATTTGTTACCTTCGTCTCCTCTAATAATTAGTTGATAAGGAGTGGTCTTTATGGATAATTCTTCACTTTTAATATCTATTATTTTTTCCACATAAGTTTCAATTTCTTTGACCTTATCCTTCGTTCCCCACGAAAACCACCCGTTTGATAAAGATGTTTTTATAATAATTTGCAACGGTTTTGGATGAAAAGAATGCGCAAATCCTGTTACATCTTCAAAATTTTTGTCGGTTTCTTCCATAATGGAACGGAAAATAGGAGACCACTTCATTTGATTGGTTTCTTCCTCACTTTTTCTGTTCACTTTAATGGTTAAATCTATATTCTTTTTGGCATATATGGCATCGTGTACACGCTTTTTTAAATCTTTACGAACACTTTGATAAAGTTTTTCTGATTCCTTTATTTCTATTGTCATCGCTTTAGGTTCTCTTACTCTTACGCTAATTGAGCTAACCTTGATATCCCCTGCTTCTTTTAAAGTTTCGTGAGCAATATCAAGTAATTCATTTATTAGCTTCTCCCGCTTTTTATCCTGTTCACTCGGCTCTTCTAATCTTCTATCCGCTACTTTCACACGAATGTCTACTTCGCCCAGCTGATGGGAAGTAACCAGCTTTTGAATGATATTCTTTATTTCCTTTTCGTTTTTTTGTTTATAGTGCTTATTCTTAACCTTAATCGTAATGGAGGGAGGCTTTGAAGAAAAAACATCACCAATCGAACTCGAAAAACTACCTTTCAAACCTCTTTCTTGAAGTTGTTTATGTAAATCTTCATGAAAAGATCTTATCGCTTCGTTCTCCCTCTCCGTTTCCTCCATGCTATGTTTAATCCTTTCTTCTAATTGTTCACTTTGTACCGTTTGATGACTAGAAAAGGAATAAACTAAACAAACGATGATCACACAAGCTAAAGCTGTCCCAATTCCAATACCTATCCTCTTCTTCATCTGCTCCCCTCCATATTTGAAACGAATTGGATAATATGGTTTGTACTACAATATATATGTCATGAATGATCATAAATACACAAATACTGGAAATAGTAAGGAGTAAACAACAGATAAGGGTGGTGTACAATGGGAGATTCTCGACACGTGCAGTTGACTGCTACTGAAATCGGAATTATCTGGTCACTATATCAATTTAAAACCATGATGGTAAGTGTGCTGGAACATTTTAAAGAAACGGATGACAAAGAATCACAAAAGATCCTCACAAAGCTTTATGAAGGTGAAGTTCGCATTGTGAATGAATTGACAACTATATTTCAAAATGAACAAGCGATCGTCCCCATCGGCTTTACTGAGCAGGACGTCAGAAAAGGTGTACCCCGTTTATTTGACCAGGATTTTGACTTGATGTATGTACGTACGATGGCAAAAGTCAGCATTGGCTATTATGCATTGTATAGTACCATGTCCTATCGAAAAGATATTAGAAGTTTAAACAACCGTTTGACTAAACACGCTCAGAAAGTATACGACAACATTACTGAAGTCTTGTTAAACAGGGGTACGCTGGTGCGTCCGCCTCACATTTCCGTACCGAAGGAAGTTGAAATTGTAAAAGATCCAAAATACATCAGCGGATTTCCATTTTCTCAGGAAAAGCGTCCTTTAAACGCCATGGAAATCGGGCATTTATGTTACGGCATCGAAACCAATACAGCTGGTATGCAGTTGATGACGGGCTATGCTCAGGCAGCTAGAAATAAAGCTGCTAAGAACCACTTTCTCAAGGGGAAAGAAATCTCACAGAAAATAATCACAGAACTCAGCGACATTCTGTTGGAAAGTAACATCCAAGCCCCGGTTACATTTGCAGGAAAAGCGACGGATTCTACCACACCTCCCTTTTCAGACAAGCTGATGATGTATAACACCAACCTACTCAGCACTTTTGGATTAGGAAGCAATGTAATTGGCGGGGCGTTCAGCTTCCGTCCTGATCTTCCTGTGAAATTGGCTATGCTGGCCAAGGATATCTTCACTTATTCAAAAGAGGGCGGAAAAATTATGATTGAAAACAACTGGATGGAAGAGCCGCCCCAAGCGGAGAACCGAAATGAATTAATCAATAAAGAGAAATAAAAGAGGTCGAAAAAAGTGTAAATTACCTTGGGAACATTCTTCTTTCATTTTTTATTACACCTTAGCGGGAAGCGATAAAGTCGTATCTCAAAATGATAGCGGCCTGTCTCAAAACGATAACTCCCTAACTCAATGTTTTAGCGACTTAACGTAACAGCATAACGCCCTAACTGAAATTTCTTTATTAACTGTTCTACAGACTCATCCCCTTTCACGTGATATAATGAAAAATCTCATGTTTTACGAAACTTTCCATTCAATGAACCGTATGAATAAAGGAGAAGGATTAGATAGCCTCATTTAAAGTACAGCGTTGTGGTTGTACACATTCTTGAAAGGGGATTACATATGAACAAACGTATTGTGGCCAGTATCATTGCCGCGAGTATATTGCTGATCGCGATTGCATTTCAGAGTGTCAGCTTTTTTATGAATCAAAGTATTACTGAAAATACAACCTCGATGTTTTCAGTAAGTCAGAAGCCGGAGGAGCAAATCATTGAACAAGGTTCGACTGCTAACAGAATTGTCCAGCTTGAAGTAAATGGAACAATTATAAACAATCCGGGGTCAGGTTCCAATCCTTTTGGGTCTGGAGGGTATCAACACGAGCAGTTTCTCAAGAAATTAGAAACCATCAAAAAAGATGACAGTATAAAAGGTGTGCTGCTCTATGTGAACTCACCAGGCGGAGGAGTTTATGAAAGTGCCCAAATCCATGATCAGCTTCTTGAAATTAAAGAGGCTGGTAAAACGATTTACGTTTCCATGGGCGGAATGGCCGCTTCAGGAGGTTATTACATATCAGCTCCGGCTGATCGAATTTTCGCTTCAAACGAAACATTTACAGGTTCGCTTGGTGTGATTATGCAAAGCATTAACTATCAACAATTAGCCAATGACTTTGGCATCAAGTTCAACACGTTCAAAAGTGGTGAATTCAAAGATATTATGAGCCCAACGAGGCCTATGTCTGAAGAAGACCGCCAAATCATTCAGACTCTTGTTGATGAATCCTACAAGCAGTTTGTCGAGGTCATTGCTTCAGGTCGCGATATGCCTAAAGACAAAGTCTATGAGCTTGCGGACGGCCGGATTTATTCTGGTAAGCAAGCCGTTGAAAACGGACTCGTCGATGAAATTGGCTTTAAAGATGAAGCATTGAATGCATTGCAGAAAAAAATTGGAGGAAATCCGCAAGTGATTAAATATAAACAGAACAACATCGGCTCCTTCTTTAACCTGCCAATGGCCAAGAGCTTTTTACCAGACAGTGAAGTCCGCTTCATCAAGCAATTGATCAGTAACCGTCAAGGACCAACCTTGATGTACATGTACAGCGAGTAAGGAGGGACAAATATGGAGACTACCGAGCACCATCCTAATGACATACCGCTCAATGAAATGTTCAGAGACCAAAAAGACGATATGCAACGAGTATTTTATGCGGGGTTCGGCCCCCGTTTTGTCGCCTACCTGATTGACCTGATTGTTATTTGGGGCGTTAATTCGATTGTGACCAGGCCGATCCTCCGACTGTTGAACCTCGAGGAGGCAAAACTCTGGATCAACATGTTTAGTGCAGCAAATATCACGACATCGATTATCTTTTTTCTCTATTTTATTTTGATGACAAAATTTTTCCGTGCGACACTTGGTAAAATGATTCTTGGCTTATCTGTCGAATCACTGAATGATCAACCTCTCACCAACGGGCAAATCATTTTTAGAGAGTGTATTGGCAGGTATATCAGCATGGCGCTCCTCGGCTTACCTTACCTCGTTGTTGCCTTTACGAAACGCCACCAAGGAATTCACGATTTATTTGCAGACACTTCGGTTATAAAAAATAAATTCAAACGTCTCAATGATTCAATTGAGGATTCTGAATGAGTGAACGGCACCCATCCTGCTTCGTCTAAATAAGAAGCAGGATGTTTTTATTATCAGCTCCACATTAAGCAATACCATACTTTTGACCAATTTGTGAAATAGTGAGCAAGATGCTTGTGTATTAGCTACTCTCCGATTATACTAAGGTTACAATCAATTTGTGAAGTATTTCACAAATTATAACTAGGAGGATAACCATATGAAAATTGCAGTCATCGGAAGTACACATGCCGGAACAGCAGCAGCCACTACGATTGCGAATTTATATCCTGATTCAACGATCACTGTTTATGAACGAAACGACAACGTATCATTCTTATCTTGCGGTCTTGCTCTATATGTAGGAGGTATTGTTGATGACCCTCAGGGCTTATTCTACTCCTCCCCAGAAGAAATGAGAGGGTTAGGCATTACAATGAAGATACAGCATGATGTTCATGATATCGATACAGACCGACAATTCATTCATGCAACGAACCTGGTGACGGGAGAGGAAGTCACCGACGATTATGATAAACTCATCATGACGACAGGATCATGGCCTGTCACCCCGCCGATCAAAGGGATAAACCTTGATAACGTACTGTTAGCCAAAAACTACAATCAGGCCAATACCATCATTGAACGGGCTGAAAAAGCAGAACGAGTTACCGTTGTCGGTGCAGGATATATCGGTGTGGAGCTCGTAGAAGCATTCGAAAAAGCTGGCAAACAGGTGACGCTTATCGATGGGGCTGAACGAATTTTAAATAAGTATCTCGATGCTGAATTCACTCACGAAATAGAAACTGATTTCCACAACCGCGGCATCAAGCTTGCTCTTACACAAACTGTGGAACGCATCGAAGGTCAGAACGACTCTGTGAACAAAGTCATTACAGACAAAGATGAGTATGAGACAGATCTAGTCATTATGTGTGTAGGTTTCCGACCTAATACTGAGTTGTTGAGAGGAAAAGTTGATATGCTGGATAATGGAGCTATTACTGTTGATGAGTATATGAGAACAAGCAATCCATCCATTTTCGCAGCTGGCGATTGCTGTGCAGTCAAGTATAACCCGACTGGAGGTCATGCCTATATTCCACTCGCTACAAATGCTGTTCGTATGGGGACACTTGCCGCACGGAACTTATTGGAACCAACGATTGCAAATGTTGGGACGCAGGGCACATCCGGACTGCATATTTACGATTTAAACATGGCCTCTACTGGATTAACAGAAACATCTGCTTCTCTCATGGGCTTTCATGTGAAAAACATCACAATCGAGGACACGCACCGCCCTGCCTTTATGCCTACAGCAGAAAACGTAAAAGTAAAAGTAACATTTGACCCTGATACAAGACGCCTTCTAGGTGCCCAGGTGATATCAAAAGCAGATGTTACTCAAGCCATCAACACAATTTCTGTTGGTATCCAGCAGGGGATGACAATCGATGAATTGGCTTTTGTAGACTTTTTCTTCCAGCCACACTTTAACCAGCCATGGAACTTTTTAAATAAGGCAGGTTTGGCAGCCCTTCGTACAGTAAAACAGCCTGAATATGTATAAACCCATCTGCTGATTCAAAAAATGGATACGAGAGTAAAGCCAACAGAAATGAACTCTGTTGGCTTTAGTTCTACTCAGTCCTTTGAAGTTGGCTGAAGATTATATAGGCTTTCCAGCTAATGGTCTAGTTTCCAAACTTTAATTACCTTCCGTTAATTTTTCGCTTCTACAATACTGGTGAAAATAGTCTAGCAAAGGATTCCTTTGACCTCACAAGAAATCCTCTATTACGATAAGGTGAACTTTTGACTCTCATACTGTCCTTAAGGTCCTGTTCGTAGTTATGAACTAATTTCTTTACACTTTCAGTTCGAAACAGAAAGAGATTGACCTCGAAATTCAAGTTTAAACTCCTAAAATCGACATTCGCCGTTCCAATAGAAGCATAACGACCATCGACAATCATAATTTTTTGGTGCATAAAACCTTTACGATACATATGAATATCAATACCTTTGTCCAGAAGTTCATCAAAGTATGAGCGTGTTCCATATTGAGTAAGAAAGCCATCACTAACTTCGGGAACCATTAATTTAACATTGACTCCTTTCTTCGCTGCCATAGCAAGTGCTGTTCGTATATCTTTATTAGGAACAAAGTAAGGAGTCGCAATCCAAACCGATTGTTTAGCAGATGAAATCATAGTAAAATAAAGATCCCCCATGATCCCTCTATTGGCATCCGGGCCACTAGCAACTACTTGAACTCCCCCCTTGGGTTCTTTTACGTCTTTGGCAAATCCATATGACTTTAATGGAAGATGCTCTTCAGTCAAGTAGGACCAGTCAGCAAGAAATATAGCGTGCAAGCTACCAATAACTTCGCCTTTCACCAACAAGTGGGTATCACGCCAAAATCCTATATTAGGATCTAATCCCAAATATTCATCTCCAATATTTAAGCCGCCGACAAAACCGGTTTTTCCGTCAACGACAATAATTTTTCGATGATTTCTAAAGTTAATTTTTTGATTAAAGAAACCTCTTTTTACCGGCAAGAAACAAGCTGTCTTTACACCTGACTCTTCCATCCTGCTTATCGCCTGATTGGACATTTTCAAACTGCCGACATCATCATAAATAACTTTAACCTCGACACCCTTACTCGCTTTATCAATTAATATCTCAATGATCTCTTCCCCAATTCCATCATCCCGAAATGTATAATATTCCATATGGATAAAGGACTGGGCTTGCTTCAAACCGTCTTTGATGGCAGAAAAGGTTTCTGATCCATTTTTCAAAACTTGTGTGTCTGATGTAAAACTGATTGGAAAGTGGGCATCATTTGTAATCAGTTCAGAAATGAATCGTTCTTCCTCGCTTAGATTATTTAAACCAGTGGAGGAGATTTGCATAAGCTGACCTTGCAAATACTCTTCATTTTCTTCTCTTTTCTTTTCAAACAAATGACCTTTGACCTGCAGCTGGCCTGAATAGACAAAAAACATATAGCCGATTACTGGAAAAAATATAATCGCATACATCCATAAAAGTGTCTTATAAGGTGAACGGTTCTCCAACATGAGAACGTAACAAACTGAAAAAATAACGGATACATAAATAGTTAGCGCCAAAGTCTTAATCCAAAAGGGATAGGCGGTTAAAAACACAACACAAAAGCTAACAATCAACAAAATCACGAAAAAGATTTGTCTAACCTGTTTCATTCTCGAAAAAACTCCTTCAATACAAAAGACTAGAAATTCAGTCTGGCCAAAAGTGATCAACTATACGTGCTGCTAAGAAGGCCTCTTAGCTTTTCCATACTATATAGATCACCAACGCTAAAAAAATGTTAAAGTCAGACCCTCATCCTGAAAGCTGACCGTTCATCTAGACATTTTCATTTGCAGATGGGTAAAATTTCTCTGCGATTTTCTTGTACCCGTCAATGTTATTGGTTATCTTTGCAAGCTGATAGAATTCCTCCAATAAGAAGGTCTTATCTAATTCATAGATAAGTTTGTTCTCAATATGGTCTAACGTATTGCATCCAAACTTCCATATCACTTCATGTTTGGACTCGTCAATAGATGCTGCAACCATGGCCAGACCGCTAATAATTTCCGTAATAATCAAATGATTGTCACCGGCATAATGGCGTATGAAACCAAAACCGCGGTAAATATAGTACTCAAATGTTTCTTCCTTCATAATAATGCGAACTTGGCCATTCTCATCAGCCAAATAGGGTGTAAATGTAATGTAACTATCTATCGAGAGCATAAGTTCAGTCATCTTATGAATGGTGTTCGCAGCTGTCTTAGGGTCATCATTTCCTACAGCTTTGATAGCGATCTCGGCTAGCTTATGCATTCCCATTTGAATATCTTGAATTTCTGTTTCCTTGTGACCCATTTCTATCAATTGGAGATACTTCTTCTGGTCAACGTTCTTAGCGCCCGGCCCCCAGAAGCTGTAAAGAACATTTCCCTCTAGAATATAATCTCCTACTTGTGAATGTAGTTCTATAATAATATTATCTTTCCCAGCCTCTTCAATCATCTTTCTATAATGGATCAGCTGCAAGTAGCCTGAAGTCTCTATTTTGACTTGCTCAGCCAATTTACGCTCCTCTTCCATCAAGTCGCCTTTTTCTATTGTACGGTAAGGTTCCAATTCTACCCTTAACGTATCGTAGACAATTTTTTCGGACACTTCTTTCATACTATAGGTAATATTATGGACCTGCATCCACGTCGTTGCGTGGTTAATAAAATAAATAAATGTAACGGATGCTATAAATGCCAGAGCTATCGTCACCAGTGGAATTGTGACAAACACTTCGTTTTCTGCACTTCCAATAAACAAAAACAGTACCAGAACATAGATAAAGCTCCCATTAAAGACACCAAGAGCATGCTGTGTTTGCTTATCCGAGGTGAAATTTAAGAGCATCCGCGGAGAAAATTGACCACTGAACGTAGTAAGCACAACGAGCAAAGAGTTAATTGTGAACGCACTTAGAGTCAAAATCCCTCCAATCAACGTACTCACAAGCGTCCTCGTTACCGAAGCATTAAAATGTAAAATCTCAAACGTGTATGGTGCTACATTTACGACTAAATCAAGAAAAAGCGTTACAGCTACAAGCAAGATGGCTAGACCTATGTATAGAATAGGCATATACCATAAAGTGGATTGCATTTCATTTTTACGCTGTCTTTTGGACATCTTTAAATATTTTCTTAGCGATACTGGTAATACATCAAGTAACAAGAAACCAAACCTCCTTCAATCTACTATAAAACTAGTTCTCTATTCCCCCACATAGAAGATACAAACCCAAAAGATCCCTCTTGTCATTCCATTATAAACGGGTTCTGTTTTCCTCTATGATAAATTTATACTTTTTCTCAGGAAGCACCTTAGATTCTTTAATATGATCCATAAATTGTTGAGCCTCCTCGTAGCTTTCAAAGAGAAGTTCCTGTTCATTTTTATCAAACTCGATTCGTAGCCCGTTATCATCTGTAGCAATAATAATATAATTCATCTTGAACTCCTTTCCATTCAAAATTCTCAAAAAATAAAATAAAAAAGCCGAAAAGATTTAGTATCTTTTCGGCTTATGTCCAGCTCTAATTGTCCGGCTCATTTCTACCTTGTATTTGGTTTTAAAATAAAGAGAATGTAGCTTTTATCTTGATCAAAATCCCAGTCTGCGAAAACATCTAACACTTCTTGTTCTAAGATCGTTTCGCAATAAGATTGTCTTAATAAAGTTTTTTCTAGCTTTCGCTTCGTTAGTTTCAATACCTCGCTAAACCCGGAACGAATTAATTCCTTCTCGATCCGTACGAGAATACCCTCTCGGATTATGAGGAGTGTGCGGGAATTTAACATATATGACTCAACTTTTTCTGGTGCTTTCTCTGCTAGTTCACTTACACGGGTAATTTCATCATGAAGCTTCTCTTTAGCAGAATAATCAAGCGACTCATTCTCGTTCTCCTCGCAATCAGATATCGTACATACAAACATCCCTGACTGATTTGTCAGTGACCAGTCATAGTACATTTCATTTACTTGGAAACCCGTCATAAGTTTGAGAGTTGCTTTAATCTCAGGCAACAGTTGGTACATTAATAGGTCTCGAGTTTCCTCTACCTTCATTTCATTATCCTGGCCAACGAGTACACGCTCCATTGGTGCTAAGAATCCTCGAAGATAGATGGTGATATACGGTTCTTCAATTGAAGCATACACGGAAGAAGGTCCCTTACCAAAATTGTCCCGTAATAACTTTCCTATATAACTTGCTACTTCTGACTGCAATGACTTCTTATCCATGCACTTCATTCCCTCTTTATAGACTGGACTTTATTTTCCTGTCTCAACCATACATTCTAAAGGTTATTTTGCTCAATAGCAAATTTCCCTATCCATGACGTACTATATGGAACCGTTTACGCACCACAAAAAAGCTGCCGGTCAAAACCGACAGCCTCTAATATAGATTAACCTGTATTTCGCAGACCTGCAGCAATTCCGCTGATCGTTAGCAGTACTTCCGTGAGGGTCTCCTCATTGTCATCACCATGTTCACGGAGATCCTTAATCAATTCAACCTGCAGGAAGTTTAACGGGTCTACATATGGGTTTCGCAGCTTTACAGACTCTTGAATTGTCGGCTGCTGATCGAGCAATTCCTCGTTTCCCGTAATTTTCAGAAGAACCTGTTTCGTCCTCTCGTATTCCTCCACAATATTTTGGAAAATTCGTTCTCCAAGCTCCTGATCCTTGACCAGCTTTGTGTACTCTTGAGCGGTTTGGATATCCGCCTTCGTCAAGGCCATCTGTAAATTATGAATCGTGGAACGGAAAAATGGCCAGTTTTCATACATATGCTGTAACTGCTTTAAGTGATCGTTACTACGAGATGCATAGTCCTCAAGCCCTGTGCCTGCCGCATACCATGCGGGGATCAGCTGACGATTTTGCGTCCAGGCAAAAACCCAAGGAATGGCACGCAAATTCTCAAATTTCATACTGTCTTTCCGCTTCATCGGGCGTGAACCAATATTTAATTCACCAAGCTCCTGAAGCGGTGTCGCCTCGTTAAAGTACGTTAAAAAGTCTTTGTCGGCGAAGACGAGCGATTGATATTTTTCAAGTGAGACATCTGCCATTTCTTCCATGGCCTGTGTCCATGATGCCTCATGGTGATCAACTTGTTCCGTTTCTTTGGACACATGAGCCGCTCCCTCAACTAGCGTCGATACACCTTGCTCAAGACTTCTGTAGGCAATATCACGCAGCAGGTAGCGAGAAGATAATACTTCACCTTGTTCCGTAATTTTCACACCGTCCCCCAATGTTTCAGCTGGCTGTGATAAAATGCTTCGATTTAGAGGACCTCCACCACGGCCAAGCGACCCGCCGCGTCCATGGAAAAACTTCAAGCCAACATTGTACTCTTTTGCCATCTCATGAATCTCTTGCTGGGCCCTATATAATTTCCAGTTCGCTGTCAGCGTACCGCCATCTTTACTGCCATCGGAGTAGCCCAGCATAATTTCCTGATGATGATTTAGGTCTTTTAAGTGCTTACTATAAATATCCTTTTCAAACAGTGTTTTTAAGATTTCTGGACCGGCTATTAGATCATCTACCGTTTCCAGCAGCGGTGCGACATTCAAGTTACTCTCTACACGGCCGTCAGCGTGCAGACGATAAATTCCAGCTTCTTTCGCCAACACCAACACTTCTAACATGTCACTTGCTGACTCGGCCATACTGATCAAATAAACTTCAATCGAACGTTTTCCGAACTCTTTATGAGCATCACGAATCAATTGGAACACTTTCAACATTTCCTGCGTCTCTTCACTATAGTCCTCATTCAGAAGAGTGATCGGACGAGGATCTTTTAAGACATCCTCGAGCAGCTCAACTTTTTCCGATTCAGAAAGCTTCGCGTAGTCACTATGAATGCTCACTTTTTGCAGAATTTCCGTGATGGCCGCTTCATGCTCCCCGCTATGGTTACGGATATCAAGTGTAGCTAAGTGGAATCCGAACAGCTTCACTTGACGCACGAGCTTGTTAAGCATTTTCAGTTCACGCTTCGTCGGCTGATGGTGTTTCACACTGTCTTGAATCACATGCAGATCCGCAAGCAGGTCATCGTCAGATGGATAGCCTGTTTCCGACTTTCCTACCTGGCGCAAACGTTCCAGGATTACCGCAAATTTACGACGGTACATTTCTTCCTTGACCTTCCACCTTTTATCCAGAGGAATCAAGGACTCGTCCTTTTCAACGGAAGTAATGAGTTCGTCACTTACTCTTACACGATTCGTTGAATGGCTAAACCGCTTCATTAATTCAATAAGTACAGCCTCATACTTTTTCAAAACTAACGCCCGCTGTTTCTTAAGGGTTTCCCATGTAAGCTCTGGCGTGACATTCGGGTTCCCATCACGGTCCCCACCAATCCAGGAGCCGAAACGAAGGAAGTCAGGAACTGTCCAATCATCCTCAGGATAGCTTTCCTCTAGACGATCCTCCAATTCCTGGTGGATATCAGGAAGTACATCAAATAACGTCTCATCAAAATAGTATAAACCATTTCGAACCTCATCCATGACCGTCGGTTTACGCTGCCTTAATTCATCGGTCTGCCACAGTACGGTCACTTCGTTAAACAGACTCTCCTGAATACGTTCACGTTCATTATCCGTTAACTGAGGATGATCAAGCTGTCTTAAAATCGTAGCAATACGCTTCTGAATTTCAAGTACCGTTCGTTTCGTTGCTTCGGTAGGATGTGCCGTAATGATCAATTCCAATGATAGTTCGTTGAGCACATTCTGGATGACCCCTTTATCGATTTGATGATCCTTAAGCGAGAGCACCGCACTTTCTATTGAAAAAGGCTGCACCCCTTGGTCTTCAAAAAGCTGGTATTCACGGCGCCTGCGAATACGATGGTTCTGCTCAGCAATATTCACGAGGTGGAAGTAGATTGAGAATGCGCGGATGACTTGCGAACGCATCGGAGGTTGAAGGGTTTGGATTTCTGTTTTTAATTGCTCATAGGTAGAGGTATCCCGGTTTCTTCTAAGCTCTTTCGTTAATTCACGGATTGTTTCCACTTTGTTTAATAATTCTTCTCCGCCATGATGAACGAGAATCTCACCAAGCATATGTCCGAGGAGACTCACATCACGTCGAAGTGGTGTAGTATGGTCATTTTTTTCTTTTTGGATTGTCACTCTTTCACCATCCTGTAATTGTCTTATTTGGTTGAGCGATGATGTAACCTCGCTCATATTTTAATTATGTTATCAGAATTTTTTGGATAGTCAAATGAATGAATCTATTCATGAACTTTTGTAAGCGCTTACTAATATAAAAGGATTTAAAAGAATGAAAGCGGATACTATACAGATATCACAAGGGATAAAGCAACTATCATTTGATCACTTTTGCAGATTTACCTATTTTCAAAAAAATTATTTCTCTGTCATCGATTTGAATGAGTTTCATACTTCGCAGCCCTTCCATCATCTGGACGAGGAGATGGTGATCGTGGAAATAACACGCTTTCCGTGAGGTGGGACAAAAGTGTTTTTATCAAATAAAAATCCGAACTAAGTAAAAACTATATTGGTGCACATAAACCGCTACGCAAATATACTTCGCTAAAACAGCACCTCATTCGTCTTTTTACTTAAGCAATTTAGTTATGCCCCATCCCCACCCCCCATTCTCTTTTAAAAATACGGAGCCTTACTCAGATTCAACAACTGGACAATTGTGGAACATACCAATAGAAAGTGACTTGTGAGATTTTTGTTAAAGAGCCATTAGAAGGCTTTAATATGTAAATTTGAAACAGGGGAACCCATATAATATGAGTTCCCGCTGCTTCAGGCTATTTGTTTCTGTCTGCCATACTTGACTCGGCGATTTTAATCATTTGTTTGACCATTTCGCCACCCACCGATCCGTTTTCACGCGCAGTCGTGTCGGCACCAAGCTCAACACCAAATTCCATTGCAATTTCTTCCTTCATCCGGTCCATTGCATTTTCTGCACCAGGCACTAACAATTCATTCCGATTGTTTTCCGCCATCGTTGATCACTCCTCGTGGGGTTGGAACCTTTACTGTTCCATATCCTTAGGATTAGAACTCTTTCCGTTCTTTACACGTGTTAAATATCTCCATCCCTCACGCTTATGAGCGCCTCTCTCCCCCTTTAAATAGTTCTTCAAGTTTTTGTCGTCTGTACTGAAAAATTTCATGCAGTTTTTTTTCCACATTAATTTTATGTGCGAAACGGCCAATGGCGGCAAAGGGAAGAGCGTAGTGAACGATATCTGCATTTCGACACCACTTTCAATCTCTTTAAAATGGTGTTGATGATGCCAGAATCGATAAGGTCCAAACCGCTGTTCGTCGATGAAGTATTTCCCCTCTACCATGTGAGTAATTTCTGTAACCCAACGCAAAGTAATACCTTTAAGGGGCTGTATGCGATAGGTTGCCACCATCCCTTGATACATCTTGTCCGGCAGCTCGCCGGTGACCTCGAACTTCATCCAGGACGGCGTAATGTCTGATAAGTTTCCTGCATTAGAGAAAAATGACCAAGCGTGCTCCAGACTAATCGGGAGTTGCTGTTTCACCTTCTTCACATATATTTTCAAGTATCTCTCCCCTTTCCATTAAAAATTGTCTGGTAGTGTCATTCCCTTCCAGACACCTCTTCAATCTACAGGATTTTTGATGAGCTCATCTCGTTCATCGTCAAATAGGCAGATCAATCATTTTAGAAGGTTTATACCCAAGAAAAGACATAAACGAATAAACTACTTTATGAGGAAAGGAGGTTAGAGGATGTCTTCATACGATCCATACCAGCCTATGTGGAATCCTTACCGTCACAACCAGGGTGAAAGCGGTGGAACTCAAGGACACGGAGGTGCTGAAGACGATAGCGGTCATCACGGTGCACATCACGATGACATGTACCAGATGGGGTCCCACCACCAGAGTTCTCTCCCTTACCATGGTCAGGGATACCCTCCCTATCCCGTCCCTTCGTACAACGGTTCCTCTTCGGATTTGCAATATATGATGCAAGCCATCATCAGACTGGAGAGCCAAATGGAAAAGATCAGTCAATTAATGACACAGTATCATGAATTACTTCAATCCATGCACGATCAAGAAGATACCAAGTGTGTGCAAGGTAGTGGCGGCGGCGCCATCATCGTTAGAATGTAGAGTTTACTAATGGGAAGGTCTCCTTAATTCACTAATTAAGGGGCCGAACTTATGATTGATCATGGATGGTCAGAACAACCACCTGGAACCCTGAATAAACAACAGCTTGCTCGTACAAAAGACACCGAATAAATATCGTTTGTCCTTCGTCAGCAAACCTAAATATAACCACGAAAAAAGTGCCGGCACAAGTTTCAGCGGCGCTTTTTCTTTGTTAAACATAAAAAAACATCTAGGAATATTTAATTATTGAACTTAATACTATAGGGGGGTATAGTATAAGAGAACGATAATAGGTAGAAGGAGGTATTGTATGA
This sequence comes from Halobacillus hunanensis, assembly GCF_900166655.1. Lineage (GTDB taxonomy): Bacteria > Bacillota > Bacilli > Bacillales > Halobacillaceae > Halobacillus_A > Halobacillus_A hunanensis. The sequence continues at coordinate 518,722 of NZ_FVZB01000005.1, read as the reverse complement.
TAGGTAAAAGACAGTGGGCTGGCATCGTAATTCTGATCTTCACTATGATGTTAGCAGCATGCAGTAGTAGTAACGAAGAATCAAATCAGGATACCAACGAGGAGACTTCCAAAACACAATCAGACACTGAAAGCCATACGGATATGAATCATTCCAGTTCAGGTGAAGTCCCTGAGGGATTAGAAAAGGCAGAGGATCCAACCTTTGAAGTTGGCAGTCAGGTAGTAATTGAGAAAGGCCATATGAAGGGGATGCAAGGCGCAGAAGCAACTATAGAAGGCGCTTTTAACACGACCGCCTACGTAGTTTCCTACACTCCGACAACAGGCGGGGAAAGAGTAGAAGACCATAAATGGGTCATTCACGAAGAAATTAAGAACCCAGGTGAAGAACCGCTTGAGCCCGGCACTGAGGTCACCATTCAGGCTTCACATATGAAGGGAATGCATGGTGCTACAGCGGAAATTGAGTCTGCCAAACAAACTACAGTTTATATGATTACTTACACCCCCACTACGGGTGGAGAAGAGGTAACAAACCATAAATGGGTCACAGAAAATGAATTATCTGAGAAGTAAAAGTACTAAGGCGCCTCGCATTTTTGCCAGGCGCCTTTTCTCACACTTATTTTACTTCGACTGTCCATTGATGAGTATCTTCCACTTTCCCTGTTTGAATACCCGTAATTGTATCATAGAGTTTCTGAGATAACTCCCCAATTTCATGGTTGTTGATCACCATTTTATGACCCAGCCAGTTTAATTCCCCTACTGGAGAAATAACAGCAGCTGTACCAGTTCCAAAGGCTTCTTCCAAGCCACCCTCTTCGTACACCTGATACAATTCGGCGATGGAGATTTTGCGCTCAGTTACAGGGATCTCCCATTTTTTCAACAACTCAATGATCGACATTCTTGTAATCCCATTTAAGATACTTCCATTTAATTCAGGTGTTACTACTTCTCCATTGATTTTAAAGAAGATATTCATGCTGCCAACTTCTTCAATGTATCGTTTCTCTACTCCATCTAACCAGAGCACATCTGCATTTCCCTCGTTGTTCGCTTTCGCTTGGGCCTGGTAACCTGACGAGTAGTTCCCTGCCGTTTTTGCCGTACCTGTTCCGCCTTTAACAGCTCGTGTAAACTGCTCTTCGACATTGATCTTAACAGGCTTTAAGCCACCGGAAAAATAAGGACCCACCGGCGAAAGAATAATCATAAATTTATAAGAATGTGACGGCGCCACAGCCAGATTCGTTTCCGTGGCGATGATGAATGGCCGGATATATAATGCCGTGCCTTGTGTGGAAGGAACCCACTCCTGTTCCAGGCTGATCAATTGATTCAGATAATACATCACACGTTCTTCATCAATCGGCGGGATACTAAGCCGTTCACTTGAACGATTTAGTCGCTGCAAGTTTTTAGAAGGTCTGAATAATAGAACTCGATCATTTGCTGCCCGATAAGCTTTTAGCCCTTCAAAAACCGTCTGTCCATAATGAAAAATCATGGCTGCAGGATCGAGCGTCAGCGGTTCATAAGGAACAATCCGTGGGTTATACCATCCCTTGTCCGTATCATAATCCATAACAAACATATGATCCGTAAATGTTCTCCCAAATGGAATATGATCTGTTTCAGGTTTCGGTTTCTTGTTTTCTGTTTCTACGATTTCAAGCTGATATTCACTCATTGACAGGACTCCTAACTGAAATTGGTATTGGTTTACTTCTATGACGCTTGAAAGTCAAAAAGTATAATTAGTAATCATTGTACGGAATCCGTCTTGCATATGAAAGTCTTTCGCACCAATTCATTAAAAATTTATATAGCCATAAGTTTGTCTGTACTTTGTAAAAACCATCAGAATTTTGTTTATTGACATACGCCTATGGTAACGCGAGGACGGGCAGCTCTGTACCATTGATAACAAAGCACGATAATTAGAAATAAGTCAATGAGGTCTCCCCCATAGTACATGACCATCGCTCCCAGTTGGCCAGGGGCTTCCGATACGCCAGGTGGAGGTTGCACGTAGATATATTTTGATAAAATACTATGCCCTGCCAAAGTAAGAATTAACACGATCGCACGATAAACGAAACTATACCTATGCGGTGTCGGGTCGATATAAATCATAGAAGCGGTAAATAAATAGCCTGCTAAAAACATATGTAAATGTACGGTTAAACCGACAAACAAATTATGATGCATGGCTTCGTACAAGCTCGTCATGTAAAGAAGCCACAGTCCGCCGATATTAAGGGTTGAGGCAGAGACCGGATGACTGACCAGGCTGACAGGCCAGCTCTTCAGTAGCTTAGCAAAGACTTTTGCGGTTCGGAATGGAACTGTTCGTAACAATAGAGTCAGCGGAGCAGAAAGAACTAAAAGTAGAGGAGCAAGCATACCAAGTAATAAATGAGCAGTCATGTGGGCCGTAAAGTCATAATGGGCTCTATTTGCTAATGGGCCAACTATAGCTGCCCCAGCACATAGTACGCCAGCACACCAACATATGTACCTGTGAATCGGCCATGACCTGAGACGACTTTGCTTACTAGTTATGATGGCCGCCCAGATGTATAATATGAACAGCATTCCAAAAAATAGAACTACAGGTAAACCTGGGAGGATGCTGATTTTAATTTGCGCCGTGTACGAATGGCAAGTGCACTGCCGATTACTATCATGAGCGCAGCTGAAATATTCCAGATCAAGTCATACAGGAGAAGATTTTCCACATAGCGAATTTGATGAATCCTCATCAACTTATGCTGAATCGTTCCATCATATAATTGGAAAGCACCAGCCCCAATCAATACGCCTCCCCACCATCTTTTTAGCCAAAATGACCTTCGACGACGCAGATCTGCAACCATAAACAACGAGCCAATTGTCGCAAACCAGCTGAAAGCATGAAAGAGACCATCAGAAACCAGCCCTACATCCGTTGTAGATTTGTCGTAGAAATGGTGCCAATGCAACAACTGATGGAAAACCATTTCATCTAAAAAAGCAACCAGTCCAATGCCAAATAAAATTCCCGACATAAATTACGGGCAGAGCGTGCGCTTGGGGTTAAATTGGCAGTATTCGTTTCCATCTCTAAACACCCCTCCAAACTAATAGTACCTTGGTATTTTTCACCATTTTACCCGCACCCAAGGATACTAAACATAAACCGGTGGGCAAAATCGCAGTGATCATGCTAAAAACAATTTTTTAGGAAACGATAAGTCTCAAGGTTAACCGATGGAGGTGGAGTAAATGGAAGAAGACTACCGTGAATACAGAACTGGACAAGGGGTGCCTAAGACTGGAGAATATATGTGCCAGTCCGGTGAAAGGCTCACCTTTAATAAAAATGAGGACTTTCCCGTGTGTCCTGTTAGTGGGAAAGAAACATACTGGAAAAACCATGAGGGTGATAAATAAGTAAGATTGTAATCTGGGCTGCCAAAGTTTGTTCGGCAGCTTTTTTTCATTTACCTTTGTACTTCACAATTTCCATTGTGTTAAATAAATACCTCTCTTTTAGGAAGAATAAGAGTACGACTTAGTTCACAACATCGATAGCATTCACCGTTTATTTTTATATACCAGAAGGAGGGCCGTTACCCATGAGCAGTCTCATTTCAACTGTAAATCCTGTCCATCTCTATGAAATTCAGCAGAAATGGTATGACACCCATTATGATTATTGGGTGGAACATGTGCTGTTCTCTTCTAATTGGTGGTTCCTCCTTATTATACTGATTATTCCATGGATCCCCTGGTGGATTCTCGTCGATAAAAGCCGCTTATTTGAAATAATGACTCTAGGATTATTTGTAGCCGCAATTGCCGCATTTTTAGACTCTATTGGAGTGATATGGGGGCTATGGACATATGAATCCAAGATGATCCAGATGCTGCCTGAGTTACTCCCTATAGATTATTCATTATTACCTGTAACCCACATGCTTATATATCAGTGGTTTCCACGCTGGAGAAACTTTGTTTTGGCACATATTATACTCTCAGCTGGTGGTGCATTTATCGCCGAACCTTTATTTGTCTGGATGAATATATATGAACTCCATGAGTGGAGACACATCTATTCTTTCCCTATTTATATTGCCATTGGGGTGATATTGAAGTGGTTTGTAGGTCGACTCAAAAGGCTTACTTCCATGTAAAGAAACATCATCCTTCTATCCCCATCTTTCTTGAAGAAGCGCAATCTCCTTTTGATGGGGAACTATCTCTTTAGGTGTTTCCAGAATAAATGGTATGTCCCTTAATTGTGGAGTGATCAAAAGTTGATCAAATTGGTCACTGGTTATGTAACCATGATCGACAATATTAGCGTGGCGGTCTTTTCCTGACCCGCTCTCATATTTGGAATTGTTAAAATGGACTACTTCTAATTGTTCAAAATAACCGAGTTCTGTCCCTTTATTCCATAATTCACTCCAATCCTCTCCATTCCATAAACCACTTGCAAAAGCATGGCACGTGTCAAAGCAAAACCCAATTTTCTCAGGTTCATCACATAACTGCCGAATTTGGACAAGCTCTTCAAGAGTAGTCCCAATTGTGCCAGGCTTCCCGGCATTGTTTTCAAGAAGAATCTTACATTCCCCGTCCCATTGGCCGAGGGTTTCATTGAGTACTTCAATCATCAATCGATAGCTAACGAGCGGGTCATTCTGACTGATTTCCTTCCCAAAGTGAACAACTACCCCAAGCGAACCACACGCATCGGTGATCTCCAGGTCGTTTAACAGCGACTGAACTACTTGATTTCTTTTGCTTGAGCTCGTTGGCGTCAAGTTCGTTGGATAGGGAGAATGACTGACAGATATAAGGTTATTCTTTTCACTAAATTCCTTACAAAGCGCAGCATCATCCTTACTTACTTCTTTGACAGATAAACTTCTTGGATTCTTAGGAAAGTACTGAAAAGCAGAAGCATTCATGGATGCAGCTTTTTTTGCAGCACCTAAATAACCATCACGAATGGAGACATGGGCGCCAAAATTCATTATCATCTCCCCTTTCTAGTGCTGACATTTACGACAGTAAAATGTTTTTCGTGATGAAACTTCATCTTTACTAATCTTGTTCCCGCACCTTTTACATGATTTCCCCTCTCGATCATACACATACGCTTGTGAAGGGTAGCCGCCTGTTTTGCTATCCCCTTTAAAAAGGGGCTCGTCCATATACCCACCGAATTGAGTGGCTCTTGGAAGAATAAAGCCTATAGATTCGTACAATTGAACTTTCTCCTTTTTGTCGAGATCGTCCATGGTTCGGTCTGGCAACAAGTGAGCATGCCAAGCAATTTCATCCGAATAACAGTTGCCAATTCCTGATAGAAATTCCTGATCAACGAGGGTGTTTTTCAGCATACCTCTTTTATTTTCTACTAGTTCTAAAAAATGATCGAGCGAAAAATTCACATTTAGCGGCTCTGGGCCTAAATCTGCTAATTCCTCCTTAACCCCTTCTTGTGTAAAAAGATGCAAGTACCCTAACCGTAAGCCAATAAAATAAAGGTTCTTCTTTCCAAAGGACACTCGTATTTGAATGGTACGATCCGGCTTCTCTTGTTCAGTACCATAAAACATCAAGCCTCCAAGCATGAGATGAAGCTCTAGAACACAGCCATTTTCAAGATGAAACAATAAATGCTTAGCTTTCCTTTCTATCTCTACTACTTTCTGATTTTGTACCTGGCTCGTGAAAGTCTCTGTATCCACATTAATGGATTTTTCACGGTTAATGGAGATGTCTGTGATCGTTTGCCCGCCAATCTTTTGCTGGAGTAATAGTTTATAATTTTCCATTTCCGGTAATTCCGGCATGTTCATTCCTCCATAGAAAGACTTTTTACTACTATTCCCAAATTTGTCCAAACATATAAACGCAATTATAGACCGTGGCTGCAAACTTCTCACAAGCCTAGAATTGATTCACTAATCATGTATAAAATGGTACTTTTCGTGAAAAAATACGAACATTAGTTCGATTGTCGGTTGTAAAATATTATTCCTAACCCTTATTCTTTAGAAAGGAGGCTGGTAACATGTCCAAAAAACCGTTCGACTCATTTTTGCAGCATGGCGGCCATTACGAAGCTTATACAATAGCGAGCAACGATCCAACGACCCAGAATCGCAGTCGCGTGAATCAGCTGTTTTATCATTATCAGATTGAAGCACGGTTTGTAACCTATATGAATACAACGATGTGGCGATGTGCGAAGGATTATCGAAAAAAGCGACAGCACTGGCATGATTCTCATAGGTTCACCCTTAATCAGCCAGTAGGTGAAGACCTGACCGTATTGGATGTAATCACGGTTGAAGATCCTAATTCTAGTGGCTGGGGTGAGGAAAGCGACTCATTTGAGTTGGTCACGTGTCCACGATTACAAACCGTAATTAGTCGACTAACTGTTCAGCAGCGCTTGATTTTATATGACCACGTCGCCAATCAATTGTCGTTTAAGGAAATCGCTGAGAAACTGGGTGTTTCGCAACAATCAACTTCCAAATCGTATCACAGGGTCATAAGAAAATTTCGTAAAGCTTATCAGGAAGGAGAATGGACATGATAGCCATCGAATCATGGATGAGTCTTGCTGGAAATATTGGCTTCCCCATTGTTGTGACATTCTTCGTTCTATTTCGATTGGACCAATGTCTGCAAAACCTTGATAAGTCGATAGATCATTTAACAGAAGAGGTGAAAAAGAAACATGAGTGAGGTGTACGAGTTATTGTTACGAGCAAAAGAAGCAGATGAAACAGCGATGATGGAGCTGATTGACAAATTCGAACCAAAAATAAAAAAATTAAGTGCTTCTCTGCCTGCGACTGAACGTGAAGATATGGAGCAAGAGCTGAAGATTCAAATGATAAAATCGATAGATAAGTTTGATATTGATAAACTTACACCCTTTTGGAGTTGTTATGAAAAAGAATAACAACACGGCTGCTTCATGTGGATATGTAAGTCACCCTATAGGAAGAAGAATTAAGCCAAAAAAATTCCCGTCCCCTGAAACACGGGAGACGGGAATCTCTATTATCCGGCTTTTCGGGCAGCAGATTCTTCTTGACTGGCTGCCTTGTATTTCATGACCTGCGTAATAAACCAAATAAGGACAGCCGCCCAAATAACAGCTCCGATCACCATCGATGTTGTATAGGGCAGATCAAATCCTTCTGGTGCATAGAAAATATAGGAACTGACCACCGCGGTCATAAATAAAGCTGGAATACTGCAAATCCAATGGAATTTCTGATGTTTGATCAAATACATGGCGCCGGTCCATAGCATAACAGTGGCTACCACTTGATTGGACCAGCCTACATAACGCCACAGAAAGCTATAATCCATCTGGGTGAGCAAAAAAGTCGGCACAGCAACCGGAATCACCAATAGCCCATTCGTCCACTTTCCGCGTTTTTTTAAGATCGGTGTAAGAAGATCTCCCAGCATCATTCTCGAAGACCTCAATGCTGTATCACCTGTTGTAATCGGCAGGATAATCACACCAAGCACGGCAAGTATCCCGCCTAACGTGCCAAGAGTTGTAATACTGATTTCATTCACGACCCCAGCTGGCCCGCCGTTTGCAAGAGCTTCTTGAAGTCCCCCAGTACTTCCAAAGAACGCCATTCCAGCGGCAGCCCAGATAAGGGCAATGATACCTTCACTAATCATCGCACCATAAAAAACTTTTCGCCCTTCACTTTCCTTTTTCAGCGTCCTGGAAAGAATCGGACTCTGTGTACTGTGAAAACCTGATATAGCGCCGCAAGAGACCGTTACCATAAGAAGCGGCCACATCGGCAACTCGTCAGGATGCAAGTTGTCCAGTGTCAGGTTGGGTACAGGATTATCAAAAAAGAAAAGCCCTACCCCGATCGAAAGCGCCATAAATATAAGAATGGCACCAAAAATTGGGTAGACTCGTCCAATAATTTTATTAATAGGCAGCAGAGTTGCCAGCAAAAAGTAAGCAAAAATGATCAATAATGATGCCGTGAAGCCAAGTGGCGTAATTTCGGACATCAGTTGAGCAGGTCCTGCGGTAAACGCAGCCGCCACAAGAATCATCAGGCCTATAGAGAGCACATTGATCATAGATTGTGCCGGCTTGCCCAAATATTTACCAACGATAGTTGGAAACTGTGCACCATTGTGTCTAAGTGACAGCATGCCTGAGAAATAGTCGTGTACGGCACCAGCAAAAATACTGCCTATAACAATCCATATGAAGGCAACGGGTCCGTAAAGTGCGCCCATGATGGCACCGAATATCGGACCGAGGCCAGCGATGTTCAGCAATTGAATGAGGCTCGCCTTCCACCAGCTTATCGGTGTGTAGTCAAACCCGTCATTCTTTGTATAAGCAGGGGTTGGGTTCTCGTCGTTGATGCCGAAAATCCGCTCAACCACCTTTGCATAGAAAAAGTATCCTAGTAGTAAAATCATGATGGATGCAAGAAATGTTACCATCGCGAAGCCTCCTTCAACAATAAATAATAAGGAGTATTGTAAACCCGTTTTTGTCGAATAGCAACCCTTTTTCTGAAAATTATATTTTTTCCCATTTTTTTCATAAAGGCAAAACGCTTTCAGACTTAAATCGGTTACAACGCGGGTATCACAATACCTGCGCAAGAAAAAGCGAGGCAGTTGGAGCTGGATGGGCCTGACTTTATGAAAACTAGACACTTTTAAAGCTGGTGCAATAAAAAAAGCCGGACTTGTTTATAAAACAAGTTCGGCTTTCATATGTAACCTGCCATCCTATGAGAATGGTTAAGTTTCCCGCAGTCGCTATTAGCGTAGGATGGCATTGGTATGAATATACCATAGTATAGGGGTTTTAGCCAAATACAGAGCAGGAGTATTGAAGTTTATGTAGAATTTCGCGGATAAACACTGCCTCTTCACCTCCCCTCCCGTTCGCTAAATTTCGGACAGGTATAATTTGGCTGTCTCCGAATACGATTGAACAGACAGGTTCTATTATGAGTGGAGGGATACACCATGGACCGTAACAGTGAATTCATTTTAGGATTAATCGGCGGAATTCTTGGGTTTTTCAGTGCTTTTTTTGCGATCTTCATTGGAGAAATTGATGCGGCCGTCAGTGAGACGGGAGCAAGTGCCATCAGCGGACTTGGCTGGGCGGCCTTCTTGTTCTCTACTCTCGCCATTGTAGGAGCCATACTTGTTAAGAGCAAAACAAAGATAGGCGCGATTATGATGATTGCTGCAGCTCTTGGGGGACTTATTAGTATTTCGATGTTCTACCTAATTCCAGCAGCTTTACTGCTTATTGCTGGGATAATGGGAGTTGTACGGAGAGATAGAGCAGTTGCTAAAAGTCCTTAAGGCATGAAAAAACGAGTACCTCTATGGTGCTCGTTTTCCCAAAAAGTCATCAATCGTATGGCCATAGTATCTCTCATACAAATCCTTAAAAATAGCCGGGCACTGCGAGAAGCTTCGATCGTACTTACCTGTTGTCACATCAACGGTCCATGCGCTTGATAAAACAGAATGCGCGTATCCCCAAAGCAACAACCGCTTCAAGTTTAAATCTAACTCCTCAGTCAGCCGGTTCACTCTATTTGCGATAACATCAGCCGCACCTTCTTGCGGTAAACCGTTCATCAGAAATTGGATGAAATCATACTCCACTTCCCCGATTAACCCTTTCGGATCGATCGCAATCCACGAATCACGTCCATTAGACAGAATGTTATAATGATGGAAGTCACCATGAAGCAACTTCAAATTACTCGCGGTCGTATTCATAATCGCAAACACATGTAATGCCCTCTTTAAATCTGCACCCGAAAAAGGGCCGAGTCCAGTTGGATTTTCTTCACATATACGAGCTAATTCTGCTTCCCTGTCTCTTGTCGTAGGGAGCCCTTTTTTATTTTCGACAGGAGCCACTAGTCCCTTCATCACACTGGCAGCTATTTGACTTACCTCTTCTTCCTTTTCAACTGTTGAAAGCATCGTCCCTGGCTCTACTTTTTCCAACAGTAGCACCCCACGCTCGCGTTCTTCATCTAATAGTCGAACGATACCTTTGGGATTAAGCGCCTGAAGGGCATCAAGCTCTTGATTAAATTCTTGACCTGGCAAGCCAATTTTAACGACCACTTCATTTCCGTCTCTGGTCACGGCTGGCGCCACATAGTTATAAGACAACGTATAAGGCTCTTTTAGCGACAACCCCCATTTTCGTTCACAATAATGAAGAAGATGCGGCAGGTCGTTCAACCACTTTTCTCCTTGTTCCTGAAAAGAAAACACAACGTTTTCAACAAATTTATCCTGCAATTCCATGTAAATACCTCATCCCTTATGTCTGAGTTTTAAAAATTGTACAAGATTCTTCAATACCACTTTTAGAACAGAATAAAGCGGAACAGCAATGACCATGCCAATAAATCCATATAAGGCAGCTGCCACGACCAGCAGCAATATAATCGTCAAAGGATGCAGGTTCAGGCGGTTTCCAAGCACAACTGGCGCCACTAGATTTCCTTCAAGCTGCTGGACCACTACAAGAATAATTAATACATACACTGCCATAATAGGATCTTGCGACAAAGCTACCACTAAAGCCGGAATAGCGCCAATGATCGGTCCGAAAAAAGGAACCACTGCGGTAATTATAACGAACAAGGCAAGTACTAACGCATAATCAAGCCCGATCAGCAAGTAACCAACGTACATAAGGACACCATCCACAACCGCGACTGTTATTTGACCGATGATATAGGCAGCCAGGGTTTGGTCAATATTTTTTAATAGGTTCTCCCCTTCCATCTTATGCTTTTCCGGAATCGATTTTAATAAAAATGGAATTAAACGGTCACCATCTTTTAAAAAGTAAAATAAGACAAATGGGATAATGACTAAAACAGTTGCTGCTCCAGCAATAGTGGAGACAACTCCTGTCAGATGGTCACTAATTTGCTGGGTGAGACTCCCAAAGAAACTAGTCATTTTTTGGCGCAGCTCTCCAACTGAAAGGATTCCTAAGTTGTTACTTTGGATCACTTGTTCCGTCTGTTGAGCTGTTTCTTTTAACTTACTTGGTAAATTTGTAATGCTGGAAACCTGTTTTTGAATCGTACCAGCCAAATAGGCAAAGCCTGCGTAAAGCAGTCCAGCTATTGCTGCAAATACAATCAGAATGGCCGCCACTTCTGGGATATACTTGGACTTTGATAAAAACTTAACGAAAGGCTTTATTAAATAGTACAAAAATCCAGCGATTAAAATAGGATAGAATAGCGTACCGATAATGGTTTGAACAGGCTGGAAGAAGTGGAGAATATGTAGAAAATAAATACAGATTAACACGAGAATCACAGCTGTTATATACTTGAAGAAGGGATGCCTCAGCCACATGTTTTTTTCTCCTTATCTAAGAATATATTTTTGATGCACCTATTCTACATACCACAAATCACCCGATCTCTAACGTAAATATCACAAAATTAAAGCCCCGGAATCCGAGGCTTTCTGTTACCCGTTATCGAACCATACGATTGTGGTCTTTCCAAAACCCTTTACGAAGGACGACTTTTTGGATTTTTCCTGAAGCTGTTTTAGGAAGTTCATTTTCAAATGAAAAACTCTTAGGTACTTTGAAATGAGCTAATCGCTCGCGGCAATATCTGATAATATCAGCTTCTGTCTCCTCCTTATAGCCTTCCCTTAAGACAATAACGGCATGTGGAACTTCTCCCCATTTTTCATCGGGGACAGCCACCACAGCGGCTTCTAAAATCGCGGGATGGTCATAAAGGACTCCTTCTACCTCAATGGATGAAATATTTTCTCCTCCACTGATAATGACATCCTTTTTGCGATCCACAATCTCAATATAACCATGATGATCGATAACCGCCATATCCCCTGTATACAACCAGCCATCACGAATCGTTTCCTTAGTGGCGGTCTCATTTTTTTAATACCCTTCCATCACGTTATTGGAGCGGGTCACAATTTCCCCGATCGTCCTTCCGTCATGCACCACTTCTTCTCCGAGTGCATCCAACACCCTGACTTTAGACCCAACCATCGCATACCCCGTTTTCGCTTTTAAAAGATACTGATCTTCTGAAGGTAAATCAAGTTCTGTTGATCGCGGTATCGATGTTGTAATTAAGGGACTAATTTCCGTCATTCCATAAACTTGAATGAATTCCCACTTGAGATCTTCTTCAACCTTCCGTACAAAAGCTGGCGGCGGCGCAGAACCGGCTATGACTACGCGCAAGTCATGTTCCAATTCAATAGCGTTTGAATCGTACTCCTCAATAACCATATTTAAAACGGTTGGAGCCATATGCATAACGGTGACACCATGGTCTTTCACTTCTTGTAAAATGGTCTTCGGGTCGACCTTCCGCAGCATGACTTGAGTCGCCCCATTCATCGTGTAATAAAATGGTGATCCCCAGCCATTCACATGGAACATCGGCAGCACATGCAGCAGCGTATCGTCGTCCGATACACGCAAATGATGCATCGAAGATAAAGCGTGTAAGTAATTGGATCGGTGAGAAAGCAGCACACCTTTAGGATTTCCGGTCGTACCGCTCGTGTAAAGTAAGCTTGCTATATCCGTTTCTTCCAGTTTTGCACGCTCAAACGCATCCGCCGAAAACTGAGTACGCCATTCATCATATCCTTTGTGGTCATCCACTGCCTCACCATGAATAATCACCTTTTCCAAGGAAGGTATCTCCTTCAACACCGACTTTATAAGCGGATATAAATCCTCATCGACAAACAGCACTTTGCTTTCGCTATGGGTTAAAATGAATTGATAATCAGCAGGCTTCAAACGGGTGTTTAATGCTGTCATGACAGCCCCTACTTGAAACACTCCGTAGAACCCTTCCAGCATTTCAGTAGTGTTTGGAGCAAGATAAGCCACTTTGTCTCCCTTTTCCACACCGAGGCTCCTTAGTCCTCTTGATAATTGATTAACCCGTCCGTTCAATTGGCGATAGGTCAGAACTCGTTCATCATCAATTATGGCAGGCTTTTCCCCATACAATTCAACAGCACGATCTAAAAAATCCGTCAGTAAAAGTGGTACATGCATCCGGTACGTCCCCTCCCTTTATTCATTAAAGCGCTTTCAGTAACATTGTAAGGAAAACAGTGTTCTATATCAATCTTTAGTAAAGAGATGAAATATACAACAGATTATTGTGAATCCTCCTAACACCACTTTTTTCTATAGGCATTAACCATCAGCCTGTCTCCTCTCCTATAAAAGAGACTGGGAAAATACTGAATTAAGCATAAAAATCCGAACGATTCCATTCTACTGGAATCAGTTCGGATAGTTGTGTGTCAAGAAAGGATTTCTATCCTCGCTCCGACAAAACACTTCGCTAATTATCTGTGTTTTTGTTATTCAATTTTACATCGTTCGTTTTTATTTATTTTCATAATCCTTCGGTTTTACTTCTTCACCGTTCTTTCCACTATAACGTAAACCCCAGCCTGTCAAAGCTGCAATTAGCATAACGATGAGAAGTCCCCAACCTTGAAAAACATACGGGAATACTTCAGCTGGACTAACGACTGGCATATTTTCGTATTCCTTGGCAGCACCTTTAATCGTGGCCCAAGCCAAAAGAACACCGGCACTCCATGGAAAAATATATCCTAATGAAGAAGTTACCGTATCAAGGAAGTTCGCTCGACGGTAAGGGTGAATATTCATTTCTTTCCCAAGCTTACGCACAAATGGAGCAGCTGCAATTTCTGCTGCCGTATTGATCGTAATAAACACATTCAAGAAGGCGACAATGCCGTACATGGAAAGCTCGGCACGTTTCACTACACCTTTTATAATGCCAAGGAAGAAATCTCTGATTTTATCCATCGTCCCCGCAACTTCCATTAGGTGGGCAGCTGCTAATATAAACAGAATTAATATCGCCATATTGAAATAGCCGCCGATACCACTCATGAGGGCACCTTCTACAACAGCATTACCCGCCTCATCTTTGTAAATATGAATGATTTCGGTAAAGGGTGTTCCGGAAATAATGATAAAGACGATAGAAGCAACAATGCCCCATGTCAAAGAAGTTAACAAATGATGACCTGACAATGCCAAATATAGTACTAATGCGAACGGAATCAGCAGCAACAACCCGTTCGGTGATACTTGCTCCTGAAGCCTTGCCATAGCTTCTGTATTTTGGGCATCTCCCCCATCGCCAAGAATCACGAATAAAATAAGCGTTGGGATAGCAGCCGTAATAGAATATTTAAATCGTGAACGAACAACTCCTGGCACATCCGCCTCCTGAGTTGTAGCTGAAACAATCGTTGTATCAGATACAGGTGCAAGGTTGTCCCCAAATACCGCACCACTTAAGATGGCTGCTAGCATTAAGACTGGATCTGCTCCCAGAATAACCCCTGCTGGATACATGAGTATACCAAATGCTGCGACAGTTCCGTATCCTGTACCAACGGCGGTTGCAAATAACGCGGATAGCATGAAGGTTACTCCAACAAAAGCACCGCCTTCCAGCCCCGTCTGAAACCCAAACCAAATGAGTCCATCGACAAGACCGCCTGCTGATAACAACTTAGCAAACATCCCTGCCCAAAACCAGGCAATAACAGCGATGACCCCGATCGGCTGCGCCATTCCTGAAATTAAAGCTTGTGCGTAATCCGCCCACTTTGATTTACAAAGAAATAAACCGATGGCTACACCGATTACCATTCCGAGAACCAATGCTTCTTCAGTGACAAGCTTCGTTACACTTAATGTAATCGCCCATACTATGAAAAAGATTAGTGGGACTGTGGCTGCAAAGACGCCTCCACGGAATTCTAATCTGTTAATCGACTTTTCTCCAACTGCTTCATCAATGACTTCATCGTTTCGTGAATTTGCCACAAGTTTCCCTCCTTCAAATGAAATCCTTAAATAGTGTATCATTAAATACGACTATATGTAATCGCTTTCACTAAACTAGGCTATCTTATCCTTTGATTGGTAAAATACTCTAATCATTTTAGGTCATTATACCTAATTATCACCCTTTCTATACCGAGTGAATCTGCCTGTATCAAGGTGAACCCTAGTATTTCTTGAAAAATCATCCTACAACAAAAACATTCCAAAAGGCAGCTGATAATAATTTAATGATAAAATTTTCAGTTTGTAAAGACAAAATTTTCGGTAAATCCATTACCTCCTCAAAAACAGACATGAAACGGCAACATTTCCCGGGAAATGATTTATTTCTCCTTATTTTTTCCGATGCGCTTTGTATTCCCTAAATATCTTTAGCATGATAGGATATTTATTAACTATACATAAGAGGAGTGATTTACTTTGTTTAAGCCTATTTCAACTGACCATGCACCTGCTGCGATCGGACCTTACTCGCAAGCAGTCGACGTGGGAAATCTTATTTTCATTTCCGGTCAAATTCCGCTTGATCCCGTCACACAATCGTTTGCGTCGGAACATGTAAAAGAGCAAACCGAACAAGTGATGGAGAATATTGGCGCAATTCTCAAAGAAGCTGGCCTTACATACAAACATATCGCAAAAGCTAATATTTATCTTGATAACATTGACGATTTTGCTGTGGTTAATGAAGTTTATGCCAGCTATTTAAGCGAACCATACCCAGCCCGTGCTGCCGTCGAAGTCGGAAAGCTGCCAAAAGGAGCTAAAGTTGAAATCGAAGCCATTGCTGTTAAAGAGTAAGCTAAAACGCAGAGTCGCAACCATGACTCTGCGTTTTTCATTCACTTCTCAAAAAGGTTTACTGACTTATTTTAGTGGTAACCATTTAATAGAACCAGCTTGAGAGGAGAATTGATTCGTGATCATAGATAATGTAAGAATCTATCAGCCTTTTGATGAGAGGAACAAGGATAAGACCTATGCGATTGAATTTGAAGACGGTGTATTCCAATCTATTCATCCAAGCCCCTACAAAGGCCCAAAAACATCGATTGATGGGAAAGGAAAGCTGATTGCACCTAGTTTTAATGACAGTCATATGCATTTACTAAGATATGGGCTATTGAAGAAGGAACTGGATTTAACAGAAGCCGAGAGCTTCAAGGAAGTGAAGGAACTAATCGAGAATCATTATGGAAACCTCAAAGAAAATCAGTGGTTTTTCGGAAAAGGGTTCAATGATGCTCAATTTGATGATATCGACCATTTATTAACTGCACAGGATTTGCACGAAATTCACGCAGATGCTTATATCTTTTTGCTCCATGAAGATGGACATGAATGTGTGATAAGTGAAAAAGCATTAGAATTGCTAAGAGAAGAAGAAGCTTTCAAAAAAGAGCCGGATATCTTTAAGGAGAAAGACGATCAAGGACAGTGGACCGGGAGGTTTAAAGATACCGCCGTCCATTACATTAAGCGCCATTTCTGGGGACGCTCTGTAAAGGATGCCAAACAGGCTCTGAAGGCTGCTTTTCCACATATTAACGAAAACGGTCTTACTTCCTTGCATACCGATGATTTAAATTTCATTCGAAGTTATGATCGGCTATGGAGAGCCTATACGGAGCTTGAAAATGAAGGCGAACTCCCTATTGATGTTCAACTGCATCATTATATCTTTGATATTGATGATCTCAGACAATTTCTTAGGACCCATAAACTTAGAACCGGGGATGGGACGAATCAAGTAAAAGTCGGAGCAATTAAAATCTTCTTAGATGGCACCCAGCGTCTTCATACATCGGCAATGAGAAACCCTTACCCTGAAAACCCTGATACGAGTGGCACGCTCATTTACACCCAGGAGCAAGTTAACGAGATGGTAGCCGAAGCTGGTGAAAACGGGATGCAAGTTGCTATGCATGCGATTGGAGACCGTGCTTGTGAGCAGGCGATTGAGGCATTGGAACAGAAAGAAGCCCATACTAGAGAGCGACGGCATCGAATTATCCACGCTCAAACTCTAGCTCCAGACCTTATGGATCGTCTGCGAACACTCAAACCGTATATCGAAACACAGCCATCCTTTTTACTGGGCGAATGGAATAAGAAAGATAAATGGACACCAAAAGAATTACTTCCCTTTTGTGATGCCTTTAACAGTTTAGTGCGTGATCACATTCCTGTTACATTAAGTTCAGATTTGCCGATCGGCTCAATCAATCCGCTTGTGACGATCAACACGGCTGTTAATCGGACAGACCTTGAAGGAAATCCTGAAGGCGGCTGGATGCCCCAGGAAAAGTTAAAAGTGGATGACAGCTTTCATGCTTTCACAACTGTCCCAGCGGAATTTGAGTACCAAGAGGATAGTAAAGGAAAGATAAAGCCTGGGTATCAAGCCGATTTCGTCGTGCTTGATCAACATCCTCATGAAATTCCACCTCAAGACTTGCACCAAATTAAAGTTCTGGAAACATGGTATCGTGGTAAAAAAGTGTATGAGCGTAAGTAAACAGAGTTCTTCCAGGGCTCTGTTTATTTAATCTTCATCTTTAATATCGGGATCTTCAGGTAACGGTTCACTTAAGTACTCCTGTATCATTAGACGATATTTCTCTATCTGTTCAAAGTAGGTATCAAATTGATTGTTGTTGATAAGATATGCTGTACCATCGTGGACAGCGCGAATTTGCTTGTCTCTAATTAGGGATTCAATATATGAATACGGCACATCTAAGTATTCAGCAGTCTGCTGGATCGTTAAGTACATCCCTTCTCCCCCTCTTCAACATCTTATTATTTTACACGAAAAAAGCTTTCCCATTGAAGGGAAAGCTTTCGATACTTTGCCGCGTACGTACCGGCGACCACATTCGCCGTTTAGCCACGTTAGGCATATACGCCGTCTTACGCAAATTAGCTCATCGCAGAATTAACTATACCACGGCTGGCTATTTTAAACAATTCCTTTTTTCCTTTCCTGTTTCCCATGTGCTATAATCACGAATGATAAAGAAAGCTCAAGGAGGCACTTATGTTATCTTTTGAAGAAAAAATAGCCATTATGGAGGAATTTAACCAGCTTGAGAAAAAGGAAGTTTCACTTGGCCGCGTTAATTTCCATTTTGAAAATAGCTTATACGATAAAAAGAATATTGTGTACCATCTCCACCCAAACGGTAACGGGTTTGTCTATGCTGGCGAACTTGAAGACTATCCGACGGACTCAAAAGGAATGATCAACATTCGTGATTTTAAAGCGGACGAGCTGCGGAACCTTGTTCAGGAAGCGATCGAATCGCTATCCGCTACGCCCGCTGAGAAAAACCCCGTCCTTGAGGAATGGATGAATGATTATGATCAGTCTCTCGTTTTAATGCGTGAAGAAGACGGATATAACGTATATGCAGACGAGGCTCTTGAAGGAACGTTTAATTCTTATGAAGAAGCCGCTAATTTTCTTGAACAAGAAGGATTTAGCCGCGTATAACTGAAGCTCTCTGTAAATTGGATTACCCGTTGTGTACCCCAATGCATTATTTACGGGTACCAACACGGATAAAACGCCTGTCTATACTAGGACCTATGCAAGCAAACACAATTGCAAAAACAATTGGTAAATATTTGACCCCCATTGATTGGTCGAATAAAAGATAACCCATCATTCCAATGAACTCGGATACTACAATCCCGGCGATAAATCCAGCAATGGCAGTAATGAGCATAACCATAACCTTTCATTGTGGTTCCACCTCCCTCGTTGCCTGCCATGATTGCACGGTACAGTAAACTGATAGACTAAAGAGCAGCATGGCAAAGACGGGGTGAAGTGCGGCGCCCCATGATACAAGTGCGCCTACGTTTGCCGAAAAATACATCAAATAAATCAGCAAAACCATTGCACCACTTTGCCAGCGGATGCTTGTGGGCATTTTGCAGACAAAGGACAACCCTAGAATCAATAGAGCAAGCTTATCAAAGAGATGTACAAAGAAACGATGCACTCCCCAATGCAATGGGGTGTCAAAAATAGCTAAACCGGCGATAAATATTTGGACGACGATACAGGCTGAAAAGACCCCTGTAATCACTGCGAATATTTTCTGCCTTTTTTTCGTACCTTTTATTAACTGATTTTCATTCACTGTTAATACCTCCTGTCTACTAATAAACAGGATACAGATGCCTTCTTAAAACTTACTTAATGAATGATTAAATATTTCTTAACTATAAAAAGGAAGGAATCTTCGATTGATGAAGATCCCTTCCTTTTACTTTTTAAATCGGTAACCCGCTCCCCATACTGTTTCCAAATACTCTGGCTGTGAGGGGTCTTTTTCAATCTTTTCTCGAATTTTTCTAATATGGACAGTTACCGTACTGATATCTCCAACAGAATCGAATCCCCAAATTCGGTCAAATAACTCCTCTTTGCTAAAGACATGATCAGGATTCTGAGCTAGAAATGACAATAAATTAAACTCTTTGGCCGTCAGCATGATTTCTTCCTCATTGACTTTTACTCTTCGTGACTTACGATCGATGTGAAGTCCGCGAATTTGAGTGTCGTGATCTGCCTTACCGACTAGACGTTGGTACCTTGTAAGATGTGCTTTAACACGAGCAACTAGTTCACTGGGACTGAAGGGTTTTACAATGTAATCATCTGCCCCCAAGCCAAGTCCCCGAATTTTGTCGATATCCTCTACTTTTGCCGTCACCATTAAAATCGGAATATCCTTCTTCTTACGTAGTGCTTTACAGACGCTGAATCCATCCATTCCTGGCAGCATGACATCCAACAATACTAAGTCGACGTCCTCCGTTAAAGCAGTGTGAAGGCCAGTGTACCCGTCCAAAGATATCGTAACCGCATAGCCGTCCATTTCCAGGTAGTCTCTCTGCAATTCTGCAATACTCTCTTCATCTTCAATGATTAGAATATGATTCATTACATCACCCTTTAAATGCGTGATACAGGAAGAGTAAAGGTCACGGTTGTTCCATGACCTATTCTGCTGGAGGCGCTGATCTCTCCCTCATGTTCTTGAATAATGCGCTTAGAAATAGCTAGTCCCAGACCGCTTCCCCCTTCTGAAGTCCTCGCCATGTCTGAACGATAAAACAACTCGAAAATATGAGGCAAGTCTTTATTAAGTATACCTGGTCCATTATCTTTAACCTTTACCGTAATCTCATCAAATTTTTCTTCCAGATCAATATGAATCTTCTTCTCTGTTTTATCCATATGTTTTAAACTATTATTCATTAGATTCACAACGACTCTTCTTAGTTGATCAGGATCAACCTTTGCGCGAAAGTCTTTTTCTTTTTCTGCCTCAAAGGAAAAAGCTACCTCATCCCACTCGAGTTGGTACTCTTCCATCAAATCAATGAGAAATGGCTGTAAATCAACCTCTTTGAATCGGAAAGCCAATCGCCCCATATCAAGTTTAGAATGCTCAAAAAGTTCGTCAATGAGACGATCCATCACAATAGTTTTCGTATGAATGGTTTCAATATAAGCATCCATTTTCTCCTCGGTATTTGCCACACCATCGCGTATTCCTTCTATATGGCCTTTAATTGATGTGATAGGCGTCTTTAAGTCATGTGAAATATTCATCATTAGTTTATTCCGGTTCTCCTGGTACTTTTTCTTAAGCTCTTGAGATTCCTGCAGCCTCTTTCTCATCATTTCAAAGGTATCGGACAGTTTACCAATTTCATCTTTTCTCATCCGTTCAATCTTAAAATCCAAATTTCCCTTGCCGATTTCTTCTGCTGCATGAGTTAATCGGTTCACTGGACGAATGATACTCTTCGATAAAAAGTATGTAATGATTCCGTTCGTTAAAATTAGTATGAGAAGCAAACCTATGAAATGAATGGAGATGAATATTTTCTGCAATCGGTCTCTACTTTCTATCTCTATTACATTCATCAGCAGGTAGCCAGCTATAATTTCTACTATAAGCAGGAATAAAAAAGGCCCAACAACCATGGCTATGTTAGATAAAATCAACCGTTTTCGTATCGACAAAATCCCCGCTCCTTTCCTATCTTTCTCTTAAGCATATACCATTATAATTGAAGTCGTCTACATTGTTCTAGCAAATAGGAGCCCATCATGTAGGAAGCTTCCCCCTTCTATCCATTATCGCTCAACTTTTGTCAAAAACGCTCGTATTATTCTAGTAATCGCTCGTCTTTTTAGCGAGTCGCTCACATTTCTCTCTAAAGCGCTCATTTTCTATGTAAATCGCTCACCAGCCAGCCGCCTTTTGCAAACAAAAACGGCCTACCTTATCGATAGACCGTCTTCTGCATAAAATCCTCTACTAAACAAGTTGAAGATTCACCCCGTATTTATTTAATGTTTCGCGGATTTCGTTCTGCAATTCCTCTGAAGGAAGATCCATTGGCAGTCTTAAATGCGGCTCAATTTTACCCATCATCCCAAGAGCAGCTTTCACAGGTGCTGGATTGGTGTCTTTAAAGAGCACATCATTAAGCTCCATCAACTCATAGTGCAGCTTTTGAGCGGTCTCGACATCTCCCTCAAACCAGGCATCATGCATTTGCGCGACCTTTCCTGGCAGTACGTTAGCCGTTGCGCTAACGGATCCTGCTCCGCCAATCGCAAGCATCGGATAGCAAAGAAGTTCAATTCCAGAGAACAGCAAGAAATCTCGACCACAATTTAACAGGACACGGTTCACATGTTCGAAGTTTTTGTTCGACTCTTTAACTCCGATAATATTTGGACAATCACGACTCAGGTTGGCAAGTGTTTCAACCTCTAAGTTTTGCGCTGTCCGTCCCGGAATATTGTAAACAATGATTGGAATATCAACGGAATCGGCTACTGTTTTAAAGTGTTTGTAGAGCGCCTGCTGGTTAGGCTTATTATAATATGGAACAATGACTAATGCTGCATCGGCTCCGATTTCCTCGGCCTTTTTCGTTAGCCGCATTGTTTCATCATGGTTCGTTGAGCCTGTGCCTGGTATAAATGGAACGCGGCCATTAATTGTTTTATAAGCTGTTTCCATAACATTTACTCGTTCTTCTTCCGTTAATGAACTTGGTTCTCCTGATGTTCCTGTTACAGATATCGCATGTGTGCCATTCTCCAATTGAAACTCAATTAATTCAGACAGTGTTTCATAATCAACATCATGGTTTGCTTTAAAAGGTGTGATGACTGGGGTTACCGAACCTCTCAAGCTGGCTTTAACTTCATTGTAATCTCGTACCATGTCAATTCCTCCTCTATTATTCTACTAAGGTCAAATGCTCATTTCCAATTCGCGAAAATCCCCTTGTGCATGGAATGCATCCATGTCAAAATCGGCTATAAAATTATCCCACTGCAGTTCTGCTTCCGCATGATTATCAAATAATTGGTCACGGAACAGCGTAACTTGCAGCTGGCCAGGATGGTGAACGGATTTCACTTCACACATTCCTTTTAATTGGGACGTATTTTTATTAATCGTTACTTCATATAAACCGGGGCAAGGAAGGTAATAGTCCGGGTCAAAATCAATCGTGCACGTTCTTCCTCGTCCCTTTAATGTGCCTGCTATCGAGTAGCTCCTCCCCAAGTATCTAGGGATTTCTTCTACTCTCCCGGAGGAAATCAACCCCCGCAACAGTGTTGAACTTACTTTTTGCTCGCTCTTCTCCAGTTTACCTACTGTTGTGACTGAAAAACGGCCAACACTGTCGATCGGCAGTTGTTCCATATCTCCTTTGCCTTTAAACCCATATTTGTAATCAAAACCGGCAACGACATGCTTACAGCTCAACCCGCATAAGTAGTCGTCAACAAATTGGTCATGTGGGATTTTAGCAACTTCCGGTTTAAAATTCACAACGTATAGAAGATCAACACCAAGCCCTTCGAACACTCTTGCTTTCGCAGCCAGTGGTGTCATGTAGTTGGTGATAATCGTTCCTTTCTTAATAACGGAGGAGGGGTGCTGGTTAAAAGTCATTACAGCAAGCTTGAGACTTTTTTCGTCAGCCAGCTTCTTAGCTGTTTGAATGATTTTTTGATGCCCTAAATGGACGCCGTCAAAAAACCCTAACGCCATGACGCATGCTTCGCTGTCTTCCTGTATTGACCGTGCCATTGGAAAATCAATTGATACCGTTCTCATCGTTACCCCTCCCCTTAGAGTTATGTCATTTGTTTATAGTTTCCTTCATAAAAGGCCAGCGGCTCTCCGTCTTGAACATTCAAATTCTTGACCTCTCCAATGAATAAGGTGTGATCACCAGCATCGTGGGCCTGGTAAAGATTACAAGCTAAACTGACAAGTGAGTCGCCTATTACCGGAAGCCCTTCAAAGGTGTCGAACTCTACCTTCTTCCCATCTTTAATTTGTCCGGCGAAAATCATCGACATTTCCTTCTGATCACCTGACAAAATGTTGACGGTAAACTTCTCTGAATTCTTAATCACTTCATTCATTTTAGCCTTTCCATCTACGGAAATCAGGATGAGTTTCGGATCAAGGGAGACCGACATGAACGCGTTGGCTGTCATCCCATGAACATCTCCATCCATCTCTGAAGCGATGACCGTAACTCCCGTTGCAAATTTCCCCATCGCTGCTCTGAACATACGATCGTCCATCATAATCACCTCTTTTTTATTTTTTCGTTATCACGTCACAAAAGTTGGTTTACGTTTTTTCAAAGTAGGTTCAGCACCTTTCACCTTTTCATGTGAATGAACATCGAGAACTTCAGATGCTTCCTCAAACCAGCTGTCAGGTGCTTCATGTCCCCAGAATGTCTGCCGCATTGGGTCATCTAAATCCCAGCGTACCGGTTTAAAATCAGGATCACTCGTTAAATAGTCGCCGTTATACAGTTCAATCCTGTGTCCATCCGGGTCCCTCAAATAAAGGAACATCGCATTGGATAATCCGTGACGCCCTGGTCCGCGTTCAATGGCATTCCCATAGCCCATGGACGCCAATACATCACATCCGTCAATTAAATTCATTGGATCTTTTAGCCAAAATCCAACGTGATGAAGACGGGGGCCAAAGCCATTCATATAAGCGACATCGTGAACACTTGGTTTACGGTGCAGCCATGCGGCCCAAATTTTTTCTTCCTCGCCTGCGGTATATTCTGAGCAAGAGAACCCTAACTCGTTAATGTAATAGTTATAGGCTTTCTCAACATCTGGAACCATGCAGTTAAAGTGGTCAATCCGCTGCACCTTCGCACCTTTATGAAGGTGGTATTTCTGAAGCAGTCGTTCAGCCGGTTCCATCTCCGCATAAAATTCAACGGGAAGACCTGACACATCCTGGATTCGTAATGCTCTTCCGACAGCCTGTTGAGAACCTTTTTCCATCCATTTCACTTTGGAACCCTGCTTTTCAAAAAAGGCAGCGAGGCGATCTAAATCCTCCTCTGACCTTACCTTGTAACTAATCACTTCAACGACTGGTGTTTCTGCCTTTTTCAATAGCAGACTGTGATGATTGTGTTCTTCAATCCCTCTTAAGAATAGGTTCTTGTCATCAGACGCTGTTTCAATGAAACCAAGAGCCTCATAGAAAGCTCTTGATTTGTCTAAATCGGTTACGTGTAAGATCGCCCGGCCGGTACGGATGATATCAAAGTTCATCCCTCTTCACTCCTTATACGTTGGTATAGTCAGGTTTTGATGGTTTAACTTTTTTCAGGAAATCCTGGATGTACTCTTTATAAGGCTCTTTGTTGAACTGCTCAAAATACGTCATCCCCATTTTCACTGGATCGCCGAAGAAATAGTACTCATAGTGCGTTTGTCTGCTTCCAAAGGCACTCATCGTCAGATCCCAGGCAAGACGGAATAGTTTCACACGTTCATAGCCTTCAAGGTTCTTAGATTGAAGCGCACGATTGACGAGCGGTCCAATCTCCTCATGATGAAAGTCTGCTTCAGTTGGGATCCCCATAAGACCGGAAGCCCCTAGAATACGCAGGATCTCAACTAGACGAGGGTAGATTCTTGGATACCAGTTTCTCGCTGCATTCAAGGCTTCAAAATCAGGTGTCATGGTGCCCCATTTATCAAGCTTGGCATTGTGTTCGGCTCTAAATAAATGTGATTTCATCGTTTCAAGTGTCAACATAATTTCTGTCCCTTTATCCTGTACGTGCTGGAACTTATCGATGCCGATTGAATCCATCAAGCTGAGCACGACACCTAGCACAAATTCCGTTTTCACCACATTTTTAGCGACAACCTGATGGGACATGTGCACGACAGCATTCGTCTCAAGGAATGTGCGATTACAGATTGATGAATTTCCACAAACAAATACCTTTTCCCACGGTACAAAAACGTTGTCAAAATAAACGATCGCATCGCCTTCTTCAAAGCGGCTGCTTAAGGGGTGATCCCAATTGTTCTTGCCATAGTCGAACGACTCACGACTGATATATTTCAGGCCTGGCGTGTTATTCGGTACAACAAAAGCGAGTGAATACGGATCATCTTGTTCGCCGGCTTTTTTAACCGTCGAAGGAAAAACAAGAATTTCATCAGTGATCCCGCCTTGGGTAGCCAGCAAACGTGCTCCATCGACGATAATGCCGTCCGACCGCTTCTCAACTAGATGCAGGGCTACGTTGGCATCTTTTTGCTCGTGTTGAGCTTTTTGACGGTTTACTTGCGGGTGAATCAACGTATGGGTCAAACTAATGTCGTTTTCGCGCGCATAGTCATAATAATTCTTGGCGTTTTCAGCGAACATTGGATCATCTTCACCGAAGAGATCATTAGCTACCCCCATCGCCATAACTTCAGCATTTAGGTAATCAGGGGAGCGGCCCATTAACCCGCCGGAAAGCTTCGCCCACTCCTGGATAGCCTCTCTGCGCTTGATTAAATCTTCAATGGTTTCTGGACGATAAAAGGTCATCCCCACCTGATCTCCTGTTTGCGGCGAAGTATAAAGCATTTTGTCAGGCTTCTCATATTGCAAATCATATAAATCTGCCATCGATTGAATTACATTTTTAAAAGCAGGGTGTGTCGTCGGGTCCTCTACTCGCTCACCATGAATGAAAATATTATTCTTCGCATTTCGTAACTTCTCTTTATACTGGGCTCCTGTTTTTGCAGGCATAATCAATTCCTCCTTCGATTAAATAACAATTTACTTTCCAAATTGAGGGATGCGATGATCTCCCAGCGCAACATGGATGATTTGTACTTCTGTGTAAAACTCAAACGCGTAATGTCCGCCTTCACGGCCAATTCCACTATGTTTAGAACCGCCAAATGGTGTACGCAGATCACGAACGTTTTGGGAATTGATCCATAACATTCCTGAATCAACCGCTTGAGCCACACGGTGACCACGCTGAATATCTTTTGTCCAAACGTAACCAGCCAAACCATAACGGACGTCATTCGCTTTCTTGATGACTTCTTCTTCTTCTTTGAATGTCATAACGGCAATGACAGGGCCGAATACTTCTTCTTGCACGACTTTCATCGAGGTATCCGCATTCAACAGTAATGTCGGAGCCACAAAATTGCCGCGGCTGTATTCATTAGGAACCGTTCCGCTGATCACCTGACATCCTTCTTGTTCCGCAATGTCGAGATAGTGCTTCACATTTTCGTAATGTTTCGTATGAATCAGCGGACCAACTTGCGTCTCGTCCTTCATCGGATCTCCCACCACAATGTTTTGAACACGGTCTTTGAGGGCCATAATAAACTCTTCTGCGATATCTTCATGAACATACAACCTGGAGTTTGCTGTACAACGCTCACCGTTAAAGGAGAATATTCCCCATGTACACGCATCAATAGCTCTCTCTATATCCGCATCCTCAAAGACGATAATCGGAGATTTTCCTCCCAGCTCCATGGAAAACTGCTTTAAGGAATCAGCGCCATTTTTCATAATCTCTGACCCTGTTTTCGTTTCGCCGGTAAATGAAATCAGCTCTACATCCTCATGGGCAACAAGCGAGGCACCAGCTGTTTCTCCATATCCGTGTACAACATTAAAGACCCCATCAGGTAATCCAGCCTTATCAATGATTTCAGCTAGACGGTTAGCTGTCAGCGGCGACCACTCCGCTGGTTTTAAAATCACCGTATTTCCTGTCGCTAACGCCGGGGCGATTTTCCACGTTTCCAGCATGAATGGGGCATTCCATGGAGTAATCAGCCCGGCAATTCCTACGGGCTTATGGATTGTGTAATTCAGGAACTGATCATCCACCTGATAAGCATCCCCAACAAGCCGGCTTGACACCATCTCCGCGTAAAATCTGAAATTTTGCGCTGCACGTGCAACCATTTTCTTCGTTTGACTGATCGGAAGGCCAGTATCATACGATTCTAGTGGCGCAATCTCGTCAATATGTTCATCAATGACATCTGCAATTTTATAAATGTAGTTAAGCCGCTCCTTTAGTGGAAGGCTTCCCCATTCGCCTTCAAAGGCTTTTCTTGCTGCCTTAACAGCTTTCTCAATATCAGCGCTCCCACCTGAAGCTACTTGATTAATTTTTTCATTAGTAAATGGACTAACATTTTCAAATTGTTCTTTACTCTCTGCATCCACGAATTCGCCATCGATATACAACTGAATATCATGAATATCAGAAATGACTTTTTTTCCTGCTTCATTAACATCAGCTAACCTTACGTCACTCATTTGTTATCCCCCTTTTGATAGCGCTTACTTTTTCTGCTAAAATTAATTCAGAAATATTAAAAAAGTTTGTATAATCAACGTATCATAGCCTCTAGTATATTAAAAATATTCAAAAAATTTATTTTGCATATGTTTTTCATATGAATCAATTTCATAATGTAAGTCCCTTGTGCCCCAAGGGATTCAAAAGTAAAACAGAAGTACCTCCCTAAATCTAATTAAAGAAGAAAGTGAAATAATTTTATTAGGCTGGGACCAGTATCCTGAAAATTTGTTTTTTAATTGTATTAATGAATAGCAAATGGAAAGGTAAATTCGAGGTAATTCCGTAAAGGCAAGGGGAGATGGGGAAGGGGGAGGGGAAGACTCCTGTGGAATTAAAGAGTACAGGGTGAGATCCCGCAAGGCGGCAGCCTGAGGAAGCTCACCGTACGCCCACGGAAAGCGACCTCTTCCCCGACTCCCCTCTCCTCTAAGATAGTTGGAATTTCGCAACGACACCGTTCAGTTTTTTATCATGATGGTGTCGTTGACTTCATGGCTTTCCATCCCCATTCTCCTATTAAAATCACGGAACCTAAAATCTGCTAGATAAGAACCCAGCTTGAGCCTTTTCGAAGGGAAATTTGGTGTTTAAAAATGAGCAATTTTTGAAATTGATTCACTGGTTTATCATACAAATGAACGGAGTGATCCTGATGGATTTAAGGCAGTTACGTTATTTTCGCACAGTAGCAGAAGAAGGACAGGTAACGAAGGCAGCCAACAAACTTCATATGGCCCAGCCCCCGCTTAGCCAACAAATTAAGATCATGGAAGATGAGCTGAATTTGAAGCTGTTTGATCGACAAGGACGTAAACTGGAACTTACGAACGCAGGTGAAGTTTTATATGAAAAAGCAGGAAGAATTCTTAATGATTTAGAAGAAACGTTAACCGAAGTAAAAGAGACAAATGAAGGAATCAGCGGCACCCTTCACTTAGGTTCCAATAAATCCTGTTTTTCATTTCTTACAGATCCTCTGCAAAAGTTACGTGCTGAATTTCCAAGTCTCACCTATCAGCTTCGGGAAGGGGATACCTTTTTTTTAGCTGAATGTATCCGTAACCGTGAAATTGAAATGGCTGTCGTTCGTCTTCCTATCGACCTTGATGATTTTGACATGGTATCTCTTCCTTCAGAACCCTATGTCCTTGTTACCCCGCAATCGTGGGGACTGTTTCCGGATGATGTGACAGAGGTGGAGATTGAGAGACTGCAGGACCTTCCCCTAATGCTTCTTCATCGAATTAGCGGGACAGGTCAGTTTGAACTGATCGTTAACGAATGCAGGAATCATGGATTTGATCCCCATGTGATTTGTGAGTGTCCGGACCCGACTATGCTTCTTTCGCTGGCAGCCAGTGGTGTTGGAGCTACGATTGTTCCAAAATCTACTTTATCAGCTTTTTCATTCTCGAACATCCGAAGCTATGAATTGAAGAACGCAGAGATCGTAGCGGAATCAGTTATCATCTGGCATAAAAATCGCTACTTAACTAAAGCTTCAAGGCGGCTGTTGAATTCTTTTGAGAGGATGAAGACAGATCTGGAACTCATCTAACGAAAATAAGCGCCGTGTGATAAATTCACACGGCGCTTTCTACTTCGAGTTTTATCTGTCTGAGTAAGACCGTAGAGATTCGGACTTAATTCTTCATGTTTCTCCCCTTATTCAGCAGGATTCAACCCTTACTCGGCGATATTCAACCCTTGCTCAGTGGGGCTCGACCCTGAATTTCCATGGTTCGACCTTTACTCAGCAGTATTCTGCCCTAATCCTGCATGATTCTACCCAAACCATCTATAATCCTAACACTGGTTCACTCATCGAGCGGCATCCACCTTATTATGAGAATCCTCCTCGTACTGGAGATGATCTTTTGATTGAAATAGACTCACCCCGATAAACACAATCGTTGATAAAGGCAGTGCGTAAAATAATGGGTCCACGTGTGTCCATGGATATTCTAATAAATAACCTTTTCTGAAAAGAGCTTCTGATAACCCAAAGGCCACCGATTGCTTTTCGTGTAAAAATAAAAAGCCGAAGACGCTGACACCAAAGCCCACGACAATACTTGAAATTGCCCCCGCTCTCGTAGCCTTTTTCCAATAAAATGCTCCAACGAGTGCAGGTAAAAACCCTGCAGCGCAAATGCCAAACCAAAAGGAGGTCGCCTGGGCAATAACTCCTCCTGGAAGCAGATAGGCTAAGACGACAGCAAGGAGAACCCCGACGATTACCCCAAGCCGTGCTGGACTGATTTTATTTCCTAAGACCGTATGAACTCCTAACGTTTTCAGAATATCTTCCCCGAAGGCAGTCGCCTGCACATGAATCAATGAACTAACGGTGGAAATCGTTGCCGAAAGCAGTGTTAAGGTGAATACATAAATAAACCAGTCTGGCATGAGGGAGTTAATGAACATCGGAATCACCAGGTCAGCATTTCCCCCGGCTACACTAATCGCAATCTCACCCGTATTTTCCATAAAGTAAACATTACTCAAAGGGCCGATCATATAAGCTGCACCTGTCATGAAAAAGATGAAAATCCCACCGACGAGAACAGATCGATACAACGCCCTGTCATCCTTTACAGTCATGCAGCGCATCGCCAGCTGCGGCTGAGCCAGCACTCCAATCCCTACCCCCATAATAATCGTGCTCACTAACGTCCACCAAATCGGGGATCCGAACTCTGGCATACTCGTCCATCCCTGATGACCTTGGGAAGCTAGTGATTCCGGGACCATGTTTTTTAATGAAGTCAGCATTTGATGACCATCCACAATGCCGCCGACTGCCTGGTAACTGACAACCAGGAAGATCGCCATCCCGACTAACATAATCACAGCACCAAAGGCGTCTGTGTACATAACGGCTTTAATTCCGCCTCCAATTACATACAAGGCAATGACAGCAGCTAACACTAATAAAGCAATGTCAAAATTAATCGACAGCGTTTCCTGCAAAAAACGGCCTCCTCCAATTAACACGATACTCGTATAGGCCGGCATAAAAATAAAAATAACAATTCCAGAAAACACTGTTATAAACTTAGAATCATAATGTTTCCCTAACAAGGTAGGAAAAGTGGTCGCATCCAGTTTGATGGAAAGTCTCCTGATCTTTTTTCCAAAAATAGCGAACGCTACAAAGACTCCTAATACAATATTTAAAAAGGCCAGCCACAACAGGCCGAACCCATAGATGGAAGCAACACCGCCAAAGCCTACCATAGCAGAAGAGCTGATAAAAGTTGCTCCATAGGATAAGGCCATGACAATCGGGTTAATGTTGCGCCCTCCCACCAGATAGTCGGATTGCGAGGTCGTTTTTTTATAGCCATAATAAGCAAGCCACGACATTACCGCTATGTAGACGATGCACAACGGAATCAAAACAGCCAAATTCATTCGTCTTCACCACCTTTATTCCACATCAGAGCACCAAACACCACACAGCCTGCCCCAGAAAGAACTGTCGCTATCCAGACAAAAGCGATTGAAGCACTCTCAAACCCTAGCATGCTTTACCTCCTCGTAGAATCGTGTCATTCTCAATTATTAAGTTCGGTTAAAAACGACCAGCTTCATTTGGGACATTTCCTCGAAGGAATACTTTACGCCTTCCTTGCCTGTGCCACTTTCCTTCACACCCCCGTAAGGCATATTATCAACCCGGAAAGTCGGAAAATCATTGATGATCACACCACCAACCTCCAACTTATCAGCCGCGTCAAGTGCTGTTGATACCTGTTCTGTATAAATGCCAGCCTGAAGTCCAAATCTGGAGTCGTTGACTTTTTCAATCCCTTCTTCAACGGAAGAAATCTTGTCGATCAGTACAATGGGAGCAAAGACCTCCTGACAGGAAACCTTCATATCTGACTGAACGTTTGTAAGGACTGTTGGAAGCAGTACGTTATCTTCAGACCTTCCTCCAGCAGCTACTTGTGCCCCGCCTTGGACAGCTTCTTCAATCCAGTCTAATGAACGTGTAACATCCCCCGAGGTAATCAGTGCAGAAACGTCAGTATCCTCTTTCAAAGGATCCCCGACTTTTAACTGCTCCGTTTCCTTTACAAAACGTTTCACAAAGCTCTCATACTGATCTTCATGGACGTAAATTCGCTGTAAAGAAATACAAACTTGTCCCTGAAAACTAAACGATCCCATCACGCAACGGGAAATGATTCTGTCTATATCCACTTGTTTATCTACAATAAGGGCAGCATTAGAGCCTAGTTCGAGGGTTACTTTTTTCAAATCAGCCTTCCTGCGAATCTCTTTACCTACTTCCGGGCTGCCGGTGAATGTAATCATGTTGACCCGCTCGTCCTCAACGATTCGGTTTCCGGCAATCCGTCCTTTGCCTGTTACTACGTTCAATGCCCCTTCTGGAAGACCCGCTTCTTCCAGCAGCTCTGCAAGAAAGTAAGCAGACAACGGTGTTTGCGATGCAGGCTTTAGAACGATTGTGTTTCCCGCCGCAATCGCCGGCCCTACCTTATGAGCAACTAAATTCATTGGAAAATTAAATGGTGTGATCGCCCCAATCACTCCGAGCGGTTCATATTTCGTATAGCCAACTCTGTTGCTGCCTCCTGGTGTCGCCTCCAGTGGAATCATTTCACCGTGACTCTGTTTAGCTTCTTCTGCTGCAAACTTGTACGTCTGGATTGTCCGCTCCACTTCTCCTCTTGCTGTTGTGATCGGTTTTGCCGCTTCTTGTGCAATCAGTCTAGCAGCCTCTTCCTTACGAGATTTAAGCAGGTACGAAAGCTTTTCTAAAATGTCCGCACGCTGGTGGATCGGCAGCTTCTTCATACTCTTCTGAGCGAGATCGGCTGCCTCTATCGCTTGATCCACCTCTGATTCTGATGCGGATGGTATCCTGTACAATACCTCATTGTTATAAGGAGAGGTTAGTTCAGCATACTCCCCTGCCTTCTGCCACTTTCCGCCAATAAATAAATCTTTTTGCTTTACAGAATCCACTACAGACACGTAATCATCCTCCCTATGTTATGTCACTCTGATACCATAAAACGCTTTCAAATTATGGTTGACACTGCTTTAAATGAAAATCAATAGTTCACGGTGAAAAAGAGCTTACTACTTAAATCGACTATGAATATTATTCTGTTTATAAGTTTTATGCTGGAATTCTACGAGCTCCAATGATAGAGCCAAATAATGTTTCTCAAATAGAGCTGAAAAGTGTTCTTTCATCACGCCAAATATTTCTTTACAGGTGGACTCCTTCACCTCTTCGCTTCGACCCTTGCCAATTTTAAAAGTGACATGGACAAACGCATCGTCTTCCTTTCCATCAGCGATGTGATAGTGGTTCACCTCATAGGCCCTGACCCGAACACCTCCAATCGGATACGTGTCACGCCGGGACACCAACACACGGTTGATTTTTTCCAGCAAATCTTGAATGTTTGTGCGGTCATTCAGATTATCCGTATACTCTACGATGACATGTGGCAATCTTATCTCCTCCTTATGAATCCTCATCCGTAATTGTATTCACAAGCCGGCCTAACCCTTCAATTTCAGTGATCACTTCATCTCCTACCTTCGTATCAACGGTTCCTTTAGGTGTCCCTGTTAAAATAAGGTCACCAGGGTTCAGCGTCATAAAACTGCTTAAATACTCGACTAGAACAGGAACAGTGAAAATCATGTCTTTTGTTGACCCCTCTTGAACGATTTCCCCGTTTACATACGTACGTAAGGAGAGATTCATAGGGTCGTTTATATCGGCTGCGTCAACAAACCATGGTCCGATCGGAGTACAATGATCACGGTTTTTCACCTTCAAATTCGGTCGATAGTAATTTTCCAAGTAGTCTCTTAATGCATAATCATTTGCAATCGTATAACCAGAAATATACTCGTAAGCTTCATCACGTTTAATATTTTTTGCCTGACGGCCGATGATCACCGCTAACTCACACTCATAATGCATATTCGTCACATCGGCTGGGCGGTACGTTTTAGCCCTATGTCCCACAAATGTATTCGGGCCTTTCAAGAATACTAATGGTTCTTCCGGTGCTTTAAACGAAAGTTCACTCGCATGATCCATATAATTTAAGCCAAGTGCAAAACTAGTTTTCGGTTCAACAGGCGGCAGCCAGACCACTTCCTCCTCATTCACTGCTTTCCCATTTTCAAGCTGTAGTCCGCTTGAAGATTCGGTTGCATGGTGGATATCTCCTTCAAAAGCAACACGGGCTTTTTTCATACCTGATTCCCCCTTTTACTAACAACGTTTTCTAAAGCTCCGACCCGCTCAATTTCAATTCGAATGTGATCGCCTGCCTTAACGCGAGGCGGATTTTCCGGAATCCCGACGAGCAGGACATCCCCTTCATCGAGCGTCATAAATTCTGTCACATCAGCCAGCAATTTTGACACAGAACGAACTAAATTCTTCGTATTGTTCCGCTGTTGTACTTTCCCATTTACACGGACTTCGATTCCTAATTGATCAGGGTTCGGCACAGCATCACGTTCCATCACCCATGGGCCTGCTGGACAAAAACCGTCTCGGGCCTTATGTTTTACCGCAGGTCTGAATACGCTTTCATGCGGAACACTTATATCATTGACTATGGTATAACCCGCGATATATTGAAGTGCTTCAGCCTGCTTGACTCGAGCAGCTTTCTGTCCGATGACGACACCAAGGCACGCCCCCGCTTCAAGCTCCTCAACATCGTCAGGCAGCGGAATCGTCATTTGATGACCAATCACCGTGTTTTGCGGCTTAATATACAATATTGGCGCCTTTGGAGGTGCTTTATAAGGATCTTTTGTCAGTTCGTCTTTCATGGCTTCCATCGTACCCTGATAATTTAAAAGCGCCCCGTAAATTGTACCTGTTACAGGTGCATCCCAATTATGATTTGCCACGAGTAATTCCTCATCATTTATCTCCACACCTTTATCTTCTATCCGAACCTCAACCTCCTCTGCTTTCTGCTTTCCACCAAGCTTTGCTTTTGCTTTATACATCACACTCACCCCTGCTTTTTACAAAATAATTAAACTCATAAACTGCAAAATTTTCAGAACTATCTCATAATTACAAAGTAACACTCCCCTTTCCATACATAAAATATTGATAACGTTCGTTTTACATATGAAAAAAGTATGCTCGAAAAATTGATGATCAAAATCGGGAGCACACAATTTTTAATTGGGCGTATGATAAGCACAATAATGGTAAAAGGAAAGGTGTGTCCTATGTATACTTATCCTTATTTTATGAGACAGCCTCTCACGATTCTTGCGACGAAAATGGGAGATGTGAACGGAGATGGCATTCCCGACCGTGTCTATCTAATAGGTCAGCAGCCAGACAATACAAGTCCATTCGTGACCGACATTACACTTGTTATCCAGGATGGAAGAACGAACGCATCGTACAGCATCGCCCTAGGATCAAATGCCGGTTATCAGCCAACCCTGTTCTTAGGAGATTTTACCGGGGACCATGTAGACGACATTTTGGTGAGGATTCAATCAGGAGGTAGCGGCGGTTATAGTTATTATTACATGTACTCTTTTTTGAACAATCAGGCGAGGGAACTGTTTGATTATGAGGCGTTCAACGATTACTTTGTGTTCGATGTCATCTATAGAGATAACTACAAGGTAGATGTTATAAACAGAACCCTTAATTTAACGTTCACGATTGACATTCAGAACAAAGGTGAAGACTATTTATCTGAAATCTATAATAGCGATGGTACACTGAAGGAACCGATTGAAGGCTGGGTTTCTGGACTGAATGTTCTTTCTCCTGTCGATTTTGACGGGGATGGAGTGTACGAATTGTTTGCCTTCCAAGAGATCTCAGGAAGGTACCATGCAGATGGTCTAGGGCTTGTGCAAACTCCTTTGAGCTGGAATGGGCAGCAATTTGCAGTGTGGAACGACCTTCAGTATGTAGCGATTTATGGGGCGAATGTTTAAAAAAAATCTTCCTTGAAGAACATGAAAAAAAGGAGCCAGCGCGGCTCCTTTTATATGTTCATTATTTTTCATCTGAAATTGTAAAGCGCGGAAACCTGAAAGCAATGGCCAGTAATCCTGAGATCCCGATTAACATCGGATAGAAGCAATACGGTACAATCGCTACTGGAGAAATACCCGCAACACCCGCTACCGCAAGCATTTGCGCCCCATAAGGAAGCAGTCCCTGAATCGTACTTCCGAAGATATCGAGCATGCTCGCTGATCGGCGCGGTGTAATATGAAATCGCTCAGAAATTTGCTTAGCGAGCGGACCTGTCGTTATGATCGAAATCGTATTATTGGCCGTTGATAAGTTAACTGTACTTATCAAAGCTGCAATACCAAGCTCGCCGCCTCTGCCACTATTAATTCGCTTGCTAATGCTTCTTAGCAGAAATTCTATTCCGCCATTTTGTTTAATTAATTCAACGAGCCCGCCTAAGAGAACGACCATTATGGAGAGATTCAGCATGCTGGTAAATCCATCACTAATTAAGTTGACGAAATCCATCATGGAGATTTCATTAAGAATGAGTCCGACGGCACCAGCAAATAAAATGCCTCCGAACAATACATAAATGACGTTGACCCCGGCGATAGCAAAGACAAGCACAGCCAAGTAAGGCAATACTTTTATAAAATTAAAAGATTTCGCTTCCTGAATCGCACCTGAAGCATCGGCCGTCATCACAAAGAAAATGATCGCAGTTATGACCGCAGCAGGCAGCACAATAAAGAAATTGGCTTTAAATTTATCCTTCATTTCTGCCCCTTGCGTTCGAACGGAAGCAATCGTTGTGTCAGAAATAATCGACAAGTTATCACCAAACATCGCACCACTAATAATTGTACCCATTGTAAGAGCGACATGAATATCTGTCTGCTCAGCTATACCTAAACCAATCGGGGCAAGGGCTACGACGGTTCCAACAGATGTCCCCATTGAGATTGAAATGAAACATCCAATGATAAACAGGCCGACAATAATAAAATTTCCCGGGAGAAAAGAGAGACCCATATTTACTGTGGAGTCTACCGCTCCTACACCTTCTGCTACTTTGGCGAAAGCTCCGGCCAGTAGGAAAATCACTACCATAAGAATAATATTGGGGTGCCCCCCGCCTTCTGTCAGCTGGTCGATCTTTGTTTGAAAATTAGTTTTCCGATTCATTATTAACGCGACCAGAATTGATACAAATAAAGCAACTAGAACAGGCATTTTATAAAAGTCTCCTGTCAGAATACCAGAACCGATAAACAATAAAATAAATATAGCAAAAGGAAGCAATGCCCAGGCATTTCCTTTATGTTGTTCCATGATCTAACCTCCTTGATCTGTCCAAATTAAAAAGCCTTCTTGAAAGAAGAAGGCTTGAATTAATCAGTTTGTTCCTTCTTATCTATCAAGTGTACGAACTTGCTGGATGTAGCACCATTCCAAAAGGTGGTTGCTGAAGCTTCACCGGGCCAGCCCCTCTGCTTCTCTTGATAAGAATATATTGTTTAAAAAAGTCCATTTTATACTCTACATCAAAACAAAACCGAACACAAGAAATTCAGAAAACTGGTAAATACCCCCACCTCAGGTCATCCAATAATTGGATGACCTGAGGTGGGGATTATTGGGATTATTGGAAATTGGGCATGGGGCCTATATTTTTTTCGCCCATACACAAATAGGCTATAGATGAATAACCTATAAGGAGATTGTGACAGAAACAGGAGGAATTTATATATGAATTCAAATTATATGAACGCGAATCACATGGGAAATCTTTTTACTGATCCGCAACATTTAGAGCATATGTATCACGTTTGTAATCAACACAAAAATAAAAACGTGCATATTCAAACCGTTTTTGGCGATTCTTTTCAAGGGCGTATTGATCATGTTGATATGGAAAACGTTCATATGACTTTAGCGGATGAACAGTCCGAGGAAAATTCAAGACTATGGGGCGGGTTTGGATACCCTGGATATGGTTACGGTGGGTATGGATATGGTTACGGTTATCCTTATGGTTATGGCGGATACGGAGGATATGGCGGCATTGGAAGGCTTATTCTTCCTTTGACAGCCATTGCTGCATTATCTGTTTTATAAAGAACTCAAAAAGAGGGTGTCCCAAAAGTGTAAATCACTTGAGAGACGCCCTCTTTTTTGTATGGAGCAGCTGCAGCGGCTGCAAGCTTTTTTATAACGTCCTAACGCGAAGTGATAACGTCCTGTCTTAATCATATAGCGACCCATCTCAAAATATAACGCCCTAACTGAAGGGCATAGCGACTTCACGCAAGAACATAGCGCCCTAACCAAAACATCTGCTTAGATCATCGTCTGCTTGTTTCTCTTGAAATGCTTCAATTGATCCCAAATGACTTGGGTAGCATCTGGATGTGAAGGCACATTTCCTGCCAGAGCAGATGCTTGACTCTCGGGACCGCCCGGCCAAGTGTGTCCTCCTCCGTTTATCAAATAATAAACAGTTCCTTCGTGCTGATGAAATGTATGTTTCGTTACCGAGCTTTCGTTCGGGACAGGAAATTCTTCTTTTAATGCCAGCAAGGATTCTGACCAGGACCTGGCAAAAAGCAATGCGGTATCGTTTGCCGATAGCAGTCCATCAACCATAGACTCCGAATCAACAATCCCATCATATGGCACCACTGCATCGTCCGTTCCCATCATAAAAACCATCGGCATGGGATGAGCCCACTCACATTTCTCAGCCACTTCTGCCGTAACGGGCCCAGATACTCCGCCTATTCCAGCGAATACATCCTGACATTCGATCGCCAGCCGCATACTAAAGGAAGAGCCGTTAGAAAATCCTGTGGCGTAAATACGATCCTCATTAATGGAGAACTGATGTTTAAGCCAGTCAATAAGTTCCATTACAAAACCAATATCGTTAATACCCTGTTCATTTGCAGGATTTTTCTGCCTTCCCTCGTTCCATTGTCTGCTCATCGGATCCGATTTATTCAACTGAACAGCTTCTGGAAAAACGGCGATCATTTGTTGTTCTTCAACTTTTTCATGAAACTTAGTGGTCTTCATATGATGAAGAGCATTACTTCCGGCACCATGAAAGCACAGCAGCACTGGTAAAGGTTTTGTAAATGTTTGAGGAAGACTATAATAAAACGTTCGCTCTCTTCCGTCACATTCAATGGATTCTTTATATGTATTCATGCACGTTCCTCCTTGCACAGAGATTCCATCATATCGTAAACGCATGGAAGGCTTCAGGTCACCTTCCACGCTGCCAAAATAAAGCTTACCCATTTTCAACGGAGTCAGACATCGTCGTCTGTTCTTCAATTTGAACTGCCTCTTCGTGATCAATGGGAGTTAACGTAAAGCCTGTGTACCCATAAATAATCGCAATAATTGGAGATATAAAACACATAAAAGTGAACGGAATATAGCCTATCCCTACATTCAATGTTGTCATCACAAATGCACCCATTACTCCCCATGGAATGAGGGGATGAATCATAGTCCCTGCATCTTCAAGAGTACGGGACATATTTCGCGGATGCAAATTTGTTTCTTCGTAGCTCTCTTCTAACATTTGACCAGGTAAGATAATCGATAAATATTGTTCACCCACAACAACATTGATCCCTAAACAAGAAAGCACCGTTGATAAAATCACATTTCCGCGGCTTCTTAAACTGTTCTTCAGTCCATCCATAATCGCATGGGCCAGACCGATCTCCCGGATAATACCTCCAAAGGAAAGCGCTATCAAAATAAGCGATACACCAAACAGCATACTGTCTAACCCTCCCAGTGATAGAAGGTTATCAATCGCTTCGTTGCCTGTTTCAGCGGTATAACCGAAGTGGGCTGTGTTCATAATCGTACTGAAGGATACCCCTGGAACGGTGTAAAACGAAGTCAGCACGGCTACCGCTAACCCAATAATCAGCGATGGAATCGGGCTTACTTTTCTAAAAGCTAAAAATATAATTAATAAAGGGGAGATCAGAGCAATAGGTGTCAGCATAAACTCACTATTCAAAGTTGCTATCATCGCTTCAACTTTCCCCGTATCCGCTGCACTTCTCTCAGATGTAAAGCTAATCACGGCAAAAATCGCAAGTGTAATGAACAAACTTGGAATCGTCGTCCAGAGCATATGTTTAATATGTTGAAAAATATTCACTTTCGCCGTTGCGGCTGCTAAATTGGTTGTATCTGAAAGAGGAGAAAGTTTGTCTCCAAACATGGCCCCGCTTACGATAGCTCCGGCAGTCATGGCCGGAGATATGGACATCCCGTAAGCTACTCCCATTAAGGCGATCCCTATTGTACTAATTGCACTCCAGGAACTTCCTGTCATCGTACCAACAACTGCCGTGATAATGACCGCAGTAACTAGGAATAAAGAAGGAGATAATACTTGCAGTCCATAATACGTAATCGTTTGAACAGTTCCATTGAGCACCCAGACTCCTACGAGAATACCGATGAGACTAAGGATGATAATCGCAGGGATGCCATAGGATACCCCCCTTGTCATCGCCTGTTCTAATTCCTTCCATTTATAACCCAGTTTCAAGCCGTAAAGCCCTACAATAATTGCGGCTAATACAATCGGAATATGAGGGGCTGCCCCATATACTAGAATACTTACTCCTAAAATAGCAATGATAAAAAGAATGATGAGACTTGATACAAGAAATGAAGGCTTTCTTTTATCCATGAAATTCCCCTCTCTAGTTTATTCAAATCCAACCGTCTAGTATTCTTTTCAACATAAGAACAAAAGCGCAAGCGCGCTGATAGAAACGATCAGCATAAGACAAGCAGCGCAGTGGAGTGGTTTTTCTCCACGGAGGTGATTGACTTATGTCTCGAGTGTCTAGGCGCTGGAGCTGAACGTGGCCTACTCCATATGGACCTCAATTGAATATTTTTACTATTTCCTTTGTGACACTGTCCTTATCCTTTGTGGATGGCTAATGAATCCATATCTTCGATTGATTCTGCCCATGCTTCATATAAACTAGGGTGAGGATAAAAGATGGAAGTCAAATCTTCCTCTCGTGCTACCATTTCCAGGGCGAGCACTCCCTGGTTAATTAACCCAATCGCATCCTCGCCTACTGCATGAAATCCCAGTAATCTTCCAGATCTCTCTTCGCTGACCGTTTTTACAAACCCATTTTTTTCATCCAAAACCTCAGCATACCCATTTCCACGCATTGGAAAGTGGCCAGTCTTAATTTCATAGCCAAGCTCTTTTGCCAGGTCTTCGCTTAAACCGGCTGTAGCTACAGGCTGAAGAAAGTGAATAATATGAGGAACGATAGCTGTGTCCAACACACTAGATTTTCCCGCACAGTTTTCGGCCGCTACTTTGCCTTGTCGGATCGCTGTAATAGCTAATGATTCGTAACTTGTCACATCACCTACTGCATAAATTCCCTTGACTGAGGTTTCCATCGCTTCATTAGTTGCGATTAGCCCATTCTCTAATTGATCGATTCCGGCGGCCTGAAGCTGCAACTCTTCTACACATGGTGATAGTTTTGCCGATACATACAAATGAGAACCTTGAACAGATTTGAGTTCCCCTTTGACCTCAAGGTCGATTTTCACCCCTTCGGAAGAAACGGCAACATCGTGAACATTCGCCTGTTTCACACATTTGATTTTGGCTTTCTTCAGCTGTCTGAACAGTTCCCGATTAATGGTAGAATCATAAGCAAACGTTGTGCTCTCTTCTTCCATAATGATCGTTACTTCAGTGCCAAAAGCTGAGAAGGTGGAAGCTGCTTCTAGAGATAAATAATCAGATCCATAGATTAACAAATGTGTTGGAAGTTCTTCGACTTGATAGATAGACTTGGCATCGAGAATGAACTGATGATCAGGCTGCATTTCCGCAGGATATGTATAAACAGATCCAGTTGAAATAATCACATGATCACTTTCGTATAAATCAAATGCCTCCCCTCTTTCCACTCCAATCCGCTCCGAAGAAATAAACGAGGCCCTTCCCTGCACCACTTCAACACCATGTTTATCGAGTAATCCCTCTACTCCCTGAGATAACCGCTCAACAACCTGTTCCTTTCGCTGCTGCAACAGTGCTAAGTCAAAATCAACGGATCCATCCACACGAATCCCTAATTCAGTCAGACTGTTCATTTTCTTAAACTGACGAGCTGAATGCGCAAACAGTTTAGAAGGAATGCACCCTTCGTTAAGACAGACACCACCGACATTCTCTTTCTCTACCAGCAGCACTTCAAGTCCGAGCTGGGCTGCCCGGATGGCTGCATGATAGCCACCAGGTCCCCCGCCGATAACAATGACCTGCTTGTGCGTAACAAATTCTCCTACGACCATTTATATCAACTCCACTAGCATCAAATGAGGATTCTCAATATAGTCTATGAATTTCTCCATAAATGCAGAGGCTTGCGATCCATCTGCCGCTCCGTGGTCAAAGGTTAACGCGAAGTTCATCATCTCTCTGATCACAATGTCATCGTCCACAACCACAGGCATTTTTTTCGTTTTGTGAAAAGCCATGAGGCCCGTGTCCGAATCATTTAAAACCGGCACAACTCCGGTGCTTGCTTTTGCTCCAATATGATTGACCGTAAATGTTCTGCCCGTTAATTCCTCTGAAGACAACTGACCTTCGGCTGCCTTTTGCGTCAAAGTTTCTACATGTTCATGAATATCGAGGACAGATCGTCGTTCTACATGTTTTAATACTGGAACGACCAGGCCATCATTGGTACTTGTAGCCAATCCGATATGACAGGCTGTTTCCAGCTCAACTTTTCCGTTTTCCTCATCGAGCTTAGAGTTGAAGATAGGGTATTCCTTTAGTGATCGTTGCAATGCTTTGATAAAGAAAGCTTGCATAGGGACATCGATTCCTTCTTGTCTTGAAGTCCCCGTCTTTAGATATTTCTGCCATTTATGCAGTTCTGTCATATCCACTTCATCAAAAAGCGTCACAGGTTGAGACATGGTTTGTACTGAAGTCTTACCATAACCTCTCAATGGAATCGCCGAATTTTCCTGATTTTCTGAAGGCGTTTCTGTCTCATTAACATCCTGTTGTGCAGGAGAAGGTTGTGCTTCTGCTGCCATAAAAGCAATAATATCTTCATCCAATACACGTCCAGCCGGGCCCGTTCCTGCTACTTCTTCAATCGTAACACCATTTTCCCGTGCTACTCTTCTTGTATGTGGAGAAGCCATCACCCGATTAACTGGAAGAGTCATCGTTAACGTTTTGTCAGGGGCATGTGAAGTCACATCGAGATCTCCCTGTGAAAGCGGCTGTTCTGGAGCAGATAAACCAGCTTCTTGTTCCGTCTGAATCGTCAAAATTGTCGTCCCTACTTCGACCACCTGGCCTAGTTCAAATCGTATCTCTTCAATGATCCCCTCTGAAGGGGCCGTCAGCTCCGCAGTCATCTTATCGGTTTGAATCTCAACCAACGGCTCGTCATTTTTGACATGCTCCCCTTTCTTCACAAAATAATGAAGAATTTCTGCTTCATGCATGCCCTCACCAATATCATGTAATTTTACCTCCATTATCAAATCCTCCTTTCCTGCCGTTTGTCTAATACGATAACGTCGTGTTAATGGCGTGAATGATTTTGTCGCTGCTTGGTAAATACTCACGCTCAAGCGAATAGACAGGAACCGGTGTATCAAATCCTGTCACTTTTTGAATGGGAGCTTTCAAGTAAAAAAATGCTGTATCATTAATAACAGATATCACATCGCCATTGACTCCGCCAGCTGATGGCGCCTCGTGGATAATGACCGCCCTGCCTGTTTTCTTCACAGACTCCGCAATCACATCTTTGTCTAATGGATATAGTGTTCTCAAGTCAATTACATCACAAGTTGCCTCGTATTTTTCTTCAAATTTTTCAACAGCTTTAACTGTGTCAGGCACCATGGCCCCCCAGGTCAGCACTGTCACATCTTCACCTTTTTTAACATAGGAGGCTTTCCCAAGTTCAATCGAATATTTCTCCTCAGGCACCTCGGTTCGAGCCGATCGATAACTCCTCATCGGTTCAAGAAAAAGCACTGGATCAGGGTCTTCTATGCTTGCGATCAGTAAGCCTTTTGCATCATATGCATTGGAAGGAACAACCACCTTTAAGCCAGGGATATGAGTGAATAAGGCTTCCACACTATCTGAATGAATTTCCGGCGCCTTTACCCCCGCCCCATAGGGAGCTCTAATCACCATGGGTACCGTATACCTCCCCATCGAACGCTGCCGCATCCGCGTCGCATGTGTCATCAGCTGATTAAAGGCAGGATAAATGAACCCTAGGAACTGCATTTCAGCAATCGGACGGAAGCCGTTTACCGCTAAACCAATCGATGTTCCCACAATCCCTGATTCAGCAAGCGGCGTGTCAATCACACGATCTTCGCCAAATTGTTCGATCAATCCATCAGTAGCTCGGAATACACCGCCATTGATTCCGACGTCTTCCCCTAGCACCAACACTGATTCATCTTCTTCAAGCATTGTTCTCATCGCATCCGTAACCGCCTGCACCATCGTTAATTTTTTCACTGACACAGCCGTTGTCATTATACCTGCCCCCTTTTAATTGACATATGATGTTCCCGTTGCTGCTCAATTGTCCATGTCGGCTTTTCAAACACATGACTGAATAGCTGCTCTATTTCTGCTTCGGGAACATCTTCCATCTCAGCCAAAGCGGTATTGATTTCATCGGTGATTTCCTGCTCAGTCTCCGCCAGCCACTCTTCATCCCAGTTGTTTTGCTGCTTTAAATATTTTTCGAGGCGCAGCAACGGATCCGTTGTCGTACGTCTGCGGTCACTTTCAGACTGATCACGGTATTTCGATGGATCATCCGCTGTTGTGTGGGCTCCGTATCTCCACGTTACCGCCTCAATTAACGTTGGACCTTCTCCATTGCGTGCACGTTCGACTGCTTTTTGAGTCTCCATAAACACCGCGAGAATATCATTTCCATCGATACGAATACTCGGAAT
The DNA here is from genome assembly GCF_900166655.1 of Halobacillus hunanensis. Lineage (GTDB taxonomy): Bacteria > Bacillota > Bacilli > Bacillales > Halobacillaceae > Halobacillus_A > Halobacillus_A hunanensis. The sequence goes on along the minus strand of NZ_FVZB01000005.1, from coordinate 473,889 downwards.
ATCGTACCCTAAGCCTTTCTGGGCAATCGTCTTAGAATTCATCTGTTTTTCAGTTGGAACACTGATGGCGTATCCATTGTTTTGATTAAAAAAGACAACTGGCGACCTGAAAACGCTTGCAAAATTAAGCCCTTCGTGGAAATCACCTTCCGAAGTAGCCCCATCACCAAAATAGACGAGCGAGACGCGGTCTGTGTTTTTTTTCTTCTCTGCCCAGGCGACCCCAGTTGCATGCAGCAACTGTGAAGCGATCGGCACAGCTGGAGGGAAAATATTCTTACCTTCAGGAGGGATGCCACCTTCAATTCGGCCTACCCAATATAGCAGCAAATTGCGCAATGAATGACCAAATGTCATCGTTGCTGCATGATCACGGTAGGAAGGAAACATCCAATCCCCTTCTTCGATTGCCAGCGCACTGCCTACCTGGGCAGCCTCCTGGCCTTCGTATTGGACATACGTACCAATGCGCCCTTGCCGCTGCAAATTGACACATTTCTTATCCATCATTCGGGCGCGCAGCATTTTCTGATAAAACATTTTAATAAGATCGAGAGAGACCTCTCCTTTCATTTCATTAGTATTGAGTTCTCCCTCTTCGTTGATATACTGTGTGATTGGAAATTGTTTAAGCATATCCACATAAACCACATCCTTTCCGTTTAAGACTGATGAACATTTGATTTATTTTTTTCTAAAAAGCTTTGCAGGCTTTCAATGAATCGTTGATTATCTTCCTGCTTTCCAATTGTCACTCGAATCATCGTGGGATAGCCCATTACATGTCCTGGACGGATAATAATCCCCTGATTTAACAAAAACTCGTGAACATCTTCTGCCGGCTCACCGACATCTACCATAATAAAGTTGGTTTGCGTCGGAAAGTAAGTGAGTTTCATGCGGTCAAACCTGTCATTCAAGTAATCGCGTCCTTCTCGATTAAGCCTAATGCTTTCATGCATAAATTCGTCATCATCCAGTGAGGCTGAAGCGGCCGCCTGGGCCAGCCTGTTTACATTAAATGGCTCCTTCACCTTCCGTAAATCATCTACCATCTCTGTACACATAATCCCGTAGCCGATTCTTAACGCTGCCAGCCCGTACACTTTAGAGAACGTTCGTAATATCACCATATTTTTATGCTGATTTAGCAGCGGCAGGGTTTCCAAGTATTGCGATGAATCCGCGTACTCATAGTAAGCCTCATCCATTACGAGCATAACGTCTGATGGAACTTTTTCTATAAACGCTTGCAGTGCTTCCTTTTCTACAATCGTCCCCGTTGGATTATTGGGGTTACACACAAATACGATTTTTGTTTTCTCATTGATCGCTTGAAGCATCGCTTCTAAATCATGGGTGCCTTCATTCATCTCAATCTCAACCGGCACCCCGCCTTCTATAATTACGTTCGTTTTATAACGAGGGAACGTCACGCCGGCCATCACGACCTCATCCCCTTCATTTATATAGGTTCTGGTTAACAGACGGATAATTTCATCCGACCCGCTGCCAAATAAGATTTGATCAGAAGAAACATCAAGCCGATTCGCCAGCTTTTCAGCAAGCAAAGGTGCCGTTACTTCCGGATAATACGGAAGGTCTTTCATTTCAGATTGGATAGCTTCCGCTGCGAGCGGCGAGTATCCAAATGGATTTTCATTTGAGGCCATCTTAATGATCTTCGATAGACCTTTCTCCCGTTTTAATTCTTCAACCGGCTTTCCCGGTGAGTACATTGCGATTTGATTAACTTGTTGACGTGGCTGGACCATATAAAGTTCCTCCTTGCCCTGAAATAAAACTCATCATATTCATCTTAGAATTATCTAAATTTTCCATCAAGAATGTCATTTAAAGCTAGACTACTTTCAAGTGCTAAATTATAGAAACAGATTCATCCGATAATCGCTTGATATCAAGCCTTAATCTTCGTAAAGCAATTAGAAACCTGTCAAAATAAGACGATAATTTCTCCATAAAAAAAGCGTTCCGGAAATTGGAACGCCCTTCTGAATTTAATTTATGGTCTCTTCTAACGCTTTCACTGAGTCAAAACGAGTTTAACTCGTTGGCTCCATCGTTCGATAACGAACCACTAAATTTCCCATCTCCATATTATTAGAAATTTCGTCGAGTACGAGTTGAATGTCCTCTTTATGCTTCTCCAAAAATTCCTCGTCTATAACTTGTACCGTCCATCGATTGTCAGGATACGAGTAATAAACAGCCGTTTTCGTTATCGAACGCTTTTGAAACTCCTTCTGAATCTCATTCAAAAAGGCTTCAACTTGATCCTTTGATCTATCCGTTTCCTCCATGCTTACGTCGAGAAATTTATATTCAAGATTAGATTGAACGACTAACCCTATCGTAAGTAAGAGCCCCATACCAGCGACTCCAATCAAGGTACAAATCCAATTTTTAATAACATTCCCCCCCTAAACAGCTCCCGTTTAAAGTTATTTATACGTATCGCAGCGGCCAACCATGACAAACATAAAGAACCCGGTCCACCACTACAGCGAACCAGGCACATAACGTATTAATGATTTAAAAAGACGAGGGAGGAAGCAATTTCTCTCATATGTTGCAGATCTGCCCACAGTATAAAGTAATGATAGGTTTCACCTTGAATGTGCACAGGTTTTGGATACGCGATAATGAAAGCAGACTGCCCCATCATATCGGGGGATTGATCGGCAGAAGGAAAAATAAAGCATGCTTGTTGATTATGCATATGTGCCGGATAAACAAAAGGCATAGAACCATAAGGCCGTAATGGGTGAAAAGCTTCGGCATGACAAACTTCCTTGATCGTTCCCTCTGAAGAAATCGCCGATATTTGAAAAAATCCGTCCGTACCCTCGTATCTTACATCGTTCACCCTTCGCCAATGCGAAGGATAGCTGAATCTAACATTGTATTCTTCATTAGTGTAGGTTTTTCTATGCTGGTTAATCATCAGAGACGGAACCCATTGCAGAGCACTAATGCTGAATCCACTTAGTAACAGAGTAGAGTTAAGATGAAAAAAGTCTAACACCCACATTTCATGAGCAAATTCTTGGTCAGTACAGCCGCTAAGATAGGCGATTTGCCTGCCTCCCGGCGACCAGCTGACAGGTGTTGCAAAGCAGTTGGAAAGAGCCCAGGTCCTTTCATCTTCTCCTCTGCGTCCCACCGTTCGTATTTGCGAGAAATACCCACGGGTCTCGTCAAAAGCCGTAGCGCTAAAAGCAATTCGCATAGAATCAGGGGACCATGTTGGATAATAGTTTTTAGCTAACGGCCCTCCTTCCACTTCAAAAACATTTCCGCTTGAAAGTTCTACTGTCCTGATTAATGAAATACTTGCGCCTGGCGTGGTGTACAGCGCAAAAGCACCGTCAGGAGACAGCTCCACATCATGAAGCGGCCCCTCTGTATTGTCCGTGATTTGCCGCACATTTGCCCCATTCGTTTGGATGCGGTACAACTGACTGACCCCTGACTCATCCGGTGCTTGAAAGAGCAGCTCCCTGCCGCTTGGAAACCATTGAGGATTTGAAGCCCCGGGATAATCAATAAATTGAGCTCGATGGGATAGGAAATTATACAAAATAATTTGATCAAGCTTCGTATAGACCAGCCTTTCACCGCCAGGAGACCAATCAATTTCAAATCCAGCTCCGTCTGCCAGTTGATCTATCATGGCAATTGCTCCTGTGAAGACATCAACAACATAGAGAATTTGTCGTTCACCCACAAATGCAATCCTGTTGCCATCAGGTGACCAGATGGGATTAGAATACGCAGCACCTGCTCCATTTGTCAGTTGTACATTCATTCCGTTAAACAAGTTATACAACCAAAGATCATAGCGACCACTGCGGTCAGAGAGATAAGCAATGAAATGTCGATGCATGAAAACACCTTCCCTATAGTTCATTGCCTATATCTTATTCATTCCTGGCAGTATCAGTCCAAAAAAATAAGGCCTAACCATATTTCGGTTAGACCTCGCCGTCTTAATTTCTAATTCACTTTCTTTTCTTCATCTACAATCGATTGATAAATCTCGTCCAATGACCACGTCTTCCCCCGTTCATCATTATAAACCACATGTTCGCGGTTAAAATGGACGGGCGAATCCAATCCAGCCGCCGCCGCTATTCGGAATAACCCTTTTCGCATCGTAATGACATAATTCGCGGTACGCCATTTCTTTTCCTCGATGACGAGACCTTTCTGCAATTCAGGGTCTGTCGTTGCCACCCCGACCGGACAAGCATTAGATGCGCATTGGAGAGCTTGAATGCAGCCGACTGTAATCATAAATCCTCTGGCAATGTTGACAAGGTCTGCTCCCATAGCCAGGGCAATCGCAATTCGATCAGGTGAAAATAGCTTTCCAGAAGCGATAATTTTCAGTTGATCACGAACACCATATTTTTTCAAAGCGTTGTCTAATAAAGGCAAGGCAGACCGAATCGGCAATCCCACACTGTCAGCCAGTTCCTGATAAGAAGCCCCCGTTCCTCCCTCGCTGCCGTCGACTGAAATAAAATCAGGACACTTTCCGGTTTCTTTTATGTTCCTGGCTATTTCCTCTGCCTCGTTGGCACTTCCAATCACCACTTTCATACCAACTGGCTTGCCACTGTGCTCCCGAACCTGTTCGATAAATTCAAACATCGATGGAAAGTCACTGAATTCACGGAAGCGGTTCGGACTGTCAATGGATTTGAAGGGCTCGACCATCCTAATTTCGGCGATCTCTTCTGTCACTTTTTCAGCATCAATGTGACCGCCTCGGGTTTTTGCCCCTTGCCCGAGTTTAATCTCAAAAGCTTTTATTTCCGGGATCTCGCTTTTTTCCTTTAAAGCATCCCAACTAAAATTACCTTCGGGGTCTCGAACACCAAACATCCCTGGGCCAATTTGCATAATAATATCAACGCCGCCCTTGAGATGGTATTTTGAAAGACCGCCTTCCCCTGTATTCATCCACGTCCCCTTGGCAATCCCAAGCCCTTCCGATAAGGCGGTAATCGCATGGTCGCCAAGCGAGCCATAGCTCATTGCAGACATACCAATCTGCCCTCTGACAGCAAAAGGATTCCTGGCATTTTTTCCAATCACAATCGTATCTTCTTCGTTGAGCAAATAGACTGGAGATTCATCTTGCTCCAATTCTTCCTTTTTCTGTGTAAATAGGGGCTCTTTCAGCAATAAATAGCGGTCTGTTGTTACCTTCGTTTCTCTATCCATCTTTAATTCTTCAGACAGCTTCGGAAACATCGAGTTCCGCACATAATAACCTTCTTTTTCAAAGTCCCTCTGAGATCCAAAACCAAAGACATCTCGCTTATATTTGGCTTTATTCTTTATATGTTCATAGTCATTGCGTGAAAAAGGTTTCCCTTCATTGTCATTATTAAATAAATAGGACCGCATTTCTGGACCAATTTGTTGAAAGAAATGCCTCGCTCGCCCAACGACGGGATAGTTGCGCAAAATCGGATGCATGTCCTGCGTTCTATCAATAAAATATAGATAAATCCCTGCTATGATGATGACCAGCAATAGAATCGCACATGTAACGAAACCAATAACCGTCATGATATTAGCTATATTCATCATTAATCCCTCCTTATGTAATTCATTGTTAGGATTAACAAAAGTACGTAAAATCATTCGTCAACAGCAAAAGCAAATTACGCACTACATTTCACCTATTATCATAAGGTGTAAGAGGTTTTCAAAATCTTATGGACTTGGAGGTTCTATAAAAAGTGAATGGATATTACCTTCATCCTTACTTCAGGCATCCATACCCACAGGTAAATACAGACTATTTCAAGCAATCTTTACAGGCTTATCATACGTTATTTGACCAAGCTAAGATGATCCTGAACCACCTATTGTCTCACCCTGAGAAAATGCGGCGGCTTATGAGTTCAGCTCAGGAAAACAAGCAAGATGAGGTGGACCGTATCATTAAATCCACCGGCGTACCTTCAGATGTTAAAACGACCTATACTCCTAACTCCGTTACCTTTATCCTGTACGCAGATGCAGATAGCTTTGAGAATTGCTGTACTTTAACGATGAATTTAGTGTGGGGATTATATTGAATAGAGACTGAGGTATAATTAAAGCAATGATGTCATAAAACGAACGAAAAAAGATGAATAGTATAAACGCAGATCATTAGCGTAGTCAAAATACTACCTTCGACAGACTAAATCCAATTTTTCTCCTGCAATAAATGAATAATGCGTGCAGCTGAAGACTCTTCAGATTCTTGATCTGTATGCAAAACTAGTTCTCCCCTCAGCGGTGGCTCGTAGGGGGAATCAAACCCAGTAAAAGATGGGATCCCCCCTTTTCTTACCTTTTTATATAATCCTTTTGGGTCGCGTTTCTCACAGTCCTCTATCGGACAGCTCACGAATACTTCAAGAAACTCATCTTCCTCAAAATTATTACGAATTTGGTTACGGTCCGACCGGAAAGGGGAGATCAATGCTGCGATTACAATCGTTCCGCTATCTACTAAAAGCTTAGCTGCTTCACCAACCCTTCGGATGTTTTCTTGGTGATCCCTTTCCCCATAACCAAGATCATTGTTTAAACCTTGACGTACATGTTCTTCATCGAGTACATAGGTTTGCACCCCTTGTTTGTAGAGCTGCTGATTAATCAGGTTAGCTATTGTAGACTTTCCAGAACCTGATAGACCAGTAAGCCAAACCAAACCACTAAAATGATGATTTTTACGGTGATCATCTTTTTTTGAAATAGACGAAGTACCTTGCCGGGGCATGTTAGAATTCATCCCTTTCCCTCCTCATACTAAAACTCTTGCTTTAATGAACGAGTCTTTCCCTTTTGAGTCTGTACAGCTGCCTTCCGTCCGAAACCAGTCAACAGCAGAGTGGCTAGTATACCACTAGCAATCATTACAACTGTATAGAAATTTGACCTCAGGAATACCTCTGTTAAACAGTAAGCAAGGAGCAAAGAAATAATCGGAGAGGTGATCCAGACTTTCAATATTTGATAGATAATTCTCTTTCTCCAGATCTCTGTCCAGTTCTTCGTTGCCCCTACACCTACAATGGCTGACGTCGTAACTTGTGTCATCGGAATCGGGATCCCTAATAAGGAAGCTCCTACTACCAGGACCCCTGATGTTCCTGATACCATCACGCCGTCTGTTAAGGTTAAGGTAGAAATACGCTTACCATTTGTTTCAAGCACTCTTCCTCCTAATAAAATACTTCCAAGGGCTATAAACACTCCTCCAGTCAACAGTCCCATTTCCTTAGGTAAAACGCCCGCTCCAACTAGTGGACCAATTGCATTCGCTACGTTGTTCATTCCAGCAGCAAAAGCCTCTATAAAACCCGTAACGATCAGCAAAATCGAAATCCATTTGGAAATTTTTCTATTGGCTGAATGCTTGCGTTTTTTTCTCCAATAGTTCGCAACTAACCCAAAACAAAACGTCAGCGCAAAGGCAGCGACTGGTACAATAACCCAGAAGGTAACAACGTGGATTAAATTATCAAGGTAGAGTTGTTGTAATGAGATCCCTACCCCAACGATAGCTCCAACTGTTACTTCACTTGTCGAGAGCGGAATACCAATCATGTTTGTAAAAAATAGAGTAATGGCCGATACAGACAAGATAATGACAGCCGCCTGAACAGTCAGCAGTTCAGAAGCGATCAATCCCTTTCCTATCGTTTCCACTACTTCTCCACCCCACAATGCCCCAAGGAGCCCTCCTGCACCGCTTAGGATAAGAGCTGTTCGTTTCTTTTTAATAACTTGAGCGCCATAAGCAATCCCCATCGTTGCAGCCGATCCACTCGCTCCCACATTAAACGCAAAAAAACAGGAGACGGCCAGCCCTATTATGACCAGTGTCATGAGCGAGAGTCCTTAGCAGGCCCTGTGTGCAGACCACATTCTGTCTTTTCAAACCCCTGCCATCTGGAGGAACGATCGTTAGGATCATCTGAGGGGGTAGTGCAAGGCATGCAGCCAATACTAGCGTACCCCTGATCATGAAGCTCATTGTATGGAAGATTATCTGCTCGGATATGCCCCCAAACATCTTCCCAAGTCCAGTGAATAAGAGGACATACTTTGATCGAGCGGAATCGATCATCTCTATTCACAAAATTGGTCTCACTTCTGCTGGCAGATTGCTCGCGCCTTAACCCGGAAACCCATGCCGTCGCCCCTTTTAATGCTTCTTCAAGCGGCTTTATCTTTCTGATATAACAACATTGATCAGGATTTCGATTCCACAATTCATCGCCATGCTTGCTGGCTTGTTCCTTCAAGGTTAAATCCGGCTTTTTCATCGTAATCTGTAATTCTGGGAATCTTTCTTTGATTTGATTAATGAGATCATATGTCTCTTGAAAATGGACATCCGTATCCAGGAATACAATCTCTGCATCCTTCTTCACCTGAGAAATTAGATCAATTAATACAATCCCTTCTGCTCCAAAGCTGCACGCATAAACGATATCCTCATACGAACGATAAGCCCATTGCAGCACTTGTAATGCTTCTTGTTTATGATCTGCTGTAATTTGATCTGGGAAAGGATTTTCAAATTTAGAGTCATAGGTTAACACGTTATTGTTCATAGTTTAGTCCTCCTTAATAGATAACGTAAATATTTGTCAAAAGCAAAGAAAAAAAGGCAGCACTGCCCACTCCAGCAAGCAGCACTACCTCTAGTTGTCTAGTCAGCAGCAACATGATTCAATTAAAAAAATCCTCATCTTAGATAGCAATAAGAAGAGGATTTCTGACAATGAATGAGAGCTCTTCTTATCTATCAAGCCAATAGCTTGTTGGAGTTAGCACAGTACTATGACTAGTCTGTTGCCGGAGTTTCGTCGGGCCAAGTCCCTCCACCCCTCTGGATAAGAATTTGATTTAATTTTGTTACAGGAAAATATACAACAAGTATTCACTTCTGTCAAAGAGATTTTTCTAAAATTTGTTACTTGTGAAACCTTAAAACCCTTTATTCACAGTGATTTAGTCGGGAATGATAATGTTTAAACTTTTTTGAAAATTACTCTTGATTCCTTGTTTTATTTCGTGTAATGTAAGTCGCAACATCATGAAATGAATCACCAACTTATGGAATAACATTTAAATTTTTGTACTAGGTGATTAGTAGAAATCATACACTACGCTTAGACGAAATCTGCAACAAGTCATAAACTTCTTCTTGTGTATTAAAAAACACCAAAAAATTACATACATTTTCTTATCTAGAGAGGTGTAGGGACTGGCCCGATGAAGCCTCAGCAACCACTGGTATAACCAGACTGGTGCTAAATCCAGCAAGTTATTTAAAACTTGGAAGATAAGGAGAAGCATTAACTATTTTAAAGCCTTCTTCTTACAGAAGGCTTTTTTATTTTTTTAAAAGGAGAATGATCATGTCTACTACCTCACGTACGGAAACGAAGCTTGTTCATACAGGTAAAAACAACGAGGATGCTACAGGATCCATTAATGCACCTGTCTATTTCTCAACTGCCTATCAGCACCCTGGACTCGGTGAATCAACTGGCTTTGACTACTCGCGAACAGGTAATCCCACCAGGGCCATACTCGAACGTTCCATTGCTGAAATCGAACACGGAGAAATGGGGTTCGCATTCAGTTCTGGAATGGCGGCGATCCAAACTGCACTATCTTTATTCGCCCATCAAGATGAAATTCTTGTTTCAGAGGACCTTTATGGCGGAAGTTATCGTTTATTCGAGCACCTTTCCTCTCAATATGGTTTGACATTTCATTATTGTAACAGCCAGCATTTATCTGATATAGAACAATTTATCACTGAAAAAACAAAAGCCATTTACGTTGAGACGCCTACCAATCCGCTTATGCATGTAGCAGACATTCCCGCTATTGCGAAAGTAGCCAGGGAACATGAACTTCTGCTGCTTGTCGATAACACCTTATACACACCGCTCCTGCAACAGCCTTTACAAGAAGGAGCAGATATTGTGATCCATAGTGCAACAAAATATTTGGGCGGCCATAACGATACTTTGGCCGGATTACTTGTCGCAAAAGACTCCGTGATTTGTGAAAAATTAGCTATCCAGCAAAATACAACCGGTGCCGTCCTCTCCCCTTTTGACTCGTGGCTGCTCATGCGGGGAATGAAAACCCTCGCCTTACGAATGGAGCGGCACGAGAAAAATGCAAAGGCTATAGTTGCGTACCTGGAACGTCATCACGCCATTACGCATGTCCTTTACCCCGGTCGAGGCGGAATGCTTTCCTTTCGACTAGAAGCTGAGCACTGCATCGATCCTTTTTTAAGAAATTTGCAAGTTATCACCTTTGCCGAGAGTCTCGGCGGAGTAGAAAGCTTTATTACCTACCCAGCAACTCAGACCCATGCCGACATACCAGAAGAAAAGCGAAATAGTTACGGTGTTTGTAATCGGCTGCTCCGTTTTTCAGTTGGAATTGAAAACGTAGACGACCTGATATCAGATCTCGATCAGGCACTGAATCACTTTCGATCGGATCTATAGAATATTGAAATCGATCCCATACCTTTATTAAGAATAGGAGGAACAGTATGAACCTGAGAGAAGCCCTTCAAGAAAAAACTGTAGTAGGCGACGGTGCTATGGGAACATTGCTTTACTCTTACGGCATTGACCAGTGCTTTGAGGAGTTAAACCTTTCCCACCCTGACGAAGTCCTGTATGTTCACCAGGCGTATGTTAATGCTGGTGCTGACATTATTCAAACAAATACATATGGAGCCAATTATATTAAACTAGCACGTTATGGGTTAGAGGATAAGGTAAAAGAAATCAATACAACAGCTGTCAGACTAGCTAAACAAGCAGCAGCAGACAATACCTATGTAGTGGGGACCATCGGAGGAATTCGCGGCATTAAAAAACAAGCCGTCTCCCTGGAAGAAATCAAACGAACGTTTCGTGAGCAGCTATACTGCTTGTTGTTTGAAGAAGTTGATGGAATTTTACTAGAAACGTTTTATGACCTGGAAGAACTTATAACCGTGTTAGAAATTGCTAGAAAAGAAACCACTCTCCCGATTATCGCCCAAGTATCCATGCATGAACCAGGTGTACTTCAGGAAGGCACCTCCCTTGCTGAAGCCCTAGCGATCATAGAAAAAGCGGGGGCTGATGTAATTGGAGTCAATTGCAGATTGGGGCCATACCACATGGTGCAGGCATTAGAGAGTGTCCCTCTTCCAGAAAGCGCCGTACTTTCCGCTTACCCGAATGCTAGCTTGCCGGCTTACCAGGATGGCAGATTCGTTTACAAAACAGATGCGAATTATTTTAAAGCGAGTGCCCGCTCCCTTTATGAACAAGGAGCCAGACTTATCGGAGGCTGCTGCGGAACGACACCCGAGCATATTGCTGCAATTGCGAACGAAGTAAAAGGTATCAAGCCAATCGACCAAAAAAGCATTTCCATTCAGGAAAATGCCCCAGATTCATCAGAAGAAAATAAAGATACTCGTCCGCACCTTTACGAAATAGCAGAGGAAAGACCGTCCATTATCGTTGAGCTTGACCCACCGAAGCGTCTCTCTACAGATCGATATTTAAAAGGGGCGCAGGCGCTCCAAGAAGCTGGCGTCGATTCAGTAACATTAGCCGATAATTCGCTGGCCAGTCCGAGAATTTGCAATACAGCCGTTGCTTCCATTATCAAGCAAAAATTTGATATCAATCCGTTAGTCCATATATCCTGTCGCGATCGAAACCTGATCGGTCTGCAATCCCACTTGATGGGACAGCATACACTCGGAATCACCCAGGTCCTTGCCGTTACAGGAGATCCTACTAAAATCGGCGACTTCCCTGGTGCTACATCCGTCTATGACCTGTCTTCATTTGATTTGATTCATTACATTAAACAATTAAATAAAGGAATTTCTTTCTCTGGTAAATCGCTTGGAATGAATACGAATTTCTCCGTGGCAGCAGCCTTTAATCCAAATGTCCGCAACCTCAATCGAGCAGTTGGCCGTTTAGAAAAAAAGATCAAATATGGCGCAGATTACTTTATCAGTCAGCCTGTTTACAGTAAGGAGCAGCTGAAGGAAGTTTATGAAGCCACCAAGCATATATCAGCCCCTATTTATATTGGCATCATGCCATTGATCAGCTCACGCAACGCTGAGTTTTTGCACAATGAAGTACCAGGAATTACTCTTTCTTCGGAGATTAGACAGCGTATGGAAGCTTGCAGCCACGACCCCGTGCTATCCCAAGCCGAAGGGATAGCCATTGCAAAATCTTTAATTGATACTGCTGTTGATTACTTTAATGGGATTTATTTAATCACACCGTTTTTACGATACGAAATAACGGAAGAACTCACTCACTATATAAAGCAGAAAACACAAGCAGACACAGAAAGGAAGGTTGCAAATGGGAGCCACATTATTTGAACAACATCTCTCCAAACGAATTTTCGTACTGGACGGAGCCATGGGTACGATGCTGCAAAATGCAGGACTAGAGGCAGAAGACTTCGGTGGCGAAGCCTATGAAGGTTGTAATGAATACTTAAATATCACGTCACCCGAGGTGCTTGAAGACATTCATATTCAATACTTGGAAGCTGGGGCAGACATTATTGAAACAAACACATTTGGAGCAACTGATCTTGTACTCGACGAATACGAGTTAGGTCATTTAGCGGAGGAAATTAATCGAAAAGCGGCACAAATTGCTAAAAAAGCAGCCGAGCAATTTTCAAAAAACGGTCACCCCCGTTTTGTAGCTGGAGCTATGGGGCCTACGACCAAAACATTATCCGTGACAGGAGGAACAACATTTGAAAACTTGGTCGATTCCTATGAAGAACAAGCAAGAGGCTTGATCAAAGGTGAAGTAGACCTGCTCTTGTTAGAGACTTCCCAGGATATGCTGAATGTAAAGGCAGCCTACCTTGGAATCACTCGAGCCTTTACATCCCTCCAGCAAACACTTCCTTTGATGATTTCAGGGACGATCGAGCCTATGGGTACAACACTTGCAGGGCAGTCGATCGAAGCTTTTTATTTATCGCTGGAACATATGAAGCCTGCTGTTGTCGGATTAAATTGTGCAACGGGTCCGGAATTCATGCGTGACCATGTTCGTTCACTTTCAGAGCTTGCTACCACCTCTGTCAGTTGTTACCCAAATGCCGGGCTTCCTGATGAAGAAGGACACTATCATGAAACACCTGAATCTCTAGCTATAAAGGTTGCCGGTTTTGCAGAAAAGGGGTGGCTGAATGTCGTAGGTGGCTGCTGTGGTACAACACCTGATCATACAAGAGCACTCGCGGAAGCTGTCAAGAGCATCGAACCTAGAAAGGTGCCTTCTTCCCATCCGCATGCCGTTTCAGGAATCGAACCTTTTATTTATGAAGATAAAAATGACCGCCCTATTCTGATTGGTGAGAGAACCAACGTAATCGGCTCCCGCAAATTCAAACGGTTGATCGCTGAAGGGAAATTTGAAGAAGCTTCGGAAATTGCGCGGGCTCAAGTGAAGAAAGGCGCCCAGGTGATTGATATTTGTCTCGCTGACCCAGATCGCGATGAAGTAGAGGATATGGAAGCATTCATGAAACAAGTCATCAATAAAGTGAAGGTTCCATTGATCATCGATTCAACCGATGTGGCCGTTATTGAAAAAGCGCTCACCTACTCGCAAGGAAAAGTGATTATCAATTCGATCAACCTTGAAGACGGCGAAGACCGTTTTAAAGAAGTCCTTCCACTCGTACAACAATACGGTGCCGCCGTCGTCGTCGGGACCATTGATGAAGAAGGAATGGCGCTTACTGCCGAGAGGAAACTTGCGATCGCCAAACGCTCTCGCAATATCTTAGTCGACGAATATGGTCTTGATGAAACGGACATTATTTTTGACCCGCTCGTCTTCCCTGTTGGAACTGGTGATGAACAATACATCGGCTCTGCTAACGAGACGATTGAGGGAATTCGATTAATTAAGGAGCAGCTGCCAGATTGCCAAACTGTTTTAGGGGTCAGCAATGTCTCCTTTGGCCTCCCTCCAGTTGGAAGGGAAGTTCTCAACGCCGTCTACCTTTATCATTGCACAAAAGCAGGACTTGATTATGCGATTGTAAATACCGAAAAGCTAGAGCGATTTGCTTCCATAGCTGAAAAAGAAATTAAACAGGCGAATGCTCTGCTTTTTCAAACGACTGATAGCACACTTGCATCTTTTACAACCTTTTACCGCGGTAAGAAAAAGGAAGTTAAAGCACCAACAGCAACGATGAGCTTACCCGAACGATTGGCCCACTATGTAGTGGAAGGAACTAAGGAGGGATTACTCCCCGATCTTGAAAAGGCGCTGGAAACGTACCCGGCTCCTCTAAAAATTATCAATGGACCACTCATGGAGGGAATGGCTGAAGTAGGACGTTTATTTAACGATAACCAGCTTATTGTAGCCGAAGTTCTGCAAAGCGCAGAGGTAATGAAGACTTCCGTTGCTTATCTAGAACCCCATATGGAAAAAGATGATACGTCCAATAAAAAAGGGAAAATCCTTCTTGCGACCGTCAAAGGCGATGTGCACGACATCGGGAAAAACCTTGTAGATATCATTCTAAGCAACAACGGTTTTGATGTCATAGATCTCGGAATTAAAGTCACTCCGCCTGAGCTAATCAAACAAATTAATGAGGAAAAGCCTGACTATATTGGATTATCAGGGCTGCTCGTCAAGTCAGCCCAGCAAATGGTATTAACCGCCCAGGATCTGAAACAGCAAAACATCGATCTGCCGATATTAGTCGGTGGTGCTGCGTTATCAAGAAAGTTTACGAATACAAAAATTGCTCCTCAATATGAAGGTACAGTCTTTTATGCAAAAGACGCAATGGACGGACTAGGCTTAGCAAACCAGCTTTGTCAAAAGGAAAAACGAGAGCTGTTAATTCACCAGCAAAAAGAGAAACAGGCCAAAGCTATCACGAGAGGAAGCGAGCAAACCAAGGTGCAATCAGCCACAGCCGTAGCTGAAAAGCCAGTATCCAACATTTCTAAGACCGTCCCGATTTACCACCCGCACGATTTCGAACAGCATATTTTACGAGATTATTCCATTGCCCATATTAAACCTTTTATCAACATGCAGATGCTGATTGGTCATCACCTTGGGCTAAAAGGGAGATTTTCCAAGCTATTAGAAGATGGAAATAGAAAAGCTCACCAGCTGAAAGAGGTGGTCGATGAATTACTATTGAAAGCTGAAAGAGAAAACTGGATACAGCCGTCCGCTCTCTACCAGTTCTTCCCCGCCCAATCCGATGGGGATGATGTAATCATTTACGATCCCGCTGATCAAAAAACGATCTTAGAACGCTTTACTTTTCCTCGGCAATACAAGGAGCCGTTTCTTTGCCTGGCAGACTATCTGCGTTCAGTGTCCAGCGGGGAAATGGACTATGTTGGTTTCTTCTCCGTTACGGCCGGTAAAGGCATCAGGGAGCGCTCTTTAGAGATGAAACAACAAGGAGAATATTTAAAGAGTCACGCGTTACAAGCATTAGCCTTAGAAACGGCAGAAGGATTAGCCGAACACATCCACCAGCTCCTGCGGGATAAATGGGGATTCCCTGACCCAACGGATTTCACGATGCAAGAACGCTTCTCAGCCAAATATCAAGGGCAGCGGTATTCATTCGGCTACCCGGCCTGCCCCGATTTAGACGATCAGAAAAAATTATTCCAATTAATTAGTCCGGAAAAGATCGGGGTTGAATTAACTGAAGAATGCATGATGGAACCCGAAGCCTCCGTCACGGCCATGGTTTTTGCCCATCCTGAAGCGCGTTATTTTAACGTTCATTAAGTATTGAAAAAAGATACGAGCTCTAAAAGGAGGAATTTTAATATATGAATGCTTACAACGATCGAGTAGAGACTAAATTCATCCATTCTTCAACCAATCATGATCATACGGAACATAATACGGGTGCCGTTAACGTTCCTATTTACTTGTCATCCACCTACCATCAAGAAAGCTTTGATCAGTTTGGCCTGTATGATTACAGCAGATCCGGCAACCCAACAAGGCAAATACTAGAAGACACCATTGCAGACTTAGAGGGCGGTCAAAGAGGCCTGGCGTTCGCCTCAGGCATGGCAGCCATTTCCGCCGCCTTTATGCTTCTTTCTTCAGGGGACCATGTACTCGTATCGAAAGATGTATATGGAGGCACTTACCGCCTGATCACAGAGATACTCAATAAGTACAATATCGAACATACTTTTGTAAATATGTCCGACCTTAACGAAACGTGCAGTGCCATCCAGCCAAACACAAGAGTGCTCTATATTGAGACACCTTCAAACCCATGCCTGAATATTACCGACATTGAAGGAATCGTAAAATTAGCAAAAGCCAATGACTGTTTGACTTTTGTTGACAACACGTTTATGACACCCCTTTACCAGAATCCGCTTGTGCTGGGAGCCGATGTTGTGCTTCATAGTGCCACCAAGTTTTTATCCGGCCACAGTGACATTATTGCAGGCTTAGCCATCACGAAGACTGAAGAGCTTGGTGAAAAATTAGCTTTTATTCAAAACTCATTTGGTTCAATCTTAGGGGTTCAGGATGCTTATCAATTAATCCAGGGCATTAAAACCCTGGGCGCGAGGCTGTCACAGTCTTCTGAAACAGCAGAAAAAATCGCCATGCATCTTCATCATCATCCGTTGACGGAAGACGTTTACTACCCTGGTTTATCTTTTCACGATGGATACCCCATCCATGGCAGACAATCTAAGGGATCAGGTGCCCTCCTATCCTTTCGATTACCAAGTAAGCCTGCTGCCAAAGCATTTGTAGAAAACATTCGTCTGCCAGTTTTCGCTGTAAGTCTTGGTGCGGTCGAGTCGATTCTATCTTGTCCTGCCACCATGTCCCATGCAGCTATGCCGGCAAAAGAAAGAGAAGCCAGAGGCATTACCGATGGGCTGCTAAGACTTTCCGTTGGATTAGAACATCCGGACGATTTAATCAAAGATATAGATCAGGCTTTTGAAGCCGCCGAACAGACTATGAATAAAAAAGGTATTTTGTTGTAAAAGCAAGAGGGCCGACCTAAGAAGATTTACATTAGCGAAGGCTACGGGCCCATGAACTCTGTCTTCTTATCTAATTTTATATACTAATTAAAATGGAAAGGTTGTTGAACTATGAAAAGAACATTAGAACAGCGTCTACAGGATGGCACGGTGATTTGCGGGGAAGGATATTTATTTGAACTTGAAAGGCGCGGATATTTACAGGCAGGCTCGTTTGTACCTGAAGTCGCACTCGAAAATCCTCAAGCCTTAAAACAGACTTACCGTGATTATATGTTGGCAGGGTCAGATGTCGTTTTAGCTTTCACGTACAATGCACATCGTGAAAAAATGCGCATCATTGGTAAAGAAAATTTACTAGAGCCTTTAAATCGCCAGGCTATTCGACTGGCAAAAGAAGTAGCGAAGGAGCATCCAGAAGAGGAAGCGCTGGTGGCAGGTAATATTTCAAATACAAACTTATTTAACCCTGGCGATCCACAATCCATAGACAGTGTCCGCCATATGTTTGCTGAAATGGTCGGATGGTGCAAGGACGAAGGTGTCGACTTTGTAAACGCAGAAACCTTCTATTATTATGAGGAAGCTAAAATTGCCTTGGAGGAAATCACTAAACAAGAATTACCTGCTGTCATCACGTTCGGACTCATGGGCGAAAATATTCTTCGGGATGGCTACACCGTCGAAGAAGCCTGTCTCTTACTAGAAAATCAAGGCGCATTAGTTGTCGGCATGAACTGCTTCCGCGGTCCAGCCACTATGCAGCCTTATGTAGAGAAAATTCGTGACACGGTAGATGGTTATGTCGGAGCGCTCCCCATTCCTTACCGAACAACCGAAGAACATCCTACCTTCTTCAATTTACCCGACGGGGGTTGTGCTTGCAATCTTCCCACAGAGACGACATTTCCAACTTCATTAGACCCGCTCTATTGTAATCGTTACGAGCTAGCCCAGTGGGCAAAGACTGCTCATGAAGCAGGTATTAACTATATTGGCTTGTGTTGCGGGGCATCCCCGAGCATGCTGAGAGAGGTTGCAGAAACCGTTGGACGCACCACAGTAAACTCAACCTACTCTCCAGATATGGAAAAACACTTTTTGTTTGGATCAGATGATACGTTACAACCTCATATCACTTCCTATAAAACGAAAGCATAAGAAGAATGCTCCTGCGATCTGAAGAGGGTCGCAGGATTTTTCAGCTTGTTGTTTTTCTCTATAAGTATTTTATGCGTAGTGGAGAATACCGCACTCTATATTCGCAGTCTCCTCTCGAAAATCACGCTATGGGAGCTATTATTTGCTGGGATAAGACGATTCGCGGATATATCTTCATTTTAACGGTTAACTATTAATTTTCGCGGATATATTTTAATTTTCGCGGTAATATCGAAGTTTTCGCGGATAAACACCTCCTCCTCACGATTCGACGACCCACATACTCATGATGCTTAGCTGCTCTGAAATGTGCGATAATATATACAGGCATACTAACAATGAGGTGATGTTATGAAAAAAATTTTTTATGGAGAAAATGAAAATCAATTTGGTGAATTACGCCTTCCTGATTATGAAGGCCCTCATCCCGTCGCCATTGTTATTCACGGTGGTTTTTGGCGGGAACCATTTCGGCTTGATAATATGACACAGGTAGCTGAAGACTTAACGGCAAACGGCATCGCAACTTGGAATATTGAATATCGTCGTGTTGGCCAAGAAGGTGGCGCATGGCCAGGTACGCTCACAGATGCGGCTGATGCTAGTGACTATCTTACAACCCTTGCTAATACATATCCGCTAGATTTAAACCGGGTTATTACGATCGGTCATTCCGCTGGAGGACATCTGGCTTTATGGCTTGCTGCCCGCCATTATCTACCAGAAAACAGTGAACTTCATACTACGTACCATCCCCTCGCGATTTCCGGAGCCATCAGTTTGGCAGGTGTAAGTGATCTGGAGCGTATGTATGACGTACATCAATTTCGGGAAAAGGCTTTATCTGCGGAACCCAATAACCCAACTGCTGAGCTGCTCCAAAGCACTCCAGAAGAACAACCTATCCGTTACCATGATGCTTCCCCTATCGAACTGCTGCCTTTAGATGTGCCTCAAGTATTGATCCACGGTGCACTGGACATCAATGTTCCGATCGGCATTAGTGACCACTATTACCGTGAAGCCCAGGAAGCTGGTGATTTTGTTAAATATGTAGGACTGCCGGAAGCTGAGCATTTTATGTTAACCGATACGACTACCGCTGCCTGGAAAGTTGTTCGAGAAGAAGTCGAAACACTTATATCAAACTTGTAGAAAGGATGACGTAAATGGGGAAATGTAACATTGATCATTCTCATGCTGATGTGGTGAATAAATTCGAAAGTCAGGAACAGTTTTTGCCAAACCATTTGGTTGACGGGCTCCAAGCCTTTTTGCGAAGAGAACACGATCAGGAAACACTAAATGATTTATTCCATCTTTTGAAAAAGTATGATCTCTCATCTGAGACTGAACAAGAAGATAGAAATGTTCTATTAATCAAAATGATAGACTAGGTAATAGAAGGGGCTAACCTTTTACATGCAAAAGGTTAGCCTCTTCTTTTTGTGAGAATAGTTCAGTTTCTACTATAGACTATTTGATAGCAATTGTTTATTTCTTGCTGCAGAGTTTCAGGAGCGCCTTCCCACTTGATAAGATCAATACTCAACAAAGTCTCCACTTTATCTTCAATTTCGTCGGAGAAATCAAGCCATTCAAACTGCTGCATCCTGGGCGCTATTACAGCAAGGTCAATATCCGAATCTTCTTGGTGATCTCCATATGCCCTTGACCCAAACAAAAGAATCCTGTCTATTGTACTGAAGTTATCTGCAATGATAGTAATTTGTTCTATTATACTTATAGGAATCACTCTATTTATCCTCATATCTCTTTCTTAATACCTTAAACGTTGACAACATTTCTGGAAAGTAGCTATTAATATTACCTAGAATTTGATTCGCCGTTTCTTCATTATATATGTGTGAAGTCTCATTACGATCTTTAAGCATTTGCAACCATGCCTGTTCATCTTGTAACCAGCCAGCTTTATATGAAGGTTTTAATGTTTCTTTAGGAGTCTTTGTTTCAATACCTTCGGACAGCAACAGTCTTCTGAGGGTTTTCCAATATAGTTCAATAGTAAATTCAAAACGTTGAATTGTGCCATCAACGATGAGACTATTGCTTTGGTCTTCAGACAGTGCTTCTTCTAATCTAGTTATAGCCTGTTCAAGGTTAGCCATACTTTGATTGATTTTTCTCTCTAAATTATCCACCGATATCATCCTCCTTTTTGATCTTTTACAACTATAATTGCTCCAACCCAACCGTGACACCTCTATGAGAGTTTGAGGTATTTATCCCCCTTATCAACTTCCACTTTTAATAGCATTATAACCTTAATTTAATTGGAGTAACAAAATAAAGTTGGGCTAACCTGTATGTGAAATTACAAGATTAGCCCCAAGTGCATCTTCTATTAGATATTTTCAATAAACAATCGCACGACATCTGCCCCGCCAATAAATGTTCCCAGCGAACTGCCGAGATTCGCCAGCACGACGACAAGTAAAATACGAGTAGCTTTATTTCTCCAGAATCCTTTTACACTATGAACATCATCTGAAATTCTCTCAAAATCCCCAACATTTGGTCGTACAAAATACGCCTGTACAAAACCTGCAAACCACCCTGCAGCTGTGATCGGATCAAGCGAGGTAATCGGTGCTGCCACAAAAGCTGTAAGAATCGCAAGCGGGTGTCCTAATGCAATCGCGGTTCCTATTGCCGACAAGGTCCCGTTCCATAATACCCAACTGATCGTCTGTTGAAGTCCTGCCGACGGATCTGCGCTAAAGGTAAAAGCAATTAATGCAATTAATATAACCGGAATCGTCCAGGCAATAACCTTAGGGGCCTTTGACTTTGGCGGAAGTTCATTTAAGCGTGTTAAATCATGTTCTTCCTTTATTTCCTCTTTAATACCAGGAACATGAGCAGCGCCGAGCACAGCCACTACCTTGTTGCCTGGTGCCTCTTTTATTTTTTGTGCTAAAAATTGATCTCGTTCATCAATAAGTGGTCGCTTCAGTTTAGGAAACGCCTCCGCGAATTCATTCAAGACAGAATTAATCGTATCTTTCTCCTTCATCTTCTCCAGTTCTTCTTCAGAAATGCTCTCCTTGCTAAAGATACTGGCAACCACTTGGGTAAGCAGCATCGCTTTGCCTTTCAATCCGAGCCCCCGCCAAATACGAGCAAACGTGATTTGAATATTCCGATCAGCAAGAACAAGCTCAGCCCCAGTTTCCTGAGCTGATTCAATCCCTTGAATCATTTCCTGACCTGGTTTAATGCCGAATTGCTTGGCCATACGATTCTGGAAGGAAGAAATCGCAAGGTTCATTAACAGCAAAGTTGCTTTCTTTTCTTTAATTACCTTGAAAATGTCCATGTCTCTCCAGCTGTTTCCGTCCTTGATCGACTGATAACGCTGTTCATCAAGTTCCACACAAACAGAGTCCGGCTGTTCTGCTTCGATGACTTCCTTCACCTGCTCTGCACTGTGTTTCGAGACGTGGGCTGTACCAATTAAGATCAATTCTTTCTCACCTATTTGTAATCTCGTAATATTTTCCTCTGACATTAATTAATCTTCCTTTATAATCCTGTCGTATATGTAAAACCTAATTACGATAATCTCTACTATTATACAATATTAGGTTGTTATTATAAAACTGTATCCAACTCATAAGTATAAGAATACATGGTGTCATGATCGGCTACTCATATATCTTCTTTCTCTTTGATTTTGTTCAGCAATCCTATAATTTTCTCGTTCTGACGTACTTGTATATCGCTATTAATTTTGATCATTCTAATCCATCTTATGATAGAGGCAATCAATAGGATGATCGCTAAGTAGAAAAACACTCCGATAAACATTTAATTCTCCCCCTTTTTTTATCTAATAGAATCTTATTACTTGTTTTTCAACTTCTCAAACAATAAAAAAATATCAATACTACCTTAAGACACTATCTAATTAAGATAGGACGCTATCACCAGGAGTTAGGATCTTATCTGCCAGTGTTAGTAAAGCACGGAGGAGCTATTCTTAAGCGCTTCGACCTAACTATTGAGGATTTGATCATGGGGGTACAATGTGCGAAATGCCGCACCTATCCAATGCTCCGTAAGCGTGATCATTGGTACTGCCTTAATTGTGGCTATAAATCTAAGGATGCTCACTTAAGAACATTGCAAGATTATCAGCTGCTTATTTCTGATATGATCACCAATCCGCAATTCAGGAGATTTGCATGTCTTTCTTCCACAAAGGTAGCTAGAAGATTACTCTCGGAAAGTTGCTCCCATAACTTCGGCCAAACCCAATCGCGAAAATATACCATAAGCCTCATTGAATAGCTTCAAATTTACCGTTAGGGAGTTATCTTATTGAGATAGGACACTATGGCTAACAGTTAAGGCGTTATCGCCTCGCGTTAAGAAGCTATCCCCACGAGTCAGGGGTTTATCGCTCCCCGATAGGACGTTATTTATATATCTCTGTTCCCTCTTTAACGGCGGTATGACTATGTAACTGGGCCTGACTGTTCGCGCGCTCCCTTAATATCAGTGCCTCCGTATTGATGTGAAGCATATGTTAAAATAAAATGATCATATCCGACCAACTTAGGAGTGAACGTCAATGGACAAAAAAGACTTAGCCGGCATACGCAGACAACTAAAAGTAGACAATGATTTATTGAAGGTCTCAGACATTTTTAACGTATATATTATGAAAGAATCAACGGACATCTACCATCACCAGAGCCAGCCGTTCGAAATGCTAGACCGAGATCAGCAGGAGCTTTTTATGAATAATTTCAAAAAAGTGCTGACGGGGCAGCTGGATGAAAAATTATTTGAATTAAAATTTAAACGTGACGCTGAAAATCACAGTCAGCTCATTTTACATAAAGGTTTGCTAAGTAATGAGATCGAAGACTGGAAAGAACAGATGCTGCAGATGACAGAAAAAATGATCACAGACCATCCGTATGAAAAGGATGTCGTCATTACCTTCATTCGCGCTGAATATATGAAACCAATGAAACGCCGTAATGAAGAAACTGAGGAAAGTGAGCGGGACGCTGTTTATTCCAATCCTTTTATTCTTTGCAGCATCAACCAGACCCAAGAACCTAAAAAGGAAATAAAGTTCGATTATGTGGAGAAAGAATTCAAGTACAAAATTGAAGTCGACCCGGTCATTGATCTCAAGAACCCGATGACAGGATTTCTGTTTCCCTGCATCACAGATGGCGCCTCCGATGTGAATCACGTTCTCTACGCTGCAGGTAAAGCTAATGAACCTGACTACCGTTTTATTGAAGACGTCTTAAACGGGGAAGAGTTTATGACGGCGAAAGAAGACAAAGCCGTGTTCGAGGAGGTAATCAAGGACGTTGTAGGAGATCAACTCAACCCCTCCACCCTCGCGAATGTCTATGGGGAAATCAATCGTACCGTCGAGGAAAATGAAGAGGACACCGCACCAAAGCTCGACTATAAGGACGTAGAACGTGTGTTAACTCAGAGTGGTGAAACAGTCGATAGTGAAAAAGTAAAAACCGCTTTTCAAAGAATCACTGATGATGAATCATACGAGTTGAAAGCAAGCAGCATCGTCCCTAAATACAAATCAAAATCGATCAAAATCAACACGAAAATCGCCAACATCGCAATCAGCCCTCAGGACCTGCAATACGTAAAGCAAGTAAACTATAAGGGCAAACGCTGCATTATGATAGAAGTGGAAGAAGATGCTGAAATAGATGGATTTAAAATGCTTCCGGAAGCTTTTGGTGAGTGAAGGAATGATTCTGAAGGGGACTGAACCAACTCATTTCGGTCCTCTCCCCTTATTTTATATAGTAAAAAAGCTCTGGCACACAGCCAGAGTCGTAGAGAGTGTATTAAGATTGATTTGATTTTAACAAAGTGCCCCTGTAAAACTTCAAGAAACCGACAAAGATAAATAGAGAAGCTAATACATTAAAAGCTACCCGAAACCAATGAACCACTAAGAATTCTTTGGCGATCTGTTTAAGAAATTCTACTGAATGTACCTCAGCTCCCTCGATAAACATGATTTCATTCCTCGGCCATTCAAAAATGATGGATATTGCTCCTTCAAGTACTATCATCACTATACTTAAGAACAGCCATACTCTTGCACGTTTATAACCCCAGCCAAATAGTAATGCAAAAACACCTGTTATGATACTAGCTAATCCCAGAGGAGGAAAATATGTGTGCGGACTGGCCACCTCCATGAAATCCATCCCTACCTCAAAGGAATGAGGGATATTGTGAAAAATATTCGGATAAACCATGAAGGTATCCAGCAAAATACTTCCGAGCATAATCCATTGCACCCACAAATGGGATCCAATCGATAGACCTGTTAATTTCGTTTTCATTCAAACAACTCCTTTCATTATTAATCATAGAAAGAAAAAAGAAATCATCTCTTATCTAATTCTTAAATATTCCTTAAATAAATTGAAAAAGCAGAAGCTCTTTATTGAACTCCTGTTTTTACTCTTCCAATTCACCAACCCTTGCTAATTGATTTCATCAATTTCCTCTATTTCTTTTCCCAACCAATGTCCGTTCATTTTACTCTGTACTCCAACCATAACCATGTCACTCATTCCACATATGTAAAAATAAGTGGAATCTATATTTTATTGAAGTGATGATTAAAGAAATAGATTTCTGCATAGCTTATTTTTAGACAGGTTCAATCACTATGATCAGCGCAATTTAACCAAAATTGTGTCTAGCTAAATAGTATGGTCCTAATCTAATGACCAGAGATAAAGGTTACTCATAATAGGCATCATATCTATCAAGTCGTCTGAATATAGATAGTTTGTATAGAAATATCTATGGAGGTGTAAAGATGGAATGGTATAGGCAGTCGATACGAGAAATTGAACAAACAATAGGGACAAACCATCAAACAGGCTTAAGTACTGCTGAAGCCGATGAACGGCTAAACAAAACAGGATATAACGAACTAGATGAAGGAGAGAGTCAATCAGCATTTACTATATTTCTGGGACAGTTCAAAGATTTCATGGTCATTATTTTACTAGCAGCAACAGTCATTTCTATTTTTTTAGGAGAATACCTTGATGCAATTACGATTATTATTATTGTTTTAGTAAATGGGATACTTGGTTTCGTTCAAGAAAGAAAAGCTGAAAAATCATTGAAAGCGCTCAAAGAATTGTCCGCCCCTCAGATGACGGTGCAAAGGGATGGGGAGTGGAAGAAGATCCTTGCAAAAGAAGTTGTTACCGGTGATGTGATCAAATTCGAAAGCGGCGATCGCATCGGAGCTGACACACGGATCATCAGTTGCAGCGATTTGTATATTGAAGAATCAGCCATGACAGGTGAATCGATGCCGGTTGAGAAACGTTCCGAATCTTTATCTGGAGAGGATTTGTCTATCGGTGATCAAGAAAACCTTGCTTTCATGGGGACAATGGTAACACGAGGAAAAGGACTAGGCATTGTTGTGGCAACCGGAATGAAAACGGAAATGGGGAAAATAGCCAATCTATTACAATCTGAACAATCCTTGATGACCCCACTGCAACAGCGGTTACAACAGCTCGGTAAAATTCTGATTACAGCCGCTCTTGCGTTAACAGCGCTTGTTGTTATTGTAGGAATTTGGCAGGGACACGACCTGTACAGAATGTTTCTAGCGGGGGTTTCACTTGCTGTCGCAGCCATTCCTGAAGGGCTTCCAGCAATCGTTACCATTGCGCTCGCCCTTGGCGTACAGCGAATGATTAGAAGAAATGCTCTCATTCGTAAACTTCCTTCAGTAGAAACGCTCGGTTGCGCAACTGTGATTTGTTCAGATAAAACAGGAACATTAACACAAAACGAAATGACGGTAACCACACTGTGGAGCGGCGGTAAAACGTGGAAGGCAGCAGGAACAGGTTATCACCCAACCGGTAAGCTGTATGATAAGGACAAGGAAGTTTTGCTTGACCGCGAACCGTCACTGCAGCAATTATTAACGTTCGGGATGCTTTGCAATAATGCTTCTATAAGGTTGAAAGATGAGCAATATGTCCTTGAAGGGGACCCGACTGAAGGCGCAGTTGCGGTGGTAGCGATGAAAGCTGGTATCACAAATGAGCAGCTTCAAAATAGCTTCAAGGTCATTCAGGAATTTCCTTTTGATTCGAACAGGAAAATGATGAGCGTGATGGTAGAGTCCAACCAGGGAGAACGTTTTGTCATTACAAAGGGCGCCCCAGATGTTGTTCTGACCAAAAGCGAACGGATTATTTGGAAGGAAAGACAAGAACGCCTTTCAGCCAGGCATACAAAACAAGTTAATAACGAAATTCATAATATGGGAAGTTTAGCTTTAAGAACAATCGCTGTTGCTTTTCGAAGGTTGAACGATTTTGAAACCATCTCTTCCCAAAAAGAGGCAGAGCAGGGGCTAACTTTTCTCGGTCTCCAGGGAATGATCGATCCGCCCCGTAAAGAGGTGAAACAATCGATTAAAGAGTGTCGATCAGCAGGTATTAAAACAGTAATGATTACAGGAGATCATGCAGGAACGGCCAAAGCGGTTGCAAAAGAATTGAACATTTTGCCTCCAGGAGGTAAGGTCATCGATGGCAAGACCTTATCAAAAATGTCAATTGATCAATTGGAGGAAGTAATTGAAGAAGTATACGTGTTTGCACGTGTATCCCCGGAACATAAATTAAAGATCGTTAAGGCCTTACAGAAAAAAGGGCATGTCGTCGCTATGACCGGTGACGGGGTGAATGATGCCCCGGCTATTAAAGCTTCGAACATTGGAATTGCAATGGGGAAAACAGGAACAGATGTCACCAAAGAAGCTTCGTCATTAATTTTAAGTGATGATAATTTTTCAACCATAAAAGCTGCTGTAAAAGAAGGAAGAAATATATATGAAAATATTCGCAAATTCATCAGGTATTTGCTCGCATCAAATGTAGGGGAAATTTTAGCGATGCTTTTTGCCATGCTTATGGGGCTTCCATTACCGCTTGTACCGATCCAAATTCTATGGGTGAATCTAGTTACAGACGGACTGCCTGCGATGGCCCTTGGTATGGATGAGCCGGAACGTGACCTAATGAAACGTACGCCACGTCCTGTAAATGAAGGCGTTTTTGCACGGGGGTTAGGCTGGAAGATCGTTAGTAGAGGGTTTTTGATCGGAATTGTTACGCTTGTTGCCTTTATATCCGTCTATCAAAGGAATCCTGATAGTCTGGTAACTGCCCAAACGGCTGCTTTTGCTACATTAGTTATGGCTCAGCTCATTCACGTCTTCGATTGTCGGTCAGAAAAATCAATTTTTCACCGAAATCCACTTGGAAATAAATATTTAATTGGAGCTGTACTATCCTCAGTGCTACTTTTGCTTGTGGTAATCTACTATCCACCTCTTCAGCCTGTATTCCATACAACACCATTAACAATGTTGCAGTGGTTGTTGGTTGTCGGTCTAGCATCAATTCCGACAGTTTTGCCGGGAGGTTTTATTAAGACTGATAAGCAGGTATAAATAGATAGGAACTTAATTATCCAGTTTTACAACAACAATTACTGTTACCTTCTCTATCATTAAAACAATATGATAATATATTTTAAAAACTCCCTAAAAGATACCATATCGATTAGGGAGTTTTTTCACTTATATTTGCTGTTTTATTACTTCTTAGGTTCCTTATTTGCACCTCGGCTCTCACTCGTTTCACTTTTATAAAATCCTATGATTCAAGGGTTAAATAAGTAACACACTCCACGTGAGCCGTCTGCGGAAACATATCTACAGGCTGAACCTCTTTCGTCTCATAACCCCCATCCTCAAGTACACGCAGATCACGCGCAAGCGTCGACGGATTACAGGACACATAAACAATCCGCTCCGGTTCCATATCAAGCATGGCTTTCAACAATTCCTCATCGCAGCCTTTTCTTGGCGGATCAACGACAATCACGTCTGGCCGCAATCCTTGTGTACGCCACCATGGCATAATCTCCTCTGCTTTTCCTACATAAAATTCCGCATTGTCCATTTTATTGAGCCGAGCGTTTTTCTTCGCATCCGTGACAGCTTCGGGAACGATTTCCACTCCATATACTTTCTTCGCTTTTTGGGCTAAAAATAATGAAATAGTTCCGATCCCACAATACGCATCGATCACGGTTTCCCCGCCGCGCAAATCAGCATACTGCAATGCTTGATCATAGAGTTTTTTCGTTTGGGTCGGGTTTACTTGGTAGAAAGATTTTGGCGAGATCATAAATTTCACGTCGCCGATTGTGTCATAAATGTACTCATCGCCCCAGAGTACCTTGGTTTCTTTTCCAAGAATCACATTAGTTCGGCCACTGTTGATGTTATGAACAATTGATTTTACATTAGGAAATGCCTCGCGCAATTCATCAATCAGTTCCTCTTTATAAGGAAGTTTCTTCGTCCGTGTAACGAGAACAATCATAATATCCTTTGTGCTTTGACCAGTTCGTACCATAATATGCCGTAATACTCCGCGATGAGATTCTTCGTCATACGCATCGATGCCTAAGCGGCTGGCAATACGTCTTACGGACTCGACCATACGATCATTCATTTCATCCTGGATTAAACAGGTGTCCATATCAATGATATTGTGACTGCGCTTCTGATAAAATCCGGTCATCAACTGTCCGTCTTCTTTTTGACCAACAGGGATTTGCACTTTATTGCGATAGCGCCAGGGGTCGTCCATCCCAATTGTTTCATGAACGGGAACTTGGTCGAGATGTCCAATTTTCTTCATGGCGTTTTTCACTTGGTTGCGTTTCATGTCAAGCTGCATGCTGTAGCTCATGTGCTGAAGCTGGCAGCCGCCGCACTGATAGAACACATCGCATGGCGGTTCAACGCGTTCTTCACTTGTTGCATCTACTTCCAACAATTTGCCGAAACCGAAATTCTTCTTGACCTTTACCACTTTTACTTTAGCTGTCTCTCCAGGAAGACCGTAGGGAACGAACAAGGGGTAACCATCGACTTTGCCCACTCCATTTCCTTCATGGGTCAAGTCTTCAAATGTGAGTTGAATGGTTTCATTTTTTTGTACGGGTGGCTTTGGTTTGGCCATATTTTGATCCGTCCTTTACATTTCTTTGCTGTTCAAAGTTTATCACATTTAATTCCGTTTGCGAAAAGCAAAATACGCCCGAACAAATTAAGTTATATATGTATTGTTGTGAGAATCGGGAGATAATATAAGTAACAAAAAACTAAATAATTTATGTAAATTAATTTTATAAGTAATTATGCATATATAATCATAAATATCTCAAATAAATATAAAATATTGAGTATTTATGCAATATATCTCACTTTTTTTATTATTCTCTATGTTCTGTCCTTTTTATTATGTTATGTTTGAAAACGTGTTTGCTTTTATTGCCTAACATCCACAGCCAATAAACAGATTTAAAAAAGTGTTGATCACTGGATATTGGCAGCTTGTTCAAACTAAACACATAACAAGTGATACATGGAAACAAGTGATCAAGGAGGTGTCGATGTGGATTTTGATCTAACCCTTGCAACTTGGTGTTGGCTGCTAATCCCAATGCCGTTATTAATTGTATTATCAATTATTACCTACTTTAAAGAAAGAGGAGAGAGCTAATAAAACAATGGATATCAATTATCAGACACTAATTGCGATTATAATTTATCTAGTTGGAATGCAAATAATTGGTTATTTGGCCGCAAAACTGACCAGTAACTTATCAGATTATGTACTAGGTGGAAGACGATTAACTCCAGGAGTAGCCGCTTTAAGTGCTGGTTCTTCTGACATGAGCGGGTGGCTCATGCTTGGTTTACCTGGTGCTATGTATGTAAGTGGTATGGGCTCCATCTGGCTTGCCGTAGGTTTGGCAATGGGTGCCTATTTGAACTGGCAATTTGTTGCGAAACCATTCCGCGTGTATACAGAGGTTTCTAATGATTCCATTACGGTTCCTGATTACTTTGAAAATCGTTTCCGTGACCATTCAAAAATACTTCGTGTTATTTCTGCAGTAATCATCTTAGTCTTCTTTACCTTCTACACTTCATCTAGTCTTGTAGGTGGAGCAATACTGTTAGAAAGTTCATTTGGTATGGATTACAGACTTGCCTTATGGGTAGGAGCGGCTGTTATCCTTTCTTATACTTTGTTTGGCGGGTTCCTTGCAGCAAGCTGGACAGACTTTATTCAAGGGATCTTAATGTTCTTAGCCTTAATCATTATCCCGATTGTTGCCATTGTAGAGCTTGGCGGCTGGAATGAAACGGTTAATACTATCGGAAATATGGACCCTTCTTATCTTAACGTCTATTCTGGTGCTACGTTTGTAAGCGTTGTTTCCTTGCTTGCCTGGGGACTGGGTTACTTTGGACAACCACACATCATTGTGCGATTTATGGGGATCAGATCAACAAAAGACATTCCAAAGGCACGCCTTATCGGTATGTCCTGGATGGTTATCTCTCTATTTGGTGCCATTCTTGTCGGCTTTTCAGGTATCGCTTTCTTTGCTGACGCCCCGCTTGAGAACTCTGAGACAGTATTTATCATGTTCTCCCAGATTCTCTTTAACCCATGGGTAGCCGGTTTCCTACTCGCCGCTATTCTTTCAGCAATTATGAGTACAGTGGATTCACAGCTGCTTGTATCTTCAAGTGCCTTAGCGCAAGACTTCTATAAGGCCATCTTTAGAAAGAGCGCAAGTCAGAAAGAAGAAATGATTGTAGGAAGAATCGCCGTGCTAGGAATCGCATTTCTTGCTGTCTTATTAGGTTATGACCGTGATAGTAAAGTGCTCGAACTTGTAAGTTACGCATGGGCAGGGTTTGGTGCTGCATTTGGTCCTGTTATCATCCTGAGCTTATTCTGGAAACGCATGACTAGAAATGGCGCACTAGCCGGGATTATTGTCGGTGCTGCTACCGTCATTATCTGGAAGCAGCTATCAGGAGGTATTTTCGAATTATACGAATTAGCCCCTGGCTTCATCTTTGCAGGTCTTGCCATTATTATCGTCAGTCTTCTTGGTAAAGAACCACCACAAGAAGTTCAATCAGAATATGACGAGTATAAGGCAAAAATGGAAAAAGCTTAATAGTGACTATCAACCTCATGTGTCATTAGAAATGATGACACATGAGGTTTTTAAGGAAACATTTCCAGAACCCGAGGCTCGCCCTCTCATAAGAAAAACCGCCTCAAGCCTTTGTAATAAACAAAGGCTTGAGGCGGTTTGAAATCAGTCACTCTTCAACTCATCCTCATAATCATGCGAAAATTTTTCTTCTGGCACAAAAAAATCAATATGCTTATACAGGTTAACGAATTCTCCTGGCAAGAGCCCGCCAAATTCACCATCAATATTAAGCTGCATTTTCTCTTCTGTTTTCACTTTTATCCGGCTCGCAGTTTTATGAATGAATTTCGGATGGTTCAAGTGTGTTCCTTGGATGGCTAATGTAGCCAGTCTCACAAATTCAGCGATGTTCATTTTCTCAATAATCATTAAGTCAAATAAACCATCATCCATTTGCGCTTCAGGTGCCAGTTTCTCAAGTCCGCCAACTGAATTCGTATTAGAGACGAGGAACAGCATAATGTCACCTTGATACAGCTTGCCATCATATTCCATTTCAACATACGTAGGCTTGATCGATGGAAGCATCTCCATCCCCTTTAAATAATATGCAAGCTGGCCAACCATCGTCTTGAGTTTACTCGGGACTTCATAGGAAATCTCGGTGATCTTTCCTCCGCCAGCGATGTTCATAAAATATTGATCATTGACACGGCCTATATCAAGCGGAGTTGAATAGCCCTCTAAAATGACGTCAACGGCTTTATGAATATTACGCGGGACATAAAGTGCTCGCGCGAAATCGTTAGTAGTTCCGACTGGAATAATACCAAGCTTCGGTCTAAATGGCTGTTCCGCTACGCCATTAATGACTTCGTTAATCGTTCCATCCCCACCTGCAGCCACAACGACATCGAATTGGCGTTCGACGGCGATCTTAGCTGCTTCAGTTGCATCTCCGGCACATGTTGTCGCATGGGTAGATGCTTCATAACCAGCTTGTTCGAATCGCTGCAAAATGTCAGGGAGAACTTTTCTGATAACTTCTCTTCCTGATGTCGGATTATATATTATTCGGGCACGTTGCATAGTAAGCCCTCCTTCATCCAGGTGTGCTCCAAATTACATCATAGTCTTTTTTCTAAAATTTGCAAGCACTTTTTCTAGAGGGCACAAAGAAATAACTGCCCTGCCATATAAAAGCACGCAGGGTTAGTGCGTGCTTTTGACCAGAAACCTTAACGCTTATCCATTTCTTCAAGGATGATCTTATTGACCATAGGCGGGTTTGCCTGACCTTTTGTTTCCTTCATCACTTGTCCAACTAAAAAACCAAGTGCTTTATCTTTACCATTTTTATAGTCTTCAATGGATTGCTGATTGTTATCCAGAATCGCTGTAATGATTTCTTTAAGCTGTCCTTCATCAGAAATTTGCACGAGACCTTTGTCTTTCACGATCTTCTCAGGGTCGCCGCCTTTTTCAACGAGTTCACTAAATACTTTCTTTGCGATTTTCGAAGAGATTGTTCCATCTTCAATTAACTTTGTCAGCTTGGCAAGGGATTGCGGTGTCAGTGCTAAGTCACCGAATTCCTTCTGCTGCTTGTTCATATAAGCAGAAACTTCACCCATCAGCCAATTGGAAGACTGCTTAATATCACCGCCGTTTGCGATCGTATCTTCAAAGAAATCCGACATTTCTTTATTGTTGGTCAGGACCATAGCATCATAGGCTGGAAGCTGAAGTTCTTCGATGTAACGTTGTTTACGGGCATCAGGGAGCTCTGGAATTTGTTCACGTATCCGTTCTTTCCACGCTTCATCAATATGAAGACGGACAAGATCCGGTTCAGGGAAATAACGATAATCATCTGATCCTTCTTTAACTCGCATCAGAATCGTTTCTTTCGTCTGTTCATCATAACGACGCGTTTCTTGTAAAATTTCCCCGCCGCTAAGAAGAACTTTCTCCTGGCGCTTATCTTCAAACTCAAGCCCTTTTTGTACAAAAGAGAATGAATTTAAGTTCTTGAGCTCTGTCTTTGTTCCAAACTCTTCTTGTCCAATCGGCCGCAGAGACAGGTTGGCATCACATCGCAGTGAACCTTCTTCCATCTTACAATCTGAGACTCCTGTATATTGGATGATGTTCTTTAGCGCCTCAAGGTAAGCATATGCTTCTTTAGGTGTACGAATGTCGGGTTCTGAGACAATCTCTACGAGAGGTGTACCTTGACGGTTATAATCGACGAGAGAATAGCCGTCATCACTATGGGTCAACTTACCTGCATCCTCTTCCATATGAAGCCTTGTAATCCCAATCCGTTTTTTAACGCCATCTACTTCAATATCAATGTAGCCATTTTCCCCAATTGGCTGGTCGAATTGAGAAATCTGGTAGGCCTTCGGATTATCCGGATAAAAGTAATTCTTACGATCAAACTTCGTATCGGCTGCGATCTCGCAATTCAAGGCCATCGCGGCTTTCATAGCAAAATTAACTGCTTCCTCATTGAGGACAGGCAGAACACCTGGATACCCTAAGTCAATCGGGTTAACGTTCGAGTTCGGTTCATCTCCAAACATATTGGAAGATGGACTGAAAATTTTAGATTCTGTTTTAAGTTCAACGTGGACCTCTAGTCCAATAATTGTTTCGAAATTCATGATTGCGCACCTCCAAGGGACGGGCGTTGTTTATGGAAGTCTGTCGCCTGTTCAAAGGCGTGTGCTGTACGATAAACTGTGCTTTCATCAAAATGCTTGCCAATGATTTGCAGTCCGATTGGCAGGCCATCTGTAGACAAGCCGCACGGCACAGAAATTCCCGGTACGCCAGCAAGGTTGACAGGAATAGTTAGAATATCGTTCGCATACATCGTTAGCGGGTCATCGATTTTCTCGCCCACTTTAAAGGCTGGTGTTGGAGTTGTTGGTCCAATGATCACATCATAATCTTCAAACACTTTTTCAAAGTCATCTTTAATCAATGTACGGACTTGCTGGGCCTTTTTATAGTACGCATCATAATAACCGGAACTAAGCGCGAAAGTTCCCAGCATAATCCTGCGTTTCACTTCGTTGCCAAAGCCTTCTGAACGTGAATTTTTGAACATATCCAGCATCGTCTTGGCATTATCAGTACGTACTCCGTAGCGAACTCCGTCAAAGCGAGCCAAGTTTGCAGAAGCTTCAGATGAAGACAACAGGTAATAAGTTGCCACTGCATATTTCGAATGTGGAAGAGATACTTCTTCCCATGTCGCACCCAATTCTTCGTATTTTTTAAGAGCAGCTTGTACAGCTTCTTTAACTTCTGGAGTCACACCTTCACCTAAGTACTCTTTAGGGACGGCGATCTTTAAGCCCTTAACATCACCAGTTAGGGATTCAGTATATTTAGGAACTTCCACATCAGCTGATGTAGAGTCCATTTTGTCATGGCCGGCAATCGTTTCTAGTAAGAAGGCATTGTCCTCTACTGAACGGGTAATCGGTCCAATTTGGTCAAGTGAGGAGGCAAAAGCGATAAGACCAAAGCGGGACACACGGCCATACGTTGGCTTCAGACCTACGACTCCACAGAAAGCAGCCGGCTGACGAATCGACCCGCCTGTATCTGATCCGAGCGAAAAAGGTACTTCTCCCGCTGCAACGGCTGCAGCTGAGCCGCCACTTGATCCTCCTGGAACGTAATCGGTGTTCCATGGATTACGAGTTGCGGTATAGCTTGAGTTCTCATTAGAGGAACCCATCGCAAACTCGTCCATGTTTAACTTCCCGATTGTGACTGATTTTGCTTCATTTAATTTTTGTACAACTGTTGCATCATACAGTGGATCCTCCAAGTTACGCAGCAGCTGACTTGCCGCTGTAGTACGTAAACCTTTCGTGACAATATTATCTTTCACACCAATTGGCAACCCAAATAGCTTGGCTGCATCATTACCCCGTGCAGCGTCAAGTTCAGCGGCCTGCTTTTGAGCAGCTTCCTTATTTAAAGTAAGGAAGGCTTTCACTGCATGATCAACTTCCTCAATACGCTGATAGGATTCATCAACAAGATCGGTTACTGTGATTTCCTTGTTATGTAGCTTCTCTTGAAGCTCCCGTAAAGTGTAGTCAAATAAAGCCATAATTACGCCTCCCTCCTATTCCAAAATTGATGGTACTTTAAATTGACCATCTTGCTTATCTGGTGCATTTTTCAGTGCTTCTTCTTTCGTAATCCACTTCTTCGGCTCATCTTTACGCATCACATTTTGTAAATTAAGAACGTGAGTGGTCGGCTCGACTCCTTCTGTATCCAGCTCATTCAATTGCTCGGCATACATAATGATATCGTCAAGCTGTTTCGTAAACATATCCGCCTCTTCTTCATTAATGGAAAGGCGTGCTAAATGGGCCACATGTTTTACTTCATCTTTGCTAATACGGGACATTTTTTGTTACCTCCATTCGGACACACATAATATATGATCATACCAAAAAGCTTATTTGTTAAGCAAACGTATCTATTTTCACTTTTCCTATTTTAACATAAATCCAAGAAGGTTGTCTTAACCCTAGAAAAAGGGAAAACCTGAAATGTAGTGTACACAATATAACTTTTTCCCAAAAAAAGGATCCCCCGCCTAAGGACGAGGGATCTTTCTATTTTGACTTAGCGACGTTCCGCTTCTTCGAATTCTGCAATAATCTCTTTAGAAGGCGTACCAGCCATGCTTACTAGTACAGTTACAATCAAACTGAACAAGAACCCGGGTACAAGCTCATAAAGATCAAAGATTCCTCCGCTTAGGAAATCTCCCCAAACAACTACTGTAACCGCACCAACGATCATCCCAGCTAGCGCACCATTACGAGTAATTCCCTTCCAAAACAGGGATAAAATAATTAATGGTCCAAATGCTGCACCAAATCCTGCCCAAGCATAAGATACGAGCTGAAGTACAGAACTTCCCGGATTACCGGCAATAAGGATCGCGATTAGAGCGATAGTGGCAACAGCCACACGACCAACCCAAACTAATTCACGCTCAGAGGCGTTCTTACGGAAAATCGCTTTATAGAAGTCCTCTGCTAATGCAGAAGAAGATACAAGTAATTGGGAGTCAATGGTACTCATAATCGCAGAAAGGATCGCTGCTAATAAAATACCTGCAATCACAGGGTGGAATAGAATCTGAGAAAAAGTAATAAAGATTTTTTCAGGGTCTGCAAGCATCTGCATACCGTCTTGAGATACGATTTCCACACCGAATCCTGCTAAACCAGCAAGGTCCTGTGTATTAATAAAGGCAAGTCCGAACAAACCAGTAAAGATTGCTCCATAAAGACCGATAATCATCCAACCCATTCCAATAAAACGGGCTTTCGGCACGTCTTTAGGTGAACGAAGCGCCATAAAACGTACAAGGATATGCGGCTGACCGAAATATCCGAGCCCCCAGGCAAGCGAGGAGATAATGGTTAAGGCTCCGACTCCTTGAACCATGTTTAAATGAGTCGGATCAATATTCCCTACAGCGTCCACTGCAGACCCCCAGCCACCAAGTTGCTGAATGGCGACAATTGGAACTGCAATAAGTGCCAAGAACATTAGAATTCCTTGAACAAAGTCTGTCCAACTAACAGCCAGGAACCCACCTAAGAAGGTATAAGAAATGGTAACAATTGCACCAATCCATAAAGCCTGTGTATAACTTATTTCAAATGAGGCCTGAAACAATTTTGCACCGGCCACCATACCAGAGGAAGTATAGAAGGTAAAGAATAACAGGATGACAAATGCAGAAATAACACGTAATAAATGAGAACTGTCGTGGAAACGATTTTCTAAGTAATCCGGAATCGTTATAGAATCTTTTGCGACCTCAGTATAAATACGCAGACGACGTGCCACAAACTGCCAGTTTAAGTAGGCGCCAATAGCAAGTCCTACCCCGATCCAAGCTCCAGACAAACCAGAAGCATAAACAGCACCAGGCAGTCCTAATAATAACCAACCACTCATGTCAGATGCACCGGCACTAAGTGCGGCTACTCCAGGGCCTAATCGACGTCCACCTAATACATAATCTGATAAATCACTTGTTAAACGATATGCAGCAAATCCAATTAAAAGCATACCGACTAAGTAAACAATAAACGTAATTAACGTTGGTATATCCATGTTTTATTATTCGCTCCTTTTAGTAAATAGTGTAATAATTGATAGAATAATTAAGATTGGCATTGGTACAAATAACCAAAACCACGTTGGTCCGGCAATAGAATATTGAGCTGCAATTGATAATAGTTCAACCACGATCTCACCTCCGCTTCCCAAATTTTATGCACTCCTATGCAAAAAACATTTCTGGTCCCAAAGTCACAGAAGCAGAAAAAGTCAAACATAGGTACTACTATATCATAGTACATTAATTGAAACATTGCAAAAAGTTAGGTTATTTAGCCTATTTTGTATTTTTATGCAGATTTGTTAATTGTATATGGATATTCGATACTCACGAACAATATCTATACATCAAATTTCATAAATAAAAATTACTATAAATAAATTTAAAGCACACTTAAATTCCATTCAAAAGAACCTCTTTCCGTCAATGTAAGGAAAGAGGTTCTCTTACTCATGTTAATTACAGCATTTCAGAAGTTGTCTTGCCTTGCATGTGATGAATCAGATAGTCTGGTCCGCCAGCTTTAGAGTCCGTACCCGACATGTTGAATCCTCCAAACGGATGGTACCCGACGATAGCCGCTGTACAGCCGCGGTTAAAGTACAAGTTACCGACCTGGAAGTCTTCACGGGCTTGTTCAATGTGTGAACGATTGTTTGAAATGACTGCACCGGTCAAACCATAATCAGTATTGTTGGCGATATCAATCGCTTCATCAAAAGATTTCGCTTTTGTAAAGCCAACGACTGGTCCGAATATTTCTTCTTGCATAATTCTTGCATCGGGTTCTAAATCGCCAAAAACAGTCGGTTCAATAAACCAGCCCTTACTGTCACTTCCCTTACCTCCAGCTAGCAGTTTTCCTTCTTCTTTTCCAATATCGATGTAGCTTAAGATCTTGTCGTAAGCAGCTTGGTCAATAACCGGCCCCATGTAAGTGTCATGAGCTGCAGGATCACCGTAAGTAATCGATTCTTTCGTCTTGCTAACCACTTTATCTAGAAGTTCCTCATATATGTCTTCGTGAGCCACTACTCGTGAACAGGCCGAGCATTTCTGTCCCGAGAATCCAAAAGCAGAATACGTAATCGCTTCAGCAGCCAGTTCTAAATCAGATTCTTTATCCACGACAATGGTATCTTTCCCACCCATTTCGATAATCGTACGTTTCAGCCACTTTTGACCTGGCTGGACTTTGGCAGCTCGTTCGAAAATTCTTGTCCCTACTTCGCGTGAACCTGTAAAACTGACAAAACGTGTGCGCGGATGATCAACGAGGTAATCTCCTACTTCTTTTCCGCTGCCAGGAATATAGTTGATAACACCAGCAGGAAGACCTGCTTCTTCAAGCACTTCCATCATTTTATAAGCAATAATTGGAGTGGAGCTCGCTGGTTTAAGCAATACTGTATTTCCTGATACCATCGAAGCCACTGTAGTCCCTGCCATAATGGCAAACAGGAAGTTCCATGGTGAAATCACGACCCCGACTCCCAGGGAAATATAATGGAAACGGTTGTTTTCAATAGGACGGGAGTTTATCTCTACTCCTTTATCGATTTCAAGCATTTGACGCCCATAATATTCCATAAAGTCGATCGCTTCCGCTGTATCAGCATCTGCTTCTTTCCATGGCTTTCCGCCTTCTTTTACAAGATGGGCCGTAAATTCATGTTTACGGCGGCGAACAATGGCCGCTGCACGGAACAAAATATCCGCACGGAATTGCGCCTTCGTCTTGCGCCACCATTGAAAAGTCTCATCTGCAATTTTGTGAGCTTTTTCAGCGAGATCCTGATTCGCTTTTGAAACATAACCAATAACTTCTTTCTTATTGGCAGGATTGACAACTTCAATTTTGTTGTCTGTCATAATGCGTTCTCCACCAATAATTAGAGGGTAATCCTTGCCTAGTTCAGCTTCAATACTTTTTATTTCAGCCTCCAGTGCTTTACGATTCTCATCCATGCTAAAATCAGTAAATGGTTCATGTTTGTATGGTACGACCATGCTAAAACAACCTCCTGTAATGAGTTATGGGGTTTGAAGCTGTATAAATTGTTTGAAAATTACCAATTTAAGCGCTTCCAAAAATTATTTTATCGTAACTACTTATTAACTTCAAACTATATCCTTCCTCAATGCCGGTATTTCACAACATATTTTAGCGAAAAAGGAGAGGCTGGGACAAAAGTGTTTTAGCAGATGAAAATCAGAACTGTGCATTTAAACCGCTACGAAAATATACTTTGCTTCGCGCGGCCCTTGCGCGTAGTGGGGTCGTTCGGTGTTGGCATAGGACGTGCCGGTTTTAACCGAACTTCCTTGTTATTACAGCCTTCTTGTGCTGAAGCACTTCGAGGTCTCACCTAGGCCTTTCCTCCCGCAGAAGTCTCCGTATATTTTCTCCGCATTAACTGCATATCGTTCGTCTTAGCACTTAAAAGATTTAGTTATACCCAAGCAATTCAAAATCCTAGAGCCTTGTCGAGCTTTCTTTCACTTCTCACTATAACTCTAAAAAGAAAAATAGTGGGTAAAATCATCCGTTGATGACCTTACCCACTAATCTTTAGTCATAAATATAAACATATGGTTTATCGTTCCCGGGTTCTTTAACGATGAGACTTTCCTGTTGATCCATACTGTTAATCCTAACCTGAACAGTGTAATGATCTTCAAACATTTCCATCACGAGACTATAGATGTAT
Source organism: Halobacillus hunanensis (assembly GCF_900166655.1). Lineage (GTDB taxonomy): Bacteria > Bacillota > Bacilli > Bacillales > Halobacillaceae > Halobacillus_A > Halobacillus_A hunanensis. The sequence continues at coordinate 433,541 of NZ_FVZB01000005.1, read as the reverse complement.
TGAGTAAAACCTACAACTTCGGACTGTGAGCGGAATTGAATCGGAATGTCAATTTCCACCTTTTTGAGCTCTTCATTAATATAAAACCCATTAGCAATCATACCTACGAAATTCGGGAAATAATCCGATACCTGAACCCGGAAATCAGAGAACAACTTAGCATGATCGAAGTAGTTCTCTTCTGCTTCATCTGAAGGGAAAAGGACATAATTCTCTTGTATTGACTTCCAATCACCTATCGAATTTTCCGAGGCTTCCACGTATGTCTTGCTTATAAAATTCCCGGCAGTTTTTGCGTTATCGCGCTCTTCTTCAAAAATCGCAAATACGATCGGAACTCCTTGAAGCGTTTCTTTCTTACGAAGTCGCTTCAGAATAATATTAGCGTATTCTTTCCCTTTTGCTAATAATTTTTCAGTTGATAGATTTTCTGAGTACTCTCGCCCATCTGCAGTAAAATTGTACACTGTCCGCATGGATATTCCAATTGTAACGCCCGCTACTTCCACCACATTATCTTCCTTTCGAACGAGATAATCCTGTTCGATAATATTTGAAATGTAACGAGGGTTGCTGCGAAAATCTTTTTCAGATGCTTTATCTTCATTTAGCTCTGGATTCAATCCTTCAGGGTTATCCTCCGACTTGCGCGACAGCCAGCTTAACAGCTCTGAATCAGTTAGGGTCTGGCCTGGCTGAAAGTAATATTTCTCAGGATTGTAATATTCTTTTGAATGACGGCGCAGGCCATTTTCAAATGCTGCAATATCTAACCGATTATCCATCTGATTGGTCGTTACACCAGGAGCAGAAGAAACTTTCGCACTGTCTTCTGTCAATATCATCCGATAGGTCTGGTCGGAAAGACTATAGTTAGGTATGATGGCTGACTGATCGCTATTATTATTTCCTGTTTCACGAACCACTTCATCCGCATTATCGTAAACAGGTGTACATGCGCTTACAAGAAGCAAGCTACTAAGTAAAAGCATGTGCAGCTTCTTCATTTATTCCACTCCCTATTAGGAGAAGTTCAAGAAATCACCAGTAATTTTTAAAACTACTCCTCTTATGTTAAAGCTTTTGCAAATTCTTCTTCATTCCAAATCGTAACACCAAGCTGTTCGGCTTTCGTATATTTTGAGCCAGCATCTTCTCCGGCAATTAACAGATCAGTACTTTTACTAATGCTGCCGGTCACTTTACCTCCCAGACTTTGAACGATATTCTTAGCTTCAGACCGTGTATAGTTCTCCATCTTCCCGGTAAGAACGACCGTTTTTCCTTTAAAAGGAGAGTCTTCCGGGCCATCGTTTTTCTTCGGTCCTTTGTAATCCATATTTAGGCCAAGGTTACCCAATTCACCCAACAACTGGATGACCTGAGGTTTGGAAAAATATCGGGCGATAGAGTCAGCCATTTTTTCTCCGATTTCAGGAACTTGAACCAATCTTTCTTCATCCGCGTCCATAAGGCTCGACATCGTTTCAAATTCTTGAGCAAGTGTGTTAGCCGCTTTGGTTCCGACATAACGGACTCCCAAACCGAATAAAAGACGCTCTAGTGAATTTTCTTTTGACTGTTCAATAGCAGTCAGTAGATTATCAACCGACTTTTCACCCATGCGCTCAAGCTTAAGTAATTCTTCTTTTTCCAATCGATAAAGGTCTGCAATGTTATCGATCAATTGTTCCTTAAAAAGCTGGATAATTACTTTTTCCCCTAACCCTTCAATGTCCATGGCATTTCGTGAAACAAAGTGAATTAAAGCCTCTTGAAGCTGAGCATCACAGTTAGGATTTATGCACCGTAACGCCACTTCTTCTTCCAGTCGTACCAATTTGCTGTCGCAAGCTGGACAATGTTCCGGCATATAAAAAGGCTCCTCATCACCTGAACGCTCTTCTGTATGCACTCGGACAACTTCCGGAATAATATCGCCGGCTTTTTTAATCACGACTGTATCGCCAATGCGGATATCTTTCTCACGAATTAAATCCTCATTGTGTAGTGAAGCCCGTTGAACGGTGGTTCCGGCAACCTTCACAGGATCAAGGATAGCGGTTGGGGTGACAACTCCTGTCCGACCAACACTTAATTCAATATCGGTAAGTTTAGTAACAGCCTCTTCAGCGGGGAATTTATAGGCCGTCGCCCACCGCGGACTTTTGGCTGTAAACCCAAGAGCTTCCTGCTGATCAAGACGATCAACTTTAATCACGATACCATCAATCTCATAGTCCAGGTCAGGACGGCGCTCAACCCAGCTATGAACATAGTCGATCACTTCGTCAATATCGTTACACTTTTTCCATTCGGGATTCGTTTTTAAGCCAAGGCTTTTTAATTCCTCCAGCCGTTCACTGTGAGAACGTGTTGTTTCACCTTGCCATTCACCGACTCCATATAGGAAAATATCCAAGTTTCGTTTTGCTGCAATCTTTGGATCAAGCTGTCTTAGTGAACCTGCTGCTGCGTTTCTTGGATTGGCAAATGGCTCATCACCATTGTTTTCGCGTGCCTCATTTAAAGTTAGAAACGACTTCTTCGGCATGAACGCTTCACCGCGCACTTCGATGGTTTCAGGCTGCTGCAACCGAAGCGGGATGCTGCGAATTGTACGCAAATTCTTTGTAATATCTTCCCCTACTGTACCGTCACCCCGTGTAGCCCCGCGCACAAGGACGCCTTCCTCATAGCGTAACGAAACAGCAAGACCGTCAATTTTCAACTCGCAAACATACGTAACGTCTTCCCCTGTACCTTGACGAGCCCGCCGATCAAAATCCCTCAGTTCCTGTTCATTAAAGGCGTTTCCGAGACTGAGCATAGCGACATTGTGACGCACTTTCTGAAAGGCATCCAGAGGCTCGTCCCCAACACGCTGTGAAGGAGAATCTGCCGTGACGAGATCAGGAAACTGCGCTTCTAAATCAAGCAGTTCACGCATCTTTTGATCATATTCATAGTCCGATACACTAGGGTTATCCAACGTGTGATATTCATAGTTGTACTGGTTCAGTTTTTTGCGAAGATCTTCGATGGCTTCTTGTGCTTCGTTCTGATTCATTATCGCTCCACATCCTTACGCTTTCGTTATCGGTGCAAATCGAGCCAGAAGACGCTTAATTCCTGTTGGGGCTGGGAAGGCAATATCAAGTTCCATGGCGTCACCTTCTCCTTGGACTTTAACGACAGTCCCTTCTCCCCATTTCTTGTGGCTCGCTTTTTCCCCTGGCTTCCAGGCAATTTTTTCACCGCCTGAAGAACCTTTTTCCACCTTTTTCGCTGCCCGTTTCGGTGCTTGTTGAGGTGTCTGGGAAGAAAAAGCTGTTGACTCCCGTCTGTTATTGAAAAAGGGCAATTCTTCCCGTTCTTCTTTTCCATCTACGAGATCCTCCGGTATTTCATTAATAAAACGACTGATTGGATTCATGTTGGTTCTACCATATAGTGTGCGCATTTTAGCATGGGTCATAAACAGCTGGCGTTCTGCACGCGTAATTCCTACATACGCGAGACGCCGCTCTTCTTCCATCTCTTCATCGTCCATGAGAGATCGAGTGTGTGGAAAGACATTCTCCTCCATTCCGATTAGAAAAACAACCGGAAATTCCAGGCCTTTTGCAGAATGAAGTGTCATCAACGTTACCGTATCATCACTCGTCGGGTCTTCGTTCATTTGGTCAATATCAGCAATCAGAGCAAGATCTGTCAAGAAGGCTACGAGCGTCTTGTCTTCACTGTTTTCTTCAAAATTTTTCGTGACCGATTTGAATTCCTCAATGTTCTCTAAACGGCTTTGAGCTTCGAGACTTTTCTCATTTTGAAGCATCTCTTCATAGCCTGTCTTATCAATGACTTCTTGGACCATGTCGGTTGCAGATAAAAATTCTTGCTGTTGTGTCCAGTTTCGAATCATCGTATAGAAGTTCATAATTGATTTAGCTGCTTTCGCACTAACGCCGACAAAGTCGATTTCTGCTGAAGCTTCGTATAGAGAAATATCGTGATCTGCTGCATAGCTTTGCAGTTTTTCAAGACTTGTCTTCCCCACTCCCCGTTTTGGTTCATTCACGACTCGGTGATAGCTCAAATCATCATTTGGGTTAGAAATCAAACGTAAATAGGCAAGCAAGTCCTTAATTTCTTTACGGTCATAGAACTTCGTGCCGCCAATCATTTGGTAAGGGATCCCTGCTTTTACGAAGGTTTCTTCAATCGTACGGGACTGAGCATTCGTTCGGTACAAGATGGAAATATCCTTGTACTGGAAGCGGCCGCTGCGAACTAGATCTTCAATATTGTCGGCCACAAATAATCCTTCTTCGCGCTCTGTGCCTGCCTCATGATACAGAATCTTGTTCCCGCCCGTGTTATCTGTCCAGAGATTCTTCGCTTTACGTCCACTGTTATTGTCAATCACATTGTTTGCCGCATTCAAAATAAGTTCTGTTGAGCGATAATTTTGTTCAAGCATAATGGTTCGTGCACTTGGGTAATCTTTTTCAAATGAAAGAATGTTTTTAATATCGGCACCTCGCCAGCGATAAATCGACTGGTCAGAATCCCCGACTACACATAAATTCTGATAACGGCTGGATAGATGGGTTACAAGCTGGTATTGGGCATGGTTGGTATCCTGATACTCATCAACATGAATATATTGAAAGCGACGCTGATAATACTCGAGCACCTCAGGAAGACGATCAAACAGGTTCAATGTCTGCATAATTAAGTCATCAAAGTCGAGTGATTGATTCTTACGCAGCTTCTTCTGGTAGCCAGTGTACACTTCGGCAATTTTTTCTTCATGAATACTCGCTGCTTCACGAGTGTAATCTTCGGGTGTCAGTAATTCATTTTTGGCATTACTGATTGCCCCAAGCATTGCTCGCGGATCCCACTTTTTAGGATCAAGGTTCAGTTCCTTCAACACCTGTTTGATCACGGAGAGCTGGTCACTCGAATCGAGGATTGAAAAATTCCGGTCATACCCGATTCGATCAATATCTCTCCTTAAAATTCGGACACACATCGAGTGAAACGTGGACATCCAGATTTTTTCACCTTCAGGTCCCACTAATGCCTCGACTCGTTCTTTCATCTCGCGTGCAGCTTTATTGGTAAACGTAATCGCCAATACATTGCGAGGAGAAACATCCTTCTCACTCAGTAAGTATGCGATACGATGGGTTAAAACTCGTGTTTTTCCACTTCCGGCTCCGGCCATAATCAGCAGTGGTCCCTCGGTGTGAGTCACCGCATTTCGTTGCTGTTCATTCAATCCTTTAAGTAAGGGATTCATTGCTTGCGTCATGTGGACACCAACCTTTCTAAATTGTTAAGCATGAAAAGAGACATCTGACAAAAACCCGTCTTTTTATTCTGTACAAGCCTGTACCGTTTCAAGGGCGGCTTGAATATTTTCATATATAATATCACCAACGACAAGCACGTCAGCGTATGGTTTCATTTGTCGTGCATCAGCTGCAGAACGGACTCCTCCGCCATAAAATAGCAGCGTCTGATCAAGCTGCTCTGCAACCTCGCGTACTAGGTTCACATCACCAAACTGTCCACTGTATTCCAAATAAAAAATCGGCAGGTGAAACATGTGTTCAGCCATCCGCGCATAAGCAATCACATCTTCTTGATCCGGAAGCGTACAGTTAGCTGCCTGAAAAACCTTCGCCTGTTCATTCATCACGCAATACCCTTCGACAAGCATGTCCTTCCATTCAATAAAGTCACCGTATTGCTTCACGGCTTCATGCTGTACATCAAGCATATAGCGTTTCTCTCGACTGTTCATCACCATCGGAATCAAGTAGCTATCAAACTCCGGAGAAATCGCCTCAAGTGCTGACACCTCAAGCAGACATGGCAGCTTATAGGCTTGCATTCTCATGAGCAAAGCCGTCACATTCTCATAGGTAACACCATCGGTTCCCCCTATAATAACGGCATCCGTTCCCGATTTTCCTATCAAGTTAAGATCGCTGTCAGAAAGCTGTTTATTCGGATCTAGTTTAAAAACATGGTTCCATTCTTTCACGTTATTGTACACCGCACAAATTCCTCCATAACCTTTTATCCATTCATATATTATAGCAAAGATTCCCTGTCAGAACGAACTCATATTCGGTAATTATCGAGGAAAAATCTGACCCTTTTTCATAGTTATGTTTCTACTCTTCTAGCCAGCCTTTATTAAAATACCATACAAAAAAGGCCGCCCCGTTAACAAGGACAGCCTCTATCATTACATTATTTAGTTTGTTTTCCCTGAACGCGATCCAACGCTTTCGTATATGCGTCGTTTCCATAATTCAAACACCGTTTCACACGTGAGATCGTCGCTGTTGAAGCACCTGTCTCCGTTTCAATCTTATGATACGTAAAGCCTTCTCTTAGCATGCGTGCTACTTCCAGACGCTGTGCTAAAGACTGAACTTCATTCATTGTCGCTAAGTCATCGAAGAATTCGTAGCATTCCTCCACATCTTTCAGCGATAGAATCGCTTCGAAAAGCTGATCTAGTGTTTTGCCGCGTAGTTTATCAATTTGCACGATGACACCCCTCCTTTTATTCAGCAGTCACGATCCCTGATTGATCTGGAACTATATTAACCCATGTTTGACCTGGAACGAAACTGACAAGTTCTCCATCTTTATAAGGCAGTATTCTACCATTTCGGTTCTCCCATTTCACCTCAATAATTTGCCCTTTTTGTACTAAATAACCTTCACCGCCTGACGTTAAATCAATTTCACGGCGTCCAGCATCATCCACTACCTGGTGCTCGGTTTTGACAATAAAGATATTATCCACGGTAATACGGTCTCCCGTTTCTTTCTCGACAGTAGGTTCTCCATCACTTGAACGTTTGTACTGCTCACTGGCGGCATCATACGTATACGTCACAGTTTCTCTCTCGTCATAGACTACTGAAACCTGCTTTGCATTGTTTCCTTTACTAGACGGTTTATCTGCAAACGGCAGAGGTTTTACTTCTTTTGTTGTTTCATATCCCTTGTTCGCTAATAGATCTGCTACCCCTGAAGTTAAGAAATATGAATTGTGAGGAGCCTCTCGATCTGTGGAGCGCTTAAATAGTTTCCCATCGTTATCGTATAGGGCACCATTGGCAAAATCAACCCCGCTTGCATGAACCATTCCATTAATAAAAGATGCAGCACCATGATAGACGTACAGGGCATCATATCCCGCTGCTAACTTAAAATAATAAGGACGTGCGCTTCTCACCGGGCCAATGACATCAGGTGTTTGACTATGAAATAGAGCTAGAAATCGTGTGATCGGTCCTTCCGCTAATACCTCATATACAATATCTGCTTGACTTAATCCTGTCTGAGGACGAGCGTCTGTATGATTATTTACCATTACAGAAAGTACTCGATGGTCCACCGAATCATTAGTTGGTTCCCCGGTCAACGGATAAATGTTCTCATAGCTCGTCCCTTTTGATTGTTCTGTCTCCTCTACAGAATTCTCCTTCTTGTCTTGATTTTCCTGCTTACTCTCATCTTCTGCTGGATTCGCACAAGCAGTCAGAATCAACATAAATACGGCTGTCGCCATAAACCATACGATGTTTTTCATTAACGTCCTTCCCTTTGCACCTGTATATTCTTCTTTATTTTAACGCATCATCGCAGGATAGAGTACCTCTTTCTTTTTCACGTCCATGATTCCCTGTGGAGTAATTCTGATATAAGGAAGATGCATGGCTGATAGAAAGAGCAGCGTATACACTGGATCCCCGAAGGCGTATCCATAAAAGTTAAGGTGCTCTCTTAGTCTATGCTCCTCCTCTATTAAAGATGACATCGATAGATCGGACATCATCCCGCCAAGAGGAAGTGGAAGTTCATAGACTATCTCCCCCTGGTCAGCGAGGACAATACCGCCGCCTAATTCTTTCATTCGGTCAAAAGCTAACTTTGTGTCCTCTCTTGAATTCCCTATTAAAATAAAGTCACCTGTATTCGAATAGGAGCTCACAAGACCGCCCAGCGAATCTGTAAACCCTTTTAACAGTGTATTGACATGCCATTTTCCTTCACGATCAAGCAGCGTTAGAAACGCCTCTTTCGATTCGGTTGGCAGACGGTCTACCGACACATCACTATCGATGGCGTAAGGCTTCATGATGACCTCGTTTACCATTTCCATACCAATTGGCATCGAAAATTGGAGATCATCATCCGTCAGCTCCCAGTCAAGTTCGAGGGGGGCTATTCCATTTTTCTTCCAGCTCACTTTTGAATCCGATGCTACATCTTCATGATCACGTTTTACCCATTCTCCTTTTGCTAATACAGAATGGGGGGTTGGATCATTTGGATCTGATAGAAAGTTCAAGTGGGCAACGCGGCCTGGACCAAGACTGCCTACCCGATTTTCTATGCCAAAGTGACGAGCAGGATAATAGGATCCCATCAAGTAAGCTTCAATAGCAGGCACCCCTGCTTCAATGGCAAGCTTTATACAAACATTGATCAATCCATCCGTTAAAAAGCCAGGTGTGGCTCCATCCGTTGTGTACATTAATTTATCAAAATTAGTTAACTCTTTTTCAAGAAGCCCTTGCAATATCTCCGGCAAATCCGGACGGATCGATGAATAGCGCAGGCCCGCTTGATATCCGTGTGTCAGTCGTTCTATTACTTCATCTGCCGTCATCGATTCATGCTCTGAATCAAGTCCAAGCAGTTTCATTTTCACTAACGTTTTCCATGAAGCTCCGGGTAAATGGCCTTCTAAAGGCTTGCGTGACCGCTTCGCTTCCTGCATCCAATGAAGCATCTGATCATCACCGCCATGAAGTACATCAGGCCAAGCTGTCAATTCCCCGCCTTGTATCACAGCATCATGATTGAGCCAGGATAACACCTGACTATTGAAATTCTCTTGATCCTCATCCTGAAGGACGGATTGTGAATCAAAGCGAGCCCACCAAAATATAGAAGCGGACAATTCAGCGCAGTCTTCCAATAAGGAAAACGCTTTCTTTTTGTCCGTTAAAAAAAGCCACATCAAGTTATCATTAATCAGGGTTGTGGTTCCTGTCCTTACAGCATACTCAGCTAAACTGTGAGGATTGTATAACTGAAAAGGATGGACATGTGGTTCAACATAGCCCGGGACCACATAACTGTCCTGACCATCAATGACTTCCGTTCCATCCGTCAGAGGGGGAAGCTCCGGACCTGAATAGATAATCCGATCTTCATAGATCCAAATATGACCGGTCATCCATTTCTTTACGAAGACATTTAAGTAGGTTGTGTTTTTGATTAGTTTAGTCGGCGCAAGTTTTCCTTCCACGACAGCTACATGTTCTCGAAGCTGCCTATTCCGCCAACGGAAGCGTTGTTCATTCACTAAAGAGCCTCCCTGATTCATTTTTTCTATCTTAACACATGAGTGTCAACTTCGCTAAGCAGAAAAGTTCATATCTTTGAGTCAATTTCATAAAGGCTCTTTCACAAAAATAAACACTAATAGATCACTTTCTATTCGTGTTGCTCCACAATCATTATTAAATTCAACCATTCCATTATCTGGATGAGAAGAAGGTGGTAACTCTCTTTACGTAAAGTTGAATCAAAAGTGTTTTTATCAAATGAAAATTCCGAACTAATTAAAAATTATAATCGGCGGATAAAAACCGCTACGAAAATATACTTCGCTTTCCGCGGGCGGCTGTTGAGCCTTCTTGTGCTGGCGCACTGCGAGGTCTCACCTAGGCCTTCCCTCCCGCAGGAGTCTGCGTATATTTTCTCCGCTAAAACAGCACATCCTTCGTCTTTTTACTTAAGAGGTATAGTTATGTACAATCCTCTGTTCCTGGCTTTAACCGAATCTCCTTGTATGCCGTTCTTAGTGTACGTTGAAGCAATCCCTAGCCTTTTACAACTCCGTTTTTATTAAGATGGTCCCGTTGCTCTCATTAACGAAATGGGGGTGGCAAAAGCTGAGGATTATGAAATTCAGTCATTTGAATATAAAGAATCCGCCCGATTGGACGGATTCTTTACGTGTATATTGTTCAAGAGAAATCAATTATTTTTACGGCCTAGCTTGGACCAGTCTTCCAATATCTTTTCGATAGAAAAATCCATCATGGTCGTCAAAAGGCGTTAATGAACGGTAAACAGACGTAAGAGCCGTTTCAAGCACAGGAGCAACAGCCCCTACAAGCAGGACTCTTCCGCCACTCGTTATATACCTGTCATCATCGTTCTCTGTACCAGCATGAATAGAGAAAACACCGTGCTCAGCCCACTGCGGTAAACAGACACCTTTTTGATACTTCCCCGGATAACCGGCAGAAGCTACAACAACCCCAGCACACGCCTGCTCAAACCACGTTAAATTTGGATCTTTATCTGCCAGTACGTCTACTATAACTTGAGCAAGATCATTCGCCAGAAGCGGCATAACCACTTGAGTTTCCGGGTCTCCGAATCGGGCATTGAACTCAATGACTTTGGGACCGGCATCTGTCTGAATAAGGCCAGCGTATAGAATACCTGTAAACGAACGTTCTTCCGCTACAAGGGCCGAAGCTGTCTTTTTCAGAATCGACTCTACTGCATAATCATAATCGTCCCAGGGAATATGAGCAGCAGGAGCAAAAGCACCCATCCCTCCTGTATTAGGACCTTGATCTCCATCATAAGCACGCTTATGATCCTGAGCTGTGACCATAGGGTAAACATGCTCCCCTTTTACGAAGGCCATCAAGGAAAACTCTGTCCCCTGCAGAAACTCTTCTACGACGATTTCCCGGCTCGCCTCTCCAAATTGCCCGTCAAGCAGCATATCATCGACAGCCTCACATGCGGCCTCTACTGTCTCAGCGACTACCACACCTTTTCCAGCTGCCAAACCATCTGCTTTAACTACAATGGGAGCTCCTTGTTCATGAATGTACGCCTTAGCTTGGCTTGCCTCAGTAAATGCCTGATAATCCGCAGTTGGAATGTCGTATTTTCTCATAAGCTGCTTAGCAAAATGCTTACTTCCTTCTATTAGTGCAGCGGCTTTCGTTGGACCAAAAACTTGAAGATCCGCTTCCAGAAATCGATCGACAACGCCATCAAGTAACGGGTTCTCCGGCCCGACAATTGTCAGGTTAATTTGATTCTCCTTAGCGAAGGCAACAAGTCCATCCTGATCCGTTTCCTGAATAGGAACACGAGTAGCTTGCTTTTCCATACCAGCATTTCCAGGAGCTGCATAGATCTGTTCAACTTGTGAGCTTTCGGAAAACTTTTGGATAAGGCTATGCTCACGCCCTCCGCGTCCAATCACAAGGATGTTCATGGTCATATTCCTCCCTGTTTAATGTTTGAAATGGCGCATTTTTGTAAATACCATGGCTATTCCATGTTGATTACAAGCATCAATCGAATCCTGATCACGTTTGGAACCACCTGGCTGAATAATCGCCTTCACGCCCGCATGAGCCGCCGTTTCTACTGTATCCGGCATCGGGAAGAACGCATCGGACGCCATAATAGCTCCTTCCGCTTGCTCACCAGCTTGCTCAAGAGCAATTTTCGCTGCTCCGACACGATTCATTTGCCCAGCACCAACTCCCAGCGTTTGATCGGATTTTGCAACGACAATCGCGTTGGATTTCACATGTTTGACTACTTGCCAGCCGAGCGCTAAATCTTTGAGTTCCTGTTCAGTTGGCTGACGCTCAGTCGCTATCTCTAGTTCCACATCTTCAAGCGACCCTTCATCTGTATCCTGAACAAGCAAGCCGCCATTTACAGAAGTAAGCTTATGAGATGGCGTTTCAGGTTTCTTCATTTCTATTTCAAGTAACCGAAGATTCTTTTTCTGTGTTAGTAAATCGAGAGCCTCCTGACTAAAAGAAGGAGCAATAATAATCTCTAGGAAAATTTGCTTCAATTTTGCTGCCGTTTCTTCATCAACTTCACGGTTTAAGGCTACTATCCCGCCAAAAATCGAAATTGGATCCCCCGCATAAGCTTTGCCATATGCTTCAAAAAGCGTATTCCCGGTCCCAACACCGCACGGATTCATATGTTTCACAGCAACTGCTGCCGGCTCTTCGAATTCCAGCACAATGTCCAAAGCCGCATTAGCGTCCTGAATATTGTTGTAGGAAAGCTCTTTACCATTTAGCTGCTTAGCCTGAGCCAAGGAGGCTCCACCGTAATTCGCTTTCTGATAAAAAGCAGCTGTTTGATGAGGGTTCTCCCCATATCGTAAGCCTTGTACTTTTTCATAAGTCACCGTATAGGTTTCCGGGTACACTTCTTCCACTGCTTCTGCGAAATATTCAGCGATCATAGCATCGTAATTGGCCGTGTGACGGAACACCTTTGCGGCTAGCTTCTTACGTGCTTCAAAGGCTAGTTCCCCTTCCTGCAACCCCGTGATAACTTGCTCATAATCGGCTGGATCTACGACAACAGCTACATCCTCAAAGCTTTTCGCAGCAGACCGCAGCATCGTCGGCCCGCCAATATCGATATTTTCAATGGCGTCAGCTTCTGTAACTCCTTCTTTTGCGATCGTTTCTTTGAAAGGATACAAATTGACAGCTACAAGGTCGATCGTTTGAATATCCAGTTCATCCAGCTGGCTCATGTGCTCGTCGCTGCCCCTTTTAGCAAGCAGACCGCCATGAACAGATGGGTGTAACGTCTTTACACGCCCATCCATAATTTCAGGAAAATTTGTAATCTCGGAAATAGATTTAACAGGAAGACCTTCCGCTTCAATGGCTCGCTTTGTTCCTCCTGTAGAGACAAGTTCATAATCTAGTTCAATTAATTTCTTTGCAAAAGCTGCTAATCCTTGCTTGTTGGATACACTTAACAGGGCGCGTTTTTTCGTGCTCATCTGGACTCCTCCTTGATCGTTAATGACTGGATGACACGCGGGTACAATTCGTGTTCAACAGCTTGAATCTTTTGTTTTATATCTTCTTTTGTATCTTGTTCATGGATGCGGACGGCCTCCTGATCGATAATAGGACCCGTGTCCATGCCATCATCGACGTAATGAACCGTTACACCGGTTACCTTAACTTGACTGTCAAAGGCTTGACCAATTGCATCTTTACCTGGGAAAGCTGGCAGCAAAGACGGATGAATATTAAGAATTCGGTGTTCGTATGCCGTTAGCAGAGTTGGACCGATGAGTCTCATATAACCCGCTAGAACAATCCATTCCACTCCTCTATCCTTACAATCATGGAGAAGTGCCTTTTCAAAAGCTTCTTTATTTGCAAAAGATTTAGGATTGAATACAACGGTATCGATTTGTCTCCTTTGTGCTTTCTCAATGACGCCGGCATCAATCCGGTCTGAGACAAGCAGAGATACCCTGGCCTCAAGCTCTCCGCTTTCAATTGCATCCATGATCGCATCAAAATTCGAACCTGTTCCCGACGCAAAGATTGCTAGATTTATCATGACCAGTGGATTCCTTCCTGCTCTGTGACATGACCGATCACCTGTGCTTTTTCTCCTGCATTATTAAGGGCTTCTAGTGATGCTGGAACATCTTGTTCAGGCACAACAGCAACCATACCGATCCCCATGTTAAAGACTCCAAACATCTCCTCATCCGTTAACTCACCTTGTTCACGGAGAAATTCAAAAATCGGCAGGACACTCCAGCTCGTCTTGTCAATACTGACCCCCATGCCGTGTGGGAGCATACGCGGAATATTTTCATAGAATCCGCCGCCTGTCACGTGGGCCACTCCTTTTATAGAGACGGCTTGCTTTAATGCATGAATCGATTGCACATAAATTTTCGTAGGGGTTAAAAGAACTTTCCCTAACGGTTTGTCAAAAGGAGCATAGATGGACTTGAGGTCAAGCTCCTGGCTTTCAATGATTTTCCTGACTAGCGAAAAACCATTTGAATGTACACCGCTTGAAGACAGGCCGATTAATACATCGCCAGCTTGAACTTGCTGCCCTGTAATCAACTTTTCCTTATCTGCCATTCCGACAACAAAACCGGCTAAATCGTATTCATCTGACTGGTACATGCCCGGCATTTCGGCAGTTTCCCCGCCAACGAGCGCGCTGCCTGCCTGTTCACAGCCGTCTGAGATTCCTTTTACGATCTGCTCAATTCTATCGGGTTCATTTTTACCACACGCAATATAATCAAGAAATAAAAGCGGGTCTGCTCCTTGGGCGACAATGTCATTGACACACATTGCGACGACATCGATGCCGATCGTATCATGCTGATCCATTTGAAAAGCAAGCTTCAGTTTCGTGCCTACTCCGTCAGTTCCTGTAACAAGAACGGGATGCTCATAGCTCATTGAACTGATGTCAAAAAGCCCTGCAAACGAGCCCAGTCCGCCAATAACTTCTGGGCGCATCGTTCTAGCCACATGTTTTTTCATACGGTCGACTGCTTCATAGCCTGCTTCTACATCTACACCGGCCTGTTTATATGATTGACTCACGTCAGTTCCCCCTTTCACTAGGCTTTCTCATATGGTAAAACGGTGTTCGGATAAATTTCTGTTGGATAGTTGCCCGTAAAGCAAGCCATACAACCTCCGTGTTCAAGCGATTCATTACCTTCATATATAGACTGATTTAACCCATCAACAGATAAATAAGCTAAACTGTCTGCCCCTATCTGCTTCTCGATTTCTTCGACAGAGTTGTTCGCTGCAATCAACTCACCGCTCGTTGATGTATCGATTCCGTAGTAGCACGGGTTTTCAATAGGGGGGGAAGCGATGCGTACATGTACCTCTAATGCACCAGCTTCTTTGAGCATTTTGACAATACGGCGGCTTGTTGTCCCGCGCACAATCGAATCATCGACCATTACCACACGTTTCCCTTCGACAATACCCCGAACAGCCGACAATTTCATCTTCACACCTTGTTCACGAAGCTCCTGTGAGGGCTGAATGAAAGTCCGTCCAACGTAGCGGTTTTTAATTAGGCCGAGTTCATAGGGCAGTCCAGCTGCTTCTGCATAACCGATAGCTGCTGATATGCTTGAATCAGGCACCCCTGTCACAACATCCGCTTCAATCGGAGCTTCATCAGCCAGAGCCTTGCCCATTCTCTTCCTGGAGGCGTGAACATTTTTTCCATCCAGGTTACTATCAGGACGGGAAAAATAAACATGTTCCATTGAGCAAAGTGTCCGTTGGATCGGAGCGGCAAAACGTTTGGATTCTAAGCCATTTTTATCGATTACGATCAGTTCCCCTGGCTGTACTTCACGTTCATAACTGGCCCCAATAATGTCAAAGGCACACGTCTCAGAAGACACAACCCATGAATCACCGAGGTAACCGATAGACAGCGGCCTTAACCCGCGCGGATCATTGGCCACAAACAACTTGTCCTCTGTCATCATGAGAAAAGCATAAGCTCCTTTAATCATGGACAGTGCCTGACAGATGGCTTCATCAACTGGAACATGTCCAGCCCGCTTAATTAGATGAGCAACGACCTCTGTATCAGAAGTCGTTTGCAAAATAGACCCTTGAGCCTCAAGCTGACCTTTCAAAGCTTGAGCATTGACTAGGTTGCCATTATGAGCGAGAGCAAGTCCGCCTGTTTGCGAACGAAACATTAACGGTTGAATATTCTCATAGCTTCCATCTCCGGCTGTAGCATAACGAACATGACCAATGGAGGCAGAACCTTCAAGTTCGTCTAACTGATCCTGCGAGAACACATCATTGATTAAGCCATGCCCTTTCGCTATTTTCATGTGTTTTCCATCTGAAGTGACGATCCCCGCCCCTTCCTGACCACGATGCTGAAGAGCGTGAAGTCCATAATAAGTCAGCTGTGCCGATTCCGGATGACCCCAAACACCAAAAATGCCGCATTCTTCGTTTAAGCCTTTGATTTCACCAAGCATGGAATAGCTCCTTTCCATAGTTGCTTTAATTCCCTTGTCTGCTCTTCCACGACGACTTCATCATTTTCCTTAATACGGTACATTCCATCTTTCGTTACTTCCCCTGCTAAGCGGGCCTCACTGACCATTGCCTCAAATGCCTGTTGATCTTCTGGAGAAACGGATACGATAAAACGAGATTGTGATTCGGAGAAGAGGGCAGCGATGACATCGCCCGACACTTTCACTTCACAACCAAGTTCTTGGTCAAAAAGGCTTTCTGCAAGCGCTACAGCAAGTCCGCCTTCAGAAATATCATGCGCTGACTGAACAAGCCCCTGTTGAATCGCTCGCAGCAGAATTTCTTGACGTGCTGCTTCCACTTGTAAATCAATTTCAGGCGCTTTTCCAAAATGCCGACCTTCCATCATCCCTTGAAGCTCACTGCCGCCGAATTCCGGCTTTGTTTCACCAATGACATAGATCAGGTCTCCTGACTGCTTCATGCTGGAACGTGTGATATGCTCTGTTTTTTCAATTAAGCCGACCATTCCAACAACTGGCGTTGGATAAATAGCCTGGCCGCCGAACGACTCGTTATAAAGAGAAACATTACCACTGATCACTGGTGTGCCAAGTGCCGTACAAGCTTCACTCATTCCATCGACGCTCTTTTCCATTTGCCAGAAGATCTCCGGATTCTCTGGTGATCCAAAGTTGAGACCATCCGTTAACCCAAGCGGCCGGCCGCCGGAGCATACAATATTACGAGCTGCTTCTGCTACTGCAATTTGGCCGCCTGTTGCAGGATCCAAATAAATGTAGCGGGAATTACAGTCCGTTGTCATAGCCAGAGCCTTGTCTGTGCCGCGTACGCGCACGACAGCAGCATCTGAACCCGGTCTGACTACTGTATTGGTCTGAACCATGGAATCGTATTGATCATAGACCCACTCTTTACTAGCTATTGTCGGTTGCTTCAGGAGGTCCCCTAATGTTTCACCATAATTTGTAACGGTTGGATGATAGGTCTCCATTTCTTGAAACTCCCGATAGTAAGCAGGGACAGTCGATGGTTGATGATACACGGGCGCATCTTCAGCTAGTGAATCAACCGGAACATCCGCAACGATTTGCCCGTGATGCTCAAGACGGAAACGCTTGTCCTCAGTTACCTCACCAACAGATACCGCTTCTAGATCATATTTGCGAAACACGTCTGCAATTTCGTGCTCGCGTCCTTTTTCCACTACGAGAAGCATACGTTCTTGCGACTCAGACAACATCATTTCGTATGCCGTCATCTTCTCTTCGCGCTGAGGAATCAGGTCCATATTCATCAACATGCCTGTTCCCGCCTTACTCGCCATCTCACTAGCAGAAGACGTGAGACCAGCTGCCCCCATATCTTGGATACCAACTAACGCATCGTGATGAATCACTTCAAGACAAGCTTCGATTAACAGTTTTTCCATAAATGGATCACCAACTTGAACGGATGGACGCTTTTCTTCAGACTCTTCGGATAATTCTTCTGAGGCAAAAGTAGCGCCATGAATACCGTCGCGGCCGGTTTTTGCTCCAACGTACATGACCGTATTTCCAATACCTGCCGCGATCCCTTTCTGAATATCCTTATGATCGATTAAGCCGACACACATCGCATTGACGAGCGGGTTCCCGTTGTAGGCGTCGTCGAACTGCACCTCGCCGCCAACTGTTGGAACACCAACACAGTTACCATATCCAGCGATCCCGCGAACGACTTCCTCAAATAAATATTTAACACGCGGACGTTTCAATGAACCGAACCTGAGTGAATTTAACAAAGCCACAGGACGCGCTCCCATCGAAAACACATCACGCAAGATCCCTCCAACCCCAGTTGCCGCGCCTTGATATGGTTCAACAGCTGAAGGGTGATTGTGACTTTCAACCTTGAAAACTACGGCTTGCTCGTCGCCGATATCAATAATCCCGGCACCTTCTCCAGGCCCTTGAAGGACGTGCTGACCTTGGGTAGGAAACTTTTTTAATAATGGCTTGGAATTCTTGTAGCTGCAATGTTCGGACCACATGACCGAAAAGAGTCCGGTTTCCGTATAGTTAGGGCGGCGTCCAAGAATTTGTGTAATGGATTGAAACTCTTCATCACTCAATCCCATGTCGCGATATAGCTGCTGCTGTTCAATTTGTTCTGGACTGATCTCAAGCATTGATGGCATGGTTATTCCTCCAGTGTGTCAAAATTGATTGAAATAAACGAAGGCCGTCCTCACTTCCCACTAACGCATCGACGGCGCGCTCTGGGTGGGGCATCATTCCAAGTACATTGCCTTGCTCATTGGTAATTCCAGCGATATCAGCGACAGAGCCGTTCGGGTTGGAACCATACGTAAAGACAATTTGCCGATTGTCTCGTAAATTTCGATACGTTGCTTCATCGCAATAATAGTTTCCATCTCCATGAGCGATCGGGATGCTGATTTCTTCCTTATCCTGATAAAAATCAGTGAACAAAGTTTGGTTATTTTCTACGATAAGTGTTTCGTCATGGCACATAAACTTCAAGTTTTTATTAGGCAGCATAGCACCCGGCAGCAAGCCCATCTCAAGCAGCACTTGAAACCCATTGCAAACCCCGAGTACAGGCTTACCTCGTTCAGCCGACTGGCGGATTTGTTCAATCATCTCTGAAGTAGAAGCGATCGCTCCGGAGCGTAAATAATCCCCATAAGAGAAGCCGCCTGGCAAAAGAATTCCGTCGTAGTCTGATAGATTTGCTTCCTGATACCATACTAGATCCGCTTCTTGACCTAAAGCTTCCGTAATAGCAAAAGCCATATCCCGATCACAGTTCGATCCTGGAAAAACAACGACAGCAAACTTCACTTAGACAACCTCCTCGATCGTGTACGAGTAATCTTCAATAACAGGGTTAGCCAGCAACTGGTCACACATTTTATCCACTTGCTGTTCAATATTCCCATCGTCCTCCAGCATAACTTCCATATATTTACCGATTCTTACTTCACCGACGTTCTTATATTCTAGAGAATGCAGGGAATGCTGAACTGCTTTTCCTTGGGGATCAAGGACACCTTCTTTAAGAGTGATATAGATTTTTACTTTTCGCATGTGTACTCCTCCAGTCGTTGCAGAATCGTTTCATATACTGAAATTAAGTCACCAAGGTTTTCCCGAAACACATCTTTGTCCATTTTCTCACCTGTCTCATCATCCCAAAGGCGGCAAGTATCAGGAGAAATTTCATCAGCCAGGACAATCGTTCCGTCAGCCAGCCGACCAAACTCTAACTTAAAGTCGACAAGGTCAAGCCCTGTCCGTTTACATAAATTAGCTAATAGTGCATTTACTTCAAGTGCTTTTTCTTTAATAAAGTGAAGTTCTTCTTTATTTACATCTGTTAAATGATAAGCATGCTGATCGTTAATAATCGGATCATCTAATTCATCTTTCTTATAAAAAAGTTCAACTAACGGGGGATTAAAAGGCTCTTTTTCTCGTATACCAAGTCTTTTCGTAATACTGCCGGCTGCAATGTTACGGACAACCACTTCAAGGGGAATGATGGTCGTTTTTTCCACGAGCTGCTCGGTATCATTCAGCGTTTTAATAAAATGAGAGGATATATCGTTCTGTTTCAAATAATCAAAGATTTTTGAGGCGATCAAATTGTTCAGACGCCCTTTGCCTTCAAATTGATCCATCTTCTTGCCATTAAATGCAGTGGCATCATTCTTATAAGATAAAATAAGCTGTTCCGGCTCACCCTCAACATGGTAAACCCTCTTCGCCTTGCCCTCATACAAAAGAGAACCCTTCATACACGTACACCTCACTTGGAATATTATGGATGACCAGAGGTTGCGTGACCTGGTCATCCACATTATGGTAAATTACAATCCGATGCGGTCGAATATGCGATCAACGTTTTTCAGGTGGTGTTTGTAGTCAAAGCATGCTTCGATTTGTTCTTCAGTTAATGTGGATGTAATCTTGTCATCCGCTTCAATTAAGCTTCGGAACGGCACTCCACGCTCCCATGCCTCCATTGCCTTAGGCTGTACAAGATCATACGCTTCTTCACGTACCATCCCTTGATCGATCAATGTCAGCAATACACGCTGAGAGAAAATCAAACCATACGTTTTCTCCATATTCTCCTGCATCCTCTCAGGGAATACAGTTAAATTCTTTACGATATTTCCGAAGCGGTTCAACATGTAATTAATCGCAATTGTCGCATCAGGCAGGATAACTCGTTCTGCAGACGAATGAGAAATATCACGTTCATGCCATAACGGCACATTCTCAAAAGCTGTCAGCATTTCACCACGCAGCACACGCGCCATACCTGTCATATTCTCAGACCCAATCGGATTTCGTTTATGAGGCATAGCAGAAGACCCTTTTTGACCTTTAGCAAAAAACTCTTCCACTTCGCGGGTTTCTGTCTTCTGAAGACCCCGAATCTCTACAGCAATCTTTTCAATGGAGGCTGCAATTAAAGCAAGCGTTGACACGTAATGGGCATGACGGTCACGCTGCAGCGTTTGCGTCGAAACGGGTGCAGCTGCAAGCCCCAGCTTATCGCAAACATACTGTTCCACAAATGGGTCAATATTGGCGTATGTTCCGACAGCTCCTGATAACTTACCAACCTCTATATGCTTTATTGCCAGATCAAGACGCTCAAGATTCCGCTTCATTTCCTCATAGTAAAGCGCCAGCTTAAGGCCAAAAGTTGTCGGTTCAGCATGAACACCGTGCGTACGCCCCATCATGACCGTGTGCTTATGCTCGCGAGCTTTATCAGCCAGAATATCAATGAAAGCGACAAGGTCCTTGCGAATGATTTCATTAGCCTGCTTCAGCTGATAAGAAAGAGCCGTATCTACAACATCTGTAGACGTTAAACCGTAATGTACCCACTTACGTTCTTCCCCTACGGTTTCAGAAACAGCCCGCGTGAATGCCACAACATCGTGACGCGTTTCTGCTTCAATTTCATGAATGCGATCAATATTAAAAGAGGCCCCTTCACGCAATTTCGCAACATCTTCTTCAGGAATGACTCCGAGTTCACTCCATGCTTCACAAGCTAACAATTCTACTTCAAGCCATGCCTGGTATCTATTTTCTTCTGTCCAAATGGAACCCATTTCAGGCCTTGTATAACGTTCTATCATCGTCTTCCTCCTTGTCGCTTACCACATATGAATTTGATTGTTCTTGATTAGTTCATCTATTTCTTTTAAATTCTCTCCCACAAAGGTAATATGTCCCATCTTCCGGGTCGCCCTTGCCTCGCTTTTACCGTAATCATGCACATGAAATCCATAATAGCGTTCTAGTTTACTGTGTAAAATTTCCTGATGCTTTCCAAGAACGTTAACCATAACAGCCGCTGGGAATGAATGAATAGGTAATAACGGCAGCCCGCAAATAGCCCGCACATGCTGCTCAAATTGGGAGACATTACAGGCCTCGATTGTATAGTGGCCAGAATTATGCGGTCTTGGTGCCAGTTCATTTATATAGACATCATGGTCTTTCACGAACATTTCCACCGCAAACGTCCCGACAATGTTCATTTTTTCAGCTAATGATTTAACAGCTTCCTGTGCTTTTTTAGCCACCTTTTTAGAAACAGTCGCCGGCACTCTCGTTTCGTGCAGGATATGATTTTTATGAATGTTTTCAGCAACAGGAAAATAAGTGATGTCTCCATCTTGACCTCTTGTGAATACTTGAGAGATTTCCAGTTCAAACGGAACCCATTGTTCAACGATATACGTTCCGCCTTCTTCCATAAATGTCTCTACATCGTCAAAATCCTCTTCACTCCCTAGAGGAAGCTGACCTTTTCCGTCATAACCGCCGCTAACCGTTTTGATCACTGCCGGAAAATCGATCGTTCTCATCGCCCCTTTAAATTGGTCAAACGTTTGAACAATCTCATATTTCGCCACTGGCAGACCAGCATCGACAGAAACTTGCTTTTCCTTCTCCCGATTTTGGGTCACTTCTAGCGAATAGGCTCCTTGAGGAAGCTTATCTGCTTGTTCGAAAAGTCGAGCCACTTTAAGATC
Source organism: Halobacillus hunanensis (assembly GCF_900166655.1). Taxonomy (GTDB): domain Bacteria; phylum Bacillota; class Bacilli; order Bacillales; family Halobacillaceae; genus Halobacillus_A; species Halobacillus_A hunanensis. Next base: position 411,506 of record NZ_FVZB01000005.1, on the reverse strand, counting down.
TACATTTTCAAACTCGTACGTAATCACATCGCTCAGTTCGAGTAACTGTTCAGCGGCTTCTCTGTCATCATAAGCTGCCACAATATGCTCATCTGCAACATGGGCACAAGGGCAATCCTCCGTCGGGTCAAGTACAGCAATCCGGTAGCCCATATGCCTGGCAGCAACTGCCATCATTCTTCCAAGCTGACCTCCACCTAGAATCCCGATCGTTTGTCCAGGTCGTACGATGTTATTGTTCACGTAACTCCCTCCTCATATCAGAAACTTTACCTTTCATTTGATCGCGGTATGCCGCTAATCGCTCAGCTATTTTATCATCAAAAGCCCCTAGCATTTCAGCCGCTAAAATCCCCGCATTTTTTGCTCCAGCTGAACCGATTGCTACCGTCGCAACAGGAACGCCGCCTGGCATTTGCACAATAGAAAGTAGAGAATCCAAACCATCTAGGGCTTTGGACTGTACAGGAACCCCAATGACCGGCAGCGTAGTTTTCGCTGCTACCATTCCGGGAAGATGGGCCGCGCCTCCTGCCCCTGCAATAATCACTTTAATTCCTCTTCCTCTCGCTTCTTCCGCATATGTGAACATATCTTCAGGCGTACGGTGCGCAGAAATGATCTCGGTTTCAAAATCCAAACCTAACTCATCTAATACATCACATGCCGCTTTTATTGTCGACCAATCTGACATACTCCCCATGATAATCCCTATCTCAGCCATGTTCTCCCACCTCTTCACTTGATGTCGAACTCCTTTTGATAACGAAAAAGCCTGCTCATCTCCCTCTAATGAGGAGAGATAAACAGGCATACGTGTGTTCAGAATTAGATGCTTGATCTCCCCTCATAGTCCGGAAATTTACGGTATCCGGGTAGAAACGTACGGGCCATATCCCCGTCTTATATGAGGTTCTTCTATGCAGTTTCTGATTCAATCATAGCAATATTCGATTCTATCTGTCAACGCAAATTACGAACATTGAAAAATCCAAACCTGAATAATGTTCGGTTTTAATCCTTAACTGCATGAAAAACAATGATTCTTCCTACAGGTTCCAGATTTTTTTCCCCATTATGAACCACTTCCTGAAAGATTGGCTCTTCTGCACGGCGTACAGGTGTATATCCTTCGTTATTTATCCGCTCCAGACACTGATCGATCGATTCATTGTCTCGAACTTCAAAGCGCTTCTTGTTTTTCTTGGCCATTACGCAACCTTCCCTTCTTCACTTGCTTCACCCAGAACCCACCATGAATCTGTTTCGGTTCATAAGCAATGATGAAGGCTTTAGGATCAATCGATTTAATCGTTTCATACAATGTAAGCTCATATTTCCTCGGTGTTAAAATTTGCATCGCCAGACGGTCGCCTTCCATGCCATAAGCATACCAGCTAGTCACACCGTACCCTTTATCGCGAAGCATCTTCGTAAACTCAATTTCCGGCTCAGACGAAATCACATTGACCGTCGTATAACCAAGGGCCAGTTTCTCCTCAATTTTCATGCCGACGATAACACCCATCCCATAACCAACAGCATATGCGATAACGTTTTCGATCTGGTTAAGATTATCAAGCACTAATCCTAATCCAAAAATATAAACAACGATCTCAAACATACTGATGAATGCCGCGAAGTACCTCTGGCCCTTCAAGGTGAAAATCATTCGAAGCGTAAAAAATGACACATAAACAATGTTGACAACTAAAATGATGGTAATCATCACCAAGGTGTTATCCAGCATGCATGTATTCCTCCTGTATTATGGGCCATCTGATAAACAGCCGCACCTTTTCATAAGCAGTTGCAACTACTTCACAGCACCCAAAAGATCAATCATGCATACACTATATAACAACTGGTGTTTATGGCACAATAAGATTTTTTTAAATCATTTGCCGAAAATTGGAGGGAGATCGAATGAACCAATTTAATGATTGGAAGAAAAATTTAGATCACTTTTTCGGTCAGGACTTTTTTAGCGAATTCGAAGGATTTATGAAGCCTTCTATTCCTCAAATCAATCTCTATCAATATGATAATGAATTACTCTGTATGGTGAATGTTCCTGGCATGAGTCATCCGCGAAATGTCGATGTTGTCGTTGATCACGCCACACTTACATTAACAGGACGAATCGAAATTAATCATCGCGGCGGCCATCAGCTCAAGTCGGAAATTGCAACAGGCACATTTGAGCGAAGCATTGACCTTCCTTTTCCCGTACGAAGCGATAAAATCGATGCTACCTATAAACACGGATTACTCATTATCCAATTGCATCGCTTTATTTCTGATTCAACAAAACAAAAGCCGATTCGGATCCGTCATCTCGAAGATGAGTAAACGTTAAATATGCAATCACACCTAATTCTGTGCAATTCGTAAAAGTATAGTGCAATAAAGCAAGCGTTCCATTTCCGTTGGTTGCTGCTCTGCTTACAATAGCGTTTAAGCTAAGAAAATAAAATACAAGATGAAGATCACGAAAAGGAGATACATGATCGGATGAATTTCTTTTCCTCGTCCTTTTAACCACATCGTTATTGGATAAAAGATAAAGCCGATAGCGATTCCCGTGGCTATGCTGTACGTAAGCGGCATCGCGGTGATGGTGAAGAAAGCTGGAACTGCAATTTCAAATTGGTCCCAATCAATGTCCTTCAAAGTCGAGGCCATGAGCACGCCAACGATAATCAGTGCCGGCGCTGTAACTTCTTGTGTAATGACGGATAATAGCGGTGAAAAAAACAGGGCTAGAAGAAAGAATCCTGCTGTTACAACAGATGTGAAACCTGTTCTTCCACCTGCTCCAACTCCAGCTGTTGATTCAATATAAGAAGTCGTTGTCGATGTGCCAACTACCGATCCAACTACCGTTGCTGCAGAGTCTGCGAATAAAGCTCGTCCAGCTCTTGGAAGCTTGTTATCTTTCATATATCCGGCTTGATTGGCTACAGCTACAAGTGTTCCCGCTGTGTCGAAGAAATCAACAAACAGGAAGGTCAGAATAACCACTAACATTTCCAGTGTGAAAATATCTCCAAAGTGTGTGAGTGCAGCACCAAAGGTAGGGGCTACGCTTGGTACGGGCCCAACCACATCATTAATCGCTGTAGGGGGTGCGATTAAACCAGTGACCATACCTGCTATAGCTGTCAAAATCATGCCGTAGAAAATACCGCCTTTTATTCCAAGTGATAAGAAGATAACAGACGTAATAATTCCGAATATCGCTAAAAGGGTTGTCGGTTCTGTTAAGTCACCAAGTGCAACTAATGTGGCGTCACTATTTTGAACGATACCAGAGTTTTGAAATCCGATAAATGCAATATATAATCCTATCCCTGCACCAACGGCCAGCTTCAGATTACCAGGGATGGCATTAATGATGCTTTCGCGGAGTCCTGTTAACGTTAATACGATAAAAATAAGTCCAGATGCCAGTACCCCTGCGAGAGCTGTTTCCCATGATATTCCATATGTGAGAATAACCGTGTAGGCAAAAAAAGCGTTCAAGCCCATTCCCGGTGCTAAAGCGATCGGATACTTAGCCAGCACACCCATAATCAATGTTCCAACAGCCGCGGCGATCGCCGTTGCCGTGAAGACAGCCCCCTGGTCAATGCGGGTAACGCCTTCCGGAAGGTCTTCCACCCCAACGAGTGCCAGCGTCGATGGGTTAACGAATAAAATATACGCCATAGCCAGGAACGTCGTCATCCCTGCTAAAAATTCAGTCCGATAGTTTGTTCCATGCTCCTCAAATTTAAAAAATTTCTTCATGTTTATGTTCCTCCCCTGGTTCACTCATGATTGTTTTTCTTAGTTGTTTATATAACTAAACGCCTTTTTCAGGAATTCCCTCTCCTGAAGCCCTTCAGGAGGCAAATCCTTCCCAGGCCAAGAAGTAAAATAAAGGCTGTTTTCGCATAGATTGTTGCTCTAATCCGCCGTTGATACACACAACCATAATAAAAAACACCCCTGGCATCGGCCAAGAGTGTTCTACGAATCTACTAGGAAAATAACCGGCACATAGTGAATCGTGTGGTTACATTCTTAAACGTAGTCAGATCCATTTACGGTGGTCTGGTAGAAACTTATGGGCCATATCCCCAAAATTATACGACAAAGATATTTAGTTATTATATTTCAATCTTACAAGTTTCGGCATCATTCGTCAACACAAAACACGAACATTTAAGGAATAAAATAAATAATAGTTCGTTTATTCCCACTCAATTGTGGATGGCGGCTTACTAGTCACATCGTAGACAACGCGGTTGATGTGGTCCACTTCATTTACGATTCGAGTAGAGATTTTCTCAAGTACATCCCAAGGAATACGGGCCCAGTCTGATGTCATTCCATCAACCGATGTAACAGCACGGATCCCGACCGTATGATCATAAGTGCGTTCATCCCCCATAACTCCGACAGACTTGATGTTTGGAAGCACCGTAAAGTATTGCCAAATATCACGATCCAAACCTGCGTTTTTCACTTCTTCCCGCAAAATAGCATCTGATTCACGAACAATCTCCAGCTTAGCTTCGGACACCTCACCAAGAATTCGAATGGCAAGTCCTGGTCCTGGGAACGGCTGTCTCCATACGATATGCTCAGGTACTCCGAGCTCTGTACCCAGAGCGCGAACTTCATCTTTGAAAAGAGTATTCAAGGGTTCGATCAACTCAAACTGCATATCCTCAGGCAAGCCGCCCACATTGTGGTGGGACTTGATCGTTTGGGCCGTCTCTGTTCCACTTTCAATAATATCTGTGTACAGAGTTCCTTGAGCAAGAAAGTCAATATCTTTGAGGTTGTCTGCTTCATCATCAAATACTCGAATAAATTCATTCCCAATGATTTTACGTTTCTTCTCAGGATCGGATACGCCAGCAAGCTTCCCGAGGAAACGATCTTTAGCACCCACCTTTATGATGTTCATTTGGAATCCGTCACCCAATGTACGCATGACATCGTCTGCTTCATGCTTACGGAGAAGACCATGATCGACAAAAATGCAAGTCAGCTGGTCCCCAATCGCTTTATGGATCAAGGCTGCTACAACAGAGGAATCGACACCCCCGCTTAACGCACATAGTACTTTGCGATCCCCTACTTTAGCACGGATTTTTTCCACTTCCATATCTACCACGTGTTCCATCGTCCAATCATCAGTCGCCTCACAAGCTTCGAAGACGAAGCTGCGCAAAAGGTCGTTGCCATACTCTGAATGACGTACTTCAGGGTGGAACTGCACGCCATACATATTCGTATCCACATTACTCATAGCCGCGACAGGACAAGAGGAACTTGTAGCATCAATTCTGAACTCTTCTGGCGGAGCGATCACTTTATCACTATGACTCATCCACACCGTTTGTTGCTTTGGAGTTTTGCGAAACAATAGAGGGTCTTCATGGATGGAGATATCCGCCTTACCATATTCCCGCTCCTTAGCTCGTTCGACCTTCCCTCCGAAATGATGGGTCATTAGCTGCATACCATAACAAATTCCCAATACAGGGATACCTAATTCAAATAACTCCTCATCACAGCGAAAGCTATCTTCTCCATACACACTATTTGGGCCGCCTGAGAGAATGATCCCACTAGGGTTCATGTCTTTTATCTCTGCAGCTGTCAGTTTGTGAGAATGCAGTTCACTATACACTCCAAATTCACGAATGCGACGAGTGATCAATTGATTATATTGACTGCCAAAATCCAGTACAAGGATCATGCCTTTTACTTGTTCCATACACATTCAGCTCCTTACTTGGCTAGGCTCCCTAATTCAGACGAGCCTTGCCAGCTTTAGTTTGTGAATCATCATCTATCACACGATCCATATAAAAAAATGGACTTCTGCCTCCGAACTGATCCGGTGAAGGCAGAAATCCATGTCAAAAACGTCTCACACGATTCCTGCCTTCATAGTCAGAACGTTTACGGCGTTCCGGTAGAGACTCTCGGACCAATTTCCAAGGATATATGAAGGGTCATACCATTGATTTTCATTCATTCTATCAACAGCATGATACGGAATCAAGACAATGCTCTTTTAATTAAATTTTCCCATAATTCTGTGACCTTGCGCCAATGCTCAATTCCATTTTCATTTCGATATAAGGCACGCTCGTAATGATTGGTTAACTTACGCATATCGTTCGATTGAAAATGAGCATCGACCTGCCGTGCGTAGTCCCGGAGCGTCTGGTTAGGATAACGCTTAATCCCTTTCTTATGAGCCAGCACTCTCAATAGGTAGTGAAAAGCACGATCATACGTATCTTCACGGTCCATTTTTTTAAACCTTCGAATTAAAATGGCTGACATCCACCTGAACCGGGTGATATAGAGGATGGCTGCAAGGAGCAGGGCCGCTGCCAAACTAATCCATAATGTGATCGACTTCTGGTTGATGTTGACATCTGATTGACCGGCACTTGCCTCAGTTTGTTGCTCCCGCATTTGTTCTGGCCTGCCCAACGTTTCGTCCTGTTCTGGTTCATCAGCACTTGCAGGAGTCACTTCCTCATTATCTGTTTCTTCAACGTCCATGTGAAAGTCTGTATTGTTCGTGAACCCCTGGGTCGGTTCAAATGGAACCCAGCCGATTTCTGGAAAATAAACTTCTACCCATGAATGAGCATTTCCACTGGTTACCTCGTAAATGTTTAGCGTTTGACCTTTAATTGTTGCTGTTTCGTTTTGGCGTTCACCGCCAGTAAACCCTTTAACCCAGCGAGCGGGAATACCTTCTGCTCGAAGTAAAACAACCATAGATGTAGAGAAATTGTCACAATAACCGATTTTCGACTCAAACAGAAATTGATCAACATAATCCTGATTTTCTTTAGGTACCGGGACATTTGTCGTTGAATATTTAAAGCCATTAGCGGAGAAATATGATTCAACAGCTTTTGCCCGATCATATCTATTATCTTCTTCACTGACAATCTCACTTGCCAGTTCTCGAACACGATCTGGCAGGGAATCAGGTAATTGCAAATAACGCTCCTTTATTTCTTCAGGATCTTCGCCGTCTGCCTCCCTTAACTGATTGTATTCAAAAGAAGGAGCATCATATTGGGTTATATACCGCTGAACTTGGTCAGGGTTCCCCTCCAGCAAGGTGTCCATCTCTCCTGTATTCTCGTGTAAAGCAATAGTAAACGGGTCTGGAAAACGCTCTAGCTCCTGTATTCCATATGGATAAACCAATTTATTAAACTCGGCATCGTCCGTGAAGTTCAACAACGCCACCTGTTCTTCTGTTTCAACTTGATCCGTGTACGTTTGAAACTCAATATTATCAGGTGAAACATTCTTAACCGGCTTATCTAGTGTATCCTCCCAGCCTTTTCCGGTATAAGTATCTTTTGATTCAATTCGCCAGTATTGCTTATTGGCAGCTAAAGCCTGAAACACTACTGTGTCATCCTGAACAAAGGATCCGCCTAATCTTGAGTCGTTTTCACCATAACCCACCTTCTGAATCCTGCCTCCTGGCCCGCTCCCTGCTCCACGATCACCACTAGTTAAATATGGAACGGGGTCTGGCCATTGAGGCTCCAGCTTCGGAGCTGCATATCCGGCTAAAGTAGAGAAAATAATCACCCCTATTAACGGAGCAACCCATAAATGAGCTTTCTTTACCCCTCGTAAGGAAACCTTTTCTCTGTCCATTTCCTTAAAGAAATGAGATAGCCCTAATGAAATCATCCCTAATATAAATGTACGAATGATGGCCCACTGACCGTCATAAATCGTAAAGGTATCGACAATGGTGACATACACAAAGGTTAATGTTACAAAAAACAGCATCCGTTTCGCGATGATAAACCAGTAGTATAGCAAATAACTCATGAGCCATAATAAAATTAAAAATAATAGACTTCTAAACAACGGGGTCATTTCCCACCATTGTTGACCTTGAATCACTTGAATGTTGTACATCACCTGATTATAAACGACGGCAAACCATTGACCGCTGAAAATTTGCTCAGCTACATACAAGCCATCGATAATAAACATTAGTCCAAGCAGTTTTAAAGGAACCGAGATCATCCAGTTTATCTGCAAAAACGAAATAAAAAAACAAAAACCCGCATAGATGAAGAACACTTTGACATTTTGCGTCTCTGAAATCATCTCTAATGGCCTTAACCACTCACAAAATAGTAAAAAACCACATATATAGATAACAATTTGATAGATCAGACTCTGCTTTCCCAGCGAGATGTCCATTACGTGTTCACCTCAAATTCCAGCTGTGTTAATTCCCCTTCTGAGATGGTGTTCACAAGAATTCCATTGTTTTTTAATTGCTTGAACCATTTATGAACTTGAAAATCTATTTGACTCTGCGGTTTGACATAAAAGAAAACCAGCCGTTTACTTTTATGTGCTAGTCGAGTTAAAGTGACGACCATTTGCGCATCTAAGTGATGGCTGACAATTAGAAGCAGCATCCCTGCACGATTCTGTGCAAGCTCTCGCTCCAGCTGTTCAACGAAAGGTATTTTTCCGTTAGGGCGAATTTTAGCAAGGTGTTCCTGGATCAAATCTCTCTGAGTATAATCATTCTGAAAGGGAAAATACCTCTTCTCGTCTCCAAGTGTCATAAAAGCGAGCTGTGAAGACCTGCTGTGCATCTCCTCCAGTAACGATGCACTAAATTCAACCGCCCCTTCAAAACTTAACGGATTCATATCCGGCTCATTCACGGCATTTAATATGACCAGCATATCTACACTTTTTTCCTGCTCAAACTCTTTTGTCATCATTTGATTACTTTTCGCTGTTGTCTTCCAGTCAATCCAGGCGAAGCGATCCCCAGGGACATACTCTCTAACCCCTGAGACAACATTTGTATTTTTCTCATTTAATTTAAAAGAGGGGCTGACACCTTGTTCAAAGCTTTGAGCACTCTCTTTCAACTTCACCGGTCTTTTATGAGGAAAAACAACAAGCCTATTGTCAAGCTCGTAGGTTGCTTCTTTTGTTATAAATCCAAAGAAATCCCCGGTTTTTACACGAAGAGCCCGTAGATGATGCTCGCCTCTTGGCAATTCTTCCATTTCATATTGATAGCGAATTGTTCGCTTAAACCATGGAAAAGCTACTTTCTTAATTTGTCGTGATTGAGCCAAACCCGCTGGATTATCCATGTTTCGATATTTCTCAACGTGATTGTCCCGCTTCATTAATGACTCGGGAAAAAGCTCCTCAATCACACAATAATACAACGGAAACAAAAACTTTCTTCGAATCACAACATCTACATGGATGGTTTCTCCTGCTGAAGCTACCCTCTTGGAAAAATGGCGATCGACTTCCCAATTATCCATTGAATAAAAAGTAAGACCCGTCATATAGAGAAGAAATGGAAGGAAACTGTAGAATAAAAACCAACTTACAAAGCCCCCCTGAAACATAGCATAAGAGAATAGGACGGCAAATATAAGCAAGATCACTACTAACCTGCCTGTGAATCGAACAGATTGTTTCATTCACTCACATTCCTCTGCACCGGTATCGATGTTACGGTGAGAAGCTCATCCACAATATCCTCTGCTGTTGCCCCTTCAAATTTAGACTCTGACGTTAGAATCATTCGATGGGCTAATACATAGGGAGCTAGATATTTTATGTCATCAGGAATCACATAATCCCGATCTTGGATAAAAGCATAGGCTTTTGCTGCCTTCATAAGCGCAATCGAGCCACGAGGACTTACTCCGAGATACACTCCTTTGTGCGCGCGCGTACCTGTTACAAGTTCTACAATATATCGATTGACTGTCTGATCAACATACACATCTTCTGTCTGCTTCTGTAGATCAATCAATTCATCTCTTGAAATCACAGCTTCAATCGTGTGAATAGGGTGACTTCCGGAGGTTCGCGTAAGCATGTCTACCTCTTGTTTAGCTGACGGATAACCCATTTTAAGCTTTAGCAAAAAGCGATCCAGTTGAGCTTCAGGCAACGGATATGTCCCTTCATATTCGATCGGGTTTTGTGTAGCCATTACGAAAAATGGCTGATTTAGAGGGACAGCTTCCCCATCAACCGTAATGCTCGTTTCCTCCATCCCCTCTAACAACGCAGACTGCGTTTTAGGGGATGTTCGGTTAATCTCGTCCGCCAAAACAACGTTTCCTAAAATCGGACCAGGACGAAACTCAAATTGAAGTTCTTTAGGATTATATATCGAAACACCTGTTACATCTGAAGGCAACAGATCTGGAGTAAATTGAATACGTTTAAAATCACAATCTAGCGACTTGGCGAGCGTCCGGACAAGCATTGTCTTCCCTACACCTGGTACATCTTCCAGCAAAACATGACCCTTGGCAAGCAAAGCAATAACACTTAATAATGCTGCTTCTTCCTTACCAATCATTACTTTGTTAATATTCTTTAAGACTTCAGCAATTTTTGGTTGATATAATAGACCTTGCATCGTCATTCGGTGTACCCCTCTCTAGTTTGACAATATATTCTGAAAAGTCACGCTCTCTCTAACTATACTACAACTATAGACATACGACAAAATATGTGCGTAGTTTTTACAGAGAGTAAATCTTTTTAGCAGATGCGAATTATCCTAGGTAATAGAGTGATTGATTTTTGCTGGTCTGAAAAAAGAAAGTATACACTCCTCATCGGGAACAAGAGTCACCCATAAACACGCAAAAATATAAGTCGATAGACATGCCGTAAAGGTTTCACGGAATACATTCCGGGGTATTTTATATTTGACGTGGGAGAAGAGGGGGCGCAATAGTTGAATATGGACCAAGAATTAATGACTCGAATTATACATAAAGACAAGCAGGCTCTCGACGAGTTGTATCATAAATACATCCATTTTTTATACCCTCTGATTCTAAACGAATTACAGGACACTAAAAAAGCCGAAGAAGTCATTACATGTTTGTTCAAAGAAATTTGGAATCATCCCCGTCTTTTTGAAAAAAAGTTTTTTTCAACGTGCCTTGTTAAAAGATGCAGGCTTCTAATGCATCTTCCCTAACCTCCTAGAATTCTGTCACACTATACTCACAATAAATGTCCCGATTTCGTCATTCCATCTAGTCATCAGCCCTTCCGCCATCCCAAAGTTTTCATAAAGTACTTATATAGATTAAAAAGGTGGTGAGATTATGGGTCATGGAAATAACGTAGGTGGATTTGGCGGCTACGGAAATAACGTAGGCGGATTCGGAAATAATGTAGGCGGATTTGGCGGCTATGGAAACAACGTAGGCGGATTCGGCGGCTACGGTGGCTGCGGTCATGGACGCAGACGCGGTAACAACTTTGCCTTGATTGTGGTGTTGTTTATCCTTCTCATTATTGTTGGTGCTTCATTTTACAAATAATAAATAATTAAAGGAAAAGAGCCAGGGCTATGCCTTTGGCTTTTTTCCTTTATCATTACTTTACTTGTTGTTCGACCTGACTGTAATAATTGATTACAATGATTTCTTGATAATGTCCACTACAGTCCGTAAATCTTCAAGAGGGATTTGCCCAGGGGCGGAACCTTGGTGTCCAACTGCAAATGTAATCAGAGAACCAAATCTCCACCCGAACATTCTGCTGATTGATCCGTATTCTCCCATTGATATAGCCACTACAGGGATAGTGAGATGTAAGTCTAAATTATGAGTAGCTTCCAGCAAAACTAGTACATCCTTCATATCTGCAGGCATAACTGCAATCTTAATGAGATCCGCTTGATATTGCTCCGCCTTTTTTCCTTTTTCTAAAAGTGCTTCTAATGAAGGTGTTTGCTTAAAGTTATGATAAGAGACCATAAGCTTCACTCCATGGCTCTTAGTAACTTCCCGCAAATGCTTTATATATCTATCGTCATTGTGTAATTCGTAATCTACTAACTCAATCTTGTTTGTTTTTATTAAACTAGTGAGTAAATGGACTTTTGCTTCTTCATCCAAAGGGGTCGGTTGCCCACCTTCTTCAACCGAGCGAATCGTAAATAAAAGTGGAATTTCACCTGCTAGATCTTCAATCTTCAAAAGCGCCTCCATCACTTCTCCTTCATCATCCAGTTTCTCAAAAAAGTCTGCACGCCATTCAATCATGTCAGGTTCTTGCGCTTTAATCGTCTTCAGTTCCTTTATGAGTTCTTCCGTATTTGTCCCAATCAATGGAAGACAGATTACGGGAGACTGTCCATCCATTGCTTTTCCCTTCACTCTCAATTCTTTGCGATTGCGTTCCATGTGAAGATCTCCTTAACTCAATTTTGTTTACTCGTATGTACCACCATTATATTAGTGTCATTCTATAAAACTTCTTATAAACTTACAATTCTTTTTTACATGAGTCAATTTCATAACTGCTCCTTTACAAAAATAAAGACTGATAGATCACTTTTGTGTTGCTCCAATCTGAGTAAGGTTCCATATTTTAATAGGAGAATGAGAGCAACGGAACCATCTTCTTAAAAATCAGGTTGTAAAGTACATCATTCAAGGAAGATTAAGATCGGGTTAAGTGGAAGTTCGCTTAAGTTCGGCACGTCCTGTGCCAACATCTAACGACTCCCCATCCTGTAAAAGCGAAGTATATTTTAGCAGCGGTTTATATGCACCCATATTTGTACCAATTATAGTTTTTAGACACGATACCAACCTTTTTGCCAAAACAAGTGCAGTATAATATAATCAATTCAACTTTTTATTTGTTCATCGCATTTCAAATCTACTAATTAAAGGATGCTTTATCTATGGGGTATGGAAAAAGTACACAGAGAGAAATTCCATTAAAAGAAAAGAGTATTGTGTTTGTAGGCTTTATGGGAGTCGGTAAGACTTCAATCGGAAAACTGGTTGCTCAAAAACTGCATCGAAGCTTTATTGACATTGATAAAGAAATCGAGGAAAACTATCAAATGTCCATTCCGGAGATTTTTAAAACGCTGGGCGAAAATGAGTTTCGCAAAGCGGAAAGTAACCTCATTACAGAGCTTTGCCAACAGAATTTAAAAGTGATTTCTCTTGGTGGAGGGGCTTTCCTGCAAGAAGAAATACGGCATGCCTGTCTCAGCCATTGTATTGTCTTTCACCTGGATATTTCATGGGAGGCATGGAAAGAGAGACTCAGTTTATTAATTGAAAGTCGTCCAGTTTTGCAAGGGCGTACAATAGAGGAAGTTGAATCATTGTTTCACGCTAGAAAAGAGATTTATGCTGACCATCATTCTAAGGTAATGACAGACCAGCTTAACGAAGAAGAAGCAGCGAATTATATCGTTGAGTCATTGAAATTATCCTGGAATTTATATAATTAACCTGCCATAACAGTCGAAATCTGACGCCCCGATGAAAAGAGAACAACTTTCACTTTGTCCCATCGCATAAAGTCACAATGAACTCCATAAAAAAGCTGGATCAAGAGGGAATTGCCCCGATCCAGCCCTAGCATTTTTTCGGGTTGATTGTTTGGACCATATCTTCATCCTATGTTTTCTACAGCAACAGAAATCCCCTGCCCGACACCAATACACATCGTCGCCAACCCTCTAGCGGCATCCCGTTTTTTCATTTCGTGAATCAACGTCGTTAATATTCTAGCACCGCTTGCTCCTAGCGGATGGCCAAAGGCAATGGCACCTCCATTGACATTAACCTTCTTTGTATCTAAACCGAGCTGATTGATACACTCTAAAGATTGAGACGCAAAGGCTTCATTTAATTCAATTAAGTCAAAATCATTTACCTTTAACGAACTTTTCTTTAGAAGCTTTTGCGTGGCTGAGATAGGACCCAGCCCCATGACAGCTGGTTCCACCCCTGCAGTTGCTGAGGCTGTGTACTTAGCTAAAGGCTGAAGCCCGAGCTCCTTGGCACGACCTGCACTCATTAACAGCAAGGCGGACGCCCCATCATTGACACCTGAAGCGTTTCCAGCGGTAATGGTTCCTTCAGAAAATAAGGGACGAAGCTTACTGAGCTTTTCTATTGTTGTCTCAGGACGAGGGTGTTCATCCTCTTTAATCCATTCCTCATGTCCTCGTTTGTCCTTAGAGAGCACGGGGATGATTTCTTCCGCAAAACGATCTGTTTCAACAGCCTCTTTCGCCCGCTGCTGACTCATCAATGCAAACTCATCCTGATCCTCTCGGGTGATATGATATCTTCTTGCAACATTTTCTGCTGTCTGCGGCATTGAATCTGTTCCATACATTTCTTGCAGTTGCGGATTAATAAATCGCCATCCTATTGTCGTATCATAGAGTTCCATATTTCCCCTGGGAAACTCTTTTTCGGGTTTTGCCATGACGAAAGGAGCACGCGTCATACTTTCCGTCCCGCCGGCAATCATAATATCTTCCTCGCCCGAAAGAATCGATCGAGCGGCCATTCTCACAGCATCAAGGCTGGAGCCGCAAAGACGATTTATTGTCGTTCCGCTGACCTCTTGAGGCAAACCAGCTAACAAAAGCGCCATGCGTGCAACGTTGCGGTTTTCCTCTCCTGCCCCGTTGGCATTTCCAAAAATAACATCCCCCACTTCCTCAGAAGGCAGACTAGTATTTCGTTCCATCAACGCTTTGATCACAGCGGCCCCAAGGTCATCCGGCCTTATGTTTTTTAAAGCTCCTTTATACCTGCCAATTGGAGTTCGAACTGCATCGACGATTACTACTTCATTCATTATTTATTCTCCTTTTACAGAAAGAATTCCTTTCTTGGTATGCAAATAATCCGGACAAATTCAAATGAAATTGTCCGGATTATTTTATGCATAATTCAGTTCTGTCCCGGACTCATATGGTCTTTTATGTTTTTAGTTTAAAGCGTTGTATCTTCCCAGTTGCTGTTTTGGGGAGTGATTCAATAAACTCGATCGCCCGAGGGTATTTATAAGGCGCTAACTGATCTTTCACGTACAACTTTAGTAAATCAGCTAACTCATCGCTCGCCTTTTTGGGTTCTTTTAAAATGACGTAAGCTTTAGGATGAACCAGATTAGCGGTATTGGTTTCTCCAACTACTGCTACCTCTAACACATCTTCGTGCTGCAGGAGAGTTGATTCGATTTCAATCGGAGAAACCCAAATGCCGCCTACTTTAAGCATGTCATCAGAGCGGCCGCAGTACCAGAAGTACCCATCATCATCCTGGTAGTACTTGTCTCCTGTGTACATCCACTCTCCTCTGAACTTATGGTAATTCTCAGAGAGATTGCACCAATAACCTGAAGCAATGCTGTCCCCTTTAATCACTAAGTCACCTACTTCATTTGCAGGAAGTGTCTGTCCATCTTCATTGACAACTTTAGCATCGTAACCGGGAACAATTTTTCCCGTACTTCCTGGCTCGACTTCACCACTTTGATTGGACAAGAAAATATGGAGAGCCTCAGTTGAACCAATGCCGTCTAAAATGTCCACGTTAAACAGTTCTTTCCATTTTTTAACGTAGGAGGCAGGCAATGCTTCTCCAGCGGAAACGCAAACACGAACACTGGACAAATCAGGGACACGCCCTGTTTTTTCCACGTAATTAATCATCGCTCCGTAGAGGGTAGGCACACCGAAAAATATAGTCGGCTTCTTCTTTTCAATTGTTTCAAAAACCTTTTCAGGGGTAGGCTTACCTTTAAGTAAAATAGCTGTCGCTCCGGATCCAAACGGAAAGTACATACCGTTGCCCAATCCGTACGCAAAATATAGCTTTGACGCAGAAAAGGTAACATCATATGATTGAATATTCAAAATATTTACAGCATAATTATGGAATGCCGATTCCATACTGCGCTGGCGATGTATAACACCCTTTGGAGTTCCGGTACTTCCCGAACTATATAGCCAGAATGCTGAATCTTCGGAGGTAGTTGGATAGGACTCATCCAGTTCATGAGAAGCGTTCGCTGTAAAGCCGTGAAAGTCTATCTCTTCCGTGGTTGACCCCTTTTCTGAAACAATGATTACATGCTTCAAAAAAAGGAAGCGATCCTTGTATGCTTTTAATTCTTCCCATAATTGTTCATAGACAACAAATACTTTCGCGCGGCTGTGGTTTAAAAAATACTCATAATCATGCGGTTGTAAATTTGTATTCACGGGTATAGGTACTGCCCCGATTTTAATCGAGCCGTAAAAGGAAACCACAAACTCAGGGGAATCATGAAGAGAAAGTAAGATGCGGTTCTCTATTTCTAAGCCAATATCTAATAAAGCATTTCCGAACTGATTCATCTGATGTGACAACTGCTGATAAGTCAGTTCATCTTCCCCACATGTAATGGCTATCTTACATTATCGTCAACAAAACGGACAGCAGCATTATAAGAGTCCTTTATTCCTCTCAGTGTATCAACCGACTGTAACATTTTCTCCTCCTATCTATTTACGAAAGCGCATTCAACAGTTGGCTTAGAAAAAGAGTTAAGGCAGAATAAGTTCAACCTTAACTCTTCATTACTATACCATTATCCCTTATTTTCCGCTCCAGTCAGCCTCGCGTTTTTCTAAGAAAGCACTCAAACCTTCTTGAGCATCTTCAGAACGGAACAACAGGTTCTGCAGTTCTCCTTCGTAACGGATGGCTGCATTTAACGGCATTTCTTTGCCGTTCATAATGGAAAGCTTAATGTTTGAGGCCGCATACGTGGCCTGGCTGGCGACCTTCTCGGCATAAGCTAACGTCTTCTCACGCGTTTCTTCCTGTGGGTACACTTTGTCCACGAGTTGGATGTCCAGCGCTTCTTGTGGAGAGATCGTATCCCCGGTAATGTTCATATCAAGCGCTTTAGAGTGGCCGACCTGACGAGCCAAACGCTGTGTTCCGCCTGTTCCGGCTAACACACCAAGGCTGATTTCCGGAAGTCCGATCTTTCCAGCAGAATCCCCCATAAAGCGAAGATCACAGGCAAGCGCCATTTCCAGACCGCCTCCAACTGTATGGCCTTCTAAACAAGCAATCCAGATTTGTGGAGAACGCGCGATTTTATCTAACGTTTCATTACAGAACAAGCAGAACTGCGTCTTGAACTTCGGTTCAGCGGATTTTAGGAACGAAACATCCGCTCCAGCTGAGAAGAACTTTGGCATGTCACTCATCAGTACGGCTACTTTAATGTCATTATCGAAACGGATGTCATCAATCGCCGCATTCAGTTCGCGGTAAAAATCCAAGTTGTACGAGTTAGATTTGTTCACATGAATGTGGACTTCTGCAATTCCTTTGTTTTTCGTTACCGTCAATTTGTTTTCAGTTGCTGTTGTCATGTTTCATTCCTCCTAAATAATTTAAAATTTTTATTTATTCAACACCTAATAAATTAAGTGGTTTTTTCCCTATATAAGAGACAACACTCTTCGTCTCAGAGTACAGATCCAAGGTTTCAGCACCTAGTTCACGTCCAAAACCGGATTGCTTAAATCCACCAAACGGAGCTCCAGGAAAAGCAGAGATTGGATTATTGACCATTACGATACCTGCACGTAAACCGGAAGCAAGTCGATGGGCTTTGCCATGGTCCTGTGTCCAAACAGCAGAACCCAGTCCAAAGATTGAATCGTTCGCTCGCTGAAGCACTTCTTTTTCATCCGTATATTTCATTAAAACAACGACAGGTCCAAACACTTCTTCTTGGGCAATCCGCATGTCATTTGTTACATTTCCAATGATGGTCGGCATATACCAGTGTCCATTTTTGTAGGCTTCTCCTTCAGGTCTTTTTCCACCGTAAAGAACTTCTCCGCCTTCTTCCTGTGCTAACTTAACGTAATCATCTACGGTTTTTTGATGACTTTCAGAAATCAATGCCCCCATATGTGTACTCTTATCAAACGGATCGCCCACGTTTATTCTCTTTGCTTTTTCTACAAAACGATCAACAAACTGATCATAAATCGATTCATGAATAAACACTCTTGAACGTGCTTCACAAGATTGTCCAGTGTTATAAAAAATACCAAACAGGGATCCGTCAACGGCTCCTTCCAGGTCACTATCTTCACAAACGATGCTCGGAGATTTGCCGCCAAGTTCTAACGTCACTCGCTTCAGTGTTTCAGAAGCTCGCGCCATAATATCTTTGCCCGTTTCTGTTTCTCCAGTAAATGCAACTTTGTCAACATCAGGATGTTCCGTTAAATACGGACCGATTTCTGATCCACTGCCCGTAACAACATTTAATACTCCTTCTGGAAGTCCAGCTTCGTAGCAAATATCTGCAAGCATATAAGCTGTAACTGGTGTATAGCTTGCCGGTTTCAAAACGATCGTACACCCAGCTGCTAAAGCAGGCGCAAGTTTCCAAGCTGCCATCATTAATGGGTAGTTCCAAGGAATAATCTGAGCGCAAACTCCTACTGGCACTTTCTCTGTATAGTTGAAAAAGCCATGTGGCACCATAGGATTGGTAGCCCCGCCGTGTGTAGAAATCGCACCCGCATAGAATTCAAAGTCCTCAATCGCCTGGCTAACCTGCCCCTGGGCTGCTGCTACCGTTTTACCACTATTCAATACCTCTACATCTACAAGTTCGTTAAAACGAGCACGCATAATGGAAGCAATTTTATTTAGCAGCCGCGCACGTTTCGCTGGTCCTTGTTTTGGCCATTTTCCAGAAGTAAATGCATGTCTTGCTGACTCCACAGCAAGATCTACATCTTCTTTTGAGGCTTTTGCTACTTTAGCAATGGGTTCCCCTGTTGCAGGATTGTAGGTTTCAAAATAGTTGCCGCTCAGGCTATCTGTGTATGCCCCATTGATTAACAATTGATAAGTATCTTTTTTTACTTTTACTTCAGTGGTACTTGTTGCCATTAAGATATCCTCCTTAGACATTTTGATAATCTCGCGAACGGTTTAACCTTTGCTGTTCATAGTGGTACAAACCTTTACCCGAAGCCTTTCCCGTCCAGCCGGCATAAACTAATTTACGTAACAGCGATGCTGGCCTGTACCTCTCCTCGCCAAGTTGACGATAGAGTCCATTTAAAACAGCATAGACATTGTCAACCCCAATCCTTTCCGCCCATTCCAGTGGTCCCTCAGGATAGTTCGTGCCTTTTTTCATCGCGATGTCGATATCTTCAGCGCTTGCCGTTCCCTCAGCTAAGGCAAAAATGGCCTCATTAATGATTAAGCTGAGTATACGGGGATAGACGAGGCCCGCCTCATCTTCCACCACCTCGGTTTCCTTACCCATTAGCTTCAATTGATCCTTCACCAACTGCACATGTTGAGGTTCAGTTTGTAAGCCGGGTGCCATTTCAATAAGCTGTGATTGATTCACATCATCAAAACCACCAAAGCCAACTAACCTTTCTGGATGAGTCAGCCAGGAGGCTATCTCAGTTGCTGTCCATTGCAAAGTAGAAGTTAAAATAGTAGCTCCGCGGGATCCCAGCCCATCGATTCTCTTCAAATTATTGATTTTCTCATGGCGTTCCAAATTCTCTGTTTCAATGATTAAATCAGCACGAGCAAGCTGGCTGTCATTATTAAGGGAAGCGCTTTCATAGGAATCATGGTTCAACAGGGTAAAGATCGACTCCGCCACTCGGTTTCGGCCAATTATACTAATGTTCAGTTGAGGCATAATCATAAAACCCTCCCTCTGTTTTGCGACCGAGTCGTCCAGCCTGCACCATCCGCTCCTGATAGTAATGCGGCCGAAAGCGGTTTTCCCCAAAGAAACTGCTGTAAACGGTTTTGGTAGTAGCAAAGTTAATATCAATACCGATTAAATCTTGCAGTTCAAATGGCCCCATCTTAAACCCGCCAGACTTTTTCATAATTCTGTCTATTTGTTCGACACTTGCAACTTGATCATTCAGAATCTTTAACGCTTCATTATAAAATGGCCTTGCTACTCGATTGACGATAAATCCCGGGGTGTCCCGACAAACCACTGGATATTTATGAATCTTTTCTGCGAAATCTTTTAATCTGTGTATTGTTGCTTGATTGGTAGATATGCCCTGGACAATTTCAACAAGCGGCATGAGCGGTGCCGGATTAAAGAAGTGCAGCCCGGCCAGCCTCGATGGGTCCTGGATATATCCAGCTATTTCTGTAATTGATAAGGATGAAGTATTCGTTGCAAAGATAGTTTCAGATGAACAAATAGCGGTTAATTCTTGAAAAATTGATGTTTTAATGTCCAATATTTCAGGAGCAGCTTCGATCACTAAATCTGCCTCTTTAAGGTTTTTTAAATCAGTAGTTACCCTCAAATTCTCTTTAGCCTGAATAGATTCTTCGTCTGAAATTCTGCCTTTCTTAACCAGTCGATCCAACCGTTGAAATACTTGTGCTTTAGCGTTTGCCAATTGTTGGTGATCAATATCATAAAGAATTGAAGAATAACCATTCTGAATGCTAACCTGAGCAATCCCTGCTCCCATAGTTCCTGATCCAATGACAGCTACCTTTTTGACACCTTCCATAATTATTTATCACCACCTTCACTGCTTGTGGGAAGCCTCTTGCCATTTGATATATTCAAAAACACTCTTACAATGGTTACAGTAATATTGTCTGACAAGCTGCGCTGTGCCAAAAGGAGCAATAAGCTCAACATTCACGGATGAACAAAACGGACATTGAATGTCTTTATCACTCTCAGGCATGAGAAACGGACCTTTCACCAAGAACCTCGTTAATGGTAGGTTCAAATGCTTCAACTAGATGACTAGACTTGCCAATAACACCCGCTTCTTTTAAATGACTGTTTTCTTCAACTTCTTTTATCCATTTACTAGCAGATTCATAGGCTTTCTCCAAATCAACCTGTACTCTTCTTGGTATAGAACCTTTATCATTGATCAGTTGTTTGCACCAGTTCTTTGAATAGGTAATATGTTCAGAAAGCTCATTCGCCATCTTACTGAATTGGGCATTTAGATCCTTTCCTTTGTTTGTGATTAGTTCCTGCATGATTAAATCAATGGCCGCATTATTTACGTATAAGCCAGCGATAAGCTCTACCCAGTTCGAAGCGTTTACGATTTGATCAAAAGCTTTCCCCGTTTGTTCCTTCACATCTAATTTTCCAGCCCTTAGCCCCTGAACTTCATAAGACCACCGATATAATAGACGCGCATGGCCAAGTTCGCCCTGAGCCATAGATATGGAGGCGAGCGAGGCTTCAAGATTTGGTCCGCTCACACCGATTTCCACCAGCTGCTCTCCCATAATGAACTTATTATCAGCAATGGTTTCGGCCAGATTTACTAGTTCTTTGACTTGTTCTTCCGTCATCTACTTCACCCCTTCCTTTTCAAATAGCCCTTTCGGCAGTCGAACCGGGACTAGGTTTGATGCTTTAACTACATGCATCTCTACCCAATCTTCCTCGTCATAGATCTTCGCTGCATAAATTTTGGCGAGTTCATCGCTGGCAGCCCGGAAAGAACCAACCTGCATTAAATCATCCCCGCGCTTGATGCGTGTAAGGAGGATATAATTTTCATTTTCTTCAAGCGGGAATGTCATGACCTCACTCCCCAATTTTGCATCTTGTTTCTGCCTTCCTCAGTCATGTCATGAACTGTCCAGGCAGGATCCCATTGAACCTCAATCTCCACCTCTTTTACTTCTTCCTCAGAAAGCAAACGCTCTTTGATATCGCTTTCAATCCAAACCATACAAGCACAACCTGTGGATGTGTACGTCATCGTTACTTTGATGACGCCTTCCTCTGTCTGCTCAATGTTTCGAATTAACCCCATATCTACTACGCTTATTGGAAATTCAGGGTCCATAACTTCCTTTAAAGCTTCCCAATATTGCTTACTTGACTGTTGAATAACACTCATTGTTACGAAGCCTCCTCTTGGCGCATTTTTTCTAATTCCTTCACACCTTTTTGAATTCGCTGCACAAACTCTTCGTTTTGAGGACCACGTTTCTTAAACCTTTCGATCATGCCTGACCATGTATCAGGTTCATCATGCAACCATTTGCGATTCTCGAGATCAAACTTACATGGGAACGGGACATCTACTACATATTTTTCTTGCTCTTCATCATAATGTGCCGGTACATCTACTCCGATAGATTCACAGAATGGAACGGCCGTTGACATCCACTTTTGGCGTAACTCATCATTCTTACTTCCTTTGATTCGGTAATCGATTTGTGCCGAGCGGCTTTTATGTGAATCTGATACACCGAAGAACTCGAGCCCCATGATAAACATCCAGTCGACAGCTTCTTGGACCTGTTTGGCTGTTTCCGGATTCTTCATTCCTTTTTTCATAATAATTTCGCCATTACGTAAGTGAAACAGTTCTTCTTTATCCACTTTTACGAGTGCCCGTTTCCATGGACCATATGAAGTATGTTCGAAAGCATCCCCTAAAAGGGTATAGCCAGCTCTGTCAAACAATCCGTTAAAAACTCCAAGTTCAATCCAATTATTTAATGGAAAGTCAAAGGCGTAAGGATTTTTCCACCGATTGGAAGGTCGTTCATAAAGTAGTTCATCTACATCCTCCCCTAATGCTTCAAGCAGCCGGTATGCAATATGTGCGTGCCCCAATTCATCCTGCATGACAGCAAGGGCTGTGATTTTATAGTTCAAATCTGGTGCTTCATTGTACACCGTCATCAATGGCGGCACGCTTAACAATTCCGTATCCCCAACAATAGTGAGGGTTTGCATTAACGCTTTTTTATAATCCTCATCCATATCTTCCGATCGTTCGACCATAAACCCCTTTTGGACTTTTTCCATTAAAACTTCCGCCTGGCTCATTTCTCCACCTCTTTTAATTATGTTTTTTTAATTATCGTCGTTAAATAATAATATAAATCACTATTGTATTTTTGTCAATTACTTTATTATGTTTTTTTGACGAAAGGAAATATTATATTAAATCTATCAAAGAACAAAAAAAGATCACGAAGGATACGCTCCCTCGTGATTACGTAGTCGTTTTATAAAGATGTTCGTTATATACAGTCCCCTCACGATCTTTCCAAGTTCTTATACGCTTCTCCTCTGCTAAATAATGCAGATGTGCAATTGTTTCAGCCATTGCAAATCTCCATTGGTGCGGAGTTAAATCTCGGTGTGCGAAAACAGTTGAGGCAATCTGATAAGCCGTTCGTCCATCTGCCAAGGCTTGCATCTGTTCCAGACGTTGGTCATGGTGTGCGATCAGCTCATCAATTCGCTCTTTTACATGATGAATGAGATCTCCGTGGGCAGTATAGGCTGTCTCCACTGGCAGGCTTTTTATTTTCTGCAAAGACAAATGATAGTCGTGAAGCGGCTGCTGGCTCGCGCCCGGCCATACACTAATGTTTGGTGTGATTGGATTTAAAATTAAATCTGACGAAAACATCTTTTGTTCCTGTTCGTTATAAAAACAAATCATCCCGTCACTATGACCAGGAGTATGAAGTACTTGCCATGACGAGTCCATAAAGACCGGCTCATGGTCCAGCTCGTGAATTTCAGGGAGCGGTCTCATATGCTGGGACATGTTATCCATATGGCTTGCGATTTCGCTGCTAAGTGCAGCAGGGACCCCGTGTCCTTCCATCATTTCTTCTATGCGAGTAGTTTGTACACTTTCCTTTCCCCACACTCGTTCCATCATTTCCTTATCACTCGCATGCATGTATACTTGTGCGCCTGTCTTAACCTGCATCCAATGCGCAAGCCCTGAGTGATCAGGGTGAAAATGAGTAACATAGATAGCTCGAATCGAGGCAGGAGGGATGGAAAGTTGAGCAAACACTTCCTCCCACGCTTCCCGCGCCTTTCTATAATTGTAGCCTGTATCAATCAACACATAAGAATCTTCACTTGGAAGCAGATAACAGTAAACATACTTCATCGGAAACGGCACCGGAATACCAATTCGATAGCCAATCCCCTCTATTTTAGTGAGGTTCATACAGTTCCCCCTTTATCGAGCTTTAAAGCTGGCTTTCCTTTTTTCCTTAAAAGCTTCCAGTGCCTCCACCCGATCTTCTGTCGGGATGATCACCTCGTACGCTTTAGCCTCAATAGCTAATCCGGTATTCAAATCCGAATTGTTCCCATAATTGATGGCATACTTGGCTTGAGCAACAGCTAATGGACCATTCGCCATGATTTCATCGGCTAACTGGACAGCTTCAGATATTAGCTCATCAGCCGCACAAACTTTATTTACTATCCCCATGTCCAGTGCTTTCTCGGCATTAATGCGCCGGGCTGTCAAAATAAGCTCCTTCGCCTTCGATGTACCGATTAACCGAGCTAGCCTTTGAGTGCCTCCCGCTCCTGGAATAATGGCCCAGCTAACCTCTGTCAATCCAATGAAAGCGCTTTCTGAAACGTACCTAAAATCACAAACAAGCGCTAATTCAAGCCCGCCGCCTAGAGCATAGCCATTAATGGCTGCAATAGTAGGCGGGGCTAAGTTTTCAATCTCATTAAATACCTCTCGAATCATTCGTACATTACGCCGGACTTCGTGCTCAGAAAGATTCCTTCTCTCTTTCAAATCAGCCCCAGCACTGAACGCCTTTTCTCCCGATCCGGTAATCATAACAGCCCGTATATCTTTGTCCATTTGAATCTGTCCTATAACTTCTCTAAGCTGCACCAGGGTTGCATAATCGAAACAATTTAACCGTTCAGGCCGATTAATGGTGATGATCCCTAGATAACCATCTTTCTCAAAAACTACCTTCTCCATATATACAGCCTCCAATTTCTTGGCGCTTACTATACGTGAACTTTATCAAACGGATTAACAGCTTTCTCACGATGCGGCTCCACTTCCCTGTCCGGGGCAGATTCATACAATGACTCAAAATAACGAACGGCTGGAATGGAGATCATCTGATGAATCTTCCAAAACAGCTCTCGCGCTTCTGTTCCCCTAAAGTTCTCAGGCAGCAGATCCACTGGAAAAATGGGATCATTGAATAAGAACTTCCGATATTCATGGACAATTTTCGTTCGTTCAATGAAGCTTTCTTCATCCGTTAAAGTATTTTGAAGCGCCTTTTCCCGTAAGTCATCATATATTTTCAAATGTTCCTGGATAAAACGATCATACTCATCTGAGATATGCTGTAAATCCCAGCCTTTGTTGACAATTTGCTGATCATCATGCGACATCACTTTTGAAGAAGTAAACAACATCATATAGTCCTCAAGATTGTGGCGTTCCATCAGCTCCATCACCTGTTTTTCAATAGGGTTGGGACTAACCCAGGTGCTGTTGGAAATCGCTCCAAATCCTGTCCAGTTCAATTCTTTTCGAATTTCATTACGCATATCACGTTTTGCTTCAGGAAAAGAGTAGGTCAAGATGCGCCATTGACCATCCCACCTTGCATTTCTTTCGCTATAAACACGTTTTACACCTTCGTTAATCTGGTTGATTCCTTGCGGTGTAAATGAATAATAGCTTCGATTTCCAATTTTACGAACTTGCATTAGCTCTTTTTGAACCATTCGTAAAATGGCTCCTCTTACCGACGATTCAGAGACTCCGAAGCGTTCCATCAGCTGGATTAGGCTTCCTACCCATATCTCGCCGCCATAATTTTGTACATACTCTCCAAACAGTGTAAACATAAGTGACCTTGGTTTCATTTTTTCACCATCCATTACCTCGATGTATAGTAAATTGATATGTTATTTTTATTATAGATGATTAAAGCGTATTATGCATTAAACTGTGGCTTTTTGGAGGTGGTATGTTTGTCTGCCGTAAGCATTAGCCTGGCTTCTTCAGGGATGGGAACTGCTTTAATTCCGTCTTCGAATTTTTTCACCCAGCCCCTCAATTCATATCCATGACCGGTAAGATCCTGACCGCGATACACTTCATGGGTAAGTTTGATCGTTTTATTGTTCACTTCCTCTGCTGTCGTTACGACGGTCATCAAATCATCATAATAAAGAGGCTTCTTAAAGGTGCAGCGAGTATCCATCATCGGTAAAATGATTCCTTGTTCTTCCTCCAGTTTCTTTGGCGACAATTCACAGCTACGAAAAAATTGGTGGCCCGCTATATCGAACCACTTGAAATAGTTCGGATAATAAACGATACCTGCCATGTCTGTATCGCCCCAATTTATTAAAAAATTCACCTCATTACTGCGCATAACACATTCTCCTTTCTCTTATCCTGTCCAAAATCCATTTGGGTCGATGGAGCGTATAACATCCAACTCTTCAGGCTGAGGAGGAGGAGTCTCCTTTAAGTCGCTGGCTTCCTTTAAATCCCAGCCTGTATTTTCGTTGACTTCTTCTTTTGACACCCCTGGATGGTGAGAAGATAGCTCTAGTTCATTGTTGTCGCTGGGGCGCATGACTCCAAGAGTTGTGATTAATGCTCCAATTCCACCCCTGGGAAGACCGTTTTCCTGACGCCATTCCCCTCCAGTCCCTGCACCAGGAGAGGTAATATAATCAACTTTTTCTGTCAGACGCCTTTTTTCATGATTCATAATGACCAGCAGCCGTTTTGATAAACCTGCAATGTCAGCAGCGCCTCCACTGCCCGGCAGTTTCACAGTTGGTTCCTTATGATCACCAATATAAGATGTATTCACATTTCCATATTTATCTATCTCTGCTCCGCCAATGAATCCACAGTCCACATCTCCACGCTGCATCAAAAACATTAAGTGATTCGTGGAAGTACACCACTTCGCTCCTTCAATATTCGGAGTGTCTCCCATCGTGTAAAGTAACTCCTCGGAAGGAAAATCCCTTACGATACCACATTCATAAAAACCAACAGCATTAGGTGCATGCGTTCGTTTAGCTACGGCGAAAGCGAGCATCGGAAGTCTCATTCCTACAAAAACCACTTCTTTATCCTTAATTTCCCTGGCAGCAGCTACAACCATTAGTTCCCCTGTTGTATAATTCATTTTTTCCAACCTCCTTTACTCAGCCGCATAATTGACGGGTGCCGCTAATTTTTCCATTTTTATTTGAAGATTCTCTAATCGTTCACGCCCCACTTTTTGTAAGTACTCTTCATGGGAGTTGACCCCTAGGACATAATTGTCCAGCCAGGAAAGAAAGCCTTCTCTCGTTTTCGTTTCTTTATGGTACGAATGGAAGAATTCATGATCCCGCTTGTAGTATCCCTGTACGGGAGATGGATGGGCAAAACCTGGACAGGAAACAACTGAAGAAACCTTAAAACCAGGTACTAATACACGGTTTGGATCACTGTCAATTTCGTGAGTTTCCACGATTTCTTCTGCAAGTAAAATAACTTTTTTACTTGCCATGGCAGCATCCTGTGCGATACCCAGATTCCCCCACAAATGTGCATTTCCTTCTTTGTCAGCCCTTTGCACCCCAAGGATTGCCACATCTGGGGTTAGTGCCGGCACGTAGACGAGTTTTTCTCCTTCATAATCCTGCGTTTGTAAACCGGGATTGGTATCTAGAATATTCGTGCCTAACAAAGACCGAGTTGGTAAAAACGGAACTCCCATAGCTCCAGCTAACAATGCCAATCCTATTGAGAAATTGCTGTGGTCCTCAATTTCAATCGGAAAAGGAACCCCCTTTTCTACAGAGCGACGATAATTATGGCCTAATCCTGCACTCACGTTCCCTGCCCAGGCGGCTGTTACTTTTTGAACGGCTCCTGCACCAATTAACAGATCAAACAAAATATCCGAGATCGGCGCAATTACATTAAGCTTTTCTTTTTGCTGGCGAACCATCTCATGTGCTGCAGCAAATGGAATCATCGGTTCTAAACAGGCTCCCATGACAACCGAATCACCGCTTTTCACGTGTTCTTTAATCGCTGCATCTAATGACTGAACTTTTTGTTCCACCGTCTTTCACCTCCACTGGAATAATGATGCTTACATATGAGATTCACAATGACTTAAAAAGGCGATACCGGAACACCGATACCGCCCCTCACTTTACTTAATCAAAATTATTTTCCGCTCCAGTCAGCCTCGCGTTTTTCTAGGAAAGCACTCAAGCCTTCTTGAGCGTCTTCAGAACGGAACAACAGGTTCTGCAGTTCTCCTTCGTAACGGATGGCTGCATTTAACGGCATTTCTTTGCCGTTCATAATGGAAAGCTTAATGTTTGAGGCCGCATACGTGGCCTGGCTCGCGACCTTCTCAGCATAAGCTAATGTCTTTTCACGTGTTTCTTCCTGTGGGTACACTTTGTCCACGAGTTGGATGTCCAGCGCTTCTTGCGGAGAAATCGTATCCCCGGTAATGTTCATATCGAGCGCTTTAGAATGGCCAACTTGACGAGCCAAACGCTGTGTTCCGCCTGTTCCAGCTAACACACCAAGGCTGATTTCCGGAAGCCCGATCTTTCCAGCGGAATCCCCCATAAAGCGAAGATCACAGGCAAGTGCCATTTCCAGGCCGCCCCCAACTGTGTGGCCTTCTAAGCAAGCAATCCAGATTTGTGGAGAACGCGCGATCTTATCTAAGGTTTCATTACAGAAAAGGCAAAACTGTGTCTTGAATTTCGGTTCAGCAGATTTTAAGAATGAAACATCCGCTCCAGCTGAGAAGAATTTCGGCATGTCACTCATCAGTACGGCTACTTTAATGTCATTATCGAAGCGGATGTCATCAATCGCCGCATTTAATTCACGGTAAAAATCCAAGTTGTAAGAATTAGATTTGTTCACATGAATGTGTACTTCTGCAATGCCTTTGTTTTTCGTTACCGTTAATTTGCTTTCAGTTGCTGTTGTCATGTTTCATTCCTCCTAATTTTCATTACTATTTATTTACTATCGTTCCATATACATAATGTAAAGAACATTGACTGCTTTATCAAACCCTCAAATTGACCATTTCATTACATTTAAAGCCTTATAATTAAGTGATATCTTCCATTTCCTTTTATATACTGCCATTTTTTCAGAATTTTAAATATTCAATGTCATTGATGTATCTATATACGCTTTCACTCTGATTTGTAAAAGCCTGCACAAAGCTAAAAACCATTTGACACCTTAAAGATCATGATATATATTATTTATAAATTACGATAGTAAATAAAACATAATGTAATTTGGAGGGATCTTATTGTACACGTTCTACGAGGACGAAAAGGTGTATGACATTACGATTATTGGCGGTGGACCTGTAGGCTTATTTACAGCCTTTTATGCTGGAATGCGACAGTCATCCGTCAAAATTGTAGAAAGTTTACCGCATTTGGGAGGCCAGCTCACCGCACTATATCCGGAGAAGTACATTTATGACGTTGGAGGCTTTCCTAAAGTAAAAGCTCAGGACCTGGTTGATCGATTAACAGAGCAAGCTAATTATTTTGACCCTACCGTTTGTTTAGAGGAAATGGTTGAGGATTTAGAAGTTCTGGAAGACCAGACGATCAAGTTAACAACAAACCAAGGAGTACACTATACAAAAACCGTGATCATAACAGCAGGAAATGGGGCATTCAGCCCTAGAAAGCTAGATTTAAAGGATGCCCTGCAGTATGAAGGGAAAAACCTTCATTACCATATTAAAGATTTAAATCGATTCAAGGATAAAAACGTTCTGCTATTTGGGGGAGGAGATTCCGCTGTGGACTGGGCCCTCATGTTAGAACCTTTAGCGAAACAGGTTACTCTTGTTCACCGAAGAGATAAATTCAGAGCCCATGAACATAGCGTTGAACAGCTTCTTAATAGCAAAGTTTCCATTAAAACTCCATATAAACCTGAACGATTTAATGGGAATGAGGAATTAATTAATGAAACCGTAATCAGGCATAGTAAGAAAAACGACGATCAACATTGCATTAAAGTTGATGACGTCATCGTGAACTTTGGATTCTTAGCCTCTCTCGGGCCTATGAAAAACTGGGGATTAGAAATTGACAAGAATTCAATAGTCGTAAATTCCAAAATGGAAACGGCTATCCCAGGAGTTTATGCTGCAGGAGATATTTGTACGTATGATGGAAAAGTGAAATTAATTGCCAGTGGCTTTGGCGAAGGCCCTACCGCTGTAAACAATGCAAAGGCCTATATGGATCCAAAAGCCAAGGTTCAGCCAAAGCACAGCACGAGTGTTTTCGCTTAATAAATTTTTTACAGGAGGTCGATGATATTGGCTAAATTCACAATGGTTGATAAAGATACTTGCATCGCTTGTGGAGCATGTGGGGATACGGCTCCTGATATTTTTGGCTATGATGATGAAGGATTGGCTGACGCTATTCTGGACGATAACAAAGGCATCACTGAAATAATCGGAGACTTAGAAGAGGATTTACTAGATGCCGAAGAAGGCTGTCCTACAGAATCGATTAAAATTGCCGAGGAACCTTTTCAATCTACAGTAACTAGTAAGTAAGTCAACGAAGACAGTCTATCCAAATGAGGTTAGGTCGCTATATTCCTACGCTAAGTCACTATCACCTCGAGTTAGGGCGTTAACATTATGAGATAGGACGCTATACTTTTGAGACAAGACATTATCCCTCATCGTTAGGAAGCTATAAAGAGTAATCTGCCAAAAAGGAGCAGCATGCAGATGATGCAGCCGCTCCTTTTTAAAAATGGAAATGAATGGATGATCTGAGGTGTCAAAATGTGGAATGAACGCATTAAATAATGTATAATTCTAGCAAAAGATCTCTCTGCCGAAATAGAACTTTTAGATAGGGGCGTGATAAATATGATTGAATCTCAAACAAGTACTTTCAATTTATATCCGATTTCTGTACCAACTCCGGGCAGTTTGAAAACAGTAAATTTCTATCTCCTTTCAACCAAAAATCAGCTGCTATTATTTGATGCGGGCTGGACAGGAGATTCATACTGGCATGCGCTTCATCAAACTTTAGAAGAAAACCAATTCGAACTTAAAGAGCTGACAGGCATTGTCCTCAGTCATCACCACATTGATCACTGTGGTTTGGTGGATCAAATCGTTGCACAACATGATATCCCTGTTTACGCTCATAGAAAAGCTTTCCCCCGCCTGCAAAGAGATGAGGCATTTTTGAAGAAGCGCATCCAGTTTTTTGAAACCTTATATAATGAATTTGACTGCGGAGAAAGAGGAGAAGTACAGGTTAATCATCTAAAGCGCTCCCTCGAAAATAATCGTCACCTTGCCGTAGAAGCAAACCTTTCACCAATTGAAGAAGCTCCGCTTGACGGGTTAAGTGTTCTTCACTTTCCAGGCCACGCTCCTGACCAAATCGGACTTTGGGAAGAAAAAGCTGGAGTTTTGTTAGGAGCTGACGTACTTATCCAGCACATTTCCAGCAATGCTTTAGTTGAACCTGATGAAAATGGAAAGCGACTGCCGACCCTCTATCAAAGCGTCGAGTCCTTAAAATCCATTGCTTCCCTCCCCGTTCAACTTGTCTATTCTGGTCATGGAGCTATCATTCACAATCCTCAGGCATTAGTTAAAAAGCGATTAAATCGTATTGACCAAAAGGGAAATAAAATCATATCCCTTATTGAGAAGGGTGCTTCAACAGGCAGAGAAATTGCCCAAAGCTATTACGGTTCTACTTACAACCAACAATTCTCCCTAGTTATGTCAGAGATTATCGGGCAGCTCGACTATTTAGAAACCAGGGGTCAGATTAATAAAATTATGAGAAACGGTGTGTATCATTATACCGTAGCTAGTTTGTAACCTGTGTGCTCAAGTAAGCAATCCCGTACCACTCTAACGGTGGTACGGGATTTTAATTTTTCCTTCTCCTCCCTACTTTTCCGTTTACATTTGATGGATTACTAAATCCCTTCCATTATTTATAGAATATGGGTCCCTATTCCTATATAAGTAGCAAACAATTGTAATATTGAAGTAACATTCGTAACAAAAACTTGCCGTTAAAAAGCTTGTCAACCTAAATGCATTGTTAATATTTTTCTTTATATCCTTATAAATTCCAATACATGATGATTTTTTCTATGAAGGCCAAATAAGGGAACCCCCGTGTTATCAAGGATAACTTGAATTTTTCTATGTATATACCTGTTTTGTCAACTTATTAGCACTAGAAAAATAGAGTTAACCAGATTTATCCTACTATATTACAAAAATCGAATGATAGTATAAAAGAGTCGGAAAGACAAAAACCCAAAAGGAGGAAGTAAAACATGAAAGGTATGTCATTTATCATTTCTGGAGCCGTAGCGGCATCGCTTTTATTTGCTCCAGCAGCAACGCAAGCGTCGACTGCGGATCAGAAGAACACTAATATAGATTGCTCGACAAATTGGGAGGAAATGATTGGGAAGTTTCAAGAAGGTAGCTCAATCCAATCCATCTTAAAACAGATAGAAAAGGCCCAGGTTGGAATGGAGCAGCCAGCTCAAGCTGAGCAGCAAACAGAAACACCTCAAAAGGCTCAAGAAAAAACAGAACAGCCTAGCACACCTGCTAAAGAAGACCAGCAGCCACAACCGGCTAAGGCTGAGCAACAACCAGCACCAGCTGAAGAGCAGCCAGCTAAAGCTGAGGCTCAACCAAAACAGCCAACAAAAGCCGAGGCTCAACCACAAGCCGAAGAAACAGCTCAAACTAAGGAGCAAACAGAACAATCTGCCGACAGTTCAGTCGTATCAGCATTTGAGAAAAAGGTTGTAGAATTAACAAATGCTGAGCGTACTCAAGCAGGACTAGAACCACTGAAACTAGATGTAGAATTAAGTAAAGTAGCAGGAGATAAATCTCTTGATATGCAGCAAAAAAACTACTTTTCCCACAATAGCCCGACTTACGGGTCACCGTTTGATATGATGAATGCATACGGTATTGACTATCGCAGTGCCGGAGAAAATATTGCAATGGGACAAACTTCTCCACAAGAAGTGGTTCAAGGATGGATGAACAGTGAAGGTCACCGTAAAAACATCATGAACCCTTCCTTCACACACATTGGTGTAGGATATGTGGAAGAAGGTAACTACTGGACTCAAATGTTCATTGGTAAATAATTAGACTATGATTCTGCCACCGAGATGCACTCTCGGTGGTATTTTTTATTCAAATTGCACACCTAAATATGCCCCCAACAACCTTGTTAGCTTGTTGAGGGCTTTCCAAACTTCATAGCATTTTGTACATATCGATAACTATTATCCTTTCTAAATTAAAAGAATAAGTGTGCCATCAAAGCGATAATTGGCAGTGTGATTAAAGTTCGCTCAATAAAAATGATCACAAGATCTTTAAAGTTAACCGGAAGTTTGGAACCAAGCAAAAGCCCGCCAACCTCCGACATATAAATTAATTGGGTAACCGATACACAAGCGATGACAAATCTAGTTAAAGGACTTTCGATACCGCTCCCTAGAACTGCTGGCAGAAACATATCTGCGAAGCCAACAACCATGGATGGAGCGGCTGCAGCTGCTTCGGGAATTTGCAGCAAGTTAAGGATAACGATAAACGGCGCTCCAATAAATTCGAATACCGGCGTGTACTCAGCAACAATCAATGCTACCGTTCCAATCGCCATTACGATGGGGATAACCCCCATCCACATATCCAAAACATTTTGCCCTCCACCTTTTATAACCGATGTCCACCTGGTTGATTTCGCTTTTTCTACTGCCTGATCCATCCCCCATTTAAGTGAAGAGACATCTCCAGGGATTTTTTCATTAAAATGATTGTCCGCGTGTTCATAATACTGGTCTTGTTTCCTGGAAAGCGGCGGGATGCGCGGGCAAATTAAGGCTGCAGCTAAACCTGCAACAACGATGGTTAAATAATATTGAAAAAACATATGTTGGAGATCCATAAGTGTTAGGACAACAATCGTAAATGTGATAGAGACAACGGAGAAGGTGGTCCCGATGACAGCTGCTTCTCTTTTCGTATAATACCCTTCTTCGTATTGCTTGTTAGTCAAAAGCACACCGATTGTACCGTCCCCCAGCCAAGACGCCAGACAATCAATGGAGGATCGGCCTGGTAAGGTAAAAACTGGTTTGATAATTTTAGTAAATAAAGCTCCGCACAATTCGAGCAATCCAAAGTCCAGTAACAACGGTAAGAGCAGTCCCGCAAAAAGAAATACCGCAAACAGAGCTGGGATTAGATCATTAAACAACAATCCCCCGGTCGCATCTGACCATATGAACTGAGGACCTATCTCAAAGAAGGTCATGATTACAAATATCATGGCCAGCATCCTTGTCCAAAACCAGACTGTCGACACCCCAAAAAGACCTTTCAAGAATGGCTTTTCCAAAATCCAATCAGGCTTGAAAGCTTTCGTTACAACCGTCATCACAGCTGTTAAAATGATCACGCTCGTTATGAATTCCGGTAACACTCCAGCGAATGTGCTTTGAATCCAGCTCGCCAGTAAGGCGACTGGAATGGTAATTTCTCCTTGAATACTAAGAGGTATCATAAACAAAAAGATTCCAGCTAAAGAAGGAATCGCGAATTTCAGTAAGTGATTAACGCTATACCCCTTTCTTGGTTTCGTTTCATCATTCTGAGAATAACTGTGTTCCTTACTCTGGGCAGCTTCGCTCATACATAACTCCCTTCCCAATTAAAGGCGTATTTAGTCTCGTGGAAAAAAGTCCACTTCGTGTTGCCTACAATTTTTCTTGTACAAACATTATTTTGCAAATTATGCAATAAATGCAAACGTTTTCAAATGAAACTAGAGGAAGTTGAACTCCCTCTAGTCACTACCGGTAATCTCAAGATCGTCCCTCAACTCGGTTAACACCGTTTTCGGAGTTACTTCCTGTCCTTGTACAATATCTAAAGATATGATATCACCACTGATCCCAACAGCTACTTCCACCTCATTTTGCTCTTTTGTTTCAATTAAAAACAGTGGCTCCCATTCATAAACATATGACGATGAATTAACAAATACCTTCTTAACAGAACCATGGCAAGGACTATAAACAGTCTGAAGGACTTCCTTCATATTTTTTCCCCCTCTTTATAGGAATTCCGAGTAATGCTCACTTTTCGTCCGTCCATATAACTTTTATACCCATCCACGAAAGCGGGCAGCTTCCGCCATTCTGCGTACACCGACAATATAGGCAGCTAAACGCATATCAACCTGATGCTTCTGAGATGCCAAGTGTACCTTGTCAAAAGCATCTACAATTACTTGTCGCATTTTCGTTGCAACTTCTTCCTCGGTCCAGTAGTAGCCCTGATTATTTTGTACCCATTCAAAGTATGATACCGTCACTCCACCAGAACTTGCCAGAACATCTGGAACCAGGAGGACCCCGCGTTTGGTTAGTATTTTAGTGGCCTCAAGAGTTGTAGGGCCATTTGCGGCTTCTACAACGATGGAAGCCTTTATATTCTTGGCGTTCTGCATTGTAATTTGGTTGGAAATGGCTGCTGGTACAAGAATATCGCATTCCTTTTCAAGCAGTTCCTCGTTCGTAATGGTATTCTTAAACAGATTAGTAACTGTACCAAAACTATCACGGCGGTCCAGTAAATACTCAATGTCTAGTCCGTCTGAGTTATAAATGGCCCCATGCGCGTCTGAAATGCCAACAATTTTTGCACCCGATTCATGCATGAATTTTGCCAGGAAGCTTCCTGCGTTTCCAAATCCCTGGATCACAACATGGGCTCCTTCTAATTGGATTCCCCTTTTCCTGGCTGCTTCCTCAATACATATCGTCACACCGCTTGCGGTCGCTGTTTCCCGACCATGAGAACCGCCTAAGACAACTGGTTTCCCCGTAATAAAACCTGGAGAGTCAAACTCACGAATTCGACTGTATTCATCCATCATCCAGGCCATAATTTGTGAATTGGTGAATACATCTGGAGCTGGAATATCTTTCGTTGGTCCAACGACTTGACTGATTGCGCGAACATATCCGCGACTCAAACCCTCTAATTCCCGAAAAGACATCTCGCGAGGGTCACAAATAATGCCGCCTTTCCCTCCGCCATAAGGTAAATCTGTGATGCCACATTTTAAACTCATCCACATCGAGAGTGCTTTTACCTCTTTCTCATTAACTTCCGGATGGAATCTGACACCGCCCTTTGTTGGTCCAACAGCGTCATTATGCTGCGAACGGTAGCCTGTGAAAATTTTAATTTTCCCATCATCCATCCGGACAGGAATGCGGACCGTAAACATTCTCATTGGCTCTTTTAGTAATTCGTAAGTTTCTTCAGGATAACCCAAACTCTGAATGGCCTCTTCAATAACAACCTGTGTGGATTTGAACAAATCGAGTGACTCTGCTTTCGGACTATTCTCTAGCTGCTTGTTCTTTAAAAGATCAGTCGTTGCCATTATTCTCACTCCTATGGAATAGATCAGTCTTTATTTGGATAGCACTTGAGTAATTTTTTCAATTGCCCAATCAAGGTCTTGCTGCTTGATCACGAGCGGTGGTGCAAAACGGATGACATTTTCATGTGTTTCCTTACACAGCAGTCCTTCTTCTTTTAGTTTTTCACAATAAGAACGGGCCGGCTCATGCAATTCTACTCCAACGAATAGTCCTTTGCCGCGTATTTCTTTAATTACAGGATTATCAATTTCTTTCAGCTTTTCTTGAAAATACTGACCAAGCTCAAGAGAACGATCTACAAGCTTCTCTTCTTCAATTACATCTAATGAAGCAACTGCTACAGCACTAGCAAGAGGATTCCCTCCGAAGGTAGAACCATGCGAGCCTGGAGTGAAGACACCTAAAATATCCTCGTCTGCTGCCACGCAAGAGATTGGCATCACTCCTCCGCCAAGAGCTTTTCCTAGAATGTACATGTCAGGATGAACATTTTCCCAGTCACAGGCAAACATCTTTCCTGAACGGCCTAGACCCGCTTGGATCTCATCAGCAACAAATAAAACATTCTCCTTCTTACATGCCTCATAGGCCTCTTTCAAGAAACCTTCCGGTGGCATTACAATTCCCGCTTCTCCTTGAATTGGTTCGAGTAAAAAGCCTGCAGTATTTGGCGTGATAGCTTCTTTTA
Source organism: Halobacillus hunanensis (assembly GCF_900166655.1). Classification (GTDB taxonomy): domain Bacteria; phylum Bacillota; class Bacilli; order Bacillales; family Halobacillaceae; genus Halobacillus_A; species Halobacillus_A hunanensis. The sequence continues at coordinate 374,526 of NZ_FVZB01000005.1, read as the reverse complement.
ATGCATTGATATCACCATAGGGAACCAGTTTTATTCCTGGAAGAACGGGGCCATAGCTATGATGACCATCTTGTTCAGATGACAGCGAAACAGCCGTCATCGTTCTTCCATGGAAGTTGCCTTCGCATGCGATAATTTCAGCCTTACCTTCAGGAATACCTTTTTTCTCATAGGCCCAGCGACGGATGGTTTTCACAGCCGTTTCGACCGCTTCAGCTCCTGTATTCATCGGAAGCACCATATCTTTCTTCGTTAGTTCAGTTACTTTTTTGTAGAATGGTGCAAGTTGGTCGTTATGGAAAGCACGTGATGTCAGCGTGACGCGATCAGCCTGTTTTTTTAACGCTTCAATAATTTTAGGATGTCTGTGTCCTTGGTTCACAGCTGAGTATGCGCTTAACATATCCATATAGGTGTTGCCCTCAGGATCTTTAACCCAGACACCTTCAGCTTCTGAGATAACAATTGGGAGCGGGTGATAATTATTTGCCCCATACTCTTCCGTCTGATTTATGATTTCCTTTGTTTTTACAGTTGTGTTAGTCATCTAACTCCTCCTTGAAATATATATAATAGTTTCCACTTAACTTACTATGCAATTTTCATGCCAACATATTGGCCTCTTGAATTGACGCTATTTTATTGATCCATGCTTGACCAACAAGCAATATCATTTTGCACTTTTTATAAAAAAAAGATAATAACGCCAAATTATTTTGCAGTTCAGCAATTACTCTATTAAACTATACATAATAGGAGGAGTTAATATGGACGAACAGATTGTGATAAATAATTCATTAATGAAAATGAACGAACTATATGAAAAACTCCTTGATGAAGTTGATGTCGGCATTCATGTTATTAACGAAAAAGGAAAAACCATCATTTATAACAAAAAAATGATGGAGATTGAATCAATGACAGGTGAAGATGTCCTTGATAAGAATTTATTAGACGTTTTCATGTTCGATAAAAGTCAAAACAGTACACTAGTCAAAGCACTAAAAACCGGAAAAACGACCAAGAACGTCAAACAAACCTACTTCAATAATAAAGGGAAGGAGATCACAACGGTTAACAACTCCTTCCCTATCATAAAAGATGGTGAAATTACGGGAGCAATTGAAATGGCGAAAGATGTAACTCATCTTGAACGTGTCATTAAGGAAAACGTGCTTCGTAAACAAAATACAAAGTTTACCTTTGAAGATATTATCGGGCAAAGTGATTTGATGGAATCGGTTATTGAAGAATCGAAGCGGGCAACTCGTACGCCTTCTTCTGTGCTCATAGTAGGAGAAACGGGGACGGGAAAGGAATTATTTGCCCAGAGTATTCATAACGGCAGCAGCCGCTCCGGCGCACCTTTCATATCTCAAAACTGTGCAGCTATACCAGATAATTTAATGGAAGGTCTGCTATTTGGGACTAAAAAGGGAGCGTTTACAGGAGCCATCGATAGACCAGGGCTGTTTGAACAAGCAGATGGCGGCACATTATTACTGGATGAAATCAATTCGTTAGACCCCGCTCTTCAGGCAAAACTATTAAGAGTGATTCAAGAGAAATCAATTAGAAGAGTTGGAGATATGAAAGATAAACATGTAGATGTACGCATCCTTGCTACACTAAACGAAGATCCATTAGAAGCTGTAACGAACAACCGATTAAGAAAAGATCTCTATTACCGCCTTAGTGTTGTTACTTTATTTGTCCCTCCGCTCCGAGACAGAAAAGAGGATATTTTACTGCTTGGCCAGAGTTTCATAAATAAATATAATGCTTTATTTAATATGGATGTCAAAGGGGTAGATGAAGATGTTATACAATTGCTTCAACAGCATGACTGGCCGGGAAATGTGAGGGAATTGGAGCATACGATCGAAGGGATCATGAATTTAATTATGGGAGAAGAAATCATTACATTGCAGAACCTGCCTGTACGGTTTCGTAAAAGGTACCAAGCAAATGAAGCACCTTCTTCTCAGAGTGAACAGCTCCCCCTGGCTGCTATGTCTGAATCTGAACAAGGAACAAAAACGTTACAGGATAAAGTGGCTGAAGTTGAAAAGTTTTATATTCAACAAATTCTCGCTGAAAATAACCATAATATTTCAAGGTCTGCAAAAATTCTTGGCATTAGCAGACAAAGTCTTCAATATCGCTTAAAAAAGTTTAATCTATAATTCATTTATTATTATTAACTACAATAAAAGCTCCCACTAAAGGAGCTTTTACAGCTTGTGGAGAACCCCTGTTTTTCTGCAGGCGGCAATAGCGCAGCCCATGCAGTTCTTTTGAATCTGCAAAGCTACGCTCAACCTTCTCTTTTCTCATGCGGTCTAACCACTTTCCTTCATTGGAAATCCGGTGGAGAGGTATTTTTAATTTGTTTCAAAGTATTTTCCATCTCTGTTTTAATCATGTTCATAACTTCTAAATTAGGTGAACGTTCATCCATCATATAAACGAGTTCATATGATATATAACGGTAACCTTCTAACAATTTATTAAAAACCTTGTAATCTTCAGGATTCATTTGTTTAATATCAAGAGTCGCATCGATACCATTTATGTTATCCGATATATAGCGACCGACCTCTTTCGAGACTTCTTTATCAAAGTTTGTTTCAATCACCATCTGGACTTTGGAATCAATTAATTCAAATTGATCTATAAATTGTTGCGAAATAATTTTAAAATAGTCGTCTTTATCTTTTGTCCTTAGTTTCTCTTGCCACTCAATCATTTTCTTGTTGGCACGTAAGGTGATCAGGCCAGCAATTAATGCCCCCAGAAATGCCCCTATTAATGTTCCGCCGCTTGTAATCCAGGCATCAGGTGATATACAGGTCCAAAAACCTTCACACTGAATCACGTAACTCCTCCCTCATCGACAAAAATAGATTGCTATTTATGATATGAACAGAAGAGAGACAGTATTATCCTGCTTCGTTACGTGTTTCCCATGACGCTTATTTTTTCCGCTAACCAAATTTACCCATTTACTGCTTCCTGTTCCACTCGATCCATAAATTCTCCCACTACTTTATGATTCCCTTTCTTGCCACCCAGCTTAAGCATCGCTCTTCCTACAAAGTTCGTTCCTTTATTACTGCCTTCATAGATAAATTTCGTGCGATTCTCTCCTACTTTTACTAACGTGAAGGTAAGATCGATCTCAAAGGCTGAACCCAGCACAAAGCTAATACGCTTCTTTTTCTTATCTTCCAGATCTTCATACGACAATGTTTCGACGATATAAGTTTCGACACGCTTTCCTTCACGGTAGCTCTGGCGATGTTTGGCTCCCACTTCTTCTTCAGTCTTTTCAATAAGTTGATGCTCCTCAACCTTAGGCATGATGCGGTGAATTTGAGCATCGGAAAATAACTCCCACACCTCTTCGATAGAAGCTTCAATGATTCTTTCTTCTTTCCAACTGATCATGGCACGTCCTCCTTTCCAGATGCGAGAAAATCATCTATTTCTTCTATCCGTATCTGAAGTTCCTTTATCTGGTTTATCTGGTCCTGTATGGCTTTCTTTTTTGGATCAGCAAATTCACTAATCTTGTGCATCCTTTCCCTCCCATTCCATCATAAACTGTGGGGTGCACAACAAGGTCAATACGTTATGTCCATTCCATTCTTTATAAATAGAAAAAAAGCGTAAAAACACTTGTATTACTTAAGGTTTTTACGCTTTCCCTTATCTTATTACCAATTATCCTAGTCTGATTATACCACTATTCTGATTCATTTTTGGGTATTGCCTGTCCGTACATATATTACAAGTTTAAAAAGCTCTAATCTTGGCGTTCCTAAAGGGAACTCAAAAACTTTTTAGCAAATTTTAATAATTCTACAAAACTCGACTGAATTTTCTTAACCACTCCTTTATACTCAGAATTATGTTTAGAATATTTTGACTTATTAAACCTTTTTGCCCCCTATGAATACCAAAATAGAAGTTGTTCATACTTTTCACACACTACAAACTTTGTAATTTAAGGAGGATTGATGATCATAAAACACATCCTTGGTTCCTTTCAGTTTGTTCATACCAACCGTTCAGTTAAAGATCCTGGAGATCCAGGAATGGGGTAAACATAAGAATTGTTGCTGTTTAATGGCTCTCTACATAACAAAAACACAAACTTCTCGCGAATACGTTCGTGTTTTTGTTATGGGTACATATACTGTTTTCGGGTATATAACTCTAGAAAAGTCATTGTTATGTATATGACATGTGGAGAACTTGAACCCTCCACATGTCTAAGAAATATCTAAGAAATACAGCGTTGAATTATTGTTGACCCTGTTTTACCCAGGAAGCGATTGTAACTGTACGTTTAGCTTGATGTTTAACTGCATCCTCTATATCCTCTTGCATGTTTCCTTCCTGATCAACTGTCACACTAACACCATATGGGTTCCCGCCTGAAGTGAATTGCACAGGATCTGTGTATCCAGGAGCAGCAATAATCGCACCCCAGTGCATCATAGAAGTATAAAGTGCCTTAACTGTCGCTTCTTGACCACCGTGTGGGTTGTTTGCTGAAGACATTCCGCTAACCACTTTATTAATCAGCTTCCCATTGAACCAAAGTCCACCTGTTGTATCAAGGAATTGTTTCATTTGTGCCGGCAAATTACCAAAACGAGTTGGCATACTAAAGATAATTGCATCAGCCCACTCAAGGTCTTCGAGGGCTACCTCAGGTACATCTTTGGTTGCATCTGCATGAGCTTTCCACGCTGGATTGTTATCAATCGCTGCTTGTGGTGCTAGTTCAGGGACTTTGACCAGCTTCACTTCAGCACCTGCCTGCTTGCCACCTTCCTTTGCCCATTTTGCCATTTCGTAGTTTGTGCCCGTTGAACTGTAATAAATCACTGCTAATTTTACATTTTCCATTGTTGAATCGCTCCCTTTTGTATCTTTTCTAAAAAAATTTAATATTCCCATGTGGTATATCTCCTATTCAAAAAATCAAATGCTTATTTTGTAACTTATTTACCCGAATCATAGAACTGTTGACTTTATCTTTTAAGAGATGTCGCCCTGTACCATTCAGCCGCTTTGTCAATTTCACTTTTTGTCAACTGGTGCCCTTGGTTCTCCCAATGAACTTCTACAAGAGCCCCGGCTTTTTCCAACATTTCAGCTAATTCTTCAGTTTCTTCAGGGCTGCAAATCGGATCATTCGTCCCGGCACCGATGAATACAGGAAGTCCAGTTAAATCAGGTAGTTCGATACCTCGACGCGGTACCATAGGATGCAATAATATGGCTCCCTGTAAAGAGTTTTGGTAGTGGAATAGCAGACTGGCAGCTATATTTGCCCCATTGGAATAGCCAATGGCAAGCATATGGCTGCGATTAAAGTCATGATCATGGGCAGCTGTATCAAGAAATTGATGCAGCTCTTTCGTTTGCTTGATCAAATCTTCTTCATCAAATACACCCTCAGCAAGTCTTTTAAAAAATCGAGGCATACCATTTTCACTTATGTTGCCACGAACCCCCAGAATTGATGCAGAGTCATCAATCATCCCCGCGATCGGTAATAAATCGGTCTCTGTTCCTCCGGTACCATGCAGCAAAAGGAAAGTTGGCTTTTCCAAGTCCGTTCCTTTATGATAAATGTGTTTCATTATTGTTCCCCCTTACGTTCTCGCACAGTTATAGGTGTAAGAACTTCTTCAATTCTTGAGCGATGTGTTTCGAGCCATTGAGGAAGTTTTAACTTTTCGCCTAATGCTTCGAACGGCTCGTCACGTGTGAATCCTGGCGGGTCTGTGGCAATCTCAAATAATAATCCGCCATGTTCCCGGAAGTAAATGGCATCGAAATAATCCCTGTCTTTTACATCTGTCGGGAAGAATCCCTTATTAGCAATATGGGTCTGCCAATCTTTATGGTCTTCAAAGTCTTTTGCTCTAAAAGCAATATGATGAATAGTACCAGCCCCCAGTTCACCTCTTGGGCTTGCCGTTAATTGAATATCAATGATATTTCCTAATTCACCATAAGAACGAAAACGGAGATAGTCACCTTGCTGGCCAACTTTTTCCATTCCCAAGACATTTTCAAGTAAATCTGCCGTTTTGTATGGAGCAGCTGTATTTAAGATCGCCCCTCCAAATCCTTTAATAGCAAATTCAGGTGTCACATCACCGGTTTCCCACCTACTCTTAGGGCCTCCTTCTCGTGCCACGATTTCAAGGTGCAAGCCGTGCGGATCATCAAATAGAAGAAATTCCTCACCAAAGCGGGTTTCTTTATTTACCGACACATTGAATGCCAGAAGCCTCTCTTCCCAGAAACCGAGGGCATTTTCAGGGACCACAAATGTAGTTGTACCAACCTGGCCAGTACCAATCCGACCTTGATGGGCGCCCGCCCAAGGAAAAAAGGTCATAATTGTTCCCGGTTGACCATTCTCATTTCCAAAGTACAAATGGTAAGTGCCTGGGTCATCAAAATTTACGGTCTTTTTTACTAATCTTAATCCAAGAACACCAGCATAAAAATCAACGTTTTCCTGCGGGTCCCCTACAATTGCTGTAATGTGGTGGATACCTTCTGTAGCCTTCGTCATGTTTCCGCTCCTTTCGTTTGTATTATGTCGACTCATTTACTTCTAATTCATTTATCTCGAATTAAATATAAATAACAAAAAAATTTAGTTGTCCTTCAAAGAAAGACCCAACCTCTTTAACAAAGAAATCAGTGTTTTCTTTTCAGTCTCATCTAACTCTTCAAATATATGTTGAACATCTCTTGCATGTTGCGGAAAAATGTCATCCATCAGATTCTTGCCTTTGTCTGTGACCCTGGCATAAATAACGCGCCGATCTTCTGGACATCTGATCCGCTGCAGGAGCTCCTTTCCTTCTAACTTATCAACAACATACGTAACACTGCCGCTGGCAAGCAAGATCTTCTTCCCAATACGTTGTATCGGCTGGTCACCTTTATGATAAAGCAGTTCCAGAACGGCAAACTCCGTCGGATTCAAATCATGTTTTTGAATAGCTTCTCTAATCTTTTCTTCCACAACATGACTTGCACGAGAAAGAACAATAAATGATTTTAAGGACAAATCTTTTTCATCATACTGCTTCATGGGCATCAAATCCTTAATTAATTTATCTCTAATTCAAGATAAATTTTATAGCAAATGATTTGGTTTGTCAACTAAAAGAAAAAAGCCTAATATATCGATTGGAGCATCAATAAATCAGACTTTTTTTATTGGCACATAGCGACCTATGATAGCTAAGTTCGAAGGAGCATAGTTAGCATAGTTCTTTGGTTTTTCAACAAGTTATTCCAGGAAAATAGAAAGACAATTCACCATATCGGCGAATTGTCTTTACTAAATGAAACGTCCTTCTTCCCTTATACGGACGGTATAGCTTCCTTAATACGTTTCGTTCCACTTACTACCTGAAATTCCTTACCGATCGTTGTCTCATTTTCCAGACTGGCAACGATAACATGTGCCACATCTTCTCTAGGAATTTCAGCACGGTTCACTTCGTATGCAGCCTCTATCTGACCTGTTCCTTCCTCATTTGTTAACCGCCCTGGATGGATAATCGTATAATCCAAATCCATTGACTTAAGCCACTCATCTGCATAATGCTTGGCTGCAACATATGGTGCAAAGGACGAAGGGGCGGCCTGGATGGCTTCACGCGTCGTATCAAATGAACTAACCATGATAAATCGTTTTACTCCAGCAGCTTTAGCTGCTTTCATAGTTTTCACAGCACCGTCCAAATCAATTAAAATGGTTTTATCCGGCCCTGTGTGCGGTCCAGATCCTGCAGTAAACACAACTGCATCCACTCCCTCAGCAGCTTTTGCGATCGTTTCGATGTCCTTTTCTAAATCTACCACTGCGGTTTCCGCACCAAGATCTTCAAAGAAGGAAGCCTGCTCCTGCTTACGAATCATGGCTTTTGCTTCCAGGTTATCGCTGTCCTGAATAAATGAAACGAGATGTTTTCCTATTTGCCCATTTGCTCCAACTACAAGTACTTTCATTTTCCCCATCCTTTCAAATTAAAAAGTTCAATCACGTATCAATTCGATTACTTGCTTCTTTTTATCGTAAACGGAAATGATTGAAGATGTCTAGAACTTCACCTTGATACTTGGTCCTGCATAATTTCTTTGTAAAAAAGCTACTAGCAAACCTCAGCCAAGTCTAGCGCCATCACTATAATTTAGCCCTTAACCTTTTTTGGCCAATTTATGTTAAATGTGAGAAAATAGGGGAAATAGTATAGAATGAGTATATTGAATTTTTGTAAAGAGGAGTGGAAATGATGAACAACAAACAATTTGATAAAATCAGCAACGGAAAAGGATTTATCGCCGCACTCGACCAAAGTGGCGGAAGCACGCCAAAAGCATTAGCAGCTTATGGTGTGCCGGAAGATTCTTATTCTGGCGAGGATGAAATGTTTGATCTGGTTCACCAAATGCGGACCAGAATTATAACGTCACCAGCATTTAATTCCGATCATATTCTTGGCGCCATCCTTTTCGAGCAAACGATGGACCGCGAAATCGAAGGTAAATATACAGCGGATTACCTTGCTGATAAAGGAGTTGTGCCTTTCCTCAAAGTCGATAATGGCCTAGCTGAAAAGGAAAACGGTGTACAGCTCATGAAACCAATTCATGATTTAGATGAGACACTAAGACGTGCTAACGAACGGAACATTTTCGGTACCAAAATGCGCTCTGTCATCCATGAACCAAATCAAAGCGGTATTAAGGCAGTTGTGGACCAGCAATTCGAAGTCGGAAAACGCATCATCGCTTCTGACCTAATCCCGATTATTGAGCCAGAAGTCAATATTAACAGTGAAGATAAAAACAAATCGGAGGAAATCCTTCGTGAAGAAATTATTAAACACTTAAATGACTTATCAGAAGACGAAAACGTGATGCTGAAACTCACAATTCCAACAACGGCCAATGCCTATAAAGAATTGATAGAGCATCCACGCGTTGTTCGGGTCGTCGCTCTTTCAGGCGGCTATTCTCGTGCAGAAGCGAATGAGAAGCTAAAAGAAAATGACGGGCTCATAGCGAGCTTCTCCCGTGCATTGTCCGCTGACTTAAATGCCAATCAATCTGAAGAAGAATTTAATACCGCATTGAAAAATGCCGTTGATTCGATTTACGATGCTTCTGTGAATAAAAGATAGTAATAAAAAGGGTGCGAGTACGACGATGTACTTGCACCCTTTTTATTTGCCCGTCCTTCTTATCCTCTATATTTTAACGTTAACCCTTTTAAGAAATTCCTGGCGTACTTATCCCCGCACTCTTTGTAATTCTTGTGTCCTTCTTTTCTTAATAACGCACTTAATTCACCTTTTGTGATCGTGACCCCTGCTTCATTCAAAATATCAATTATATCCTCACTCGTTAATTTAAGTGCTATTTTCACTTTTTTTAACATGACGTTATTAACACTTGAATGATTCTTTATGGACCGGTCAGGTTTATTTGGTTGTCCAGGTTTTGGATCTTGTGCTCCTCTTTTAAAAGTAATCATGCCATTTAAAAAGGACTCTAGCATACTATTCGTGCACTTTATATGCTCTTCATTTTCCGTTATAGCACCGTTATAGTCATGGTCATCATCGGAACTGTCTTCCGATTTAGTGAGTACCTTTAACACTTCTTCTTTTGTGAGGTCAACGCCGCCAAGTTTAAATATTTCTCTCACATCTTTATCTTTAATATCCAGGGCATATCGTAATCTAATTAATATATCATTATTATCCATATATAAACCTCCAATAAAAGTCTTTAATCTTCATCTTTTGATTCCCTTTTTTTAGGCTTTTCATCTAACATCGAGCGTAATTCTTTAATATCCTCTTCTGACAAAGAATCCTCCTCGATGAACTGCACCAGCATTGACTTTAACGTTCCGCCGTAAATTCGCTGAATAAATGACTGTGCCTCAGCGCGCTGACACTCATCTTGTGAATAAAGCGGGAAAAAAGTATAAACCCTCCGATCTTTATTGACACCGATCACCTTTTTACGAGAAAGACGATCCAACAGAGTTCGCACGGTTTTCGGCTTCCAATCCGTCTGCTCCTGCAGGGAGGATATCACTTCATTGGCCGTTTGTGGAGCATTTTTCCATAGTACATGCATAACTTCCCACTCTGATTCGGAAATATTCGGGATTTTCTTTGTCATCCTTATCCTCCCTTCTTCTTTTGGACCCATATGAAAATCAAACTACTTATTCTCTTATTCCTTTATGATCTCCTTATCTCTTAAAATCGATATCGTGATTTTTGCCGCCTTACTTCCATAACTATTATCTTCGTTTTGTATATTGGATGCAAAGAAATAAGTATTGTTCTGGCGCTCTACATATCCAATAAACCAACCGTTTATATTCTTGCCATTAACATTGCCAGTACCGGTTTTCCCGAAGAGTCTTGCATCATCGTATTCCTCTAATAAAAGGGAGTCTTTTACAGTTTGGATATTCTTTTCGTCGAACCCAAACTGGTTGGTATAAAACGCCGATAACAATTGTACCTGTTCGACCGGAGAAATTCTTAATGAAGATTCCAGCCAATAGTCTTCTCCGCCAGAAAGGTCACGGTTTCCATAACCTATTTGTTTCAAATAAGCTTGGACAGTTTCTCGCGGCATTTTTTGGTCCAATTTCTTAAAATACCAGGTTACCGAATTTTTCATAGCTGTTGATAGGCTTTGGTCCTTATTCCAAGATTCATAAGGATATTGCGTTCCGTTCCATTTCATTTTGGAATAATTACTTGTTATGACCCCTAACTCTAATCCCATTAGTGCTGTATAAATTTTGTAGGTTGAATTTGGGGACACTCTCCATGTGCTTTTATCTTTATTATAGATAGTGTATTGATCAGCATTCATATTATATAATACGAAGCTTCCGTCATATTCCCCAAAATATTCATCTAAATCTTCGTAAATCGTATGTTCAAAATTAAAGTCATAATGGTCATTACCTGTGGCCATTGCAGAAATAAATGGGAGCTGACTTGCTACTAATATCCCTGCAAGGGTAAAGATTGATATACTCTTCAGCTTCAGCCACTTCGATTCAACCGTAAAGGATGCGATTCTTTCTATTCTTTTTTTAATTTGCTCCTTGGGACCATTCAACTGATTGGACCCAGTAAAATTCTTCGAATACGAGGGTACATCCACAAAACTAATAATCGTATTGCCATAATCCGCATAAAATTTTTCATCCAACGATTTTAAAACAGCCCTGTCGCAGGCAATTTCGCGATCTATCCTCATTTCTTTAAAAGCAAACCAAACAAGTGGATTAAACCAGTATAAAATTTGATAAATGATGACAAGGTAATTCGTTGCGATATCTTTGTATTTATAATGATGTAATTCATGCATGAAAATGTATTTGATATTTTCTATCGACATTCGTTCGTCAAGGTGCATCGGCAGCACAACATAGGTCTTAAACAGTCCAAACGTCATTGGAGATTTGACAAGCGGTGATTCTCCTACGAATAAAGGTTTAGATATATTTAATCGATGCTTGCACCGTTCAAATAAGTGTAAAAGTTCTTCATTGTTCAGGACAGTTGTTGTGTTTCTAATTTTCTTTAGTTTGAACCATGCATGCAGGGAAAAAGCAGCCATGACAAGCATGCCTGCAATCCAAATGCTGGCTAACGTGATATTCAAGAAATCCAGATTGAGGCGATTAACAGATACCGTGAAATCCTGCATCCAGTTTTCGTTACTTAGCCCTGAACCTTCACCAGTGGTAACAGCAGGATTACTAGTGCTATTACTATAATTTCCATCGAATGATATAAAAATATTTTCAAAATGAATCCATTGCTTAGGCAGAAATGGAAGAGTCAAGGCGATTAACACTAAAAACCATAGATTGTACTGCCATTTCGCTGAAAGGTGTTTGGAACATAATTTCTTAACCAGCATGATCATCACTATAGTAACAGAGGACACTATAAAACTTGTAACGAGATAAGTGAAGAACATTCCTCCAACCTCCATTTTCCAAAGCTATGGGTATTAAAGTTTACCAGTTTATGATTAGTTTATCATTTTCCGATAAAAAATGGTGAATCCTAAGAGATTATGAGCTGAAAGAAAATAGATATCCCTATTTCAACTTAAAAAGGTTTGACATTCCTTTGATTACAGTTGTAGTATATGATTACAGTTGTAATCAAAAACGAGTTGAAAGTTAAGGGAGGGTTGATTTCTAAGAAAAAAGACAGTTAAGTTTTCTAATAGAAATTAAGTGAAGAAACTTACAGAAAGAGGTTTTCAAGTTGAGAAAAACATATAAATACAAATTTCGCATCCATAAGTTCACACTGTTTGCATCGTTGCTCACACTAGTTACACTCAGCGCTTGCATGAATGCAGACAGTTCGACCAATGCCTCACCTAAAGAGGAAAACAAAGCTGGCCAAACAGTTAAAACAGATGAAAAGTTTTCCAAACTCGAGAATGAATTTGACGCTCAACTCGGTGTCTACGCGCTCGATACGGGCACGGATCAAACTATCGAATATCAGTCAGAGGAGCGTTTTGCCTTTGCATCCACTTACAAGGCTTTGGCCGCAGCCATCGTGCTGCAGCAGAAATCCAAGGATGAACTTGAGGAAGTCATTACCTACACTGAGGATGATTTAGTAACCTATTCTCCGGTCACCAAAAAGCACGTGGATACTGGGATGACACTTTTGAAACTAAGCGAAGCGGCTGTTCGAACCAGTGACAACACCGGGGGGAACCTTTTATTTAAGACACTAGGAGGTCCTAATGAATTTGAACAAGCTCTAAGGCAAATCGGCGATAACGTTACCCAGGCAGATCGAATCGAACCGGAATTGAACGAATTCACCCCGGGAGATACTCGAGATACGAGCACACCGAAAGCTCTCGCCACCAGTCTAAAAGAATTCGCAGTCGGCGACTTGCTTTCAAATGATAAGCGTGAACTATTCACGGATTGGCTAAAAGGCAATGCTACAGGAGATGCGCTAATACGTGCAGGAGCACCTGAAGGTTGGGTGGTTGGTGATAAGAGCGGGGCCGCAAGTTACGGAACGAGAAATGACATTGCAGTGGTATGGCCGCCAAACAGAGAACCAATTGTCATTGCGATCATGTCCCACCGTGATCAGGAGAATGCCCAATATAACGACGAGCTGATAGCTCAAGCTGCCGAGATCGCACTTAACGCCCTCTTATAAGTAATATTTAAATATTTATAACTTTTTTAATTAGCCTAAATCCTTTGGTTTATAAAGAATTTAGGCTTCATTGCTATATTTCTATGGTACTATCTGAACAATCGAATAACCGATCCCAGACCTCTTTTTCCTCGGCTTCTTTTTGTTTATCTTCTTGTTTGTCTTCCTCTTTTTTTATACTTTCTGTTTTGATGACAAACTGTACGTTCTTAACCTTTTTATTTTTAGATAAAACAATTGAGACAGGATCAAATCTGAAAATAAGAGCGACCTTCTCATAATGAAGGTCGCTCATTTATTGATTAATCTGAGTTGTAATCTTCAATTTGTTTCTGAATTCTGTGGTGACGTTTTTTCTCTTCTTCACGCCTGGTTTCTTTGTAGTCTTCACGTAACGATTTGAGCAACGATACACAAGAAATAAACAGGACGATTGAGAACGGCAATGCACCGATTAGCGAGGCGGTCTGAAGTCCATTTAACCCAGCACTTAAGATTAAAATAATGGCCAGTGCGGCAATTAATGTACCCCAAACGACTTTAACTACACCGGAAGGGTTCGTGTCCCCTTTTGAACTCATCATTCCAAGTACGAATGTTGCGGAGTCCGCAGAAGTGACTAAAAAAGTGAACAATAAACAAATGGAAAGAACTGATAAGATCGTACCGAATGGTAAATTCTCCAGCATGCTGAATAAAGCAGTTGCTTCATTCTCCGCAACAGCACCAGCGATGTCGGTTCCGTGGAAGAGGTCTAAGTTGATGGCTGTTCCTCCGAAGATTCCGATCCAAATAATTCCTATAGCAGGCGGAGCTACCATAACGCCGAGAACGAATTCCCGAACAGTACGTCCTTTGGATATTCGTGCAACGAACATTCCGACAAACGGCGCCCAGGCAATGGTCCAGGCCCAGTAATAAATTGGCCAATCCTGTACCCATGTACTCCCCGTGTACTGATCAAGTCGTAAACTCGCCTGGAAGAAGTTCTGCAGGTAGTCACCGACTCCCATCGTAATAGTATCGAGTATGAAGCCTGTGGGTCCGATAAGTAATACAGCAATCATAAGAAATAGAGCGATGCCTAAGTTGGCATTACTTAAGTATTTAATTCCTCGATCTAGACCTGAGAGGGTGGATAACATAAAGAAAATAAACATAACGAGAACAATGATAATCTGTGTGACACCACCAGTTGGTGCATTAAACACGCTGCCAAGTCCACTGTTAATTTGCAGAACACTTAAACCAAGCGTTGTTGCAACGCCCATTACGGTTGCTACGATCGCGATAATATCAACCGCATTCCGAAACGGCTTTTTGCCTGTGCTTCCTATGACTGAATTCATCGTATCACTAATCAAGCTTCTTTCATCCTGACGGTAGATAAAATAGGAAAGAGCAAGACCTACAAACGTAAATGAAGCCCATTGATGGATTCCGTTATTAAAGAAAGCATTCCACATAGCTACGCGGGCTGCCTCTGCAGATTCAGGTTCTATGCTGGGATCAAAGGGAGGTGGGGTGCCAAAATGGGTCATTGGTTCTGCTACTCCCCAGAATACGATACTGACCCCAAACCCACAGCTGAAGAGCATCGCGATCCAGGTAAAAAGAGGGTACTTCGGTTTAATATCGTCTCCACCTAAACGAATTTTCCCATATTTACTAAAAGCTAAGTAGAAATTAAAAAGAACTAAAAATAGCACAAATACTAAGTAAAACCATCCAAAAGTGTTCGCAATAAAACCATAGATATTTTCTGCCTGTGAGGCAAGGACGCCAGGAGCTAATGCTCCCCATAATGCAAACAGGAAAATTATGGAGAAGGAAATCCAAAAGACTCTATTCATGAATTTCCATTTTTTCTGTTTTTTATCCATTACAAGTCTCCTTTAGTAAGTATTTAAGGTTATTATGTTGTCGATTTTTAACACTTCTTCCTCTTATTTAGAGACACCAACCCCATTTGTAAAAATATTATGTAGTATCTATACCCTGTTTTCACAATTTTCATGTTAGTAATTTTGAACCACTATTCTACGATCGTTAACAAGATTTCTATAGACTTAATTACATACAGGTGGCTCAATTTTTTAAAGAAGGTTAATATCTTAATCGAACTTATTCGAAAGGTACAAGTCATTCAAAATTGGGGAGAACGAACAGTTTACTCACTCACAGAAGTATATTGAACAACCAGCCACATACATTTTCCCCATAAACTTCAAGTGTACTTGAAGTTTAATTTTTATTGTAACATGAATTTTCTATCTTTTTTAGTCCTTTCTGTTGGCCTGTCACCTTCTATACTCTGTATTGTGAAACGATATGTATTTCAAGATTTATTTGCTTATAGTTTTACTAACTCATTTAATAACACCCCCGTTAAGTTAGAGGCGTTTATTGAAAAATTTTTTAGGCAAAGGCCGTTTTTCCCATCAAGGGATAGGCTGCGAGAATGTTCACTCAGAGCTGTGTACCACTTGTCATATGATTGTAACCTTCATGTCTTGTCGAAAAATCAGTCACTTCGTCTTCAAAAGACTTGTCTATTTCCTGGGAAATTTCTTCGAATGCATCATATTTTGTAAGTTCATCCCTCACGGTACCAATAAGGCGATACTTTTCGACATGCTTGTCTTAGTATTCTGGCGAAGGAGGCTAAGCAGGAGCTAATCATGTCAGCAATCGTAAGTTATGGGGGTAATTATCCATTTTCCTTCTTTTTACTCAAGAAGATTAATGATCTTCCAGCCCCAACGTTATAAAAGGTCCTTAGCTCGATCAGCAAAAACATCTCCGTCCATGAACTTTTTCCCGCCTCCTTGGACGAAATTCGGTTTACCCCCTCCTTTTCCTTCAATAAGAAGAAGGAGCTGTTTGGCGACATCATTCATATTTTGATTAATGTTTTCCCCATGAGCCAGTACAAACTGAAGTTGATTTTCCTGTTCACTGATCAGAATAAGATAAGCATCAGGTGCTTCCTGTATGATGGCTTTTCCTAAAGCTTGGAGCTTTTTGATAGGCCGGTCTTTGAAAACCCGCTGAATCACTCGATCATCCTGTGACACTGAAATAATATCACGTGCCTCATATTGCAGCAGTTGTTCTTCAAGCTCAGCGATTTTCTTGTCTTTCTCCTTGCTTGACGTGAGTAGCTCATCGACTTCCTCTACAAGCTGTTGTTCTGGCCTTGGAACCAGCCGCTTCATTTCGGTTAATATCCGGTGTTTTTGTTCAAGTTTTTGCAGCACTCGATAACCGCAGACGAACTCCAGGCGAACCCGTTTCTTATTTTTTGTCCATCCTAGAAACTTGACCGCCATTACTTCACCTGTGGAATGCGGATGAGTTCCTCCGCATCCGTTATAATCAATATCTGGAATGATGACAAGGCGAACATCTTCCTTAACTGCGAGCGGTTTGCGAAGCGGATACTCAACTGCCTCTTCCGCGGACATCCATTTCGATTTAACCGGATAGTTATCCCGGACGACCTCGTTCACCTGCCTCTCCACCTTTTCCAAAAGGTCTGTGGAAAGACGTTCCGTATCCAAATCGACCGTTACTGTATCTGTTCCTAAATGGAAGTTCGTTGTTGGAATCCCAAACTGATCATCGAAAACAGCTGAGATGATGTGCTGTCCACAGTGCTGCTGCATATGATCGATACGTCGCTCTTGATCGATGCTTGCTTGTACATTTTCTGTCTCAGCGGGAAGTTTTTCTTTTATGTAATGACGCACCTCGCCCTCTAATTCTTCTACATCCATCACTTCAAATCCATTCAATGTTCCTGTATCGTGCGGCTGACCTCCACCAGTCGGGTAAAACGCCGTCTCTTCCAGCACCACATAAAAACCACGCTCATCTTGATCTATTTTTGTAACCTTGGATTCGAATTCCACTTTATAAGGATCTTCGTAGAAAAGCTTTCTTGCCATTGTAAGTCCTCCTCTATTTCCCCTAAAGGTATCGTAACATGTTTCTGCTACGGGAGGGATGTTCCTGCCTTTGTTAAAAAATGTGCATGATAAATAAAAGCGCCTGACCCCCGCTGCGTTAAAATGCTATGCAGTAGGAACAGGCGCTTTTATAAAATCTATCATTATTTTAGTAAGATCTGCTTCACGCTTTCTTCTTAAAATCAAATTTAATCTTATAGTCTTGATCTAGTGTTAAAGCTGTACTAAATGTTTTCTTTCCTTTAAATCCTTTTAAAACCCTTGTTCGCTTCTTCTCACACAACGTTTTAATCATATTTTTCGTTAGCGTCTTTCCTGCTAATTTCTTAGGAAAGGTCACTTTACATCCTTCTTTGTAAGCTGAACACGCATAAAACTTGTATCGATCCACGATGGATCCAGTGGAACAAGCAGGGCATTTGGCGATCGGAGCATTCCACTTGTTTTTCTCTTCCGTGCTTCGAATGTGAACCTGCTGAATGGAATCGGGGGTCTCCTGGATCAGCTTTTCAACAAACTGACTGGTCTGTTTGAGAAATACTTGTTTAGATCCCTCGCCGCTTCCGATTTTCTTTAAATACGATTCCCATTTCGCAGTCATGGAAGGACTCGATAACAGCGTTCCTTCAATCGCTTCACAAAGCATAATCCCTTTATCTGTGACATACACATTGTTTCGTTTCACTTCAATATATTTCTGCGCCTTAATCGTTTCAATGATGCTAGAACGGGTGGCTTCTGTGCCCAGGCCTTCGACTTCCTTCAGAATCTCCACATCTTCCTCATTATCCATGAGCTTCCCGCAAGTTTTCATCATATTGATCAGCTGACCTTCTGTATAAGGCTTAGGCGGCTGCGTCATGCTTTCTTTAATATGAAGCCGAGCGCCTACCTGTGCACCTTTTTGGACATCCGGCAGATCCGCTTCTTTTTCCTGTTTTGATGCAGACGGCTTTGGAAACAGCTCTTTCCAGCCACGTTTCACTTCTCTTCTGCCCGTAGATTTAAAAGGTAAATCCTGAACATGTGTAAAAATCGTGGTCTCTTCATACACATGGTCCGTGTGAAACATCGCAAGGGTCGTGGCCAGAATTTCATGATAAATATTGTGTTCCTCACGGCTTAGTCCACCTAGCTTCTTTTGAGAAGGAATGGACTTTGTCGGAATGATCGCATAGTGCTCCTGGACTTTACTGCTGTTGACATACCGTTTATTTGGCTTTATAGATGCAGGTGTAAAAGAGACATTCAACGCTCCCTGGTAGGAATTCAAATTGTTCACTAAATAAGCAAACTCACTTTCGGTGATAAAATTACAGTCCGTTCTCGGATAAGAAACGAGACGCTTCTCATAGAGCCTCTGCATCGTCTTGAGTACTTGCGACGGTGTATATTTCCACCGCCTGTTCGCAACACTTTGCAAGGTGGACAGGGAATGAAGTTTCGGGGACTTTTGATGTTTTGTCTTTTTATCTACACGTTGAACAATCCCTGTTAAGTCTTCCTTTTCTTTCAACCCATATTTGTCCATAAGCGACTGCACCTTTGCCTTGTCCTTTTCTTTAATTTCAGCAAGGCCCTTATAGGCACCTGCTTTCGATTGAAAAAGTCCCTGAATTTGATAAAAAGGCTCTGATACAAAGTTTTCAATTTCTTTATGTCTTTGATAAATCAAATAAACCGTCGGAGATTGCACGCGCCCAATTGAAAGATAGCTTGCGAACCCTTTCTTTTGCAAAAGCAATGTAAACAAACGACTTGCATTAATTCCAACCATCCAATCACTAATTTGCCGGGCTTTCGCCTCATCAAATAAACGCAAGTCCTTATCATTATTTTGTAAATTCTTAAATCCTTTTCTAACTTCATCTTTCTCGAGCGAATTGATCCACAAGCGCTGAATCGGCTTTCCCTTCACACCTGTTAAGCGGAGAATGCTGTAAAAAATATTCGAGCCTTCCCGGTCGACATCGGCCGCATTGACAAGCACGTCCGCTTGCTGGAACAACCTCTTGACCGTCTGAAACTGCTCCCATTTCCCTTTAGAAACTTTCTCAAGGAAACGATCAGGAACGATCGGCAGTTGATCAAGCTTCCATTTCTTCCATTCCATCTTATAGTCATGAGGTTCTTTCAATTCAACCAAATGGCCGACTCCCCAAGTAATTGTCGCGCCATTCGGGAATATTTCATCCGGCTTTAATAGAATATAAGTTTTCGTTTTTTCCTGAATCGTAAAAGCCTCTGCATAAGCTTTTGCCTGAGAGGGTTTTTCGGCTAAGATGACCACTCGCGTCATGGTCCTCCACTCCCTTCACTGAACTTCAAGATTACTATGCGGTGAAAAGGAAAGCAAGGAGGAATCCTATCACAAGTCTATTCATGAAAATGAATTAGGATTAAACTCGCGAAATCTTGCCTTTTACTGATTATGGTCTCTTATATCCAAAAAGAAAACACCTTCAAGTGCCAATCAGTATGATGAAGAGTGTTTCATAGTAACAAATCGTTTATGTAACTCTATCGAGGGTGTTCGACATACCTTCAATATTTCAGAAAATCTCCGTTAAATACACAGAGGCTATAATTTTTGAATTACATTCATGTATTTTAAATATTCGCCCCACCCATGATTTTGTCTATCAAAATAACTTCATCTGCTGACCACTACTGCTATTTCCTTCATCGTTGCCTTGAACGTTGTAATCCATCGACCTACACCCCTGCATGCGCTTTTCATACATGGTCTTCAACTCGGGGACCTGATAATCAACATAATCATATACTTTTACAACATTCTTATCCGTATGAACGCGATGCAACCTACCGACATATTGCTGAAGCGTGCCTTTCCAGGCGATTGGCATGACAAGAAACAGAGTGTCCAGCCTAGCATTGTCAAATTTTTCTTCGATATACTTTCTGGTGGCAATAATCAGCCGCTCTTCATTATCTGTAAGACTTTCTATAAGCTTTAAGCGGTCTTTCTCTTCTTGCTTACTCAGATTGCCTGTTAATACAATTATATTCTTTGCAACTCCTTCAAAGAGCTCCTCCAATTTCATGCATGTTCTATCCGTTCTGCCTTTCGCCTTTTGAGCCGCTGAGGGGCCACCTCAGCATACTGATGACCAATGAAGACGAATAACTAATACCCATAAAAGACATCATTTTTGATATTTTTCTTAGAAATCTGTTTACTCTTTAAAAAGCCAAATATCGACTTCACCATTGACTTTGGTCCAGCAATAAAGTACTTACCATCACCCTGCTTCAAGGTGGTGTACGTATCTATCTCCTGATATAGATCATCTCTTGAGTCAATGTAAGTGACACTTATCGAAGAATTTTTAGAAATCGCGTCAAGTTCATCTTTGAATATAAAAGACTTATTGCTATCCAAATAGAGTAGATGCATTGGCTTCTTGGTGCCATTTCCTTCTGACTCTATTTGTTTTAAAATTGCTCGAAATGGCGTAATGCCAATGCCACCTGCGATGAGGAGGGAAGGACTGTTATCTTCTGGATTAAATGACCCTAAAGGTCCGGTCATGTTTATTTTCATTCCTTGTTTCATATCTAGCATTGCTTGTTTGAATTCACTTGGATTTTCACTAATACGCGTCGTTATTCTAACCACATTCTCAGCAGGAGCCGATGCGACAGTGAATGGGCGTGTTTTGTTTTTAATTTTCTTATGAGTTATCGTAAACAAACCATGTTGCCCAGCTATCCAATTTAAATCGTTCTCTTTTTCAAAAAGGAAGGTATAAACATCCTCTGATTCTTTGTAGCTTTCTAAAAATAATAAATCTCTCTTCTTAAACATTGCTAATGCATCTTGAAAAAAACTCATTCGTCTACTCCTTTTTCTTCAAGTCCCAATAATACTTTTTTAAGTTCTTCAACCTTATACGCCCAACCATATTTCGCACCGTTGAATGCTTGATCTTCTTTGTCGAAGCCGGTATGGTCGAGATATAAATATGTTATTCCATCCTCTTCCTTTAATGTCCATGTGACGATAGTTTTTATATGACCACCTATCCATGTGTATGATAATTTATGAGGCTCGTCCACTACTAATACTTCACTATCTACAATTAAATCTATTTCCTCGTTACGAAACTGACATTTGTATCCGACAATGGGTTTTTAGATTGTTTGGCTCCAGAAAAATAAAAAAGATATGCTCTTTGTCGTCCAGGTGTCAATGATTCAAATGCTGTTTTCAATTTAGGCATTTCATCAAATTTATCTTGTAATTCTTCAGGAACGGTATATTGAGAAGTTTTTTTGAACTCTACTTCTAAACCTGCTTTTTCTACCTCAATTGCATTATGAATATAGGTTTTCAGGGTCTTCTCCATGTCCATTATTTCTTGAACATTGGTGAATCGAATTTGGCGTGCGGCCTGTGTATTCTCGGTTTGTTGGATAAGTATATGATTAGGATCTTTTAACAAGGAACCTTTGTGAAACAAAAGAGCACAATATTCTTTAAAGCCGTGAATTAAAACAATATTCTTTCCATCTAACGTGTAACATGGGTGCATCCATTTGAAATCTTCTGTTAGCCCACAACCTAAAACTATTTGTCTTAACTTTTCAAATTCACTCTTCCACTTTTTTTCTTTTCTTAAAAATCCATCCACCTTACGACTTTCTACACTACTAGTCATTCAGCAACACCTTCCTCCAACCTTTCGAAGTCCCATTCAAGAGTAACCTTATCTTTGAAAAATCCTATGCTAAATCTGTAATTTTTTATTCCTCTAATATATTCTTTAGTAATAACGCCTTTTCATTCCAAAACTTTTCATAAAAAGATAACCAATCTTTCACTTCCTGTAAGGGAGCTGCATTTAGTCGATACCTTGTTTCTCTGCCTATTTTAATGTTGGTTACTAAATCTGCTTCTTTTAGGATTGATAAATGTTTTGAAACAGCAGTACGACCCATTTGAAAATAAGGAGTTAATTCATGTAAAGGTAACTCTTCAGTACTTGCCAACAAATGTATTAATTTTCGTCTTGTTGGATCTGCAATAGCTACAAAAACGTCATGCTTTTGGTCAATATTGTTCAAGCTCTTCTCTCCTTCATCAAAAATAAGACACCTATGAGTGTCTTTTATTATACGACACCAAAAAGTGTCCAGTCAATATTAAATATAATTGTATTGTAATTAGATAAACTTTCAATAATAATGGCCCTATACTTGAAGACTCATTTTCAAGATAATCGTCCTATCACTTAATAGCAATTATTTCAAAATCAGCTCTTTGCCACATGCATCTCTTACAATAAAAGAAAAGCTCCTCAAAAGTTTATGAACTCTTGAGAGGCCTCTAGATTTAGTAAACGATTTTAAAAACCAGTCAAAATCCAGTCAAATTGTTCGCAAACCCTATGCTGAAAGGGTTTTGGGCGCTATCACATCATGCCGCCCATCCATTCTACGTAATAATTAAACATAAATAGAAAGGAAAAATCACGAGATAAC
This sequence comes from Halobacillus hunanensis, assembly GCF_900166655.1. Classification (GTDB taxonomy): domain Bacteria; phylum Bacillota; class Bacilli; order Bacillales; family Halobacillaceae; genus Halobacillus_A; species Halobacillus_A hunanensis. The sequence continues at coordinate 351,743 of NZ_FVZB01000005.1, read as the reverse complement.
GCTTTTTATTCGTCTGAGTTTTCTTCTTTCTTCAAATAAGCCCTCAAACTTTATTAATAGTCTCCAGTCAAAATCCAGTCATAAAACTTCTTTCATGCTACATAATTCAATAAAGCATACTGATTAATAATCCACTTGATTTGGCTCATCTAATACACTGCTTTCATCCCACATATTATCGAAAACAAGATCTAAATATTTATATTTAAAATTGTCTTCATTTAAAATCTCCGATAGATACCTGTATTGGGAAACATTAAAGATTGTATCAAGTCTCTTACACTCTCATCGGATGTAATTTTGGCATTATCTTTATCAGAATTTTTTATGGATTTAAGGATTCCATTATCTGGAATGTTGATTTTTAAGTTATTATAAACATCTATCATGCTTTTATTAAAAGTTTCCCATCAATCATAGTCTGTCACTTTAGCCCCGGACCTGGAAACTAAGCGCCTGTTTTGCAGCTTTTCTTTCTTGATACTCCAATAAGACAGCGTATCAACCGGGCTATCAAACAAATAATTAGAATTAGGACTACCTATATCAACTGAGAATCCAGCAGAACCATGGCTGCTCATATCCATCCCTTTAACTAACTTTCTATGAGAGGTATAATAATATAAAGTTAATTATTACTTGATTTTTTAGGCGGTGGCTCATGTATTATATTACGGGTAATAAAGTAGATAAAATCCAAGAAATCACTTTTTCCGATCTTCAATTGCAGGAGAATGATATCGAGGAATTGCTTAGACAAAACATTGAAATGTTATGCAATGAAGAAGAATCAATGCTTATTGTAGGTAAACAAGTCCGAAATGCTAAACATGGAATTAGTGACTTAACTGCTATTGATAACAAAGGTAATATTGTCTTGATTGAAATAAAGAGAGATCGAAGAGATATAGAAGGACGGAAAGAGGCTTTCGAATTCCAGGCTATCCGCTATGCTGCAAGCTATGCAACTATTGAAGATCCAGAGGACCTAGTGAATAAAATATATGCTCCTTATATCGAAAACTACCGACATGAATTCGACCATGGTTCATTAACTAGTACAGAGCTTGGAACAAGAAAATTAAATGAATTCCTACAAGAAAATGGTGCAGAGAATAACTTTAATAAAAATCAAAAGATTATTCTGGCTGCTTCTGACTTTGATGAACACACACTTTCGGCGGTCGCCTGGCTGAATAGTAACAGTGTCGACATAAGTTGTTCTAAACTTGTTCCATATAAGATTGACGATAAAGTGTATATAAATGTAGAGAAAATACTTCCACTTACAAACTATGAAGACTATTATATCAACTTCTTGGAAAACCCTAAATTGCCATCGAATAGACAAAAGAAAAGAATCACTAGACGAAACCTTCCAAAAATAGATACCATGCTCAATTGGGGTGTCGTTAAAGCAGGGGATACTATTCTGGCAAAAGGCCGTAAAGATGAAGCTACCCTGCTTGAAAATGGAAATGTTGAGGTACATGGTAAAGTACAAACCATGCAGAAGTGGCTAAAAGAGTTATTCGGTTGGTCTAGCATCCAAACTTACGTGTTCGCTATACACAAAGAAAGTGGTAAATCTTTATCTCAAATACGACAAGACTATCTAGATAAAGAAAAAGAAGCAGATTAAGGACCGAGAATTATCTCGGTCCTTAATTTATTCATTACATAAATTACATATTAGTCGTTTTAGTGTTCCATAAATCTCAAGCCAGGAATCATTTAAGTTAATACTGATTACCTCCATAGTAATGTTCTCGTTCCAGCGATATGATTCATTCACTAAGTAGCCGTTGTACGGATATATTAATATCCCTCTTAGATTAAGATCTTTTGGGTGGTGCATTAAATAGGTAAACATTTGATACATATTATAGCTGTGAAAGGAAGCCTTATCAAAGTTTTGCTGGAACATATGCTTATAGAACTTAGCATCAATAATGATTTTGTCCTGGCTATTTTTATTCGTCATCGAAACATCCGTTTTCATTCCAGGCAGGAAGGTCTGGTCTCCTTCCAGCTTCCACTTCAATCTTTCTGATTGGACACAGTACTGACTCTGTTCTATTTGATAAAAGCGAAGCAGGAATTCTTCAAATAGCCGGTTCATGGCTGTGCCTTCTAATTTAGCGTTGAAGAGAGTCCACTCTCCACTTTTATGGGATAGAAGCTTCAGTTCATGCAGCAGTCGAGCGATATGGATCATCGGCTTATAGTGTTGATTTAAACGGTTTAAATGTAAACGGACGAATGTTTCTCTTTTTAAGTGAATCGTTGAAACATCAGGCAGCTGCTCACAAAGAAGGTAGCTTTCTTTTCGTGTCTCTTTCCGAATAAGCCGGTTTCCATAGATGCCTTCCAATGCAACCTTCATAATCTGATTCAGCAAAATATCGCGTGAATACTCGTCTTTCTCGCAGACTACCAAAGGTTTTTTCTCTAATATATAGGACATCGACTCTCCTACCATCATTCGGCCACCCAGCCTATTCGTCTCTTCAATCCTTCTCACATAATCTTTTATCAATCCCCTTCTTAATAAGCATTTTGCTTCACGATTGAAACGCTTCGCCAAAAAGTCATAATTGATTAATTCTTCATCAACATCGCTCATGTTGTCGATTAATTCAGGCATATTATTGGTATAACTCAGAAGACAAAACAAATTGCGAATTGGAACTTTAAATTCCGTTTCCATCTCAAATACCTTCTAACAGTTCGTCCACTTCTTCAGGACGATCGAAAAAGTATTCTTCTAATAATGGTTTAATTTCAAATTGAATGATAGTGTCAAACCATGCCCGCTCCTCGATTCCTTGCAGCGATGTCGTGAAAAACGAGTGTCCAATTTCATACCCTCTACCTAACTGGAAGTCCTCACGAATTTTTCTATTGATTTTTTGTACAGCCACTAATACGCGGTCGATCATTTCATCACTTAATCCTTTCGTTTTCATGAAATACTCCCATTTATGATTAAAAGAAGGTTCCAGGGTGAAAAATGCAAAGCGTCTCCGAAGCGCAACCTCCAGTTGGGCTAAGGAGCGGTCAGCTGTATTCATCGTACCAATCAGATAGACGTTGCCCGGAACGGTGAACTTTTCCTTGGAGTAACTCATCGTGACATATTCTTCACGCTTATCTCGTTCAATCAACATGAACAATTCCCCGAATATCTTGGATAAATTACCTCTATTGATTTCATCAATAATAAAATAATAATCCTTTTCAGGATTCTCTTCCGCCCGTTTACAGAATTCATAAAAAATCCCGTTCTTTAAACTGAAACCATTATCTTCTGGACGGTAGCCCATCACAAAGTCTTCATAGGCATATGTCTGGTGGAACTGAACCATTTCAACTTTTGTGTCATCTTCTTTCCCCATTAGGGAATATGCCAGCCGCTTCGACACAAACGTCTTCCCGACACCTGGAGGTCCTTGCAGAATAATGTTTTTCTTATATTGGAGCAAGTTCGTTAGATTATCGTATTCTTTTTCCTTCATAAAAACTTCCTGAAGAAAATTTACTTTTGAGTAAGGTTCCTTCTCTATAGGTGGAACATATTGATCTGAGATAGCTTCTTTCAACTCTTCTTTCAATCTCCACCCGTCTTGCAGGTTTTCTTGATCAAATAATATATTTAAATAGCTGGACTCATCGCCTTCCTCAGGGTTTACAAGCAAACCTATTTTATGCTGGATTCGTTTTGCCAAGGCAAGTGCATGAGTATATAAAGAAGTGGAATGCACTCCAAGCTTTTCCGTCAACTCTTTATTTGATGCTGCCCCTCCAAATTCATATAATGTGAATAAGTATTCTTTATCCTTCTCCTTAAATGTTTCCTTATCTTCAAGCAATCCGATCCATACTTCTTTACTAACGTTGGCCTCACTTTCTTTAATACTTCGTAAAAAAAACGACGTTTCTATCATCTTCTGGCGGAACTGTTCAAAAGCAAACTGAGTTATCTCCTTAATATGGTCGATATCATTCTCACCATGGTAGGCGTGCTCAGAACCATACATGGATCCATAATCAATACCTTCCTCGTAAACTCTAAGGAACAATTGAGGAGCAGTTCGATGGGAAGTATACTTATCTTCATATGCCGCCAACCAAGCTTCCGACCCTCCGAAGTTTTGATTCCAGCTGAAGTCATTTAGCGTTTTCCCCTTGGTGAAACTAAAATTCTGCAGTTCATCTAATTGTGTAATAGTCTCATGAATCTTCTTAAGCTCTTCTCTCACCTTTTGTTTCTTATGGTAAAAGAATAATTGGAACATAATTGTGAAATTTGTCCAAGAATGAAGGATGTTTGTGTCATACTGCACCTTTACTTCTGCTTTGATTCGTTCTAAGTCGTCAATTGTTACATCCTTACCATCCAGAATTTCTTCTACCAATAACACCTTAATCTTGTTTACTTTTTCCGAGTTTCGGTATATCTTTTTCAAATCTTCTAGTGAATCATTATCCATATTTTTTATAGAGTCTAATAGCAAAGAAGGATCTTCTCGAAAATTGTTCAATTCCTGTGCAAGTCCATAAAGGTATTCAACTGCACTTTCTACTATAATTTTGTCATATTGGGTGCTGCAAAAGAAAAAGTCCTGTACATCAAGCATCGTTAAATCTGGATATGTTCTTTGAAGATGCACTAGTACGTCTTTCGCAAACGATATGTACTCGGCGTAATTTTTACTGACAGTCCCAAACTTAGTATCAATCCCATACGCCCTTTTCAGATCCTTATATACCTCCTCTTTATATAATGAATAAAAGGTGTAATCATAAGCAGCAAGCAAATAACCAAATAACGGTGCCCCTAAAGAAATAGTTGGATTAAAAGCTTTACCTTTTTCCCTGAACTGGGAGATGCGTTCCTCCATAGAAATAGAAGAATCATAGAGTTGTTTCCATAAAAAAGCTACCTCTTCCGGCTCCGCTTCCGCAAACTTAGCCAAATCGTCCGTATTGCTCCAATGTACGAAACTCCCGGTAGTTGGATTATCCTTCTGCAGCTTTCTTGCCATATCCCCGACCGACTCAGGAGTAATAGGATTTGCTTGTAAGTATTCATTAAGGTCTGATAGGATTTGAAACTTATACCCTTCCTCATATGCCGGTGTTTCCTTGAAAGCCAGGTATCTTTTGAAAGCAATATCACGGTAATCAACCTCTTTAATAACCGATCGTTTTAAATTATCCACACCATTCAGCTCCTTTTATTCTTGGAGTTTTATCCTTAATTACCAGTATATCACGGGAAAAATATCCTGATAGATTACTTAAAACAATGTACTTTTACGAATCATTATAAAAACAAAAAGCTGTCCTTACGAAAATAACTCTCCTTTTGATGAAGTTCTTTGCATTTATAATTCAGCCTTGTTTTGAATAACAAAAGAGGCATGATGGCTAAAACATCCACACGCCTCTTTGCCATTATGATTGAATACAAAAGATTTCTTCTACTTTATCAATGGTGTATTGACTACGTAGTTTAAATGCACTGTTCTGGTTTACTTTCAATCCCTTCACCCAAAAAGCTTTCTCAATTGGAACGGTCGCAATCCACTCAACTCCCACTACATACTCGCACTTCCTCTTATCGTCAATATGATGTAACATATTGTCGGCTTTCAACGGAAGATCTATTAATTTCACCTCTTTACCTTCCACGTCAATATTAGCCTCCTTTATTGGCTGAGCCTGACGGGTTCACGAGCATGCTTGATTACGCTGTAGTTATCTCGAATGCATACACAGTCCTCTCCCACGGGGAAAACAAATTCAGGCATCCGGATGTTATTACAGGAATCTTCAGCATGCTGTCAATGGGAGCCGGAAACATCCTGCAAGTGGCTATGGTGACATGGGCGGTCAATGTATTGGAGCTATTGAATGAAACTAGTAAAAACAAATTGGTTTTACAAAATTAAAATTCTTACAGGAGGTTTTATATTATGGTAAACAAAGATTTCATGATGGGATTCGTTTCAGGTACAGTGGTAGGGGCGTTAGGTTATCGTCTATATGAACAAAATCAAGAGCAGCTCTCCCAGTTGATCAAAAACTTCGTTCAATGAATTCATTTATTCCTATCACTACAGACCATGGCACTTCTTAAATTTTAATCCACTACCACAATAACACGGAGAATTTCTTGGAATTTTCTCAGATTTAATTAGTTGTAGTTTATTGTATTGCTCCTCCTCAATATAAAACTGATTGATTATTTGGTCGCCTTCTATATTCACTGCAGGATCCGGATCATTTTTTTGAGTTTGCATAGAGACTAAAAGTGTAATGGTCGCTATAATCATTTGCACAGAGAAAAATAGATTTTCTCTTTTTTCATTTCTGTTTTTTGGTAAAATCAACTCTAGAACTGATAACAAATTTGGCGCATTTTTTTCCGTTTCTTCTTTCAATCCCTGAATATCAATTCTTTCTTCCCTAAAATTGCGAAGGATATTAGCAAATAGTCTGAGTTCTTCTATTGATTTATCAGTAGCGCTGAGAATTTCTATAGCATCTGTAGTCAACCGATATACTCCATCAGGAATATGACCCATTGAACCACACTTCGGACAAGGACCCACTATATTGCCTTCAAGATGTAAGATACTGTTACCACTACCACCGATACCACTTCGAAAAAAATAACTACAGCTATCGCAAACACCAGGTATATCTACCATTAAGTAAAAACCCCCTTATCATGTTAAAAAGACTATCTTAATCCACATTTTACCACAATTATCTCGAAACTTAGTATTCAAGATAACTGCCCTTAAATGTAATAATCGAGTAAAGAGATCTGTTCCATCTTTAACCAGTTATAAAATAAAAGCCCACCATTTAGGTGAGCTTTCTATTGATATATTTCTCAGTTGCATATAGCCTCTGAGCAAACAAATTATAAGTATCGTACTTCCCTGATTCAATGTCAGTAAGTTTGCTAAGTAAAAAGCTTTTAGCGTGGTTATCTAAGTTGGGGATTTGCGATTGAAGGACTTTGCGGAAGGGGAAGTTCGGCAAATACTCCTTTAGAATGTAACGATCATTTTCTCCTTTCATAATCTTCCTAATTGTAAATACAACGCTAATTGGAGTGGCGCGAACAACTTACACTGCGTATGAAAGAGGAACTAAAATTCCTACTTTAGATACTGTGAACAAGATAGCTGATCTTTTCGATGTATCCACTGATTACCTTTTGGGCCGATCAGATATTTCAGATTATCAAGTTGATAAAAGCAATGAATTTGATTCCATAAAAGAAGTGAACAAATTGATGGACCAATATGGTATCGAAGATGCAGCTTTTTTTGACATAGAAAAGTGGAAATCAATGAGTCCAGAGCAGATAAGGGAACTGGAAAGTTACTTTCAATATTTAGTGAAAAAGTCTAAAGATCTTGAGGAAAAAGAAAATAAATAAAAGCAGGGAACTTCACTTATCGGAAGTCCTTGCTTTTACTGTACTGTTTTCTTAGAAATTAAGTTTTACACGTTTAGCCACTATTCCATCTCTTAATACAGCAGACAACTCCCTGTATATCTCTATATCGTCGCCGACAATTTCCTCGCCCTCATCGTATCCATGTTCCAATCGAAAATGTTTATATACGTAATGTAAACATCGCCTTTCCGAAGGAAAAACACATATCTCCTCCCCCCTCTTATCAAACAATATAGTCATTGTTTGATCCGGACTGCGAAAACTGTTTACCATATGTTCCGAATTTGCTTTGTGCGTAACCCATTCCAAATTGCCTTTTTTGGGATTCCCTCGATCAGAATCGATATGGTTGACCACTGGTTTATTATCAGGATTCGATATGAAGGCTATTGCGACCAGCCGATGGACTAAGAACTGTTTAGGTCTTCCATTACTTCTTAAGCTTACAACCTTGTATCCTCCACCGTTAATATAGTGTTTTAATATGACACCCTTAGTTTTACTTAATACCTCGCCGTTTGTACTTACCATGTAATTCGGGTAACCTTTAACTTCTTTCCATTCCCCAACAGATGTAATTTCATTTATTTTATTTAAAGTTTTTGTATCCATAAGTCACATCCTTAGGTACTGGAATGTCAACACAAATCTAGACAATCTTGTTAAGGTGTTTCCTCTTGAATTCGATTGGGCTGAGATAGCCTAGGGTGCCGTGAATTCGGATGTGATTATACCAGTGGACATAATCAAATAAGGCCAGGTCCAATTGTTTCTGGCTTACGAATGTTTCTCCAAAGACAAACTCTGTCTTAATCACCTTATATGTAGCTTCAGCGACCGCATTATCATAAGGGCAGCCCTTCATGCTTAAAGAACGATCAATTCTAAAGGTTTCAAGTAACTCTCCAATGGCTTGGTTTTTAAATTCATTTCCACGATCTGTATGAAAAAGTTCTAATTCATGAAGGTTACCATCAATCGAAGCGAAGGCTTTCTGAACCAAGGCGGCATCTTTTCGAGGCCCTGAACTATAGCCTATAATTTCGCGGTTATATAGGTCCAAAATTGTACAAATATAATGCCATGTGGAATGCACCCGAACATAGGTCAGATCACTCACCACGACTTTGCGAGCCTGGTCCTGGGAGAATTGACGGTTCAATGTGTTTCCCTGTTCCGACTCGTTGCACGGGGTTTTCATCGGCTTGAATTGAGCTACAGTGTATTTGGAGACAAGCCCTTGTTCCTCCATGATTCGACCAATTCTGCGACGAGAGACCTGATGGCCCTTCTTATGAAGTTCATGTTTGATTTTTCGTGTACCATAATTCTGCCGGCTTTCATGAAAGATCTCGACAATTAAATGTGTCAGCTTTTCTTCTTCAGACGTATCTCTTTCTTTTGCTTCATAGTAAAACGTACTTTTAGGAAGTTGTAGGACAGCACACATTGCTGATACCGAGTATTTGTGACGATTATTCCGTATCACATCTACTTTCGTCCCATGATCAGCGCCGCTTGCTTTAAAATGTCGTTTTCCATATTCAGACGCTGGTTCTCCTTACGTAACTTGATCAACTCTTTTTGTTCCGGTGTGCGGTTATCCTCTTCTTTGAATGAACCTGATTGCTTGTATTGACTGATCCACCGATCAAATGAGGAAGATGTCAGCTCATACTCCTGGATAATATCTTTTCGGGGTTTTCCATTCTCGTAAAGCTGAACAATCTGTTTCTTAAATTCATCGGTAAAAGTCCGACGGGTTCGTTTGGTCATAATACGCTCTCCTCGATTGTTATATTTAGTAAAGTGTATCGGACCTTAACGAAACTGTCCAACTAAGTGTAGATGATCTACTAGCTATAAAAAAAGCATTAGGCAACAATTATAAGAATGTTGTTGTAGGAACTGTCCATTCCTTACAAGGCGCTGAGAGGGATGTTATCATCTTTTCTTCTGTATATTCTAGCAATAATAGTTTCTTTTTTGATAAAGGTGTCAACATGCTAAATGTTGCAGTGTCAAGAGCGAAGCAATCTTTCTTAGGGTTTGGAAATATGAAGATTTTCCATAAAGAAGGTAATAAGCCGTCTAATTTACTTGCTAGATATATGTTCTCTGATATAAATAATAAGTTAAGATGAGTGCAAAAAACAAACTGTCTGGGCTAAACTTATTTCGTGCTGTAAACGCTAGAATAAAGTTGACAGTTTTCGCTTGATAGGATTTTACACTTTTGCTCTATCAACCTAATACTTTAGTAAAATAGTTGGTGACGTTATTTTACTGGGGGTTAGGATTTTGGAGGAGAAATTAGTGTTGTATTTAAAAATTAAGGACCTATATAAACGGAAGTTTAAAGTAGCACAAATCGCTAAGGAGCTTAAGATCTCAAGACCAACTGTCTATAAATATTTAGAGATGACTTTTGATGAAGCAAAAGCTTATACAGAACTGCCTATTGGGAAGAAAAAGAAATTAGACAGCTACAAAGACTGGATCCTTGCCTGGTTAGAAGAATACCCTCACTTGAGTGCTGCACAAATACATGATTGGCTTCTAGAGAGATACCCGAACCTGGCGGTCGGTGGAAGTACGGTGAGATCATATGTTAAAGATATCAGGGAATTCTACCAGATTGAGAAGAAGGTAACGGTTCGCCAATACGAAGCAATACCTGAACAACCAATGGGGAAACAACTTCAGGTAGACTGGGGTGAAACAAAACAGAAGACAACGGAGAGCAAAGAGATCAAGTTGTATTTCATTGCGTTTGTCCTCGCTCACTCCAGACAGAAGTATATGGAATGGCAAACACGGCCATTTACCACGAGAGATGCGATCCGATGTCATGAAAATGCATTTCAATTCTACGGAGGACGCACAGAAGAAATCGTATACGATCAGGATCACTTAATTACGGTAAGTGAAAATGCAGGACAGCTGCTTTTAACAGCTGAGTTTCAAAGTTATGTGAATGAACGTAAGTTCAAGGTTCATTTGTGCAGAAGAGCTGATCCGGAGTCTAAAGGTATGATTGAAAATGTAGTGAAGTACATAAAGGGTAACTTCGCAGACAGTCGAGTGTTCAGTGATATAGAGGATTGGAATCAGCGGGCGCTACAATGGCTAATGCGTACCGGAAATTATCAGGTTCATCAGACAACAAAAAAAAGACCAGCTGAAGTGTTTCTCGTCGAAAAGCAACACTTAAAGCCAGTCTCTTCCCTACTTTCATATGAAAGTACCAATAATCAAAGTATAACAAGAAGTGTAAGCAAGGACAATACAATCCGGTATAAGTCCAATCGATATTCCGTCCCTCTCGGGACTTATCAAACAAACGCTGATAACCATGTTTTGATTGAAGTTACAGGTGAAGAACCACCGACGCTCGAGATTCGAAAAGAAGCAGAAAGTGAAATCATTGCGGAACACGTTATCAGCTTAGAAAAAGGGAAACTCATTCAAAATCGCAATCATATCCGTGATCGATCCAAAGGTGTTGAAGAGTTTAAACGACGTTTGATCTCCTTTTTTGAAAATCAAACACAGGCATCTGGTTACTTTGATGAGATCAGCCAAAGATACCCAAGGTATCGTCGAGACCAGTTTGCGATCATTCATCAGGTCATCAAACAGTATCCAACGGTAATCGAGACCGTATTGACCAAGTGTATGAGAGAAAAGCTGTTTAGTGCAAATGACTTTCGTGATATGGCCAAGCACATTAATAGATTGCCTCATGAGCCGGTAAAAGAGGCAAAATCCTTTTATACCTATCCCGCAAAATATAGTCACATTAAGACCTCTACCCGTTCTATAAATGCTTATACCAGCATATTAGGAGGTCTATCATGATGAAGAAGACCGTGAATGAATTACAAGATCAATTTCGTCAGTTACGTCTATCAGAAACTGCGGAGGAGCTTCCACAGCTTCTTCGCGAAGCTGAAAAATCTTCATGGACCTACTTAGAATTCTTAGAATCTATTACGCGATATGAACTAGCAAAACGGGAAGCCAAAAGCTTTGAAAAAAGAATGAAATGGGCACGATTCCCTTTCGTGAAGTCATTAGATGAGTTTGAACTGAATGGTCAAAACGTGCTGACTGCCCGCCAGCTAACACAACTCAGAGAATTAAGCTGGCTGGAACAGCAGTATAACCTAATTATTCTTGGGCCACCTGGCATTGGGAAAACGTACATCGCAATTGGACTGGGTCTCGAAGCTGTTTCCAGAGGATTCAACGTTTACTTCGCTACAATGGGTGAGCTTGTACAGCTCTTAAAGACGGAAGAATATCTGAACAAATCAAAGGTACAACTGAAACGAATGAGAAACGCTGACCTTGTGATTATTGATGATTTGATGTACATGGCGATGGATCAGCGAGAGGCAAATCTGTTTTTCCATTTGATTAACCATTTATACGAACGAAGTTCGATCATCTTAACCTCAAATAAAAGTCCAGAGGAATGGGGGAATCTGATTGGTGATCAGGGGATTACGACAGCGATTTTAGATCGTTTACTCCATCGTGTGGAAGTTATACAGGGCGGAGAGAATGAGGAAAGTTATCGTATGAAAAACAGAAAAAGCATCTTTTAAGCAGAAGTGTAAAAGGGAAACGAGCAAAAAGTGTAAAATTCAACTTGACGTCTACACGTGCCTTGACCTCCACACTACGCTCATACTTTAATACAGTGGGGGTTAGGCACGAATTTTAAGTTACTTTGAGAAACATTTTTATAATGGATACATAACACACTATAGTCTAGTGAAAAGCATGGTGGAATAACATGAATTTTTCAGATAGGCTGAAAAGATGCCGACAAAAAAAAAGAGGAAAATCCAAACTGGACTCAGGATTATATTACCAAGCAAATTGGAGTGGCTCGAACAACTTACACAGCTTATGAAAGAGAAACTAAAATTCCTACTTTGATTCCATAAAAGAAGTAAATAAATTGATGGACCGATACGGAATCGAAGATGCAGCTTTTTTTGACTTGGAAAAGTGGAAGTCAATGAGTCCAGAGCAAATAATGGAATTGGAAAGTTATTTTGAGTATTTAGTGAAAAAATCTAAAGAGCTAGAAGAATAGATAATCAAAAAAGCAGAGAAACTTAGGGTACAAAGTTCTCTGCTTTTGAAAATGGAATTGTCTAAAATTTTTTTTGTCTTATCACACTCTCTATTTATATAAAGATAATTATAGAAGTTTAGCTCAGTCAATTTTATTTACACATTAGTTACCTTTAAATACTATTTTCTCTTCTGCATGGAGAACAATTTTGGGTAATGGAACTTCCGAAGTAGCTGCTAGTAAATCCAAGGCTGTAACATCTTCTGACATTATTACCTCATCTTCTATCCCTCGAATTTCTTCATCTAAAATATCCTCGATTTCTAGAATATAATGTGTATCTGGCTTTGTTTCTAATGTGATTTTTTTTGGTTTAAAGATATAAGTAGTTCTTCCATCTCCTATCTCCAAACATCCTGAAACCTGGGATGGCTTACATATTTTTAGTGATAAATCATTAAACTGGCGGCTTCTCAACACATACGATTCAATAATCCTTTTTATAATATCTAAAATAGCTTCAAACTCTGTGAAAATTGTGCTTTCTGGCCTTAAAGTGCGTCTAATAGTTTCTTCTGCAACCATTCTCTTCTCTTGCTTCAATAACTCTTCATCTGAATTGACTCGCTCCCACTGATCTATATAGTTCAGAACCTCTAAAATTATTGGTCTCTGACCTGGGTCATCATTCGTGGAATCTATAAGTAACTGTTCAATACACTCTATTGAGTCAACAGCAAAGTGATGATCATTTAATGCAAAAACCTTTTCTTTTCCATATTGTCCCTCAAAGCAATTTTCATCTTCCATTAATATAATCCATATTAATTTCGCAAAAGAATAAACATCTGCTGGTCGAGCATCTGTTATTTCTCTAGCCTCCCTCTGCATTTCTGGAGCAATTGTATTCCAAGGTCCTACTCGCTCGTTCACTCCTGTTAGACGATCATAATCCTCATGACTAACTAATCCGAAATCGCTTAATACTACACTATCATTATAAATCAACAAATTATCTAGTTTGATATCACGATGGGAATAACCTTCATTATGAATTCGCCTTAAAATCCTCCCTATATCCTTAACTAACTTCATTTTTTGCATAATATTTAATTGATTTCCAAATATATGATCTTTAAACCGTCTCGCAAAAGGCATGACAAACCAAGCCGGATTACCTCTTTCAGGCACCACATCAGGTAAGTAATAGTCTATAATTGGCAATAATCCTTCGCATCTACTATAAAGGCGTTGAACTGTAAGTACTTCATGTTTAAACCGGGTGAATTTTTTCTCGAAGTTTCTTGAAGAATAGGTGAGAAATTTTACCACTAAACGATTAGCAGAGGGTGGAATACAAACAATTTCGTGTACCTCACCATTCCCCCCTCTTCCTAACCTTTCACTTTTTTGGAATTCTAATGTTTCGCCCTTATAAGTCATAAGTGGCTCTCTCTCTATCTGCGTCAGCCTGTCTAGAATAATCATCTGCCAGTTCCTTTAAGGCATCTGCCATGAATGGGTATTCTATTCTTATCGCCTTAGAATATCTTTCATATACAATAGCCAGTTGTTTTTCTTTTTCTCCATCCGTTAAAGTGTAAACACCTCGGCTATTCATTACTCCAATTACAAAGCCACGCTTTACTTCGTCTGAATAATTTTCCTCAATGATTTTTCTTACCGATTCATGGGGGAAGTTCCCGTCTGTACCTACAGGTGATTGAGAAAAACACTCTCCTAATTTAGTCCTACCTATATTAGGTTGGTTATTTTCTTCAATCAGTTTTAAATAATGTTCGGTCCATTCTTTTAATTCTTCAAACGAAATATTTTTTTCCTCATCTACACAAGGACAAAACTTCAATTCAAATAATATACTAAATGCCTGTTTTGCTAGTTTTTCTTCACTTTCAGTTAGTTCCTTAGGTCTCTCTGATTCATCTTCTGATTTAAAGGCGTAACGAATTAATTCAGCTAATAAAGTAGGGTCTTTCTTTAAATCTTCCAATAAATACTTTGGTTTAAATTCAGTTATTAACATGCTAAAATAAGCCCACTCTAACTGTCTAACTAATGTATGTTGCTCCGCTGTTAAATTGTCTAACTCATAAATATGTTGGAAAGCTCTGCAGATATAATATTTGTCACGATAAACATCATAGTGTTCCTGATCCTCTAAGATTTTCGCTAATAATTCAAGGTGTTTTGGTACATCGTTGAAATAATTTCGATTTAGCATAATCAGGGCCGTTGAGTAATTCTTATATTTTAACAAATTACCCCAAATTAAAAAGCATATAGTTTTATCTTTTCCATCCACTATATAACTTGGAAGAGTCCCCCAGTATTTTTTGGTTACCATTTGTCCACAACTGTCTACCAACGCTATTAATTCTTCATCTATTTCAGCTATTTTGAGTAAATCAACTTTCAGATTATCATCCGTTTTTTCTAGTGAATTTTTTATTATCTGCAATCCTTGCTTAATATAAATAGTTCGTACATAAGACAGAAAAGCTACTTTCAAACCCTCTTCTAACAGTCTATCCATAAATTCCATATCGAGCTTGTTTCCATGGAACTCAGTTGCCATAATTTCACCAATTGCTTCAGCCCCATTTTGATGCTCTTCTTTTAACATCAGTAATAACTCCAAAATACTTACCTGAGGGTTTTCTTGTATTTCTTCCATAACAGCAACACGCAATTGACGTAATAATTCTCGCTCCTTGATATAATCGTATTCCTTTTCCCGGTATGGAACAGGATGTAATGAGATCGGTTTGTCTGTCGTAAATAAATGCAGGTAATTATAGAGTGTATTTTCAAATTGTATTGCTTCATAGACTTCTTTTTCTATTCTCAGAAGATATTCTTCCTTAACTGCCCAATGAGATTCCGAGTAAAAGCGATGTCGATACAATATATCAAGCACTTTCTCTTTAAATGCATATTTTTTAATATCTATACTACAGTGATCTAATGCCTTAGTTACTCCAATTATTACATCATCTGCTAGCCCTAATTCAAAGAAGAAAAACTTATCAAAAATAATTCCCCATTTGTCGATGTCATCCTTAGCTTCTTGTATAGCAATCATGGTATAAGCTTTATAAGTGTCTATAACCTCTTTTCTACTTGTTAGCTTGTAGTTCATTTTAAACAACCTATATTGAGGCTTGCTCATACTCATCATTGTCTGACCAAGTGTTCTATCTGGCAGTATTAACTCTAACAACTTCCAACCAATATTGCTTTGTTTAACTAGATAATCCGCCAACCGTATCTTTTCATCAATAGATATATTAATGTCATGTAACCAAGCACATAAAGCGTTATGCAATGTCGACATCGGACTATTACTAATAGAGTATTTAATATCCCTTTCTGCAAGGAGAGCCAACACTTTTATAGCTTTTGGAGAAGTTTCTTCTATGCATAATAATTTTTCCAATGCCCACAAGATATGAGTATAATAATTTCTCCCCCAGAAACCATCACTATTCTCTTCAAATAGATTCCAAAAAACAGATTCTTGATTAGATGCTTCTTGATTCAGTACAGTAAGTGTTATCTTAGGTGAAGCTTCTGCGATCATTGGCATAAATTCCGATATTGCGAACCATTTCTCACGAGAATCAACCTGACCTAGTACTAGTTTTAATGTTTCATCCACCCAAGTTTGTGTTGATTCAATACTCATAAAGTTGTCTTTACCATCCATATTAGCTAACATTATTAATGACCTTATCATACCCATTTTCATGGTTTCAGAATAATTTGTTCCTTTGTTCATTATATTTCCTTTATAGTGTTCTTCTATTGGTAAGCTATAAACTGGATCAACATCAGTTAGTACGTCTACTACTAATTGCTTGAAAACATTCATTACATCTTCGGTCAAAAGTTGAAAGTTCAATTCCCAAGCTTCCTCTATGTTAGCCAACCTATAGACTTTATCTCGGTTGTTTTTATATGTTAGAAGAAAAGGATCTTCACCTCCAACTATGTCGTTGATTGAATTTAGATATTCATCATAAGTGGACTGTGATAGTTTGCAAAGTATCTCTTTATCATCAAAAGATTCTGATTGTACCCAACCTCCCAATAATAGCGCAGGTATGAAAGAGCGATTAATATATGCTTCCCATTTTGGATACCCAGTCTTACCTTTAAACACCATTCTCTTAAAAGTAGTATAAAGACCATTAGACTTATTAACTATTTTGTTAGTTAATTCCATATCATCTATCTCATTTTGCAGCATTTTACTCATATTACTTAGAATTCTCTTATTTAATTCGATAGGCTGTTTGTTTCCCACATAGTCCTCTTCGCTATAAATAATAATATTGGTATTATTAGGGATAACCTGCACAACAGATGCATTAAAGTTTGGAATTAATATCTTTCCTTTGCATTTCCCTCTAAGATTATCCCACTGTTCCTTTGAGTCGATAATATAAGTGTCTTGTTCAATTTTTGGCACTTGATCCCTAATAATAAATAGTGTGTAGAAAGCTACTTCTTCTCGTGTTTTCCCCTTTAAGTAAATAACATCATTCTCTAACTTCTGAATAAACTGCTCCTCAAAGGATTTTTCTTCATAGTTAAAAAAATCTAAACTAATTGTTGGATCAGTACTTTCCTTTAACCATTGATCAACTTCATTAATAGTCCAATACATGCTGCCATATAAACTTATAAATTCCATTATCTCATTAAGTTTTTGCATTACTTCTTCTTTATCGTTATCAAGGTTTCGGATATAGTTTTTGAAAAGTTGAGATTCATATGATACTTGATTAATGAATGCCTGATATTTTTTTTCTATTTCTTCTAACATCTGCTGTTTGAATGTTGTTGTTTCTACTCCAGATACATCTATTGCTATAAGGATAGCGTTAAGTAATTCATCCCAATAGCTTTCTCTATTATAAGATCCCTCTTCAATAAAACTTTGAATAAATCTACTTTCACGTTCTTCATCTAAACAACTAATGCGCTTTTTCTCTTCTTCCTCGACATATCTTGTAAGTTTCCATTGTGCAAACAGCATGTCTTTTCCATTTAGATTATTTTCTATTGTATGTTTAACAGCTAGCCTAGATAATAAGATTTCCGTAACTCTGCATTTCTCATACGCTTCTAGTGCTTGATCCTCTTTAGTCTCAGTATCTAAGCGATGGAAAATCCTTTTTATTTGGCTAGAAACACTTGCTCCTAACAATGTATATGCAGAAGAAGCCGTAGCTCCAACAACCGGGTTTACAAGCATTAATCCAGTCACTGTTACACTAGCTAACAATTCTAATTTATCCTTTTGTTTCTTT
The DNA here is from genome assembly GCF_900166655.1 of Halobacillus hunanensis. Classification (GTDB taxonomy): domain Bacteria; phylum Bacillota; class Bacilli; order Bacillales; family Halobacillaceae; genus Halobacillus_A; species Halobacillus_A hunanensis. The sequence goes on along the minus strand of NZ_FVZB01000005.1, from coordinate 333,832 downwards.
CCGTTCACATAATCTATAATATCTTTCAAATCTAATAGTATTTTTTCTTCAGACACATAATCTTCCTTTCTAAAAAGCCAGTTTAGGGACAAACGATGACTCTGAGTGTAGTAACCCAATATTTACTTTTCATTGAAATTGCAAAGTATCTTTTTATTAATTATTCCAAACACCTACAATTTTGGCAATTATTTATCAAATAAATAGAAAATTTCTTCCAATGCCTACTCACTTATCATCACTCCTACTAGAAAATTCGACATTATTACCTTAATACCTTTTGTACATCGTAAAACTTACCCCTCTCCAAAATAATACAATTTTTGTAATTAATTATTGATTAATAGAACGTACGTTCGTATAATGCTTGTAAGGAAGGTGATTAGTTTGAGATTTCCTTACTACACAACCACAATTCTAGAAGACCTAATAACTCAATGGTATAAAAGCCACAAATTTACAGAGCCGGACGATTTAAATGTTTACACCATTGGATCCGAGTCCCAAATATTTGTGACTTGTAGACCTACTCAAGCTAGTTACATGAGGGTAGGGAAGTTTCAAGAGATCGTATTAGATAGTCGCCTCCCTTATATACAACAACGAGAGCAATTCTTTCACGAGCTTTGTCATGCTGTGAGGCATGCAGGTCGACAATCTTTCATGCCTTATTCTTTTTATGAACTTCAGGAAAGGGATGCCAAGCACTTCACTCTATATGCTTCGCTCCCCACTCATATGATCAATGATTATAACCTTTCCAATCCGACTATTATCGATCAGTTGTCTCATGACTTTATGATTCCAAGAAAAGTTTGTATTGAGCGTTTAGAAAAAATTAAGAGTCGAATTGTACCGTCGGATAAGTCTAATTTGATTAATCTAAGGAAGGAGGGATAAATATGGCTAATTTCCGGAAAAGAGGTAACAAATGGTATTTCCAAATATATACGGGAGTAGATCCGTCTACTGGGAAAAAGAAATTCACATCTAAAGGAGGGTTCAAGACAAAAAAAGAAGCTCAGATGGCCGCAGCTGAAGTAGAAAAGGAAGTATTTGAAAATACATATGTTCAAGAACAAAATATTACCTTTCAAGAATTTACTTTAGAGTGGCTTAAGACTTATCGTGATACCGCTAAAGTTAGTTCTGTGAGAAATAGACAGCATAACTTGGATCACTTAAATAGGTTCTTCGGAAATAAAAAAATAAAAGATATCACGCGTAAACAGTATCAAGCCATGCTTGCTTCGCTTCATAATGCAGGCTATGCGTTTAATACTCTAGATGGTATTCATGCAACAGGTAGAATGGTTTTCAGGAAAGCTGTGGAGTTTAACATCATTAAGGACAGTCCTTGCGACTTTGCAAAAATTCCACGCAAAGTGGAAACCGTTGAGGAGGTAGAAAGCAGTAAAGGTGAAATTAAATTTATGGAAAAAGAAGAACTTATTCGTTTTCTTAATGCTGCTAAGGAAAGTGGCATTGATAAAGACTACCCCATGTTTTTGACACTTGCTTATAGTGGGTTACGAGTGGGTGAGTTGATCGCCTTAAAATGGTCGGATATAGATATGTATAAAAAAACCTTAAGAGTAACAAAAACGTATTACAACCCCAATAATAGAACAAAAGAGTATCAACTACTGACTCCCAAAACTAAAGGATCGATCAGAACGCTAAAAATGGACGCTGGAGTTATTGAGGTCCTTAAAAGACACAAAGAACACCAAGATGATCTCATAGATAAAATGAAGAACGAATATACTCAACTGGATTTTGTCTTTGCTAAGGAAGTTCAGAACCTGGGATACCCTGAGTTTTTAAAGACCGTAAACACCCATATGAGACGTTTATTAAAAATTAGTGGTATCCATAAGGAACTTACCCCTCACTCCTTGCGACACACCCACACCTCTCTATTAATTGAAGCAGGAGTAGGAGTTAAAGAAATTCAACAACGATTAGGTCATGGAGATATAAACACAACCATGAATATATACGCGCACATTACTGAAAACATGGAAGAAAAAGCCTCCCAAAAGTTCAGTGAACTTATGAGAGGCTCATTAGATTTATAGTGTTTTCCCCGCCAGGTATGTCAAAAGTATGTCATTCTGACTATTGGAGTGAAGCTAAACCCTTGATATCAAGGGCTATGGGTGCATGATTACATCATGCCGCCCATACCACCCATGCCGCCCATGTCTGGCATACCGCCGCCACCGCCGTTGTCTTCCTCAGGAAGATCAGCAACGACCGCTTCAGTAGTCAAGAACATAGCCGCAACAGATGCTGCGTTTTGAAGAGCAGAACGAGTTACTTTAGTTGGGTCAACAATGCCGCTTTCAACCATGTTTACCCATTCGCCAGAAGCTGCGTTGAAGCCAGTACCTACTGCTTCACCTTTCAGACGTTCTACAATGATTGAACCTTCAAGTCCAGCGTTGTGTACGATTTGGCGTACAGGTTCTTCTAGGGCACGCAGTACGATGCTTCCACCTGTAGCTTCGTCGTCTTTCAGGCCTAGACCTTCAACGGATTTGATGATATTTACAAGTGCTGTACCACCACCAGCAACGATACCTTCTTCTACTGCTGCACGAGTAGAGTTTAGGGCGTCTTCGATGCGTAGTTTACGCTCTTTCAATTCTGTTTCTGTAGCTGCACCTACTTTGATGACAGCAACTCCGCCAGCTAGTTTAGCAAGGCGCTCTTGTAGTTTTTCTTTATCGAATTCTGAAGTAGATTCTTCAGCCTGGGCACGGACTTGAGCTACGCGGGAAGCGATTTGCTCTGGGTTTCCGTTCCCTTCAACGATTGTTGTGTTTTCTTTAGTGATCACGGCTTTGGAAGCACGTCCAAGCTGATCGATTGTAGTGTTCTTCAGATCTAAACCAAGATCTTCGGTAATAACTTGACCGCCAGTTAGCACGGCAATGTCTTCAAGCATCGCTTTACGGCGATCACCGAAGCCTGGTGCTTTAACTGCTACAGCGTTAAATGTACCGCGAAGTTTGTTCACAACAAGTGTTGCTAGAGCTTCACCTTCTACATCTTCAGAGATTAATAGAAGCGGCTTGGACTGCTGAACAACTTGTTCAAGTACAGGAAGAACTTCCTGGATGTTGTTGATCTTCTTATCTGTGATTAAGATGTAAGGATCTTCAAGAACAGCTTCCATCTTATCCTGGTCTGTGACCATGTAAGGAGAAGCATAACCGCGGTCGAATTGCATACCTTCAACCACTTCTAGTTCTGTGTTAAACCCTTTAGATTCTTCAATTGTAATAACGCCATCGTTACCTACGCGTTCCATAGCTTCAGCGATTAGCTGACCTACTTCATCATCAGAAGCTGAAATAGAAGCTACTTGTGAGATAGACTCACGGCCTTCGATTGGCTTAGAGATTTTACGTAGTTCTTCTGTGGCAACTTCTACTGCTTTTTCAATTCCGCGGCGGATTCCGACTGGATTAGCACCAGAGGTTACGTTTTTCAACCCTTCACGGATCATAGCCTGAGCTAGGACAGTTGCAGTTGTTGTACCGTCACCCGCTACGTCGTTTGTTTTAGAAGCAACTTCGGATACAAGCTGTGCACCCATATTTTCGAAGTGATCTTCCAATTCGATTTCTTTTGCAATCGTTACCCCATCATTGGTAATAAGCGGGGAACCGAATTTCTTATCAAGAACCACGTTACGTCCTTTTGGTCCCAGTGTTACTTTTACGGCATCAGCCAATGTATCTACACCACGAAGCATGGCGCGGCGTGCGTCTTCACTAAATTTAATTTCTTTAGCCATTATAAAATGCCCTCCTTATCAAATTCGTATCGATATCCTCTATGGGTTCTCCCATTGTAGATATTACTGAACGACTGCTAAAATATCACTTTCGCGAATGATTAAGTATTCATTGCCTTCATATTTTACTTCAGTACCTGCAAACTTAGAATAGATGATATGATCACCTTGTGAAACTTCAAGTGCAATCTTCTCACCGTTATCCGTTACACGACCTGTTCCAACTGCTACGATTTTACCTTCTTGAGGCTTTTCTTTCGCAGAGTCTGGAAGCACGATACCGCTTGCAGTAGTTTGTTCTTCCTCTACTAATTCAATTACAATACGATCACCTAGTGGCTTTAACAATTAGGACACCCTCCTTAATAAGGTTCGTTTTCTTGTTTTGTGTCGATTATTAGCACTCTATAATGCTGAGTGCTAACACAATTCTTATCATAATCAATTCATCCCCGTTTTTCAAGTAAAAAAAATAGATTTTTTATCAGCAAATTTCAACAAATTTTTTCACTGGCTCATCCCTTATTCCTTCCTCGTGGTTTTTAAACTATGATAAAATACATAAGGTAACTCATGTTACATGTATTTAGACAAAGGGTAAGCTTTTCTTAGGTCTCACCCATTTAAAAACATTTCTTGGTATGAATGTTAATTGTAACTATATCTATAAATAGACTGATGAAGTTTATTTTTTTATTGGAAAAAGGAGACGTGCCTAGATGCCTAAACGATATTGGTTAATTATTTTAACTTATGTAATTACTCAGCTATCAGCGATCGTCGGAATGCCGCTTGTTGTATTTGCTTTTGGTCTGAGTAGGTCTGATGCTATTGCAGTTTGGTCGGTGATCAGCTTTACGGTCGCTACTATTATCATGCTGGGCTTATTAAAGAAAGATATGAAACAGGCTTCCTTGAGGGAAGATGGATCAGGTCCTGGAAAGATTATACTTTGGTCGATTCTAGGTGTATTTCTTGCTTTATTTTCTCAAGGAATAGCTGCGCTGATAGAAACAGAAGTCTTCGGAGTTCCGGCTGGGTCAGAAAATACGATGAACTTAATGGAGATCGCAAGACAATCCCCATTATTTATTCTTCTGCCGGTAGTGTTCGCACCTATTACTGAAGAAATTATCTTCCGAAAAGTCATCTTTGGTTCTATCTACAAAAGAACTAACTTCTTTATAGCTGTTTTAGTTTCCGCGCTCGTATTTGGAGTGTTTCACATCGACTTCAAACATATGCTTGTCTATTTCTCTATGGGCGTTGTGTTTGCCTTCTTGTATGTCAAAACGAAGAGCATCATTACACCCATTATTGCCCATATGGCGATGAATTCTTTCGTAGTCTTCACTCAATTCTTTATTTCCGAAGAAGAAATCCGCCGTATGCAGGAGCAACTGCAAACAATTCTGTTCGGAGGGCTTATGTAGTATGAGGATGTCACCTATATTTATGGCCCTGCTTTACTTTGCAATGGGGGCAGCATTCACCTATATTGCTGCCCATTCTGCAGAGAAGAGCTTATGGAATTTCAGAACAATACTACCCGCCCTCATTGCCACGTTTAATTTCGCTGTCACGATTCGCTTAATCATCACTTATATCAAAATTAAAAAAGCTAAGAAATAATTCTTAAATCCAGAGTATTAGTGGAGGAGACCTTGTTATGCACCAGATTCTGAAAGGAAAGCGAGTACAGCTTCAAGCACTAATGGATGAAGATTTAGAAACGATGCTTACGTGGTATTCCAACTCGACCTTTTTGAGGAGATTAGATGCCTTACCCGCTAAACCAACCACGCTCGATTCACTTAAAAAATGGCGAGACGAAGCCAGTGAACGGGATAATCATTTTCTATTCTCTATCCGTGATGACAAAACGTTTCTAGGGTATATTGAACTTGATGGGATTCTTTGGACACAGCGAAATGGCTGGGTTGCCATCGCCATTGGAGATCCTTCGCGGCAAGGAAAAGGTTATGGAACAGAGGCTATGTCATTACTGCTAGATTACGCATTTTATGAAATTAACTTGCATCGTATCCAGCTCACCGTTTTTTCCTACAATCAGCCCGCTATCTGGTTGTATGAAAATCTGGGTTTTACATACGAAGGAGCTCAGCGGGAGTTTATTCTGCGTGATGATGAAGCTTATGACATGTACATATACGGTATGCTCAGGCGAGAGTGGATTGAAAAAAGATCTGAACTTTCGAAGTCCTAGAACGAGAAAAACCGCTTAACAGAGTTCCCTGAACTGTACCCCATAAAATGGACAGTTTAATAAAAAGCCCCTAGGCTGTTAAAAGGTGACCACGGTATTGTGCCGGGGTCATCTTTTTTAATGACCATTGGTATCTCTCATTGTTGTAATACTCCATGTAACCTTGAATTGCTTCCTTGACTTCAAATATGGAAGAGCACGATTTAAAGTCGATGCCATCCTTCATATGTCCAAAAAAGGATTCCATCGGAGCGTTGTCCCAACAGTTTCCACGACGAGACATCGATTGGTTCATCCCTAAAGCTTTGATCTTCTTTCGGAATTCAGGGTGTGTATAATGCACGCCTTGATCAGAATGGATCAAACATTCGGGATGAGGAATAAAGTCCTCGCGTTCCATCAATTTATCAATCGTTTGGTACACTAAATCCATCTTTAAAGAAGTGGAAAGGTGATAAGCCAGGGCTTCTCGTGTCGCTCCATCTTTGATGACCGATAAATAAGCTTTGCGTCCCTCCGCGTAATAAACGTATGTAATATCCGTGAGGAGAACTTTGTGAGGCTCTCCCTGATTGAAGTGGCGTTCCAGCTTATTTTCACAGGTTTTGTGCTCTTGCGTTGCTTTGGCGATTTGTTTGTATGGATTGGCCACGCGTATCTTACACTTGAGATTATATTTTTTCATGACACGACGGATGCGCTTATGGTTCATGGTGATGCTTTCATCGTGCTCTAAAAACATCTTAATCTGTAGGGCTCCTACTTTTCCTTGATGGTTATCATATACCTTCTTGATCACCTTGTAATCTGCCTCATCCTTCTGTTCTTTACGATGGCGTGTATCCTCTGCCTTTAACCAGTTATAGTAACCGGATCGGCTGACACCAGCGATTTCACAGAAATATTGAATGAGATACTTCAGTCCTTTTTCCCGCAAAACCTGTTCAATCAATGTGAATTTTTCAGATGGAGTTAACGTTTCTTCTTCGCCTGCCTTTCGAGTTCCTCTAGCTTTTTTATGAAGTCTAATTCAGCTTCTAAATACGCAATGCGAGCTTCCGCCTTCTTCAGCTTATCCTCCGCAGATAAATGATTCGTGGATGGACGGCCTGTGGATCCCTTTCCCCGACGTTCCTTGTAGAAGCCATCTTTGCCATACTTGTCATAGGTCTCCCGCCAACGCTTTAAACACTCTTTAGGCTTCTTGGAGCCGATAATATCCATATCAAAACCTTTTTCAGTAAAGATCTGGTGGGGGCCTTTTCCAGCTAAGTTTTCCTTCACGGCAGCTAATTTGAAATCTGGAGAATACGTAATGGAACGGTCGGATACTTTCATGACATTCGGATTGGATTCTAGTTGTTGCCTTTGGAATTCAGTAAAGATAATAGGGGACATCTCTATAACCTCGCTTTGTTTATTAGTTTAATTATAAATGTAGATTCGAGGTCGTGAAACACAAAAACCCCGAATAAGGGCACTTTTTTAGAAGTGTCCATTATTCGGGGGATAGTTCACCCTGCTCTATTAAGCGGTTCTTTTTTATTAAGCTCGTTCCGTTTGTTGATCATTCTGCACGCCTTTTAAAATAAACGAAAAAGGAATGGCGAGAGTGAGTACGCCTGCTGAGACGAGGAACGCTTCATTCAATGTCTGGAGCGTGGCAGCCTGCATGCCCACATCTGGAGCTGCTGCAATTTGTGTTCGTCTCACCTCATAGTAAATGGAAAAGAAAACAATGCTGAGCGACGAAGAAATTTGCCTGATGATATTGTTCATAGCCGATCCTTGCGCTACGAGCCTTTCGGGAATAGCATTCATTCCTGACGTTGTAGCAGGCATGTTCCCCATTCCCATTCCTAATCCGCGGATTGTATTTAGGACGATGATCAGCCAAAACGGGGTGGAGAGCTGCAGCATTCCTAGTCCAAATGTAGCTCCAGCCATGATGGCCAGCCCGGGTGGCACAACATATTTCGGACCTTTCTTATCAAGCAGGCGACCTCCGATAGACATAAACAAACCACTGGCCACTGCTGCAGGGAGAAACAGAAGTCCTGTCATAACCTCCGACAAACCATACACATTTTGGATAAGTAATGGCAATAAAAAAATCCCTGAAAATAGCCCGATAGATGCCGAAGAAGTAACAACAATCGAAAACGTGTACGTCGGAACCTTAAACACAGACAGATTAAGCAATGGATCTCGTTGGCGATTTTCATAAAAGACGAATCCAACTATTGCTAATAAACCGCCGGCTATTAGCAATATATTTAAAGGATCACTTAACGTCTCAACGCTGCGTCCTCTTCCTAATGCATACAGAATCGACCCGATCCCGACTGTTATCATGATAAATCCGATATAATCAAAACGCTTTTCCGGATTAGTTTTCGTCGGTTCAAGAAACTTCATAGATAAAATAAGCCCGCTAAGTCCAAATGGAATGTTAAAGACAAATAGCCAGGGCCAGTCCAAAAATTGAATGATTAGGCCGCCGACTGTCGGCCCAACTGCCGGGGCAACCATGGCCGCTACCCCATACACTCCTACAGCCAGTCCCCGCTCCTCGCGGGGAAATGAATTAAAAATCAGGGCCATCGCGATGGGCATCATCAATCCGCCGGCCATCCCCTGAATAGCCCTCGAGAAAATGATCATGCCTAGTGATTGCGAGAAACCCCCACATAACGATCCCACAATAAAGATGCATAATCCCGTTACATACACCTTCTTTTTTCCAAAACGATCTCCAAAGTATCCTGTTAACGGCATGGTCATCCCCATCGAAACCATGAAAATCGTCAAAATCCACCCTACCATCACTGCATTAGAGTTAAAAATTTCAATGAACCTTGGCAGTGTGGGATTGAGCATACTGTTATTTAAAATCACTGTAAAAGTTCCAAAGAGCACAGAAATGACAACCAGCCACTTGTGGGGCAATTTCTTCATTCTTCCCCCTCCCTCCATTTTCCAGACATATAAGCTATTCCTTTTATACCCCTTCATACCAAGCAATAACCTCATTTGATGGAACTTGAGAAACTATGGTTCAGGCACAAAATTGGATAATTTTCATACACTATCCTAAAAGGAGGGGCTACTATGAACCATTTAGCTTTGCTTTACTTGGCATGTATTTTAGCAGGTTTCGCCTTAGCCAACTTACCAACCTCATCAGTGATTACCGCTGGAATCGTCAGCTTCTTTAATATTATTGGTGGAATTGCGATCATCGTCTTCTCACTGGCATTGTTGTATCTCGGTGTCAAAGCTCTCATAAATAAGTAATTCCGAAAGTATAAAGAGACCGCCTTCATCAGGGCGGTCTCTTAATACGATAAATTTCCTTAGGATCTTACGCTTCTTCTATTAAAGGGTAATGCTTAAGAAAATACACAAGGGCCTGCAGTTCAATAGCCAGGTCTATATGATGAACCCGTACGCTTGTGGGTACTGTGATCCGAGCCGGCGTAAAGTTCAGCACACCTGATATTCCCGCTTTCACCAGTCTATCAGCAATCCCTTGAGCTGCTGAAGCAGGAACTGTTAAGATCGCAACATCTATACCTTTCATATGTTGTTCTAAGTTATCAATGTGCTCAACTGGCACGCCGCCAACTTCTTCTCCAATTCGGTCCGTATTCGCATCGAAGGCTATCTCTATTCTAGTGTTATTGTTTTTCGTAAAATTATAGTTCAGGAAGGCTGTTCCCAGGTTTCCGACTCCTATTAGAGCAACTTTAGTCGTCTCGTCCTGATCTAAAGTCTTTCTGAAAAAGGAGAGTAAATACTCGACATTATATCCATAGCCTTTTTTTCCGAGGGCTCCGAAATAGGAAAAGTCCCTGCGGATCGTGGCCGAATCAACTTTCACAGCTTCACTGAGCTCTTTCGAGGAGACGCGCATCTTCCCCTGGCCATGGAGGTTGTTCAAAAAGCGATAATACAACGGCAGCCGCTTCGCTGTCGCCTGTGGAATCTTCGTATGCTCTACATCCATTTCTCTACCTCCTCGATCCGTCTTCTCTCCGGTAATCTCCGCTCTTTCCACCTGTTTTCTCCTCTAGAAAAGTAGGCCCGATCACCATGCTTTTATCCACTGCTTTACACATGTCATATACTGTTAAAGCTGATGCCGAAGCGGCGGTTAAAGCTTCCATCTCTACTCCTGTGCTGCCCTTCGTTTTCACCTCTGCTTCAATCAGCAGCTGATAGCCATTATTCACTTGCCAATTAAAACGAACGTCAATCCCCTTTAACGAAAGTGGATGACACATTGGGATCCAATCCGGTGTCTTCTTCGCTGCCATGATGCCGGCTATTTGAGCAACAGCTAATACGTCACCCTTTGCCATCGTCTGGTTGGTTATTTTTTGATAAATCGATTCATTCACAGTCACGCTTGTCTTCGCTACAGCTGTCCGAACCGTATCACTTTTTTCAGATATATCGACCATTCTGGCGCGTCCCTGGTCATTAAAATGAGTAAATTCAGCCATGTCCAAACTCCTTTTTGCCAAATCAGTTAATTGAAACAGTACTCTTATTCTATCAAAAAATCAACTCAAAGTCGTTGAGGCGTCCCTTAAATAGAAGCTGCACGTCTTGCTACTCTTGACCCATATAAGATACACTTAATCCATTGAGGTGAAACGACATGATTCTCATGCAATTAAATCAATTAACGAAGCGTTTTGGCGCTGAGTTAATTTTATCGAATATTAAACTGGAAGTTCAAATGAATGACCGTATTGCTGTTGTGGGCCGAAATGGGTCTGGCAAAAGTACTCTGTTAAAAATGATGGCGGGGGAATTGAGCTATGATTCTGGGGATATTTTCAAGCCTAAAGATGTAACGATGGAGTACTTGGCTCAAAATACCGGACTAGATTCTGAGGAATCGATTTGGAACGAGATGGAGAAGGTATTTGCTCATTTAAAAGGGATTGAAAAAGAATTACGTAACATGGAAACAGAGATGGCGGATCCAGACCTGCTTGATGATCAAGAGGCCTATCAGAAATTGCTGTCAAGCTACGATGAGCGCCAGGATTATTTTAAACGCGCAGGCGGCTATCATTATGAAGCAGACATAAAAGCTGTCCTCAACGGATTGAATTTTCATGACTTCGATTGGAATACGCCGATCACTTCCTTAAGCGGAGGGCAGAAAACCCGACTGGCTCTAGGGAAACTGCTGTTAACAAAGCCTGACGTTCTGATTCTTGACGAGCCGACCAACCATCTGGATATTGAAACTCTCTCCTGGCTTGAAGGCTATTTGCAAGGGTATGAAGGGGCCGTGGTGATCGTTTCCCACGATCGTTACTTCTTAGATAAGATTGTGAATACGGTTTACGAAATTGCCCATCAAGGTTCAAAAAAGTACCACGGGAATTACAGTAATTATTTGCAAAAGAAAGAAGCCGATTATGAACTTGAATTGAAGAACTTTGAGAAGCAGCAGTCGGAAATCAAGCGAATGGAAGAATTTATCCAGAAGAATATTGTGCGTGCCACAACTAGTAAGCGTGCACAAAGCCGCAGAAAGCAGCTTGAAAAAATGGACAAGCTGGATAAACCGAAAACCGATCAATCCTCTGCTTCTTTCAGCTTTCAAGTGAATAAGAAGAGTGGAAATGATGTGTTGAAACTAAATGATTTATCTTTCCGATATGACCCTGATTCTCCTTTGTTATTTGATCATCTATCGATAAATTTACAGAGAGGAGATTCAGTTGCCTTAGTCGGACCAAATGGCGTCGGAAAAACAACTTTGCTCAAAACCATCATTGGGGAATTAAAAGCAAGCGGTACAATGGCGGTTGGAACCAATGTTCAAATTGGTTACTATGACCAGGAACAAACAAAGTTAAACTCGAAGAAAACTGTATTAAATGAACTCTGGGATGATTATCCTTTGAAAAATGAGAAAGATATTCGCACGATACTCGGTAATTTCCTGTTCTCCGGCGACGATGTGCTAAAGCCGGTTTCTGCTTTAAGTGGGGGAGAAAAGGCGCGTTTATCTCTGGCTAAGCTTATGATGCAGGAAGCTAATTTCCTCATCCTTGATGAGCCGACAAACCACTTGGATCTTGATAGTAAAGAGGTTCTTGAATCAGCTCTTATTGATTATCCGGGAACATTACTGTTCGTTTCTCACGACCGTTACTTTATCAACAAAATAGCTACTCAGGTTGTTGAGATGCATCCGAAAGAAACACGTACATTCCTCGGTGATTATGATTATTTTGTTCAGAAGAAACAAGAGGAATGGGAGCTTCAACAGCTCCAGGAAGCCGAATCTGCCAACAGAACTACAGAGGATAATAAAGAAGCTCAAACTAAAAATAGTTTTCAACAGGATAAGGTCAACAAACGAGAAGAACGCAAACGCCAACGCAGAATTACTGAGATTGAACAAGAAATTGAAGAAATCGAAAGTAAAATCGAAGAAATTGATTCTTTATTGTGTGATCCCGAGGTTTATCAAGATCACGAGAAATCTCTCGAACTCACAGAAAGCAATCAAAGCTACCAACAACAAATCGAAACCCTCATGGAAGAATGGGAACAACTCCATATATAAAACCATAAAATTACCACCTCAGGTCATCCAGAATCTGGATGACCTGAGGTGGTTTTTATTTCCACTTTGAATGCATATAACCGTATGAGTTAATTTTTGATATCCACAGCTTATTCAGTCTTATTAATTTGATATAACAGTTCTCAACAACCTTATTCACACAATCCACAGAAACAACCTAAGTTATCCACATTTTTGATAACGATATCATGTGAATTATACCTTTTTCTTCCTACACTTATCCACTGTATAATTATACAATTGTGTATAACCTCTTAATAAAAAAAATTTCCTTCAGAGCTCCAAAGGAAAGTTTAGCATGTCTAATCATTGTCGCTTCGCTGACCATATCTTTCTAAACTTAAAGCAGGATTTGCATTCAAATCATAGCCTGCTCTGTGTCCCTGATTAAAAGCTACAGCCCCTGCCGCAGCAATCATGGCAGCATTATCCGTACATAAATGTAAGGGGGGAATTAACAGTTCCGTATCAGTCCCTTCAAATTTATCATGAAGAGCTTTTCTCAACCCCTGATTCGCTGCCACACCTCCAGCAACAATGATTTGTTTTACTCCATAATCTATTGCCGCCCGATATGCTTTTGTGGATAACACATCCACGACACTCGCTTGGAAACTTGCAGCTACATCCTCAGGTTTAAGGATCTCTCCCTTTTGCTTCGCATTGTGCAACCTGTTGATAACTGCAGATTTCAAACCGCTAAAACTGAAATCATAAGAATCTGCTTCCAGCCACGCTCTCGGAAAGTCAATAACTTCTTCACCTTCCGCTGCTAACTTATCGATATGAGGACCGCCTGGGTAGGGAAGCTTAAGTGTGCGCGCTACTTTATCATAGGCTTCTCCTGCCGCATCGTCCCTTGTCTCACCAATGACTTCAAAAGATCCGTGTTCCTTCATTAAGATCAGCTCAGTATGCCCGCCTGAAACCACTAATGACAGCAAAGGAAATGTAAATTCCTTCTCTAAGCGATTAGCATAAATGTGCCCGGCTATATGATGAACCCCGACAAGCGGTTTTCCTTTTGCAAATGCCAGCGCCTTTGCTGCATTTACACCAACGAGCAACGCTCCCACTAAACCTGGGCCCTCTGTAACCGCAATCGCATTCATATCATCTGACTTAAGATCTGCCTCTTCCAGGGCCGCCTCTAAGGTTAGTGTAATTTGTTCTATATGGTGCCTTGAGGCAATCTCAGGAACCACTCCCCCAAACCGCTTATGACTTTCAATTTGGGAAGCCACGACGTTCGCTACTAAGTCCCGTTCATTTTTAACAATGGCCACGGCCGTTTCATCACAACTTGTTTCAATCGCTAATACGTATTGATCCTGATTCATTTTAATCCCACCCACATCACTAATGCATCTTCGCCATTATCTGTATAATAATTTTTCCGAACGCCTCCAGGGACAAGTCCAAACTTACGATAGAGATGTTGAGCTGGTGTATTCGAAACACGTACTTCTAAACTTAATTGAATCGCACCCATCTCAATCGCTTCTTCAAAAGACTTTCGAAAAAGCTGTTCCCCATACTTATTCCCTCTATAATCAGGATGGATCGCAATATTTGTGACATGGGCCTCATCAATAATCAGCCATAGACCACAATAGCCGAACACCGTCCCATCCTGTTCAATTACCAAGTAATGGGCATACGGATTCTCTCCGTTAACCTCATTCATAAATGTATCTTCGGTCCAGGGAACAGCAAATGTTGCATGCTCTACTATCATAACTTGCTCAATATCTTCAACCTTCATCTCACGTATGATCACCATTTACTTCGTCTCCTGCTCCGCAAGCCACTTAGCCTCTGCCTCTGGTAAACGTAAATAGTTAGGAACAAGTCCATGGATACCATCTGACTCTTTCTCTGCCCCTGCTAACGCTATTAATGAGGGACGAGCATAGTGGAAAGCAGCGCTTGGAATAACTGCCTGTTCTCCAAGTGCCTCGATAATCATTTCTTTAAATCCCTGTATATCCTGACTTAAAAATAGAATTGACTTATCCATGCCTTTTAGCTGTTCCAGCCAATCTTCCATCAAGATGTTTACCTCATCCTTAACCAGTTCCATGTTTCCATCATACAAGCCCGTGTACACGAGCCCCCTTCTCGCGTCAAAAAAAGGACAAACATAACCATCGAACAACTCACCCTGTCTTGCTACAGCTTCCAGACTCGATATGCCGACAGCCGGAATATTCAATGACCAGGCCATTGTCTTAGCTGTAGTTAATCCTATCCTAACCCCCGTATAGGAACCAGGTCCGTGAGCAACAGCAATACGATCAAGTTCTTCGGGTTTAGTAGCTGTCTCGCTCATAAGCTGTTCAATCGCCGGCATTAGGCGAAGAGAATGATTCTTTTTGATATTCGTAACAAACTCACCCGTTACGACTCCATCTTTTATGACGGCAATTCCCATTACGTAATTTGATGTATCTATGGCTAACACATTCATTTTCTAAACTCCTTACAAATCTCTTCAAAATGGTTAGAGTACGGCTGCAACTTTATTCTCCGCTTCGTCTCACTCAGGTACTCGATTGTAATATCTAACCTTTCGTCTGGCAAATATTCCTTAATAAATTGAGACCACTCGACAACCGTCACTCCGTCTCCTTCAAAAAATTCCTCAAAACCTAAATCTTCATCACTATCCTCAAGACGATACACATCCATATGGTATAGAGGAAGTCTGCCCATGTACTCTTTTATAATGGTAAACGTAGGGCTATTTACCGTCCGTTTGACACCAAGCCCCTTCGCAAGTCCTTTCGTAAATGTTGTCTTGCCAGCACCCAAATTGCCTTCCAACGTCAGCACATCTCCTGGAGTTAGGTACTGGGCTAACTCCTCCGAGAAGAGGAGAGTCTCCCCTTCAGAGTCTGTCGTCCATTCATATCTTTTCACTTAATCACGACCTTCTTGCAAATGTGTGTACCCTGATTTTTCCAATCGTTCAGTCTGTCCATCCTTGGTTAAGTATACCAGACCCTCGCCTTCTGTTGCGTCCGATACATATCCAATTTTTGTGACTGTTAAATTTACATCCTCAGCTTTTTGCTGAACTTCCGGCCATTCACGCTCTGAAACCGCCCCGAGTAATTCAAAGTCCTCACCGCCAGATAGGATCCATTCTTGATATTGATTAGGAAAAAGCTCAGCTATGGAAGGGTGATAAGGAGTTGAGTCGTAAGTAATATGTAGATCTACACACGAAGCTTTAGCCACTTCATTTCCTTCACTGGCAATACCATCACTCACATCGTTCAATGCTACCCTATTGAGTGAACCTAATTGTTCGGCAAAAGTCACACGAGGGGTTGGCTCACAATGCCTTTTGATTAAATATTCGTTGTTTATATTCTTTTTCATGCATTCAAGGCCAGCTCTCGAGTCACCCAAGGTCCCCGTAACAAAAAGTATATCCCCGGGGAGAGCAGCTGTACGATATCGCGCCTTGTTCCTTTCCACATATCCGAACACTGTAATGGAGATTACGAATTCCTTCCCAGATACCGTATCTCCCCCAATCATGTCCATCCGATACTCATCACCAAGAGAATTCATTCCACGATATACTTCTCTCAATTCTTGTTCCTCCCAATCAGAGGGGATAACAATCGACACCATGAAAAAAGCAGGCTCTGCACCCATAGCAGCCAAGTCACTTATATTAGCAGCTAATGCTCGGTATCCAATAAAATAAGGTTCCATAGCTTCTCGTGAAAAATGAACACCATCTACCATTGTATCTACAGCCGTGACAATATCTCGTGTATTTTGCCGAAAAACAGCAGCATCATCATCAATTCCTTTAATGAGTGAGGATTGACGGTAGCTGTTAGGTTTAATTGAGTCAATAAAAGAAAATTCATCCATGTGAGATTCCTCCACTGTTAACAGTCATTATATTTATTATACCAATGGAAGCTACTATTTAAAAAAACCTAGTGAAAAATATCATAATAATTAAGAAAAGCCTTAGGAAAGTATTCCTAAGGCTTGGAAAGTTAAATTTAAAGTTAATGGCGGTCCGGACGGGACTCGAACCCGCGACCTCCTGCGTGACAGGCAGGCATTCTAACCAGCTGAACTACCGGACCAGTTCTTTTAAAAACTGGTTTTAAATCATTCAAGAGATCTATTGTTTCATGTTACTGTAAGTATTTTGGTTGCGGGGGCAGGATTTGAACCTGCGACCTCCGGGTTATGAGCCCGACGAGCTACCAGACTGCTCTACCCCGCGATAATGTGGATGAACCTTTTATTCGGTTCCCATAATATTTTTTGTAAGACTGCTCCTCACGTTGCAAGTGACTTCAGGGAAGCCTACGCTCATCGCAAGACCTACAGGGATGTTTTAGCAAGAAGTTTTTCGGTCTTGCTCTACCCCGCGATAATGTGGGTGAACCTTTATTTGGTTCCCATAATAAATTAATATAAATGACGTGGCCGCGTCCTACTCTCACGGGGATCGACCCGACTACCATCGGCGCTGAAGAGCTTAACTGCTGTGTTCGGCATGGGAACAGGTGTGACCTCTTCGCTGTCGCCACCACATCATGTTGTTAAGAAGGGTAAACCTTCAAAACTGGATAAGACACTCAAGTTATCAAACATATTTTATCATCTAGCTCCGACTCCCAAGTCCTCATGTTCTAAGCTATCTCCCCTCAAGGCTGAAAAACCACAGCCTTAATGTGAGCTTGCTTAGCCCAGCGGACTTAAACGGTCGTCTCCGCTTTTGAATATAGTTAAGTCATCGATTGATTAGTATCCGTCAGCTCCACGTGTCACCACGCTTCCACCTCGGACCTATCGACCTCATCGTCTCTGAGGAATCTTACTTACTTGGCGTAAGGGGAAATCTCATCTCAAGGGGGGCTTCATGCTTAGATGCTTTCAGCACTTATCCCGTCCACACGTAGCTACCCAGCCATGCTCCTGGCGGAACAACTGGTACACCAGCGGTGTGTCCATCCCGGTCCTCTCGTACTAAGGACAGCTCCTTTCAGATTTCCAACGCCCACGACGGATAGGGACCGAACTGTCTCACGACGTTCTGAACCCAGCTCGCGTACCGCTTTAATGGGCGAACAGCCCAACCCTTGGGACCGACTACAGCCCCAGGATGCGATGAGCCGACATCGAGGTGCCAAACCTCCCCGTCGATGTGGACTCTTGGGGGAGATAAGCCTGTTATCCCCGGGGTAGCTTTTATCCGTTGAGCGACGGCCCTTCCATACGGTACCGCCGGATCACTAAGCCCGACTTTCGTCCCTGCTCGACTTGTAAGTCTCGCAGTCAAGCTCCCTTGTGCCTTTACACTCTGCGAATGATTTCCAACCATTCTGAGGGAACCTTTGGGCGCCTCCGTTACTCTTTAGGAGGCGACCGCCCCAGTCAAACTGCCCACCTGACACTGTCTCCGAACCGGATCACGGTCCTGGGTTAGAATGTCCGTACAGCCAGGGTGGTATCCCACCAGCGCCTCCACCGAAGCTAGCGCTCCGGTTTCTCAGGCTCCCACCTATCCTGTACAAGCTGTACCAACATTCAATATCAGGCTACAGTAAAGCTCCACGGGGTCTTTCCGTCCTGTCGCGGGTAATGCGCATCTTCACGCATAGTATAATTTCACCGGGTCTCTCGTTGAGACAGTGCCCAAGTCGTTGCACCTTTCGTGCGGGTCGGAACTTACCCGACAAGGAATTTCGCTACCTTAGGACCGTTATAGTTACGGCCGCCGTTTACTGGGGCTTCGGTTCAACGCTTCGCGCTTACGCGCTAACGCATCCCCTTAACCTTCCAGCACCGGGCAGGTGTCAGCCCCTATACTTCGCCTTACGGCTTCGCAGAGACCTGTGTTTTTGGTAAACAGTCGCTTGGGCCTTTTCACTGCGGCTCCTCGGCAGAGGAGCACCCCTTCTCCCGAAGTTACGGGGTCATTTTGCCGAGTTCCTTAACGAGAGTTCTCCCGCTCACCTTAGGATCCTCTCCTCGCCTACCTGTGTTGGTTTGCGGTACGGGCGCCTCTTTCCTCACTAGAGGATTTTCTTGGCAGTGTGAACTCAGGAGCTTCGGTACTTTAGTTCCCTCCCCGTCACAGCTTGACGTTGCCGAGTGGATTTGCCTGCCTCGACCGTCTCACTGCTTGGAC